>NZ_JBLXHC010000007.1:7073-416357 GCF_048260065.1 Gimesia sp. | reverse complement strand
GAAAAAAGAAAAAAACCTCCAGAAAAATTGAAACACACTGATCTGAAGTAAGTGCCATTAGGCGTTAGCCCCGGTTAGACGTGTTTGCTAAGTGGTTGGTAAAAGTTGAATCGAGTGGAACAGTTGGCTTGCCCAACTGTGAATGTATTCCAGTAACGTTCTTCGCCTGAACCAATCGATGGGAGATCAGATGTTGAAAAAACATTCCTTTTCGAGATACGGAAACAGCGTACTGCCAGTGTTCGTGTCACTCATCCTGCTGTGGAATTTGAATGAACTTAGATCGAATTCTCAGAGTTCCATTGTATTTCCTCCTGAGGAAATGCAGGGGGCGAGCTATGTGCCTGTCGACGATTCTGAAAGGATTTCCAGATTGCCGGAAGAAGATCGAGCTATTTATACAAAAAAAGCGTATTACCTGCCGGCAGATCTCAGTGACTGGGAGCAGTTTTCCGATTTATATGATCGCAAGATTGAGTCGATCCGGATTTTTATCATAGGTGATCAGGAACATTTTACTGATATCACGATCAAAGATCCGAAAGACTGTAAAAAGTTTTCTCTGGCACTTCAGCCCAGGTATATATTACGAAATCCTGATTCTGATTTTGGCAGGAGTTTTGGAGGGTATGGCGGGGGTGCTGCTTTAGGCGCGATGGAAGTGCGAATCAAAGGTGTTAAGAAACCGCTGATTATTGGAATAGCAAAAATTGGCTTTTATCTGGATGTCTGGTATGGGAGTAAGAGACAGGTCTTTTACTCCAAGGCCCTGTCCGTAGCCGTCGATCACGCATTGAAAAAATACTCAAAATATCGAATCCCTGAGGAATACCTTGCCAAACAGTCCGGGATTGATTTTCTGACCCTTCCCGATGAGTTGAAAGACCAGTAGAAAACGATTCGTAACGGGGATCATTTGTGTGGCAATGTCATTGCTAATTCTCTGAACTCAATCTAAGGGAGTGATGATGTTAAAAAAACATTCCTTTTTGCGAATCGAAAACAGCTTTCTGCTGGTGTTTGTGTCACTCATCCTGCTGTTGAATTTGAATGAGCTTAGATCGAATGCGTTCAAAATCCCTGACTCTCTCCCTGAAGACATGCTGGGGTCAAGCTATCTGCCTGAAGATGATTCCGCATGGATTACCAGCCTGCCAAAGGACCAAAGAATACTCTATACCGAAAAACCATATTTCTTGCCTGCGGGGCTCAGTGACTGGGAGCGATTACGTCATTTGGAAGAACACAAGATCGAGGCCATCCGTATCCTGATACCTGGGTGTGCTGATGTGATGATCAAAGATCCGAAAGACTGTAAAAAGTTTTCTCTGGCACTCCAGCCCAGGTATATTTTACGAAAAGTCGCTTCTGACGTGGGAAGAAGCCACGGCGGTTATGGTGCAGGGGCTTCATCAGGTGTGATGAAAGTGCGCTATCAAGGCGTTAAGAAACCGCTCATCATCGGTATCGCACAAATTGGTTTTTATCTGGATGTCTGGCATGGAAATAACAGGCAGGAATTTTATTCCAAAGCCCTGTCCGTGGCCGTGGATCACGCCGTAAAAAAATATTCCGACTATCAGATTCCCAAAGAACACCTCGCCAGACAGTCCGGAAGTGCTTTTTTGACGCTTCCCGATGAGTTGAAGGATCTGTAGTTGAAAAGGGAGAAGGCAGGGCTCATTATTCTAAAAACCTGTACCCTCTAAAGCTGATTCAGGAGCGCCTGCGATGAATAGAAGTTCAATTCGGGGTCTGAACCCTTTTCTGTGTCTTCACTATCCCCTTATTCGTGGCCGAGGAGGTGAATAGAGAAACGATGGAAAGATTTAATAAAACCGGCCTTGATGTCGCCATCTACTGGAGATCGGTTATATGGTTGATGGATTGCCCGTTTGACAAAGCTGTTAAACCTGATCTAGATATGTCATCGACGGAGATGAGAGAGTTCCATGATAAGCTAGAGGGGATCTGGGTCGGACTTCGAGACAAAGTGGGGATAGACAACGTAGGTGAGGCCACTGTTCCGGTTACTTTCTCTTCGCAAGAGGTTCGTTGTTTGCGCCAGTGCCTGCATGCGGTTCTTGCCGAATGCGACGGAGATCCACTGGAATTAGAAATACGAGTTGGCGAAGTTGAAGACGTTTGGCGTCTGGCAAAAGAACTAGATTCGATTGTCGAGTAACAATGCTGTCCCACCAGTCTTGAAGAAACAAAGAGGGCTGGGGTTAATTAATCGACGCCTTAAAACCTTCCGTTTCAGATAGACTTCTGCTTCTCTTTGGCTTATTGTCCCTGATATGGGGCTGACCACTTACCATTCCGTCCCAGGACGCACCAGCGCATGGCCAGAAGTCCCCCTTCGCGGCAGTGCGCTGGCAGGCATCTCAGCCGGAAGTCAAGCTGGGGAATGAATGGTATCAGCTCCTCTCCCTGAACGGCATTGCTGCCTCCGAGATCGTCGATTTCAGTAAGCAGACGTACGACGCCAAATGGCAGAAACGGTTCGAAGAGGACCTCGTCGAACTCCTGACCCGCATGGGCCATCCCCCTGCTGACAGCGTGACACTGGAGGTTCAGTCGCTGGATTCATCTGAGAAACAGACGCTGAAAGAGGTCCCCATGACCTACGAAAACCGCCGCGAGAGTGGTAGGAGGGGAAGCCGTGAGGTGGGAACCGGCTGCGCTGTGAATGTAGTCCAGTAGCGTTCTTCGACTCAACCAATCAATTCGGGAGCAGTTCCTCTTTTGCATTGCCGCCCAGGCATCTCAGCCACGTGATCTATCACTTCTGGCTCAGTTACAATTGCAAAACAGAAGAGTGTTAGAGGCATTTGACATTTAGTCTGAAACTAAGTTTTTTAATCGATTTGAGGAAAGATGGCAGACTAATTTGTATATTACAATCCAAATCACTCATGAGCAGGCTTGTAAGAACTAACCCCTAGTAAAAAAATACTCTTTTCATTCGAATCAAGATCTTCTATTTGTTTTCCCAATTCATACAAAGCACGAACCGCACTACGCGAATTTTCTATCAAATCGTCTCTGTTTTTGGATACTTCTTCAATCGAAAGATCAGCCATAGAAATGTGTTTAGATTTTGAGTGCACCAAAGAGTTGCGTGCCTTTATTAGCTTCTTGAGTAGACAAAATGCAATTTTATCCTTGGGAAATGTATTGCCTGTAACCAGTTGAGTAACTATTAGCCATTTGCTTTCAGCTTTTAGATTATCTAAATGGTCATCGGTAATTGCTTTCCCAATTTTTCTTGCTGAATAATCATAAATATATGCTTCGGCTGCCATTCCTGCAAAGAGTATTGTTGAGACAGCAGAATCTTTAATTGTGTCCTCAATCAGATGTTTCTCGTATTCTGCTTCTTCATGATCAATTAGTTTTTGTTTTTCTGCCTCTTTGACTTTGCTTCTTTCTATCAAAGCTTTTTCCATGTTTGATAGATTAATCAAGGCTAAACCTCCAAAGTATCCACCATTATATAGCCTAAAAACTGAATCATGTTTGTTTGACATAAGACAACCTAATCGAGTGTGAAAGCAAATTTTCATCAGCTGGAATGAAATCTATATTCCTTTGCGATTTCATTTTCTGCATATTTGAGGTGAACACATCAAACTATACAAATTCCTTTGCTCTTGATGCTAGATATATTTAAGTTAGAAATTATAGAATTGTCTCTTGATACACTACAAAGGATATATCTCGGCTAGAAGTATAACATGAATGAGCCATTGAACTTATCAGTTCGTAAATTCTATTTTTTAGAATATTTTTACATTTTGTTGAAGAGTGTCGAACGATATGAAGATCGAGATCAAGTGTTTAATTTGTTTAAACTACTAAAACAAGAACATCGACTTGGAGAATCAAAGTTTAAGAAATTAACTATCGAAACAGAAGATTTGACGCCAGTACAAGAATCAAGATATAGATATACATTAAATCAAGTTATTGAAGACTCAAAAGATTATGGGTTGGTCTCTGAAGGCTCAAATAAACTTCTCAATTTGACTTCAGATGGAAAATCGCTGTTAAAAACATATGGTACTGAAGAATTCAATTTGACATTGTTTCGTTTAATGGAGACCAAAAGTAGTGCTTTTAGATATTTGATCGAGAGGATGTATGAGGCAAATACTAAACAACCAGGTTTGTTAATATTTCCGATCTATTCTCCTTACCAATTGAATATTGAACGTTCGACAATTCAAACTACCGCTGACATTCGCAGATATGCTGATACTTTAGTACGCAAATTAAAAATTGATATTGAGTCATATCTGGGAGGGATTAAAAATCTTTGTTTGGATTCTGCTAATGAAAGGCTCATCCAGCAGCTTTTTTCAAATAAAGTAATACCAGTGGAGAATGCAGAAAAATTTCAACCTCATAAATATAATGCTATCGTTTCTAGGTTTAGAAAATTTTGGCTGAATTATTTTCTAAAGGAAGTCTATGGCTATAGGCTGTCATTGTCTGCTTTTGATATTTGGATTTATAGAGCTAAACAGATTGGTCTCATACAAGTGACTGAGTCCTATCCGAATTTTCAAGGAAGGATCATGTATCCAACATCAGTCATCGTTTCAGATACCAAGAATATAGATTTCAAACAATTGTTCGAATACTCAGATGGCATGCGGTTGTTTGCTCATAGACCAGATTTGAAATATTCAAGTAGTGATGACTTAAAAGAGGTAGAAGAATTGTCTTCTTTTGTAGATTGTCTAGTTCAAATGTATTTGGCATTAAGAAGAACAACTAGAAATTACTTTATTAATCTATCCTCTCTACGTGAATTAGTCTGTTACAATATGCAAATTTCAGAAATGGTATTTGCAAGATTACTAAATCGTGCTTATCAGTTGAATATGACTGGAGATTTAAAGGTGAGGATATCACTCGAAGTGGATAAATTGCCTGAAGAAACAAAGGCAATGTATCAAAAATATGACCCAGTTATGATAGATGGAAAATATAGGAATATTATAGCGATTGATGTTACACAAGGAGAGAAGTAGAGTGCCAAATAAATTTACCGGAAAACCTAATGCTTCTCCAATCTCTCAACTTTCTGGTAGATATGAAGAATTCAATCTCAGGGAAAATCCATTCCCATCAGAACCTATGGTTAATAAAGATTCTGATGACCAGAGAATTAATGGTGATATTTATGAGATTGGATTGCGAGAAAATGAACATGAGCAGATATTAAACTATTTCTTAAAAATATCTCAGAACGATCCTAATCATCTTCGTTTAGGATATATCATCGACACTTCTTATATCGGACGTGGAAATGGAAAATCTGCTTTTCTAATTCACCTGCTTCATGAGATTAATCAAAAATATGCATTAGATATTTCTGATGGTACAAACAAGTGCTTTGCTCTTTACGTCACACCTGAACCTGGTGGAAGAAGCAAGACATTTGGTTCTTTTGTGGACCTTGTCTTTCAGTCGATTATATCTTCAAACATCATTCAAAATTGTGCAGCAATTTTGAGGTTGAATGGGATATTGGAAGCTTACCCTCATGCTCTTGAAGACAAAGATTTTGAAGATGAAGATGAATTGATTTCAAACCTGAATGATGAAGAGTGGTTTAAAACTAAAGGTATAAATTTAAGTGTCGTCAGAGAGTTTATTCAAAAAAATCAATTTTTACAGCAGCTGCCCCCTGACTTTCCTCTTTTTACAGAAATCAATAAACATACACTTTTTCCTAAAATGGTAACATCGGAAGATTTTATTATTCATTACAATGAAATGAAAAAAGGAAAGCCAAGGATAGATTTTGTTTTCTCTCACTTGGTTCGCTTTTTTCAGGCAGCAGATTTTAATGGTGCATACATTTTAGTTGACGATTTTGAAAGAATTCCGGATTTTCAGAGCTCTCGTCAAAAAAGAGATTTTGCCCTAGAATTACGATCGGTTCTTTTTGATGGTGTGTACCAAAGTGCTAAATTTGGTTTTTATAATTTACTTTTAGTGCTGCACGCTGGAGTTCCGAGGCTAATTGATGAAGCTTGGCAGGAATCTGGGATGGAAGCAAGATCTCCCATCTCAGAAAAAAATTCTAATCATGTAATTCCATTTGAAAAATTAAACAAGAATCACACCCTACTGCTTCTAAAAAAATACATGGATGCTTATCGTCTAAATGAATCAGAGAACAATATAGAGCCCTTTACTATTGATGGAGTGGAGAGAATTGGGGAAACATCAGAATATAACGCGGCGCAGATACTAAGAACTGCGTACCGATTATTAGACTTAGTGGCAAGGGATAAGAGTAATCTGACTCAAGGCAAAATCGATAAATCTTATGTGGATCAATTTATAGAAAATGATAAGGAATGTCATGAAAAAGAAGATTCGATTACAATAGGTAAATCGAAACCGGCTGATTTGAGGAAGAAAGCCGAGGGTAGTTCATAGTGGGACGCTGTCTTTTGAAAGAAGAACTTTCTGAATTCATTTCTGAAGTCTCAAGTGGAAATCTTAAAGCTGACTCATGGGCATCTAGATCATCTTCATGGGAATTGGAGATTGTCGGCTTGAATTATATTTTAATTCAAATTCTCCTGTCTATGGGGCATGATACTACGGCTAGAAACCAAGTGATTGTAGATTATTTTAATTTAATTTGTAGTTCGTCATGTTGGTTTACTGAAGAAGAATTTAATAGTCAATTTATTGGATTGCTACTCAGCCAAATACGTGATAGATCTCAGACACTGGAAGAAGAGATTGTAGAATTACGTGAGAAGATAAGTGACCATAAATATGATCGAGCGATTCGTTAGCGATACTTGTAGTATTATTCACTACTTCTCGAATCAGACTAAAGTATTTAAAAAGTTCGAGATCAACAAAGAACTATCAAGGTATGCTTCAGGTATTTTCCAGAACGCTTTATCAAATTATTCAAGTAATGTCAGGTTAAGTATACCTTCCGTAGTGTTTGTCGAAATATATGAAAAATGGCTTACCGAAGAGGAAGTAAACAGAGAGTTTTATTATGAGGTTTATCAGAGAATAAATAATTCTCCAAATATTGAGATCAAACCAGTTGACCGTGAAGTAGTAGAGAACGTAGCAGGATTAAAAGATAATCTTTTGAATCATGATATGCATGATAAGATAATATTTGCTTCCGCGATGACTTTAGAATGCCCGCTTATCTCATGCGACAGAGAGTTGATAAAATATAACAGTATTCATAAAGTCATTCCTCGAATATTTTATTGAATTGGTCAAGAACAGAACTTACTTTTAATAGAAGTATAGTGACTGCAAGATAGTTATGAATAATCTTTACCAATTTTAACTTTACGTCTACTCCAACAAATGTCCTCAGCCACTGGGCTAATTAGTCTCAGATTAAACCCTTGGTCACTCATTTTCATCTTCTGCGCATCTAGGCCTATCAAAAGTAGGGTCTTCGATTATAGATCCCATACGTTATTTTCTTTCGAAAAAATAAAAAATCCGATAACCATTATAACTGTGGAATGATTCTGAATTATAGCGATTTACTTTGGATCACGGTTAACCGCGGTTAACGCCGTGCGGCTAATTTTTCTTTCGTGTCTGTTCGTGTTTTTCGTGGTAGAAAAATCCACTTCAAGAATTTCATCGGTTTCCATAACGGGCTGAAACTGGTGCGGAGTGTGGCGGGCGGGTACCTGGGGGCCGTCCCTGCGGCGGGGCAGGTTGGTGATGGGGCACCTGGTGGTACGATTTCGCTGACGGTTTCCTGTTGTCTGCGACAACCCCGGATTGCATCCGGGGCTACCCGTTTTGGAGGGCTGGTTGCTCAGGCAGAGTGGGCCAGCCAACTGTGGCGGCCGGTCGCTGGATGTATCTGATGAGCAGTGGTTTTCTTGAGATCACAGTTAGCCGCGGCTAACGCCGTGCGGCTGATTTTGCCTGCACTCCGTGATTGATTATCAGTGGTGTGGGATTTTCATCTCAGTTCGTTGCAGTGAGATCGGGTAGAATCTGTGGACGGGTTGGGCTTTGATTGGGAAATCGATGCTGGTGTCGGCGGGCTGACACATGGGTCAGCCCCTACGATTTTTTCTGGCAGGTCGGTGACTGGTTATTGCTATTGAAAGTCGATCTGTCAGTTTCCTGCTCGCTGCGCTCGGCCCGGATTGCATCCGGGCTTACCCGCCGTTTTTTTTCTACCACGAAAAACACGAAACTACACGAACAGGGATTGGTTGATGTCGCTATTCAGTGCAACTCGGGATGGTGTTTGTCTGACTTATTGTTTGCTGAGGATTGTGATGCTGGTTCATTTTGGAATGGGGTTTGTTTTCCTGTGTGAGGATCATCTTAGGGAAGGGCTTGAGGGGGGCAAGGGGATATTCGGAATGCTGTGGCGATACTGGTTGATCCGGGAGCCATCCCGGGCGGCATGGGAGCGGTGCCGGGGTGAGGGGCTGCGATGGTGTGGCGACCCACACGCGCACTTTGCGAACCAGTGTGGTTGCAGGCAGTGCAAATCTGGAAAAAACGGGCCTTTTTCCAGTGAATACCGGGAACTTGTGGCTCGTGTTTCAGTGCACTGTAAACTGGTCACGCGCGCGACTCACTTGGACGCTTATTCTGATCGAGTGCAGGGGGGAGTCAAGGGGAGTTTATGCAGTGTGAGTGCGCAAAAGAATCGTGTCAATAGATCAGGAGTGAATCATGAAGACAACTGCTGTTTCAGACAGTGCATTGAAGACTTCGAGGAGAGTCAAGAAGAGAGAGGCGTTCGCAGAGGCCGAGGACGTGACACGTTGGGCAGGGTTGCCTGGTGAAGGGGGTGAGCGGTGAATTTACTCGGGGATGAAATCGGGGACCTGATCTTCCGCCAGGGCGGCCCGGTAGTCGGCGCGTTCTTTGAAGTAGAGGAGTTTGGCGTCGACGGCTTTTTCAGCGGATTCCACGGCGTACTGTTCGCGCAAGGTTACTTTCAAGAGGTCGGACAAGCCTTCCTCGAAGTTGCGGCGTTCCCGGCGGGCCAGGTCTTCGGCGTAGACGACTGCCTGTTCGGCCTGTTGTGCCTGCTTGTAGGCTCCGATCAGGCCGGCGTAAGCGTATTCCACTTCAGCGACGATTTTCTCTTCGGTGAGTTTTCGTTTGGCACTGAGCTGCGAGATCTTGCCGCTGACTTTCTGGATTTTCCCTTGCGCCTTACGGCGTTCGATGGGGACTTCCACGAGCAGCAGGGCATCCAGTTCGAACGGTCCTTTATCGTTTTTGGGACTGGTGGGGTAGCCGACATCCTGGGACGCAGCCATGACCAGATCGACCGAGGGCAGGCAGTCGTTTTGTGCTTCGGAGTGGTCGATGTCGAGCTGACGCTGCAGGAGATCGAGTGCGTAAATTTCAGGTCGCTGTTCCAACGCGAGCTGGGCGTCGAAGGCGACCCGCTCGGCATCGACGGTTTCCAGGTCTGGGAAGGGGGGGAGCATGTCGGGGCCAGGAATCACGGGGGTGCCGTTGGCATCGCGGAAATACAACGAGAGCTTGACTGCGGTCTGTTGCAGCTTCCGTTCGGCCAGGGCCCGTTTGCCGGAACGTTCCGCGACCAGACGCAGGTTATCGGTCAGCTCGGGAGGATCGAGGAATCCATTCTCCACCTGACTGCGAATCCGGTCGGTTCGATCTTCGGCCAGTTTGAGGATCTGATCAGCGATGACCAGTTTGGCACCCGCGGCAACCCAGTCCCAGTAGGCGTAGGCACCTTCCTGAACGAAGCTGATGAGTTGCGCCTGAATATCCGGCTCGACAGCCTGGACGCCGTATGTGGAACGCCACAACGCGGCCCGCCGGGCATCGATGTCACGATTGCGAGACAGGGGGACGGAGAATCCGGCTTTGAATTCTCCCCCTTCGTTTGTCTGGCGTTCGAGATACCAGGGTTGGAAACTGCCACGACCAATGCGGTACCCGGCAAAGACTTCGCCCCCCTGATAGAGAGGCTTGATCAGACCGATATGCTGACGATAGGTTTTGTAATAACCCATCGGACCATTCTCTGTTCCGGCCTTCAGTTTGTGGTCGAATTCGCCCAGCGTTTCGAGGCGTTCGCCCGATGCGACTTCACGCGAATAAAGAGCCGCCTCCAGCAGGGGGTAGCTTTGATAGACCGAGTTGATGACATCTTCCAGATTGATTCCGTCTGCATTGGGAGCGAAATTTTTATCTGGTAATGGAGGGATTTCCGGAATGGCAAATGTTTCTGCAGTGACTGAGTTGGCGGCGACCTGTTTTATGTCTGAAGACTGCGCAGGCGTCTCCGGCGTGAGTTTATTTTGCGGATCTTCCTCGGCCACCTGGAAATCTGTATTTAACAGCGGTGATTTTTCAGATTCGACAGGTGTCGAATCCGGGAGCGAAATATGGACTGAGGAACTTTGCGGTTCCAGCTCGGGTTGGGTCAGGTAATTTTTGTAACCTGCACAGCCTCCCATGCTGAAAGCAAAGATAGCGATCAAAACTCGAAACATTATTTCATGACTTTATGGGCGGGTTAAATATTGTCCGAAGAAGTGATCTAGACTGTGTCCAGTTTTACCGTAGCGTTTCCAGGTCCATTTGAACCGAGTATATTAGGTTGAAAGACGCTATAGTTAAATGTGACGCGCTCTAATCACTATAATCGATACGACAGTTATAATTACTTAATTCGTCATGAAACAAACAATGAGTTGAGCTCAAGTCGAGACAGAGGCAGATTCCCCCAAGAACATTGCCACTATTTTGCAGACACAACGAAGGCCGCAAACTCAACGCATTTTACCAGAAACTTACTTGGGTAATTTGGGGGGCTTGCTTTTACTATCTTTCTGGCCGGGTTCTTCGACGGAAACCACTGGTGGGAAACCATTTAGATTTCGCCAGACTTCATACCAGAGCGGAACCTGATTTAACAGAACCCAGGCATTGGCGCGGACCCCTTGTCGCAGAAAACGATCCTGGGGCCAGGGTTTGTCGTCGGGGTCGGGGCGGATCAGGATACGGAATTTTCCCATTCCGTTATCGATGGAATCTACAGAAACGACTTCACCGCCGAAAGTACCTACCGCGACAGAGGGCCAGCCGGAAAACTGGACTGCAGGCCAGCCTTCAAATTGCAAACGCACATGTCGCCCGGGTTGCACGAGCGGAGCATCATTGCCATCAAGCCAGATTTGTACCGAGCGGTCTTTGGTAAAGGGGACGATCGTGCAGATCGGGTCTCCCTGTTTGAGGATGGCGGTCCCCAGGTTGGGGGTAATGTGGACGATGTAACCATCAAAGGGAGCTTTAATCACCTGGCTTTCCTGCCTTGAAACTTTGACCTGCATGTCCAGCAGTTCCTTCTCAACCTTATTCAGTTCCTGTTGAGATTTGGCGATATCACTTTCCGCCTTGGAGACATCGCCATTTGCTTTTCTCAGCATGGCTTTCGTCTTATCAATCTCAGCCTGCGCTTTCTCTACTTTCGCTGTACGCTCACTTTGCTTGCCTGCCAGTTCATCTTTGGCAGCGCCATAGTAGAAGGCAGCCCCTTTGGCTTTGCTGGTTGCTTCTTTTAATTTGCGATTGACCTCCTGCAGCTTCTGCAGCGAAATATTATTTTCGGCCTGCAGAGTTTTCATGCGGTCGTATTCGGCCTGCAGCTGAGGTAAGGCTGCTTCAAATTCTGCCAGTTTCTGTTGTTCGGCCTGAACTTTTTTGGAGGCCATTTCAATGTAAGCATTTTGTGCACTCACGGTCTCTTTTTTAACCGTCTCAAAAGCCTGAACCTGAGCCTCATAGGAATCAACGATTGTTTTCGCCGCCTCCAGTGCCCGCTGATTTGCTTCCAGGTGTTGCTTTGCCGCGGTAAGTGCCTGTTGTGTATTCATCAACTGCATATCCAGGCGTGAAGAATACGACTCGTCCAGGTCGCGAATCTCAGCGATGACCTGTCCTTTTTTGACCTGGGCATTTTCATAGATTTCATCCCCCCAGCGTGCGAGACGTCCTTTGATCGTGGCCTGAATCACCTGCTGTCGCTGGTCAGGGGCATACGCCAGTACGTTTCCCGTTCCCTGAACAGACTGTTGCCACGGCGCGAACACCATGACCGTGATTGTGAGTGCCAGGATTCCAAACAGGACTTTGGCAATCTTACGCGCCAGACGTGACGATCGCGCCAGCCTCAAAGCAGGCATACTTGATTCGCTGTAGGCGACGGGGCTTAGCAATGACCAGTGTCTGTTTTCTGAATTTGAAGCAGCTTGATCCAGTGTATTCTTACTCGCCATGAGAATTCTCCTCTGCTCCCGCCAGACACACCTCTTGTGTTTTGTAGATCATTGTTCCCGTTTCTGCGAGACTTTGTCTTCCCGTGACCATGATCAATGTCCAGAGTCGTTCAGGATCAGACAACATTTCCATCATCTGTTCTGCATCTTCGTCTGGAAGGCAGTCAATCATGCCATCGATCAGCAGTAAACGCGGCCGCCCGACAATCGCTCTGGCCAGCATCAGTTTGCGAGCCTGATTTGTCGTCAGTGGATACCCGTTCTCGACCAGGCGTGTATTCAGTCCATGGGGCAGGCGGATAATTTCATCAATCAGTCCGACCCACTCCAGCGCTTCGCGAACATCGCTGGTCGAAACATAAGGGCGTTCGAGATGAACATTTTCTTCCAGGGTTCCCGAGAATATTTCAATATCACGTACGAGTGCTACATGCTTTCGCAATGCATCGGGACGTAAATCTCTGGGGTCGATGCCATTGATAGTCACATGTCCTTCTTCGGGCATTGATAACCCAAACAGCAGGTCGAGGATTTCACTCTTACCACTTCCACTGGGCCCCATGAGCATCATCCGGTCTCCGGAATTGATCGTCAGGTTGAGTGGTTCGACCTGATTTTTTCCGTGGCTGGTGGGACCTAGCATATTATTGATTACGACTTCAGCGGGTTTGTCATGCTGTAATGTCAATAGGCCATCCTGACGCTCCATAGGAAGGTCAAATAAAACGCCGAGCTTATCAACAGATGCCAGCAGGTCGTAATAACTCTGCAAGTGCTTTCCCATTTTCGCGAATGAACCAACAATGACCGTGACGATCAGCTCGGCAGCGACAAGTTGTCCCAGTGTTAACTGTCCGGCAATGACCAGCCAGCCTCCCAGTCCCAGTAAAGCAGTACTGGCAACCGCCTGAATTCCTAAAGCGAAAATAATCTGCCGCATCACAATGCGAAAATGTTTTTTACGGGCGCTGAGGTATTCATAAGTTAAATGGTCCGCCTGATCGAGTGCAAACTCTGCGGCGCCACGATAACGAAAAGCAGTCGGACACCCCAGCAGATCCTCAAGCCAGGCCGCCACTTTATACTTCGCCTTGGATTCCTTGATGCTGCTGTTGACCGCACCATGCCCCAGCACAAAGATGACAAATGCGATCAGCCCCAACAGGACCACGTCAAATCCGAGCAGCCACGGATGGTAGAACGCCAAAACGGTCATACCGATCAGCGTACTCAATACCAGGGATATGCCGTCGAGTAACAATGCAGACGAGGCTTTTTGAACGGTGATCACATCAAAGAAACGATTCACCAGTTCTCTTCCCGATTGCCCTTCAATCGAGTTCGGTACGATTCGCGGGAGGCGGTACGATAAATCTGCTGCGACCCTGGCAAAGAGCCGCCTTTGAATGATTTCAACAACAAACGTCTGGAGACCTACTAGCGCAGCAGAAAAAGAGAGGAACGCCAGAAGCATCAATGCCAGCACAATCAGTGGTTGAAGCAGACGCCCAAAGGCAACTGTATTCACCAGGGTTTCCACGGCCATTGGTGTCGCCAGGGCCAGTAACCCGGTTACCAGCGCAAATACCGTAATGGTCCAGATATCGCCGGCTTCCGGTTTCATCAGAGCCAGCACTCGATCCAGAGGGAGCTGGGAATGCAATTCATGTCCGGGATCGGTTGACGGTGCGAGTTCTGGTTTAATGATCAGACAGCGCACGACTTCATCGCGGTTTTTATATTGAAGTAAACGCCGCATCCTGCGGGTACTCATCCAGACGCGGTTCTTTTCCCGCCCGGGGAGGAGAACCTGAAAGCGTCGTCTTTTGGTTCCTACCAGTGCCACCCATTCGGGAGAAGTACCTACGCAAGTGATGATGCGTCCGCCTTCTCTGGCGACATCGGTTAATTCGCGAAATGTGCAATCCATGACTTTGTATTTCAGTCCCAGACTGCGACTGGCTTCAACCAGCCAGTCCCACCAGGCTCCCTCTGATCCTGGTGAATTTTCCGACGCGACTTCAATCAAGGCACGTCGTATACGGGTTCGGTCTGCTGATCGTCCTGAGTCTACCGCCAGTTGCTCAAAGAGCCAGGCGGCAGATTTTATGTCAGACGGAATCATGTTTGAATCAGGATCGAAAGTCGTATCCTGACTCTTTGGCGGGTAATTCGACATAAAACTCTCGAGAAGCTAAAAGATATCAACTGTTAGAACAGTGAAGCTGCTGAAATAAGTTGGGAAAGTAAACTCATTCCATGTAATCGCTCCCTGTTTCAGGCATCGGAAATCTGAACCACAAAGTTCATCACTTTCAGTTCTGAATCTAACCGGCACATAACATACTACAAATCAGCAACTTTTGACTATTTCAAAACCAGCTCAAGTGAGAGAAAACTCTGATTGTGGATACGTTAGTCAAGTCATTTCAAATCCGGTTACTTACTCATTGAGATCAGGCGGACTGTTCTCAATGCACATCTATCAGAAGTGACTGTTTAATAACGGTTCGGTTCATCATTGACTGAGAAATCTTACTTCCAGCTGTTTTTGTCGCATTTCTCAATATACATTTGCCAATGTACGTCACTTCACGCTTTAGATTATAGGTGTCAGAAATGCTTCGGGAAGTGCAGGGTTTTCTTGAATCGTCTCGAAAACTGCGATTTATCTGTTGAATTCAAGGAGAGGAATTAAGTGAAGGATCCAGCGAGGGCTGTTCCTTACTGGACATCGCTTTTGATGGCTTCGAGGGGAATGAAGTTGGGGGGATCGTCGTTCGAAGCAGCAGGCGACGGGGCACGACTGGCCAGGATACCTGGGGCCGAAGTCTGGCTGTGATCGGCGCCTGCGTAGACACCGAAATCATTGAAGAAGAATTTCTTGGCGATGCGATACACCAGGCTTTTCTCGGGGACTTCGTTTCCGGGGGAGTATTGCGACGTGCGCGTTTCCAGGTTCTGCAGTTCCTGCATTGCCTGTTTGCGGAAGGTGGAATCCTTGGCGCCATGTTTCTTCATCAGGTCTTCGAGCAGATCGGGGCGTTCGAGGATGATACAGCCACGCGTGTTTTGCTGTACGACGTGCCGGAAGTCTTTGAGGAATTCAGAACCGATGAATTTTTCTTTCAGTGTTTTCGACTGATCGTGAATGGAGTCGGTCGCGAACTGAATGACCGGGCAGGGCTCAATGTCACCCCACGGATTGATGTGATGACTGAGCCCGGTAGCTGCAGGGCAGAGTGCGGTGCCGTCGTGGTCGAAGTAAGCGTCGATCACACCAATTGGTTTGCGGGCGCGAATATCGACGACAAACTTACGGGCCCGCAGTTGCTCTTCAGGAGAGAGTGCGAGTTCGGGATTTGGTTCAGGGCCGGCGACACGGTAGATGTGATACCAGCAATACATCACGCCCATGTCGATCAGCTTGTCGACCCATGCTTCGGTGAGCAGGTCATCGATGTTGGATTTGCAGAGACTCGTGCAGACACCTGTCAGCAGTTTGTTGTTGAGGCAGTTCTGAATACCCTGCATGGTTTTGGCGTAAACGTCATTTCGTCCACGGCGCTCGTTGCTGATGATTTCGTTGCCTTCGACGCTGATGAGGGGAGTCGCATTTCCCAGCTTGCGAAGTTTTTTGGCAATTTCATCGGTAATAAATTGCCCATTCGTAAAAATTTGAAAATAGCAGTCGGGATGACGTTCAAGAATTTCCAGGAGCTGGGGATGCATAAACGGTTCCCCGCCCAGGATTCCAAAGAAGGAATTTCCCATCTCTTTGGCTTCAAGGATGAGTTTTGACATGGCTTCGACGTCGATTTTTTCCTGCTTGGCAGCGACATCGACCCAGCACCCCTGACAGCGCAAGTTGCAGCTGTTGATTACCGAGACGTAGAGAAAGGGAGGAAAGAATTCGCCCCGTTTGAGGCGTTTTTTATGCTTGTGGACCGACAAGGCTCCTTTGAAGCCGAAGTTGTAAGCCAGTTTCCAGACAAGTCTTTTATCCGTCTCCAACAGAACGCGTTTGGCCATTTTCAGGTACATAAATTATCTCAATTCCGTGGGAGCAGCGGATTTAGTGAACAAAGTTGTGTTGCCATCAATTTTACTCGTTCCATCTTCCGAAAACACCCGATTCCTCAAAAAATACCAGGAATTTTTTCATAGTACACAAACATTTAAACTCACACTGTAAATTGCATGAAATTCATGGTATAAAGCAGTGTTAGCATAATTCTTTTTTTGACTTTGGAGTCAAATTCTTATACTTTCTAAGTTTAAATAAACCTGTAATAGTTGCTCAATATATTTACAGGCTACCTGATTCAAATTGTTTAAGAGCTCGAGGCAATTGATGGAGTTAGTAGGACGAAGATACGATACCTATGAAGCAGTGTGCATCAAGATCAAGGGAGAAAAAATCTCTTCGATCGAACTGCTTCCAGATTCGGAAGCAGCAGGTCTGCCTTTTATTGCGCCTGCGATGTTTGACCTGCAGATCAATGGGTATGGTGGGATCTGGTTTAACAAGTCGGGTTTGACGTCTGATGAAGTCTGTCAGGTACTCGAAAAACATTATCAATATGGTATTACGAGACTCTGCCCTACATTAATCACCAGCTCTTACGAAGATTATGTCAGTGGGTTTACTGCGATTCGTGAAGCGTGTGAAGAGAATTCCTGGGCACAGCAGATGGTGCCTGGTTGTCATCTGGAAGGTCCTTACATTTCACCGATCCAGGGGCCCCGTGGTGCTCATCCACTGGATCAGGTACGGGCTGCAGACTGGGATGAGTTCTGTCGTCTTCAGGAAATTTCCGGCAATCGCATTCGACTGATTACACTGGCTCCCGAAGTTGATAATGCAATTCCCTTTATCAAAAAAGCAGTCGCTTCCGGTGTTGTCGTTTCGATTGGTCATACGGCAGCAGAACCGGAACACATCATGGAAGCCGTTGAGGCTGGCGCCCAGTTGAGTACTCACCTGGGTAACGGGGCGCATGGGACACTGCGTCGGCATCCAAACTATATCTGGGAACAATTAGGCGAACCGCGGCTGATGGCCAGTATTATTACTGATGGACATCACCTCCCTGCCAGTGTCGTGCGGACCATTATTAAGACCAAAGGTGTCGAGAACACCATTATTACCTGCGATGCCTCCGGTCTGGCGGGATCTCCTCCCGGGATTTATGAGGAAGGTTCGGTCAAAATGGAAGTACTCGAAGACGGACCGATTGTGATTGCCGGGCAGAGGCAGTTACTGGCCGGTTCCGGTCTCGAAACCGATACCTGTGTGACAACCGCGATTGATATGGCAGGGATTACCCTGCAGGAGTCGCTGGATATGGCAGGTCTCAATCCGGCACGTCTGCTGGGGTTTGAGGAAATCAGCCTGGAAGCGGGTTCTCGTGCCGACCTGATTCTCTTCCACTACGAAGGAACCGGCACACGCATGAATATTCAAACCACACTCGCCTGTGGTGCGGTCAAATACGGGACACTACTGGTGAATTCCTGAATCTGTTCTGGTTAGAACGAATGCGCTCCGTCTCACCCTGAAATTGGAAAATTATTTTCTGCGCGCGTGTTCACTGATTCCCTTGCCTCATTTTGGATGCTATAATTAGACTGTGTCCAGTTTTCCTGTAGCGTCTCCAAGGCCATTTGGCTCGAGTATATTAGTTTGACAGACGCTATAGTTAAATGTGATGCGCACTAGTTATTCTCAATACTTACTTCAAATTTTCATAAATGGAATTTTGTATCTATTTCAGGGCCGTTGTTTTAATATATTTTAAGCTCTCATTCATTTCATAGATGGCATCTGGCGACTGGATTTCATGTAACCGAGGCACTCATTTTTTTCTTTTTCGCGAAAGAGAACAGCTAAATCAAATTTGAACTCACTGTTCTATTTTCATTTGGTTTACAGAAAATCTAGTTCATTGCCTGGTGTGCATCTGCAGATCGTGGACCGCGAATGATTTTTTTTAATAAGAAGTCACAGAAGAAAAAGCTCAGTGTGGAACTGGTCAGCATGCGACTTGTTTCACAACAGGATATGGATTCCTGTCTCCAGGAACTTCAGGAAAAATCAGCCGATGATGATCAGCTCATTCGACTGTTAGAGCGTAAGAATCTCATCACTTCTTTTCAGGCAGGTCGCCTTAAAAACAACGAACTCGACGGACTGGTACTTGGTGATAATAAGCTCATGTATCAGAATGCCTCCGGGAGTTTTGCCCGCGTTTACCGGGCTGCTTCTCTAATTGATGGTCGCATGGTTGGTGTTAAGGTTCTCAGGCAGCGCTGGGCTCAAGATCCCGAAACGGTCAAAATGTTTCATCGGGAAGCCGAGGTCTGTAAGCAGTTTCAACACAAAAATATTGTCTCGATCTATGATGTCGGAGTTCAGGACGATACGCACTACTTTACCATGGAATTTGTCGAAGGCGGGAACCTGCGCGATTTCATTACGATTCGCAAAAAATTATCTCCCGTTGAAGCGATCAATTATACCGTCGATATCTGTGAAGGCCTGGAGTATGCCAATCGTCTGGGATACACCCACCGCGATATGAAACCGACCAACGTCCTGATGTCGATTCAGGGAGTCGCTAAACTGATTGACTTTGGACTGGCTGGCGAAGATGACGCCAGTGGTGCCGGCGAAGCACATCAGCGGGCCGTAGAATACGGAACACTGGAAAAATCAACTGGAGCACCACGTAACGATCCCCGCAGCGACCTCTATTTTGTCGGCACCATTTTTTACGAACTGCTCTGCGGTAAGCCACCCTTTCCCAGAACAAAAGATATCGAAGAGCGAAAGCGGCCCTCACGCTATTCACAGGTACCTCCGATAACGACTATTGATCCGGATCTACCTGCACCGGTTGTAAACGTGCTTGAAAAACTGATGGCTTACCAGCCAGTTCAGCGTTATCAGTCTGCGACAGATGCGATTCAGGATCTGCTGGAAGTGCGTGCTCAACTGGATGAGACCGGTACAGTCAATAAAACGGCTGAAGTAAAGACTTCCGCTGAACAGGAACTGAAAATGGCGATCGCGCCTCCCACGATTTTGTGTGTCGAGAACCGACCCAAACATCAGGATGTGCTCAGAGAATATCTTACCAAGCATGGGTATCGGGTGCTGATTCTCAGCGATGTGGAACGGGCTATGAACCGCATCAAGGAAAATGCTCCTGACTGTGTGGTCTTCATGGAAGACTCCATCGGGCCTGGCGCAGTGGAAGCGTTTAATCAATCACTGGGATTGGACGCCGATCTGGCTGCTGTGCTGGTTCTCTCCGAGAAAAACGGCGGCGTGAAAAAAACGCTGCATAAAACGGATCGCTCTCGAATCCTGGTTCAGCCAATCAAAATTCGAAACCTGCGAGCCAAAATCCAGAAAGTACTGCAGCATCAGCTTAACGACTCTGCAGAACTGACGGCTCACTGAGACTCCAGCGCTGCTGTTCAAGCTTTGAGTTCAGATCGGTCATTCGTACTTGGGGATATTGGGTTCCGGAATCTCTTCCAGTAACCGGGCGATGATATCTTCCGTTACCATTCCCTCTGCCTGGGCCTGGAAGTTGGTTGAGATACGGTGTCTGAGTACAGGGACAGCCACCCGTCTGATATCATTCAGTGAGACGCTTGCCCGTCCTGCCATGGCGGCAATCGCTTTTCCGCCTGCAATCAGGTATTGTCCTGCACGAGGTCCAGCGCCCCAGTCAACCATCTGTTTGACAAAGGCGGGGGCCGATCCATCTGACGGTCGCGTCGCTCGCACAAGTCGGGTGACATAATTGATCGTCATCGGTCCCACTTCAATCATATTGATCTGACGCTGCAGATAGACGATGGATTTTGCAGACAGAACTTTACGGATTTCCGGTTTATCGCTCAGGCTGGTCGCTGCCAGAATTTTTTCTTCCTCTTCGAGGTTGGGATATTCCACTTTGATATTAAACATGAAACGGTCGAGCTGCGCTTCGGGGAGGGGATATGTTCCTTCCTGTTCAATCGGGTTTTGAGTCGCGATGACAAAGAACGGATCAGGCAGATCGTATGTTGTCTGCCCCACAGTCACTTCCCGCTCCTGCATCGACTGCAGCAGCGCTGCCTGGGTTTTAGGGGGCGTACGGTTGATTTCGTCTGCCAGAAGAATATTGGTAAAAACCGGACCTTGAACGAAGCGAAATGAACGCCGACCGGAATCCTCCTCTTCGAGCACATTTGTCCCGGTGATGTCAGAGGGCATCAGGTCGGGAGTAAACTGAATCCGCTTGAATTCGCAGTCCAGAATGCGGGCGATCGTGCTGACCAGCAACGTTTTGGCCAGTCCGGGAACTCCGACCAGCAGGCAGTGACCACCGGTAAAAATCGCTGCCAGAATCTGCTCAATGACGGCATCCTGCCCGATGATGACTTTATGCAGTTCTTCCACCATGACATCGTGATGACGTTTCAGTTTCTCCAGAAAATCATCAAAATCGCGTTTTTCGTTAGCCAAGGTTATCCCATTCTCTCTAATGATTGAATCCCGACTGATTGATCCGGTATCGGCCAGATTCTGGTTTCAACAACCAGAAGTCAGTTCGTATGGATATGGAAAAAGGATTTCAGGGGATCTGATTATACTCTCCTTAAATGACAAGAGAAACAGAGACCCCCTGACTTGCTTAGTCAATTCTGCTACAATCTATAAAACGACTGAAAAAGTACATGATTTCATAAAAATCGGACAAAATTGATAAGCAGGGAGATTTCTTAAACTATAATATCAGTCAAATTATCTCTACCTGATATTGAAGGGCAGGGTTCGCGCTACAGATTGAAAGGTCTGAAAAGAAGCAACTTCAGGATGAGATTCTGGTCATCCTGCCTTTACCAGATTCAAGTTTTGTGAACACCGAAAGAGAAATGCCATGCATTTTTTGCAATCTCGAATAGCGCATCGGGCGTTGCGCTGGACGATGACAGGTGCCATCTGCATTTCTGTCTTTTTCCCTTTTTACGCGACCGTATCTGCACAGGAACTGACAGCACAAGCCGTCGTCGACTCGATTGACCGGGGACGTGACTTCCTGGTGAAACAACAGAATGACGATGGTTCGTGGTCAACACGAGGGGGAAATCATACTGTCGGAGTCAGCTGTCTGGCTTTGATGGCCATCATCAATTGCGGCATGACAGCCAAAGATGAACCGGTGCAACGTGGCCTCAAATATCTGCGTACCTTGCGCGCCCCCGATCCCAGAGGAACGTATCAGACCGGTTTAATGATCATGGCACTGGCTGCAGCCAAAGACGGAAAACGCGACCACACCCTGATTCAGTCGCTGGTTCTGAAGCTCGAGAACAGCCAGGTTAAAACCGGCCCGGATGCTGGTGGCTGGGGGTATGGACCTGGTATGGCAATCGGTGGAGCCGGAACAGCTGATCGCAGCAATAGCCAGTATGCAGTTCTGGCACTGAGAGATGCGGTCCATGCCGGTGTTCCGGTCAGCATCAATACCTGGAAACTGATCAAACAGTATTGGAGTACCCAGCAGAGTTCTGATGGTGGCTGGGGTTATCAGTCGAAAGTGGGAGCCAGCCGGGGGAGTATGACTGTCGCAGGCATCGCAACCATGGTGATTGTGAATTCCATGCTGGGGGACGAACTGGAGATCAATCCGGATGGAACTCCCAACTGTTGTGTCAATGAAGATGATGATGAGTCGATCGAACGCGCGATCCGCTGGATGGCGAATCACTTTTCGGTAGGTCATAATCCCGGAGTCAATTCCTGGTTGTTGTATTATCTGTATGGTCTTGAACGCGCCGGTCGACTCAGTGGGACACGTTTTTTCGGTAAACACGACTGGTACCGTGAAGGCGCTGCCTTTCTCGTTGAGCGTCAATCGGTCAGGGATGGTTCCTGGCAAGGGGTGGGCCAGGAAGGTGATCCTGTTTTAGGATCGAGCTTTGTACTGCTGTTTCTCTCCAAGGGGTTAGCGCCGGTTCTGATCAATAAGCTGGAATACAATTCCGATGCTCAAGCCAACCGGAAGCCGGATACACTCCCGAACTGGAACCATCATCAGAACGATATCCTGAATCTGACCGACGCCTTGTCCGGCAGCCCCGACTGGCCGAAGCTGCTGACCTGGCAGACCGTCAACCTGGATCTGGCGATCCAGGGGGCCGGCGTTTCCGTGCTCAGACAGGCGCCGGTCCTGTTCCTCAGTGGTCAGGATGATCCGGGGTTTGATGAAAAAGAGACCGCCATGCTTAAACAGTATGTGGAGCAGGGGGGCTTCATTTTCGCCGTTAATAACTGTAACGGTGCAGGTTTTGACCGTGGGTTCCGCGAGCTGATCAAGAAAATGTATCCCCAGGGAGAAGTGCAACTGAAGAGGCTGACCGCCGAACATCCAGTGTTTCGTTGTGAATATCTGCTGGATGCAGAAAGTGTTGAGTTATACGGAGTCGATGTTGGATGTCGCACTTCGATCATTTATTGTCCTGACGATCTGGCCTGCCTGTGGGATAAGTGGATGCGATTCCCGTCAAAAGATCGCTCAGTCAAAGCCACATCGATGATCACCCGGGCGATCCGCATTGGTACGAATGTGATTGCTTATGCTACAGGTCGTGAACCGCCGAACAAACTGGATCAGGAAGAGCTGGCAAATAACGACGGTATGCAGAATCAGATTGAACGTGGATTTCTGCAAATCGCCAAGATCCGGCATACAGGTACCTGGGATGCGGCACCGCGGGCCCTCAGTAATCTGTTGAAAGCGTTGAATCAGAAGGCGGGGATGATTGCTTCTACGAAAACTCCGAGCCTACCGGCCAGCGATCCGAATCTGCTGCAGTATCCTTTGATTTATATGCACGGGCGAAGTCAGTTCAGTCTCTCGAAGTCAGAACAGGCGAATATCAGACAGGCACTGGAGAATGGCGCGGTACTGTTTGCAGATGCCTGTTGTGGTTCGCAACCTTTTGATCAGAGTTTTCGACAGATGATCCGGGAAATGTTCCCCACGCGCGAGTTGAAGCGGATTCCCATCGATCATCCTTTGTTTTCAGAGCAGACGGGATATGATGTCCGCCGTGTCAGACGTCGGCAGATGGAAGTGAATGATGTGAACCAGCCTCTCAAGGCGCAGACGCTGGTGGTGGAGCCTTTGCTTGAAGGAATCGAGATCGACGGACATCTGGCTGTGATCTACAGTAAGTACGATATCAGTTGTGCTCTGGAGCAACAGGCATCGGTTGCGTGTGCCGGATATGTACCACAGGATGCGGTGAATCTGGCATTAAATATTGTTCGATATGCCTTACTTCAGGATATTGTCTTCAAAAATAAAGTCGAAGGCATTAAAGTCGACTAATGTGAGACAGGATTACTCATTCGTCGAAACTGGATTGGGACTCTGATGAACGAATTCGATAACCAGCAGAAAAATATTGCGACAGGAGCCCGATTTGTCGGAGCTGTGATCGGCTGCGTCTTTGCTGGCATCGGTCTGTCGGTACTTGGATTCCTGTGGTCACAGCCTTTTGGCGGTTTTCATTCCCCGCCGGTGTTCGTTCGCGTCTTTGGTTCATTTGTCGCAATCCCTTTCGTGGTGATTGGTGGCTTCACTGCGTTTTGTGCCATCACCGGAAAAGGTCTGAAAAAAGAGCGACAGAACTCATCTCGTTCTGCAATGCGGGATTCCAGGCAGGGATCGTATACCTGTCCTAAATGCAACGCACCGCTTTCTGACAATATCGATGTCTCTCCTCACGGTGATGTGAAATGCAGTTACTGCAACAGCTGGTTCAACATTCATCATGCCTGACAGATTTCCCAAACCAGTACGACGACCTTCACTGAAAATCGTTGTACCGGTGATTCTGTTTTGTACTTACTACCCCTATTCCTGGTTGATTTTGAGCAAAGGGACCTGGACGTCCTATCGCTGGACCTGGATTAAAATGTGGCTCGCGTTGCCAGGTATTCTGCCACGTGCAGCATGGTTTCGTGAATTCCCAGATGGTCTGGCTCTGGCGATCATGTACCTGATCTCCATCCTGTTTGTCGCGCTGATGATTTATCTGGCAAGCCGGCGCAACTGGATGTTCTTAGTCGTCTCAGTGCTGTTATTTGTGATATCAGCAGTCAACTCTCTGATCGCCTATGGTTTTTACAGCGCATAGCTGCCACACCGACTGAGAGTGTTTAAGCCGCCTTGCGGATCTTGTCAGATCCGGTTTGAACAGACAGGGGAGCGAACGGTTTTCTGATTGAAGGCCGCAGGTAGTTCCAGTAGATAGAACAGAGTTCGAAAAATGCTTTCAGGAAATCATGCGGTTTGACTTTTGAACCTGCGATATCCTGCCAGCATTTCAGAGGTAATTCATATACCGTTGCTTCCAGTGAATCACAGTGATAAAACTTTTCCAGTTGTCGGGCACGCGCCAGCAGTTCTACATCAAAAATCCAGTTGGTTAAAAACCGTGTAGAGAACAGAGTCTTGTTCTGCGCGCTGATACGAAAGAGTTTGGCACCACACTGGGTATCGTAGACAGGCAGTTGTAATACGGTTGAGGCAGCTGTGGCAAAAACGCGTCCCAGATAATGCCTCAACTTCTGTCGCTCAATCTTCCTGCCCAGCAGTTTGATGCGGGCACCGATTACCAGCGAAAGGTGAGGTGCCTGATCCAGTTGCTGTGTGAATTCAGGTATCATATCCAGAGGGGTTGCCAGATCAGCATCCCAGTAGCCTGCGTAATCGACATCAGCCTCCAGGGCACGCAGCATCCCCTGTCGGACCGCTTCCGCTTTTCCCTGATTCCGGGACAGATGCAATACATCAAAGGACTCAGGAGCTGCTGCCTTCAAGTCATCAAGAATCAACGCGGTTCGATCGCTGCTGCCGTCATTCACAAACAGGAACTGATGCTCCGGATGTACCAAAGCGAATTTCCGAAACTGGAGCACTTCCAGTCGTTTTTCTTCGTTGAAACAGGGAATGACAATGATGGCAGAAGACATAAAGAAATGGTTACCCGTTACCTGCTGGAAACAGTCATTAAGAACTGCTTTGAACTGATCTTGAGAATGTGGTAGCGGGGTGTATCAGAAAAACGGTTTTATGTCAAAACCGGATTCTCAGCGCACAAAAAAACCGAAGTCTGCTGAACACAGACTTCGGTGATGTATTACAGTTTTATAAGCTGTAACCTGTTGTTAGTCAGTCACTTTGATCGAGTAAAGCTGTGATCGATCGGAGACAAACATTTTGCCGTTGGCAATGGTCGGGGTGCTGTAGATCGAAGAGTTGAATGTTTTCTCATCCAGCAGTTTCTTTTCTTTACCTGCTTTGAGGATGATCAGCATGCCATCTTCATTTCCAATCAGAACCTTGCTATCAACAACCATGGGAGATCCCCAGCAGGCTGCGAACATATCGTACTCCCAGTAACGTTTACCGGTTTCGAAATCGAGGCAATGCACGAATCCGCTCAAGTCTGGAGCATAGACCAGGCCGTCATCCACGGCGACAGTCGACATGGTTCGACGGAACAGCAGGTCTCCTTTTTTGCCGGTGAGTTTGCCATCGACGTCTTCACCACCGTAATGCCAGACCATGCCGGAATTCGGGTTGTCTTTCCAGCCATCTTTGCCGTCAGAAATCTGAGGGCTGATATCGCCGGTTTTCGTCGCATCAATCCGATAGATATGGCCGACACCTTCACCGTGTTCCGGGTCCTGTCCTACGCCAAGAATCACGCTGTTGTTATGGAAGACGGGAGTACTGATGATCGCATTCCGGGTTCCACGACCGCCGAGTTCCCATTTGGAATCTTTGGGGTTCAGGTCAAACTTCCAGATCAGTTTTGCATTGCCTTCGCCGTCACCTTCGGGGGTGAAAGCATACAGCCAGCCATCTCCACCTGGGAAGTAGACCTGGGTTTTGCCGTTCACGACACCGATGGCTGGTGAAGACCATTGACCGTGGAGAATGTTATCGAAGGGAGTATTGTCTTCCCAGATGATTTCTCCGGTATTCTTATTAACGGCAAGAAAACAGGGAGCACGGGGAGCAGGCACTTCAAGGTGTGCTTCATCGACACCATTGGAAGTCAGCAGGAAGATTGTATCACCATGCACGACGGGAGAACTGGTTGCCAGGTTGTGAGGGAAGACGCCGAGGTCTTCGATCATATCCAGCGACCAGATGATATCCGCGTCCTGTTTGTCGGTCTCTTTTTCATCTTTGTAGGGACCATCATTTTCGTTGTCATAAAAGCCTTGTGTATCCAGGCACATCAGCTCACAACGGTTTGTGACAACCCACATCCGATCGCCTTGAACGCAGGGAGCAGAACAGATTCCCTGTTCCGGCCAGTCGTTCACGCGACCTTGTGGCAGTTTTTCACGAGATAGCTGCCATTTGAAGTCGCCGGTTTTCTCATCAAAACAGAGAACAACACCCAGATCGTCTTCATACTTGGGACGATATTTTCCGCCGTTATTGGTTCCGACGTAAACCTGACCGCCGGCAACAACCGGGTTTCCATACGTCTGTGATCCCAGTTTGGAGACCCAGAGAACGTTTTCGCCTTTTTCTTCACCTTCACCAGGTTTGAAGCTCAAGTTGAGCCCCGTGGTTTTATTGACCATGTTGCGAGTAGGATCACCACCCCACATCGGCCAGTCACCTGTCACAACTTTTTTCCCGGCTGCTTCAGGTTTGGCCTGAGAAGTTTTTTCCGGCTTTGCTTCAGCCTTGGGCTTTTCTTCGGCCTTTGGAGCCGGTTTGGCTTCTGCTTTGGGAGCTGGTTTTGCTTCCGGTTTAGCTTCTGGTTCTGGCTTAGGCTCTGCTTCCGGTTTTGCCGGTTCAGGAGTTTCCGTCTTGGGTGCTACCGGATTTCCGTCAGCGTCCAGTTTGGGTTCCGATTTTTTCATTTCGGGTTCTGCTTCAGGTACATCCACACCTGCGTCAACCGTAGTCGAACCTGCTTCTTCCAGAGGAGCAGACCCGCCCAGTTCGGTTTTCGCCTGGGGAGATGGTTTCGTCGAATCGCTGGATTCACAACCTGTTGTCATGACTGCGACGCAGGCAAGTGAGTTCAACAGGGCAAATCGAATTAAAGACTTTTTCATTATTTATCCTCAGAGACAATGATGTTATCGATGTAGCCATCGGCGAGACGGTAGAGATAAATTCCGGGGCTGCCCTCGGTATTAGGATGGGGGTCAGTGGCTTCAATAGTCCACTTTTCAGGTTCCGGTTTATCGCGTGGCCAGGCTTTGCCTTTGACAATGGCCTGTCCATCTTTGATTTCGACTTTCAGTTTCATGGTGTACCAGGTATCCGGTTTGGAGCGGAAAGTCACTTCTTTCGCCATGCGTTTGTGAGGAGCCCAGCTCTGAATTGCAATCTTACTGGAGTTCCCTTTGAGAATCAGGTCGTAACGATTCACGGTCACACCCAGGCTGGACAGCTTGCGTTTCTGCTCCTTGAAATACACATCAGCCTGGACGGTATATCCATTGGGAGCCAGTTCCTTCATGTTAGATGGCCCCATCCAGATGCTGGCACTGGGACGACCTTTACCCGGGCTGGATTTGAACGCCGTTGTTCCGTCAACTTCAGTGGGCTGCAGTTTCAAAAATCCGTTAACCCAGGCAGGGGGAACCTGCTTGCCTTTTAATCCCTGAGCTGAAAATTTCCAGGGGAGTGGCGGGAAAACGCGAATTCGTGCTTCTGAAGTGGCATCCCCCACTTTGACTGAAACAGTACCTGCAGCAGGCGCTTTCAGATCGGAGGGAGTTGTGACGGTCATGCCGTCCACTTTCACCGCTTCCATACCAGGACCCGGAGTCAGTTTTCCATCGACATTTTTAATGAAGCGACCATTTGCATCATAAGCCAGAATTTCATAATCAATCTTTTCCCCTTGTGTCACAGAGACCTCGTAAGGGACCAGTTGAATTGAAGCGATTTTATCCTGCATTGGCTTTTCTTCTGCCAGTGGAGGGATGGGATCGCTACTGGGTTCTCTGCTTTTGTCGCCGATACAGATCGTACGGTCGCGGGTGACAAAATAGATGCGACCGTCGGCAATAGCCGGCGATGCATAAATTTCATCCATCCCTTTATCAACGCGTGCCAGCAGTTGGACGTGCGAAAGTTCTTCGCATTTTTCCCGACTGGGTTTCAGAATATGAATGTTGCCATTCACTTCCATAACATACAGTTTTCCGTCTGCCCAGACAGGCGATCCTTTTCCGACGGTACCTAGGTTATAGGTCCAGAGTTCTTTGCCGTCTTTGCTGTCGTAGGCATACATCCGGCCGGTATCAGCCACGACGTACAGAATGCCGTCTTTTACCAGCAGGCTGGTATAACCGGCTTTAACGCCATCGACACGCCAGACACTGCCTGTCTTGGTAATGTCACCTCGCAAGGATCCATCAATACATTGAACGCGTCCGAAGTCGACGGTATCAATATTGTCTTCCCCATGAGAGATGTAAACGTATTTGCCATCAGCCACGGGAGAGGTATTCAAACCACGCTTGGACATCTGGAAGCCCCAGAGAGTTTCTCCGGTTCTTGCATTCATCGCGTAGCAGCCACCATCAGCGTTTCCGGCAATCAGCATGCGAGTACCATCGATCACTGTGACAATCGGCACAGAATAATTTGTATCCAGAGGAGCGCCGCCGGGAGCAGCAGTCCAGAGAAGTTTACCGGTCTTTTTATCGAATGCGTAGTAAGCCTGCTTTGGAGGAGGAGCTGCTGTTTTGCCCCAGTTCAGTTGCAGGAAGCTGACAATCACACGGTTTTCGTCAACGATGGGAGTCTGTGTACGACCACCATAACCTGAGATCTTTCCGTAGTCTTCAGCCAGTGACGTTTCCCAGAGCACTTTGCCTTCGGGAGAATAGCAGCGAAACAGACCACTGACGGAGTGCACGAATACATTTCCGGTTTCCGTATCACCGGCCATGCTGGCCCAGCCAACGCGCGGTGAAGGAATGTCGGTCTGGAAAACGTTGAACTCATCTTTCCAGAGCAACTCACCAGTCTTGGCATCCCAGCAGACCACCTGTTCCCGGGCGTTGATTTTCTCAACCGGGTCGGTGACGTCATGGTGAGTTCGACAGTTCAGATAAACACGACCATCTAAAATGATCGGAGCGGAACGCCCGCCGATATCTGATTTCCATAAAATGTTTTTGCCGTCCAGATTCCAGTCGGCAACCAGATTCGTTTCACGAGAAATCCCATTGTGTTCCGGGCCACGCCAGTGTGCCCAGTCGCCTGCAGATGCAAGAGAGGCGGTAAGAAACAGCACAACGGAGCCGACGAGCACCATGTTTATTCTTCGCATAGAAGATCCTCACTGTTCGTTTATGAATTGTGGTATCACTGATGTAGGATTGCAGACTCTGCTTTCGAAGTCTGTGATCTCAGCTCTTCAGGTGGGAGGGTTCATACCCTACTAAATAATACAGTATTGAACTTGCCTGCCTATTGCAATGGTCTAATCTCAAGTCTCAAGCAGATTTAAAAATCGTGTATTGCTTTATTATTAACCGAAATTGGGCCATAATCTGAAATCCCGCGCGTATAATTTATATGCCGATCAATGCAATTTGTCTGACAAGGGTTGATTTTTTTATGTTTCCTCATACACGTATGCGGCGAAATCGCCGTACAGACTGGTCTAGACGCTTGGTTTCTGAAAATCAGCTCTCGGTGAATGACCTGATCTGGCCGGTATTTATCCAGGATGGAACAAACCAGAAAATGGATATCCCTTCGATGCCGGGCGTACAGCGTTTGACCATTGATCATCTGATTGAAGCAGCCAAAGAAGCCGCCGATCTGGGAATTCCGGCCCTGGCGCTCTTTCCCGCGACTGATCCTGCGAAAAAGTCAGAAGGCGGAGAAGAAGCGTATAACCCTGAAAATCTGGTCTGTCGTGCGGTTCGTGCCCTGAAAGAACAGAATCTGAATCTGGGAATTCTCTGTGATGTGGCTCTGGATCCTTATACCAGTCACGGTCAGGATGGACTCGTCAAAGACGGATACGTAGTCAATGATGAATCAGTGGAAGTCCTCTGTCAGCAGTCAGTCGTACAGGCAGAAGCGGGCTGTGATATCATTGCACCTTCCGACATGATGGATGGACGGATCGGTGCGATTCGAGAGGCCCTGGATGAAGCCGGCTATCAGCACGTACAGATCATGGCATACGCTGCCAAATACGCGTCTGCCTTTTATGGACCGTTCCGCGATGCCGTCGGGTCCAGTTCAAATCTGGGAACCGGCGATAAGCGGACCTACCAGATGGATCCTGCCAACACGGATGAAGCGATGCGCGAAGTCGGCCTGGATATCAGTGAAGGGGCTGACATGGTGATGGTCAAACCGGGTATGCCCTACCTGGATATCGTGCGTCGTGTAAAAGCGGAATTTGAAGTTCCTACATTCGCCTACCAGGTGAGTGGGGAATATGCCATGATCTCCGCTGCCGCTCAGAACGGCTGGCTCGATCGTCAGAAGTCGATGCTGGAGAGTCTGCTCTGCTTCAAACGTGCGGGGGCAGATGGCATCCTGACCTATTTTGCAAAAGAAGTTGCGGAATTACTTCAGCAGAAATAAGCCAGACTCCTCATCCCGATATGTCAAAAGGTCTTGCCAGAAAACGGTTTGGGCGCGAATGAAAATTTGGTGAGGAATCGGATTCTTGCCCTTGGATTACTGCGAAATACCGGATGATTTGCTATAATCTTCGGCTTCTTTCTTCCAGACGTCTGTCCCTGATTCTTTGGACAGAACGATTGCAGTTTGATTGGATTTGCGAACTTTGAACTTTTTTCGAACTTCAGATCGGGAAATAGTGTCAGAATTCCTTTCCATTCAACCGATATTGTGAATTTATGGTTTATCCAGAATGAACGAGGTACAACAGTGCAAGTAACGGGTCATGCCAGCAGTCAGGAAACGATTGCGCTATTCGACAAATATGTGATCCCCAATTACGGTCGCTATCCGATCAGTCTCGTACGCGGCGAAGGCTCGTATGTCTGGGATGCGGAAGGCAAGCGTTACCTCGACCTGTTTCCCGGCTGGGGCTGCAATATTCTGGGTTACTGTCCCGAACCGGTAGTCGCTGCCATTCAGGATCAGGTTTCCCGATTGATTCATGTTCCCAACACCTGGTACACCGAAGCACAGGGACGATTTGCCGAATTCCTCTGTACGCGATCATTCGGAAAAGCCTTCTTCTGTAACAGCGGTGCAGAAGCCGTCGAAGGTGCCATTAAACTGGCACGACTGCACTTCGATGGAAAACGTCCCAAAATCATTACCTGCGAAAATGGTTTTCACGGACGAACCTATGCTGCTGTCACAGCGACTGCCCAGCCCAAGTATCACGCGGGCCTCGGGCCACTGGTTGCCGGATTTCGCTATGCTCCGTTCAACGATCTGGAAGCGATTGCCAGCCTGGTTGATGACGAAACCTGTGCGATTCTCGTCGAGCCTGTTCAGGGAGAAGGGGGCGTTAATATCCCCGAGGACGGTTATCTCGCCGGTTTACGGAAAATCGCTGACGAAGCGAACTGCCTGCTGATCTTTGATGAAGTGCAGACCAGCATGGGACGAACCGGAACCTGGTTTGGTTATCAGCAGTGGGGCGTGCAGCCTGACATCATGACGATGGCCAAAGGAATTGCCGGTGGCGTTGCCGCAGGAGCATTCATTGCCACGGAAGAAGTGGCTCCCAGTCTCCGGCCCGGCATGCATGCCAGCACGTTCGGCGGTAATCCTCTCGCGATGGCAGCGGGTCTCGCCACCGGTCAGATGATCGAAGATCAGAACCTGCTCGAAAACTGTCAGTCCATGTCTGATCTGTTCCGTCAGTTCTTTGAACAACTGCAGACCGAACTCCCCATCATTCGCGAAGTCCGCGTCAAGGGCATGATGATTGGCGTGGAATTGAATATTCCTTCCGGACCCGCTGTCGGAAAATGTATGGACCGTGGTCTGTTGATCAATTCCACTCACGATACTGTGCTCCGTCTGCTGCCGCCGTTGAATGTCACTGCGGAACAGGTGGAAGAGGGCTGTGAAATCATCGCGACTGTCTTACGCGAAATGGCAGAGGAAGAATAACACCCGCCAGCCCGCCCCAGAATATAATTGACCTTTCACTGATTCCTGTTCGAATCTTAATTCAAGAAGCGAACAGGAATTCCTGTTTTTAAACCAGTCATTGATTGAGAAATCCATGAGACATTTAGTTACTTTACACGACCTGGATTCGTCAGAAATACTCGAAATATTTGCCCTGGTTCAGGAGCTCAAAGACAAACGGACCCGCGGCGAACGCCCCCAGTTACTGGAAGGCAGAACCATGACGCAGGTCTTCGAGAAACCGTCTCTGCGGACGCGTCTCAGTTTTGAATCGGCGATGTGGGAACTGGGGGGCGGAGCGAGTTTCTTTACCTGTAAGGAAGCGGGCCTGGATGGCCGCGAGTCTGTCGAAGATGTCGCGCGGGTCATCGGTCGCTATTCTGATGTCATTACCTTAAGAACCTTCTCGCATGAACTGATTGAACAGTTCGCCGCCAACTCGCAGGCTTCTGTGATCAATGCACTTTCTGACTTAAGCCATCCCTGCCAGGCGTTGACCGATCTGTTCACGATGCAGGAGATTGACGGCGATCTGTCACAACAGAAGCTGGTGTATGTCGGTGATGGAAATAACGTCGCTTATTCCCTGGCGAACTGTTGTGCAAAACTGAATGTGCCTTTCGTCGTTTCTTCTCCCGAAGGCTTTGAGCTCTGCTCGAAGCTCGTGAGTACTCTGAAAGAGAACTTTCCCAACGTTCAACTCGAACTGGAAGCCGACCCGCACAAAGCAGTCGCTGATGCAACTGTGATCTACACTGATGTCTGGGCCAGTATGGGGCAGGAAGCTGAAACCGAAAAACGCAAAAAGATCTTCGCCGACTACCAGGTCAACGACAGTCTCGTTTCAGCAGCCGGGAAGAACTGTCGCTTCATGCACTGCCTGCCCGCCAAGCGGGGACTTGAAGTGACCGATGATGTCCTTGACAGTTCGCACAGCATCGTTTTCGAACAGGCTGAAAATCGCAAGCATCTGGCCAAAGGACTCCTGGTCTGGTTACTGCAGCAGTCATAATCAGACACTGCTGATCATCCATACCACTCCGGCTTTATACGTTGGGGAGGACGTCTGCACAAAATTGACTTGACTGCGTCGCGCCGATCCCGAAACTTCCTGCTATGCGTCGCGCGCGTTGGCCGTATTTTTCGTTTGCTGCATGAATGGCTCCCTGTGAATACAATCAGTATAAAACCCACTGGTTTGACGCATGGTTTCCACAGCAGCTGTGAAAAGACTTCATGATAGACACCATCTTTTCTGTCAAAAATATCCCTGAAATGACCCTGTTTGCGACAGACTCACACCTGAATGACACCTGAAGTGAACCAGAGTGAAACCAATCTTGCGCAGGAACTGGTTTTCCCGCTGTATCCGCTTTCGGCTGACAATCTGGAGAAGTCTGAATCAAACTGGCTGCTGTTTGAATCCAGAATTCCAGCGCAGGCACACAAGTTGAAAAACGCAGCCCACTGATACGCACGGGGGCTGTTTCACTCTACGCGAGGCCATTATAAACCATTCGCTTTAACCACCGGAGATAAACACCGGGCACTGCTGCCGATCGTCTACTTACTGAAGACCTCTTTCACCACGTCAGCATAAAAGACGGAGAACATCAACCAGGCCATCAGCAGGGTGAGCAGCAGGTTCAGTGACTGTCCGCAGACATACAGAATTAACGGCTTGCCCCCTTTGAGGAATTTGGCCAGCTCGCGGAAATTGGTTTCCAGTCCAATGCTCACAAACGCCAGGCAGAAGAACCAGCCACGGAAGACCTTTGACGATTCTTTTACCATCGCGGGGACAATCAGATCTCCTCCCGGCAGATACTTGTACAACACAGAAAATAAAGCGGAAGCGATAATGAATCCCAGCACAAATTTGGGAAAGCGATACCAGATTTCCCATGCGTCCGGCTTGATCTGGGAATCTTCTTTTTTACTTTCGACACAGGTCACCCAGTAGACGGCGACGCCAAAGGCCGTGACACCGATCAGGATGTTCTGAATCATCTTGATCGTCACAGCGACTTGGCCGGCCTCATCTCCCAGGAGTTCACCTGCTGCTGCCACGGCACCGGTCGAGTCGATTGTTCCCCCCATCCAGGCACCCCCCAGAATCGGGTCGATTCCCAGGGCTTCAATGACGATGGGCATCAAGATCATCATCAGCACGGTAAAGCTGAGAGACAGGCCTATCGCAAATGACAGCTCTTCTTTTTTCGCCTTACATGACGCCGCGGTCGCAATGGCCGCCGAGACACCACAGACCGACATGTCGGCGGAGATTACCATGTTCAGCGACTTCGATTCCATCTTCAGCACTTTCTGCCCGAATATATATGTGCTGATTAAAACCACGGGGGTGACCACCCAGGCAACATAAATGCCCGGCAGTCCCAGTGTCAGCAGACGGCTGAATAACACGCTGGCTCCCATGATCACCAGTCCGGTTTTGATATATAGCTCAGTCTTCAGGGCTGGCTTCATCCACTGGGGCGTTCCGATCGTATTACTGATCATTAAACCCAGCATCAATGCCCACAGCGCGTATTCCAGGTTATAACGTTTGACGACATCCTGACCGGTCAGAATGTAGGCCAGTAACGCCAGAAGAAACACACCGATAAAACCCACAGCAAATTTGACGACGGATTGTCCCATGGCTTTGATGGCAATCGCAAAGCCGATCAGACTGACGATCAGTACGATCAGGCTCGGCAGCAGCAGATTCTTTTTCTCTGCGGGAAACAGTGAGACCAGGGGATTCTGATTCCAGGAACCCGGTTTGCCCAGCCATGGCTTCAGCGGGCTGTGCACACTCACTTTTTCTCCGGTTACTTCAGCAGCCTTCAACTGCTCTGAAAAGTCGGCAGGCAGGGAAAGGAAAACTGCCAGGAAGCAGATCAGCAGCAGGCCTCCGCCAATCCAGATCGCCCACCAGTCTTCGGCAGTCTTCATCTCTGACCAGGTTGACCTGCGAGGGGCCGCGACAACGATGTCATCATTCTCTTCTGGAGCAGGGGCAGGTGCGTCGTCTTGCATGATTCTTCTCAATGCCAGTTAGGATAGTGCCAGTTAGAATAGTACGCCGGTTCGGATCGTGTCAGATCATCAAGGCAGGGGGAGGGTGAATTAAGTAACATACCATACTAAAAAAAGCGGCACTCGGAAAGCGTGCCGCCCTGGATCGAGTTACTTCTTTGAATCCAATCTAATGTGCTGCCGTAGAAACCATTTCCCGCTTTTCTGATTTCTCAGCACGCGGTTCATCAACGGCTTCCTTGAGAGCATTCAGCAGAGTTGACTTTGTATACAGGTCACGAATGATAATCGGTTTGTTGGGATTGTTGGCCGGGAAGATGACCGTCAGTGGAATACTGACACTCTGGAATTTATCCAGCCATTCCTTGATGGTGGGAGAATAGTCTGTGTAGTCGGCATACATGGGGACGACGTTGTGTTTCTTGATCATCTCCAGCGTTTCCGGAGTATTCAACGCGAATTTTTCGTTCGTTTTACAGGTCAGGCACCATTCCGCAGAAAAGTCGATCAGAACCGTTTTGTTTTCGGATCTCAGCTTTTGCAGCTCTGCCACGTTGAACGGCACCCAGGGGAGGTCGTTCGTCGATTTCTGGCTCATACTGTAACCAAACAGACCGATACCCGCGGTGAGACAAAGAGCAGCCACTCGAACAACCATTTTCTTCTGACGTGACGAATTATGAGTATAGAGACTGCCAATCATCCACAGGCCGGTTGTAATGCCCAGCAGCATAATCAGCACGGGGATTGTCAGCGATTCATCCAGAAATGAAATGATGAAGATCACTGCACCCATCAGTACGATTCCTGAAAACTCTTTGAAGCGAACCATCCACATGCCCGGTTTCGGCAGATAGTTGATCGCCTTGGGAAAGACACTAAAGACTATATAAGGGGACGCCATTCCCAGGCCCATCACCAGCCAGACCAGGTAGGTGATTCCCGGTGTCTGTTTCACGGACCATGCCAGAACTCCCCCCAGAAACGGTCCACTGCAGGGGGTTGCCAGCAGGGTTGCCAGGATGCCCGTTAAAAATGCGCCGGTCAAACCTTCTTTCTGCTGACCACTGGCGGCGGAGCCGACCATCCCGGGCACGGGAATCTCGAATACGCCCAGCATACTCAGGCCCATCGCATAGACGATGCAGGCCATGATGATGTTGAATTTGGTGCTCTGGAACAGGCCTCCCCAGCCCAGGCCTGCAAAAACGGCCAGCGATGCGAGACCTAAAAAGACTGTGAGTACACCCAGGGAGTAAAAGATGTTTAATGCAAATATGCGTGTGCGACTCTCACCCGCCTGTTGCACGAAGCTCATCACCTTAATCGCGACCACAGGCAGCACACAGGGCATGACGTTGAGAATCAAGCCCCCCAGGAACGCAAAAAACAGGTAAGAGGCAAGAGTCTGATTACCCTCTTCAGATGCGATAATCAGGTCATCATCACTTTCCGGCTCCTTGAGTTCTTCCAGTGACGACATCGCCACCGGCTGTGCGTTGGTCAGACTTCCCAGTTGAAATTCGACAGGCAGCGGCGGGCGGCAGCTCCCTTCGTTACAGATCTGATACTTGAGCTTGCCTTCCACGCCAATTGCTTTCGCATCGGGCAGGCGTTCAAACTCGCGCGTCCAGACCACTTCGTCGTAGTGGGTCCGCTGATTGTACTCGTCGTGTGCCTCCTGTTTCGGTTCCGGGCTGACGGCGAACTTTTTGGAGACAGGCTTTAAGCCTTCCAGTTTGAACAACTCGATATGAGTCGGCAGACCAGCTTGCGTCTTGTCCTGATCGAGTGCGAATGTATGAAAGCCTTTCTCCAGCTTCATCGTAATTTTTAACTGCACCAGTTTTTCCGGACTGGATTCGACCGGCGTCAGGGCAAAACTCAGTTCCACCGGGTCAGGCTTGGAACGTCGTTCTGGAACCACGGTCAGGGAGAGCGGCGCTGTTTCCTGTTTGCCGGTCAGCATCGCACTGAAGGGATGCTGTAACGCAACACAGCGATCGGCGTTACAAACCTGGTAGTCCATCTGTCCGTTGATGATCACCTGAGAATGACTGGTCACATCCTGATTGACTTTATAGCGGCGACTCCAGATGACGTGCTTGGAATATTTTTCGACTTCCTTCATGAACAACGGTTCAAACACGGTCTTGGGAGGATGATCCGCGTTGAAATGCTGATCGATGGCGGTCAGGCCTTTGGCATCGTCAATTTTAAATCGGGTCGCACCGCCGAATGTCGGATTGGTGGAATACGTATAAGCGCCTTCCGGAAGAATGACGGCGATTGACAGGGTGACGGTATCTCCGGCTTTCGCATCCTGTGGTAACAGGCTCACGTTGACTTCTGTTTTCACGCCAGCTTCCGTCGCGGCGGCTTTCTTCTGATCGAAAAAATCAGCCAGATTGTTGTTCTGAGCCTGCAAAGCGAACGGGACGCAGACCAGGGCAGCAAAAACAGTGAGGACAGAAACAGAGGCGGTTATGAGGCGGGGAGTTTTCAAAATGAAACCCTTCCAGAAAACTCAGATTTAAGACGAACGGGCCCGTGAGCCAACTTGTTTAATAATATCGGGTACAGGACTGTTTCCTTCTGTGAAGTAAGTCACAAATCCTGACAGATTCATAGGGATTTTGGAAACGCGAGTCAACACCGGCAGTCATTTCTCTCGCGTCTGCAAACGTAATCTTTCTCAGATTCATATCGTTAAACTGTTGACTGCAAACAGATTCTGGTACCATAAACAACGGACTTCTTTGCATCCGATTGATGCATCGTGTTGTCATATTACATTACCTATTTTAACCCATCAAAGAAATTTGATCAATTGTAGATCCGCAGACATGACAAAACAGGTAATGATATCCGGAATGCTGCTGTTGCTGTTTTCCTCACTGGTAAAAGCAGAAGAACCGCTGGTTGCTCCCAAACCAACTGAACCCGTGAAGGAGATTGATTTTAGGGACCCGATTCCCTTTGGACTGCCTCCTGTCGAATACGGACTCGGCGCACACTCAGATCCCGCATCATTGATGGACCAGTCGCTGGCCGCCCGGACACTGAAGTTGAAACACGATTCGCAGTGGGGATATCTGCGGGACGTTCTGAAAGCGTTGAAAATCCCGGAATCCTCGCAGCTGATGGTCTTTTCCAAGACGGCACTGAATCCACGAATCATCAAGCCGGAAAATCCCCGCGTTGTTTATTTTAACGACGATGTTTATATCGGCTGGGTGCCTGGCGCAGATAAGATGGAATTCGCTTCGGTCGACCCGTTGAAAGGCACCATTTTTTATGAACTCGCCGTCAGGGAATCGAACGAACCTCGGCTGATTCGTTCGGAACGTTGTCTGGCCTGTCATGGCGGCGATTCGAGTCTGCGGGTTCCCGGATTACTCGTCCGCTCGTTTCTCACCGACCAGCACGGCCGACCGATTTCCGGCTACTCTCAGATCTCGCACGACAAACCGCTGGAGAAACGCTGGGGGGGCTGGTATGTCACAGGCACACACGCCGACATGACCCATCTGGGCAATCTCTTCAACAAGGATGTCATCGAAGAAGCAAAGGCTAATCCCGCACTCCGCGCGAATCTCAAACAGATCGATCAGTTTGTGGATACGGCAAAATATCTGAACCCGCATTCCGATCTGGTGGCACATCTCATCTTCGATCATCAGGTCCACGGACATAATCTGATCACCCGTGCCAGTATGGAACAGCAACTGGGGCTTCGATCGGATGTAGAACAACAGCTGGTACGGTATCTGTTGTTCCTCGACGAAGCACCGCTGGCAGGGCCTTTACAGGGGACCACCGACTATCAGACAGCGTTTGAACAGTCAGGAAAACGGGATGCCGGCGGACGTTCTCTGAAAGACTTCGACCTGCAGACAAAACTGTTTCGCTATCGTCTGAGCTATCTGATCTACACCGAAAGTTTCAATAAGATGCCTGCCGCAGCGCGGCGCAGAATTTTGAAGAACATCTACGCGTTTCTGACCGCTCCGGCGGCGGAGCTGGAAGCGTCCTGGGATGTCGATCCGGATGCGTTTCCTGTACAGGAACGTCAGGCGATTCTGCAAATCGTTGCAGAGACGCTGGAGAATCTGCCTGAATTCTGGACAGTTAGTAAATCAAGATAAATAAGCTTCCCACTCACTTTCTGCTGTCCCGCTACAGCGGGATTGCCTTGACCTGCACTCAGGCACTATGATGACAGTCAGGTTCCATCCCTTAACCTGACCTGATTTTGACTCTCCCTGAATTCGATCTACCAACGTAATTATATTTCATTCATCTGAGGTCCCATGCCTTTTTATCATTCGCGTTTGACAGGCCAGCGCCTGCTTCTGTTACTGGTCTGTCTGACGGGACCGGTTTTTGCCAGTTTCACTTCTGTTTCCGCAGCCGAAGAGTTCTCTGGATTGAAAGTCCCGGAAGGTTTTCGTGCCACACTCTATGCTGATGACGATCTGGCTCACGACATCTATTCCATGACGATCGACTCACTGGGACGCGTGGTTGTGTCCGGCCCCGGGTATGTGCGCATTCTGATTGATGCCGATGGAGATGGTGTCGCGGAATCATTCGAGCAGTACGCGGATGGACCTGCTTCCGGTGCCCAGGGAATGTATTTTCTCGGTCGGGATCTGCTCTGCACGGGAGACGCGGGATTGATCCGCTACCGTGATGCCAATGCCGACGATCGCGCGGACGGCAAACCGGATGTCTTTCTGCGGACGCGTACCGGCGGCGAACATAACACGCATTCCATTCAGAGAGGACCTGACGGTTACTGGTACCTGCTGCTCGGAAATACCGCGGGGATCAACGAAAAATACATCACAGCCAAAACGTCACCCGTGAAAAAACCTTACGCGGGAACGCTGATGCGGCTCAGTCCCGATCTGACAAAAGGGGAAGTGCTCGCAGACGGTTTTCGTAATGCGTATGATTTTGCCTTCAATGCCAACGGCGATGTTTTCACTTACGACAGTGATGGCGAACGCGATATCTCACTCCCCTGGTATCGGCCCACGCGCGTGTTTCATGTATTGCCCGGTTCGAATGCAGGCTGGCGCAGTCGCAGCTGGAAACGTCCCGATTTATTTCTCGATATGCCCCCCGCGATCGCCGCCTTTCATCGAGGCTCTCCCACTGGTGTGAGCTGCTATCGGCAGCGTCAGTTCCCGCAGGTCTATCAGGGCGCACTGTTCGTCGCCGACTGGACCTTCGGGCGCGTACATGCGATTCCCATGACAAACTATAACGGCAGTTATGCCAGCGAACCCATTGATTTTATCACAGGCGTCGGTCAGTTCGGCTTTGCACCGACCGATCTGGCTGTCGGCCCCGATGGCTGTCTGTATGTCAGCGTCGGCGGACGTGGCACCCGTGGTTCTGTTTTCAGAATCGAATACACGGGGCCGGTCGAAGCACAGAAACCAGACCTGTCAGAAGAAACCGTCGCGAACAATACGATTCCCGAATCAGAAACATCACCCGCTCTGGAGAGCTGCCTGTCGGCACCGCAGCCACTCAGCAGTTGGTCGCGCGAGAAATGGTTCCCCCTGGTGAAAACGATTGAGCCCGCAGCCTTTTCAAAGGCGGCTCTGAAGCCGGGACGCTCCGAGGCACAACGCGTGCGTGCCATCGAAATCATGACTGAATTGCTGGGTGGGTTACCCGATTCCGTAATTGAGCCACTGTTACAGGACCAGTCGGAACGTGTACGTGCCCGTGTGGCATGGTCGCTTGCTTATCCAGGTCCGTCTGAGCAGAAAACAAAATGGCTGAATGAACTGCTGCAGGATGATTCGCCGCTGGTCGCCCGATTTGCACTGGAAACTCTGCTGCAACTGGGAGATCAGATCGATCAGAGTGAATGTCTCTCCGGTCTGCAGAAAACACTGGGCGCTTCCTCCCGTTATGTCAGACAGTCAGCAGCTCAGGCGACAGCGACATTAAGCGATGAAGATTATAAAACGCTCTCTGATCGCATTGAAGCTTCTGAGGGAGCGGCTTTGATCACGCTGGCGTATGCAAAAATTATTAAGGAGGGGGGCGTTGTGCCACTCGCGGTTCGAACAGGGATCACCGTGTTCGAGGGAGACTACCAGACCGACCTGCGACTGGATGCGTTGCGATTGATTCAGTTGGGACTGGGGGATCTCGGCCCGCCTACCAAAATGGCTGCGGTCTTCGACGGCTATGCAAACGGCGTTGATCTGGCAGAATATGAACGGCAGCTAGACCCGATTCGGATCCGCCTGACGGAAGCGTTTCCCAGCAGCCACGAAGTGCTCGATTATGAACTGGCGCGGACGCTGTCGATGCTCGCGCCTTACAATCCCAGCCTGCTGGATCGTATCCTGGAAAAAATCACCGACGACTCCGATCCGGTGACGGACATTCATTATCTGATTGTCGCGGCACGAATTCCCAGTGACCGCAGTACCGCACAATCGAAAAAAATCGCCAAATCACTGGTCGCCATTGATGAGAAACTGATTCGCTTCAAACTGCCTCAGGATACGAACTGGGACGATCGCTTCAAAGAGCTTTATGCACAGCTGGTAAAAATCGATGCCGACCTGCCCCGCCAGATTGTGGAGCAGCCCGGCTTTGGATTGCCTGGACACGTACTGTTTCTGAGCCAGTTGCCCGGACAGTTCCTGGGAACCGCGATTGCTGCGTTTGAACGAAAAATTGACGCGGATCCGGATTTCCTCTGGTCGAGTGATGTCGTCTTCCTGTTCGGGGAATCGAAGAAACCCGAACATCGGGACATGATTCGTGATCTTTACGACGATTTCGCACTGCAGCCGGCTGTGCTGGCGGTCCTTTCGTCTGCTCCCGAAGAGCAGGATCGCGATAAATTTATCGCCGGGCTGGAGTCATCACAGATCGAAGTATTGGAAGCCTGTGTTACTGCGCTGGAAAAACTGGCGCCTCCCCAGTCGCCGGAAGAAACCGTGCGACTGTTTGCAGCACTGCGGCGGATGGGCAACGATAAGCGAGAACAGAAACTGCAGTCACGGATTGTAACTCTTCTACAGAAATGGACGGGACAGCAGATTGGTGATCCTGCCGATGTCGCCGACCTCACAAAGCAGCGGGCTTTGATTCAGACCTGGGCAGACTGGATGTCCCAACAGTATCCTGAAGTTTATGCCCGAATTCTGAAACTGGGAGGGGAAGAGGCAGCAAAGTTAAACGCGATGCTGGAAACCGTCGACTGGGAAGCCGGCAGCAGCGAACGGGGAGCCGAGCTGTTTAAGAAACGCGCCTGTATTCAATGTCACGGTAACCGCAGTGCCCTGGGGCCTGCGCTCGCGGGTATCGCGAAACGCTTCAGCCGGAAAGATATTTTCACGGCGATTGTCGCGCCCAACCGCGATGTTTCTCCCCGTTATCAGACGACCGTTATCGGCACGGTGGACGGAAAAGTTTATACCGGGCTGGTGGTCTATCGCTCTGTCGATGGCCTGACACTCCGCAATTCCAATAACCAGACGACCCGCATTGAAGCAGACGAAATTGATTTTGAAAGCAAGAAAAGCAGCTCACTGATGCCGGAAGGATTGCTCAAAGATCTGACACCCGCCGACCTGGCTGATCTGAATGCCTATTTACAAAGTCTGTAGATTGAGTACTCTAAGGTCATCGTAACCTGGTATTCACCGTCACTGTTTTCACAGGAGACCCAGCCCGGCGTGTCGACTTCTGATGAACCAGCCAAAAAGAAACGTACGAGAACACTGCCTCCTCCTTACAATGCGCTGGACGGCAAACGCTGGATTCAGAATTCGATCAGTGTCTGGAGTGATATCCGTAAATCGCTGGAGGAAGTCCGACTCAAACATCCTGCGATTTTTCCGGAAATGCTGGTCGAACGACTCATCGAAACGTTTCTCCCACTGCAGGGGGATGTGATCCTCGATCCCTTTGCCGGTTCGGGGAGTACGATTGTCACCGCAGAAAAAATGGGGAAAACCGGGATCGGGCTGGAGCTTTCAGAAGACTATACAGAACTGGCCCGACAACGTCTGACGGCAGTGAGCCTCGAAGCCGAGGAGCAGACGGCATGCCGATCGCGCATCATACATGGATCGGCACTCAGTCTCGCCGAACACGTTTCACCGGAAAGCGTCGACTTATGTATTACTTCACCTCCCTACTGGAATGTTTTGAACCAGCGTCGTTCGGCCGATCATAAGAAAGTCCGTCACTACGGAAACCACGATCAGGATCTGGGGGTGATCGAAGATTACAATGCGTTTCTGGATGAGTTGAACCGCGTTTTTTCCCAGGTTCTGACCGCGTTGAAACCGGGGGCCTACTGCTGTGCGATTGTGATGGACCTGCGCAAACGGAGCCGGTTTTTCCCCTTTCACAGTGATCTGGCCTCCCGTCTGCAGGAGATCGGCTTCCTCTACGATGATCTGATCATCTGGAATCGCCAGGCCGAATATAATAATCTCAGGCCCCTCGGATATCCCTCCGTTTTTCGTGTCAATAAAGTACATGAGTTTATCGTGCTCATGCAAAAGCCGAAGCAATAACCGGCTGCGACAGCGAACTCATATCGGCAGGGATTGCAAATCCGGGATCATTCTCTGTATAACACAACTCTCAGAATCAAATCTCGGTGTGTGTTCCCGACAGGCCAACTTGTTTCCATCCGGAAGCGGCAGGCTGATTGCTCACGGAGACCTGATTGTCCCGCCTTGAGAATCCCGAATATCAGGCTAGGAACAGCATCTCACTTTTGTCATAATAGAATCACAAGAACCGATTTACGCTTCGCATTCAACAAGAGATCATCCCATGCAAACACTCAATTCCATCCTGGTCGGTGTCGATCTGACCCATGCAGATCGGCTTGTCGCTTCCGATCTGAACGAACAGACTGCAGAAGCGGTTGAACGTGCGATCTGGGCCGCCAGCAGGTTTAATGCGAAACTGCTCTTTATAGCTGCCATCGATTTGTCAGCTCATACGAAACATCTGCTTGAAGAAGATAAAAACCATCTGCATAAAAACGTAACGGACGAAGCACATGCCGTCATGCAGACGCTGATTGACCAGGCGAAAGCGCAGGGGGTCGACAGTTCTTCTCAGGTTGCCCTGGGGCCGCCCTGGCGCGAAATCATTCTGGAAGTGATTAAAGACAAACATGACCTGGTCATGGTGGGAACTCGTCCCCATGGATTATCCGGTCGCCTGTTTGGCGGCACGGTCATGAATCTGTTCCGTCAGTGCCCCTGTCCGGTTTATGCTGTGAAGGTGGATGAAGAACCGGATGTTCCCGAGGTCGTTGTTGCCAGCGATATGAGTGAAGTCAGCACGGACATTCTGAACTTCGTCGTCAATGCGGCTCAGGTGGCCGACATGAAGATTCACCTGGTTCACGCGATTGATACGAAACTGGATCAACGCCTGAAAGGGCTCGGAGTGAGTGACGACACACTCAAAAAATGCACCGAAGATATTCTGGACGAAGTCCGGAATGAGCTGAATGAACAACTGGCTCAGACCGACTTCCGCACACTCACCTATGGTGTGCAGGTGCACGTGCTGGAAGGGGCGCCTGAAGTAGCCATTCCTGCCTACATCGCAGAAACAAAAGTCAATCTGCTTGCCATGGGAACCCTGGCCCGGTCAGGACTCAGCGGTTTCTTCATCGGCAATACCGCGGAACGCATGCTGGAAAAAGTCAACTGCTCCGTGCTGGCTTTCAAACCAGCCGACTTTGTTTCACCCGTTGTGCCTGAGTAAGTCGATTTCCCATTTCCGATTTCCTCTCGTCGATATGTAAAATGCTTGTTGACGGAATGCTTGCCTGCGCACCACAATGGAAAGTGATCGCTCCCTGATCGCTGAGACGGGCTGATTGAAACGTCTCAGTTTCCAATTTTCCCAGAGGTGCGTATGGCTGATTCACTGGAAACCTTTCTGGCAGAACATTCGCGATTATCGCGGCGTTACTTTTTGAAACATGGCGTTGCAGCAGCAGCCGGTGTCACCGCGTTGCATCAGCTGCAGGCTGAGGTTCTGTCTCGCGCTCCGGAACTGCAGCAGGCGATCGATCAACTTGAGAGCAACCTCACTATTCAGAAAGCCTTTCGGGACGTCTCGCGCGGCAATCCGAAGCCGCATACATTGAGTGAAGAGAAACGAAAAGAGGTCGGCCTGACGCGGGAAACCTGGTCTCTGGAAGTCATCAGTGATCCGGATAATAAAGCCCGGCTGGGAAACCCCCTTTCGAAAGCGACTGGCAACGCGCTCGACTTCAATTCACTGCTGAAACTGGGAGAACAGCATGCAGTCCGGTTTTCCAAGGTAATGACCTGCCTGAATATCCGGGACCCGCTGGGCACAGGCATCTGGGAAGGGGTTCCCTTACGGGAGATTCTCTGGTTGACGAAGCCGCGTGACAATATCCGCCGCGTGTTTTTTAACGGCTATCATAACGACGATCCCAAACAGATATTTCAAAGCTCGCTGCCCATCGATCGTGTTCTGGAAGACCCACCAGGGCTGCCCCCCGTGATTCTCTGTTATAAACTGAATGGTCAATGGCTGAATCCTGAACGGGGCGCGCCCGTGCGGATCGTGGTTCCTGAGTCGTACGGCTTCAAAAATGTAAAGTGGCTGACCCACGTTTACTTTTCCAATCTGTTTCACGCGAATGATACTTACGCCAACGGCAACAATGATATCGACAGCACGCTGAAAACGTATGCATCTACGCTCTCCTTTCCGAAACAGGTTAAGCCGCTGCAGCCGATTCCGGTCACCGGCTATGCCCAGTCGGGTACATCAGGGCTCGCGAAAGTACAGGTCTGGATGCAAAAGAATGGCGACAGTTTACCCGAGGATGACAGCTTCTTCACGACCGCGCCCTGGGTTGATGCCGAAATTCTCTCGGCACCTGCGTCAGATCATTGGGGCGGGGATCTGCCGGAAAACAGAATTCCCAACGATACCATCGGCTTCGACAATAAAACCGGCCAACCTCACGTCTGGCCGATGCCTTTAATGAAAGCCCACTGGGCGATTCTGTTGCCCGGGCTGCCTGCAGGGAAATACACGCTCCGCTGCCGCACGATCGACGCCAATGGCAAAGCCCAGCCTCTGCCGCGTCCGTTCCGAAAGTCGGGACATGTAGCCATCGAAAAGAAAGAGATTGAGGTCACAGCTTGAGAAGTGGACTGTTTATTTTTCGTTCAGAAAAAATGAAAACGTGCCTCTAAATTGCGTTTGATGCTATCTTCTCGATGAAAAAAATGGCACCATAAAATAAGCTAGAATCAAAGTCACGTCTCACATCCGACCGGAGTTCGTATCCATGCCGGTGTTTTTAATCAGTGGAAACAATGAAAACGGCAAGCGGGAAACGCGGCGTGTCGAAGCAGATAATTCTCAGGACGCGGTCCGCGAGTGTGAAGAGCAGGGGCTGACGGAGATTGTGCTGCATAACGATGATGCATTTGCAGCAGCGACGGATCTGTTCGGACCGCAACCGGATGTCGATCAAAACCTGACAGCCGCTGATCTGGTTGAGATGCAGTATCTGACCAACTTTCAGTTATTCCTGTTTTATCTTCGCAAAAGTTACTGGCAGCTGCGCTGGGTGATTCCCGTCTTGATCTTAATCGCCGTATATCGCTGGGATCAGGTTTCCGGGCCGGATGAGACGGATTACATCATGCTGGGGTTTCTTCTGCTGCCGATTCCCATCTGTTTCTGGAATGCCTACTATTCGCTCGGCCGCAAATATGACAGGTTGATCTACGAATTTTCCTGGGGCAACTGGGAAGAAGTACTTCATCAGGTGGCGCGACTGCGCGGCAAGATTCCGGACTTCGAACTTTCGGCTCGCGCCGCCGTCGCGCTGGCGGCACTGGATCGCTTTGATGAAGCGTTAGCTCAGATGGAGCCCTATGAAGAGTCGGACGAGGTTCCCCGCTGGATGTATCTGGGACGTCTGTCGGAACTTTATGAGGTAACCAAAGATTATGACACCGTCATCGAATGCATGCGACAGGCTTATGAGATCGCTCCCGAGAATCCGACTGTTATCATTGATTACGCCTATGCGCTGACGAAAACCAACCGGGACAGCCCTCTGGCAGCCGAGTTGATTGCGGATGCGGAAGAGCTGCATTTAAATGACCTGGTGGCGCTGTTGCTAAAGTATTTCAAAGGCGTACTCGAACTGAATTTTCGTAATTACCGGGCTGCAGAAGCGTTGTTTCGTCAATGCGAAGCCGAACTGGTTCCCCTCGCCGTCAACCAGGCACTGCTGCAGCAGATCGTCGATTTGAATCGTGGCTATCTGGCGGTCACCCTGGCAGAGCTTGAAGAAAAAGAGGAAGCCGAACGACTCTACCAGCTCTCCCTGCCACGCCTGCAGGCACTGGACTGCGAACTGATTATGGATCGCTATGCGGATGCCATGCGGAAATAAAATTAATGGAACTGGATTATTAATCATGCTGATCGAAACAGATTACCCACCAATCAGATTATCTCAGGCCTGGCCACCTGTGATCTCGCCGCCTCCTCCACCTGCGCACAGGGAGCACAGGTTCAAACGCATTCCGTTGGTTGGCTGGGTATTGGCTGGGATTCTTGCAAGTTCTCGCAGAAGATCTCATGCACGGCAGGAATTAGCAATTGTAGAGAAGGAAATTGTTGATCAGCTCGAAGCGCGCGGACAGATTGATAACTGGGTGAAGAAAAATAACTGGTTCAATACACCTGAAAAACAACAGATTGCGCTCATCATTTCAGAAGCAATCGGCCTGGAAAAACCGCTTGAAGAGCCACCTCCCCTGCATCCGGAAGACCCGTTTGGCCCCCTGTTCTGGGGACCGTTCGACGATTTAACTCCATTGATAGTGGGACTGGAAATTCAAAAAAAATGGAATATCCATGTACCCCGCGAATCAATTTCCCTGGCCTGGGAGGGAGACTGGACGCTCCTTCAATTTATCGAATACTGCGAAAACTGTATTAACGACAATTAAGCCAGATCCAGACTGTGTCCAGTTTGACTGTAGCGTCTCCAGGCCCATTTGGCTCGAGTATATTAGATTGTCAGATGCTATGGTTAAATGTGATGCGCTCTAGAATCCTCTTATTTCTCACTGGTCTGTTATTGCATCTGTTCGCGATGTGCTGATTGCGGCAGGATATCTGTACGGAAGGAATTTCGGAAACTCAGGTGTCCGTAGAAACGCGATCCCGGGTTCGATCACGGAGAAACACTTCAGTTACTCTATCGAAATAACATTCCCAGCCCGAAACCGATACTGAAATGGACAAGCATGAAGATGCCACCAATGATAAAGGAACGTTTGATTTCAATCCCGAATAAGGCAGAAACAAGTACGCCCACCAACGCGGCCCCGATAGCAGCTGCGACTACGATTCCAGAAAGTCCGATGGCCATCCCCAGTCCATAGACCAGCAGACTGGTTCCGATCGCGGCACCCAGAGAAACCAGTACAGCAGTCAATAAACTGACATCAGCGTCATCCATAATTTTGAGAATGAGAATCAGGGCAACAGCATCCAGTAAGACAAGAATCATGGCAATCTTTTTCTTTGAACAATGACAGGTGGAACATTTGCTGAAGGTGTATTCAAACAGTTAGACTGAACGCCTGACTGCATGTTGAGGGGTCCGTTCTCTGAAGTCAATCATCAAAAGGTCGTTTTCATGGGATGTGCCGGGACTTGAAAGAGTAACCCGTTTTGATTTCGGGTTGCAAAATCACCGCTTGACAAAAAACTAAAGGATTAGTAAAAATCGGTTTTCGAGTGATTTCACTCGACAGAAAAGGATTTTGACGCATGAATCAGGGACCGATCAGCAGCAGGAACTGCAAGCACCGCCATTATTCCCGTTATCCAGGCAGGGGTTGGGGAGTGCGCGGGCAGAATCGTGCGGGGTTTACGGTCCTCGAATTACTGGTCACCTTTGGCATCATAACGACTCTGGTCAGCCTGATACTGCCTGCAGTCAACTCAGCCCGCGAAGCCGCCCGCCAGCTGCAATGTAAAAATCAGCTTAAACAACTCGGCCTGGCGTTGCATTCTTATCACGACAGTTACCGTTGTTTGCCGGCCGGCTGGCAATGGGAGCAGACAAATCATTCGGCGTATGGCTGGGCTGTTCCGTTGTTACCCTACCTGGAACAGCGGGCGATTTACGAACAGATTGATCGCAATCAGGTGTTGTCGCATGTTTCCAATACAGCTGCCCGCGAAACTGTCATCGTGAATTTTCTGTGTCCGTCTGATATCGTTGATCCGACTTTCATGTTATATCAGGAACACGCATTATCCGTTTCCCAGACTCCGATTATCAAGCTGCCGACAGCCAGTTATGTCGGTGTATTCGGAACCCTGGAAGCCGATGACAGCATTCCGGCTCCTCCTGGGGACGGGACCTTTCGTGAATCGGTGTCGGTTTCATTTCGTCAACTGCAGCGTGGTTTGACTCAAACCATCATCGTGGGGGAACGAACCATGTCCATGGTCCCTTCAACCTGGCTGGGTGTCGATTCACTCGGAGAAGATGCTGCCTGCCGCCTGGTGGGAAGTGCGTTGACAAACCCAAACTGTAAAGTCTGTGATGAATGTGAATTTTCCAGCCGTCATCCGGGCGGAGTTAACTTTCTCTGGGCAGACGGCCATGTCAGTCTGCTTTCAGATTCACTTGATACGAATACCTACCAGCAACTTTCGCGCAGAATGGCGCAATAAAAAAACAAATTGAAAAAGCGTATACCCGCCAACGCCATGATCGACTTCGAACGGGATGACCGGTCTGAAGTGGAATCAACAGAAAGGAAATGTGGAATGCCCAAACTTCATCTGACCAAATGTGAATTGGAAGTGATGGATGTTGTCTGGCAAAAGGGCCGTGCAACGGTTCAGGATGTTGTAGATTCACTGGAACGTCCCCTGGCTTACACGACCGTGATGACGACCCTGAAAATCCTGGATGAACAGCGCGATGTCGTCCGCCGCAGGAAAGAGGGACGTGCTTATGTTTACGAACCCGTTGTTTCCCGCGAAGAGATCAGCAGCAGTATGGCCGCCGATCTGACGCAGCGACTGTTTGGCGGTTCCGTCAAATCATTCGTACTCAGTCTCGTGGAAAGTGATTCGATGTCGCAATCTGACATTGAAGAATTGAAACAGGCGATTGAGTCTCTGGAGAAAGAAGCATGACATCCACGCAGTTTCTGGAACTCGCGGTTTCTCTATCAGTCCAGGTGTCAATCGTGATCATCGTTGCCCACTGGCTGGGGAAGCTGGTCAACAGCGAACGTCTGCAGTGCCGTCTCTGGACGGTCTGTTATGTGGTCGTGCTGATGTTGATCTTTGTGGCGGTTCTGCTTCCCCATCCGCGATTTTTTCAGCCCTGGGCATCTGTTGATTCACAGAATGCCTCTACGATCGTCAGTATTGAAATGCAGGCGGGGCGCGTTCTGTTTTTTATCTGGCTGGCGGGAACCACAATGTCCCTGCTCGTGTTCATGTATCGGGCATTTCAGGTCAATCAGTTTCTGAAAACCTGTCAGAGTGTCGATCCGCAACAGTATGAATTTGCGGACAATCTCCAGTTGTTGAACGGGGATCATGTCAGTCATCCCAAATCCAGGGTCAGACTCTTATCCAGCAATCGTCTGAAAACGCCATTCTGTTCTCAGTTTCATCGACCTTACATCGTGGTGCCGGAATATTTACTGGAATTCGAAACGCACAAAATCAATTTCATTCTGCGTCACGAACTTGAACATCTGAAAACAGGACATCCACTGCAGTTATTCCTGCAGCGTGTGGTGGAAACCATTTTCTGGTTTCATCCGATGGTCTGGTGGGCCTCGCAGGAATCATCGCTCACACGTGAATTTGCCTGCGACGAAGCTGCCATTGATTCGCCTCAGGAAATTGCGCAATACCTGCGAACCTTGCTCACGATTATTGAGTATGGCGCGTCTCAGCAAGATGAGTCACCCACACCACTGGCATTCGGTCGCGGGAAAAGCATCATTGCGCATCGTGCCCGTCGATTAACGGAGATTGCCAGAAATCATCGGATCTCGCGCCCTTTTGAAATCTCCGGACTGAAGGCATGTTGCAGCCTCGTATTCACTGCAGTTTTGATCGGGATGATCTGGCTGCCCGTTGATGTACTCGCTTCACCCCGTGCCAACTGGTCTCCCTGGCCCACCTGGACAGCTGGTGCCTTACATGACTTTGGTTTTTCCCCCAACGATTTCGACGTCTACAGCCGCCATACCGAACTGCACGAACTGCTGATTGAGCGGGAACCGTTAACAGTCCGCAACAGCCCACAGCAGGTTCCTCTGCGCGAATGAGAAAAAAATTTATCGGAAACTACTAAAGGATTAGGAAGACGTGTCCGCCAGAAATGCCGGGCAGGGTGTCGTTTCATAAAGTGTAAAAATTTTTAACCTTAATTACTAAAAAATTCGGAATTCAACCTGCTGATTTCATGGATGAGATTATAAAAGGGGTGATTATTTATGTCTAAGTTAGTTTTACCTGCAGAAACAGCGTTAAATCTGTCAGGCAACAAAGCAGAGGAAACAGACGGATCAGCGGAAGGAGTCGGAACGGATTCCGGTCTACTGGCAGCGCTTCAAAATATCGGAGCATCCTTTCATCACTGGTCGGGACGTTATTCCGTCCTGGTAACGATCTTTGCAATGACACTTGCCTATTTACTCTTATTGCGAACTGTGATGGTGATTACCTATACCAGTCTGGATAAGGTGACGCTCTGGCAGGAACTGCAGCTGTTTTTCGTGGGATTCCAGTATGATGTGCTGGTAGCGCTCTGTTTTGTGATCCCCCAGTTAATTCACATCACGCTGCTGTCAGAACAGAGACTGCAGGGAAGGATCAATCGCCTGCTGCTGGATCTGACCTGGATCATCGCTTTTCTGTTTCTCCCGTTTTTCTGTATCGCGGAATATGTATTCTTTGACGAATTTCAGTCGCGGCTGAATTACATCGCCTTTGAATACATCGTGTATCCCACGGAAGTCTGCTGCAACATCTGGGAATCCTACCCGTTGATCGAGTTAATAGCGGTGGTGGGCCTGTGTGGTTTCAGCAGCTGGATACTGTTACGCAAGAATTTCCATTCACGGGTCTCAACCTCCATGCACTGGCAGAAACGTTATGGCATCTTCTTCAGCTGCCTGACTGTGATTGCAATCCTCTGGTCATCCACGAGTGCCGAAAGTCGACAGGTCTCACGGGATCGTGTTGCCAATGAATGTTCCTGGAACGGCTTATACAGCTTTGTGTATTACGCCTGGACCTGCCACTTCGACTACAACAAAAATTACATGACGATTGCTGATGCGGAAGTCAAACAGAGATTAAGACAACAGATTGTCACTGACGGCCATGATCTCAAACCGTCTTCGAATAATCCCGTTGACCGCGTCGTCCATACTGGGCAACCTGAGCAGGATTATAATGTCGTTTTAATTCTGGAAGAGAGCCTGGGGTCTGACTTCATCGGAGTGCTGGGAGATAAGCGGGGACTGACTCCCCACTTCGATGAATTGACGAAGCAGGGGCTGCTGTTCGATAACTTTTACGCCACCGGTAACCGGACCGCGAGAGCCCTGGAAGCGGTGATGACGTCCATGCCTCCTATTCCTACCGAATCGATCCTCAAGCGGGATCACTCAGAGCATGTCTTCACACTGGCAAATGTGCTCGCCGGTCGAGGCTATGAGAGACTGTTCATGACAGGCGGACGCGGGTTATTTGATGGCGTACGATCTTTCATGAAGGCCAATGGCTTCAACCATTTTGTCGAACAGTCAGATTTTCATGATTCCATTTTTGCGAATGCCTGGGGAGTCAGCGATGAGGACCTGTTTCGCAAGGCGCTGACAGAGCTGGATGGCCTGGAAAAGACCGGACGACCGTTTTTTGCCACGATTCTCACTGTCTCCAATCATCGGCCTTATACCTACCCGGAAGGCCGTATCCCGGAACAGGAGCAGACGCGCGAAAACGCAGTGAAATATGCAGACTGGGCACTCGGTTATTTTTTGCGGGAAGCACAATCGCATGATTTCTATAAGAACACCATTTTTGTCGTGATGGGAGACCATGGAGCCCGGGTATCCGGCAGCCAGCTGTTTCCCATGAGCTCTTACCGGGTGCCGGTCCTGATGATTCAACCAGGTGGGAAACCCGTAGGGATGCGTTGCAGCACACTGGCCTGTTCGCTTGATATCGCGCCAACCATCATGGGACGGCTGGGCAGCGATTATCGATCGGTCTTCTTTGGTTATGATGTCCTGCAGACAGACCCGCAGAAGGGACGGGCTATCATGCAGCATAACCATGATGTCGCATTACTCGATTCCCAAAATCGCATGGTCGTGCTGGGGTTCGGGAAGTCATCAGAAGGCTTTCAGCTGGATCGAGCCACTCATCAACTCAATCAACAGAAAATTCCCGATCAGGAGATGTTGCACAATACCGTGGCATTTTTCCAGGCGGCGTTTGAACTGTATTATTCCGACCGCTGGTATCCCGATCCACAAAATAGCCCATCGAAAGATCAAGAGATTTAACAAGCTCTATGGAATTCCTGGTGCGAAGTGAAACGTGTACTCCTGAGTGTTGTTGCTTGCTGCCACAACTTCGTTTCACTCGCACCTTAATTTGAGCGCCTGTAGGTGCTCTTCACTTTACACTCTCCCCCTCTCATCTCACTTCGCTCAACACTTCTACTTACTTTTCTGCTTCTCTCTGTCAAAAATATTCGATGAAACTATTTCTGTCACGGAAATTACAGACAAACTGCGCTGGCAGTCCAAACTCAGTACGTCTCCTGCTGATGTCACTGTTTCTGCTTGCGCTGTCTGTGTTGACGGGCTGTGTTTCGACTCAGAGTTCCCAGAGGGAGAAATGGTCCCGTTTGCCTTCGAGACACTCACAGTCGGCATCACACGAGACCACACCGGATCAGCGGCATAAAACAGAACCATCTGTCTCTGATGAGGAAGCGGAGATCGGTCTTGCCGTTTTGCGAGGAGACGATCCTGCCGGTTCAAGCTGGCTGGATCCCCTCCACGCAGCGTGGGATCAAAGTCAACAGGCTGAGGAAGAGTTACCCGACGAATTGCCTGCATCGGTGATTGTGACCGGTTTTCTGTCGGAAGAACCTCTGGGAGATTTTGGCTGTGTGAATCCCAGTTTCGAAGCCGAGATGGAGAGTGAGCGGCTGACACTCTGGAGTAAAGTCAAGATGGACCATGCCAACTATTACTCGAAGGAATCACTGATCTGGCTGGCAGGTGGTTTTGGAGTGGGGGCGATTATCGCCAATACTTCTCTGGATGGCGGCATCCAGAACCACTTGCAATCGAGTGTGTTGAGCGCTTCCTCTGATGAGTGGTTCGAAACATTTCATGCACAGAAAGAACTGGGGAATGGCCGATACACGCTGCCTGTTTTCGCGGCGGCCTGGGTGGCGGGGGCGATGTTTGAACAAATTCCGCTCGTCAATCGGACGGGGGAATGGGGCGAACGCTCGATCCGCGCCGTCATCGTTGGTACGCCCCCCATGCTGGCGATGCAGTTAGTCACCGGTGCTTCGCGTCCGGGGGAAACTTCGGCCAATGGAAAATGGAAGCCGTTCCAGGATAATAACGGGGTCAGTGGTCACAGCTTTATGGGGGCCATTCCGTTTCTCGCTGCTGCCAAAGTGACTGATAAGCCTCTGCTCAAGCTGGCGTTCTACGCCGGTTCCACACTGGCGCCCCTCTCCCGCGTCAATGACAATCGGCATTATCCCGCACAGGTATTTCTGGGCTGGTGGATGGCCTGGATCGCAACCAATGCTGTCGACGCGACACAAAATCCGGATCGCCACTGGAGTGTCTATCCAATATCCTGGTCCGGGGTGAATGGGGTGGGCTTTGAATACAACTGGTGATCGGAATTGAAACGGAAACTGTCTTTTGGGTTCTGATCTTTTCTGAGTTATTCGCTTCGTCAAGTCCGATCTAAAAAGGTTCTTCGAACGGATTCAGTGGTTTTAAGCAGGTTGAATCCAGAAACAGTGTACTGTTTCATCTTCTCAATTCTTCGCACGTTTCAATAATAAAATGCAGGCGAATGGCAAAACCCGATATATTTTACAGTGATGGAACTGATCCAATCCTGGCCACAGGGGATATAGAGGGGGGAATAGAAAGAAATGATGCGCCATCTCATATCAATTGAGACGATATCAGGATGGTGATTCATGAAAGCGTAGACGGGACCGACGCTGATGACATAGCCCACCAGCAGGAATAAAACTCCCAGCCCGCCATAAAAGATCGCCCGGGAGAAAATAGGGCGAGTACGATCCAGGATAAGACGCATGACGTTCACCGTCGTTTGAGTTTCACACTATAGATCAATCCCAACACACAACCTATGATCGCACACACAGGCATGCCGTTCAAGATAAAAAAACGTGTATAACCGGCGCTGACCTTACTGCTGAAAAGTTGATAGTTCGGATCACGCTGGGCCAGCAGCGGTGCCAGCACGCAGACTCCCAGTCCATAACCGATCAGCAAGCCGACGATTGCTCCGATCAGGAAATGCTTCAGTACCCCCTGTATTTTAACCTGTCCAAACCGGAGGCCAAACAGGTAAGCCAGCGCTCCACCCACGAGCGGGCCGATGATCGGCAGACGGACGCCGCTCTGAAACCGGATCATCGGTCCGGTCTCCATCCAGGAATAGCCGCCGATAATCGCTTCCAGGAACAATCCCAGGATTATTCCACAGAATGCGGCGATCCATTGATTGACATTCACAGGGGCAATGGACTTAAATTTCGACACGTTTATTGATCCCGTTTAAAAAAATGATTCTTTAATTAATGTCGGCAATCGAGTGAACGTGAGACAATTTTTTCGCTTTCAACGGACAATCGGTTAAACTGTTAGAAACGGGTAACTGGTAAATCCCATCGAAGGAAACATTCATGTCAGAAGAAAACATCGCACAGACAACGGCTCCACCACAGATTCACTGGCGTCGCATGTATCTGATCTCGATTGGAATGATACTGTTCGCGGTTGTGATTGCCTGGCAGTTCAATTTGCTGCCGTTCGGAAATTCCCTGCCGCGGCAAAATGCAATTATGGTGATCGCTCCCTATCGACATCAGGGGACCTGGGTTTTTGACGACCGTTCGGCCGGCCTGGTACAGGAACCCTTTGTGGCCGGCGTACCGGAAATGATTGATGTAATCGTTAAAGACATTCCCGACGCAGATCAGGGCTTCCGCCTGCTGTTCTCGTCCAAACCGTTTCCACAGTATCAGAAAAAACTGGTCTGGCTCCGCGGCGATGGAGAAGGGAACTACTACCGTTTCGAAGATTCCGACATGGAAGGCTGGATCTGCCCGGCCATGTTCAAATATTACGAAACCGCCCCCAAAGAGCTCTACGTCAAAGCCGAACCTATGAAATGAACAGGTCAGGTGAGCCTGCCCTCTCTTTTTGGTGTCACTCTCAATTCCGGCAGAGCAGACGTTTGACGAACGCCCTGAACCCCTACTATATTAGGATCACTCAGCCCCCGTAGCTCAGTTGGATAGAGCAATGCTTTCCTAAAGCATAGGTCGCAGGTTCGAACCCTGCCGGGGGTATGTGTTTCTCAGGGAATCCTCATTCTGCGTATTACTTCTCAATAGACGAAGGACCAGATCAGATGCTCACATCGCTCTCCAGGTTTGCTGTCAGTTTTATTACGCTCTGTTTTGTTCTGACTGGTACAGTGCTCCACGCGGAAGACAAAGCCAGAAGTTATTACCTGATCGGAAATTCGCTGACCTGGGATACTGCTCCCTTGCTCCTGGATGGAGATGTGCAGTGGCACGTGGATTGTGGGAAGAGTCTGCCTTACATCATGGCGCACCCGGAAATGCCCTGCGTCAAAACTTCGACCCTCTGGCCACAGGCGCTGAAGGAAAAACAGTACGATCTGATTTCAGTGCAACCGCACTACGGTTCGACGCTGGAAGAAGATCTCGCCACGATATCCAAATGGGTGGAGATGCAGCCCCAAGCGGTCTTTATCATTCATACCGGTTGGGCACGAAGTAAGACGCGTGCAGAAGAATATGCCAGTCAGGATGTCACCGGCAAACTGCAGCACAGCCCCGCTTACATCAATGCATTGCTGGCGGCGCTGCAGAAAAAATACCCCGATCGGAAATTCAAACAGACCCATGCCATCGATCTGCTGGATCAGGTGAATACGGATATCAAAAACAACAAGGCCCCGTTTGACGAAATTACCGACATCTACCGCGATGCGATTCACATGAAAACGGATACCGGCCGCTACCTGATGCACAATGCGATGCGGCACGCGATGGGACAGCCCCGTTCGGACAAAGGGTACGAAAAAGTCGATCCCCAGGTGAAGCAGTATCTGAACCAGGTGCTGGATACACTTAAATAGCCGCGTTTGCAGAGTCGATCAAACCGGTGTGACGGGCAGTTCTGCTATCAGGGTCTGCTTTTCCTCATCAGACAGGAATGAGGCTTCGAATGAATTACGGGCCAGTCGGATCAGATCATCCTGGGACAGGTCAAAGGCTTCCTGAATCGCAGCGAAGTTCTCATTCACATAACCGCCGAAGTAGGGGGGATCGTCAGAATTGACGGTCACCAGCAGACCCGCGTCCAGCATCTGTTTCAGGGTGTGTTCCTGCATGGTCTTGAAGACGCACAATCGCACGTTGGAGAGGGGACAGACCGTCAGCGGGATCTGTTCCGCGGCCAGTCGTTTGACCAGATCCGGGTCTTCCATGCAGCGAACGCCATGATCGATGCGTTCCGCGTGCAGCAGATCAAGTGCTTCGGTAATGTATGCGGGGGGACCTTCTTCCCCCGCGTGGCAGACCACGTGATATCCCTGCTGGCGGGCCGCCTCAAAAACCTTCACAAATTTGGAAGGGGGATGCCCCAACTCCGAGGAATCCAGCCCCACGCCAATGAACTGATCGCGGAAGGGCGCAGCCTGCTCCAGTGTTTCCATCGCTGACTCGGCAGAAAGATGTCTGAGGAAACTCAGGATCAGCTTTGATGAGACGCCGAGTTGACTCTGCCCGTCTTTCAACGCCGCCGTGATTCCATGGACGATGGTGTCCATGGGAATGTTACGGGCGGTATGGGTCTGGGGATCGAAGAAGATTTCCGCATGTTTCACATTTTGCGAGGCGGCTTTTTTGAGGTAAGCCATGGTGAGTTCGTAAAAATCTTCTTCGCTGCAGACGACGCTCACCGAAGCATAATACAGGTCCAGAAACGACTGCAGATCGCTGAAATCAAAGGCGGCCCGCATCTCTTCCACCGAGGCAAAGGGGAGTGTCATCCGGTTTTTCTCTGCCAGCTGAAACGCCAGTTCCGGTTCGAGAGTCCCTTCAATATGCAGGTGCAGTTCTGCTTTAGGCAGGCGGGCGATAAACTCATCCATGGCTTCTCTCCGTTGTGAATGGTATCTGCAGACAGTGGTTGCTGGCGACATGGTAGCTCGTGTCCCTGGTTTGTCAACAGCATGACAGAGCCCGCCAGACTTCGCATTCGGCTGAGACCATGTTAGGATAAATCAGCTTCGAAGACTCAGGTGAGCCGCTCCCACTAGACTCATTCCGGTTGCACAACGATGAGGTGACTGCATGTTAAGAACGATCCTGTCCTCGCTGATATTGCTGGTGGTCTGTTTTCAGATTCCACTTTACGCCTCTGACTGGCAGGTTGGCGTGGCGCGAATTGATATCACACCCGCAAAAAAAATCTGGCTGGCCGGTTATGCCTCGCGCAAGAAACCGGCGGAAGACACGACCCATCCTTTATGGGCCAAAGCGATTGTCTTCAAGGACAAAGAAGGAAACCAGGCAGCGATTGTCACCACGGATCTGATCGGCTTGACGCGGGAGCTCTCGGATGCCGTCGGTGCCCGGGTTGCGCGGGAGACAGGAATTTCCCGCGAGCAGATCCTGCTCAATTCTTCGCACACGCATTGTTCTCCGGTCGTGCGTGGCTGTGCCCCCCTGGCTTATGATTTTACTCCCGATCAGCAGCAGGACGTCGATGACTATGCGAAAACACTCGAAGAGAAACTGGTGAAAGTGATCGTTTCCGCCAGTAAATCACTGCAACCGGCCCTGTTGAGTTACGGAGAAGACCGGGCCACGTTTGCGATTAACCGTCGCGGTCGCATTAACCCGGATGGCCCCGTTGATCATACGGTGCCGGTTCTCAAAATCAGTGATCCGGCAGGCAAGCTCCGCGCGATTCTGTTTGGTTATGCCTGCCATAATACCACTCTGGCATTTTTTGAGTTCTGTGGTGACTACGCCGGCTTTGCGCAGATTGATCTGGAAAAACAGTATCCCGGTGTCACCGCGCTGTTCCTGCTGGGCTGTGGCGGCGATGCGAATCCCGATCCCCGCGGTACCCGGGAACTGGCAGAGCAGCATGGTCGCTCGCTGGCCTCTGCAGTCACGCGGGCTATAGATAAGCCATTGAAGCCACTTCACGGTCCTTTAAGTGTGAAATTCCAGCGGACCGATTTACCATTTGTCAAACCGCCGTCACGCGAGGAACTGCAGGCACAACAGGGGCAAGGGGACATCTATTCGCAACGACTCACCAATCACCTGCTGAAGCAACTGGATCAACAGGGAACCATTCCCGCTTCGTATCCGTTCTCAGTCCAGGTAATTGAGTTTGGTGATGATCTGACACTCATTGGTCTGGGCGGGGAGACCGTCATTGATTACGCCATCCGTTTGCATGAGGAACTGGCAGGACGCCAGATCTGGGTCGCAGGTTACTGTAATGAAGTCTTCGCTTATGTTCCCTCGGAACGGGTTCTGAAAGAAGGAGGCTATGAAGGGGGTGGTGCCATGAAGTACTTCGGCATTCATGGTCCCTTTCAACCAGGTGTCGAAGACCGGATCATTCAGCTGGTCCATTCCCTGCTGAAACCCTGATCGACTTTCCTGCTTCAGACCGGCAAACGCTTCAGTAAAAAATGAGAAAAAAACTTTTACTGTTTGCTCCGTTTTTTACGTAAGAATAGTACTTATGGAAGCGGGTCGCTTTTTCTGAAAGTAAGCAAATCCAGTCTGTCTAATCGACATGGAACAAGTCCGTTCAGGCGTTCCCCACGCGTATTCCCGGAAACAGTTCGTGTTCTGGTATGTTTTACTAACTGGTTATCAAGCAGTCACTTAAAGTCGGCCAGATACTGCCGGTTTTCGCGGCGAAAATAGCAGAGTTGAATATTGGTATTGTCTCAAATAAAGACGTGGGAAATAATAGTAACGCTCGAAACACGATATTAAGTCCCTTACATTCCTGTGTGGCATGCCCTGAAAATGCTCGAGTCACGTCCACACGATAATCCCACTTTTACAATTAGGTGTTGGCCATGGATGGTCGTTTCACAACCTCATTATTTCAATTTTATTGTTAATGGGGGAACTATCCCTGCGCCATGTGTGTCTGTTTGATACTGAAATTTCTGGACATAGTGAAAGGCTCTCGCACTTTAGAAAAATTAACCTTATCAAATTACCTCGAACTAATTGGCCAATAAATCGACGGGCAGGAATGCCACTCGTAACGCCAGGAGGAGGATTCCCATGGAAAATGGTCGATCAATCTTAAATCAAATCTCGAGTCAGCTGAATGCGGACTCATTTCTTCAGGAACACTGGCAGGGCTCCTTTGACGAGTACCTCGATATTGTTCGACAGGATCCCCGGGTAACACGAACGGCGTTCCAGCGCGTTTATGACATGATCATGAGCTATGGAACCTACCCGGTCGAAGGCAAAAAAGGCCTGATCCGTTATCGCTTCTTTGACGACCCCGTCAACGATGGCAAGGACGGGATCTTTGGACTCTCCAAACCGCTGATGGAACTGGTCAACGTCTTCAAGTCGGCCGCCCTCAAGTATGGCAGCGAGCGACGTGTGCTGTTGCTGCATGGCCCGGTCGGAAGTTCTAAAAGTACAATTGCCCGTCTGCTCAAGCAGGGGCTCGAACGCTATTCCCGCACCGAAGACGGTGCCCTCTACAGTTTCGGCTGGAAAGAGGAAGACGGCACAATCCTCTGGGACCCGATGAACGGCGACCCGCTGCAACTGGTGCCTCTCAAGAACCGTCAGGAGATCTGCGACTATCTGAATGCCGGTCGTGATCCCGATAAAGATCCCGGTTACGGCGTGGAAATCACCGGCGAAGTCTGCCCGCTCAGTCGCTTCATCTTCAATGAACGACTCGAGAAAGCCAATGGCGACTGGACCAAAGTCATGGATCAGATCGTGGTGAGACGCATCACCTTCTCCGAACAGGACCGGATCGGCATTGGTACGTTCCAGCCTAAAGATGAAAAGAACCAGGACTCTACCGAACTGACCGGCGATATCAATTATCGAAAAATCGCCCAGTACGGCAGTGAAAGTGATCCGCGTGCGTTTAACTTCGATGGCGAGTTTAACGTCTCTAACCGCGGACTGATTGAATTTATCGAAGTCCTCAAACTGGACGTCGCGTTTCTGTACGACCTTTTGGGGGCTTCACAGGAGCACAAAATCAAGCCGAAGAAATTCGCACAGACTGATATCGATACCGTGATTATCGGCCATACGAACGAGCCGGAATACCGTCGACTGCAGTCCAACGAATTCATGGAGGCACTCCGCGACCGTACGGTGAAAATCGATGTGCCGTACGTCACGAAGCTCAGTGAAGAAGTGAAGATTTACGAGAAAGATTACAATTCCAAACGGGTTCGCGGCAAACACATTGCCCCGCATACTCTGGAAATTGCCGCGATGTGGGCCGTCCTCACACGACTGGAAACGCCTAAGCATCACGGACTGACGTTAATCCAGAAAATGAATCTGTATAACGGAAAATCCCTGCCGGGTTTCACCACCGAAAACGTGGAGCAGCTTCGCAAGGAAGCCAAGTCGGAAGGTTTGTTTGGCATTTCTCCCCGCTACGTGCAGGACAAAATCTCAAACGCCCTGGTGGTCAACTCGCATAGTTCCAATCTGAATCCGTTCATGCTGTTGAATGAACTGGAAGAAGGCTTGAAACACCATTCGCTCATTGCTAATGATGACATGCGTGATCATTACCGTCAGCTCATCACCGTGGTAAAGGAAGAATATACCGACATCGTGAAGAACGAAGTCCAGCGTGCGATCGCCGCCGACGAGGAAGCACTCACACGACTGTGCGGCAACTACCTCGACAACGTGAAGGCGTACACGCAGAAAGAACGTGTGAAAAACAAATTCACCGGCGAATATGAAGAACCGGATGAACGCCTGATGCGATCGATTGAAGAACGGATTGATATTCCGGACACCCGGAAAGATGATTTCCGTCGCGAAATCATGAACTACATTGGTGCCCTGTCGCTGGACGGCAAATCGTTCGACTATAAAACGAATGATCGTCTGCAGAAGGCCCTCGAAATGAAACTGTTCGAGGACCAGAAGGATACGATCAAGCTGACCAGTCTGGTTTCCAATGTGGTCGATTCCGAAACGCAGGAAAAGATCGACATCGTCAAAGCACGACTCATTCGAAATTACGGTTACGACGAAGAATCTGCGACCGATGTTCTGCAGTACGTTGCCAGCATTTTTGCTCGCGGCGATACCAAAAAGAACAGCGACGCCGCCTGATTCATGAGTTCGTCTGAAGGAGAATGAAACTAACCCAGGATAAGAAGGAATTAAATGAGAGCCGACTCACTCTGATTCCCTGTTCTGAAAGGGGCTCGATACCATGGTGCGAAGAATTGATCGTGACCAGCAACGGTTCGATAAAATTATAAAAGGGAAGGTCCGACAACAGCTCCGGAAATACATCAATCATGGTGAAATGATTGGTCGCAAAGGCCGCGAGACCGTCAGTATCCCGGTTCCCAATATCGAGATTCCCCATTTCCAGCACGGCGAAAAAGGGAGTGGTGGTGTCGGGCAGGGTGAAGGCGAAGTCGGCCAGCCCATTGGACGAGGTAAAGGGGATGGCGACGGCCCGGGTCAGGCCGGCAATGAACGCGGTCAGCATATTCGCGAAGTCGAATTAACGCTGGACGAACTGGCCGACATGCTCGGCGAAGCACTTGAACTCCCGCGGATTGAACCCAAGGGGGAAGATGCCCTCACTTCACAAAAAGACCGTTATACCTCAATCCGTCCTACCGGCCCGGATTCTCTGCGTCATTTTAAACGCACTTATAAACGAGCACTCAGGCGGATGATCGCCACCAACAATTACGATCCCCAGAATCCGCTAATCGTTCCGATGAAAGACGACGAACGCTTTCGCAGCTGGAAAACGGTTTCCGAGCCGCATACGAACGCGGCCGTCATTTACATGATGGATGTTTCCGGATCGATGACAGACGTGCAGAAAGAGATTGTCCGTACGGAAGCCTTCTGGATTGATACCTGGCTCAAGCGTCAGTATGACGGCATTGAACGCCGTTATATTGTGCACGATGCTGTTGCTCATGAAGTGGATGAAGATACGTTTTACCGCGTTCGAGAGAGCGGCGGAACGCGTATCTCATCCGCTTACCGGGCAGCCGACCACATTATCAAACGGGATTTTCCCCCTTCACAGTGGAATATCTATTGTTTTCAGTTTTCGGATGGAGACAACTGGGGCGAAGACAATTCGGACTGCATCGAAAACCTCAAGCAGAATCTGTTCCCGATCTGTAACCTGTTCTGTTACGGGCAGGTCCGCAGTCCGTATGGATCGGGTGATTTCATTAAAGAACTTCGCAAGGTGGAAGAGGAGTTCGATAATCTGATCCTTTCAGAAATTGATGATAAAGAAGCAATCTACGGTTCCATCAAAACATTCCTGGGAACCGGCAAATAAAAACTGTTGAACTCAACAGCATGCAGTCAGCGTATAATGAAACAGACTTTAAGAGCTGACGGAGAATTTTATGGTAGTTACAACTCATCGCCCATTGCCGCAAGAGTTAAGCGATATCCAGCAGGAAATGGAACAGCATGCGCTCGATTACGGCCTGGACTTCTTCAAAACGATCTTTGAAGTCCTGGACTATGAAGAGTTGAGCATGTTCGCCGCGTATGGCGGATTTCCGGTTCGGTACCCGCACTGGCGGTTCGGCGCTCAGTACGATGAGTTGATGAAAGGCTACTCCTACGGCCTGCAGAAAATCTACGAAATGGTGATCAATACCGATCCCTGCTACGCCTATCTGCTCAGTGCGAATGATATCACCGACCAGAAACTGGTGATTGCCCACGTTTATGGGCACTGTGATTTTTTTAAGAACAACGCCTGGTTCTCGCAGACAAACCGGAAAATGCTGGACCAGATGGCCAATCATGCCACTCGTATGAATCGCCATATTGACAATCACGGCTATGAAGTAGTCGAGACCTTCATCGATACCTGTCTGTCGCTGGAAAGTCTGATCGACCCCTATGCACCGCATATCCGTCGAATTCAGAAAACGGAAACGAAAGAAGAGACAAAGAAACGGACGGATGAAGAAAGAGAAAGTACCGGCGGACGTTTTCCGGCCAAGTATTATATGGACCGCTATATCAATCCTGAAGAAGTGCTTGAGGAAGAAGCCAGTCAGAAACGACAGAAAGCGCGGGAACTCTCTGATCAGCTCAAGTTTCCCAAAGAGCGGATGCGGGATGTCCTGTATTTTCTCATTCAATACGCGCCCCTGGAAGACTGGCAACGGGATGTGCTGACCATCATTCGCGATGAAGCCTGCTACTTCGCTCCGCAGGGACAGACCAAAATCATGAATGAAGGCTGGGCCAGCTTCTGGCATTCGACGATCATGACGCGACACGGTCTGACCGATGAAGGGCTCATTAACTATGCCGATCATCATAGTGGCACGATGGCAACCAGTCCGAATCGATTGAATCCGTATAAACTGGGGATTGAACTGCTCAAAGACATCGAAGAACGCTGGAATAAAGGACAGTTCGGACCGGAGTACGATAACTGCACCGACATGTACAAGAAAGAGCACTGGGATCAGGATCTGGGCCTGGGCCGCGAAAAGATCTTTGAGGTCAGACGGATTCATAATGACATTACTTTTATTGATACCTTCCTGACCCCCGAGTTCTGTTATAAGCAGAAAATGTTTTCGTTTGCCTATAATGATTCCAATAAAACCTACGAAATTCAGTCACGAGAATTTCAGCAGATCAAGCAGCAGCTGTTGAACAGCCTGAGCAATCATGGACGTCCTGTGATTTATGTGCAGGATGCCAACTACAAGAACCGGGGCGAACTCTACCTGGAACATGAGTATCTGGGTGTCGAGCTCAAACTCGATTATGCTCAGGATACACTGGCCAACCTGCATACGATCTGGAAACGCCCCGTGAATATCGAAACCGTCGTTGACGATCGCCCCACGATTCTGAGCTACGACGGTAAAAAACACTCCACGAACTCCAAAGAGAAAAAATAAGATCCTCGTCGGGAGGATTTCCCTATGACTGTATTAAATCAACTCAATCATGAACTGATTCAACTGGTCGGCTTTCATTCTGCACAGCCTCGCACGGTAACACTCGCTGCGAAAGGTAAGATCGAAGTCATGCTCGATTTTACCTCCGTCGATACCATGAGCTGTTCCTTCCAGGAAATCCGCGTCAATGTCCCTGCGTTATCACAGGCCACATTCGACAAACTCAAAGAGTGGGGGCAGAAGCTCTGCCAGCGGATCACTTACCTGCTCGAGAATATTGGCCCCCTGGAATACGACGAAGATGCCGGGCAGGTGCTCATCCGATCGACGCCTCCGGACCAGAAGCCGGCCGGCACCCGCTTTTATGAAGTGATTCTGTCCTCCCACGCGAACGGTAATTTCAGCCTCAAACGCTTTGAGTCTCAGAAAGGGCAGACCGGTCGCACCCAGGTCGATTTACAGGTGACTCACGAGGTTCTCAAAAAGCTCGTGGAAGACCTTGTGAATACGGTTCCGTAACGACCGGCAGTATCTGGAACGCATCGCATTTAACCCTAGCGTCGTTCAATCTGATCTACTCGTCTCAAATGGCCCTGGAGACGCTATCGTATAGCTGGAAACAGTCTGATCCAGTAATGATTTCCCGTAAAACACCTCAGGTTCCTGTGACCTAAGGTGTTTTCTCTTTTGAGGATAGGTCCATCCTGTAAATTTGCATTTCGTGCTTGACGAACGGTGTTTTATATGTAAAATCTTATTTCATGAGTAAAACATTAGAGCGCACCGAATCAAGATTATCGTACCGGGTACCGGCTCTGGAAAAGGGTCTGGAAGTGCTGGAGCTCCTGTCCGGGATCTCTCAGCCCCTCTCTTTAACGGACATTGCAGACCGTCTGGGACGCACGAAACAGGAGCTGTTCCGGGTCATGGCCTGTCTGAATGAGCAGGGTTACCTGATCCGGGATGCCAATCAGGGCTACCGGATGAGCACCAAGCTGTTTGAGCTGGGGGCAAAACACGCCAGCACCGAAGCTTTGATTGCCCGGGCAACGCCTCACATGGAATCGCTGACCAACGAGCTCAATGAATCGTGTCATCTGAATCTGGTCGTCCGCAATAAGATGCTGGTCATCGCCCGTGTCGACTGCGATGCCGACGTCTCCCTGGCGGTCCGCATCGGTGCCAGCTTCAAATTGCACGAACGCAACAGCGGCCATGTCGCGCTGGCGTTTCATACCGCCGATCAGCGTCAGAAATACTGGGAGCAGTCAGATCAGCCGGCTGATCTGATTAAGAAGTGGGAAAGCGAGTTTGCCAGCATCAGGCAGTCCGGTTTCCGCACGATGGAAAGTACGCTGATTGTCGGCGTCCAGGATACAGCAACACCAATTCTCGGCGCGGATGGCAGACTGCTGGCCGTCTTATGCGTTTCCCATATTCTGCGAGTAGGGGAAGCGGATGAGAGTGCCCGGATTTCCGCTGCCATGCTGGAGTGCTCGCAGGCGATTTCCAGTGAGTTCGGGACGACCACGATCAGTCAACAGGATGCCCCTGCTGCTGGCGGCAAATAATATTAACGGGTGAATCGAACGGAGTTTTCATGTTAGACCAGTCAACGCGAGATCAGGACTTTCCCAGTTTAGGGGAACGCGTCTATTTAAATACGGCGGCAGAAGGGATTCCCCCATTAGCTGTCGGAGCTGCATTTCAGCAGTATTTTCAGGATAAACTGCTGGGCATGGATGGCAGAAAACTGCATGAAGCCCAGTGGGACGCTGCCAAAGAGCTGCTGGCTCAAATGTATGGGCTGAGTTCCGATGAAGTCAGTATCTGCTCCTGCAGTTCAGAAGCCTTCAATCTCGCTTACCAGGCGCTGCAACTGAAAACCGGTGATGAAATCATTGTCAGCGATCTCGATTTTCCTGCCAGCTATACTTTTGGCCTGCAGCAGAGTTGCCCGGCGACTGTGAAGGTCTGGAAGTCGTGCGACTGGGAGTTGCATCTCGAAGATCTGCAGTCGCTGCTCAGTGACAAAACCCGGGTCGTCAGTATTTCGCTGGTCAGCTTTTTCAATGGTTATAAAATTCCGCTGCAGGATGTGATTCAGACCATCCGTGCAAATTCTTCCGCTCTGATTGCGTTGGACGTGACCCAGGCTCTGGGGCGGATACCGCTCGATCTGACGGACATCGATCTGATTGTCAGCAGTACGCATAAATGGATTCTCGCTTCGCATGGCGGGGGACTGGTCGGAGTCCCTTCTGCCAAAGCCCGGGATTGGACGGTTCCCGCTGGTGGCTGGTTCAATCTCAAAGATGCATTCGGTGATCAGCGGTTTGAAGGCGCGGAGAGCCTGCCCGGTGCCGCCAGCTTTACGGTGGGGATGCCCAATTATCCTGCCGTTTATGCCATCAGAGCGGCTTTAGATTACATTACGACAACCGGCGTCGAAGAGATCAATCGCGCGGCAACACCGCTGGTGGAAGCCTGTCTGGAGGGGCTGAAAGAGGCATCCGTTGAGTTGATTTCGCCTCGCGATCCCGCACAACTGGCGGGAATTATCGCGTTTCGTCATCCCGAAGCGGAACGCATTTATCAGCATCTGCACAGTAAACAAATTCACCCCATGTATCACGCCGGACGCATCCGTGTGGCCTGGCACGGTTATAATACGATGGAAAATGTAGAGACGTTTCTGAGTGAACTGAATCACGCACTTGCGAAGAGTTATGTTGGGAATTAGGTGGTTTATGGCTGTCAGACGTTTAAAAAGTCGCTGAGAAATTGTTTTAAGTCAGTATTTTTGCTGACTTCTGGACCTGAAGACATATAATAGAGGTAAGACATAAGCTCATTCTTCAAAAGTTCTTACCTTCACTCAATAGCCGCTCATTATTGGTGTGAGAGACTCTCGCTCCACTGATTCAATGTGTGGTTCCTACCTGAAACTGCTGGGAAAAATCATGAAGATGTCTGCTCGTTTACGAGATTGTTTCTGTACTTTCGTAAAACAGGGTTCATGCGGAGTATTAATCGTTCTCGCTGCAGTGAGTTTCTCTCCACTTCAGGCTGCCGAGAAAGCACCCGACCAGCAACAGATCCAGTTTTTTGAAGCGAAGATCCGTCCCCTGCTGATCAAGCACTGCTATGACTGTCATGGCGAGGATACGCAGGAATCCGGTTTGCGCGTCGATACGTTCAAAGGCATTGCCGAGGGAGGCAAAGCAGGTTCCCTGATCGTGCCCGGCAAACCGGAGCAGAGCCTGTTGATCACGGCCGTCAACTATCAGTCCAATGATCTGCAGATGCCTCCCGACGAAAAAATGAGTAAAGAGGAAATCGCCGATCTGACCAACTGGGTCAAGATGGGCGCACCTTATCCCAATGCCGATTTAAGTCTGCTGCGTGCCCCCAGCGATAAGGGTAAATACGATCTGGAAAAAGAACGTGAGTTCTGGTCGTTCCAGACAGTGAAAAAACCGGCGCTGCCAGAAGTCAAATTGAAATCGTGGGTCAAAAATCCCATCGATCAGTTTGTCCTCTCAAAACTGGAACAGGCTGGATTGACTCCCGCGCGACCGGCAGACAAACGGACGTTGATTCGGCGGACGACTTTTGATCTGACCGGCCTGCCTCCGACGCCACAGGAAATCGAAAACTTTCTGAACGACTCCTCGCCTGATGCTTTCGAGAAAGTAGTGGATCGTCTGCTGGCTTCACCGCACTACGGCGAGCACTGGGCTCGCCACTGGCTGGATGTTGCCCGTTATGCTGACTCAAATGGCCTGGACGAGAATGTGGCGTATGGGACCGCATGGAAATATCGCGACTATGTCGTGAATGCGTTGAATAAAGACAAGCCTTACGATCTGTTCCTCAAAGAGCAGCTCGCCGGTGATTTGCTGGAGCCAGCGAAAGATGTTGTCGAACGCAATGAGCGTTTGACAGCCACCGGTTTCCTGTTATTAGGTCCGAAAGTTCTAGCCGAAGTCGATAAAACCAAAATGGAAATGGACATCATCGACGAGCAGATCAATACTATTGGCGTTTCGCTGATGGGCATGACACTCGGCTGTGCCCGTTGCCATGATCACAAATTCGATCCGATTTCAGCGAACGATTATTATGGTCTGGCAGGGATCTTGAAAAGCACCAAAATCATGGAGAGTTACAAGACAATCGGCCGCTGGAACGAAAACTCGCTCGCGACAGAAGCGGAACTGAAAGTACAGGCAGACTGGGATCAGAAGATCAAGGCAGAAGAAGATCAAATTGCCGTGCTGGTCAAATCAGAAAATGAACGGCTGGTTAAAGAGGGGGGGAAAGACTTCAAACTTCCCGCCAAGCCGGAAGCCTCTTATTCCAAAGAGGTCCAGGCAAAATTGAAAGCGCTGCGCGACCAGGTTGCATCACTGAAAAAAGAACGGCCTGAAGTTCCCACAGCAATGGGGGCAGCCGAACGGGAGACCACCGACGTTCCCATTCATATTCGCGGCAGTCATCTGACGCTGGGGGAAACCGTGCCCCGCCATGTCCCTGTTGTCCTGAGTCAGCAGCCACAGGATCCGTTTCCTGAAAAACAGAGTGGTCGTCTGAAGTTCGCTGAATGGCTCACAAGCAGACAGCATCCTTTAACTTCACGCGTGATTGCGAACCGGGTCTGGCGCTGGCACTTTGGCAAAGGGATTGTCGCTACGCCGGATAACTTTGGAAAACTGGGAGCCAAGCCGACCAATCAGCCTCTGCTGGACTGGATGGCTGCCACGCTGATGGATGAAGGCTGGTCCCTCAAGGAACTCCATCGTCTGATTCTGCTCTCCAACACCTGGCAGATGAGCAGCGAATTCAATTCACAGGCCGCTGCCGTCGATCCGGACAACAAGCTGATGTGGCGTGCGGATGTACGCCGCCTGGATGCAGAATCGATTCGCGATTCGATTCTCGTCGTCAGTGAGGGCCTGGATATGTCGCTGGGTGGCTCATTGCTGAGTGTCGGAAATCGTGAGTTCGTCTTCAATCACGAATCAAAAGACGGGGTGACTTATGATTTTAATCGACGTTCCCTTTATCTGCCTGTGATCCGCAATCACCTGTATGGAATGTTTATGTTGTTTGATTATTCGGATGCCAGTGTCTTGAACGGCGATCGTTCTTCGACAACAGTCGCGCCACAGGCGCTGTTTCTGTTAAACAGCGAACTGGTAGAAGAAGCATCACACCGGATGGCAGAAAATATATTACATCAGACGGCGTTATCCCCCGATCAGAAGATTCAGGAACTGTTCCTGAAATCCTATGGACGGCAGCCGACCGAGATGGAAATCAGCAAGTCACTGCAGTTCCTGGATGAACTGGAAAAAGATTTGCAGGCAACAGAGGCTGATTCCGAGAAACGAATCACCCGTTCCTGGCAGGTGCTCTGTCAATCCATTTTTGCATCGAGTGAATTTATCTATCTGCGATAAACAGGATGTAAAACCAGAACCAACTGAAACTGTTCAATCATCAAACGAGACACGTTATGAGTATCCTACCTCAATCATTATATTCCCGTCGTGATCTGCTGAAGAAATCAGCCGTCGGTTTCGGGAATCTCGCCTTACTCTCCATGTTGAACGACGAAGCCCAGGCTGCGAAATCGAATGACCCTCTCGCACCGAAAGAGCCGCACTTCACGCCTCGGGCCAAGCGGGTGATTTTCCTGTTCATGAAGGGGGGGCCCTCCCACATGGATACGTTCGATTACAAACCGCAACTTCAGAAATATGACGGCAAGCCACTCCCCTTTGAAAAACCACGGGTGCAGTTTGCTCCGACCGGTAACCTGCTCAAGTCTCCCTGGAAGTTCAAACAGTACGGCGAGAGTGGTATCCATGTCAGTGAGTTGTTCCCGAATGTGGCGGAATGTGTGGATGATCTCTGTATCATCAATTCGCTTCACGGTACCAATGCGGCTCACGGGGGCGCGTTACTCAAACTGCATACAGGCAGCGATGCCTTCGTGCGTCCCAGTATGGGCTCATGGGTGACTTATGGACTGGGGACTGAAAATCAGAACCTGCCCGGCTTCATTACGATCTGTCCGACTCTGGCTCACGGCGGTGTGAAGAACTGGAGTTCTGCCTTCCTGCCGGCCCCCTATCAGGGGACACCGCTGGGGAATGCGGCGGTTGCTGCCAAACAAGCGCAGATTGAATATATCAAAAATGATTTTCTCTCCCGCAAAGTTCAGCGGAAACAGGTAGATTTCCTGAACGATCTGAACCGCATGCACCAGGAAGAGACCGGCCCCAATCAGATTCTGAACGACCGCATTGGCTCGTTCGAACTGGCGTTCCGCATGCAGGAAGAAGTCCCCGAGATTCAGGATATCTCCGGCGAAACCGAAGCCACCATGAAGATGTACGGACTGGATGAAGAGAAAACCGCTGATTTCGGTCGACAGTGTCTGATGGCCCGTCGTTTTGCCGAGCGGGGTGTGCGTTTTATCCAGGTTTCACACAGCGACCAGAAAGTGCAGTGGGATCAGCACGGCAACCTGCTGGAAGGGCACGGAAAAAATGCCAAAGAAGTCGACAAGCCCATTGCCGGGTTGTTGAATGACCTCAAACAGCGTGGACTGCTGAAAGACACCCTGGTCATCTGGGGGGGCGAGTTCGGTCGGACTCCGACGGCACAGGGGAAAAATGGACGCGATCACAACCCGGAAGGCTTTACGATGTGGCTTGCCGGCGGTGGTGTGAAGTCCGGCTTCAAATATGGTGCCACCGATGAGTTCGGTTACTATGCTGCCAAAGATAAAATGCACATTCACGATTTCCATGCCACTCTGCTGCATCTGCTCGGTATGAACCACGAAAAACTGACCTACCGATACGCGGGCCGTGACTTCCGCCTGACCGATGTGGCCGGCCATGTGGCTCACGGAATTCTGGCATAGTCTGCAGGCAGACTAACTGTCTAAAACACTTGTTCAAATAAAACCCTTCTTCCTGTGAAGAAGGGTTTTTTGCTTTTCCGCTTCAGAAAAGTGCTGATTTCCTGATCGGAACGGCTGTAGAATCCGTTTCTGTAACCATCAGGCAGTTAACATGTGAGTCAGCTGCGATTGAAAAACGTGTTCCGGAAAGACTATGATCGCAGGTTGATGTTCCGGTATATAATGTCTTCAAGGCGATAAGGCAGCCTGATCCAGTATGATACAGCCACGAACAGGTTACTTCTGCTATCCCTTTCGCATTAGCTTGCATGTCGGGTGGGACTGTTCTATGGTGTCATGCCGCGGTAGTTTATCGCTTGAAACTTCAGCAATTTTTTTATGAAAACAGTGATATGGGTTCCAAAGATAAAAAGAAATGGCGTTCCACAACGATATTAACAGTGCGTCATAACGGTCAGGTCGCCATCGGCGGAGATGGACAGGTGACTCACGGCGACACGGTGATGAAAAGCGATACCCGCAAGATTCGTAAGATTCTTGACGGGCAGGTTGTCTGTGGTTTTGCCGGTTCGACCGCCGATGCGTTTTCACTACTGGAACGCTTCGAAGTCAAAGCCCGGGATTATCCGGGTAATATGCCCCGGGCGGCAACCGAGCTGGCACGCGACTGGCGCACGGATCGCGTACTGCGAAAGCTGGAAGCGTTGATCATCGTCGTGAATGACGAACACAGCCTGTTGATTACCGGTCAGGGGGATGTGGTGGTGCCTTCGGACGGAATCATCGGTATCGGCTCCGGTGGCAACTACGCGACCGCGGCAGCCCGGGCGCTGGTCGGACATTCCCAACTGTCGGCTGCAGAAATTGTAAAGACTTCGCTGGGAATCGCATCAGACATCGATATCTATACGAATAATAATATCATCGTGGAGGAGCTGCAGTGCAAGAGTTAACACCTCGACAGATCGTCGCGGAACTGGATAAACATATCGTCGGTCAGGATGACGCCAAACGCGCTGTCGCGATCGCCTTGCGAAACCGCTGGCGCTGGCAGCAGCTGCCTGATGAGTTGCGGAATGAAATCACGCCTAAAAATATTATCATGATCGGGCCGACTGGTGTCGGTAAAACGGAAATTACACGTCGGCTGGCAAAGTTGATCAATGCCCCCTTCATCAAAGTCGAAGCGACCAAATATACCGAAGTGGGTTACTATGGGCGCGATGTGGAAAGTATGGTTCGCGATCTGGTTGACTCGGCGAAAAATCTGGTTCGCGAAAAGAAACGGGTTGAACTGGTCGACAAAGCCAAAGTCCGCGTCGAAGAACGACTGCTCGATCTGCTGATTCCCCGGCCGGAATGGGAAGCGTCTTACAGTGAATCTACCGATGACGGCAAGGAAGAAAATTCGCAGGAACGCTACGAACGGACCCGCGACAAGTTTCGGAAAATGCTGAGCCAGGGAGCACTGGAAGAGAAAGAAGTGGAAATCTCCGTTGATCAGAAAAGCTCACCCGTGCAGGTTTTTTCCAACATGGGAATGGATCAGATGGACGTGGATCTGCAGGGGATGTTTGAACGCATCATGCCTCAGCAGAGTAAGCATCGCAAAATGTCGGTGAAAGAAGCACGTGGTGTTCTGCTCGAACAGGAAGTCGAAGGCTTGATGGATAAAGATGCGATTGCCGAAGAAGCCGTGCAACTGGCGGAACGCAACGGCATCATTTTCATCGACGAACTTGACAAGATCTGCACATCGGAAGAAGGGGGCAATCGCGGTGGAGATGTGAGTCGCCAGGGAGTGCAGCGCGATCTGCTGCCTATTGTGGAAGGGACGACCGTGCAGACACGGAGTGGATCGGTGAAGACGGACTATATGCTGTTCATCGCCGCCGGTGCCTTTCATCGTACGAAACCTTCCGACCTGATGCCCGAACTGCAGGGGCGTTTCCCGATTCGAGTTGAACTGCAGGAACTGACGCGTGATGATTTCCTCAGAATTCTGACCGAGCCGACCAGTTCGATCACGATGCAGTATCAGGCGCTGCTGGAAACGGAGGGCGTGAAGATCAAGTTTGAACAGGATGGTCTGGAAGAGCTGGCAAAAATTGCGTTTGAAGTGAATCAGACGACGCAGAATATTGGTGCCCGTCGTCTGCATACGATTCTGGAGCGTCTTTTGGAAGAGGTCAGCTTTGAAGCACCCGATCTCAAAACGAAAAAGATTGTGATCGACGCTCCCTATGTTCAACAGAAACTGCATTCGATTGTGGAAGATGAAGACCTCAGTAAGTTCATTCTTTAATCTGGGAATGTAACCATAAAAAAACTCCCCGTTTCTTTTGAACCGGGGAGTTTTTTGTTTAAGGCTATTCCAATCAGCCGACTGTTAATATTCGCCGATTACTTTTCCATCGCTGATTTTTCCCAGATTTTCATAAGTCGTTCCGTCAATGTTTTCACTGAGGAATCGGACGCCGCCATCACCCAGCAGGAAGTGGGCTCCCCCGGTATGCTGACTGCTGAAAGCCCAGGCCAGTGTTCCGTTGATGAGGGAAGAAGGATGGTTCTCCATTTTCCATACGACGGAAGCAGTTTTGCCGTTATCGTAGTAACCGACCCAGATACCTCCATTGTAGGTGACGGAGCCTACGCGTCCCCGTGCCGTTTCGCCGATCAGCATGGTGTTACTGGCACCATCGGTGAGATCGCGCAGTTTCGTGTTACTGTTGGACCAGAAGGAACCATTGCCTCCGGCTGCATTATGAGGGCTGGAGTTGACCGTCGTTCCAATTCCACGACTTCCATACACGGCTTTGTAGTTCGATGTTGCGTGTCCGCCTCGATCGGAATTCAACGGACTGCCGGTATCTGAAGGACAGCGAAACAGCGGGATCGTGGTTTTGGATTCATCTGAAGGAGTGAGCACCAGGTGTGTGCCTTTTACATTGAGTGCATTGTACATGTTTGCCTGATCAATAAACGGCAGTAACATGGTTCCCCAGCCCCAGCCAGGCAGACAGCTGCCAGTGCTGACTGAAGATGGTTGACAGGAAGCAGAAGTTGAGCGTTGAACCCAGCCTGGAGGAAAGCAACGGTGCGTTTCATGGTAATTGTGCAACGCCAGTCCGATCTGTTTCACGTTATTCTTACAGGTACTGCGTCGAGCAGCTTCCCGTGCCTGCTGCACGGCCGGTAATAATAATGCGATCAGAATGGCGATAATCGCGATCACTACAAGAAGTTCAATCAGGGTAAAACCGGTTCTCTGAACCGACGCGGATTTGCTCCGGGGCTGCATCTTGACTCTCCAGTCGTTAAAATTGTGAAACGTATTGAAATAGAATGCAGACACTGATGCCTGCAAGATGAAAGACGGCGGGGTTTCTGGTACTCTTTTGTGGGGTCGATATCTATAAGTACCGATATGAAAGACGCGGGAAGCGGCTGACGGAGCTGATTTCAACTCTGCAGACTAACGCTTCAGTGTTGAATACCGAAAACAGAGCGAATCTCACGCAGAAAAATTCATTTTTTTCAATTTGATTGCGTAATTCTCGCGATATGAACTTATCGCAGATTTTTTAACGGTTCATCGTGTCAGTTTACTGAACATTACTCTCAGGTTCAGACAGATTATACCATCGTGAAGGAGCAGGGCGTGGATGACGACTGGGAATCAGAATATGATGCCGATTACCCGGACGAGTCGGATTTTGATGAGGAGACATCAACCATCGTCTGCCCCAACTGTGGAACAGACGTGTATGAAGAAGCGCCTGCCTGTCCCGTCTGTGGAGAATATATCAGCGTGGACACTCATCCTTTCAGCGAGCGTCCCCGCTGGTGGGTCTCGCTGGGAATCGTGGGTGTCATCGCGACCATTATTGCCCTCATATTTCTTTCGTAATCTGAATCAAAAGAATCAGCCGTATGACTTTGCCTCGCATCATTCTGGGTTCCCGTTCACCGCGCCGAAACGAACTGCTCAGACAGCTGTTGCCAGAGACTCAGATCGAAGTGATTCCGCCTGCCGATCCGGAGGAACCAGGATTCGAACTCCTGCATGACCTGGATGCGATCCAGCAGCAGCTGATTTCCATCTGCACTGCCAAGAATGAGGATGTATTTCAGCAGGTACAGAGCACCGGGGATGATTCAATTCCAATCCTGACTGCAGATACAATCGTTGTCGTCGAACGGGAGTCAGTGGGGCTGGTCGTCGTAGGACAACCTCCTGAAACTTCTGACTGGCAGGAGACTGTGCGGGAGTGGTTCCTGAATGACTACGCGGGGAGCACGCATCAGGTACTGACGGGGGTCTGCCTGCGAGTCAATCAACGGGTCATGGTACAGACGGCAGAAACCCGGGTGACCTTTCATGACTCAGAATATGTGCGCGAGCGGCTGGACTGGTATCTCTCCACACGGGAGTCGTGCGGCAAGGCAGGGGGATATGCGATTCAGGGAGCCGGGAGTATTTTTGTGAACCGCATTGAAGGCAGCCTGTCGAATGTTGTAGGATTGCCTCTGGAAACTGTGTTCGAAATGTTGAAACGTTCACAAATCGTATAGCTCACGAATTCGAAAACTGATTATGACCATGATTCAGTGGAGTACTACGGAAGCCCCGGAAATTCAGATCGGGGATCGGGTGCTCTCTTCACGATATTTTCTCTCGCCGCTGGCTGGATATACGCAGCATGCCTTCCGGGTTGCCATTCGCGAACTGGGGGGCGTTGGTCTCTGCACGACGGATCTGGTACTCGCTTCGCATCTGCTTTCAGGCAGTCGAAAATCGAAGGCACTGTTGACGACATCTCCCGCCGACCGACCTTTGACCATTCAGATCTTCGGAGGCGTCACAGCTGAACTGGTCGCCGCGGCCCGCTGGCTGGAACAGCATGGCTACTCTGCCGTCGATCTCAATATGGGCTGTCCCATGGCCAAGATCAACGGCAACGGAGGGGGAGCCCGCATCATGTGTGCCCCGGATGCTGCCTGCCAGATGGTGGCTGAAGTGGTCGACGCCGTTTCCATTCCTGTGACGGTCAAGATGCGACTGGGCTGGGATCGGGATTCGATTACCGCGCCGCTGTTGGCACGAGAATTCGAGCAGGCAGGCGTAGCAGCGATTACGGTTCACGGACGCACCCGCAGTCAGGGATTTGGGGGAACCGTGGATCTGGAGGGAATCAGGCAGACTGTTGAAGCCGTTCAACAGATCCCTGTCATCGGTAACGGTGATGTCTGTACGGTCGAAGATGCATTTCAGATGCGACGGCAGACCGGCTGTGAAGCGGTCTCCATCGGTCGGGGGGCTATGCTCGACCCGTGGATCTTTCGCAAGCTTTCCCAGGCCGTCAGCGAGGAACCGGTAACGGAACCGACCAGGGAGGAACAGATTCGGTTTCTGGAACGCCATTTTAGTCTAATGTTTGAGCAGCATGAACTGTATGGCTGTCGTTTGATCCGCAAGTTTGCCGCCTGGTATGGTGCCCGCCTGGGGATTCCGGAAGATCTGGAGGATCGATTGCGAAGACTGGAGTCAGACGAGGAGTTTCAGGAAATCCTCGAACAGATTCGCAGTCGACACGGCGAGCGGGAATCATCGGTTCCGACTGCTTTGGTCAAGACACCAAATGGCCCGGTCGAACGCTGGTAATTGGAACTGTCAGTAAAAAAAACAGCCTCCTGAAAAAAATCAGAGAGGCTGTTTATTTTGATGCTGCAATGAGCTGACTACGGTTGCGTGATATTATTCACGAATATCGTTGCCGCCTGCGTTATTGATGTCCACTCCCAGATCCAGCAGGAACCAGTCATCGCCACGGGCAACGGCACCGTATAGCTGATCGAGTTCGTGATCGTCGAAGACCGTTGTACTGTCGAGTCTGACGTTATTCACGCCGGCAGCAGTATTTTGCACACGGGTACGAATACTGTTGACGCGATCTCCGAATGGATCAGCCGAGATCCATTCCTGGTAAATCGCAAACAACTGAATGATACCGTTATCATAAACAGTGGATCCACCAATCAGGATGTCACCATTCGCACCATAGTTTCTGTAAAGCTGTTCGTTGTGGCCACGGATGTAGTCGGAACCTGTACCGCCGATCAAAATATCGAACCCGTCAGGACCGCCTTCCAGAACATCATTTCCATCGCCACCGATCAGAACATCATTTCCTCTGCCACCCTGCAGGAAGTCATTCCCCTGACCACCGAAAATCATGGTTTCCCGGTTATAGAAGGTGTCGTCGACAACAATGACGTCATCTCCGGCCAGTCCCCAGATATACACGCCTCCTGTGGGAGCGTATTCACCCACAGTCACACCATTGATCCGGACCATAATGATATTGGTACCAGAGGTTTGGGAGAGGAAGATATTATCGTTGGCCTGAGTACCTGTAATGAACAGAGCCGATTGACCAGGACGGTTCGGATCGGGCCGCAGGCCGACATAGTTCTGAGGTATTACAGTGACCAGGTAGTCTTCGACTTCCCCGTCAGCGGCTGCACCCGTAGTTGAAAGTCCGCCAGCAGAACTGAGACGGAATCGTGCGGCGACCTGGCCAACAACAAATTGTGCTCCTGGCGGAAGAACAAAGGAAACCGCGTTGCTGCCGGCAACCACAGCATGGCTGCTGAGGATCTGCTCGTCAGCAGTCCAGGTACCGTTTCCGTCGAAATCAACCCAGGCATCAATAAAACCTGAACCAGTTGAGAAGATCGTGACTGTGGAAGCAGTATCTCCCTGAATCATCGGGCTGAACAGTACGCCGTCCTCGCGACCCAGGAGTGATTCATCCAGGTCAGCTGACAATGATTCCTGTCCATCCAGGTCAGCAGTGACTCTCGACCCCAGGAATAATCCGTTGGCATTGATCGCGTGCCGAGCCCCGTCTTCGGCGATCAGGTTCGGGAAGGAAGGAGGGGCATCTCCAAAATCGACAAACTGGGCAACAATATTTGCAGTTGAAGTTTTGGTTACCGGAGTTTCTGTTCCGTCTGGACCTGCAAATCTTAAGACGACTCCCCGGTCGTAATCGACAACATACAGGTTATTATCCGGACCAAAGGTGACGCCATAAGGCAGTTCAATCGTGGCCCCGTAAGTGTAGCTGCCACTGTCAACCAGGTTACCCGTGACAGTATCAAAACGCAGGATGCTTTCGGTGGCCCCATTGGCTACATAAAGTATTCCATCCCGGATAGTCAGTCCGCGTGGATTATTCAGTCCACCTGTACCAGCTGCAATAAATGGTCCACCTGGTACCGCAATACCATTCGAATCAAATTTCAGGATTTCACTGTTACCGAAGCTGGCAACATACAGGTTTCCGGCTGCATCAAAGTCCAGACCATAGGGAGCATCCCCATTCAACTCTAAGGCGTCGATAAAGGTGAAGACTGCACCTGTTGCAACGTCGATTTGAAGAACCTGCTTCTGTAACCCGGTCGTTCCAACATACAGGTAGCCATCGGGACCAAATGCAATAAAGCGCGGTTGCGACAGGGAACCCAGTGATGCAATTAAATGGTTAAAGGTACCAGTCCGGCCATCATACCTCAGGATCTGACCGGTAGCGGAACTGGCGACATATAAATAATCACCACCGGAATCAAACGCTATACCGCCAGGGACTTTAAGTCCACCCGAACCTGGTATTACGAAAGGTTGATTCGTTGCAGGTTCGCCTGTCTGTCCATCAAACCATTCGATCGTGTGGTCAGATCCATCAGAACCTTCAAAGCCATTACTGACAAACAAGAAGCCACCTTCATCAAAAACCAGATCACGGGGACTGTTTAAATAGTCTTCCGAGATAAATTCGCCAAGATAGTTACCAGGCTGACCCTCTCCTGTGTCTTCGTCTTCGTAAGAAGCTGTAATCGTTTCACCAAATACGACTTCGAGTACACCGTTTCCGGTTACCAGTGTTCCCGGCGATGATTGAATGGTTCCCTCGAATCTGCCATATCCGGTTTCGGTCAGTACAACAGTTTCCAGATCTCCGCCACTGGATGTGACGGTGACATTGATTGTACTGGTACCGTAGAGGTCACCATCGATTACGATGATTTTAATCAGTTCACCCGATTCGTAATCTTTAACCAGACCGCCCGGTTGGTATTCGTCGGCTTCAAAGAAGATCACACCGTTACGAGATTCAGTCAAAGTAATCTTGTAATCTTCGACTTCCCCATCCGGTGCCAGTCCGGTCACACCCAGTCCGGCCTGAGTACTCAAGCGGAAGCGGGCATACGTATCACCAATGACAAAGTCGATTCCCGTGGGAATCGCAAACTGGGGTATGGAATTCATGCCATCGGTCACGTATTGATCGGTGACAATCTGTTCGCTGGCATCCCAGACGCCGTCCCGGTTGAAGTCGATCCAGCCCTGCAGGTAACCCTCTCCTGTTACATAGACTTTAATCGTCCCGAATGCATCGCTGGCAGCGATGCTTGAGGTTTCATTACCATCATGATCCAGGAAGAACACACCGTCATCGTCGAGTCCGTCGCCGAGTGCGTCAAGACTCGGCTGACCATCAAGTTCGTAGTCAATGGTCGTTCCCAGTTTCAGGTTTCCTTCGAGGCTGTGACGGGCACCACCTTCAGTAGAGTTCGCTGGGGTGCCCAGCAAAGTCGGGTAATAATCAGGGGCATCACCAAAATCCAGACCGAAATTAGCAGCGGTAGACAGGCCGAATGCCAGAGTATTAATACTGTCCTGGGAACCGGAGAATATTGAAGTCAGGAAATCGGTCCCAAATACCACGTTAACATCGTCACCCGTACCAAAGAACCCGTCGTTACCGACGCCGGCAAAATCAGCTACGCCGCCCCCCCCGATATCGATCAGTTGGATGGATGCATTCGTGTTATCAGTATGAAACAGACCGAAAGTGTGTCCTGCTTCATGGGCCACGATATTTCCAACTGTTACTCCAATCAGATCAATCATTGAAGCAGTAAAGTCTTTAGAAATAAAATTCAGTGAATCAGCTGCATAGATCGGGTTTGAGCTACTGAGTCGATCAAGAAGAACGACCGCTGTTTCTGTTGTGTCAAAATTTCCAACATCGATGGATTCAGCAATCCCGATGGTTGTGACTCCCCCCAGTTCAGCGATTGTACCCCCAACGATAATGCGTGTCAGATTGGGGGTATTAAATTCATCCAGTCCTGGATTATCACGACTGTTTAAAATCCGAATACCATAATCACCGGGGTTACCGATAATATCACCGGGGTAACCATTAATATTACTGGTACTTGTATCATAGTATTCACCGTTATTCCCGGTTGCTCCAACGAGATTAAAATTCTCCATTACCCTGGCGATGATTGCATCGATCACCTGGTTTTCGACAGCCTCATCAGTATCAGAGAGTCCCCAGTTGGCGAGAAAAGAATTCAAAGGAGAGAGCGTCGCGCTCGAAGAGGGTAAGAAATCATAAAAGATGGAAGGATCAACAGTCGCACCATCAAAGTCAAGGTACAGTGTCTGAACCGCATTGGTATCGATTAATTGAGTTTCCAACGCAGGACGGAACACTTTCAGTTCCAGATCATAATAGCCTGCAGTTCCCGTCACAGAGATATAATATCTTCCTGCAGTCGCTGCTACGATTGAAGCAGAAGCATTTCCGTCTCCAGGTAACGGGCTTTCAGCAGCATAGAGGTCTTCCATAAAACGGGATGACTGGAAAAGTAATGTTCCATCAGTACCGTACAGTGATACCGTTTGACCAGCACCAAAGACGTTGGCACCCAAAATGTCACCGGCTTCCAGGTCAACCGCATAATAATCGATGTCTGTGGCATTCAGACTGACTGTGAGATTATATGTTCCTTCAGAACTTGAATTGGCTCCGACTCCGCCACCACTGGCAGGGTCAAAGGGGTCAGTCGGAAAACCGATGCCAACGCCCGTATTATATCCCCCGACCATGAGGTAATAATCACCATCCAGGGGCGCAGTAAAGACCAGGTAGCTATCGAGGTTGTTTCCACTATCATCGTCACTGGCGAGAAGGGTACCGGCACTGCTGTAAATACCAACGACAGGATCCAGACCGAAAAATTGAGAGGCATCTTCTGCGGAAATAGTCAGTTGGGCACCAGCCTGGAGTCCAGCGATGCGATAAAAATCATAGTCACCAGTGCCAGTTCCGCTGCTTCCGTGTGGACCATTTCCTATGGTGGCCCCCAGAATCTGTACTTGTCCACCAAGTCCCAGATTGAGATCGTTGGCCAGAGTGATAGAACCATCGTCTTCAGGGAAGAAAAAAGTAGGGTAGGTTTGTAGTGATGCATTAGCCAGATAACCGGCCAGATCGACTTCTGGATCGTCATCAAACCCCGTGCCGAAGCCTGTAATGACTTCCGCGTTGACGATATCGTCATTCGAGCCAGTGGTACCAATAGTTTCGTTTTCATGTGTTGAAAACGAAAGATAATCAACAGGATTTTCTACCTGTCCCTTATCTTTACTGCTTAACAGCTTTTCTTCTTCCGAGGTCGGTTGCGCTGCTTCTTGTTCTGCCTGGGATTGCTGCGAAATCAGAATTGTGGGCGGTGGAACCGCGCGACCATCTTCAGTAATGCCATAGCCACTTCCAGGTGGCAGGGAATTTCCAGCCGATAGAAGTGTCCTGTCTTCCAGGCACTCCACAGTTGAGTAAGAGTTGGTCAATGAATATACGCGTTGATTTCTTAATCGTTTATTGCGTCCTTTCAGGAGCTGATTGAGAAACGAACCGATTCGACCAGGCTGGTGACGACGTTTAGTTCTCGTAAACATCATTTGCATCTTTCCATATCATGCCAAAACAGGAAACTCTGTCTTAACGAGTCGCGTGTCTTTTAAGAGTCTTTGTAACTCTTGTATTTATAATTATTTATAACTATCTGGGACCGTGTATTTTGCTAAAGAAATACCAGGCAAAGGTAGTTGACAAAAATCGACAAACCTAATTATCTGTTAAAATGGGCAAATTTTAAGATAGATTGTGCAGCAGCAAAACTATGTATGTCAAGCAAAAGATAAAAAAGATCAATCGAAAACAAGCCGTTCGTACTGGTTTTAGGGGCTGTGACCGCTGCTACGGATGGTCTCTTACGTTCTGGACGTCTGAAACTGAATTTTCTCACAATAGTAAAGGGGGTTTTCAAAGTTAATTACATGTTCAGTTGATTCCGTTGAACTCGGTGGACTGAAAACCTCCAAAAAAGTCATCTGTTTCCTCAAAGTCGTTATTTGTAAGTAGTTTACGTTCTCCGGGATTCAACTCAGGTTGCATCAGCAGATTGTCAGGAGAATGCTCATAGCCGAGCAGATGGTTCAATTCATGCAGGAGAACAGTCAATAAATCGATGTGTCCAGCAGCAGTACTAAACAATCTGGCATCAAACAGTCCTGTCGTGGAAGCATTAAATTCTTCATTCAGCAAAGGAGTCGCATCGACAAACCATCCCCAGCCTGCCGCATTGATATCCAGATAAATGGTGTTGTTTTCTGCGTCCGCTTTGGCCAGTTGATTCTGAGGCAACTCCACAATCTCAATTTTTACATCAGCCAGCGTTTCTGTTACGGAATCATCATACACATCGGCAAGTTGCTGTTTTGCTGCTTCAAGAACCGGCTCAACCTCATTGGTGGTGATCGCCGGAGCTGCTGATTCATCTGGATTGATCAGCGATGTGATCAGAAAATTCTGTTGCCAGACTTCTGAATAATTCGACGGATAAGTGAGTATGTTCTCGCCTCCCTGAACCTTTCCATAATTTGACACCAGCAGGATCAGATCGCGATAATCTACTTTGCCGGATCGGTCCAAATCTGCGGCCCAGGCGTTCTCTGCACCGGTGCTGCCGGGGGTCTTGCCATAAACTCCAACAAGAGAAATCAGATCACGGTAATTGATAATTCCATCATCGTTCAGATCATAGAGTGCCGGAACCAGTGTTAAATCGACGGCAGCTCCTTCGGTGACCGTGGCGTCCCCCTGCGAAGATGTCAGAATACTGTTTGCGATCTGAAAATTCAGATTGGCAACCGGATGGATGTATTCACCATCAGCGTTTAAGGGGATCTGCTTAACGGTCAGTTTTACCCGGGCCAACAGGACGAGAGTTTCAGCACCGTAGTCATCCTGGTTAGTGGCAGCACCCAGTCCGGTGATGGTCCCTGTTTCATTGTCGACAACGCCAGTCTTGTTCAACGTAAATCCTGGGCCATAGACTATAGAAGCCACCGTCAGGTAGTTCGCATCAAAGTTGAAGTCAACCTGGGCTGCAACCAGACCATAATCTGAAGAATTGCTGATACTGACCCAGATTTCGACAATGACCGGATTAAACTCATCAATAAAACTGGCATTGGCGGGAAGCGAACCTGTCTGACCTGAGGTACCGACATTGGTTGACTGCCATTTGACAGTCAGATCTGCACTTCCCTGAATTCCTTCTGCTTCAAAAGCGCCCAGATCTATGAGAAGGGTTGAGTCATTATTGCCATCAATGACACGATTGACGCCTCTCTGGTCGAGTGTGAGTGCCGGATCAAAGATGTTGCCATCAAAGGCTGGATTACCCGCGTCTAACGCAACACTGTTAGAATTCAATGCATGAGTCTGGGTCAGCCCGCCATAATCACCCAGCGGCAGTAAGCCCGGATCCTGCCCTGTAATGTAATTCGTTGTTTCGTAGAAGTCGGCGCCACTTGTATTTTCAATCAGGCTGTAACTGCCAGACAGGTAACCAAAGACGTCTGCGCCATCGGTAGACGCTGTATTGTCAGCAATAATACTGTTGTTAACGGGGAGGGCATAACCAGCCGAAAAGACCCCACCACCATAACTACCTGAATGGTTGTCGGCGATGGTGCTGTTGTGAATGGCGGAACTGACAAAACCCTGGGGATCTGAATAGTAAATTCCAGCACCATTTTCGGTCGCTGTATTTCCGGAAATCGTGCTGTTGATGATGAGTGATGTAAAGGCGCTATTATAAATTCCGCCTCCACTTCCCAACAGCGCATCATTCAGTGAGATCGTGCTGCTGTGTATCGTCAGGTCTCCCCCATTCTGGACCAGGCCACCGGCATTACCAGAACTGTAATTATCATGAATAGTAGAAGCGGAGATGAGAGTTGTCGCCCCTTCTATATAGAGACCGCCGCCGCCTGGCTGACTGTCTGTATGATTGCCGATGAACCGGGAACCGTTGATGGTCAACTCACCATTCAACTGATAGAGCCCGCCTCCTCCTCCCAGCGATGCCGAGTTCAGGGAGACAGTACTGTTGATAATAGAAACATCAGCATTTGCAGCATAAATACCGCCACCATACCCATCGGCGGAATTGTCATCCAGAGTCGTGTCTGTCAAAGTGACTGATCCGCCTTCGCTGGCGATAGCGCCCCCTGAAGAATACTGTGAGGAATTGTTCTGGAAAAAAGAATCACTGACCTCCAGGGTCCCGGTGTTGTAGATCGCACCACCATACCCGCTTGCAGAATGGTTATTCACCAGTTCGCTGTTAATCAGAACCAAGTGTTCCGCATTATAGATCGAGCCTCCGCTAGCAGTGAGCTGCCCATTCGTCAGCTTCAGGTTTTGCAGAGTGACTTCCAGAACATTCGCGTCATTATCTGTGATATTGAAATGGCGGTTTAATGTGCTCTGGTTCAGCGTCAGTAAAGGTGTACCGGCTTCTGACGTCGGTGCAATGATCGAGACATCATCACTGATGAGAAGTTGCGAAACCAGCTGGATGGTTTGTTCCTGCCCGTTGAATAAGGCCGGATCAAACATGATGATGTCGGCTCCATTGCCTTTGGGAGATACGTCAACGATGGCATCCGTGTTAGCGGCCAGCATTGCTTCACGTATTGAGACTTTCCTGTCCGATGAATTAAGGTTATCTGACAGCGTTGTGACCAGGATTACTCCCTCAGGAGCAATTGAGAAGTTCACGGTTGCCGTATTTGAGTAGAGCCCCAGGTTGTCTTTCACACGATACGTAAATGACCCCAGTCCCATGTAACCCGAGCCGTCTGCAATGTAGTTGACCGTGCCATCCGCGTTGGCGGTGATAGTACCGTGCGCGGGCTGCTGGACGATTTCAATGGATGCCAGATCTAAGGTGCCATCGCTGTCTGTATCGTTAGCCAGAAGATCGATGGGAGCAGGTGTGTCACCCTGCAAGGTAAAAAAATCATTATTTGCGACAGGCGGAGTGCCCACGATGACTGTGACGACCTGATAATCCTGCAGGTCTCGGAAATTTGCTACATAATTGGGATCGTCGGGGTTGGTTTGCTGAAAACCAACGGCAACAGTGATTTCATAAATCCCAGGGGCCAGACCCGCTGTGGGACTGACAGTCAGCAGGCCGGTCGTGATATTAACGGAATAAACCAGTCCCGAAGGGGCAGTAACGGGGACCGCCAGTTCGCGGGTGCTTAACTTGTCCTGGTCATAGAAAAAAAAGTAGTTATTGCCGTTCGGAGTATTAAAGTCGACGTCCGTGGCGGTCAATTGATATTGAATCGAAGTGCCAGGGCTTACCTGCAGGTCGGGAATGTCTTGCAGGTAGGGATTCGCATTCTCATAGTAATAATATAATGGGAAGGAATCAGGGGTAGCGTTTACCTGAAAAGTACGCTCCGTCGTATTTCCATTCTGATCCTGGGCCGTCACCGTAATCGTGGAGCTTCCGGTATAACCTTCCGCTGCCGTCAGGACCAGCGTTCCATTTTCCAGATCAGAAAAGACATCGATCGTTTCAATTTTAATCGTAAAGTCGGGAATACCATCCGTGGTCGAGATATTGCTCAACGCCTGACGAACGTCTTCACCCTCAGTCAGGAAACCGAAAATGGTATTCTGGAAATCATATTCTCGAGAGTAGCCACCGGTGATCGAGAATCGCGAGTCGTTCTGGTCATCAGTGGTGGTCGGAGTCCTTCTGTCCGGGATTGCCCCTGTGTCAGGGTTGGGGGCCGGCTTATACATGGAAAGCAGACCGGACTGAACGTGTTGCAGTTCCCTGTGGAACTGATCGTCAAAATAGCCCAGGCCAGAGTCGACCAGTCCCGATTCGGAATGATCGCCCCCCTGTATCATGCCATTGATAATCATATCGAAAATCTGATTATCGTAATATCCGCTATTGGCCAGTTCGATAATCCGTTCGGCAGCGCGGGAAGCACGCCCTTCAAACAGTTCGAAGACCATATCGCCATAGCCTTCAACCGAAATCCGAATACTGCGGTTACCAGAGAGGATTCGTGCTGAAATCTGACTATTGCTGCTCTGGACTGTGTAGGTCAACGCACTGTTTTCTGAATCATACCCATCCAGGGCAACATGCAGTCCCGTCCCTGAATACAAAGTCTGGTCGGCAATCGCTTTCAGAAATGGGTCGTCTGATTGAGGGATTGCCACATTAGTTGCTACTGCGAGATCAGCAACTGAATTGATCGTGCTGCCATCAATCAACGTTCCGTCATCCAGTTTCCAGACGGGGTGCAGGTTGCCAATTTCAGTGATTGCCACATCATCGGCACTCAAATTTAATTCCCGATTCGCATCTGTGATATCGACAAATTGTAGAAACTGTGCGCCATCTTGCAGCAGTGCTTTTTGCTCTGTCGTACTGGCATCCCAGGCAGCTCCGTAGAGTGTGACATTCGCGGCTGTAAGCGCTTGAGCGAAAGCAACGAGATCCTGGCCACTGAGCAGTGTGCGGTCTTCCAGCTTTTCTGTGGCGGCAAGCGGGGCAGTGGTGGGTTTCAGTCTGCGATGATGTTTAGTTCGCCGCGGACGCCACAGGTTATCGATGAATTTTGAGATCATTAAACTGGTATCTTTATATTACATAAATCTTTGCTGTTGAACTTGATTCAAGCCAGGCAGATTCCACTTGGAGAGAAATCGACCTGATTGTTCAGTTAATGATTTTAAAGAGGTGCCCCTACCTAACAAAACAGGGAAATTGGAATGTTTCCAATCTTTAGCGGAAATGTGAGGTATGGGTGGCTTGTTTGTATTTGACATATGCAAAATACAATCTGCACCGAAAATGACGATTGGATGTAAAAAATCTAACAAAACGATCGGGAAGCCAACATGAAATGTTGATTTAAGTCAACAAACTGGAAGAACTTACGGCACCCACTCATTTTTAAGTCACCTCTTGAGATTCAGAAAAAAAGTTTTTGTTGTCGCTTCACTGACTGATTAAAATAAGCAGAACCAGCAGTCAGTATGTGGTGCAGAATGGAGTGTAAGTCTCATCATATAAATACCTTAAGAGAGTGGATGAGTTTGCTCTCCCGCAAATTTGAGATCACTCGCGACAGGAGCCAGACAGCTGGGCTGAGACGTTACTTTTCAGTGTTTTGAGCGTCATAATGCTGAAAGCAATGTCCGTTGATTTCCTGACACATCAAACGAATGGTTTGATTTGTCTTCTCGTTCTGGTTGTTTTTTTAAATGACTCCTGGAGGCAGTTTGAGCATCGCATCACACAGCTATCACTGGATGAAGACAGGTTTTCGCCCTGCAAAATCGCGTCTTTCCCGCTGGAATGCCACAGCCAGTCAGATTATTCAGCGTTGTACAGCACTGAAGAAAATGACCGATGATCAACTGGAACGCTATTCGCTGGAACTGCGCTGGCGTGCGAAATCGGGAGAGCCTCTTAAGAAAATCATGCCGGAAGCGTATGCACTCGTACGGGAATCGGCCTGGCGAACCTTGAAGATGGAACACTTCCCCGTGCAGCTCATGGGGGGCATTGCCCTGTTTGAGGGAGGCATTGCCGAAATGCAGACCGGTGAGGGCAAGACCCTGACAGCAGTTCTGCCGGCTTACCTGCGTGCACTGATGGGCAAAGGGTGTCACGTGATTACGGTCAACGACTATCTTGCCAAACGTGACTCTGAAATCATGGGGCCGGTATTTAATAAACTGGGCCTTTCTGTTGGCTGTATCACTTCAGATATGGAAGATGAAGATCGACGGATAGCCTACGGTCTGGATGTGACCTACGGTACGGCGAATGAAATGGGATTCGATTTCCTCCGCGATCGGATTCGGATTGGAGCGTCTGCCCCCGGTCAGCTGGAACAGGCGATTACCAACCATAAAAACTCCGGCAAGGAGCCACTGGTTCAGCGCGGCAACTATTTTGCATTGATCGACGAAGCCGACAGTGTGTTAATTGATGAAGCCAGAACCCCACTGATTATCGGACTAATCCAGCCGAATGATGCTGCTTCTGTGAACCTGTTTCGCTGGAGCAACCGGGCGACGCACCAGTTGGAGTCGGAAGTGGATTATGTTTATGAGCCTAAAAAACGGTCATCCTATCTGACCGATCAGGGCTGTCGCAAAGTTCTGCTGATGGCGAAGCCTTCTCTGCTGGACTCGATTGATACTGAGCGCATCTACAAACAGGTTGAACAGTCACTGGTGGCTCGTTTCGGCTTCCTGAGAGATCGTGATTATGTCGTCGTCGATGATGAAGTCGTGATTGTCGATGAATCGACGGGGCGTATGATGGAAGGGCGGAAATGGCAGGATGGACTGCATCAGTCCATCGAAGCTCAGGAGCATGTTCCCATTACTGCCGCTACAGGCCAGGCCGCTCGCATCACAGTCCAGAGCTTTTTCCAGAACTATGCACATCTCGCAGGAATGACCGGTACCGCGGCTCTCGCGGAAAAAGAAATTAAGAAAACCTATAAAGTTTCCGTGACTTCGATTCCCACGCATCGCCCCGGTATTCGCAAAGGAAGTCCGGCGCGGGTCTTTAAAACGATGCATGCCAAACGAATGGCTGTCGTGGAAGAGATCGAACGTCTGCGGTTGAAACGCTGCCCGATTCTCGTCGGTACCCCCTCAGTCGAAGCGTCTGAAGCACTCGGCGACCTGCTGGCGATGAAAGCCATCCCGCATCAGATATTGAATGCCAAATACCATGAGCAGGAAGCCGAAATCGTCCGCAAAGCAGGTGAGCCGGCACGTGTGACTATCGCTACAAACATGGCCGGTCGTGGAACTGACATTCTGTTAAAAGATGATGTGCGTGCGAACGGGGGGCTGCATGTGATTGCGACAGAGATGCACACCTCGGCCCGTATCGACCGTCAGCTCATCGGTCGGTCTGCCCGGCAGGGCGATCCCGGGCACTATCAGTTCTTTCTCTCGCTGGAAGACGAATTGCTCCGCTGTCTGGAACTGAGTCAGCTCGAGAAGCTTTCCAAATCTGCCAAGGCAGATAAAAACGGGGAGCTGTCTCCAGGCTGGCTGTCATTCTTCAAGAATACACAGAACTTCCTGGAGAAGCTGCATCGAAAACAACGACGCGATATGCTCAAGCAGGAAAAGAACCGCATCGAAATGTTCCACAAAATGGGGCTCGATCCTTACCTGGAATGGACTGAGTAAGTCGTCCGATTCTCAGGTTTTTGCAAAGCGTTTCTGTGCATTCTCCCAGGTGATCTGCTTTTCGATCTCCATGCCCAGTTGTGACTCTTTGAGTTTATTCAGGCTGGATTCCAGGTAGAAGAAGGGGAAATAGGAACCGAACAGGATCTGCTCGTAAGGCACCTGCTCCATGATGTTCTCAATCCCGCCAACCCCTTCCAGCATGGCGATCTCGATAGTCAGATTCGGGTTCTCGGTCAGTCGAGTCAGACTGGCACCCCGTAGCGATTTCATCCCGTTCAGAATCGTGACCTGCAGACCGTCCTGTTCCTTCATCAGTCCCGGTAACGCTTCAAAATTCACATCGGGAATCCGCATCAATTTGTGCTGAGTCCGATCGTCCTCCATCCGCATGGCGATCTGAATAAACAGTCCCCGTTCAGCAGCCATCGCAAACAGTTTTTTCGACTCCGGGCTGCTCAGTTCATATTCATGGTAATTGGGATGCAGGCGAATGCCGGGCATCTTCCATTGTTCGTGGCAGGCGATCACATCGTCTTCCCAGCCTGGCAGCGTGGGGTTGATACTTCCGACAGGGACCAGCAGATCCGTACCCTGGGTCTTGCAGTCGTCATACAACCGCTGATTCACCGCGCGGATGTCTTTATACAGCAAACCATCAAAGCTCCCGGCATAGGCCCGGCTGATCTGGCTGCGCTTCAGCTTACTCACAAGTTCTGAAGTCGTGTCGCAAGGCAGTCGACGAAAGGGCCAGCGGGAAAGATACACGTTCACATCGCAAATCATACTTTGATCCCTTTCTCTTTCAGGATGGGAGTCAGCAGTCGTTTGAGATTGCCCCCCAGGATCAGACGCTTGGAAACTTCAGGGATGTCCGCCCCCTGGACTTTTGCCAGTTGAGAGGAGAAACTGCGTCCGCCGATATCGCTGCCGTAAAGAACGCGATCTGCCCCCAACGCCCGCACCGCCATTTCCGTGATTCCAGCAGTCGGATCGGAACCGCCAATGCCGGCGTAGACGTTCGGTGAATCCTGAATCGCTCGCAGCCCCAGTTCATAGTCACCACCGGTATGCCCGCAGATCAACGGGACATCCGGATGCCGTTTGGCCATCAACGCGAGATCACCGGGCGTTGATTCCCCAATCAGATTTCCCCCGGTTTTGTACCAGGTATGCTGGTAGATCAACGCTTTCAGCTCGGCGGCCCGTTTGATAATCGGGTCAATCGAGGGATCATTGCAGCGACTGGCGACCCATAACTTGACGCCAATCATCGGACCATTTTTCACACAGCGATCCAGTTCCGCGATGCTCTCATCCACATACTTCGCATTCAGATAGACAAAGCCAAACGCCCGGTCGTGCCAGTGGCTGATTGCCTGCAAGACCTGATCGTTCTGCTTGCGAAACTGCTCCGGCGTGGGGTCGGTCAGAAACGGCCAGCCCATAAAGAAGATGAGTCGCTCCACACCCATGCGGTCAGCATAAACCATCAGCTGCGCGATGCGCTCGTCGGCGGTTTTGCCGTCCACCCCCGAGAGGTGGCAGTGTAAATCCCAGATCATAGATAACTCTTTCTGATGTCAAACGGTCAGGGAGTGGCTGATTGAAAACTCGCCTGGGGCGGATTCGCGTAATGTTGCCAGATCCCCTCTGTGCGGGCGAGCGCAGGCCCGTCATGTACGAGAAACCGGTAGCGGCTGATATGTGGTTTTCCCGGATCGATTTCCCAGTCACCCAGCGGGCAGGGGGTGAAGACCATATAAGGCATCGATGGGTGAATCCGCACCGGTTCCGGAAAGCGAAAATTATCGGGGTTGCTGAGAATGGTAAAACCGCTCCAGGGCGCTTTCGTATCAGTTCTGCCGGAAATATCACACCAGCGGGACCGGTCATGGTTTCCGTTCTCTCGGGTTTTGCCATTGGAATTCAGAAACTGACAGTTCTCTTTCGTCCATCCCCGACCCCCGCGAATGGCCATGCCGCCATAATGGTACTGGGGGAGTTTCAATGGAGACTCAGTCGCACACCGCAAATCCGAGGTGATGTCATACATCCAGTAGGCGGGATCTTTCGCTGGTTGATTCCACACGCGAATGCCCCACGTTTCCAGTAGAGCGGGGGTTTCTGATTCGCCTGTCAGATCCACATGTTCCTGGGTCACGATTAATTCTGCAAAGACCGGCCCCACCTGTTTCGAGACCAGATTTTTAAATCGAACCCGTCCTTTTTTACTTTTGATTTCCCAGAAGTTGGTCGGGCGTCCTTCAAAAACCGCTTTGGTGAAAGCAAAAAACTGTCCGCTCTGATGGGCATGATCCGGGGGGAATTCATCCGAGACAATCTTTCCGCTCGGCGTCCAGATGGGATGAATGTGCGCGCTGCGACCATACAGGGGATCCAGCGATTCAGGTGGCTCAATATGTTTATAGTTGTAGCTTAATACCGGGTGATCACCAATCAGGATCTGATAGGCTTTGTCAGTCTCTTTGATCGTCAGCTCCTGCGCGGGGGAAATCGTGCCCGGATGGATCTGAAATTCGCGTGTTTTACCGGCGGCTGTTGTTCCAGGGGGAATCCACCAGAGTAAATCGGCAGACTGCTTTCGCTTTTCAATCTGCGCGGGGATCGCGGTCATCTTCGCATCGGCAGTTTCGATCAGAAAAACCTGCTCCGCTGAAAATCCAGTCTCGGGAAGCTCTACGCAGACAGGCTCATTTTCGAGCGGTGATTTCCCCGCGGTGAAGCGGACTGTTCCCAACGCCCCGTCAGCAGCTGCCAGATAATCCGGTGTCAATGAAATCAGGAACAGAATGAAAAAAAGGGGGATCTGTAACCAGATCTTGGATAATGTCATTTCAAACTCTTTGTCAGGTCAGAGGTGAACTCTGCAACTATTAGTAAGCGTTACTCCATGCTACCGAACCACTTGAGGCAGTTGCAATATGTGGCCCACTGATAATCGAGAAACAGGCGAGCCGAATTCCTGAACGGACTTCAACTCCAGCTGTCATCAAGGCAGCAGGTAAGGGACCGTATAATACTCAATGACCGGTATCTGACAGGGGCATTGCTGTCCGGGAGTCGCGGGAGGATTCGGTGTGACGGTCGGTGCCGGAGTCGTTGGTTTGGTCGCTTTTGTTTCTGGCTGTTTCGGCTTCGCTGGTTTGGGAACCACATTCTGCACCAGTTCTGTTTCATCAAGAGGCAGATCATCTGAAGACAGGCGCGCCTGAGATGTCACTTTGCCTGCTTTCACTGCTCTTACACGAGCCTGCAATGTTCGCGTTTCGTTGGCTGCCAGCTGATCCATCCGGAATGACAACTGCCGCCCCTGTTCGTGCATCAGTCCTTCGGGCAGATCCAGGTTCAGGTTCACAGCGTTCTGGTCCTGACGACCCCGATTACTCACCTGAATCTCCAGGGGAAAGACCTCTCCTTCAGCGACCACATCGGGTCCTTTGATTTTCAGTTCCAGAGAGGTGGCAAATATCTCTGTTGTCGTGGCGACATTCGAAACCAGTTTCACCTGTGAGTTGGTTTCCACGCTCCCTTCCTCTGCCAGATACACTTTGACCTGCAGCTCGCGTTCTTCCTGCGGTTCCAGTCGGTTGATCTTCCAGCTTAACTGGTTCTGTCTGACTTCAGCCGGCGGTGTCAAATCGACCAGGCTTGCGGCGGGGGAGAGTGTCTCGTTCACATCCACATCAAACGCGGGCGTTGTGCCCTGGTTTTTCACGATGATTGAATAGGCCAGTGTATTCGCGGCGGTCCCCTGTTGAGGTATCGTTTTTCTGATTTCGACGTGCAGCTCTTCCTGTCTGCCGGGATCAGGTCGAACGGGCTCTCTCAAATCAGGTTCGAGCAGTTGCTCCTGGCCGACCTGCAGATGTTTGTTTCCTGTCACCCGTTCGTGATAGAGAGTCGGACGGATCGTCTCCTGCGATTGTGCCAGCGTTCGTTCCAGATTGACCAGTATCCATTTTTCATCAAACAGAAACCGATCTCCCGGTTCCAGCCGACTCACCGTGTCCCCCGCAGTCACCAACGCTTCGACTAAAAATGGTTCGTCGATTCCCGGATCCCGCATTTCCCGTTCGATGATGCGGATGTGCTGAACATTCAAAGTCAACTCTGGTTCAGCAGCCGCCGGTTCGGGCGGGAGTTCGAAATCTGGCAGGACGATCGGTCGCTCGCGAGGCGGCAGGAATTCTTCGTGTGGAGTTGTGTTTGCGATATGCTGTGGAAGTTCTCCGAAAGAAACATACAGCGGATCGGTTTCGGCAAGTACAATTCCGTCAATCAAGGGAAGTTCTACAGCAATCCGGGAATCAATCAGATCCACTTCTTCGCGCACAACCGACACCACTTCGACGGGAGCGGGAGTGAACTCTTCCACAAATTCGACTTCAGCTGGTTCATCGGCGGGCATCGCCAGTAACAGCAGGATCGTCAAAACGATCGCAGTCGCGCCCAGGCTGTAAGAAACCGACCATTCCGGGGCATGACCGAACAGCGCCTTCACCTTAAGTAACCAGGCAGGCGCATAATCTTCGAATTTCAGGGAGAGATCATATTCGACGGCGTCGTCTTCGATCTCTTCGGAATACCAGTCGGATTCACTGGAATTCACTGTGCTGATCTCTTCAGATTCCTCGCGTTCGTACTCTTGACGCGCGGCATCAGTCTGCGCGCGGCGATTCAAATCCGAGTTCTGATCGTCAGTTGGGGGCATCACAAAATCAAATCCGTTGTCTTTGTCCGTCGCTGTTCCTGGCGACAAGCGTCCCAAAACAATTAAAGTAAAGATACACAGTGCGTGAAAATTAGCAAAAAGAGCCGGCAAAGGGAAGTGCGATTTAAATTCCCCGGAATACAGCAACTTTATGTGAAAATAGATAGAATTGGATATCGACTGAGAATATCCTGTAATGCATCGACATAAACATAATACAACTAGATTATCTATCAATTTTGCCTTTCCAGGTCTGATCAAATTTAAACACCTCAGAGGATTCTCGACATGTCATCGCTCAACCGTCGTACTTTTCTCAAAACTGCCTCCGCCGGATTGCTCGTCTCGCAGTTGAATCTCAGTGGCAGCAAAGCCGCCGCTTCCAAACCGCTGTTGCCTGCCAAAGTCGTTGACACTCATACCCATTTTTACGATCCGAGTCGCCCCGAAGGGGTTCCCTGGCCGAGCAAAGGTTCGTCCCTCTATCGGACCGTCCTGCCTAAAGATTTTGTCGAACTGAAAAAGTACCAGCCCGTGAATGCCACGGTTGTCGTGGAAGCGAGTAAGCTGGTTGAAGACAATCAGTGGATTCTGGATCAGGCGAAAGACAATCCCGTGATCATCGGATTTGTGGGACGCCTCACTCCGGGCGAGCCCGATTTTCGGAAGCACCTCAAACGGTTTTCGAAGAACCCGCTCTATAAAGGAATTCGCATCAACTACGATCTGCTCGATCTTGGCTTGAAGCAGAAACAGTTTATCGACGATCTGAAACTGATGGCTGACCAGGGGCTGCAGGTGGATCTGAATGGCGGTCCGGTGACGCTCAATGGAGCACGCCTGCTGGCCGAGCAGGTTCCCGATCTGCGGATTGTCGTCGATCATATCGGCAATGTCGTCATCAAAGGGGAGGAACTCGATCTGACCTGGCAACAATACATGGAAGCCCTGTCCGATCAGAAACAGGTTTTCATCAAAATCTCGGCCCTGGTGGAAGGGGCTTCGCGTCACCGTCCTGATGCCGTCCCAGCGGACGTTGCCTACTACCGTCCGACTTTGGATGTCATCTGGAAACACATCGGAGTCGACCGCATGATATTTGGCAGCAACTGGCCGGTCTCCGAACGGGCCGCCGACTATGTCACGCTGCAGAAAATACTGGTCGACTATCTGCAGGACAAAGGACAGGCAGCGCTCGACAAAGTCTTCTGGCAAAACTCGAAGCTCGCTTACCGCTGGGACCGCTATCCCGGTGAATAAACGGCGCACTGCGTATCCGTTCCACAACTGAAGAAACCGGCCTTGACTGCTGCCCGCCGATGCGCATCCTGTTGCTCTCAAGTGTGTCGCGCGCGTTGGCGAGAAAAAATCGAGTGCACTGCGTGAACTACTGCGAAAATCAGCACTACAAAACCCGCTGGTTTCAGCACGATTTGAAAAATAACAACGCATAACCGACTGCGGGTCGACACACTTCGCCCCGTGTTCACAACGAAGTAACCAGTTCTCATCCAGGCACCGGCTCCCTGTCATCACCTGTCGCCACAAAAACCATTTCATCCCTGCTTGACTCCTGCCTGTCCTTCCAGAAAATAAATCAACAAAAACAAGGCAACCACCGATGCAGATCCTGAACCAGGCAAGAACCGGGTTGCCCCAGATAGAATTCGGTGTTGTCGCAAGCAACCGTAAAATGAAAGTGCCAATATCAATCATGGTGTTCCCAAGTTTAACCATTGAACATCCTTAATTAGCCGCAGGGCCTTAGCTCCAGTTGAACACCGAAGTCTGCATGAACCGCGTCTAATGCCATACAGTTGATAACAAAGAAAAAGGGTGAGCCCGAATGTAATTCGGGCCGAGCACTGCGAGCAGGAGGTCGCAGCTGCAACATGCCTTCCAGTGACAGACTGCCGAAACCCAATCGGCACGGCCGGACAAGCTGGTCCGTGGCACCCGGAAACCTCTACTATCATAGGGGCAACACGAATGGATCTGTCACCTTGCGTGCAACTGTCGGCTGGCCCGACAGTGCTGATACAACACCACAACAACACACTCGATACATTTAAAAGCAGGGCGGGAATTTAAGTTTCCGCCCTGCAGGAATTCTACCAGATGTGATTTGAGAGCCTGAAGATGAACAATCAGAAGTAGTTAATTAGGAGTGAGAGTGATCGTTAAGTCCTAAATGAAGTTTAAGTAGACAGCGTGTTTTGTGGCTGTACAATTGAATTCAAGAAAAGTGATTCTCTGATTTTCACATGTCAGAATCTTCTTAATTCATTGAGGATCAAATTAAAAATGATTGACCCACTTCTATCACTAGCTTTTTCAATGCAGACTAATAAAGGAGTGTATGCTCTGTTGCTAGGATCAGGAGTTTCCCGGGCAGCACAAATTCCAACGGGTTGGGAAGTAGTATGTGACTTGGTGGAGAAAATTGCTCATATGCAGGGAGTCGATTGCAGCTCTGATCCTGCAAAGTGGTATCAAGAGACATATCAAAAAGAACCGGACTACTCTGAATTATTGGATGAACTTGCCAAGAGTCCGGAGGAACGGCAGAAGCTTTTGTCAGCGTATTTTGAGCCGAATGAAGAAGAACGCGAGCAAGGATTAAAGCAGCCAACTTCTGCTCATCGAGCTATTGCAAATCTGGTAGAAGGAGGATTTGTTCGTGTCATCGTCACGACAAATTTTGATCGATTAACAGAACTGGCAATTGAAGAGGTTGGAATAACTCCTACAGTTTTGAGTACGCCAGATGCGATTATGGGTTCATTGCCACTGATCCATCAGGAGTGTGTGATCATCAAGCTTCATGGTGATTATAAGGATACACGCATTAAAAATACTATTGGTGAACTCTCTGAATATGATGTAAGTGTTGATGAACTACTTGATCGAATCGTTGATGAATTTGGATTTGTTTTTTGTGGTTGGTCAGCTCAATGGGACCCTGCACTTTACAAGGCTTTTGAGCGTAGTCGAAATCGTCGATTTACCAGCTATTGGGCGAGTCGAGGAAAACCATCAGAGAAAGCTCAGAAGTTACTCCATTCAAGAGCTGGCGAATATATTCAAATCAAGGATGCAGATTCTTTTTTTAATGAACTCGCTGAAAAAGTTATTTCCTTGGAAGAGTTTCAAAAGCCGCACCCACTCTCAGTTGCTTCTGCAGCAGCAACAGTCAAACGTTTGTTGAGCGATGACAAACATATAATTCGCCTACACGATCTGGTTCACGAAGAAAAAGAAAAGGCTTATTCTGCAATTCAACCGATTTTAAATTCTCTATTAGAGCCAGGGAGCCCGGACGAAAAATTTCAGAAAGCTATACTCGAACTAGCCAATAGTCTTGAGTTACTGAGAACTATTTGTATGTATGGGGCTTATTGGGGAAGAGCACAACATCAGGAGGTGTTTTCGAGTGTGATTCAACGGCTCAATAGAGAGCCTGGATTGAATGAAAGCCATGCAGATGGAAGACCTATCAATCCAATGCTTCGAGTAATTCCCTCAATTATTCTATTCTATACGATGGGGATTGCGGCAGTTGCTAGAGGCAACATGGAAATGCTGCTTGCCATTCTAATAAGACCTGAAAGTTCTCGTTCTGGTCGACAGCCCAGAAAGCTAATCCTGAATGTTACTTGGAATGACTTTCAAGATTGTTTCAGATGTATTCCCGAGCACAGGAAAAGCCATTTTCCAGTAAGTGAGTGGTTTTATAACGAGTGCAGAAGCATATTAAATCCAATTATTCCAGATGATCAGGATTATGAACGTTACTTTGATTTCTTTGAAATAATCTATTCTTTTACCTACCTCGATTTGGCGTGTAATAGCCAGTATAATCGTGAGTCAATGTACCTAACGTTTCCGAAAGGAAAGTTTATTCAAAAATACTATATGATGCAGGAATTTAGAGAAGGTGACTATCTGGAGTCCCTCCATATCACAGATGAGCTTCTTCAACCATTCTTCAAAGTTGGACTATTTGGAGGTGATAAAGAAGTATTTAGTTCCGCTGTAGAAATATTTAAAAAAGAAATTATGCTAATAGGTCCTCGATATTATTAAAACGAAAAGCAGAAGTAGATCTAAGTATAGTCTAATCGACCTTCACAGATGGGCCTTCAAAGCTTGAATTGCATTTGGCGCGATCCACTAGAAAACTTTTTCGTGTGTTTTCGTGTTTTTCGTGGTAGTAAAAAAACTACTCCGATTTCACGCCCGCCGTATTCACCGCGATCACTTTGTACTGATACATCTTCCCCGGTTTCGCGGATTTGTCGACGAATTCGAACTTCTGCAGTGGCAGCACGGGGGTATCGCCGTAGCTCATGTTCTGGAACAGCGGGCGGCCGAAACGGTTGGTCGGTTTTTCGGGGAGTTGACCGATCTGTTTGCCGTCACGTTCGATCAGGAAGGCCTGGATGCCGCTCTCGAAGTCGGTTCCCGCTTTCCAGGTGATCGTGCCCGTCGCAGCATCAACTTTGACATCGGTGGGGGCAGGGGGCGGTGTTTTGTCGCTGACTGCGCCGGTCTTGACGAAGTCCAGCCAGGCGATTGCGACCGCTTTGTCGGGCAGCCAGTTGGCTTCCGCCTTGTTTCCGTCAAACTGGTCGTAAGGGACCGGCATGGTTTCACTGAGCAGCGGCGACAGCCAGCCTTTGCTGATCTCGACGGCTTTCAAGGGCGCACCCACTTTGTCCGGCAGACGCTGTTGCAGGCAGGCGTTGAAGAAGGGGATCGCCAGGTAGCGTGAGTCGCCTGTTTCGTGACCTGTGCGGGGATCGGGGGCAAAACAGATCGGTGCCCCTTTGGCGCGGTAGTCTTTGAACATCGCCAGGCTGCCCGTCCAGGCGCGGCTGAAGCGTTTGTTTTCTTTTTCTTTCAGACCCGGGTTCGCCACCATGGGGATCTGCATCGCCGCAGCGGGGATCTCGGGCGCCGTGATTTCGCCATTGGTCCAGTAACCATAGGCGGTTCCCGACTGAAACCAGATCGCCACGATCCGTTCCGGGTACTGCATCTGCATCAGGCTCGACCAGAACCCGCCTCCCGAATGCCCCCACAGACACCAGGGAGCGGTAGCGACTTCGGGATGCCCCGATTTTTCCGCCAGCTTCTGCAGCGACTCGACAAACACTTTGTTCGAACCGTTCCGCGGATCACACCACAGGCGGCAGTTCTGTTCCTGTGCCTGATGGAAACTGGGGCCCAGCAGGGCACAGCCGTTCTTGCGGGCCAGTTCCTGCCAGTGCAGATCATGGGCGGCTGTCACGCTGCCCGTACACGAACCGGAACCGCAGCCATGCTGATGCACGATGATGCCACGTACTTCTTTGAGCCCTTCCGGAATCCACAGCGTATAGGTCACACCAATCTGCAACTGCCCCTCTTTGGGATCGGTTGGCTGTTCGTAGGTGGTGCTGTAATACGGGGGATGATCAGAAGCTTCGACCAGCGGCAGCTGCAGGGGAGCAATGGTTTTCGTTTCTTCCGCAGAGACAGGGGAGAGAGTCGTCTGCAGCAGGAACAGGGAGACGAGGCAAATCGAAGCGGCGCGTGATTTCATGATGTTGATCCAGTAAAGAATGAAACGTATTTCCGACCGGGGCGGGCTTTGAATCTGTGCAGCGTATTTCTGTGCAACGTATTAATGGTACGAAAACCGACGATGGCATGCCAGCGTACCGATGCGTAACAAAGGGGGAAGGATGATTCGAGCACCGCAGTCAAGCGGAAGGTTTGCGGCGGCTCATCCAGTACAGGGGGACGCCGATCAGCACCGGGATCAAGCCCAGTAACGCCAGGCCGCGGGCATATTCCAGGCTGGCGTAGAGCATGTAGAGACAGGTCAGACAGAACAGAATCGGCGTGACGGGATACAGGGGGACGCGGAACGGTCGTTCCAGCTCTGGTGCTTTAAAACGCAGAAGGATCAGACTCAATCCGGTCAGTAGAAAGAAGGTCCAGAACAGTGGAGCCGTCGCGACGAGCAGGGTGTCAAAGCCATCCTGGTATTGTTCCCAGTTGATGAAATCGGATCGGAATACGGTGAAGGGGGCATCGATCAGGCGGCGGCCCGCTTTCGTTCCCACCAGGACAATCATGCCGATGGAGATCACACCCTGTGAGAGCAGTGAGAAGATCGGTGCGTTCACACGTCGGTTCCAGTGTGCCAGAGCGGCGAAGAACCGGTGGTCCATCCCCAGCCGGACATTCACACGGGAGCCGGTCAGAATCAATCCGTTGATGGCGCCCAGTGAGGAAATCATGATAATCAGACTGATGAGCCGGGTGCCATGATTCCCCCAGGCATTCCCCAGCAGTTCTGCAGCCGGCGTCGAAGCGTTCAGCAACCCGGAATAGCCGAGCCCCCACAGGTAGGCAAAGTTGATCAGCAGATAAATCACCAGAATGCCTGCCGTTCCGGCGATCAGCGCCAGGGGAATGTTTTTACCGGGTTCTTTCACTTCCGCCGCGACGAAGGCGGCATCGTTCCAGCCGCCAAACGCGTAGAGGACGAACACCATTGCCAGACCAAAATGCGGTTTCGCATTTGTGGCTTGTGCTGCAGGTTCCAGAATCGTATCGCCTGCTCCCTGCAGTCCCAGGTAGAAACCGCTGACGACAATCGCCGCCAGTCCGATGACTTTGGCCAGCGTCAGGATGTTCTGTGCCCACTTGCCGACCATCAGCCCCAACAGGTTCAGACAGATGAGAATACAGACGGACGTTGACGCCAGAATGACCGACCAGCCTGCAGGAATTTCGTATCCGCAGGCGTTGAGAAACGAGATCGCGTAATCGGCAAAGACATAGGACATGATGCCGATATTACCCGGATTGATGGCGATGAACTGGGCCCAGCCAAAGAGAAATCCACTGCCATTCCCGTAGGTGCGGGAGAGGAAGACATAGTCGCCTCCGGTCTCGGGAATGGAGGCGGCCAGCTCGGCATAACAGAGCGCTCCGGCGAGCATCAGCAGTCCGCCCAGTCCCCAGATCGCAAAACCGGCTTCAATCGAACCGGCAGATCCAAAGACCAGGCTGGGCACTTTGAAGATCGAGACCCCGATCACAATTCCGATGATGATGTTGACGGTGTCCCACAGGCTCAACTGTTTTTGAAAGCTGGAGCCCGGAGTGGAAACCGATTCAGATTGCCGTTGCTCTGAGGGCATATGGAATGCAGTCCCCTGTCCAGCCGGAATTGATTGCGGAGAATGTCAACGGATCAGGCTGGAGTTGTACCGACCACGATGGCAACGGGCATTGTCCAGATTTCCATGGTGTCATCGACCGTCAGGGTGAAGCCGGCTTCTTCCAGAAAACTGGTCGCATTGATCGGCTGGCAATCGACGATGTGCGGGAAATGCTGGTGCATCCATTTATAGGTTTTTTCCAGGAAGCTGTCCTTTTCCCCCTCTTTCGGCAACGCCATACAGACCACGCCCAGACGGCCTCCCGGTTTGAGCACCCGTTTGATTTCAGCCAGCATGGTGGGAATGGTTTCCAGCGGAAACAGCTCGAGGGTAAAGCTCATGGAAACGACGTCAAAGCTGTCGTCGGCAAAAGGGAGCGGAGGCGTATTGGCAACGGTCAGCTCTACCCGGTCGGCCAGACCTGCTTCCGAGACTCGTTTTTCCGAGACGGTTTTCATGCCGTCCGAAATATCCACGCCGGTCACTTTTCCTGTCGATCCGACGGCTGTCGCCAGTGCCACCAGCGAATGTCCGGTCCCGTATCCGACTTCCAGAACCGCTTCCCCTTCCTGAATTGCCAGTGCCGCCAGCCCTTTTTCCCGGGCCACATGTTCATTGGAATCCGCGATCATGTCATAAGAATGGCTGATCCGGTCATAAAACGATTTCGTCAGTTTTTCGTCGGTAGTACTCATACGTTGTATGCTCCAGGCTGGAAGGTGAGAGACTCTTGTCGCAAATTATAAAATGAACGATCAGACGAGAGAAGTCGCAAGCCGGAAAACAATCGGAACTTCATTAATTTGAACAGGTCCCTGAAACCAGTTCCACGGATAAATACCAGACGGACGGAGTTAAGAAGACTGAGAAAAAAGATCTTACGCAAAACGTTGTTTTTTAGAATTCCTTTCATCGCCGGAGGATGCTACAACATAGAGAGAGCGTTCGCACAACTCATATCGCAGGAAATCAAACCTTCACGGGCTGTCTGTGAATGTGGTTTGTTCGAATTGTTCATATTAAGCGCTTCAAAAACCTCTATTCGAATACATTGATGGATCAGGGAATGAATCCGCCAGGACCTTGTTCCATGTTGAGGAAGGAACAATTATGCGAAACGTGTTGGCCTTGGTTCTGGCCGGTGGTAAGGGATCACGTCTGGAACCGCTTACCAGGGATCGAGCAAAACCCGCTGTACCCTTTGGAGGCGGTTACCGCATCATCGATTTTACACTTTCGAACTGTATCAACAGCGGGATGCGGCGGATTCTGATTCTGACCCAGTACAAAGCGGCGAGCCTCGACCGGCATATCAACCTGGGCTGGCGATTCCTCTGCCGTGAACTGAATGAATTCATCGATGTCCTCCCTCCGCAGCAGCGTATTGACGAACAGTGGTACCAGGGAACCGCGGACGCCGTCTACCAGAATATCTACACGATCGAACGGGCCCGCTCGGAACACATTCTGATCCTGTCCGGCGATCATATTTATAAGATGGATTACTCCAAACTGATTCGCGACCATAAGGAATCTGGCGCGGAAGTGACCATCGGCTGTATCCCCGTCGATCGGGACGAAGCGACTCAGTTCGGCGTGATGGGCGTTGATGATGACATGCGGGTTGTCAAGTTCGAAGAAAAACCGGCCAATCCCGCTCCCATGCCCAGTCATCCGGAAAAAAGTCTGGCTTCGATGGGCATCTATGTCTTCAACACGAACTTCCTGTTTGAGCGATTGTGTTACGACGCGACCCAGCTCGACAGTTCGCATGACTTCGGTAAAAACATCATTCCATCTATCATCGACGATCATCTGATCCGCGCGTATCCGTTCCAGGATAAAAATACAGGCGATGGTTACTACTGGCGCGATGTCGGCACGATCGACGCCTATTATGAAGCGAACATGGATCTGGTGTCAGTGCATCCACAGCTAAACCTGTACGATTCGACCTGGCCGATTCGCTCTTATCAGCCCCCCGATCCGCCACCGAAGTTCGTTTTCGCCCAGAGCGAAGGGAATAAACCCCGCGTGGGGCAGGCCGTGGACAGTATGGTTTGTCCGGGCTCGATTATTTCCGGCGGGCGCGTGAGCCAGTCGATCATTTCTTCCAACGTGCGCGTCAACAGCTGGGCGGAAGTCGATAATTCGATTCTGTTTTCCGGCGTGAATGTCGGTCGGCATGCGAAGATTCGCAATGCGATCATCGACAAAGGGGTTTCAATCCCCAAAGGCTGCGAAATTGGCTACGACCTGGCTGCCGATAAAAGCCGCGGTTTTGCCGTTTCGGAATCCGGCATCGTTGTCATCGGCAAGATGGATGGCTTTCCCAGCGAAGTTTGAATCCTGAATCAGTCCTATCAGGCCTGATGCCGGTCGCGCCGGTGTCAGGCACTGCGCATAAAAATTCCCGGAAGCAGTAGCCCAGGGGGGGGAAGGACTTGTACTACTTCCGGGAGGCGATTGTTCGCCATTATTTTTCACGCCTGCAGAGACGCCTCAAAGGACGCACTCGTTAAACGTTTCAAAAAAGATCGATGCCACAGCATCCGTGCCTTTGGCATTCGATCTTTCCACTGAGTGAATGAAATCGCTCAGCGGACACTAGTGTATTCTTAATAGTTGAAATTGGGATTGATAACGGTCATTGTGAGATGTGATGTTATCAGGAATGGTCTGTTTGATGTTTTCAGATCAGCGTGAACGCCAATGGTGCGGGGAGAATAGAAAGTCATTTTGAATCGGTCAATACCAATCTCAAACGATTTTTTAAAAAGCAATCTGAATTCAAATTCCGCGTGTAAATATTTCAAAAAAACAGGGAATCAAAAACTTCGAAAGGATCTGGCATCATGTTTCGACAACTCGTATTACTTTTGACTGTCATTTGCAGTCTGAGTCTGCCTGCTCCCGCCCGTCTGGATGCAGCAGAGAAAGCAAAACCGAATATCATTTTCATCATGGCCGATGATTTAGGCTACGCGGAACTCGGTTGTTATGGTCAGACAAAAATCAAAACGCCGCATATCGACAAGCTGGCTGCCGAGGGGATGAAATTCACACAGGCCTATGCCGGCTCGATGGTCTGTCAGCCTTCGCGCAGCGTATTGATGACAGGTCAACATACCGGACACACGGCCGTACGTGCCAATGACCTGAACCAGTTGCTGTACGAAGAAGACACCACCGTTGCCGAAGTGTTAAATGCTGCCGGCTACGCGACTGGCGTGTTCGGAAAATGGGGACTCGGTTACGAAGGTACACCCGGTCGACCTGGAAAACAAGGCTTTGATGAATTCACCGGCCAACTGCTGCAGGTACACGCTCACTTTTATTATCCCTTCTGGATCTGGAAAAACGAGCAGAAACTCATGCTGCCGGAAAACGAAAGCAACCAGCGGGGCCGCTACATTCACGATCTGATTCATGAAGATGCGAAAGCCTTCATCCAGAAAAATAAATCGCAGCCCTTCTTCGCCTATCTGCCTTACATTATTCCTCACGTGGAACTGGTGGTCCCGGAAGAGTCGGAAAAACCGTATCGCGGTCAGTTTCCCCAGAAACAGATTCCCGATCCCCGTCCCGGTTATATTGGTTCGGAAGACGGACTGGTGACATTTGCCGGCATGGTCTCCCGCCTGGACGATCATGTCGGAGAAATCGTCACCCTGCTCGAAGACCTGGGGATACGTGATAACACGCTGATCATTTTCACCTCCGATAACGGCGGGCAGGGTGGCGCCTGGAAAGAGATGACCGATTACTTCAACGGCAACGCACCGCTCAAGGGGCATAAAGGTTCGATGTATGAAGGCGGTTTACGTGTGCCCTTCATCGCGAACTGGCCTGGCAAAATCGCTGCGGGAAAAACGACAGACCTGCAGATTGCATTCTGGGATGTATTACCTACGCTGGCGCAGGTTGCCGGGACGAACGTTCCGTCTGGTGTCGATATTGACGGCATCTCATTTCTGCCCACTCTTCTGGGGAAAGGGGATCAGCCAAAGCATGAGTACCTCTACTGGGAATACACCAAAGACCAGGTTCGCTCGCGGGCGATCCGTCAGGGCAACTGGAAAGCGGTACAGAACCGTATGAATCAGCCGCTGGAACTTTACGATCTGGGCAAAGATGTTGGCGAGACCACAAATCTCGCGAAACAGTATCCGCTAAAAGTCAAAGATCTGGAGCAGATCATGCAGCAGGCTCATTCCGAGCCACGTGACTTCCCTCAGACTCTGAAGCCGGTTGGCATCAAAGGGTACGTGAAGTAATTCTATGTGAATCGATCAGACGTTAAAAAAGAAAAACCGCAGCCCGATAATCAGGCTGCGGTTTTTTTATTCAATTTGAATTGTCTGCTGAAGATCAGTTGGCCAGATCCCACCACCAGCGACCTGCGGGTAATGCAGGAGCTTTGGACTGAGCGGAAACGGCTCCGACTTCGGGAGAGACTTTCAGGTTCTGCTGATTTTTCACAACGGAGTTCGTATCAACCCGCACACCGCCGGCAACCTGTACGACAACATCTTTGCCGTTGTAGACGCGGTGATTGACGACCGTGTCGACTGTGTGGGCTGCTTCGAATTCAGCCGGTCGATAGGCACCGTTGGATGCAAAAGCATTCATTTCCCAGCCGGCACGATTTGCCAGCTGTTCGTTTCGCATCAGGGCAGCCACCAGAGCCAGGTCAAAAATGTTCTGCAGGTCGGCGTAAACCAGATCCTGTTGAGCCAGTTCCTGATAGTGTTTAGTAAAGTTGGCAGCGAACTCGCGGTTCAGCTTCTCAGCTTTCCCCGTTCGTAACCGTTCACCCTCTTTGGTGACGATCTGGTTTTCCGACTGGCAGAGGACAGAAGATCCGACTACCTGGTAGGCAGTTCGTTGCGGGTTATGCAGAACGGAATCGTATTTCATGGTCAGCCACCAGCGGAGTGCTTCGAGGTTCAAACCGCTTGCATTGCTCTCTTGAGCCAGCAGATCGAAGTAGCTGGGGATGTTTTTACCGGCATCCATTTTTCCGATACCGATCAGTTTCATCCGGTAGTCTGCTTCAATCAGGACACGGGCAACGCGTGAAGTATCGGGCACACCGTAGAGAGTGATGTCCTGCACTCCCAGTTTTTCTTTCAGCTGTCGAGTGTAATTACGAACTCCGGCACCGGCACTCAGCGGGCCACGGGCATTGGACTGAGTGACAAATTCATTGACGCGTGCCAGACCTTCTGCACGTGGATCGAATGAGCAACCAAAGATGTTTTCTCCCTGATCGGAGAACGTTCGCAGAATGGTTACCAGGTCGTCCAGCTGCAGGACAGGACGTCCGCTTTCGACACCAACAGGCAGACCCTGCTCATTGTAGATCCAGGCTTCTGCCGGACCGGCGATCACGATTTCCTGATCTTCGGGATAGACAAATACATATTCGACTTTGGTCAAACCCGCCAGCATTTTCATGGTTTCAACGGGTGAACGACCTTCTTCAATCAACTGCTGAACTTCTTTTTCCAGACGAGTCAGAGAGATCAGACGCAGCTGGCTGTTCTGTGAAACATTCTTATTCAGGCTGGCTTTGCGGGCTTTCACTCCCAGAGCTTCCAGTTCGCCTTTGAGTTCCTGCTTGCTGATGTGATGCAGCATGCCGTTCGGATCAACGCGGACCCCTGCGGAGAACTGTCGCATGGAACCTTCACCAGATCCGTCGTCGATCCAGCCGCCTGAAGTCTGTGTCTGAATCAGGTCGATCAGTTCGGTAAAGTCAGCCAGCTGAGATCCACCCGCCAGTGACATTGCCTGGGCTCGTTCGCCCATAGCTTTCGTGCGTTCGTCAGCGAGCGGGATACGGTTGATGGTTCCCAATGCAGCCATAAAGTCGCCAGAGTCCATCTGGGCTTTGACAACCATTTTGAGCAGGAGTGTGCGATCCTGCAGGTTTCCGACTGTTTCAGCGACTTCAATCGCCTGACCGAATTCCCCTGCTGACAGATGAGCGGCAACCTGTTCTTCAGGTGAAACGCGTGGCGTCTCTTGAACCGGTTTCGTTTCTACTGCAGGAGCAACCGCGACGGTTTCCTGTACTTCCAGAACGATTGGTGTTTCGACCGGTGTCTGAACCTGTTCGGGTGCTTTTTCGACAGTCACTTCCGACTGAGGCTTCACCAGGTAAAAGGTGACTCCCAGAACAACAGCTAAACAGACCACGGTTGCCAGAACGGAAACAACACTGGAGCCGACGCGAGGGTGATTAGGGCGCATGGACGCTCTCCAATTGACACAACATATTAACGGACAAGCTTGCAGTTCGGATATGTGCGTTCTGCAAGATGGGAAAATTAAGGGCTTTATGTAATAGGATCGTCCAACTTTGCCCTGACGTCAAGGATAATCTTTAATTTCTTGGTCTTCCTATTTCAGCCCGGCTCTGGCATCCAAAGAACAGTTACAAGTAGTAGAATAGAAACACTTCGTTCAAATTCAGTAACACCGTAAAATTCCTGCGATCGATACAGAAAGTATTTTCGTGCCAGAACTGCCTGAAGTGGAGACCATGGTCCGCGGCATTCGCGACGCCGTGGAAGGCCGCAAGATTAAAGACTTTCGCACCTGTCCCTGCCCGTGCAAGCCCATTTCCATGAAGCCGGGGCTTAAAACCATTCGATCAAAAGCTTTAAACCAAACTGTAGTCCAGGTCAGACGACGGGCAAAACGGGTGATTCTGGATCTGGAGAATGATTATTCGTTCGTGATTGAACCCCGGATGACTGGACTGATGTTACTTTCCGATCCCCCGGACATCGGTCACCTGCGGCTGGAGTGGATCCTGCAGAAAGGACGGTCCAGTCGCTCACTCTGGTTCTGGGATCGTCGTGGACTGGGGACGGTTCAACTGCTCAGTCGAAAGGAACAGGATCTGGTGCTCGGACCGCAGAAACTGGGTCCCGATGCGCTGGAGATTACGGTCAATGAACTGCAACAGCGGCTGGCGAAGACCAGTCGTGCGATCAAAGTCGCCTTGCTGGACCAGAAAATGGTGGCGGGGATCGGTAATCTCTATGCCAGTGAAATGCTCCACCAGAGTCGGATTCATCCCGAACGGACGGCCGATCAGTTGTCGGCGGCAGAAATGAAATCACTGCACAAAGCCATGCAGCAGATTCTAAAAACCGCCATTCGCTATGAAGGTTCCACCCTCGGCGACGGGACTTATCGGAATGCGCTGAATCAGTCGGGCGGCTATCAGAATCAGCATCGCGTGTATGGCCAGGAAGAAAAAAACTGCCCCTCCTGCAAGGGAGCACAGATTGTCAGGATCGTCCAGGCACAGCGCTCCACATTTTTCTGCCCCTGCTGTCAGATCATGCAGTCGTGAATGGAATCGTCCTGTCTTATTGAAAGTGAAATCTGATTAATTTCATCGAATTGAGGCGAGAATTGGCGAATCATACTTTTCTCGACAGACAATTTTGGAATAAGATCACCTGAGCGATGTTAAAGCGACTTCGCAGCATCTGGTTCGGATCTCATACCCGCTGGTAATTCATGTCGTATCGAGCTTTCAAAAAACTGCTGGGGGAAACCAACCTCGAACGGAAGTGCCGTTACCTGTTTGGTGGCGGATTGCTCGTATTAATTACGGCCAGTTTTTCTTTGAATACCTGGTTGAACAATCAGGTGCTGAACGATCAGAACATTACCTCGGCCCGTCTGCTGGTCGCGCCGATCATTCTGGAAAAGCACTGGAAATGGTCCGAGTCGAACGATCAGTACCGCATGCTGATCGAAAAAATTGCCCAGTCGGTCAAACCTCAGGATCTCGGCGACTACAGCTGGGCGGTCTTTAAAGCGAATCCTTCCAATGCGGATTCCAAAGAACGCCCCATCGACAGTGCCGGCTATGAAGCGCTGGAACGCATCAAGCAGGGGGAAAAAGAAATCTTCTACCGTGATGAAGCGGAAGGCAAGTTTCAATATTACGGTGCCATTCATGCCACGGAATCCTGTGTCTCCTGTCATCGTCTCCGCGATGACCCCGATCTGGAACTGGGCGGACTCATCGGGATTGTCAATATTCGCTTCCCCTCGCAGAAAGTCGAACAGGCTCAGAACTGGAACAACGCCATCAACCTGGCATCCGCGCTCGTCACGGCTGTCCTGGCGATGCTGGCCGCTTACGCGATTGTGCGCTACGTGATTGTGAAACCCGTGCTGCACCTGAAAGATGTGAGTGATGAAATCGCGCACGGCAATCTGGATCTGCGGGCCGACATCCGTACGGGTGATGAATTTGAAGAACTGAGCTACGCGTTCAACCGCATGCTCCGTCACCTGGTCACCGTGCAGGAAGAACTGCGGACCGTCAACACCGACCTCGATACCAAAGTGGACGAGCTGGCGCAGGTCAACCTTCGGCTCTATGAGATGAATAAACTCAAAGACGAGTTTCTCGCGACGATGAGCCACGAACTCCGCACGCCTCTGAACAGTATTCTCGGTTTCAGTGATCTGCTCGCAAGCTCCAAAGATCTCAGCGAGAAACAGAAACGTTACGTCAGCAATATTCAGATGTCCGGCAAAAACCTGCTGGCTCAAATCAATGACGTGCTCGACCTGGCGAAAATCGAGAGCGGCAAAATGGAACTGCAGCTTTCTGAAATTTCCGTGGCCGATCTGATTGAACGCCGCGTGGGCAACATGCTGCCACTGGCAGATAAAAAGAACATTGAACTGACTTCTGAAATCGATCCGAAGATTCCGATTCTGTTTCAGGACTCCATCAAAATTCAACAGATCCTCAACAACCTGCTTTCCAATGCGATCAAGTTTACGCCGGAAGGGGGCAGGGTCCATGTCGCTGCTAAACTCTGTGAAAAGGACCCGAAACAAATGGACCTCATTGTAGAGGATACGGGCATCGGTATCCCCCTGGATGAGCAGGAACATATCTTCGAAAAATTCCGCCAGGGAAGATCTTCTTCCGGGTCGCGGGACACGATGAGTCGTTCCTACGAAGGGACCGGACTGGGATTGTCGATCATTCGCGAACTGTCAAAACTGCTCGACGGCGAAGTCTTTCTGGAAAGTGAGTTCGGTCGAGGCAGTAAGTTTACGGCACGATTGCCTGTCCGTATGAACGTGTCAGAGGAGGGGGGACTCTCGGATCTGGACGATACCTCTGTCGGCATGAATCGTATCAAAACCTCTGATCTGCAGAATTATTCCCGGGAAAAACTCGGCGAGAACGAACATTCGGAGACGCGCACTCCTTGAATCTGAAGCGGTGAGTGCCTACCCTTTGCATTCTGGCCGGCACACCGGGTTGTCGGGTCTTCGATACTCCCACCTTGATTCAGGAACCTGCTCTCGTGGCTCTGGAGCTGAAAAATCCACACAGTGTAATGGCGGCTCTGAAGTCCCGTCCGATCGATGTCACAGAGATTCGTCTGACGGCAGGTTCCTCGCAGGGAAACTGGGGAGATGTCGCCGATGAAGCACGCAGCCAGCGGATTCCCGTTGTCATCAAGAAATCAGCGCCCCAGAAAATGAAGCGGCGGCAGTCCGAAGATCAGGGACGCCGTACCGCGGGTTCGGTTGCGCTGGTCAAACCCCGTAACCCTTCGACACTCAATGATCTGTTTCCCGAGACCGAAACAGGTGGTCTCTGGCTGGCGCTGGACTGTATTCAGGATCCCCATAACATCGGTGCCATCTTTCGAACGGCTGCTTTCTTTGGCGTCCGGGGAATTGTGTTGACGAAAGATCGTTCTGCTCCCATCAATGCGACCGTTTACGATGTCGCCTCCGGGGGGATGGAAGCGGTGCCGTTTGCCGTCGAAACCAATCTGAGCCGCTCGATTACCCAGGCCAAGGAAAGCGGGGTCTGGATCATGGGAACTTCCGAGCATGCTGAAGAGGATGTCTCCACGTATTCCCAGGACCGTCCCTGGATGGTCGTGATTGGTAATGAGGAGAAAGGGCTCCGTCGCCTGACACTGGAACAGTGTGATGTGGTCACTCGCCTGACTCCCACCGGGATTGTCGATTCGCTCAATGCTTCTGTCGCAGCAGGCATCATGATCGCCCGTTTTTCTCCCTTCGGGCCTGGTGCAAAATAAGTTTGTGAAACAGTCTCTTACGATTTGCCTGCAATAACAGGCAGAATCTGCAAAATGTCTACATTCGTTACAGACGCCGTTTCCGGTAGCGATTATAGCAGTTTTATGCTTTGAGAAGCTGAACAAGTCTGTCCCTGTTCCCCTCTCAACTCCCCGCGTCGTGCAGATTATTTTGGTTGTATGAGTTTTATCTGCTTATAATGCATTGGTATGCAGGAATCGAACCGGATTCGAACGTTGCAATTAGTAATCACGGAAATTCATTTCGGATTACCGGCGAAACGAATGCTACATTGAAGGTACAGGTTACGGGAACTCCGTCTGAAAGACGCGGGCGTCTACAGGTAAAGCGTGAGTCCCACCGAACAAAATTAATGCAGGAAAATTCATCGTGACAAATTATTTAGTGACCGGCGGCGCAGGATTTATTGGCTCTCATCTGGCGACACGTCTGATTAAAGACGGTCATCGCGTTCGCGTCTTCGATAACTTAAGCACAGGCGCGCTGCATAATCTGGAACACATTAAAGATGATGTCGAGTTCGTGCAGGGAGATCTGCGGGATCTGGCAGCCGTCGAACAGGCTGTCGCCGGAGTCGAGATTGTTTTCCATCAGGCTGCATTGGCGTCTGTTCCCCGCAGCGTGGAACATCCGCTCGATACACACGAAGCCTGCGTGACCGGAACCATTCACGTCCTGGATGCCGCCCGCCGCTCAGGCGTGCAGCGCGTCGTTTATGCCGGCTCCAGCAGTGCCTACGGCAATCAGAAACAGATGCCTAAACATGAAGGGCAGACACCGGAAGTCCTTTCACCTTACGCCGCTGCCAAGCTGGCTGGCGAATTGTACTGTCAGGCCTTCGCCAATTCATACGATCTGGAAACAGTTCGCATTCGGTACTTTAACGTCTTTGGTCCCCGTCAGGATCCCAACAGTCCTTATTCGGCTGTCATTCCTCTGTTTACTTCCGCGTTGCTGGAAGGACGTCGCCCGAAAATCTTCGGAGATGGTCTGCAGTCTCGCGATTTCACATTCGTAGACAATGTGGTTCAGGCGAATATTCTGGCTTCACAGGCACCAGCGGACAAAGTTTCCGGAAACGTGTATAACGCGGCTTGTGGCAGTTCGTTGAATCTGATTGATCTGCTGAAATTCATCTGTGATCAGTTAGACAAGCCATACGATCCGGACTTCCAGCCTGAACGGACAGGCGATGTCAAACATTCCTGGGCAGACATTTCTGCAGCACAGCGCGATCTTGGATATGCACCCGTTGTGGATATCGAAGAAGGCCTGCGGAGGACGATTGACTGGTACGCCGGAGTAGCACAATCCGAATCGAAAAAATGCCTGGGTGGCTGTTAATCGGCCCACTTGAGGCTTTCAAAAACATTATCGTTATTACTGCATTCGCAGTGTAAATAGATCAGGACCCGCTGTCGTGAATACAGACTTTCAACCTCTGGATCAGCAATCCGATTTTGCCATCGATGGAATGGAAGAGCATGCCGAAATCAGCTCTTCCGGCCCCGGTGTCGATATCGTCAGGCTCCTGCTGCGCAATAAATATCTGCTGGTCGCAGGACTGGCAGCAGGTTTGCTGCTGGGACAGGCCGCGTATATGAAGCTCGGCCCGGTTTTTTCGGCCAGTACCAAAATTCAGGTCTCGCAGAAAAACCCGGTGCCGATCAAAGAAGGGGAAGTTCAGACCTTTGGAGAACTGACGGCGCATATCGATGTGATCAAGAGCCCGCGGATCGTGGGTGAGGCGGTGAAAGAAGCCAAACTGAATCAGCTCCCTTCACTCTCCGGTGAAGAGGATCCGACCGAGGATATTATCGATGGCCTGAAAGTGAAACGCATTTCCGGTAACGACCGTGCGTTCCTGAATATTCTGACGATTACTTATGAGAATCCCAACGCCAGAGATGCACAGGAAGTGACACAGGCTGTCGTCGATGCCTACAAGCGTTATCTGCATGAAGTCCGCGAAGAAAATACGGACGACATCATTCAACAGTTGAAGCAGGCGGAGAAGCAGATTGCCACTGAGTTGGAATTGAAGAAAACCGAATACCAGAAATTCCGCGAAAATGCACCTCTGTACTGGGAGAGCACTCCCGGTTCCGAAGCCGCTGTCGCAGGCAGCACCAACGTGCATCAGGAACGGGTCAAGGCCATCGATAACGAACGCCGCCAGAACCTGCTGAAACTGACCGAACTCAAATCAAAAATTGATTCACTCAAAGCCGCGATTGCCAGCGGTGAATCCCGCGAGACACTCGAACTGTTGGCGCAGCAGTTTCTGATGGGGCAAACCCGGGGGCAGACCACCAACGGTAATACCGGCGAGACACAGATTGCCACACCGGCAACCAGTCAGATCGAACGCGCCCGTACCGCATTAGAGACACATCTGATGCCCCTTTTGATTCAGAAGAATCGACTGGAACGAGACTACCAGAAAAATCACCCCGATCTGGATGCCGTCAATCGCAGTATCGAAACGATCATCAATCTCTATCGCCGCCAGGGGCTTGATATTTCTGCAGACAATCTGGAATCAGGGGAATTTCAGGTCGCCAAAACAGAAGACGTGGATTTTGTGAACGTCTACCTCAAATCCATGGAGCAGCAGCTGAAAGAACTGGAGAACCGGGAACTGGAACTGACGAAGTTATTCGATCAGGAGACGGAACTGGCCAAAAAGGTCGGCAACTTCCAGGTGGTCGATCAATCGTACAATGAAGAAATCGCACAACTCAAATCACAGCGGGATAACATTTTTAAACAGTTACTCGTCGAAAAAGTGTCACAAGGCAACAGTGGTTACACATTGACTCAACTGGCTCCCGTCAAAGATGAGCTGGTTGTGAAACGTCAGTTGAAATTCCTGATGGCGGGGGCCGCAGCAGGACTGGGACTGATCCTGGCATTTTCGTACCTCCGTGAAATGCGGGACACGACGATGAAATCCGTCGACGAAATTCGGAATCAGCTGCATCTGCCGATTCTGGGTGAAGTTCCTTCCTTCTCGGAAACTGAAGCGTCCGTGGATGAGAGTGAATTTGCTCCCGCGTTATGGTATTACTATCGTCCTGCGTCGAGGGAAGCCGAGGCCTTCCGCTCACTGCGTACGTCTCTGTTATTAAAAACAGATCGCAGCGGTGCGAAAGTACTGCAGATGACCAGTGCCGAACCGGGTGACGGAAAAACCACCTCGATTTCGAACCTGGCACTGGCAATTGCTCAGACAGGCAGAAAAGTGCTGATTATCGATGCCGACCTCAGACGGCCCACCATTCATAAGCTGTTTGGCCTCGTCAATTCCGCTGGCCTGGGAGATGTGCTGAGCGGTGAAATCGATGCCCAGACTGCGATTCGGGAAACACGCATCAATCATCTGTCGATTCTGACGGCGGGCATGTTGCCGGAAAATCCGTCCGAAATGCTGATGTCGCGCGGGTTTTCGGAACTGGTCAGTCAGTTACGTAACGCATACGACTATATTCTGATTGATACGCCACCGCTGGTCGTCGTCAGCGATCCTTCCGTGATTGCCTCCATCGTGGATGGCGTATTGCTGGTGGTTCGCATCGACAAGAACCGACGTGGCGTGATCCGTAAGGTGCAGCAGATTATTCAGACCAACGGAATCAAAGTGACCGGGCTCCTGGCGAACGGCGTTCAGTCCGGGAAATTCGGTGACTACGACTACGGTTCAGGCCCTGGATACAGCGACTATTATATCATCCCCTCGGAGATGCAGGCCAAACAGGCAGATGCTCCTGCGAAAACGAAACTCACCCATTAAACTGAGTGGAGTTTATGCAGAAGAACCTGGATTATTCTAACTCGATATCCAGTTCTTCAATCTTACGATACAGGCTGGACAGGCCGAGCTTCAAACGTTTGGCGGCTTCCCGTTTATCCGTGCTGTCTTTCAATACGCGTGTGATATGCATGCGTTCGTAATGCCGCAGCGCCAGTCGCAGATCGTCTACGTCCGGCAGCGGGGGTTCGTTCTGATGCAGTTCCGGGGGCAGATCGTTCAGGCAGATCAGCGTTTCATCACACATCATCACTGCGCGTTCGATGGCGTTATCCAGCTGTCGGACATTCCCTTTCCATTCCGCGGACATCAGTGTGCGAATGGTTTCGCTGGTTGCTCCTGTGACTCGTTTCCCCATTTTCCGGGAGTGCTTCGCGATGAAATATTCCACGAGTTCCGGAATGTCGTCAACGCGTTCGCGTAATGCGGGGATATGGATTTTCATGCCGTCCAGGCGGTAGAACAGATCTTCTTCGAATTCCCCCGACTTGACCATCTCGGCCAGGTCCTGGGTGGTTGAAGCGATCAGTCGCACATCAACTTTGACAGGCTCGGCACTCCCCAGCGGAAGGATCTCGCCGTACTCAATCGCCCGCAGCAGTTTACCCTGTGTTCCCAGGGGGAGTTGTGAGATTTCATCCAGATACACGGTTCCGCCGTCCGCATTTTTAAAGACGCCAATCTGTTCGGCTGAAGGGTACTGCAGCGAACTGTTGGCCGATCCAAACAGCTGCGACTCGAGGAGCTCGATCGGACGCATGCCGCAGTTGACCGCCAGAAAGCGTTGTTCGCGGTTCGGACCATTCGAGTGAATCGAGCGGGCGAACAGCTCTTTTCCCGTCCCCGATTCACCAGACAGCAGCACATTGGAATTCGTCGCGGCAATTTTTCGAATCGTGCTCTGCAGTTTCTGCAGCGCCTTACTGCTGCCGACCACTTCCTCGATTCCCGGGCTGCGGGCCAGTTCCCGTCTTAAGATCTGGTTCTCGTAGAAAATTTTCTGGTACTCGAACAGGCGGTTCAGTTTGTGCGACAGATCGTCAAAGATGACCGGCTTGACCAGGTAGTCGAAGGCGCCCGCTTTGAAGGCGGAGATCGTATTTTCGACAGTCGCGTAAGCTGTGATGATCAAAACGAAAATACTTGGCTTGATATTCTGCAGGCGGCGCAGGAGTTCAATTCCGTCTCCGTCGGGCAGCTGCACATCACAGATCGCGACGTTGAAATCCCGATCGCGGGCCAGTTCCAGCGCTCTGGCTACCGTGGAAGCCTGCATGGTTTCATAGCCTTCACTGGTAAGAAATTCTGCCAGCGAAGTCCGAATGACTTCTTCATCTTCGACAATCAGCACGGATCGATTGAGTTGCACGTTGGAGTTCGTCCTGTTCTTCATTCAAATTAGGTCGTTACAAATTTAATTTCTTTTGCCGGTCCGGGAGGAATATCTGCTGATCCCTGTAACTCCTCACAATTGAGAGAGACCACGAACCGGGCACCGTCTTTTACCGTATCATCAATTTCAATGGTACCGGAATTGGAGTCTTCCAGAATATTTCTGCAGACAAACAGTCCCAGCCCCGTGCCTTTTGCTTTGGTGGTGAAATAGGGTTGAAACAGCCGGTCTTTATCTTCTTCGCGGATTCCTTCTCCGCTGTCATGCACTGAAATAATAATCTGACCTCCGCGGGCTTCGGTGGTAATCTCGATCGATTGCCCTTCTTCCGTCGCATCCATGGCATTCAGGATCAGATTCAGAAACACCTGCACGAGCTGATCGCGCACTACCTGTACCACAGGCAGATCCTCCGCAAAGCGGGTGATGATATTTTTTCCCTTTTTCCGTTTGTAATACTTCGAAATGTTCAATGATTCGGTGATCAGATCATTGATCTGACAGCGGTTTCGCTCGGTCGTCGCCGGGCGACTGAAGTCGATCAGCTCACGGAGAATCCGCTGAATCCGACGCAGTTGCGCGTCGACCTCATCCAGTCGCTTGTTGGTGTATTCATCATTGTTATGGCGGTTGAGCAGTTGTACAAGCGAACTGATTCCCGCCAGCGGGTTTCCTACTTCGTGCGCAATACCCGCTGCCAGCAGTCCGAAGGCGGCATGTTTTTCCTGCTGGACCAGCAGCGCCTGTGATTCCTGCAGGTCGCGTGTTCGGCGGGCGATCCGATCTTCCAGCAGTTCCTGGTTCTGTTTCAACTGCGAGTTGGCCAGCGAAAGTTCCATGCTGGTGCGTTTCACCAGTTGGGAAAAGGCAATACTCGCCCACGCAACCCAGCCCATCCAGACAATCATCAGTAACAGCTGCGAGACCCAGTCGGACGGTCGGTTGGAAAATAACAGCGTTGAATAACTGATCAGATGCAGACACAGCGTCAGATACGCGATCTGCGGCGCGTGCCTGATGGAACAGACAATCAGCGAGAGGAGGTAGTAAAACCGGAAGGGACTGTTCAGGCCGGCGTCGTAGTGACAGAGCAGGCCGATGAACAAGGCCTCCATGACCGAAATGATCAGCGGGTATTCACCCAGAAAGACACGCCCGCGAAAGCTGAAGTAGGTATCCGCCAGCGCATAGATGGCACCCAGTGTCAGAATCCAGTTCAACTGGGGAACCTGAATCGCCGAACTGTTGCCACCAAAATTCACCAGCACATAACCGACACACAGTCCAAACCAGCGAATCCGCAGCGTAATTTCTTCCGCCGGCAGTTCCCAGGTAAACGCGTCGTGGTGGATGCGGTGAGTCGCAGAATAAGCAGGAGCCTCCTCTGGACGATTCTGTAACGCGTCACCCGCTGCGCTCTGGTTCTCCACGTTCAATGGGTCATTCATGGTCGAATTGGAAATTCTGTATCGTGCTGCTGATTCGCTGAAAAGTAAGATTCTGACAGACGGTTTATCAGATCCGGCAAGCAGAATGTGTGGTTCAAGTTTGGTGATCCGACACACTGGCTTCACGTAAACGAAGCTATACTATCACGAAACTGAAATTGATCTGCAATTACACATACGCTATTTTGATCCAGAAGTCGGCGAATTTTACTGTACAAAGAGGTAAAACCAGAACCACACCGAACTCAAACTCACAGGCACTCCGGGCCTGGTTCTTAAAAACAATTTATTTATGAATTTACGCAGGCAGAGAGATTTCGGAAAAGGTGGGGCGAATTCGGGGAATCGCCATAACTCACGTGATCAGTTCCATTTATTTTCAGCGTTGATTACGTATAGAATGCTACCAGACATTGTAGACATTCAGCAGGATTTAAGATCCGAATAGATTGGGAATTTATGAAAATCGTCGTAGCGAGCTCCGAAGCGATTCCATTTGCCAAGACAGGTGGACTGGCCGATGTGGCCTCTGCCTTGTCGAAAGCACTGGCAGCAGAAGGACATGAAGTCAGCCTGTTTTTGCCCTTTTATCCCCAGTCAACGGCGAAACGCGGGATTTCCCCTGACGATTTTACACCCTGTTCCGAAAAAGTGATGGTCAATGTCGGCAGCAAGCAGGTGGAAGCCCGTCTGCTGAAGGCTTCGTTTCCCGATTCGAAGGTAGACGTCTACCTGATCGAGCAGCCACGCTATTTTGATCGACCGGAACTCTATCATGAAAATGGTCGGGATTATCAGGACAACTGCGAACGGTTCATCTTCTTCAGTCGCGCGGTGATGGAGTTCACGGCACAACTCAATCTGCAGCCGAACATCATTCACTCTAATGACTGGCAGACCGGGCTGATTCCAGCACTGTTGAAAATTGAATATCAGCATCGACCCGGATTTGAGAAAACAGCCGCCGTTTATACGATCCACAATATGGCCTTCCAGGGGCAATACTGGCATTGGGACATGCTGCTGACCGGCATCGACTGGAAATACTTCAACCGGCATCAGATGGAATACTTCGGGCAGTTGAATCTGCTGAAAACCGGGATTGTCTTCTCGGATATGATCACCACCGTCAGCCCCACCTACGCGAAAGAGATTCGCACCGAACGTTTCGGCTATGGTCTGAATGGCGTGCTCGAATCCCACGCCGAACGACTGGTGGGTATCCTGAATGGCGTTGATACCAGTGAATGGAACCCCGAGACCGATCCGCATCTGGCCGCGCATTATTCCGTTAAGACTCTCGCCGACGGCAAAGCAAAGTGTAAAGCCGCATTACAGGAACGCATGGGCCTGCCTCTGAAGCCGGATACTCCTCTGCTGGGCGCCATCTCTCGCATGACGGATCAGAAAGGTTTCTCCCTGATTCTGGATGCCGCCGAAAACCTGCTGGCCACGGACGTGCAGATGATCTTTCTGGGAACCGGCGATCCCCGACTGGAAAAGGATTTCTCTGAACTCGCGAAACGCTTCCCGGACAAGGTCGCCACTTTTATCGGCTTTGATGAAGGGCTCGCGCATCAGATCGAAGCCGGTCTGGATATCTTTCTGATGCCCAGCCAGTTTGAGCCTTGCGGCCTGAATCAGATGTATAGCCTGCTGTATGGTACGGTCCCCATCGTTCACGAAGTCGGTGGTCTGGCCGATTCCGTCGTTGACGCGCACGCTGAAAATCTGGAGAACGGGACTGCCAACGGGTTTTCATTCTGGCACTTTGACGCGACCGTCCTCTATCGGCAAATGCGACGCGCCATCGATGCATACTACGACAAGCCATTCTGGAATCAGCTGATTCAGAACGGCATGACAAAAGACTGGTCCTGGAAACAGAGCGCTCAAAATTATCTGTCCGTTTATCAGCGGGCCATCAGTTATCGAAATAAAAACAGTGAGTCAGTATCCGCCACACATTGAGAATCAGGTAGTCTAACTAATCTTCTATTCCATACTGATGACGGGAATCGATGTCAGAGATCAGAACCGACCCTCTTACCGGCTTTACGACCATCTTTGCGCCGGAACGTGCCCGGCGGCCCATCAAAATATCTGAAAATGCCAACCAGTATGTCTCCACGCAGGACCAGATCGACTCCGATCCGTTTGCGGAAGGAAAAGAATCTGAGACGACGCCGGAACTGTTTGCCATCCGATCGCCTGACACCAGAGCCAACCAGCCCGGCTGGAAGCTGAGAGTGGTTGCGAATAAGTATCCTGCGCTGACGCCGGTTTCCGATTCTGAAGAATACGGCGTGCATGAGGTCATTGTGGAATGTCCCCAGTTTGAGACCCACGTTTCGCGGCTGGACCCGATTCAGTTTCAATATATGTTTCAGGCGTATCGACAGCGGGTTGCCGCCCATCGCGATGACCCCCGCATCAATTATGCGCTCATCTTCAAAAATCAGGGAATACTGGGAGGCGCTTCTCTGGGGCACGTACACTCACAGCTCCTTGCCAGCCATCTCGTCCCGCAGGCACTCCAGCAGGAAGTGCTACAGGCCCGGGAGTATCAAAGCGAGTATGGCTGCTCTCTCTTTCAGACGATTACACAAGACTCCGCTGACGGATTTTCCGCTCGCGTCATGTCCACCGAATATTTTGACATCATCTGTCCCTTCGCCAGTCGGTTTCCTTTTGAAACCTGGGTCATCCCCCGTTCCCTGCAAACGCACTTCGACCATTCCAGCGATCAGGAACTTGACGATCTGGCCGGTATCACGCGCCGTCTGTTATGCAGCCTGGAATCATTGCTCGGACGTCACGATCTCAATTATGTGATTCAGACGCCCCCCTATGATACCAGTGAAACGGACGGCTACACCTGGAGTCTGCGGATCTATCCACGCCTGGCCCATCTGGCGGGATTTGAACTTGCCTCCAATGCCTTCATCAATCCGGTTTATCCCGAACACGCCATCGAGCAGCTCAAACAGCAGTTGAGTTCCTGAACGTATTGTACCCTCTTTCAAACTCACTCTGCTTCCGATCGGGTTACGATCGGGTTACAGGGAAATCACTCGGCAAAATAGAGAGACGAGTTTCGCGTTAGGAGTTGTTGCAGTTAGCCAGACTGGTGAAATCTTACCTGCTTTAACAATTGACCTTCCTCCAGCGGTATTTCGAGATCGTTCGTGTCGATTTTAAGGGGACTTGGATTTTATTATCCTGAAAAGTCCTCTATGATTAGAAAAAGATTGGCTTTAAGATAAGCCAGAATCGTTTCAAGTCCTGCCAGCGCAGCGCTTAACGCAGGGAGCGAGGCGACCCGCCACGTATTTGATACCGTTCAGTTTTACAGCGTAATCGAAAGTTCTGTGTATCACACGGATGAAAGGATGCGGCCCATGGGCTGTCGACTTCGGCTTGTTTTAGTCATTCACAACCATCAGCCCGTTGGGAATTTTGAAGGCGTTTTTGAAGAATCCTATCAAAAGAGCTATCAACCATTTCTCGACGTTTTATCAGAATACCCTGATATCCCTTTTTCTCTGCATACCTCAGGCAGCCTGATGGAATGGCTGGTTGAAGCGCATCCGGAGTACATTGATCGGGTTCGTGGACTGGCAGATTCCGGGCAGGTCGAAATCCTGGGCGGACCCTTTTACGAACCGATTCTGGCAGGCATTCCCCGTTGTGACCGCATCGGACAGATTACCGCCTATTCCGACTATCTGAAAAAACTGTTTGGAACTCCCGTTCGCGGAATGTGGGTCCCCGAACGGGTCTGGGAACAGTCGTTCGTTTCTGATCTGGTCGATGCCGGCATGGAATTCACCCTGCTGGATGATTCCCACTTCAGTGCGGCCGGCGTTCGCGCAGATAAAATGCACGGTTACTACCTCTCGGAAGACGAAGGCCGCCTGCTCAAGATTTTCCCGGACAACGAAACACTACGCTACCAGATTCCCTTTACCGATCCCGTCGAAACAATTCACTACCTCAAAGAGATTTCCGACCATCATCCGCATTCGGTTGTGGTCTTTGGTGATGACGGCGAAAAGTTCGGCGCCTGGCCTGGCACCTTCGATCATGTTTACCGGGATGGCTGGCTGAAGAAATTCCTCGACCTCCTGCGTCAGAACAGTGACTGGTTGAAAGTGACTACCCTTTCGGAGTCGGTCGATTCCGTATCTCCGCTGGGAAGCTGCTATCTGCCTGATGCCAGCTACCGCGAAATGAATGAGTGGGCGCTCTCTTCCGAACGACAGCTGGAGCTGGCACAACTGAAAGAACAGTTTGCAGACGTCGAAGGCTTCGATCGCCTGAAACCTTATCTGCGTGGCGGGTTCTGGCGGAACTTCCGGGTGAAATATGCCGAACTCAACGAGATGTATACCCGGATGTTGCATGTCAGTAACCGACTGCAGAGCCTGGAAGAGACCGGCGTTGAAGCAGAAGACCTGCCCGCATTGCACGAAGCCCGCACCGAGCTGTACCGCGCACAGTGTAACTGTCCCTACTGGCATGGTGCCTTCGGGGGGCTGTACCTGCCTCACCTGCGGAATGCGATTTACAAACATCTGATCTCAGCCGACACGCTGCTCGAGAAAATTACTCACCGCGATGCCAACTGGCTCGCCGTGGAAGTGGGAGATTTCAATCTGGATGCCCGGAAAGAAATCAGAATGGCCAGCAATCGACTGGTCTGCTATCTCGCACCGGCGCAAGGCGGTCATCTGTATGAACTGGATGTGAGAGGCGCGAAACACAATCTGCTCGCGACCCTCGATCGGCGTCCGGAACCGTATCACGATATCATCCGCCAGGCAGCCATGGAACAGAATCAGGGCGCCAAAGACGGAGAGGACATTGGCAAAATCCATAATGCCGTCCGTTTCAAACAGCCCGGTCTCGAGAAAAAATTACAGTACGATCATACCCCCCGTAAATCGCTGGTAGATCATTTCTTCCAGCCCGGCGTCGATCTGGATACGGTCATTCAGGGGGGCGGAGAAGTGGGCGATTTCGTGCAGGGGGTTTACCTCAGCTCACTCAGACGAACCGACGAGGACTGCGAAGTACGTATGACTCGAAAAGGGTACGTCGGCCCTTACGAAATTGAACTCACTAAAACCGTTTCCCTGGCGAAGAATGCTTCAGGCTCTCTGGAAATCCATTACGAACTCTCCAACCTGCCTGCCGATGTTCCGCTGAATTTTGGCGTCGAGTTCAACTTTGCCGGGATGGCTGCAGGAGCCAGTGACCGCTACTACTACAATCATCTGGGTAAACAGCTGGGACAGCTGGAATCAAAACTCGATCTGGAAAAAACCGATCGCATCGGTCTGGTCGATGAATGGCTGGGGCTGGATGCCGCTCTGGATCTTTCCTCACCCGCCAGTATCTGGACATTCCCGATTGAAACCATCAGTCAGTCCGAAGGGGGCTACGAACTGGTCCATCAGAGTTCCGTCGTGATTCCTCACTGGGAGTTCGTCGCAGATGAACAGGGCCGCTGGTCTGTTACCATCACACTTTCGATGGATACCTCGGCAGCCCAGGCCAAAGCCCTCAGTGAAGCAGCTGCTTCCGGAGCATAAGCCTGGACCGTGAGGTCCTCTGGTGAAGTTCAGAGAAAGCGTTCTCAGGAAAAGAGTTCGTTGACGACTTTTCCGCCATCGACGATTTTCATCGGGCGGCCCAGCGGACTCATGTTTTCTTTGCGGGGTTCGACCTGTAACGACTTGCAGATCGAACAGAAGAGGTCGGTGACTTCGACCGGGCGATCCTGGACGGCGGAACCGTCTTTGGTCGAAGATCCAATCACCTGTCCCCCTTTGACGCCTCCCCCGGCCAGTGCGGCTGAGAAGACGCGCGGATAATGGTCGCGACCGGCGCGGGCATTGATCTTCGGCGTTCTGCCGAATTCGCCCATCCAGACCACCAGGGTCTTATCCAGCATGCCCCGCTGTTTCAGGTCCGTAATCAAAGCCGCCATCCCGGCATCCACTTCCTGTGCACGCGGCGACAGGGTTTCGGAAATATCAGCGTGATTGTCCCAGCCATTGGAGCGGACTTCGATGAAGGTCGAACCCGCTTCCACCAGTCGCCGGGCCAGCAGGCAACCTTTTCCGAAGTTGTTCTCGCCGTATTCGCGACGCAGTTCTGCCGGTTCCTGGTTTAAGTCAAACACTTTGGTCTCCGGACTTAAAACCAGCGAAGAGGCTTTGTTATAGATCTTGCTGTGATTCTTGACGACCACTTCACCGCCGCGGCTGGCGAATTCGGTATCCAGGCGCCCCAGCAGTCCCAGGCGTTTCTGGTAGCGTTTGTCGGTCACGGTTGCTGCGACGTTGTCGGGAATGTTCCCCGGATTGTTGATGTTGAACGGCTCGAAGTCCACACCCAGAAAACCGGCCCCTTCCGTTGCCCCGACAGAGACGATCGAGGGGATGTCCAGTTCGCGATCGCCGATCTCGCGGACAATGTTTGAACCCAGGCTCGGATGTTTCACACTTCCGGAAGGGACATAACCCGTATGCATCTGATAGGTGGCACGCTGGTGGTTCCCCTCTTTGTTTGTCATCGAACGGATCAACGCGATATCCTGCATGACTTTCGCGGTGTTTTTCCAGTCTTCGGAAATCTCAATGCCGGAAACCGCAGTTTTGATCGCCTGCTTCTCGCCGGCACTGGATGTGTTCGGCTTCGGATCAAACGTTTCAAACTGACTGGGACCGCCCGACATCCATAACAAAATCATCGCGCGTCCCTGTTTGCGGAGTTCTTCGGCAGAGACGCTCATCAGGTCGTGAAAGCTGAGGGTGCCTGCCGCCATCGCTCCCAGCGAAACGTTGCGGAGAAAGCTGCGACGCGAGAAACCGCCTCGAACTGCCTGAACCTGCTGATGGTGATAAAGACTCATAACGAACTCCTCATACTGAGGGGGGAATTGATGGGAAAATGAACTGGTTACAAATGTCTGTCGGAAATTGATCAGCGTTTGGTAATAAACTCGCTGGAATTCAACAGACTCCACATCAGATCTTCGAGCGCGTCATTCCGGTTGCCTGCTTCCTGAATGTAATCCTGGCAGATCTTCAGTTCTGATTTACTGGGCACTCGCGAAAGTGTCAGCAGATACAGTTCCTGAATGGCGTCATTGTTATCTTTAAAGTCTCTGGCGATCTGTGCCAGTTTCGTATTCCGGTCGGTTCCCAGCATTTCGTTCAATGTTTTCGAATTCATCATGAACAGTGCCTGGGGGACATCACCGGTGATTTCGTCCTGCGAGGTCGAAGGATCAAAAGTAAACAGTGCGCTGAACTGTCCCCGAGCGGATCGACTCCCCTGAAATCGTCGGCTGCCGAAGTTTCGGTTCGCCTGCAGATCGTCAACGCCGAACACCTGGGTGATCGCGGTGAAGATCTGGTCGCCTCTTAACCGTGTGGGAGATTGTGCCGCGAACGGTGTATGCTGCTGTTCGGTTTTCTTCTGCATTTCCCGCTGGTAAGCACGGGTGCTGGTAATTGTTTGACAGAGCCATTTCAGATCGTAGCCGCTGGCTGTGAAACCTTCCGATAAAGCGTTCAGGACTTCAGGATAGACGGCACTGCGTTCCGGGCCGATGTCATCGATGGGCATATAGAAGCCTTCGCCCAGCATTTCCGCCCAGAGCCGGTTGACGATCGCTCGTGAGAACCAGACATTCGAAGGGGTCGTTAAAAACTTCGACAGGGTTTCACGCCGTTCGATGTCGTCCAGTCCTTCCGGTGCTTTGGTGCCGACAAACAGGACCGGTTGCACGACTTTGCCCATGGAAGTCGGATCATTTAAATCGGGCATATGATATTCGGTCATGAACCGCGACATGTTATCGGGGACGGGGATACTTTTGATTTCTTCCGCCGTCAACGCTTTATCACCATCTTTATCCGCACGGGCCACCATTTGTTCAAAGCCACGGGCCATGCGGGTTCGCTGGACTTCCTGTTCGGTCAGTTTCCCGTCCCGGTTCCGGTCGTAAAAACGGAACAGCATGGAGGGATCCTGAATCATCTTAATGCGTTGGGCATACTGATTGCCGTCCCCGCCCCGATTCATGGAAACTACTTCAAATGTACGTGGCGTCGAATCACGTACCTGACGCACCCGAACGCGGGGAAAGAAGGCTGCCAGTTCATGGAAGCTGTTCCGCTTCCATTTGTCGGTAGGGTGATCGTGGCAGTTCGCACATTGAATCTGAATTCCCAGGAAGATGCGGGACGTTTCTGCCGCCAGTTCCGCCGGGTCTCCCTGATGAGCAAATATCAGAGCTGTCTCCCCGTTTTCGCGCACATCGCCGGTAGCCGTCAGCAGGGATGTGGTAATCTGATCCCAGCTTTTATTCTCATTGAGCTGAGTGGCCATCCACTCTTCGAATTCATTCTGATTCAGTCGCGACCGTGCATCAGTGGCACGCAGGTAGATGACATCACGCCAGTAGCGTGCCCAGTTCACACCGTACTCTTCTGATTTCAACAGGTCGTCAATGACGGCCTGTCGTTTGCCGGGGCTCGCATCCAGGCCGAACAGGATGACTTCCGATGTCGAAGGTTTGCGACCTGCCAGATCGAAGGTCACGCGACGCAGAAAGTCTTCATCGTTGGCCAGCGGCGCCGGTTTGATGTTTGCTTTTTTGAGTTCCGATTCCAGCAGTTGATCGATCTTCTTTGCCATCGAGACGGCATCGACTCTTTGCGCTTTAGTCGATTGATCCGCGTCCTTTGTTGCCGCGAATGCCGAAGACTGGCATAATGGAGCGGACAATGCCAATAGAAACAGGCAGGCAGTTTGAATCGTTCGTTTCCGGGTAAAACTCATCATGGCGTTTGACCTGTTAAAAGAGTCGGGGAAATGGTTCCTGGTTTCGATCAGGAGTCAGAGTGACTCAAAACCTGCTGATCTCCAGAGTGCATCCTGTTTTCCAATCATTTCATCCAGGTCGACCATTCAAACTGTTTCGGCCGGGTGACATGACTGCAATCCCTGATACTGGCTATTAAACCCTTCTTTACTTTGAATGTGTCGAAAAAAAGGTGATTTTCGTAAATTAATCTAAACTGAACCAAAAACCGGACTGGTTGAATAATGGAACTGAGCGCTTGGGTCATTATTGTTATTTTATCCGGGGTTGCCATTGTCATTGGTGGCGTCCTGTTTTTCCGTCTACATGCCTTTCTGGCTTTGCTGGCAGGTGCCATTTGTGTAGGCGTGCTGACGCCTGTGCAACAGATTGAAGAGACTGCACTTAGAAAAAGCAGTTTCAAAATCATCGAGGTCAGTGAAGACAACCGCAGTCTCGTGGTCCAGGAGGAAAAAAAAGGGAGTCTGCAACCTGGCATGCTGCTGATGATTATGGGGACCGAACAACCCCGCTTCCCCCTGATTCCCATTGCCCAGGCGGAAGTCCAGCGGGTTACTGCTCAATTTACCAAAGACAACAAACGGATCAGCATTGCCGATCTCAGCATTCGTGACGACAGTGCCAGCCGCGCAATCCGCCTCGACGACTTTGCGATTACTCCCACCCATTACAATGCAGCGATCGCGGAAGGCAAAAAATCAGTCGGCGAACGTGTCGCCGCTGGCTTCGGTTCCACCTGTGCCAAGATCGGGATTCTGATCGCACTCGCCGCCATCATTGGGATGTGTCTGCTGGAAAGTGGCGCCGCCGAACGCATTGTCCGCTCGGCCATTCAGTTTGTCGGCGAGAAGCTGGCCCCCGTCGCTTTTATGGCCAGTGGCTTTCTGCTGGCGATTCCCGTCTTTTTCGATACCGTTTTCTACCTGCTCATTCCGCTGGGCAAGGCGATGCGGTTCCGCACCGGCAAGAACTATCTGTTATATGTGCTCGCGATCGTCACCGGAGGGACGATGGCCCATTCCCTGGTACCGCCCACTCCCGGCCCTTTGTTTGTAGCCGAACAGTTGAATGTCGATATCGCCACGATGATGGTCGGGGGGCTGATTGTGGGGAGTATCGCCGCGCTCTTCGGACTCGGTTACGCAACACTCATCAATAAACATTGTGAGCTCCCCTTTCGTGACTCTGCCGATGTCACCAAAGAAGATCTGCAGAAACTGGCTTCGAAAAAAATCGAAGACCTGCCGCCACTCTGGTTGTCACTGTTACCGATTCTGCTGCCCGTTATCCTCATTGCCGGCTCCACGCTGTTGAAATTTAAAACGATCAGCAGCCAGCTCTCGCCAGAGATGCAGACCCTGATCACTACGCTGGGGAATAAGAATATTGCCCTGGGTATTGCCACTGTCATCGCGCTCTGGATGCTCATTCGTCAGAAGAAATCTTCGATGGCAGCACTCTCGGAATCGATCCAGACATCTCTTTATACCGGGGGCGTGATCATCCTGATTACCGCTGCCGGCGGTGCATTTGGCAGCGTACTGCAACAGACGGGGGTCAGTTTTCTGATTGAATCTCTGCCACAGGTCTCACCACTGATGCTGGTCACGCTGGCCTTTCTGATTACCACCGCCATCCGGACTGCCCAGGGCTCATCGACGGTCGCGATGATCACAACGGTCGGAATTCTGGGGGGAATCACCGAGTCGGCCACACTCGGCTTCCATCCGGTTTACCTGGCGCTCGCCATCGGCTGTGGCTCGAAGCCGATCTCCTGGATGAATGACAGCGGCTTCTGGGTCATCGGAAAAATGAGTGGCATGACCGAAGGCGAAACTTTGAAGTTTATCAGCCCCATGACGGCTCTGATGGGCATCGTCGGATTTATCGTGGTCCTGCTGGGAGTGCAGTTTTTCCCACTGGTTTAGAGAGGCATTGACTGGTATGAAACAGAGCACGGCAGACGCTGGCCTGAAGATGGTTACTATCACACTGGTTCTACTTTTAACCAGTGTGTCTGTCGCGGAACCTCTTCACATCGGTTCCCGGCGGGAACTGTTTGTGGATCGGCTGCTGATTGATCAGCTGGACGGCGTGACACTCCAACTGCATCATCCCGTCAAAGCACCACGCCCCCGTTCGCCACTCCCTGTAAGACACATGATGACGGTCATTAAACAGGGAGACCGCTTCCAGGCCTGGTGGCGGGGTTCCGATCCGGCTTACCAGGGGGAAAAACATACCGGGCATCCTGGTGAAACCGTACATTACGCCGTCAGCAGGGATGGTCACGAATGGGAATTCCCGGAACTGGGGCTGCATGAAGTCGCAGGCACAACAGCAAACAATGTGATCCTCGCAAAGCAGCCCCCCTTTCTGACCAACTTCACTCCGTTTCTCGACACGCGTGCTGGCGTGAAACCTGAAGAACGATATAAAGCATTAGCAGGGTATCCCGGGCCGGGGGACAAGCGGGGGTTGAAAGAGCAGGGGCACGGGCTGTTTGCGTTTGTTTCCCCCGATGGGATTCACTGGACGAAGCAGGGGGAAGTGATTCCGTATCAACCCGAGTGGCGGCACGCTTTTGATTCTGCCAATGTCGCGTTCTGGTCCGAGGCGGAGCAGAAATACGTCTGCTATTTTCGCACCTGGACCGATCCCGAACGACTGCGCAGCATCAGCCGCACGACGAGTCCTGACTTTCAACATTGGAGTCAACCGGTGGCGCTCAATCCCAATCGGCCAGGCGAGCACCTTTACACGAATCAGACACACCCCTACTTCCGGGCACCACATATTTACATCGCACTGCCTACCCGCTTTGTTCCCGGTCGAGGGGATGCACCTGAGTACGATCTGCAGGACGTCAACGCAACTGACATTCTTTTCATGACGACACGCGCCGGTTCTTCAAAATACGATCGGCTGTTTACTCACGCATTCATCAGGCCCGGCCTTGATCCAGAGCAGTGGAAGAATCGCGCCAACTATGTGGCGTTAAATGTTCTGCCAACCGGACCAGCGGAAATGTCGATCTATCATCGCAGTGGTGATCGTTACGTGTTGCGGACCGATGGCTTTGTCTCTGTGAATGCCGGTTCGGAACCAGGCAGCCTGTTGACGAAGCCGTTCATTTTTACGGGCAGCCAGCTCAACTTGAATTTCAGCACCAGTGCCGCCGGCAGTCTGAAAGTGGAGATTCAGCAGCAGGACGGCAGCCCGATTCCCGGTTTCACGATGCAGGACTGTCTGCCTGTGATTGGCGACAAAATTGATGGCACCGTGATCTGGAAAAATCGTCCCGATCTGGCTGCCTTCGCCGGTCAGCCCGTCCGCCTGAAGTTCCAGTTGCAGGAGTGTGATCTGTACTCGTTCCAGTTTGATCGGTAAGCCAGGGGAATGAAACAACAAAACAAGGTGTTTGTTCTCAGAGGAGAAAAGATGGAAGGCTTTGCCTGGATATTTGGGTTAATGGGATTCTCACTGGGGGCAGGTGCCCTGGCAGAAGCCAATCGGCTCTCCATTCAGGTGAAAGCCCTGGAAGTACGCATTGCAGTGCTGGAAGAAAAACCAGGCTCTGCAAAAGAATCATCTGAAACGTCTTTGTGAGGGTGCCATGTCGCAGGAATCTCCCCCACTGACAGAACTGACATCCATCTCTGCCGGCTTCAACACCTTTACGCTCAAGAAGTGGTTCCCCATTGCGACACTCTGCTTCTGGCTCACAATAGCCTTCCTGAGTTCAAAAACGGTGAGTGACTGGGATTACGAAAAGATCCGTTCAATTGTCTTGGGGATTTTCGTGGCGCTGGGACTCTTTTTTCTGGCCAGGTATCTCGTTTCCGGTTTTGCGGATGAAGTCTGGATGAATGAAACCTGTATTCGTTTTCAGAAGGACGGACAACAGGAAACGACACCTCTGACAAATATCGAAGAATTAAAGAGCTATCATTTTCAACTCGGTTTCCCCTTCAATTTCCCTCAGTATCTGGTTCGAATGCGATTCACCGAGCCACTCGAAATGGGAAAGCAGGTTCGTTTCTTCATTCGCAGTCCGGCACCGGGAGGCCTGTATCACGAGAAAGAGATCCTGGATACACTGGTTGCTCACATCCAGACTGCTCAGGCAAATCCCTCTTCCCAGGATTCAAATTAAAATAATACCACAGGATCTTTGACGGGTGTCTTGCCGGAGGTGGACTTCGGTCGCGCTGCTTTCAACTGTTTCTCCAGCTTCATCGCCGCTTCCTTTGTGACGGCTGTCTGTTCCAGATTGATGATCTCGATCTTTTTTAAACCGGCCAGATACTTCAGACCCGCATCCGTGATCTGCGTATTCTTCAGGTTCAATCTCGACAGATCTGGTAACTCCTGCAGACGTTCCAGTGTTTGATTGGTAATCTTGCAGTTTTCCAGATTCAAATAGGCGATTTGATTCAGCAGGGCGATTTCAGCGAGCGTGTCATCTGTAATATTCGTATTGCTGGCATCCAGTTCAATAACGTATTTCTCTCGATAGCTGATGTATTTCCCGATATAGGGGACCAGCAGATTCGGTACCAGCGGAGGCTTTATGCTGTAAGTGTCCCAGACGTTGACTTGGGCATCGATCAATTTTTGAGTGAACGCGTTTTTCTGTTTCAGATTCTGGATGTATAAGAACAGACTGAGAAATAGAGTGACAAGCAGCCCAACCACCAGCAAGCGTATGACGAGCCTGATCCGGCTGCGGGAATCAGCCAGCCAGCGTTCCTTCTGTTGCTCAAGCGTACTTAACATATTTCTTATCAAAATCCTGGTTTAAGAAGGATCGGGGAACTCAGCTCAACCCCAACATACTCAACACCAGTATGATGGCAATGGCTTCCTGGTAATCGATGTTCCGCAGGGAAAACAGATCAGAGATCAGACGGAGCCAGAATTCTTTCAAAAACCAGGCAATGATCAGCAGAATACAGATTGTCAAAACAGCATCGAGAATAGACGTCAGTACCAGTCCACCGAGCCCCACTTTCGCGACGAAACTGAACTTGATGATGCCCGCTAGTGCATTAAAGGCAAATAGAGCGAGATTAAACTTTGGCGTAATCCTGTGTGATTCCGCAGGGAGTGGTGTTGTTGACATTGCTGTGATTTCCTGGACTTTCAGATGATAGAACCGGTTTCTAATGCACACGATCATAACAGTTCCGCAACACAATCAAAACATTCGTTTAAAGACAGAACACTCAATCTGGGTGCAATGCGATCTTTTCATGCTTGCTTAACTCAATCTTTCATGCCACTATATCTTCCACAACAGACGGATCTCGTTCCCGTCAGATTCACTGACAGCAAAGTCGCATTAGATCTCATCTCTCATTATCACTGCTGTGGGTTGCGTTATTTTATGGATCAGAATGTTCGCACGTCACGTTTATTCAATCTGCTGTCGGCTGTGCTGGCATTTATTCTCTGGGGAGGCTGGGCTTATCACATTAATTCCCAGGACTCCACTCAGTCAGGCGTCGTCTCGGGACTGACACAGGGGACCGCCAGTTTTATGATCACCCTGTTCATGGTACACGCCGTCACGTTACTGTTTCACCGGTTTCATCATCCTTTTACGAAGGTGCTGCTGCCCGCAGTTGTCGTCATCTGCTGTACCAGTCTGTTTCTTTATACCATCCATTTAGTCATGGGGACGCCTCGCATCCTCGCAACGATTCTACCTGCGTTAAGCGTTGCCTTTTCTTTCTGCCTGTTTACGTCGTTTAAATTACTCCGAATTCACCAGCAGAGAAGCAGTCAATATGAATGAACCCAGCGCACGGCGTCCGCTCAAAGTTCGCGATGTCAAACTGGTCAATACCTTCGCCCGTTACCTGAGCGGCAAAAATATCACGCCCAATCAGATCTCGGTCACCAGTGTCTTTTTTGCGTTACTGGCAGCAGCCTGTTTTCTGCTGTTTGCCCGCTATGCTTACTGGTGGCTGCTGATCCTGGCCGGGCTGATGATCCAATGCCGCCTGCTGTGCAATCTGTTTGATGGCATGGTCGCCGTCGAAGGGGGGAAAAGTACGAAGTCCGGCGAATTGTTCAATGATATTCCTGATCGTATTGCCGACCCGTTGATTCTGGTTTCCGCCGGCTATGCGATTCATATTGTCGACTTTGGAGGCGAACTGGGCTGGTGTGCGGGACTGCTTGCCGTGATGACGGCTTATATTCGCACATTGAGCGCGAGTATCGGTGCCCCCGTTGATTTCAAAGGGCCAATGGCGAAACAGCATCGGATGGCGATCCTGACGATTGCCTGTGTAGTCACCGCGCTGGAAACGATCTTCCGTCAGTCCGACTATGGTCTGTTGATCGCTCTGATTGTGATCGTCGTCGGCTGTGTCATTACCTGTATTCGTCGCACTGTTTCTGCCTATCGGTTTCTGGAAGCCTGAATATGTTCGAGATCCCGCCTCACTCATTAAACGCGATGCTGGTCGTACTGGGACTGCTGGTGACTGCCACGACCTGCCGCCTGATACTCGCGCGTGTCAAACCGCAGAAAGACTACACCGAACTGCGGCAGCGGATTCAGTCCTGGTGGTGGATGATCGGCATTATTTTCGTCTGTCTGATCGTCAGTCAGACCACCGCGATTATTCTGTTTGCCTTTATCAGTTTCCTGGCGTTGAAAGAATTCTTTTCCATTGTCCCAACCCGCCAGGCGGATCGACGCGTGCTGTTCTGGGCTTATGTTTCGATTCCCATTCAGTACTATTTCGTCAGTATCGGCTGGTACGGCATGTTTATCATTTTTATTCCCATCTATATCTTCCTGCTGCTACCGATGCGGATGGTATTGATTGGCGAAACGAAAGGCTTCATCTACTCAGCGGGAATTATTCACTGGGCGGTGATGCTGACGGTCTTCTGTCTGAGCCATATCGCCTATCTGCTGGTGCTGCCAGTTCAAAACAAAGAAGCGGGGGACATCGGCCTGGTGATTTTCCTGCTGCTGATGACGCAGCTCAACGACGTCTGTCAGTACATCTGGGGCAAGCTGCTGGGCCGACATAAAATTATTCCCAAAGTCAGCCCCAATAAAACCTGGGAAGGATTCATCGGAGGCGTGCTGTCGATCGCCCTCGTTTCGTCACTGCTGGGACCTTATCTGACTCCCCTGTCGCTGAAGTACAGTCTGCTGGGGGGATTGCTCATCAGCGGTTCGGGTTTTATCGGAGACGTCGTGATTTCTTCCATCAAACGGGATCTGGAAATCAAAGACAGTGGCAGTCTGATTCCCGGGCATGGCGGGATACTGGATCGCTGCGACAGCCTGATTTTTACGTCCCCTCTATTCTTTCACTTCCTGTATTACATGAATTACTGAGCCATGGAACGTGCCCTCAAAATCCTGTTCTTTGCGCTCTTTGTCAGACCGATTGTGTTTATCGTGCTCGGTCTGAACCTGCGAGGCAAACCGAATCTGCCGCTGGAAGGTCCCGCGCTGATCGCCGCGAATCACAACAGTCACCTCGATACGCTGGTACTGATGAGCCTGTATCCGCTCTCAAAAATCCATCGGGTGCGTCCCGTCGCTGCTGCTGATTATTTTCTGCGAAACAAATATCTGGCCTGGTTTGCCCTCAAATGCATTGGCATCATTCCCATCAATCGCAGTGGTCGCATGCGAAAAAGCGAGTTGTTTGCCGGCTGTCATCAGGGACTGGATCAGGGAGACATTCTGATTCTGTTTCCCGAAGGTAGCCGCGGCAATCCGGAAGAACTGAGCGAAATCAAACGGGGCATCTATCATATCGTACACGATCGTACCGACACCCAAGTCACGCCGGTGATGATGCATGGTCTGGGGCGAGCCCTGCCGCGCGGCGAAGCGCTGCTGGTTCCCTTTAATTGTGATGTGATCATTGGAAAAGCACTTCCCGATGCCGAAAACGGGGAACAACTGGTGAATGCCATTAAAGATGCCTTTCTGGAACTGCAGAAGTATTGCATTACCTGCAGTCAGCCACGATCATGGATGCAGGATCCCAAACCGGAACCATAAGTAATCGACAAAATCCATGGAGTTCTGACTGATGAAGTTGCGCGCTGTCCTGTTGTTGTGCTTACTGTTATTCACCACCATTGCCTCGACCGTTCAGGCGGCAGAAAAATCGAAACGCCCTAATATCATTCTGATCATGTGTGATGACATGGGCTGGTCGGATATCGGCTGTTACGGCGGTGAAGTGCAGACACCCAATCTGGATCGCATGGCGGCAGAAGGGCTGCGGTTTACCCAGTTCTATAATAACGCGGTCTGCTGGACCACGCGGGCTTCTCTGGTGACCGGTTTGTATCCCCGCTATCCGCGTCCCCATCTGACGCGTAACATGGTGACGATCGGCGAAGTCCTGCAGCAGGCCGGCTATCAGACGGTCCTCAGCGGCAAATGGCATCTGGGACGCACCGAATCAACGCATCCCGTCTATCGCGGGTTTCAGGAGTATTACGGCCTGCTGGATGGCTGCTGCAATTTTTTCGATCCCTACTACCGCGATCCCAAATTCAAACGGGGGATTACCGGCGATGGTTACCGCTTCTTCGCTCATAATACGACGCGGATTACTGAGTTCCCCGAGGACTTTTATACGACCGACGCTTTTACCGACCATGCGATTCAGCAGATTAAGAACTGTTCCCAGTCTGACAAGCCTTTCTTTCTGCATCTCTGTTACACGGCTCCCCACTATCCCCTGCATGCCAAACCGGAAGACATCAAAAAATACAAGGGACGTTACGCTGCAGGTTGGGAAGCGTTGCGCGATGAACGTTATCAGCGGCAGTTGAAAATGGGGCTCGTCGATCCCCACTGGAAGCTGCCGGCCCGCGATCCGGAATCAGCCGACTGGGAACAGGACAAATATCCGCGCGACTGGCAGGAACGCCGTATGGAAGTTTACGCCGCGATGATTGACTGCATGGATCAGAATATCGGGCGACTGCTGTCGACGTTAAAAGAGACCGGCGTGGATGAGAACACGATTGTGATGTTTCTCTCCGATAACGGACCCGATGCGAGTGAGCCGGGCGGAGCGAATCCGGAGCAGCTCCCCGGACCTAAAGAATATTACACCACCTGTGGTCCTAGCTGGGCGTTTCCGCAGAATACACCCTTCCGTCGCTTTAAAACGTGGATGCATGAGGGGGGCATTTCGACTCCCTTCATCGTACGCTGGCCTGGCAAGATCGAAGCGAATTCCATCACGCGGCAGCCGGCACATATCATTGATGTCATGCCGACCTGTGTCGAACTGGCGGAAACCGAATATCCGACGACGTTCCAGACTCACAAAATTCTGCCCGTCGATGGAAAAAGTATCCTGCCTGTCCTGCAGGGAGAAACCCGCGAGCCACATCAATCGCTGTTCTGGGAGTTGAGGAATAACCAGGCCGTTCGCCAGGGAAAATGGAAACTGGTCGCAGACCGTACTATCAATCGCTGGGAGCTGTATGATCTGGAACAGGATCGTACCGAAACGAATGATCTGGCTGCCCAGTATCCCGAGCGTGTGGCACAGATGAAAGCGGACTGGCTGCAGTGGGCCGAAAAAACCGGAGTCGCGCAGGAAAAGCATCAGCGGGGAAAGCAGATTCCCTGAATGCGTTTCCGCTTCAATGGTTTGCCCGTTTGAATTTTGAGAGTTCCTGTCGGGCCTGTTCGGTCAGTGGATGATTAACGGCTGCATACACCCGGACTCGTTTTTCCAGCAGCCATTCCTTCCAGGGAACATTCGGTTCCATGGTTGCTAACGAATCGATGATCTGCTGATTTTCCATTTTTTCTGAGATCAGATACCGTACCAGCAGTCGATTATCTTCCAGACGATGCAGGGCAAAGGGACGCTGCAACTGTGCATACAGGGGAGCGGCATATGCGGCGCTCGCATCACACAGGCTGACGGATTTGAACAGAATGGCGTCCAGCAGTTGACGGCTTCCCCACGGGCTGTCCTGCAGCAGCTTCAAGGTAGCGATGATGTTCTGCAGACCCTGATCAGGCTGTTTCTGCTGGAGTGCGGCAATGGCCTCGATCGCGGTCGCTTCCGTGGGATTGTGTTCTCTGATTGTTACCAACTGTTCTTCCGGAACAGGGACACCGGATTCTGCCAGCGTGTGTGCATAGACCAGGGTTTCAATCGGGCAGCTGAAGTCAGGTTCAAATGTCTGAAAGCGTGCCAGGACATCTAAATAGCGCCTGGACAGATACAGGTTATAAGCCTCTCCGCGTGTCTGCTGTGCTTCGGATAATGAATCGGCAATATAAACGGCGCCCCCCAGTCTGAGTTGCATCGCCAGTCGTCTTTGAATGACTTTTTCCCGACTCGCTGCATCAAGCGTCACCGGCAGATCATCGTTCAACTGAACCGCGCGTTCCTGCAGATCGTGAATTGAAAAACGCGTTGACTTGCCAACGGTTTTTGCAAACGCATATTCGAGCAGATTGCGGTCATCCAGATTCATCGGATCAGAAAGTGATTCCAGCAGTTGATCAATCGTGCGATTCCCACAGACGAAGTGAGCCAGGACGCCTTCCACGTCAATGACGGACCAGCCCTGTTTGAGCCCTTCTGCTATTACAGGCTGATTCAGCTTCTGCTGCAGTGAGTCCCACTGATACTGAAAAGCCTCTTTCGTCTTACCACAGACCAGCACCATGTCGCGGGCCTTGGTCTGCCAGATCTGAACTTCGGGAAACTTGGCTCTGACTGTCTGCAGTACGATATGAACGGTGCTGTCATCGACTTCGTAACCCTGGAGCCACTGCAGGAACAGACCTTCCGGATTCAGACGCTGGGAAACGGAATCATAAAACTCCCGGGTATAGAGATTCGCGATGCCGGCCCGATAGGGATTCGAAGGCTCGGAGACAATCAGATCGTACTGTTTTTTGCTGGTCAGTAAAAACTCGCGGGCATCGTTAAAATGCAGCTTGAGTTTCGGGTTGTGCAACGCATCCCGATTGATTTGTGAACAGCGTTGCGTCATCTCCAGAACGACGGGTTCCAGTTCGACCACATCGACGGCGGTCATCTCTTCCACCGCCGACATCCAGCCAGCGGATTCCCCGGTGCCCAGCCCGATCACCAGCCCGGTGCGCGGTGCGGGGTGAAGCAGGGGGCCAATCAGCCCCAGGCCGATCTGGGTACCTGCATCTCCAAACGCGTTCCCGTCACTCTTGCCGTTGACGATAAAAGCCAGGCTGTCTGTGGCTGTGATCGCGACACTCGATTCCCGTCCTTCCGCTTCCCAGATGCATTGTCGGTTTTTCGTATGTGAGAAGTTCTGTTCTCCGTTCTCCCCTTTTTCATCCAGGCTGGCGCGTCGCGCCCCAATCCCGGCATGCCTCCAGACTGCGGTGGGACCGGTTTCCAGAATCATGAAAATCGTGACCAGAGAAAGGACAACTGAAGTCGCCAGCGAGAAGAATCGCCAGCGTTGACCCGCCAGTAACAGGATTAAACCCAGGATCAACAGCAGGCAGACGGAGAGTTTCCAGAGACCCGGGGCAGTCATGACGGGCAGCAGAAAGAATCCCCCTGCGATCGAACCCGAGATAGCTCCCAGCGTATTCGCCGCAAAGGTCCAGCCGACATGTTTGCCGACATGGGCTTTCCCTGTCCCGGCAATCGCGATCAGCAGTGGAAACTGAAAACCGGCGATCAGAGCCGCGGGAAAAATGACAAAGGCACCGACTTCAAACCAGTTCCAGACCTGCTCCAGAAACGTCGCTACGGGCTGACTCTGTTGGTGCAGGACCCAGAATGCAATCTGATCTCCATACCAGAACGGAACCGCGATCAACAACGCTTCCAGCGTACAGATGACTGCCAGAAAGGAGAGCGTCGGTTTTACAAGTCGTGCCAGTAAAGCATAGAGCGCACCTCCGACTCCAATGCCGAGCAGCGCCACACAGAGGATTAACCCAAACGTATAAGTTGTGCCCCCCAGTAGCGGTCCCAGCATGCGATACCAGACTATCTCCATCAGAAAGAAGACAAAGCCGACCGTTCCTGATGCGAAACAGACGATGCCTAACTGTTCCGGCTGAGTGGTACTGTTCTCCGGGCTGATTGACGGTGGTAGCTCTGTCTGTTCCTGATGTGTCTGTGCCTCGGCTCCCTGTGATAATTTTTTCGAAATCAGCAGGGCTGAGACGGCCAGCAGCAGATTGATCCCGCAGGCGAACCAGAGCACACCACGATTTCCCAGCGCTTCCAGCAGCATAAAATTAGCCATGCCGGCTCCGACGACAGCGCCGATGGTGTTCAATCCGTAAATCAATGCGACCCCCCGACGATGCGGGTCGGCAGAACTGGTGACGGCACGGGCGGCAGCCGGCATGGTGCCCCCCATCAGAATGGTGGGGGCTGCCAGGATCAGCGCGGAAGCCAGGAGGCGTAAGAGCGTCGCCAGTTCCGGTCCCAGTGCGGCCTGACCTCCCAGGCTCACATATAATTGTCGTACGAGCATGATCAGCAGGGGACTGATTCCCGCCGTCAGCGCGATTCCCAGTTCCAGCAGGCCGTAACATCGCAGCGGGCGTTCTGTCGCATCGATCCTGCCGCCGAACAGCCAGTTCCCCAGCCCCAGTCCCGCCATGAAGATGGCCAGCACTGCGGCAGAAGAGGCGGTTGTTGCTCCGAATACCAGTCGCAGTTCACGAATCCAGACGACCTGAAACATCAATGCGCAGCAACCCGAGAGGAGCAGCATCAGTGAAAGCATCCAGAGAGGAGCGGTACGTTCTGGTAGCGACTGATTCAAGAATCTCTCCGACCGACTGCATTCAGCAGAAATCATGGATAAAATAAGAATTTGGCAGGGTAAAGGGTTGCAGGCCCGCTTGCAGACTCAGTCCCTTCATCATGACTGATTGATGTCAGGATATCAAGAATGACAGAGAGGGATTGAATCGCCTCAATCAGTCAGAAGCAGCGGACTGAGCTTGAATCAGATCAGCAGCAGGAACAATTCCTGTAGATCGTTATCTGGAGAATAAAAGACGGAAAAAGAAGGGAGTTCAGGCGAAGAGGAGAGCAGGTAAGTTCTGTGTCAGTCTACTGAGAAGGGGACTCCCAGTCGCTGCAATCGCCGTTCAACAGGAACACACGATTGTGAATAATTGATGAATTCAGACGCAGGTTAGTTTAGAAATCCGAGCCAGCGTTTTTTCTGTTCATCGTTGAGAGGTTTTTCTGCAGGGACTTCTTCTTCCTCACTGCGTTCCAGATTCAAACCCAGCTGCTTTTCTTTTTTGCGAATCTGTTCTTCACGGTTCTGCAACATCGACTGGGTGCGCGACAGACGGGCACGTTCGATGGAGATCTCTACTTCTGCCAGTCCCAGGCTATGTTCCAGATCGTGGTGCAATGCCTGCAGTTGTTCCAGGAGTTCTGCAGGAGCATTATTCAACTGTTCCCAGTTCACAGGAATGACGGCGGTTTCTGCTTCCCGCAGGCGCTTGATTAATGCGCTGATATACAGATCCCGTTCACGAACGGCCGCGATCAGTTGATTTGGTGTTGCCGATTCCTCAATGATTTCAACGGGGGGATCCGGAATCGGCGGTTTATAACTTGCCAGGGTACGCCCGCCAGATCCCGCGGGAGTCGAACTTAAAAGTGAACCAGTTGAAGTTTCCGGTCTCTTTTGTGGTTCCGGTTTGGGGGCCGGCTTACGGGCCAGATCAGCGGAGACATCTACTCCCTGACCTGCCATCAGTTTCTGCTTCATGGCCTCCCAGCCACTGACGGCCGAGTCTGTACCGGCATCAGAATGAGGCATTTGCACGGGTTCGGGTGTAGGAGGTTCTTCTTCAATGATTGTTTCTTCGCTGACCGCTGACTCTTCTGAACTGAGGATAGTCGGTGAAGAAAGGTAGTCAACCAGGCTGGATGTCTGAGGTGCTACCGGCCCCTTTTCGAAACCATCCTGCACAACTTTTTTCAGTTCCGCAATCTGCAGTTCAATTCGGGTCAGGGCCGATTCCGTCTCCATGCCCTGCCATTGTTCGAGCAGAGCATGCAGGTCGTGTGTCAGTTTCTGTTGTTCTTCGATGACCTCCGGTGGCATCCCGCTGGAAATGGTCATGCCCCGGTCGGCGCCAGTTCGATGCCGCCGGTCCAGTTGCTCGGCAACCTGTTCCAGGCGTTCCGTAAGGATTACGACCAGCTGTTCCTTTTCTTCGAGTTCGGTCTGCAGTTCGAGGATTTTCTGCTGATCAGCGGCGCTGAGCTCTGCTTTTTCCCGTTGCGCGATCTGCAACTGTTCGCCAAGTTGCGACAGCCGTTCGGTCAAGGTGTTGACCAGAGTTTCTTTTTCCTGCAGTTCCGTTTCGAGTTCCAGCAGGCGTTGCAGATCTGTTTCTGTCAGGTCATGCTGGTGCTGCTGGCTGCGTTCCAGCTGTTCTGCCACCTGGGACAGCCGGTCCTTGAGCACTGCGATCAGCGCTTCTTCTTCCTGCCGAATCGATTCCAGTTCCTGAATTCGATGGTTATCCGAGGCTTTCTGTTCGTGGCTGGTATGCTGACTGCGTTCCAGGCGTTCTGCTACCTGGGTCAACTGTTCGGTCAGTCGCTCTACCAGTTGTTCTTTTTCCAGAAGCTCCGTTTCCAGCTCCGCCATGTGCTGAATCTTTTCCGCATCCCATTGGGCGATCTGTTCGGCTTCCTGTCGCTCGATCTCTGCGGCTGAGCGCGGACGTTCCTCCTGACGATCGGATTCAGAGCCTGTTTGCGGCTGTGGATTGATCTGCGGAATCTCTGGGTCAGGTTGAGGAGCGTCTTGACCGGGTTCCATCCATTCGTACCTGAGTCTGTTTACCTTTCACATGGTATAAAGCTAAAAATATAGGACAGCTATGGTTAGCCTAGCTTATGTGAAAGCAGTCTCAGCGGGATTCGCGACGTCAATGATGCACTTTTTCGACATCCTTCTGCCGATGGTAGCGATTATTCATATACTGCAGGATTTACCACATTACTGGGCTGTTTGCCCACTAGAACATCTGCCACCTGACTTGCTGCCTGCTGTCGAAGTTCGTCCAGTGACTCTTGTGATATAAATGCAGCATGTGGCGTGGCAATGATCCGGTCGTGCTGAAAAAACGGGTCAGACAGATCAGGGGGTTCCGGATCAAAGACGTCCAGCGCGGCACCTGCAATGTCCTCATTTTTCACCGCGGCTTTTAATGCATCGAAGTCAATCAGTCCGCCACGGGCCGTATTGACGATGATCGCGTTGGACTTCATTTTCTGAAACGCGGTCGCATCGAACTGATGTTGCGTCGCTTCGGTTAGCGGAGCGTGGATTGAAATCACGTCACTCTGCTCCAGCAGTTCCTCGAATGAAACCATGCGGGTGCCGGTTCCGTAGTCGTTACCAGACGAATTGGTGGCAATCACCTGCATGCCGAACGCCCGTCCCCTTTCGGCGACTGCCTGCCCTGTCAGGCCGAATCCAAACAGGCCCAGTGTCAGTGTTCCCACACGACGAGGCAGCGGGGCTGCGGAGAGATCATAAATTCCCTGTTTTGTCTGATGGTGCAGAAAGGCGATATTTCTCAGACTGGCGAGCATCAGGCCAATCGCATGATCGGCTACTTCGGGTATGCAATAATCGGGGACGTTCGTTACGGGAATCTTCAACGAAGTGGCATAAGCGACATCGATATTGTCCAGCCCGATTCCCAGCCGTGCAATCGTCTTGCAGTCCGGGGCGGCATCAATCACTTTCTGAGTCACCTGGGCCCAGCAGGTGGCAATCGCATCGACGCCTGAAGCGCATTCCACTAAAGTTGCTTCGTCGGCACCGGGAGGGGCTTCGATCACTTCCGCATCGACACGCGCCAGCTCCTGTTTTTCGACTTCACAGTCAGGCCAGGCACGGTCGGTAATTAACACACGATATTTAGCAGACACAAATCACTCCTTTTGTTTTGTGAGAACGCTTCGAGGATTCTGTTCTTTCAGCATCTTATTTTTAAGTTATGTTTACAAGTCCAGCTCTCTGCAATTCTGCACGGAACTCACGATTACCAGAACTCAAGAGTCAGATTGATCACAACTGGATCAGTCCTGCGACAGAAAGCAGCCTGAAATGAGGAACTATGATCAGATGTTACTTGTTCTAAACTGTTAAATTGAGGCGATTTAATAAAAATATGAGATCTATGGTGACAATCGGCCCTCCTTTTGCGTCTTAAAGAGAGAGAGCTTGACACGTTTGGGGTTACGTGACATGATTCAAGCGTCGTCCGTTTGTTTTAAAGGGTTTTCATGAATTTACATCTGACAGTCATTTTGATGCTGATTTCGATGCTGTCCCACACTGTGCTGGGATGTGGCTGGCATCATGCGCACGACTGTCATGCGGGAGAACATGAGACCTGTCAGACAGTGAGTCTCTGTCATCATGAAGCCGAACACGTGGATCATGGGCACAAACATTCGCATGCCACTTCCGATCAATGTACTCACGAGACAGACCAGAACATTCCTGTGCATCAGGACTCCGATCCCTGTCAGGAGGGCCGCTGTTCCTATCTGGCAGCAACTTCTGTCAAGGTGCTCGATGAATCTTCCCAGCTCATCAGTCTGATGCCGCTCTGGGACGATTTATTTTCTGCCCGTGAAAAACAATACGTCGATCATATGCCGCTTTTCAGTTCCGCTTCGGTCTTTCTGTCACCGGGCGTGCGCGCGCAGTCACTGACCACTGTCTGGTTGATTTAGAGACCGCTCTTTTCTGACTGTCTCCCCGATTTTGCGCCAAGTACCGGAATTATTCCGCGCTTGAACGTTTTGCAAATCGGACCTCTCACGAATTACCTTGTGCATGCTTCGGGCATCTTATGCGCAGCCCGATACGAGGCCTGTGATGAATGATTCAAAACTGAAACAAAACTGGAAAACATTACTGACAATCGTCGTGCTGGTGATTGCGGGATTTCTGCTCTGGGGGACTCAGCAGCAGTGGATGCCTGCACTCAAAAGCTATGCTGGCAAAGGGAGTCAGCAGCAGTCTGATCAGAAAAAAACTGACGCTGCAGCAGAGGAGGATCATCACGATCACGACCATGCGGGACACGATGAGACCAGCTCGCTGGAACTCTCGCCTCAGGCCAGAAAAAATGTCGGTCTGACGGCTGATAAAGTGGTTCCGGTTCAGCTCAAAGACTTTACCCGTACGATTACGATCCCCGCGATGGTGGTGGAGCGTCCTGGCAAGACCCGCATCAAGGTGGTTGCCCCCATGACAGGTATTGTCACCAATGTGAACGTCACCGGGGGGGAAGCCGTTCAACCAGGGCGCCCCCTGTTTAAAATCCGATTGACGCATGAAGATCTGGTACAGGCCCAAACGGCGTATCTGAAAACTCTGGGCGAACTCGATGTCGAACTTAAAGAAATCGACCGGATTAAGGTGATTACCGATAAAGGGGTCATCGCCGGTAAGGTGCTGCTGGAACGCGAATATGAAAAAGAAAAGCTGGAAGCAATTCTCAAAGCACAGCGCGAGGCACTCCTGCTGCATGGTTTTACTGCGTCGCAAGTAGATGAAATCAAGAAGACACGGCGACTGATTAAAGAACACCTGGTTTATGCCCCTCTGGTGCATGATCAGTCCGGTGAAGTATCGGCTCCGGATATGGAAATACAACGAATTTCCGCCCCTGCGCCGGCAACCCTCGATCAGGAGGCTGCATCTCAACGATCTCTGCTGGTCGTGCAGTCACTGGATGTCAATAAAGGGGATTTCGTACAGGCCGGAGACACGCTCTGTGTGCTGGCTGATTACAGTGATCTGTATATCAAAGGTCAGGCCTTTGAGCAGGAGACTGACGAAATTACACGCTGCCTGGAAAATCAGTGGCCCGTCGAAGCGATCGAGGAAGAAAATAACAAAAGCAAACAGCTGATCAAAGATCTGAAGATCGATTACCTCGATAATAAGATCGAAACCGAAACCAGGACCTTTTCCGTCTATGTGAATCTGACGAATCAGATAGAGCACGACACCATTCGCAAAGACGGAGATCGCTATATTACCTGGCGATTCAAAACCGGACAGCGAATGCAGTTACTCATTCCGGTGGAAACCTGGCAGAAACAGATCGTACTTCCCGTGGAAGCGGTCGCCAGTGAGGGGGCCGAGCAGTTTGTCTTTCAGGAGAACGGAGATCACTTCGATCGTCGCCCCGTTCATGTGCTGTATCAGAATCAGCTCTGGGCAGTGATCGAAAATGACGGGTCTATCTTTCCCGGAGACAAAATTGCGTTAGCAGGGGCACATCAACTGCAGATGGCATTGAAGAACAAAGCCGGCGGCGCCGTCGATCCGCATGCGGGACACAATCACTGATTGTTTCCCCTTGTCAGGCTTTTGATCTCTCTTTCGCACTCTGTCACTACCTGGAACTGCTGCCATGTTAAACGCAATTATTCGATTTGCTCTGAAACAACGCCATCTCACGCTGGCGTTCTCACTGTTTCTGATCGGCTTCGGCAGCTGGCAGGCAGTGAATATGGGCATTGACGTGTTTCCGAATCTCAATCGTCCCCGTGTTGTGGTGATGACCGAAGCGCCGGGTATGGCACCGGAAGAAGTGGAATCGCTGATTACTTTCCCGCTGGAAACAACCTTAAACGGTGCCACCGGTGTGCAGGCAGTCCGCAGTTCCTCTGGTGTCGGCATTTCGATTATCTATGTGGAATTTGAATGGGGCACCAATATCTATAATGACCGGCAGGTCGTCAACGAACGACTGCAGCTGGTGACCGAACAGCTGCCTGATGGCGTGAAACCGCAGCTCGCGCCGATCTCGTCCATCATGGGGCAGATCATGATGCTCGGCATGTGGAGTGAAGGGGATAAAACTTCGCCGCTCGAAGTCCGCACGCTGGCCGACTGGGTGGTTCGACAACGCCTGCTGACGATTCCCGGCGTATCTCAGGTTTTCACCATGGGAGGCGGTCGCAAGCAGTTTCAGGTACTCGTGGACCCGCAATCGTTGTTGAAATACGGTATCACCCTGCATGAAGTGCGACTGGCTTGTGAAGAGAGTAATGAAAATGCGACTGGCGGATATCTGGATGAACAGGGACCAAATGAATTCCTGGTACGTGCATTAGGTCGAATTCAGACTCTGGAAGACCTCGAGAAAGTGGTCGTCGCAACCCGCAAAGGACGCCCGGTGATTCTCTCGCAGATTGCCAAAGTCATCGAAGGGCCTCAGGTCAAACGGGGGGACAGTTCTGCCTTCGTGAAACAGGAAGACGGTACCTTTATGGGAGGGGACGCCGTCGTATTGACCGTCAATAAACAACCCAACGCCGACACCCGTCGCGTGGCCAACGATGTGATCCAGGCATTAAAAGATCTGGAACCTTCTCTCCCCAAAGACATCCGCATTCAACCCGAGCTGTATTCACAGAAATCTTTTATTGACCGCTCGATAGAAAATGTGATCGACGCTCTGGTGGATGGCGGCATTCTGGTAGTCATCATTCTGTTTCTGTTCCTGATGAATTTTCGCACGACGTTTATCACGCTGACTGCGATTCCTCTGTCGATAGCCATTACCGCCATCATTTTTGCGATCTTCGGGTTATCCATTAATACCATGACATTAGGGGGGCTCGCGGTTGCCATTGGGGAACTCGTGGACGATGCGATTGTGGATGTGGAAAACATTTTCCGCCGACTGCAGGAAAACCGTTATGCAGAACATCCCAAACACACACTGCTAGTTGTGTTCCAGGCGAGTTGCGAAATTCGCAATTCGATCGTCTTTGGAACTGCGATTGTGGTGCTGGTCTTTCTACCTCTGTTTGCCTTATCGGGTATGGAAGGCCGCCTGTTTGCCCCGCTGGGCGTGGCCTACATCGTTTCGATTCTGTCTTCACTGCTGGTTTCGCTGACGCTGACGCCGGTCCTTTCCTACTGGCTGTTGGGGAAAAAATTCGGAACACCCGTCGATCCCGAGAAAAGAACATCGTCCGCAGAACACGGTCATCAGGATGGCCCGCTCCTGCGATTTCTGAAATGGATTGCCGGGTATGTGATCAGTTTCAGTATTCGCTTTTCGGGCCCGATGCTGATTGCGGGAATCATCGGTGTGTTTGTGGCCGGCCTGTTCCTGCTTCAACTGGATCGAGATTTTCTGCCTCCTTTCAATGAAGGGGTTGCGCAGTTGAATGTGGTGTTACCGCCGGGAACTTCACTGAAAAAATCGAATGAGATATCAAAAACCGTGATGGATCGGTTGAAGAAAATCAAAGGAGTAGAAGCTTTCTCCCGCAGAACCGGACGCGCAGAACTGGACGAGCACGCCGAAGGGGTGAATGTTTCCGAATATATCATTTCTTTTGATCCTGAATCGGACCGCAGCCGCGAACAGGTGCTCGACGACATCCGGACTTCGATGGAAGCGATTCCGGGGATCGTGATTTCGGTGGAACAGCCTTTGGCCCATCTGATTTCCCATATGATTTCCGGAGTGAAAGCGCAGGTCGGAATTAAAATCTACGGGGAAAATCTGACTGTATTGCGTAATACCGCCAGGAAGATGGAGGTGGCGATGCAGAGTGTGCCCGGCGTCACCGATGTGCTGGTCGAGCCCCAGGTCGAAATCCCGCAACTGCAGATCAAGTTGAACCGGGATAAATTGAAACTGTATGGTTTAACTCCCGCGTATGTGAATGAGTATGTGGAAACGGCCATGAACGGCATGGTCGTTTCACAGGTATTACAGGGACAGCGTACTTTCGACCTGTTGATCCGCATGGATGAACGCTACCGTGAAGATCGGCAGGCACTTGAGCGGTTGTCGATTGATCTCCCGGAGGGGGGCACCACGCCGCTTTCATCGGTCGCCACAATTTCTGTGTCATCCGGGCCGAATACTATCAATCGGGAAAAAGTCCAGAAACGAATCATCGTGCAGTGTAATGTGACAGGACGTGGACTGGTCGATGTGGTGAATGAGATCCAGGCGAAGCAGAGGCCCATCATTGAAGCGCTGCCCGCAGGTTACTTCGTAGAATATAGTGGTCAGTTTGAAAGTCAGCAGTCGGCTTCGCGGATGATTTCGGCATTGTTTCTGGTTTCGATGCTGGGTGTTTTCCTGGTCCTGTTCACAATGTTCCGGTCCGCGAATTTTTCTCTGCAGGTGATGGCCGCTTTGCCGATGGCGTTCATTGGTTCGGTGATTGCCCTGGTGGTGACCGGGCAGACACTGACGATTGCCGCGATGGTCGGTTTCATTTCACTGGGAGGCATCGCCTCCCGTAACGGAATTCTATTGTTAAACCATTACCTCCATCTGGTGAAATATGAGGGAGAAGGCTGGACGCGGGAAATGATTGTCCGAGCGGGGCAGGAACGACTGGCACCGGTTCTGATGACCGCGTTGACTTCCGGAATCGGACTGGTACCACTGGCGATGTCACAGGGAGAAGCCGGTAAAGAAATTCTGTATCCCGTCGCTACCGTCATTATCGGCGGACTGTTGAGCAGTACGATTCTGGAATTCTTCATTCGCCCTGCATTGTTCTGGAGTTATGGTCGTACAGCCGGTGCGCGGATTGTGGCAGACACAAATGAAGATGTACCGCTGATCGAAGAGCGGGAAGAAGAGACAACTCCCGTCGCGTGAACGGGAGAAAATGAAAACGTAATAGAAACGAGTTGCATGTAACAGCATGTATGAGATTTATTGAAAAGGATTGAAACGATGAAGAACAGATTGACAGATTTATTGACGGTAGGATTCTGTGTGCTGGGATTGACCTTTGTGGGGTGTAATTCCGGTTCAGAGCAGGGGACAAAATCGTTTGACGAAGCGGCTCCGGAAGATGTGACCATGGAAGAACATGATCACGACCACGATCATCCCAGTGAGGGGCCGCATCACGGTTCTTTAATTGAACTGGGGAAAGAAGTCTATCATGCAGAGCTCGTGCACGACGAAAAAAGCGGCGCGGTCACCATTTATATTCTCGATGGTGCTGCCAAAGCCAGTGTTCCCATCACAGCAGAAAGTGTGCTGGTCAATGTCAAACACGATGGCAAAGGACAGCAGTTTACGCTGGCCGCTGCTCCCGAGCAGGGGGATCCGGAAGGGAAGTCTTCCAAATTCACGACCCAGGATAAAGCATTGGGTGAACTGTTAGATGAAAAAGGGACAACTGCCCGACTGGTTCTGGAGATCGACGGCAAATCGTTTACCGGCGAGATTGATGCACACGATCATGAACACGACCACGATCATGGGCATGATGAAAAACATGCTCACTAGAGTCGATTTCGTGTGAGTTGATTATTAGAAACGCCGTTCTCTTTCTCGGGAACGGCGTTTTTTTAAGACTTCGCGAGTTCCGTTAATCTTGCTCAGTATGCTGGACAGATGGAATCGTTTCAGCCGCTGTTACTTCGGATACGGTACACGAGCAGCCTTCTTTTGACCCTGGTATAAGTAAACTTGATACTAAGGGGAGTAAGTATGACTCATTCGATTAGACAGAGCAGGGAATCGCATGGTATACTGCCGATATAGATAATCAGAGGAAATTCCGCGCTCAGTCCAGAAATCGATTTCGGACCTCATTCAGGCATTGAGATGAAACAGCAATTGAATAGACGGCAGTCCCGTCAGCAGACAGCAGGAGCTTCCCGGCGCGAATTCATGAGAATCGGTCTGGGGGGATTCAGCAGCCTGTCTCTACCCGGGTTGTACCAACTGCAGGCGGCCGCTGAATCGCAGGGAAAAGCTCCCGCCACACCGAAAAAAGAGCGGACGGCGGTAATTCTGGTCTGGTGCCGAGGCGGTGTCAGCCATCTGGATACCTACGATCCCAAACCTGAAGTGGCTTCCGATTATCGCGGTCCGTTTTCACCGATCGCGACAAAAACAGAGGGCCTGATTCTCAGTGAGCTGCTTCCCCGGCATGCACAGATTTCGGATAAATTTACGGTTCTGCGTTCCATCACCCATACCGGAGGAGGGCATCCGGCCGGTTCGCTGCAGGTGCTGGGAGGCGATCCTGACCGCATTGATAAACGCAAACCCAAGCTGCCCGACTTCATGTCGGTTGCCAATTTTCTGCGTCGTGATTCGAACAATGTGCTCCCCAACTATATTGGCGTGAATGCGATTACGAATTATGACAGCTTTCAGATTGCCGGCCCGACTTACCTGGGACCGGGATCGGGTCCGTTTCAGATCAGCGGGGACCCCAGTTCGCCTGATTTCAAGGTTCCTAACATCGGCCTGACTGATGCGAAACAGACCGAACGTCTGGCAAAGCGAATTTCACTGCGAGAACAGTTCGATCAGTATCGTCGTGATCTGGATCTGGATGGTTCCATGGAAGCGATGAATCAGTTCGAAGCCCAGGCGACCAATCTTTTGACCAGTAAACAGGCCGCCGATGCCTTTGATTTAACCCGCGAGCCACAACACATTCGTGAGCGCTACGGCATGCATCAATGGGGACAGCAGTGCCTGATGGCGCGACGTCTGGTGGAAGCAGGTGTGGAAATCATTACGACTGAGCTTTCCGGAAAACTGTGTGGCCGTGTCAATAACTGGGATGACCACGCCGTCAATCACCATGTTTTTGACGCGATCAAATATCGAATGCCTTTCTATGACCAGGCGGTCACTGCGTTGATTGAAGACATCTATCAGCGGGGCCTGGATAAACGGGTACTGGTTGTAGTCGCAGGTGAATTTGGTCGTACTCCTCGTATCTCGTATGCAAAGAGTACGGGAGGCGGAATCGGCAGCGGCAGTGCAGGAACGACCCAGCCAGGCCGCGATCACTGGCCGAACGCGAATTCGATGCTGTTTGCCGGCGGAAATATTCAGACCGGTCAGATCATCGGTGCCACGGATGGAAAAGGGGAAGGACCCGTTGAACGTGCGGTCGGCCCCCACGATTTCCTGGCGACCATCTATTCGCATCTGGGCATTGATTACGCGAATACGTTTTTACCCGATTTTTCAGGACGCCCGACTCCCATCGTAATGCATGGGAACGCCATTCCCGAACTGGCGGGTCGTGCCTGATCTCGCGAACCAAACCAAAGCAAAAAAGAACGCCTCTTAGTAAAACTACTGAGAGGCGTTTTTTCGATTATGGTTTTCCCGAGATCGCATACAGGCGGTCAAACGAACGCAGGTAGATGACTCCGTCGCTGATTGCTGGCGTGGAATAAAACGTGCCCGGCAACTGATTTTCAGCGAGCACATCTCCGTTCTCTGCATTTACAACAGTGCAGAGGCCTTCGATACTCAGAAAGTAGACTTTTCCATCACCGGCAACCAGTGACGAGAAATACTGGCCCTTCATCCGTTTCTTCCAGATGGGTTCGCCGGTCTTCAGATCAAGGCACGTTGCAACGCCGCTCTGGTTGATCATATACAGTTTGTTATCCAGTATCACTGGCGTAGAAGAATCGGGAGTTGCGACATCAAATTTCCAGAGCAGACCTGACTCGGTGATGTTTCCGGACTTCCCGTTCTGAAAGGCTTTGATGTATCCCAGGCCTCCGCCCCCCGGATTTGCGGAGGTCGCAATCACGCTACTGGAATTCGCAATGGGGGCTGCAATGATGCGACCAAATGGACTGGGGATATCCAGGCCGCCTGCAATCCAGAGCTGTTTCCCTGTCTGTGGATCATAGGCATTCACATGATCCGAGCCGGAGACCAGCAGTTCTGTGCGATCGCCGTTTTGATAAATCGTGGGGGTCGAATAAGCGTCGGCTCCATCTTTTTCTGCAGGCAGTTTACGATTCTGTTTCCAGACCTCTTTACCGGTCTGTTTATCAAAGGCGACCACATAAGAAGGACCTTTGGTCATACATGTGACAAACAGCAGGTCGCCCCACAGACGGGGGGTGGAACCCATGCCGAAGGTGATATCGTACGCGCCGTAGTCTTTCACCAGATCCCGTTTCCAGACAGTTTCTCCCGATTCTACATCGAGGCAGACCAGCAGACCTGTTCCGAAGAAAGCCCAGATGTGTTCCTGGTCGGAAATCGGACAGGGAGTGGCGGCGTTGTGACGATGTGCCCAGAGATTGCGGGGACCGGGGGCTGCCAGCGAACCTGCTCCCACCTTGACCTTACGAATCTGTTGACCAATCTTGCGGTCAAATGACAGGATCCAGAGTCCCTCATCGTCCGTTTTGGTCGTGACATCAACCCGGTTGGCAGTGATGGCTGGTGAAGAATTCGCGCGACCTGGCAGAGCTGCTGACCAGAGAATGCCCTGTTCGGCAGACCATTTCACCGGCAGATTCTTTTCTTGAGAGACGCCGCTTCCATCTGCACCCCGAAATTGAGGCCAGGTTTCTGCCTGAGAAAAATCAGACATCAGAAAAATAAACAGGCAAGCCGTGATAGTCAGTCCTGAAAGTCGCATTGAATACTCCGTGGGGAATTGATAGTAAAAGTTGAGTCACTTGAACCGGTGAGACAATGAGTCGGAACTCAATGATAATTTATTCTTCGCGCTGTGGTCGAGTCATCAGGGTCTGCGTTGCTGCTTCCGGAGACTTGCCTTCAAACAGCACGCGGAAAATCTCGGTGGTGATGGGCATGTCCAGGTCTTTTGCCTCTGCGAGATCATATACGCTGCGGGTGGTATTCACTCCTTCCGCGACGGCATTCATACTGCTGATGATTTCATCGAGTGTTTCTCCCTTTCCCAGCCGTTCCCCCAGACTGCGGTTTCGACCGAAGGGGCTCATGCAGGTGGTGATCAGGTCTCCCACACCCGCCAGCCCGGAAAACGTGGTTGGTTCGGCTCCAAAGGCAGAACCGAAACGGTTCATCTCCACCAGGCCGCGTGTCATGATGGCTGATTTGGCATTGTCACCGTATTTGCCGCCGTCACAAATTCCCGCAGCAATCGCAATCACGTTTTTCAGAGCGCCCGCCAGTTCTACGCCGACAATATCCACGTTCGTATAAACACGAAACCGGTCTGTACTGAACATTTTCTGTGTCTGCTTGGCCAGATGAATATCACCACTGGCGGCAACTACACTGGCAGGCAGGCGGCGGGCAATTTCTTCTGCATGACTGGGGCCGCCCAGGGCAACGACAGGTCGGGGGCCAAGTACGTCGGCGATGATTTCACTCGGACGAAAAAATGTTCCCTGTTCAATGCCTTTAATCACACTGATCACGGGAGTACTGTTTTTCAGGTGAGACGCAAGTTTCGTTAGTGCCTGCCTGAGGAACTCGGTCGGAATCGCCATCACCAGATAATCGGCATCCGCGACCGCTTCATCAATGTCAGAAGTAACCTGGATTGAATCAGCCAGAGTCACTCCGGGCAGCAGTCTTTTATTTTCCCGTGATGTCTGCATGTCCGTTGCCACTTCCGGTTTGCGGACCCACATGGAGACTGCAATATCGGGAGATTCACTGAGTAGGGTTGCACAGGCGGTCGCCATACCCCCTCCACCCAGGATTGCCACTTTTGTATCCATAAAACGCTTGTCTTTCTTATTCAGAGAATGATATTCATTCTTCTTTTCAGTTACTCGGAATCCCTCCTGACATGTGCTGCACGACAGGCAGAATACTCATGATCGTAATACCTGTAATATAACGAGAAATACCTGGTAAGCCAAAGAAGACGGAATTATCAGTCGATTGTATTTCTGACAGGAACATTCCGGGCCGAGATTGACTCCCCCATTTTCCCTGCAAAAAACGAGTTTTGCCAAACATTTCCTACGATTCTCATAATCAGAACAGTAGGTGTTTTTGGAAGCGGATTTTAGAAATAACCGCTGCAAATATCAAATTTTTACACATTACCAGAAAACGTAACCTAGGGTTGAACTGGTAAGTCAATCTTCAAGGAGCAATCTCATGAAACCGATCACCGAGCAACAGCCCGCGACTGAGCAACAACCCGCCATTTTTGAGGATCGTCGTCAAAACCGGGACAGTAGCCGTCCGGAGGGAGTGGGTGAACGACGTCAGTTCAGCAATTCCTACAACTCAGAAAATGAGGATGTCAACGAACTGGCACAAGCGATCGACCAGTACAAATTACGTCATCGACGTCGCTTTATTACCTTCGAAGAACTGCATTCTGTGGTCATCGGCCTGGGTTATCACAAATAAACGGCTGTTTTTTACTCGACTGAATTTCAACTCTGACAGCAACAGCTTTGTGCGCTCCGGAAAGGCTTGTCTGTCAGAGCGTCGGGTACCGTCTGTAGACAGATTGTACCCTGTTCTCAGCCACGGAAACTCAATCTTCTTGTAGGCGGCTGTCATCTCTGACGATCGATCAGATCTTCCCGATCTGTCTGATGGGATTCCAGCGCAGGGAAATGACTGATTGCCTGTCGGCAGGTATTTCCGCATGCGTTCTCGTACCAGGGCTTATATTCTCTAGCGTAAGCCTCTAGCTCTGATAGTTTTGCGTTCCGTTTCCCGCTGCAATTGCCTGAATTTCCACTGCGGTCGAGCAGAATTTTCTGTTGAAAATCCCGGAAAAATTCAAACTATTCCTCAAGTTTACTGCTGAATGCCTTCAGATTGATGTTGACCTAATCGCCTGCATTTGGAAAATCCCCTCACTACACCATCCCTACACAACAGAGTTGAGCCACAGCGTGTTGCCGACTCCCCATTCAGACAGAGCACTTCTGCTCGTAAACTGATTAATCCTATATTTGCAGGTCGAACATTGAAAGCTTCCCTTCTTTGTCTTGCCATCGTTTTTTCCGCCAGCTTGAATCTGAGTGCGGATGAAATCACTACCATTTATACGCCCGCAGAAGACTTTGAGGCTATATTTCGTGCACAAAGTCCGCCGCCCACTTATGAAGAAACGGCACCCTACGGCTCGACAATCCCTCCCAATGGTGGTCAGTTTATTGACCCGAATGCACAGCCATACGATCCGAATATGGGGGGAGGCACTCTGTATGGAGCACCTCAGCAGGGGTATGATCCCTTTTTGACACCCGGTTCCGGCGTCGATCCGTATGGAGCTCAGGCTATGCCTGGTGGCAGTTATCCCACCGGGATCAACGGTCCACAGCCTTATCGTTTCGGCTGGGGTTCCCGTTATCAATTTGGATTTTTACCGAAGGTACCGACCTACGTTCAACCAGGGGGAGCACCTGGTGGTAACTTTGGTGTTTTTGAAACCGATGTCGATCTGACCTACACCACACCTACACGTAATGGCTGGATTTTTGCTGCGACCCCCGAGTTTGATTACCGCGGATGGGATGGTCCTCAGAATGTTTCGTTACCTGGAAAAGGGTTCCGCTTCGGCAGTGACCTTGCCTTATCCACCCCGGCAAACGGTCTGTGGAGTGTGCAGCTGGGCTTCACTCCGGCTTTGGCTTCCGACTTTGGTAAGAGTCTGAGTTCCGATGCCTGGCAGTTCGACGGTCGCGTCGTGCTGTTCTTCCGACCTTCTGATACCTGGATGTTTGCCGTTGGTGCTGCATACTGGGACCGTGTTGGCGATTATGTGATTCCTTATGCCGGTATCGTCTGGACTCCCAATGATTTGTGGGAAATCCGTGCCATGTTCCCCAAGGCTCGCGTCAGTCGCTTCCTGGGTAATGTCGGCGATAAGAGTGTCTGGCTCTACGGTAGTTTCGAATACGATATCGAAGCATTCGAAGTCGAACGGGTTGGCGTGAATGGTCGCGACCAGGTGGAATTCAAAGATTACACGATGATGCTCGGTTTGCGTGGCGACAATGGCTGTATGTCCCTGTTCCTCGAAGCAGGGGGTGTTTTCAAACGTGAAGCTGACTTCAAGCGTGGTGGCGGATTTGATATCAAAGACGGTTTCATCGCCCGCTTTGGTGTGCAGTTTTAAGCGAAACCATCAAACCTCTTGTTGAGCGACATGCTGTCAGCCTGTCATCATTCGATACTATATGTCGCGCACCCGTTGTATTGCTGAATAAAGGAAATCCATCGTGAGTCGTCCTGCCGCTGTGATTCTAGCCGCCGGTAAAAGTACCCGGATGAAATCAGAGCTACCTAAAGTTCTGCATCCGGTTCTCGGTCGTCCCATGATTGATTACGTTCTGGATGCCGCCCGTGCCGCGGACTGCGAAAAGATCGTGGTGATCGTCGGGCACAAGGCAGAAGAAGTCAAAGCGGCGCTCGCCCATCACAGTGATCTCGATTTTGCTCTGCAGTCAGAACAAAAAGGGACCGGCCATGCAGTCATGATGAGTGCGGAAAACCTGGCGGACCACGACGGTCCCGTGCTGGTTTTAGCCGGAGATACTCCCCTGTTGAAAGGGAGTTCACTCTCAAAATTACTCGAACTGCAACAGGAACATCAGGCCGCCTGCGTCGTCGGGACTGCCGTGACCGAAGCCAACCATGGTCTGGGACGCATTGTCCGTGATGAATTCGGTCAGTTTCTGAGAATTGTAGAACAGAAGGATGCCACACCCGAGGAAGCAGCGATTGAGGAAATCAATACCGGCTGTTTCGCCTTTGATGGCCGACAGTTATTCAGCGCGTTACAGCAGTTGAAGCCCGATAACAGTCAGGCTGAATATTATCTGACCGACTGTGCCGAAATCCTGCTGAAAGCGGGACAGACGGTGAAGGCATTTCCCGTCTTTGATATTCAGGAAGCAATGGGCGTCAATACACAGGAGCAGCTCGCCGAAGTGGCTGAGATTCTGCAAAATGATTCTGTGGAATAATTGACAGGGTTTTCCCTGTTTCTGCCTTCGTCATTGCCTGTAAATAATGCCTGCGCGTTGGCATTTGAGTCGTTTCATACGAAATCGAAAGCTCATGCTTGACTTATTGCACTCGATAAGCGTGAATAGAGGGTAGACCAGATCGTTCGTGTCTGGCATTGCTCACTTTTGTTCCCGCTACTCTATGTATTGCAATACTGCAGGCATCGTTTTAAATGTATGATCATCTGACTCTTCTCAGTGGACGAGCTCATCCGCAGCTGGCCGGAGAAATCGCAGAATATCTGGGTATTCGGCTCGCATCCGTCGAATTATCAAATTTTCCTGATGGCGAAATCAGTCTGAAACTCAATCAGAATGTCCGTGGTCGCGACGTTTTTATCGTCCAGCCGACCTCGCCTCCCGTGAATGATAATCTGATGGAACTGCTGATTCTGATGGACGCCTGTCGGCGTGCCAGTGCAGAACGTATTACCGCCGTCATTCCCTACTTCGGATACGCCCGTCAGGACCGGAAAGACTCAGGTCGAGTGCCGATCACCTCCAAACTGGTTGCGAATCTGATCAACGAAGCGGGGGCGGATCGTGTGCTGGCGATGGATCTGCATGCGGCACAGATTCAGGGGTTTTTCGATACCCCGGTCGACCATCTGTATGCGGCACCGATCCTCGATCGCTACTTCAGATCGTTGAACATTCCAGACAAAGACCTGGTCGTGGTCAGTCCGGATGAAGGAAGTATCAAGCGTACTCTGCAGCATAACAATAATATTGGCGGCACCCTGGCCATTGTTGATAAACGCCGCAAAAATGCGATTGAAACGCAACAGGCCAATATTATCGGCGGGCCGATTGAGGGCAAAGTGGCTTTGTTGTTTGATGACATGATTTCGACTGGTGGTTCCATCGTCGGCGCAGTGAATGTTGTCAAAGAGCAGGGGGCGAAAGAAATTTATGTGGGGGCCTCACATGCCGTCTTCTGTGGACCCGCCATCAAGTTGCTGAGTGAAGCGCCGATCAAAGAAATCGTCGTCACCAACAGCCTGCCGATTCCCGATCAGGATAAACTTTCCAATTTGCGAACGATTTCCATCGCACCACTGCTGGGCGAAGCCATTCGCCGTATCCATCGAAATGAATCGGTCAGCCATCTGTTCGATTAACTTCCAGTGTGAGTCGAAGACAGTCTGGCAGAAATCGACTCAGATAAAGGACTGCTATGGCTCTGCATGAACAGGACCGCGAAGACCTGATGCGGGAAGCGACAGCATTATTTCCTCGCGCTGAATTTCAGGTTGAACAGGATAACGAGCCTCTGTTCTGGGGGCAGAAGAAAAACGGGCATTTTTCCTTTTACTTCGGCAGTGATCCCGTTTATCAGTTTGATCAGAATGCCTTTCTCCGGCGTGCCTATCTCAACGGACAGCTTTACCGCACTCAGGGGAGCACACTGGCCCGATTGACGCGGCTGCATAATTCTACCGAATCCGTGCTCCAGCGCTATGATCTGAATGAAACCGAACTCTCTGCGTGTCTGCAGGCGATGTCACAGCGTTTTCAGCAGCTGGAACTCATCTGGCAGGATCCTGAGAAAGTCAAATTGGTACAGTCTCTGGCAGAAAGCTCTGATCTGGAATTACACAATCTGATCCACGATCAGATCAGGCAGGTCGTGCAACACTCAGATCAACTGGCACCCCGTATTCGCGGAAAACGCTGAAACAGAAAATGGTTGAAATATGCGGAAACTGATTATCGGTTGTGGTTATGTGGGGATGTCTGTCGCTCAGGAATGGGTGAAGCAGGGGCACGAGGTTTCTGCACTGACACGTTCTGAAGACAACGCACGCAAATTTACCGAGTCTGGCATCCAGCCGGTATTGGGGGATATTACTCAGCCGGAAACACTGCAGGGCCTGCCCGAAGCGGATACGGTACTCTACGCGGTCGGCTTCGATCGTACATCCGACAAATCCCGGCGGGAGATATATGTGACCGGTCTGGAATCTGCGCTCAAAGTCCTCAAACAGCGAACTGAGAAAGTGATCTATCTTTCCAGCACGAGTGTTTACGGACAGACCGCCGGAGAGTGGGTTGATGAAACATCGGTCTGTGAGCCGGAACGGGAAAACGGCCAGATTTGTCTCGAAGCAGAACAGTTATTCGATCAGCACGGTTTTCTGTCAAATGCAGCGTCAAAGTCGAACGGGGCGACCGCCGTCATTCTCAGGCTGGCGGGCATTTATGGACCGGGCAGACTGCTGGCCCGGATGGAGCAGATCAGAGCCGGAGAACCGTTGGCGGGAAATCCTGATGCCTGGCTCAATCTGATTCATCTGACTGACATCGTCCAGACAATCCTGAAGTGCGATACGGAGATTCACCTGGAAGACCGCTATCTGGTCAGCGACAGTCGTCCGATAACCCGGCGGGAGTATTATGAAACACTCGCGCGACTGTTGCAGGCACCTGAGCCCCGGTTTGCCACGGCGGATCCGGGAGAAATCGGCATGAAATCAACCCGATTCAACAGTACCGAGCGTGCCGCTGGTTTAAATAAACGCTGTAATAACAAAAGGTTACGGGAAGAACTCGGCGTTTCATTGACCTTTCCCACCATCACAGAAGGCCTGCCGAATGCCATTGAAAATGGCTGAGTGAGCGGTTCCTCATTATCTGCTCACTTTTGGTTTGATAGTCAACTGTGTATGCTGTGTCTTAACTGTAGGCCTGAAACTGTTTTCGGTTCAAGCCGTAACTGAAGCTCTCGGAATCATTGATTACTCTTAACTTATGCCCAAAACTTACGAAGTCACCCCAGTTGCAGGTCCGATTCAGGGCACTGTCAGACCACCCGGCTCCAAAAGCATCACCAATCGCGCCCTGATTGTGGCAGCACTTGCAGAAGGCACGACTCATCTCACCGGAGTTCTGGACAGCCAGGATACACAGGTGATGATTGAGAGTCTGAACCGCCTGGGCATCAGAGTCGATCATGATCCAGTGACCTGTTCCATCGAAGTGGAAGGCTGTGGAGGCAGGATTCCCAGTCACGAAGCTTCGCTCTGGCTGGAAAACAGCGGAACCAGTATTCGTTTTTTAACCGCGATGTGTGCGGCCGGTGAAGGTGAGTTCGTACTGGATGGCAACACGCGAATGAGACAGCGTCCCATTCAGGATCTGGTCAACTCGCTCAAACAGCTGGGCATTGATGTCGATTGTGCAGAGGAGACAGGGTGTCCGCCAGTTTGTGTGAAGGCACACGGATTGCCCGGTGGAGAAACAACGATTGCAGGTAATGTTTCCAGCCAGTATCTGAGCGCGCTGCTGATGGTAGCTCCCGCGGCACAAAGCCCGATTACAATCACCATACAGGGAGAGATGGTTTCAAAACCGTATCTGGATATCACACTGGGGGTCATGGCGCAATTCGGCGTGACCATCGATCGACTGCAGGAGTCGGTCTGGCGGATTCAACCACAAACCTATCAACGACCAGTTGCCTATGACATCGAGCCGGATGCTTCTGCTGCCAGCTATTTCTTTGCTGCTGCGGCAATCACCGGTGGTCGGGTGACGGTCGATGGATTGAACCAGGATGCCCTGCAGGGGGATATCAATTTCATTCGCGTTCTCGAAGACATGGGCTGTGAAATCAAACGGGAACGCAACAGCATCACCGTTCAGGGGAAACCGCTGCACGGGATTGATGTGGATATGAACGATATCAGCGATACTGCCCAGACACTGGCCGCAGTCGCTCTGTTTGCTGAGGGGCCAACAACCATTCGTAATGTGGGACATATTCGGCATAAAGAAACCGATCGCCTGTATGCCATTGCCACGGAAATCAAACGCATGGGGATTCAGGTAGAAGAGACCGAAGATTCGGTTACCATTTATCCTGGCCCGATACAACCTGCGACCATCGAAACGTACGATGATCATCGCATGGCCATGAGCTTTGCGCTCGTGGGTTTGAAGGTTCCCGGGATTGTGATTGCTGATCCCGACTGTACGATCAAGACCTACCCCCGGTTCTTTGCTGACCTCGAACTCTTGTGCGGTCAGACATCGTGAAAAAGAAAAACGTCTGGCAGCAGAATGCCTCAGCCGAAGACGCTGATGCCTTGCCAATACCGCAGTATTTCCGTTCCGCTCGACAGCTGGCATTTTTCCTGGTGGAAGAATACCGCCGCAGTGATCAGTTCATCTCCGATTCCATGCAGCAGTGGGAACGACGGATTGACCTGTCTTCCGCAGACTGGCGGCTGGCCATGGAGATCAGTATCGGCGTGGTTCGCAGGCAGCTGACGCTGGATACGATTATCGAAAGTCAGCTCACACGTCCGCGCGAAAAAGTGGAAGCACCTCTCTGGACACTGCTGCAAATCGGCGTTTACCAGCTGGTGATGCTCGATCAGATTCCCGATCATGCGGCTGTTTCCGAAACCGTTGAACTGGCCGGTAAACTGCATCGTGTACGCTGGAAAAAAATGGTTAATGCGATCCTGCGGTCGATTACGCGGCTCATGACTGAAGATACAGCGACCGAACCGCAGTCGAATGCGATCCCGCTCAGCGCCGAACGTTACCGCTGTTTTTCCGTAGGCCTGTTTCCGAGTCCCATCGCGGATCCAGCCGGCTATCTTTCAAAAGCCTTCAGCTTCCCGCTGCCGGTCATCAGAGACTGGCTGGACCGTTTTGGAATGCAGCAGACCATGCAGATCGCGCAGTGGTTTAATCAGCGCAATAAACTGTATCTGCGTGTCAACGCGTTACAGACGACCCGCGAAGAACTACTGGAGGAACTGCAGGCAGAGGGGATTCAGGTCAGTCCGGGAGACGAACCACAGTCAATTCGACTTGAAGAGTCGGTGGCGATGGAAAATCTCGTGGGGTTCTTAGCGGGAAAATTTACGATTCAGGATCAGTCGGCGATGGCTGCAGGGAATCTCTTAAATCCGCAGCCGGAAGAAACGGTCTGGGACATGTGTGCGGCACCCGGAACAAAAACAACTCATCTGGCGGAATTGATGTATAACCGGGGAACGCTGATCGCCACTGATGTTTCCTATGACCGTCTGGAGAAGATCGAACAGAATGCCTCGCGACTGGGACTGACCTGTATCGAGACGCACCTCGCGAATCAATCCGATGCAGAATGGTCAGCGCAGCAGTTCGATGCAATTCTGGTCGATGCCCCCTGTTCGAATTCCGGGGTCCTCGGGAAACGCCCCGAAGCCCGTTGGAGACTGGATGAAGTTTCCCTGAAAGAATTGAATCAGATTCAGCGTGATCTCCTGGAGCGTGCTTTTCAGCAGTTAAAGCCGTCCGGCAGGCTCGTGTATTCGACCTGTTCATTCGATCCACGTGAAAATGAAGACCTTCTGCAGGAAGTCCTGCAGAATCATCCGGAGCGTAAACTGGTGCGGGAAAATCGACATCTGCCTGGCAGCCCCTGTGATGGCGGTTATCAGGCACTGATTCAGTAATTACTTTATGTGATTGTGTGTACACTTTTCTGGTGGTCGAAAGTGTTAAGATATAGCATGATAGCCGGAAAACAGGCGAAACAGGCGTTAATGGTTGCCGTTTGCCTAAACAGATTGTAAGATTCGGGTTTATGAAATTTGGCAATAGCTTGTGTGAATAAACTCTATTGTCTGCTTCCATCTGCGCGCCTGCTGCAATAAAGGAAAATAGTGTGAGTGTCGACGAATTAATTGACGTAAAAGGTGTTTTGCAAAGCTCTGAAAGTGTAGGCTACTCGGACATAGAGCGATTATCACACATTGTCTGCTCTGATCAGGTTTCAGAGTTGAACAATGAAGTGCAGGCGCTGGTCCGCAGTATTTCAGAAGGCCAGGCTTCAGCCGGACTGAGCGCCCGGGCTGGCATCGCCCTGCATCTGCTGGGAAAACACAAAGAAGCAGTCACTGAACTTGAAAAAGTACAAGACAATGCAACGGCCTGTTTTTACCAGGCGGTTTCGCTGATTGCTCTGAAACGATATGCCGAAGCAGATCAGAAGCTGGAAGCGGCTGCCAAGCTGGGCTACGACTCCATCGAATGTTCTCTGCGAAGAGCAGAAACACTGCGTCTGGTTGGAAAACTGGATGATGCAGAATCTGTTCTGGGTACGATTTCCAAAGACGCTGCCGGACGTGCTGAATATTCTTTCCAGATGGGATGTATTCGCTCAGACCGAGGCGATCTGTATGGCGCGATCGAATACTTCGAACGTGCCGTCGATATGGATCCACGTCACTCACGTGCGATATTCCGACTGGCCGGTGAAAACGCTTCTCGTGGAAACGATGAAGATGCCATTCGTCTGTATGAGCAGTCTCTTTCCAGTCCTCCCTTCTACCTGGGAGCGATTCTGAATCTGGGACTGTTGTACGAGGATATGGAAAACTATCCTGCTGCCGCATTCTGTTTCCGTCGCATTCTGGAAGCAGATCCCAATAACGAAATGGCTGCGATGTACCTGAAAGACATCGAAGCTGCTGACAACATGTACTACGACGAAGAAACAGCACGCAACGAAGCCCGCATGAAACAGCTGCTGGATCGTCCTGTGACTGACTTCGAACTTTCTGTCCGCAGCCGCAACTGTCTGCATGCGATGGATATTCATACGCTGGGTGATCTGACCCGTGTCAGCGAAAACGATCTGCTGGCTGGTAAGAACTTCGGTCAGACATCACTCGATGAAATTCGTGAGATGCTGTCTTCATTCGGTCTGCACATCGGTCAGAATCTGCATGAAGCATTGGGAACCGAAGGCGGCTATGCTGCTCTGCCTCCCGAACTGGCAGACAACCCTGCAACCGAAAAGCCAATTTCCGATCTGGGGCTTTCCGTTCGTTCCAGAAAGTGTATGTCCCGTCTGGGGATCGGCACCATTGGCGAACTACTGCGTCGCAGCCCGGATGAATTGCTGGCCAGCCGAAACTTCGGTGTGACCTCGCTCAACGAAATTCGGGAAAAACTGACCGAGATGAACCTCAAACTGCGAAACGATTAGTCTTTCACAGACGGTTCCGGTAAATTCAGGAACAGCGGATTGTGTATGAACAGTGCAGGCACAATCCGCAACCTGTGAATTCCAAAGATGGCGATTTTCTCTCAGAGAAACTCTTGCCAGAAGTTGAGAGATTCAATACACTTCGTTCGCCGGGCAGCACTGGGAAACCAGTGAACCCGAGTTGGGCTACTGTGTCTAAAACAACAGCATTTACATTACCCGGTAGTGTAATGGTAGCACAACAGATTTTGATTCTGTTAGTCAAGGTTCGAGCCCTTGCCGGGTAATCTTAATAAAAAACGCATTCCAGTCTGGAATGCGTTTTTTTATTTCTCTTTCCGTTGAGCGATGTATTACATGCGTTCGCAGGTTCCAATTCCCAACAGTGACAGGCCATGCTCGACAATGCGGGCGGTTAAATCGCAGAGCATCAGACGACTGTTTTTAGTTTGTTCCGATTCTGCTTTGAGAACTGGACAGTCATTGAAAAATGTACTGAATATCTTGGCTAGTTCGAACAAATAGTTTGTCAGGTAGTTCGGTCGTGCTTCAATTGCGACGCTCTCCAGGATTTCTGAATAGCGGTTGATCTGCAGTGCCAGTGCTCGCTCGCTTTCATCGACCAGTGTCAGTGCAGCCTGATGGTCTCGTAAGGCACTCCGGTCGATCTGACCTTTGCGGAAGATGCCACAGACACGAGCATAGGCGTACTGCATGTAGGTGGCGGTATCACCTTTATTGGCGAGCATCTTATCCAGGTCGAATACGTAATCGCTGTCCCGGTTGTGTTTCAGGTCGGCGTATTTGATGCCCCCCAGTCCTACGACTTCTGCAATCTGCCGTCGCTCTGCGTCATTCAGTTCAGCGCCATCCGGTTTGGCATCATCGTTTTCGGAAACAATCTGGTAGGCACTTTCGATGGATTCATCCAGCAGGCTTTCCAGTCCTACGGTATCCCCCGATCGTGTTTTGTAGGGACGCTTGTTTTTGCCTAGCACGGTTCCAAAGCTGACGTGCTGCAGTTCCAGGTCAGAATAGCCCCACTCTTTGACCGTGGCAAACAGGAGCTTGAAGTGTTCGCTCTGTCGGGAGTCGACCACATACAGCACCCGGTCTGCCTTGAGTTCTTCGACCCGGTATTTGATCGTCGCCAGATCGGTGGTCGCGTATGTGAAGGCGCCATCCTGTTTCTGGACGATGAAAGGGGCTTCAATGCCCTGCATGAAGACGCAGATCGCGCCCTGGCTTTCTTTGGCGAGCCCCTTCTGTTTCAGATCTGCCACGACATCCGCCAGCAGAGGCTGATAGAAACTCTCGCCCAGAGTCATATCGAAATGGATGTTGAGCCGATCATAGACGGTCTGAATCGCATCCAGGCACTGAGGTAGAAATCGCTCCCAGAGTTCGATGTTTTCTGCATCGCCGCTATGGAGCCTGGCAGTCTCTTCCCGCGCCAGGCGGGCGATGTCCGGAAACGCGACTGCTTTACTGTGCAGGTCTTCGTTTGCTTCCAGCTCTGTCAGGCTTTCCTGTTGGGAAGTCAGTTCGGCCTGGCTTTCGCCGAGATCGGCTTTCAGCTTCTTGATCTGTTTCTGGATTTTCTTGTCGGTCAGGTCAGCCGAACTTTCGAGCGACTGCAGCTTTTCAGCCTGCTGCTCGATCTCTTCTTCTTTTTTCGGGATGGCATTTTTTGTCGCATGGTAGTCCGAAAGCTGGTTGACCAGTCGATACAGCCGGGCCAGTTCTGTGACCGGGGCTTCTTCGAAAGCGGCTTTGTTCAGGAAATGCTTGTACCCGAAGATAATCATGCCGAACTGGGTTCCCCAGTCGCCGATATGGTTGTCCCCGACGACGTCATGTCCCAGGAATTTCAGAACCCGGTAATTGGCATCACCAATCACGGTACTTCTTAAATGCCCCACATGCATGGGTTTGGCGACGTTGGGGGCGGAGAAGTCGACGACCACTTTTTGAGGCGCTTCTGCCGCTGCGACCCCCAGTCGTTCGTCTGCCACCAGGTTTTGAGTCTGCGTATTCAGCCAGTCCTGTTTGAGTTTGATATTAATAAAGCCGGGCCCCGCGACTTCCAGGGGTTCGCAGAAATCGGACAGATCGACTTTTTCCACGATCTGTGTTGCCAGGTCGCGCGGTTTTAAATCCGGGATTCGGGCTGCCAGCGGCATGGCAAAATTGGCCTGGTAATCGCCAAATTTCGCGTCTTGAGATGCTTTCAGCATTTCGATCACCGAAGACGGATCATCGGTCCATTCGGTTAAGACGGGTTCAAACCGACTTCTGAGTTCTGCGAGAATATTCATTATGCATGCCCGGGGCAGAGACACCGGGCTCCTTGATTACTGGAAAATACGGACAGAGATTCATCTACGCCCAGAATACCGACTGCGAGTCGAGATTGGTAGAAACAGCGGTTCTGTCAGTGCGAATCCGGGCGGAAAGACTGCCAGTCTACTTTTTTGGCGTCTGCCCAGAGGCGTTCGAGGTCGTACAGTTCCCGGGATTCTTCTGTGAAAATATGCAGGACGATGTCCCCATAATCCCCCAGAATCCATTCACTGTCTTTACCTTCGATATTACGACGGCTGGCACTCTCGCGCTTCATCAGGACGCGAATTTCTTCGGCAATCGCATTGCTCTGCCTCTGGTTCGTGGCCGTGGCGATGATGAAATAGTCAAACAAAGGCGTAATTTTAGCGACATCGAGTACAACGATGTCTTTGCCTTTGAAGTCTTCACAGGTTTTTGCACACAGACAGGCACGTTCCAGACTGGACGCACTTTCAATAGAATCAGATTGTTGAGAAGGTTCGGTGTTGATTTTTGTGACCTTTAGACTGTATCCAGTTTTACTATAGCGTCTCCAGAGTTATTTGGACCGAGTATCATAGATTAAGAGACGCTATGGTTAAATGTGATGCGCTCTAACCTGTTTCAAATACTTAAAATAACTCTAGTGCGTATTGAATAATAAACCCGGCTATGACAACAGAAACCATACTCATCAGCTTGATCAGGATGTTCAGACTCGGGCCACTGGTGTCTTTAAATGGGTCACCAACGGTGTCACCGACTACTGTGGCTTTGTGCGCATCAGTTCCTTTGCCGCCATGTGCACCTGCTTCAATGTACTTTTTCGCATTATCCCAGGCGCCACCGGCATTAGCCATCATGATGGCAACTGCAAACCCGCTCGTCAAGGCACCCACCAGCAGGCCGACAACCCCGGGAACTCCCAGGATGACTCCGACGACGACCGGTGAAAGCAGACCCAGCATCGCAGGCAGGATCATTTCCCGTTGCGCAGCTGCCGTACTGATCTCGACACAGGCCGCGTAATCCGGTTCGGCTTCATTCTCCATAATCCCGGTGATTTCCCTGAACTGACGACGGACTTCGTCCACCATCGCTCCTGCGGCCCGTCCGACGGCTTTCATGGTCATCGCACAGAAGACAAAGGCCACCATGACGCCAAAGAAGATCCCGACCAGGACTTTGGGGTTCAACAGTGAGAAATTATAGAATCGCGAGAAGTCAGGCACCGTTGCCGTTTTGACATCGACGCATTCTCCCCGTTCCAGCAGTTCGGTGATATTCAGGCCTCGAATAATTGAACCGACTTCGGCACTGGTGATTTTTACGCGTCCGGGAGTCACCTGAGCGACATTTAAAGCGGGGAACAGTAAATACCCCTGATTGTTATGTATTGCTTCCTCGCCATTTTTGTCTGGAGTCCGCAAGGCAATACAGTTCGCACTTAATTTTAGAGCCGAAGCGTTCGTCATATCGTCTGAAACGGTTTCCACGATCGCAGAATGCTCGACCCAGCGTTCAAAGCCGATGCGAACTTCTTCGACATAAGCTGCCAGCAAAGCCAGCGCGGTTAAAGCAGCGGAGCCGATGGCAAATCCTTTTCCGGTAGCAGCTGTTGTGTTTCCCAGACTGTCCAGGGCATCCGTTCGCTGGCGGACATAAGGTTCCTGTCCGCTCATTTCTGCGTTACCGCCGGCGTTGTCAGCAATCGGGCCGTAGGCATCGGTTGCCAATGTCACTCCCAGGGTGCTCAACATTCCCACGGCGGCAATGGCAACGCCGTACAGGCCCATTGCGAAAATCGCGGAATTGGCAAAATCGAATCCGGTACAGAGTCCAAATGCCAGGATGATGGCGACGCCAATCACGACAATCGGGACCCAGACGCTGTAAAAACCTTCTGCAATCCCCGCGATGATCACGGTTGCCGGTCCTGTTGAAGACTGGTCTGCGATAAAGCGGGTCGGGCGAAATTCATCGCTGGTGGAGTATTCCGTCCATTTACCGATAAGCCAGCCGGAAACTAGTCCGCAGACAATCGCACCGAAGACTCCAAACAGTTTGTTGCCTACCAGCAGTGGAGAGTCAGCGGGAATGCCCGAAGACTGAGAGGGGATCACCAGCATGATCCAGACCAGAGCCAGTGATGCGACGATGACGCCAAAAGCGCTGGTGTCAATTCCCTTAGCCAGCGCTTTCAGCAGGTTCTTCTGTGAAGCTCCTTCTTCAGTTCTCACCATAAAAATACCGGTGACCGACAGGAAGATACCCACGGCTGCCAGACACATCGGCAGCAGCAGGCACATCATCTGCATTTTGGGATAACCATGATAAGCGGCAACCCCCAGTGCTCCACTGGCAAGGATCGATCCGCAATAAGATTCGTAAAGGTCGGCTCCCATGCCTGCGACGTCGCCCACGTTATCGCCTACATTGTCGGCGATGGTTGCGGGATTGCGAGGATCGTCTTCGGGAATGCCTGCTTCGACTTTACCGACCAGGTCGGCACCGACGTCAGCTGCCTTGGTGAAGATACCACCTCCCACGCGGGCGAACAGCGCCTGGCTACTGGCTCCCATACCAAAACAGAGCATGGTCACTGTGATTTCTGCCAGAGGCATTTTGACGACCCAGTGCAAGACACCGAACCAGAGTGTGATATCCAGCAGACCCAGTCCGACCACTACCAGTCCCATGACGGCACCACTGCGGAAGGCAACCTGCAGGCCGCTGTTTAATGATTCTTTAGCCGCATGCGCGGTACGGGCGCTGGCGAGTGTCGCGGTACGCATTCCGAACCAGCCGGCCAGCGCAGAAAAGAAGCCTCCGGTTAAGAAGGCGAAGGGGACCCAGTGGGACTGTGTTTTCAAGCCAAATGCCATGAAGGCCAACAGGGCACAGACAATGGCAAAAAAGACGGTGACCACTTTGAATTGCCGGTCCAGATAGGCACGAGCGCCTTCGCGGACATGCTCGGCGATTTTTCGCATTGTGGAATCGCCTTCACTTTCATTGACCATCCAGCTGAAGAAGCGATACGCCGTGAAGAGGGCAAACATGGCACCTGCTATCGCGATACACCAGCTGATAACAACTGTTGAATTGTCGGCATCAACTATCTGGTCGGCGGAAGTTTCAGCTGCCAGCAGCGGGGCTGAACTTAAGAGTGTGGCGAAACTAGAGGTGATGAGAGTTGTGAGTAATCGTACGGGAGTGAGTCGAGCGCGGGTATGAAACCTCATCCTTAGAGTTAACTCCATTTAAATTAGCCGTTGTAAATCTTGATGTAAAACCTCAAAACCTCTATTGATTCCGGGCAACAGTCAGCACGTAACTTGAATGCTCAAAAAATACGAAACGCATCTTATTAAAGGATCGCGTTGTTTGCACAATTCACCACGTTCCAGGTTATTTTAGACACGAGGGTAAACTTGAAAAAACGCTGCTTAAACACAAGAAAACTCTATCGGGGGAGTGTATCATCTGGGAATCAGATTGCAATAACAGTAACTTAACAAACTTCGTTTAACACAAAACTTACTGATCCGTATGCGCAGCAGTTGACGCAGAGTGAGAAGTCGAGTTCAGAGGAATCGAGAGCCGATGAACTGGTTGGATCAGACGTTCCGGGCGGGGGTCTGAGTGAAGACCTGGCTCGTATCGATGATATAAGCAGCGTCAAAGACCTGTTCGAAATCGTAGATGTCGACAAAGTCTTCCAGGCGGTCATTCTCTGTCTTGCGCATCCGGCCATGTTCAATCATTTCAAAGACCATCTTGCCGAAGTCTTTGGTGGATTGAATGCCCCATTGTTTGAAAACGGTCAGCGTCATTAAGCCGAACTGTTTCAGAGCGAGTTCGCGCACACCTTCCAGCAGTTCCTGGCCGGAGACATGGGCTTCTTCCTGCTCACCTTCATGAATGGCATGCCGTGAGAAGATTTCCTGTGCCTGCTGGAGTGCTTCAAAGATAAAATCGTAGGCATTGGGGTGAAATTGCAATTTGGGGCGGGATAGATTTGTAGCAGATGTCATTTTTCACCCATAACCTGTCTAAGACTTTATAATCACAGCGGCGCTGCGGTTTTTCTGACCTGTGACAAACGTTTTGAAACGCCAGCATCACTCTCTATTTATACTCGATTCAGATAGCTCTGAAAATACTGTATTGCAGTTTTCTACAAGCTGGAACGCATCACAATTAACCAGAGCGTCTCTCAATCTAATGTACTTGGTCCAAATGGCCCTGGAAACGCTACAATAAAACTGGACTCAGTCTAGTGTTTCGGATCAGTCTGGTCGGGTCAAGACTTTATTGGAGCATAACCCGCCAGTTATTGGAAAATTATCGATCAGAGAAGCCGGGAAATCAATCCCGAGTGACTCGTTTTCACTAAATTCAGACTCCCTCACGAGATCCTGTTTCGCTGGAGTCTACTGCTTGGCAGGGTTTTCCCCGCGTTTCTTCTTAATGACTTCCAGGATGTCTTTTTTGTGTACGATCGTTCTTTTCATGTCAGGGTAGACGACCTGTACACACTCGGAAAGTATTTCCTGGTTCGTGACTTTTGCTTCTCCCTGGCTGGTGATAATCGTCGAGCCGACAGGAGGTAATTCCTTCTTATAGCTTTTATAGGTATCGTATTCATAACGGAGGCAGCACTTCAGGCGTCCGCATCGTCCGGAAAGTTTATTAGGATCAAGAGACGTCTTCTGCAGTTTAGCCATCTTCATCGAGACGGGAGGCATCTCAGTCAGATGTGTGCCGCAGCAGACTGTTTTACCGCAGTCACCATAATCCGCCAGCAGCTTCGCTTCATCACGTACTCCGATCTGGCGCATTTCGATCCGTGACCGGTATTTTCTTGCGAGCGCTTTGACCAACTCACGAAAGTCAACGCGCTTTTCTGCCAGGTAATAGAAGATGACACGTTCGCCGCCGAACAGGTGCTCAACATCAACCAGCTGCATCTGCAGTTTGTGTTCGTTCACCAGTTCCTGGCATCCCTGAAATTCATTTCGTTCTTCGTGGCGGTTCTGGTCGCGCTGTCGATAGTCGTCATCGGTCACCAGACGGATAATTCGTCCGACAGTGGATGCGTCTTTCATGAAAGATTTGACACGCTCAGTCGCCGGTGACAGGACCTCACCCCACTCATGTCCCCGATCACTTTTGATGATCACAGACGCGTTACGTGGTAACTCGGCCAGACCTTTGCTGGTGAACTCTCCGATCAGGCGGGTGGAACCGTAGCGAACGATATATCCGGAAACTTCGTTGTTCATATATTACAATTTCATCGATTTGAGATTGAATGCAGCAGTCATCATACAGGAATAGCCAGAATCAGCGTGGGAATCAGAATGACTGCCAGAGATCAGTTTATTATAGCCGAACTCGATCTGGCAATCTCTAAATAAACACCGGAAAAGACATTTATTTAAAATCCGTTCACTGTTTCCCAGATGAGACTTGCAGACGGGAGCTTATTTTGTCTGGATGTTCCGCAGATCCTGACTTAAGCTTTCGATGCATAAAGGCAGAGTCACATTCTGATGGACCTGTTCCTCTGTCTGCAGCATGCGTCCCAGCAGATTGCCGATCGTTTCAATCCGATCTTCCACTTCGCCAGGCAGTCCGGAAACAAATCGTTCCACGTGCTCCGCAGCCGGAACCGTCTGATAACCGGCGGCACACTGTAAAGACTGATGATAGAAGTCGGCACAGAACTTGATGATCCACATCGCTGTTTTTCTCTGGGCGCCCGTATTGCCTCCGACATCATCGATTGCCTGAATTACGGCATCGGAAAAAGTCTGCGGTTGAAACGGGTGTCGGCCGAGCAGACCGGTGATATTTCCCCGCAGAGACTGAAGATTTTCATCCAGCAGCTCACTTGCGGTTTTCAGGGAGCCTTCTGACATGCGCGCGATCTGCTGTGCCTGTTCTTCGGTGTCAACCAGTTGTTGATTCAATAATAGCGACGCAACATCTTCCTGTGTCAGTTCATTAAAGCGAATTAACTGGCAGCGGGAACGGATCGTAGGCAGGATCGAGTCCAGATCACTCGCGATCAGAATCATCAAATAGTTCGCGGAAGGTTCTTCCAGTGTCTTCAGCAGCGCGTTTGCACTCTCGGCGTTCATTTTGTCGGCATCGTCAATGATGGCGATGCGACGGTCACCCACCATGGGACGCAACGACATTTCATAGCAGACGCCTTCCCGTCCTCGATGATCATCATCGCCGATAATCAGGCTGAGCGGCAGAATGTTTTTGTCGGGCGGACATTCAATCGCGATCAGATCGGGGTGTGTTCCCGCTGCCATCTGTTTACAGGAGTCACAGGTGTGACAGCAGCTTAACTCATTCGGAGGAGTTCGCTGACAGAACAGGCATTGCGCCAGATGCAAGGCGACCCGCTTCTTACCGATGCCGGCTACTCCTGAAAACAACAGCGCATGCGGCAGGCGGCTGCGTGACAGTGCGCGATCCAGCATTTCCAGAATGGAGTGGTGCCCTCGAATGGAATCGGTTGTTGTACTCATCCCCATCTCTTTTCAGAATTCAGTCTTCAGGATTCCAGTCTAAATCGGTTTCAGAATTCAGAGGTTCAATCCAGCCCAGGACCATGCCTGTTGTGACTTCTGCCCCGGCCTGACATTCACAGGAGACGATCCTGCCGGCACAGGGGGCTTCCACATCAAACGTCACGCCGGGAATCAGCAGTTCGACGACACGATCTCCGCTGGTCACTTCTTCCCCCGCATGTGTCAGCCAGAGAGAGACTTTCAGTGGCTGAGTTGAACTGTTGACGGAAGGAACAAGAATGGGAGTCGACATTCAGGAATCTTTTCCCAGGACGGCTGCCATCTCGCCGGCATTGTAACTGGAACGTACAAAGGGACCGCTGGCGACCAGTTTGAAACCCATCGCCCGGACTTGATCTCCGACTTCGTCAAATTCTTCAGGAGGCAGGAAGCGTTCCACAGGCAGATTCTGAGGTGTCGGCTGCAGATATTGACCAATGGTAATCATGTCGCAACCGACGGCCCGCAGATCCGCACAGACTTCCAGAACTTCTTCCCGTGTTTCACCCAGGCCGAGCATGATTCCGCTTTTCGTCACAATGGTCGGGTCTGTTTCTTTGACCTGCAGCAGCAGATCCAGGGTACGCTGGTAAACGGCATTCCGACGCACACGATGATAAAGACGAGGCACGGTTTCCGTGTTGTGATTGAAGACATCCGGATGGGCTTCGATCACGCGATGAATGGCTTTGCGGTCGCCTCGAAAATCGGGTGTGAGCACTTCGATGTCGGCATCCATTCGTGCGCGGATGGCCAGGATGCAGTTATAAAAATGTTCTGCGCCACCATCGGGCAGGTCATCACGTGTGACGGAAGTGATCACGACATGTTCCAGTCCCAGTCGCACGGCTGCTTCAGCCACCCGCTCCGGTTCATCCAGCTGGACCGTTTCTGTTTTTCCCTTGGCGATCGAACAGAACCCGCACGGCCGCGTACAGACATTTCCCAGAATCATCAGGGTAGCGGTTTTGTGTGACCAGCACTCGGTTCGATTCGGGCACTTGGCACTTTCGCAGACCGTTACCAGCTTCAAGTCTTCGATCACGTTGCTGGTGAATGCCATCCCCGGTTCGGGCAAAGGCCGCTTCAGCCATTTGGGAAGTCGCTGTCGGGGTTCGGGGGCAGTGTCTGTCAGAATATTAAGGGTGGACATAAACTTTTTTCTTCACTCTATGCAGTAAGGGGTGTCGTGTGAATATATGTGTCTGTTGATAACCAAACTGTTGAACCAGATTCCTGACGATACTTTCGCGGACCGAACTCATACTGGCTTCCCGCGTGAGTGTCGCAGAAAGTGAAGTCAGACGGTGGTCGTGCAGATTGGCATCAATCAGTCGCTGTAATTTCATATTGGGCGAGACATTAATATACAAACCATAGTAAGAAATCCAGGATTTGATCGCAGCCCCCAGAAAGGCAAACTGGCCACAACGACCAAAAATATCCGCGGAATCCGGAAACTGTTCGGCTTCGATTCCCAGTTCCGCACACATTCTCAACAGGGACTGTACTAAACCGTTCTGAAAGTCGTCCATTCCGAGTCCCATCCGCTTCAGTGGGAGCAGAGGATAGACGGCTAACTGGCCAGGGGCATGTAACAGAGCTCCTCCTCCCCGGTTCACCCAGCGGACATCCAGCTGACTTGCCTTGAATTCCTGGCTGGATTCGGCCAGTTGAGTATGACTGCCTTCCCGGCCAACCGTAATGATCGGCGGATGCTCACAGACAAACAGCGTGGCCTGATCAGTCTCCTGCTGCCTGATTTCCTGTAGAGCCCGTTCCTGAAGCGTGAGAATCGAGTCGAAGTCGACGCAACCCAGCATATAAACCCTGATTGAGGAATTGCGGGGATGGATCGGGTTCATTTCAGGGCCTGGTGAATTCATGTTCCTGTCTACAGGTTCAGGGTTTCGTTCTGCTGTTCGGATACGGTCAGCGACACCGTCATTTTCAGGGGTTCTTGCGGGGAGTCAATCTTCAGACTGGGGAAAACCTGATTTGTCCGGGATCCTGGCAGTAGATTGCGTTCAGAGCTCCCTGATTTCCAGTTTTATGGTTTCAGGTACCGAGCACAGGGGATCTGAGGTTGGGTTGTGCTGTAAGTTGTTTTTATGAAAGTACTTATCGGAATTGAATGGGCGGCTGTATGACGTTTCAGGGAACAATCGTCATAACCGGAATAGCTTACAATTCCGGTTTATTTTGAAAAATCAGCATATCTGATTCAATTCGTTCGATCCTCAGATCCGATAGAGAGAAATGGATAAAACTAATACACCGTTTTGCAATTTATCAGAACACTCCAGCTCTCAGAGCTCTTCATGTCAAATCAAACCTCAAATCAGTTCCGATCCAGCAGTAAATTCCAATCGGTAAGGAGAAACAAAATGCGACGCGGAAAAAAGATGCTCGCGATATTTTCAACTATGGTAATGAGTGCGAGTATCGCCACCGCCGATGATCGCATGATGGAATCAAAGTCACCCTTTGATTCTGCTCCCACTACCCGTTCATCCAGCCAGTATTTCGCAGGGCAGGCACCTGCAGGAAATACAGGTGGGGTGACGATTTCTCAGCCGAATCAGAATGCGGCTGTGACAAATCAGTCATCAGGGTATCAACCGACTGATAAGGCCCGTCTCTCACAGGTTCCTAACTATTACAAGGAACTGTTCGGACAGGAACGTCCTTATCGCCGCCTGGATAACAAAACTAAAACTGAGACTCCTGCAGCAAGTCAGTCTCAGTTCCAGCAGATTGGACATGCTGAACCTCAAGGTGGAAAAAAGCAGTACCACTTTGAAACGTTCAATGGAGCTCAGTCCAGCAAGCAGAACATTGTTCATGCTGAGTTTCAGCAGGGCAACCAGAATTCTGCCCAGGGCAAAATTCAGCAGATCAGTGCAGGGGACACACGCGAAAATCCGTTCCGTCTGCCAGCAGATTTCGGTCAGTCTGCTCCAGAAGCACCCAGCCTGTCTGTCCCCCGAATTCCTGATACCAAAACAGTAGAAAACAAACATCATCTGTCTTTCGGAGCTGCTGCTCCCAAAACAGAACCCTCTACCGGGGTTACGATTTCTTCTACTCCCAACAGTCGTCGTGCAGCAGAACCTGTATTGAAGCCCGTTGGTGCCACTTCAGAAGAAGCTGCTGCTAAACTGACTCACAAATGGATTAAGAAAACAGAAATTAACGTAGGCCAGGAATGTGAATTCGAACTGGTCGTTAAAAACGAAGGAAAGCAGACTGCGAAAGACCTGCTGGTCGAAGCATTCTTTCCTGTAACAGTGCGGTTAACCAATGCGGAACCACTGCCCAGCTCCAGCCGTGATCATCTGGAATGGAAATTTGAATCGCTGAACGCCGGCGAAACAAAAGTGATCCGGATTTCCATGATCCCCAGTCAGCGTGGTGCGATTACTGCTGCTGCCAATGTTCGCTCAACCAGTGCGTTGACTGAATCATTCATGGTAGCAGAACCCATGCTGCAGGTGGCTGTCAAAGGTCCAACCAATGTCATGATTGGCGAGCCCGCTTCACAGTCTGTTACGATCTCCAACCCGGGTACTGGTACATTACACAATGTAGTACTCGAAGCAGAAATTCCTAAAGGACTGGAACATGTGACTGCCGAATATCTGCAGATGCAGGTGGGCTCACTCAATCCTGGCGAAACCCGCACTATTCGTCTGGCTCTGGCTGCTGTCATGGGTGGCGAACAGGTTGTGAAAGTTCAGGCGAGAGCTGAAGGTGGTCTGACTCAGGCAACCCAGGCACGTGTGAACGTCATCGCTCCGAAAGTTCAAGTCGCCATTGACGGTCCTGGACTTCGCTACAAAGGTCGCAGTGCTCAGTATGTCATCACGACTCTCAACGATGGTGCTGCCGCTACGAACAACGTTCGCGTCTTACACAAAGTTCCTGAAGGATTCGAATTCGTCAATGCCGATCATGGCGGACAGTTCAATCCGGAAGATTCCACTATCAGCTGGTTCCTCGGCCGTATGGAACCAGGTCAAACCGCCAGCGTGAACCTGGAATTGAAAACCAAGACCATCGGTAACTATGTGCATCACGTACGAGCCATCTCTGAGCACAATGTGAAATCAGACGCTCAGATTCAGACACGCATCGAAGGAACTGCTCAGCTGGTTCTGGAAATTGCTGACCTGGACGATCCTGTCGAAATCGGAAAAGAAACCGGTTACAAAGTGCTCGTCAAGAATGATGGAAGTAAGTCAGCACAGAATGTCTCTGTCTCCTGCGAACTGCCTCCTGGTGTGGAACTGATTACTGCCACCGGACCAACTCAGCACATCGCTGAAAATGGTGTGGTCGTCTTCAAATCTCTGGGAGACCTGGCACCTGGTGATTCGGTACAGTACCAGGTCATCGTACGCGGTACAGTTGAAGGAAATCAGCGGTTCCGGGCACGGCTCGCCAGCGATTCGATCCGCGATCCTCTGCTGTTCGAAGAACTGACTCGCTTCTACAAAGACTAAGTAAAAGCCTCAGGCTGAAGAAAATAAAAACCCGGTCAGTGATCTGCTGACCGGGTTTTTTTATTGAAGCGAATCAGGTTGAGAGAGACCGCTTCCATCAAAGATGGCTCTTGAGTTGTCAGCTTTTACGAGAACAGGATCTATCTCTTCCAGATGACGAGTTGGTGATGTGGTTGTCCCGGTTTGCCGTTCGAGACCTTCAGGACCAGGCTGTCCAGCGATTCGGTCTGCTTGAGGACCTGACGAAATTCATTCAGGTTATGAACGGGGGTTCCAGCGACTTCTTCAATCACATCATACAGTTTGACAACGTTTGACAGCGAACTTTCCCGGTCCACATCCATCACGAGTAATCCGGATTGAGTGGCTTCAAAGCCCAGCTGGGTTGCCAGATCAGCATTCATGGCATGCACCTGCAGTCCTGACAGGACATCGTTTGCAGTTGTGTGTTTCACTTTCTGAAAGCTCATGGGAGCAGCCGATGTTCCCGGGCGACGAGACTGCTGTGTCTCTTTCTGCTTCCGTTCCAGTTCGTCCAGAATACGACGGTTTGCCAGTTCCACCATGACGTTGACCTTCCGGCCGTTGCGTAACAGGACGACACTGACTCTGTTATCGATGGGGGTCAGGCTGACCAGATTGATCAGGTGGTTCTGGTCGAGAACATCGATGCCGCCGAAACTGAGGATGATGTCATCGTATTTCAGGTTGGCACGCGATGCGGGAGTATTCGAAATCACTTTCACGACACGGGCACCACGAACACGGTCCATTTTCAATCGGCCGGCGGTCGCGATGCTGAATTCCGGATCGAGCTGCACACCCAGGTAGGCCCGGTAAACCTGGCCATATTTTACCAGCTGGTTGAATACGTGGCGTACCAGCTTACTGGGGATACTGAATCCGATGCCGTCGTTACCGCCACTGTTCGAAGCGATGGCGGTATTGATGCCGATAATTTTTCCTTCGAGATCGATCAGTGGTCCACCACTGTTACCAGGGTTGATGGCGGCATCCGTCTGCAGAAAGTTCTGGTTGAGAACTTCCGATCCGCTACCCAGTTGCAGAGAGCGACGTCCTTTGGCACTGATGATTCCCAGGGTGACTGATTCACTTAAACCGAAAGGACTTCCCATCGCCAGCACCATGTGACCAATATCCAGCTTGTCGCTGTCGCCCCATTCAGCAGGTGTCACATCAGAGACCGTAATCTTCAGAATTGCCAGGTCGGTATCTTTATCTTCCCATTTCTGCTGGGGGTGAATCACACGACCATCGTGCAGTGAGATGGAAATGGCTGTCCCGTCAGAGTCGCGTACCACATGCCGGTTGGTGACGATATACAGGCCGGAGGTTCCGTCACCTCTGACGATCACACCGGAACCGGTTTCTTCCACGGCTCCGCGCGGTGTCTGGCGCTCACACTGAATATGAACAACACTCGGGGTGGCCAGCTTGGCAATTTTAGCCAGATGCCTGCTGCCTTCATGCAAGGGGGATGACGAAGAAGGCAGCATGACGGCATGATCTTGCCGGGGGTTCGCCTGTGAAGGAACCTTGGCTTCCAGCTGTTTAGAAGACAGCGGGGATTCAAAGCAGGCATTCCAAAGTGAAACGGAAACAATCAGTCCAACGATGAATACCAGGGGGTATCGATTCTTCATGATGCAAATCTCTCAGCGTGACCCAGGATCTTTTTTGCGATTGAGCTATTCCTAGCTACGGCAAAATGAGGCAATCCTTCGCCACTGCCGACCGATTTGATTACAAGTGACCGGCTGACTGGCAGCGGCACTGGTAATACCGGGGAACACGAGACTGATTCTGAGGAATCTCTCCACAATGAATGTCAGTAATGAGGGATCTGTATAATTCGGGAGAGAAGTAAACAGTAATCAGGCTGGTGGAACCCTCTGGCAATCATTATCGGAAGGCAACGCTATTTTTCGAGATCCAAATCATGAATTCTGACCTCCTGATCGTTAAGCCGTCCTTCGAATTCGTATGCGTTCTCCCAATCGCCATGAGCGCTACTAGTGGATAAACCCATCGATTCGCGCTGTTGTGCACAACTGACACAAAACATCGCGTACGGAACCGCTTTAAGCCGTGCAATCGGTATATTCTTATTGCAGCTTTCACAGTGGCCGTAACGGCCTTCCTGAATCAGTGAGATCGCGCGGCGGATTTGCATCAGCTCATTGTATTCGATCTCGGCCAGATGAGATTCCAGATCCTGACGACGTTCGCGGATCGCAGCATCACCACTGTCCTCAACGGACGACTGGCTGCCTGACGAACCTTCTGAACTGTCGCTCACCAGCTTTTTCAGCTCATCACGTCTATTCAGCAGTTGCTTGTGCAACCTGATTATTGCGTCTTTTCGTACCACTCTCTCTTCCCCTCATAAAGATCATATTCGGTGAGCAACTTAATTAAGTCGATTCTCCCAAAACATAGCTTTCAATTTGGCTAAAGAAATTGGAAACATGACCAGATATTTTCAGTTTTTACATCAAAGCTACACACGAGTATTATTCACTACGCGAATTAAATGTCGAGAGTTGGAAACTTTCAAAATGAGAAATTAATACATAAGTCAAAATTTTCAAATAACTTAAGCTGGCGCCTTTTCTTACAATTTTCCGATTTTCCAAAGATTAAGCCCTTTTCGCCAACTGGACTTTCAAATTGCGACGATTGTAGCGAATGTACACTCTGTTTTCCGGGGTGTTTCCTGATATTGACCCCGTTTCCCGATTGCGATGTAATACCCGCCCCTGAAACCAGTCTCTTAGATCAGTTACAGACAATGATTGGGAAACGTGTTTACTACCTTCGACCGTTATTTGCTCAAACGATATTTCCACGTATTCGTGATCGGGTTCATCGCAACCTACGGTCTGTATGTGGTTTTTGATGGATTCACCAACATCGATGGCTTTCAGTCCGGGACGGAAGAAGGTTCGTCAACCAGCCTGCTGTGGATCATGCTCGAGTACTACTTCTACCAGTCCTCCATCTTTTTCGACATGGTCAGTCCCATTCTCACTGTACTGGCCGGAGTCGTTGTGTTTGCGCTGATGGTGCGCCATGGGGAACTGAACCCCGTACTCTCAGCCGGCATACCCACTTACCGACTGGCGATCCCGCTGGCTCTGGCAACGATTATCGTCAACTGCGTGATCTGTTTGAACCAGGAAGTCATTATTCCTGCGATTGCGGATAAGGTTCAGGCGGAACGCGGAGACATGGGGAGCTCGGCTCAGTTCGTAGAGCCGGTTTATGATTTCAGCACCCGGATTATGATCAACGGACAGGAACTCTTCCTGACCGAACAGAAAATGAAGAATGCCGAGTTCGTGCTCTCCAAGCCGATGGTTCACGATTTCGTCACCGTGAAATCCGAAACCGCCATCTATCAGAATCAGACTGAAACCAGTCCGGGAGGCTGGTTACTGCAGCAGGCTTCTCCAAGCTATCAGGAGCTGGAAATTGCGGAATTTGCCAGGGAAATCATCCTGCCCGGTCCTGAGCCGAATGAGGTTTTTATCGTGACGGATGTTGGCTGTGATCAACTCTGTAATCGTAATTTCAGTTCGCTGATTTCAACGGCGGATCTGATTGCCCGCATCAATAATCCCTCCTTTAGTGATTTATCGATTCGGAAACAGAAACTGGACCTGCATGCCCGCCTCACCCGTCCGATCATGAATCTGATTGCTGTACTGATTTCGATCCCGTTTGTTTTACGCAAAGAGAGTCGCAGTCTGATTCTGAATATCGCGATCTGTGCCTGTGTGATGGGCGGCCTGTTTGGGATTTCGCAATGCTTTCATTATATGGGGGCGACAAAACTGATCACCCCCGATCAGGCTGCCTGGTTTCCCGTCATTACGAACGGTACGCTCGCTGCCTGGTTCACGAACCGGGTTCAGACCTGATCGATCAGACTTAAGCTGAGCGGAACAGAATTAACCGCTCTGTCCCAGATCCATCAGTTGCCCGAATCGATCCAGCACACGATTCTTTAACGGGGCAAACCGGGGTTGGTCAAATTCGCCTCGTTCGACGAGACGTAATGCGACCGCATGCGTTTCCTGCAAAATGGCCTCATCCCGTTTCAGATCGGCAACCCGCAGCGGCAACTCCCCATGTTGACGGGTTCCAAAGATGTCCCCCGGCCCCCGTGCCTGAAAGTCCGCTTCGGCAATTTCAAAGCCATCGGTGGTCTGTTCCATCACCGCCAGTCGATTCAGAGCATCTTCACTTTCTGTATAGGAAAACAGAAAACAGTTTCCCCGGTGGATGCCGCGCCCCACACGACCCCTTAGCTGGTGGAGTTGTGAGAGTCCAAATCGATCTGCCTGCAGAATGACCATCAGTGTCGCATTGGGGACATCCACGCCGACTTCCACAACCGTCGTCGAAACCAGTACCTGAATCGTTCCCTGGTGAAACTGATTCATGATCCCCGCCCGCTCTTCGCGATCCATCTGACCATGTACCAGCCCGATCGAAGCCGTCGCCAGTTCACTCTTCTGCAGTTTGCGATACACTTCCTCCGCGCTGGAACGAATATTCTGTTCGTCTTCGGAATCGATGCGCGGACAGACAATATAAGCCTGTCTGCCGGCAGCGATCTGGGTTCTCAGAAATTCCCAGGCTTTTTTGCGTTGAGGCGTTGTTGAGACGCGGCTCGTCATCACCGGTTGTCGTCCGGGAGGCAGTTCTGTATTCACCGAAATGTCCAACTCGCCAAACTGGGTCAGGCACAGGCTGCGGGGAATCGGCGTTGCCGTCATGACCAGCATGTGAGGTGTATTCTGATCGCTCGAAAAATGTGCCCGCTGCATCACACCAAACTTGTGCTGTTCGTCGATAATGACCAGACCCAGGTTGTGGTAGCGGACATCTTTCTGGACCACCGCCTGCGTACCGATAATCAGTTGTTGCTCGCCGGAAGCGATCTTTTCCAGTGTCGCTTTCCGTTCGGCGGGAGACAGACTGCCGGTCAGCAGGCAGCGTTCAACTCGACTGTGTTTCAAAATCTGGTTGATGGTTTCCCAGTGCTGCACCGCCAGCAGTTCTGTCGGGGCCATCAGAACTGCCTGGTTTCCGCCAGCAATCGTCGCCAGCATGGCATAAATCGCAATCGCTGTTTTCCCGGCCCCCACATCGGCCTGCAGCATACGATGCATGGCGCGACCCGAAGCGAGATCGGCTTTGATTTCTTCGATCACCTGGTTTTGTCCGTTGGTAAAGTCATACGGAAATAACCGTCTGATGCGGGCATCCACTTTCGCTGTGACTTTGACCAGCGGTGCATTATCCACGCAGGTCCAGAGTCGCCTGCGCATCGCCAGTGCCAGTTGAAATTCCAGCAGATCATCGTAGATCACACGATGCACGCCGGCATGATATTCGTCCATGGTCTGAGGCTTATGCATCTGGATCACGGCCTGACTCAGCGGAATCAGCGAATGAGTTTCACGAAAATTTTCCGGCAGATAATCAGGAATCAGATGCGCATATTCTTCAACCGCAGCCCGAATGAACCGCCGCATCTGATACATCTTGATGCCTTCGGTCAGGCTGTATTTGGGTAAGATCAGCCCCTGGGGATCATCCAGATCTTCTTCCAGTACCTGGAACTGGGGGTGGGAGATTTCCCATTTTCCGGAGCGGCGTTTCGGTTTGCCGGAGAACATCAGCAGTTGTCCCTGGAAAAAACGTTTGATGACCCAGGGTTGATTGAACCAGGTTCCTTTCAGAAATCCGGTGCCGCAATCGAGGAGAATGGCGGTGATTGTCCGCCCGCGTGAGATGGTGCGCGCATCCATGTCCACGACTTTTCCACAGACGGACGCGGGTTGATCTTCTTCCAGTTCGTTGACTGGTCGGACGTCAGTGAGATCCAGCACACTGCGGGGCAGATGCCAAAGCAAATCCTCGACAGTTTGGATTCCGATTTTCCCCAGCAGTTCGGCTCGATCCGGGCCCACTCCATTGATGAATTGAACAGGAGTTTCCAGGGAGGGTTCGGTCATCGTATTCCACAACCGTTCGAGCCGGGGTATATGAATCGGTATAAACAGCCAGTGCCGGGTTAGTATTCAGACTCACTTTGTAATTTCAGTGCAAACTCCACTGCCAGTTCATCACAGCGTTCATTTTCCGGGTGACCACTGTGTCCTTTGATCTGCGTGAACTGGACATTGTGACGTTCGAGCAGCGTATCCAGTTTGCGCCAGAGTTCTTCGTTCTTCACAGGCTTCCAGCTTTTGCCTTCCCGCCGGCGCCAGTTGTTTTTTTTCCAGTTCGGCATCCATTCCTTTGAGCCTTTGGCAACATAGACGCTATCCGTAATCACTTCGACACGGGAAGGGCGTTTCAGCAGTTCCAGGCCGGAAATCACCGCCTGCAACTCCATCTGATTATTGGTTGTGACCGCTTCGCCTCCGGAGAACTCTTTTTCCGTTCCGGTAGAGGGATGTCTCAGAATGACTCCCCAGCCCCCCGGACCCGGATTTCCCCTGCAGGCGCCATCGGTAAAGATCTGCACAAACGGGAGAGCATCCTGAGTTGCTGCATCATCAGTCATAATAATAGAAAGGGCACGCCTGGCAAGAAATTAACGACGACTCGAACTCGAGTCCCGGTATCAATGACAAATTCGGGGGATCCTGCGAATGAGCGTAAAATCACCCCTGATGGATTCTGGGAAAGAAGCGGGTCGCTCTTCTGCGACTATCGTTCTCGATAGACAATACGTCCACGGTTCAGGTCATAGGGTGAGACCTCGACCACGACTTTGTCGCCTGGTACGATACGAATGAAGTGCTTCCGCATCTTGCCAGCGACGTGCGCCAGAACCTGGTGTCCGTTTTCCAGTTCGACTCGAAACTGAGTATTTGCCAGTGCCTCGGTCACTGTACCTTCGACTTCAATGGCCTCTTCTTTGGCCATAACAATTGTATCCTGTCCAATAAGGTTCATAAAACGGGATTAAGCGATACAACTCGCATAAACCTAACTCCAGTGCCAGTCTGATAAAAGGCATCCGGAAGTTCTCTGAGTCACTTATTGTGACAGGGAGACGCCAAATATGCCAGTCCGAACAGACCCGCAAGTCACATAAGCTCTGATTATGGCAGGGAAATCCCTGTAGATACTATGATTCAGCGTTTTTTTCTTCTGAAGAACGAGTTTTTTGGTAATCGGATGTCAAACGTGGGGTAAGCTTTATTAAATCGGGCCCTGCTTTATGAAAAGTGATTCAAATCAGATTCAAATCAATTGTCGGTCCGAAAATCTGGAAGCTGTCTTTCAGATTGCCACACATCTGACAGGATTGTTGTCATGCAGTATCTCAAAAAATTTCTAGTAGAAGAAGATGGTCCTACCGCTGTCGAGTATGCTGTCATGCTGGCTGCCATCGTGATGGTCTGTATCGCCGCCATCGCCGCAGTGGGAACCCGCACCAACGCCCTGTTTGAAAATGCAACGACCGAAATGCACAATCACGGCATGTGATAAGCTGGTTTGAATCCGGCTTCATGCCCGTCTCTCTGGAATCCTCTGCCTCCTGCAGAATTGCACTTCTACGCTATTCCATTACACTGCAGGGAGTTTTAACCTGCATTCTCGATCTATCACACCCGGAACTGTTATGCCTGACTGCTATATTGCGCTCGGCGGAAATCAGGGGCCTGTCCGCGAAACATTCTCCCGGGCACTGGAATGTCTCGATCAGCATCCGGAAATATCCGTCATTAAAACCAGTGACTGGATTGAAACGGCTCCGGTTGGTGACCAGACATCCGATCCTTTTCTGAATGGTGCCGCACAGCTTTCCGTCTCGCTTTCCCCTGAATCCGTGCTGGAAGAACTGCAGCTCTTGGAAACAGACATGGGCCGTACCAGAGAAGTCCGCTGGGGGGCGCGTCCACTGGACCTGGATATGCTGCTGTATGATCAATTCGTGATTCATACGGAAAATCTGGTGGTCCCCCATCCCGCCTGCTGGTATCGGCGGTTCGTACTCGATCCCCTGGCAGAAATCGCAGCCGATGTCATTCACCCGGAGAAACAGATCACGATTCAGGAATTACGCCAGCGTCTGCTGGTTAAACCGTTTCAATTTGTTCTGGCAGGACTCCCCTGTGAAGAAACCGCATCATTGATCCGAAAACTGCAGCAACTATATCCCGAAGTGCAGTTTTCCAGTTGGGAAACTCAGGGATCTGCCGGTTCCATCTCACAGGAACCGACCTTGATTGCCTGGCTGGGGGCTCCGACATCTGCTACCCGATTCGAAGATTTGCCTCTGATTCCCCGGTTAGACCTCTCTGAATATCAGAAAAATACTGAACGGATCGTTCATGTCTTGCAATCTGCGCTGGATTTCCGGTAAAAATCGTCTATACTAATAGATAAGGGCTCGCCGATATTTTTAATAAGGCTGCTCGAAATCAGATAATGACGGTTTGATTTCATCAGTCTTACCTGCCTTCGCCCTCCCACCTTTTCGAATTTGGAGACCTGACACGATGCTCAAGATCCTGGGTTCTCAAAAAAGTAAGTTTTGTGATCAGATTACCCGCCGCAACTTTCTCCAGGTTGGTGGTCTCGCGTTAGGTGGTATGTCCCTTCCGCAAATTCTGCAGGCAGAGAACTCTTCGCATCAGCGTCAGAACCACAAAGGGATCATTATGATCTTCCTGCCGGGAGGTCCTCCCCATCAGGATATGTGGGATATTAAAGTTGATGCGCCCAGTGAAATTCGTGGCGAATTCAACGCAATCCAAACCAACGTTCCCGGTGTCGAAATCGGCGATCAGTTTCCGCGGATGGCGCAGATGGCTGACAAGTTCGCGTTCATCCGTTCCATGGTTGGTTCAGATGGACGGCACGATGCCTTCCAGTGTCTCACCGGTTATCCCTTTCGAAACCAGCCTCTGGGAGGCTGGCCCAGCTTAGGTTCGGTCCTTTCGAAAAAATACGGTCCCGTCGATCCGTCGATTCCCCCGTTCCTCGGTCTCTCTCCCAAGATGGGCCACATGGAATGGGCTCGCGCCGGAGATCCTGGCTTCCTGGGACTGGCTCACGCGCCGTTCCGACCCAATGGGGAAGGCATGGCCGATATGACCCTGAACGGCATTTCGCTGGATCGTCTCGACAACCGAAAACAGGTACTCAGCTCGCTCGATCAGTTTCGCAGTAAAGTGGATGCTTCGGGCATGATGGAAGGGCTCGACTCGTTCACACAACAGGCGTTTGGTATTCTGACCTCCAGCAAACTGGCTGAAGCGTTAGATCTTTCCAAGGAAGACCAGAAACTCCGCGATCGCTACGGCCGGGGAACTTCAAAGCTCCGTGCGGATGGCGGCCCGAAACTGCTCGATGATTTTCTGACTGCCCGTCGTCTGATTGAAGCAGGAGCCCGCTGTGTGACGCTGGCCTTCAGTCGCTGGGACTGGCATGGCGGCAACTTTAAACGTGGTCGCGAAGATATGCCGATGCTCGATCAGGGGGTAACTGCTCTGGTGGAAGACCTCGAAAATCGTGGCATGCTGGACGATGTCACCGTCGTCGTCTGGGGTGAATTCGGACGCACTCCCAAAATCAATGCCAACTCCGGTCGCGATCACTGGCCTCGTGTCTCCACGGCGCTGGTTGCTGGTGGCGGCATGAAGACCGGGAAGATCATTGGATCGACCAACCGACTCGGTGAATATGCGGAAGACCGCCCGGTTCATTTCCAGGAAGTCTTTGCGACCCTCTATCACAATCTGGGCATAGATGTCGAAACCAGCACGGTCACCGACCTGCAGGGACGCCCCCGTTATCTGGTCGATACGAACCAGTACAAGGTGATGCCTGAACTGGTCTGAGCGAGGCTCTGACCGTTTCATAAAAATCGCGCCTTGATCAAGGTATGCAATCCTGCTGTTTCAGTAAGAGGGCAAAACCCATGGCGTTGAGTCCTGCGCAGAACCGGTTATTGAATATTGCAGCGTTGATTTTCGCTGCATGCGGTCTTACCTGGGTTGTTTACATACAAGCAATCAGAGGAACGACCAGTGGCCCCGATTTTGTTCAGGCGATCAAATCCGGGGAAATCACAGCGGACTCTGTGACTTCCATCGAAGTGGTTGAGCCTCCTCCAGGATACTCTGCGTTTACAGCCAGTGAATATGAACGCTTAACACGCCTGGCAACGATCACAGACCAAACGGCAATCAAAGATCTCCTCACAGCGTTACTGGGTGCCAGACCCGGGCAGTATTCACAAAATCACCCGTCCTTACAGTACCACGTGTATTTGAAGGTCAACTGTCAGGAAGACTTCTTCTGGCTGGACGTTGAGGAGCATCAGGATGCCAAAAGTGCGGTGCTGACAGTGGAAGCCAACAATCGGAACGCGCTCAATCCCAATGGTGCCACTCTCTATCACCTGAGTAATTATTCTGAAGTTCTCGGCTTGCTGCAGCAGAAAGAAAAGTGACATCCAGCGACAAAAAAAATTCGCGGTACTTGTCTCTGAAAATTCAGTCACTTACACTTTCAACTCACAGTGATCACCAGATTGTAATTACAAACTCATGCTTTGCCATGCAGAATCGCTTTCAGGATTGACGATGCCCGATAAATCAACGCCCGATACAGTAGAAACCATCATCCGAGACCGCAAAACAGAAAAGGTTATGTGTGATATCGAAGCACATCGGCCTGTTCCCGCTGACATCGCCGAACGCAATCGCCAGATTGTATTGCAGGCGATTCAGACCGCGGGCTGGGCTCCGTTTCACTATCCACGCAAAGTCGATGATTTAGCAGAACCGTGGCGTGCCCATGTTTTATGGGATGAGCAGGCAAAACAGGCTGCGATCTATATGCGTGATGAATTAAACGTCACCTCCAAAGAGCCCCGGCTCGCAGCTGCCTGCAGTGCGCTGGTCCTGGTGACCTGGCTGCCTGAGGTCTCTGCTGCTGAAGGACAACAGGATTCCAAGGTCGAACGGGAAACGTTACTGGCACGCGACGAAGAGCATCTGGCAGCCGCTTCGGCCATGGTCCAGAATCTGTTACTGATGCTGACCGCGCACAATATGGGAAACTACTGGTCGAGTGGCGGAAAACTGAAGGGACCGGAGATGTTCCAGTATCTGGGCATTCCCGCACAGGAAAAATTACTGGCTGCCGTCTTCATTGAGTATCCCGAGATGCGGGACAATTCCAGAGAGCGCAAACCGGGCAGTCTGCGAAACGACCGCAGCGATCAGTGGATTCGCGAAGTGACCCTTTGAGAACACCCCACTGAGGCAAGTCCACTTTTTCGATTCGTATTCCTCACTCAATTTCCACTCACACCTATTGGGTAGGCCCGAATAAAATTCGGGCCGAGCGCAGCGAGCAGGAATCTAACAGAGAACCAGAAAAATGAATCGTGATCGTGATTATGAATGATCGATAAAGATTGATGTGATATTTAAAATCGATCAAATGCCCTGACAGTTTCCTGTTGCTTTCAGCAATCCCGAATTACATTCGGGACCACCCATGACAAATATTATTTATCCATGCAACATACACGTTCGTGAATTTCGTGGTAGTAAAACTCAGACCTGTATTTCTGACAGTTCCTGCCAGAGCAGGGCACTGGCCAGTGTGCCCTGGCGAAACGATTCCAGCGAGAAACGTTCGTTGGGGCTATGAAGGTTATCCGTATTCTGTCCCCAGCCCAGCAGCAGTGTTTCGACGCCGACCAGCGACTTAAACGTTTCGACGACCGGAATGGAGCCCCCTTCGCGGATCATCACAGGTGCCGTTCCGAATGCCTGTTCAATGGCCGAGCGGGCGGCTGTCATATAAGGGCTGTTGAAATCAAAGACCAGACCGCGGCAGCCGTGGAAGTCGATGAATTCCATGGTCAATCCTGGTGGCAGCTGATCGCGCAGAAACTGCTCCAGCGCTTTCGTCAATGCCTTGGGATCCTGATCGGGAACCAGGCGGCAAGTGATCTTCACGCGGGCTTGAGCGGGGACAATGGTTTTGGGACCTTCGCCCGTGTAACCCGAGATCATGCCGTTCACATCGCACGTCGGTCGTGCCCAGCGGCGTTCCAGCGTGGTAAAGCCCGCTTCGCCGGCGACTGCATTCACCCCCAGATTGCTCATAAAGGTGGCTTCATCAAAAGGCAACGCCGCAAACTGCTCGCGTTCTTCCTGTGTCAGTTCCAGCACGCCATCATAAAAGCCGGGGATTTGCACCCGCCCCTGATCATCGTGCAGCGCGGCGATCATTTTCGCCAGACCATTGCCCGGGTTGGTCACCGCACCACCAAACACGCCACTGTGCAGATCCTGACGGGGTCCGCGCACAATCACTTCACAGGCCAGAATGCCCCGCAGTCCGTAGGTAATCGCAGGCAGCCCCGGTCCATACTGGCTGGTATCGCTGATCACCGCGATATCGCTGGCAACCAGATCCTTGTTCTCAGCCAGAAAACGGTCCAGATTGTCGCTGCCGACTTCTTCTTCGCCTTCAATCACAAAGACCACGTTGACCGGCAACTCGCCATGCACTTTCATCCAGGCTTCAACTGACTTGATGTGCGTATACATCTGCCCTTTGTCGTCGGTCGCACCCCGGGCATAAATGTGGCCGTCGCGAATATCCGGTTCAAACGGGGGTGTCGTCCATTGATCCAGAGGATCGGGGGGCTGCACATCGTAATGGCCGTATACCAGTACCGTCGGTTTCCCCGCTGCTTTTTTCCAGGCACCATAAACAATCGGATGCCCGGCGGTTTCCACCAGGCGGCTTTCGATGCCCGCGGCTTCCAGTTGTTTCAGTACGAACTCGGCGCCGCGCCGCGTTTCTGCCTTCAATGTTGAATCGGCACTGACACTGGGGATTTTCAGAAATTCGATCAGTTCACTGACAGCCTGATCCTGATGTTGCTCTAAATAACTGCGAACTTGCTCAACCATTGTTTTCCTGTAACCTTGATCCTGCTAAGTTATGATATCATTGAAGGTGAGAGAGACTCTGCGAATGACGTTGTGAACTTTGAGTATAAGTCCCCGTGGATCATTTGAGTATAGAAGTCATCCATGAAAACAGTAGATGTCGCAATAATTGGAGGGGGAATCATTGGCCTGGCAGCAGGCTGGCAGATCAGCCGACGGTTCCCGCAGCTGTCGATTCTGATCCTTGAGAAAGAAAGTCAGATCGCCCAGCATCAGACCGGCCACAATTCAGGGGTATTGCATTCCGGAATCTACTACAAACCCGGTTCCCTCAGAGCCATCAACTGTCGCGAGGGAAAACGTGCGATGGAAGAGTTCTGTGATGCGGAAGAAATTCCCTGGGATCAATGCGGTAAAGTCATCGTGGCGGTCGACGAACAGGAATTCCCCGCTCTGAATCGCATCTTTGAACGGGGACAACAGAACGGTGTCACCTGTGAAATGATCGGTGAGGAACGCGTTAAAGAACTGGAGCCACACGTGGCTGGTATTCGTGGTATCCATGTTCCGGAGACCGGGATCGTTGATTATAAGCAGGTCTCTGCTCGACTGGCGGAACGTATTCAGGAGAAAGACAATCAGATTCTGACCGGAGCCGAGGTCACGGGTATCCAGCATCACGCCGATTCGATTACCGTCAAAACCAGACAGGGGGATTTTACCGCGAAGCAGGTCATCAATTGTGGCGGGTTATTCAGTGATCGCGTGGCCCGCATGGGTGGTTCGAAACCGGATTCCAAAATTGTCCCCTTTCGCGGCGAATACTACGTGCTCAAACCACAGGCGGAACATCTCTGCAAAGCGCTGATTTATCCGGTACCCAATCCCGAGTTCCCGTTTCTCGGCGTGCATTTCACCAGAATGATTCACGGCGGCGTCGAATGCGGGCCGAACGCTGTCTGGGCTTTTGCACGGGAAGGCTATACAAAAACCAGTATCAATCTCAGTGATCTGTTCGAAGCGGCCACTTATCCCGGATTCATTAAGATGGCGATGAAATACTGGAAGACCGGTTTGAAAGAGATGTGGCGGTCCTTCAGCAAGCCGGCATTTGTCCATGAACTGCAGCGGTTGATTCCCGAAATCAAAGCCGAAGACCTCGAAGCCGCGCCTGCAGGGGTACGTGCCCAGGCACTGGGCCCCGATGGGACTCTGGTGGATGATTTTCTGATCGATGAATCCGACCGGATGATCAATGTGCTCAATGCACCTTCGCCGGCTGCGACTTCTTCTCTGCGGATCGGCTCGATGATCACCGATCTGCTGGCCACCCGGATTTCATAACGGAAAGACCACCACACAATGCAGGCTTCGATCATCACATACTGGGGTTACGGGACCATCGTCTTCTGGACGATTCTGCTGGTCCCTTCACTCATCATGATGATCCGTAAACGCATTACCCGCTGTCTGCCTGAGACCGAAATTCCCCAGGTCTGGCCTGCGATTTCGGTGATCGTACCCGCCAAAGACGAAGCCGCAACGCTCGAAGCCAGCCTCAACTCGCTGCTGGCTTCCGACTACCCGCATCTGGAAATCATCGCCGTCAATGATCGTTCGACCGATGCAACGGGTGAGATTATGGAACGCGTGGCGCAGACTGCAGAAGAGCAGGGTCGCGTGAGCATGCAGGTCGTCCATATTTCAGAACTGCCTGCCGACTGGCTGGGGAAGTCACATGCCATGCATCAGGCAGCGAAGCAGGCGACGGGGGAACTGCTGCTGTTTACGGACGGTGATATCATCTTCGATCCCCAGGCGATATCAGAAGCGACGCGTATCTTTCTGCATCAGAAACTGGATCATCTCTGTCTGCTGCCTCAACTGGCGCGGGGCGGTCTGCTGGAGATGGCCTTCATTACCTTTTTCGGTTTCCTGCTGACCGGCGGCATGTTTCTCTGGCTGGTTCCGACCCGCTGGCACTTTGCCTACATCGGCATCGGTGCTTTCAATCTGGTTCGAACCGAAGTTTATCAGCAGGTCGGCGGTCACGCCGCGATAAAACTGGATGTACTCGACGACATCAAGCTCGGGAAACTGATCAAAAACTATTTTTACAGGCAGGACTTTTACCTGGGTATCGAACAACTGAAAGTCCGCTGGCAGCCTTCCGCCTGGGGAGTCATTACCGGCGTCGAGAAAAATTCCTTCGCGTCCTTTCACTATTCCCTGCTGTGGGTCTCGCTGGCGACGCTGGTGTTTCTCCTGTTTTTTATCGCCCCCTTTATTCTCCCGTTCCTGTTTCCGCTGTCGCAGACGATCGGCTTTCTGATTACGATCGGCCTGCTGCATCTTTGTTATGCCACCATAGCGGTTCTGTTCTCTTCCGGACTGCGTGTGACGCCACTGCTGTTCTTCTCGTCGCTGGCACTCGCGTTTGCCATCTGGCGCTCGGCTTATGTCACACTCAAAAACGGCGGCGTCCGCTGGCGTGATACAATCTATCCCCTGGATGTGCTGAAGAAGAACTTGTATTGAACTGTGGCATATTAATTCGCAGAGTTCTGGGGCCGTTCTGCTTCAGCAGGTTTTGATTTCGGGTACCAGGGTTTGTTGTCGATGGTGAGGTAGCGGCTGCTGGTCTGGCTGCCATCTGTTCCTAATAGCTCGATGCGGCGTTGCATCGTGTCAATGATGAAACGTCTGCCGTCGGGCAGGTAGAGTTCGTTCCATGCGTGTCCGCCGGCACGGCTGGCGTCGCCATAATTGCCGCGCACCAGGGCCACGTCCAGTCCCGCCTCGTCCGCCAGCAGTTTGAACAGCAGCGCCCGATGTCGACAGACGCCTGCCCCGCAGAGACGTGTCACTTCGCCGAGCAAAACTCCTTCGTTCGCATATTCTCTGGTTAACAGCACGACTGCAGGCGTACTCCAGCGGTTGGCTTTGTCGAGTGACATGCTCTGGTCTACATATTGTGCCAGTCGGGTCGCCCGTTTCAACGGCTCCAGCGCTTTCAGTTCCTCTGAGCGGGCGAACTCCAGGTGTTGTTTGAGTGCCGCATCCCGCTGGCGGTCAACGATGATGAGTTCGCGTCGGGAAAACGCCTGTCCTTTTTCATCCAGTTTCATTCCGCGACCGCCGTCTACGTAACCGTCCTGAATCCGGATTTTGGGTCCGACAAAATGTTTTGAGTGATAATCCACGGTCGCCTGTCGTGCCTGCTCCTGCATTTTCGGACGCAGGGAATCGAGGTCTGGATAGCCACGCAAGGTCAGGTCGAAGAAGAGGTCACTGCTGCGGGCATCAACCTGGTGGACTTCAATCGCGATGACGTTTGTGCCCGAGACCAGTTGGGGCGTCTCGATTTTAAAATACTGGTAAATTCGCTCCTCCAGTCCATCGGATCGCTTCAGGGCGAGTGTGTCTACCGTAATCTGACCCTGGGGGAGATTGTGGCGGACCACTTCTTTCCCGTTCAGATAGACAATACAGCCATCATCGCTGCGGATCATCAAAACCAGCTGTTTGAGCTGGCTGGCATCCTCGATCTGAAAGGAGTGTCGAAAACAGGCTGTGATGTTTTTTTTCTGGGGGTCACTTCCAAAACTGAACGTGGTGTTGATGTCTGCATCACCATAGCCGAGCGGTGCGATGCCGGACTGCCACTGGGAATCATCAAATTGTGGTTCAAACCAGTTTGGAGGAACGGGACGAGTGCCATCCTGAAATCGCCAGCGGGTCTCTTTTCCGAAAGGAATCAGGATCGTTTCCGCATGAGTCAGCGAGGTCAGAACCAATAAGCTGAGTAACATTAACAGGCTGGTGAAAAAACGCTGCCGCATTTTGCTCATTTCATCATCACATTATATGTAGTCTGGTTAATGCCTGATTCTATTCAGGTTCACGTTTGAGCAATCGTATTGTATGTCAAAATACGAATCAATCATTGTCTTCGCAAATTAATATTCGGAGTGCTTTGGCTGTGGCAGAAACCCTTATTTTCTGTTCGCTGATCGACCTGACTGGATGCTGACCGTTCGACTGCGAGACGTTTTTTCTGTTCTGCCTCGAGAAAATGCCTGTTTCTGTAGTGTTGCTGTGCACTGGCATAGAATCTGCATCAATTGAATTCCAACAACATGAGTGAGAGGGGATTACACCAGATACAAACCAGGCACTCAAGGGAATGCCCCAGCCATATCGTTCAACATTTAACAGGAGACAATCATGTCATTTTTGAAATTAAGCTCTGCATCTGCACTGGCTGCTCTGATTCTGGTTGGTTGCCAGACGAATTCAGAATCCATTGAGCAGGCCCGCGAAAACGTAGACGAAGCAAAGACAGTAGGCCAGCAGCAGATTGCTCAGGCCGAACAGGAAGGTACAGCGGAAATTCGGGAAACCCGTCGCGTTGGTACCGAAAACATCCAGGAAGAAATGAAAGACGTCAAAGAAGCACGTCTGGATGATGAATCCTCTGAAGACATCAGTGAAGAAATGAAAGATGTCCGGGAAGCACAGCGTGAGCTGGATGAATCGCTGGCACAGGCTGAAAAAGCCAAAGCAGAAGATGTTGCCGAAGCGAAAAATGAAGCGGAAGAACGTGTTGCTGCTGCTCGAAACCGCTTAGCGGAAACGAAAGTGGAAGCTTTGAAAAACGCACAGAACGACGTGATGGAAGCAGAAAAAGATCTGAAAGAGGAACAGGCTGACGTCACCGAAGCGGAAGCGACCCTCGCGGGAGCGAAAAAGAAACTGAGTGAAACCAGTGAGACCGACAAAGAAGCTGCACAAGGTGCAGTGAAAGATGCGGAAGAGTCACTGGCGTCTGAGAAAAAAGATGTTGCTGAAGCAGAACAGACCCTGCAGAAAGCCAAACAGGAACTTGAAAAAGTGAAATCGCTGATCAACAAATAAACCACGAATTAAACGGATCAGTCCGCATTCACAATATTCACAATACAACAACCCGGATCGAAAGGTCCGGGTTGTTTTTTATTAATGTCCCAGTAGAAAATGAGAGTAAAAATATTTTTCTGTAAGAGTACTCTGTGCATGGTATTATTTCCTTAAAGCAATTATATCACTTAGTCCCGGTATCGAGTACTGATTTAGCCAAAACAGCATGAGTGGAGAACCTGATGGGCGCCTGGGGATATAATACATTTGAAGATGACAGCACCTGCGACTGGGCCTATGAATTGTACGCTGCCGAAAACACCGTTGAGTTTCTGCGCACATCATTAACGCCGGAAGCGACCGACGACTACCTGGAATACGATGACTGCTGTTCAATTCTGGGAGCCGCGGAAACGGTTTATTCACTTCTGTATGAAGTCAGAGATAACCCGCCTCACGATTTTCAGGAGTGGGTTCAGAATCATCAGGGGCTGGACGTGACCGACTTGAAACCAGCCTGTGTCCTGGGTTTGAATCGCGTGCTGTCTGACAATTCCGAATTGAATGAACTCTGGTCAGAAAACAGCACAGAATATCCCGAATGGAAAGGCAACATCGAACGCATGATCCATGCGTTTAATGCCTGACCGAAAGCTTTTCGCGATCAGATCTGTCTAATAGATTTGTACTTGTGTTTCCGGTAATCCCTGCTTCAGCGCTGTCGCGGCATTCAGTGGAAAAAATCGGCTGCGGTTTATCGTCAGATAGGTCAGCTTCTTCATCTGCAACAGGTAAGGGATGGAGTGATCCGTGATCAAGCCATAATTAATTGCAATCGCAGTGATGGATTCCATTTTAGACAGGTGCCCGACTCCCTGGTCTCCGAGACTGGTTCCATTCAGAGAAAGCTGTTCGAGTACTGGCAGCTTTTGCAACTGGGACAGATCATTATCATCGAAGATCACCATTTCCAGAGTGATCTTTTTAAGCTGCTTCTGAGTACTCACCCACTCAAATAATGCTCTGTTGATTCGCGACGTCTGATAAAAGGGGGGACTGATCATAGTCCCGTCTCCCAGTATCCTTAAGGCTGTGCGATTCTCATGAAGTCCGATGGTTAAACCAGCTGGCGGATACTCGAAAACAAGGTCTTTTTTAACAGCCGATGAATTCTGCTGTGGAGCGGGGAGCACGGTTTCCTGTGTTTCCTTTGCCTGTTGTGCAGAGAAGTCAGCCTGCATGGCACTGGTTAAGAAAAAGATCAGAACGGCTGCTAAAATGATGTTCGGTTTCATCTTTTTATCTCACTGAAGGGGTTCCGTTGCTATCTGTTTGATCAATCCTGTGTACAGATTAAATAAACTTCTCTATTTTCGTATCGGGTAACAGATCTTTCAGGATCTGATAGGACTTCCAGGGCAGGAAGCGATTTTCTTTCAATGAGAGTGAGTCCAACCCTGTCATTTGCGAAATGAGAAATACGGACTTGTCTGTAATCGTTGCGTTGTGAATTGACAGCCGTTTCAATGATTTGATTTTGAGGAGATGGGAGACAGTCTGGTCACCCGCATTGGTATTTTTAAGCGTGATTTCCTCCAGTTCCGACAATTGCTCCAGGAGTGCCATATCCGCGTCATTCAAATACACGATTTCAAAGTGCAGTTTGCGTGGGTTCTGTTTCAATATCCACTCAAATACCTCTCGGCTGGTACGCGATGTTTGAATGATGGATTGACCTTGTCTGGTTTCCTTGCCTGTGATTCGCAGGATTTCTCCTGTTTTATCAAAACCAGCGCGGAGGCCCGGGAAAATCGGGGTCCCTGTTTTCTGCTGTTTCAATTTCGAATCAGCCTGCTGATTTACGCTGACGATCAGACCTGAATAAGACTTCCACAGGATCGTCCCGGCAATTATCAGGATGCCAGTAACGAGTACAGCGGTCGGAATCAGTTTCTGTTTCATTGATTCGTCTCCAGATAAAAAGAGAATGAAAACAAAAATTATACCAGATCTGATCTAATCACCATAAATAAAATCAATTTCGCATGAGTTATCTGCCTCAACGAACGGCAATTTTATTCGGTCCCAGGCTGATCAAAATGGTCTGTTTGAGTTAAAAAAATTGGTCAGGCAGGGATTGGATACGGTTTCTTTACCGGATTGGTCTCATCAGGGGAGATCGGGTCTGATATACTTGGCAATCGTGTTATTTTTCAGTCCATCTGTGTTTCATGAGCCAGAATACAAGAGATGAAACAACGAACACCCTTACTCCCTCTGCTTGGAATGCTCGTACTCAGCATTTCAGGAAACTTGGAACTGTCAGCCCAACTCACATTTCCCAAACAGGAAAAGTTCGAGGGTGCGCCGATCAAAACAACGGTGACCGTCACACTGCTGATGGAAGATAACAGTGCGGCTCTGTTTGCCCAGCAGTGGGGGCAGACCTTTCGCGATCTGGGAATCTCCATTCGCACACGCCGCTCTGTACTCGATGACAAACCGGCGATCGAACAGGATCTGCGGGGGACCTTGCGTGAGGTCCGCCTGACGGGCTCGCTCAATCGGAACGGTGATATTCAGTTCCCCGGCCATCGTTTTGCCCGCAGTGATCTGGGACGACTCAAAGAATGGCTAAATGAACTCAAAACATTTGGTGCGCAGGGTTCACCCGAAAGTAAACCGCTGTGGGGCTTATCGAACGCACAATTCAAGACGGTGTTTGATGAACTCTCGCAGGAATCACCTGCCAATGTGCAGGGGCTCACACTGAAAGCGGCGATCGAGAAACTTGAGTTCCCTGATTCACTGCCGATCCGCTTCGACATTGATGCGCAGAAACGACTGGCAGAAGCGGCGCCGGATCTCAAGGTCAAAGCAGATCTCGGGAAGCTGGCCAAAGGGACGGCACTGGCGATTGCCCTCAAACAGTATGGCCTGGCGTTCTATCCACTGCGAACCCCCACCGGTTCACTGGAACTGCTGGTAACGCCGTGGGAAGCGACGGAGACACCCTGGCCGATTGGCTGGGAACTGAAACTCTCGCGCCAGAAAACGGCGCCCCGTTATTTTGAACTGATTCCGGTCGAACTCAATCGTGTACCATTGCGGGATGTGTTGATGGCGGCTTCCAAGGCATCAGGCATCCCCATGCTCACGGATGATTACACGATCGAGAAGAAGGAGATTGACCTGGATCAGATCAAAGTGACTGTCTCCAAAAAACGGACCACCTGGGGCATACTGATCCGGAATGCCATTGGCCGAGAAGGCCTCACCCGTAATCTGGTGATCGATGAACGCGGACAACCCTTTATCTGGATTACCGTCTATACGCCTCGCGTCTCACCAGTCACGCGCTGATCAATGAGCCGATTAAGGGACGGGCGGTGCAGGGGGAGGCGGAATCGTTTCAATTGAGAAACGGGCGTTTTTCTTGATGGGAGCGGTTGTCGGATGCGGTTTCTGAGGCACCATGGTTCCCTGCGGCGTATCGACGCTCATGCTGCTGTTGGCGGCACCGATGGGGAGGGGCTGTATCTCCGCGGGATAAGCCTGGCCTTCAGCACTCACGTTCATCACACCTTCATAAGGAGCGGATGAATTAGAGGCCATATTATCGCCCACCAGATCGGGACGGACGTATTTCACGTTGCGCCCCGGTGTGACGCCATACTGCCAGTGGAATAAAGCGACCTGATGAGCCTTGTAAGGGAAGTGTTCCCGCTTCTCAATGAAGATGGCTGGCGCTCTGAGTGTATTGTAATCCATCCACATACTCGACAGGCTGTACTTCTTCCGATGCACGCATCCCTGCTGGCTCAGCAGCGCTACCGTCAGCAGCAGCAGCATGATTCGAGACCAGCGAAATCGGAATTGAAGCAACATGAATGAACCTGAACGAAAGTGATGTCGTACGGAAAGACCTCGATCGAGCTACCGACGCTTGCTGCGCAGAATCTCTCTGTCTGAAAGATTCATCGTCGAGACAATTCCGCCGGATTCAATCAATTCGCGTCGAAAGAAAACTTCAGCAGAGAAAAAATACCTGTCGCGTAAAATGGGTAAAACAGGTTGACTTTTACCGCCACATTTTGGCAAAGATTTTTCCCAGTTCCGGGATCTGATAGTGGGCATTCAACCCGCTGGGGTTGGGAAGCACCCAGACATCTGCATCACCGATCTGTTCTTTCTGGAGTCCCAGCTGGGCTTTATTTCTGCCGAACGCTTTGCGGTAGGACGTGATTCCCAGGAAGACGACTTTCTGCGGTCGGAACTGAACGACTTTCCTGGTGAGGATCTCAGCCCCTGCGTCGAGTTCTGCTTTGGAAAGTTCATCTGCCCGTTTGGAGGCGCGGCTGACGATGTTGGTCAGACCGCCTCCCCGTGCGAGCAGTTTATAATCTTCGAAGGGAGAATAGAGCCGCTCAGTAATTTTCCCCCGATGCATGGCTGGCCAGAAGCGATTGCCGGGTCGGGCAAAGTGATGACCGACCGCGGCAGAGTACAATCCTGGATTCGTGCCAACAAACAACGCTTTTAAACCAGGTTCGATCAGGTCGGGGAGCTGTTTATGAATGGCCTGTTCCAACTGTTCCGGCGTTGGTTTCCAGATTTCTTCCACGCGTTTCAGGCTCCCGGAGCTGGTCCTTACTCAATAAACCCGTCATTCCGTAACGCATCGATGGCGCGTTCGAAGGCATTGACCGTAAAGTTGATTTCTGCATCGGAGTGCGCCGCAGTGGTCATGGCACCCCAGCCAAACCAGTCGACACCGTTCAACAGCAGGGCACAGCGGAAAGCATGTCCCAGTTGTGCATCGTGTTTGCGATCCAGTCGGTCAAAGTCATTATCGTAGGGCACGAAAGAATCATCGGTGGGCCGCGGTCCATCGTAACCGGGGAAGACTTTGATGATCGAGAATTGACCGTAGACCACCCAGTTCACATTTTTGCGGGTCAGGACTTCGTTCATTCCCATTCGCAGTTTCGCGGCACTTTCATTTGCCGCACGACAGGGTTCCCCGTCGGCGATCTGTTTTAAGACGGCGATACCCGCTGCTGCGGAAAGCGGGTTGGCGTTATACGTTCCCGGGTGTTTCATTTTCTGACCGAACGGATTGTCAAAAGCAATTGCCTGCATCAGGTCGGCACGACCAGCCAGACAGCCACCGGGCAGACCGCCGGCAACGATTTTCGCCAGTGAGGTCAGGTCGGGGACGATGCCTCGTACTTCCTGCATGCCGCCGGGAGCGACACGGAATCCGCTGATGACTTCGTCCATAATCATCAGCACCCCTTTTTCTTCTGTCAGTTTTCTCAGTCCCTGCAGAAATCCTTCTGCGAGAGGCACTACACCCCAGCGGCTGCCTGTGGCTTCGATGATCAGGCAGGCCGGGTCATGTTCGGCGATGGCACGTTCCACCAGATCCAGATCGTTGGGACGCAGGATGATCAGCTCTTCCGAAACGCCGTCAGTCACGCCGGGCATCGCGTAAGTTTTATCATCGTGCGGGGGTTCTGAAGCCTGGGTCAGCAGGTCATGCCAGCCATGAAAGTGACCGGCGAATTTAATGACTTTCGTTTTGCCGGTCGCGATCCGGGCGACACGCAGGGCCATCATCGTGGCTTCGGTGCCACTGCTGGTGAAACGCAGCATTTCGCAGGAAGGGACCAGTTGACGGACCAGTTCGCCCCATTCCAGTTCCAATTCGTGGCAGGCGCCGAAGTGGGTGCCTTTGGCGACCTGTTCCTGAACCGCCTGGACCATCGCAGGGTGGCTGTGTCCCAGAATCAATGAGCCGTGACCACTCCAGTAGTCGATGATGTCGTTACCATCGACATCGTATTTATGTGCTCCCAGAGCATGATCGACATAAATCGGAAACGGCTTCATGTAACGGCCGTCATGGGTTACCCCGCTGGGGAACAGGGTACACGCCTGCTGATACATCTTTGCCGATGTGGGAAACTTCGCAAAAAAGTCGGCTTCAATCTGCTGTCCTACGGCCTGGCTCATGGCATTGAACTCACTGTAAAAGTAAGAGAAGAATCAGAGTCAGTCTCTGAAACGGGGGACTCCGCGAATGGACTGGCCTGAATCAGGTACCAGACCGGAGTATTTCATTTATATCGGAAACCGCGCCAAAGTTCAAAGTGATCGAAGACGGATTGGAATGCAGGAAAGATAACTTTCACTGGACAAAATCAGACACGCAGGTGACCCCGGAATCGATCCGGGGTCATCTGGTGAGCTTGATTCAGCATCGATCTTAATACTCGTTGGCTTTGTCCGTCTGTCCTTCCACGCCGGCAAACGTATTTTCGGCCACCTGTCGCACGAGCCGTTCGTCGGCTTCCTGCTTCAGTTTGGCAATCGCATCGGCCAGTGGCATCGGTCCCAGATCGCCATCGATGCGGTCACGCACGGCGACTGCGGTCTGTTCGGCTTCTTTGGGGCCCACGATGAACATGTACGGAATCAGTTCCAGCTGGGCATCGCGAATCTTCGCGTTGACCTTGGAGCTGCGGGTATCGATGGCAACCCGGAAGCCATTCCTGCGGAGCTGCGCTACGACTTCGTTCGCGTAGTCCAGTGTTTTATCACTGACAGGCAGCACACGAATCTGTTCCGGTGCGAGCCACAATGGGAAGGCACCGGCGAAGTGTTCGATCAACATGCCTGTGAAACGTTCCATCGAGCCGAAGGGAGCCCGGTGGATCATCACTGGCCGATGCGGCTGGTTGTCCGATCCGGTGTACTCCAGCTTGAATCGTTCGGGCAGGTTGTAGTCCAGCTGCACAGTTCCCAATTGCCATTCGCGACCGATACAGTCGGAGACCATGAAGTCGGCTTTCGGACCGTAAAACGCGGCTTCCCCTTCGCATTCGCTGTAGGACATGCCTGAAGCTTCGAGCACTTTTCGCAGACTGTTTTCCGCATGCTGCCAGTTCTCTTCACTGCCGACATACTTATCACTGCCGGGTTCGCGGAGGGAGAGCTGCACGCGGAAGTTGTCCAGGCCGACGGAGGCAAGCACGAACTTGACCAGTTCCAGCGTGGCACGGAATTCTTCTTCGACCTGCTCGGGAGTACAGAAAATGTGCGCATCGTCCTGGGTCAGTCCCCGGACGCGTAACATGCCGTTCAATTCACCGGTCTGCTCGTGACGATACACGGTGCCGAACTCAGCCAGACGTACGGGCAGATCCCGATAGCTGCGCGGCATCGATTTATACATCTCCGCATGATGCGGGCAGTTCATCGGCTTGAGCAGATAACGTTCGTGCTTGTGTTCCCAGGCTTTGAGGATTTTGATTTTCTCTTCTCGACTGGCGCCGGGAGGGAATTCAAAGTCACAGTTCATGACCCGGGATGACTTGAAGAACAGTTCTTCATCCTCTGCAGACAGGCTGTCCTCTTCCAGCTTTCGGACCCAGAAATCGACCAGCTGACCGGCGTCATGGCCGAACAGAGGCGCGAACTGGGAATCCCGGTAATAGGGGAAGTGACCGCTGGTTTCGTAGAGTTCGACCCGTCCAATGTGGGGTGAATACACGGGCTGATAACCGAGTCGTGTCAGTTCGACTTTGATGAAGTCTTCCAGAACCGCCCGGATGGTGGCCCCTTTAGGCAGCCAGAGACAGAGCCCCTGACCGACTTCGGGATTGATCGAGAACAGACCCAGTTTTTTGCCCAGCACGCGGTGGTCGCGGCGTTTGGCCTCTTCGACCTGTTCCAGGTACTGTTTCATATCCTTCTTGCTGAACCAGGCTGTGCCGTACAGACGCTGCAGCGGTTTATTACCTGCATCCCCTTTCCAGTACGAACCGGCGATGGAGAGCAGTTTGAAGGCTTTGACCTTGCCTGCATTCGGAATATGTGGACCGCGACAGAGGTCAACAAATTCACCCTGGCGATAGAAGCTGAGTTTTCCGTGATCGGCAAGACCGGTCTGGATGTGTTCGGCTTTGGAATGCTGATCCATTTCATTGACGAACGAGATTGCTTCATCCCGGTCGAGTGAGAAACGTTCGAAAGGTTCTTCCTCTTTGATGATCTTCTTCATCTCTTCTTCGATTTTGGGGAAGTCATCTTCACTGATGGTATGTTCCAGGCCAAAATCGTAATAGAAGCCATGCGGCAGAGTCGGGCCGAAGGCCAGTTGAATGCCCGGCCATAATCGCATGACGGCGCGCGCCATAATGTGTGCACAGGAGTGACGCATCACGCCGAGCGCTTCGGCATCGCGTTCGGTCAGCAGGCGGAGCGAGATTTCATCGGAGTCGGTGATGTCTTTTAACGGGCGGAACGCATCACAAATGGTTCCATCCACTTCCGCAGCGACGACGGCATTGGCCAGTCGTTCGCCGATGGACTGGGCGACATCTAACGCAGAACTGTCATCGGCATACTCTTTTACGGTTCCATCGGGTAATTTGATTTGAATCATTCGATTTTCTGAACTTCGTCTAAAGTCGGAACCACCACAGTCGCCGTTACAAAGGGCTCACTGCTCAGGCAGTTCGAAGGAGGTACGGTCTTTATATTCGACAGTCGATACTGCCGTCAATGTTCGGTCTCATGTAATAAAATGCGGTGAAACCATTGAAATTGATATGATCGGTCACACAGCTCGCCAGACTGTGCCTTTCAGCAGTTTTTTTTACAGAAAGTGTTCTGGAACTTGACGATATCTTCATGGATGCTTACCCTGCTTAACCTCAGGACGATTAGCTCAGTTGGTTAGAGCGCCACGTTGACATCGTGGAGGTCGTTGGTTCGAATCCAATATCGTCCACTCCTTACTATAAAATAAAACGCCATAAGTCACATTATTCATGTGGCTTATGGCGTTTTTTAATTGCAGGATACTGCAGCTGGATTCCGTTTCTGGTACCAGCCTGATCGTCTGCTTTTCACCATCATCGCCTGATCATTTGATGTGGGGAAATTTCATGACGGATGATCTACTGGACCATCTTGAACTCATAGTGATTTTCACCACTTTTCACTTCAGCAGTGAGTCCACTCGTTTCTCCCGTCCGATATTTTGCCGGGATATTTTTAAACTCCCTGGGTTTGGATTCAACAGATGACAAACCGGGAGGCTCTTCGACGTAGGGAGGCGTGATTGAAATCATGTAGGAGCCGATTTCAATTCCATCCGGGATGGAAAAATGACCTTCCTCATCAAGTTTGGCTCCCGCAGCAATTCCCGTTTTTCCGGAGAAGAAATTCACGGTTCCTTCCGTGACTGGTGTCTCCTGGAATGTAACTGTACCGGAAATATCACCACGGGGAGTTTCGGTGACACCTGATCCACAACCGGTCAGGCACACAGCGCAGAACAGCATGAGCAGACAAGTATTGTGACAGGAAATTGTTCTATTACGTAACAAGAGTTTCGACTTATTGATGAATGCGGCAGTCGACTGCGCATTTCTGGCGTTCAAATTCATTTTATCTTAACCTGGAATGTCAGAGATTGATTAATACGGGTACAGAAACAGTTTTAGAATTCACCAAGGACAAGGCCATCGTTTCTGGCGCCCAGTTTCTGGAGGGTACCCAGATCGATGTTGTTTCCAAGGAAGCGAACTGCTCCGTCGCCCAGTAAAACATGAATTCCACCAGTATGAAATGAATTCAGAATCGTATTGTAATGCCAGCTTGATGCAGAACCGTTGGGTGGGCTCGTTGTATTCAGGTTCAAGGCATAACGAATTGTGGAAATGGAGGCAGCGAAATGCGAACTGGAAGTAATCTGAGAGGGTCTCTGTGTCGTGTTGTAAAAACCACTCCAGCCGCCGTGGTAGTTGGCACGCAGGTCTCTGTTTGCGACCATGCCTGATTGCTCACTGATGTAAATTGTGTTTGATGTGCCATCCGTCACATCACGAATTTGTGTGTGCCCGTTAAAGAAAAGAATTCCGTTTTCACAGGCACTTCCTCGACCGCTGATGTCGGCAGAACACCCGGATCCGGGATAAGATCCCATGATCCCCACATAATCGTGAGTCTGGCCTAACTGGTCGTTGTAATTGGAAGGATTATTGTTGCTGGAAAGTGCACTTGAGGGACAGTTATAAACGGGGACTGTCAAACCCTGGAGGATTCCAAAATTAGTGCCGTAATATCCCACTCCCCATCCACCTGTGAAACCATCTGCTGAAGTAGGGTCTGATTTTGTCAGTTGGGCATAAAGAGGTCCCTGATCCAGATAAGGCAGCAGGCTGAAACGCCAGTTGCCTTTGTAGTAGGGGAACTGAGCACCAATCGGAAACGTTCGATGTGTGTCATGGTAGTTATGCATCGCCAGCCCCAGTTGCTTCATATTGTTTTTACAGGTGCTTCTGCGTGCTGCTTCTCTTGCCTGCTGAACCGCGGGGAGTAGTAAAGCGATCAAAATGGCAATGATGGCAATGACCACAAGGAGTTCAATTAATGTAAATCCACGTTCTCGACTCTGTTTTCTCATCTTCATCTCATAGTAACTAAAGTTTAGAAATAAAGCGCGAGATGATTATAAAAGCTCATATCAAGCGATGGCAATATAAACGCTGTCAAAAAGCGGAACAGACAATCTAATATATTATTGTATACAAACCATTACCTGACTGGTTCAACGAATGAAGTCAACAACGTCATACGGCAGGTTCGGTCAGCTCCGAAGTACATTGGGGGCAACGTGTTGCATGAAGGTCAATGGTGGATTTGCAGAAGGGGCAGGCTTTGGTTGTCTCCGGCTTTGGTTCTTCCTGTCGCTTCATTTTGTTCATCTGTCGAATGACCAGGAAGATGACAAACGCGACTATCACGAAATCGATGACCGTGTTGAGGAAGATGCCGTAATTGATGGTGACCGCGTCCGCAGTGTCCGTTTTTTCGCGAAGTACGATAGAAAGCTGGGAAAAATCGACTTTGCCTAACAGCAGTCCGATGGGAGGCATGACCACATCCTTCACCAGCGAAGAGACGATCTTGCTGAAGGCCGCCCCAATGATGATCCCCACCGCCATGTCGACGACATTGCCTCGAACTGCAAATTCTTTGAATTCCTTGAGCATTCCCATTGTAATACCGCTTTCTGATATCTGGAGCAGTGTCTGGTCATGCGGACAGATTCGGTGTTTACTCCCGTCTGTTGGTTCCGCATGAGCTTGAGTGGTATCGAAGGTTGTAAAAAGAAACAAACTCTTCAACAAGCTCACTTTGGCTGATCCTATTTTCGACATAACCGTCATTATCGTAGTCAAAAATGCGATACAGTCCCTGAATCTGGTAATACTCGCACAGTCGGTCCACGCGGTGCGTCGATCTCTTCTCTGGACCGTGCCATTTTTTCAGACCACTGATGATCAGTTTTCCCGGAGTGGAAAAGCTGGTCTTATGGATTTCAGTAAGGTTTCAGGATGAAGGATCATCCCCTGTTTGCTTGCCACGGTATCAGATTGCTGCTTTCAAGCGTTCTCGTTGCAGGCTGTGCATCTCATACCGCAACCGTGCAAAAACCATCTGCTGCGGATTCCGACCCCGTAGAGTCTACCCTCGCGCGCAATGAGATTGGTTTTGATGAGCCGGAGAAGGAACAACAGGAAGTTCCAGTAGAGATCATTCAAACGGGAGCCATCGAAGATGAGATGACAGATGGTGCCCGGTCAGAACTGGTGATCCAGCAGCCTCCGTTATCGCAATCTCTGGTGGAGCTGGAGATGCTGGCTGTCGAGCAGAACCCGCGACTGGTGAAACTCTATCGCGAATACAATGCCGCATCGTCCCGCAGCCGTTATGTCAACAAATTGCCCGATCCCAAAGTGGGGACGAATGTATTCGGGGCGCCAATCCAGACCGCCTCTGGTTCACAGCGCGCCGTCCTGAGTGCCAGTCAGGCGATGCCCTGGCTCGGAAAACTGGATGCAGAAGAGCAGCGGGCCTGTTTTGAAGCCTTTGCCGTGCGTGCGGATTATCTGGCAGAACGCCTGCGCGTGATTGCTGCCGTCCGCACAGGCTGGTACCGGTTATATGTGATCGATCAGCAGATTGAGACTGCGAAAGCCAATCAGGAACTGCTGCGGTCACTGATTGATGTGGCTAATGCGCAAATTGCTACCGGGACTGCGACCCAGGGTGATGTGCTGTTGGGCACATTGGAACTCACGAAACTGGAAGAATGGCTGTTGACATATCGAAAATTGCGAGTGGCGGTCCAGGCGGAAGTCAATCGTCTGGTGGCCCGTGATGCAGATCTGCCGATTGCGGTTCCAGATACTTTGGAAATAGCACTTCCCGCTTTGTCAGCACGCGAGATTTATGAAACAACATTGCGGTCTCAACCGGAAATTCAGGCAGCACAGTTGCGGACGCAGGCATCGCGCTGGGGGATTGAGGTGGCGCATTTAAGTCGTCGTCCGGAACTGACGGTTTCTGCGAATTATTTCTTCACCGATAACAATCGCCCGGCTTCCACTCTGTATCAGGTCGGACAGGATCCCTGGTCGCTGGGAGCCCAGGTCAGTATTCCTCTCTGGCGCGATAAGTATGACGCCATGGAAGACGAAGCGACCTGGAAGCACCTGGCCTCCACAGACAATGAAGCGGAACTCCGCGATCGCTATGATGCACTGATTACCGAATTACTGGCGGAAGCCCGCCGTGCAGATGAAACCGCGAAACTGTATCGCGGTACCATCCTCCCGCAGGCACGTCAGACGCTACGTGCCGACCAGGAATCGTATTCGCGTGGCGCTGTGGAATTCGATCGGGTGATCAGAGATTATCGGAATCTGCTTACACTGGAACTGGGATATCATTCTGCTGTGGGGGAACTGGCTGTCTCACTGGCCCAATTGAGCCGGGTCGCAGGAGAGAATGTTGAACTCACGCCTGTACCAGCACTTCCGGAATTGCCGCAAGAGTAACAGAAAATATCAGTCTGGACTTCCGCTTTCTCAGGCGATATATTTCCAGTAGGTCTGTTACTTAATTCTGCAGGTGATTTTTCATGTTCCGCCAGTGCCGTACTTTGATGATCTGGATGACCGCATTCATGCTGTGCTCTCAGACTGTCTCTCAGGCAAGCCTGTCGAGTTGTCGCTGTGGGATCAATCGTCAATCGGATCAGACAGAACGCATCTGCTGTCAGTCACATGCCGCGAAACCCGTTCAGAAAGCCTGTTGCCATCTGACTGAGCGCCAGGCTGAAAACAGGAACGATGAATTCCACACCGCCGGATGTTCCTGCAGCCAGGATGAACAGCCCGCTTTACCAGACCGGTCCCCGTCTGCACAGGAATCACTGTTGCAGAACTTCGCTCTGCAGCCTTCCTTTATTCTGGGGATTGCTCCCGCTGCGCCCACGACACGTCTCTTCTGTGACTCGACTGTCGCTGCTCATCACTCTCAAAGATACGCCCAGGTTCTGTACTGCGTTTCTTTGATCTAAACAGACAGTGATCCCTGTTGTCTTTCGCCTGCGATCGCATTACGTCTATCGACCCTTTACGTACTCAGACGCTTCATAATCGTACTTGAGTGGCCGGTCAGTTTTTTCCGGCACGGTCCAATGCTGGTAAAGTGTTACTGGCCGGCTGCTCGTTTCAAAAACAGAGGTGGAACGATGAGTTCTTCAATTAATGAATCAGAATCACAATCTGGAAATCCGTCTCCGCCGCCACCTGACGCCAAATCGGGACGCTGGTGGTTGCGCAAACTGCTGCCTGCCGGGCTGTTCCTGGCGGTAGGACTGCTGCTGATTGTAATGACTGGTTTCGCACAGCGTCTGGGCTGGATTCAGGCGGGGACAGCAACAAACGTCTCGACGGCTCATGATGGCAAACAGACGACTTATACCTGTCCGATGCATCCCCAGATTCGACAACCCACTCCGGGCCGCTGCCCCATCTGTGGCATGGCGCTGGTTCCCGCTGCAAAATCCGCAGGGAAAATTGATCAAATGGCGATCAGGATCGAACCGTCTCAGCGCAGGCTGGCCAATATTCAGACCGAAGAAGTGAAAGCAGAGCCGGTCAATTCGGTGATTGAAACCATCGGCTCGGTTGAGATTGACGAGAGCCTGCATGCGACCATAGCGGCTTACATTGATGGTCGCATTGAGAAACTGTTCGCTGATTATACCGGCGTCGAAGTTGCGAAAGGGGATCATCTGGCAATCGTCTACAGCCCGGAACTCTATTCTGCTCAGATTGAATTACTCGAAGCCCGCAATGCCTTGAAGAAAATGACTTCCGGATCGCTGGCCGCGGTACGTGAAGTACAGGAAAAGCTGGTGACGAATTCACGTCAGAAGCTGGTCGAACTGGGGATGACCGACGAGCAGATTAATCAACTGCTGACCAGCGGCAAAGCGGAATCGAGACTTACCATCCATGCTCCGATTGGTGGAACAGTCACACAGAAACTGACTGAAGAAGGAAAGTATATCAAAGCGGGGGAGCCGATCTATCGGATTGCCAATCTGAATACGGTCTGGCTGATGCTGGAACTTTATCCGGAAGATGCGTCCCGGATTCGCTTTGGTCAGGTTGTGGAAGCGGAACTGCAGTCATTGCCTGGTAAGATTTTAAAAGGCCGGGTGGTCTTCATCGATCCTACTGTCAATAAGAAACGACGCACGGTGGGGGTCCGTGTGGAGTTCAGCAACGAGCATGGTCAGTTGCGCCCCGGAGATTATGCCAAAGCTCAGATCAGCGTTCCCATTGGTCCCCAGGGGACAGTATATGATTCCGAACTGGCAGGAAAATGGATCAGCCCGATGCATCCGCAGGTGATCCGTGATCAGCCGGGAGACTGTCCGATCTGCGGCATGAAACTGGTGCCGACTTCGCGTTATGGGTATTCAGAACAGCCGGTCAATCAGAATGCTGCCATTACCGTTCCACGTTCCGCCGTCCTTCTGGCGGGGGATCACAGCGTCGTGTATGTGGAAACGGAACCGGGGCGTTTCGAGCTCAGGAATGTGAAGCTCGGACCACTGTTACGCGACCGCGCCGTGATTCTGGACGGCGTCAAACCAGGAGAGCAGATTGCGACCGCCGGCAATTTTCTGATCGATTCCCAAATGCAGCTCTCGGGAAAACCGAGCCTGATCGATCCAACAAAATTTTCACCCGACAAACAGAAAAAACCGGCTTATCGAAATGAGCCGCTGCAGTTTACGTCAATCAAGATTGAAAAGCTGCCCGGTCAAGCCGGTCAGACTCTGGAGAGCCTGTATTCGGTCTACTTTGCGATTCAGAAACAGTTTGCTTCAGACAAAAAGATCTCAGAACAACAGGCGACATCGTTGAGCAGACTGTCGTCGCAACTCGCTCAGGATTCACAACTCAGCCAGACCATGCAGCAGGAACTGAAGCAGGTGGCAGCGAATGCCGCACATCTGCATCACCTCTCACTGGAAGAGGCGCGTAAAAAGTTCAAGCAAATCAGCCATGCGGTGGTCAAGCTGGCAACTGAGGTACGCGGCGAAGGAGCGAAACAACCTTATTATCAGTTTTTCTGTCCGATGGTTTCGCAGGGAGAAGGGGACTGGCTGCAGCAGGATGACAAACTGCTCAATCCCTATTTTGGCAGTAAAATGCTGCATTGCGGGAAACTGGTGAGTACCTTTGCGCCGGTATCCTCCAACAGTGAAAAAGCGGATCAGAAATCGGAAAGTACGAAAAACAAAACTTTATCAAGGCCCAAAGGAGAATAAAGCATGCTGCGTGCCTTGATATCATTCAGTATCCGCGAACCACTGATCATGCTGTGCGCGACGGCACTGTTGATCGGGTTCGGGTGGTTTTGTGTTCGCGAAGTTCCCATCGACGCGATTCCCAACATCGGCGAGAATCAGGTCATTATCTTTACGGCCTGGCCGGGACGTTCTCCCAAGGATGTGGAAGATCAGGTCACCTATCCGCTGTCCGTTTCCATGCTGGCGGTTCCCGATGCCGAGTCGGTCCGCGGAAAAAGTCTGTTCGGTTACAGCTTCGTGCAGGTGACGTTTAAAGACAGCACCGACTTTTACTGGGCCCGTTCGCGCGTTGCTGAGCAACTGGGGACCGCGGCTGCATTGCTGCCGGAAGGAGTTGTGCCTACCCTGGGACCGGATGCCACGGGTTTAGGGCAGGTGCTCTACTATGTGCTGGAGCCACCCCCGGGAATGAATCTGGCTGAGTTGCGCAGCCTGCAGGATTTCGTCGTGAAATATGAACTGCAGGCAGTGCCCGGCGTGAGTGAAGTCGCCAGCGTCGGCGGTTACGTCAGACAGTACCAGATTGAAATCGACCCGGATAAACTTCGCTTTCACGATATCCCCCTCGATCAGGTGATTGACGCGGTTCGCAAATCCAATATAGACGTCGGTGCCAAAACGGTGGAAACGGGGGGCATGGAATTCATTATCCGCGGTCGAGGATTTATCGGTGCCGATCAGGATGTCAGTAAGGCCGTCAGTGATATTGAACAGACCGTGATTCGCTCCCGAGACGGGGTGCCGATTCGCATCCGTGATCTGGGGCGCGTGCAACTTGGTCCGGAGTTTCGCCGCGGTGCGATAGATCTCAACGGTGCCGAAGCGGTCGGAGGTGTCGTTGTGATGCGGTTCGGCGAGAACCCCCGCAAGGTGATTGACCTGGTCAAAGCGAAAATGGCGTTGATCGAACCCAGTCTGAAAGGTATCAAATTTGATCTGATCTATGATCGAACAGGGTTGATCAATGAAACGATCGGCACACTGACCACGGCACTCAGTCAGGAAGTCATCATTACCGCGGTGGTGATCCTGCTGTTTCTGTTACATCTGCGTGCCAGCCTGGTTGTTGCGATTACGTTACCGATTGCGGTGCTGATGGCGTTCATCGCGATGAATGTGTTCGGCATTGATGCGAATATCATGTCGCTGGCCGGCATAGCGATTGCGATTGGGACGATGGTTGATATGGGGATTGTCGTTTCCGAATCGATCTATGATCAACTGGCGGAGTGGGAAGCAAAGGGGAAACCGGGAGGGAAGGCGGCCCGGTTGAATGTCATCAATGTTGCTGCGGCAGAAGTGGCACCTGCGGTGGTGACCGCGGTGATGACCACCGTTGTCAGTTTCTTCCCGGTCTTCATGCTGACGGGACGGGATTACAAACTTTTTGCGCCGCTTGCATGGACGAAAACGTTCTCCATTACAGCCGCCTTGATTGTGGCGATCACTCTGGTTCCGCTGTTGAGTCGTCTGTTTCTGGCTTCGCAGCAACGAACGCACCGTCGCCGGATTCTGATCTCGGTTGTATTTGCGTTGGTCTGTGGCTTTCTCGTCTGGTCTGCGGGGGAGACACTGGTCAGTATCACGTCGATCAGTCTGAATGCTTTGATTTTGGGAGTGTTCCTGTCAGCGGGGATCTGCTGCTACTGGTTGTTGAGCGAACGGTTACGTCCGGTGGATGAAAACCCAATCGGGCGACTGATCCATTTTCTTTACGAACCGACGCTGCGATTCTTTATGCGACATAAGCTGCTGTTCTTCTCGTTTCCCACACTCGTCGTTTTACTGGGGATGGGGGCCTGGGTTGGTATGCCTACGGTAATGAAGCCGTTTGAAAGCGTGGCCCGCTTTCTGGGCGTTGATGCCAATGAAGTGCCCGGCTGGGTTGAAGCCAAGCATCTGTTTCCAGGGCTGGAATCCAACGACTGGATCGCGCTGGATGAAGGGAGCTGGTTCTATATGCCGACCCTGTATCCTGCCGCCAGCTTCACCCAGGCGATGGAAGTCCTGCAGACACAGGATGCGATGATCAAAGAGATTCCCGAAGTCGAAAACGTGCTCGGAAAAATCGGCCGGATCGATTCGGCACTTGATCCGGCTCCTGCTGCGATGATTGAAACGTATGTAATGCTCAAGCCTGTGGAACAGTGGCGGGAAGGTATCACATCGAAAGAGATCTGGGAACAGATCAATGCGGTCGCCACACTGCCGGGAGTCACGCCGGCTTCTCCACTGCAGCCGATCGAAGGGCGGGTGATCATGTTGCAGAGCGGTATTAAAGCACCGATGGCGATCCGCATCTACGGCGACAGCCTGGACGGGCTCGCGAAGGCGTCTATCGCCGTGGCTGATCACCTGAAACAGATTCCGCAGGTAAATGGCGCTACGGTGAACCCTGATATCGTGCTGGGAAAACCGTATGTGGAATTTGATGTGAGTCGTGAGACCGCAGCCCGCTACGGGATGTCGACTGCTATGGTTAACGAAATTATTGAGACTGCCTTGGGAGGTTCGAATGTGACCCGCACCGTCGAAGGACGCGAACGCTATCCGATTCGTGTGCGTTATGAGCGGAACCTGCGTGAGCAGATCGATGAGTTGAGCCGGCTGCCTGTGGTTACACATTCAGATGAGATTATTCCTCTCTCATTACTGGCAGAAATGAAAACGACCTGGGGACCGGGTGTGATCAACAGTGAAGATGCCCGCCTGGTGGCGCATGTCTCGTTTTCTTCATCGGGCCAGGATGGTGCGCTGGAAACAGTGGCTGCGGTGGAAAAAAGTCTGCGGGCGGCTCAGGCGGATGGCTCTCTGGATTTACCCGCCGGTTACGCGCTGCAGGCGGTGGGCTCTTTTCAGAATCAGGTCGAAGCCAACAACCGCCTGATGTGGGTGGTGCCACTGGTGATTTTTACGAACCTGTTTATTATCTATCTGCAGTTCCGTAATTTTCCGATCGCGCTGGCGGTCTTCTCCGGGATCCCGGTCGCTTTTGCCGGGGGAATGATTCTGCTGGCGGTGAATGACATTCAGATAAATACTGCTGTCTGGGTGGGGTTCATTGCGCTGTTTGGAATTGCCGTCGATGACGGGGTGGTGATGGCTACTTATCTGGATCAGGTTTTCACACGCAAACGCTTAAAGAACGTGACCGATATTCGCAACGCCGTTGTGGAAGCGGGGCTCAAACGAATCCGACCCTGCCTGATGACCACCTTCACGACGATCATTGCACTGCTGCCGGTGATTTATTCGACTGGCCGCGGATCTGATGTTGCGAAAGCGATGGCCTGGCCTGTAATCGGCGGTATGACGGTCGCCTTGTTGACCCTGTTTGTGGTTCCGGTGATCTTTGCCGCCTACAAAGAGTTCAAAATGAACTTGGGTCTGGATGATCCCCACTGGGCAGGGACGGAAGACGAAGTTCAGTCGATCAGTTAGTCAGTCCGTTTCCAGTTCCGGTTTTCTGGCTTCGACAGGCGGATCGATGCCTGTGATGACAAAGACCGGATTGCCGTCCGCATCCTGTTGTTCGACCACGGAATGCCACTTGATGCTGAAGGCCCTGTAATCCGGATTAAGGCCGTTATAATCATGAATCCAGTTGATCGAATTGACCAGGGCACCATTCAGATAGGCTCCTTTGAAAAATGTCTGGACCAGATACGTACGATGCAGACGGGCTCCCGCTAATCGTGCTCCTGAGAGAATGGCGCTTTGAAGATTGGCGGCTTCCAGATTCGCATCGATCAGGTTACTTCCAATAAATCGGGTTTGTATCAGGCGGGCGTTTGGGAGATCGGCGCCTTGTAGATTCGTGTCAGTGAAATCTGCTTTAAACAGAGATGCGGAACGGAAATTCGCCCCCTGCAATACCCCTTTGACACCGTGCGCCTGAAGATTTTTCTGACTCAGATCCAGTTCATTGAGAAATGCGCCGCTCAAGTCAACCGTTCTCCCTGCCGCCTGCTCGAGTTGCAGGAACTCCATCAACGTGACCTGTCTCAAGGGCGTGGTTGCTTTGGGAGGCTTGACATTCATGAGTCTGAGTAATACATCAGATTCAGGGTGTTTTTTCGCAGGGCTGTTCTGATAGAGGATATTCAATAACGTACTGCGATACAGATCCTGATTCAGTTGCTTCACCGCAGGCGGTGTTTGAAAATTGAGATTGACTTTGGGCTGTATCTTCGATGAAGAGAGGTTCTGCATCAGATTTGGTCGGAAGGGAGGCTTCTCTGTTTTATCAGGTGAAATCTGAATCAGCAGAATGCCAAATGCAATCCCTACGGCTACCCAGATGTGATCTCCCATCGCATCCAGATACCGAACGGCAAGGCGATGCAGCAACTGTGTGAACTGGTAGAACTCGTGCCTGTAAGGCAGAATCACCAGGCCGATGAACGCGGCGACAAACAGTTCCAGTTCTGCGAAATCCTGCATTCTGTCCGTAATACGCTCCAGCCAGTCCGTCGTACGACTGAGAATGGGAATCGCAATACTCAGCACCAGCAGGCCAGAGATCAGCAGTTTGAATCGGGTTGTCATAAGAACGCAATGACAAAAAGGCTTGGAAACAGAATTACAGCTCGTATTTTGACAGGAGTGATCCGTGTTTGCAATTCGGGGTTCTGGTAGAGCCCGTCCGCTAAACAGTGCAGTTGCTCACTCAGCGTCATTTTCAGCTGGCTGTTTAAGAATTTGAGACCAGTGATGCTGCAGGGCGGAAAGGTCAAGTTCCCCGTCCCACTGTTGATTCCAGACGATGCCGGTTTGTGTCTGATGATCGGGCCTCAGTCCGAGTAACATGCGATGATAGATGGGGCTCGTTTTCAGATCTTCCGGACTCTGTCCTTCCGCCAGCGCCTGCAGCGTGAGTCTGATCATGGCTGCATACCCGCGGTTTGTGAAGGGCTGCTTTAACTGTTTCTGCAAAGCATCGACGTGTTCTAATACGGTCTCGATTGCAGTGAAGTCACCGGTTCGAGCCAGTGCACACAAGGGGATGAACTGCTGTTTTTCATCCGCGCGCTCCAGGAGCGTTTGCAGGACCGGCACGGCTCGGGGCCCGGCACAGTCGGCGTACAGACAGCAGACGGCAGCTTCCCATTTCGTGTTTTCGTTGTCACTGAGGTCAATCTCTTCTGCAACAACCTGCTTCAAAACCGCCTCCGCCTGCGGGCTGCCAATCTCGGAAAGACAGTAAGCGATGCGCGTAGGCAGGAACGGGCTGATATAGTCTCTGTCGAGGGTTTTTTCGAGCGTCTCACTTAACGGATCGACGACTTCAGGGCCGCGCTGAATCAGTCGTGACATCACGCTGTGAACGGTTCCCGGATAGAAGGGGGAAACACTTCCCATCGATTTGATCAGTCCCGGAGTGGAATTAGCCTGTGTCGTCGTGACAAAAATCAGTATAAACGAAACTGTCAGCGCCAACGCATTCACGCCGAATGGAATCAGGTTCTTGCGAATGGTTTCTTCTTTTCTGAAGAGAATCGGCAGAACCCGGCACAGCAGATAAATGATCCAACAGAACAGGACAGCCAGTCCCACCCCCAGGGGAATGATCACCAGAAAGCCCAGTGCGAATACCGGAACTCCGAAATAGAAAAACCGTTTCGTGCCTTTTGTGAGCGGGCGATTGAAGATCAACATGAGCATCAGCCAGCTGAAAAAAACGCCGATCAGTGAGTTCAGAAACGGCGTATGGACATCAGTCACACTGTTCACGCAGTTCATACAGGCTTCTGCGGACCGTGCCGGCAGAAGCAAAAGAAGAACGAGAGTGAACAGGGCGATTTGTTTCATCTAACTGGTGACAGCCTAACAGGTAAAAATACGGAGTGATCTGTTAATGCGGCGGTCTTTGTCCCATGCTTCCAGGAAATCGTCTGAATGCGTCAGAAGATAATATTCTCCCCGCCTGGCTTTGACTGGCGTAAACCGTTTCAGATCTGCGGAAGGAATCACCGTCTGAACGTATTGACTGCCATTCCTGAGGCGATGAACCAGCTGGTATTTGTCGTCCTGCTTCCAGATTTCAATCATGTTTACGATATCACTGGAACCTGGGGAAAAGCGATAGAGCAATTCACCTGATTGCTGATTCAACTGGGGGGATGGTTTGGTATTTTGTGTTGTGGTTGTTTCTGCAGTCTGCCGGTCAGTCAGGATACCTGTTTGTGCCAGAACGAAATAGCCTCCGACACAGAGGAGTAACAGACAACCAGGCAGAATCAGTTTCAGGTGCCCCGCTTTTTTGAGAGTACGAATGGAAATCATGCGTGTTACTCCTTAGAGATAAAAGTATGACATGAAAATATACTTCATTCTAAATTGCGTCCTGCTGACTCTCAAGATGAATCAGAATCCAAATCTCAAGTGTGACGTTTCCAGTTAATGAGGATTCCGGGCGTCCGTTGCTTTCGAAAAGGCTGTAAAACGTGGTTTAGAATATTTTTCAGAAAAATTCCAGAAATTATATTGACGTGACGATAGTTTATATGTAAAGTAAATGCGTAAGGAATAAATCATGACACACAAACAACTGCAACAGGAAATCAAGAAGAAGCAGGCCTTCGAGTCCCCTGAGGTCGAGGCGGTTTTGAACGTATTGCGTACCAGCGATCAGTATCAGAACCGTCTCGGCAAGTTGTTTCGTGAATACGGTTTAACCTGCTCACAGTATAATGTTTTACGGATTTTACGGGGTGAGGGACGTCCCTTGCCCAGTCTGGAAATTGCCAGTCGGATGATCCAGGTGGTCCCCGCCATTACCGGTCTGATTGACCGGCTGGAAAAGTTGGGGCTGGTCACCCGGGAACGGTGTCTGGCAGACCGCCGCGTTGTCTATGTCACATTGACTGAGAAAGCGGTGACGTTGTTGAAAGAGATTGATGAACCGGGGCGGGAACTGCATCAGCGGTTAATTGGTCACCTGACCAAGTCTGAACTGAAAGAGTTGAGCCGTCTGCTGGTAAAAGCCAGAAAGTCTGGTGCAGTCACGGAAATCGCAGGTTGAAAATTTTTTACCCAAATAGATTACATGTAAAGTATTGTTGTATTGTTCAAGAGAGGAGTCTCAAAATGATTCAGGTTCGCAAGTCTAAAGAACGGGGGCACGCTGATCATGGCTGGCTCAAAACCCATCACACATTTTCCTTTTCTACCTATCAGGATCCTGAACACATGCGGTTTCGCGCTTTGCGGGTAATGAATGAAGATGTGGTCCTGCCCGGTCAGGGGTTTGGAACACATCCCCATAATGATATGGAAATTGTCACTTATGTTCTGGAAGGAGCCCTCGAACACAAAGATTCGATGGGTAACGGAGAAGTGCTGCACGCGGGTGAATTCCAGCGGATGTCGGCAGGGACGGGAATCACCCACAGTGAATTCAACCCCTCAGACAGCGAAGCCGTGCACCTGTATCAGATCTGGCTGTATCCCGAACAGAAGGGGATTGAACCCAGTTATGAACAGAAACGTTTTCCGGACAGCGAGCAGCAGAACCAGTTACGTCTCGTTGCTTCGCCACAGGCCGAGCAGGGGGCGTTGAAGATTCACCAGGATGCGCAGATATTTCTGTCGAAGCTGGATTCCGGTCAGGAAGTGACACATACGCTTTCGACGGGACGTCATGCCTGGCTGCAGGTTCTGCGCGGTGCTGTTCGTCTGAATGACGTGTCACTCGAAGTGAGTGACGGTGCAGCCGTCAGCGATGTCGAACAGTTGACAATCAGCGCGACAGACAATGCCGAGATCATGCTGTTTGATCTGGCCTGAAAAAATTAAGAAATCAAAAACTATTACATTTAATTCAAGGAGAGAGAGTCATGTCACAACACCCGATTCAAGGTCTGGCAACTCTGCTCGGTCGAATCATGCTGGCGACGATATTTTTTATGAGTGCTGTCGGGAATAAAATTCCCAACTTTGACAACATTGCCGGGTACATGGCTTCGGAAGGAGTCCCTATGCCGAAAGTCATGCTGGCTGGTGCGATTGTGTTTCTGATTGCAGGCAGTCTGTCTCTGATAGCCGGGTTCAAGGCACGACTCGGGGCCGGGCTGTTGTTTATCTTTCTGGTCTTGGCTACCTATTATTTTCATGACTTCTGGACCATCGAAGACGCACAGGCGAAGCAGGGACAGATGATTCACTTTATGAAAAATCTGGCTTTGATGGGAAGCATGTTGTTTGTGATGGCAAACGGGGCGGGTAAAATGAGTCTGGACAATGCTCTGGCATCCAAGACTCAATCAGAACCAGTCGCAGCGTAAAAACGGAATTCAGTCAACGCCGCTCCATTCAGCCTGAAAATTATATATCAAAATCAGAAGGAATCGATTCTCATGTCTCAACCTAAAATACTCGCATTCGCGGGCAGTACCCGCCGGAACTCCTATAACGGGCTTGCCCTGCAGATCGCCGTAGCGGGAGCCCGTGCCGCAGGGGCTGATGTCACCGTCGTTGATCTCAAAGATTACCCGCTTCCCCTGATGAATGAAGATCTGGAACGGGAAGAAGGGACTCCTGAAGCGGCAAAACAACTCAAACAGTTGTTCTTTGAAAACGACGGTTTGCTGATTGCTTCGCCGGAATACAACAGTTCGATTACTCCCCTGTTGAAAAACACGATTGACTGGGTTTCGCGAAAAGCAGAAGGGGAAGTACCGTTGCAGGCGTATCGAGGCAAAGTCGCTGCTTTGCTCTCCGCTTCACCGGGAGGACTGGGTGGCCTGCGGGGGCTGGTCCACGTGCGCTCCATTTTGAGCAATATCCAGGTAACCGTCCTGCCAAATCAGATTGCGATTCCCAATGCGGCTCAGGCATTCGATGACGAAGGCAAATTGCAGGATGCCTCTCTGCAGCAGAATGTAGAGAACCTCGGGAAAACACTGGCAGAAATGGTGAGTAAACTGACCAGTTGATTTCAGGCTGTCCACTGTTGAATCTGAATTGAGCCCGGAAGACTGCATTTGGCGTCTTCCGGGTTTTTTTATTTGAAGTATTCGCTCGTCAGAGTTCGTTGAGCGAAGCCCGCTCCCGACTGGTTTTATGGTCTGATTGAGTCTTTCCCCGTCGAAAATCGCCTCCGACAGGCCTTATAACCAGCATAACCCGGTTTAATTATGTGTTCGACACAGGGATCTCTCTTCTACATGACAAATTTTCGGATTGGGTTTTTATTCTGTCCTAGACTTTGAACACGTCGCGAGATGAAAAAATTTCCACTTGTGACGAATCTGTGAAGGAGAGATGACGGTTCAGGAGACTGAAAAGTAAGACGGGTTAACTGGATGGCGAGTCCATTCAGGATATATAAACTCAACCGGGGCTAAACACGTGACTGACATTCATTCAGAATTAAGCTATCTGCAGGCATTTCGCGATGCCGTTGATGAAGCCGGTATTGTGGCCATCAACGACACCAAGGGGAAGATCCTCGATGTCAATGATAACTTCTGTCAGATCTCCGGTTATACTCGCGAAGAACTGATTGGTGCCGACCATCGCATCTTGCGTTCCGATCAGCATTCCAACGAATTTTTCCGAGAAATGTATCGCACGATTCGCCGTGGTAAAACCTGGCGGGGTGAGATCTGCAATAAAGCTAAAAACGGTCGCCTGTACTGGGTGAATACCACGATCGTTCCCATGTTCAATGAAGAGGGAAAGATTGACGGCTATCTCGCATTGCGGATCGATATCAGTGAGCAGAAACGATTGATGCAGCGTCTGCAGCATCTGGCACACCATGATCCACTGACGGGACTCCCTAATCGTGTTTCGATTCTGGAGTCCATTCAGAAAGTCATTGACCGCAAATCTGGAAAACATTTTGCCTTGCTGTTTATGGACTTTGACCGCTTCAAGCTCATCAATGACAGTCTGGGACACGATGTCGGCGATAAGCTGCTCGAAGCGATTGCAGACCGGCTCCGTAAAACGGTTCGGGCTTCCGATACCATTCAGGCCGCACGACTGGGGGGCGATGAATTTGTCGTGCTGCTCGAAAATCTGCATTCACCTGACGATGCCATCCTGGTGGCGAACCGCCTGCTGGAAACGTTAGCGCGACCTTATATTCTCGGCGGATACACCATCTATTCCAGCGCCAGTATTGGGATTGTGACCAGCGAACATCGTTCCGAAACGGCCAGCGAAATGCTCAGTGATGCTGACCTTGCCATGTATGAGGCCAAGGCAGCCAAGCAGGACCGACCGATTGTTTTCGATCGTGTCTTACGCGATAAAGCACAAAAACGACTCTATATTGAGAACCAGCTGCGCGATGTCATTTCACGGGACGAACTGAAACTGTTTTATCAGCCGATTATCGATCTCGAAACCGGTGAGTTGCGAGGCGTCGAAGCCTTGATTCGCTGGTTCCACCCTGAGTGTGGTATGATTCCTCCTGACGAATTCATTTCTGTTGCTGAAGAAATGGATATGATTATTCCCGTCGGAAATTTTGTGGTGGATGAAGCCTGTCGGCAGCTTGCTGTCTGGCGTAAAACACTGGGAGCACGGGCCCCTGAGAATCTGCACGTGAATGTATCGCGAAAACAGCTGGAACATCCCACGCTGGTTTCTATCGTGGCGGCAGCCCTGGAGAGACATGAGATCCCGGCGAAATGCCTGCATCTGGAAGTGACCGAAAGCATCATCATGCACGATCGTGAGGCTTCCATTGAAACCTTAAATGAACTGAAAAAACTGGGCGTCAAGCTGGACGTCGATGACTTCGGAACTGGCTATTCCTCCCTGTCGTGTCTTTGTGATTTTCCCATCGATGTACTCAAACTGGATCGGGAGTTCATCAAGAAATCCGATCGCGACCGCGAAGTTCTGCTGATTCATGCCCTGATCATTCTGGCCGAAAAGCTGGGGCTGGAAGTCATCGGAGAAGGCATCGAAAATATCGAGCAGTTGCAACTTCTGCAGGGACTGGGGTGCCGACTGGGGCAGGGGTATTATTACTCAAAACCATTGTGTGGCGATGAGATTGAAGGATCGATTCTGAATGGCAAGTGGCATGCCACTCACCCGATGATCAATGCCTGATCGTTTCTTATTTTTCCAGCAGTAATTCCTGCAGATCGTTCCACAATCCCGGCGCGACATCAGCAGGGTGATGGGCTGCGATTAATTTAAGCTCCGTTTCAAAATCCGTTTCACGAACCTGTGACAGCGCAGCAGCGACGATTGCGGGAGAACGGCTCATCCCGGCACTGCAGGCGACCAGGGTGGGAACTTCTTCCCTGATCAGGCGGGCTACGATTTTGACAGCCGAAATTAATACGACAGGCTGGTTTTCCGCTCCGTCAATTATGGGGAGCCGACAGTAGATCATGTCCCGAGTCAAAGGCACTGCCGGTTCTTCCAGAGCCAGATCAATGACAGCAGCGATTCCCAGGTCGAGCACATTTTTTACATCATGTGTGTCCCGGGTGTTCCCGATCCAGAGCAGGCTGGGAAGTATTTCACGCATGTCGGATCTCCCGTGAGAACAAACAGTCATCACTGGCTGAACATCGCTGCCGACTTCAATACTGTAGATTCGCTAAACCCAGGCAGCTTAACCGCCGGTACGCCGCTGTGTAAAAGTGCTTTTTTTGCCGGCATTGGCGGGGGTTTCCGCTTTCGGTACGGCAGACCGCATCAACTGCGAACGCTGGGGAATCTGCTTTTTCGATTCCTGGGTTGTTTTTTCCAGTGCCTGTCGGGCTGCTTTCTCCGCGACTTTTTTCTTGGCGACCCGTTTTTCCCGTTCTTTTTTCTTCTGCAGTTTATTCTTTGCCATCGGGCAATGCTCCATGTTCTGGAAGTTGTATGATTCTGGAATGACGTCCTGTCTGAGACTGTGTGTCTGTAATCATTGTAAAACAGTCACAGTCAGGCAGGATCGCTGATTATTATACCCACTCCGTCGCGAATATGGTAGAATGCATTTTCAGGAGGAAAACATGCAGGAAGAAGCCAGTTATATTTGTGATGCCTGTGGCGAGGAAATCGTAATTCCCGTCGATCTGACCGCAGGCGCGGATCAGGAATATGTCGAAGACTGTCCTGTCTGCTGTCACCCGAATGTGATTCACCTCCAGGTGGAGCCCGATGGCGAAGTCCGCATCTGGGCCGCCGGTGAATGAAGTAGATCAACGGAAGTTCGCTTACTCTTCCACGGGACCCAGGTAAGCAAATCGGGGGACCTGTTCTCCATTCACTTCGACCGATTCCAGAAACATGGCTTTGGGACGCACCCAGAGTCCCCGTTCGCCGTACTCCGGGCGATAGACGACCAGTTCTTCGTCCGTTTCACTGTGCCGTGCGACGCCGATCACGGTGTAACTGTTCCCTTTGTAATGGCGATAGTGCCCTGTTTTCATCGGTTTTTCCTGTTGTCCGTCTCGTGGTAGTGTGAATTCAAGATGCGTCGACTGCGTCAATCGTGGGATCGTATTCGCCACGGCGTGCTTCGCGGTTGCATCGGGCACGATGGCATAGTGCCTGCTGCGCTGCCTGCGTGTTTTCGGCTTTACCGGCCCAGAGTTCCATTGCAGGCTGCTGAATGGCGCGTGCGAAGGAGAACGCCAGGGCCCAGGGAACCTGCGATTTGTATTTTACATTCATGGCATTCAGGCGGGCGGAAGCCAGTTCACTGGACTGACCGCCAGACAGGAATGCAATCCCGGGTACCGCCGCAGGGACGCTGTGCTGAAAACATTCGATCGTCGCATCAGCGACTTCTTCGACGGATTCCTGGATCGGGCAATCCAGTCCCGGCACGATCATATTCGGTTTCAGTATCATACCTTCGAGCAGGACACGTTGCAGATACAACTGCTGGAAGACCGTTCGTAATGCTTCTTCAGTGACTTCAAAGCAGCGAGCCAGACTGTGGGATCCATCCATCAGCACTTCCGGTTCGACGATCGGCACCAGACCCGCTTCCTGACACAGGGCAGCATACCGGGCCAGAGCGTGGGCATTGGCTTCGTAGCAGCCTGCGGTTGGCAGACCAGAACCGATAGTAATCACCGCCCGCCACTTGGCAAAACGGGCTCCCAGTTGTGCATATTCTGCCAGTCGATCCCGCAACTTATCCAGACCTTCCGTCACTTTTTCGCCGGGATGACCGGCCAGGTCTTTAGCTCCTGCGTCGACCTTAATGCCGGGAATGATCCCGCTGTTTTTCAACACGTTGATCAGGGGAGTGCCGTCCGAAGTCGTTTGGCGAATGGTTTCATCATATAGAATCGCGCCGCTGATCGATTCACTCAGGCCAGGCGTCTTCGCAATCAATTCACGGTAAGCGAAACGATATTCCTGGGTCTGTGGAATTCCCAGTTTTGCGAAGCGTTTGTGACAGGTGGGGTTGCTTTCATCCATCGCCAGCAGGCCTTTATCATCGGCTACCAGCGAACGGGCCGTATCAATCAACTGTTGCTTGTGCATTGAAATATTCTCCCAGCGAGTCGAGGCGAAAAAACGTGTTCTCATTCCATGATATCGCGGTGGACACCAGAGCTGAAAGGATCGTAGAAAGAATGCTTCATGAAAAAACGATTAATTCAGATTTGCTCTGCCTCAAATCGAATCGCCGGTTTTCTCGTGAAAAGCCTGTTGAAGGGGGCAATTGACGGGAGTTGTGGGCTCACTGCGATAGTGTTTCAGCAGTTCTTTCGAACGTTGTGCCAGCAAACGTCTGACTTCGCGACGTTTCCCTTTGACGCGGGGGATTTTCATCGAATCGTAGGCCGTCGTCTGATGTCGCATCCAGGCAATAACGGCGGCTTCGGCCCGTTGTTCCACGGGGATGCGTTTCGTGCGTGCCACGGTGCCGCTGCCGACCGGGGTGGCATGCGCGGTGATCGCCTGCGCGAGTTGATTTGCCAGGTCTGCATGAGCCGGATGAAATGCCAGAAACTGGAGTACCGACTCATGAAAATCTTCGACATATTCGGCCTGTTGTTTATCGCGTCGCTCTGCAGCGGCTGCCTGTTTTTTGGCGTATGCGGGAGTGGCCCGTTCCGCTTCCAGTTCTGTTTTCAATTGTTCGATTGTTTCTGAGGGAGCCCAGATTCCCTGCGAAAACGTGCGTCGCCCTTTCTTCTCCTGCACACTCCAGAATTCACCGGCTGCTTTGACCCGCCGCGTCAAACCGGCGTCACCGGGAGGGAGCAGCACCCAGCCGGCAGGGACCGTGAGTATACTGCCATCTGCGGCTTTGACCGTGCCGGGAGTCGGACCGGGAGAAAAGATATTTGCACTCATCCGATGATCACATCCTTGCGCGTTTATCTGTTTGAGAGTCGTATGATTTCAAAAGATTCTTTCTAGCGGATGATGCGTTGTCTGGTCAATCGTGTCTGATGAAGAGATCTTCAAATGCTGAAAACTGTTTTGATGAAGATCCAGTTCTTGAATGAATCAGGCAAAGATCATGCGAAACGGAACTGTTGGAAATCAGTTCAGAATGGCCAGATCCAGGGAATCATGATCATAGCGACAAGCCACAGCAGCAGGTTCAGCGGGGTGCCGATGCGTACGAAATCGGTGAAGCGATATCCACCCGGCCCGTAGACCATCATGTTGGTCTGATAACCAATGGGTGTCATGAAGCTGGCAGAGGCCGACAGGATCAACGTCATCAGGAAGGGGAGCGGGCTGGCTGCATACAGGCGTGCTGTCTCCAGGCAAAAGGGAAACATCAACACAGCGGCGGCGTTATTGGTAATCAACTCAGTCATGATTGAGCCCAGCAGATAGATCACGGCGATCGCTGCGATTGGCCCCCAGGCGCGAGTTGCTTCCACCAGTGAAGTGGCAATTGCAGTAGCGGCTCCCGAGTTCTGCAGCGCGGTTCCCACGCCAAACGCGGCGGCGATGGTGATCAGCACCTGCCATTCCACGCTTTGCCGTGCATCGCCTGGTGAAATACAGCCCAGCACCACCATTAACACCGCCGTCAAAGTGGCAGAGAGAACAATGGGCAGCGTGCCGGTGGTCATCAGCACGATCAGCAGCAGCAGAAGTGAGACGGCAATCCAGGCCCGATCTGATCGAAAGGGGCGCCAGTTTTCGACATCGCTGATCAGGTAGAACGCCGGATCGTGGCGATGAGCCCGCTGAAAGTGGGGTTGTGTCTGCAGCAGCAGCGTATCTCCGGACTGCAGTACAATATCACCAATTTTCTTTTCGACCCGTTTCCCCGAACGATGCACGGCGACGACAGCGGCTCCGTAGACTGCGCGGAAATCCGCATCGCGAATGGTCTTGCCTGTCAGGGGAGAGTTTTCTGAAATGACCGCCTCACACAAACGACGCCGACGCTGTTTACGGGGAGTGACTTCATAATCGGGATCAGCCACCGGAACCAGTTGCGGAATTTTTTCCAGTTCAATGATACTGCTGACAATCCCGGTAAAAATCAGTCGATCATGAAGTTCGAGCCGCTGATCGGGACGGGCCGGGGCGATGGTCTCGCCATTCCGATCGATCTCGATCAGAAACAGTCCCGGCAGCTGTCTTAAACCTCCCTGTTCGATTGTCTGACCGATCAGACGACAGCCGGCCTGAATCTGCATTTCTGCCAGAAATTCCCGACGCGATTCTCCCAACTGTTCCAGCAGTTCTTTACGTTCGGGGAGCAGGGTTCTTCCTGCAATAAACAGATACACGATTCCAATCACCGCGTAAGGAATCCCGATTCTGGCGATTTCAAACAGCGACAGACCGGGAATACCATTTTGAATCATCAGTCCATTGATGACCAGGTTAGTTGATGTTCCGATCAGGGTACAGGTTCCCCCCAGAATGGCAAGGTAGGAGAGCGGGATCAACAGTTTTGAGGGTGAGACCTGATTGCGGCGGCTCCAGTCCAAGACAACGGGCACGAACATGGCGACGATGGGCGTGTTATTCAGGAACGCCGACAGAGGCAGAACCACACCAGAGAGCCGCAGTAATACGCCCCGTTCACTTCGGGTTTTACCCAGCAAATGCTGACCGATGAAATCCAGCACTCCCGTTTCCCGCAAACCCGCCACCACCACAAACAGAACTGCCACGGTCAGCATGCCTGTGTTCGAAAAGCCGGCAAATGCTTCTTCCGGGGTGATAATGCCGGCCACCGCCAGGATGGTCGTTGCAGCCAGAAAGAGCAGATCGGGGGGGGCCAGATTCTTCACCAGTGACGCGAATAAAATGCCGACCATCGCGACCGTAAACCAGGCTTCGAGACTCATTGTGTTTTCCAGTGTTTTTGCAGGGGAACCAATAAAAAAAGAGTTGAAAGCGTTTGGCTTTCAACTCTTCGGATGTTGTTTGAAGATTAAGTCGGGCTGTTTCCAGCCCGGAATGAAATCAACACAAGCCCCCCGCAAGAACGAAAGCCGTTCTTCGACAGCAGCAGAGACAACAGGTGTTGAGGTATGATTTCATGCCGAATGTTATCGTCAGTAGACAGGAAGTCGCTTCAATCGATTCTGGGGAAAATGGTATGACGCTGAACAGACAATTCAAACCGCTGTCGGGTTCACCTGGAATTGACTTCCATCAGGTTGTTCACATATGTTGTGTGATAGTCTCAGAACCTGATTGGCCTTTCTCAATTACCGGTGAACTTGATGACACGTATTTTTCTGTCGATGACTGGGGTGATCTATCTCCTGCTGGCGCTCTGGTGCAGCCTCGATCCCGTTTCGACATCGCGATCGGTCGGTTTCAGCCTGCAGGCCGGTTCAGGACAGTCGGAATTTCTGGTCGTGTACGGCGGTCTGGAATTGGCGCTGGGGTTGATATTTCTCTGGCCACTCTGGCAGCAGGAAGTGACACGATTCGCCCTGGTGGTGTGCGTGGTTGTGCATGGCTGTCTGGTATTATTCCGCTGTATCAGCTTTTTCGTATTCTCGGGAATTGGTTCCACTACATACTCTCTGGCAGCGGGGGAATGGCTGATTTTTCTGATCAGTCTGGGATTCTATCTGGTTCAGCGAACCTCAGTGCACGGAGAAAGATCTGAATAGAGCGGATTCAGATTGAATATCAGTTTGAATGTGGATATACCCAAAGTAGTTTCAAGTCTCTCTTTCAGGCCTGGCACAACCTGAGATCGATTCTGTTCAGAGGAGTAACATCAATGACAGACGTGGGTTGGCTGTTTACAGGTTTGATCTTTGGGGCGGGCGTTGCTGTGGCACTGATGGTCCGGTTAAGGCAGAGACGTAACTCTGCAGAAACTGCTGCTCCGCTGATTGTGCAACACTTTAAACCGTTGCCCACCAGCGAGATCACGATTTCAGAACGCACCTTTCCCCTGCGGGTGCGGGCTGATCTGCAGATCGCCATTGATCAGCTGTTTGGCGAGGGGATTACGGTCAGGCATTTTTGCGGTATACGTGGCGAATATGGACATCAGGAAGTCAGTCTGGCAGGCTGTCTGATGGTGGGGCAACATTCGGAAATGGTCACGGTTCCTCCCCAGTATGAAGAAGTCAATGTCGGAGAAGAGCAGCCTGTACGTGTATTGAAAACCGGGCTCTGGTTACTGGAAAAAGAGGGGATTCGTTTTGTAGTCGTTCTGGCACCCGCCGGCCATTATGGTCGGATTACTGGTGTGGACCTGCAGGTCGGCACGCCGAATACCCCGGAGGGGACCAGAATCGCTCAGGAATTCTTTAAGCAACTGGAGCAGGCCATTCAACGGGCCAGATCCTACCGGGGAAAAGTGCTTTCCCTGGAACTACTCGAACATTCCTATTCCGGCGAGTCGAAAGGGATCACGGTGCATCATCTGCGCGAAGTCGCACGGGATCAGGTGATTCTGCCGGCGACGACACTGGAATTGCTGGAGCGGAATGTGATTCAGTTTGTCAAACAGCGTGAGCGGCTCTCTCAATTCAAACAGTCGACGAAAAAAGGAATTCTGTTTTACGGTCCGCCCGGAACAGGCAAGACGCATACCATACACTTTCTTTCGGGCTCCCTGCCCGCACATACCACACTTTTGATTTCCGCCGAACAGGTCGGGATGCTGGATGAATACATGACGCTGGCCCGCTTGTTGCAGCCCAGCATCGTGGTTCTCGAAGATGTCGACCTGATTGCCCGGGATCGCAGGAGTATGAACAATTCCTGTGAAGAACTGTTGCTCAATAAGCTGCTCAATGAAATGGATGGTTTAAAGCCGGATGCAGAAATTCTGTTTATTCTGACAACGAATCGGCCGGAAACACTGGAAGCAGCGCTCGCCTCCCGTCCTGGTCGTGTCGACCAGGCAATTGAGTTTCCGCTCCCGGATACAGAAGGACGTCGGAAACTGATTAATCTCTATGCAGAAGGGGTGACGGTCGGGGAAGACATTGTGGAAGAGGTTCTCAGACGAACCGAAGGAGTGTCAGCATCTTTTATCAAGGAACTGATGCGCCGCGCCGTGCAATTTCATCTCGAACGCGATGGATCCGGTGAGATTTCCAGTGCGGATGTGACGAATGCCCTGGATGAGATGCTGGTCAGCGGCGGTTCATTGAATCTGAAACTGCTGGGGGCGACTGGTGTCAACCAGTCAGAATGATATCTGATCAAGCAGCGTATCGCTCATTTCTTACGATTGCGCAGGGACCGCATCAGTTTCAGGACCGCCTGTTCTTTGGCCTTGGCTTCGACTTCGACGGTCAGTTCAAGTTCTTCCCAGCAGCGGGGGAAATCGCGGCGGTTGATAAAGTCATGGTGGCGGTTTGGTTTGGGACCCTGCCAGCCTTCCAGCGGACTGGAGATGTGAAACATCGGTTCGCGGTTCCACGTCTGCAATGCCTGTTGGGTGGCTTCTTCAATCGAGAGCTCATCGGGCAGACAACGATGGTGATGAGCATCGTAGACCAGGGGAATGCCGATCTTCTCACACAGAGGAAGCAGATCAGACGGCGTGTAGGTCGTATCGTCGTTTTCCACAGTCAATCGACTGCGAACCCGTTTCGAGAGACGCTTGAAATTTCTGGCGAATTGAGTGAGCGCGTTCGCTTTGTCTCCGTAGGCACCGCCGCCATGAATGTTGACGACATCCGCGTTCACCCATTCAGCGACTTCCGACTGGTACTCCAGTTCGGCGATGGAGCGTTCCACCACTTCCTCACGAGGGGAATTCAATACGACAAACTGGTCGGGATGAAAACAGGTGCGGATATCGTGCGCACGTGCATATTTGCCGCACTGTTGAAACAGGCTGACAATCTCTTCCCCGTCAGGAAGGTCCTGCATGTCATAGCCACAGTCCGGATGTGTTTTGAGTGGCAGGATCTGGCTGTTGATGCGAAAGCAGCCGATGCCGTGCGCGGCGCAGTATTCGAGTGACAATTGCAGCGCTTCCGCATTTTCTCTGCAGAGTCTCGCCAGTTTTTCCAGCGCCGCCGTCCGTTCCATCTGGCTGTTGGCTTTGACGGTGGTGTTACGGAACTTGATCGGTTCGTCGAGAAACTGACAGCACAGGCCGAGCCTGATGGGCGATTTCGATCGGTCTTGTGTCACCAGTGTGTTATGCTCCTCGATTCATCCAGAAGATACTGATCTGCAATGTTGTGGCGATGGAAACCCATGTCAGATAAGGAATTTGCGCCACAGTAACCCAGCGGGCACGGGGCCAGATGGTCCACATGCACCAGAGGATTGTAGACCAGACGACCAGAATATCCAGTGTTGCCAGCGGAACATTTCTCAAGCCGAAAAACAGAGGAGTGAAGCTGAGATTGGCCACCAGATTGATGACGAAGGGCAGGGCGGTAGCAGCGGGAAATTTGCGTCGCGCGGTCTGCAGGAAGACATAGCCGAAGGAGATCAGAATGATCGGATACAGAATCTGCCAGATCAGACCGATGGTCGCCGGGGCGGGCGTCCAGACCGGTTTGGAGAGCGTGTTATACCATTCCATCCAGTTCATGCATGTCACTTGATCGAAAGAAAAAAAGAGTTGGTTGCTATTTCATTATGGTCGGCAAAGTGGAATTGATAAGTCTTTTTTTAGTCCGCAATTAAAATTCCCTCACGAATTCAGACGTGATTGTCCTGACATGCATATGCTGATGCACCTGTCTCTGTCGAAAAAAAAAATTGATACCAGCCCATTGACAGTGTTTCTTGGGAACTATATTCTGACGATCGTAAGAATGTGATATTAAATGTTTCGGGAGACTTCACATGAGTATTCGACGATTTCAGGATTCACGATCCGGTTTTACGTTGATTGAACTGCTGGTGGTGATCGCCATTATTGGAATTCTGGTGGCGTTGCTGCTGCCCGCCGTTCAACAGGCAAGGGAAGCGGCACGGCGGTCTCAGTGCAAAAGTAACATCAAGCAGTTGGGAATCGCGTTACACAACTATGAAAGTGCGCACCGCGTCTTTCCTCCCAATCTGATTCCCGGGGGCAAGCCTGGTGCAGGCGGTTATATCGGTTACTTCCAGGGGAACTGGGGAGTGATGGCGTACCTGACTCCGTTTCTGGAACAGACGGCCGTTTATAATCTGCTGAACCTGGAATCACCCACCTATGCGAATAGCGGCAGTGACTGGATTATCGCTGACAGTAATAATCAGCTGGCCGCTTCGACTTTGATCCCCCTCTATCTCTGTCCTTCCGATATGTCGCGCAAGGTCTCTTCGGCATACGGTGTGACGGGGGGAATCGGGCCGACGAATTATGTGGCGAACATGGGAACCGGCCTCGATCCGACAGGAGGAACGCAACATGGTTCTCCCTACAATGCCAACGGCGTATTTTATGCTGACTCCAGTACCCGCTTTCGGGATATCATCGATGGTACCAGCAATACCGCGGCGATGTCCGAAAGTCTGATTGGTGAAGGGGCCGAAACAACGGGACCGGCTCCCGGCTCTGAGAAGAAGTATTACAAGAACCTGGCTTTCGGTTCCACCATCAGCGCTGCCAGTTGTGCTTCTGCTACCACCTGGAATCAATCCAACGAACGCCAGTTTGCCTGGTATTCGGGAGAGATCCGCTGTGCTTCTTACAACCATTATTATGGCCCCAATTCCAAATTCTACGATTGTGTCGCGAATGCCACCGCCAGTGAAGGCTATATCGCTTCAGGCTGGAAAGCGGCCCGCAGCAATCATCCCGGCGGTGTCAATCTGCTGCTCTGCGACGGCGCAGTACGGTTTGTCGGCGACAGTATCGATCAGATGGTCTGGCGGAGTCTTTCTACCCGAGCGGGTGGAGAAGTGATCGGCGAGTTTTAGTCGACAGGATCCCGGTTCACAGTCAAGCAGATCAACAGTCAGGAGATATTATGAGTCAGACAGAAACATTTCGTACGCTGCAGCGCGATGAACATGAACGATGGCAGCGGGACGGCTATCTGATCATGCGACATTTTTTTGCGCCAGATGAAATGCAGATACTCTCCGAAGAAGCGTGGAAGCTGACCTACCAGCGGGATCTGATTGACAAAATGAATCTGCGCTGTCGGTTTCAGCAGACGCATGACGATGCGGACTGTCTCTGGGAAACGTTCGATCCGGTCATTGATCTCAGCCCGCTCATCAACCAGGTCGCATTTGATCATCGGCTGATGAACCTGCTGCACGATCTGTATGGCGAGCCGGCCTGTCTGTTCAAGGATAAGCTGATTTTCAAACAGCCGGGAACAAAAGGTTACGAGTTACATCAGGACTGGATTTCCTGGCCGGGGTTTCCGCGCAGTTTTCTGACGGTACTGATTCCCCTGGATGCCGCCAGCATTGAAAACGGCTGTACCGAAGTCTTTCCCGGTTATCATCAAGAGGGCTCACTCGCTCCCGAAGATGGCGAATACCATTCTTTACAAGCAGGCATAGTGGAGGAAGACAAAGCGGTGCCGCTGGTGATGGAGCCGGGGGATATTGCTGTCTTTGACGGCTTCACTCCTCATCGCTCGGCTCCCAATCTGTCACAGGACTGGAGACGCCAGCTGTATCTCAGTTACAACGCACTCTCGGATGGCGGGGATCAGCGGGCTGCCCATTATGAGGAATTTCGCGTCTATCTTGAGCGACGTTATGCCGAGTTTGGCCTGAACGAAACTTACTTCCGCTAAGAACCAGATGATGTCCACAGAAACTCAGACCGAACCGGTTTCCCCCGTTACCTTGCCGGCAGCATCTTCCTATCCCGTCTATCGCTGGACGATGGTGGTGGTCGCAGCAATCGCCATGGTCGCGACGTTACCAGGTCGCACGCATGGGCTGGGGATGATTACCGAACGACTGCTGGCGGATCCTGCTTTCCAGTTGACGCGTTCCTCCTATGGGATGATCAATCTCTGGGCGACCCTGTTGGGGGCGACCTTCTGCCTGGGGATCGGATATTGCATTGACCGCTTTGGCATTCGGCTGACACTGACGACTGTCATGGGCCTGCTGGGCTGCGTGGTGATTGCGATGACGTCGGCGACCTCAGTGACGGCTCTGTTCATTGCGATCATGCTGACCAGAGGCTTCGGGCAGAGTGCCCTGTCTGTGGTCAGTATTACGATTGTCGGGAAATGGTTTGATAAAAAAGTCAGTCTGCCGATGGGCATTTATTCGGTGTTGATGGCGGCAGGTTTTATCGCTGCTGCACTGACAGGGCGAGAATACGCCGATTTGAACTGGCGCGTGCTCTGGTCAGGAATGGGCTGGATCGTCCTGGGCTTTGCTTTCATTCTGGGGCTGATTGCCCGCGATCGGAAAGAGACGGGATCGAATGCTTCAGAGGAAACCAGGTCATTTTCAGAACACGATTTCACTCTCGGTCAGGCGCTGCGGACCCGGACCTTCTGGGTCTTTTCTTTTGCGATCTCGCTGTATGGAATGATTGTCTCTGGAATCTCGCTGTTTAATGAGTCGATCCTGGCTGATCAGGGATTTCCCCAAGAGGTCTATTACAATTCCCTCGCGCTGGGGACGGGAATTGGCGTGGCCAGTAACCTGGTAGCCGGGTGGCTGGGATTACATATTTCGCTCAATCGCCTGCTGGCGGTTTCCGTGCTGATGCTGGCTGGGGCAATGATCTGGCTGACCCAGCTGTCAACGAATCTGGATGTGGCAGGTTACGTTCTGGTCAGTGCATCAGCAGGCGGCGTGCTGACCGTGATGTTTTTTACTGTCTGGCCGGTCCTTTACGGACGCAAACATCTGGGGCGCATTCAGGGCATCGCGCAGATGATGACGGTGCTCGCTTCGGCGCTCGGTCCTCTGCTGTTTGCGGAATGCAAAACACTGACCGGTTCTTATCAGTTATTACTCTATCTCCTGGCTGGTTGTCTGTTGTGCACAGCGATCATTGCCTGGTGGACTCCGCTTCACCCGCGTCGGCCTCAACCTGAAGGACTTTTGACATGATTTTTTCTCAAACCGAACAGAGTGTGAATTTTCATATTTCGCTGAACGTCTCGGATATTCCCCGCTCAGTCGATTTCTTTCAGAAACTGTTTGGCGTGCCTGCTGCCAAACAGCGCAGCGATTATGCCAAGTTCGAACTGCAGAACCCGCCCCTCACTTTGTCGCTGGAACCCGTTTCGCCTGCAGAACGGGGGGCCCTCAACCATGTCGGCTTTCGTTTGAACAGTGCCGAGGAACTGGTGAAACTGCAGCGTCGGCTGGAAATGGCGGGGATCAGCAGCGAACGGGAAGAAGGGGTGGAATGCTGTTATGCGAAGCAGTCTAAATTCTGGCTGCACGACCCCGATCAGAACCTCTGGGAGATTTATATCCTGGAAGGGGATCTGGAACATCGCGGAGCAGGGCAGGCAGCGGCAAAAGTTCAGGGTACACAACACGACAAAGCAACTGTCAGCCCGATTGCCTGTTCTACGGGATCGGAGATTCCCGCGCGACAGCAGTGGTCGCATCGACTGGGAAATGACTTTACGATTCCTGAGGAAATTGCCGCAGAGTCTCTGGATGAAATCGCGCTGCAGGGAAGTTTCAACGTCGCCGGTGCAGACGCAGCGATTTCTGGATTTCTTAAACAGACAGCAGAACGACTGAAGCCGGGCGGGGAACTTTCAGTGCATTGCCTGACTTCAGACATACCAGTGACCGAAGCCCTGCAGCTCTCCGGTCCCGCTTCGGTCGTCAAATATGTACCCTGCCTGGAAACGCTACTGCGGCAACTGGAGTCGGCTGGCTTCGAAAATATCATGTTGACGAAATATGGGACTCACGCCTGTTTCACTGTGGGGGAAGCAGAACTCCGCGAGACCATGCTGCGGGCGATGAAACCAGTTTCTCAGGTCGAAGAGCTGGTGACGGTTGTCTACAAAGGGCCTTTTCCTGAGATCGTTCTCGACAGTGGGCTCTCACTCGAACGGGGGCGATTCACGACAATACCGGCTGCTTTCTATCAGCAGCTGCTGGAGACTGCCGTCAGGGAATCACTGGTTTTGATCAAATCGGCTACACAGCCGGTCTCCTGTACCAGCTAGTTGATAAAGAGGGAAAACCAACCGTTTCCCTGCCTGAATCGTGATCTAGACATAAATTGACGGCCGTTGATGTATGGTCTCTCGTCGGATGCTGCGCTGAGAAAAGTCGTAGAAACTCGCGTGGAGCAATTTCTGGAGCTGTCCTGACGTGAGTTTTTTGCTACAATCTGATGCGAATTCCCCGCGAATGCGAACTGCCCGGCAGTTCAGCTCGTCGATGGAACGGGGGAGATCTTTCATTTTGTGGGTGATGCGACTATGTCTAAAGATCGGCTCCAATCCGACCTGTGTGCAGAGAAGTTAAAAGCGCTGGGAGAACCCATTCGCCTGCGCATTATCGATCTGCTGCGAGATGGCGAACGGACCGTCAGTGATATCGCCGAACAGCTGGAAGAAGAGGTCGTCAATATCTCGCATCATCTGGGAATACTCTATCATGCGAGACTGGTGACCAAACGCAAGGAAGGCCGTTTCGTCGTCTATAATCTGCATCCCGACGTTTCCGCCGTCAGCAAAGCGGGAAAACAACATCTCGATTTCGGCTGCTGCCGCCTGGAAGTCCCCGATAAATAATCGCATTCCGAATCATTCGGACAAACCCATGTCTGCGATCTTTCAGATCAAACGCATTTATGATGACCCGGAAAAAAGCGATGGCTTTCGTGTTCTCGTCGATCGCCTCTGGCCGCGTGGCGTCAAAAAAGCAGATGCTGCCATTGATCTCTGGGCCAAGGAGCTGGCTCCCTCAAACGAGTTGCGAAAGTGGTTCCACGCGCATCTGGATCAATATGCTGAGTTTGTGAAAAAGTACCAGAGTGAACTGAAGCCAAAGGTTGAGCAGGCGGAACAACTGCTGCAGCAGGCCAATCAGTCTCGGATCACCCTGTTGACTGCTGTGAAACATCCCGAAGAGGGGCATGTTCCCGTCTTACAGCGGTTTCTGGAGTCATCAGGAAACTGATGACTATTCAAGCTGATTACTGGTTGACTCACGACACTGAAGATTGTATTATGGCGATATTGCCATGAAGGAAAAGACCCGTAAACAATATGAAGCTCGTGCCAAAATCGCCAAAGCGATGGCACATCCCAGTCGGCTGCTGATGCTGGATCTGCTGCAGAAGCAGGAGCTGTGCGTCAATGACCTGTCTGTCGAAGTCGGTGCAGATCAGTCTACGGTATCCAAACATCTGTCGATTCTTAAAGATGTTGGACTTGTTGGTTCACGTAAAGAAGGGACTCTGAATTACTACCGTGTCACCTGTGGCTGTCTCGATGGTTTTTTCTCCTGCATGGAAACCGTACTTTTAACGGATCTGGAAGATCGCAAACAATTTATGAAATAATTTTTTTAATTCTAATATGGCAAAATTGCCATTAAGGAAAATGTATAGTGTGACGATGAGAAGGGTAACCACAGATTAAATGCGACGTCTCAGTCTTGTGTTGTTTACAACAGTCTTATTGATACTGCTGTTTTTTCTGATGGCGATAGATCGTTCTCAAAGCAGTTACAGTAAGACACTGGCACAAAATCGTGAACTTCTGCTGCCGCCTGCAGCCACTGCAACGGTAGCCGTAATCACTGAGAACGAATGGAGCAAAATTGCAGAATGGACCATCGACACTGGATTATCATGGAACGAATACCAAACCTGGATATCCAAGCGGAATGGGGGCACTTATCGTGTCCTTTCAAGAACTGATGCTCAGATGAGATTACGGAAAACATTTCATTCAGAAATTCATGAGATCAAACTGACAGATGAAGAAGGTAAAGTTCGTGTTTTTTTTAGTATCTCTCTCTGGTAAGGCGGAACTGACTCTGGTGGTGAATTGCATTGATGGTCAATTCTCACCAATGTCTATCCACAGGATCGTTGACTAAGGTGCATCAATGAATAAAGCGATGGTTTTGTTTCTCTGTACAGGAAATTCTGCTCGCAGCCAGATGGCTGAAGCATTTCTGCGAGAACAGGCAGGCAGTATTTATGACGCTCACAGTGCAGGGCTAAATCCTCAAGGAGTACACCCACTGACTATCCAGGTTATGGAAGAGATTGGTATGGATATATCAGGGGCTCAGTCTAAATCACTTACTCAATATCTTGGAAAGACAAGTCCGAAATGGGTGATTTTTGTCTGTGAGAATGCTGAACGGTCCTGTCCGCGTATCTGGCCTTTCTCACTTCAGACAGAATCCTGGAGAATTGAAGATCCTGTAGAAGCCAGTGGTGATGAACTGGAACAACTCATGAAATTCCGCTCGGTTCGAGATCAGGTTGAGGCACGAGTAATACAATGGATTGCTGAACGGAATGCCGACGTTGAAACAGCAATAGAATTAGAGACACAGGAGTAATGTCAGATGAGTGCAGACAGTGATTGCCCGATCATCGAAACCAAAAGTATGAGTCTGTTTGAACGATACCTGACGGTGTGGGTCGGGCTATGTATTATCAGCGGGATCGTTCTGGGTAAAGTTGCTCCCGGGTTTGCAAAGACACTGGATGGTATGGCGATCTACGTTGATGATGCTCCTGTCGTCTCAATTCCGATCGCTGTCTGCCTGTTTTTCATGATGTACCCGATTATGGTGAAGATCGATTTTGCCGAAGTCCTGAAAGCAGGCAAAGCGATTCGTCCGGTGGGGCTGACGTTATTCATTAACTGGGCCATCAAGCCATTTACCATGTATGCGATTGCCAGCTTCTTTCTGGGAACTCTGTTTCTAACCTTCATCGGACCCGAGGCAGTGGATTACGTCAAAATGCCCTTTGGCGTCGATTTAGTCGTCGGGGCTGAATACGGATCCGGGAAAGTTGTGCTTATTGATGGAGTAAAAATGCTGGAAGTGCCGCTCTGGCGCAGTTATCTGGCAGGGTGTATTCTGCTGGGCATTGCTCCCTGTACTGCGATGGTACTGGTCTGGGGATTTCTGGCTAAAGGAAATGACGGGCATACCCTGGTGATGGTTGCCATTAATTCCTTGACGATGCTGGTACTGTACGGCATTCTGGGGGGCTTCTTATTAGGAGTGGGAAAATTGCCTGTACCCTGGCAGGCGTTACTGCTGTCGATTGCCGTGTATGTAGCACTTCCGCTGGTTGCAGGATACCTTTCCCGCAAATGGTTAATCGCTACCAGGGGAGAAGTCTGGTTTAAAGAGAAATTTCTTCATGTGTTAACACCGGTGACGATAGCTGCTTTACTGGTGACACTGATTCTCTTGTTCTCGTTTAAAGGGGAAACCATTCTCAGCAATCCGTTGACGATACTCTGGATCGCGATTCCACTATTAATTCAGACGATTGTGATCTTTGCACTGGGGTATCTGCTTTCAAAGTTTATGGGGCTGACATACGAGAGTGCCGCACCGACGGCCATGATTGGTGCCTCAAACCACTTTGAAGTCGCAATCGCAACTGCGACCATGTTGTACGGACTCTCATCGGGGGCCGCACTGGCAACCGTAGTCGGGGTCTTGATTGAAGTTCCCCTGATGTTGATGCTGGTGCGATTTTGTGTCAGGACCCAAAACTGGTTTCCCCATATGTCGAACCATGATCACTGTAAAACAGAAGCAACTGAACCAATGGCAGTGAGTAAATGACATGCCACATGAAATAAGAAAAAAATGCTACGGAGACATGTTCCCTGACAGTCTGGATATGCATAAAAACACATCCAATGCTGGCAAAGTATTCAAAGTAGAAACAAAACAGCGGCTGACAGGCGTGCTGCCAGTTGCTCCAGAGAATAGAATCGAAATTGACCATGCTGCCTGGAACGCTTGTCAAAGCTGTGCTGAATTTAAAAGTTGCTATCAACTCAGCATGGCAAAAATTGCTTTAGAAACAGCAATTTCAGTTAAGTGAAATGTTTACACTCAAAAGGATCATTACAAATGAAACGTGTTTTAGTGTTGTGTACGGGAAACTCCTGTCGTTCGCAGATGGCTGAAGAACTCTGGGAGTCTTTAGGGCAGGGGGAATGGGAAGCGGAGTCGGCTGGTTCGAAGCCCTCGGGTTATGTGCATCCGCTGGCGATAGAGGCAATGCGGGAGCTGGACATCGATCTGTCAGAGAATACCAGCAAGCATCTCGATCAGTTTACCGAACAGAACTTTGATCTGGTGGTGACGGTCTGTGACAATGCCAAAGAGTCGTGTCCCGTTTTCAGCGGTGCGACGCAGACCCTGCACTGGCCTTTTGACGATCCCGCGGATGCAACAGGGACCGATGAAGAGAAGATGAAAACGTTCCGGCGGGTCCGGGATGAAATCAAAACCAAAATTCAGACATTTCTCGCTGACGAGTCTGCTTAAGTCTCGCATTAAATTGAAGGAGTTAATCATGTCCCAAAAATCTGCTGTCGAATTTCCCGGAAATTTTCGGGTCCATATTGCGTTGACCGTTTCTAATCTGGAACAGTCGAAGCAGTTCTACAACGTACTTCTGGGTGAATCGCCAATCAAAGAACGTCCGCGGTATGCGAAATATGAACCCCAGGACCCGTCCGTTAATCTCACACTCAATGAAACAGATGAGGCAGTGCAGGTCGAAGGAGGCTCGGCTCACTTCGGGATTCAGGTCAAATCGATCGATGAAGTCCATGCCGCCATCGAACGTTTCAAAACTGCCAATATTCAGACGATAACCGAAGAAGCCACGACCTGCTGTTATGCAGTTCAGGATAAAGTCTGGGCGGTTGCCCCGGATGGCCACAAGTGGGAGGTCTTTGTGGTTCTGAATGCCGATGCGAAAGATGAACTTTACGCGCAGTCCGGTTGCTGCGGACCGGAAATGGTAACGCTGAAGGACTGTAACAGTTCACAGTCTTGAGCAAATACAATTTACCTTAGAATATCTCGTACGATGATACTCGGTCAAATTGTTCCTGGAGACGGTGTAATAAAACTGGGCACAGTCTAATCCGGCATGAGTTCAACCCACCTGGCATCGTAGATGGTTCCGTTATTTTTGTTCGGAGAAGCGTCGTACAGCAGCTCTTTATCTGGTTTGGCAAAATCGAAGAGCACGACCGTTTCTGCGTCTGATTTGAACTGATCCGCGGGTTCGAACTCTTTGTCATAGCGGGCGACTTTCGAGATGCGAAACAGCTTCATGACACCTTTACCGAACAGGGCCGCTGGTTTTGTTTGGGAGTCTTCCCATTTTTCCTGAGCGCCGATGAAGAATAGACGACTCTCATCAAAGGGGCCGGGTGCAGGGGCGGAAGTCTGATTGATTTGTTTACCATTGAGGTAAAACGTCTGTTGTAATTCCGAGTAGACCATCGCGAAATGATCCCAGCCTTCAATCGAGTTTGGATCGACGGGGACCGAGTGATTCATCCCGTTTTCACTTTCCCAGCCTGTGGAATGATGTTTGGCCCGAAGGGAGATCCAGATACTGTTTTCCGGATCTCCCTGTTTTCCCTGGCAGCAGATGCGTCCCGACCAGTCTTTGACCCAGGCTTCGATTGTAAATTCACCATAGTCTTCCAGCTTGATGTGAGGGAAGGTGACATAGCTGCCTTTCCCATCGAACTGCAATCCCTGCGTTTTTTTAGCTTCAGGCGCTTTTTCCGGTTCGGCAGCCGTCAAGGGGCTAGCAAGGCTCAACAAAAATATGGCAATGAAAATCGGATAGTATTTCATACTGAGAGTCCTGTTTTCAGTTCAGAAGATCGGGGATCAATGCATCATAAAACAGAACACCGGTGACACAAGAATTTGTCTGAAAAATTCACATTTATCGTAACTTGAAAAAGAATGTTAACGTTTTCAGGTTAGGCAAATATCAAAGAGCTTGTGTCTGCATAAGAATCAAAGCGGCATTCCTCTGCCAACCAGGCGGGAATCGCAGACTGCTCTTGCAGCAGTTGTACCGCTTTATAGCGACAGATTTCACAGGGAGTGAACCGGTAGATGACCATCGCCAGTCGTGAGCGGTCTGCTGTCGGATTTTCCTTCAGCACTTCGACCAGATCACCGAGTACACTGTGACATTCCCAGACATCGTCGGGCAGTTTGAGTGCCGCCAGAATCCGGTGTTCGTCACCAGCCTGGTAATTTCTGATAAACAGACTGAAGAGACAGGCAGGCTGGTTCTCGTTCAACTGCCGATTGGCAAACTCGCGGATTTCGGGATGACTGTTGTTAGCGAGTGCAACCCAGGCTCTCCTCTGCAATTCGGGATCGGGATGCTGGCAGAGTTCAATCAGGCGGGAGTCGAATTCGGGGAGTGCCCGGTTGGCAAAGACTTTGATCAGGTTAGTGAGAACGGCTGGTTCTTTACTGGATTTGAGTGCCTGGAGGACCACGGTTAACTCTGTTGGGGCAGCCTGCATGCCCCAGCTGCGAAACCAGGAACAGTGTGTCTTTCCCCGTGCGGCTTCGAGAACCGTTTCGACAGAGGTCTCTTCGGTTTGCTGGGCCTGTTGTTTTTTACGGTGACGCTGCTTCTGTTGTTTTCGCTCGGCCTTCTCCCGTAACTGCTGTTGCCAGCTCTTAAAGAATCGATTGAGATCCGGGTCAGACGTGGAACTCAGTAATTCGTGGATTCGTGTTTCCCCGATGAGCTCGCCTGCTTCTCTCAGAAGTGACTCCTCGGGCCAGTCCCAGTCGATTTGTTCGAGTTGTGCTCCCCTGGATTTTGCGGCACTCAGAAAGCCGCGTTCTCCCTCCAGTGCCAGCAGTTCCGATTCCCCCACAAAATCATAGTCTGCTGTTGCGAGTGGTTTTTGAGTGACGATCTGATACAGCAGATCTCGAAACGCAGCATCGCCGCTGGCAGCATAGTGTTGTGCCAGCTTGCATAATTGTCTGGCGTTTTCCGGATCAGACAGATCATGCAGTGCATGCAGCAGCGGGACGCGGATCTCGTTGCGAAAGCCGGCGGCGTTAATGATTTCCCACAGCCAGTCGCCCCGCAGGTCTTCGCACATGCGGTCATAACGCAGATCCTGCAGACACGCTTCGCGCAGTGCTGTCTCTGTGAGGATTCCCTGTTCTGCCCAGAGCCGGGCCCGTCCCAGCCCTTTCGCCAGCGCATCGCGCTGTTCTGCAGGTGTGGGGAAGGGGGGCGGTGAAACCTCGGGATACTTCAATCAGGATCCTTTCCGGTTTGCCAGACGGATTCGGACCAGCAGATCATTCAACGCTGCACCCGAACTTGGCTGTTCGGGCAGGCTGGTGGTTTCCATCGCCTGTTCCAGTTCGCCCACAAGCCGCTGGTATTCGCGTCCATGAAATTCCATGTCGGCGGCATCCAGCGTGGAACGTTCCGAACCTTCCAGCTTGCGTTCGATCAGTTCGGGGATGTAGGACAGCTGCGCTTCTTCGTTCAAGTGGATCAGGTTCGGTTCCACTTTACCGGTGCGCATCAGATGCAGACCGGTGAGCAGGACCCGATACACGTAGAGCAGAGGCTTGACCCGGGGCGGATCTTCCTTCTGAAACAGTTTCCACTGTGTGGCCGCGAAGCCCAGGTAATGATACGCGTGATATCTGGTTACACAACCGGGCGCCAGCGCTTTCAGTTCTTCATACTCGGGAGTAGCCTGCAGGACCAGCGGCGAGAGCAGTTGCTCCAGCACGTAGCCATTCTTTTTAAGCATGAGTTGAAAGAACTTGCCCACATCGTGTGTGACCAGATCAATTTCCAGGCCGTCATCAACGCGCGAACGCTCCACCGTGACCTGTCCTTCTTTAAGACCGATCACGGTCTCCAGCGGCAGCAGATGCACGCCGCGAAGGTCATAATCGGAATCGGGAGAAGGAAAGCCATAGATATGCGATCCGCTGATGGTAGCGAACAGCAGGGGATAAGGATGTTCCTTGAGCTGTTTTTCAAGTCGGGGATCGAAGTTCATGATGATTCTTCTTGTGGAACAGGACGAAATTCATGGATGACGTCAATCGTTCCTATGATATGTTGATTAAATTCTTTCAGATCTTCTGACGGAATCCAGTATTCTTTCAGATCGCGCCCGCCTGCTTCCTGGGGTTCGTATTGGCTCAGATAGTCAAATTCGACATCGAACTGCAGGACATAGCCGACATAGCCGGAATTGGGATCTATGGTGTTCCAGTCCCGGGCGATCATAATCGCATACTCTTCCGTCAGTACAGGATAAAAAATCGGTTGCCAGTATAAACGAGGGGGAAACTCTTTCCAACCGGACGCCTGGATCAAATCGAGCTCCTGTTGACCGACAGGTCGAAAGAGCGTGACAGTCTGTTTTCCATTCATGGCAGTTTTTCCTGCGTCGCCAGTCGACGCGCTTTGATGAGATAGTCATTTGCCGTTTCATAATCGGGGCGGGCCGGTAGTCTGGTCTGCTCCAGCGCCTGCTCAAATTCCTTGTGCAGGCTCTTCCGCCATTTCTCTGTCTCTTCCCAGGGGACTTCACCCCGCTTGATGGCCAGCAGTTGCTCCCGGTGTGGTCCCACGTCGACAACGACGTAGCCTTCGCGCAGGAGCGTGACCCCCGAGATCAACAGCCGAATCAGGTGCATCACATGTTTCCATTTGACCTTTCCCTGGTTCTTGATATCAGTCTGCATCTTTTTGAACTGCGACATCACATAACCGTTGTAGGTCTGATAGACGATGCGCGTCAGAAAGATTTCCCGCATGTCCAGCAGTTCCTGGCCGAGGGGCGTGACCTGTTCGACCAGGGGAGTATAGAGGCACTCCAGGACGTTCGGGTTCGCTTTCAAAGCCAGGACCAGAAACTTCTGCAGTTCCCAGTAGGTTTCCTGCGTTTCGTGGCAGTCCAACTGATCAGGAACGCCGTACAGCGACCACTGCAGTTCCGCGGGGGGCAGGTAGACGCCGCGATAATCGGTATCGGACTGCTCATCCTCGAGACCAAAGGCCCGGGAGCCAATGATGCATTTGAAGATCACGCGGGCGAACAGGTCGCTGCGGTTCGCGTTGATCTCGCTATTGCCGATCTCCCCTTCTTTGAATTGGGCGAGCAGGGTCAGCTCGTCCGCTTTGAGAGCGACTTCGGCTCCATCGGGAAATTTAACGCGATACGAGTGATCCAGATCCCGCGGCGCACGCACCACCACACCGACCGATCCCCGCGGATGCTGCGTGCGACCGTTCGGCCCGATGATATCCCGGACTGTGACCACCTGTGTGCCGTCAGAATAGATCAGGTTCGGCTGAAAGTGGACGCGCTTGTTCATGGTTTCACTTCCTGTTTCTGCCTCGGGCGAAGTTTTACAATCGGGGATCGACCGGCTCACTTTCCAGCGCCAGTACCCCGAACACACATTCATGGACCCGCCGCAGCGGTTCCCGGTTCACGAATCGTTCCAGGGCTTCAATACCCAGGGCGAATTCACGCTGTGCCAGCGATCGTTTGCGGTGCAGACCCCGTTGGCGCAGGCGGGTCAGATTTTCTTCCGCATCGTAATCAGGACCATAGATGATTCGCAGATACTCTTTCCCCCGGCACTTGATTGCGGGTTGCACCAGTCCTTTGGGCCCCCGCTGAACCCACTCCAAGGGTTTAACCACCATCCCTTCTCCCCCGGTGCCTGTCAACCCCGACCACCAGTCGATGCCGGCCTGCACGCTGTCATTGTCAGTCAGATCGACTTTGAGCGACGTCGTCGCCAGCAGGAGTTTCTCATCCTGCGCACAGATGCGTGCGATGGTCTGCATGTGCCAGTCATGATTCTGGTTGATGTGAACTCTGCCTTCGGTGGCCAGCAGGTGGAACGGAGCCAGCTTCAGGTCATCCAGCGTTTCCACGGGCCAGCAATAGTGGCGATAGGCGCGCACGAATTCCTCGATTGCCGTCTCCCGGTTACGGAAATGGCTTGCGATCTCTGCGGCATGCGAGGCTTCGTCGGCAGTCAGTCGGGCAGTTGCCTGTTCCAGCGCAGCGACGACCGGGGGCAACGCCGCTTTTCCCGCGGCACCCACGGCTGCGTACTGCGACTGCAGCAGTGCCTGAGCTTTGGCCGACCAGGGCATTAGTTCGCAGTCGAAGCAGGCCCAGTCCGTCTGGAACTCATTCCAGAAATCAGCGGCACTCAAAGCCTGGCGGACCCGTTCCAGGAAGGCAGCTTCCAGTTCAGGCTGATTGAAGAAACGTCGACCCGTCCGCGTGTAAACGATGCCGCGTTCCGCTTCCTGTACGCCGAACCGCTGGCGGGCCGTTTCCTGATCGCGACAGACGACCACCACCGCACGCGAACCCATGTGCTTTTCTTCACAGAGCACCTGGGGAATTCCCTCGTTGCGAAAATACGCAAATGCTTCGGCTGGATGTTCCAGCAGCCCCGGTTCCGTGGATGTTTCCGGCGGCGACATCGTCGGTGGCAGGTGGATCAGCCATTTCGGATTGGCGGCGAAGCGGCTCATGACTTCCAGGGCTGCGGTCGCGTTCTCCTCGCGAATGGTGATGTTCGTCTGCAGTCGAGTGGAAACGATCCGCTTGCCGGTAACGTCCTGCAGGTCGAGCAGGTCGTCGTGCTGCTGCTGAGCCGTTTGTGTTGCTGCATCCGAATCCCGATACATGGGTTTTGCGTATTCGCAGTAGACTTCTTTCGCCGGTACCGTAACGAACTGTTTTTCCGGATAACGGAGTGCCGTCAGGCGACCACCAAACACACAGCCCGTGTCGATGTTGACGGTCCGGTTGAGCCATTCCGGATCGGGAACCGGAGTATGGCCGTAGACCACGTGCGCAGCGCCCCGGTATTCGGCGGCCCAGTTATAGCGGACCGGAAAGCCGAATTCATCGGTTTCGCCTGTCGTCTCCCCGTAAAGAGCAAATGAACGAACCTTCCCCGAGCCCCGTCCCTGCAGGTCCTCTGTCATACCCGCATGGGCCACGACGAGTTTTCCCTGATCCAGCACGAAATGACTGATCAGGCTGTCGAGGAATTCGGTCAGCGCCTGGCAGAACGGTTCCCGCGTCTCAGTTGGCAGCGCTTCAATTTCAGCGACGGTCTCTGCCAGTCCGTGCGTCAGTTTGACATCTTTCCCTTTCAGCTTGCGGAGCAGTTTCATGTCATGATTTCCGGGAACGCAGAGTGCCGTCCCCTGCTGGATCATGTTGCGTACGATGCGGACCGTGTCCAGCGAACGCGGACCCCGGTCGACGAGATCGCCCAGAAAGACAACCTTGCGACCCTCGGGATGCGCAAAACAGACGTTGCCCCACAGAGGGTCTGCTTGCTCAACGGAGGTTCGTGTATAACCCAGCTCTGCGAGCAGCAGTTCCAGTTCGTTACAGCAGCCATGAATATCGCCGATGATGTCGAAGGGCCCCCGTTCCTCGCGACGGTCGTTCCAGAGGGGAACGCGTTCCAGGCGGGCCACGTCGATCTGTTCGACCGAGTTCATTTCAAACACATAACGAAAACCCTCGCGACGGAGTCGTTTCAGATTGCGTTTTAACTGCGAGCGCTGATTGCGGACCACGTGTGATCCAAATGAACGGTCAGGGCGTTCCTGGTTCCGCGCATGACAGATCTTCTCGGACAGATTGAGCACGATGGCGACCGGCAGAAAGTGGTATTTCCGCGCCAGTTCGATCCACTGCGCCCGGGCCTCCTGCTGGACATTGGTGGCGTCGACGACCGTCAGCCGCCCGGATTTCAGGCGTTGGGAGACGATGTAGCCCAGTAGTTCGAAAGCTTGTTTTGTGACATTCTGGTCGTTTTCATCATCGCTGATCATGCCCCGGCAGAAATCGGAAGAGATGACTTCAGTGGGTAGAAAGTGTTTCCGCGCAAACGTACTTTTGCCTGCCCCGCTGGGGCCGACGAGCACGACGAGTGAGAGTTTCGGGATTGAGATTTCCATATTAAATGTCTGTATCAGGGTTAAGTAAGACTGATCAGTTTCACGGTCGCTTGAGCAACCAGGTTGCCATTGAGACCCATTGCGCGATCAATCAGTTCGCTGCGATCTGGATGTTCTTTTGGTAAGACAGCTAACAGAGCACTTAATAAGCGGGTTTCCAGGTCAGGCTCGCCTGTCAGTTTTAAACCAGTTTGATATGAGGCAATTGCTGCATCGAGTTCATTTCGGTTTCTTTGGAGATTCCCCAGAGTTAAATAAATGGGAGCAAACTCGGGATGTGTTTCTATAGCCTGCTCTGCCATTTTCAATGCATCTTGTGGGGGCAGGCCACCGTCTTCCAGGAGTCTCAGTAACCGAAATTCCTCGTCTGATACGGTTCCGTCTGCCAGAGAATTTGCCAACCAGAGGTCCGTTCTACAGTGGAACCATCCTGGTGCCAGACGTTCCACATTCTGGAAACTTTCGATTGCCTGGCCATAAGCCCCCATCTCCAGTAGACAAGTTCCAGCCTGATAAGCAGGATCGGGATTGTAAGGATCAACATCTTCTGCCTAGTGATATTTCTCAAGGGCTTCTGCCAGTTGTCCCTCTGATGCAAGAACATTTCCCTGCTGGATCAGAGATGTCGCTTTTTGCAGCGGTAGTCGATTGCGTTTGAACTGAAATTCGAATCGGCCCTCTGGTGCATTCACAATCTCATCAGTTTCCAGTTCTGTATCCTCGTGAACGCAAATGATCCGACAGAGTGGTTCCCCCGTCTTGAGCAACTGAATTCGTTTAGTCAGAGCGGTTTTATCGATCCCGAATTGATCGTAAAGTGGAAGTAATCCTTCTCCTGATTCAATTGCCAGTTCGGTATTTCCCAGGTAGCGATGAGCTTCAAGCAGATTATTCAGATAAGCCATCTGACCTTCGATATCATTTGATTCCTGGCACAATGTCAAAGCTGTCTGAAAAGGTTGTATTGCATCAGCAACTTTTCCGGATTGAAACAGAAGTTCCCCCAGTTTCCCATGGATCACAGCTTCATTCTGGCGGGCCGCTGGCCCCTCCAATGTTTTGAACTCTTCGAGGAATGACCTGAGTTCGGAAATGAGATCCTCATATTCCAGGTTCTCCATTCTTTGAGGGAGTGCTTCATTCCACTGGTTCCATTGAAGTAAAGGATTATCTTCAGGAGATCCTACTAATGAGTTCCATAGCTCGGGGGACTGAAAATCAGTGGCAAGACAGTGCGCTACAGTTCCTAGCTTTTGTACATATTGATTCATCGCTTCTGGAGACTGGTCTATCCCTTCCGGGACCCTGGACATCAGTTCGATATTGGCTGCAATCTGGTCCTGATAATGTTTGCATAAGGCTCGTAGTTCTTTTCGTGATTTTCCCGCTGCTGAAATCAGACGTGCGCGGAGTTCCTCTGTAGTCAGTTCTTCATATGTTTTTTTACGGAAGGGCCAGATCACCATGTTAGATGTCCTTTGGTAAACGTGAGAGTCGTGTACTGGATGTGGTTCTGGAAATGGGTACAGGTCTATTCTGGCCTAAACAAACTCCGAATGCGACAGTTCAGGTAGAGACTATTGAGAGAAGTCAGGAATCGTGTCTACGATTCTACGACACGTCGTTCAAACACTCCCATTTGTGTGGGGGCACCTACGGCTTTGTCTTCCGAACCAACGGGCAGGAAGCGGACAGCGTAACCGAATTGATCTGCCATGCCGGTGGCCCACGTCTGAAATTCGGACCGCGTCCATTCGAAGCGGTGGTCGGCGTGACGCAACTGGCCGGCGGGCAGGGTTTCCCACATCACGTTATATTCCCGGTTCGGTGTAGTCAGCACGACGGTTTTCGGTCGGGCGAATTCAAACAGCATCCGTTCCAGCGCCGCCAGGCGGGGCGGATCGAGGTGTTCGATGACTTCGACCAGGGCCGCGGCGTCGAACCCTTCAAGACGACGATCGCGGTAAGTGAGCGAGCCGTGCAGCAGCTTGATCCGTTGCGCCTGTCGTTCCGGCAGCCGTTTCAGTTTGAGACGTTTCGCAGCGATCTCCAGCGAGCGCACCGAGATATCCAGGCCGACGATCTGCTCGAACTGTCGATCGGCCAGCAGTTCGCGGAGCAGCTTTCCTTCGCCGCAGCCCAGGTCGAGCACACTTTGCGCACCGGAAGCCCGCAGGGCGGCCATTACGCTGCCCAGTCGCTGCTGGTTCAGGGGAACCGCTTTGTCGAGAGGTTCTTCTGTTGTCTCATCGTTCTCGTTTTCCAGTTCCGGATCTTCGGTTTCGGTTTCTCCGACCAGACGGGCCAGGGCTGTGAGGTACAGGCTCGGTTTAAACTTCAGGTAGCGGCGGCTGATCTGGTCTTTCAGGGGATGGTCGGCCAGCCAGCCGGCCCCTTTCTCCAGCAGCTTTTCCAGTTCGTTTTCGCCAACGAAATAATGTTTGCGGTTATCGAAGACCGGAATCAGAACGTAGAGGTGGTTGAGCAGTTCCGAAAGTGTTTTCGTGGCTGTCAGTGTGACGGTATAACAGGGACTCTCGCCCCAGTCCGGGAACTGTTCATCCAGCGGAAAAGACTGGATGGCGACTTCGTAACCCAGCGGTTCGAAGATTTCGCGAATCAGTTCTTCCCCGCCGCGCACGGGCAGGACTGCGATCTGTACCGTGAGTGGAAGCGGCGTGCTGGCCAGTTCCGGACGATCCTTACAGCGCCCGTTGAGCGCGGATCCCAGGACCTGTGAAAGGGTGACACTCATGAAAGAGGAAGCGACATAGGGGCGATCGTTGACGTACTGGTCGAGCAGGAACGACTGCTGACGTCCTTTGCCGCGGACCATCCCCACCGGATCAACGTCCAGCAACAGGCAGGCGGTGCATTTTTCTTCGGAAACCGTAGGATAAAACAGGTGAGCGTTGCCGAAACTCAGTTTAAAGCTCTGAAAACGGTCCGGGTGTTTGTGGAGCAGGTAGCTCAGATCGCTGGCGGGTTCATGTGTCGTCGTGATAGATAAGAGCATGTTGGATTCCCAACTGTAGAGAAAGATTCAAGGTGCATTGTAAGTCACTGTATGAGCCTCCGTCAGTGTGGGAGGTTCGACTTTTTCTACCAGGCGGCGTATGACATTTTCCGGGACCGGCTGGGGACGCTGGCGATTCTGTTTCAATATCGTTTCCAGCGGCGGTTCCAGGTAAATCAGTTCGATGCGGGCACCATAGTCAGCGAAGAGCTGCAGCCAGCGTTTTCTGATCTGCCGGGTCAGATTGGTGGCGTTGAAAGCGAAATCAGTCTTGTTGCGTAAGAGTTCGCGACAGCGTTCCCGGGCGAGTTGTGCCACTTCTCCCTGATTGTCTGTTGGCTCAACTCCTAAATCATCGCGCACGTCATCCAGCGAGACGACGGGCAGATCCGTGTGGTGCCGTGCGAGCCACGTGTCTTTCCCTGCGCCAGGCAGGCCGGAGAGCATGGTGACCGTGCAACTGAACTCTTCATGAGGTACATAATGCACGTTCGGTTCGGGTGAGTGATAAAACAGGAAGCGGGTCTGATCGTTGGCGAACGGGTAGGGCTGATCGAAGCAGTGCTGTTCCTCGGCGATCATTTTCCAGAACCGCAGGTGCTCTTCGGGACGGGACATGCTGTCGGTCGTCCGTCCGCGGGTGTCGGTCAGGGCGAACAGGTAGAGCAGTCGATGGTTGACCAGCCAGGAAAGCGAAATGACTTCCTGTTCCGGATTCGGTTTTTCCAGCAGAAAGGCGGGACGACCATGATAGCGGACGAGCCGACAGATGATTTCGCGGGTTTCCAGGTCACAGCCCAGTCCGCGCAGAACATTTCGCGCCAGGAATTCTCCCTTCACGGCATGTTTGGGCGAACGCAGGCGGCCGGTTTCAGGATCGAGCTGCGTGGTCAGCGGTTTGGCGGCGTCGTGCAGGAGTGCGGTAAAGATCAGGATGGACTGTTCCCGGTTTGATAAGCCAGACCACTCATTCAGTTCCGGCAACTGGCGGCAGACGAGTTGGGTATGCGTCCAGACATCCCCTTCGGCGTGCCACTGGGCATCCTGCGCGCAGTCCGACATCGCCTGGCACCAGGGCTGCGTGGCGGCCCAGTCCAGTATCTCCTCCAGAGTCGATGTTGTCAGTGTCTGCCAGTTCATGACCAGATATCTGCCTGTCTGGAGAGCAGGTTGGGGACCATGGCCTGGTGTTGCCAGTGGCTGCTCTGTTTGATTTTTTCTACAAATTCGGGACGGACAAACTTGGACCTGCCGGTGACGGCTTCGCCTGCTTCGGTACGGAGATAAACGCCTTCCATCAGGTTGTCCGTGTTGTCGGTAAATGGATTGTCGAAGGCGCTGTCAAAGGCGGACTGGCCAATCAGCGTCTCCAGGTCTTTGCGTGCCAGCGGGCCGGTGTGAATCACGGGCACCGTTTCGATGCCGGTGCCTGCGAGCAGTTCCAGTCGACAGACGAGGCTGAGAAAGACCTGTTTAACTTTATCGTATATATCAAATTCAAAGAAGTAGTGCGGCAGGCTGCGATAATGAATCGAGTGCCGGGCATAGACCCATTCGCCGAACAGGATGAACCGGTCTTCCAGCATCTGCTCCAGGACCGGCCGTTTGACCATGGCCCATTGCTTGAACAGATCGTATTGCGGGTGCATGCCTTCGTTAATCAGGTGCCCCCGACACTGTAAAACGAGTTCTCCCGTGGGAGAGAAATGGAGTCCGACGTTGGTGCCGTCAATCTTTTCCTCCACGATGAGAGAAGGATCGGCAATGAACTGCAGCGAAGCCTGTTCGCTGAGCCGTTTATCGTCTGCCGTCCCCGTAGAGCCGAACAGATGAGGTGTCCGCGGATATTTAACAAATTGATCGTGGGAACTGCCCATCGGTCCGGACTCTCTTTAACAAAAGTGAAGGGGATGTATCAGATTCAGCCGTTTCAGTATGCGCAGACTCACTGCGTCGATTCTGGCAGAAATTGGCTGACGTGAAAACTCAGTGACGGAAAACCGGCGCGGGATGAGTCCCGCGCACGGTCGTTATTCTCTGAAAAAAGTGATGGCGGTTTACGCCGTCAAAAGCAGCCCCGCGTGAGGCAGCACTTTTTGAAGCGCTTGCCGGAGCCGCAGGGGCATAAATCGTTGCGGCCGAGTTTTTCTTCGAGCAGTTTGTCGCCATGCACGATGCGGGTGCCCCGTTTGACTTGTGTTTCAGACGGGAAGCCTGTGCGGCGTTTGCTCATCGTTTCAAAAAAAGGGCCGGTCGTCGAATTCGGAATAGTTCATATCACACCTCAGCTGGGTCAGAGAACAGAGTGGTTTGAGAAAGAGACACAGCAGCTTCAGTGAGGTTCGCTGAAAATCAGAGTTTGCTACGACTCTTCCAGTTCCGTTTTTCAATGCGTCGCAGATTAGCCTGATCGCGGATCTGTAACAGATATTTTGTCAGCAGCTGCAACTCATGATCATTCTGGTCACCGAACCACGGGGTGACGTAAATCGCGTTGCCGTAGTTTCGTTCAACTTTCCGGGGTGTATCATCCACAATGAGCACACGTTCCAGGTGATATCCCTGTCGCCTGACTTTCTTCAGATCTTTAATGTAGTACTGTTCGTGCAATTCGGGATCATATCTGTTGATGCAGCGTTCTCGGCTCCAGCTGAATTTTAGCTCAATCCATTTCGGGAAAATAGTATCCACAACTGCATCGACATAGTCGGGACTGGAAGAAGACCAGACTGCAATACGGTAGTGCTGAGAAACCTGGTTCAGGAAATCGGTCAGATATGGGCGCAGATAAACCGCATACGGGCCGATTTGACAGTCTGGCCTTCGATCAAGTGGACGATCTGCTGCATAAAGCAATGTCTCATCGATATCTAGAATTAACAGGATCTGATCGTGGGGCTGCACGATTGATTTCCTCTCAAAGAATGAACCTCGGTTTCAATGATGTGTCAACGTTGACAGATTTGTTCCAGCAGTTCGTTTCGCTGCTGTATAGATTGAGACACAAATCTGGTTTTCTGGTTCCGCCTGCTTTACGTTCAGGCGCTGGTAACGCAATGGGGAAAGTCATGCTGTTTAACAAGGGTTTAAGCTGATCGATTTGAAGTAAGCCAGCATCGGTGCGTCCTGCGCGAATGATGCTGCTTTCGGGGGGATGCCTGCGCATCACCAGACTGCTTAAAACTCCTGTTTACAGAGATAAGTATATGACTTCTCAACAAAGAAAACACCATGCTGCCCGCAGGGTGGATGATCTGATTACGCAACGTGCTGACTCTTTAAATGGTTTCCGAAACGATTTCTGGAAACTGATGCATGTGATCCGTGCCCGGACCGATATTCTCTCTCCCCGGCGTATGGTCGACAATAGTGTCTCCGTTCGTGAAGTAGAGCAGATTGTGAATGCCTGTGTGCGGATCGCCTGTCATCGATTCAGCTGGAAACGGAGTCCGTTTGATTGGGACGTACCCGCATCAAGTCCCTTTGTGCAACTCCGGTCTCTGGTACATCATCTGTTTGACGACTATCCGGTTCCCGAATTCATGACCTCTGTCTGGTGGAAAGCGTATCCGCAACAGTGGGAAATTGATTTATATCTTTACCTGGCGATCGGGAAAGGGGTGCGTCAGTTTGCCAAACATTCACCTTTACCGTTGACCCGGCGGATGGCTGCGCTGTTTATGCAGGCGCCCGATGATCTGTCTCCCGGCGCAGCATGTCGCTGGTCTCAGGTACTGGCGCTGGGAGGCAATGAGCGACTGGCCCGTTGTCTGATTGACCTGCCTCTGCTTGCAGAAGCAACGTCGGCCGAACCTTTCTGGGAAACAGTCATTCGCTTTCTGATTCAGTATCAGCCCGTTTCCACTGTGGAAACGGCAGAAATCGTCAAATTCATTCAGGATCAACGATTCGAACCAGCCGAACAGATCTGGGGCTGCGGTGCAGGCAGTGATCCCGTGCAGCCTGATTTCAGTCTGCGCGGTCGGACACTGATGTCCTTACGCAGGCATATGGCGAACTGGCGGAATGATCTGATTGTAAAAGGGTATCAGCCTCCTGTTTCCCTGGATCCATTAGATAAGCCCTGGCAATCGTGTTGCATTGATGCGTTCCGGTTGGAGCAGGATGGCATTGCCTGGTCGATCGAAGAATTACTGACGCCGCGCGCACTCAAACAGGAAGGAGCCCGGATGCAGCATTGTGTGGCTGAATATATTTCCTACTGCAAAAATCGCATTTCGTCGATCTGGTCGATGCGGATGCATCAGGGGGAATTGCGAAAACGAATTCTGACCATCGAAGTTATTCCCGAGACGAAGACGATTTATCAGGCACGGGGCAAGCTGAATCGTGCGCCTACAGAATCCGATATGAAGATTCTGATCCGCTGGGCGGCACAGACTGGATTGAAGTTCCGTGAAAATATCTGAAAGCGACAGGAAAAATCATTAATAGAACTCCTGAATGTTGTACTCGTGAAAATGATGGTCTGATTGATAAAAACGTGAACCGCGCATTCAGACAGTGTGTCGTAGTTCAAAATTCAAAACTTCCAACTTTTCTGAAAACGAAAGGAGCAATGAGAGATGTTATACAGATCGTTTCGAAAGCACAGTCCAGAGTTCATACCAGGGAATTCCCTATTTACAGAAACACCAGTCAGTCATGAGTCACTTAAAAGGAACGTCCACAAAACAGTCAGTAGATCCTGAACTGCACCAGCATATTCAGCGACTGGGGTTGAAGACTCCGGAAGAATATCGGCAGTGGTGTGTGCAGAACGGATTTCGTACGCATCTGCTGAGAAAGCGATCTCAGCGCAAGGGAGAACTGATCCATTGCCAGCAGAAGTCAGCGGTCACCTGTCTGAAGCGCAGGAAACAGGAAAAACGCTCGATTGTGAGTCGACTGGATGCGGTTTGTTCTGCGAGAATCAAAACACGATCCATTTCAGATCCGCTGCTTCGAAATATTTCTGATATGTATCAATATCGATGTCAGATCCTTAATCGAACTGAATTAATACGAGATTCCTTTTTAAGGTTGATCTCTCATCTCTACTGCAGTAAATCAAAAATGATAGATGCAGTTCAAACGGGTACTTCGTGGGACTGTTTTTCCACCGCACTGGTTTTCATTGCCGCTGAAGCACGTTCCTGGCTTCGCCCTGTTGAAAAGTGGCGTCCTACTGGCAGTAATGCCTGGCGACAGCTTTCTTCTCTGTTAAGACATCTGTTTGTTAACTACCAGATGCCGCTGTTTTTCGACTCTGTCTGGCTCGCAGAATATACACCGCATTGCGCAGACTGGAGGGACTGGTATCTGGAAGTGGGTCGAGGAACGAATATTCGTCATTGCGACCTTCCGATCCCCTATACAAAAAAGATGGCACACCACTTCATGCGTGCGCCCTGTAACCTCTCAGTACTACAGGCAATTCGCTGGGGACAGATTCGGGGAATGGGAGGAGATGCAAGACTGGCTCGAATGGTTCTTGCCACCAGACTCTCCATTGGATTTTCCCGTGATGAGTTATGGTCTGCTTTGATTCAGTGGTTAATTCTACATCCCCCGTTAGAACTCAGCCAACTTCGGCAGATTGTGGATTATCTGATCGATCAACGATATGGCATTTTACCGGAAGAATTTGATGGAGAGACAGCGCCGATCCATGAATATTCGTTGAAAGGCCGTACGTATCAGTCCCTGCTTCGTGATGTGAGCGAGTGGCATCGCGATCAGGAAAACAGAAAGCGGATTCCCGAATATGAGTGGGAACCGAGTGGCATTCCCGAGTTTGATTATCGGGATGAAGTCCAGGGGGATCAATCTGGAAAGCGATGGGTGATTCGAGAGTTACTTAACAGCTATGAACTCGATACAGAAGGCAATCACATGAATCATTGTGTGGGGACTTATGTTTCCTCCTGTGTCGATGGTGACTGTTCGATCTGGTCGATGCAGATTGAACTTGAAAAGGGATTTAAAAAAGCAATTACGATTGAGGTCAGAAAGCAGCCCAGCCTGATCTGCGAAGTCCGTGGCAAAGCAAATCGCCTGCCAAATCAGAGAGAACGCAGTGTTCTGCGGCGCTGGGCAGAGGAAGCGGGGCTCAAGTTTTCCAGCTTTCATTCCTTCTAAGTTTTACCTGTCCAGATCTGCTGCAGGAGCTTTCGCTTTTATCAAAAGTCATTTCAATCGCTATAACCGGTATATTTTAGACAATCACAATCAGTTCTGAACAAAAATCCAAGATTCAGCCGCATGAAAGCCTGCTGTCTTCCGAGATAACTGATGGAGACACCATTTTTATCGTTATAAAACAGACTTTATGATCTCGGAAAGTTCATATAGAGAGTCGAATGCTCACTCGCTCACTGGTTTTCATTTTGTTGGCCGGGCTGGGGATGGTGTTCCCTGCGCGTACCTTCGCCCAGAATCCGAATCCCAATCAGGAACCTGACTGGTTTCAGGAATCAGATTATCTGTACCGTGCCTATTTTGACTTTTCGGGTTCAGCCGGCGGTTATCGTGACGTAGGACAGGGGCTGTTGTTTATTCCTCTCGCTCAGGATGAGGAAAGCCTGTTCTTCGCCGATCTGCGTGGGAATATCTTCAACGATTCCTCATCCGAAGGAAATTTCGGACTGGCTTACCGCCGGATGGTCAACGACCAGTGGATCGCTGGCATGTACGGTTTCTACGATGTCCGTCGCAGTCAATATAGCAATATCTTCCGGCAGGGAAGTTTTGGTCTGGAACTGATGAGCATCGAATGGGATTTCCGAGTGAACGGCTATATTCCCAATCAGAAACAGCAACGGGTGAACGGTCTGACGACGGCGTATCTGAGTGGCAACAATATCGTAGTACGGGCGGGTGAAGAACGTGCCTACTGGGGAACCGATATTGAAGTCGGGCGGCTGTTGAGAACCTTCGATAATCTGCAGGTTGATGCAGAATTGCGCGGTTATGTGGGCGGCTATTACTTTGATAATAACGCTCCTGACTTTGACAAGATGACCGGTCCCCGGGCACGCGTTGAATTCCGAATGTTTGATCTCCCCTGGCTGGGAAATGGTTCGCGCGTGGTACTGGGTGGGCAGTATCAGTATGACGATTTGCGGGGATCTCAGGGGGAAGGGCTGCTGACCGTGCGAATTCCGTTGCCCGGCAATGGAGACAGCCAGAAGCTGACCCGCTTCCAGCGCCGTATGGTGAACCCGATTCAGCGTGATATCGACATTGTCTTAAATCAGGGACAGGCACCGGAAGAATGTGCGAAGCTGCAGTTGAATGGTCAGGAACTGACAAATATTACCGTCATTGATGCCAACACCCCGAATGCCGAAGCGGTCTTTAATGCCGCCGGCTCGAACAGTGTTGTCCTGTTTGACGGGAGTGCCGGTACCATCCATACCGCGACCGGTTATGTCTTCAATGACGGACAGCTGGCTCTGGCCGGTGGTACCGATATGCAAGTGGTCGGCTGTGAATCCGGTGTGGTGACGACATTCAACTATGGCGGGACGCCTCTCGTGCAGGGGGACAATATGATTAATAATGTCTTTACCCTGGCGAATAATGCGACGATGGTGGGGCTGAACGTGACCGGTGGCCTGAATGGTATTTATGGTAATAACCTGAGTGGATTCACACTCACCGGGAATACGGTCAGTAACGCGTTCGAGGATGGCGTACACCTGGATGGGGACACAAATGGTACGATTACCAACAACACCTTTTTCGGGAATGGTGTTATTACCTATGAAGACGGTCTGAACATAGAACACCTCACAGGCGGTACCATTTCGGGTAATACCTCCCGTGGAAACGGGTATGGATATTACTTCGAGCGGGTCAGCGGAGGTACGATCAGCAACAACGTGGCCGAGTTGAACCTGGTAGATGGATTTGATTTCGACGACTTCGATGGTGGGACTCTGACCGGGAATACGGCCCAGTACAACGGCGAAGACGGTTTTTACTTCTCTAATCAGATCACCGGAGGCGAGATCTCAAATAATATCGCTCGCGAAAACTACAATTTCGGATTCGATATTGAAGCTGAAATTGACGAAGTCACTTTCAGCGGCAACCAGGCGATCGACAATGATTTTGCCGGCTTCGGTTTCTTTGGTCATGTCAACGGTGGAACGTTCTCTGATAACATCGCAAATGGGAACGACGCAGGCTTCTACTTTGATCAAGATGTCGACGGAGCCGTTATCACCGGGAACGTGGCTGACAATAATTATCTGAATGGTTTCTGGTTTGAAGACGAAGTGACCAATACCATGTTTACCAATAACAGTGCCAGCGAGAATGGTGTGAACGGGATCAAGTTTGGCGATACCGTGGGTGTGGGTACCCTGATCAGCAACAACCAGGCGCTCAACAACCTGGATGATGGTTTTGACTTTGAAGATGTGGATGGCGGAACGATCACGGGTAACCTGGCACAGGGTAACCAGGAAGACGGCTTTGACTTTGACGATCCGTTCTTCAGCGGCACGTTCACCAATAACACCTCAATCGGCAACTCGGAGAACGGTTACGATTTCGCTGATCCGATCTTCGGGGGCACACTGGACGGAAACATTTCCCAGGGTAACACCGGGAATGGTTTCACGATCGACAGTTTCTTCGGAGGGAACACTGCTTCCTTCTCGAACAACTCGGCGATCGACAATGCTCTCAAAGGCTATGATGTCCAGTCCGGTACTCCGCAGAGTGGAGTGGGTACCAATACCGGTTCCGGAAATGCGACTGACGACAGTTACTGATCCGACTGAATTCAGCTGATCTCAGGGATTGATGTTTACAGGTCAGATTTCATTTTCGAGTGAAGTCTGGCCTGTTCTTTTTTGAGTTGCTCGTTTTCCGCTCGCAGCTGTTCAACGAGTTTCAGGACATCCGCTTGTGGCAGACGGGGATGGATGTGCTGAGGGCAATTAACATCCCAGGCGGTGACAGAAAACAGGATCGCACGCTCCACCCGGGCAGGATACGCCGGGTCCTGCAGCCGCGCGAGCAGTTCCGGATCGTCTTCGACAATGCGGGCGGTCCCCCAGATCTTCACGCGACGACGGTGGACGTAATCGATCAGAAACAGAAACGCCTGGGGATTTTCGGCGAGGTTTCCCAGAGTGATGAACTGCCGGTTGCCGGCAAAGTCAGCAAAACCGAGTGTTGTCTCATCGAGGACCTTGAGAAAACCGGGGCTGCCTCCGCGGTATTGGATATAAGGCTGTCCGGACTGACTGGCGGTTCCCAGGTAAAACATGTCGAGTTCCGACAGAAACGTTTTCAGTTCTTCCGTCACACTGGTCTGCCAGCCGGACCCCTGTTCCATCCGGGCGTACTGTGAGCGTGAACCTTTCTGTGTCTGAACCGCTTTCACGGATTCTGTGAAGGCGATATCGCTGGGGAAAGCTGGCATCTGACTACACTCCTGTAAAAAGGTAAGGAAGCCAGGCCCCGTGACTGACTCAACGGAACCTGGCGGAACAGTCAGCGAGCAGTATCAGTATGCTGACTGAGGAAGCTTCTCATCAGCCGGGCGATAGTCGGTCCCTCTTCTTCCAGGGCAAAATGTCCTGTATCGAGCAGATGGAACTCCAGCTGGTTGAGATCCCGTTTGTAAGGATACGCTCCGGCTGCAGGGAAGATCTGGTCGTTCTTGCCCCAGACGATCAGTGTGGGGGGCTGATACTTTCGCAGATATTCCTGCCATTGGGGATAGAGCGGGGGATTGCTGCCGTAGCTATAGAACAGCGCGAGCTGGATTTCCTGATTGCCTGGTCTGTCGAGCAGGGGTTGCACGTGGTTCCAGGTATCCGGACTGATTGATTTGATGTCGCGCACTCCAGTTGTGTACTGCCATATGGTCGCATCGAGTGTGAGCAGGGAACGCAGTTTGTCTCCCTGTGTGGAAGTTCGCTCTTTCCAATAGGCTTTGACCGGTTCCCAGAACGGATTATCGAGACCTTCCTGATAGGCGTTCCCATTCTGGATGATGAGCGTTTCGATTCGTTCCGGATGCTGGACAGCCAGACGAAAGCCGATCGGGGCACCGTAATCCATCAGATACAGTGAATACTGATTTAATTGTAACTGCCGAGTGAATTTATCCATGATGCGTGCCAGATTGTCGAATGTGTAATCAAATTTCTCGACAGGTGGTGCGCTACTGTAACCGTAGCCCGGATAGTCGGGTGCGATTACATGATATTTGTCGGACAGTGCAGGAATCAGATTCCGAAACATATGCGATGAGGTAGGAAAGCCGTGGAGCAACAACAGTGTTGGTGCGTCTGCAGGACCGGCTTCCCGGTAGAAAATATCGAGTCCTTCTATCTGAACGGTCTGATATTTGACCTGACTGGAATCCGTTTCCGCCGCTCTCGCAGGGAGCAGGAAGCAGAAACTGCTGAGGATAAGGATCAAGATAAAACGGATCTGGTTTCGTACGCTCATCGCAAAGTTCCTTATTTGAAGAATAAAAAGGGGGGACAGTTCAATACGGGAACTGTCCCCGTCAGAGTTCAGACAACATTGGCGGCTGCAATTCCTGCGGGAAGAGGTTCGACAGTCGGGAAATCGACTTCGGTCTGTGCCAGGTGGTTAAAGTAGTTGGTGAATATGTTGAGCGAGACACCCGCTACCGTTTCTGCAATTTCCGCATCGCCGAAGCCGGCATCGCGGACGTCCTGCAGATCTTGGTCGGAGACCAGCCCCCGTTTTTCCACGATACTGCGGGCGAACTTCAACAGAGCAGCCGTTGCAGGATCAGAGTCGACGCCGGCCCGATTTTCCAGGATTTGAACCGGAGACAGACCGGCTCTCTTTCCCAGAGCAGAATGGGCCGAGAGACAATATTCACATTGATTTGCTTCACCCACGGTGAGGGCAAGTTGCTCCCGGTGTTGAGCCGAGAGGACTCCGCCTGCCAGTGTGCCACTGAATTTCAGATAAGCATCCAGTACGGCGGGGGAATGCGCCATGGTTCGCATCAGGTTGGGAGTCATCCCCAGGTGAGACTGAACTCCGTCCAATAATGCTTTGGCGGGACCTGTGGCTGTGTCGGGGTTGATGGCGGTTAAACGTGGCATCTTTCTTCTCCTTGTAAACATTTTACTCAAAAACTGGAAATTGAAACAAAAATATATTAAACAGACTGGTCTGTATAATAGTAGTTAAATAAAAGAAAACGGGTTTGTTATTTCGTTTGTGAAATCAGGATCTCAGCAGCTTCTTCGGCGATACTGGCGGCGTTCGCGTTTCCTTCACTGACGGCGGTGACGATGGCACCTTCCACCAGGACACTGATGGCCGGAGCGACGGACGCGGCCTGAGGGCCGGCTGTTTCAATAATGATTTCGGTGAGTTGCTCCTTAAAACGTCGTTTGTGATCAGAACAAAAATCGGTTGCCGTCGGATTGGAGTCGGCCAGTTCCGCCAGTGCGTTGAGAAACGAACAGCCACGGTAGTCTTCAGACTGAAACCAGTCTTTCAAAGCGGCAAAAAAAGCTTTGAGCGGATTCAACCCCTGTGACTGGTGTTCCAGCATGCGTTGTCTCAGGTACAGGTCGAACTGTTCTTCCCGATATTTTAAAACTTCGACGACCAGGTCGTCCTTGGATGTAAAGTGGTTATACAAAGTCATTTTTGCCACCCCGGCTTCGGCGATCACACGGTCGATGCCGACGGCACGGATGCCTTCCGCATAAAACAGCTTCTCAGCTGTTTCGACGATACGTTTCCGGGCATTGGAGGGGCGTTGTGTTTTAGTCATGTTTGAAGTATACAGACCTGTCTGTAATAGTCAAGCCTGAATCTAAAAATTATTTTCCTGGCCATCAGAATCGAGGAACGGACCATTCCAGGCATCAAAGAGGGGGCTGAACTGGAAATTCAGGACATCGCTGCGATGTTTGAGCCAGTCGGTAATACGTTCTAAACGTTTTTCGGGCTGCTTTGCTATGGTTCCCAGTTGAATGATTCCCTCGGTCTGCTCCGGCATGCTGCAACCACCGAACGAGCAATGATTACCTTCGATAGCCTGTTCGATCCAGTCGTCCAGAAACGTGTCAAAGTCTGCTCCGGGAATCAGGTTCACAGTGACGGCAACAGCCCAGTCGATGAACTCACCCAGATGTTTCTTTTTGCGGAGGCGTCTTCGCATGGATCAACTCTCCTCTGTTTCTTTCAGGCACCAGTCTGCGAAGGGGAAGAATTCAAACCGATTTTCTTTTCTGCGAATATCCCTCAAGATCGGCGTCTCGAACCAGTCGCTGGCGTCGGGAAGTCGTCGCGAAAAATCAAAAAAGATCCAGTCTGCAGCTGGTTCAGGGGCATAGCCGGCGACCGTGGTGTAACTGTCGTAATGCTCACAGGAAGGGGGCCCCAGGCGATCGTATATTTCCGTCTGAGTCCAGTCGCGCTTAAAAAAATCGGCGGAGAGCAGGGAGTGCAGATCCTTCCATTCTGCCGGATTCAGGACACGTTCTGGTTGAAAGTATCCCAGTTTGTGTGCCACCTGCGCATAAACAGAGGCGACTTCAGCGATGTAGTCGGGAATTTGAAAATGCTGATATTCGAATTGCCCCAGTATACCGCGGTTGCCTCGCAAATCGGTATTCAGGACCGTTTTCCAATCGTGCTCGCGCTCGTCAATCCAGCAGAGATCCTGCAAGAGCAGGTAGAACCACAAAACGGCTCCGTGGGTATTTCCCCCAAACATGACCGGGCGTTTCAAAGCCTCAGGCAATGTTTCCAACTGGCGATTTCGGAACGCTTCCATGCTTTGCATTATGGTTGTTCCTTAATTTGATTGTTTCCATTATGGTGATTTGAGTTTGTGCAAAGACCGGTTTTACTGGTTATCGCCAGACATGAGATCAAAGCGGGAACCAGTCGGTTTCATCGGGATTTTCCGGTGCTATCAGAACTTCTGTGGGATGAAAGAATCTGCGGTCGAGCATGATCAGAGGGGCGAACAGGTAACCCAGATCATTGCCGCGGCTGACGTATTCTCCCCGGGTGTTTTGAACCGATACTGGAACCTGCAGCCTTTCGGGTTCCAGGTGGAAATATCGGAGACTGCCAGTCCCATGCTGCGATAGCGAACTTTGCCTGACTGATTGAAGAAATAACCGCCCAGGCAGGACAGGGTGATGTAGACGCCAACATAGAGCACCAGCAGGATCGGCAAGCTCCACAGCAACTCTTTCAACAGTTTTTGACGGGCTGACGACATGTTCGTTTACCTGCAAATTATTCGTCCAGCAGTTCGAGGCCTTCCAGAAAGTCATCCAGACTGTCGGCGAGTTTTTCGACATCGCCTCCTTCACTGGGGTAGAAGCCCCAGACTGCAAAATTATCCGCCGGGTCGACACAGAGCAGGTCTTCGTTATCGTAGCCGATGGTCAGCCAGGTGCCGATCAGCGAGAAGGGGACTCGGTTCCCCTCATCGTCCATGGTGTAGGCATCGCCGGTGATGTCCTGGATCAGTTTCACATACAGATTGGCCTGATCGATGTAGGCGACTTCGTAGTCGTCGATTTCCAGCAGTTCCCGGAGCTCTTCGCGGCTGGCGATTTCCCATTCCCGTTCATCAAATTCGACGTAGGCATCTTCCTCAAGACTGTCCAGCCAGAGTAGATAGTTGTGGGGTAGATCCAGATTTTCAGCAGTCATCCTGAGACTCCTTTGACAGTTTGGTGATGGGAGAGTGTGCCTGTGGTTGTCACCGACCGCAGGCAGCAGACATGCCTGGATTGAATCAGAGAGAAAGCCTGCTGGTTACCTGTTCCACTTCGTGTGAAACTCAGGCGGTATGGTAGCAGTCTGGAAAAGCAGAGTTCAAGTCGAAATGAGATAAATCAGCAGTGAAAACAGAGCAATCAGAGTGAATGCAGTGAAGATACAACCCCACGGGGTCGGTCGCCTGCTGGCCCCCACGGCGGCTTCATAGCGCACCAGATCCGCCAGTTTCTCAGCGTCTTGAGGATGGCCACACTCACAGGCGGGAAGTTCTTCCGAGTAGCGCAGCCCGGCACACTGGGGACAGCGGCCACAGCAGTTGCAGTAAGGTAATTCACAGTCCGGACAGGTTTTGACTTCCGTCTTGAAACGTCTGCTGCCGCACACTGGGCAGCGTCCACAGCCGGGGCAGGCAGCCCGGGTGGGATCGAAAACGGTTGATTCACAGCCCAGACAGCGGATGAAGGGGAGATCGCTCATGCCTCAAGTCTGGGGCATGAGCGGGATCGTGTCAATCATTTTCAGGTCGGGAGACGGGAAAATTAAACGGCGGTGTTCTTTTCCTTCTTAGGTTTCCGCTCTTCGACTCTGTTTTCGTCGTTGTAATAGTTGTTCAAAATCGATTTCATCTCCTGGTGCCCTTTGGAGACGGCTACGATTTCACTCCACATCTCTTCGGTGAGCAGTCCCTGCAGAGGCTGGGGGAGATGAGGGATGCGGTTGAAGACCTTGAGCAGTTTCTTGTCCCAGATTTTGTAGTATTTGATCAAATCGTTGGGATATACGATTTTGCGTCGCGTGCCTTCGTCGATACCGCGAAAGGGGGTGGGGATATTCAGGTAGCCGTAGTCGTCGGTCAGCTGTTCGCCGGGGTGAATGTCCCGGATGGCAATTTCAAAGTCGTAGGCTGTGGTCAGGCAGTTGGAGTTGAAGCTGTGGTTGACGTAGCGGCCGTTATCCCAGCAGAGGACCAGGTTTCCCTGGTTATTGCGAAAAGAGTAGGTGTCCAGAATATTCTGGTAGATGTCTTCCATAGACTGGAATTCGAGAGAACTGAACTCGCGGTCCAGTTTGTCCAGGACCCAGGTGATGGATCCGGCAGGGATGAATTCGGTGGCGACGACGCCGTAGCCGATTTCGTTGCTGATAAATTTCAGCTCGGTTTTGGGGTGTATCATTTTGGTTCTCTAATACACAAAAGGAAGGAGTGTGGTCGCAGGTAGTGGCTTGTCGGAGCCCCTCGCCCACACGGTGTTTAATTCACATGGCACCTCATGTTGTTGGAAGTTGAATTTACAGGAGGATATATACCGTTGAATCGACCGTTTGTACAATCCTGATTCAATAATTTTTTCATGAATCGAGAAAGGTCTTTTCCAGCCGGAAAGGAGAGGGGCGACAGTCTGTCTCAGGCGGCCGGTTCGACGGTCGTTTTGGGATCGGGGCCGTACTGGTTGGGTCCCTGGGTTCCTTCCAGTATCATCATGACAAACATGACCAGCGGTCCGATGCCGGGGATCAGAAAGACCAGCAGCCAGAGTCCGCTGCGATCGGTATCGTGCAGGCGACGGACCGTGACCGAGAGCTTGGGCATGAGTACCACCAGCAGGTACAGCAGGCAGAATACCGCGCCCAGACCGACGCCCCCCATGGCTTCATCCAGATTCAGGACGCGTCCCAGCACGGCACCGATCACAAAGGACAGAACCGTGAAGATCACGTCGAACAGGGTAAACATCCAGTATTCCAGCCGACGGGCACGACCTTCGAGAGTGGCAAAATTTTTCAGTGCTTTCAGATACCAGTTCATGAGAAAACCGTTTCAGTTTAAAGTCGCGAAGAAGAAAGTAATCCTGTTGGACTTGGAAAATGAGCGGCAGCAGTCGAGTTCCCGACTGCTCCACCCATTTGATATTGCCCGGTGCATACGCTGCTTATTCCGGTTCTGGAGCCAGCTTGGGGTTTTCTCCATAAGCGTTCGCATTCGGATCACTGTCTAAAATCATGAAGATAAACAGGATGATTCCCCCAATAACCGGAACTAGGCTGATCAGGATCCACCAGCCAGAGCGGTTCGTATCATGCAGTCGTCGTACCGTGACTGCCCAACCTGGAATAATGATAAACAAACCATACAGAGTAGAGAGCGATACAGAAATAATCCCGCCAGTTTTACCCACAAACCAACTCAGAATGCCGATAAGACATGCCACGAAAAAGTTGACGATCACGAACATCCAGTATTCTTTTCTGCGAGCGCGACCGGAAAATTCAGCGTATTTCTTGAGGACGGCCATATACCAGTTCATGACAATACCTTTCGTATCACTCTGGTGAGTTCAGGGAAATGATTGAATTGTGAGAGACCCTGTTCCGCGCCGGCTTCCTGGCTGCCCGGAAGCAGCGCGTACTTGCTACTGAACAGTAGCTTGTGAAAACTCATCTTACCGAGTACGAAGCGGGATTCAAAAGGAATTCTCCGGAATCGAATGCCCGGATATGAGGATTATGTGGCCTGCGTAATGTCCCGGACAGGTCGGGCAATGGTTCTGATCGGAGGACGCCACCAGGTAACAAACCACCAGCCGAGCGCAAAAACGACGGCGCTGATCATGAGGGGGAAGTCACGGCTGTAGGCGATCTGCAGGACTGTCAGTGTTTTTTCCCCGATGCCGCCGGGTAAATCCGCAATCTTCACTCCAAACTTGAAAAAGTGAAAAATGGCCCGAAAAGTGAAAATCACGAAAGTGAGCAAGACGAACAGCAGTGGGGGAACGCCACACCGCCAGAAGGTAAAGGGGGCCTCCCTCTGCTCCCATTTCAAAAAGAGTCTTTGGATATGCAGGATCATTTCATCACGGACTTCCGGGCTGCTGAATCTGACTTTGAACCGTTTTGGTTTCTCTTTCTGCTGGTCGAAATAATACAGTTTGAGCTCCATAGGGCCATCCCGCCACTTACTTCTCGAAGTACTTTCGTACCACTCCAGTGCCTGAATATCCGCGAGTGGGGCTCGCTTCAGCGGGTGTTCCATGGGAGAAAAAACTCTGAGCGTTTCTCCAGGATCTACGCCGTCTGAAAGCAACTGAAGAATATCTTCCTGCTTCGTGGCTTTGGTGCTTGCTGCCAGCAGTTCGGTATCCGTGATCACAACGATATTGAACCAGGGACCAATAATATAGTAGTCGATCTTGACGATTTCGGGAGTGATTAACTCTTCGGTCATTGAGACGGTCTTTTCAGATATTTCAGAGCAGAGAATGTCAAAGTGGATTTTCAGCTGAGGGAAGCTGTCGGGTGATACGGTTCAAATACCCTGTTGAACAGGCCGGGCGATGGTTCTGACAGGGGGTGTTTTACAGCTGATGTACCACCAGATGAGTAAGCCACTGATGATGGCACCTCCCAGCGCGAGCAGGCCGACCGGACCGATCAGGTTGTAAAGCCGCGCGAGCAGGCGACCGCGACGGGAGACTTTGTCGACATCGACAGGACCCGGATTGACTAAGCCTATCATTCCGGGGATGCCAAACACGAGGAGCGCAATCCCGCTGAAGCTTAAGGGGCCCATGCCGATGTACCAGATGCTGGCAGGCGCATCCATCTGCTCACAGGGACCGATGAACTGCTGGACGACGTCGCGAATGGCATCCCGCATCGGCATGCTGCTTAATGTCGTTTCTGCCTTTTTGGATTTTCCATTGACGGTGTAATGTGCTGTAAGTGTGGCCTTATCGCTGTACCACTCCAGTGCATCGATGTCGCGCAAGGCAACGATCTTTGGTCCCTGACCGAGGGGGGAATTTTTTTTTAGTACGGCGACCGGATCCTCGCCTGCCTCCAGCGCAGCAAGAATGGCCTGCTGTTTGCCTGTTTTCGTAGCCGCGATGATGATGTCGGAATCGGTGATCACAGTGATTTTGTACCATTTATCGTCCACAAAGTGATCGAGGGTCCGAAGTTGCGCGGGTGCGTTTTCATTCATGTGACTGTGGTTCCTGGTTGCATGAACAAGGGAGGGCCGGTCAGCGATCACTGCTATCACCGGGTGAAGAGCGTTCCGTCTGGAAGCATTGATCCTACTGTCTGTGTGTTCATTTTCAAGTTCATTCTCGCAGAACTCAAAAATTCACACTCAAGATCAGAAAGTGAATTCACACAGTCGCTTGAAACGGACGCTTATTGATCGGACCAGACTGCAAATTCGTTTCCAGAAGGTTCCAGAAACTGAAAGCGTCTACCGCCAGGAAAGGAGAAGATGGGTTTGCAGATCTGGCCACCGGCCGCTTCGACTTTGGAGAGAGTTTCTTCCAGCCGCTCGCTGAAGAACACGATTAAGGCGCCGCCGTTTTCTGTGGTGGAACAGAGCTCCGCTTTGAAAAATCCCCCATCCAGGCCTTCATTTGAAAAAGCCGTGTAGTCCGGTCCGTAATCGGTGAACGACCAGCCAAAGACGCTTTCGAAAAATGCTTTGGTTGCAGTCAGATCGCGGGCGGGGAATTCGACGTAGTTGATTTTTTCGTGAGCAGGCATGGATTCATTTCCAGTTTGAAGTGAAGACGCCTCTGATCTTAAGTCACAGCTGGCATGAATTGAAGTCTGAGCAATCGATTTCCCGTTGGTTCATGAGTTGATTCTGAGAGTGCCTGAAATCCGTAGCGTTCATAAAACCGACGTCCGATGGAATTGGCTTCGAAAACTTCGACTTGTAGATTTCCTCGTAACTCCCGGGCCTTATCCATCAATGCCTTACCGGCTCCCGTGCCATGAAATTCCGGTTTCACAAAGATTGCTCCTACTTCATTTCCCAGGAGGGCGATAAAGCCGATTACCTATTTTTCCTGTTCGATGACCCAGGTCTCTGCATTAGGCAGATAAAGGTGGGGGATGTTATGGCGTTCCTGTTCCAGAAAGTCTTCCTGCAGAAAAGGATGGGCCAGTCGGCTGGCGCTTTCCCAGGCCGTCAGAATGTCGTTCAGGTCTGTAGTCTGGTATTCGCGTATGATATGATTCATATGATTTCCTGTGTGTGTGAAATTGAAGGAGGGCTATTCAAGAAGGGGATCAAGATTGATGTTTGTATGCGGACGGTCGGAAAGTTGAACAGGTTCGCTCAGGAATGGGATTTTTAAATTTTCTCTCAGGTTTTTCATATATCGGCCGAACTGTTTGACAGACAAATTAGGTCTCTTCAATCTTGCGAAGATGGATGATTATCTGGGGTAGTGGGTTGATCTGGGCTCAGGAACTCCCCTTCATCGAACGGCCAGGGGCCTGGTATCCCATTGCTTCTCCATTCCCTGAAACGTGAAAAGATTTCATCTTGTACTTTCCTTTCAGGTGAGCCTTCAGGTTCAAAGTACGCCAGCTTCAACAGTAGAGCACGGGCCTGAGCTGGATCGGGACTTCTTTTATATAATTCTATATGTCTGTAATCACCCAGAAACAGCCAACTGAACGGTCCCGAGGCGAGAGAGGTGAGTTGCTGCATCAGGACTACCTGGCCGAAGCAGTTTTTCTGTTGTGAGAAACAGGTGCGGACCCAGGTATGTTGATGCTCAGGTTCTACATTCGCCTGATACCAGTCACTGGATTCGGTCGGTTGTTCCCATGATGAAATGAGCCAACCGAAAGCAGTGACTCGTTTTTCGGTATGGTTCATGCCACAGATGGCGCAACGAAAATAGGTTTCACGGATTACTGGAAAGTAGAACAAAAACAGGAGACCTAAGGCGATCAGAATGATACTACGAATCCAGCGCTGGCGGGATTTGGGGGGTGAACTGTCAACGGTCGCCTCAGGGATGTTTTCCCTGGGGTTCTGCTGCAGATCGGGATCACGGGGAATATTCTCCATCCCTGTAAAGTAACTGGTGAAGCAGAACCAGTCCATAAAAATCCCGGCAGAAGTTTTTTTCGTTTCTGAAACGTAACAGACCCGATGAAGATGATTCATCGGGCCTGTTCATGGAAATCAATTCGTCTGATTTACTTGTCGTGATGTTTCGAGAAATGCTCTTTGAGCAGGTCACGACCGAAGTCGCCTTCGAATTCGCGGAAGACCGCGTGTACGTGATTGGCGTCGTTCTGGGTGTTGGCAAATTCAATCAGGAAGACTTTGGATTGAATGCGGTAGTAATGGAACTCTCCCCGCTTCTGCCCGCCACTCCAGGCGAAGTAAAGATGGTCACCATCGCGGAGGTTCCCCAGGTAATGGGTTCCCTTGAGCAGTTCTGGTCGGAAACGACCCAGGTAAGCGTTAACCAGTTTGAGCAGCATTTTCTGCTGTTTCGGATCGAGGTCTGCGTACTGGATTCCTTTATGCGGAATCAGGCCTTTGTCGACCACGGGATCGTCCGTTGTGAGAATTTCTTTAATTACGCTTTTGGCGAGCAGCTTTTTGTCCATCTCTGATGTGTCAATGGTGGCGATTGCCAGCTGATCGGGATTGAACGACTTAACGAGGTTCAATGCCAGCTGCTGTTCCTCTTTGAGGACTTCGACCCCTTTGAGCGGTCCCTGTTTGACAGTCGCAGGGTTCGAACCGAAGAAGGAAGGGGTGACTGAAAATTGCTTCCCCTCGATTATCGTGACATTCACGGACAGGTGATGCCCTTCAAACCGCCAGGCCCAGGTTCCTTTGGGATCGGGTTTGCCGAAGATGGAGACATAGTAGAGTTCGGGGTTCCGATAGTCTTTGCCTTCCAGTTCGAAGAGAACCTGCTCCAGCGCGCGGATGGAGTTCATTTCCAGGAAGCCTCGATGTGACAGCGCGGTGGCGGGCAGTGTGACTGCAAAAATCTGTTGCTGGGGTGTCATCTGCGTCATCGGCAGGCCGGTGCGTTTATCATCTTTGATGGCGAAGTCGGGAATGAAGTACCAGCTGTCTCGTTCCTTGCTGTCCAGTTTGAAAGTAGCTGCTTTGCGTTGTTCCTCAGGCAGGGATGCGAGAAATCGTTTGGCTGCCGCAGCCATTTCACTGCTGGCCCGGCTGATGGCCGCCTGTTGTGCTTTGGTTGGCTCTGCATACGTCAGATTGCTGCTGGCGAGTGTGACGCAGAGGCAGGTCAGCAGCGCCAGACTTGAAGGAAGAAGGTAGGTTTTCAAGGTGCCGTTCCTTATAAGAAGTTCAAATTTGTGGAGTGTGAATCATGTTTTCCGTTCGAGACGAACATTCCTCAATCAAAGGTAAGTCGGTTTATCTTAACAGAGAGCAGGAAGCAGGAGTAGTTTACGGGGAATCCGGAAAGCGGGAGATTTTCAAATGGATTGATCAGTTGCTCTAGTGGTTTCTACCAGTTCCCTGCAGGGAAAAGGAGTAACGTTCCCGGAATTCCCCAGACGCGATAGTTATTATTTCAATATTATCTCAATATTTTTTACAAAGCGACGAAGGACTGAATGTACGCAGCAGTCGTCAATCCCAGCGATTGAAGCGACTTACTGCAGATTCTTAAAAAATGTCAAAAACGAGGAACAAAAACTGCACCGGATCACATCTTATAGCTGTCTTAAAAATAAGTTGAGAGAAAGCGATTCGTCATCTCTTTCTGTAAAGTAACAATAGAATTTCATTTATGAGCTTTCGCGGGCACCGAAAGCGGGAGTTGGCTCAAGTGAAAGATCTACTTACGACCGCATCATCGATCATTATCATTCTGTTTTGCGTTTCACTACTCTTATTCAGTGAGGGGCATCAATCAACCTCGGGGGACCTGGAAGTACTGGCGAGCAACGCAGAAACTCAAGCTGGAAAACATCCCCACGCCAGGACCACGATGTTTACCCGGGTGCAGTCTGTCAAACTGAAAAAAGGAGTGCTGATGTTTGTGACCATGTGTGATGATGGCCTCAAAGAACATTATTTCCTGATCCGGGATAAGAATGTCGTGCTGATCAAAAAGAATGCCGGCGATATGCCGGGCAATGCCATCAAGTTCGATGACGATGGTTACAACACGCTGCTGGTGACGATTCCCAATACCTTCGATATTGACCTGATGGATGCCATGACGACGCCCTTCTAAATCTGCCGAATCAGCCTGTAAAATCTGTTTTTTAACGAAACCATCTTCACTGAACGTTGTTAAATGATAAGATGGTTTACAGGTAAACTTATTTCACTGGCAGCAGACAGGAACAAAGTGATGAGCAACTCACTATCGGATCTCAAACGACGGAACTTTTTAAAATGGTCTGCCTTCAGCATGGCGGCGTTTACAACTCCCGGGTTGATGGCGGAAGAACTGATTCGGACACCTGCCATGACCGAGGGGCCGTTCTATCCGGACAAGATGCCGCTGGATACTGATAACGATCTGTTGATCATCAATGATTCCCTCACACCCGCGGTGGGAGAAATCACCTATCTGAGCGGTAAAGTTCTGGATGCGAAAGGGCAGCCTCTGCGAAATGCCTTCGTGGAAATCTGGCAGGTCGACAGTAAGGCCTCTTATCTTCACACACGGGGTGAAAATAAAGATGGCCGCGATGGCAACTTTCAGGGCTATGGTCGCTTTATGACCGACTCGAAAGGTCAGTATTTCTTCCGCACGATCAAGCCGGTCCCCTATCGCGCCGGTCGCGGATTTCGTACGCCGCATATCCATGTCGCCGTCAGTAAGAACGGTCGGCGGATTTTAACCACGCAGCTGTTGATCAATGGTCATGAACTCAACGAAGAGGATGGCGTCTATCGACAGATCCGCAACCCGGAACAGCGAAAATCCATTCTGGTTGATTTCAAACCGCTGCCGGATTCTAAACTGGGGGAACTGGCTGCCAACTTCGATATTGTTCTGGGGAAAACTGCGGAAGAAAATCCCGACGGGACGATCAAAGGCGGAATCGGTAAGTCGGAACTGACGAACGGCGGTCGCGGCCCACGTCCTTCTCGCAATCAGTAAACGTCTTTCGCTCATTTCAGATTGGCGAAAACCAGAGCCGCTTGAAGTCCCGGAACTGATGCGGGATAATGAAGATTCAACCCTGCCTGGCAGAACGCATCGGGCAGGGTATTTTGAATTCATTACTCCTGGCTCGGGTTGATCATGAATATTTCCCAACGCATTGAAGAATATCTGGCGGGACCGGATGCGCTGCGTCGCGCTGTCGAAGGCATGTCTACAGCCGACCTGGACGCTGCTCCGATTCCTGGTAAATGGACCACGCGACAGGTGATCTGTCACATCTCTGATTTTGAGCCGGTCTACGCCGACCGCATGAAGCGCGTGATTGCGGAAGAAAATCCTCCCCTGTTAGGAGGCGATCCAGACCTGTTTGCGGCACGCCTCGCTTATGAACAACGGGACCTGGAAGAAGAATTCGAGTTAATCGCGGCTGTGCGAAAGCATGTGGCCCGGATTCTGCAGACTCTCAGTCCCGATCAGTTTGAGAGAACCGGGCAGCATTCCCACGACGGCGAACTGTCTCTGGCAACATTGCTGGCTCGGATTACCAATCATATTCCCCATCATATTCAGACGATCCAGGAAAAACGGGATGCCCTGCAGGTCTGATGATTCTTCTGTTTGATTTTGAACCCGTTCTGATATGATTTCAGGTGTGACGTTTCAGAACTGTGTTTCAATGGATGGCGTGTTATGACAAATCTTGGACTGGAATCCAGTGTGACAGAGTGGGTGATCGAATTCCCGGAAGTACAATGCGTGCTGGATTCCGTGGGAATTGATCAGTCCTGCCAGGGGAAATCACTCGAATATGTCTGCCGCCAGATGGATCTGGATCCCCACCTGATACTCAGGCAACTGCACGAAGTGATCGAAGATGATTCGGCAATCAATGAGTAGCTGATCCGGAACATTCCAACTGATCCACGCCAGTGAAATCAACTGGTGTACTTGTGGTTATGTGGTCGCCTCTGCTTTCCCGGCAATGGTCTGGAACCCTCTTTACCCATCTTACAGTATGTCATACACTCCCGGCGCGGGTAGCCAACAGACCAGACAGAGGAGTGAGACAGGATGCAGAATTTATTTGGTAAAAAAGGATTAGTCACCGGAGCTGCATCGGGAATCGGTCGTGAAATCGCACTGCAACTGGCTGCGGAAGGGGTCGATCTCTTTCTCTGGGACATCGATGAAGCGGGTCTGCAGGAAACAGCGGAAACGGCTTCGCTGGTAGGAGTGGAAGTCAACTGCCGCATCTGCGATCTGTCTGATGCGGAACAGATTTCTGTTGAAGTCCAGTATCTGATTGATACCTGGGGTGGGTTGGATCTGCTGGTGAATAACGCGGGGGTAGCCTTCTACGGGCCGACACATACAATGACTGCAGAGCAGTGGGACTGGCTGCTGGCGATTAATTTGCATGCACCGATTCAGATTACACGCGAATTTCTGCCATTAATGCTGAATCGACTGGAAGCACATATCGTGAATGTATCCAGTATTTGTGGCCTGGTCGCCGGTGCCCGATTCAGTGCCTATCAGGTCAGTAAATATGCCCTGCAGGGGTTCAGCGAAGCGTTGCGGGCTGAATACAGTCGTCAGGGGCTGGGAGTTTCTTCCATTTGTCCCGGGCCTGTGACCACGCAGTTATTCAAGTCCGCTCCCTGTGGACGCGAGGGAAAATCGACGCCGATTCCTCCCCGCTGGATCTGCACCACTCCTCAGCAGGTCGCACAGAGTACGATCAAAGCCATTTATGCCGATCAGGGATTATGCCTGGTGGGCTGGGTGGCTTATGCCTTGTACTACCTGAAACGGATCGCACCCTGGTCGCTGGATCTGGCACATCGCTTTGGTCGTCGTAAGCGGATGAAGAAAAAAGCAGCGCAGCTGGCGCTGCAGGCCGAATCACAGCCCTTCAAAGAACAGGCTGCAGAGACCCGTTCCAAAGCAGCCTGATCCGCTCTGACGTTTGAACTCAGGCATTTTCCCGAGGAAGAGACAGTGCTTTCTGCTTTTCTCCCATCGCTTCTTCGTATCTAGAACGCATCACATTTAACTATAGCGGCTGTCAATTTAATATACTCGGTCCAAATGGATCTGGAGACGCTACAGTAAAACTGGACACAGTCTGAATTTGTTTCCGAGACAGCGATCGTCAGCAATTTCTCCCATTTTCTGCCTGAAAATGATGTAATCAGGACAGTCTGCGACTGATTCCTTTTCTCCTGAATACAATTGATCATTGACAGCTCTGGGTTCAATATTATATATTATGCATAATGCATTATGCGTAAAGAGTGAAGCTTTGTCAGCTGATCCGGGCAGAAATGACTGCCTTGATCTCTTACATCGAAACGATTCTGGAGGCTGTCTATGAACGCGACGACATCTCTTTCACCTCATCCCTTGCCTGTCAGTTCACTCAGGCTGGACATATTCAGTCAGATTCTGCTGTCCATTTTTACCGGCGAATATCCAGCGGGAACGCGTCTGAAGGTACAGCATCTGGCAAAACAGTATGGCGTGAGCAGTACGCCGGTACGGGAAGCGATCGTCGAATTAACAGGAATTGGCGTAGTGGAACTGTTTCCCAACCGGGGAGCCGTAGTCGCTCCGTTCGGGATTCCTGAAATTCGAGAGATGTATCACGTGCGGCGGATTCTGGAAGTGGAGTCGGCCCGCTGTGCGTGTGAGTGCGATGATCTGGAAGAAATCAGACAACTGTTAGCAGAGACAAAATCACTGCAGCAGGCGACACGCGATGATCAGTGGACGGTGCTCTGTTCGGATATTGATAAAAGAACGCACACCGCCATCGTAAACGCCGCCGGCATCAAACGGCTGAAAGCAGAGCTGAATCGATATGATCGCCTGATGCATATGGTGCGGGTCTTACTGAAAAATTCCGAATTGTATCTGGATCAGATTCTGGAAGAGCACCTGCAGGTTCTGGAGGCGTTACTTCGTCGTGACCAGGATGCCGCTGCTACTGCCATGTCCCGACATCTGCAGGCGACCTGTGAACGCGCCGTCGAAGGGATCTTCGTGCGTGGTATTCCCGAGTCGGAAAACATGCATTCTTAAAACTTGAGCAACCTGAAATCATTTTCATTTCATGATAGATAAGTCAATTTCACTGAGGGGAGTTCCTGTAATTTTATTCTGTTCATAAGGAATAACCCGGGTTCATATTCATTTTATAAGGGAGACGCTCATGTTACGCCGCACGCGAGGGTTTACGTTAATTGAACTGCTGGTGGTAATCTCGATTATTGCTATTTTGATTGCCCTGTTACTCCCTGCGGTTCAGCAGGCACGGGAAGCAGCCCGGCGCAGCCAGTGCAAAAATAATCTCAAGCAACTGGGACTGGGGATGCATAATTACCATGAAACTTTTCAGGTATTTCCATTCGGGATGATCAATCCGACGAATGGTGATTTACCAGGATCTCCCCGTCCCGCAACAGATAATACCGGCTGGTATCCCATGATTCTGCCATACATTGATCAGGGCCCGTTGTACAACGTGTATATGCAGGAGCAGAAGAATCCGTCGCGGACCGGCGCTATTTACTGGAGCAAAAAAGATGCTGTGGTTCCGATGATGATGTGTCCCAGCGATCCGGCAGGTCCCAAAAATATTACCTATGGTCAGTCCGATCCTTCCAGTAACGGCTCACAGGGTTTCCATGGAAACTATGCGGTCTGTTCCGGATCGACCCATTTCGGTGCCGCCGGCAGCTATACTGAGCTGAATGGTCTGTTTTATTCACGCTCACGCACGAAGCTCCGTGACATTACTGATGGCGCATCAATGACGCTCATGGCGAGTGAACTCATTCTGTCTGCCGATCAGTCCAAACACGATGTACGCGGCCGTCTGTTGAATCCCCGTTGTATGGGAACTTTTTTTACAACACTGGAAACCCCGAATCCAAAAGTCGGAGATGTATTAATTGCCTGCTCGGATATTCCAGCTGCACCGTGTGGAGCCGACAGTACCGCGAACAGTCGCACCTTTGCCCGCAGCTATCATGAGGGGGGAGTGCATGGCTTACTCGCAGACGGTGCGGTGCGATTCATCTCTGAGAATATCGATCGGGCAACCTTTCAGTCCCTGGGGACCCGTGCTGGCGGGGAAGTGATTGGAGAATTTTAAGCTGTTGTCATCACTGTTCCGGAGAGTGCCTGACGAGTGACTCGGGGGCACTTTGGGTTGATCTTTTCTATCTGGTTCTGGAGATGAACAATGAAAGGTATCCTGCTGTTTTTGGTGGTTCCGCTTCTGTTACAGGGATGTTTTCAGGGGACGGGAGCGAATGAGTCGGAGGTGAGCGGATTGATCAAATTAGACGGAGAGCCACTCCCCGATGGGACAATCACTTTTATCTCTGCAGATAACACGACGCACTCTGCCCAGGGAAAAATACAGGAGGGAGAGTATGTCGTCACTGTCCCGGTCGGAGAGAAACGAGTTGAAATCCATGCTTCCCGCTGGACAGGAAAACCTTACGAGAAGTACGATATTATGGAGACCGAACAGTATCTCCCTGCGATCTATAACGAGAAAAGCCAGTTGACCGCCGACGTTAAACCGGGTGAGAACGCACCGTTTAACTTCGAACTGGATTCCAGTGCTCAGAAGTCCGGGAAGTAAATGATGAATTTACGAGTTTTTCCTAACGGGAATCCGAGCAGAGCGAAATCAGCCACACATCCATTCCGTAAACATCCCGCGAAGAATCGGCTCGCTGGTGGTCTGAGGATGCTGGCAATCGGATTTCTTCTGGTGGCCCACTTTCTGACCGCTTTTTCAGATACGCAGGCAGGAGATCGTTCTGCTTCTGAAACGGAATCCACCGTTCGGAAGTTACTGAAGCAGGCCTGCTTCGATTGCCATAATGATGATCTGGCGGAAGGGAAGCTGAACCTGCAGCAGCTCGACTGGAAGCTGGATGATCAGCGGCTCCGTCAGCGCTGGATTCTTGCCTACGATCGGATCGCCGCGGGAGAAATGCCGCCGGATCGAAACGATCTTCCCCAGGCGGAGCGCGATTTACTGTTGAAAGAACTGTTTCAGTCTCTGCAGGCTGCGGATACCAATGAGGTGGCGCTCGAAGGACGGGGGCCGTTACGTCGACTGACGCGAGACGAGTATGAACAGAACCTGCGCGATGTGCTGGCACTGCCTTACCTGGATATTCGCGATCTGCTGCCAGAGGATCGCGAGCAGAAGCATTGCAATAAAGTGGCATCCGTACTGGATATGTCGCGCATTCAACTGGACGCGTACCTGGATGCGGCGGACCAGGCGTTGCGTCAGGCGGTCGCTTCAGGAATACAGCCGCGGAAACAGGAACATCAACGTCTGCCTGCGACGCGGATGTTTCTGACCGCGGGAACCTTTGGTGGTCGTGAGGCGATGTTCTATGCGAAGAATTCGCAGATGGTGCCGCTCTCGGGCGGAGATCTGGCTCAGATGCGTAAAGAGAACAGGCACGATCCCGAGATGGAGCTGGCAATTTTCCGTTCCGCATCCTGGCCGTATTACGGTTATCCTGATGTCTTCCAGGCGAAGGAGCCGGGGGCCTATCGCATTCGTTTTTCCGCACGAGCGGTCCGGCAACAGCATGACTTCAGTCTCCGACCCGCCTGGAATTCGATTGCGATGAATTTTCGCGCGCGAAAACGTTCCGGTCCCGATGTTTCGGGAGATGTACGTGCGACGGGAGAGACCTTCGATATTCAGCCGGAAGGCGGCATCTATGAAACGACAATCCGTCTGAAGCAGAATGAAACGTTCGAATACAGTCTGCTGGGCCTGCCGGTGCCGCGGGCCATCAATCCTCCCAATGCACCCTTGTATTACGATTTTCCTCCGATGCCGGACGGCGGTCATCCCGGGGTGGCATTTCAATGGCTGGAAATTACGGGTCCACTGGATTCAGAAAGCTGGCCGCCCGCTTCGCATCAACGGCTGTTTGGAACCTTGCCGATTCGAGCGGCGGAAAAAGGGACGTTGCCGGTGGAACTGGTTTCCACAGAGCCGGAACAGGACGCGAAGCGCCTCCTGCGACGTTTCATTCAACAGGCCGAACGCGCGCCGACACCCGAGGATGTGATTCAGATTTACGAACGACTGGTGACAGACGAACTGCATGATGGAACTCCGCTGGCAGAAGCATTGCTCACCGGTTATACCGCGTATCTCAGCTCTCCCCCTTTTCTGTATCTGCCGGAACCGCGGGCGGATTCGCCACAGTATCTGTATTCAGTTGCGGCTCGAATGTCGCATTTTCTGGGGAACTCGCGCCCCGACGCTGAGTTAAATCAGCTAGCAGAGCAGGGGAAGCTGCTGGATGCGCAGATCCTGACTCAGCAGACGCGACGTTTACTCTCCGCCGATTCTGCTGAGCACTTTGTGACTAATCTGACCGATCACTGGCTGTCACTGAAAGACCTGCGTCGCGATGAACCGGACAGCCGCCTGTATCCCGAATATCGGTTTGATGATTATCTGATCGAATCGATGGCGGCTGAAACCCGTGCCTTTGTCGCAATGATGTTCAAGGAGAATCTGCCTGTGACCGTTCTGGTCGATGGCGACTTTGTCTTTGTGAATGATCGGCTGGCCCGTCATTACGGATTACAACCGGTCAGCGGTTCACGAATGCGGAAAGTTTCGCTTCCCGACAACAGCCTGTATGGCGGATTGCTGACGCAGGCTGCGATTTTGAAAGTCACCGCGAACGGAACTTCGACATCTCCCGTGATTCGTGGTGCCTGGATCATGGAGCGGATTATGGGCGATCCTCCGCCACCCCCGCCTGCCGCAGTGCCCGCTGTCGAACCGGACATCCGCGGTGCTACAACGATCCGCGAGCAACTGGCGCAGCATACCAGAGACCCGGTCTGTGCCGCCTGCCATGCCCGTTTTGATCCGGTCGGTTTTGCGTTGGAAGATTTCGATATCATGGGGGCGTTTCGAACCCGTTATCGCAGTCTGGCAAAAGGGGAAAAAGTGACAGGCATCGATCGTGCCGGCCACGATTATACTTATTTCGTCGCTGGTCCGATCGATTCGCATGGGAAGTTGCGGGACGGTCGCACGTTTCAGAATATTCGCGAGCTCAAGCAGTTGCTCGTGGCAGAGCCAAGACAACTCGCACGCAACCTGGTGCAGCAACTGGTCGTCTATGCGACGGGAACGCCGGTCCGGTTCTCTGATCGGCAAGACGTCGAATCGATTCTCGATGAATGCGCGGCTGACGGGTATCGCACCCGGGATCTGTTGGAATCCGTCGTGCGCAGCCCGATTTTTTTAGGAAGAGATCAACCTCAGAACATTTTGACATCCGGACGTAAGAATCTTCCATGACGATCCATCATCAGTTTAAAAAATCGCATCCCGTTTTCAGCCGTCGCCAATTTCTGCGCGGTGCGGGGGTTATGCTGGCGTTGCCCTTACTGGAATGTCGGGCGCAAACAAAGTCTGCTTCTTTAAAGCAGGAAGCGACGCCACAACGGATGCTGCTGATTTCCAATAATCTGGGAGTCCTTCCCGGACCGTTCTTCCCGAAGACGTCAGGAAAGGATTATCAGCTCTCCCCCTATCTGAATGAATTGAAAACGTATGCAGGCGATTTCACTGTTTTCAGCGGTCTGTCGCATCCCGCGTGCGAAGGCGGCCATTCGACCGAAAACTGTTTTCTGACTGGGGCCCGGCATCCTACGAGTAGCGGGTTCCGTAATACGATCTCTCTCGATCAGTATGCGGCAGAACATCTGGGGCGCCAGACGCGGTTTGCGACTTTGAATCTGGGAGTGAATATCGATAAAGCGAACCGGAGTCTGTCGTGGACCCGGGATGGCGTGTTGCTGCCTGCAGAAGACAGTCCTGCCCGGCTGTTTCAGAAAATGTTTGTGCAAGGGAGTGACGATAAGGTCAAACAGAGGCTGCAGGCGCTGAAACGCCGCGGGAGTATTCTGGATGCGGTCAGCGATTCCACGCAGCAGTTTAGCAGGTCTCTGGGGAAGAATGATCGCAGGCGACTCGATCAGTACTTCACCTCGATTCGGGAACTCGAGCAGCGACTGGTCACAGCAGGGGAATGGGAACAGAGCCCGAAGCCCAAGGTGGAACAGGAACTCCCGCGCGATATTGTCGATCGGGCATTGTTGTTTGAAAAATTCGAGCAGATGCTGCTGATGGCATCACTCGCATTGCAGTCTGATTCGACGCGGATCGTGACCCTGATGGTCGATGCGTTTGCGACGCCCGTCTTCCAATTGCAGGCTAACCAGAAAAGCAGCACGGGCTATCATCCTCTCAGCCATCATGGCATGCGACCGGATCATCTGGCCCAACTGGAAAAAGCGGATCGGCGGCAAATGAGTCTGCTGCGTCAGTTATTTGAGAGACTGACCGAAGTAGAAGGCGAATCGGGGCGTCTGCTGGACAGTACGATGGTTCTGTACGGCAGTAATATGGGAGATGCCAATACGCACGATAATACGAATCTGCCCATTCTGCTGGCGGGCGGCGGGTTTCGACATGGTCAGCATCTGGCCTTCAATCGCGAACAGAATTCCCCTTTATGCAATCTGTATGTCAGCATGCTGCAGAAGCTGGGGGTTGAGTCAGACCTGTTTGGTTCCAGCAGCGGGACTTTGACCGGTTTGAAATCCTGAATGACTCTGTTTGAGATTTAACTGCCACCGGCTGCCGATGAAGCGGGTTGCGGCTCTTCCGGCGCGACATCCACCGAGACTGTCATGCGATGCTCACCACCGCCGACAATCGTTCCCTGGATCGGGCAGACATCGTAATAGTCCCTTCCCCACGCGACCGTAATATGATCGACCGAAGTTTGAACGTTGTTGGTAGGATCAACGTCGATCCAGCCTGCTTTTTCTCCACAATAGACCGAGAGCCAGGCATGTGAAGCATCCGCGCCGACCAGTCGTGGTTTGCCGGGGGGAGGATTGGTTCGCAGGTATCCGCTGACATAGCGGGCGGCCAGCCCCAGAGAACGCAGGCAGCCGATCTGGAAATGAGCGAAGTCCTGGCAGACGCCATGCTGTTGTTCAAAGACTTCACGGATTTCCGTATTCACATTCGTCGCCCGGGGATCATATTTAAACGTTTTATTGATACGGGTGGTCAGATCCAGGGTTGCTTCCAGGATCGGGCGGTTATCCTGAAAAGAGACTTTGGCGAAATCAATCAATTCGGGAAACAGCTTTACTCCGGGAGAATCGAAGACGAACTGATAGGCATCCAGTATGCCCGTAGAATGTTCCTGTTTCAGCTTTTGTACGATGGTTTCCCAGGGAGGAGTTTCTGCAGCAGCGATCTGGGGAATTGCCATTACGGAAACCTGACTGGTGGCGGTGACGCTCAATCCCAGATGAGCCTGGTCGATGGAGAAATAAGACACATCGTTGCCGAAGTAGTCTTTGCGATGCGTGATGCTGAACGGTTCCGGGTGAATCAGCAATTGAAATTCGTTGCACATCTGATTCGGTAACGCGCGCGGCGCGAGATGCACCAGATTGTGGCAGACCGGTACCGCCTGGGAATAAGCGTACTTCGTTGAGTGTGTGATTTTGTATTTCATTGCGGACTGATGTCTGAGAGTTGGTGAGAGGGAACAGCGTGTACAAGGTACCGATGTGAGATTGCTTCAGACAGTTTCGGCAGCTGATAGTCCCAGGTTTCAATCAGTTTTTCCAGTGGTTCATAATCTCCCAGGCAGTGTGTATCAGCGGTTTCCTGTATATCCAGCATGCGAACCGAATGCAGCAGAGTCATGACGAGCCGCTGCTCGGACGTGTATCCGGGTAACTCGCGATTGCGCGGCAGTCGTTCTACATGTTTGGCCAGTTGCATGAACTGAAATACCAGGGATCGCGGGTTTGATTCGTCTGTCAAAACCAGGTCGAGTACCGCTGCCAGCTGCAAATTTGACAGATAACGGGACCGGTAAGTCATCAGGCTGTCGGCGACTTCCAGTACGGTTTCGAAGATCGGACTGGGAACTTCGGGCATCGGCACAAACGAATTTTTGACCAGGCTGATGATCTGCAGTGATCGTTCCACACGCCGTCCCAGTTCGAGGAAGCGAAACGCCTGGGTACGTGTCATGCTTTCCATCACAATACCGCTGAAGGCAGCCAGTTCGGTGATCAGGTCGTCGGTGATCGTCAGCACGTCAGACAGGTTGGTTGTTCCATAGCGAGGCGGCTGGAAACCTTTATCGATACGGCGGATGATACGCCAGGTATCCAGCGAGATCCGGTCGCGGACAATGGAACCCAGACGAAACAGTTCATCGACGATGGAACGCAGTGAGGTCGCCTGTGTTTTATCGAAGACGGCCGTCGGCAGGACATGTTCGATGGGAGGCAGCTGGTTCCGCATTTTCTCGATGGCGTAACCCGGTTCAATCTGTCCCTGATCAGCCAGACAGCGCAGGAGTACAGGAACTTCCAGATCACTGGTCGAACGCGTTTCCCCACCGAGTCGATTGACGGCACTACGTAGTAATCGTGCCAGCGCTTCAGCCCGTTCCAGTTGTCGCCCCAGCCAGAAAATATTATCTGCCGCGCGACTGGGTAATTCGGAACCACTTCGTTTGAGTAAAATGGTTCGGCCCTGTTCGTTGAGCAGTGTGATGTGTTCGACGGGCTGGTCTGACAGAATCCAGGCATCTTTACTCCCTTCCCCTTTGCGAATCGAAACTTCGAGTGGGTCCAGGTTGGGCGAAGTGCGAGCGAGGGCTCCCTGCATCACCATGTAAGAGTCACCACTGTTGACAGCGTAGGCACGCAGCGAAAGATGTGCGGGCTGAATCTGTCCACGCCAGATCGGAACACTGGAGCGAATGACTTTTTCCTGGGCCGCAAAGCCGGAAGGATTCGACTTGATCAGTTCTGTCAGCTTTTTAGGAGTCATCTGGTTGATTGACTCGACTGAGGGGTTGTCTTTACCGCGAATTCGAAACGCAGGATAGATGGTCAGTTTTTCCAGATTCTTCAGCACGTAGTTCAACTGGTCCGGCGCACCGCACCACCAGGATGCGACGCCAGGCATGAGCAGTTCTGTACCGAGGAGCGATTTACACAAGCGAGGCATAAACGCCATGAAGGCGACGGATTCAAGCAGACCGCTGCCCAGGGCATTCGCGATGCCTACCTGACCGGAACGGGCGGATTGCGTGAGCCCAGAGACTCCGAGTTTGGAAGCAGAATTCAGTTCCAGAGAATCGCAGTCGCGGCTGTTCTGGCGACGGAAAATGACATCGACGGGAATCAGGCCTCCGAGCGTTTTCAGCATCACCTGGTTTTTCCGGACGGCGAGGTCTCCCCCTTCGACCAGGGTGTACCCCATGTAACGAGCCAGGTAAGCGTCTTCAAAATAATTCGGGCTGGTCGGTCCATGACTGAGCAGGACCACCCGGGGGTTTTCCAGACTTTGCGGCGCGAGCTTTCGCAGTGTTTCCTGGGCTGCGATAAAGAACGGAGCCAGCCGTTCGACATTGGATTGTTGAAACAGTTCCGGAAACATGCGCGACGTCAGAATCCGGTTCTCCAGTGCAAAACCGATTCCAGAAGCGGCTTCGGTACGGTCTGCCAGCACCCACCACTTCCCGTTGGGAGAGCGGGCCAGGTCAGCCGCATAAAAATGCAGAAAGCAGTCGTTGCGGAGTTGATCCCGATGGTAGGCACGCAGAAAACCCGGGTGGGAGTACACCAGTTCGGCCGGCAGATCTCCCTGTTTCAGCAGTGTCTGTTTGCCGTACAGGTCTTTCAAAATCAGGTTGAGCAGATGCGCTCGTTGTTTCAACGCCTGGGAAATCGTTTTCCATTCGGCGGAGGAAATCAGAAAAGGGATCGCATCCAGCTCCCAGGGACGGGGCTGGTCTTTGGGGGTCACGACACCACTGTAGGCGAAATCATTGGCCTGCACGGTACGTTGTGCCTGTTGCCAGCGGTGTTCAAATTCCTCACGTCCGATGTTCACAACCGCGTCCAGGAACTGCTTCGCATGCAGGCGCGGTTGCCCCGAGTCCAGCAGGAACTCGTCGTACACTCCTCCGGGAGGCGTGTAACCCTGGAAAATGTTGTTCACAGAGAGCGGCGGTGTGGACACGATTAGCAGTATTCCTAAAGGCGATGCGATGAATCAATTGTGGGCGTGGCTGCATCCCGGCAGGGATGCAGACGTCAGGCGAGCGGTAAATCCTCAACAGAGCAGGAACCGGTTCCTCCCTAAACCCATTACTCAGTTGGAGTAATCTTACACAATGCCCCGGTTTCGGCGAAGGTCAAGTGTCATCGGAAACATGGCATTTTTTTCATCTTCAGGTATTGAGCTGGCTCCTCCTGTGTGTCCCATCTTGAAAAATCGAGCTGCGCGGCGGCTTTCCGCCTCGTACGCGTTGACTGGAAAAGTTCCCGGATTATTTCCGCCAGGATGACCGACATGGTATGTACAGCCACCGATGGAACGATTCGCCCAGGTGTCTACCAGATCAAAGACCAGTGGTTCATCCACGGGAATCGTCGGATGCAGGCAGCTGGGTGGCTGCCAGGCCCGGTATCTGACGCCGGCTACAAATTCCCCTTCCGTACCAGTGGCATGCAGCGGAATTTTCCGTCCATTGCAGAGCAGGATGTGGCGTCCGTTGGACATTCCCTGGACTTTCACCTGCAGACGCTGTACGGAAGAATCGACAAAGCGGGCGGTCGCACCACCGGCAGGTTCTTCACCCAGAACATACCACGGCTCGATCGCCGTTCTCAGTTCCACATGAATACCCCGGTACTGCATTTCTCCAATATGAGGAAAACGGAATTCGTAATGCGGACCGAACCAGCTGGCGTCCAGATCGAAACCTTCTTCATTCAATTCGGAGATAATGTCTTCAAAGTCCTGTTGAATGAAATGCGGAAGCAGCCAGCGATCGTGAATGGACGTATTCCAGTCCACCAGATCGACTTTGTAGGGTTTGTTCCAGAAACGGGCGACGAGTGCCCGCAGCAGCAGTTGCTGAGTCAGGCTCATCTGCCAGTGTGGCGGCATTTCAAATCCGCGAAATTCCACGAGACCCAGGCGGCCGGTAGAACTGTCGGGGGAATAGAGCTTATCGATACAGAACTCCGCGCGGTGCGTATTTCCAGTCAGGTCCACCAGCAGATGTCGAAAGACACGGTCGACCAGCCACGGAGGACAGTTTCCTTTTTCCGGAATCTGCTCGAAGGCGATCTGGAGTTCGTATGTCGCATCCCGCCGTCCTTCGTCCACACGGGGCGCCTGACTGGTTGGTCCAATAAAGCGGCCGGAGAAGAAGTAGGACAGCGAGGGATGATTATGCCAGTAGGCGACCAGACTTCTTAAGAGGTCCGGGCGACGTAAGAACGGGCTGTCGTGCGGGGTGTAGGAGCCCATCACAAAGTGGTTGCCTCCGCCTGTTCCGGTGTGGGTTCCATCCAGGTCAAACTGTTCGGTTCCCAGTCGAGAATGGCGTGCGTCTTCGTAGACTCCGGATGTGATATCAACCAGTTCCTGCCAGTTTTTGGCAGGGTGGACATTGACTTCGATCACACCGGGGTCGGGAGTGGCTTTGATATGCTGCAGCCGATAATCATTCGGAGGCAGGTAACCTTCCACGATGACGGGCATTTCCAGTTCTGACGCGGTCTGTTCAATTTCAGCCAGCAGTTCCAGGTAGCTTTCCAGATGATCCACGGGCGGCATAAAGACATGCAGAACGCCATCACGCGGTTCAAAACACATGGCGGTACGAATGACCGATGGTTCCAGTGGCGGTGCTTCAGCTTCGGGTTCCTGTTCCAGGTCGATGGCATCAAAGCCACCCCCGGCACCGACGCGCTGCAGCACCTGATGCTGTACGTTACCGGTGACATGCTGCGCGGCCTGATGATGTACCGACTGCTGTCGCAGTTGATCGTATTCGGGGAGATCGCTGGTCGCTTCGAAGGGCACAACCGGTGTGGGCGCGTATTCGCCCGGCTTGGGGGCCGGTAGTGAATCCAGAGGCAAACGCAGGCCCATGGGGGAATCGCCGGGAATCAGAAACAGCTGTTCTGAACGGACAGGCCAGACGCCGCTCATCCAGCGGGGTTTGGCATTCCACCATTGATGCATCAACGGCAGCATGCAGCCGACCGGTGAGCCCAATCCACGTTCAAAGACGCGGGCCAGTCGAATTCGTTCTTCTTCATCGACCAGGTCGGAGTTCATCACATCCGCATTGACTGCCAGGCGGCGTTCCTTCCACATGTAGTACATGGCATCTTCGTAGGCAGTGGCGACATGTTCGGACTCGAGACCCAGTCGATTTGCCAGAGTTTTGGCAAACAGCTGCGCATGTTCCACATCGTGGTCATAATTTTCCCCGGGTGCTGCCAGCAGCATGGGGTCGTTCCAGATGGGTTGGCCGTCGGTGCGCCACATGCAGGTCAGTGCCCAGCGCGGTAAAGATTCGCCGGGATACCATTTGCCTTGCCCGTAATGAATCATCCCCTGCGGGGCAAAACGCTGCCGCAGCAGTTCGATCAGGTTTCCTGCCAGTCCCCGTTTCGTGGGGCCGACCGCTGCTGTTTTCCATTCGTCGCCGTCCATGTCGTCGATGGAGACGAACGTTGGTTCGCCCCCCATGGTCAGGCGGACGTCTCCTGCTTCTAAAGCTTTATCGACCTGGTGACCGATACTGTCGATCCGTTCCCAGACTTCATCGGTATAGGGTTTCGTAATGCGGGGATCTTCATGGACCCGTACGATTGACATTTCATGGTGGAACTTGACTTCACATTTTTCGACGGTACCCGAAATCGGAGCTGCATTGAGCGGTTCCGGAGTACAAGCCAGGGGGATGTGTCCTTCGCCTGCGAATAAACCGGAAGTCGGGTCCAGTCCAATCCAGCCTGCACCGGGTAGAAAGACTTCGGTCCAGGCGTGCAGGTCGGTGAAATCTTCGGCGGCACCGGAAGGGCCGTCCAGCGATTCGATATCGGGTTTCAGCTGAATCAGGTAACCGGAGACAAAACGGGCTGCCAGACCCAGGTGCCGGAACAGTTGAACCAGCAGCCAGGCACTGTCGCGACAGGAGCCGCTCCCCAGCTGCAGAGTTTCTTCGGGAGTCTGTACCCCGTGCTCCATGCGAATGACATAGCGGATCATGCTCTGCAGTCGCTGATTCAGGCCCACCAGAAAATCAATGGTCTTGATTTCAGAACGGTCAATCGAATCGATCAGCTCGGCGAATTCCGGTCCTGGTTCAATGGTATCCAGAAACGGCTGCAGGTCTTTTTTCAGGTTTGCATCATATTCGAAGGGGTAATTGGTTGCCTGTGGTTCCAGGAAGAAGTCAAACGGGTTGATGACCGTCATCTCGGCGACGAGATCGACTTCGACCTGCAGCATATTGGTCTTTTCCGGGAAGACGAGCCGCGCCAGATGGTTACTGTGCGGATCCTGCAGCCAGTTTACAAAATGCTGGACGGGAGTGACTCGCAGCGAGTAACTGCGGATCGGTGTCCGGCAGTGAGGAGCAGGGCGGAGACGAACCAGTTGTGGAGCCAGCTCGACGTAACGATCGTAGTGGTAGATCGACTTATGGTTCAATGCGACACGGATCATGATGTTCAATCAATCGTAGAATAAGGATAAAAGTGCAGGAATATAATAGTGTGAGTGCTTAACTGGTTTGTGACTGGCTGTTTTTACTGGCAGTTTGAGTCTGGCTTTGACTTCCAGACTGTTGCGATATGAAGAAGTCTTCATGAATCGCTTCGCCGACCAGGTTCAACTGTTTTTGAAAGCCGTCAATGTACTGGTGCAATCCCTGCTGAATAATATCCTCGACACTGGTGTAATCCATCGTGGAACACAACAGGCCCATCCGCTGTTCCGCCAGGTTATTGAAGGTTCCGGCGGTGCTTCCCGTGATACAGCGCAGCGACTCCTGAGCTTTTCTCAGGCAGAAGTGCATGGCACGGGGAAAATAAGTATCAAGTATCAAAAAGTCAGCGACACGATCGGGTGTGATTTTGCCGTACTGCCTGCGGTACATGGCCAGCGCACTGGCCGATCTTAACAGGGCCGACCAGCGGACCACATCCAGTGCCGAGCCCACATCGCGGGCATCGGGCAGTAAAATGTAATATTGTACGTCAACTATACGTGATGTTTTGTCGCCACGTTCAATTAATCTGCCGACTCGTGAAAAATGCCAGGCTTCTCCATGGGACATGGTGGCTTCCGTCGCACCGACCAGCATGTGGCTGGCCAGTCGCACGCGTTCGCAGAACTCCTGAGGCTGATCCAGAGTGGCGGGACTGCCTGCCGCGGAACGTACCATGAAATAAAACTGATTTAACTGTTCCCAGACGACAGTCGGAATGATTTCCCGGATTGTTCTGGCATTTTCCCGTGCATAAGAGACACACGAGAGAATGGAATTGGGGTTTTCCTCATCGAATAACAGGAACTTCAGCACACTTTCCCGGTTCGGTGCGCCGTAGCGTTCCTCGTAGGGGATCTGATCTCCGGTAGTATACACCAGAGGCGCCCACTGATCGCCGAGTGAATCGGATTCTCCCAGCGTCAGATTATAATTCACGTCGATAAACCGCGCCACATTTTCAGCACGCTCAACATAACGACTTAACCAGTAGACAGAACTCGCAACACGACTGAGCATCAAAAACTCTCCAAAGCTGCTGACTCATGATTCATCTCCGGGTGAGAATGACCATTACGCAGAATCCAGGTATCTTTACTGCCACCTCCTTGTGACGAGTTGACCACCATCGATCCTTTCCGCAGGGCAACACGCGTTAAACCGCCGGGCATCACATAGATTTCTTTACCACAAAGAACAAATGGTCGCAGGTCAACGTGCCGGGGTTCCAGTTCATCACCTATCAGAGTGGGAACCGTCGACAGTTTCAGCATGGGTTGGGCAATCCATTCACGCGGATTACTGCGAATGGCGGCAGCCGTCTTTTCTCGCTCTTCCTGAGACGCTTGCGGTCCCATGAGAATTCCATAACCGCCGGATTCATTGGTCGGTTTCACGACGAGTTTATCGAGATTGGACAGGACATGCTCCCGTTGCTTTGGATCGGAGCATAAATATGTGGGCACGTTGGGAAGGATCGCTTCTTCGCCCAGGTAGTATTTGATGATATCCGGCACATAAGCATAAACGGCTTTGTCGTCAGCGACTCCAGTGCCGGGGGCATTGGCCAATGTGACGCGACCGGCCCGGCAGACATCCATTAGATGATCGACGCCTAACGCGGAATCGGGGCGGAAGTTTTTGGGGTCCAGAAAATCATCATCGATACGGCGATAGATCACATCGACCCGACGCAGTCCCTTGGTGGTTTTCATGAAAACGTATCCGTTTTCCACCACGAGATCGGGGCCCTGCACCAGTTCAACACCCATCTGCTGAGCGAGGAAAGTATGTTCGAAGTAGGCAGAGTTATAGATGCCGGGAGTGAGCACGACTGCGGTGGGATCATTCACACCCTCCGGGGCACAGTCGAGCAGGGTTTTGAGTAACTGTTCGTTATAGTCTTCAATCGGCGCGACTGACATGCCCTGAAAGACCGGGGCAAAGGTGCGTTTCATCAGTTCCCGGTTTTCCAGAACGTAGGAAACACCGGAGGGGCACCGCAGGTTGTCTTCAAGGACGTAGATCTGACCGTCCCGATCGCGGATCAGGTCGACCCCTGTAATGTGACACCAGACTCCCTGGGGAGGGTGAAAGCCTTTACATTGATTTCGGAGCGTCTTCGAACTGTGAACCAGTTCTTCAGGAACGGCTCCGTCCTTAATGATTTTGCAGTCGTTGTAAATGTCGTCGATAAACAGGTTCAAGGCGTGGATGCGCTGCTTCAAACCGCTTTCGATGGTCTTCCACTCGTGGGCATCGATGATGCGGGGGAGCAGATCGAAGGGCCAGACTTTCTCGGTGCCGGCCTCGTGTCCGTAGACGTTGAATGTAATCCCCATATTCTGCAGTGAGATTTCTGCTGCTTTCTGACGTTGCTGCAGACTGCCTTCGCTGAGGGTCTGCAGACGCTCTACAAACCGTTTACCACTGGCGCGGGGAGAGCCATCAGGGGCAAACATCTCATCGAAAATTTCACTGTACTGGTAGGGAGCTAACCTCATCTTACGATTCCTCAACGAGCCTTTTAAGACGGAATTGCTGTAAATCTGATGTATGAAATACAAATTAAGCAGATTGCGTGCCGTATTAAGCAAGTAATCGTTGATAACTTGAATCTATGTTAAAATGACTGCACTTCGCAATTCTCGCGTATCAGGTTCGCGCACAAAGCCAGCAGATTCTTCAGGTTTTTGCCTTATAATTAAGCATGGCCTTGAATTAAGACGGAAAGCTAAATTACGTATAGCATACTTCTGGAACTGTGCAGCAACCGGAGAAGGAGATCTCGCGAAAATTGCTTTGCTTCAGCATAACATAGCGGCGCGCAATTCGTATAGATCAAGTCTCAGGAATCAGGATCAAGTGAGGTTAAAGCGATAGGCATTCTCCGAATTCAGGGATCGAACAGATTACTCAGCCTGTTTGAGATCAAAGGCGAACTCATTGGCTCCCGATTTGACTTCCAGCTTAAAAGGACTGGTCTTAATCTGACGGACCCGGGGGGGAATGTTTTCGTAACTTTTCACTTCAGGTGGAGCCTGCCCGGGAACGAGAGGTTCCTGTGGAGGCGGATTCACGGTCACGGTGTAAGAGCCGAGGGCAACCAGTTCCAGGCTCGCAGTACCGTCGCTGTTTAATGCGCCGCCTCCTCCTTCACCAGTCTGTTCATTGACCAGATCGACCTGGCCTTCTGTGACTGGTTCGGTTCCATTGGTAATCTGGATCGTCACCGAGCCGCGTTGTTTTTCAGCACCAGGAACACGGCTGCAGCCGGACAGTTCCAGCAGAAAGAGCAGGGCACATCCGCTGATGACCAGCGTTTGTAAAAGAGAACGAGAGGCAGTCTGGGGGATCGTAATTTTCATATCTTCAGGTCGAATAATAAGTAATTGATGATGAGAAAAATTTTCCCTGACAGATGGCATACGGGCAACATCTGCCAGGGAAAACGGGGAGGATGGATTAGTACTCGCCTACCACTTTTCCGTCGTCACGGACGCAGAGCTGTCTGAGGGTTTCCATGTCGATGTTCTCGGAAATAAATCGCACAGCACCGTCAGTCAGAACGGCATGGATGCCGCCGACGTGATGAGAGTTGAGAATGGAATTGGCAGAATAAGCACTCGCACCTGGAGTTGGTGCACCTGATTTCCAGTAGGCATTGGGGGGATAACGGACTGTGGTTGACCCTGCTGCGTAGTAGTAACCTCCGGAAGCCATAGGCAGAGTAGTGCCAGCATTCCAAGTAGACAGGCTGGCATTCGCCCAGCCGTGCCAGGCTCCCAGTGCATTCGCACTGCGTTGCGTTCCGTTTACCAGACCGGACTGTTCCGCGAGAATGATGGTGTTCGAAGTCCCGTCAGTACAGTCACGAAAACGTCTGCTGACATAAGGGATCAGCATGCCGGTGTTACAGTTGCTGGAACTGCTTGCCAGTACATCGCCCGTACAGACATTGCTGCGTCCTGCCGGATCGGGAGTGGCACCGGAAATTCCCACGTAGTCAATAATCATACTCTGCAGGCTGGAATCGGAATTACTTTTCGACAGGCTGAAGTCGGTGATATTCGTCATTCCGCCGGGATTGGAAGGACATTTGTAAACGGGCAATCTCACAGAATACAGGATTGTGTTTCCGGGGAATCCTGAATGGGCCCAGTAGCCATTGGCTCTGGTCAACTGTGCGTAGACGTTGGCCTGATCAATATAAGGCAGAATGGCGACACGCCAGTTGGGATAAGATCCCGTTTGTGTGCCGATCGGTAACGAAGTATAGGTTTCATTATAGTTGTGCATGGCCAGACCCAGCTGCTTCATATTGTTTTTGCAGGTGGAACGGCGGGCCGCTTCGCGTGCCTGTTGCACAGCAGGCAGTAACAAGGCGATGAGAATGGCGATGATGGCAATGACCACCAGCAATTCAATCAGCGTAAAGCCGCGTTTTCGAGATTTGTGATTCAACATGGTAGGATTCCTGTGAGGATAAAAGTAAGGAGGGAATTTCAAACATGCCGAATCTATTATGCAATTCGAGTGCCATAGTTAATGATTATTAGGAAATAAAGTTAAAATAAAGGTTCTTGTTGAGTTTCAGGTGGAATAACAGCTGAAACTGCTACGAGCCTTTGCTCACCCTGCGCGATTATGGAAGCTGTAAGCCATTTATAAATCACGGCTTATGAGTTCGTAGAAATAAATGTCTCAAAAGACGATGCAAATGAACCGGTGAAGAGGGATCGTCAGGAGCTGTGCGTTGATCTGCACAGGAAATAAACAATACCTGCATGTTTTGGGGGAATGGAGGGCACGGAAACGGGGACCTGGATGTCGGTTTCCCGAGGCACGCTGTCGGGAGCAATCATTGTCCTGGCAAGGGAGGTCGTGGGTCTGAGGGGAAATCGAGCGGAGTGCCAGGAATCCAGAGCAGGCGACCTGTATCAGTCATTCTCTGTTCCAGCAGGAGTTCTGCGATTTCGGTGAGCCGATCCAGGACCAGTCCATGAAAACTGTTTTTCTCGGAAGCATCGCCCGCAGGCATTCCGGTAAACAGTTCAATTGCCTGGTTGAGACTGGTCACAGACCAGACATGAAACTTGCCCTGCTGGATCGCCTGTACGACATCATCGCGCAGGACAAGGTTCTGAACATTGGAAGCGGGAATGCAGACACCTTGTGTACCTGTTAAGCCGAAAGCATGGCAGACGTCGAAGAAGCCTTCCACTTTTTCATTCACACCGCCGATGGCCTGAACTTCTCCCCATTGATTGATAGATCCCGTGACAGCGATGTCCTGTCGCAGAGGGACTTCGGAAATCGCGCTCAACAGACAGAGCAGCTCGGCGACGGAGGCGCTGTCACCGTCAATGCCGCCATAGCTCTGTTCCATGGCGATGCTGGCGGTGAGTGTCAAAGGCTGTTCGCCGGCATATAAGTTGCGCAGCAGTCCTTCCAGAATCAGCATGGCTTTGTCGTAGGTACTGCCGCTCATGCGGCTTTCCCGCTCGATGTTGATGATTCCCGCTGTGCCCACACCCACGCTGGCAGTGAGTCGGGAAGGGCGTCCAAAAGCGTAATCTCCCAGATCGGCCACCGCCAGCCCGTTGATCTGGCTGACCCGGGTTCCTTCCAGCTGCATGAGTATTGTACCGTCGGCGATCAGGCCTCTTATTTTTTCGGCGACCATGTCAGACCGAAAGATGCGTTCCTGAATGGCCTGGCGGACGTAATCCGGCTGAACGAGTTTCTTTTTATCTCTGCTGGCCCAGAAGCTGGCTTCACGGGCGACGTCCCCGATATGGCTGAAGATCGAGGTGACTTTTTTCTGATGGTCGGCCAGGCGTGAGCCGACACGAACCAGTTCTGCGACTGCAGCCGCATTGAAGGGCAGCAACCCTTCTTTCTCTGAAAGCTGACGAATCAGGCGACCATAAATCAACGCGGTCTCCTGATCGCGATCCTGCTCATCATCGAAGTCTGCTTTCACGCGGAAGATTTCGCGAAAATCTTCATCGTGCAGATAGAGCAGGTGATAGATCAGAGGTTCCCCAAACGCGACCAGGCGGACCTTAAGGGGAATCGGTTCCGGCTGCAGAGCCGACACGCTGAACATGGAGAACTGATCCTGGATCTGAATTTCCAGGGACTGATTTTTGAGGGTCCGTTTCAGTTCTTTCCACACGAAAGGCTCGATCAGTGCGTCCATCAGGTTGAGAATCAGGTATCCCCCGTTTGCTTTCAGCAGGCTGCCCGATTTGATGCGTGAAAAATTGGTAATGACGCGACCGGCCCGATCGACAACACGTTCGATGGTCCCGAACAGATTGCGATAGTTGGGCGCGTCTTCCACGATGATCGGGGGTTCTTTTAAATGACTGTTGTCGACCACCACGTTGACACGATAATCCAGAAAACGCTGTTCAGGATCGATCGCTGATTCTCCCGCGAGCATTGCCGCCTGAGGGGGTACATCGGAAATCTCGCGGAAGAGATTCAAGTGGTTGATGACATGTTCTTTGAAATGCGACAACCAGCTTTTGAGTTTGGGGAATTTGAACTTCTGCTGGAGTTCATTCACCAGTGGTTCGATGATCTGAACTGCAAAGCGGCGGGCGACTTCTCTGACGTCACTGGAGAGCTGGCGCTGTATTTCCCTCTGTTCCTGCAGAACGCGTCCCGCCATGCCCACCAGTTCGTCCTGGTGACTTTCCAGTTCCTGCATTTCTTCCGGCGAGAGCTGCTCGATTTCCTGTTGTGTCATCGGACGATTGTCCTTGAGCGGAATGAACAGGATCTCGCCATTAGGCATCTGCTGCACGGTCAATTGATGCTGGCTGGCCAGTTGCTGAAGCTTGTCGAACACTTCTTCGCCACGCTTGCGATAGACCTGACGCAGTTTCTCTTTTTCTTTTCCAAAGTCTTCTTCTTTGAACGCTTTCGGCAGCAGTTCCTGTAACTGTTCGATCAGCGATTCCATGTCTGAGCGGAACTGAACTCCCTGGCCGGCGGGCAGACTGATGGCGATAGGACTGTCGGGTTCTTCGAAGTTATTGACGTAGATCCAGTCATCCGGAATGGAATCATCCAGAATCCGTTCGCGAAGGGCGTGCGTGATAAGATCATTCCGACCGGTGCCGATCAGCCCGGAGAGATAGATATGATAATTCGGATGCCTGATGCCTGTGCCCAGTTCCAGCGCTCTGACAACGCGCGGCTGTGAGACAATTTCTGTGAGAGGCTCGAGTTCCTGTGTCGATTTAAAACCGAACGATTTTGGATCCAGTTTTAATGTCACATCTTCCGCGGTCAGTTTACGGTATTCCGTCTGTTCGGTCATAAATCGCTCAACAGTCAGTTCATCAGTTAGACAGGGGGGCTGAGTTTTTGTTTGGGAATCTGCAGACGCAGGATGCCGGCCTGGTTTTCCCGTTTGACATGAGAGGGGTCGACAGACTGTTCGAAGGGAATGCGGCGGACAAAACTTCCCTGCCGACGTTCGATACAGATTCCCTGCGCAGAATGTTCTACACAGCCGGATTGTCGCCAGCCGGAAATGGTCAGCGAATGCTCATCCACCGTCACATGGATTTCATCCGGGTCAACGCCGGGGACATCGGCTTCCACCAGGTAAAAATCGGGCGTCTCGAAAATATCAATTTCCGGTTGCCATTTTCCGCTGGGGGGAGAAATTCCCCACTGTCCATGAATGAGCTCATCAAACGCCTGATCGATCTGCTGTTCGAGATTGCGCAGGCGTATTGGTTTCCAGGGTAATTGCGACATCGGGGCTCCTGCAGGAATATTTAGTAAAAATAAGGAAACGACGTCTGGTCTCTCCAGTTTACCCGGAATCCGGGAAGGCGTCTACAAAAAGCCTGGTCCTCTCTTCTGGCAGAGGTCTCTATAGACGTGCTCCTGCTGAATGATCAACGATCAGTGTGGACGTTATTCAATCAGTTTCTGGCGGAATTATCGCAGATTAAAGCTCCTAACCATCACATTCTGCAATTTTGTCGTATGGCATATGAGTTGCAGCTATAAACGGCATCTCTATTTTAAAGGAGGATCAATGATGGCTTATCATAAAGTACAAGATATTCTAGAACTGGTAGAGTCTTTTCATAAACAGATGCGCCAGGCTTTGGATCGCGTTTCGCAGGAGGCAGATGCCGAATCCGTAGAATGGTTATCACGTCAACTGCGACAGCATGAATTACACTGGCAGGCTGCCCTGTCAGGGTATGAAAAGCGTGTCGCGGAAGGTGTGCTCGATACCTGGTTGCAGTATTTTCCGGACGAAGAAATCCGCCGTCAGATCGATTCGATTGTGATCAGACGGGATATGACACTCGAGGAACTGACCGATTTGAATGTTCGGTTTCGACAGGCTTTGATTGATCTGTACGAGACCTTATCACAGGCCTCTTCGGCACCGCGGGTCCATGAACTGTTCCAGCAGCTGATGGAACACGAACAGGCCGTGGTTTCCAAACAGAGCCGCAAGCAACAGGATTCTGAGCTGGTCGAAAGCAGCTCCCATAGAAAAGTATCATAATCACAGGCGCGTGATAAATCACAAAACCCCGCCGGATTCACAATCAATAGAATCCAGCGGGGTTTTGTTTTTGATTCAGAAAAACGAGAGACTACAGATTTCCTGAAGAAAGTCTGAAACTGCTTATGCCGTCTCAGCCCACTTCAGTCGATCATGTTTGAGTTCCGGCTCTGTTTCAAAAAAGAGTTCCCGGAAGATGCCCCTGAGTTGATTCCGGTTGGCATCCCAATACTCCGCTTCAGAGACGTTCACGCAGATGAGAGTCAGACTCGGATCTGCACATCCCTGGGGAAACCACTGTTTCAACTCCTCTGTCCAGAGTAGCTCGATTTTCTGTTTGTCGCGCACCAGCTCTGCCTGGCCGGTGATCGAGATATAACGGTCCCGCTCCGGATCGGCATAAGCCAGATTGACTGCGCTTTGCTTTACAATTTCGCTGACTTTAGGATCGTCCGCGTGTGTAAAGAACCAGAGCTGTCCTTCAAATTCATGTTGGGCTGTAATCATAGGGCGGCTCCGTAAGCCACCGTCCTCCGATCGGGTCGTGAGCATCGCGATATGGATATCGCGAATCAACTCACGCAGTGCCTCGATCGATTTCTGTCGCTCTCCTGAATCACTCACTTTCTGGTCCATTTTTCTACCTTATCTTTCTTCACGTAAAAAACTGACCTCAGGCAGACAGAACTGTTTTCTCTGTCTGCCAGGGTCAGCTCGATCACTTCAATCAAAGTCTGTCTCCCGTCTGTTTTACAGACTGTATTGAGATCAGTCACTGATTAAAGCTACGCACCCGCGACAAGCTGCTCACCAGCTTCACGCCATGACTCTGCTCCCCCTTCATAGTCAAATACGTGCGTGAAACCCGCTGCTTCCAGCTTCTGAGCAGCCTGCGTGGATGAATTACAATGTTGATTCGCGCAATACACAACGACAGTCTGTTCTTTACTGCCTGCGGCCTGTTCGACTTGAGAGACAAAGTCATCCCGTTCCTGAGGGATATTAATCGAATTCGGGATATGTTGCTTTTCAAAGGCTTCATGTGGCAGTGTATTGACCAGAATTCCTTTTTCGTTGCGTTGCATTTTTCCACGTAACTCTGTGGTTGAAATGTTCTGCATGGTGCATCTCCTTCTGAAATTATTTCGTTTCAATTTGGGAACAAGAAGTAAAGAATGCAAAAGGCATTCCAACACGGGGAGCGCCAGCTGGAAAACTGTGAAGTTGGTGCATTAAAAATGGATAATCCCGCGTTGCGTGAGTCAAATCACGCTGAATGCAGTTAACAGACCACGATTTGAGAGAAGGAGTATTTCGACAAACATTCACAGACAGGAATACCAATCTGAAACACGATTGTTTTTTGGGGTTCCAGGTGCGACAGTCTGGCGTTTCGGTATGTCATTCTGGCTGATTCGAATCCAGATTACCTGATTGCTGAGGGAGAAGAAATCAGTTGACATGACTGGTATAATGCGAGTCGGATTTCTCTGAAATCTGTTTTAAAAGATTGACTGCAAGATTAATGTCATTGCTTGATCTGGCACAAAATTCGACCTGGCTCAACCTGGTACTCTTTGCGTTGTTTGCGGCGGGGGTGTGGTACTCTGGTTCAAAACTGAGCCTCTATGTTGACCTGATTGCCGAGCGAACCGGGATCGGCAAAGCCTTTGCCGGTGCATTACTGCTGGGCGGTGCAACCAGTCTGCCGGAACTGGCAACGACGTTGACCGCCTGTGCTTCCGGAGCCGCTCAACTGGCCGGGAATAATCTGCTGGGAGGGGTGGCGCTACAGATCGCGGTGCTGGCCGGCATGGATGTGTTCTGTCTGAGAAACCGCCCGCTGACATTCTTTTCGCCGAAAGCGGCATTACTGCTGCAGGGCGTCTTTCTGATTCTGATGCTGAGTCTTATCGTTATGATGCTGGTGACGGGCGAATTGATCGTTGTGGCGGGCGTTGGTTTATGGCCCCTCGTCCTGGCGGCCATGTATGGTTTCGGGCTCTGGTCGTTTCATCGTTATGAAGGGGACCCGCGCTGGGAACCGGCAGGAGAACTGGAAGAACCTCCCGAATCCAGTCGTGATATCAAAGACGTCCATCTGGCCGAATATAAAACTACTTCGACGGGAACACTATTCTCCTGGTTCTGCCTGGCGGCGTTGGGGGTTCTGGTCTGTGGATTTATGGTGGCGCGTGCAGGCGAAGTTCTTTCAGACCAGACAGGCCTGGGACAGAGTCTGATCGGCGCGACGCTGGTTGCTCTCGCAACCAGTCTGCCTGAAGTGAGTACCACCTGGTCTGCGATTCGGTTTGGTGCATACAGTATGGCAGTCGCGAATATTCTGGGGACGAATGTACTGGAAGGCGCGTTATTCCTGCCGGCTGATCTCGTCTATCGCGAAGGTTCGATCATCGAAGCCATGGATCCTGCCTCCAGTTTTCTGGCTGCGCTGGGAATTGTGCTGACCAGTATTTATCTCTGGGGAATTCTGGAGCGTCGTGACCGCACGATCCTGGGCATGGGATATGACTCCGCCCTGATTCTGCTGTTTTATCTGGGCGGGATGGCAGTCTATTTTTATCAACTGTGAGGGGGCATTGATTTCTGATACCAGCACTGGGGTGGTTGACTGGCATGGTTCGGAACCAGCGCGAACATCATCAGTAACAGGCCGGTCAGAATGTGATTCTGCAACGCCGGAACCAACTGATCGGGAGAGGCGAACCGACCATAGGCGATCATCAATACAGACAGAAACAGAGTCGCCAGATGGATGTGTCGCAAAGGCTGCCAGTAGGAGAGCAGCGCAAACGTTATGATCAACAGCGCACACAGCCAGTCCATGACCCAGAGCATGGTTTCCGACTCAGCATGTCCAAAGACAAACGGACTGATCGCCAGCCAGCAACCCAGCATGATTTCGACAACGCGCGACCACATCAGAGACTCTCTTTCTCAGCGTGTAAGGCAGTAACCACCATTTCGCTGGCGATTTCGTCTGCGATTTCAGAAGGATAGCCCCACAGTACGGACCAGAGTAAACGTCTGTCATGCGTTCGTTTCCAGACCAGATACAACAGTCTGACGGACGCATAAACTTCGTCGTAGGCCATTACGACCAGAATCAGTGAAATCAGTGCCGTCATCAGGCAGAGGAAGCACCACTGTCCTACGATGGTTCCCTGGCAGATGACCAGAATGACGCTGACGATTCCCAGCGGAATCACATCAATGCCAAACAGGATGACCAGCCAGGGACGATACTGCCAGCGTCGGGTCGATCCAGCCAGACCAAAGATGGCATCACCCAGGTAAGCTAATGCACCTAAAGCGGCATCGGGTATGCCGAACCAGCGATGCATCATCAAAGCGACGTCGGATTCCAGAACGCGGCGTGTCTGATCGCCAAAGACCGGGTCCCAGGGGGCGTCGATTAAATGCCATTGAAACAACGCCATGTGGGTCGCCAGGACGAACGCCACCATCGCCAGCAGACAGATCGGCAGCCTCTGCGACCAGGCCGAAGGGTTATGATGAAAAGGGGGAACCGCGACATCCAGGTCTGCCCGTTCTGCCGGGAAGCCCTTGAGTGTGGCCTGACTCATTTTTGGGCCCCCGTTGAACCCTGTTTATTCAGATCTTCGGGAACGGGCAAGCCGTTGATTTCGTACCAGCGTTCCGGATCGGATTTCAGGCGCTCTGTCATATCCGACAGTGTATTGCGAAGCTGATGTTGTGGCTCCCAACCCAGCAGGTTACGTGCATGTTGAATACTGACCGGATAATTCTGATCTGCCAGATCGATCATCCAGGGTTTGATGAATTGCTCATCGTTTTCGTCCGACATCTGATCCTTTACCCAGGCACCCGCTTTGGCAGCCATCTTCGGAATCCGAATCGCGGGCCACTGGTCTCCGTGCAGATAGAGCCCCAGTTTCTCCTGCAACTCTTCGTAGCTCATCATATCCTCTTCACCGATGATGAACAGACTATGTTGAGGCAGAGTGGCTCTTTGTTCGATGGTTGCCTGGAAGCAGGATACCAGGTCATCCAGATGCAGGAAGGACTGTCCGCAGGTCATATCACCCGGGAAGAAATAACTTTCCAGCTGTTTCTCATAGACGCGGGAAATCTGTTGCGCAATCGGGATCGAATGACAGTCCTCATCATAGACTCCTGCCAGGCGCAGGATTACCGTCGGGATTCCGCGGGACTCATCCCGGATTACATCTTCTGCAGCCAGTTTCGATTGCGGGTAATCCCATTCTGCGTTGACTGGTGAAGTTTCCTGAATCAGCTGACCCTCTTCCGCAGAAGCCTGCACCAGCAGCGAACTGGAAAACACGAACTGCTCGACCGTAAAGTTCTGCAGACCCCTCAGTAACCGTCGGGTCCCTTCCACTGTCAGATCCTGATACAGGGGACTCGGTTCACCTGAAAAATCGTAGTAGGCAGCCAGATGAATCACGCTGGCAATGCGATCGCCGTGTCTCTGTTTCAATGTTTCCAGTGCACGGGAGACAGCTGCATCGTCTGTCAGGTCGCAGGAAATCCAGTCGGCCTGATTCTGCTCTGCAGGCAACGGTTCCAGATCGAAGGCGACGACTTCATAATCATGTGAAAAGGCGTGAACCAGTCGAGAACCGATCAGCCCTTCCGCACCGGTAATTAATATCACTGGTTTCTTATGCGTTGATTGATTCATCTTCTGCTCTCTTTCCATTGAGGTGAAATAAGCCAGATCAGTGGCAGAATTACGCAACTGGAATGCCAACCATGAATTTTTGCTCTGAAACGTGATTGCCCCACCACTCTCCTGCGACTCAATGTCGCCTCGGCTGACAGGTCTGGGATTCACCAATTGCGTTCTCAAACATTTTCCGCCTGTTTCTCAGGCGAATGAGAGCTTTGCTGCGGTTTTTCTGTTTTTATGTATACCGGAGATGGTTCTGGCAGGAAATGCGTCAGTTTGTCCTATCGGTTGGTCGCTGAGCGTTCAGGATGATCGCTCAGCGACCGCTGTTCTTTCCAGAACGTGCGGAAACTCCCGGTTTTTCGGAATGGCACAGACTTTGCAAAGCCAGAATTCCAAAGTTTTCAAACTTTCATCAGGGAGCGGAACATGTTGAAACAACAGACAATCTTAATCATAGAGGATGGTAAGTCAGGACAGGCTGTTCTGTCTGACTTTTTAAGACAGCATAATTTTCATTCGATCACGGTCAGTCACTCACAGCTGACAAACCGACCGGTCGAACAGAATGTGGATCTGGTCGTGATTGATCTCGATCAGAGTACTCAGGATACTCTGCAGCAGATACAGTATTGGAAAAGCCGCAAACCGGAAGTTCCCTGTATCGTGGTGACGAGTTCGGACAATATCGATGCCGCAGTGGCAGCGATGAAGCAGGGGGCAGCCGACTATCTGCATAAGCCGGTGAATCCTGAAAAACTGATTCGGTCCATCATAACCTGTCTGCGTGCCGTTCGAGATAAATCGCCCCAGATGAATTCGTCCCGCCTGCGAACGTCGCATCAGGGTTTTGAAAACATTGTGGGACAGTCCACGGCGATGCAGGAAATATTTGAAGACGCCTGCCGTGTCGCGCAGACAGACAGTACTGTGTTGATCACCGGAGAATCAGGCACAGGAAAAGAGCTGATTGCTGAGGCCATTCATCGCAACAGCCCGCGTGCAGTAGAGCCGTTTGTAACCGTGAATATGGCTGCGGTTCCGGAACACCTTGTGGAAAGTGAACTGTTTGGTCATACCAAAGGTTCGTTTACCGGTGCGACGGAAACCCGCCGGGGACGTTTTGAAGCCGCCCATCGTGGTACACTGTTTATCGATGAGATTGGTGATTTCAAACTGGAGTCGCAGGCAAAACTGCTGCGGGTTCTGGAAAATCACACAATCACACCGATTGGCAGTAACCAGGATCGTCATGTTGATGTGCGCGTGGTTGCCGCCACCAGTCATAATCTGGAAAAACTGGTCGAAGAGGGACGGTTCCGGGAAGACCTGTATTACCGTTTGAATGTGATCAACCTGAAACTGCCTCCGCTGCGAAATCGGAATGAAGATATTGCACTGCTGGTAGACAGCTTTTTGAACCAGATCTGTGAGCAGATTCAGAAGAAGAGACCGGAGTTGTCACCTGAGCTGCAGCAATATCTCGCAAACCATTCCTGGCCGGGAAATGTAAGGCAGTTGCGCAACTGTCTGGAGAGTATGGTGGTACTGTCAAAATCGGGCATGTTAACAATGGATGATCTGCCTGATATGCTGCGGAAAAGTGAAGCGGCTCATGACAGCATTATTATTCCCGAAGGCATGCGACTGGAAGAACTGGAACGCAAAGCGATTCAGCAGACGTTGAGCCGCAACCACGGGAACCGGACGCACTCCGCAAAATCGCTGGGGATGTCGGTTCGAACGTTGCAGCGTAAACTGAAGGCCTGGGGCATCCGCGAACAGACCCTGGCTCACCATGGCGATTCCTGATCTGACGTAATCAGCCCGCGTTGCTCACCCAGATATTTTGAATCGAAGAAGATCGTGACATTGTCAAATACATGCTGACTTCTATAACGCATCATGTTGATAAGCGTCACACTTCTTCTTTTCAAGGTTAAATTATGTTTGGCTGGCTGCGTCGTGATCCACGGAAAAAACTGGAAGCGCAATATGCACACAAGCTGGAACAGGCGCGGGACGCCCAGCGCAACGGAAATATTCAGGGATACGCACAACTGATGGCGGAGGCAGAATCCCTGCTGCAGGAGATCGACAGCCTGCCCGAGCCGACTGCAGACTCTGGCAAGTGAGCCGGTCTGAATCGATTATTATTTCAAGGTCACTGCAAACACCTCGGCGTTATCCAGATGCAGTCGCAGCATGTATTTCCCTGCAGGCAGATCTTTTAACGACTGCTTTTTCCAACTGACTTGATGCGCCAGAGAATCTCCGCTCAACGCTTTGGCTTCAGCTTTCGTGAAGCCCGGGATTCGAAAGCCGGCTTCGGTCAGCAGTTCCACCTGAATTTTTCCCTCCGATGCGTCTGCATTCACTGTGATCGCCTGAATGTCTTTCAGATCGAGTGGCTTGAGGGTGACCTGTCCGATGTTCTTGAGTGGTTTCTTTAGCGTCGACTGCGCACTTAATTCGACCGGCCGTACTCCCGCAAATCGATCCAGAGGCAGTGCCGCCATGCCGACGCCGCTCTGTTGACTGTCGTCCGTCAGTTTTGCACCACCCCCAATGGCACCGCTGGTATAACCGCCGTAGTAAAAGCGAATCGAATCCTGCAGGAACACAGGCGTCGCATTCGTGAAGATGCCGCCACTCGAGAAAGGCTGCTGGGGAATGAACGACAGTTCGCGGCAGGGACGCTCCCAGTGGATGCCGTCCCGGCTGATCATCAGTTCGATGTGCATCAGATCTGCTTTCGCTCCGACGGCTTCACCCCGCGCCCGCAGAATCTGGTTCAGACAGAAATAACAGTCGTTGTAAAAGAAGACGGGGGAGTTATGGAATTCCGTATTGGCTGCGTCCTGGTCATCGGGCGAACAGACAATTTCCGGGGCAGACCAGGTGAGAAAATCTTTACTGCGGGAACGGGCCATTGCATGTTTCCAGGCCAGTCCGCCATCAGGACCATTCAGCCAGCATTTTCCATAGACGGCGTATTCTTTTTGTTTCGGATCGTAGAACACATCGACTGCATCCGACATCGACAGCGGCAGCAGCCACTGCTTACGCATGAAGTTTTTCCGTTTGTCCCATTGCTCTTTATAAGGCTCTTCCTCAGCGAAAAGAGGCTGTTGCGTGCGTCCGCCATACGCGGTCTGGTTGAGTGGATTCCTGGGTGATTTTGACCAGTGGATGCCGTCGGGAGAAAATGCGGCGTGCCAGCCAGGCCATTCCTGCTGATTCTCATCGGGAGAGAAATCGTAATACAACATTTTATAACGCCGCGTGGGATCTGTTTCCCCCGGCTCAAACAGAACCGAATTGCAGTAGCGGTCTCCGTAGCCGCCCGATGCCAGCAGTACGATATTGGTTTCCGGGAATTCACCCTCCCAGGGTTTGCGGTCCGTTTTAAAGTCATGCAGTTTCAGCATGGGTTTTGTGAAGTGGATGCCGTCTTCCGATTCCGCATAACAGACCACGCAGCGATGCGTTTTCCGCGGATCGCGTCCGCCGGCATACGCCTGGTACCATAACTGGTAGAGGCCTGTCTCGGGATTGCGATGAATCGAAGACCAGCCGATCGCCAGTTCCCAGGGCTGATCTTCCCGCACGACCGGATTTTCGGCATACGAGTCCGCATGATGAAAAACACGTTTTGTGCCTGCACGATACAGGATGTGATGATCGTCGACGAGCAACAGCGTCTTCGAGCCGGAATTCGCATCCGCAGCAAACGCGTTATTGCCTGTAATTAAAGTAATAACGAGAGACAGAAACAGCAGGAAACAGAGTGGTGCGGTTCTCAACATCGATATGTATCCTGTAAAAAAAGAATTATTGCGTGGCCTGTTCGAAGAAGTCTGCCGCCTGCAGCTGCACACTCCGCATGACTTCATCCGAGTGCGCGAGGTTCTCCAGTGTGATCAGTTCGCATTGGTAGTTTTTCTTTTGGAGCAGTTCTGCCAGTTTCTGACTGTGTTGAGGCAATACCGTGCGATCCTTCATTCCATGGATCAGCATGACAGGGATATTCTGAAACTTATCCACATTTTGCATTGCCGAGGTGATGCGGTACGCATCAGGAACCTGTTCGGGGGACCCGCCATAAGCGGCTGTCACTGGTTTGGCATAGCGGGGATTCTCGTTGATCCAGTCCGCAAAGTCGGTCATCGGCATCACGGCGCAGACGGAACGGATCAGGTCGGGGCGATGCAGGGTATAAGCGAGCGACGAACCGCCTCCCATGCTGGTCCCCATGATGTGAACGCGATCTTGAGAGATATTATGCGCTTTGAGCACCTCCGCAGTCACCCCGTCCAGTGCCTGCCTGGCCGTCTGGTTCATGAAATGCAGTTTACCCAGTTCGGGAACGACCACGTAGAATCCACGGCGGGAGAGTTCCTGACGTAATTTCTGATAAGGTTCGCGTGAATAATTGTAGCTCTTGAGCGATCCCCCGGCTCCATGCAGATAGATGAGCAGCGAAGTGGGACCGGCAGCGGATTTTCTGACCGGGTGGTACAGCAGATACGGAGTTTTTTTTCCCGTTTGAGGATCTGTGTACTGATGCCGCGTGATTTTTTCTGAAGAATCTTCGTCTGTCTCGGCTGCCAGGAGTGAAGACGAACCGAGTCCAATCAGAAGTGTGACCATCGTTAGGATTCGGTACCAGCTATGATTCGCGTTGATGTGTTGCATGGAAAACTCATTTCAAAAAACGTTGTCGTCTTCAGGACTCGATCATCGTTTTCAATTCCACTTTCAATTCGTTGAGTCGCGCGAGCAGTTCCTGGATAGCCCGTTGATGCCGGTCCAGATCCGCAGAACCTTCCCGCAGGGGATCGAGCACAATCGCTTCATATTTCAGATACTGCTCGCAGGCATAAGGGACAGCAGCGGCAATTTCAGGGGGGATCGTCACCACGCCGTTACAGTCGCCGTGCAGTAAATCGCCGGGATGAATTGTCACGCCACCGATTTCAACAGGCACGCCAGTCGCTTCGAAGTGGCAGTAACCGTGTCCGCTCATGACGCCATGACTGAAGCAGGGAAAATCGAGGGCACGCACATTATCGATATCGCGGGCGGCTCCGGACGTGATCAGACCCACCGCGCCAAAGGTCTTGTAAGTCAGGCACATCCCGTCACCGAACGTCGCGCCGGCTGGCGGATCGTCCAGATCCTGGAAGACCACCACTGCGGGGCCGGGTAACTCTGCGAAGGAACTGATGAGCCGCGCCGGGATGCCGGGATCAATCGAACTGTCCGCCGGTGCAGACGAACGAAAAGTGGTCGTCGCCGCGTAACCGACCATGGGCGGCAGCTGCGGAAAGCAGGCGGCGATATTGCGGTTCATATATCCCGCAGTGCGGGAGCGGACCTCGAACAGCTCAATGGCATTGCAGATCGTCGGGGTATCAAAACGTCGTAATTCAGCCAGATCAGGTAGGGAAGCCATAGTCGTTCTCAAAAATTGATTTGACATTGAAAAGAGAATAGATAGTATTTAATCATAAATAATCCGGTTGTAAATCAAAATATTGGTCTGTTGAAGAAAATAAATAGTATATATGTCGACCGAAATCAATTACCAGGTGACCCAGTCTGATGAGCTGGCAGAGCGGATTCGGCAACGAATTCAGTCGGAACGGCTCGCGGACGGGGCGTTTTTCATGACGGAATCCGATCTGGCGGAAGAATATCAGGTTTCGCGGACAGTCGCCCGGGAAGCAGTCAGCCGACTGACGGCGATTGGACTGCTGGAAGGGCGTAAACGCATCGGTCTGATTGTGCGTCGACCCGATCCGCTGAGGCTGCTGCAACTGGGGCTCCCTTCGCTGTTTGACTCCGAGCAGGATGTCTCCGAGCTTTCGATGTTGCGGTATGTGGTCGAGATGGGGGCCGTCGATCTGGCGATTCGCAATGGCAGCGATGAGCAATGCCAGCAGCTGTGTAAACGGGCAGACGAGATGGCGACAGCGATACGCAGCGATCAGCCCGAACGCATCGCGGAACTGGATATCGCGTTTCACTCCCTGTTGTTGCAGATGACATCTTCGACCCTGATTGCCGGCATGCAGCGGGTCCTCGTGAATTTCTTCCAATCGGTCTATCAGGAATATCAGTCCGACGAAACGACGGGCGAACGGATGATCTGGGAACACCAGGAACTGGCGGCGGCGATCCGGGATCGCGATTCCAACCGGGCCCGCACGATGATGCAGATGCAGTCGCGCAACTGGCTGAATCAGAACAATTCGACTTGAATAGCAACCTGCAGAATTACCCTGAGGAATTTATCATGAATGTGTGCTCGAAGAGACTATTGCCGGGATTGGCGTTTGTGCTTATGACTGCGATACTCCCGGCAGCGGAACCCGCGGTTGAACTGCATAAAACAAAAACGGGAACCGAGTATGCGACCTGGGGCCCATTGCCCGATCAGCCACAGCCGACGCTGTTCATTCTGGCGGGTACCATGGAGGGGACACTGGGCAGTCCCTATTTTCGTCAGTGTGGCAACCAGCTGGCGAAAGCCGGTTACCTGCTGGTCTCTGTGGATATTCCCTGTCACGGTAAAGAGCATCGTCCCCCCGAGCCAACGGGTTTGAGTGGCTGGGCCTGGCGTTGTGAGCAGGGAGACGACTTTGTCGCCGACAACAACCGACGACTCAGTCAGGTGCTTGATGAACTGATCGCCGACGGACGGACTAATCCCGATTATGTGGGCGTATGTGGTACTTCACGGGGTGGATATCTCGCGCTGCAGTTCGCCGCCCATGATCCCCGGGTAAAAGGCGTTGCCGCATTTGCACCGGTGACCGATCTGACGGTTCTGAATGAATTCAAATCGCGGGCCCAAAATAAAATGGTGCAGTCGCTGAGTATGATTCGAAATGCAGAGAAACTGGCGGGACGTCCTGTTTGGATTGTGATCGGCGACCGCGATTTGCGCGTGGGGACTGACGAAGCGATTGCGGTGGCCCGCAGTATCACACAGGCGGGACTCGAAAAAGCAAAGCAGAGCCAGGTAGACCTGCATGTGATTGCAGAACCGAAAGGGCACACGGTTCCAGCCGGCTCAACAGATCTGGCAGCAGACTGGTTTCTGAAACGGGTCGGCACTCCCGATCACCCCCCTGCGAAATAAACTACTCTTAAGAGCGCTTTCCATGTTAAGTAATGATCTCAATCTGAATCGGGTCGGCTGGCTTTCTCTGTTCACTGTCTGCGTGCTGCTGATTTGTGACACTGCCAGCGCTGATGATATTCACGTCGACCCGGATCAGGGGAACGATGCTGCGACAGAGGGACCACTGAAAACCATTCGTCAGGCGATACGCATTGCGAAACCGGGGGACACAATCCACCTGCAGCCGAAAGTCTATCATGAGTACGCAGGCTTTTATGGAAAACAGGGAACCCCCGATAAGCCGATCATCCTTGACGGACATGGTGCAACGCTGGAAGGTTCCGAACCGATTGATGTGACACAGTGGGCAGAAGTCAAGACAGACCTGTATCGTTGTGAGAATCTGATGCCCGCGTTGAGCGATGCGATTCTGCAGCGCTGGTTTTTTCTGTGGGACGGCAAGATGGTCCACATGGGCCGCACATCCAAAGGGCCCAGTAAAGAATTCAAACAGCCCGATGATCTGCAGCCGGGTGAATGGACGTTTGTGAAAAAAGCAGATCCGACCGCACAAACAGTAGACGCAAAACAGAGTTCGCAGGTAAATGGTGTCTTCTATTTGAAACTCTCTTCGGGGGCCCAGCTGAGTGAGCAGAATCTGCGCTATCCAGTCCGTTCAGCCGGCGTCCAGTTTGGTGGCTCGGGGAAGAATCACAATGCGCATCTGGTAATTCGCAATCTGACCTGCACGCATCCCTACAACGATGGCTTCAATATTCACGGGCATTGTGAAGATGTGCTGTTCGAGAATATCCGTGCGATTGAATGTGGCGATGACGGGATCAGCGCGCACGAGACCGCCGAGTACCGAGTGGATGGATTTGTGTCGATCGGAAATTCCACGGGGATCTGCGATACCGGCGCGAGCAAAACCAGTTACAACCGGGTCTTCATCCGCGACTGTCTGGGCTTCGACCTGTTCTTTCTGGATACGGGCCGTTATACGCTGACCAATTCGGTCGTACTTTCTTCAGCGGTGCGAACGCTGATGCTGTCGGGTCGCGATAATCCCGAGCAACCCTGTTCGCTGACGATGAAGAATGTCTTCATCCGCAGAGTCGCTGGTAAAAATGAAGTCCGTGTCTCCCGCAACTGTGTCCTGGACGCCAGCCATGTGACGCTGATGGGCCTCAATTTTCAGGCGACCGGAGGCGACGTGCGTTTGTCTGACTCGCTGATTATCGGTGCTGCTGCTCCCGCTGACGCACACGCGGCGTACGATTATCTGGCGGCGAGTGCCAACAGGGAAGATGCATTAAACCCGGAACTGCTGATCTGGAAGGATGTCAAATGGACGGCGGACCGGAACCGCTACGCACTGCAGAGCCTGCGTGTCGATAAAACATTTTTTACGCCGGACCAGTTCGCTCAGTTTCAACAGCTGACCGGACAGGAACGCGAATCGAAATGGGTCAGCAGCATCACCGCTGAGACCGGCTGTGGCGCTGATCTCACAAAACTGAAACAGTCAACTATCCCGCAAAACGAACTTGATTCTGTACGCGTCCAGTCTCTCCTCCCCTGATGTTACACAATGAAAACGAAAGAGAACCCATGCCTGCCTCGCTAATCGCTGTGTTAAAACGAATCGTCCTTTCCTGCCTGTTCTTCGCGGTAATCCCGCTCCTGCCCGCCGGTCTGTCTGCACAAACGGTGTCGGTGAACCGCGGACCGGAGGTGGACGAAGCAGTTTTCTTCTCGTTTGACGATCACGCGATTCCCTGGCGGAATAATCTGCAGCTGACGCCAGTGACCGCGAAGAAGCATCCCGCGAATCCCGTGCTGCGTCGTGGACCGGAGGGCGCCCCGGATCACGGGCATGCGATTCTGTACGGCTCTGTGATGTTCATCGACGGAAAATTTCGCATGTGGTACCTGGGGATGTTCGAGACCGCCATTAAAAGTGGTCAGGCACCCGGCTGGTGGCGACCCATGTGCTACGCTGAGAGTGACGACGGGATTCACTGGGCCAAACCAAACTTGAATCTGGTGGAATTCAACGGCAACAAACAGAACAATATCTGCCTGATTCAATCGGAAGTTCCTGCGCTCGGAAAAGTGAATGATTTTCTGAGCGTGTTATATGATGCCCACGATCCCGATCCAAAACGTCGTTTTAAATGTGCCTACATCGCGCATCCGCCGTTTGCTGATGTGCGTGGCGGACGCAGCAAGATCGGCCCCGATGAACGTCGCTGGGGCGCGTTTGTCACCGCGACCAGTGCCGACGGGTTAACGTGGGATGTGGTCGGTGACCGTCCTGCGAATGCCGGGGGAGAACGGTTTGAAGTCTCCAGCCTGTATCAGTTCGGCAATTTTTATTATGCCAACGGTCAGCTGCTTTCGCCCTGGAGCTGGCGGATGGATGGCTCAGATGCCGGGCGTGTGATGCTTGCCTACCGGTCCTCCGACTTCGATCACTGGTCGCGGGGCAAAGCCCTTTCCTTTGCACGACCGGGGCAGTTGACATCAACGCCGGTTCCCGGTCAGCAGACTCACATGGGGGCAGGCATCTGGAATCGGGGCAATGTGCTGGTGGGCCTGTATGGAATGTGGCAGGATGCGCCTCAGAAACCACCCAAAGGCGAACATTGGAACAAAGGAGTAACAATTGATCTGGGACTGGTCGTCAGCAATGATGGAATTCACTTCCGCGAGCCCGTTCCCGATCATAGTGTCATCGCCCGAGGAAAGCAGGGTGAGTGGGATGACATTGCTCTGTTACAGGGGCATGCATTCGTCAACCGGGGGGATGAAACGTTGATGTGGTATTCCCACTGGGATACGGGCGGAAAACTCAAGAACATGGAGATCGGTCTGGCAACACTTAGACGGGACGGCTTCGGTTATCTTTCGCCGAAAGTGAAAGACAGTTCCGCGCACTTCGTGACCGCCCCTTTTGAAACCGAGGGGAATCTGAAACTGTTCGTGAATGTGGAAGGCATCTCAGCCGGGAACCCGTTGACGATTGAACTGGTCGATGAATTCGATAAACCTCTACCCGGTTACTCGGGTGAAAAAGCGGCCCACATTACAAAGTCGGGAACGCGCACGCCGGTCGTCTGGTCGGACGCGGGGAACGGTCCTTTACCGGCTGGCAAAAAACTGGCAGCACGGGTGACCTTCCCGAATTCCACAGAGACGAAGTTTTATGCTTTGTACGTGGGGAACTAAGCTCAGTCCGCGTCTTTGGGGGCGGGCCAGTTCAGGTGTTTGTGTAAAAAGTCGTACGAACCCTGTTCGTGGATGGCGTGCGGTCCTTTGATGAATTCCAGTTCCTGTCGATCACCAATGCCCAGCTGTGCCTGGTAGAGAAATCGCACCTTGGCATATTCCTGGGCAACGCGGTCGTCGGGTTCCACGCCATCAAAGTGACCCCGTTCCACCATGAAAGGCCGCGGACAGATGAGGGCGGCCATCTCGGCGTAGTTGAAAGTCCCGCCCAGATTCCATTCGAAGATTTCGTATTCCCCTTTATTCGCATAGCTGTATCGCAGGGAGCGTTTGTCGGTGGCAGCGTTTTTCCAGACCCACTCACCAAAGTCAGCCGAGCAGATCGAGAGCGCGTAGTTCTTGACGAGCGGGGGAATTCGCATGGCTGATTTCCCGCCATAGGAAATCCCGTAGAAGCCGATCCGCCTTTCATCGACAAACGGCAGCGTCGAGAGCCAGTTGGTGATCTGCTGATGCTGCGGTACAGCGATCGAAAACAGGGTTCGGCCGATGGACTGTGATTTGAACTGCAGTGTGCGGAAACGATCGAACAGCACATACGGGTTCTGGGGAGCAAAGGTGATGAAACCCCGTTCCGCCAGATGGGTGGCGAAGGATTTATAGGCACGATAACCTTCTTCGCCCACGGTATGCTGCGGACGTCCTTCCAGACCATGCTGGCAGACGACGACGGGCCGCTGTTCGGAACCATCCAGTTTCATATCTTTGGGTAATGTCAGAATGCCATACGCGGTGACATCGGGGAAGACTTCCATTTCGACTTCGTAGCTGATCGTCTTCGGCCCCACCTGATATTTTCGGCTGCGGGCATTGTCAGGCAGCAGTTCCAGGTCGAAGGAGCCAATCACTTCATCCCGGAAGATCTTACGATACAGTTCGACCGATTTCTCGAAATTCTCCAGGCTATCGGTTTTGAGATCCTTCATGAATTCGATGCGCGATTCATAAGCCAGTTGCAGCAGACGTTGATTGTGTCTGAGGATCTCGGCCAACTGTGCGTCGTGTCGTTTGTTCGCCTGTTCGCGTGATTTGAGTTCCGAGGTCTGGGATGGTTCCGCGAGTTTTGCATCCGGTGCGAGACTTTTGACGAATGCGGTGAGTGTTTCCTGTGAGACGGGGACTTGCGAATCCACGAGAGTCAGAGTCGGTGCCTGTGGTTTCAGCGCAGCGGTGAATTCCCGGGCGCGGGCGACTTCGGTTTTGACTTCATCTTTATCGGGGACGAGCAGACGCCCCGGTTTCCCTTTTAAGGGGGCATAGCCGTCCTGCTTGACTTCGAGTTCGCCCCAGGCAGTGGTGCGGAAACCGTATTCGGGATACTTGCCCGATTCGATAATCAGTGTCCGCGGTGCGACGAGGCTGGCGATTTCTGCATCGCCGAATACTTTGAGCAGGCCGAAGACATTGCGGTCGGCGGGTTCTTCCCAGAGAAACTGTCGCGAACTGAAATAGCCGCAGACGGCCGCGGCGTTGATGCGTGGGTCCAACGCGGCTGCATAGAGCGCGAGTCGTCCCCCTTCACCCCAGCCAATGACTCCGATGGGACGTTTTTGATCGTTGCTGGTCTGTTTTAAAATACTGACACCGGCGAGAACCTTCTGCGTTTCATAACCGGCCAGTGTGCGCCCCAGCTCGAAGGAAGGACGGTGTGCCCATTCGCGGTTGCTCATTTTCCATTGATTGGTTTCACGATTGATCAGCGTGGGAATCAACACACGGAAGCCGGAACGTACCAGTTGCCGGGCATAGGCGTAAGCCGGATTTTTCGCGTAGACCAGGTCTTCAGGAATCTGGTCCGCTTCGGGGATTGCAACGATGTCGCCGCGGATGGTCCCTTCAGGAACCAGCAGCAGTCCCGTGCCCTGCATGTCATCCAGGGTGGGCCAGCTGACTTCAGAGAGTTTGAATTCTGATGTGGGCTGACTGACGGCATCGCCTATGTAAGAGATGCGTCCAGCGACCAGCGGATCGGTCATGCCGAGCATGGCTGAGAGTTCAGCCTGTTTGCCGGCGATCGATTTCGCATAGGCTTCCGGAGAAGAGAGATCCCGGTTCCACAGCTTCGGACGCTCTTTGGCGGCGAGTGCAATCTGCTTGAGCAGAAACTTGTCGATGCCGGCAATCATCTTTTCGCTAAGATCACTCGGGTCGATGAGGGGAATCGTATGAGGCAGCGGTCGCGGATCGGGAGCCGGTTCCAGCACGGCCCAGGGCGGGGCTTCTTTTTTTTCCCCTGCGTTTGCTTGCGTGAAACAAAGTGAGAACAGACTGACGGAGAGTGAGGCGAAGGTGAGGCAAGTCGTGAAGCGGCGTGTGGTGAAATTATTCATGGAGATTCCCTGGCTGGATTCTGTTCCGTGATTCGTGAGGATCCGTATCCGTTGATGATACCCCTGTCACCGCTGCAGGAGCAATCAATTCGTCTGATTTTTTCTGTTTTGAATATTCAGACAGTATGAAATTCATCGGAACCTCACGGACAGCAAGAAAAATTCTGACTGGTATGGCATATGCTTTAGTTTGTCCTGTTGCGCTCTCACAGCGCATGCGGTTTTGTATTTCGAATACAGGAGATGCTGAATGAATACTGTAAGCAGGATGCTGGTTTTTCTGCTGGCCATGGGAGTCTGTTCGCTGGTCTGTGTTGCGCAGGAGAAAACGCCTGAACAACCGACTGAACCGCCCCCCGCGGAATCACTGCCTGCACCGAAAGCCGTGAATGTCACGCCTGAAGTGGCCGACTCCGAAATATCGACGCGGCTCACGCGGATTCTCAAAGCGACCGAGTGGTTCGAAGCACCCCGCGTTGAGGTGCAGGATGGTGTCGCATTCCTGTCGGGAACCACCGATGATGAGAAGTACCGTCAATGGGCCGGCGATCTTTCACGGAATACACAGGATGTGGTGGCGGTCGTTAACCGGATCGAAATCACACAGCCCGACCTGTTCGATTTGAGTGCCTCGTATGGCACGGTGAAATCCATTCTGCGCAAGTCCGTGCAGTCGATTCCCATCATTCTCGCAGCGCTGCTGGTGCTGCTGTTTACGTTTCTGGCGATGTTCATTGCAGGACACATCGCCGACTTTACACTGCTCAGACGGTTTCAGAATAAACTGCTGCGAGGCGTGGTCCGCAAAGGACTGCTGCTGCTCGTTTTTCTGTTGGGGATTTATCTGGTATTGCAGATCGCCGGTTTGACGCGACTGGCGGCGACGGTGCTGGGGGGAACCGGGCTGTTCGGTCTGATCGTGGGGATTGCCTTTCGGGATATCGCGGAAAACTTCCTGGCCAGTATTCTCATCAGTATGCAGAACCCGTTTCGCTATGGCGACCTGATTGAAGTCGAAGGTATTCAGGGTTTTGTGCAACGCGTTAATACACGCGGAACGCTGCTGATGTCGCTGGACGGCAATCATATTCAGATCCCGAATGCCATTATCTATAAGAGTAAGATTCTGAATTTTACCTCAAACCCCAAAGTCAGACTCGATTTCATGGTAGGCGTGGGATACGACGTGCCTCTCAACGAAGCGCAATCCCTTGCCAAAGAGATACTGGAATCTCATCCCGCTGTGCTCGACGATCCTGAACCGACCGTGCTGGTCGAGAGCCTGGGTTCTTCCACAGTGAATCTGCGACTGTATTACTGGATCGACGGCCATCAGTATAGTGTGTTGAAAGTCAATTCTTCGATGATGCGGCTGGTGAAGACGAAGTTTGAAGAACAGGGTTTCTCGATGCCGGACGACGCACGGGAAGTGATCTTTCCCCAAGGGGTCCCGGTCACGATGGTCTCTGCGGAGGAGACAGAAGTGACGACAGCGGCTCCTGCTCAAAAAACAGTTCGCAAGCCTGCGCGTGTCGCAGGTGACGTGCAGGATGAGGAAACCGTTACCGAAGCGGAAGGCAGCCTGGCCAGTGAGTACAACGAGCTGGAACGACAGAGCCAGCAGGCACGCGATCCGGAAGAAGATTCGACCGATCTGTTATCTTCCTGATCTGAAAAATAATTCGTCAGACTGTGCAAGCTGAGAGACCAGCCTGGTCGATCAGGGACCAGCCGAAGGTGCGCAGATAATTCTGTTGCAGAAGACAGAAAAGAATTGATCTTCTGTTCATAGTTCACTAGACTGAGACTATTCCAGGTGCATTCTTCGCAGGCAGCGACTCAAGAAAACTGTCGAAGGATATCGTCAATCGTCACTGACTCCGGATAGGGCTGAAATTATGCTGACAGTGAATGGATATGCGAAGCAGGTTTGTTCCGGTCTGACAAGGCGCGAAGCGTTGCAGGCCGGGGGTGCGGGATTATTTGGATTGAGTCTGCCGGGCGTGCTGGCTGCGGAAGAAGTCGCGGGTGCGTTTCAGAACGGGCGGGCGAAGTCGGTGATGTTTCTGTTTCTGTTTGGTGGTCCCAGTCAGTTGGAATCATTCGATATGAAGCCGGAAGCGTCCAGCGGCATCCGCGGTCCGTTTCAGCCCATCGACAGTCGTACGCCGGGTCTGCAGATCAGCGAGTACCTGCCTCAAACAGCGAATATTTCTGACAAGTTCTGCGTGATCCGCACGATGACGCATCCGCACAACGATCATAACGCCTGCCACTATATGCAGACCGGTCACAAGTGGACCCGTTCCGCTGCGGACGGCGGCGATGTCAATGCCCGGGGAACCGACTGGCCGGCGATGGGGAGCGTTGTGGAATACCTGTCCCGGCGGAGTCCCGATGCACATCAACGTGCGCTGCCCGATTATGTTTATCTGCCCAATCGACTGGGAGTGCTGCAGGGGCTGGAACGAACCGGGCAGCATGCCGGCTGGCTGGGTTCGGCGTATAACGCGTTTGCCACCGACATTCGCAAACGCAACGATGCAGACAATCCCTACTTTCGCGACTGTACCGATGCGGAACTTGACTTTCGGATTCGCGGACTGGCAACGAAAGAAGAGATGACGCTGGATCGTCTGAACCGTCGCAGCAGTCTGCTGCAGCAGTTTGACCTGGCGAATCGGGATTTTCACGAAGATCATCAGTACCAGAACTACGACCGGATTCAACAGCGGGCGCTCTCGCTGGTCACTTCCGAGAAGATGCGGTCTGCGTTTGATATTCAAAAGGAATCCGCAAAGTTGCGCGATCGCTACGGACGGCATCTGTTTGGCCAGTCAACCCTGATGGGGCGGCGGATGATCGAAGCGGGGGCCCGCTTTGTAACTGTCTGCTGGGATGCCCCGGATGGATACAGCTGGGACTCGCATCGCAGTGCGCATCATCTGCAGCATCACCTGTTGCCCGGTTTTGACCAGGCGTACTCGGCGCTGCTGACCGATCTGGAAGAGCGGGGACTGCTCGATGAAACGCTGGTGGTTACCGTGGGTGAGATGGGACGGACACCTAGAGGGACCGCAACCTGGGGCCGCGGACACTGGTCGCATTGCTTCCCCTGTCTGCTGGCGGGTGCGGGTGTGCAGGGGGGAATCGCGTATGGTACTTCCGATGCAGACGCCGCTTATCCGGTTGAGAACCCGGTCAGCCCGGAAGATCTGGCGAAGACGATTTACTGGTCGCTGGGAATTGATCCGGATATCTTCCTGCCTGATCGCGAAGACCGACCGATTCCGATCATCGAAAGTGGTGCGCCACTCAAGCAGCTGTTTGGCTAAGCTGCGATGGTCTGTCAGTAAATGTACTGCAGACGGGCACCGTAAACGTCAATCGGCAGATCGTCGGTGGTCGCATTCGTGACGATGCCGTGCACATAATCGAACTTCAGACTAAGTTGATTTGTCAAGTACCAGTTCACCACGATTTCAGCGGAGTTCATGCGGCCGCCCGTCACATTTTTATCGTTAAGATTGAGGAAGGTCCCCCGGGCCGCCAGCTCCCACGCGCCCCAGCCTCCGTCAAAAAAACTGTGCAGCGGTTCGACCGAATCGAAGACGCCCGCCTTTCGGTTGTAGGGTTTGGATTCCCCCGTCAGGAACCAGCCGGCCTGAGCGTATCCGCCGTAAAAGACGAGGGGCGGCCCGCCGATCTGATTCACCAGGGAATAGGTGAGTTCGGACTGATAGTTGAACCGTCCGCGTGAACCGGCCAGTTCGAAGTTAAACAGGTTGACACTCTCCGCCGGGACATAACCTGTGTCGACGAGTTGCGGGGGACCGGGGGCATTGATACCCGGTTCCTGGTTGGTGAAGAAGCTCAACTTGGAATCGTAGCGGACCATCTTATCAAACGGCTGCAGGACGCTGTAATTCAACCCGGTGTGCAGCAGATCGCGGCCGTCATCTTCATACCAGTGCAGATACGTGGTGCGCGCAGCGAAGCCCTGGCCGTCCGCATTATGATTGAGATCAAAGCCCCCCTTTCCCATGATGAAGCCGGCCAGCGACCAGGTGCCCCGTTCTTCTTCCAGCGTACCGTCTGCCCAGAGGCCGACCTGGCGAAAGGGGGCGAAGGTGAAGAAGGGGGCGCGTTCGGCGAAGGTTAAACTTTTGGAACTGGTGAGGGCTTCCATCTGGAAGGGAACCCTGGCGGAGCCGACTATCAGGCGATCGACGTAGGGACGATCGCGTAATTCCAGATAGACATCACGGGCCCGGGGACTGGGAGTGGCAAACTCGACGTCCAGTTTATAACCGACGTCGGCTGCAAGGTCTCCCGTCAGAGCCAGCCGCGCACGGCGGACGGCGGTCCGGTTGCTGATATTTCCAAACGCGGCCATTGATGCCGGCGACTGCTCGAAGCCTGCGGTATCGATCTGGATGAAGCCACTCAGTTTGCCGGTCGGGTAGTCACTGTGATCGTCGAGGCCGGGCACACAGGGAATGAGTTCTTCGTCACAGGAAGAGTAGAGACTGACGAACGATGTTTCGCCCGGCAGCGAATCAGTAAGCGGAGGCGGCAGTGCGTCTGCTGTCGATTCCTGCGCGAACAGGGGCGCGGCACTCAGCGCGAAACAGCATCCCAGCAGCGACAACCAGCGTCGTAACAGACCGGGGTGCCGGAACACATTTCGCGATTGATCCTGCTGTCGTTCCATCGGGCGGGATTTCGAATTTGTGACCGTATTTGTCAAGAAAAATGAGATCGAACTGCTGCTGAGGACCTTCCCTGAATCCGGTCTGTCACGCGCAGGCGCAGACCGTGTCCGCAGTCGCAGGGATGCTTATTTTATCGGTTACAGGAATTGGACCACTGCAGTGATTGGAAAAGCGAGTCGGCCTGCTTTGCTGAAAAGCGGCGGAAGCGAGAAGATTGTGTGAACGTCCGCGGAAACTGTGCGGATTATTCCGATTGTACGCGAAAGGGAATTTGTTGACCGGCCGATGGACTCTGGTATGATGGATGGGTATCACGCTATCAATTCATTGATTTTATACCCTCATTTCTAAGAGTTGAAATCCATTTTTAATAAATCAAGTACTGGAACTCTATCCAAAAAATTCGTTGGATTTCTTTATAGCATCACTGGGATTTCAATTCAAAATGATAATTGTCATTGATTCAAATATTTGGATTTCTGAATTGGGACTTCAATCTTCGTTGGGAAGTGCTGTTCGGTTTTTTATCAAAAATAATAATGTCGAAATCAGACTGCCAGAAGTTATCAAACTTGAGGTAGAGTCAAATCTGCGGAGGCAGCTTAATGAACTGATCTCTGACATGAATAAAAAACATCGGCAATTATTAACTTTATTTGGTTCTCTTAAAGAATTAGTTCTTCCCGAACCAGATAAAGTTGAAGAGAAAGTAGCATCAATATTTAGTGATATCGGAGTTGAGGTTATTCATGTCCCATTTACGCTAGAGCATGCAAACGTTTCTTTTCATAAAATAATTGAAAAATTGCCTCCTAGTGACAAATCTCAACAATTCAAAGATGGAGTTATTTGGTCAGACTGTGTTTCATTTTTAAATGATGATGATGTGATCCTAATTACGTCTGATAAAGCTTTCTACAAAGACCGTAACTATAAAAATGGAATCGCAGATAATCTGTTAGAAGAAGTAAATGAAAAAAAACATAAGCTAACATTATACGAAGATCTGGCAATGTTATTAGAAGAGATTAAAGATAACGACACTCACTTAGACAGAGAAAAAATATATAGTGAGTATTTAAAAATAAACTCTAAAAGACTGAATGACATGCTCGACACTAATGGGTTTGCCATTACTGAATTTGTCGAAGCACGCCAAAAAATCTTTGCAACCGAAAAACCTGATGTGTTGTTTTTTGAGTACGAATTCAAATTTCAATGTAGCAATGAGAGAGATGATGATAGGATTGAACCATCATTGACGATAACGGGAGACGGAAGCTATTCAACACAAGAAGAAAAGGTGCTTGATCTGAGGGTTTTTAGGGAATCACTCCGATTTAAAGACTCAAATGGTGAAGAGAAGAACGTGGCCTCAGTCTTTGCACATGCCGGTTATATGGTTATTGGACATCGAAATGTAAATCATGTCATTCGATATCCTTTGAGTAATGAATGAAGTGATTTATTAAACCGGTCCTGAGGTGCCCCATGCTGGATTATGGCTTTACGGGTGGTGTCATAACTGCGGTGCTGGGATTTGTTCTCGCTTACAACGTTCCGGCGGTGGCTGATGTGCTGACTTTTCTGTTAATCGCAGTGGGAGTGAATCCCCGTTGTGAAGCTCTGCTGGGACTGGCTGTTCTGGGTGGTCTCTTTTTTGCGATCGGCTTCGTACCCGGGGCTGTGTTCTCTTATTTCAAATCTGAGAAACCGATTTGAGAGAGAAAATGAAAAAGCAAAATCTTCTCATTCTGTGCAGTTTGTTTGTCTTTTTTGTTTCTGTTCGAATCGAAGTACTGAATTACCGTGTTGGTACTTTTTTACCACGTCAAAAATTATCAACAGGAGGTTATCCCAAATGGAGATCAAAAAGCATCAAAGCAGCTGAGCTCAATTGGGTCTATAACAATTCAATAAATGGAAGGAATACAGGAAAAGAACTGGGCCCTGAAAAATTGAGAGAACTCGAGTTATATTTAGCGGACGAAAAAATAAAAATAGATACATGGAATCGTTTGAGGTTTTGGTGTGCTTCTTTTGGAACTCTTCAATATCTGCTCGCTCCAACCTGCCTGCTATTCATGATCTGGTCTGTTAAAGACTCTCGGCATCGTTCATTATTAAAGAAGTCGATTCAAGCATGTACTGTATTGTTACTGCTGTTATCCATATCACTAGCTGTTTATAGAGAGTACTACACAGTTTACCTGGATTAAATATGGTTTGAATACTGGTGAAAAAGGATCGCTCACATGAGATATGCCCGCTGTCACACGTTGAGCCGTTTCGTTGCATTTACTGTTCTTCTGGGGGCTGTTGCCGCGCCCTCTCTGACTTCTGCGCAGCAGAAAAAGAGAACCGAACTGACGGAGCATTTCGTCTATGATGAAGTCCGGATCTTTTACGTCAAGGAAGGAACTGGTGCGGTCTCTCCGGTCGACGTTGATCAAAACGGCGTCCCTGATCAGGTGGAAAATGTGGCGAAACAGATCTGGGCGGCGCATCGACTGTTCTGCGATGTCCTCAAGTTTCCCGATCCTTTCAAGAGCGAACGTTACAAGGGAGTCAACTGCATTCAGGTGAGCATCCGCGATCGTTCGGAGATGTCAAACCTGAACGGGGTCGCCTACTCCAGTGCGCAGCGGGCCCGGAAGATTCCCGAGGGCAAACCGACCGACCGCGCGATTGTGATGGCGATTGCCACACAGGTCGATCCGATCAAAAATGCCACTCCCACTCATGAAACGTTTCACCTGATTCAATATGGCACGACCTATTTCAAGAATTCCTGGTACCTGGAAGGGATGGCGCGGTGGGCCGAACATGCGACTGCCAAAGACGGGCTGGGGGAGGTCAAGTATTCTCCCCGGGGACCGTGGCCGCAGATCCCGCTGCATCTCAAGCAACTGGTGAATATGAAGTCGGAATCCGAGCATGTATTGTGGAACCCGATTGCCTCGCGTACTGACCGCGATGGATTTCTTTCCGGAGTAAAGCTGGGTAAGAAACTGGCAGGGCTGACCTATGCAGACGGGTCGCCTGTTCTCCAGGATCGCTTTCTGCAGGGGGGAGAAGTCATGCGTGACATTCTCGTAGAACTGGGGAAGCAGGACGATGCCGCGTTTGAGGATCTGAAATACGAAAAATGGACCGAAGAGACTGTCAGGGCGATGGAAAATAATCCCTACATCTACAAGGCAATCATGGATGGCCTGCGGAAGCATGATTCCAAAGTCGGCCCGTTTGAAGTTCCGAAACCGAAAAAATAAACGGGGGGATTACCCGGCAAAGCATCCCAACAATGAATGTGATTTCTTGTGCGATAGACCTTGTGGAGTCAAACCGGCAGCAGGTAACATTCGTTGAGTATATGTTTTTCAGAGGCTATTTAATCAGAGACCCTGCGATGAAGAAATTAACCGAACGACAGAAGCGTATTCTCAGTTTTATTCGTGTATTTACCGCCAGGACAGGATGTGCACCGACGGTGCGGGAGATTGGTCAGTCGTTTGGAATTAAATCGACCAATGGAGTCTCGGATCATCTCAAGGCGATTGAAGCCAAAGGGCGGCTGAAACGGAATGAGTTTATGCCCCGGGGACTGGAAGTGGTCGAGAACATGCGCATCCGGTTCTGCGGCGAAGTGCAGTAGCCGACGGAAGTCTCTGTCTTATTGGGTATCTGTCTGGCAGGCAGTGCCGAGGGCGGTCAGTAGTGTTTTCAGCGCCTCTGCTTCTGCGGAGGACTCCTGAAACTGACCGGAACAGCGGAGTTTCAACAGCACATTCGCGTGAGGCCAGATGTAGGTGTCGGAGATGACGGATTCATCGTTTGTTCTGGTCAGTGAATAACGCGACCAGAGTGCCTGCGTGCGGGAGTCGCCGAGTGGAACGATGCCCTGGTCTGTTTCTGCAGCGGCTTTCCAGATGCCGAGTTCGACTGCCTGCTGGATTCCGGTCTGTGCCCGTTGCATTTCTTTGCGGGGAGGATCACTGTTTAAGTCATTGGGGATCTTTGTTAATCCCCGGGTGAACTGATACAGGGTGACCACAATGCCCGCGGGATGATCGTAGGCGACCGAAAAGCCATGATCGTCCTGGGGCAGAGACCGGGGCTCGGACCGTATCCAGCCTGTGACTTCGGGAAGTGTGATCACCGGGCTGGGGGGCGTGAGTTTGGCGGCTGCGCGGTCGGCTTCCTCAAAGTCTTTGAGAATCTGTTCGGTGGTGACGGTTTCCGGAGTCGGATCGGCGGGATTGCTGATCGACTCGGGCTGGTCGCCACAACCGGAAATGAAAACGGTACCCGACAGCAGCAAAAGTAACAGGGAATGACGCATCAGATATTTTTCCGCCATGAAGCAGTCTCGAGATTGATCAATATGAAAAACGCTGCACTTCTGCTCTGCTGCAGATCAGTCCTGGATGAGAATATCGCGTCGTTTTTTGAGTCGGCCATATCGGTTTTCGCCGATCAGCCAGACCTGCATTTTGCCTTTGGTCTGTATTAAATTGGCGGGAATGACTACCGTTCCCCGCTGCCGATCCTGATCGGTAACGAAGATGTGATGATAGTCATAACTGTCTGCTTCGTTTACCAGCAGTGCCATGATGACTTTCATGTTGTCAGAATTGAATTTCAGTTCCCATGGCTGCTGTTGCGAGGCTGTCTTGCCGGGCATGCTGAAGTCCAGATCACAGACAGAGAACTCGCAGGCCTGGCTCAGAGAACCGTCCTGCATGATACAGTGTGCCGTGTAATCGCCACAGGTGGAAAATGAGAGTTCGATGACTCCTTTCCCGGGCTGATCGATTTCTTTGACGACTTTGTCCCCTCGTTTGACGACCAGAGATTTTACGCCTGCTGCGTCCCGGTCCATAATGTTGATTTTCACTTTCTGGTCTTTGTGATAGGGAACCCAGTCGCCGCGATCGAGCAGCAAGACGCGATTGATGACGGGCGTTTTGGAATCTTCCTCATAGTTGGGAAACAGGAAGGACTCTGCTTTGTTCTGTCCGCGCCAGGCATCCAGATCGGTGATGCGAAACAGTTTTCTGCCTCGGGCAGCCAGATGGGAATTAAAGGTGGAAACGGAACGATTGGTGGTTTTCGTGGTGAGAGGGCGGCTTTCTTCCACGCGGACATGGGTGACCTTTCCGTCGGCATCCCTGGTGACCCTGGTGACGATTTCCACATGAGAACCGGGCTGGGGAGGTGTGAAGATGATATCCCCTACCTGTGCTGCTTGTGCCGTCTGTGGTTCGACCAGTTCGACTCCTTCCCGATAGGGGGGATTGTGCAGACGGCTCACATACCAGACGCCACATTGTAACGCGTAACTGGTGTAAGAGGAGCAGACTTTTCCGTAATAACATTCCGCATTGGCGACTTTGCCATACAGGTTCTCTGTATATAACACGCTGTCAGGATTTTCGACGGCTGCCAGAAACGTCTTCAGATAAATATCGAATCCGATATAACGGCCGACGTATTTGACGCTTGAGTAGGGAACTCCGGTGTATTCCTTGCCCGGTTCGAAATATCCTTTCCTGCGCGGCATGCCTTCCGCGACGGGGGTCCATTTTACCTGCGACATGATCCGCGCATATTCCACCCCTTTTTCCTGCCAGGCTTTCAGGTGATCTGCGTCTGTTTGTTCTGACTGTGGTTCTGCTGCCGGGATCGAATTCGGTAGCAGGAACAGACAGATGAGAGAGTAAAAGAGACATCGAGAGTAACGCGAAGGAACATTCATTGAATCGCCTCACAGGTTGAGTACAAAGGATGGCCTGAATCTCATGCTATTCGTGAAGTTAAAACGTAATCAAATCCATGCCGGAATTCAATATGTAGATCAATTTATGGATAGATTGAACCCGAGTGCGAATGGATTCTGAATTGTGATCATCACTCAGAGTAAAATTGCCTTGAACCGTATTTCAAAAAAATTCAAATCAAAGCTGGACAAGGGGCAGGTGACTGCGGTTACAATCGAACTGTTCCGGACCGGGATTGGTTCCCGGTTCAAATCCTATCTTTAACTTCGGACATTGCTGTTTGATCTGGGCCAGAACAGCTTCCGCGCCAGGACATCCCGGGCGTGTGAGAGCCTGTGGTGGCCTGCCTGTGTTGCAGTCTCCTCTCGCGCCTTTTGATATGCAGTGTTACGGAGCAGCAGACGCGTCTCAGCATTTCTACGTCCGAGACTCGTGACTCTCATCTCTGCCGACTGAATCTCAGTCTGCAGCGTAGCGCTCTCCTGGCAGAGACTGAAAGGGCTCTGCATTCGCAGAGTGGATGAGATGAAACGACTTTACGTAACACTTCTCGAATGGTTCCTGCAACAGCAGGGCACTCCACGACGATCTCGCACGCAGGCCGCGAGACAGATTGAAGCACTGGAGATGCGGACGATGCTGGCCGCGCACCCGCTGGCCGATGCGCCCGATGTCGAGTTTCAGGTCGATCAGGACTGGGGCGCCGGCAGGACGGCGAACCTGATTCTGCACAACGACGAAGCAACAACATTCACCGACTGGCAGCTGGAATTTGATTTCTCAGGCGAGATTCAGTCACTCTGGAATGCCGAGGTGGAGAATCTGGGGGGCGGCCGTTATCGGGTGACCCCGCCCAGCTGGAATCCGACCCTGGATGTCGGAGAAACGCTGGCAATCGGACTGGTGGCCGTTGGTCCCTACAGTGAGCCGAGCGGTTATGCGTTTAACGGGAACGGCAGTCCCGTCGATCCTGATCCCGACCCGGACCCGGATCCGGACCCAGATCCGATTCCCGTGGTCCGCATCAGTGGCGCAACGGTGGTAGAAGGGGGGAGTGGAAGTCTGCTGGCGAGTCTCACGGTATCTCTTTCGGAAGCAGCGAACCAGAGTGTGACTGTGAATTACCAGACCTCGAACGGTACGGCAACCGCGGGAGAAGATTATGAAGCGGCGAGTGGCCAGATCACGTTCGCCGCCGGCGAGACAGACCAGACAATCACGGTGCGCATCTTTGGTGACAGCGAGGTCGAGCCGGACGAGGAGTTTTATGTGACGCTGGGCAGTCCGGTCGGTGCGACGCTCGATGAGAGCCTTTCAACGGCAACGACGGTGATTACCAATGACGATGTAGAAGTGATCGTCGAGCGGGATCTGTCGGTCACTACGCCTTATGAGACAGCGGTGACGATTTCCACGGGGGCATCGGGCGGCGATCCTGATTATGGCAGCCACGTACAGTCTTATGTGGACGGGACGTTATTGCCCAGCCAGTACAGTCAATCTCAGCTGGATCAGATTGTGAGCAACTATTACGACAGCTGGAAGGCGGACTGGTTACGCGTCGATCCGGGAGGGAACGGTTACCGCGTGATTATGGATTCTTCGGGGCGGACGACGTCTGAAGCACAGGGTTACGGCATGCTGATTCTGGCGCACATGGATGGCTACGATCCGCAGGCCCAGGCGATCTTTGACGGTCTGTTCCAGTATTCCCGCGCGAATCCCAGCCAGGGGAACCCGGATCTGATGGACTGGGCGCAGCCGGACGCGTATGGGAATAACAGTGCCTTCGACGGCGATGCCGACATCGCTTACGCATTACTGGTCGCGGATGCCCAGTGGGGCAGTGATGGTGCGGTGAATTATCTGCAGGAGGCGATTACGATTATCGATGCCATGTATGAGTCGATGATCGGTCCCGACAGTCATCTGCCGATGCTGGGAGACTGGGTGAATCCCTATGGCAGCAGTCACAATCAGTGGTCGGTGCGTACCAGCGATTTCATGTATGGTCACTTCCGCGCGTTTGAAGCGGCTACGGGAACGGGTGCCTGGGACGAAGTCATCGCGGCGATTCAGTCGGTGCTGACGAAACTGCAGCAGCAGTCGGGAACCGGGCTGGTGCCTGACTTCGTGATTGTCGATCCAGTGACCGGGAATGTTTCGCCTGCCCCTTCAGGTTTCCTGGAAGTGAATGATCAATATTACTGGTACAATGCGGGGCGGGTGCCCTGGCGCATTGGAGCGGATGCCGTCTTGAGCGGAGATGCGGTCTCACTGGCGCAGGCGCAGATGCTGTCGGAATTTTTCCAGCAGTCGTCGAATGGGAATCCCTATTTGATTCGAGGCGGCTATCAACTGGATGGAACGCCCCTCAACAGTTGGAGCGATCCCTTCTTCCGCGCAGCGGTGGGAGTGTCGGCGATGACCGGTTCCGATGCCGGTGATCAGGCGTGGTTGAATTCGGTCTTCGACAGCGTGGCGACCACGCATTCGAATTACTATGCCGATTCGGTCTCGATGTTGAGCATGCTGGTCATGTCGGGGAACTATATCAGTCCTGCCTCTGCATTGGGAACGGGGGGGACGCTGGAGTCGATTACTCAGCCTGCGCATGGAGAGGTTGTCGACAATCAGGATGGCAAGCTGACTTATACTCCCGATGACGGATATTCGGGGGCAGACAGTTTCGTATTCACGACGGTTTCTGATACAGGTAGTGTGACCAGTACCACGGTGCATGTGACTGTGGAAGAGTTCGTCGTAATCGTTCCGGGAATCTCCATCAATGATGTGAATGTCACCGAAGGGGACAGTGGGAGCACACAGGCAGTGTTTACTGTTTCACTGGATCAACCGACCACGGAACAGGTGACCGTTCAGTTTCATACCGTAGATGGAACTGCGGTCGCTGGTGCAGATTATCAGTCGATGAGTGGTCAGCTGATTTTCCAGCCGGGCGAACTGACGAAAACCATCGTGGTGCCGATCCTGGGTGATGTCGAGACGGAAGCGAACGAAGGCTTCCAGATCGTGTTAACTCAGCCCGTGGGTGGTACGCTGGCGACCGCTGTTGGCACGGGGAGTATTCAGGACAACGATGCCCCGCCTGCATCCGGTGCCGTGGACTTTGATGTCGTGAATGCCTGGAACAGTGGATTTCAGGGCGCGGTGGAAATCCGGAATGAGAGTGATCAACCGCTGGAAGGCTGGATGCTGCAGTTCACCTTTGATGGTGAGATCACGGATATCTGGAACGCCGAGATCGTTTCACACGTCGGGAATACCTACGTGATTCGTGGTGCCTCGTGGAACGATGATATTTCCGCTGGCGGCACGGTCTCGTTTGGTTTTATCGGGACTTCAACGGGGCTGGCAGAGCCGCTGTCAGACTTCCTGCTGAATGGGAGCCCGGTCTGAACCTGAGCGAATGTAGATAGTCTGAATTTGAGAATGGGGCACTGTTAAGCAGTGCCCTGTTTTCATATCTCGGGTTGGGTGGCCTTTCAGTAGTATGGACTTCTACTTTTGGTGGTGTGAATGCGTGCAATATGCACTGTTGGGCAAGTGTAAAGACCGGACACATAGGTAACACACGTTCGGACACATGGGTAACACTGTCTGATTTGAATTATCGATAATGGCAGGCAGGGAGCAAGAGGAGATGAATAATCAATTGAGGCGATACAGGGTGATACCGGGGCGAGCAATTGCGATGCCGGGGTGGTGCCGGGCTGAAGATTGTCGATGGTGTGGCGACCCGCAGGGTGACATCACGAACGGGTGTGGTTTCAGGCAGTGCAAATCTGGAAAAAACAGGTTCAATTGCAGTGAAGAGGATGAACAACTGACGCGTGTTTCAGTGCACTGTAAACTGACCACGCGCGCGACTCACTTCGACGCTTATTCTGGTTCTGGCATTGAGCGAATCAAGGGGAATTTATTCAGTGAAAACCTGCTGTTTTCAGGGGGTTTTTAAATTATCCAGACAAAATTCAAAAAAGATTCCATTCTGTTGCACATGTTTTCCCGGGGTGTCGCCAAAGAGGGTGAATCCATCTCCAGTGCCTGAAAATCAGGAAAACAGTTATGCAGAATCAGTTTACGAGGAATCTCATGTTCAAAATCAGTCTTACCTGCCTGTTGTTGCTCAGTTTTCTGGTCAGTCAGTCCTCTGCTGCGGATCGGATCTGGACCAGTGCCGATGGAAAGCAGAGAGTCAAAGCGGAGTTCGCTGGCCTGAAAGGAGATCAGGTACAATTGAAGATTCCCGGGGGACTGATTGTGAGTCTCCCGCTGACTCAGTTCAGCCAGCGCGATCAGGAATATGTGAAGCGGACTGCTTCAGTCGATTCACCTGAAAAGACGCCATCTGTAGAAACAAACAAGATGGCGATACCGGATTCAGCGGAATCGGTCAAAACTTCAGGGACACAGACAAACACGCAAGGGGCAGTCGCCTCAGCGGGCGATATGAAGCAACTGGCGAACGATGACATCGGGAAGGCTTCGCGACTGCTGGGTGAGAAATTCAATCTCATGCTGGTGAATGGTCTGCCGGTGATCCACCAGGAGCACTTCCTGGAGCTGGAAAATATTCGTTCCGCTACCGAGCGGCGTCAGCGTCATAAGGCCGCGGTGCAGGCGCTGGCTCTCGAACGTCAGAACTTCGGCAAGCTGCTGGAACTGGTGGCTTTGGGAGTGGACGAAAGCTGGGTTGAAGAGTTTCTGCCAAACTTTATTGCTAACCATTATCCCAGGCAGGTTGTGGAATCGGTGTTGAATTTCAAATATCAGACAGGGGGAGCGGTTGGTATCTGGAAAGGTGATAACGAATTTGAGAGACGGGCTGCACAACAGAAATTCGAACGCGAGTATCGGGGGATGCTGTCGGAGTTAGCGGTTAAAGGGCCGTTTCGAATCTGTTTTATTTCCAAAGCGAAACTGTCACCTTATGACTTTACCCGCAATGGACTGGCGGTGAAAGCATTGGGGCAAGGGGGAACGCCAGTGGTCCCTGGTGTCGAATGGACAACAACATTTCCCACCCTGCCTTCAAGTGGTGGATTTCGAAGATCACTCAACGTTGCCGGTGCGCCAGTTGCCGGGACATCGTTCTGGGAAGTGGGGCCGGATGTCGTCAATTCCTTACCGGGCAGAACAAAAAAAGGATATATCGGAGGCGCAGTGACGGAACGCTGGGCGTTTATCGCGACTGTAGTGACGTTTCGAAGTGCACCGTTACTGGAAACCGGTGATCGTCAAATGCCGGCCATTTTTGGAACGGTCGATGCTGTTGAACTGTTTGCAGATCCCGCTTTGCGAAAGCCACTGCACAGCTTCCCCCTGGTACGCTACCCCACGGCTGTGCTGGTGGGTGGCGTGGAAGCTGCGAATGAATCGTCGAGAGCAGTGATTCCCCTGGATGAATTTGCCTTAGCCGGACTGATCGTCCGGAATCAGGAGCTGAAACTTCATGACGAATCCTGGACCCAAATCTGGCAGCAGGTGAGTGAGAAAGATCAGCAGGCCGTCTCAATGGCGCAAAAGAAACTGAATGAATATTATGAGCTTAATTTCAGTATTCCCACCTTAATCAGCACGCAGCGGGCTTCCACGGAATTGAAACAGCAGGTCAGCGCTGCCAGTCAGGAAATGTCTCGACTGAACTCAGACTTTCACGGTCTGATGTCTCCGGCGCGTCAGCCTTTCTTCCCTCCGTTTGCAGGGACGATTGGTGCCAAATGGGATCAGGATCGTGAGTCGATCACAGAGGCGCAACGGCAGCTGTTGTCCGACTGGCTGGCGGGACGAACAACTGCTGCGGGTGATCTGTTTCGGCTGAATTTCAAAGTGGTCATTGATCCGAGGACCGATGAACCGCGGCTGGATGACATGACATTGACGCAAAAACAGGCTGAACTGCGGGCAGTGGGCGAACAACCATCACAGCTGATTTCTCTGGATGAGAACCGCGAATTTGATGAACGCGGAGAACTGGAGCTGAAGGGAACGGAAACAGGGCTCTTTCGCCGTGCGGGACAGGAGTATCAGCCTTATCAATTTTTGTTGAATCTGGGATGCGATACGAAAACCCTGATGAGATCCCTGCCGGAAGAGGCTGTGAAAAAGGCATTGGCTGAGAGAGCCGATGAAATTCGCATCGCGGTGACGCTGGATGTCCGGGTGAAACAATTAAGGATGCTGAAGACAGATGCCAGCAAACAAGGGGGGTACGCGACTGTGATTCTCGATGCCCTGCCTGCTCAGATTTCACTTGGCGAAAAAGGGAAGGCTCCTTTGTATGAAGGACCCCTGGAGATGGCTTCGTTACAGAAGCTGGCAGCGCATCCGCCTGAGAAAGCGGTTCCCGTTCAGACAAAACAGAATGAAAAAGCGTATGCTTTAAGTCCCCAGGGGATGCTGCCTTTGATTGCTTCTGCTGCTCCTGTATTTCTGGATAACCCGGAGCAACTGGATCAGCTGATGGTGATGCGCTGGCGGTTTGAAAATGTTCCCATGTTCGATGTCAAACCTGATCAGATTCGGTTCTTCGATAAAGGCTCACAGAGTCTTCCCTCTCGTGAAGTACGAGCAGCGAAAGCGGAGAAGTTTAAAGCCTGGTTGAAGCGCTGGGCCGAATCGATGCCGGACCAGTTCACTCTGCAATTCGATAACTTCCGATTTCAAGGCCTGGATAAAGAACGACCCAGTCCGGCGTTATTTGCGCACAGCTTTATCCCCTGGGATGGTGGCGGGAATGTGAATGATTATGGGCATATGATGTATGGGTTGAAGCATCCGGATACGATTCAACCACCGAAGGCAGCTGAGGAAGTGCAGGCTTTGTTAGATCTGTTTGCGATCGCCCCACGGGACCTTTTAATGGATCAGATTTATGCAGTTCCTGATCAGGAAGGGCGCAATTATCAATCGTCGTTTTCCAATCCTCAGGCCATACCTGGCCTGGCCGTCGATCGTCCTGCAGAACCGATTTTTCCTGTGTTGCGTTTCGATAAAGAGATCTGGCCGGCTGAGAATGCCAGGCTGGAACGAACGGCACACAAACCCCGGTTAGAAATCACAGCGAAAGTGACTTCATTCAAGCTGGTCGAGGAGCTGCCTCGACATCCCTGGGTAGAGGGCTTGAGCCGATTTCACAGCAGACAATATCCCACAGATCGGATTATCGATAAAGGAAAGTATGCCATCATGGAAGTCAAACTGCAGGCTGCCCGGCTGGTCGATCCCTCCACGGGGAAAACTGTTCTCCCCCTGGTGTTGAAGGATTATCGCGTATCCGATCTCAAAGCAGTCGAGAAGAAAAAATGATCGTTGGACAGCGAATACAGAATTGATTGTAGGACAGATCAATGTGGCAATCCGCCAGACATTTCACATGACTTCAGGCAGCGGGAGGTAGCCACTATCGACCAGGTACTGCGGACGGCCGGCGTGATCGGGGAGGGTGACGCGTTCGACATCGATTCCCATATTGTGATAGAGGGTTGCAAAGATTTCCTGGAAATGGACAGGACGATCCTGCGCTTCGCCCCCCAGTCGATCGGTGGTGCCAATGACCTGACCGGTTTTCATGCCGCCACAGGCGAGCAACGCATTACAGACGCGGGGCCAGTGATCTCGACCGCCGTTATTGTTGATCTTGGGAGTCCGTCCAAATTCGCCCCAGGCGATGACGGTGGTGTCTTCCGCCAGACCTCGCTGATGCAGGTCTTCAATCAAAGCGGTAATGGCCTGATCGAAATCGGGGAAGTTCTGTCTGGCATGTTTAAAGTTACTGCCGTGCCAGTCCCAGAAACTGTAACTGAGTGTGACGACGCGGGCACCTGCTTCCACCAGACGGCGGGCGAGCAGAAACTGTTCGTTCAGACGCGGGGCCGCATCTCCCTGTTTGCGATCTGTTCCTTTACCGTAACGTTCGCGAACGGCGGGGTCTTCTTTAGAAACGTCAAGTGCTTCGACGAGTTTTCCAGAAGTGAGTACGCCGAAGGCTTGTTCGTTAAAGGAATCGAGTCCCCGCATGGAGCCCGAGCTGTCTGCCTCGCGCTGGAACTGATCGAAACTTTTCAAGAGGCGTTTGCGATCCTGCAGACGATCGAGGGTGATGCCGTTGAGGGTCATGTCCCCTTTCATTTCTCCGTTCGGATTGAAGGGAGTGTGGGACATGCCGAGGAAGCTGTTCTTGCCAAAGTTGTATGGGGTATGCTGCATCTTTGGAGAGAGATTCACATAAGCCGGCGAAGTCGACTGGGGATCGCCTTTCAGGTAGGAGAGCGCCGAACCGAATTCGGGCCAGCCACCCGCGGGTTGATTTCGATCGCTGTGTCCGGTCATACATTGGAACGAGGCATGCTGACCGATGGAACCGACGAGGGAATTCACGAAGATGCATTGATCCGCGATCTGTGCCATTCGCGGCAGGTGTTCGCAGATCCGGATATCCGGGACACTGGTTGAGATGGGAGTGAACTCGCCTCGAATCTCAGCAGGGGCATCCATCTTGATATCATACATATCCTGATGCGGAGGGCCGCCAGGCAGGTAGATCATGATAATGGATTTTTTCGAGTTCGTTTTTCCCGATTGCTGTTCTGCTTTCAGTAATTGCGGTAAGCTGAGACCGCCCACACCCAGGGAGCCGATTTTGATGAAGTTCCGGCGAGAAATCTGATTACAGAATTGATTCCCGGACACATCAAAAATACTTAGCATAACCAGCTCCAGGAATGAAAACCAAGACGTCGGGCACAGCGGAGGATATTTGTAAGGATGGAAATAACTTAACTTAATTTTAATTCTGAACGGCTGTTTTGTCCACTTCAGTCACTCAAATCAAGACGGGAAGAGACAGATTAAGCTGCTGGTGAGGCCTGTTTTAACTGATTTGTGTTATGATCCGTTTAATGGGTGTACTGACGGTTGCAGAAACACAGCTTTTCTAACTACTCTCATCGGAAAATAGATACGATCTGTTAATGCAGGATCATCCGCAGGGGATTGAAATTGTAAATTTGCTACACTCTTTCCCCGTCTGCATTCCAATGATTACTGGAATTGACGACAATGCTTTGACGTTGGGCAGAATTGCGAGTTGCGCTTGATTCCCTGACAAATTCGGTGGTACCATTTCAAGATCATCTCAGGAAATCCACGAGCAGGAACATGATCTCTGGCTCGGCAAAACAACACATGATCAGTTCCCCAGCGCGGTATTGTCGAACATCCGGTCACAAGGCTGACTTCGAACCCGATCTCAAAAAGATACGACTTAACACGAGTAACGAAAAAGGAATGCAAATATGACGTCCGGAGACCAGCTACTCTCAGAGTGTGCAGCCTGGAAAAGGCTTGAGGCTCATTATGAGGAGGTCAAAGGCCTGCATCTCAAGACGCTGTTTGCCGACGATCCAACACGCGGCGAGCGATTGACACTCGAAGCATTAGGGCTCTATCTCGATTACTCGAAGAATCGAATCACAGAAGAGACCTTCCAGCTCCTCCTGGATCTGGCAGAGGAGACCGGCCTGCGCTCACGAATCGACGCCATGTTTCGCGGGGACAGAATCAATGTCACTGAGAATCGGTCTGTTCTGCACATCGCTTTACGGGCACCGAAAGGGGCAAGCATCGTTGTCGACGGCGAAAACGTGGTTCCCCACGTTCATGCAGTTCTGGACAAGATGGTTGAATTCACGCAGCGGGTTCGGAGCGGTGCGTGGCTGGGGCATACCGGACAGCGAATTCGGAATATCGTCAATATCGGTATCGGTGGTTCCGACCTGGGACCGGTGATGGCTTTTGAAGCGCTCCGCTATTACACCGATCGGAATCTGAATTTCCGGTTCGTTTCCAATGTTGATGGGACCGATCTGGCAGAAGCCACACTTGATCTTGACCCCGCGGAAACCCTGTTTATCATTTCCTCAAAAACCTTCACCACAGCAGAAACGATGACCAACGCGCACAGTGCACGTGACTGGTTGCTCGCAGGTCTTGGCGGTGATGCAAACGCAGTGGCGAAACATTTTGTTGCGGTTTCCACAAATGCGGAGAAAGTGTCTGGGTTCGGGATCGACACCGGAAACATGTTTGAATTCTGGGACTGGGTCGGCGGACGCTATTCCATGGACTCGGCAATCGGCCTTTCCACAATGCTGGCGATCGGTTCCGAAAATTTCCTGGCGATGCTGGACGGGTTCCACCAGATGGACGAGCACTTCCGTACGGCACCGTTCGAAGCAAACCTGCCGGTAATCTTAGGACTGCTGACAATCTGGAATACCAATTTCTTCAAAGCAGAGACCGTTGCCGTCCTGCCTTACGAACAGTATCTGAAGCGGTTCCCGGCTTATCTGCAGCAGTTGACAATGGAAAGCAGCGGTAAACATGTCACGCTGAACGGGGCTCACGTTGATTATGATACCGGACCAATTTACTGGGGGGAACCTGGTACCAACGGGCAACATTCCTTTTACCAGTTAATTCATCAGGGGACTCGACTCATTCCCTGCGATTTCATCGCCTTCGGTCAGCCACTCAATCCGCTGGGTCGGCATCACGACATGCTGTTGGCAAATGTCTTTGCTCAGGCAGAGGCGCTGGCTTTTGGAAAGACAGCCGAAGAAGTCAAAGCAGAAGGGACACCGGACTGGCTTGTGCCTCATCGGGTGTTTGAAGGCAACCGTCCGTCAAATACGATGCTCATGGATCGGCTCACGCCGGAAGCACTCGGGAAACTGATTGCACTCTACGAACATTCAGTCTTCACCCAGGGGGCGATCTGGAATATCGACCCGTTCGATCAGTGGGGCGTTGAGCTTGGTAAAGCGCTGGCCCAGCGAATCACTCCTGAGCTTGAGAGCCAGGCGGAACCAGAACTGAATCACGATTCCTCGACGAATTGCCTCATTCGTCACTACCGGAAGCTCAAGAAGAATTGAGAGCTTTCTGGATTTGCCCGGTCGCTGTGCCTGCAACAGTGGGGTGAAGTGAATATAATACTCGAAACATGGAAACTTTTTTAAGGTAATTGCAAATGACAACCTCTGCTGCTACTTCAACGGCTCTGGATGAGCTTTGTATCAATACATTACGTCTTTTATCTGTCGATATGGTTCAGAAAGCGGGATCTGGTCATCCAGGTCTGCCGCTGGGATCTGCCGCCATGGCATATACGTTGTGGGACCGCTTTCTGCGTGTGAATCCGACTGATCCCAACTGGCCCGACCGCGATCGTTTCGTGCTTTCTGCCGGCCATGGTTGTGCATTACTTTATTCCCTGCTGCATGTCACCGGGTATGACCTGCCTCTGGATGAACTGAAACAGTTTCGGCAGTGGGAAAGCAAAACTCCGGGACATCCTGAGTTCGGTATGACCCCCGGTGTGGAAGCAACGACCGGACCTCTGGGACAAGGTTTTGCCAGTGCAGTTGGGATGGCGATTGCAGAGGCTCATCTGGCAGCCCGGTTCAATAAGCCCGAGCACACCATCGTCGATCACTTTACTTACGTCCTTGCCAGTGACGGCGACCTGATGGAAGGGATTGCTTCCGAGGCAGGTTCCATGGCAGGACACCTCGGGCTTGGCAAACTGGTCGTCCTGTATGCCGACAATCATATCACGATTGAAGGGAATACGGATATTGCCTTCACGGAAGATCGTTGTGCCCGCTTCGCTGCGTTTGGCTGGCACGTTCAGAATGTGGCTGACGGAAACGATATTGAAGCGGTAACAAAAGCGATTGAGGCCGCTCGGGAACAGACAGACCAGCCTTCGCTGATTGCTGTCAGAACTCATATCGGTTACGGCAGCCCGCATAAGCAGGACAGCGCATCTGCTCACGGTGAACCACTGGGAGTCGATGAAGTCCGTCTGACCAAGGAACGTTTAGGCTGGCCTGCAGAACCTGATTTTCATCTTCCGCAGGAGGCTCTGGATCATTTCCGGCAGACTGTCACCCGGGGGAAAGAATCGCAGGCCGAATGGGAAGAGAAACTTGCTGCCTACGGCAAAGTATATCCTGAACTGGCCGAAGAGTTCAATCGGATTATGAGCGGTAAGCTGCCTGCGGACTGGGACGCTTCCCTGCCGACCTTTACCGCTGAGAGCGGAGCGCTGGCGACCCGTGCTGCATCAGGCAAATGTATCAATGCCATTGCACCGAAATTGCCTGAGTTGATGGGCGGATCTGCTGACCTCGCTCCCAGTACACAAACGCTGATGGATGGCGTTGGTGCTTTTCAGCCGGATGATCTGGCGGGACGCAATATGCATTTTGGTATCCGCGAGCATTCCATGGGAGCCATCCTGAACGGTATGGCTTATCATCGGGGAATGATTCCTTACGGCGCGACTTTTCTGGTATTCAGTGATTACATGCGTCCTCCAATGCGTCTGGCGGCGATCAATCACTTGCCCGTCATTTATGTATTCACTCACGACAGTATCGGCATGGGCGAAGATGGTCCGACGCATCAGCCGATCGAACAACTGGTCTGTCTACGCTCCGTTCCCAATCTGTTTGTCGTCCGTCCTGCTGACGCGAATGAAACCGCAGCCGCGTGGCGTATCGCAGTGGAACGACAGGATGGTCCAGTGGCGCTGATATTGACCAGACAGAAACTTCCGATTCTCGACCTGGAACAATACCAAGGTCTCACGGACGGAGTCGCAAAGGGTGGTTACGTGCTGTCAGAAGCTGAAGGAGACGGTGCCCCTGATCTGATTCTGGTGGGGACCGGTTCTGAAGTGCATCTGGCATTGGAAGCACAGAAGCAACTGGCTGGTGAAGGGGTTCGTGCCCGGGTTGTCAGTCTGCCTTGCTGGGAACTGTTTGCGAAACAACCGGAAGCGTACCGGCATGAGGTCGTCACACCCGGTGTGCCTCTGCTTGGTATTGAAGCCGGTTCCACTTTAGGCTGGGAGACTTATTTTGATTCCCAGACCAACGCGATTGGTATTGCCGGTTTTGGTGCCTCCGCCCCCGGTGAGATTTTGCTGCGGGAATACGGTTTCACCGTAGAAAACGTCTGCCAGCGGGCTAAAGCTCTGCTGAAGTAACTGTAAGAAATGGAACGGTGTAGAGCCCTCTTCCACACTCTGATGCAATTTTCATAGCAGTAACAGAATCAGGATACTGGTTCTGTTACTGCTTTTTTTTCTGCCAGCTGATTGCTCATTTCTTCAACCGCTCCTCGGCTTTGATGCTCCCCTCCTCCCCAATCACAGTTGTCACATGGCTTTGTGTTCGGCAGATTTCAAGGCAGTGCTGCGCACCTGCTGCTGTTCTACCAGTCGAATAAAACAGCTTGCTCTCCTGATCTGATCCTTAGGGAAGATGAGAATATCTGTTATCTTATATTTCTGAATCAGACCAGTTCTATGAAATGAAAACACTTCACAGAAGACCAATCCACGTTCTGATTACACCGAAACAAATTTAAATAAATCTCAAAAATTCGTCGAAATTATCGTGGGATATTTCAGTCTGCGTATATTTCCTTTCAGACGGAGTAACCAGAATGAACAAGAACGAACAGCAAGCATCAGAAACTGAAAACGAGGAGCACGTCCGGCTGATTGCCCAGGCGCAGCGCAGAATTTACGCCTATATTTATGCTCTCGTACACCATCCCGCTGATGCAGATGATATTCTTCAGGAAACGAATGTGGTCCTGTGGCGAAAACGGAACTCATACGAACCGGGGACCAACTATTTCGCATGGGCATTTGCCATTGCCCGGCTGCAGGTTCTGTCGCATCGCTCACAACAGGCCCGCAAGGGGATGATTTACAATGATCAATTACTGGATGAAATTGCAAATACAGCCAGTACCGAATCCGAGCAGTACGACCGCCGCAATGCAGCATTGCAAAATTGTCTGCAGAAACTCGACGCAACGCAGCGCGACCTGATATCACGACGATATCAACCAGACGGTGCTGTCAATTCATTAGCTGCTGACATCGGAAAAACATCCAAGGCCGTCTCTGCATCATTGCGTCGGGTTCGTGATAAATTACGTCAGTGTATTGAACGGACCCTGGCAGCAGAGGGACATTCATGAGTCAGTTCATTCAACCTGAAGAATGGTCAATTCTACTCAATGCCATGGCAGATGACGAACTGACTGAAGAGCAGGAACGTCGGTTTGCGGAACTGCTGCAAGACGATCCGGAATTTCGGACTGAGTATGTTCGTTACTGTCAGCTACTGACGCAACTACGCTGGCAGTATGACAGTGAACCTGAAGAATTCGCTTCTGCGAATAAACAGATTTCTCCGACCCGATCAGTCAAACCCACGAGGCGCTGGTGGCCTGCTTCGTTAGTGGTAGCCATGCTTCTGATGGTCGTTATTGGCTGGCTGAGTTGGAATGGTCTGGCTGAAGAGATGCCGGGAACATTAGTAAATGTTTCTGGTCGGGTAGAGATTATCAGAAGCAATCAGCCTGCTTTATTGATTTCTTCAGAAGCGATCAGCAGTCATCCTCAACCACTGCAACCAGGGGACCATGTGCAAACCGGTCGTGCCAGTTCGGCGACGTTACTGCTTGCGGATCAGACCCGGATTCGCATTCAACCGGAAACCGAGGTTGTCGTCAACCCTCGTTCAAGCGGTGGAATCCATGTTCCGTCAGGCAGCATCAATGCAAAAGTAACGCCCCAAAGTTCAGGCAATCCTCTTACTTTTATTCTACCCAACTCGGAAGTGCAGGTACTGGGAACCGAACTGGAACTACTCTCGACGCCTGAGCGGAGCGAGGTGGCAGTGCTGGAAGGCAAAGTCCAGGTCACTCGGAATGCTGATCGTGCTAAGCAGTCGGTCACGGCCGGTCAGCTCCTGCCGGTAACGGAATCAACACCACTTTCCATTGTGGAGTGGCCGCTCCCTGCGGATGAATGGAGTGTCGACTTTGAGTCTGGTCTCCCTGTCGGCTGGCAGGGGAAAAGAGTCAGAGATTCACTTCCGAAAAATTCCCGGGGTGCTGTCAGGTCCGTTTCCGTACTTCAGGATCAGCAGATGGTCCAGAAGATTCAGTCACCACTGAATCCGTCCGGTCTGTTTTTCTGGCATGAAGATTCTCTGCTCAATCTGAGATTTAAAGTGCAGCCTCCCGGCTGGTTCCATATCTATCTGCACGCGAGAACCTACGAAGATTCCCGGCCTGTCCTGACGTATTGTTATGTCGATTTGAGTCTCTGGCAGAATCAGTCCGGTGAATGGAGAACAGTGAGCATTCCGCTGTCCGAATTTCGATTGATATCTTATGCAAAAGACAAACCAGCTCTGGGACGGGTCCCCGTACAAATCTCTTTCAGTGGTGAAAGTGAAACTGATGGCTTCATGATTGATCGCGTCTGGGTTACCCGGGCTGACAGTCAATAGACGCAAATTCACACTGATGTTTCAACAACAAATGGTATGAGGTAAGTATGAGAAATCAACTTTACAACCGAAGACTGTTCCTGCCACTGATCCTGTGGCTGTTGGTCCTGCAGGGGTGTAATCGTTCAGAGAAGGAGGAAGTTCAGCTTACTCCTCTGCCGGAAGCCACGGCCAGCCCCAGTGAGAAACCGGCTCCACCGGAGGAGAAACCGAGTCCGTCCGCTTCAGTTTCGCGGGAGATATCGGAAGTTCCCACAACACCGACTGTCAAAGAGACTCCGGATCAACCAGCGGTTGTTATTACTGAAGCTGATACTTCCCGCAACATCGGTCCCGGCTACTATGATGGAAAGCATGATACCGTGGTGTATTCTACCCCGCGTGTTGAAATGCTGAATGTGTCGCCGGATGGACGGTATGCTGCCGTCAGTCGTCACATCAATTCAGATGCATCGCTATTACAGATTTGGGAACTGAAGTCCGGGAAGGTGGTGAAAGAGTGTCATGAACCATTGGGAGTGACAGCCGTCGCATTTTCACCGGACAGTCAGATGCTCGCATATGGAGCGAGGGATCGTACGCTTGTATTACAACCGTTACCAGAGGGACCCGCCAAACGTTGGGAACGGCACCGATTATCAATTGGAAGTCTGGACTTCTCTCCTGACGGAAAAATACTGGCCAGTCTGGGACACGATAATCAGCTCTTCATCTGGGAGGTCGAAACCGGGAAATTGATTTCCCAGACCATTGATGGAGAGGGACGCTTTTCCTCTGAAATCCGCTTCGTGGCACCGGATCGTCTGTGGACGCTGGGTACAGACAGCAAACTCCGCTGGTACGACTTTAAGAACAATACGCTCGTCAGTAAGCAGGAAGTCAAGCTGCCGGAAAATACATGGTTTCAGGCTGTTGACGATGAAAGTCTCTTTGGTCGATTTCCCAATCACAGTCTGCATGTGATTGCTGCGTCCACGGGGAAAGAGACGATGCCACCCCCGTTCCAGCCGAACGTTGCTGAAAAAGAAACATTGAAGCCCGCGGAGAGAATGACTGTCGTTGCTGTTGCTTCGCGCACACACGACTTTGCGTTTGGGACAGCGGATGGCATTGTCAGATTCGGAAAACAATCGAATCCTGGTAATACAGAACAGGTCAAACTTAAGACTCTTGTGACCGCGTTGGCGGCCGATCAGGATGGACAGACCTGGGTTGCCGCGACAGGAACGGGGGACCTGCTGGTGTTTAGCGGGGATCGATCGGCTGAGCCGCGCTGGTTAGAAAAACAGGAAACGGATCGTCCTCTGGTTGCCCCTAAAATCAGTCCTGACGGCAAGAGTATTATCGCACTGAAAGGGGCGGAAACCATCATCAGCACCGATGTTGCAACCGGTCTGGTACAGAAGCAAATTGCTTTACCTGAACCAGGGGGGAAGAATAAAGGGAGCTACGTGACCACGGTTGTGTACGGTCCCGATCAGGTTTACTGTGGTACGAGTGCAGGTAAGGTTACGGTGTTGAATTTAAAAACGTCTGCTCCGACAGCGACCTTTCCGGTCTCCAAAACAGGATCTCCCATTACATCACTGGCATTGGCGCCTGATGGAAAACAATTACTGGCAGGCGATGCGGTAGGGAATGCGGTCTGGTTCAAGACAGAAGAAAATGCGCCGACCATTTCGCGACAGGCGCATAAAGGTCGGGTCAGGGCAGCGACATTCTCGCCTGATGGACTCTGGGCTGCGACAGCAGGTGAGGGGCGTACCGTTGTCATCTGGGATGTTGCTCAACAATCCAAACGTTCGATTCAGAATGGTCATGATAATGTCGCCCAGGCACTGTCTTTCAGCCCGGACAGCCGCTGGCTGGTCAGTGGTGGTCGAGAGGGAGAATTCATCTTGTGGGATGCCAGGACAGGTAAGCAGGAGCGGAAAGTATCAGTACGTACTTCCCTGTTGATACCAGAAGGGCTGGCAGAATCAGAAGGTATTATAAAATGGCCGGATGCCTACCCGGACGAGGGGATTACATCGATTGTATTTAATCCGGATCAGCGTCTGCTGGCCATAGGCACGGTCGCCGGTTATCTGCAGACTTTTGATTTCGATAACCTGCGGGAACTTTCCACGGTCTACACAGGCAGACCGATCAGCGACATGAAAATTGCTGATGACAGTTCGTCTCTGCTGGTAGCGAACATTACCGGTGATGTCAGCAGATGCTGGCAGTCCCCGAAGCCGCCGCGCATGCTGTCCGGACACGATGGATATGTTCGATTTGCAGCGCTGGATGAAACGGGAAAACGGGCAGTTACCGGCGGTCATGACAAACAGGTCTATGTCTGGGATGTTGATCAGGGGAAAATAATTCAGTCACTTGATAACCAGGAAGTGGTTTCTGCGGGTGCCCTTTCACCGGACGGAAAGCGCGCGGTCACCGTTGGTTTCGGGAGCGGTGTGATCTTCTGGGATTTAGATCAGATGAAGCGTCTCGATAAACGGTATGGCCACCAGGCTCGCATCTGGTCACTGGCCTTTACCCCTGATGGAAAGGAAGTTGCTTCAGGTTCGGAAGATAAATCGGTCAGAATCTGGGACTTTGCAACACGGAAATCACGAATCAAGATTCCCCATGAAGGCGCGGTTCACTTCGTACGATATTCGCCTGATGGAAAGCAACTGTTGACCAGTACGAGCAATGAGCGTGGCTGGAAATTCCCCGGCCGTTTACAGCTCTGGGATGCAAAGAACGGGAAGCCGCTTGTGGAATTGAAAGGGCACCGCGCGAGTGTGAATGGGGCGGTATTCAATAAAGATGGATCTGAAATTACTTCATGCGGTGCAGACGGCCAGATCTGCAGGTGGAATGTGGCAACCGGAAAGCAGCTGAGTGACATAACGCAACGGAATGGGTTATCACATATCAATTTGATTCAAGACAGTCCGTTTCTGGTGATGGTGCGTTTCAGCAATGGAGTTTTTATTGATGATGCTGAATCAATGAAGCGTCTGTCAGAATTCAGCGTGCCAACGCGGACGGTTGGAGATCTTAATGTCTCGTCTCGCAGCAACCGAATCATTGCTGGTACACAGGAAGGACGCGTCTTTGTATGGACTATCGGCGAAGAATAAGCAGATCCCGCTCCCCTTAATCACTTTCAGAAACTGCTATCAAGCAACAGCCGTTTTTCTATCTGTTTCAGCGATTTGTAGGGATATAGAGATCACGATTTCGCTGTTGAAACTCGGCATTTCTTACATTCTGGTCTCTGAGTTTGATTGCTTCTGCTTCAGGGGAAGGGGTAAACAACGCGTTTAACGGCGTGGAATTCACAATCTTAACAACGGGAGTCGAAATCGTTTTTCCGACAAAGTGAATGCCGTCTGCAGTTTTGCCAGCCATTGTCGTCGTCCCAGAAACAACTGTTACCGTTGCCTGCGGGATGCCCGTTCGTTCCAGCCAGGAACTCTGTTTATCAGAGTGCTTCTGCAGGCTTTCCGCAATCTTTTTCATTTGCGATTTCCCATGATGGTACGAGACACGCGGCTTACATTTGTGAATGAAATCCCACTTGCTGGCAAATTGGATTTTGATCCCTTTCTTTCCAAAATCATAATCAATCGAATTTCTACGGTATGTCACACGAGGCGCTCCCGGAAGCATTTGAACTTCCAGATAAAGTCTCTCATGTGTCACAGGATCACTGACAACGACAATTGACGGACCTCCCGGGAAATACGGTCCCTGAAAATTCCTGTCACCGGTATAATAGTATTTGTGAACAATTACAGTGGGGGGGATATCAACCGTATCGCCATGCTCGCCTTTCTGAATGATGGCTTTGGGTTTCCCTTCATTGTCGATGCCTGGTTCCATGACGATGATTTCATCAACGGGTGAAACTCGGGCAACATGATCAATCGCCCAGATTGAATGATTCATCAGCAAGACGATGCCTGCAATCAGACAACGCGTCCAGTTGTTGCGTTTATTTCCAGGCATCTTGATTCAAGTCCTTTTGAATGCTGTTTTAAAAACAATGCTTTCAGCGGCGATATGTAATCACTCGTAATGAAATAACAGTTCAACCCGGTCGATGTGGTTGTAAAAATCCCTAATCCTCAGATCTTTCTTTTTGCTCTGCTCAAAGATAAACCGGGTTTGTCCCTGTTCGACCCAGAAACCTTCCAGCTTCTGTTCGAACAAAACTGGCCGTCCCAGATCATCACTATCAGGGGAGATTGCCCCTGAGGCAGAACCCAGGCCACGCACTGTGACGAAAAATTTGTTTCGTTTAAATCTCAAATAAATCGGCCTCAGGTTATTCGGAACCGAATAAGGGTTCTGAGTTGCTTTGAGATTGATACTCCAGCTGCCATCCTGTTCCAGCAGGATGGCAGTATTCGAAATAGAACAGTGATTTAACTGCAGTCCACTGGTTGATTGCTGATATATTTTCGTGATTTCCGGTACCGGGTTTGTTGGATTGGATGAGGAATCAACTTCGGCATCGGTGAGATTTAAAACGGTAAACGTCACTGCACTGACGGGAGTTGAATCGGTTGCCTGGTAACGATAGCTGCTTCCCAATGAACAGCGCTTTTTGGCTTTCACTTTATGAGGAATCAGGTTTCCAGCCCAGGCGGTCAGTAAAAAACTGCCTCCTACCACTACCAGGCTGATTACAATGGCCACGAATCGCATTTTATTATCCTGTTGATGGTACGAATTATTTTCTGGAATGAGGCAGGCCGGGAAGTTTCTCGGAAAAACGAGACCACAATGAGGGTTTCGCAGGTTTTTGCTCAGTTTGAGTTGAAATGGGTTTTACCTGATGGGGTTTTACAATCGATGGAATCCCAAAGAGACCCTGTGGTGACTCTTCAGTGTGAGGACTGGTATTTTCATATTTGATCGGTCGCACATGCCCCGCTGGTTGCTTCGGATCTGATTTCTTGAAGTTCAAATTCTTCAGTGCCTTGAGAGGAGAAGAAAATTTAAATCTTCCAGAAGGAGCAGCCTCTTCTTCAAATGAAGTCGGATTGAGCTGTCGATCGAAGTACTTCCTGTTCTGAGTCGCCGAGGTTGATGGAGGAGCCATCAGAACAGGGGAATGCGGAGCAGGGGGAATGGATCTAGGGGATCCAGCGCCCGGAATTCTGCTGACATGCTTCCTTGCACTTTGATTACTTTTTTGTGGTTGGATATTACGCGTTTGCTGTTCCTGGAAATCGGCACTGTCTTGTGATTCGAAAGACGGTTGGGCACCTTCCTGCAAGGGGACATTCTGCATTCTGGGACTACCGGCAGGTGGCGCCCATTCTTCCGTTGCTCCCGGAATGAATGCCGGGTCTTTTCCCGGTATGTAGCGGGAAGGTCTGCGGATATCTTCAGGCTGATAGCCTTCCTGCAGATTACTGTCTTTGATATTCAAACCAGGTCCGGTGTAACCCGACGGGTGGTTATAAGGAATAGTCTGTTGAGTTCGATACAAGTCAGCTCGACGCTGTTTTTCCGGAATGTCCAGGAAACCGTCTACCTGACCGCTGGAAAAATCACTTACTTTGTTCTTCAGCACCCGCTGGCGGTTACGAGTGACAAATTCCTGATCTCGCAGACTGATGGTATCCAGGTCTGCCACCGCGGGAGCCCAGCGAAGCCCCATAATGTCAAACAGCGTCGGGTAAATGACGGATTGCGCCATAATGATATTTTCCTGGAGCGAAGCTTCTCCCTGAGGAAGCGGCCGGAAGAGGACTCCCAGGCCGGGTACATCTTCGAGGAGTGGAACGCCTCGGGAAGTCCGCGAAGCCTTCAATGCGACCTGGTAACGGCTGACCTCCCGCAATTCATAATTTCCGGTCTGGACGTCAGTATCGATGAAGTGCCGCTTGACCCGTCCCAGATGTTTTTCGTCCGCGCGGATTGGTTCACGAATATTGGTGGTGTACTCGTAGTTCAGATGGAAGACGACTGCCTGACCGTCAGGTTGAATGACGGGACGCACTTCAAACGCCGTTCCTGTCTCAAACTTATAGACAGAAGGATCAGGGATCAGACCTTCCAGTTGAGATCCAAATTTTGGCGGACCGGAGGGACCCTGGCTGAGATATTCCTCATCCATCACCGACGGAGTGCCCGGCAGGACATTCCGAATACGGGGAGAGAATCCTTCAGCGGTATAGATTTCACTGGCGGGCTGACCTCCATACAGTTTCGTCAACGCCAGGAAGTTCGGATCATTCATCAAAGCGCCGTAATCGCTATACGCGGCTAAAGCAGACTCAAAGGCTTCATTGATCAGAATATCCCGTTTGGGGAGATCGAATTCCATGGTCGCCTGAGGTGCGACACGGGCGAACTGTCGATTGTTTGTCAGGATACTGGTTTGTTCCACCTGGGCAAAGCTGACGTCCCAGTAGCGACTGGTTTCCCGAACGTAGCGGAATGCAGGATCATAATATTGTGTTTTAAAGTCATCTTCGAGCGCCGTCGCAATCCGCTGCATATAGTTGTCAATGTTCGCCGTATGCGCCCGCGTCCCTTCAATCAGATCGATATACTTTTCTTCCACATCATCCACGAGCATGTCGAGGAACTTTTTGTGGTCGAGAGGACGGCGAGAGCCTTCCAGTAATGCGATTGCTGTTTTTTCTTTAATTTCTGCATCGAAGAGTTTTTGAAAGCTCTCATTGACTTTGTTAATTTCCCGCTGAGCCTTAGCTTTCAGCTCCTTGTCTTTGTATTGGGAAATAAACTGATTACTCAGGCTAAGCCAGTTCTGATACGCTTCCTGAAAATTCTGATCAATTTTTACCAGAATGCTTTTTGCCCGGGTTTCATATTCCCGAGTTTGAATCTTGATCGCTTCGATCAGCTTAGAATACTCACTGATTCCAATTGATAAAGTCAGGATAACATTTCCAATTTTTGTTTTATCATTTTCTACTTTTAGTGGCTGTATATAATCCCCTTCTGGATTTTTTTCGCAGTAATTAATTCTGAATTTATCAAAATAATGATTTTCTTTTCGCAAAAGGATCTGATGCTCTGGTTCAAGGTAATTAAACTTATTACAGATATTATGCAGATCTTGTAACTCAATAGTTATACTCTGGATCATATGGTTCCATTTATCATCCCAGAGGCTTTTGTCATACGACTTCATCGTGACAGTATCAATACAATCGATAATTACCACCTCGTTACTGCTGTCAGTAATTTCTCCCTCGCTTGATTCAGTTGGAGGGATATAGTAACGGAATTTATCTCCTTGAAAAATTAAAAAACGACGTCTGGTTAGTAGTTTCTGTTGAGCTACTAATTCCTTCCGTGCTGATGAAACATTTGCTTCAGCAGTTATCGCATCAATACCTGCTTTTTTTGCTGCGTTCTCTATTGCTATTACCTTGGATCTAATGGGAGCGTCTTTTTCGAAACGCCAGTCTTTATCAAGGTCAATTAATTCACTGACATCGGGAAGTTGTGAACGCGCATCCTGGACTAAAATATCTACCATGTTCTGAAATACTTTAGTCAATTTAATGAGTTCTTGAGTACGAACTTTTCTTGCTTCCTGTACTGCTTTTCTGGCTTGATCTTCATCATTCTGCGCTTCCAGCATCATCTTGTGATAATCACCAATCCGGTCTTCAATCACTGATCGCTCCAGGACGCGTTCTTTCAATTCGATTTCGGTGACGAGTCGGCTTTTGAAAATCTGGGCCAGGCGAATGAATTCGCGTTGCAGCGGATTGAGTGTGTCGTCGCCCATGACGTCTGCGTTAAAGAAACCTCGCAATGAGACGAACTTTGCATTGTGGGCCAGAAACTGGAATTTCTTGAAATCGTGTTTACTGGTCATCCCGGAGGCAACGAAGTAATCCTGTTCGTCGAGCGGGAGCTGTGTTTCAATCTGCATTTGAAAATCTGCCAGGATTTCCATTCGCACACTGTTCTTGGCCAGTGCCATCAGGAATAACGCAGACGACAGGCTGGTGGAATCCATGGAATTGATCGAAAGCAGTTTATTGCCGGTCTTCAGGAATTCGGAATCCATTTCATACAGGGCATGCAGAAAATCAGCACCGAAGAACGCTTCGACATATTTGAGGTCGCGTGCATGTTGAGAATGTTCGGGGCACATTGCATCAACCTGGGCTGCTTTCTGGCTGGCGATTTTGACAATCGAATTACGGAGCATCTGGGCTGACTGCATCGTCAGAAACCGGGAGTGATCTATGTAGCGCTGAATCTGCATTGCCACTTTTTCCATGCGGTCAGCATGTTCGCCATTAATCTGAACTGTATGCAGGGTGATACGCACCTGCCCGACGGGGGCATCAATCTGGTTGATCATCGTGCGGACTTCGTTGACTCCTTTCAGGGGCCCACGCAGCTGGATCAATCCTGTACCAATCACGGACAGGGAGACCTGTTCGACCGGATCTTTTGAATTCGGAACGCCTTCCGCAAAGGAATCGGGGTCTTCATGAGCGGCTGCCACGCGTCTGCGAAATTCTTCTGCATAAGCCCGCTCTTCTTTTCGCTGTGAGACTTCCCATTCGTCATTCAGGCGTATTTCTTCTGCCCGAGCCGTTTCGACAGCAGTCTGGGCAGTCTGAATTCGAGACCGCGTTAAGGCAGAATCCGTATTGGCGGTAGACAGACTGAGTCGGGCCCGCTCAAGTTGGACTTCGGTCTGCTCTTGTGAAATTTTCTCATTCAATTTCTGCAGTTCTTCCTGTTCGGCTTCTTTCTCTGAATCTGAAAGACCAGGCAGGTTCGCATAATCCCGTGACTTCAGAAACCGCTGTCGATTCAGATCCCCTTCCATTTCCTGAATATCACGCTGGATCTGTTGAGTTTCATTGCTTCTGCGGCTCAGAGCCTGCTGCAGGTCTTCCAGCTTCGCTTCTGCCTGTCGTGTTTTGACGGCTGCATTGATGGCATTCTTTTCGAATTGTTTTCGCAGGTCAGTCGCGGCTTCCGCTTTTTTGAGCGCCTCTCCTGCCAGTTGATTTTTCATTTCCACGCCATGTCGGTTATACGAACGGATTTTCCGATTGATAATCTGAGCGACACGGTGTGCATCGCGGAAGTAATACAGGCGGGCAACGCGGGTGACTACTTTGTCCGAGGGATTAAAGCCGACCGAGTTCTCCCGAGGGGGCGTGTATTCGGGATATTGCACATAGTTCCCGGTGCTGCCCTGCAGACCGCGTGTGATTCCCACAGTCACATCACCACTGGCAACCAGCTTGGGAACGTCATAGGTCCCCGTCATGGCAATCCCATGCAGGTCTGTTACGGTCTCCTTGATCTCTAAGTGATACAGCCCAGGTGAAGTCGCATTCTCAAGTTGAAACTTGATTGCATTATTGGGGGCAAGGTACTCCGCAGATTTGATAGCCAGATTATCTGAAATTCCTCCCTCTTTGCTAATAACAATTTTCTCAGTAAAGGGCTTCGTGATCGTGCTTTGATCCACGGGGTAGTTTTTATCAAATGAGATCGTAAATTCGTTTTCACCGGCAATCTGGCTGAATGAAGAAGCGTCGACGATACCTTTAGGTGGTGCGCCTGAAGCATAACTGACTTGGACCGGTGCAATCTGGATGCTTGGTAGTGCCTGAATTCCTTGAAAAAGCTTGGGAAACAGTGTGTATTTTCCTACATTGGGAAGATGAATCGGAAGGTTGATACTATAGGTACTAGGATTTGCAACCTCACTAGCGGCCGCTGGTTCTACTTCTGATTCCCCTTCAGTAACTGTAGCCTGTTCAGAGACTTCTTCGATTACTTTTTCGCTGAGTAAATTTCCTTTTGAGTCTAAAACAACAAATTGAACACCAACTAAATTGCCATTATCAATTCCGTTGTTGACTTGAATTCGGAGTTGGCATTCACTGTTGTTCGTAAAGTAGTTTCCAGTCCCCTGATGTTTCAATTCATTATTACTGCTATCGCAAAGCTTCACGCTGAGTATATTGACTCCTTCACGAAGCTCATTCAACTTACTCACCTTGATTGCAGTATCCGCATAAGCGTGCATACTCCCCTGTTGATGCAAGACGAATATGTTTCCCTGGAGTAAATTGTCAAATGGTATTCTTAAATCGTAACTCCAATAATTATTTGATCCGGCAAGTTTCGTTTTTCTGGTAACAGTCACATTTTTGAGATATTGATTCTGATTATCTACAAAGAGAAAGCTTTCCTGCCCGGTTGCAGATAATAGATAGACGCGAATAAAACCATCATACACATGATATGTAGCATCACTTTGGAACTCTCTATTTCCGTATTTGTGGACAGAGATATATTTAATCTCTGGCTTGAGATTCAGGCTGGGATAGATAAATTTTGTTGCTTGCCCCACTTCTTTCAAATCAGCATTAGAATTAGTTTTCAGCTCGAAATCATAGACACCAGCTTGAAAATCGTTCCCCAGTGCGAAAGTTGCCCTAATTTGTTTACCACTGCTTATTACTTCTGGAGTATCACTCTCTATCTCATTAGATGAAGTATTTGACTTGAGTACGAATTTAATAATGTCGTTTGGGTTTGCAGGATTTTCATCCTCAGTTTGTTCTATTGTTATGACTAAAGGGGCTCCAGATTTAATCAGAAGTTGCTTTTTCCCATTATTCAGTAATAGCTTGTCCCTCCAGATAATCTTGTCAGTACTCTCAACTTGAACAATCTTGAATTCTTTCTGTGGAACCAGCATCACTGCAGTGGAAGCCAGCGTAGCAGGCGTCAATGTTCCTGCTACCGCATTGACCTGCCTGAGTGCGTTTGGTTGCTGTGAGAGTGGGTTCTGGTTAACAGTGACAGGGATTGGATTAACCTGCTGTTGAACAGGTACCGCCTGCATCTGGCTGGACTGGGGGAAAGGCAGGGGAGCGGACTGGTAATTTGCTGGATATGCACCTCCACCCGGACTGACAGCGTGATTGACCTGCTGGAGATTTTGGTTCTGAACCTGAGGCGAGTTGATCCGAGTCAGGAAGTGGCTGAGGAATCCCCCCCCGACCGCCATCAACATTACCAGTAAGACGAGAAAGACAATTCCCAGGGCCCGCAACATTTTACCATCCTTGGTAACTTGAAAATGGGGAGATCAGAAAGGTGTTTATTGTGCATCAGAACGGATCTCTCAATTACACTGTTCAGATGCGCGATGAGTTTCTTTTGTTCTCTATCGGAGGAAAGGCTGTTAATATTAAACGGTTGTTCCGATTTTGTGGAAATGTTTACACCCATGTGGGCTGTGTACATTGAATATAAAAAATTGTGTCATGCTAAAGAAAAAGCCAGTCGCACGTTACATGAACTGGCTATTGAGGATGGTTTTTACCGGCAGATTATGCCGTTTAATAATGGAAGGCCGTCTGGCTGGAGTAGGATCCGAATCTGGCAGTGCCCTGTCGAATCACTTTATAATCCTTCAATTTGCAGTGACACTCATTCAGAATGCTTGAATAACCATTGTGTTTGATGACCCAGAATCGGCTCCCTGTGTTGCTCTCCCGTTGTGCGGGATCGATTGTGATCGGGGGGAGTGTAATTGTGCCGATGGTCTTCTCTTTTTTACCAGAGACTTTTTTCTTAACCACAAACTGCAGCCGCATTGTTACAGGAATCTCCGGGGTTTCCACAACAAATTTTACCAGATACTTTCCGTTCCCCTGTGATTGAAGCACCATATCTTCGTAGATGATGACTGCGTCAGTCTCATAAACCTGGCCACAGGTGCCGAATTCATTGACGGGAAATCGGGCTGCTTTGGTGAAAACTGCATCAACAAAACAGCAATGAGGGCATGACTTTTTTTCACAACTATTTTCGTTTACATCGTCTGTTTCGGGAGTTGTTTTGGTGATTTCGGTTACAGCAGGTAACGCATTAAATGGAGTCTCTACAGGACAGATCTTTGTGTTATCAAATTTTGTATCACAGATTCCAGGAGTTGCTGATATCAGAGTGAAGAGTACTATCAAAGTACAGCGAAAGGTAGATGGCATTTCTCAATTCTCCAGTTTGACTAGAGCGCATCACATTAAAATATAGCGTCGCGCATTCGAATCTACCTGGTCCAGATTTCCCTGGAAACGCTATTGTAAAACTGGACATAATCCAGAAGTGTTTAGTGGTTCAGGCCAGGTCGCAATTAGAATATGTTCACATCGTGTATAAAGTTTACAATACACAAATAGCCATATGGGGATTTCTTCCTCAGGAAACCACATTTTCTGTGATCAGTATGCTGGATTCTCCAGATCGTCTAGTCAGAAAAATCTGGCCAGTGACAGAAGATCTCTGAGTTATAACGAATAGAGAATATGAACAGCGAACCTGACTGTATTTCATTCCCTGTTGTGATGTAATCAATCGAAACCGTTTCATTGCCTCCCGCCTCTATTGAGAGATATTACAATTGGGGAGTGATTCCTTTAATTTTGCGATCCCTGCCGGTGTGATCGAAGTTTGATATAAGTTCAAGGATTCAAGTTTCTTCATTGACGCCAGCTTGGGAATGTCTTTATCGGCAACCATTCTGCAATCTAACAGGTTGAGTTTAGTCAAAGAGGGAAGAGATGGGAGCTGATCGATTGTAAGGTAGGGACAACCACTCAAATTAAGGTTTTCCAGTTTGTCGCAAACTTTCAGCATACCGAGACTGCTCCCGGTGATGGGAAGGCTGCTGAATTCGATTGACTTTAATGACTTTAGAGTTTTCATATTTGCGAGTTGACCGATCTGCTCATCCGTGACCTCACATTGGTTGAGTCCCAATTCAGTGGTTAATGAACCCATCTCTGAAATCTTTTGTATTGCATCATCGGTAATTTTGAATCCCATCAGGGTGAGTGATTCATATTCTCCGGCATCATTTACTACTGGAGTTATAAAACCGAGGTCGCCTGCCCGGGATTGCAGCTTCAGGTCCTGCTTTAGTTTTTCTGCTGCTTTTCGATTTCTACTCTGTATCTGGACAGGAGTCAGTTTTCCAGGCTTGGTATTCGTATTTGCAGGCGTCTCAGGGTTGGGCATTGTTTCAGTCCCTGGTTCTGGAAACTCTACTTCTGGCATTGCAGCGTCGTCTGTAGGGACTTCAGTCTCATTGGTTTCATTTGCGACAGGCGCCGTCTTAGTTTCAGCAGGAGGTTTTATTTCCTTGCAACTGGTAGTGAAGATGAATAGAAGCAAAATCGAGAGCGCAGTCGTAGTTCTCATCATTGTTTATTCCTTGTTGAAAAGTATTCACTTCACCAGTTAACTCCGGTAACAGGTAGAACCAACTTGTACTGTACATGTTTATAAATTACGGGGCAAATACTTTATCGCGATTTGGGTAAATTTCGTCCGACTCTCAAAGAGTTCGAATGATAGAAATCTTTCCCGTATAAGGTGTGGTTAAATTACGAACCGGATTGGTAACAGATTCCCCGATGCACTGCAGGTGACAGTCCGAAACTTACTGGTAAGAGGTGAAATTCAATTCCCCTTCTGTTGTATGCTGTCATTCTCAGGTCCCTCAACAGCATAGAGATCAGCCAGAAAGGTCACCTGTTCGCCCGATCGAAGAAACCAGCCTTTGATTCCTTCCCCGTAAGATGATGACAGCAAAGCTGTGGAATCAGGGAAGAGTGATAACACCGTAATGGACCGTGGTGGATTGTACGGATAAGACTTTGTCTCTCGCCCATCATAATTCCAGCGGGTAATGCTGCGGATCGTCCTTCCCCCGGCGGTGATGAACTGACTGTTGTCAGGTAAAAACAGGACTGTCCCTCCTTCGACCGTGCAGCGCAGCTTGCCTTCTATTGAGATCAGAGAAGCCTGGTGATTGCAGGTGGCGAGGATCCATTTGCCGTCAGGAGACAGGTCCAGATCCTCCACGCCAAAGGTGGGGGGGACCTTGCGATCCAGTTCGATCGTCTGTTGGACTTGAAATCCCTCGCCAGACGCAGACCTGGTCCAGATTTTTACTGTTGGCATGATTTTTTTACCAAACGATTCCCCTCCACATCCCCCTGAGAGTAAGAGCTTTCCGTCCGGGGAAAACTTCAGTTCTGTGACGCTGGCAACGTGATCTTTCAGGGTCTGGATCGGTTGACTGGATTTTGACTCCAGATCCCAGATCATGATATTGCCATCCTTCAGCCCACCCACAAAATAACGACCCGTCGGATCGAATGTACCCGATTCGACAAAACTGGTTTCTCCCTCCAGTACGCGTACGACTTCGCCCGATTCCGTATCCCAGATGGAAACAGGAGCCGGCTCCTGGAGTTCGCGAATGATTGCCCCGGGCAGCGTGTCTGCGGTTGTCGCGAGAAATTTTAAGTCGGAACTGAAATCGAACGCCCTGGTTCCTACCGGTCCCGAGGTTCTGAACAGCCTCCCTTTAACCGAGACAGGATCAGAAAAGTCCCAGATCAACGCTCCCGTCTGTTCATTACAGACTCCAATTCGCTTCGTTTCCGGTTGAAATTTGATTTCGCGGGGATGCTGATGGGGATACAGATCGGGCTCCGTCAGTACAAGCCGCTGATGGGGAATCAGTTCATCGGAAAATTGTTTCACCATTCCCTTGGTATCGATCGTCACTATTTTATCCTTTTCAGGAGGAGTCAACAGATAACGCACGTCGCGAGGATGTTGCTGTAAACTGGTCAGTTCCTGGCCAGTCTTCCAGTCCCAGACCAGCAGCTCATTTCCCGACATGGCGATCAACCGGGAACGATCTTTTCCAAATGCATTCGGTACCCAGAGAGGTTTGTCACGACCTGCATACTGTTGGATGGTCTCTTTATTTTCGAGATTCAGCAATTTGATCGAATGGGTCTCTTTCGTTTCAGGTTCCCAGGTGGGGTCACGTTGTACCAGACTCCATTCTGTGCCTGAGACCAGCAGTTCGTTTTCAGTTTCAGTAAATCCAATCGAATTGATGTTTGGTTGAAATGGAATTCCCTGATAACTCAGTTCATTCTGCTCCAGGTTCCAGACGTACAAAATGTTGACGACGTGGGGAAGTTCACCGGGCGCCCAGTAACCTTGACGGAATTTCTTGATGACTCCACCGCGCACGAAAGCCAACTGTGAATCATCGGCGGTAAAACAGATTTTCCTGATGTGCTGCAGGAAGTCGGTCCAGTCATATTCATACACCTTCGTTTCTACCGCGCGAATGTTGATTTCAGCAATTTTACTCTGTGTGGCGACTTCCCAGATCTCCACCTGTTCAGCCAGTACGACAACGACATACTTTCCCGTATTCGAAACGCGATGTGATTTCACCGGTTCCTTCCCAGGTAATTTCAGGCTACCCACTTCTGAAAACGATTCCGTCTCATAGATTTTCATTTCAGGATGCTGATAGCAGGTGTAATATTTTCCGAAATCAGAAAAACTGTTCTGGATCGGGACTTCCGGTTTGATCTCAGCCAGCAGGGAGTGCTCTTTCACCATCTCGTGAGTTTTAAGATCCCAGATCTGAACTTTGCCTGCGGGGAGCGAAAGCATCAACCGCGAACCATCGGACAGGTAACAGACATCCTGAAGCTCATTCAGGTCGAGTGTCAGCAGAACGTTGTCTTTTCTCCTGGATTCACTGCGTTTGACTTCCATCTGATCCATAAACACTTTCTCAATTGCTTTCGGATTCAATCGCGAACCCAGCGCTGCAAACTGCTCTTTCGCAATTTCCTTATCCCCCTGGATCCAATGGATGCCAGCCAGAAGTGAGGCATAATAATCTTTCTGATCTGCAGTGAAATGGGGAGTATACCCGTCTATCATCCGCTTCATCTGAGGCAGAATGTCTTTAAATCCATAAACCTCCCGGTTACGGGGTCCAGCCGGCCCACTCGAATATTCACTGTGATTAATAATCGCCTCCACGGCATCCAGAAAACCAAACGGAACCTGCGTATCAAACCGTTCGGTATTGAGGCACTCCATTCCGAACTGGAGCACTGGTTGAAAACGCTCCCAGTTTTCATAAATGACTGGTGGTGGAATCAAAGATCCGCGGTACATGCGATACATGGGTCTGTAGTCAAACTGGGCCGCAACAACCTGGTCAAACCAGTAGCGCGGGCTCGCGGGAGAAAGTCGACTGGAATTCACTTTCTCCTCGGAATTCTCATTATCCGTATCCGTCTCTGGATAATGTGGGAACGACGTGCGATACAGTTTCAGCGAGGTTTCCGGAAGTTCAGGGGCGATCTGATACGCCTGTAGATACAGGCGATAGGATTTACGCAAATGTCCCATTGTTACTGATCTTGCATTGGACCAGTTTGTCTGACTGACCTGGTCATAGGCGGGCCAAAAAGTTCTAAGCATGTTTTCGTTCGCCCCCAGTTCATGATAAAACTCTCCCAGAATCATGTTTTTGAGCCACGGATCGGCGTCAGTCAGCTGTTCCAGAGAAATAATGAATTGGCCCTGTTTCGATTGATGTACCGGAGCAAATATGATCTGACATTCATGAAGATAAATCCGTCTTTCGAGTGACGACAGCTGCCTGTTCTGGATGGCTTTGAGGAAACAGTTTGACTTTTCTTCCCTGAAATCTTTCCCCTTTCCGTACTGCACCAGCATTTTGAGGACCTGAAAACGTGCGATCTCTGAGTAGCGATCAGGAGTGTAGAGTTCCTGCAGTTTTTTGGCATAGCCGGGTAGATTCGTAAACTCTTTCTGTCGCGATAACGCTTCAATCAACAGGCTGATTACCAGGGGATCATTGCAACCCAGGTCAAGTACTGCGGTTCCCTGTTTCGCCAGTTGGTCGTCCAGCTGGTCGGGATAATACTTTGGTGAACGAAGAGCCCGATAACGGGCAATTGATGCCCGTCGGCCTGCCTCTTTCAGAAAGGCACGCGCCGCTTCATCCCACCTGGGATCATTGTCGCCGTGCTGCTCATATTCTGTTAAAAACAGATTCTGGTACCATTCCGCACGATCCTGTTGAAACTCATTTTCGGTGTAAGTAACCTTCACTTTATTCAGAGGAACAGGCTGATACTGCTTTTCCCAGGGAATTCCTTTCACCAGTTCGGGATCGATTTTCATCTCAGCGACTGCAGTCGGAGGAAAGAGAATGCGCCCGCGATTGTCGGTTCTTTCCTGCAGCTGTTCACGTAGCTGCTCTTCTTCTTCACTGGGTCTCTGCGGTGGAGTCGGCGGAGTAAACGTCTGTTTGGCCATCTGCTTCTGGTGCGCGACGTCAGTAACATACTCTGCGGTCAGTGAGAACAGGTCGAATTTCCGGGCCATTCCCACGGCGAGCAAAACGAGTAGTCCGGCACCTGTAATCCACCATTTTCGTTTCATAATCTTACTCCCGGGGTTCAGGGAAGTTTCCAGATATTGACGTTTCCATCCAGTGAAGCAGCAATGATATGCCGGGTATCGGCACTCGCTTTGAGCGCCGTCACAGGGGAATGGTCATAGCGAAACTCATTCATCACCTTGAACTGTTTTGTATCCCACAATCGAACTGTCCCGCTACTGTACGCAGCTGCCAACAGATGGGAAGAGGGTACAAAGCACAGATCCGTTACCAGATCGGTATCACTCTTCAATACACTCACTGTCGAGTGATCATCCTGTGAGAGGAGATGAATCAGTCCTCTGCGATCGGCGATTGCCATCAGCTTGTTTTCCTCACTGACGGCGCAGTCTATCCCTTCAAAAGCGGTTTGCAGGAAATCTTCCGGCGGTTTACTCTGATCAAAATCCCAGATCTCCAGTGCATGGGCTCCCGTGACGAGTAGACAACGGGCACTATCCGCGACTCGCGTCAGATGCAATATCGGCACTTTCAACTGCTGTTCAGACTTCACTTCGTTCTTTTCCTGTAACCAGCTCTTAAGCTGACCGCTCTGGCTGGCCGCCAGGATCAGCTTGCCGCTCTGGTCCCATACCAAGGACGATATTCGATCTTCAAATCCTTCCAGTTTTTGACAGTCAGTTGATTTATTGAGCAAACGCTGCACCTGATCGGTGTATTCCATTTTCCGTACGCCGACATAATTGGTTCTGGCCCCTTTCTGCCCCGTTCCATAGGCAAGGAATTCTCCATTTGGAGAAAACGCCACACTTGAAATCTCATTGGGTGACTTCAGAACAAAACTCGCAGGAGGATGATTCATGTTCCACACGTAGATCATTCCTTCTCCTCCCCCGGCCAGCCAGACCCCATCGGGGGCAATGTCCAGGGAGTGAATCGGGGTCTCCGCGTGAAACTGATACACGAGATTTTTTGGCGGAGGGACCTCGGGGAGAAAACACAGATGCAGTGTCTTATCAGTAGTCGCCACAACGCCTGCAGCCCCGTTTTGCGCGAGTAGCATTTTAGTCTTGTAGCTGGACTTAACTTTCAACTCACGTGTCTCAATCAGATCTCCCGTGTCGGTCTGCCAGAGTTTGAGACTGCGGTTCTCCAGCGTCAATGCCCGATTGACATCAGGAGCAAGGGCACCAGCATGACTGCCCGTTGCTAACATACGAATCTTTTCGGCTGTCTGGGCATTCCAAACAATAATATGTCCTACTGCATAAGTCAGTGCCGATCGCGCGTCTTTTGAGAGAGACAGGAGTGAGACGGCCCCCTCGATTGGAAAGACCTTTTCCGGTCGCGATTCGAGTGCATTCCACAGGACAAGTGGATCGTCGATGGGAGATTCCTTTCCGATCAACAGCCGACTCAGATTACCATTCGCTGCCATCAGCACGGCACGGTTACGTCCGACTTCGAAACGACGGATTTCCGTACCAGAACTGAGATCCCAATAACGGACTGTCAGGTCCTCCCCCAGTGATACCAGAGTCGATTCGTCATCGGAAAAGGCCATACTGATGACAGGTTGAACATGTCCCTCCAGTCGGCGGTATTCTTCCATTCCCCTTTTGTCCGTTTCGTAGAGACGTATCGAATTGTCTCCGGCTGCAACCGCAGTCAACGTTGCCCGTGGAGAAAGAACAACAGATTTCACTCCTGCAGGTATCCCCTGAAATCCCGATTGAACAACATATTTCAACCCACTTCGAAAGTAATATTTCAGCAATGTATTGTTATCGAGAGCAGCGATGACTGTGTAGGCAGGTTCGTCGATGTACCGTGTGACAGCAATGTCCATCGCCCGAACTCTGGCTTGGAGTGGGATGACAATCTCCTCGGGAGATGTAATGGGCCAGTTGTGTTCCTGTGCTCTCGCATTGACTGCGGTTGTAGCGTTTGCCACCGGTTTATTCTGTCCAGACTGCACCGTCTTGAAATAAGTGCCCTTAAATAGAAACAACGCTACAATACAACAGGCGACCAGAAGGAGAATGGTTGCCACCGTTCGACTGCGAGGTGCACTCCCCCCGTGTTTGCGAGTTTCTGCACTACGTAACCGTGCCAGTAGAACATCGCGTTCGGTTCGCACCTGGGCCAACCGGGCATTGACCTGATGTAATTGTCTCTGGATGGTTTCGGCCTGTTCTTCCTGCTGATCACAGGCGGCCCGCAGTTCTATCAGCAGGAAATCATCTTCAGACTCGCTGGTATCCTGTAGCTGCTCTTTCGTTTTAATATCCTGCTGCAGTTGTTTGAACAGCAGTTGCGCATCACGGTTCAGGGATGCCAGCAGATCTCGGTGTCGTTCCAGCTTCAGAATAGCCCGGTCGACTTGCATCTGAGTGTTCTGCAGTCGTTCCGCCCAGTACGGTGAATTCGTTTCAAACCAGTCGTGAATTCTCTCTACTAAGCGGCCCCAGAGACTGGACGGGCCGCTATTGAGAATCTCCAGTTCTTCATCGAAATCAGAAAAATCTGGTGCAGAGATAATGACGGTTGCGGATCTGGTGGTTGCAGCCTTTGCTGCCGGCTTGAAAAAATAGTCGGCATCATTCTGCAGCATCTGATCAGCATGTGAAGGAAGTGGCTCCCCATTCTGATACGCTTTAATGTCATTCAGGACAGCCTGGGCGTCAGCATAGCGGTGTGCCGGATTCTTGGCCATCATTTTTGAAACAATGGCCGAAACCTCAAGAGGAACCAGACCAGCTGCTTCGGACAGAGGCACAGGGCGCTCATAGACATGTTGAAAGATCATCCCTGTGGGGCTGTCCGCATAAAACGGAAGCTTTCCACTGATGATTTCATAGAGCACCACTCCCAATGAATATAAATCGCTCCGGGCATCGACGGCTCTGCTGCTACCCTGTTCGGGAGAAATGTAATCCATCGTGCCCAGCACGGTTCCCGAGTGCGTAGGCCCGTCGTTGTCCTGCAGTGATTTGACCAGCCCGAAGTCGACCAGCAGATAACGATCGGTTTCCTGTTCTCTGAGTATGTTTCCCGGCTTGACATCCCGATGCACGAGCCCCACCCGATGCGCCGCCTGCAGACCTTCGAGAATCTGTGCGGTTACATTCAAGGCATCTGCGATGGAAAGAGGTGCCCGGCCCAGCTGTTCCGCCAGAGACTCTCCATCGACGTATTCCATGGCAAAGAAGTGGTGACCGTGCTCTTCCCCGATGAAAAAGATCTGAACGATGTGGGGATGCACGATTTTTGCGACGCTGGCAGCTTCAGAGTAGAACCGCTTCACGAATGAATCATGCCGACCCAGTTCCGGTGGCAGAACCTTGATTGCCACCTTGCGTTTCAGAGATTCATCATACCCCTCATAAACGTCCCCCATCCCGCCACTGCCAATACGCCTCAGGATGTGAAAGTGACCAATCCGTTCAAATGGAAGTCCTGTTTGCTCATTGCAGGAATCCATTGTCGTCTTTTTCAGTTCCCGGTTCGGGCTTTCGGAGTCTGAAAGGTCTTCGGTCAAGGCTTCCTGCCTGAGGGTGTTCTGAATCGTTATGAGCTGAGTCATCAGATCTTCGATCGATTCAGAGCGTTGACTGGGATCAAATCCCAGTGCGCGATCGATCAGAGGTCGGAGTTCTATTGGAATGAGTTGCAGCATACGGGGACTTTGCAGATATTCCGATACACTGCAGTCTGCTGTGATCCGACAGATAAGCTCTCCCAGTGAGAAACTGTCTATCGACCAGACAGGAAACGCCAGACCGAGCTGGTCAACTTTCAGCTGCGCTTCCGCAATGTTGACCGGTAATGCCTGTAACTTCTCACGGGAAGACGCCTCATACCAGGTTGCTTCAACAGGAAATGCAATGGGCTCTGACACATCTGATGTTTTAAATGCGACCCGCCAGGTGCGCTTCGTTTCATCAAACCAAATCTGCGAAGGAGAGATGAAGCCACAGAGTAGTCCTGCCTGGTGACGATCGCGGATGGACTCTGTCACCCCAAGTAAGACTTCTAAAATTTCTTTCAAGGCTGACTGACTGGAATCCGGCCGCATTAATGCGGCTTGCAGCTGTTCGTGATCCAGTTTTTGGCGGTCAGTCATGCTGTGGTGTCTTTCGCTTAACAACCGATGTCAACTGTTGTAATAGATCTGCTTTTGAATGTCGTTTCCGCAATCGTAACTCATCCGATTCTTCAGATAGCTGCCGGAATATCGATTCCAAATCGCCATGTGATTTCAGAAACTCACCGAGGGTCTGCCATTCCAGTTCCACTTCTTCAGAAAAATTGTCTCGATAACCGTATCGCCGGACATGCTCCTCTATCGCAAACCGCAAGCGGTCCACCAGTTGCCCCCGAGTCCGCTTGTAATAATTTTCGACATCCGTCACTTTCAGATCCAGGTAGCGCGCGATTTCTACATTGGACAGGCCTTCCAGAGATTTACCATAAAATACGCGAAAGGCATCTACGCGTCCCTGACTGAAACAATCCTGCTGCAACTGCTGTAAGGTTATATGTAGCAGTTCTTCTGCCCAGGCTTCGTAAAAATGGTCTTCTACTGAATCACTCTGTCGACTTGTCATCTCTGCTGCCAGAGCAGGGGTGATCTCGTCCATGATTTTCTCACGGCCAGACTGTACTCTGGCTCGATTCGAAATGATATTTCTGACCACAGTGCACAATAGAGTGCTCAGTCTGGAACGCCGGTCTTCCAGCCAGCGTGAGAGTAAATCTGAAGAGAGCAGCGTTTTGAACGTCTCTGCTGTGACGTCCTCGGCATCCTGTATTTTGAGATTACCGATGCGAACCGCAAACCGGATGACCGGTCCCCAGTAATCATCAAGAAACGTTTTCCACTCCGGAGCATCACGACTGGCTACGATTTGCTGAATCAGCGTCTGCCGGGTTTGAGGGAAACGATTCACAGTCGCGATGCCTCTTCCTTCCAGTATGAGTGAAACACTCTTTATTCTCTGCATTGCCAGGATCATTTGTCAAGTTGCTCATGCGCGGAAGGATCAGTCTTTCTTTTGCTTCAAGGCATTCAGTTCCTCTTCGATTTCCATTGAGTGGACGCCATCTGCAAGTGAATCTTTATCAAACTGTCCTCCCAGTTCCATCGATGTTACATCCACCATGGCATTCAGTTCGTCCAGCGCATCTGCTTCTGCTTCCGCCTCTTCAACTTTTTCGCGGAGACGATCAAACTTACGAAACGCATTTGAATTGAATGCTTTGGTCTGCTGGCAATTTAATGAGGTACGCGACTGTTTGCGGATCTCTGCAGATCGCTTGCGCAGCAGTAAGGCAGAGAGTTGTCGCTTGGCTTCCGCCAGTTTCGCTTTCATGGCCGACAGCTGAACTTTTAATGTTTCCCCCGCTTTCTTGACGGGTTCCAGCTGTTCTTTCAGTGCCTGACTGAGGTTTTCATGCTCTTTTTTTCGGGCGAGCGCTTTGCGGGCCAGCTGATCGTCTCCGTTCTGTACTGCCTGCATGGCACGTTGCTGCCAGTTTTGCGCTTCCAGCTCGTTTTTGGTCAATTCCTTGATCAACCGCTTTTCCCCTGCCATCACGCGTGCCGTATCCTGGGTCACAGTATCGATCGAATGTTCCATTTCTCGAATTGCCTGCTTCAGCATGACTTCCGGGTCTTCGAACTGATCAATCATGTCGTGAATGTTGGCCGCAATAATATCGTTGATTCGTTCAAATATTCGCATGAGATCTCCCTGAAAATTGTTTTAGACTGTGTCCAGTTTACTGTAGCGTCTCCAGGTCCATTTGGACCGAGTCTATTAGATTGACAGACACTATGGATAAATGTGATGCCTCTAGAATGGACCATGATGTGAAGTAAGTTCACGGTTCATCAGTTTGATGTAGCGGGAGGGCGAGTTCGGTCAGACCATTTTCAATTTCTCTGAAAACTCCTAAATAGCTGAGCTCACAGGGATTACCGTCTGCGACTCTCTCTCTCTTTCAGTCAAAAATATGCTGGAAACCAACCCTGAATGATTCACAGCAGGCTGTTTATGCTCACACGAGAAGATCTGGTTCTGCTGATTGTAGAGTACCAGATATGAGGAGAGAAATATTAGGGAGAGAGACCTGCTGAAATGCTCTGCAGGAGCCCCGGGAATCACAGGTAACTAAAACGGATTCAATTCCGTTTCTTCCTGAACGGAAGCAAAGAACAGGTCGGCTTCTTCGTTCCACTCTGCCAGCTTACGTACCCCTGGAGCCAGCGTTTCTTCCATGAGACCTTCCTCTGCATGCTCGTATCCCAGCAAATGTCCGAGTTCATGCAGAATAACGGTCCAGAGATCAACGTGCCCAGCCGCTTCGCTGTCAGGTAAGGCAATCAGCGTTAAGCGACTGTCAAAAGCGAATTCACTGTGATCTGTCGGGCTCTCATCGACAAACCAGCCATAACCGGCGGCATTCACATCGAGATAAATCGTTCCAGGAGTTGCTCGGCCTAGAGTGCCGTTCTCCAGATCTACGATTTGAATTGAAACCGTTTCTACTTTTGATATTTGACTGGATGATAGCGTGGGAGAGACTGTAGTAATCGCTTTCTCCAGCGTTTCTTCTGCTGCTGATTGAGTGAGTTGATCGACGCTTATTTGTGTAGATGCTTGAGGCGCGACTACCAGCGGCTGATCCCAGGCTTCGGGATAGTTAGCGGGATAATTTACTTCTGAACCATTAAGTTTACTTTTGCCATAATTACCGACAAATAAAATCAAATCTCTGTAATCGACGCGATTACTTTGATTCAGGTCCGCCACCCAGGCATAGTCTGAATCTGACGCACTGGGAGTCACACCGTAAACACTGACCAACAGGATCAGGTCACGATAATTAAGTATGTCATCATCATTCAGGTCGTAAGGATTGGCCCAGATACTTGTGCTCTCGACTGAATTGACGTTCGTACTCACCAGGTTATCAGAAACCACATCGGCCTGGGATGAACTGATGGTAAAACCCAGGTCGTACGGACCTATCGTCTGATTCAATATATCAAGATCCACACTATCATCAGCCAGCGATTCAAATTTGATGCGTGCGAAGAGCAGGTATTTTGAAATACCCAGATCAGTCAAATCTGTTTCTGCATAAAGGTTCTCGACGATTCCTGCTGAATCATTAACCGTACCTGTCTGCTGATTCAAGGCAAATCCTGAACCATATTCAATCGTCGTCGCTGAAGTGAATTGCGTATGATAACTCAGATCCAGATTCGCAGAAAAAATCCCCTGGCTGGAAGTACTGTCTGTCTTCACCCAGATTTCGACCCAGTAAGTGGACCACTCACTTATCGAGCTCTGATGATCCGGCAGAGATGTCGTTTCTCCATTTGAGTCGACGGCTGTGGGAGAATCGACAACGCGTAAATCGACATCGATCAGGGTCGTCACAGTCACATTAAATGTACGCTGAATTGTATTGTTATCCCCGGTGGTATTGAGGTCACCGTCGAGGCCACCATCTTCAACGGTCACCGTGATCGTTGCGATACCAGTCTGGTTCGCAACAGGAATAAAGGTCAGACTGCCAGTCGAATTCGGCGAAGAGTAAGAGACAACCGGATCCAGGATTAAACTGGTATTACTGCTGGTGGCGGTCACTCGTAATGGATTACCCCCGAATCCACTTGCGGCAATCCCTGTCAGATCGACTGTCTGCTCAGAAGCGTTTTCATTGATATTTACATCACTGATTTCATTCAGGGCAATCGAAGCCAATTCTGCTCCCTGTGAAAGGGCCCAGACTTTTCCTTCATTCAGGAATATGACAATATAGTTGTTGTTAATACTATCTATAACGATGTCCGCGATATTTGAATCGCTCTCTGAGCCCGTCACACTGTTGGCGGCAGAAATTACACCGGTCACGCCGGTGGTTCCGTCACCGAACGTCACCGCACCCGCGTCTGTCAGCGTTCCATTGTCCCATTCCGGTGTGCTCACCACATAGTTACCGTTGGCAAGTGCTGTCACTGCAGGGAGGCCGTAAAATCCATTGTGCTCTATGGAATAGGCATAATATTTACTGTATCCGACTTTATCGTTACTGGATGAACCAACGAGACTGTTGGTTTCAGAAACCACACCACTTACCCCGGTCGTGCCATTCCCGAATGTCACCGCCCCCGCATCAGTGATCATGCCGTTGTCCCACACAGAACTGCGTACCACGTAATTTCCATTGGTGAGTACGGTTACATCACCGTACCCTCCCACCTGGTCATAGTCCGACGATCCGACGAGGCTGTTGCTCGCCGAGACAACGCCGCTAATACCGGTGGTTCCGTTTCCAAATGTCACCGCTCCCGCGTCAGTGACTGCACCGTTATCCCAATAGATACTACTCACCACATAGTTACCATTCGTGAGTAAGATGATATCACTGTACAATCCCAATTGATCATAGTCGGTTGATCCAACGAGGCTATTCGCTTCCGACACAGCACCGCTGATGCCGGTGGTTCCATTTCCAAAAGTTACCGCCCCGGCGTCAGTCACCGTGCCGTTATCCCAGGAAGAACTGATCACTACATAGTTACCGTTCGAGAGTGCAGTGACACGATTATTTCCCACCTTGTCACCACTGGTTGATCCAATCAGGCTGTTGGCCTCTGAGATGACACCGCTGATACCAATGGTCCCATCTCCGAAGGTCACCGCCCCGACTTCAGTGACTGCGCCGTTGTCCCAATAAGCACTGCTCACCACGTAATTTCCGTTCGAGAGCACAGTCACTCCATTCAAGCCCGCACTGTCACCGCTGGTTGACCCGACAAGGCTGTTGGCTGCCGACACAAGACCGCTCACGCCGGTGGTTCCATCTCCGAACGTTACCGCACCGACATCGGTGATCGCGCCGTTGTCCCACTCAGGGCTGACCACTACATAATTCCCGTTCGAGAGCACTGTGACGGAAGAAGTGCCGTAGGCATCCCCTCCCACCCTGTCACCGCTGGATGACCCGACGAGACTGTTGGTTGCTGAAACGACTCCGCTGATGCCGGTGGTTCCATCTCCGAAGGTCACTGCCCCCGCATCAGTTACCGTGCCGTTATCCCAGGAAGTACTACTCACCACGTAGTTACTGTTCGAGAGCTGTGTTACCCGTGTCCCCACCCTGTCACCGCTGGATGATCCGACGAGACTGTTGGTTGCTGAAACAACACCAGTTACGCCTGTCGTTCCATCTCCGAACGTCACTGCACCTGCATCAGTAGCCGAGCCATTGTCCCAGCCGGAAATGCTTACGATGTAATTTCCATTAGTGAGTCCTGTGACACCTCCCGCTCCCACATGGTCAAGATCATGTGAACCAACGAGACTGTTTGCAGCCGAAACTACCCCGCTCACACCAGCGGTTCCATCACCGAAGGTTACTGCGCCTGCATCAGTCACCGAGCCGTTATCCCAATATGAACTGTTCACGACGTAATTATTATTAGAAAGAACAGTTACACCATCCAAACCCAGATTGTCAGAGGTCGTTGAACCAACGAGACTGTTGACCGATGAGATCGTACCGACCACACCAGTGGTTCCGTCTCCAAATGTCACTGCTCCAGCATCAGTTACCGTGCCGTTGTCCCAGAATGCACTGCGTACTACATAGTTCCCGTTGGAGAGCGCGGTGACATCAGAGGTGTTGTATGCCTCTCCCCCCAGTTTATCACCGCTGGTTGACCCAACAAGACTGTTGGATGCTGAGACAGCCCCGCTGACTCCAGTGGTTCCGTTACCGAACGTCACTGCACCTGCATCAGTAGCCGCACCATTGTCCCACTCAGAACTGAGCACCACATAGTTGCCGTTGGCAAGCGCGGTGACACCACTAATGCCTACCAGATCACCACTGGTTGACCCAACGAGACTATTGGCTGCGGAGACGACACCGTTGATGCCGGTCGTTCCATTTCCGAATGTCACCGCGCCAGCAAAATCGATTCCGTCATTGCTCCATAGAGAACTGCGTACCACATAGTTCCCATTGGTGAGTGTGGTCACACCATTCAGGCCCACATAGTCATAATCTGATGAACCGGTGAGTGTGCTGATCAACTCTCCCGTTGCCCCGTTAAATAAATAGACGGCACCTGCATCGGTACCACCCGCATCGTCTCGAGGAGCGGTAATCACAACATTGCCCGTACTCAAAACCGTAACAGTATCACCAAACCCATTATCAGCACTCGGATTAGGATCGAGAAATCTGGTGGCATCGACCAGCGTAGTTACAGTCACATCGAATGTGCGCTGGATTGTTCTGTTATCCCCGGTGGTATTGAGATCACCATCAAGTCCTCCGTCTTCGACGGTCACTGTAATGGTCACAATACCGCTCTGACCTGCTGCAGGAGTGAACGTCAGACTTCCGGTGTCATCCGGAGAAGAATAGTTGACCACAGGATCGGGAATCAGGCTGGTATTGCTGCTGACAGCAGTTATCCGCAATGCATTGGAACCTATGCCACTGGCAACAATACCGGTCAGACTGACCGTCTGTTCCGAGGCATTCACGTTAACGACTATATCGCCGATCTCATCTAGAGAGAGTTTCCGGGAAACTTCCCCCTGAGAATAAACCCTGACTTTTCCATCACTGATTACAAAGAAATTATGATTCGTATCATCCACTACGATAGTTGCTGCTCCCAGCCCAATCTGGCTGTTACCAGCTGAAACCTCGCCATTCACGCCATAGTGACCGTCCCCGAAAGTGATGGCCCCGGCATCGACAACTGAGCCGTTATCCCAGTGCGAACTGGATACCACATAGTTACCGTTAGAGAGTACAGTGATCTCACCGTAACTTCCTACCAAATCATACTCGGATGAACCGACAATGCTATTACTGGCTGAAACGAGCCCGGTCACACCTGTTGTTCCATTACCGAAAGTGACGGCTCCCGCGTCTACTACAGTACCATTATCCCAGTCCGAACTGGTTACCAAATAATTCCCGTTTGTGAGTGCAGTTATATTATAATACAACCCTAACTGATCATAGTCTGTTGATCCGACGAGACTGTTGCTCGCTGATACAATTCCAGAAACACCCGTCGTGCCGTCACCAAAAGTAACAGCACCCGCATTCACTACGGAGCCGTTATCCCAATTCCCACTGGACACGACATAGTTGCCGTTAGCGAGTGCAGTAGCTTCATATCCTACTTCATCATAGTCCGATGAGCCGACAAGGCTGTTACTCGCTGTCACGGATCCAGAAATGCCCGTAATACCATTTCCAAAGGTGGCAGCCCCCGCATCCACCACCGAGCCATTATCCCAGCTCGGGCTCGTCACGACATAATTGCCGTTCGTGAGCTCGGTTACATAACTGCCGACTCTATCCCCATCCGAAGATCCGACAAGGCTGTTGCTGGATGAGATCGTCCCCGTCACACCCGTCGTACCGTCACCAAACGTGACGGCCCCCGTATTCATACCCTCACTGTTTTGCCAATACGGACTGGCAATTACATAGTTGCCATTCGTGAGTACGGTTATATAACCATAAATAAACTCCCCTCCCACCTGATCATAGTCCGACGATCCGACGAGGCTGTTACTGGCTGATACGAGACCCGTGACACCGGTTGTACCATTACCGAACGTAACGGCCCCTGCATCCACAATCGTGCTATTGTCCCAGCGCACACTGGCCACGACATAGTTTCCGTTCGTAAGTGCAAACGCATCAAAGCCCACCTGATCCCCGTTCGAGGATCCAACGAGACTGTTACTGGATGAGATCGTCCCTGTTATGCCCGTCGTACCATCCCCGAAAGTGCTGGCCCCCACACTTACTCCCTCATCATTTTTCCAATGCGGACTACCCACCACATAGTTACCGTTGGTAAGTGCAGTCATACGACTCCCAACCTGATCATTAACCGACGATCCGACGAGACTGTTACTCGATGAAACAAATCCCGTAATACCAGTCGCGCCGTCTGCGAACGTCACCGCTCCTGCGTCAGTTATCGTGCCATTGTCCCACGCAGAACTGCGAACCACATAGTTGCCATTTGAAAGCGCAGTTACCTTACTGAAACCATAATGATTGCCTACCTGATCATTGTCCGAAAATCCGACCAGACTGTTGCTCGCTGAAATGAGCCCGGTAACACCGGTTGTGCCGTTTCCGAACGTAACAGCCCCTGCATCCACTACAGAACCATTATCCCAGCCCGCGGTACTTACCACATAGTTACCGTTGGTGAGCGATGTCACCGGGCTGTCCCCGTAACTGTTATCCCCTCCCACTTGATCATTAGCCGTGGATCCGACGAGGCTGTTGCTGACTGATACGCTCCCCGAAACACCCGTGATACCATTTCCAAAGGTAGCGGCCCCCGCGTCTAGAATAGTGCCATTATCCCAATATGGACTACTGATCACAAAATTGCCGTTCGCAAGCTCTGTTATTCCACCATAGCCCACCTGGTCACCGTCAGATGTTCCGGTGATGGTACTGATCAACTCGCCTGTAGCGCCGTTAAAGAGATAGACGGCACCGGTATCAGTACCACCGATATCTGCATAAGGGGAAGTGATCACCACATTGCCCGTGCTTAAAGCAACGACAGTATCTCCAAATCCATTGTCGGCACTCGGATTGGGATCAACGAATTCAGGCAGATCAGGATTAATAAACTGGGCAAGTAGTAAAGAAGTCACAGTCACATTGAATGTTCGCTGAATCGTATTATTATCCCCGGTGGTATTGAGATCACCATCGAGGCCGCCATCTTCCACGGTCACTGTAATCGTCACAATACCGCTCTGGCCTGCTGCAGGAGTGAACGTCAGACTGGCGGTGTCGTCCGGAGAAGAATAGTTGACCACAGGATCGGGAATCAGGCTGGTATTGCTGCTGGTGGCTGTCACACGCAGGGGATTAGTGCCGGTACCACTGGCAGTTATTCCTGTCAGACTAACCGTCTGTTCCGTGGAATTCTCGTTGACGATCACATCACTGATTTCATCCAGGTTGATGGAGGGTAATATATATGACTGAGAAAGAGCCCAGACCTTTGCTTCATTCAGGAATATGGCGTAATAGGTGTTGTTAATATCATCTAAAACGATGTCCGCGATATTTGAATTACCCGTTGTCCCCCTCACACTGTTGACTGCTGAGACCTCACCTGTCACGCCTGTGGTCCCGTCACCAAATGTCACTGCACCTGCATCCGTCACAGTACCGTTATCCCAGACAGGACTGGCTACCACATAGTTACCGTTTGAGAGTGCGGTTACTGTAGAGGCAAAGAGCCCAAAGCCGAATCCCTTGTAACCCAGATTATCATACTCGGATGAACCGACAAGGCTGTTCAAGGCAGTGATTTCGCCAGTCACACCTGTCGTTCCATTCCCAAACGTCACTGCCCCGGCACTGATTTTCGTACCATTGCTCCAAAAAGGACTCGTCACTACATAATTACCATTGGAAAGTACGGTGACATAATACCCCACGTTGTCATTTTCGGATGACCCGATAAGACTGTTGGTCGATGAGATCACACCAGTCACACCTGTGGTTCCGCTCCCAAATGTTGCTGCACCGGCATTCGTGATCGAGCCATTGTCCCACTCAGGGCTGCTTACCAGATAGCCACCGTTCGAGAGAGCCGTCACACCAGCAGACCCGAAAAGATTGTACCCCACTCTGTCATAGTCGGAAGATCCGACCAGACTGTTGACTTCTGAAACAACCCCGCTCACGCCCGTCGTACCATTACCGAAAGTGACAGCACCCGCTTCCTGTATTGAACCGTTATCCCAATTCGAGCTGGACACCACATAGTTTCCGTTGGTGAGCGCAGTCACACCGTCGTACCCTCCCACATAGTCATATGCAGTAGAGCCGATGAGACTGTTACTGGCTGAGATGAGCCCCGTAATACCTGTCGTACCATCACCGAACGTGACGGCACCGGCATTTACTATGGAGCCACTATCCCAATCCGAACTGGCCACGACATAGTTTCCGTTCGTGAGCACGGTCACACCTGAATTACCGACGCTATCAAAGTCGGTTGAACCGACTAGACTGTTAGACGACGAAACAACACCGCTCACGCCTGTTGTTCCGTCACCAAACGTCACTGCTCCGGCATTTGTGATCGTACCATTGTCCCAGTAGATACTACTCACTACGTAGTTACCATTGGAGAGCTCAGTGATACCACTGCTACCCACATTGTTATAGTCAGTTGATCCGACGAGACTGTTGGTTGCTGACACAACTCCACTCACGCCCGTTGTTCCGTTGCCAAACGTCACTGCCCCTGCGTCAATGGCAGAGCCGTTATCCCAGTTATCACTCTGCACCACGTAGTTTCCGTTGGAGAGTACGGTCACACCATTCCGACCCACATTGTCAAATTGGGATGAACCGACGAGACTGTTGGCTGCTGATACAACACCGCTCACGCCCGTTGTACCGTCGCCAAACGTCACTGCTCCTGCGTCAAGGACATAGCCGTTATCCCAGAGACCACTGCGGACCACGTAGTTCCCGTTGGAGAGCGCGATCACACCTGTAGAGGTGTCGAAATAATTACCGGAACCTACATTATCGTTTGTCGTTGAGCCGACAAGACTGTTGGCTGCTGATACAACACCACTCACTCCCGTCGTACCATTACCAAATGTGACTGCCCCCGCATTCACCACGGAACCATTATCCCAATCCGAACTGGAGACGACATAGTTCCCGTTGGTGAGTGCAATTACACCTGCATTGCCGACGCTATCGTAGTTGGTTGAACCGACAAGACTGTTAATCGCTGAGATAGTTCCCGTAACCCCGGTCGTGCCATCACCAAAAGTCACAGCTCCTGCCCACTCTACGGAACCATTGTTCCAGTAAGTGCTGCGCACCACGTAGTTACCATTTGAGAGTACAGTAACATAATTCCCTATACGGTCAGATTCCGTTGATCCGACAAGACTGTTGGCCGATGACACAACACCGCTTACACCTGTTGTACCGTCTCCAAATGTCACTGCCCCAGCGTCAAGGATAGAACCGTTATTCCAGGAAGTACTGCTTACTACATAATTGCCATTGGAAAGCGTTGTTACATAGCTCCCTGTAAAGTCAGACTCGGTTGATCCTATGAGACTGTTAGCTTCGGAGACGACACCGCTGACGCCAGTGATTCCGTTACCGAATGAAACCGCACCTGCATCAGTCACAGAACCGTTATCCCAGGCAGAGCTGGTCACCACAAAGTTACCGTTAGCGAGTGCTGTCACACCGTCCTGGCCCACATGGTCATAATCAGAAGATCCGATGAGTGTGCTGATCAACTCTCCCGTTACCCCATTATATAAATAGACGGCACCCGCATCAGTACCACCTGCATCATCATAGGGAGAAGTGATGACAACATTGCCGGTGCTTAAAACTGTAACGGTACTACCAAATCCATTATCTGCAGTTGGGTTAGGATCGATAAACCTGGTGAAATCAACCAGGGAAGTTACAGTCACCTCGAATGTTTGCTGGATCGTCTCATTGTCTTCTGTCGTATTCAGGTCGCCATCCAGGCCGCCGCTTTCTACAGTTACCGTGATGGTCACGGTACCGCTCTGACCTGTTACAGGAGTGAACGTCAGGCCGACGGTGTCATCCGGGGATGTATAAGACACGACAGGGGTCGGGATCAGGCTGGTATTGCTGCTGGTAGCGGTCACCTGCAGGGGTTTGGGTTCAGAACCACTGGTACCGATGCCAGTCAGATTGACCGTCTGTTCTGAGGCATTCTCGGTAATGATCATATCACCGATCTCGTCCAATGTAGGGGGCTGGGAAACTTCCCCCTGAGAATAAACCCTGACCTCTCCATTGATGATCTCAAAGAAAGTACGATTGGTATCATCTACTACGATACCGGGAAAACCGGAATCCAATTGGCTGTTGATACCTGAAAGCTCACCACTCACACCAACGTCACCATTTCCCAAAGTGAGCGCTCCCGCATCCACTACGGAACCATTATCCCAGAATGGACTGAGCACCACATAGTTACCGTTTGTAAGACCGGTCACAGTTTCGTACAACCCCACTCGATCATAACTGGTGGACCCGATGAGGCTGTTGTCGACAGATATCAATCCTGTAACGCCCGTCGTTCCATCACCGAACGTGACAGCTCCCGCATCCACTACTGAGCCTTTATCCCAATCCGGAATGGAGACCACATAGTTACCGTTCGCGAGTGCGGTCACATAAGATCCCACAGAATCATTGTCGGAAGACCCGACGAGGCTGTTACTGGCAGAGATCAGTCCCATAACGCCCGTCGTTCCATCACCAAGAGTGACAGCTCCCGCATTCACAACAGAGCCGTTATCCCAGGCTGTACTGGACACGACATAATTCCCGTTCGTGAGCGCGGTCACATTACCGAAATAACCTCCTACCTGGTCATTGTCAGAAGATCCGACGAGGCTGTTACTCGTAGAGATTGTTCCCGTTACACCCGTCGTTCCATCTCCGAACGTGACGGCTCCTGCATCCACCACGGAGCCGTTATCCCAGTTTCGACTGGAAACAACATAGTTCCCGTTGGAGAGCGCGGTCACAGCAAAGAAACTAATTCCCACCTGATCATTTTCCGAAGATCCGACGAGACTGTTGCTCACAGAGACGAGTCCCGTAATGCCCGTCGTGCCATCCCCAAATGTGACGGCCCCTGCATCCACTACTGAGCCATTATCCCAATACGGGCTGGATACCACATAGTTTCCGTTCGTGAGTGCGGTTACATAACCGTAACTGCCGAAATTCTTATCGCCTCCCACAGAGTCATTTTCCGAAGATCCGACGAGGCTGTTACTCACAGACACGCTTCCCGTAATACCCGTTGTGCCATCTCCGAAGGTGACGGCTCCCGCATTCACCACCGAACCGTTATCCCAAAACGAGCTGGACACCACGTAGTTTCCGTTCGTGAGCACGGTCAGACTATCACCCACCTGATCATCGTCTTGAACACCGACGAGACTGTTGCTGGCTGAGATGAGTCCCGTAATGCCCGTTGTGCCATCACCGAAAGTGACGGCTCCCGCATCCACCACAGAGCCGTTATCCCAAATCCAACTGCTCACCACATAGTTGCCGTTCGTGAGTGCGTACACATAATAGCCTACATAATCGTTGTCAGAAGATCCGACGAGGCTGTTACTGTCTGAGATTGTTCCCGTTACACCCGTTGTGCCATCTCCGAACGTGACGGCACCCGCATCTACTGACGAACCGTTGTTCCACCCCCAACTGCCCACCACGTAGTTGCCATTCGCGAGCGCGGTGATATCACCGTACTCTCCTCCCACGTAATCATAATCGGAAGTTCCGACGAGGCTGTTACTCGCAGAGATTGTTCCCGTAATACCGGTCGTCCCATTGCCGAAGGTGGCCGCTCCCGCATCTACTATTGAGCCGTTATCCCAAAGCCAGCTGGTCACGACATAATTACCGTTCGTGAGTGCAGTCACACTATAATCACCACTTCCCACTTGATCATTGTCAGTCGAACCGACCAGGCTGTTGCTCTCAGATACGCTTCCGGAGACGCCCGTCGTGCCATTACCAAATGTGACGGCTCCTGCATCTACCACCGAACCATTATCCCAGTCAGGACTACTGATCACAAAGTTTCCGTTAGCCAGCTCAGTGACTACACCTGATCCCACATGGTCACCGTCAGAAGTTCCCAGAAGAGTACTGATCAACTCGCCTGTCGCACCATTAAATAAATAGACAGCCCCCGCATCCGTGCCACCCGCATCGTCATAGGGAGCAGTGATGACGACATTGCCTGAGCTCAAAGGCACGACCGTATCACCAAACCCGTTTCCAGCACTTGGATTGGGGTCAATGAACTTATAAAGCCATTGGTTTACAGTTACTTCGTACGGCGTATTTGTCGGGTAGGTGACCGCATCATCGTTCCCGGCCAGAACAGTCAGGCTCGAAGTAAAGCTTGAGTCAAGGCCTTCAATCTGTATGTGATCGGCCCCATAGCCGTCGGTGGTTTTGATAATCATACTGTTGGTTGGATTGAGAAAGGTCAGGATTTCTCCGGCAGTATCAGAATCAATCAGCGACAGTCCGTTAGACGTATCTCCATCATCCGACAGAAGAATGGTTTCCGTTCCGCCAGTGAAAATGAAGGTCCTGTCATTTGAAAAAATCAAGTCATTTACTGGTTCGAGTCCATCGTAGGTCACGAAATCAGTACTGGTCCCGTCAAGCTTCACATCACCGGAACTGTTAGAATCAAAACGGTGCTCTACCGAACCGGCTGCTCCCGTCAGCCCCAGAGCATCTATTCCTGCACCTCCACCGCCGTGATATTCGACGTTGATACCGGTCTCTGCGAGGGATGTATCGACGGTCAGGCTGTCATCCCCCATACCTGCATGGACAATGATTGTCCCTCCGGAAATGAGACTGGCGGGAAAAGAAATCGTGTGCAGGTCTACCTGAGTAGCTCCTGCAGGAGCTTGCAGATAATTTTCCGGGTCCGTGATTGTAATGATGCCATTTTCGTATGAAATCAAAATGTCGGTAGCAGTATCCACATTGGAAGAATATATAAAATCCCCTTCGCTAAAGCTGCCGGTACTGAATGTCGCCACCGTAACACCGAACGTTCGCAGGAGTGTCGTATTATCTTCTGTAGTATTCAGATCATTATCGAGTCCACCGTCTTCTACGGTGACTGTGATGGTTGCCTTTCCTGTCTGGTCGGTCCCGGGGGTAAATGTCAGGCTGCCTGTCGAATTCGGTGAAGCATAAGTGACAACCGGATCCGGGATCAGACTGGTATTGCTGCTGGTAGCTGTGATACGCATGGGGTTTGTGCTGGATCCACTGGCACCAATTCCAGACAGGTTGACTGTCTGCTCTGAGGAATTTTCGTTGAGAATGAGATCGTTGATATCATCCATATAAAGTGAATAGGTAATCTCATCCTGTGAATATACTCTAGTTATCCCACTGCCTAACGCTAAGAAAGTAAGATTCGTATCATCCACCACAATATATTTTGATGGATATACTCCAAGTTGACTGTTAGCCGCTGAAAGGATGCCACTCACACCAATGTTCCCATCCCCGAATGTGAGTGCCCATCTATACACTTCGGAGTCGTTATCCCAATGGCGACTGGAGACGACATAGCTGCCGTTTGTGAGCGCAGTCACATTACCATAATATCTCGCTTGATTATTGTATGAATATTCAGGGCCAAAGTATCCCACACGATTAAAGTCTGTTGCTCCGACGAGGCTATTTTTCTCAGATACGAGCCCCGTAACCCCTGAAGTGCCATTTCCAAAAGTGACGGCTCCGGCATCCACAACGGAACCGTGATCCCATATCGGACTGGAGACGACATAGTTGCCGTTCGTAAGTGCGGTCACACTATAGTACTTTCCATATAAATCTCCTCCCACTCGATCATTTTCAGAAGATCCGACAAGACTGTTTTTGGCAGACACAAGTCCTGTAACGCCTGTCGTACCATCCCCGAAAGTGACGGCGCCTGTATCTACTACCGCTCCATTATCCCACTCCAGACTGGTCACCACATAGTTTCCGTTTGTAAGTGCGATCACACTGTTACTCTCATAAGTACCATACGAGTTTCCCCCCACACGATCATTCTCAGAAGATCCGACTAGGCTGTTGCTTACTGACACGAGTCCCGTAACTCCTGTCGTGCCATTCCCGAAGGTGACCGCTCCTGCATTCACCACGGAACCATTATCCCACTCTGAACTGGATACCACATAGTTTCCGTTCGTGAGCGCTGTCACACCAAAAGAACCCACTCGATCATTGTCTGACGCTCCGACGAGGCTATTACTCACTGACACGATTCCCGTAGTTCCCGTCGTGCCATCCCCCAATGTGATAGCTCCTGCATTTACTACAGAGCCGTAACTCCATCCCAGACTCGACACCACATAGTTACCATTTGCAAGTGCGGTCACATTCGATCCCACAGCATCAAGGAATGAATCTCCAATGAGGCTATTGCTGGCAGAGATGTATCCAACAACACCTGATGTACCATTCCCGAAAGTGACCGCTCCCACACCCGCTACGGAGCCGTTATTCCAGGAAGGACTGGATACCACATAGTTCCCGTTCGTGAGCGCGGTCAAACCCGCTCCCGCAGAATCATAGTCCGATGATCCGACAAGGCTGTTACTGGTAGAGATGAGTCCTGTAACACCCGTTGTGCCATCCCCGAATGTGGCGGCCCCCGCATTCACTATAGAGCCGTTATCCCAGAAAGGGCTGCTTACTACGTAGTTTCCGTTCGTAAGCACGGTCACAGTAGATTGGTCAAGACTACTGTAACCCAACTGGTCATCGCTGGTCGCCCCGACAAGACTATTACTTGCAGAGATGAATCCTGTAATGCCTGTTGTGCCATCTCCGAACGTGACGGCACCCGCATCGACAAGAGAGCCGTTATCCCAAAAAGGACTGGACACCACATAGTTTCCATTCGTAAGTGCAGCCACACTGTTAAATAATCTGCCTCCTAACGTTCCTCCCACCAGGTCATCCTCTGAAGATCCGACGAGGCTGTTGCTTGCCGAGATGGTTCCCGTGATACCAGTCGTGCCATTGCCAAAAGTGATGGCACCTGCATTTACCACCGACCCGTTGTCCCATTCGGAACTGCGTACCACATAATTACCGTTGGTAAGTACGGTCACCCCACCATATCCCACAGAATCATCTTGAGAAGATCCAACGAGGCTGTTGCTTGCAGACACAATTCCAGAAACGCCCGTAATTCCATTACCAAAGGTAACGGCTCCTGCATCCTCTACGGATCCGTTATCCCAGTCAGGACTGTTTATCACAAAATTTCCGTTGGCGAGTTCAACTACACCTCCTGAACCCACATGGTCATAGTCATGTGTCCCAACAATCTTGCTAATTAACTCGCCTGTTGCGCCGTTAAAGAGATAGACAGCCCCGGTATCAGTACCACCGACATCTGCATAGGGGGAAGAAATCACTACATTACCCGTGCTCAATGTAACAGCGATGTTACCCCCATAGAGGTCGAATAACTGGGTGAATAATGCAGAGGGCAGCGTGCGATCTTCAAGCAGTTCGATCTGGTTTGCGACAGGCCGCGATCGATGTTTCACGCTCGGAAAAGTAAAAGATTGCCACAGCCTGGATATCTTCTCATGAACACTTCGAGAGAAATAGACGGCTCGCTTTTCGAGCTGCTGTTTGAGTCGCATTTTGGGGGCCCTGTCTGGTAATTACGCAACCCGTACTGAACTGATAGATGCATCGGTACGGATGTGCGAAATTTGAAGATATTTAGATTCGATCTCTTCTGGTGGAGTCAAAATGGATACAGGTTAACCAGCAGGGATCAAACACTTTCAAAACTCTTGTAATTTTCAACATTATTGGCGACGGAGAGTAATAGAATCCTGAATTCCATGGTCACGAATAAAGGATACTGGCCTCTACTCAGAAGAGGTGTAATCTCTTCTAGTTGAGTGTTAAAGTGTATAGAAGTCAAGCTCTGGAAGAGCCATGTCCTGAATAGGAAGCGAATTCCCAAAGCAACAGAAAATCTGTTACACAGGTTCTGGGTTTAGCTTACACTTCAAGAAGTGTAATAACTGGTCCCGTTTGTGACAGAAACTTCGTCAGATTTACGAAATACCAGTAAAGAAGTTTCAATGTCTGGTACTAAAATGACTGGCGTGTGTTGAATCCAGATGATCTTTGAAATCAACAGGCCACTAAGCCGTACGACTGTTGTCGTGCTCGGGGGGATCTCTATTTCACATTGGGGCAATTCGTTTGGAGCCCACATCGGTTGTTAATACGACGTGGTTGTTAAAGCTTGCTAAGATTAACTCGTGTTTGACAGCCTGATGTACCGGGTCGTCCCACAGGTTGTTGTGTTCCCAGGGATCGGATTGCAAATCGTAAAGCTCTCCCAGAGACTTGTCGTGATACAGGGAAAGTTTATAGCGGTCGTCGCGATACATGGTCGCAAAACTGCCTTCCCCGCCTGTAAAAAACGGATCGAGTGCGTCAAAGTATTCACAGCGAACACTCTCGCGAATTTGTGCGCCTGTCTGTTCGCCAGTAAGCACCGGGAGCAGGCTCTGCCCCTGATGATAGTCCGGGATAGGTATCCCCGTTAAATCGAGTAGTGTGGCAGAAAGATCGAGCAATTCCACCAGCCCGGTGGCACGCTGGTTGGCCACAAAGTGACCCGGCCAGGAGAAAATCAGCGGTACCCGGATCAAGCCTTCATAAAATCGACATCCCTTCTGTACCAGCCCATGATCTCCCAATGTCTCGCCATGGTCTGAAGTGAAAATGATGACCGTATTGTCTCGCTGTCCTGTTGAATCTAATACGCTCAGGATCCGCGCAAACTGATCGTCGATTTGCGCAATCATGGCGTAATACAGTGCCTGCACTTTTTTCAGCTCACTGATTTCTGTTGACATCGTGACAGGCTGAAAATCAACCCGGGCAAGCAGTTCCTGGGTCGCCTTGTCTGACTCCTCAAAATGGGGACCGGGCATCGCAGCCGGGTCGAACATGTTTGCATATTTTTCAGGAGGCGTAAACGGGGGGTGCGGGTCATAGACATTGATGTTCAGCAACCAGGGTTGTTGATGATCCTGTTCGATAAATTCGATTGCCCGATCGGAGGCCCACTTCGTCTGATGATATGCGGGATCAACATTCTCTTTGCTGTTGCGCATGTCCTCCAGGCTTTTTCCTTGAGCACGCACCCAGTCGGCATAATCGTGTGTGCCTGCAGGCCAGTCATCGCGCGGTGCATGGCTGTGCTGCCAGACTGTGAATCCATCATCCAGCCGAGGTTCGGCGCGATGGCCGGCACTCACGAGATGAAATTTTCCTATCAATCCGCACAGGTAACCACTCTCGGCGATTAACTTACTGATCAATGGTGGCCAGTCCGGAAAGGTGTCGTTGCCATTTCTGGTATTGTGCAGGCGCGAGGGATATAAGCCGCTCATAAAACTCGCTCGGCTGGGCGTGCAGATGGGGCTCTGACAATACGCGTGGGTAAAGGCTACCCCCTCTGCCACGAGCGCATCGACCACCGGCGTTTTCACATACGCGTTCCCCAGTGCACCAATCGTGTCAAACCGTTGCTGGTCGGTGCAATACCATAAAATATTTGGGCGCGTCATGTAATTACCTTCGTGTTTTAGTGACTTCGTGGTGGAAATAACTCTGCTATTTCTGCGCTGGACCAGTCAGGGCAGTACAACAGAAAAGACTGATGTGAATACAATTTCTGTCCCCAGACCAGTCAACAAAGCGAGTTCAATGAGAACCGGCAAAGAACGCGGTTTCCATTTTGCCATAGTTCCTCCCGTGACTGCAATCATCAATGCCGTCGCCAGCCAGTAATTGAGCCAGCTCTGCTCTAACACCAGCACATAGCAGCACAGCAGGACAAAACAACAGACGGCCAGCCCGATCTGTGGCTTGCTGCTTGAGGAATTATTTGCTTCCGGTGTTTGACTGAGAAAGATTCTCTGCACGACGATGATACTCAGCAATAGCAGCGTCATCATAATCATATAGAAAGGAAAATCAGGCAGCGGAACTGTTGAGCCGGAAACCAGTTCGCTGAATTTCTGCTCACTCTGGCTGATATGCTCATGAAGTTTCTCGCCCCGATAAAACACAGGCGAAATCGACAACGCCTGCAAATTGTCCCGCACCGCATCCGATTGCATCGTCTGTTCCAGAACATCTGCCAGCAGATCAATTCGCTCCTGCGGCGTCCCTTTGGGGGCCCACCAGTAAAACGAGTTCCCCACCACGGCATCAATCTGCTGTTCGCGGGCCGTCGCAACGTCGGGCAGGGCGGATTGTCTCTCTTCAGACAAGACGGCCAACGCGCGAATCTGTCCGTCCCCCTCATAAGACAGAAATTCGGCCAGCGAAAAAATGGTGGCATCGATGTGACCGCCAATCAGCATCGTATACCGCTTTTGCCCGTCTCCCGCCTGCACATAATTAAAATATTCGCCCCCCGCAGCCTGTTCTATCTTTTTGGCAGCGAAATGGGCGAGGGCCCCGAAATTGGTGCCGAATTGAACTTCCCCCGGATGTTCCTCAGCAGCGTGCAAGAGCGCAGCCAGATTTTTATACGGGGCGTTTTTCTGCACCGCGACCACCAGATTGATTTCTCCCGTCTGGGCAATCGGTTCGAACGCCTCCGGACCAAAGTTCACTTTGCCGGAATATTTCGAGGTGATAATCCCTTCATGGTTACAGAGGATTTTGTACCCGTCGGCCCGCGCCTGTTTGACATAACGGCTCCCGATCGTACCACTGCCTCCCGGCTGATTGATGATGACGACAGGTTGTTTCAGCAGCTCATCCTCAGTGATTGACTTTTGAATGATTCGCGCAAACAGGTCCGTGCCGCCTCCGGCAGAAAATGGCACGACAGCCTGAACAGGGCGCTGGGGAAATTGCGTCTGCTGATGTTGATTCGTGAAGAAACCGGAATACTGAAAGACGAGCATGCCGATAATCGACAGTACCGCAGTCGTATGCCAGACTGGTAAACCAAAGCGACTCCAGAATGAGTGCGCATTCTGTTCCCCGTGCACACTCCCTGTTTCTGACGAAGAGCTGCGATTCACTTCTTCGGCAGCATTGTCGTTTAACGTTTCTGTTTTGTTGTCTCGTTTTTTGCGGAACTGACGCATGAGTGGCACAAACAGCAATAAAGCAGAGATGATGACAAACAGAAACGAAATGGGACGAGTGACGATCGGTAACCAGTTCCCCTGCGATGACATCAGCCCGGCGGACAGATTTTCTTCCGCGATCGGACCCAGGACAAAACCAATCACAAAGGGGGCCAGGGGGATGCGGTTTCGTTCTAATACCAGTCCCAGCAGTCCGAAGCCGAGCATCACCCAGACATCGAACATGCGGTTCGACAACGCAAAGGACCCGGCAATGCAGAAGGTGAGAATAATGGGCAACAGATAAGGACGTGGAAACCGCACCAGTTTTGCCAGGAAACCGACGGAGGCAATCATCACCGCAAACATGACCAGGTTGGCCAGAAAATAGGTTCCCATAATGGTATGTACGAGCTCGGGATGTTCGCTGAACAGCCGCGGCCCCGGTTGCAATCCATGCAGAACTAACGCACCGAGCAGAATCGCATCGATCACACTACCGGGAATGCCCATCGCCACGAGCGGAATCAAAGCGCCGCCGACCGTCGCATTGTTGGCGGCTTCGGACGCAATAATTCCCTCCGCGGAACCGGAACCGAATTTCTCTGGTGTTTTCGAACTGTTTCGGGCGGCAGAATAAGCGGCGATCGAACCGATGTTGGCACCAATGCCGGGAAGAATGCCGATAAAGGTTCCGATCAGGGACGACCGCAGCATGTTCACCCCTTGGTTTTTCCAGTCTGCGAACGTCAGCCACAACCCTTTGCGTGTTACCGAAACACGCGGCACACTCTGATCAATATTCGCAATATCGCGGAGCACCTGATTGATCGCAAACAAGCCAATTAATACGGGCAGTAACTTGAAACCCGCATTCAGAGGAGTGAACCCGAAGGTAAGTCGCACTTCACCTGTGGCTGCGGAAATTCCCGGCATGGCGGCCAGGATTCCCAGTGTTCCCGAAAAGAGCGAGCGGGTCAGCGATGCGCCATCAATGGTGGCGATCAACACCAGAGCCATCAAGACCAGCGAGAAATATTCGAAAGGCCCCAGCTGTGTAGACCAGCTGGCTATCGGCGCAGACAGGGTGACTAAAAACAAACAGGAAATCAACCCCCCTGCCAGGGAAGCATAAATGCCCAGCCCCAGCGCACGGCCGGGCTGCCCCTGTTGCGTCATGGGGTAACCATCCAGCGTGGTCATCACGGAGGCGGGTGTGCCGGGCATGCGCAGGAGTGTGCCGGTAATCAGGCCACCGCTGATGGAGCCCACATACATGCTCACTAACAATGTCATCGCCAGTTGAGGATCAAGTGTAAACGTCAACGGCAGCGTGAGTGCAATCAGCATGGCACCGGTCAACCCGGGAATTGCCCCCACGAAGATTCCCAGCGATGTTCCTGCAACAATCAACGTCAGGCTGAGAGGCGTAAATAATTGGGCAACTGTAGCTTGAATCGCATCCATATTTTGTACTGGTGCAGATGACTGCCTGACCCCTTACGCAACAGAAACGGTGAGATTGTGAATATGCCTGATGTGATTTGAGTTCTCTCATCTTATCCAGAATATTCAGGGTGATAAAGCCTGGTACTTGAAATTCATTCGTCATAGTTCGGCGATGCAAGGCCCCATGACTTATACCAGACACAAAACGAAACCCTGTGTTGTATCAAATGAGGTTCTGTTTCTCTGCAGGAGTGGAAAATGAGTCCCAAAAACGTTCTCTTTCACAGATCGCTCCCCACTTTAATCTACGCATACTGAATCCGTGCTTGCTGTATGTGAAATTAAAAAGCTGTTTCCATGAATAGCGATGATTCCCATAAGATAATTTCGAAGGCGAAGGTCACCCGGGAATAGTGAATAAAAAAATTCAGGGGCTTACAGCATGATAGTCTTTTGAAGGTTTAGTCACGCAGACTGTGACGGAATCGGCACAGTACCAGCGAGGATGTAATCAATGTGCTGGCGGAGTTGTTCCAAACTCACGGCGGATTGGAGCACTATCGCAGAGTTAATGGCAGTGAGTTTCTATCCGGGGCGATTCGTAGTTGGCTGAAGTGGATTGGCCTTGGAATAATGTATATCGCCTCCGGCAGTCCTGGGGAAGATGGCTACGCCAGGAGTTTCCACTGTCGCGAGCGGGATGAGTTTATGAATTGTGATGTGTTTTGAAACAGGAGATCCGCCGGTAATCATGCGGAGGAATTGAAACAATAATACAACGATTGGCGTTCCCACAGTGCATCAGGCAATCAGACGCCTCAGGAAGTGACAAAGTATCCCAACTGGTGCACAGAGTTGGGGGTCACGTCACGCATACGCGGGAAGTGATTGCTTCGCAATCTTGAAAGCAGCAGCCAATACCATCCGTGGAGACTTGGTTGTCTGTGTCATGAAGTATGGTGTATCATGACTCGTTATGTAAGAAAATAGTAATCAGAGACAGGTTTTCTACAGAGCAGGTCAGGACTTTTATTCTTTTAATTATTGAGAAAACTATGTCTTCAACAGAAATAATTACTATTAAAAATGACCTCTCCTATAAATCAAAAGATATCAAAAAAATTGCGAAAACGATGTGGTTAGGTTTTTATGAAAAACTAGATGAATATAGATATAAAACTAAGATTGCGCTTTGGACCATCACCGGGGCCTCTTGTGTATTTGATCTAAATCCAATCTCTCCTAAACCAAATGAATATGACGCCCCCCCCTTTATAATTAATACTGGTATAGACAGTTTATATGATCTAGTTAGTGAATTAGGTGAAAGACTTGCAACTAATAAAGTAAGCGATGATGAATATCTTGGATCTTTAGAAAACATATGTGCGGATTTTGATAGATGGGTTGGTGATGCTGTGGTCTCCGTCTGGAATAGCAAGGAAATACAACGGATACATGGAGAATCGAATTATTGTGCAAGCCGTTTTGGAGTCTATTCCATCAATGAACAGGATATTGCTCCCAACGAACTGCATTTAATGAAACATTTGGCTGGGGATAAAATTAAGAGATAAGGACAGAAAAAGGTGTCGACATTGAATGGCACTGACGCTGTATCTTTGATTTGAGTATCCGCAGCGGCTCTATCGCGACGCAGTTGACCTGCCCCCCTTAACCACGTCAGAGTTTTGTAAGAGGTCCGACGGATTGATTTCAGTTGGTTTCAGGTTTCATGGGGAGAGACAGAAGAACTTCATTTTGGGGAATTGCCTGAACTTCAACTGAAAGCGGAGAAGAGTCGTAACCTCCATATAACGGAGGCACAGCGCGTCCATGGTCTTTGGTATGCTTCGTGATTCCATCTGAGATAATAATTTGCACTACGATCGCACGATGTTTACCTGCGGCGGCACCATCATCCGGAGTATAAGTACCGAGTACGAACGTTCCGTCTTCCTGAATCGTTCCAGTTGCGGAAGTCCCGTGTTCTTCCGATTCTAATTCAATTGTCCCCGTCCGAACCGGCTCACCGTCAGCAAACTGAACGCGTCCTGAAACGGGGTAGGTCGGTATCTTATCCGAACCACAACCATAACAGCAAATCAGCAACGTGAGAATGACCCATCGCATCGCTCAAAAATCTCCCACCGTTTCGCCATCATGGCGATTCGCAAGGTGACCTAAGAGTCGCGTGTTGATAGATGATGAAATGGCACGCACACTCCCGTCTGCCATGGTGAATTGCACATATCCCGAATGAGAGCTTCCAAAGGAATACGACCCTGCCCGAATGTCATTTTGATGGTGCCCCAAAGGTACACCCGGCCCCGCAATGCGAGAATAATTTGTCAAATGCCGACCTAAGTAGGCGGGGCCATTGAATGGTGTCTTATTTTTCCAGGTTCCCAGGACGTGATTTTCACCGATCAGAAAAGTGTTGCTGGTCCCATCAGTCACATCTGCGATCCGAATTTTATCTTGCCAGTTTCGCTCGATGCCAGACTCGTCTCCAAACGGTCGACTGGAAATAATCACTCCTGTGCCATTACCACCCCAATAAAAATCGGTGGGTTGGCTGATCGCTCCTGGCGAGAGATCCCCGTGGTTGGATGCATAGTCCGCTACTGCTCCCCCAGGAACCGTTTGAGTCCCTGCTGGACAACCGCAGGGAGCGGTGATTGTCACGGTTTCGTCATTAACCACAGCATTATCGACAGAGTGTCTTTCCGGGCAAAGGAAAATCGGCAACGCGTGCTGGCGGGCCGACTTGGGGTTCAAACCATACGTCAGGTATTCGTCCCACTGCGCATGCAGAGCTGACTGTTCAATAAATGGAAGCAGTCTCACAAGCCATGTTGGTTCGTCCAAACCAACAAGTGTGCCGAGATCATTGCCTGCACTGCGAGGAACATTCAGGATCAGCCTGGCCGGAGGAAATGCGTCGTGGGTATCGTGAAAGGAGTGAGTCGCCAGCCCCAGTTGCTTGAGATTATTCGCACACTGAGTTTTTCTGGCAGCAGCTCGTGCCTGCTGAACCGCAGGCAGTAATAAGGCAATCAGCAAACCGATAATGGCGATCGCGACGAGTAATTCAATAATGGTAAAACCATTCCTCATGAGCCGCTGTTTGTTATAGTCATGCATGACTTCACCTCGAACTGCAAATTCCAATGTATCACGTGTATTAGTATGGGGATAACGATGGAATGAAAGAATACTACAGGCTCCACGCCTGAAAAAAGGACGTCGTATTCTTTCAGAGTAGTCGAGTCTCACTTCCCGTCTGGATCTGATCCTGCTGGTTGAGGAGACAAGATTCTTCGTCCGGATCACTTTCCTGTTGAACTCTGAAAGGATCAGGGTAAGTCGCCCAGACCGCGGGACCCTGCAGCCATTCCAGATCCTGGAGCAGACATGCATCTAATACTTTCCTGATTTGTATCTCATCCATATCTGTTCCGATAAAGACGAGTTCCTGTCGACGATCGCCGTACTCACCTTCGTATTTGGAAAGAATTTCGCTGGCATGTTCTGCATCGACATTCCAGTCTTCCGGCTTCACGGCAGACCACCAGTAACCTGCTGGATCAAACCGCATGGAAATCCCTGCTTGAGACCAGAGACTGGCAATGTCATTCTGTGAAGCGAGCCAGGCAAATCCCTTGCTGCGAAGGACGTTTTCCAGCCAGGCGTCATCCTGGTCCAATGCATGCCAGAGCCGTTCCGGATGAAAAGGACGCCTGGCCTGATAGGTAAAACTCTGGATGCCGTATTCATCGACCTCAGAGTGGATTTCTCCCCGCGGTGTTTCCAGCCAGCCGGTGTGGCTCGCAGCGGAATCCATATCAAACAGCCCTGTTCCCAGTACCTGTTTTAAATCGACTTTTCCGAAAGAAGATTCGAGGACCAGAGCCTTGGGATTCAGATGTTGAATCACAGCATGAAGTTGCTCAAGATCCTGTCTGCTGACGAGGTCTGCTTTATTGATCAGAATGATATTGGCGAATTCAACCTGATCAATGAGCAGGTCTACAATGTTACGCTGATCTTCTTCACTCAGTCCAATTTGCCGGTCAACCAGATCTTCGTGGGACTGATAGTCACGTTGGAAATTAGCAGCATCGATTACGGTGACGAGTGTGTCCAGCCGGGCCACATCCGAGAGACTGTTTCCCTCTTCGTCTGCAAATGTAAAAGTCTCGGCTACAGGCATCGGTTCGGAAATTCCCGTCGATTCAATCAGTAGATAATCGAACCGTTGTTCCCGCGCCAGACGACTGACTTCCAGAATCAGGTCTTCTCTGAGAGTACAACAGATACATCCATTTGACATTTCCACCAGTTTTTCTTCTGTACGACTGAGAGACTGGTCTCCCTCTTTTACCAACGCTGCATCGATGTTGATTTCACTCATGTCGTTGACGATCACGGCAACTTTGAGTCCGGCTCGATTAGCCAGAACGTGGTTGAGCAGTGTCGTTTTTCCCGCTCCCAGGAAACCGGAAAGGACCGTAACTGGTAATTTATCTGAGGATGAGGAACAGCTTTGAATCATGGTCTAACTCCGTTAAAAAAGATGTAAACAGGTAATAAATCCTGCTGCATTTATAATGAGGCTCAGGAAACGATCGTTGGTCAGGCAGAGGTTAAAGCCTGAATTGAAGGATGTTGAAAAGCGAAGCCGGGGTTTCCTTAGAAGTTCTTAAAAAAGGAACTCAGTTTAAATCTCTCAGGTAAGCATCAACCATCCGTCGATGTGTATGATGAATGTCGGAAACCAGTTGTCTGACTTCTTCGTGTTCTTCATCTTCAATCTCGTGGGCCAGCAACTCCAGTTTTTCCCTGAGAAGTTGAGCCTTCCAATGATGGTATTCACTGAGTTTCAGATTTCTTAAATAGACGCCCACTTCCAGCTTGCGGGTCCAGTCATCGTAGATTTCGATCCAGTATTTCGAATGCGATTTATTTCCAGACAGTGCACCGGAAAGTGCTTCTGTTTTGGCAATTATCATTTCATCGCAAACAACATCCGGAGACGGATAATAGGAAAAGCAGCCGACACCGCTGGCGACGATCAATCCCGCCAGAATTAAAAATCCCAAAACCGGATCCGGAAGCACGATGTCAAATTTACCGGTACGAACGGGTTCCACTTTTTTCAGCCAGTTTTCGATACGCGAATTCCGGTCAAAAAATCTCAGGATAAAACCTGCCAGAATCACACACACCAGAATCCCAGACGAATAGACTTCATAAGGATCGACGACATGTCCCAGCTTCTCATTGGCGGTTTTATAAAAGTTGGTGGTTCCTGAACTGAAGGGCTGGCAATAGATATCGAATGCATGTGTATGATCTGCGGGTTCGATATTTGTCGGGAAGAGTGGTTTTTCCACTCCATAAGCCAGACCGATGATGACCATGAGCAGCAGAGAAAACCAGACCAGCGTTTTTTTCCAGTTGTAGTTTCGAATGATCCAGGCAACCAGTCCCAGATTCACACCGGCCCCGAGTACCAGCAGAATGAATGCGGCCCCGACCGAGTTAGCATGCTGAAACATCGAACCCAGTTGGGACATGGCCAGCATTGGTGTAGCATAAACGGGAATCGCCACACCCGTCATCAGTAATGGGGCGTAAGAATTGTCGTAATTCACCGATCGCTGCAGACTGGCCTGCGGTAGAAATGCACCCAGCAGAGCAACTCCCGACAGTCCTATCAGGATATATATCAGGCTGGCCCCCGATGCTTCTTTTGCAGCACTGAAACCGATAGAGAAGATGCGTTTGATCCCATAGGGAACCGCCTGGTCATCAGCGGGGACATTGGTCTGCTCCGGAAAGAGTTTGTCCCAGATTGTTCCCACCAGTGTAACGATCAGCAGTGAAAATAACGCAAATGCCAGGATGGTTACCGGCTCGGACAGGGTCAGTCCATAGAGCAGTGATAGCGGGTTGAACAGTGGGGCAGACATCGCAAAGGCGATAATAGTTCCGCCTGCCAGACCTGATTTTTTCAACTGACGTGCAACCGGGATAACCCCCAGGGAACAGACCGGCAGCAGCATCCCAATGACCCAGGCCCGGAACAGGGCTGCCCTGGTCCCTTCGCCAAACAGTCGTCTGGTTTCTGCTGCGCCAAAAAAACGCTGAAAGATGGCTGCAATAAACAATCCTGCAAGAATGAAAGGCGCTGCTTCCAGCAGGCACTGGATAAAGCGAAGTGCGAATCCCCAGAGAATATATTGAATCATGACGGCGTCCCGAAGCAGGAAGAAGAGTACAATTGTGCGATAACAGAATGAAATTCAGCCATTGAATTTTTTCATTTCAGAGGGGCCGGAATACTGTTTTAATTTTACGACCAGCAGAAAGTATCGACCGACCAGCGAAGAGTCGATTTCTGAATCAGAGAAATTAAACTGTTGAAAAACCGTCTTTAACTCAGATGAAAACTGTTTGACCTCATTCCAGTCGCTGTGTTTCAACTCGCTGTCCGCTGCCAGCTCAGGAATCCAGTCAATAATCTCTGCCAGTTCCTGCTGTTTTTTCTGAGTCCCCTCCTCCTGATCTTGATTCAACAGCCGTCGCATCCGAGTATCCAGCTCTTTGACGGTCGCGGAATATGTCTTGGGTTTATGTTCCGGAATATGATGTTCAAGATGGTTTTCATCTTGAGCGGAATCCGCACTTTGAGTGCATCCGGCTTGAAAACAAATCAGGAGGCCAGAGAGACACAAAGCCATGGTGCCAGTAATTCGTGATTTGATGAGATATTGATGATGCATTTGTCTGCCTGTGGGAACGAAAGTAATAACAGGGCCATTAGTCATTGATCGTCAGTTGCTGGATGGTAAGGCATATTCGGGCAGTTTTACGGAATTGAGTATTTCCTCAATCAAAGTCCGATTTTCAGACTGATCTACACCCAGACGGACGCTGAGAACCGGCAGTGCCGTCTCCAGCAGATCATCCGGGATGACATAATTCCTCTGGTTTAAGAATGCGTGAGCCTGAGCAACTCTCTGCCAGGTCAGTAAGCCACGCGGGCTTAAACCAAGAGTGACATGCGGATGTTTACGGGTCGCGTTTCCGATCTGAACCAGATAGCGTTGAACCGATTCTGCTACCGAAATCGCAGCGATCTTCTGCTGCATTTCCAGCAATTCTTTCTCATTGAAGACAGGTTCCATTTCCGTTGCGGCATCTGATTCCTGGTCGATAGCCGCTGCCAGGATGCGAATTTCATCGAGTTCATCCGGGTACCCGATGCTTAACTTCATGGAAAAACGGTCGAGTTGTGCTTCGGGCAGAGGATAAGTGCCGTGCTGATCGATGGGATTCTGGGTGGCAATCACAAAGTAATCTTTTGATAACTGATAGCGGACCGCGTCCACGGTAACCTGCCGTTCCGCCATCGCTTCCAGCAGGGCACTCTGGGTTCGGGGAGTTGCTCTGTTGATTTCATCTGCCAGCATGATGTCTGAAAAAACGGGGCCTTCACGAAATTCAAATTCGTGTGTCTTCTGATTGAAAATATTGAAACCGGTAATATCACTGGGGAGTAAATCCGGCGTGCATTGCACTCTGGCAAACCGGCCGCCAATTAACGTCGCGAGTGCTTTCGCCAGCATCGTTTTTCCCAGACCGGGGTGATCTTCCAGCAGTAAATGTCCGCGGGAAAGCAGGCAGATGACCACGTTGTCGATGACATCTGCTTTCCCTTTCAAGACCTCATTCAGACAGTCTCTCAACTGCTCGATTCGGGAATATTCCTGTTGCAAATCCATTTTGGTTTTGTTTTCTAATAGTGTTGTCATGAGTCCCTGCTTTAATAAATGAAGGCGTCTATCAGGGAGATCGCTTTTTCCAGCGTGCTTCGTTGATGATTCGGCTGCAGCAATTACTGATCTGATCGATTCCGGGAGCGTGCGTTTGATCGGCGGAACAGGGAGCAAAGGCTGCCCAGTTCACGTATTGAGCCAGTTCAGAAAGACTGCTGGTGTTGATGGATAAATTGTCAGCCTGTAGTCGCAACCACTGGTTGAGAGACATGGAGACGGGCCTTTTATAACCTTGCCCACGTAATCGCAGTTCGAGCAGCCACAGGGTTCTGAAAATCAACCGGCGGGCATCACGGGGGCGGAAAATCCTGAACCAGCCTGTCACCAGAAGATCGGTAATCCGATACCGGAGGAAAATTACGCTGATGATGCTCCCCAGTGCGAGTAAACAGGAAATCAGATGCTTGCCAATCCAGTTTGAGGCTGCCAGGAATGCTTCAACGGTTCTTTCATATAAAGATAGAGGCGGACCCAAAATCGAATAACCGGTTGTCGGCTCAATCGTACACCAGTCATTCGGGCCTGGTCCGACTTTTACTTCAGCCCAGAAATGAACATCGTCTGCACAGACCGGAGTGTGATCGGATTTTAAATCATAGTCAGCCGGGCTGGCGTAGAAACCACTGACCAGCCTGGTTGAATAGCCGAGTGACCGGAGCATCAGTGCAGCAGATGAGGCGATCAGATGATCTGGCCCTGCTTTTCGTTCGAACAGAAAACCATCTAGAGGGAGCTGTTGTTTTCCGTCATAGGCAATCGATCGGTCGTGCTGAAAATGCTCACGGTGATACTGCTCGATACACTTAATTCGTTCCCAGTCATCTTCGATATCAGTGACCAGTTCTTTCGCCATGCTCCTGATTTTCGAGATAATCGGAAGCTCCGGGAGCGCAATAAAATGTTTCTCCTCACGCGACAAAGCCGCAAAACGGGCGTCGCGATATTCAATCAGCTTTCGATCAGGAAAATGGCTGATCAGATGGATGGGGACCAGTCGGGGCAACTCTTTCCGGTCGAGTTTCACAATGCTTTCCTGGTACCAGTCAAACAGGTCAATACGATCAATCAGGTCAATATGAATTTCTCTCAGGTGCAAGGGTGCAGGGAGTTGGTTCGATTTCAGATGGTTGTTGGTAATGACGTGCAGTTCGTTTCTGCATTCCTGGGAGAGAGTATGAGCTTTGCTGTGTACAACGATGTAAGGTTTTTCAAAGCGTTCTTTAAGAGAAAAACTTTTCTTGTAGTCATTTTTCAATGGTTCGCTGAACCAGTTGATACCATCGAAGATATCGTACGTCTCCATGCGGAGGTGCAGGGGAGTCCTGCCGGAGACATGCAGCAGCGCATCAGAAGAGATTCCTTCAGACGATTTCTCTTCTGCTGTTTTCTGATTTCGGGCTGTAGAAAAATGGCGGTTGATATTCTCGGCATCGGGGAGTTCTTTTTCTTCGATCTTCTGGTCCTGCATTCTCAGCCCGATGGCCCGGTCAATATTTTTCGAGATTTCCCCGGGCTCGTCGTAGGTATCAGACATGATGTCATACAGACTGGGATCGTCTGATGACATGAAAGGGGCATTTTCGAGAGGAGCAAAACTGCGAATGTCATACTTTCCGGCAACCAGTAATTCACCATCGCCAAGTCCATCCCGGGCATGCAGATCGCCTCGACTGTCCCCCCCTGAACTGGGAAGAATTCCTTTGAACGCATGCACAACGGGATTCTCACCAGTGAAGGAGACGATCAGAAACAGTATTAATGCGAGAGAGGAAAGCATCAGATATTTGCCCAGATTCTGTTTCTTCACAGCGGGCAGCAGGGCAATCCGCAGAGTGCTCCAATAAGAGTAAAACAGCCAGAAGAAACCTAAAATGAGTTCCAGTCCCGCGAGTACGATCAGGTCCGGGCCGGAATAAGTGGTCGCGGCACAGATAATTAAAAAAATTGATCCCCAGGCGGCTAACTGCTGGTATTTCTTCCAGCAACCAGCTGCAGCCATTACCAGAAACGTATTTTTGACTGCGAACATCAGGATCAGTTCAAAAGGTCTGCCATTTCCAAAGAGCATTCTCTGAAACGGCTCCCAGGCCAGGCTCGACAACATCGCCGCCAGCAAAATGAGGTTGACCGTTGATTCCAGACCGTTCCGTTTTTTAAGAGAGATGAAATATCGGGCTCCCAGGAATGCAACCGTCGTTTCGATCAGAAAAATGGTAGCAATCCAGGTACGGGAATACCTGCCGTGAGCGTCTGAAATGCAGAGAGCCAGTGCCCCCGTTAACACCATGGCAATGGTGACGAAATGCAGAATGCGGCTCTCGACAGTCTTTGTTGAATCAGCTTGCATAGCACGCTTTCTTCCAACTGTCAGCAAAAGATTTCTGCCGACTTTCTTCCGGGCTGTCCAGACGCAACCAGGGTTCGCATTGGCAATCTGGGTGATTACTGAATTTCTGAGACGGTGAGTCCTGAACTACAATCATACGCGAACGAAGACGAGTCGATCCGTTATTAACCCGTTGCAGGTACCCGCTGCTGTTGGTAATCACGAATTCAGGCAAGGGAGAGACCGCATGTTTTCGCTCTGAAGGGGGCAGTCCTTCTGTGGGGATGCAGGCCAGTTCGTCAAGTAACTGATGCAGGTCTCGCTGGTTTCCTTCGCAGCGAAACAACTTGTTGCCAATGACGCATTCCACGGATGCATGTTGATTTAAAAGCGAATAACACACACTGGCGGTAATGCGAATGACAGCTTCCAGGGAATCCCGATTCCCATTCTGGAAGTGTGTGGAATTGAGGTCGGGAATGACTCTCAAGGCACAGACGGCAGCAGCCTGACGTTCGGTAACAATCATCTGGCCTTGTCGAGCCGACTGAGACCAGTGAACCCGTCTCAAAGAATCACCCAGTCGGAATGTCCTGGTACCGATCACATCTCCATAATCACCGGCACGATGTGAGGTAAATCGATCTTCACAGGAACTGACTTCCCTTAATTCGGGTAGAAAAGCCAGTTTTGAAATCTCTGGCCAGACAATCAGAACAGAATCCACAGAGAGTGAGATCTTCTTTTTATACATTCCGAACGGGAATGCCGTTTCCAGAAAGGCAGTACTGGTAGAATAGATGCCGCGTTTTCTGGGAACAAAATCCCAGATATACTCACTGGTTTTCCAGCCCGGAATGCAATCAATGGCGACTTCACATAAGTGATCTGAATGCTCGGAAAAGGGATGCCTCAGGTACACACCCCAGGCAGGCCACGGCCAGTTGTTTTTTACAATCAGTCTGGCTCCTACGGATTCACCGCATTTGGTCCGAACTTTATTGAATGAGAGTTCGGCATAAAGTCCCTGCACACTGATCCAGGGCCACACGACGCCCACCAGGATGATCAGAGCCAGCGCGGATGCGATGAAAAGGATTCCGGAGTTAACCAGCAAACCGCAAATAAATGCCGTCAAAATACTGATGGCCAGACACCAGAACGGGTTTTTCAACCAGTAGACCCACTGGTTGATCTGGGGACAGAAATCATAATGCAGTATTTCGTTGAAAATCTTTAACAACGACTGATCCGACTCAGACTGCATTTCCGAATTCCGCTTTTCCTGATTTTTCATAATTCACCTGTAAGGTATCGGCGAGTAGATAGATTTCTAACTATTGGTAAGGGTTTCCCTCTCCCTGTAAAAAATGAAATTCCCGGTCTTTATATTCCACACAGGTCCAGACAGTTTTATTCAAGCTGCTATGAATCCAGTAAAACCGTCGTTGCTGACTGGCACCATGGTAAACTTCAGGTGTGCCAGCCAACTCAGGACTTCCAACCATACTCGGATTTTGCTGAAAATAATGTGCCAGCAATTTTCCGTCGCTCTTTCCAATAGAGCTTTCTCGCTGCCATTTCGAACCATGGATGACCAGTTCTGCTGGTGCGTTTACGGTCACTGTTTCAGTTTCTGAATTCTCATTGCTGGAGCAACCGGCAAGCATGCTGCAACAGACGACCAGTCCTGGTATCAGGGCACAAAGTCCGGATTTTATATGGGGTAAGCAACGAAACATGTTGATCTTCAAATTTTGAATACGAAACATCATTTAAGCAGATTGAGTAAAACTTTTAGAATTCGCCGAGAACTTCACCGTCCGCCCGGCTGAACAGGTTGCGTAATGTTTCCAGGTGAATATTTTCTCCCAGAAAACGAACACTCCCGTCACAGAGAAGGACGTTGGCTCCACCGACATGCAGACTGCGCGCTCCTGAGACAATTTCTCCATGATGCACCACATCGGGACTCTGGGAATTAGGTGGCAGGTACCCATGTACGAGGGTGCTATAACCTAATGCACGAATCCATGATCCTGCTCGTCCCCCTTCATAATTGGAGGCTGCCCGGGAAATCAGATCATCTGAAGTCGCCGAACAGGGGCTTCCGCCACTGACACGTTTCATCTGTCGATCAGGGTCTAATAACATCGTGGTATCGGGACCTCTATCACCAAATAAAGTTTCCGCCATAAAAATGGTGTTTGTCGTTCCATCTGTAATATCGCGGAAGCGTGTTGATGACCCACGCCAGAACAATCCATCGTTTGCTGACGTACAGTATTCCATGTTCAATCCGGAACCGCCGTTAACCATATAATTGGAACCCGCCCAGACAGCACCCTGTGAATCGGTGAAATGTACTTTTCCGGCGTCACTGGGGCACATGAAAACGGGGATGGTTTGTTTGACGACATCAACCAGGGCCGGATTCAGAGCTGCTGCCCAGGGGGGGCCTGACAACAGGGGTTCCCTGAAGTCAATCAGGTTATGTAAGTTGCCTTGATCGATGTAAGGCAGTAGCTGTGCTGAGGGAGAATAGCCGTAAAGAGAATCAGAAGCCAACAGAGGGAGTCGCGAATGTGTTTCGTTATAGTTGTGCAGCGCCAGTCCCAGCTGTTTCAGATTATTCTTACATTGAGTTCTGCGGGCTGCTTCGCGGGCCTGTTGAACGGCAGGCAGCAGCAGGGCAATTAATATGGCGATGATCGTAATCACGACCAGTAGTTCGATGAGCGTAAAGCCACGATGTTTTCTTTTCATTTTTCCTCCAGCATGGGTTTGAATTATCGAAATCGAATCGGGCGTATCGCGATGGCTTGCCTGATAGTAACTGCCATTTATATGCACAATAATATTAATGGTATTAATAATGCAAATGCAAACTAATTGCAATAAAGATTTGTGAAAAAGAAAAATTGCTGAGTTGCTCGGTCAGAAAAACTGATTTTGCATTAGAAAAATTGGGAAAACGAGACTGAATTCTCAGACGATGCTCTTGCAGATTAGTTAGTAGTCAAATCATCTGGCAGACCCAGATCGCCCGTAAACTTCCAGGGTATGGGCGGAAGTAATCACTGAGACAAGCCAATGCAAGAATTAATGACGCACTCGCAGAATGCTGGAACCAAAACACGCAGACAGCAGCATGAAGCAGACCAGTATGAAAGTGGCTGGATTTTTATCTGGATGCGCATCGACTTCGACTGTTTCTTCGCGTACCTCACTCATTTCAATGCCTTCCACATCGGGCAGAGATTTTGTGGGTTGCAGGGCCGCTGACAGGGCCAACTGATAATCAGACAGCGTTTCCGGACTGGTTTCATTTCCTGGTGCATTTAACTGCTGATTCAGGAATTTGTGAAACGCCTGATTGCCACACGTTTCGTACGAACAGGCGGCTCCATGTTCTGCCACCAGCTCGGTGTGAACTTCAGCCAGCTTTTGCAACACGGCCTGATCTGGCGACCAGAGCCCCTTGCGGGCTGTTTCCAGCATGACGGCCGTCATATCCTGGAGGGCATACGGATTCTTTTCTTCAAAGTACTCCCGCATCTTGAGCTGATGTTTATCTTCGATGTAAACGCGGTAGGTCTCATCCCACATGTCTTCGCCAATGGCAGAAGGCTGCATCACATTCCAGCCATACATGTTGCGGACTGTTTCCGTCAGTGAAGCGGCGGCTGAGGCACCTTCGCGCTGCATGCCCTGAATATATTTCGGATTCCACATCGACGTCCGGGCCTCCTCTCGAATGGCACCAACGGACGTCGTCACTTTCGCGCGTCCCGGTTGTCTTAAATCGCTGAAATAGCCGGTCGGATCGTTACCCGTTGTTTCACGCACCGCCAACGTGATTCCCCCCATAAATTCATATACGTGATCGAGTGAGAGTGGCCCCCAGGTATTTGACGAACGGGGATGCACGACCGCGTCGACCCCCTGCATCTGGGCTTCCAGTAATCCCGGCAACACAGTTCCCCAGCGATCGCCGTCGCGATACACGCCTGACATGTTTTTGATATAGCGTTCGGCAACCTGGCTTCCCTCTTCCCAGGTGTCTCCTTTTTCGACCATACCCATGATCTGAGTCCCGTAACTGCTGTTTGACGCCGAACCGAAGATGCGGGCGGTGGCAAAGTCGCGGGCATCTTTCGCCGAGGCACCGCCCGCTTTGAGCGTCTGCTCGGTCTCTTCTGTCCCTTCACGAACATAATTCGGAAACGCTTCCTGTTCCAGAACGCTGGCGATCTGCACCGCATCGTCAATCAGTTTAATGCGTGACGCAGCCGCATCGCGAAACTGTCCCGATGTCTGCACCAGCACATCAACCCGCGGTCGTTTGAGTTCCTCAGAAGGAATCACTTCTACATCATAGACCACGCCCCGGGAATTCCAGACGGGACGCATACCCATCAGATACAGAATCTGTGCGATCGCGGTCCCTTTGCCGCGGATAAATTCGCCCCCCCATAACGAAATCGCAACCTGCCGCGGGTAGTTTCCTGCATGTGTGGCACGGTGTGCTTCCAGCATCTGATCGGTCAGTTTCATGCCGACACGCCACGCTTCCGGCGTCGGCGTCTGTTCGGCGTTGATCGAAAACAGATTGCGACCCGTGGGAACCGAGTCCGGGTTAACCAGCGGGTCTCCACCACTGGATGGCTTGATGAACCGGGCATTGAGGGCCGCCGTGATCTGTTCCAGTTCCGTCTCCGGTGAGATCCGCAGGTTCTCTGCATTCTGGTATGCGGCTTCAATCAGATCCATCAGCTTCTGCTGCTGATCAGGAGCCTCCACGATCATCGACTTAAAATCCTCGGTAGAATTCCAGAGCCGCTGTGCTTTGACTTCTGCTGTTGGTTTTTTCGCAACTAAGGGTAACTCTTCTGACTGTTGTTCGTTTTCAACCGGACTCGCTTTGGCATTAATACCGGTCCACATCAATTGAGGGTTGGAAACAGAATTTTGTGTTTGTTTCTCAACTGGTTTCTCTGTCGATTTCTGTGGATGAGAGTCGGGCTTGCCCGGGGGCCCTTTCTGCTCTGACTTGGGGTGTTGTTGAGGATGTGAGGCTGCCCCTTCTTTTGGCTTCGCGCCGGGATGTCCCTGGCTCGCGTTTCGTTTTGACGTGGCACCCGAGATGCCATCCGGCTTCGGTCTTTTTTCTTTCTCGACGGCGGCTTTGATTTTCGCCTGTTCTTTAGGACTGAACAGCGACTCGGATTTCAGTTTTCCTGCCAGCACCTCGAAAACAAACTGCCGGGCCATGTCCTGGCGGTACTCCATCGAATCTTCGTTGATCGGTTTACCCAGTGACGCCAGCAACTGATCCACGCCCTGTTCGCCGAGCATCGCGGTTGCGGTCTGCTCAATCTGCTGTTCGCTTAAATCGCGACCGATGACATGCAGGCCGTCGGTGATACTCTGGTCTTTCAGCTGATGAATGTAGTTATGCACCGCGGTCAGTTCCTCAGCCGTCAACAATCGTTCCGAGAGTGCATCTCCATCGAGTCCCAGGTCTTCCGCCATGTTGAGTTCGTTGACCAGTTCCGTCACCGAACGCAGAGTCTCTTCCCGCAGTAGCGGGTCTTCAACCTGTTCCCAGTCATGAATTTTATCGTGCAACAAAGAGAGGTCGCCGTACAGACCGGCTTCCATGAAGGGGGGCGTCAAGTGTGAGACGATGACCGCATTCGAACGACGTTTGGCGACCAGTGCTTCGCCCACGTTATTGATCACGTACGGATAGATGTGTGGTACATCGCCGATCAGGATATGTGGCCAGCAGTCGCGGCTCAGACAGTTCGATTTACCGTAGGTGAATTCCAGCGAACCGTGCGTGCCAAAATGCATAATCGCATCGGCCTGAAAACCGTAACGAGCCCAGAGGTACGCACCCAGGTAAAAGTGCGGCGCGGCCTGATCGGTTCCATGAATGGAGCTGATTTCGTCTTCATTTTCACCGCCGCCACCCACCGTGGGTTGAGGCATGATCACCACGTTACCGAGTTGAATCCGGCTGATAATCAGGTGCGGCTGACCTTCGACGCTGGTCACCATATTGTCGCCCGGCAGTTCTCCCCAGAGGGCGATCGTCTCTTTTTGACGCTTGGGGGAAAGCGCCTGCTGGAACCATTGGGCGTAACGGGTCGCTGGAACCAGTTCCGGATTGGCTTCTTTCAAAAACGTTTCAAACGAACCAAGGGCCCATTGCCCCAATGTCTTGCCTTTGGTCTGGATCAGTTCGAACAACGCCTCGGGCGTTTCCGGCAGTGGACCTCCCAGGTCATATCCTACTGCCTGGAGACGCTTGAGTGTATTCAGCAGCGCGGGGGCGACTTCCAGTCCGCCGGCTGAGAGTGCCGCCATGCCGGGCGATTTGTAATACACAATCACCACCCGTTTTTCCGAGTTCGGTTTCTGTCTCAGTTTGAGCCAGTTCAATGTCAGGTTGACGCGGTTTTCCACCCGGTCCGCCAACGGCGTTCGTACGTTCAAGCCACGCGCGTTGGGTTCCATCGACGAAACCACGATCGGCTCAATGATACCGTCCAGTTCAGGGGCCGTGATCGATTGCCCCATGAATCCCCCCTCCATGCCTCGTTCATCTTTGTCCCAGCTTTCTCGGTTACCCAAGAGCGGCAGCGCACTGACAATCGGGCAGTTCAAATCACGCAGTAATTGTTCGCCCTGTCCGCCATAGGAAAAACGACCGTGGGGAAATGTCAAAATCAGATCTGGTTTGACCTCGCGCAACAGGGCAAGTGCCTCGGTTCGACCGAAGATGGGATACACTTTTGCACCACCAGCTTCCAGCTGACTGAGGATCGCATCGACCGGCTCCCGGTTCAGTTTGTCTTTGGGACTCATGAAGCCACTCAGCAGAGCTACTCGTGGTGCTTTCGAATCAGCAGGGAACCCTCGCTCGGCAGCAAACGTTTCGTAGGCATTCACGGTTTCAAAAATCTGATCATCCAGATGAAACAGGCCGAACTGAGGCACTTCGATCAAATCGGGAACGTTGACTTCGCGGCCCCCCAGATGATGAGCCGCATAATGGGCCATACCGATCAGGTTTTCTTCGCCACCATGACGCATGTAAGCAGTGAGCTGATCCCGGTGCGATTCAGGAATACTGTTCTGTTTAGCAGAGAGTGCGTTAGTTGCCGTTCTGACATAGAAGTGCGTTCCCCGCGCACGCGCCCGGGCGATTCGTTCCAGTTGCTCGGGCGTCAGGTTCAGTCCCTGGCCGCGAATGAATACCAGGTTGTAATTTTGCAGATTTGCCGTGTCGATACCCTCGTCAGGATAGCGGTGCAGGGCATAAGGTGTTTTCTGAATCGCTGTTTCCCAGTTGGCCCAGTCGGTATCAGAAAAACCAATGGTCGCAATCCGGAATGGACGGAGATACTGGTAGTAGGCCCAGAGACCGCCTCCAAAGCAGACGGCCAGCAACAGCAGGGAAGTAATGTATTTCTTGATCATGATCGTTGAAAATCCGTTGAGGAAAACGTTTGAAGTTACGGGGTGCTGCTGGCTTCACCGTCGGCGGGGACATAAATCACACGGCCATCGGGCAACTGATATGCCTGACCCAGCAGCTGTCCTTTACCGGCTCCTTTGGATTCAGACGCCTCATACTGTTTGATCTCCTGGCCCTCCTTGACGATGATTTCCATCTCGGGGGTTCCCGGATCGGTGATGATCGTGTAGTCCTTATCTTTCAGCAGGGCAGGGACCTGCAGGTACGAAATCAGTGAGACCATCAACGCGACGGCAAACACCATCGCCACATCAAACAGGTTAGCCAGCGCCGCCAGCGGATCGTCTTCAGTCTCTTCGGCAAGAAAGCCGGCTGATCCCTGTCGCAGGGTACGAAACTGCTGGAGCGACGCGGACGATATTACTACGTTCGGGCGTTGTTCGACTGTTTCAGGCATGCGCGTGGTCCTTTGTTTTATGAGTCTCCGCACCGTTGTTCTCATGATGTGGTTGCGGATCTTCTGTCTGAAACGAGGACGAACAGATTCGCTCTGCGGCAAAGTTCAACAGGGAAAGATCTGCCTGGTACCAGTGTTTCTGAATCGTCACCAGGTAACCGGCCATCATGCCGACGAACAGGCCGAGGACCGTGGTGGAAAAGGCGATCACCAGATTGTTGCTCATCATCTGAATATCGCCGACCGCCAGCCCGACCAGCGCCGGCCCCAGCGGGATCAGCGTGCCCATCAAACCAAGACTCGGACCCAGCTTGACCATTCCTCGCAGCTGATCCACCTTTTTTTGCCAGGTCATTTCCCGTTGTGTAATGGCGTACGCGATCCGCGGAAGATCATTTTGAGCCGACTGAATCTCCTGCAGCCCGTTCAGGAAATCGCCAGCTCCCGTCAGTTCGGGCCATTCACTCTGGTTCTGTTGAATCGCGTGTTCCACGGCTTTTCTAAGATCTCTTTGCTGATTGCGACTCAGATACTCTTGGAGAGTACGACCACATTGTGTCAGAACTTTGACTAAAGAGAACAGTAGCAGCAGCATGACTGGAATCAGCAGTGCATTGGACAAGATGTAAAATACCTGGGTGATTTGATTCATATCGATTTAACTTCTGATTGCCTGGTTGAATGAAAACTAAGACGATTTATTTGTTGCAACTACCTGCTTTATTCGAGTCTGCTGATTTCGTCCCAGGAGAAAGCCAACGCTGACGAAAATCAGGGCAATCAGCAGAGCCAGCCCGGTTTCCAGAAACATCTGCCAGAGCGACTGGACCTGTTTGACTTCGGGGAGAGTCTGATTCAGAGTAGTGACCAACCCTGCCAGGATGCATAGAGTCAGACAGCCGATGATATGGATTCTTAAAACGAAATTGGGTTTGAAAAGATATCCGATTAAGCACATCATAATCATGATTAAAATCAGCGCACTGCCGACACAGATACCTGCCAGTTCAGGGCGGGCTCCAATCTGAGAGGCCAGCCATTGCTGCTCAACAAACAGGATGGAAATAACAACGACAGGTGAGGGGACGCTGCTAATAATTCCCAGAACGAGTGACCAGAAATCATGTTTCTTGCTGGTGATTATACGTAATCCTGAGGTCAGGCTGGCAGCACTTAGCAAAAGCTGCCCTGCACAGAGAAAAAGTAAAATATCCGGAGCAAGAACACGTTCCTGAAGATCAAGGAGCGTGTTGGAGTCGGCGATGGGGTTTAGAAGAAAGCCAGTCAGGCCTGCTACGCCAATAGCAAAAGGAATGAGAAACCATTGTCGGGAATAGACCAGACCCATGCTTTGACAAATAACGGCAGCGAGAAATGCGATTACCAGCAGGTTGCCCTCGCTGTTACTGATGACGGTTTGGATCACCTGCATAATGCCCTCCATCACTTTTTCCTTAATAAATCAAATACTGATATCACACATAATGCAAAACTATAATCACGTCGTGATGCAAATGCAAATTAATTGTATAAACATTTTGTATGTATTAATGTGGTGGGGTTTATTAAGAATCGCGTATGATCGAATACTTTCTGTTTCTGTTTAGATAATATTGATGCATCGGAAGAGACCTCGAAAATCACCTTTATTCTGCTGGTCAATACCTGTATGCGGCTTGGGGAACTGCAGTGGCTGGCATGGGGTGATTTTATTTTCGATCAAAAGTACGTCGACATCCGCCCCAAAGAAGACTGGTCTCCCAAAACCGGAGAGTCCCAGAGGGTGCCGATGACAGGATGAGTTTATGAGGAATTCCGTCTACTGCCCCGGACCGTCCCATACAAAACCCTCTTCTTAAAGACTTTTACTTGGGCTGATTCTGGGAGCCGTGAAACGATAGGAGCTTATAAAATTTTGAGCCTCTACGGTGATTTTGAGGTAGCTCAACGCTTTCGAACTTTTCTGGAGTAGCTTAAGACAGACGCGACACCGGTATCTAAGGTGAGCTACGTCAACTCTGCGGCCTCACAGTCGGTGAAGGTTCCGCAGAGTACTGAAAGAGGTCGTCCATGGAATGTGAACTGTGTCACAGCGGGGTACAAATAAAGTGACATCTCCTTATTTTACATCATGTTACTACCGAGACTCATTTTACCACGATGGTTCAACTATTTCATCCCCTGCTGACATTGATCGCTACTGCTTCCGACAGCCTGTTGGCTAAATACGTCCTCTATTTGAAAAATGAGAACCGGATTCTGCGGGACCGTATCCCAGGAGAGATTCATACAATACTTCACGAACGTGCGCAGCTCCTGAAATATGGCAAGCCGCTCGGAAAAGCGATCAACGAACTGATCACGATCGTCACTCCCGGGACGTTTCATCGCTGGGTGCGGGAAGAGAAACGAAGCCGGAAGAAAAAGCTCATTGGTCGGCCAGGAAAGAGTGCCGTACTGCGAGGACTGGTTCTCAAGATCGCCCGTGAAACGGCGTTCGGCTACACTCGCATCCTGGGTGAACTTAGGAAACTCGGCATTTCCCGGATCTGTCGTCAGACGGTGAAAAATATCGTCAAGGAAGCAGGGATCGAGCCGAGTCCGAAACGAAGTACCGGCACCTGGGACCAGTTTCTCAAAATTCATGCGGAAACACTCTGGGCCTGTGATTTCTTCACGAAACGAGCCGTAACACGGCGTGGACTCGTCGATTTGCATGTATTAGTTTTTATGCATCTTGAGACACGTGAAGTCTTTGTGACACCCTCAACCCGAAGTCCGGACTCAGCCTGGGTCACGAATCAGGCCAAAGCATTTGTAAACCACGTTGCCGATCGGGATGAGAGGCCGACCTGCCTGATCCATGATCGAGACACAAAGTTCTCTGCCGAATTCAAGCAGTTTCTGAAGAACCAAGGCATTCAGCCAAAGAGGCTGCCAATCCGATCTCCCAATTTAAATGCCCGGGTTGAAAGGTTTGTGCAAACGATTAAATACGAAGCCTTGAACCATTTCATCGCATTCGGTCAACGGCATCTCGATTATCTCGTTTCGGAATTCGTTGACTATTACAACAAACATCGAGCGCACAGTTCACGAGAATATCTGCCACCCTGCTGTGCCAATCCGCCGCCGGAATTCGAGAAGATCAAGATCGATGAGATCCACCGCGAAGAACATCTTGGAGGTCTGATCAAGTCGTATAAGCGGATTGCGGCGAAGATCAAATCAATAAGCAAGTGATTTCTTCACGCTCAGCGTACGCGCGTTCGCTCCTGTGATTCAAAATCAACAATCCTTCACAGCAGACGTGAACCGCACCACGTTAGTTTTTTCAACAGATTTTGTTTTCAAAGATCAATTGAATCTTGGACTTAACGGGCAACAGTCTTTTTGTACCCGACGGATGGAATTATTTCACAAGAATAAAACATATGGTGAGATTGCCCAACAGTTGGGGGTTTGCCGAAACGTTATTACCGCAGCCGTTAAATTCTGGCACCAGCAAAAAGGATTGCCCGTTCCCGATGGTCGAAGTCGGAGGAAAACACTGTAGTTAATAATGAACAGAAGCCATATCGATTGGTCGGCTATCAGGCATGGTAGTCGGCCGTTTTTTATCTATTCGCTTTATGTGGGGAGATCTCAGGCGACTCGAATCGTATTTCGAGTCGGTAGTCTCAAACTGTAATGGAGGGTGAACCGGCCTTTGTTTAGTCATCCAACCAGGAAAAATTATCGATTCGGTGATTTCAAAATGGTGTTCTAATAAAGAAGAAGGCCGGGGCTCTGTATTACTCAGAATCCCCGGCCGGTCATCAGTTGCGGCCTGATGAATCAGGCCATTTTGTACAGCAGCAATTTGAACCTTTGAATGTTGTAATCACAATCAAACGGATTTCTAATCAGCACAAATCTAGCACAAAATCAGAATCTTCAATTCCAGTTGCTCGTTTGGTCCTACAAATAAAGGGTCAAAAGCGGTCTTGTACAAAAAGGAGCGGAGAGAGGGGGATTCTCTGACCGCTGATTTGCTGCCGGGCTTCCCATATGTTTGAGACTGTAATAATAGACTTATTCTGACAATCGTCAAGAACTATTATCAGTCGTTGATTAATTCAAGGCAAAAATGAATGCCACAAAACTGCCACAAAGTTTTTGAGCCACGAATTGTTCTGGTCACTCGCCAGAAATACGAGACACGGGCATCAGCCCGCCACAGCATCTTCGAGTACATCAAAGTGTTCTACAATCGTGAAAGGCTCCATTCATCTCTGGGCTATCAGAGCCCCGAAATGTTTGAGCAGGCAGTATAACCTAATTCCAGCGCCCACTATTTCTGGGGAACTTCATCATATTACGGAGATAAAGGCCTCCCTGATGCTTACAGAGACTCTCGGCTGCTGCATTCGAAAGACACTCCCACGTCAGGCCTCTGAGGTCAAGCGCTCCCCGATGCTTACTGAGGCTCTCCGCCGCTGCGTCTTCAATGGCGGTAAACGCGTTGAGATTCACAGAATCTGTATCTGCCAGAAACTGCTCTGCAATCTCTTTTGTGATTGTATGTTGTCTGTATCGTTGAAATGTTTCTGCTGCTGACTCAGGCCAGTTACGGATGTCATAATGCAGGTTCAGACGACAAGCTAGGCTCTCGGCTGCTGAATCCGAAAGACTCGTCAGGCTTCTGAGGTGAAGACTCCCTCGATGCTTCCCGAGGCTCTCGGCCACTGCATCCGAAAGACTTGTCAGGCCACTGAGGTGAAGACTCCCTCGATGCTTCCCGAGGCTCTCGGCCACTGCATCCGAAAGACTTGTCAGGCCACTGAGGTG
>NZ_JBLXHC010000007.1:0-6973 GCF_048260065.1 Gimesia sp. | reverse complement strand
AAGACTCCCTCGATGCTTCCCGAGGCTCTCGGCCACTGCGTCCGAAAGACTCGTCAGACCACGGAGATAAAGGTCTCCCTGATGCTTACCGAGGCTCTCGGCCACTGCGTCCGAAAGACTCGTCAGACCACGGAGATTAAGGTCTCCCTGATGCTTACCGAGACTCTCGGCCACTGCATCCGAAAGACTCGTCAGGCCACTGAGGTCAAGCTCTCCCTGATGCTTACCGAGACTCTCGGCCGCTGCATCCGAAAGGCTTGCCAGGCTACTTAGGTCAAGATCTCCCCGATGCTTCCTGAGGCTCTCCGCCGCTACGTCTTCAATGGTGGTACACGCGTTGAGATTCACAGAATGATTTGCTAGCAGAAATCGCTCAGCTATCTCTACTCTAATCGTAGACCGGTATTGTCTAAATACCTTTGCTGCTGACTCAGGCCAAGTGTCGAGGTCAGTTCTCAGGTCTAAATCACGAGCTAGACTCTCAGCCGCTGCATCTGAAAGATTTTTCAGGCCGTCGAGGACAAGCTCTCCCCGATGCTTACTGAGGCTCTCGGCCGCTGCATCCGAAAGACTCGTTAGGCCACTGAGGTCAAGCTTTCCCCAATGCTTACCGAGGCTCTCGGCCACTGCATCCGAGAGGCTTGTCAGGCCACTTAGATTAAGCAACTCTCCCTGATGCTTACCGAGACTCCCGGCCGCTGCATCTGAAAGATTTGTCAAACCACCGAGATAAAGTTCATATCCCTGATGCTCACTAAGGCACTCGGCCGCTTCATCTTCAATGATGCTAAACGCGTTGAGATTCAAAGAATCTGTATCTGCCAGAAACTGTTCAGCGATTTCTTTGGTTAAAAGGCTCATCGTTAACTCTCTTTCTATTGGGTTTAACACACGCTACCTTCTACAGACGATGCTGGATGATAAACGTTAACGCCCGGACTCACCTTGAGCATCGGAGACACATCTGATGTTACCCTGCCATTAAATAGTTCTATAACTTCAAGGGTTCGGAATTTAGAAAGCTAATTTGACCTCATGACTTAAGAAGTTAACTCTCGCAAGAGTTGTTATGAAGAGAGTTTATATAGCCTGTATATGACTACCTTCTGAAAGACGTTCAGCTACAAACGCTTCTGCATCGCTTAGCTCACTGAATTCAATAAGTTCGCCAGCTTCTAGAACTGGCATGGTGTAGGGAATTTCTACCCATCGAATATTCTTTGTCATTAAGTGAAATACGCCCATATCTGAAATCAAATATCGCTTTTTGTAGTGTGTCATTTCAATCCCTCATTATAATAATATCCAGAATCTCACATATCGCTCTAGTTGGAACCACTTCTGGGTGTGAACGGTGTGTATCACAGGTTCATATGGCTTCGTATCCAATGCGTCGTTTTTTTTCAGCTTTGTAGTCAATGGTTCCGATTTCCGATTTCTGAGTTCTACTTTTGAATCAGAGTAGTGAAAAAAATCAATTTTGTTTGAGTGAACGCAAGAAGAATCGTGCCATCCAACAATTAGTAGTAATCCAAAGATTTATGTGATTCTCATTGAATGTTTCCGAAACCATCTTCGGTCTTTCGAAGCCTGCAGTCCAGTAGTTGTTAGCAACTACCCGTCAATTCCGCCTGCTGACAATTGAGGATGAAATCAGCAGCTTTATTGGCGGCGGAAGCAGCCCTGAAAATAAAGCGGTTATCGTTCTTCAGTCTTTTGATCCATGATTTCAGATAGGCCACATGATTGGTCCGGTCTTCAGATTGCGGAACACCGAGGTGGGCCAATAGGAAACAGGTCGACAACTCGGCAACGAGTTCTTCTTCAGCGTAGTTCTTATTTCCAAATCGCAGAATTTTTTTAAGCCGGTTGAGACGTGATTCATGCCCCGTCCAATGCGAGAGTTCATGCAGCATTGTCGAATAGTATGCTTTTTCAGACTGAAACTGATATTTGGGAGGGCAGACAATTTCATCGTCGAGGAAATTATAATAGGCCCGATCCAGATCAAGATATTTGATACGGGCATTAGTGGACTGGATCACATCCTCTGCAGGAGCATAATCATTGAAGCCTGAATCATCAGGTTCTCCTGCATCTGCGCGCAAGTAGTCCAGATGTTTTCCAAATACCTGGTCTACATTAAATACGGTATAAGCTCTCAGAACCGGAAATGTTTCTTCTGTGACTTCCCCGGTGATTTCATCAGTTTCTTCTTTCTCAACCAGTTTGAAGAGGGTCACTCGGCATCCCCACTGTCCTGAAGGGATGTGATTGGGGCGACGCATGACAGTGCCCCCAAGTGATTTCCACTGGTTGTATGTTGCCCAGTGCTGCGAAATAAATGAGTGCCGCAGCGACGCCATCCGGAGCAGGATCGTGTTGGTACCTGTGTACTTGTTACCAGTCAGCGCATTGCTGGGAAAACCACGATTCGGTCCCGTTCCCCAGGGCTTTTGCCAGGGAGGAACACCATCCTGTTCGAGGGCCTCGACGATCTGATTCGTAATACTTTGCCGGATCTCTTGCTGTGAAGCCATTGAACTGCTTTCTTTTGTCTTAGGTCACCGAATAAATAATCCTGCCTTTCAAATTACTAAGGGGTGCGTTAGGGCAATTTCTGCAAATCTTTTTTTCAAAATAACTAAACTGTTTGGAAACAGGATCAAGTTACGCCAATTCGCATACTTTTTTTTGTGATTTGTGTGATCCCATCCCCTTCACCTACGGATCCGGTGAAAGGAATGAACGTGAAATGCTTGCATTCTGGTACAGATGCTTGCATAACTGTACATAAAGAGCATGGAAGTTATTTGACCTGAGCACTTTTAAACTTCTTAGATCAAATTTTTATCGATGATTGAACAGACTAGAGAGTAGCATTTACCAGTCGTATGCCTTGCCTGGCTCTTTGAAGAATACAAAACTGATCAAGACACCAAGATAGCGGGGCCAGATTTCATGAACCAGGATCCTCCTGATCTGCAGCGATTCATTTCCAATCAGCAGCTTTCGCTGCTGGAGTGTGAACCGGGTGACAACCTGCTGACGGCGATCCAGCGTCTGGAGGCTCGACTTGGTCCCGGGCAGAGTTCTCCGCTGGCGGATCGCTGGCAAGCGGTTGAGGACCGGCACGCGTTCTTCCAGGATCTGGCCGCTGGGGATCAATCGCAACTGACCGTGTTCGTGAATGCCGCCGGCATGGGTAAAACGATCATTTCCCATTACCTGGAATACGTGCTGGGAAGCGTATTTCACCAAGCAGCAATCCGCTTGGAAGCCGAACAGATCGTTAAGTATGTTGGAGAACTGAAGACAGAAGCAGAACTGATTACTCTGCTGATCAGTCAGTTCGAAAAAATGGGTGTCACTGTCACACCGCAGGAACTGCGTTTTGCTCTAAGGCAGCGACAGCTAATTTTGGTTATCGACGCTCTGGACCAGGTGGGAAAAGGTAACCTGCAGCCATTTTTTGAGTTCATGCGAACCCATCCCCTCTGGCGACAGTGTCAATTGATCGTGACAGGGCGTCCCCCCGCCATTAATCGTGAATGGGATCAAGTCTTCCGTCCCGAACTACGCAATTGGCAGTTTGTGTGTCTGGAACCGTTTACCCCGGAACAGTGTGCCGCGTACCTGCAGGGCCGGGATGATGCCGTCTCCCGCTACGAGGCATTATCAGAGAGTGTGAAAGAGGTGCTGCAAGTGCCTCGCGTCCTCTCCTACCTCCGTTTTGTCAAGGCTGCAACATTCGCCGAGATCGAGACCGCTGCCGACGTGATCGGCCTGGCCCTGCGGGAAATGGTCCGGGACGGCCTGGAGAAGTTTCCGGATTTGAAACTGAACCTGGAGAACACGGATACTGACCCGATCAGTGAGATCCTGCAGGGGCTCGCTACTGTTGCCTTCGCTCAGACCTGCGAACAGCTGGAATATCAGGATGTCCTGCAACCGAATTTCACGCGGATTTCGAGCCAGGATCTGCCTGACTTCAAACAGCGGTTAAGTATTCTCCTAGGCGAAAAGAAAGTACAGCCCATCTTGAATGCGTTGGGTACACTGAACGTGGCCCTCCGGTTCGATCTGCTGGAAGCGGGATCGGAAACATTGACTGAAATCCAGTTCCAGAACCGTTCCCTGCAGGAGTGGCTGACGGCTTACTACCTGGCCAATCATACCCGGGATGCAGATCGGCAACTGCTGTGGGAGCAGAACTGGATCGTGGAATGGGACCGCGAGCCATCCCAGGAATACCGGGAGGTCTGGCAGTTTTTTGTCGACCTCAAAGGGCAGGCCGACTTTCGGTTGCAGAACCAGCCGGGGTTCCGTAAAGATAACATCTGGCTGGAAACTGCCGAACTGCTGTTCCGTCCCTGCTTCGATGCCCGGACCGGGCAGTTTTATGATGAACTCCCGGCTGACGTTGATCGGGATGCGATTGAATGGCTGGCACGACGCTCGCCGGAGTTTATTTATCAGGTTTGGTTCCGACTGGAGGCGTTTTGTGAGCTAGAGGGAACGGCCGAGCAGGGACTAGGAAAAGCAGAGCGCACACTGAGGGAGCGTGCCCGGGAGATCCGCGACCGCTGGCAGAGGGAGTTTACTGCGATCGCAGACGGTCAGCAGGGGAAGGTACTGCAGCGAGTTGCTCAAGAGCACCACGAAGATTTTGTCGATTTCCCGGCGGGGGAAGTCTGGTTCGGTTCAAAAGACTGGGATCAGCCCCCCAGTCGGGAGAATATTCCCCCATCAGTACAGAAATTATGGGCAGAAAACTTTAAGCATGCCGACGATACCGATGAGAAGTTACGCGCGTGGCTGCTGGATGTGCAATATCAATGGCTGAAACAGCAACCGGCCAGTACTCAGAAAAAAAATCTCGAAGATTTAATGTCGCTGATTCGAGATGAAGAAGAGACTTGGAAATGGCTGGCTTCCCAATTCAGTCGGACTAACGAGCGGACAGCAGACGGTGCCAACCCGCTTCCTGTGTCTGCCTTTGGTATGCAGCGCTGCGCGGTGACGAATGCGCGGTTTCGGCTGTTCAGTCCGGAGCACGGCCTGCGCGGGGATTATGATTATCAGGGTGTGAGTCGAGAGCCCGACTGTCCGTCGCTGTATATCGACTGGTATACGGCGTGGGTGTACTGCCAGTGGTGTTTTTGGGACGAGACTCCTTGCAGACTGCCGCAGGAGCATGAATTCGAGTACGCGGTCAAATTTGGAATGCTGGAAGCCGATCAATTGGCGTGGGATTACTGGTGGGCTCCCGAGTGGGGAGATGAGAAAGAAACACACAAGCAGTGTCATGGGAATCATGCTTACGAAACAGGGACGGTTCCAGCGGATCCCCGACGTGCCAGTGACGCAACCGAAGAACTGGATCCCAAGGGAGTAGGGGTGATGGACCTGTTGGGGAATCAGCAGGAGTGGATGGGGAATGAATACCAGGAGATTTACGCGGGGAATCTGACGGGGCCCCAAGAGAGGGTGCATCCGATCACTCTGATGTCGTGTCGCGGCGGTGCCTGGCTCTACTTACCGTTCGACCTTCGTGCAACGAGGCGCGACAGGGACGCCGCATCGAGCCATGACTTCGGCATCGGGTTTCGTATTTTGAGGACCAAGTAACCCTGTGCACTTTATCCCTGTTACCCTTTGTCCTTTTTCTTTTTACCCTTTTTTGAAGCAGACGCAGTCTGCGCTCGCGTTGAAAATTTGGTGTTAACAAACTGAGCGCTGGCAACAAAAACAACTGAGGATGACAGGATCAACCAATGTCTCCCCCGTACATACATGACCAAAAGCTACAACTGCTGAAGCTGAAATCCGGTTACCAGGTGGCTGCCGATTTTCTGCACCATGAGGTCCTACCTTACCTGGAAGACGAGCAACGCGCGCAGCCGGAAGATTCTGCCTGGCAATGGGACGATCTCACTCAGCGCCGCGAAGAGTTGCTGCAGTCGCTGGCAGGTTCCACTGACTTTCAGCGAACGGTGCTGGTTAACGCGGCCGGCATGGGAAAGACCAAAATGATGGAGTGGCTGCACTATGTGCTGGCCCATTCCCGGTTGAAATGTCTGCCGATTCTGCTGGAAGCTAAGCATCTGGTAGACGATTATGGATTCAAAAACTATTCTCAATTCCTGTTTGACAGGGCGCTGGAACAACTGAGTGATCACACGACTGAGTCTGCCGCTGATCTGGAGAAATCTCTGCGGTGGATGCGACAGCAGGGCAAGGTCTTGTTTTTGATCGATGCCCTGGATGAGGCATCCGGAGAATTGGATCGGCTGGCCAAAGTGTTAAATCAGCAGGGGCCCTGGAAAGACTGCCGGTTTGTGATTTCCACGCGTCCCTATGCACTGGGGCTCCGGAAAAAACTCTTTGCTCAGGGGAATTGGCAGTTACTACGCGTGCTTGCCTTTGACGATGCCCAGAAAACGCGTTTCCTGAAAGTGGAAGGTGAAGCGGTCTCGCGCTACGAGCATCCGAATATCAAAGACAATGCACGATTGAAAGCAACGCTGGATAATCCCCGGGTGCTGCAGTATCTGCGGGAAGTCAAGCTACACCGACTGGATGACGGCGACCTGCAGACCCCCGCCGACATCATGTATTTCGCGATGGAATCCGCGATCTGGAAATCGATGGAAGAACATCCAGAGGCACGGCCCGTCAATAAAGATCGAAAGTTGGTCAAACGATCTGATGTCGATCTGATGCTGCGGATTCTGGCCACATGTGCTTTTGAAATGACGAGCCAAAGGATTCAGACAGAAGACGAATCATATTATCCCAATTTTCGGAAAATCGAAGACCAAGCATCGGTTTCGGTTTTTCGAGATCAAGTCTGGCAGAAACTGGAGAATGCGTTAGAGAAGAAAAAGTCGTGGGTTATCAATGAGGATGACTTGTTCGAGATGCTGAGCCAGTTGGATCATGCCATTCGCGGGGACCTGCTCGTTCCTGG
>NZ_JBLXHC010000006.1:0-435388 GCF_048260065.1 Gimesia sp. | reverse complement strand
GTATCAAACCAGGTCGGCATGCGAGGATACCATTGATGACCAGTCTGACTGGAGCACTTGTTCTGAACCGCCGTGTACGGAACCGTACGCACGGTGGTGTGGGAGGACGGGGGAGCAATCCCCCTCCTACCCGATACATCTGGCAAAGTTATGTCAGTCGCTTAGCGAAACGTGCCTCGAATTGCACGGCCCAGCAGGCTGCGGTTGCTCTGAAATTTCCAGGCGAGATTTTCCAGCAGCGATCTGAGATTACGTTCCCCTGCGGGAATTCCCTGGAATACCAGTCTGACATCGGAGAGGACGGTATTACTGTCAGCGTGATACGAGTGCCCGAGTGCGAACAGGTTGGTATCAATTTCCGAGGCATCCACGACATTGATTTTTTTATATTCGGGGAACACGGTCAAATAAGAGCCCCCTTCTCCCAGACGCTGATGCCAGTAGGAATTGACGACCCTCGAAGCTTTCAATGCCAGATCTTCTGACGAGGAATAGATCGTGAAGCGTTCTGCCGTCTGAACTATGTGCGGGGCGATCGATTCTTTAAAGACCTGTGCATCAATGTCGGGCGCTGTCAGAATTACTTCATTAAACAACGGCTCTTCTTCCTGCGTGAGAGCCAGTTTCTGTGAAATGTTTTTCAATGCCCTCGATAAAACCCGATTTCCCATACTGTGAGCGATAAGATGGATTTTTCTGGCTCCAGATTCTCGTGCAATGGCTTCAATAAACAGGGTGACATTTTCTTCACACCACTGCGCAGTGCGGCCATCTTCTTTATAGGCCCAGATAGAACCTCTCTCCTGCGAAGGCCAGCTATACATTAAGGGGGCACCTTTGAATTTCAGGTCGTAGGCGATCTGTGCCGTCCTGCGTGCTGCATCTTCGAATGAGTTGTTAAAGCCGTGAATAAAGATGAACGCTTCCCCGCCAACCTTGATTAATCCGTTGGGGGTTTCTTCGACTTCTACTGATTCTTCGATGGTTTGGCGCAGCTGTAATAAAAAGTCTGATCCGGAAGCGGGCTCAATGGATTTCAGCACGACATGCTTATCGGGGTTTTCCCGGAATTCCAGTTTCCAGATTTTAGGTGATTCCAGTTTACCGGCTTCGTGATTTTCCGGGATACTCACATCACAGAAACCCAATGACAGACTGGCGCGTCTGGTTCCAAAATACGTCTTGGGATGGGGGGAACCTGTCAGATTGCGATCGGTGCCATAAAAGACACGAACGGTTTCGTGCTTCTCTTTTTTCTTCGACTTTAATTGCTCATCAGAAACTGCCGATGCTGGTTCGGGTTGTTCTGACATGCGAGGCGCTTGTGCTTCCTCAGGAGCGCGTTTAGCATCTTTCGCGCCGCTACATCCGGTCAGTGTGGCCCCGGCGAGCGCCAGGGTTAAAAAGATTTTGGCGGCGTTCATTTTGCATCCTTGCAGTGTGAAGCAGTACCTGCTGAATATAAAGCAGTTTCAATGCGAAAAATAATCCATCTGGCTGGATGACTCAAGGCGAAATTGCATCGCAGGCTGGTAGTGATTTTGGCCTGGAAATTCTGACGGAACGGGAATCTCTGTTAACTTAACATCATTATTTGCTATGGGTTATGCTGTCTGTTATGCTGAGATTCAGAGAATCGCCAGCTCAAATGTTCTACCATTCATTGGCATTTTGAACCCGTTTGGACAGGAATTCATCGTGAAAAGCGCTCAACGAATTGTCTTCAGTCTTCTCTTTGTGTTGTTTTGTCTTCAGCAGCCACTGTTTGCTGCGAAAGCTGCTGCGAAACCGAATTTCATCATCATCTTTGCTGATGATCTGGGGTATGGAGATCTTGAGTGCTATGGGCATCCAAAGTTTAAGACACCTCATATCAACCAGATGGCTGCAGAGGGCGCACGATTAACTCAGTTTAATGTTCCGGTTCCTTACTGTGCTCCTTCGCGTGCGACGCTTTTGACAGGCCGCTATCCCTGGCGGCATGGTGTGTGGTTTAATCCTGCACCGGATGGAAAGAAATTCAGTAGTGGGGTGGGAATTGCCGAGAGCGAACTGCTTTTGAGTGAACTGCTCAAAGACAACGGGTATGCGACGATCTGCATTGGCAAATGGCATCTGGGACATGATCCGGAATATTATCCGACCCGGCATGGCTTTGATGATTATCTGGGAATTCTTTATTCCAATGACATGCGCCCCGTCAATTTGATGCAGGGGGAAAAGCTGCTGGAGTATCCAGTCATTCAGGCGAACCTGACGAAACGTTATACGGAACGGGCCGTTAAATTTATTCAGGAGAATCAGGAGCGTCCTTTCTTTTTGTACCTGCCACATGCGATGCCTCACAAGCCACTGGCTGCTTCAGAGGCATTCTACAAAAAAAGTGGAGCCGGCCTGTATGGTGATGTGCTGGCCGAACTGGACTGGAGTGTCGGGCAGATTTTTAAAACCCTGCGCGAGTTGAATCTGGATGAGAACACACTGGTTATTTTTGCATCTGATAATGGCCCCTGGTTTGGAGGCAATACCGCCGGTCTTTCCGGGATGAAGTCGACCAGCTGGGAAGGGGGCTTGCGCGTTCCCATGATCGCCCGCTGGCCCGGTAAAATTCCGCCCCGGCAGGTGATTGATACTGTCTGCGGTTCGATTGACGTCTTTCCCACGATTCTGAAGCAGGCAGGAATTCCGGTTCCGACTGATCGGGTCATTGATGGCAAAGACCTGTTTCCCGTTTTGACAGAGCAGGCACCGACTCCCCATCAGGCTCTGTATTCAATGAAAGGGAATTCGCTGTTTACCGTTCGTAGCGGTCCCTGGAAGTTACATGTGAAACCTTCCCCCCGGCAGGTACTCGCCGGGAAAGGGAAAGACTGGATTGACCCGCGCGGACCCGATGGTGTGACCATTATCGCACCTTACGAACAGGCGATGCCGGATCAGCAACCAGGCATTCTTACCGGTGATAAGCCAGTGCCCATGATGCTGTTCAACCTGGAGCAGGATCCCGCAGAACAGAAAAACGTAGCGAGCGAACATCCCGAAGTTGTCGCACGTCTCATGAAACTGTATCAGCAAATGCAGGCAGAAGTGCCTGCCTCGATTCGGGACTATAAATAACTGGTCGCCAGTCTGGTCCTGAAATCAAAGAGATTATTTCTATCAGTTTCTTTTCAGGATTCGCTGCTGCGCGGCAAAGTTTCTCTCACGTTGCTTTCCATTTACAAAAGGCATTGTTCAGTAATGCCACTTTTCCCTGTCAGGTTTTTCCGACTCAAACGTCGTGGTAGAAACCGTGATCTTGTTGCCAAAATCCAACATTCGTGCTCTCTCGCTCGTAGTGAAGGTTAGAAATGGCAACAGCGTAGAGAGTGTTGCTCCCCTGGCGTGTTTCCGCATCCAAACCTTTTGTGATGTCTTTTTACACCTGACGTTGATCTGGTGTAGAAAAAATACAACAGCGCGGATGAAGAAATTATTAATCTGAAATCGGCTGACATTTCTTAAGTCTCAATGATATAGCGGTTTACCTGCTTTTAGAAACAGAAGTAAACGAATCAGGGCATCAATGGCCCGCGCTTTGCGTCTATTCAATCTTCTTAACAGTTCACTGTTCAGCAGCTTTGATATTCAACAAGAAGAACAAGCAGAAAGTGAGTACAACGGCATGGCATCAAAACGCGACAGAATGAGCGTCTATGAGCGTGAAGGAGTGACCGTACTGGATTTCGGAACAATGGAAATCTGGGACGGAGCCGATCTGGCCCTGCTGCGCGAGACGTTGACGCGTCTGGTTGATCAGGAAGGCTGTAAATCGATTGGTGTCGAACTGTCGTCTGTTAAGTATATCCCCAGTGGATTTTTCGGCATGCTGTATGATCTCTATGAAAAAGGGATCGCGGTGACTCTATATAGTCCGCAGCCGAATGTTGCCAGTATGCTCTGGTTCAAACAGTTCTGTACTCATACCGAGGATGGTCGGTATCTTTTGAAGAGCGATACGATCGCTGCTCAACAGACTCCTACCGAAGAACAGGTACGATCTGAAAAAGAAAAGTGGGAAAAAAGCCTGAAACAGTCCAGCGACTATTCAACAACTGTTTCCTGAAGGGGACATGCTCGTTCTGAGCACGACCCCGGATCCTGAGTACTGACTTATGAAGCAGATTCATCTTCCAGCAGTACCGCATATTTCTCCAGGCGGTTTTTGAGCGAAAGGTAATTCGCTGCCGCCGTTGATTCTTCTCTCAGTTCCTGATCAATTTTCTCTGCCAGGTCAAACAGCTTGAATTCAGGCCAGGCTTCAGCCAGTGTCACTAACTGTTGCAAACCCTCAGGGTTTTGCCGGAGCGGATCCGGGATCAGTGACGCGACTGCGACAGCTGCTGCCGGAGTCAGTCCCAACCTGTCATTGGTCAGTAATTTCAACCCTTCATGGTGCAGATAGACCAGGCAGATCAGATCATCAGGAAATGACCAGTCCAGCATGACATGGGCGGCTGCTTCACAATGGTTCCAGCGGAAATGTTCAAGTTCATAGTCACTGAGCAGACAGGGAGTGCTGTCCTGACTCACCGTAAACTGCAGGTATTGATCAAACAGTTCCCGGGAAAGAACGGGTAAGAGAAAATCCTGAAGCATGGCTGCGGAGAATGCAACATCGGGATCGACTTTCATCAGTAAAGCAATCTCCCGCGCCATCAGAGCCCGCTCAAGATTGGTACTCCAGAAGTTTGGCAGATTGATCAGTTTGGAATCACTGGTTGACATGGCCTGCTTCAACCCGGTGGTGACCAGGAAGAGTTTGGTGGAGCGAATTCCCAGGAGAGTGATTGTCTGTTGTATAGAAGAGACTTTCCGTCTCAAACCCAGAGCGCTGGAATTGACAATTCGCAACAGTTCACAGGAGATGCCAGCGTCAGTTTCGATAATTTTACTGAGCTCTTTCGGAGTGGTATTGGGGTCTTCTGCTTTACGCGAAAATTCCATCACCGCCTTGGGCAGCATGGGAAGTTTAATTTCAGGAGGAAGTGGACTTCTTTTTCCTTCACCAATCAGGTCTTTACGTAATTTGGTCCAGTCTGTCATTATTTCCTCAGATGCTTCGTGAAAAAAGCAATTTCAATGTTTGTGCCAAGGGTAGATTTGCCATACAAAATATCTGCTATGACTGATATCTACGGAAATAATCAGTGTCAGCAGGTTGGCTTTCGTGGTATTAAAACTTTAGCTTAGAGATTCCCGTAAGACAGAGACTTTTTCTGCTTTTCTGGGACCGGAATTCTGTACTTTTGATGATGATTTCCTCTCTAAAAGCACTGCAGATCTTACATTGAATTAAAATCATAAGTTACTAAAATACAGACACTTAGAATCGCATGTATTAAGCGACAGGCAGGCACAGTCAAGCGAAGTGCCTATTCGTATAGAAGCTGAAAACCTCCACCAGTCAGGACCAGAATCATGGATGCATCGTCATTGGATTTCTTAAAAAAACTGCTCCATTCCCCCGCACCTTCGGGCTATGAAGGTCCGATCCAGGATGTAGTGCGAGAGTTTGCCGGTGGATTCGCGGATGAAATTACCACCGACCTGCACGGCAACGTGATCGCCGCCGTCAATCCGGATGCGGAACGCAGGGTGATGTTTGCCGGCCACTGTGACCAGATTGGCTTGCTCGTGCAATACATTGATGATGAGGGATACCTCTGGGCGAATCTGATTGGTGGCTGGGATATCCAGATGCTCCTGGGGCAGAATATGCAGGTTCATACCGCTTCTGGTCCCATCCATGGTGTGATCGCCCGTAAAGCCATTCATCTACTGACGCCGGATGAACGCAAAACCGTTCCAGAAATCAAAGACCTCTGGATCGATATCGGAGCAAAAAACGGCGAAGAAGCCCGCAAGCTGGTTGCCATTGGAGATCCAGTAACCTTTGAACTGGGTTTTCGACCGATGCTAAATAATCTGGCGTCTGCCCCGGGCATGGATAACCGGGTGGGGGTCTGGGTTGTCATGGAGGCATTAAGACAAGTCAGCCAGAAAGCACCGGGTGTCGGTGTCTTCTCTGTTTCAACCGTTCAGGAAGAGATCGGCCTGCGTGGTGCAAAGACCAGTGCCTATTCCATTCAGCCGGAAGTCGGAATTGCCGTCGATGTCACCCATGCGACGGATTGTCCCGCTGTGAGCAAGCAGGAAAATGGCGATATTAAAGTGGGATGTGGTCCGGTCGTTTATCGAGGACCGAATGTGAATCCCGTCGTATTCTCGTCATTAAAGACTCTCGCAGATGAACACGAAATCAGCTGTCAGATCAATGGAATCTCACGGCCCGCCGGTAATGATGCCAATGCGATGCAGTTGAACCAGGGGGGCATGGCGACGGGAATCGTTGCGATTCCCAATCGGTATATGCATAGCCCGGTTGAAGTCATTTCGCTAGACGATCTGGAACAGGCGGCCCGTCTACTGGCGGAGTTCTGCCTGGCCATCAACAATCAGACAGACTTTACGCCTTAAATTACCTCTGTCTGATCAACCAATTTCCTGGAGGACTTCCTCTGCCGCCTGAATGATGTGATCGATATCTTCGTCAGTCAGCATCACCGATGTGAAGTTGGCTTCGAACTGGCTGCAGGGGAGGTAGACTCCCCGATCCAGCATGCCCTGGAAGTACCGACCAAAGCGGGCCGTATCATTCTTTGCAGAGATCGCGTAACTGGTGACTTTTTCCGGGTTGAAAAACAGGGTGAACATCGAACCGCATTCCGCCAGAGTGTGAGGCAGATCTGCTTTCGCAGCCGCTGCACGCAATCCCCGGGTCAGGCGGCTGGTCTTCGATTCCAACTCGGCATAGGGATTGGTTTCTCGCAGGCATTCCAGGGTCGCAATCCCGGAAGCCATGGCAATCGGATTTCCGGACAGGGTTCCCGCCTGATACACGCTGCCAACGGGTGAAATCACATCCATGATTTCTGCTTTACCGCCGTACGCGCCGACAGGCATCCCCCCGCCAATCACTTTTCCGAGCATGCAGATGTCCGGCATGATATCAAACCGCTGTTGTGCACCACCCAGGGCAACACGGAAGCCAGTCATGACTTCATCCATGATGAATACCGAGCCATTTTGAGTACAGACTTCCCGCACGGTTTCCAGAAAACCGGGTTCGGGCAGTACCACACCCATATTTCCCACAACTGGTTCCAGGATGACCGCAGCAATCTGATCTCCCAGTTGCACGAAGGTTTCTTTCAGTTGTTCGATATCATTGTATTCCAGAACCAGTGTATCGGCAGTGCAACCTTGCGGGACACCCGGGCTGGAAGGCGTCCCCAGAGTCAGGGCACCGCTGCCGGCCTGAACCAGCAGGCTGTCGACATGACCATGATAACAGCCTGCAAATTTGATGATTTTATCCCGTCCTGTATATCCGCGAGCCAGTCGAATCACACTCATGCCCGCTTCGGTACCGGAATTGACCATCCGTACTTTTTCGACGCAGGGAACCAGGTCCACGACGAGTTCGGCCAGTTCTGTTTCCACTAAAGTTGGAGCGCCAAAACTGGTGCCTTTCTTGAGGGCTTCTTCAATTCGAGGCATTACCCGGGGATGCAGGTGTCCCAGGATATGAGGTCCCCAGGAACCTACCAGATCGATATAGCGGTTACCATCAATGTCATACAGGTATTGACCTTCCCCCCGGTCAATGACAACGGGGTGTCCTCCGACTGCTCCGAAAGCACGTGCGGGGCTGTTAACGCCTCCAGGAATGACTTTCATGGCGCGGGCAAACTGTTCTTCACTTTTAGCACGTTGGCTGGCTGGCATCTTTACGGGAAATCCTTAGTTTGAGCTGGAGTTATCTGAAGCAGCGGGAGGCTGAACCGGTTTGTTGAGATCCAGACACTTGAGGGCTTTGGTATCTCTGACGAATAACAGACCATTCGACAGAGCAGGGAGGGCACGGGTCGTAGTATTCAAAACCTGGGCACGCCCCAGTTCTTTATATTCTTCTTTCGAGGCGGTGGCCATCACGAGGGTCCCGTCCGTTTTCAGAATGAGTAGCTTGCCGTCCGCTTCGATCAAGGTCGCGTAACCATAGTTCTCCTGGGACCAGAGTACTTTCTGCTCGTTCGGATCAAAACAGAGCAGGCTCGAAGGACCTATGTCCTGTCGGCCGTCTACGCCAATGAGAGCGCCGTCGTATTCGATGGGGGTGGTGTACTGGCTGGCCATCGGTTTCAGGCCTCGCCAGATCTCGGATGTGTTATTGCCTTCAACAATCCCCCAGAAACCGCCGACTCCGTAGCTGGCAGTCGCAAAAATATTCCTGCCGACCTGGACCGGGTTGGCACCATTGACGGTAGCTCCCCGCTTGCCAAAGGGGAACTGAAACAGAATGTTCCCGTTTTCCGGATCGATGCCGATCAGGTGAAGTCGGGTAATAAATACGGCATAGAAACGACCATTCAGATAAACAGAGATCGGCGAAGAATAACTGGCATCGTCGGGCATGGACTGCCAGAGCGTTCTGCCTTGATCCAGTGAAAACGCGACAATGCCGGCATTCTGGCGTTTACCACCTACATTGACCAGGAGCTTATCATCGATAATGATCGGTGTGCTGCCAACTCCGAAAAAGCCTTCTCCCACTTGAAAATCTTTGTGTGTCTGACGGGACCAGATCTGTTTTCCCGTTTTGAAATCCAGACATTGCAGGTGTCCGGTGATTCCATAAACGTACACACGGTTGTTATAGATTAAGGGGACTGCAATGGGGCCATCGTTGGGGTTGTATGAACCTGTATAGCTGACCGGTGACTGATGTTTCCAGATCACTTCCCCTGTGTCAGCCTGCAGTGCTTCGACGATTTCCTGGTCTTCAAGACGATGAAATAAAATCGCTACATTCTGGAAAACCGATACTCCAGCAAAACCACTTCCGACAGCCCTTTGCCATTTCAAACCGGGACCGCCGGCAGGCCATTTGGCTGCCAGTGATTCACTTTCGGCTGCATGTCCATTTCGCGATGGACCCATAATTTGAGGCCAGTCACCAGCTCGACAGGGAACAGTCAGGCTCATGATAATCAGCAGGCTCAATTGAATGAATCGCATATGTCGGGCTCCGCCTTTCAGATGGTACAGATAATGATTTGAATAATGATTTGAACGAATCCTATTTTAACAGGATCGGGGCTTGGCTGCATAGGAACGTCTGTTATAGTCTGGTAAGATAAAAAGTGAAACCGAACCATAGCGACACCGCGCTTCCTGAAGAGGGTTTTCGTGAGATCGTTTGCTTTGCAGGAGAAGACTTTGGACTCAAATCCCTTACGGTTAATCAGAAATCTACGTCGAAGCCGCGAAATTGTGACGGTTCTCATGAACTACGGTTTTGACGACCTCGTTGATCAGCTGCGGTTAAGACGCTATCTCCGCTGGGGGCGCAGGCTGCTGTTCTGGAAGCGTGCAGAGCCCGAAGTGAAACTGACCCGCGCCAAGCGGATTCGCCTGGCCCTGGAAAGCCTGGGGGTCACGTTTATCAAGTTTGGCCAGGTGGTCAGTACCCGCCCCGATCTCGTACCCCGCGATGTGATTCGGGAGCTCTCCAAGCTTCAGGAACGCGTTCCTTCGTTTCCCGGCGAGATTGCCATGGGAATTGTGGAACGGGAACTGGAAGCTCCTGTCAGTGAGTTGTTCGCGGAATTCGATCCTCAGCCATTAGCCGCCGGTTCACTGGGGCAGGTGCATCGTGCACGTCACCATGATGGCACTCCGCTCGTCGTCAAAATCAAACGTCCCGACATCGATCGAGTGATCGAGCAGGATCTCAGTCTGATGATGGAACTGGCGATGATGATCGAACGCCATTTTCCCGATGCAGAAGTGTTTGATCCCACCGGGCTGGTTAATCAGTTTTCACGAACCATTCACCGCGAACTGCAGTTTTCCCGCGAAGCCCGTTCGACGGATGAATTCTGCCGACTGTTTCAGGACGACGCCACACTGTATGTCCCCAAAATATACAGGGATCTGACACAGGGTGATGTGATTACCATGGAATTCATCGACGGTTATAAAATCGATGATGACAGCGAACTCAAAAATCTGCCGATCAGTGCTCATGAAGTGGCGGCGAATGGTGCCCGTATTTTTATGAAGATGACATTCGAGTTTGGCATCTTCCATGCAGATCCTCATCCGGGGAATTTTCGAGTAATGCCGGACGGTTCCCTGTGCCTGCTGGACTATGGGATGATCGGAGTTCTGGAGGAAGAACGTCGGGATATGCTCGTTGATCTTTTCCTGAATGTCGCCCGCAAAGATACGGCGAAACTGGTGGAAGTTGTCTTGAAAATTGGCAAAGCGAAACGCAACGTCGACCACCAGCTTTTACGGGCGGATCTCCGGGATTTTATCGGCAATTATTATGGCGTGCCTATGGACGAAATCAGCGTCGGTAAAATGTTGACGGATTTTATCAATATTCTGGCGAATCACCGTATCCGCTGTCCCGTTGACATCATGCTGTTAATTCGTGCGTTGATCACTCTGGAAGGAATCGCAACTCGGATTGCGCCGGAACTGAATATCGCGCAGGAAATGGAGCCTTACATCTATCGGCTTTCTTCTGAACGCTATCATCCCAAGGCGATTATGAATCGGATCTGGTCAGAAACCTGCAGTCTGTCCAAAGTCATGCATGACCTGCCTGAGCAGATCGGCCGCACTCTCGGAAAACTGAGTGATGATGAACTCAAGGTTCATCTGGAACTGAACGGCATCAATCATCTGACGACAGAGTTAGACCGCTCCGGAAATCGGCTGGCCATCGGAATGGTGATGTCTTCTCTGATCCTGGCTTCCGCCATTACCATTTCTCTGGACTCAAATCTGGTATTTATCAGCATCCCCATTTTTATGATGTCGAGTCTGCTGGGGATCTGGCTGATCTACGGGGTCTTTCGCAGCGGTCGATTATAGACCTTATTCAGTTGGCCGAGTTGGCGTCGCTGATGCGTTGTCTCAGGTAGTTGGCCCGGGCCGCATTACGTTCGCTGGATTGCAGTTCTCCACCATGCAGTTTCTGCAGGTGTGCGGGTTGAGTGAAAATAAACATTTCGTTGACGGCAGAGATCGGCAGTCCTTCAATCAATCCCAGATTCACGCCCATGCGTACGCTGGAGAGCAGGTGCATGGTTTCTTCAGAACTGATGGTCTGAGCGGTGCTTAAAATTCCGTAAGCCCGGGAGACCTGGTCATGCAGTCCCTGGCGGTTTTCCTTAATCAGCGAATTTCTGACTCGCCGTTCATAGGAAATAATATTGGGAACGACTTCCTTGATGCTGTCAATCAATTGGTGTTCGGTCTGTCCCAGTGTTACCTGATTGGAGATCTGGTAGAAGTCTCCCATGGCCTGACTGCCTTCACCATAGAGACCCCGGACGGCCAGGTTGATTTTCTGCAGGGCCTGGAAGACCTTCTGAATCTCTTTGGTAATCACCAGCGCGGGCAGGTGCAGCATGACGCTGACCCGGATCCCGGTGCCGACGTTGGTCGGGCAGGCGGTCAGATAGCCGAACTCTTCACTGAAGGCGTACGTCACTTCCTGTTCCAGGAGATCGTCGATATGGTTGATCGTATCCCAGCACTCATTCAGCGAAAAACCGCTCCGGAGCACCTGCAGACGGAGATGGTCTTCTTCGTTGACCATGATGCCGATATTTTCTTCACTGTCCAGTCCAACCCCGCGCGGGCCTGATCGCTCGGAATGTTCACGGCTGATCAGTTGGCGTTCGACAATAAACTGACGATCCAGATTACCCAGGCTGTTCACATCCAGGTAGGAGAGTTTTACGTCCATGGGGAGTGCGGTAATAATCGGCCGCATCAGCTGTTCGATTTCGCCCAGTGTCGATTCCGTACAGCGATTGATAAAGGGGAACTGTGCGAGGTTCCGGGCCAGACGAATGCGGCTGGACATCACGATATCGGAGTCCGGGCCGATTCCTCTCAACCATTCACCACTTGTGCGAGTGAACGCGTCCAAATTCACCCTATTCTCCTTTATAGTATTCAAAACAGATCAGATCGATGGGGTTGTGATCTGGTCTCTGGCGTTAGTATAACTCACGTGACTTTCATTCCCAAACGGTGTAGACTCGGGGAACAAGTACCATACTCATTCATTACGGGAAAACAAAGTCTAATCCACGGGTTCTGGTTGAAAGCTGTTTAAGATTCGTGTTGTTATTCCATTTTATGCTATGAGTGTCTTGAATACCATTCCTCTCAAGTGATTCCGAAACTGAAAAATCCGAAACTCCCTGTTACGGACCGCTGTTTTCCAGATCTGGCAGCCAGACTTTTTGGAGTTTTTTGAGAACTGAAGCCGCGGGCAGCTTGTCTCTCCGAAAAGAAATGTTCATAAGAGAGACGACTCTGAGTATTAGAGAACCCGGGATGCTTGTTCATCCACAGACAGTAGCAGTTAAGATAGTCCATGAAATACGTTCCCGATTTTGAAACTTTTAAATCACTTTCCGGGCAGGTCAACCTGGTCCCCGTCTATCGGCAGTTGACCGGGGATACCCTGACTCCGGTCAGTGCCTACCAGTTGCTGGAAAAAGGCCCCTATTCCTTTCTGTTTGAAAGTGTGGTCGGAGGCGAACAGATCAGCCGCTACAGCTTTCTGGGAGCGAACCCGTTTTTAACTGTCGACGCGTACGAGCAGCGGATGGTGATCCAGCAGCAGGGGCAGATAGAGGAACGAACAGTCGAAGACCCGCTGCAGGAACTGGAAAATATTCTCGGGCAATACCAGGCAGCAGAGCTTCCCGGTCTCCCCCGGTTTTGCGGAGGGGCAGTCGGGTACGCGGGCTACGATGTCGTCCGCTACTCGGAGCACTTGCCGAATGCCCCGGAAAACGATCGCCAGCTCCCTGATCTTTCCTTTGCCTTATATGATCACATGGTGGTCTTCGATCAGATCAATAAAACGGTTCTGGTCGTGGCACACGCCCACCTTGATGGCGATTTGAATGAAGCCGAATTAAAAGACGCTTATCGGAGTGCCTGTGAAAAAATTGATCAGACCTGTCAGCGGTTTCAGACGGGTGATCCTTCTGCATTAAAGATGGCGGATATCAGTGTTGATACACACGCCGAGCCTGATCTGAACTGGACCTCGAATTTTACACAGCAGAAGTTTGAATCAGCCGTCGATGCCTGTAAAGAATATATTGTTGCCGGCGATATATTTCAGGTCGTACTTAGTCAGCGATTGAAGCTGGAAACGAAAGCGACGCCGCTCGATATCTATCGCAGTCTGCGCGTCGTGAATCCCAGTCCGTTCATGTTTCTGTTGAAAACGCCGGAAGTGGATCTGGTGGGGAGTTCTCCGGAAATCATGGTCCGGGTCGAAGATCGTGTGACGACAATTCGTCCACTCGCCGGTACCCGAAAACGGGGCAAAACGGAAGCAGAAGACAAACGCCTGGCAGATGAACTGCTGGCGGATCCCAAGGAACGGGCCGAGCATGTCATGCTGATCGACCTGGCTCGCAATGACGTGGGCCGCGTGTGTGAATTTGGCTCAGTCGAACTGTCCGATGTTATGGTGGTGGAACGCTACAGCCACGTGATGCACATTACATCGAATGTCACTGGAACTTTAACTGAAGAACGTTCTGCCCTGGATGCACTCCGGGCGGGACTACCTGCAGGAACGGTTTCCGGCGCCCCCAAAGTCAGGGCCATGGAAATCATCGATGAATTTGAACCGCACCGCCGCGGTCCTTATGCAGGAGCCGTCGGCTATCTCGATTTTACCGGGAATATGGATACGTGTATTGCACTTCGAACACTGGTTATGCAGGGATCTACGGCCTACGTACAGGCCGGCGCCGGGATTGTTGCCGACAGTGTGCCGGAAACGGAATATCATGAGACACTTAACAAGGCAAAGGGGTTGCTCAAAGCAATAGAGGTCGCAGAAAAACAACTCACGTAATCGGAAATGCATTTCACGTGTGAGTTCACGAAATGCAAACCGGATCTGAGTGATCACTGTTTGAATCCTTACGGCTCTGAGTAATGTTTCGACTGTCCCCTTCGTCGAAGACAAAGATGAAACAGGAGTACGATGGAATCTCAACAGGAGAGTAACGCGCTCGATCCTTCCGTTGATTCGACTCTCGAAGAATCAATCAAAGCCCCCACCGATTTCTGGGGGATCGTCAAACGACTGGGACCGGGACTCATCGTCGCCGGCAGTATTGTCGGTTCCGGCGAACTGATCGCTACCACCAAGACCGGTGCTCAGGCAGGGATTGCTCTGTTATGGCTGATCATCGTGGGATGTCTGATCAAAGTATTTGTCCAGATCGAACTGGGACGTTATTCCATCTCGCAAGGTGAGACGACACTCGCCGCATTGAATCATGTTCCTGGCCCCCGGCTCGGATTTCTAAGCACCAAAGGGCAGAAAACTCCCAACTGGATTCTCTGGTTCTGGCTGGTGATGAGTCTCTGTACCATCGGGCAGTTGGGCGGGATCGTGGGGGGCGTGGGACAGGCCCTGGCATTGACCCTGCCGATCAAGGGAGATTATCTTCAGGCGATTCAATACCCTTCAGAGAAAGAATTCGTGCATTATCTGGAGCTGGAAGAAGCTTTAAAAGAGGAAGAGAAAGCACTTTCAGATTTAACGCCTGCCGAGCGAGAACGCTATCTGCGCGGACACGCCAAAATGAAGCAGCGCATTGAACGCCTGCAGGCGGCAGGACAGGTGATTCTCGAAAAAATACGCAACGAGGAGTCTCTGCTGGATAAAGATGGGAAATCAATCCTCGAGCCCCAGACCTGGGATGACAAGATCTGGGCCAGTATCATCGCCGTTTTGACAGCCTTTCTGTTGTACTACGGTCGCTATAATCTGATTGAGCATCTATCGACAATTCTGGTTGTCTCGTTCACCTTCATTACCATAGGCAATGTCGTTTCCCTGCAGGCATCCGACATCTGGAGTATTTCGACTGCTGAAATCATCCGCGGACTCTCTTTTGGAGTACCGGAAGCGACAGGCGGTATGAACCCGCTGCTGACTGCACTGGCGGCGTTCGGGATTATTGGTGTCGGCGCAACGGAACTGATTGCTTATCCCTACTGGTGTCTCGAAAAAGGTTATGCACGTTTTACTGGCCCTCATGCAGAAGACGATGCCTGGGCGGAACGAGCGAAAGGCTGGATGCGTGTGATGAAAATTGACGCATTTGCTTCGATGTGCATTTACACTTTCGCGACACTTGCCTTTTATCTGATGGGAGTCGCAGTGTTGCACAAGGAAGGCCTCGACCCGGACGGCATGCGGATGGTGAGTACCCTGGCGGAAGCCTATGTCCCTGTCTTTGGTGCGTTCGCCAAGTGGCTGTTTCTGGCCGGCGCGATTGCCGTGCTTTATTCCACATTCCTGGTGGCGAACGCCGCTAATGCACGAATCTTCTCAGACGGCTTGCGATTTTTTGGGGTCGTAGATGAGAGCAAACCGCACGCGCTGCAGAACTGGATCAAAATCATGTCACTGGTTCTGCCTCTGTTGTGCCTGGCTGTCTTCCTGACAGGAGCCAACCCGGTGCGGCTGGTCTTAATCGCGGGAACGATGCAGGCCATCATGTTGCCGATGCTGGGAGTCGCAGCGATTTATCTGCGCTATACCAGGATTGATGCCCGTCTCGCTCCCGGACGATTGTGGAATCTGATGCTGTTCGTTTCCTGCCTGGGACTGCTGCTGGCTGGTGTATATGGTGTTTACAAACAGCTCTTTACCTGATCTGTTTTAATTGTTGTAGAATAGAATAAGCGACTACAGATTCGATTTTCAGTTTTCGGACTGGTTTTTAAGAAATAGTGTCGAATGAAATACGGAGGAAGCAGGTTACATGTCAGGTGAGAAAACAATTTTCAAGAAAATCATTGATCGGGAAATACCGGCAGACATTATCTATGAGGATGAATTATGCCTGGCTTTCAACGATGTGAATCCACAGGCTCCCGTGCATGTTCTGGTGATTCCAAAACAGGAAATTCCGTCTATTGCACACCTGCAGGATTCGGATCAGGAACTCGTGGGGCATCTGTTGCTCACTGTTGGGAAACTGGCGAAGAAGCTGGGGCTGGACTCGGGATATCGTACAATCGTTAATACCGGTAAAGAAGGAGGCCAGACTGTCGATCACCTGCATCTGCATCTGCTGGGAGGACGATCGTTACAATGGCCACCCGGGTAGTGTTTTTTGTATTTCATGACTGAAGAGATTGGAATGCCGGATTCTGATTGCCAGTAGTAGCTGCCAATCGCCATAATAAAGGTATTCACTTTTATTTTAATCTAGTAGAGGAATCGAATCGTGTCGAAATTCAGAGCTGGCTGGAATGTTCAATTTCTGTTTGTGGGAACTGCTCTGGCTGTAATGATGCTGTCAGAACCCGTAGTGGCTCAGAGTTCCAAAAAAAACAATGTCAAGCAAATCAACCTGCAGGCAGACAAGCTGAAAGATTCCTTCATTCGAGAGTCTGCAGAAATCGCCCGGAAGTATTCAGAAGCCGGAGACTATGAGAAATCTCGCGAGATGCTCGAAGTGATTCAAAGCATTCAAAAAGATGTTCCTGGCGTGAAAGCCATGATTACACAGCTCAATGAAAAACTGATGAGTTCTAATTCATCCGATATTGATATTGATGTTGCGCGAAACTGGAGTACGCCTGCAGGTCTGGTGGCGAAGGGAAAAACGGTCCGCATTCAGGCAATGGGCACCTATGATTTTGTAGCCGACATCAAAACCACAGTAGAAGGTCTGCCACATGGAACAGCCATGAAAGAACTGGCAGACGGGATTCCTGCAGGCGCACTGATGGGACTAGTGGTCTCACAGGAAAAGGGAAAACCGAAAGTAGGTAAACCGTTTCTGATCGGTGAGAAGGCCGAGTTTACACCAAAGGATGACGGCTTATTGATGATTGGGGTGAACCTGCCTGCCGGGCATAAATCAACGGGTAAGTTGAAAGTCCGCATCAGCGGTTATATCCGGCGCGGTTCGAATTGAATCTCAATCGGGTAGCGAGGGAGCTAATCCTTTTTATTTCTCGCATTCATTTCTGCGCGAATTTCACGCCGCAGCAGTTCGGTCATCTGACTGCGTTCCTGCAGAAGCGGTGCTGTCTGAGCAATCACACGCCGCATGTCGTTAATAATGCCACTCTCCAGTTCTTCGGTGCTGATCCCATCACAGGCATTAACACAGGCAACAAAGCGACGAACTAACTCCTGATTCTCGGGGGTGTCTTCACCCAGAAGCTCTCCCTCACTGGAAATCACGAAATGAGGGGGTTGAATGGATTGACGCGCTCCAGTCATTCGCCGAGTACTCCGGTTTCTTAAAGAGACAGAATTGAAGAGCTCTGTCCGTTTGTTCTGTTTGAGTGATTGATTTGAACTCAAAGCATTAAGAAATATTAATACCTGATATCTAAACTATCGGCGAAATTTCAGGCAGCGGTTGAATTTCTCTAATGTTTCAAAGCAAAATGAAACCTGTTTTTGTATAAAATCATCCTTTTAAAGCAATACTGGTGCGGTTGGGTAAGATGGAGCGATGCCTTCAGGACGCATGAGGATATCAGCCACTCTGAGGCTGGGGGGAATTGCCCAGCCTCAGAGTGGAGGTAAATACCTTACGTTGTGAAAGTAAATCTGTTCAAATGACTGGCTATTCCAGCACAATCAACAGATCGCCCGATTCCACTTGCGTGCCTGGCTCGGCGAGAATTTCTTTCACAACGCCGTCCTGTTCGGAAATAACACTCGTCTGCATTTTCATGGCTTCGAGCATCAAGAGCTGATCGCCGGCTTTCACCTTGCTTCCGACTTTAATGCTCAATGAGACAACCACACCGGGCATGACTGCTCCGATCTGCTTTGGATCAGAAGAATCGGCTCGGCGACGCGAACTGTCCTGTGGCTTCAGAGCTTTGTCCACGATCACGACTTCTCGAGGCTGACCGTTCAGTTCAAAGAAGACCGTTCGACAGCCATCCGTCTGTGGCTTACCTACTGCCAGGAACTTAATGATCAACGTCTTACCAGGAGCGATCTCTACAGAGATTTCTTCTTCCGGTTCCAGACCATTGAAGAACGCATAAGTTGGCAGACCGCTTGTATCGAAGTAGGCTTTCTGGTGGGCTGCGAAATCTTCGAAGACTTTCGGGTATAACAGATACGAAACCACATCCTGATCGGTGGGCGTGCGGTTAATCAGTTTCTGAACAGTCTTCGCCGCATCCTCGAAGTCGGCGGGAGGCAGAATACTTCCCGGACGTTCGGTAAGCGGTTCTTCTCCCCGCAGAATCTTCTTCTGAACATCTTCAGGGAAGCCACCGGGAGTCTGTCCCATGCGACCGCTGATCAGATCCAGCACAGATTCCGGAAACGCCAGATCGCGATCGCCGTTCACGACATCATCACAGCTCAGGTCATTCGCGACCAGGAAGAGTGCCATATCGCCAACCGCTTTCGAGGTCGGAGTCACTTTGACGATATCACCCAGCAGTTGATTGACTTCAGCATACACATGGCAGACTTCGATCCAGCGATCTCCCAGTCCCAGTGACTGTGCCTGCTGCAGCAGGTTCGTATATTGGCCGCCCGGCATCTGATGCTCGTACAGATTGGCACCGGCGGGTAAGACCGGACTTTCAAAAGCGGTGTAGTAATTACGGACTGCACGCCAGTATTCGGAAATATCATCCAGATAGCTGACCTGCACTGTTGGCTGATGATCGGTGAACCGCTGGGCTTCGATCACGGTGGTCAGGTTAGGCTGAGATGTTCCACCTGACATGGAAGGCACTGCACCATCGGCAATATCCAGTCCTGCTTCCGCCGCTTTTAGAATCGCAGCCGCCTGGCCTCCACTGGTATCGTGAGTGTGGAAGTGAATGGGAATACCGATTTCCTGCTTCAGAGTTTTTACGAGTAACTCAGCTGCATACGGTTTACACAATCCTGCCATGTCTTTGATGGCCAGAATATGGGCACCCATCTTTTCCAGCTCTTTAGCCATGTTGACGTAATACTTGAGATCGTATTTCGTTTTGGCTGGATCGAGGATGTCACCCGTGTAGCAGATACTGGCTTCGCAGATCGCGCCGCGTTTCTGCACTTCTTCCATCGCGACTTTCATGTTGGGCACCCAGTTCAAGGCGTCGAACACGCGGAATACATCGATGCCCGCTTCAGCGGCTTCTTTCACGAACGCGCGGACCACATTGTCCGGATAGTTGGTGTATCCCACTGCGCTGGAAGCACGAATCAGCATCTGGAACAGGATGTTCGGCACCCGGGTCCGCATCTCTGACAGTCGCTGCCAGGGAGATTCTTTCAGGAATCGCATGGATGTATCGAAAGTGGCACCACCCCACATTTCCAGAGAGAACAGTTCCGGACAGTTGTGTGCGTAGACCTCGGCGATCTGCAGCATGTCATGTGTGCGGAATCGGGTGGCATACAATGACTGATGTGCATCGCGGAAGGAAGTGTCCGTCAGCAGGAGCGGCTTCTGTTCCAGAATCCACTTACTGAATTTCTCAGCTCCCAGCTCCAGCAGCTTCTGTCGCATCCCGTCCGGCGGCGAGATCTTTTTCTTATTGTAAGCAGGAACGGGGGCAGGTGTACGACGGACTGCTTTGGCACGGTCTTTTACCAGCGGGTTTCCGTTGACGACTGTTTCCGCCAGATAAGTCAGAAGTTTCGTAGCACGGTCATGCCGTTTGGGAAACTTGAACAGCTCAGGCGTGTCATCGATGAACCGGGTATAACATTCGCCGTTCAGGAAGGTCGGATGCGTAATCAGTTTGAGCACGAAGGGAATATTCGTCTTTACGCCACGAATTCGAAACTCCTGCAGACAACGCTCCGTGCGGGCTGCAGCGTCTCTGAAGGTTCGCGCCCATGTGGTGACCTTCACCAGCAGTGAATCGTAATACGGGAAGACCATCGCTCCCGAGAACGCCGTCCCTGCATCCAGACGCACGCCCATCCCGCTGGCGGACCGGTAATGTGCCACGCGACCATAGTCGGGCATGAAATTATTCGAGGGATCTTCAGTCGTCACGCGGCACTGCAGCGCGAATCCGTGTGTCTGCAGTTCTTCCTGGGAATTGATCCGGATGCCCGGATCATTCAACTTGGCTCCTTGTGCCAGCAGGATCTGTGATTTCACAATATCGACGCCGGTCACTTCTTCCGTTACCGTGTGTTCCACCTGAATTCGCGGATTGACTTCGATAAAGTAGAACTGATTTGTGTCGGCGTCCAGCAGGAACTCCACGGTTCCCGCCAGTTCGTAGTTCACGCTCTTACCAATTTTCAAAGCCGCTTCGCACAGAGCGTCTCGCACAACCGGATCAAGGTTGGGAGCCGGTGCAATTTCCACTACCTTCTGGTGACGCCGCTGTACCGAACAGTCGCGTTCGAAAAGATGTACCAGGTTACCATGCTTGTCCCCCAGCAACTGCACTTCAATGTGGCGGGCGCGTGAGATGAATTTTTCGACGAAAACATCTTCGCTGCCAAACGCTGCCAGAGATTCACTCCGTGCCAGCTCATAAGCCGCATCGAAATCTTCTTCTTTCTGAACCACTCGCATACCGCGACCACCACCGCCGTGCGCTGCTTTCAGAATGATCGGGAAGCCAATGTCGATCGCAGTCTTCCGGCCCGAGGCAGCGTCCACAATTGCTTCGCCACTTCCCCCCAGCACGGGGACGCCTACCTGCTCAGCAATTTTGCGGGCCGAGATTTTATCTCCCAGCGCTCTCAGCGTTTCGACCCGGGGGCCGACAAAGATGATTCCGGCATCTTCACATGCCTGAGCGAACTCAGCATTTTCAGAGAGAAATCCGTAACCTGGATGGATTGCGTCAATTTTCTTCTGCTTGGCGAGTGTGATAATCGCCTCGATATCCAGGTAGGATTTCACCGGGTGCCCCGGTTTTCCAATCTGATATGCTTCGTCTGCCTTGGTGCGGTGCAGGGCATAACGATCTTCATGGGTATAGATGCCGACTGTGCGAATTCCTAATTCGTGTGTGCTTCGAAAAATTCGAATGGCAATTTCACTACGGTTGGCGACGAGCAGCTTCTTGATTTTACCCTCAGACATGAATGTTCCTAACTCTTTGTATACTTTCGGCTTGAAGGCTGATTTGCCGGGTCATTTTTGATAACTTTTGCTTCAGTTCGTTGGTCATAAGGGTACATGCATGAGCCCGGAAAAACAATGCAGCACACCCTGTCAGGCCATTTCTCAGTCGAACACAATCTCCGAGGGCCCCGATGATCGGAAAATTGGGCCAGATCGCTTCACAATTAACCACAATTTCTGTCAATCTAATATTCTCGGTACAAACGGATCTGGAGTCGTGACAGTAAAACTGGACACAGTCTAAATCCCTCTTGGAAACAGGCTTGAAATGATTCATCTTGACCTGTTTTCCCACTCCGATTAGTGTTCACGCCAATCTGTCCTGTTCTATGGCCTCCGGTTCGAGTTTCAAGGACCTGAAGTGATAGAATTCAATGAATTCTGGCGAATAAATGTGGTGAATCCGATGGAACAAAAACAGTGCGATCTGTGTGCAGGAACCGAGTTCGAGCAAATTGGAGATCGGGATCGACATGGAAATTTGTTGGAATCCGTAATCTGCAAAACCTGTGGTCTGGTCGCGCATGGTAAAATTCCGACTGATGAGGAACTTGCACACTATTACGCCACAGAATACCGTCAGAGTTATCATGGCGAGATGACCCCTTCCGATCGCAGGGTAATGCGTGCCTGGAAAAATGGTCAACGGATTTTTCGTCAGCTGCAACCGCATATCGAACCTGATGCAGATGTCTTCGAAGTCGGAGCTGGGATTGGCTGCACCGTCAAAGTCTTCGAACTCAACGGCCATCAGGCAACCGGCATTGAGCCAGGCGAAGGTTTCCAGGATTACTCGCAGCAGCGCCTGTTGACCAACGTCGTGCGCGGGGATCTGTTTGAACAACCTCGTGATCACAGTCGAGAACTGGTGCTGCTGGTCCATGTGATCGAGCATTTCAATTCGCCACGTCGCGCCCTGGAATACATTCGAGGCATGATGGCGGAGAACGGATTGTTCTATGTCGAATGCCCGAACATCGCAGCTCCGTTTGCACGACGCAGTAAAATGTTTCATTACGCTCACATTCATAATTTCACGCCGTCCAGTCTGAAGATGCTTGCGGAAAGCTGCGGATTCAAACTCGAAGTACAGTTCGGTTCAAAAGAAGATCCCAATCTGCAGATGCTCTTCTCCTGCAGTGACAGCACCGAACTCAACATCGATCCTGCTAACTATCAGCAGACGATGCAGGTCATCGAACAGGCAACCCCCGTTCGCTATCATCTGCGTCCCTGGTATGTCTCAACGCGTCTTTCGAAAGTCGCCAGCTACCTGCGCGAGCATCTGACGGCAAAACAGTTTGTCGCTGACGTAGTGAAAGAATGCCAGCAGTTCGCTTCTGATCAGGAAGACGATCAGCCTGCGGAATTGCGAGCTGCTGCCTGAGTAACTTCACTAAACTGTCTGATTTACTCTGTCTGTTTTTAGCGTTGTAGAAAATAATTTTCGATTGTCGGAATGCGCCCCGGTCATGCTGCCGCGCTGAGCTGAATCGTCTGTATTTCAGGGCTCAACGTCTTCTCAGTGAAAAATGCGACTTTGATTTGAGCACTGTTTTTGCTTGCGCAAAACTGCGTGTTCCGTCACTTATAGACCACTTTCTGCGCAATTTCATACCTGTCTCGCGACACGCCCCCACTCGATCTTGACCACTTTCGGGCGGATTGTTTCTCAGCTTCTCTGCAAGATTCGGTAGCGGCACGCCATCGCATCATACTGGAAAGATTCCCCGAACACGGAAGTGAAAATCGATCACCGGTGCAGGCGATTTTTCAGTTCGCAGCCGGTTTCGGGTTCCCGGGGAGTGTCAGCTTTGCTGCGGGGCCCAGTGGTCGTACTTCCTGATGCGGAAAGGCCCGGATGGTGGTGACGATCTGTTTTTGCTGTTCGAATTCTTTCCCACTGGCCAGTTTCACCGTGGTTTCCAGGAAGCGGTCGATTTTCGATTCGAGGGGCAATCCCGTTTTGCGATCAATCAGGCAGGAGCCGAACGATTTTCCGCCCCGGATGTAGAGTTGAACCGATTTCCCGTGCTGGTTGATCGGGCTGCTGATTTTCGATGCGGCGATATCACCGGCGATGTTGATGCGGGCGATATTGTCGTTCAACTCGCGGAGCGTGTATTCGGTTTTGAGGACCATCGGGATCGGTTGCGTCAGGCGGCGGGTTTTGACCCAGGTCTCACCCACGCGGATGGCACCCCCTTTGTGATTTTCATCGATGTTATAAGGCAGCAGTCCGATACTGTCGTCGATGAAATTTGCGACGCCATCATCGCCCGAGGATTCCGAGATCTTCGCCAGTACGGTTTCCCGCTGGCTGGCACTGGTGTTCTGCAGGCAACGTTTGAGAAACTCATCAAATCCCACCAGTTCCACGATTTTGTTATCCGGCCCGATCCAGAACGAAAATCCGTTATTCACGAGATGCTGGTAGGCCTGAACCTCAGGGGGCACCGGACCTGAGGCGCGATTAGAGTCATAGTTTACCTGTTCGCCGGCGATATCGTGTGAATATTTGACACCTGTGTAACTCACTTTGAGCCGTTTGCGACCGTCGTCGCGCAGTTCTTCTACCGTCAGCGCCAGAATCAGTTCCAGTTTCGAGGTACTCTGAATGATGCCGGCTGCAGAGGCCTGTGACAGTTTCTGTTCGACTGTTTTGATCATGGGGAATCGCTGGTTGACTTGCAGGTTCAATTCCAGCACTTCCACTTTTTCATCTCGAAGCGAGGCATTCTGGACCTGAATCGGGTTTTCCAGTGGATTGACGACCGCCTCAGCCTGGGGTGGTGCTTTGTCCTCAATCACTTCAACGGCATCCTGGCGTTTGATCCAGAATGACCAACCGGTCCACGCCAGTATCATAATTCCCAGCATCCAGCTGATATAACGCTTGCCCTGCATGGCGACATTGTCCAGAATAGATAAAGAAAGCTAACGAATAAGAAATTTCACTCAGATTGAGATGCAAAACTTATCAGTAATACGGATTTTGTGAAAGACGAATTCGGCTCACCCGAGGCCAATTCTTCTTACCAGGAGAGAGAATCATGCCGGCTGTTATTCGCACTTTTCTGCTTATTTTATGCCTGAATTTCTGTTGTACCGGCCTGGCTGCAGACAGAAATCGCGATACGGGAGCGACTCGTCCGAATATCGTCTTTCTCCTCAGTGATGACCAGCGACCCGATACGATTGCGGCCCTGGGGAATCCGCTCATTAAAACACCGAATCTGGATCAGCTGGTGAAAGCGGGAACCAGTTTCACCCGTGCCGTCTGTGCGAACCCGATCTGTACTCCCAGTCGGGCTGAGATACTCTCGGGTGTCAGTGGTTTTCATAACGGTTCAATGGATTTCGGCAAGCCGATCAAAAAAGAACTCCCCACCTGGTCACAGACGCTGTCGAAAGCGGGCTACAACACCTGGTATGTTGGCAAGTGGCACAATGACGGCAAACCTGTCCAGCGCGGTTACGATGAAACGCTGGGCCTGTTTACCGGCGGGGGGGGACGCTGGGCGGTTCCCTCGTATGACGGGAACGGTGTGCTGGTCACCGGTTATCGAGGCTGGATCTTTCAGGATGACGAACGTCATTTCTTTCCCGAGAAAGGGGTCGGTCTTACTTCGAATATCAGCGAACACTTCGCCGACGCCGCCATTGAGTTCATTGATCGCAAGCACGAAAAACCATTTTTTCTGCACGTCTGCTTCACGGCGCCCCACGATCCACTGTTGATGCCGATAGGTTATGAGCAATACTACGATCCGAATAAGATGCCGGTCCCCGCGAACTTTCTGCCACAGCATCCCTTTGATCATGGCAATTTTGACGGCCGCGACGAAGCACTCCTCCCCTGGCCGCGCACGAAAGAGATCGTCCAGAACGATCTTTCACTCTATTATTCGGTTATTTCGCATCTGGATGCGCAGGTCGGCAGAATTGTAGACGCGTTGAAAAAAACGGGTGAGTGGGAGAATACCATTCTCATCTATTCCAGCGATCATGGTCTGGCAATGGGCAGCCATGGGTTGCGGGGGAAGCAGAACATGTATGAGCACACTGTCAACGTACCGCTGATCATGGTCGGCCCCGGGATTCCCGCGGATAAAAGATCAAATGCACAATGCTATCTTCGCGATCTGTATCCCACCAGCTGCGATCTGGCGGGAGTCCCCATTCCGAAGACCGTCGAAGGCAAGAGCCTTAAGCCGGTACTCTCAGGGGAGCAGGATGCGATCTACGATGAGGTCTACTGCTATTTCCGGAACTTCCAGCGGATGATCCGCAATGATCGCTGGAAGCTCATCTACTATCCCCATCTGGATCGCGTGCAGCTGTTTGATCTCAAAAATGATCCGCTCGAACAACACGACCTCTCAGGAGAAGCCGCGCAGCAACAGGTAAAAGAGAAACTCCTGGGCCAACTGAACGCCTGGCGTCAGCAGCAGGACGATCCCTCATTGAAGGGAACGTAACCGCTTAGCTGTCGGAACAGAAGGAGAAGGCTTCAGTTCCGATTTCGAAATCTCAGGGAAATTGAAGAGTCTGGTCGTCATTGTATGCCTTGCCTGCGTCGTTGGCCTGGTTGGCACCCCAGCTGGTCAATCGCGCCTGCTTTGATCCGTCACGGGTATACTGGAACGGTTCGTGCGAAAACATGTCGAGAGGGACCTCTGCGAGTATTTCCGGAGTCAGTTCAGAAAGTGCAGTGGGATAAGTTTCGTGTTGGCTGCGATACACGACCAGAGCCAGTCCGATCAACACCATTGCTTTGCGATTTTGGCCGCGACTATGAGTGAGCTTGCGTTGCCAGCAGTTGGTTCGCAGTGAATAGGCAATCGCTTCTCCAATCCAGCGACTCGTGCCCTCTGGATCGCTGCGGAATACTTCCTCGAATTTGGGGGCAGGTTTGTCTTCTGCATCTGGTTTCTCTTTGGCGACGGGTTCCTCGTCCCCCTTCAGCCATTGTTCGTACTGATCATTCAGCTTCTGAAACTGTTCAAGCTGCTGCCTGGGTTTGTCATGCATGGAAAGCGCCTGTACGACTCCGTCCTGGATTTCGTCTGCCCGTTTTTTAGCAAGATCCCACTGGATCTTTGCATTCTGGAACGCCTCCACTTCGCTTGAGGAATCTTTCCCTCCATGTTCGAAAAAGCCGACGACAGACTCTCTGTCGGTCTGCAGAAGCTCAATTTCCTGTTGAATGATGGCCCGTTCTCCCATGTCTGCAGCGACTTCAGGTGCCGTGATGTCGGGTAATTCTAAGAGGAGCTTCAGGAGTTGCTGAGCCTGGGAACCGGAAAGAATTCCGCTTTCGATCAGTCCCGTTTCCGCCTGGCAGGTCATGGCCTCGATCACATGGGCTTTTACAATTGATACGTCAAAGGGGGAGCCAGCTGCTAACAGGCGCGCCATGCGATGGCAGGCCAGCAGATCACGGAAGGCACCGTCCACATCTTTTTCTTTGACGCGGAGCAGGGCACGTGCAATCAGGCAGCGATAGACAAACTTCAGACGAAACTCAACGGCCAGTGAAGCAGAGATCAACCGGGACGGCGTATCGCTGCACAACAGGGGCGCGTAATATTTCGGTAATTCAGAAGCAGCGACAAACAGGTCGAGCGCTTCTTTATTCTCGGTCAGGTAGTCGGCAAAGGCTGCGTTGTCTGACCGTTGCCAGGGATGATTCGCCAGTTCCACCAGCCCGATTTGAATCTGTGTGGCAAGATTTGCAGCTTGTGCCTCGTTCTCGGCGTGCTCTTTTACGTAGTCGGCAACATATTGGAATCTGGTAGATTGTGCGGACACAGATTCAATTCCCAGCATGTCCAGCGAGTCTTTTTTCAAAGCGGGTTCGAACACATCCGTCCCAAAGAGTTTCACCAGAATGACCACCGCATTGTCTCTGGGCGCGATTCCCTTACTGAGCGTGGCATTCAGTCTGCGAAGTTCGCCAGTCAGATTGTCGTTGATGACGGGACTGGTCGTTTTGATTCCAGACAGGGGTGTTGCGGATTCTTCAGCGTGGCCATGCTGCACGAGGATGCAGATAAAAAGAATGCACGCGCTCCAGGAAAAGTTGCCACGAAACAGAGAAAAGATTGTCGATCGCATCTGTACCACTCCTTGCAGTCAAACTGAGATGGGGAATCACTCCGCATCTGATTACACATTCCATCTTAACATCACGCTCTTCCCCCTTAATAGTGTGTTGCGAATTTTAAGGATTTTCTTAGTCCTGTTGCCGCCACTGGGAGTAAGCCAGATTGGAGTTCTCCCGTCCGGCAGCCAGCGTCATGATGCTGCGGCAATTGGGATGGTGAAGGGCAGGTAGTCAAAGCGGAAAACGGATTGAAGCCACCGGCAGAAAATTCCTGAGTCCCCGGTCATACTGCTGCTAAAATGAGTCGTTTTTGAAATCATTATGATGGCGCGACTCGATGTTGTGTGGATTTTACAAGCTTTCCTGCTGGACAGTCTGTCTGAAATATAAAAATGTAAACCTATATTTAATAACACTTTAAAGGTTTGTGTTTTCGGCCGTTCATATCAAATCGATATAATTGGCATATTTTACGCTCTTCTCTCAAACCGTTCACATCACAACGCGGGCAGCAACGGTTTAACCAAAGGGGAAGAGTCATGATGATCCAGAATAAAGTCCGTTACTTTAAACGGCCGTTTCGCATGTTACTGTCACTGGCAATCGTAGGAGGGATCTGTAGTGCTCCCATACTGGCGGCTGATAAATCGTCAGATCGCAAGAGCCGCAGTTCCAGTCGCAGCAGCCAAAGCAGCTCACAAAGTTCGTCAAAATCATCCCGGCCACAACGTTCTTCCAGTCGGCCACAAAGTTTCACACGCCCTAAAACCTCACGACCTCTGTCGTCTTCCATCTCGAAGAGTCTGCCAAAGACTTCCGGTAAAAGTGTCAAAAACTTTTCCGGTAATATCAGTCCCAAAGTCATTGACAGAGGAAGCAGTCGACCATCGAAATCATTCAAAGTCACACCGCCGACAAAACGCCCCGACTTCAAGATGCCACAGTTTGGAAATCAGGGGAGCATTAAACTCGACACTAAGGATCTGAAACCACGAATTCCCGATCGGAAGGTACCAGATCGCAAAGTACCTCAGATCAGGATTCCTGAGCACAAAATTCCTGGCACAAAGATTCCGGACCGGAAAATACCCGATCGCAAAATTCCGAATCTGAAGATTCCCGATCGTAAAGTCGATCCTGGAAAGTTTGTACCGAAACCAGGTAAAGGGACAAAACCATCAAAACCCGGTTTTGACAACAACGTCTTCAAACCCGGAAAAGGTAAATTCGATCCCAAGCCTGGCAAAGATAATAATGTCTTCAAACCTGGGAAAAAACCGAATCAGATCGGCAAGCTTCCTAAAGGGATTGACCTGCCTGGTCATAAAGACTTTCCCAAAGGCAAACACTCTGGTCCTTCCAAGAAGTGGCTCGGTAAAAATGGTGTGCCTATCAACAAAGATCTGTTCAAAGATAAAAATATCAAACCTCTCAAATTGAATCTGGATAAACAGCTGCAGGCCGGAAAATTCAACGCCCTGATCAACAGCAAGAACAACAAACAGTGGAATCTGAAAAAGCAGTTCGAACTGCACAAGAAAGGGGATGTGGCCCGTCAGCTGCACCTGAATCAGAATCTGCTCAAGCATGGTGGCTGGAGAAACCGCACACTGTTCGGCAACATGGCCAATTCCTTCACCCATACTCACTTCGGCAGCTGGTACGCTGGTCCCGGCATGTACCCCAGCTACTGCTGGAGCCCTCACTGGTCTGCCTGGGTGGACTGGTGCTGGTGGGACTGGTGTCACCCCATCTGTGATCCTCGTCCCTTGATCTGTCGTCCTATCATCTGCAGTCCTTGTGGCCCCTGGGTCTGGTACAACTGCCCTGTCTGGCAGCCACTGCCAGTCGTAACCTGTGGTACCTGGGTTGATATTGAACCGATCGTGATAAACAGCGGACTCGACCTGCAGATGCTGGCAGTACGCTTTGTGGACTCCGGTCATGCAGAAGAAGAACTCGGACCTCGTTTCCGCGTCTGGTTCCGCAACAATAGTGTGGTTGATATCAACCAGCCTTTCAATGTCATGCTGCTGGCTTCCAACTCACGGGAAGCAGTCGCCGGAGTACCTGAAGCAGGAACACGCGTTGATAATATCGCAGCAGGACAGATTCAGTCGGTCGATATTCGTCTGCCATTCGCTGCGAGCACACTTTCTACGGATGCTGAAGGAAATCTGGTGCCTTTCGAACAGCTGCATGTGCTGATCGATTCACACCGGGAAATTCCGGAAGCCTTCGAAGAAAACAACGGTGCTGTCGTGGCTCGTGTTGATGTACTGCCCGTCGATCCTGCTCTGTTCTCTGCAGATTCCGATGTCGTCTTCAGTGGCGGAATGGTGAATCTGGCCGGTGAAGGTCTGGGACCGGAACCAGGTAAAGTTCTGATGTCTCTGAATGGCATGAACTTCGAAGCAGAAATTTATGGCTGGTACGACCTGGGTGTTCGCATCCAACTGCCAGAACTGCCACTGCTGGACGTAGCAGATGCCACCTTCGTCATCGTACGAGGCGATGGTGCTGCATCGAACCCGATCGATTTGCAACTGGCACCGCAGGTTGCTGCGGTCAGTGCTGAGTAACGGAAGTGTGCGTGGGATGGCTTGGAGCTGTCCCAGGTTCCGAACAGGGAGCAGGCAATGTGTCTGCTCCCTTTTTTTATGGAGTCTTTTCAACTGGTACAGTACAATCGTATTTCCGCTAACCGTCTCTCAGTTCTTCAGCAGGCAATGGATTGAATCTCCTGAAAACCTTTCTCCACGAATTCTGGCTGTTCGGCATCAAGCAGGCTTCTGCCTGTATCTTTGGTGGTTTTCTGCTGGCATTGATGATCATCACCCGCTTCTGGTATCCCATCGATTTTCTCTATCGATACGATTTTCTGTTTCTCGCCGCAGTTGCCTTCCAGGTCTTTCTGCTCTGTTTTCGGCTGGAATCGCCGCGCGAAGCGGTCGTGATTCTGATTTTTCATTTTGTCGCGACGGTGATGGAACTGTTTAAAACGTCCGACGGCATCCGCTCCTGGCAGTATCCCGAACCGTTTGAGATTGGTATCGGCAATGTGCCTCTGTTCGCCGGGTTCATGTACAGCGCGGTGGGCAGCTATATCGCCCGTGTCTGGCGGATCTTTGACTTTCGCTATTCCAGCTACCCACCCTTCTGGAGCACTGTTGTGCTTGTGGTACTGATTTATGCCAACTTTTTTACGCATCACTATGTCATGGATATTCGCTGGGCGCTGATTGCCGCCAGCCTGTTGATGTTTGGTAGAGTGATGATCTATTTCAAAATGAACCGGGTTCATCGGCGCATGCCACTCGTCGTGGGCTGGCTGCTGGTCGCATTATTTATCTGGTTTGCGGAAAACCTGGCGACGTACGCGAATGTCTGGATCTACCCCATGCAGAAGCATCACTGGCAACTGGTTTCGCTTACGAAGCTGGTTGCCTGGTATCTGCTGATGATGCTCAGTTTTGTGCTGGTCTCACTGGTGAACCGACCATTGAAAATCGGAGCTCCCGCTCAGCAGATTGACAAACCAGACTGAACCGGAATCATCGTCCTGATTTCAGTCTGTCAGATCCAGTTTGATTTCCGAGTTTGATTCCGTCACCATGATCTTGAGTGGTGTCGTCGTCGGGCTACTGTATTTAATTGGAATCGCACTTTTCATCGAGACTCCTTCGGGCGTGGACTCGTAGGCGTTCACGGTGACCGTGTGCTCGCCGGGAATCGCACCGTCATCTTTCTCGAAAGTACGCAGGAAAAATTTACCCTCGGTATCTGATCGTCCTGTCGCAGGTTTGCGCCCCTTCACGGGGTAGAACATGATCGATGCATCCGTCACCGGTTTTCCCTGATAGGTGACAATTCCATTTACAGCTACTGTTTCCGGCAGGTTTTCATCCCGGCCACCGCCACAACCGCTACACCAGAGTGCGAGTAGTAACAGGACGCCCGCCCGGTTAAGAAATTTTGTGATCAGCATCTATGTCTCCCGCTCAGAATTCCGGACCATCTTGAAATGTGAATTTTCGTAGTCACTTAGTAAGTGAAACCACCAACGGGCAGGCCATCCTGCGGGTTTCCCAGCTGCTGGTAGGTAAGAAAGTCCATATTCTCGCTGAAGAAGTGCACGCTGCCATCCACCAGCAGAAAATGGGCACCCCCTTCGTGATAGCTGGAGGCGGCGAAACCATCGATCCAGCCGTGCGCGCCGGAACTGATGCGCGTCTGTGCGTTGCCCCAGACGGCAAACGGGTGATTGATCGGGTACGCGGTCGTCATGGGAGAATGCCAGGCAGCCCAGGAGGACCAGGCATGAAAACCGGGGGAATTCTCACCTGCAAACAATACGTTGGAGGTTCCATCAAGGACATCGCGCATCTTCATGGTTCGGTTGGGAGTAATCAGACTGTTCCCGCCTCCACTGGCCTGCAGGCCCATGCGGCGGTCAAACATGCCATGAGGCATGGGGGAAGCAGCCAGAGTCTGATCGTACGCGCGACCGTCCACACCTTTGTAGGTGGTGACAGCAATGTTGAGTCGCGAAGAAGCAGGGCAGGAGGCGGGAAAACACCAGTTCGACCAGACCTGATTTCCATCGCTCACATTGCTCGGCGTCGGATCACTGGGGCAGCGGTACAGACCCAGGGGAGTCTGCGCAATTTCCAGGTTACCGGCGTCAACAATGTTTCCGCTGAAATTGATTTTGTTATACAGGGGGGATTGATCCACGTAAGGTAAGATCAAGGCACGCCAGCCAAACGAATTTCCGGTATCGCCGTGACTGATGGGAAAGACATTGTGGGTGTCGTGGTAGTTGTGAGTGGCCAGCCCCAGCTGTTTTAGATTGTTTTTGCACTGGCTCCGGCGGGCGGCTTCCCGGGCCTGTTGCACAGCAGGTAACAGCAGGGCGATCAGGATCGCAATAATGGCGATCACAACCAGGAGTTCGATGAGCGTGAATCCGCGATTCTTAAAGATGGAATGTTTCATCTTTGGTCCCTCTCAAACAGTTTAAAGTGACTGCACAGGCCCGCCCGGGGAGTGGCGCGAAATCAGACGTACCAAAGCCTGACAGTAATTGAACAAAATGGATTTTCAATCATCATTAAAAAGACGTTGCTTTCAGTTTCCGCATTCATGAGTGTGGAGGTTTTATATTTTCAGGTACCGGTCCCAGTGTCATGCCTGTATAAATTTCCGCAGGCATGATACTGGTTTCGGATGTTTCAATCGGGAGTTCGCCGCTGCGCATCTGGTTCAACAGTTTCACCGCGCGGTGGCCCAGTTGGGTTTCGTTAACGGTGACCGAAGCGATCTGCTGTTGCAGCACACTGTGTCGGATCTGATCGCCTACCCCGATCAGGGAGATGTCGTCCGGCATCCGCAGTCCCATTCTTGTCAGGTGCAGGTAAATGCGTTCTGCCATCGAATCAAAACTGGTGAAGATGGCCGTCGGCCGATCGGGTTGATTTAAAATTCGTTTCAGCGCCTCTTCGATTTCGCTGTCCAGTTCCTGCATATCAATGGCCCCGTCGGTACCGAAGTAGCAGTGATCTTCTGCCAGTTCACAATCGATATTGGCCAGTGACTTACGGAACCCTTCGAGGTAGAGGTCGGTTGTCTGTGTGCAGTGGGGCGCGAAGAAGGAGACGCGTCGATGTCCCTGTTTGACCAAAGCTTCGCCCGCCAGTCCGCCGATATGTTGGAACGGCAGTCCCAGCAGAGGAGCTGTGATTCCCTCAACCGGGCGGTGGCACAGGACCACGGGAATTCCCGCTTTCTGTAACTGGCGAATCTGATAAGCGGGAGTGGGAGGCGTGCTGGCAGGCACGATCGCAACGCCTCCCACCTGATTGTCGATCAGTTGCAGAATCGCATTCCCCTGTTTGTCAATGTTGTTGCGTGTGCAGCAGACGAGCATCTGGTTCTGCGACTGACTGGCGGATTCTTCAAAGCTATGCTGCAGGGAAGGGTAGTAGCCCGAGAAGACTTCGGGGATTACCAGCGCCAGGATGTCCAGGCCGATTGCCAGCCTCTGTCGCGCATTTTCATGCACGAAAGTTCCTTTGCCCTGGACGCGGGAGACCAGTCCTTCCCGTTCAAGCATCCCCATCGCCTGTCGAATGGTACTGCGCGCACTCTCAAACAGCGTTGCCAGTTGTTGTTCAGACGGCAGTGCTGTTCCGGGAGGCAGGGTGCCTTCAAGAATCTGCTTCTTGAGGTGATCCTGAATACGTTCGTATTTTGCCCGGGACGAGTTGGAATCCCGGTCGTCCGTCAATGCTGTTGTCTCGAGTAATTCACTGGCAGATAACAACTTAAAGTATCCCTGAATCGAGATTGATGTGGAAAGGTACGTACAATATGGTACAACTGAATTGCTGGCTGTCAAACAAAATATGTTGAGTTTGATCTATAAAATAAGTGAATCTCAAGCTGTCTTCTCAATCAGACCGCCCCGGATGATTGATAAAATGTGCTGGAATGCAAAGTAGAGGTAGGTACTATTACTATACCGGTTTATCCACTTTGCGGGGATTGTTTGCGGGGAAGTGTCGGAAAGTCATGATTCCGGCGGGGAAAAGTAATGGTATCCGCCTATGATAGAGGGGCCTTGGGTGGTCGTTTCAGTGAAGCGAGTTTTCCTGAGCGGGAACCATCCCAACTGCTGTTCAGTGCTGAGTCTGCGGGGGCCGAGACAGAAAATTATTTGATCCCGCTATTCATTGCGGAATCCTGCTTGCATCCCGTGAATAAACTGTTTCTACTATTTAAGTAGTGTATATTGCGAAAATTCCTGCCTTATCTGAATCTCGGGACGAACTCCCGTTTCACCTTGGGTTTAGAACAAACTGACCCCCAGCAAATTGAATCATGCCTGACGATCTAGTCTTTATGATGGGGAATTTCGAAGCCCGAATTCCCCAGGACCGTGTTTATAGTAAGTCACACCTGTGGTTACAGCAGACTGAGAACCACTGGCGCGTGGGCTTTACTGCCTATTCGGTTCGGTTGCTGCAGGATGTCTATTTTCTGGACTGGTTTATCGATCCGTTTACGAATGTGCAGGAAAAGCAGAAGATTGGGGAGATCGAAAGCTCGAAAGCGCTTTCCGATCTCTATGTTCCCGCCAGTGGCAGGATTCTGGAATTTAATGAGGAACTGTTAAACGACCCTTCCGCCATCAATCAGGCGGATAACTACGATAAAGGCTGGCTGTTTGAAATGGAGTCTGAGGCACAGTGGTTGACGCCGGCGGAATATCTGCAAGTATTAGATGATGGCTGGGAACAGACCCAGCGGATTATTAAGGGACAACTCAACTAAAACGGTTCAGCAGACTGTTGCTGCAGTTTCATGTTGAAAAAGGTTTTCGGAATGGCTGATAAAAAATTGACCGTGGTGATCTCGCAGGCTCAGGGAAAAAATCCCGCCAAACGTGAGCTGGAAGAATCCCTGGCAGCAGCACTCCTGATGGAACCGGATGTCGAAGTGTCTCTGGTTCCCCATCTGTACGATCTCTCTGCCGACCATACGGGAACATTGTTTCTACAGGCCCTGCGGGGTGACCTGGTGGTCCTTTCCTGGCTCTATCCCCGTGCGAACCACTGGATTCTGGATCGTCAGGGAGTCCGCGGTAAAGAAGGCATCGTCCTGCTGAAAGAAGAAGTCGACGAAGACGAAGAGGAAGCACAGAAAGAAAAAGCGCCCCCCTTCGAAAATCCCGAGCGGCAGAAAACGATTCCCGATCGCAAAATCTACTCCATCGATTTGAAAGTCAGTTCCAACCCGGAAGATTACCTGACGGAAATCAGGCGAATCGCCAGTGATGCACAGGTCCAGACTTTTCAACTGATGGATATGATCCAGCAGAGCCCGCGTCCTGCCCAGATCGAAAAATATCTCAAACCACTGGACATTCTGCAGGGGCAGAAAACCAACTCTGTCGCTGAAGAAGAAGCACCACAACTGGAGCCGACCAAACGTCGCTGGTATCCGGTCATCGATTATGGCTTGTGTACCAACTGCATGGAGTGCATCGACTTCTGCCTGTTCGGCGTTTACGGCGTGGACCAGGGGGGACAGATTCTGGTGGAAGAACAGGACAGCTGCAAAAAAGGCTGCCCGGCCTGCAGCCGTGTCTGTCCTGAGAACGCCATTATCTTTCCGGGGCACAAAACCCCGGGTATCGCTGGCGCTGATGGTGAAGTCGCCGGCCTGAAAATTGATCTTTCCAAACTTTTTGGTGCCCCCGATGCGCTCGAGATGGCTGCCAGAGAAAGAGATGTTGAACTTGTCGCCGACGGTCGCGATGCCGTCGGGATGACAGTTGGCATTCCCCAACGTACAAAGATATCGAAAGAGACCAGCGATGAACTGGACGACCTGATCGACAGTCTTGATGCCCTCGATTTATAAGCGCCAAACAATCTTCTGACCCCGTATCATAGAGACCTGTATGAGCGAGACCATCTCCTGCCAGCGAGTTCAGGCAGCCTGCCAGAGATCACGCGCGGAATTACTCTCGTTTCGCACTCATGCCGGATACTGGACGGGAGAACTTTCTACTTCTGCACTCTCGACAGCGACCGCCATCATGGCGCTGGAGATGATTCGCCGGAAAAGACCTGCAGCAGATTCATCTCTCAATGAATACATCGACAATGGGATCCGCTGGCTGGCCGAACATCAGAATTCCGATGGCGGCTGGGGAGACACCGTCAAAAGTATCAGCAATATCTCGACGACGATGCTCTGTCATGCCGCCTTCCACGCGACAAAAAGTACGGAAAAATATGTTTCAAGTGTCGTCAATGCCCGGCAGTACATTGACCGGGTCGGTGGTGTGGAAGCGGTCATTGCCCGTTACGGAAAAGACAAAACGTTCTCGGTTCCCATACTCACGCATTGTGCTCTCGCCGGTCTGGTTAAATGGAAGACGATTCCTGCGCTGCCCTTCGAACTCTCCTGTCTGCCGGCGCGATTTTATAAGACAGTGCGGCTACCGGTTGTCAGCTATGCGTTGCCCGCACTGATTGCCATCGGACAGGTTCGGCACCACTTCCGCAAGCCGCGCAACCCGATCACAAGGCTCATTCGTAATCTGGCCGTCAAACGCAGCCTGAAGAAACTGATCTCTATCCAACCCTCGAACGGCGGTTTTCTCGAAGCGGCACCGTTGACCAGTTTTGTGACCATGAGCCTGGCCGGCATGGGATTGATCGACCACCCGGTCGTACAGAAAGGGCTGCAGTTTCTGCTCGACTCCGTCCGACCCGATGGCAGCTGGCCCATCGATACCAACCTCGCCACCTGGACAACGACACTCTCGGTGAATGCCATAGAGGGGACTCTCTCCGAATTTGAGAAAACACCGATTCGCGAATGGCTGCTGGAACAGCAATACAAAGAACTGCATCCCTATACTTCGGCAGAACCGGGAGGCTGGGCCTGGACCGATCTGCCCGGTGGTGTTCCCGATGCTGATGATACCCCCGGTGCCATCCTGGCATTATTGAAACTTCAGCCGGAAGAACCCGATGCACAACAATCAGAAGATTGTGAGACAGCGCTGCGAAATGGTGTTCGCTGGCTGCTTGATCTGCAAAACAGCAATGGAGGCTGGCCGACGTTCTGTCGCGGCTGGGGCGCACTTCCTTTCGATCAGAGTGCCGCGGATATTTCGGCGCATGTGATTCGCGCCCTGCAGGCCTGGCTCCAGACAGAACCCCTGACCGCAGACACTGAATTACGTCTGCGGGCGGAACGGGCTGTCAGACGCGGATTTCAGTATCTGGCGACAGTTCAACGTGCTGATGGTTCCTGGCTCCCGCTCTGGTTCGGCAATCAGCATGTCGAGAATGATGAAAATCCGGTTTACGGGACGGCACGGGTTCTGGCTGCCTATGTCAGCGGCGAAGAACGTGCTTCCCACCAGGCAGAACTGGGCATCCTGTTTCTGAAATCCGTTCAGAATCTCGATGGAGGCTGGGGCGGGGCATCCAGTGCGCCGTCCAGCGTGGAAGAGACTGCACTGGCTGTCGATACGTTACTGGCGCTGGGGTTGGAACCTGCAGAGCCGGTGGTTGCTGGTGGAATCAACTGGTTGCTGGAACGGGTCGAGAACGGGACCTATACAGAACCAACGCCGATTGGCTTTTACTTCGCCAAACTCTGGTATTTCGAACAACTTTATCCAATTATCTTTACTGTTTCCGCCCTGCATCGTGCGGAAACCGTTTTGAAAAAATCTGCGGATGACAATTTAAGATTGTCGCTTGAGGAGGAGGATTACCCTATAATGAGCGTTAAGGAAAAGTAGATCCCTCCTGTTTCCAAACCAATTTGAATTCAATCCTTCTACAATCGCTCGATTGAGTTATTAACCATAGAGGAGTGTTCCGTGTCCATTGCACCTTTAGACCAGGAAAGTTCTGAAGATAAAATTGTACCCGGCTCCAACAAAGCTGCCGTACGCTCTTCCGAAGACAAAAAACCGGTCAAAAGAAAACGCCAGAGTACCAGCCATCTGAAAGCGGTACCGGAAACCTCTGCGCTGCGCGAAGAAATGAAGGCCGAAGCAGAAAAGTTCGTCAAGAAACTCGACTGTTCCAATCCCTTCAATAAATCAACGCTGGAAGCCTGGTCGCGCGAATTGCTGGAGCAGATGAATCAGCCCGAAAAGTTTCTGGGCTTCATGATGGTTCTGATCGGGAACTTTTTCTGGAAACGACAGTTCCTGGCAATCCCATTCGAACGTCGACTCCTGCTGTTACCACACTGCCTGAAGCACGCCGAAGGCTGTCCCGCGGAATACGATGAGTTCGGTCTCGACTGTGAAAAATGCGGTGCCTGTTCGATTGCCGACTACAAAGTCAGAGCCGAACAACTGGGTTACAAAGTGCTCGTCGCCGAAGGTTCACCGGTCGTTCTCAAAATCATCGTCGGCGGTTACGTGGACGGCATCCTGGGTGTCGCCTGTCTGAACGTGCTGGAAAAGTCGATCGATAAAGTCCTCATCGCCGGCGTACCATCCTATGCGGTGCCCCTGCATTCAGGCGACTGCAAAAATACCAAAATGGACGAACCCTGGATCTGGGAAGTCCTCGAAAAATATGAGCCACTGGAACAGCCGCTGACGCGCAGCTATCTGCCCACGATGCGGGCCGCGAATGCGCTGTTTGAAGACAACTTCGATCAGATTCTGCCTCCACTGCGTACCAAAACGGAAGCTGCCGCCCGGACACCACTGGGCAAGACCGAAGCCATCTCCTACGACTGGCTCAAGCATGGCGGAAAACGGTTCCGTCCGTTTATTACACTGTCTGCTTATGATGCCCTCCTCAAAGGAGGACAGTCTGATGAAACCGCAGAGACAACGTATCCGCTGGGCGTGCAGAAAGCTGCGATGGCCATCGAAGTCTTCCACAAGGCTTCGCTGATTCATGATGACATCGAAGACGACGACCAGTACCGCTACGGTCGTGAAACGCTGCATCGTCAGCATGGGACCGGCATGGCCATCAACATCGGTGACTACCTGATTGGCATCGGATACCGCCTGCTGAATGAAGCCCGGGCCGACATCGGTGCCGAAGCCGCCTCCGACCTGATCGAAAAAATGTCCGCCGCTCATATCAGACTCTGCGAAGGGCAGGGGGCCGAGATGGCCTGGCAGGAAAGCGAGACTTTCGAACTGGCACCGCTCGACGCGTTGCAGATCTATGCACTCAAAACTTCACCAGCATTCGAAGCGGCCCTTTACGCGGGCATTCGTATGACCGGTTCGGTTGGCGAGTATGAAGAATTGATTTCCTCCTTCTCGCGGCACATTGGCGTTGGTTTCCAGATTCTGAATGACCTCAAAGACTGGCAGGGTGATGACAACAACAAGTTGATCTCCGGTCAGGATGCCCTGGCGATGCGGCCAACGCTGTTGTTGGCGCTGGCACTCCAGACTGCCGACGATCAGCAGAAGGCCGACCTCAAGGACATTCTGCAGGGACATCCCAGCGATGGGGCCCGCATCGGACGGTTGCGCAAGATCTATCAGGATTGCGACGTCTTCACCAAAGCCGAAGCCCTGGTCGATAAATCACGGGCCCGCGCTGAGGAACTGGCCGAAAGTGTCAAGAACGAAGACTTCAAACAGCTCCTGAAGTTCTTCTGCGAAACCGTTCTGGCCGAAGAGACTCCTGAAGCGAAACCGGAACCACAGGTCCTGATGCCGACTGCCTGATTCGTGCAGTGCTGCAAAAGATCTGACGTTTCTGTTGTCAGTTTTCGAACTGTCTGGTGAGACCACTCATTTATTTGCTGCGCGTCGATCCCTTTCTGCACTGAATTTCTTTACTTTCAGTATGCCCCGATTTTTCTCCGATGGGCCGGCACTGGTTTCGTGTTATGATTGCAGCGGATTCCCGGTCTGAAAACAGGAGAGAAACAATGTGGGATGAGAAATACCGCGCTGCGCACTATATCTATGGCGAAGAGCCCAACACCTTTTTGCAGGAGCATGTGGACTGCTTACCCCAGGGGCGGATTCTCTGTCTGGCGGAAGGAGAGGGACGCAATGCCGTCTTTCTGGCCCGGCAGGGATGCCAGGTGACCGCCGTGGATGCTTCTGAAGTCGGGTTGCAGAAAGCACTGCGGCTGGCTGAGAAACATCAGACCTCCATCGAAATCGTCCACGCCGATCTGGCAACGTTCGAACCTGGCGAAAATCAGTGGGATGGCATTGTTTCCATCTTCTGTCATGTTCCTCAGGAGATCCGGAAACGGATCCACGGCAAAATCGCTACAGCTCTGAAAACAGGGGGTGTCTTTCTGCTGGAAGCCTACACACCTCGACAGTTAAAGCATGGCACGGGAGGGCCTCCTGATGTAGAATCGATGATGTCAAAAGCGCTACTGCTCGAAGAAGTTCCCGGAGTGGCATTCAGCCATCTGGAAGAACTGGAACGCGAAATCATCGAAGGTTCCAATCATACCGGCGTCGGGGCTGTCGTCCAGGCCATCGGGAGAAAGCAGGAGTAATGAAACCGGTCAACAGAAATGAACTCCGCTTATTGGTTTTCGTGATCTGTCTTATTTCCTTCGGGACGCGACAGCTTTCTGCTGAAGAACCGCAGTCGGATTCGTTGCGCAGTCGGTTTCCTGTACCCGTCAAAGTCGATACTGAGGCAGGTCAAACAGACGGCTTACCGAACCGGGTGCAGAATCCTTCTTCAGGAATGTGGTACGCGCTGGTTCCCGCAGGCACTTACACCATCGGCTCCGATCAGGTTTGGGATTCAAAAAAAATCCAGGTACAACTGAGCCCCTATTACATTTCTGAAACATGTGTGACACGCTCTCAGTTGGGGCCGGAATTGTGGAAAAGTCTGCAGCAGGGGGATTGGCTTAAAACAGAGGAATACGCACAGACGCAGCAGTTTCCAGACGAACTACAGGCCAAATTTCGATTGCTGGACTTTATGATGACTTTCGAAGGGGAGCAAGGCTTGTGGGGAGGCATGCTGGATCTGAATCCGGAGTTGACACGCGCTTTTGATGACGACTTTCAAGAGTTCCTGAACATGCCCTTGAACAGTGAAAACGTTGAAGAGGAAAAAGAGCCAACACTGGAAGAAATGATTCAGGCTATCAGGCTTACAGCCCGGCAGAAACAGACCATCACCAGAGTAAAAGAGGCGGTTGCTACTCAACTGAATCATCCGCAACGAGGGCCAGCTCCCTATGATCGTGCTTCCTTCGACAATGCGGTCACTTATGCTGAGTGGAAAGGAGTTGATCTGCCCACTGAAGCACAATGGGAAGTCGCTGCGCAATTAGCGGCAGCAGACAAACTGAAGGTGGATCAGATGGTGGGCAAACACTGGGAATATTGCTCAGATTATTATGCCTACGACTACTTCCAGCGCGATGATGACTTCAAAGATCCAGCAGGTCCCCGTAAAGCAAAATGGAGCAGGGAGCAGTTGGAACAGGAAAAGAAAGCAGAACCGGCCTCCAGTTTTGGACTCTTTAACTGGTTGTCGCGGGTCTCAGTAAAAATTCTGGTCCTGCGCGGAGGCTGTATCTCCGGACGTGAGTATTATCCTTCAAAGACCCGTAGTTCAGCAGATTCAGAAAAACCCCACCGGATCAGGCTCGTCATCAACCCCCGCCAAAAATCATGATCACTGGAATCATCGGGTGGTCAATGCTCGCAGGCAAGATCAGTCGCACGGCATTCGCCGCGATGAATAACGCTGACGGTGAGGTTGTTTTCCTGAGCAGAATACTCAAAACTATAATAGACACACTACCTGTCTGTCGGTAAGTATGACAATATTGATCTTATTGACCAGACACCCAGGCTCTCTCGCTGACAGGAAATACGTCACATGAAATCCACGTTCTGTTTTTCCGTTCTGCTGACACTCGTAACTATTCCAGCAGAACAGATCCAATCCAGCGAACCCACTCCTCAACTCAAACCCCACCCCGATGCGGTCGCCAACACGCACGCTCCCGGCGAAGTCGATAAGCCCGAACTCGTTCCCTTTATCGTGCCCGATCCCACAAAACTGAAAGGCATCGTCGTCGATGAAACCCAGGCCAGGCTCATCGGCGTCTGGCAGTATTCCACACACACGCCCCCTTACGTCGGGCTCGGCTATCTGCACGATCAGAAAAAAGGGAAGGGGGAGAAAGCGGTGATCTTCACCCCCGATCTCCCGCAGCCCGGCCGCTACGAAGTCCGACTTTCACACTGCTACAACATCCGTAGATCGACTAACACTCCCGTGACGATTCACCACGCCGACGGAGATAAAACGATCCGCATCAACCAGCAGCAGATACCGGAACACAACAAACTGTTCCGCACCCTGGGAACCTTCCGCTTCGACAAAGGCAAATCAGGCTGGGTGAAAATTACGAACGATGGCACCGATGGAAAATACGTGATTGCCGACGCCGTCCAGTTCCTCTATGTCGGCGAATAAACGTTTCGTGTGGTTTCGTGTCTTTTCGTGGTAGAAAATTTCATTTCAAATGTTTGATCGGCTCCCATTCCGGGGTGAAACTGGTTTGTCCCTCGCCAGGCGGGCGGACACATGGGTTCCGCCCCTACCGCAGAGCAGGTTGGTGACCTGGAACCTGGATGTGCGATTTCACTTACAGTTTCCTGTTGTCTGCGACAACCCCGGATTACATCCGGGGGCACCCTGTCTTTCTCATGAGCCGTTCAGCTGAGACGTGGTTTCTACAGGTCGGGAGACAACCGGAGCTAACGCTCTGCGGCTAATTGAGAACGCTCTTCGGTTTATTACACTGACACCACCCACTTTTACTTTCGTGCTTTTCTTGGTAGTAAAAAGCCAAAGCAGCACATTCTCAGGCGGTTCTGTTTCACCAGACAACCAGCGATTTGTTGTAAAATTGACAAAATGAAATAATTCATCGGTCAAAACTCTGTCTTGTACTATAACATGCTGAGTCTCGATCATTCATGCAGAATGAACCTTCCCTTCTTATTGTGTGCTCCTCTCGACTAATACTGATGTCACGGACGACAGATGTTATCGCTACGGCTCTTTTTGGTATTCTTTCTGATCGGATATTTTCCTGGTAGCCAGTTGAAACTGTACGCACAACCGGAACCGTCAGGTCATGTTTTCCTTTCAGAACCATCGGAAACTGTATTGGCTGGTTTTTTGCCTGTTGATCGCAGCTTACGGGTGGAAGATGGCCTGCCCCTGGATCAGGTCAATCCTCCGGCGGAAGAATCGTTTGATACTGAGAGCGATGATACGTCCGTTCCGGAGCGACCACTTGATTTCAAATCACTCATGAAGCCGCGGTTTGACAGCTCAGCCGAATGGGAACCTGAAGTGAATGGTGTGGGAATCAGTTCTTATGACCTGTCAATGAAAATACCCGTCTACCCGATATTCGGGCCGCCTCCTCCGTTTATCAATTTCGGTTATACATTCACGCAGATCGATGCCCCTGCTGCACTGGATTTACCTCAGAGTCTGAATGAATTTTCGTTGGGGATGTCATGGATGCGTCCGATCAATGAAAAGTGGATGGCTCGTTATATGCTCAGTGGTGTCTTTGCGTCGGATATGAATAATACCAGCAGTACAGCCTGGCAGATACGAGGCGGCATGTTTGCCATGTATCGTCCTAATGAGACCTGGAATTTTGCCTTTGGGGCACTCGCCACCGGTCAAAATGATGTACCGGTCCTGCCTGTCCTGGGGGCGATCTGGCAGCCGCGACCTTCGCTCAAGGTCGATTTAATGCTGCCTAATCCAAGAATCTCTCTGCTCTTATCCGAATCAGAGTCACGTCAGCATTGGGTCTATGTCGGCGGTGGTTTCTCTGGAGGCAGATGGGCTTACCGTCGCGCGAACGGACTGGGAGAGCGTCTCAACTATCGCGAGTTTCGCTTTGGATTGGGGTGGGAAGCAACTCCTCCCCAAAAGCCGGGATCCTTTGGTTCGAGGGGCACCCGATTGAATACAGAGGTTGGTTACGTATTTGGCCGTAAGTTTGAATTTAACCACAATGTAACTGACATCAAGCTCGACAACACGCTCCTGTTGCACTCCGGAATCAGTTTCTAGAGCGCATCACATTTAACCATAGCGATTGGCAATCTAATCTAATCGGTCCAAATGGATCTGGAGACGCTTCAGTAAAACTGGACACAGTCTAGACAGATCGATTGAAAATGAGATCGCCAGTTTTGACTCTCTGTTCATAAGTCAAAAACGTTTCCCGCCGATCAGTCTTTCCTGGTAAATAAACCACCAATCGTCAGACCGATTCCAGCTCCGAATATTCCACAAATCATACCTGTTATTCCGGCTGCAGCATGACCGCCAGGACCGCCGCCCTTCATGTTGAGGATAATCACTGCAATATTAAAAATAGCTCCCGCGATGATTCCCAAAATAAGTCCAAGAATGCGTGGCATGATAAGCTCTTTCTATTCAGACAGAAGTGAATCCTCAGCATCGAAAGCAAAGCAGCCTTCAATCCACCTGGGGCGGCAGATTTCCATATTCCCATGGATTGTTGTTAAACGCAGGAGCAGCAGGGCGCTCAGGCAGTTTGTCGGGAGTCATCTGTTTGGAAAGTTCGACTGCTGCGTCGACCATCTGCGGGCCGGCGGAGATTTCCAGGTTACTGTAACTGGAGAGACGGGTTTCGTAGCCGCCTCCGTTTTTGTCGAATGCTTCTTTCGTGGGGACATAACCGACACAGCCATTCGCCAGTGAGACCGGAAAGGTGATCGGGAACTGACTGCCCGCTTTGATGTCCAGTCCGAGTTGACAGAAGAATTCCGCAGGATCGGTTAACAGGATCACAGGTCCTAACTGGACGGCTTGCACTTCGACGTCAGCCACGGGCTCTTTTTCCAGACGGGCTTCCAGTAAGAGTGTCTCTTTGGCAAAGATCCAGTTGGTGGCACCTGCTTTACCCGGGCCTGCTTTGACGCGTTCTAACGCTTCTTCCAGATGTTCGCTGCTCGGTTTGCGTCGGGGAATCTTCAGCATTTTGGTTTTACTGGCGATGGTTTCAAAGTTCCCACGCGGCATCGAGAACAGCACCTTGACGACCTCGGCCCCAATCCGGCCCCCCACAAACCGGGCCGACTCTTCACTGGGACGCCGCTGATATTTGGAAAGGTTATCGACCTGCGTCACATCGCCCGAAGCACCTGCCAGGAAGACGAGCGTGACATCTTTCCCGAAGACGCCGCGAATCACCTGTTCCACATAATAGATGTAGTTGGCTGAGATTCCGCCCGGGTTGGTTGTGGCGTGACACACGAAGTTCACGATACATCCTTTGAGTTGTCCCTGTTCATCCCAGACGCCGATCACGCCGACTTCCGGATCGACGGGGCCGGCTGGTTTCACAATGTCCGGATTACCGGGCCGCGGATGCGTAAAGGTCAAACCGTTCCGCATGAAGAACCGGCGGTTGAAGGCCACCTGTTCTTCAATCCCCACTCCCGCTCCACATTCTGATGCACTCCGTTTCTGATACGCTTCGCAGATCGCTTCCACGCTCTGATCGACGACTGTTTCCAGGTAGGCGGTGTCAGCCGTCGATGATTTCTCATACGCCAGTTCCTGCACGAGTTTCGAAGCGTGGTCGTATTCGCCGGGCAGGATCATACCCATTGGGCCCGAAGAGTGTGAGTGTGTTGCGTGCAGCAGGATCGAATTCGCGGGAATCTTGCATTTGGCTTCGACCCGCTGGCGGATTTCATCCACGGTGACCCGCCGAATAAATAATGCGTCCAGGCTGACGACCGCAACCACGTTCTTGCCGTTGTCGAATACTGCGGCCCGCACCTTACAGGGATCGTGAAACGAACGATGAAACGATTTCCCGTAACCGCCTGGCTGCTCCATGCCGATCTCGGGCGTGATGTCACGTTCGGCGAAACCGACTTTCACCTGGGGCGTCTCTGCCGCCTGGATGTTTGTTGTGGTAAGAACCAGGACACAAAGTGTGACAGCATGGCAAAGCAGGAAGCGCATCTTCATGGGAAAACTCGATCATGATCAGTTGGGGAAACAGGAGGAACGTTTCCCTCATTGTAAGCAGAATCAAAATCGAGTCGCTACTGAAGAAAGTTAATAAATTCAGGCTGGTGTGAAATTTCTCTGAGGAAGTGAAGGGACAGAGCGATCACCGTTGGACGAGCCAACGGTGCCACTCGATGTCTTTATGGCGTCACTCGCGAGCTGTATGGCACGAACGAACCGTCTTACACCAGTTCGTAAGGTTTACGGTATTCCTTCGAGAGCCATTTGGCGGCGTCTGCATCACCCACGATGGTTTCCTGTTTCGGATCCCACTGGATCTTCTTGCCGGTTCGGACCGCGATATTACCGAGGTGACAGACTGTGGCGGAACGATGTCCGATGCTGATGTCAGCGGCTGGCTTTTCGCGGGTCTTGATACACTCAATGAAATTGTTGACGTGCGCGATGTTCGCATCACGGTTCACAATCTTGGGCACATCGACTTCTTTCAACAGCTCAGGCGGATTTGCAATGATGCCGCCGCGATAGACGAACAGGCTTCCCTTTTCGCCGACAAATTCCGTTCCCTGTTTTTTACTCGGAGTGCCGGGAACCTGGCGGCAGTTCATCACGACACCGTTGTCATACGTGTATTTGATGTTGGTGGTATCGGGAGTTTCGTACCAGCCATCCGGATTGAAGGTCGCCGATCCTTCTGCACTCACGGGACCGCTTTCATCCATGCCGAGTCCCCACTGAGCGATGTCCAGATGGTGGGCACCAAAGTTGGTCTGCTGACCGCCGCTGTAATCCCAGAAGAAGCGGAACAGGTAGTGCACACGATTTTTGTTGTAGGGACGCTCTGGTGCCGGTCCCAGCCAGCGGTCAAAGTCAAAACCCTGTGGCGGCGCACTGTCGGGAACCGGTTTGCCGGCTCTCGCAATCCAGTTAGGGCCGGGCAGGGTGACGTTCACGGTGTGAATCTTACCCAGCAGACCGGACTGGACCAGGTCGACGGCCAGTTTGAATTCCTTGCCGCTGCGCTGCATGGTTCCGGTCTGAACGACTCGTTTGTGTCTCCGCGCCTCGTCGATCATCACGGGGCCTTCATCCACCACGAGTGTCAGCGGTTTTTCACAATAGACATCTTTGCCGGCGCGGCAGGCTTCGACGGTCATCTTGGCGTGCCACTGGTCGGGAACGGTGACAACGACAGCGTCGAGGTCTTTGGAATCGAGCAGTCGGCGATAATCGTCGGTCTTCATGGCCGACTTGTTGGCGTTCTTCTTCAGATAGGCGTCTGCTTCTGACAGGTAGTTCTGGTCGAGATCACAAAGTGCTTCGATGTTGTTAAGGAAGTACTTCATATTGTTCCGCGGGCCACCCTGGTTGCCGACGCCGATCATGCCGATCCGCACGCGTTCGCTGGGTGGGACAGCCGCAAAGGTGGAGCGATAGCTCTTTGCGGTGAGGCCCATAAAGAGACCACTGAAGACCGATTTTTTCAGGAAGTTGCGGCGTGACAGATGGGACATAAACAGACTCCTCGAGCGACGAAATAAATAACAGGAATGACCGGAGAATTTCCAGTAGAAATCTCACCTGATCATTCTTTAGCGGGACCGATTTTCATGGCAGTACCCGAACCTGAGTCAAGCTGATTCAGATCGGACACAACATCTTATTTTGATGCGACGAAGAGGGCGCGGCTAGTGAACTTGAGACTCTATTTACAGATTACTTTTTATAAAGGTTGTTCACGATTTGATTATCCTTGCCGCCGATGATCTGGACGGCTTGAGCATCTTCGCTGCCTGGCAGATCGGTGCGAATCAGACAATCTGAAACGCGGCTGTCGGTCACGTTTTTCAACAGGAGTCCCGTGGTGGAGTAATCGAGGATTGTACAGCCGGTAATATTCATTCGTCGGGAATCACGAATTTCCAGCGCCGCTGTTACATCACCTGTGCCATTAATGTGATTGCCGCTAAGGGTGATTCCATCGCAGTTGGTCAACAACATACCGACCTGAGCCGTGGCACCATCTTTGTAGTGATAGCGGGGATTGCGATCGAGTACATTGTTGGAAATCAGAATGTTGTTGCAGTCATGGACGCGGATGTTATGGGTGTAACCTTTCCACATCGTGTTTCCGGTGACGGTGACGCCACGGGCACTCGTGATTTCGATATTGGTCTGCACATCGGAAAGCACGTTGTCGGCGATGGTGATATTACCGTCCCGGTGTTCGTCAGAATGCGGGCGGATCCAGGCATTTTCGTTGATGCGAATGTTCGCCGATCCGGGGGCATAGTGGTCGTGCTGAATCGTACAACCCACGATGGCGATTTCCCCGACCATTGCTCCTTCAGAGTCGATGAGTACGTTTGCTGCCGGCGGTGAATCTTTGCCACCCATGTTGCCTTCAATATCACAGGTGCCGATATGAATGTTGCGGATATCCCCTTTGTCGACAACCACACCACCACCTGCGTTATAAGAAATATGACAGCCAACGATATTCGACTGATGAATACTGACGTGATCGTAATAGACGCCAGCGCCGCGGTTCTCGTAAAGATGACAGTTCGAAACGATGACATTCCGGTTGCGTTTCACAAAGTGAATCGCATGCAGAGTGCGGCGGATCGTCAGGCGTGTGAGTGTGATCTGCATGGTGCCGGTCGCTTCCACGCCACAGGACTCCGGATGATCGCCGACAATTTCCAGTCCATCGACCAGCGGCGAACGCTGATTGAGCCAGACGTTTTCTTTGACGGTATCCGGACTGGCGGTTCCCTCATGTGTGCCAATGAATCGAAACGCAGGACCGGCCCCCGCCATGATAATGGTGGCCGTACCATCCGAACTGAGTGAGGTTGGTCCCAGTTGATCCAGGTCGATGTTAATCGTTTTGGTGATGCGGTAGACGCCTTTGGGGAAGGTGATCTGGCCGATTTTGGAATCGACGGCCCGCTGGAATGCAGCTGAGTCATCTGTCTTGCCGTCACCGGTGGCTCCAAAAGATTTGACAGTTGTTACGACTGCAGGCTGGACTGGCGCGGGACTGATTTGTGATTGACTGTCATCAGAAGAGTACAGCAGATAACCCAGAACCAGCAGTGTAGAAAGACAGATCAGAGTTCCACGCATGTGTCGTCACCTTGTTGTAGAGCAGGGGAGAAAATCGAGGATGTAAGTTCTTGTTACTATTTTAAGCAAGTTTACTATTGGATCACAAACGGACAGCCAGTATTCGAAGAAAGATTTCTTCAGGGAAAAAAGTCATAGCAGGTTTCAAGCTGGAACCTGATGGAAGCGACTTTATTTCCATACGGTTCTGGATTATGTTGTGCAGGATGGACCTTCCTTATTCTGATATGAGATGTAATGGCATGATTGATCGACCCGATGACTCCGAAATCTCTCCCGGCGACCGGGATCTGCTGCAGCTGCACACGCGCTGGATGCGATATGCCTATGATGAAGCTCGCGCCGCATTTGAAGAAGATGAAGTCCCCGTCGGTGCCGTGATTGTTTATCAGGATCGAATCATCGCTGCGGCGCATAATCAGCGTGAAATGTTGAGCGATCCCACAGCACATGCGGAAATGATTGCCATCACGCAGGCAGCGGAATCACTGGGAACCTGGCGACTGAGTGACTGTGTGCTGTATGTGACTCTTGAGCCCTGTCCCATGTGTGCCGGCGCGATTATTCAGTCACGATTACCCCTGGTCATTTATGGGACCCGCGATGAAAAAGCGGGCGCATGTCACTCGCTGTTTCAGATTACAAACGATGTCCGGCTGAATCATCAGAGTACGGTCATCAGCGGTGTGATGCAGGAAGAGTGCCGCGCGATTCTTCAGGAATTCTTTCGACGTAAACGTGCTGAAGGAAAAAAATGAAGCGTTTTATTTGTGATGTTTTAATGAAGTTCATTGCAAAATAAGAACAAACTTTCTGCGTCAGAATGACGGATGAAAAATGATACGGGATTGAGTCTCACTCGTGATTAATGAGCGAAAGAATCACGTAACTCATTTGTCAGATATGATGAAATGAATTTTGTCAAGTGAGATTCAGAGAAAAGAAACGTCATTAAAAATCGTTTCATTTTTTGATAACTTTCAGCTTGTCCTTCTGATTCGAGTTCGTCAGAATGTCCTTCACAATAACTATTCACAATTCACAGATTCAATTCTGAAATTTCTTTGAGGCGAGCGAATGCATATTATCTCTCGTGTTGCGAATGAGAGTATCCTCATTGGGGAACATACAATTGTTAAAGTACTTGAAGTGTGCGAGGATCGCGTCAAACTGTCCATTGAAACTCCAGGAGCGGAACCTGCCTATTGGGAGGAAACGGTGTATCTGGATCACTCAGAAGAATTAGAGTCTATGGAAATCAGTGGTTGAACCACTCTGTTAAGTGACTATCTGACCAGAGCTCACGATGGAGCGTGTCCAGTGAATGTCAGATTCGCTTTCTTTCTAGCAAGAAGCTGTGCTTTCCAGCCGCGCAGCCTTGGCGTTTGAGCTGAAATTTCTCACAATAGGCGTGTCAGTGTCTGATTCTGTCACTGCTGGTTGTGAAGTCAGCCGCCAGCCTACGGAACTGTCAGTCCAATTATCTAGCAATCACTGTGAGGCTTATTGTGCCCGCCATATCGGAACAGGATGGGGAGTCACTGGGGCTGGAATCTCAGCAACTGCCACGTCACATTGCGATCATCATGGATGGTAATGGCCGCTGGGCTTCTCGAAGGGGGTTTCCCCGCATCGAGGGGCATCGCCAGGGGGTAAACAGTGTGCGCACCGTTGTAGAAGAATCGACTCGACTGGGGATCGAACAACTTACGCTGTACTGCCTCAGCAGTGAAAACTGGAAACGACCGGCGCTGGAACTCAATCTGCTGATGCAGCTCTTGAAAAAGTTCGTCATCGGTGAACGTGAAGAGATTATGCGGCAGAATATCCGCTTCACGACCATCGGTCGACGCGACGATCTGCCCCGCGATGTTCTGGTGGAAGTTGATAAAACGATTCGCGAAAGTCAGGACAATACCGGGATGCAGCTCTGTCTGGCTTTGAACTACGGCAGTCGATCTGAAATTGTGGACGCCGTCAAATCGATCGTTGCTGAAGTTGAGCAGGGAAATTTGAAGCGGGAAGAGATCAATGAAGAAGTGATCTCCTCGCATCTTTATACCGCGGGTATGCCCGACCCTGATCTTGTGATCCGCACTGCAGGTGAAATGCGCGTCAGTAATTTTCTGTTATGGCAGATCAGCTATGCCGAACTGTGGGTGACTGATACCTACTGGCCTGACTTCAAAGTAACCGATTACTGGCAGGCACTGCGCGACTTTGCCGCCCGCGACCGCCGCTTTGGTGGGTTGAAAGGATAAACGCAGCATGCTGGGCTGGCGGTTACTCGTTTCTGTGATCCTGATTCCACTCCTGTTCGGTCTGTTTTATCTGGATCAGCGCGCGGGAACTTCTGCTCCTTATCTGTATGGTTTGTGTTGTCTGATTATTTTTCGCGGCTGCTGGGAGCTCACGCAACTCTTGACGGTCCGCAATCTGAAACCCGGTTACGCTATCACCAGTCTGCTTTCATTATTAATCTGTTCGCTGGCGTGGCTGCCCTATTTCGGTGACTCTGAGGCAGTCAGCGCGCAGAAGATTTCACTGGCACTGATGTCGGTCGGCTTTTCCATTTCGATTCTGCTGATCTTTCTGAAAGGCGCGATTCGCTTTCAGGAACCGGGAGAGAGTATGGAAACCATCGGGGCGGAAATTCTCTCCGTCGCCTACCTGGGATTCCTGCTGGCAATGCTGGCGGAACTGCGCTGGGTAGCAGGTCCCGAGACCGGTTACCTGGCGTTGGGTTCGCTGATCATCAGCGCCAAGATGGGAGACATTGGCGGGTACACGTTCGGTCGGTTATGGGGGAAGAAAAAACTGGTCCCGCGATTGAGCCCGGGGAAAACCTGGGTGGGAGGCTTCGGTGCGATTTTTGGTGCAGCGTTGGGATCACTGCTCTGGTTTCAATTCACGCCCGCTCTGTTTAATCCACTCTGGTCCGGCAGCAGCTGGTTCTGGGCGATCCTGTTTGGTGCCATCATTGGTCTGGTCGGACTGGTGGGGGACCTGTGTGAATCGCTCATCAAACGGGATGTCGGGAAAAAAGATTCCGCGGAACTCCTGCCCGGGTTTGGCGGCCTGCTCGATCTTCTGGACAGTCCGCTTTACGCCGGTCCTGTGGCGTTTGTACTCTGGAAACTGTTGCCACTGATTACGGTGGTTGCCGCGACCGGCAGTTGATCTGTTCGCAGATTGTACCAGCGTAAGGCGGGCAGCTGATTTGCGAGCGAAGGGAAGTATGCATCAACGGCTTCTGCAGCAGACAGTGTCGCGATCGTAGTATCAGCGGGAAGATCGATCGACTTCAGCAGAATCAGTTCTTCTGCGGGCCAGGTTAACGTGACCCAGGCAGAGATGGAGTCGCTGGTCACATCCCAGGAAGCAGGCAGGGGGGAGAACTCATTCGAGTCTGTCCGTTGCAGATACTGTTCTGCACACAGGATCGGAGTCCGATTCTGCAGCCACGCCTGCTCCGCGTCGTTCTGATTACAGACAATACAGGCGCCTGGCAGTAACTCGCACACAAGTCGTTCATTCAACTTCATCGCGGCAATCGCCAGCCAGTGTGACTCGGTAGCATCCAGTTGGTGAATGGTATCCCAGTGGCGTACCAGATCGGCGGCTCTGCCTCCTCCGCAGATCAACAGCGGTTTGCGATCTTGTAACTGTGCCAGAAACTCAGAGAGCCTGTCTTTCAGATCGGGGAGATCGAACAGGCTGCCTCCGAGTTTTAAGACACTGATCTTCATCCATTTCAATCCAGCGAAGAAAGCGGACGGTTGACTGTCTTAACCAGCGAGCGTCAGTCGATGATTTTGGAAATCTGGTATTCCACGATGCCACATGCGCCCGCTGCTTTCAGTTTGGGAACAATCGTGCGGACCACCGATTCTTCCATGATCGTACTGATGGCAACCCAGTCCGGATCGGAGAGGGAAGAAACGGTCGGCTTCTGTAATGCGGGAAGCAGGTTGAGCACTTCTTCCAGATCGGTGCGGACGACGTTCATCATCACACAGACTTTGCCTTCCGCAGCCAGACACGATTCCAGCATCATCGCGATGTTTTCCAGCTTCTCGCGTTTCCAGGGATCAGCGTAGGCCTGTTTGTTGGCGATGAACCGGGTCGTGCTCTGCATCAGCTCTTCGACAATCCGCAGGTTATTAGCCCGCAGTGAAGAACCGGTTTCGGTGACTTCGACAATTGCATCCGCCAGTTTGGGAGGTTTGACTTCTGTCGCTCCCCAGGAAAATTCCACGCTGGCTTTGACGCCATGCTTTTCAAGGTAGCGTTCCGTCATGCCAACGACTTCGGTGGCGATGCGTTTACCTTCGAGGTCTTTGACCGACTGGATGGGGGAATCTTCCGGCACACAGAGAACCCAGCGGACCGGACGGCGGCTGACTTTAGAGAACTGCAGTTCACAGATTTCCTCTACGTCGGCGTTGGTTTCCAGAATCCAGTCGTAACCGGTGATCCCTGCATCCAGGATTCCCTGATCGACATAGCGGGCCATCTCCTGTGCCCGGATCAGCAGGCACTCGATTTCGTCGTCGTCGATTGTCGGGTAATAGGAACGGGATGAAAATTTGATGACATAGCCGGCCCGTTTGAAGAGTTCAGCCGTCGATTCCTGTAAACTTCCCGCGGGAATACCGAGTTTTAAGACCTTGTCGGACATGGTTCCTGTGTTTCTGAATTCGATGGTTTAATGCGTAATGTGTATGGTATTAACAGTTTATGTGTATGATCCATCACCAGCCGGGAATGAATTGGCAGAGGGCGGTTCACCAGAGGGTGAATGATTTCTCCCCGCAAAATATCCCCTGCGCGTACTCTAACAGCTAAAAAACCGCAGTTCCAGTAGCCCGGAACGAGAATGTTCATAGAAAATCCCAATCAGTGGGCTTCCATCAAGAGTGCAGTTTCTCTAGGATCGTGCAAATATGCATTCAGGATACCCGATTCCAGCCCGGTTTTCACTGCTGGAACCCATGTGCATTCCCCGGAACGCCCCGGTATCCTCCCGGAGATTTGAATCCGAACAGCCACAGAGACGTATGAATCTGCCTCTGTTTCGGCTTAAAGATAGATTTCGTTTCCACAGATATTTTTTAATGAGTAAGGAGAAATTCCTCGATGGCCGAGCAAAAAGCCACTAACGTGACCTGGCATGATCACCGTGTAACCAAAGACGAACGCTGCAAACAGAATGGACACAAAGGCGCTGTCCTGTGGTTTACCGGTCTCAGTGGATCCGGCAAAAGTACGATCGCCAATACTGTCGATCACAAACTCTTCGAAATGGGCAAGCATACGTTTGTTCTGGATGGCGACAACATCCGCATGGGCCTGAACAAGAACCTCGGCTTCTCTCCCGAAGACCGTACCGAAAACATCCGCCGCATCGGTGAAGTTTCCAAACTCTACACCGACGCCGGAATTCTGGTGATGACCGCCTTCATTTCTCCTTACCGGGAAGACCGCGATCAGGTTCGTGAAATTATGGGTGATGGCGAATTCATCGAAGTCTACGTGAAAGCGTCTCTGGAAACCTGCGAAGGCCGCGATCCCAAAGGACTCTACAAGAAAGCCCGTGCCGGCGAGATCAAAGGTTTCACCGGTATCGATGCTCCTTACGAAGAACCAGAAAAAGCAGAACTGGTTCTGGATTCCGATGGCAAAGGCATTGATGACCTCGCAGACGAAGTCGTCGCCTTCCTCGAATCAAAAGGTTATCTGACCTACGCGTAAGTCGCGTTTGCAGATTGACGAGTGAAAAACAAAAAACCTCAGCCAGCGTATCATGCCGGTTGAGGTTTTTTTATGCACGATTGTTTCGTAAGTATCCTGATTTCGATTCAAATTCAGCAGGAAAAAGATCTTTATAGCTTACGGTGATACTCGGTGATATAATTCAGGGAGAACGGGAATGGACGGGTATTCTGGGTTCATAAACTTTTAAAATCGATTCTGCTTTTAGCATGAGATTCGTAAATGGCTCCCAAAATCACTGAAGAAATGCGACAGGCATTGAACCAGCAGCCGGATCGGCCTCTCAAAATTGAGGATGATCAGACGCAAAAGACTTATCTCTTAATCCCTCAGGAAAATTTCAGGCAATGGGTGGACGCTGAGTTACGTCGGGAATTGCAAATCGGCTTTGATCAAGCAGATGCGGGTGAGGTTGCAGAATGGGATCTGGAATCCATTCTATCGACCGCAAGGAGTTTACCATTAGCCGAAGAGCATTAGTCCCGTCTACTCGTCTTTCTTACTTTCAACCTTATAAGGTCCCAGTGCTGCGTCTTTCAGGAACCAGTCTTTCGGTCGGTTCTTCAGGTTTTCTGAATACACGCGAATGGCCCGTTCGTCCCAGAATTGGGGGATCGCAGGGTCTTCCGGAATGCGGCCTTTGTCGTCGATTTCCTCCATCCAGCTATTCAACGCTGACGCCAGTCGCTGCTTGACTTTCTGGTAGTCAGGGGAGTCGGCCAGGTTATTGGTTTCCCAGGGATCCTGTTTTAAATCATACAACTCTTCTTCGGGTCGCGTCTCTGCCATCAGTTTCAAAGGCGGTCCGGTCAGTTCGCCTCTACTGTGTAAGTCTCTTAAGAGGCCAATGATCGGATACGACTTTTCCTTGTAGCGATTGATCTGCAGGAAGGGCCGTTCGGGGTACTTGTTTCGCAGGTAGCGATATTGTTTATCCCGCACCGTACGAATATGGAACACCGTTTCATCGCCTCGATCCCGTCCGCCAAACAGATATTCGCGTGGCGGCTCTGCCTGTGCACCCAGGAAGACCTGCCCCTGCATTTTTTCCGGCTTGGTGATGCCGGCGACCGCTAAAGAGGTGGCACTCAAATCGATGGACGAAATGAGCTGCTCACTTTTTTGACCGCGCTCGTAATGTGCGGGAACGGGTAAATCTGAATTTCCTTCAGGCCAGTAAATGATCAGCGGAATATGCAGGCCGCTGTCGTAAGGCCACTGTTTGCCGCGGGGCATTGCCCGGCCATGATCGCCCAGAAAAACCACAATCGTATTCTTGTCGAGTTTGTCCCGCTTCAGTAAGTCCATGATGAAGGCGACTTTTTTATCCACCGCCATCACCGCATTCAGATACTGAGCCCAGATCCCGCGCGTGACGGCATGATCGGGATAGTAAGGGGGAATCTCCACTTTCGCAGGGTCCGCCTGGTAGTCGATGTGTTCGTGAGACACATTCCAGGCACCGCCGCGATGGGTCTCTGAAAAATTGATCTGGGCATAGAACGGCTGATGCTGTTTCAGTTCGTCCCAGTCCTTGAGGTCGAACGGCTGTTTCCCTTTGGGGTACGTGAAGTTCCAGTCGGTCTTGCCTGTCCCCTTATAAAACTTCGCCAGCTTTTTGTCGTTCGTCAGATTTTTAATATTCGCCGTCGTATAGCCGGCGGGACGGAACCAGTCAGTGATGACTCGCACGCCTGCAGGCAGAGGATTGGTACCATCCCGGTGGGAACGATGGTTCTGAGCATCGATGGACATCGCATACATGCCTGTCATGAACGACGAACGACTGGTCGAGCAGACTGGTGTCACTGTGAAGGCATTCTTGAACAGCATGCCATTGTTTGCCAGTCGATCCAGTGTTGGCGTTTTGACTTCCGGCGTTCCGTAACAGCCCAGTTCCGGGCCCATGTCTTCGGCGATGATCCACAGAATATTCGGTCGCTGGTCAGCAGCCTGTACCGTGGGGCCGAAGCAGAGAAGCAGGAGAATCAGTATGGTGAGCGCTGGGATCAATCGATGCATGGAAAAGACTCTTTACAAATAGAACTCAGTGGAACGAATCAAACGATATTGTATGGTTTATCATCAGCGATCAAACAGGGATTGTCAATTATCTGCTGGTTTTCAGTGAACAGCAGCCACCCAATGCAGGCTGAAACTGGTGTTGTTCGGACATCTGGTGAAAACTCTGATCTGTCTCCTGCTCATTTTCGACTTGACTCCGCCGCGCCAAAGGCGATAAACGCTGATCTGAGTCGCGCGCGTGCCCAGTTTACAGTGCACTGAAACACGCGACAGTTGTTCTGGAACTTCACCGTAAAACAGTCGGTTTTTTCCAGATTAGCAGTTCGCATAATAACACCGGTTCCCAATGTATGCCTGCGGGTCGCCACACATCGCAGAGCATGACCACAGAACCGCCCCGGCGTCGCAGCAGATCGGACCTCTGTCAACCTGTATCGCCACCCGATTCTGTTCATCCCCCCTTGACTCTGCCACGCCCCTGCATAAGATTTTTCCTCGATCAAGGAAAACAACGTGATCCTGGAGTCCGCCCACTGGCAACATTCATCAAGAAAATAATTATCAAAACGATCCATCACTCTCACTCGTTACCTGTTCTAAAAGGCCACATGAAAAGTTCGTGTCTTTTCGTACTTATCGTGGTAGTAAAAAAACAAAAAAGCAAATGCCCTGGTGGCACAGTTGGCTTGCCCACGGGTGCCCGAAAAACCAGTTCTCGCTCCTGAAGCAGGGGGAGGTCCGAATGCAGTAAGCATGAGGTTGCTTCTACCACGTTCCTTTCAGAATCGGTCTGCCTCTACACTTTGGCACGGCCTGACAAGCAGGTCCGTGGCACCCGGTAACTTTATTAATTCTTAATTCTGACCTATCGGATCAGTTGTCCGGGTGCCATCTGTCGGCTTGTCCGACAGTGCTGAAAGCCAGGCTCCCTCACCAGACTCACATCACATTTTAAAAGAAATGCTCGAGTCCCCCGCAGATGAAAATCCCGAACCACGAAATACAGATCATGGGTAGCCCCGGATGCAATCCGGGGTTGTCGCAGACAACAGGAAACTGTCAGTGAAATCGCCCAATCCGGTTCCAGATCACCAACCTGCTCTGCGGTAGGGGCGGGACCCATGTGTCCGCCCGCCTGGCGAGTATCGCCCTGGTATCAAACCACAATGGGAATCGATGAAACGCTCGAAATGATTTTTTCTACCACGAAAAGACACGAAACCGCACGAAAGTAAAAAGTGGCTAAGCCCGAATGCAATTCGGGCCGAGCGGAGCGAGCAGGAGGTCACAGCTGCCGCATTCGTTCCAGAACCGGGCGTCCTATACTATCCCGGCACGGCCGGACGAGCCGGACCGTGGCACACGGTAACCTTTCTTGTATTTGTGTTTATCCTCATTGTATCGCTTCGGTCGGGTGACACTGTTGGCTTGCTATTTAGACCGGACACATGATACACAACCGTTCGGACACATGGGTAACACTCGCGTCAACAGTGGTCTGTTTTCCTGCAGGGAATAAAAAAACGTCCTGAACCAACTGGGGTTCAGGACGTTTGAAGTTGCCCGACTAGGATTCGAACCTAGACTAAATGAGTCAGAGTCATTCGTGCTACCGTTACACTATCAGGCAATAAATGGGAGTGACTCCGCTAGCTAAGCTGTGCAGGCATCATCACTTGTAGCACTAGGGGGTATTATACGAAAATTTCTCGGTTCGCCAAGTCGATCGGGGAGAGAATTTTCTATTCTTTTCAGTCTGTTTCACACTTTTAAGCCGTTTGCGAGTATGACAGTATATAAACAGGACCGGTTCACCGGAATCGGCGTCCCCTCATGGTCTTTTCCCGGAAAGCGAAGCATTGATGCGATACTGGTTTTTACGAAGTGGCCTGTGGTGTGCTGTAGGCCTGGTCTCGGTTCTGGGGACGAATTACGCAGACGAACCATCAGCCAGATCCGATACGAGGCAGGAAGCCGCCCAACTTAAGCTCAAACTGCAACAGCAGATTGAACAGCTTTCAGATCAAATCCAGCAGACACCCGGCGAGACCGCCCTCTATTCCCGTCGCGGAGACGCGTATTTCTTTAACGGAAATTTCAAGGCCGCAGTCGCCGATTATGACAAAATGGTTGAGCTGAACCCTTCCATTTCTGCCTCTCACTGGAGACGGGGCATCGCCTGTTACTATGCAAAGCAGTACACAGCAGCGGCGAAGCAGTTTGAAATTTATCATTCGTTCGATAACGTCGATCGCGAGAACGGCATCTGGCGGTACTTTTCTCAGTACAAGGCCAAAGGAGCAGCCGCGGCGCAACAGGGGCTGCTGAAATATGAAAAAGATGATCGCGAACCATTTCCCGATCTGTATCGGATGTTTCAGGGGAAAACGACTCCCGAGACCGTTTTGAAAAATATTGAGACTGCGGAGATCGATGCCGGGGAACGCAGTAAACGCTATTTTTATGCGTATCTTTATATTGGCTTGAACGAATCATTGCTCGGTCATCAGCAGCAGGCGCAATCGTATCTCAAAAAGTCTGTTGCGAACGACTGGGGCCCGGTTGCCGGTTTTGGGCCGAATTATATGTGGCATACCGGGCGGCTTGAGTTACAATTGATCAAAGGGCCAGATTCTGGATCTGAGAAGAAACCAGGGTCGAAATCAGAAAAATAGATTTTGTCAGTTCTCCAAAGTCTGTCTTGCCAGGAACTTGAAGGGACCCCGCCAAAATGAACCGCAACCGGTCTGCCTGCTGTCTTGCATTTTTTCTGGTGATCTTCATCACCGCTTTTCTGCCTCGAGACGTTTGCCGGGCTCAAGATACTCCTGAAGCCAAGCCGGAAACCCCGTCCGCCGAAACGCTGGAAAAACGAAAAGCAGCATTGGCTCATGCACAGCAGGGGCAGGCAATGCTCAAGCAGAAAGACTGGAAAGGGGCGATCACCGAATTCGAAAAATCAATCGAATTACAGCCTGAAAACAGCATGTTGCACTATCTGCTGGCCGTTGCTTACCTCGAAGATTCCCAGGCCAGTAAAAGCTGGGTTGAGATCCGCAAAGCGGTTCTTCTGGATGCGGATAACAAACGTGCCATCCAGGACTTTCTCAAATTCTGGAGTTTTTTCGATCGCAAAGGGATCCTCAATGTCGGCACGCCGGAAGTCGAAGTGCTGAAACTCCTGGGAAAACCCGATGCGCAAAGGGATAAGAAAGAGGAAACCCGTTTGACTTACGGGTTTATGTGGCTCTCCTTCCGTAATGCCAGTCTGTATGCTTTGATTGACACACGGGGGTTGTCGGCGAAATTCATGACGGCAGAGAAGTCCATGAAATTTCATCTGGGGGCTCCCTGGAGGGAGGGGTACCGCATGATGAATTCGACGAATGCGCTGACCGAATATGTACTCCCGGATGAGACCGTCCAGAATTATCAGCAGCTGTTTTCCACGCAACGACTGTTCAAACTTGGCGAGCAGCTGTCTGCCAGGGAAATGATGAATCGCATGAAGGCTCTGCTCGAGAAGTCACATCAGGTGGAAGAATGGAATGTGATTGAGGACGGCGAGAATGATATTTTGTATGAATGGCGGGTTGCGAAAAGTGATAAAACACCCGCCCAGCATGAGATCAGCAGACTGGTACGTGGCTCACGCGACATGCACCGGCTGGGATATGTCACACGCAAACTACCTCTCAAAGCAGAGGATCGTGAGCTATGGATCAATAAACTGAAATCAGCGGAACTGATATTGGCCCATCCTGAAACAGCCAGACTGACGGACGAACAGAAACAGGAACTGGCAAATCAGTTGAAACTGAAAGCGAGAGAGGTGATCGAGAAACAGCTGCAGTATATCCGCGCGGGAGATGTGGCTTCGATGCAGCCTTATTTCACGGAACGGGTCAGAAAGCTGGTTACAAAAGCAGCACTCGATCAGGCAAAAGAACAGGCCGAATCTGCCACTCCGGAAGACCTGGTCCATAGCATCGAAATGCTGGATGTGGACGGGACTCTGCATGCAAAAATTATGATGAAAAATGGCCGTACGTTGACGACGCTGATCCCCGTCAACGGAAAATGGGAAGCCGACACAATCTGGTTTAAGTAAGCGTCACAGTCGCTTTCAAAGATCCTAAACAACCCATGTTGTGCGGAATGGCGGACCGTTACCACTGGAAGTGGACATGGGAATATTGATTGGTCCCTGGCAAGGGCATTTTACAGCCCAAAAATCTTGATTAATTTTTTAATCAAATTGCTCAATGGATCGCCTCGGCAGGGCGCGCTAAGAAACTTTCTAAGGTACTGAAACATAAATACTTGCGCTTTGTTAAGAGCGGCACGGTTTCAGTTCTTCTCCTCTACGTTTTCTTACCACCGCTACGATTAGCATATTTCGTCTCAACTTCACAATGCGATTATTCCGAAAGATCAGAATAACCGCTTGTACCCGGATAATCGGAAAAGTTTCACATCCGACCGGGGACAAGGGGGAGATCAGTTCGGGAACGACCCGCCTGTTCGCCTCGACCGGTTTTGCAGACTCAGGATCAGACATCCTGAGCGTGCAAGTTCGGGAGAGGATAAGGAACGAAGTTGATCGTCTGAAATCGTAAGAGACGAGTTACACATCGACGTTGGAGCATTCGATGAACAAATTAAGTGTCAGCCTGGCCTGCTTCTTTTTAGCCTCTCAGTACGTACTGGTGTCTGCTTTCGCAGATCCTGATACGTCTGAAGGTAATCAAACAGAAGGACGAGTGACAATTGGTGAGCCGGCAGGTTCTGCAATTGTAGGGAACGTTTCTTCTGGTGTATTCAGGCATGATTTCATTCCTGACAACACAGTCCAGACAAATCACGTTCCCGGATTCACCACCATGAAGGATGTGAGTTATCAGGATAACCTGCAGGGATATGCTCCCTACAGATGGCCTGCTCCACAAACCATGGAAGTGAATGAATTCGTCGATAATGGTGCCGGCTATCAGCCCATGGACATCGATGCATTTCATCCCATCTTCCGCCTCGACAAAGGCATTGGTGGCGGTATCGGTTATGATGATGGTTACTCCAATCTGGGTGTTCTGTTGCCATTTACGATTAACCCCGAACAAAGCATGCTCTTCCTGGATTTACGGGCCATGGTGACTGACCAGGGAGCCGGCGGTGTCAACCTTGGTGCCGGGTGGCGTGCCTACAGCGAAAACCTGGATAAAATTTTCACCTTCGCAGGCTGGTACGACTACGATGACGGACACTATCAGGATTACCACCAGATTGGTTTGAGTGGTGAAGTCATCGGCCAGTATCTGACAACGCGCATTAACGGTTATTTTCCGATCAATAACAATGAGATCATTATCTCTAACAATCTGTCTGGAAGTGCTTACTTCCAGTCGAATCGAATTTATCTGAATCGAACACGACGATCAGAATCATCTTATGGTGGTGTCGACGCGGAAGTCGGTGGTCCACTGCCGGTCCTGGGTAAATTCGGCATCGATGGTTATGTCGGGGGATACTACTACAACTCAGATAACGACAAGAGTGCTGCCGGTGCCAAGTTCCGTGCAGAAGCGAATATCAATGACTGGTGGCAGATGAGTGTCAGCTATGCCAAGGACTCTGTTTTCGGTTCCAACGCCTGGATGAATGTAACGCTCTCGATTCCGGAAGGTCGTTCTGACAAATGGATGCGTCCGAAAACGCTGCAGCAGCGTATGTATCAGCCTATGAATCGTAACTACCGCGTTGTGGCCAACGTGAAAGAGACCACAACGACCGAGCTCGCGATCAATCCGGATGACGGCCTGCCTTACACAGTAGCACACATTGATCCGGATTTCGGTGCGGTCGGAGATGGTACGTATGAAACACCATTCGGTTCGGTTGCCGCCTATAACGCATCTCCACCAACTTCAACAACAGACATCATCTTCGTACAGGACGGTAACGAACTGAACCTGGATGGTCAGATTGTGCTGCTGGACAATGGTGGCGGTATCGGTGGTGTCACCGGTCAGCGTCTGTTGAGTGAAGCGGTAGAACACTCATTTAATACGCTGGATAACGACGGAAATGTCGTCAGCATTACTCTGCCTGGATACAATCCTGCTGCCAGCCGTCCTACTCTGACAAACTTAAGCGGTGCCGGCGGCTCAGCTGGAGCGGTTGTCGTTGGTCAGGGTGGTGCCTGGGAAGTTTCCGGTTTCAATATCAGTGGTGCCCGGACTGCAGGCACACCGCATAATGATGGTATCTACTCAGCGGGAACACGCGGATTTGACATCAATCGCAACACCTTTGTACTGTTTAACCGCGGTATCGATGTCACCAATACAGCCACCGAAACCGGTGTGGTTTCCAGCAACACCTTCTCTGGCGATGGTGTGAACTCGCTCCACGGTGCCCGGATCACACAAACTGCAGGTACGATGGAGCTGTCGTTCATGGACAACTCTGCGACGAATGTACTGGGGGTGACGCCTCCTGGGACTGGGGTCGGGTTTGAAATTATCGCAAATGCAGGAAGTTCTATTGACGGAGTCGGAACCGCTGCAGACGGCGTGACTTCACTGGGGATCACTGGAAATACTGGGAGTACCAATGGTACCGGTATGATTATTACAGCTGACGCCGCATCCTCGATTGTGACCGATTTCTCCTCCAATACCTTCAGTAGCAATACGAATGCCACCACCAGTGGTTTAGTCGTCAATTCTAATTCAAGTACCGTTACCTTTAACAGCTTTGATACCATTACTGCCAGCAACAATGCCGGAAATGGTATTGCCTTTAATACCACTGCAACCGGTACTCTGTCTGCCTTGTCAGATGGTGGAGATAATCTGGGGATGACCAACATCAACGCCAGCAACAACGGTGTTGACGGTTTTGTGGCGACTTCAGATGGTGCCGGTTCGACAACCAATCTGAATATCGGTAATATCAACTCGACCACGAATATATTCAGCAGCAACGGACAGAACGGTATCAGCCTGGTCACAACTAACGATGGTGCCATCAATGGTAGTGTCGTTAATAACACCGCGACCGGGAACGGCCAGGATGGTTTAGCCTTTACACTGACCACAGGGACGATTGATCTGACTGCCTATGGTTCACCTTCCATTGGCAACAACACATTCACAGGTAACACCCGACACGGGATGAGCATTGTGAACAACACGGGTGGTACCTTCACCACCGCTCTGATCTCATCCAACGACTTCAGCGACAATACTGAAGCTGGCATGTTTATCGGAGGTGCCGCTCTGGGCGGAACCAGTACTGCAGTCAATACTCTGGGCAGCATCGATTCCAACAATTTCAACCGCACGACGCTCGGTACATATGGTATCCTGTTTGATTCCAGCGATGTCCGGACTACCGCCACGATCACTTCAAATACATTCATCGGACGTGCCCCTAACCTGCCCGATGCAGGAGCCGGTCCTGGTGTCGGTGGTACAGTCACCGGTACAACCACCGTCGGTGGTAACGGTGGTGTGAACCTGACCTTTGGTAACCTGGCGTCTATTGACAACTCGGAAATCAATACTTTCCAGGACAACGGTGATGCTCATATCGGTCTCGTCATGGAAGGGAATACGGTCAATACTGTGAACGCAGACCAGCACGACTTTAACACCACGGTAGATACCACCGTCAACACTGACTTCGACGGACAGGGCGTGGGCTTTATCATGCGTGATACTGCAACCATCACCGGTACTTTTCAGCGTAACACCTTCCAGAACAACGCAGCGTCCGGATTGTACTTTAATGTGACCGGTAATAACGGTGCTGACTTCGCTCAGATCCTCAATCTCAATGTCGGTACGGGTACGGAAGAATTCGGAAACACATTCACCGGAAACGGCGGCAGTGGTCTGGAAGTCATTCGTACCGGGAACGGTGTCGTGTCTAATTTCAATGTCCTGTTTAACACCTTTACTTCCAATACCCTGGACGGGATCAGCCTGACTGCGGCGAATGCCAATATCACTGATACCTATACAATCAATGATAACACCATCACCGGAAATACTGAGAACGGTGTTGATATCAGTGTGCAGGCTGATGCAGTGTTACAGGCAAACATGGCTCGTAACACGATCACAGGAAACACTCAAAATGGTATCCGTACGACAGAAATGACGGGTGACCCCTCCGATTTACGCAGCGTAACAGGAACGTGGGTTGCCAACACCATCAGCGGCAATACCTTGAATGGTATTGATCTGTCTGCTGCCTCCAATGGTTTGGTGATCGGCGGTGCCGGAGCAAATCGTAATACCATCCAGAATAACGGTGTCGATGGTGTGAACATCGATGGTGCCGGATCTGTTACACTCAATAATAACCTGATTTCCAACAACGTGTTACACGGTATCGATATGAATCTGGTAGGTACCAATAACATCACCATCACAAATAACGATATTACAATGAATGGTGGTGATGGTATTGAGTTTACGAATGTCAATTCTGGCCCCAGCTATACTTTGACAATCGAAGACAACATCATTGACTTTAACCAGGGACGTGGTTTTGACCTCCTGGCTAAGTCAGGCGGGAACAATTTCCAGACGAACATCAGTGTAGAGTTCAATAGAAACGTTGTTAACAGGAATACACTTGAAGGGGTTTATGTGGTTTACACATCCTCAGCAAATCAGACGCAGGATGTCTCCGCAAATACGGCTCTCCTGGCTGATGGTGGTCTCTTTCGCGATCTGCGTTTGAGATTGAATATGGATAGCAACGAGATTCTGGCTAACGGATCTGCTGGGGCCTTCAGCAGCACAGGTCTGGTTGTTCGCGTCGGTACATCAAATGCCAGTAACAGTATCTCCGACGATGGCGGGTTTGCCAGTGATGGCGCCGGGAACTTTACTCGCTCCGGTGTGATCATGGAAGTTACCAATAATACTTTAACAGGTAACTTCGGGTCAGACGCCTACTTTGAATCGTTCGTCTCAACAGTTGACCCGGCTGCGACAGCAGGGACCTGGGGGAATACCAATGATCCGACTGTGATTACCACCTTCCAGAGCGATCCACTGGCTCGTCTGGACTTGAGCTGGGATAACAATACGACCATTGCTACGGATGCAAACAATTCCGGGGCGTTCTACGACGTCACAGATGCTTTCAAATCGCGTCTCAATTCATTGGCAAACAGCCCGGGACCGTTTAATAATACCGACCGTGCTCGTAATGCACAGCGTCAGGCAGCTCGCATTGCCAACCTGAATGCACCAGGGGCAGGAACGTTCCTCTACTCTGGTACCGGAGCAAGTACCTTCCGTGTTGACGGTTCACTTGATACGGCACCCTTCATTCTTGACGATAACCCGTTTCTTGTCACACCGAACGATGCTAATGGTATCATCCTTGGTAATGACATCGGTGAACTGCCCTTCGGTTGGGGACAATTCTAAGATCACGACCTCTGGTCTGATCTGAGTATCAGTGAAAAACAAAAACACCATCCTGAGAAATCGGGATGGTGTTTTTTATTTTGTCAGAACATTTTATTGAACTGTTATGCTGGTGACAGGAACTGTTCGATACGATCGAGGCCAGCTTCCAGTGTTTTCAGGTCCGTGGCAAACGACAGACGGACATATCCGGGTGCTCCGAAGGCATCGCCGGTGACCAGCGCGACATGGGCTTCTTCCAGCAACGCCGTACAGAACTCGCTGGAGTCGGTGACCACTTTGCCGCCCCCCAGTGGTTTGTTGAAGTGGGCACTCACATTGAAGAACGCATAAAACGCACCCCCTGGTTCCGCGAAGCTGATGTCCGGGAATTTTCGCAGGCGCTCCAGCACATAAGCACGACGTTCTTTGAACGCGGTCAGCATGTCTTCCACGCTTTCCTGGGGACCAGTCAACGCGGCAATCGTCGCGGCCTGACTGATGCTGCAGGGATTGGAAGTTTCCTGGCTCTGCAGTTTGGTCATCGCGGCGGTCAGTTCCGGGCTGGCCAGAGTCCAGCCAATTCGCCAGCCGGTCATCGCGTAAGCTTTACTGACGCCACTGACAATAATCGTGCGTTCTGCGACTTCCGGGCCGAAGGAGGCGAAGCTGCGGAATTCGGAACCTTCGTAGATCAGTTTTTCATAGATCTCGTCCGAGAGAACTGCCACATCTTTTTCAACCGCGACCTGCGCCAGCGCTTCCAGTGTTTCCACCGGGTATGCGGCTCCCGTCGGGTTACACGGGTTGTTGAGCATCATCAGCTTGGTTTTGGGTGTAATGGCAGCGGCGAACTGTTCGGCACTCATGCAGAAGCCGCTCTCTTCTGAAGTTTCCACCATCACGGGAGTGGCTCCGGTCAGTTCGACCAGCGCACTGTAGCTGACCCAGTAGGGAGTCGGAATGATGACTTCATCCCCGGGTCCGCATAAGGCGGTCAACACATTATGAATCGAATGCTTGGCACCGTTGGACACAACCACCTGGTTCGGCTGATAGCTCAAACCGTAGTCACGCTGATACGCATCGCAGATCGCCTGTTTGACTTCGAGCGTTCCGGCTGCCGGCGTGTAATGTGTCTGGCCGGCATCCATGGCGTCTTTTGCCGCCTGGCAGATATGAGCGGGGGTGGTGAAGTCTGGCTCTCCCAGGGTGAACTCGTAGACTTTGACGCCTGTGCTTTTTAATTCTTTGGCTTTTGCTGCAGCGGCAATGGTCGCGGAAGGTTTGAGTTTCTGAACAGTAGCTGAGAGCTGCATCGACATAATGGTGATCTTTGTTCTCTGGTTGTATAAAAGTTGGTGGATCTGAAAACTGATATCAGATCTCGGAAGTTCCCCCACGCAGACACGGGAGGAGCGAAGAAGTTCGTAAACACCTGATTCTTTTCACCTGTGGGGACAGCGTCAAGTCTCGGGTGGCATTGTTTGCAAATCGAACCGGAATCCCGCCTGAAATCGGGTCAGGCAGGACAGGAAGTCGCAGTGTAGAGTTCTGGCTGGCTTCAGCGTGAGGCCGGCAGTTCGCTTTCCGCGTTTTTACCCACTTCGTGAGCCGACATGTTCACCTGAATCAGTGATGTCTGTTTGAATTCGGTGCGGGGACGCGTTCCCCCCTTGGTTTCGCGTGTGATCACGACCGTCCATTTGGCAACGCCGAAGGGAAATTCGGAAGTGCGCCAGATTTTCCCCTCGTTTTTCGAGCGGGTCGTTGTGCTTTCGCTGGTGAAGGTTCCCTGGTACTCTCGTGCGGAGACGGTTCCGGCCGGCGTTTCCACACTGGCAGGTTCTCCAACGGAATCCCACTGGGTGTAGTGTTCCAGCATGGTGATCATGGGGTAGAAGCGAAGAATGTTGGTTTTCAGCGGTTCGACTGGTCGGTCACCGATTTTGCGATAACCGCGGACAATCGGCAGAAATGTAATCGGCAGTTCAATTTTACCAATTGTCGCTTTGATTTCACCGCTGATGGCTTTTTCGGGAACCAGCACTTTGTAGATCCGCGGGCCGGAAACACCGGGCGCGACTCCCGATTCTGTTGATTTGCCGGTGATACATTTGAATTCCAGCCAGCGACAGGCGGTCTGTTCCCCTTCATACTCAGCCATTTCAGAACCGACGGAACTGATGATCAGATGCCGTGTCCATTGCAGTTTGATGTTCAAATCGTTGGATTCGGGGCCCGGCATCTCTTTTTCATAGGTCCCTTCAAAGCGGACCCAGGAGCCGTCGGCGGGCAGTTCCCAGATCAGTCCCTGTGCAGAAAGGGAACCCGAGAAGGAAACAACGCAGATCAGTGACAGAAGCAAAGTACGTACGGACATGTTTGTAAAACCACAGTGAGTACAGGGAACGGAACTGTGACCGGAGATCACGCGAGCAACCAGCTGTTCCAGTGTGACAAATGATGCATCCTCTGACAACACTTTTTGGTTTTTCCCACAGGAATTTTCCGAAGCCAACACATTTCAGTGCGTATAACGGGAGCATCAGTCAACTCTTTCTTGACCGTAGCCTGTTGTTCCACTTAGACTGCTTATAGCAGTTAATACAAATTTAACGTTTACCAGAGTGATCTCTTCTGCTGCAGCACAACGCTTCTGGCTCTGCAAACAATACATACGTCCCGATTCTGGAGATTTCTGATGTCGATGCCTGTTCATAACAATCGTTGGTTCCTTGTGGCGCTGCTTCTGGGATGTGCATTACTTCTGACTCCCCATGCCGCCTCCGCAGCTGACAAGGACAAAGCTGCTGACAAGGCTGAAAAAGAAGAAAAACCAGTCCGCGAAAACTGGGCACACATGGTGATTAAAGGCTCGTACCCCGAAGGCCCGCAGATGCCCGGCCTGTTCGGCGATGTCACCGAGTCGCTCTCCAAAGTTGTTTCACGTCTTGAAAAAGCGGCGGAAGATAAATCGCTGACCGGCGTGGTACTGCATTTCAAAGGGACCGAGCTCGGCTGGGCCAAATTGAATGAACTGCGCCAGGCAATCAAGAAAGTCCGCAAGAGCGACAAGAAAGTCTTCGCCTGGATCGAATCGGGAATGACCAAAGATTACCTGATCGCGTCCGCCTGCGATCAGATCGTGATGCCCGAGTCGGCTTCGCTGATTCTGCTCGGGCTGCGTGCGGAAGTCAGCTTCTATAAGAATCTGTTCGACATCCTGGATATCAAGCCCGATATCCTGCGGGTCGGCAAATACAAGTCGGCGGCAGAACCTTATACACGCACCGAAATGAGCGACGCGTTTCGCGAAGAAATGGAAGCGCTGCTCGATAATTATTTCGGGCAGATCACGAGTATGATCTCCGAATCACGGGGAATGTCTGCTGAGAAAGTCGAAGCGGCTATCAACGGCGGTCCTTATATGGCTGCGGAAGCAAAGAAGCTCGGCCTGATCGATCACATCGCCTATGAAGACCAGCTGCCTAAACTGCTCACGGGTAAGAACAGCAAAAACGACGTCAAGCTGATCAAAAAATATGCGAAGAAACGGGCCGACACCGACTTCTCCGGCATCGCCGGGCTCATCAAGCTGATGGACCTGCTGGCCGGCATCGATTCTTCACAGCGTATCGGCTCCGGTCCGCGGATTGCCGTCATCTATGCCACGGGAGCCATCATGTCCGGCTCGTCTGCTCAGGGAAGTCTGCTGGGCGGCAACGTCCTGGGTTCAGACACCTTTATCAAAGCCGTTAAGAAGGCAGCCGACGATGACCAGGTCAAAGCCATCGTGGTCCGCGTCGACAGTCCCGGCGGCAGCGCCTTGGCCAGCGATCTGATGTGGCGGGCCCTCGAAGAAGCCGGCAAACCGATTGTCGTCAGCATGGGCGACGTCGCCGCCAGTGGTGGCTACTACATCTCCATGGGGGCCGAACGCATTTTTGCCGAACCCGGTACCCTTACTGGTTCGATTGGTGTCGTGGGCGGCAAGCTGGCGATTGAAGGCCTCTACAAAAAAATCGGCATTACGACCAGCGTCATCTCACGTGGCAGTAACAGTGGAACCTTCAGCCCGCTGACTGGTTTTACGGAATCAGAACGGGTTGCCGTCACCGGCATGCTGAATGCCATCTACAAACAGTTTACCGAGAAAGCGGCCACCGGTCGCAAAATGGACTACGACAAACTGGAAGCACTGGCGCGAGGTCGCGTCTATACCGGCGAAATGGCGTTGAAGCTCGGACTCGTCGATCAACTGGGAACACTGGACGAAGCCATCGAACACGCCCGCAAGCTGGGGAAAATCGAAGACGGTGCGAAGTTTGAAAAACTGATTCTCCCCCGACCGACCAGCCCGTTCGAACAGTTGTTCGGACCCGTGGACGGCGATACGCAACAACGTCAGCAGGTCTCCCGTCTGCTCGATTCCCTCGCACCAGGTCTGGCTGAACAGGTGAAAAAAATGGACCTGATCAATTTACTGTCTCGGGAAAAGTTGCTCACAATTATGCCATTCGAGATTCGCGTCCAGTAATGATTCTGGTTATGCTGATCGAATTTTAGAAAATCAACACGTCGCAGTTAAGATAGACAGCAAGGAGACAGGATGTTAAACGGCTCAAGCAAATCAATCAGAATTCTCAGCCTTGTATTATTGGCAATCTACTGCGTCGCCGCTGATGGCTCGCGTGCTCACGCGGATGAGAAAGCGAGGCTGGGAGATTCTTACGGCTTTAAACCGCTGGAACTCTTCAAGCTCTCCGACCGCTCCTCCAACATGCTGGCCGAAGATCTCAACGGGGATGGCCTGAATGATCTGATTCTGATTGATAACAGTAACAGCCGCATCGATGTCCTGCAGCAGCGTGCTCCCGGCGAAGAAGTCACACCCGATGAGATGTCAGACGAAGTCAACGCCATTCCCAATGATGCCCGTTTAAAGCACATCAAAATTCCCGTGGATGTCTCCATTTCTGCGCTGACCGTGGGCGATTTTAATGGTGACGGACTCAAAGACCTGGCCTACCTGGCTCTGCCGGACCGTCTCATTATTCGCTATCAGACGAAATCAGGTGAATGGTCGGACCGCAAACGTATCCGTCTGGCCGATCTGCAGTCCACGCAATGGACGATTGCCGCCGGTGATTTGAATCACGATCAGAAAACCGATCTCATTGTCCTGGGCACAAATCACACCTATGTCATCCTGCAGGACCAGAAGGGGGAATTGAAAACCCCTCGCTCCATTCTGAATACATCGCCTAAACTCGGGCTCGCCGCCATTGCGGATCTGAATGGAGACGGACGCAACGACTTTACGTACGCCACCCGCGACGGCAAAGATCAGATGCTCTGTGCCCGCTTGCAGAAACCGGATGGAAATCTGGGGCCGGAAATCCGCTTTGAACTTTCCAATCCCCGTTCGGTGACTTTATCAAACATTGACGGCAAACCCGGTTCCGAAATCCTTACCATCGATTCGCAGACCGGAAGAATGCGTATTCAACAGCTGGAAAAATCGGCGACTCAAAATGGCGATCTTTCCAAACGACTGACGATGTACGGCTTCGGTGAAGAAGGTTCGGGCCGAAATCGCGGTTTCGATCTGGGTGATATCAACGGAGACGGAATTACCGACGTCGTGGTCTCCGACCCGGAAACCGCGCAGATGCTGGTCTACCTGCAGGCGAAAGACAGAGGCCTCGATCTCGGGCAGACCTATCCCGGACTGCTGGGAGTCGAACAGTTACGCATTGAAGATGTCAACGGCGATGGACGGGCCGAAGTGTTTGTTCTCAGCGAACGGGAAAAGATTATCGGCGTCAGTTCGTTTGAAAATCAGCGACTCTCGTTCCCCAAAATCCTGCCGGTGAAAGGGGAGCCTGTTGCCTTTGAAATGGCCGACCTCGACGGCAACCATTCTCCCGAGTTGATCTATGTCTCCCGGGTGGAATCGAATCAGTATAAGCTGCAGGCATTGAAATTGAATCCGGATGGTACCTGGGTCGAGTATCATTTTCCCAGCAATCCTCCCAACCTGGAAAACCCGAAATCATTAGTCAAACTCGATGCCAACGGCGACGGGATTTTTGAGCTGATGGCGTTTTACGGGCTCTCCCGTTCTCCCAAAATGATCACCCTGACTCCCAAACAGACGCCGCAGCTGATCACTCCTTCCGGGGGAATCAACCTGGATGAGATCAAACCGGAATCCATTTTCATAGGCGGCCCGAAACGGGACTGGATTCTGACTGCTCAGAACAATTTCGCCCGTAGACTGGTGTTGAATTCCGACAATCAGTGGCAGGTGCTCGATCAGTTCAATGCGCCGGAAAGTAAAGCCCGCGTGGTCGGAGCCGTCAACATTAACCTGGATGGTGAACCCGGTGACGAAATCGTGCTGATCGATCTGGGAGTGCAGAAGCTCCGCATCCTGCGGAAAGAATCCAACGTGTATCGTCCCTGGAAAGAAGTCGAGATCGGCGAATTTCCTTTCCTGTCCGCGCATGTCGCTGACCTGAATGGGGACCAGCAGTCTGATCTGGTTCTGTTTGGTCGCGGCCAGTTTGGAATACTCTACTCAGGCCAGACCCCTCCCACTTTGAAAGATGTCGCTTCGTACGAATCCAAAATTCCGCAGGCCTATTTTACCGACTCCGTGGCCGGCGATCTGAACGGCGACGGGCAGTCGGATGTCGTCATTCTGGATCTGCGCACACACCAGGTGGAAATCCTGAACTTCCAGGAACACGAAGGGCTGAAGCACGCTTTGAACTTCAAAGTCTTCGAAGAGAAAACCTTTTCGCGTTCCAACCAGTCCGGCGTTGATCCCCGGGAAGCCGTCATTGCCGACATAACCGGTGACAATCGCAAAGATCTGATCCTGTTATGCCACGATCGCGTGTTACTCTACCCTCAGGATGATGGGAAAAAATAATCGCAGTTCGATCAGAGTTCTGATGTGCCATGCATGGCGTACTTTTGTGAGAGATAATCCAGCCCCCAGATTAAAAGGGCGGCGAGGATGATGAGCACAATCGAAGCCCAGAACTGTCCGTCAAAAGCGGTTGGCCAGACATTTTCATAGATCCGATGTTTGAACGGAACCATCTCGGGCGTCTGGTCGGCGGTGTAGGGGGTCACATCTACTTTGAACGGCCAGATTCGTCTGAGCGATCCGACCATCAGTCCACATAAGACGGCCATCGTCAGCGTGTGGTAGTTGTGCAGCAGCCAGCGCAATACCTTGCTGAACAGGATCAGTCCAATCAGACAGCCCAAAACAAACACAACCACGGTCAACAGACCGCTCCAGTCGATATTGCCTTTGAGCAGTTCCTTCGGGATCGTTTTCAACAGGCCTGTGACGTCGTGATATTTTCCCAGCAGAATCAGAATTAACGCACCACTGATGCCCGGCAGGATCATCGCGCAGATCGCAATCATGCCACAGAAAAAGACATACAGGTTTCCCTCGGGAGGCTGGATCGAATGTTCGCCCACCAGGATGTAGACGCCCGCCATTGATGCCAGAAAGGCCAGGACATTCAGTACGGTCCAGCGCTTGACCATCTGCGCGACCAGATAACTCGATGCCAGGATCAGGCCGAAGAAAACGGAAAGCGTCAGTTGCAGATGGTAGTCGAGCAGGTAATGCATCAGGCTGGCCAGGCTGACGACCCCCGTCAGAATTCCCACTCCCAGCGGGAGCACAAACCGCAGATCCAGATGCGTAGCCACGTCAGACCACTGTCGCTTCGCCAGCATTTGAAACAGCCGGGCGTCGCAGTGGCTAATGGCGGTTACCAGTCGCTGATAGATGCCCAGAATCAACGCCACCGTTCCACCGGAAACGCCGGGAATAATATCCGCGCCTCCCATGAGCAGCCCGCGACCCACCTGGATCAGATCAGCTTTCGCAGGAAACTTCGGGGCCGTTTGTGAGGCGGGCTGTGTGGAATCGGACATCAATAATCCTTGATTTAATGGACAAAAGATTTTTCACGGTAATTATTTTTACGCCAGCAATTGAACCGGGCAGGCGGGATCAGCTATCTTTAGTAGAGACGAGAGTGTAGTGTAGTCAGGCAATTCTGAAAAGTGTTGATTTCTGGACCTCCAGCAGCAAAGCGAAGTGAACCATGAAAGGCCCCGGATTAAAGCTGGATCTTGATGTCAGACGGCTCTGGAAATGCCCCCAGACCGGAAAGACGATCCGTTTAAGCGGCGATGTCGTTGCCAAACCGGTCGAAGTGGACGGAAAAACCGTCTTTATGCAACTGGTTGAAGAAAAACGCAAGCAGTATCGGGATCCCTTTCATTTCGAATACTATGAACCGCCGGCTCACGATCAGTCTTCGTCCGAACGCGCCGCTGCTGCAGCCCGTTCCCAGGAAGAACCGGAGGCAGCTCCGCTCGCTGCGCCGGTTGACAATGTCAGCGATGACTCTATAACTGAAGTGGCGTCAGCAACTCCCCTTGATCAACCGGAAGCGGCTTCCCCGACTCCCGCGGAGGCAGAGCCGCCTCAGCCTGCTTCAGAAGAGGAAGACACATTCGGCGGCGGGTTGCTGTAAGCCTGTTTTGAATGCCTTGCGTTCACTTTGATTTCCATTCCACCAGCGAATTTCAGCGCGGCGTCAGCCGATTGGTATAACGCGGTCCATGTCACAAAAAGATATCATCATTACCGGTGCCCGTGAGCACAATCTGCAGAATGTCAGTGTGCGGCTCCCCCGGAATCAGCTGATCGTCATGACTGGCGTGAGTGGCTCCGGGAAAAGTTCACTCGCCTTCGATACCCTGTACGCCGAAGGGCAGCGGCGGTATGTCGAATCGCTGTCCAGTTACGCCCGCCAGTTTCTCGGACAGATGCCCAAACCCGAAGTCGATGCGATTTCCGGGCTGGCCCCTTCCATTTCCATTCAACAGAAAATGAGTGGCAGAAATCCCCGCAGCACCGTGGGGACGATCACCGAAATTTACGATTACCTGCGCGTCCTGTTTGCCCGGGTCGGGCAGGGCTTCTGTGAAAATTGTGGCAAGCCGATCAGCTCGCAGAGCAGCGAACGCATCATCGATTCGATTGCACTGCTCCCCGATAAAACCCGCTACTCGATTCTGGCACCGCTGATTCAGCAGCAGAAGGGGGAATATAAAGACCTGTTCGAAGATCTGCTCAAGCAGGGCTTTCTCCGCGCCCGTGTGGATGGTCGCATCATTCAACTCTCCGATCAGCTGCAGCTCGACCGCCAGATGCGTCACACGATTGAAGTCGTCATCGATAGACTTGTCGCCGGCAAAGTCAGCCGCGCCCGCCTGGCAGAGTCGGTTGAACTCGCTTTAAAACTTTCCAATGGCACCTTGATTGTCGCGACGGAAGTCTCGAAGAAAACCGAGAACAGTGAGAGCGAAGAAAGTCTGCAGGATAAACTCTACAGCTCCCGTTATGCCTGCACCGATTGCGGCATCAGTTACGAACCACCGACGCCGCAGCTGTTCAGCTTCAACAGTCCGCTGGGGATGTGCAGTGAATGTAACGGGCTGGGTATGCGGTACGATTTTCCGCTCGACGCTTTGATTTCCAAGGAGACTCTGTCGATTCAGAAAGGGGCCTTCGAACTTTTAGGGCCGCTCAGTAAAGTCGGTAAGTGGCGCCGCCACATTTATAACGGCGTGGCCCGCTCGATTGAGAACGATCTGAATCTGCCTGAAGACAGTTTTCTGAAAATCCCCTGGAACGAACTGCCTGCCGTCGCACAACAGCAGTTTCTGTATGGAACCGGCGACCGCAACATTACGTTCAGCTGGCGGCATTCGGGAGGCATCTGGAAACATGGCGGCACCTGGGACGGCTACGTCGAAGAACTGCTGGAAAGTTATCGCAAAACCAGCAATCCCATGCGGCGCAAACAGCTCGAAAAATACATGGACTTCGTCCTCTGTTCCAGTTGTCAGGGAACCCGCTTGAATTCCCAGGCCCGGCATGTGCGGATTACTTCGCTCAACAATGTCGGTACCAGTCAGCAGTCGCATTCGGCAAAAACACTCCCCGAAGTCTGCGCCTTCAGCATTGAAGAAGCCGCCACGTTCTTTGAAACACTCGATCTGGACGAAACCGGTCTGCTGATCGCCGATGAAGTGCTCAAAGAGATTCGCGGCCGACTTGGGTTTCTCCTGCGTTGTGGCTTGAATTATCTGACTTTGGATCGAACCGCACCCACACTCTCTGGAGGCGAAAGTCAGCGCATCCGCCTGGCCGGTCAGATTGGCTGCGGTCTGGTAGGCGTCGTCTATATCCTGGATGAGCCTTCCATCGGCCTGCATCCCCGCGACAATACCATGCTGCTGGAAAGTCTGTGTGATCTCCGCGATCAGGGTAACACGGTCATCGTGGTCGAACACGACGAAGAAACAATGCGGGCCGCCGATCATATCGTGGACTTCGGTCCCGGTCCGGGAGTGCGTGGCGGATACATTGTCGCCGAAGGTTCGTACCAGAATGTGCTCAAGGCAAAAGAGAGCGTCACCGGGCAGTTCCTGTCGGGGAAAGAGAAAATCGAAATTCCCGAGCAGCGGCGGCCGCTCGTCAAAAAAGATTCGATCGTCATCAAAGGGGCGACACATCACAACCTGAAAGAGATCACCGCCCACATTCCCACAAAGGGTTTGATCTGCATCACCGGCGTGAGCGGTTCCGGCAAGAGTTCGCTCGTCAATGATATCCTCTGGCCCGTATTGAATAAGAAAGTCAACAAGGGGAAAGGGAATCCGGGTGCGCATCAGAAAATCACCGGACTGGAACTGATCGACAAAGCCATCGACATCGATCAGTCCCCCATCGGGCGGACTCCGCGATCCAATCCCGCGACCTATGTCAAAGTGTTCGATCTGATTCGTGACCTGTATGCGAAGCTCCCCGATTCGCGGATGCGGGGCTACAAAGCGGGACGGTTCAGCTTCAATGTGCCCGGCGGTCGTTGTGAGGCCTGTGAAGGGCACGGCGCCAACAAACTGGAAATGGACTTTCTGGCGGATGTCTGGGTCCCCTGTCCAGTGTGTGAAGGCCGCCGCTTTCATCATGAGACGCTGGAAATTCGCTACAAAGGGGCCAGCATCGCCGAAGTGCTGGAGATGGATATTCAGCAGGCGATTGAACATTTTCAGAATGTGCCCAAAATTCTGAAGCTGCTCGAATCGCTGCACGATGTCGGCCTCGATTATCTGAAACTGGGTCAGCCTTCGCCCACCCTGTCAGGTGGAGAAGCACAACGGGTGAAACTCGCCCGCGAACTGGGAAAACGTTCGACCGGCAGTACGTTTTATCTGCTGGATGAACCGACGACCGGCTTGCATTTTGCCGATGTGAAGCTGCTGCTCAAAGTTCTGCATCACCTGGCAGATGCCGGGAATACAGTGCTGGTGGTCGAACATCATCTGGATGTGATTAAAACCGCCGACTGGGTGATTGATCTCGGCCCCGAAGGGGGTGAAGGGGGAGGCACGATTCTGGTGGAAGGGACGCCGGAAGAAGTCGCCGCCTGTCCCTGGTCGTACACCGGACTCGCATTGAAAGAACAGACCGACCTGGTTCCTGCGAAAACCGTCAAAGGGAAAAAGAAACAGACACTGACGTTAAACAATCCGCATCTGCGCTGGCAGTCGGCCAATACAAAGCAGAAAGGAAAGTCCAACGGCGACAGCACACAGATTACCATCCGCGGAGCCGGCCAGCATAACCTACAGAACCTGGATCTGCAGATTACCCGCGACCAGATGAACGTCTTCTGTGGCCCGAGTGGCAGCGGCAAGACCTCCCTGGCGATGGACACGCTCTACGCGGAAGGGCAGCGGCGTTATGTGGAATCCCTGTCCGCGTATGCCCGCCAGTTCCTGGGTCAGATGCCCAAACCCAAGTTCGAACACATTCACGGACTGTCGCCCGCGATTGCCATCGAACAGAAAACGACCGGCCATTCCCCCCGCTCCACGGTGGGAACGGTTACAGAAATCTATGATTATCTGCGCGTGCTCTATGCCCGGCTGGGAACGATGTACTGCCCTGACTGCGATGTTCCCGTCGAAACGCAGACGACCGACGAAGTGATTGAACGCATCCTCGCAATGGAAGCAGGCACCAAACTGCTGATCCTGGCGCCCGTGGATATCAACGTGGGACAGGCCTACGAAACGCTCTGGGAAAAATTGCGCACGCAGGGTTTTCTGCGCGTCCGCATTGATGGCGTGACCTATCGCCTGGAAGACGTTCCCGATATCGATCGTCGTCGTCGCCATGAAGTGGAAGTCGTGATCGACCGCATCACCGTCGCTGCCAAAAACCGTTCGCGAATTGCCGATTCCGTGGAATCCGCATTGGCGCTCGGCGAAGGGCTGATGTATGCCTGCTACTGCGATGATGAAGTCCCCGAACAGGAATGGGATTTCGAAACGTTCAGCCTGTTCTACTTCTGCGATCAGTGTGGTCAGAGTTTCGAAGAGCTGACCCCTCACAATTATTCGTTCAACAGTCCGCTGGGCTGGTGTGAATATTGTGAAGGACTGGGAACCGAGCTGGGGACGAACCTGTCGGAACTGATTCCCGATCCCAACCGCAGCCTGCAGGATGCCGCCGTCGCCGCCTGGCCCGATCCGCGGACGAATCCCGAATTCAGCAAGACACTGGACGCGATTGCAAAGCAGTTCCGGATTCCCCTGGATGTTCCCTTCAATCAGTTGAGTGTCAAGCAGCAGCGGTTCGTGTTGTACGGCGATGAGGATCGCTGGATTCCGCTCGACGAAGCAGGCACGGTCCAGTTCCAGTATAAAGGTCTGTACCCGGCCATCGAAGAAGCTTCGCGACTCTCGTTCGGTTTTCGCAGTCGCCTGCAGGAGATGACAGGGGAAGTTCCCTGTTCGGTCTGTAACGGGAGTCGTCTGCGTACGGATGCCGCCGCAGTCCGCTTTCAGGGCAAGACCATCGGTCAGTTTTGTGATCTCCCCCTGAAAGATGCCCTGGCATTTATCAAAAAAGCAAAACTCGACAAACGGGAAAAGCAGATCGCCGGAGATTTGATCAAAGAAGCCACAAGTCGCCTGCAGTTTCTGGTCGATGTGGGACTCGAATATCTGACCCTCAGTCGACCGCTCCCCACGCTGTCGGGTGGAGAAAGCCAGCGGATTCGTCTGGCGGGACAGGTGGGACGCTCGCTGACGGGCGTATTGTATGTGCTGGATGAACCGACGATTGGACTGCACCCCCGCGATAATACGCGATTGATCAACACACTGAAAAAACTTCGCGATATCGGCAACACGATTGTGATGGTTGAACATGACCGGGAAGTCCTGGAAGCCTCGGACTGTCTGTATGACTTTGGACCGGGTGCAGGCCGCTTCGGGGGTACGATTGTCGGCAAAGGTTCGCCGAAACAGCTGAAGCGCAAAAAGAAGTCACTCACCGGACAATATCTCGCGGATCAGCTGGCGATTACGCTGCCTCAGGAACGCCGCGTGATTTATGAAAAGCAGGGCAAGACGGAGACGCCTCTTTCGCCCACCGGTCACTGGCTGGAACTGAAAGGGGCCCGGCAGCACAACCTGAAGTCTGTCGATCTGAAAATTCCGCTGGGATCATTTACCTGTATCACCGGCGTATCGGGATCGGGTAAGAGTTCCCTCGTGGAAGAAACACTGGCCCGCGCTGTCACCAAAAAACTGCATCGCTCCAAAGAAGCCCCCGGCCCACACGATGATCTCTTGGGACTGGAGCAGATCAACAAAGCGATTATCGTCGATCAGAAACCACTGGGGAACACGCCTGCCTCCAACCCGGCAACTTATACGGGCGTCTTCGATCAGATCCGTGAACTCTTTTCACGGCTGCCGGAAGCCAAAGTGCGCGGCTATCAGCCGGGACGCTTCAGCTTCAATCGTTCCGGCGGTCGCTGTGAGGATTGCGAAGGAAACGGTCAGCGCTGTATCGAGATGCACTTCCTGCCTGATGTCTGGGTGACCTGCGAAACGTGTAACGGCAAGCGTTATAATCAGGAGACCCTCTCGGTCAGATACAAGGGAAAATCGATCGCGGATGTGCTGGAAATGTCGATCGGCGAAGTCGCCGAGTTGTTCAATAACATTCCCGCGATCCGCCGCACGATGGAAACGCTGTGTGCGATTGGTCTGGATTATCTGACACTGGGGCAATCCGCGCCGACACTTTCCGGCGGTGAATCGCAGCGGGTGAAACTGGCCGCCGAACTGGCGCGACCCAGTACCGGTAAGACACTGTATCTGCTCGACGAACCAACCACAGGTCTGCATTTCGACGATATCGCCAAACTGTTGAAAGTACTCAACAGCCTGGTCGAACTCGGAAATACGGTCATCGTCATCGAACACAATCTGGATGTGATCAAAACAGCTGACTGGCTGGTTGACGTGGGACCGGAAGCGGGAAGTGCCGGCGGTCAGATCATCGCTGCAGGAACTCCCGAGAAACTGGTGGAGCATGCGCAGCAGTTTCGGAAACAGTCTTCGTCAGCTCGCAGCGGAAATTCGAAACAGGCACCGTTACTCAGATCGTATACGGGAGAGATCCTCGAACCGATTCTGTCTTCCGGAAAACGCGAAGCGCGTGAGATTTTTGATGCCCAGAGTTTGAGTGAGAAACAGGAAGGGGATCTCGATCTCAAACAGATTGGCCGCGATGCCCAGATGCCCTGGCAGAAAGAGGGCCGCCGCTGGCATACGCAGGATCATATGTCACTTTCCGGCGCTGCCTGTCAGTGGGAAGGTGCTGCTTTAGAAAGCGTGATCGACTTCATTGAAAACAAAGAGGGTTTCGGCGAGATCAACTGGAACCATCGCAGCATTGTCGAAGTGAATGGTCCGGTGAAAAAACAGGGCTGGTTCCTGCATGCGAATACGGGCGATGAATGGCTGCTGCGGCTCAGCTTCCGCGTGAAACGGAACACATTCAAACAGGAGGGGCTCCGCGATCAGCTGGCGTTGAAGTCGCTGGATGATCTGGACGAACTGCCGATCTACGGACGCTCGAACCGGGTTCGCGTAAAAAATCTGAAAGGTCCCTGGCAGGAAGTCAGTCTGACGATTCACTGGGAAGAAGAAATTGCCACGCCTGGATTCCAGGAATTTCTGGAGACCGCCTCTGAATCGTATCTCGGTCTGATTCAACGTGATGAAATCAAGCCTGAAGAAATCATGCCCTGGAAAGTCTTGAAGAAGAAATGGCATCTCTCCCGGAAAGGCTTCCCCAACAATAAACGGGTCCACTGGGATGCGGCGCTGCTGGAGTCATTATTTGAGCTGCTGGAACAGACATACCCCGAGGCAACGATTCAGTGGGACAGTAAGTCACTGGTCAATCTGTCGCATGTGGGGAAGAAGAAGCCATTTATGACCATTCATACCAAACGCCGCGAAGGCGTGGATGTGACACTGCAGGGAACCGCGGGCAAGATTACTCTGGGTAAGATTGCTGACTTGGGGGACGAGCGGGAGATAAAAACGGATGCCCGGGGGAAAGAACAGGCCCGCATCCGCTTCTCGCAGAAAAAACAGGTCGAGTCAAAATCGTTCAAAGCGCTGCTGGCCTCGCTTGCTTAAGTGTCGCACGTTAAGAGAACTGCGTGCGGAATTCCCCTGTTTGCTAGAGGGAAATCGCGTCAGCCTGGAAAAGATGTTGACGTTTTTTCAATGAACAGATAGGATACTTTCTGTGGTGATAGTCTTAGACTGTGTCCAGTTTTACTGTGGCGTCTCCAGAGTTATTTGGATCGAGTATATTAGATTGATAGACGCTATGGTTAAATGTGGTTCGCTCTAATTCACCTCGTCGTATACAAGTCGAAACTTAATCAGGTCAAGCAGCTCTTTTCTCTCACAACTCAAAAGGTGAGGACCTGTTCAATAAACGATGAAAGACTCGTTATCAAGTAGGAATTTTGGAATTGTGACGGATGCTATTCGCTTACTCCAATCCTGGCACCCTGACCGTTCAAGCTCCTGCTAAGTTAAATTTATTCTTAAGCATCGATGATAAACGCACCGACGGCTTTCACGAAATTACTTCGTTAATGCTGTCGGTAGGAATATACGACACTTTAGTTTTCACGGAGGAACCTTCAGCAGAAGTCGAGTTGCGTGTAACCGAAGCCAATTCACTTCTCACTCCTTTCAAACAAAACCGGCAGCGTATCCCCGCGGGTGAAGAGAACCTGGTTGTGCGAGCAATCCGGTTGCTTCAGGAACACACGGGGCAACAACAGGGAATTCGCATTGAGTTGATCAAACGGATTCCAGCGGAGGCCGGCCTGGGAGGGGGATCGAGTGATGCCGCTGCAGCCTTATTTGCTGCCAATAAACTCTGGCATTTGGGACTGTCGATTTCAGAACTGTGTGAAATCGCGGCGAAACTGGGCAGTGACATTCCTTTCTTTCTGACAGCCAGCCATAGTGCCGTCTGTCGCGGGAGAGGGGAGATTATTGAACCTGTTTCTGTTCCCCAATGTCTGCATTTTGTTGTTGCTCGACCCGAGTCGGGGTTATCAACGGCAGACGTTTATCGGCACTGTCGAGTGGGAAGCCACCCGAAAAATCTGGTTGAGGATCTGGTTGGCAATCTGGCTTCCGGTCAATTTCATGCACTATCCCGCCTGATGTTGAACGATCTGCAGGCACCCGCCGAAAAACTGAATTCCGATATATTAATTCTGAAAGATTACTTCTCAAAACAGTCCGTTTTGGGGCATATGATGAGTGGAAGTGGGACTGCCTACTTTGGAGTCTGCCAAAACAGAGCACAGGCATCTCAGATTGCTGCGCGATTACGATCCACAGTGAAAGGGCATGTATTTGTTGTCCAGAACCGCCTATAGATGAGCATTTTTAAATTTGGCACAAATGGAGTGAGGCCATGGAGATCAGTGAAGTACGCATCAAGTTGATGAACGATCCACACGAAAGATTACTGGCATTCTGCTCGATTACTTTCGATGTCTCGTTTGTCATTCGAGATCTGAAAATCATCCAGGGAGCAAAAGGTGCCTTCGTGGCGATGCCCAGTCGCAAGCTGATGGATCGGTGTCCTAAATGTCACACCAAAAACCATCTCAGGGCTTCCTTCTGCAATCAGTGTGGCGTAAGACTCGATGAAAATCGAGCCGACAAAGATGACGCCGGTCGCGCCCGGCTCTACGCAGACATTGCCCATCCCATCAATTCCGATTGTCGCGAACTGATCCAGGAAGAAGTCCTGAAAGCCTACCAGGAAGAAAAAATCTCTGCGCAGCAGGAAGGTTATGTCTGCCGCTACGACGATTTCGGCGAAGAAGACTTTGCCCGCCTGGGACCATACGAGGAAGACTACGAAGAGACACCGATCTCACAGTCTCCCGCTGCGGAATCGACTCATATTCGTAAGAATAATCAGGTTTTCCGTATCGACTCCGCAGAGTCCGGTTCCGATCGCAGCCGCCCGCATCACACGGCAGCCGATCAACCCTCTTCCAATAAAGTCACCTCAAATGAAAACGAGGCCGGGGGAAAAGGGGATGCCTTCGGATCAGGCATCGTTTGAATTCCGACGGGTTTCCGATTCTGCTATGCGGCGGAGCGCTGCAGTCATAGCAGAATCAATGACAGGTTCACATCCTCAGGTTGTCCGTCCGTCATGACTGTTACATCATGAATAAGCCGACCACCATGATGGTAATGCCGGTTACTTTGGATGTCAGCATGTTCTGCAGACGATCCAGTACATTCTCACTCGGGTGGAAAGCGACAATTTCTTTCTTTTCTACTTCTTTACGCAGTTCCGCATTCAGCCATTCCAGTACGGAAATGCTCAGATTTTGTCGCTGATCAGCTGCGGCCTCCTCAATTCGCTGAGTGAGCATCGCAGGCTCTGGTTGGATTGTCTTCGAATCTTCTCCAGGAGGAGAAGTCACTAATTGTTGCATGATAGCCCATTTCTATTCCGGTAAGTTACCGAAATCGTTCGTGGAAGACACCGGTCGCCGGGGTCAGTTTGTTTGGTTCTGATGAGAAACAGTTTTCCTGTCAGGCGAGTCAGTCAAAGGAGAGTTTGTATTCTATATCGGTAATTTCTGCGGTATGTCCCGCATCTCTTCATTATTTTCTTAAGTAAATATGCAGTGTTGAAGGAAGCTGTATCGATTATAGCTGTCTTGAGAGGCAGGTGGGGTGACTGGCGTTCGCCTGTGTTCAGATTGGATTTCTCGTCTCCAGTTTGTGGTGTCAAAAGTGTGGAAATCGTCTTGTGGATTTCCCTCGTCTTCTCTTATGTGTTGCCGGTATTGTACGTTAGAATGTTAATACAGGATGAAGTTATGCTTCAGATACGAATTTTTTCACGACTTTCCGGAAAGAGAAGTTTTATGAAATCCCTGCATCGAATTCTCCCTCTGCTGTCACTGGTTTGCCTGCTGGCGGCCTGTTCCGATTCCGGTCCGACTGAAGCCCAGAAAAAGGAAGCCGCCGATGATGTCTCCGCCATCGATATTCCCGAAAAAACGATCGAATCGTTATTCGAAGTGGAAGATGGCTTCACGCTGCTCAGCCTGAAAGACTTTGCAGTCTTCAACGCCAAAACCAAAGAGCCGGTCGAGGGGAAAAACTGGAGCGAAGCAGAAGGCGTGATCTCCTGCAAAGGAACACCGCGCGGTTATCTGTACTCCAACGAGTCATTCGGCAACTGCACGATCCGCCTGGAATATCGTTTCCCCGAATCCGCCGAGAAAAATGAAAATCCGAATACCGGATTCCTGCTGTTCATCACCGGCGAAAACCGGGTCTGGCCGAAATGTCTGGAAGTGCAGGGCAAATTCGCCGAGATGGCCCACATCAAATCGAACAGCAAAGAGATTCAACTGGATGTGACCGACGATGAAGCAGCCCGCGAAAAAGCCCGCCGTCCGATTGGCGAATGGAATACGATCGAAGTCGTCTGCAAAGACGGCGCGTTGACATCGGTCCTGAACGGCACTCAGATCGCGACATCCAAACCCAACGAATTGAAGTCCGGTTTCTTCGGTATTCAATCAGAAGGGGACGCCGTCGAGTTTCGTAACATCCGTGTGCAGAAACTGACCGATTAAGCCTTTTGCTTTGCATAATTCGCGATGTTCTCCTTAAAATGAATATCTGATTTTCATTCAATCAAAATACACTCAACTGTGGAGCGATCACCATGAGTTTTCGATTTTTGACAACCTGCTGCCTGCTGGTTTGTGCTGTTCTGTCTTTCTCTGCTGATACGAATGCCGCAGAAGGTAAATCCCGGGTGCTGATGCTGACCCAGAGCAAAGGTTACACACACGGCTCCGTCAAACGACAGGAAGAGAAACTGTCTCCCGCAGAAATCGCCATGATTCAACTGGGCAAACAGTCCGGACTGTTCACCGTCGATTGTACTCAGGACGCCGCCGCAGATTTCACAAAAGAGAATCTGCAGAACTACGACATCGTCATGTTCTACACCACGGGCATGCTGCCGATCAAAGAAGAAGACATGCAGTATTTTCTGAACGACTGGCTCAAGCAGAAAGGCCACGGCTTCATCGGCTTTCATTCCGCCACCGACACCTATAAATCGTATGAACCTTACTGGGACATGATTGGCGGCTCGTTCAACGGACATCCCTGGACTGCCGGCAATACGGTGACGATTACAGTACACGATTCCGATTTCCCGGCGATGAAACCGTTCGGCAAAGAGTTTCAGTTTAAAGATGAAATCTACCAGTACAAAAACTGGCAGCCGGAGAAAGTGCATGTGCTGATGAGTCTGAACATGGAGAAATGCAATCCGAAGAAACCCTATCAGGTGCCGGTCGCCTGGGCGAAAGAATGGGGTGCGGGAAAAGTCTTCGTCAACAACCTGGGCCACAATCCCGAAACCTGGGCCAATCCCATGTTCCAGGATTCCGTGATCGGAGCCATCAAATGGATTCGTGGCGAAGCACCCGCTGCCGTTCCCCCCAATCCGGAGCTTTCCAAAAAAGAAGATGAAAAAGCGGCAGCCGCTGCAAAAACGGAAGCGAAGTAATCCGACTCGGAATGGGAAAGAGGGAAAGTCAGCATGTCGAAAGTGGTTGTCATCACCGGCGTAACTCAGGGACTGGGTCGTGCCATGACCCAGGCGTTGATTGCAGCAGGACACACGGTCGCCGGCTGTGGCCGGTCTGCGGATAAAATTGCTGCACTGTCCGATCGGTTCGGTGCGCCGCATCAGTTTTCGACTGTCGATGTGTCGGATGACCGCGCGGTCGCGAACTGGGCGAAGACGATCATTGCTGAACTGGGGCCGCCTGATCTGCTGTTGAACAATGCCGCCGTGATCAATGAGAACGCACCGCTCTGGGAAATCTCTGCGGACGACATCGATCAGATTATTGACGTCAATATCAAAGGGACCATCAATACCATTCGTCACTTTGTGCCCGCGATGAGCGAACGCCAGTCGGGCGTGATCGTGAATTTCAGTTCCGGCTGGGGACGTTCGGCTTCCGCGGAGGTCGCCTCCTATTGTGCGACGAAGTGGGCCATCGAAGGTTTGACGCAGTCCCTGGCGCAGGAATTACCGCGGGGCATGGCGGCGATTCCCCTGAACCCTGGTATTATCAATACGGCCCTGCTGCAAAGCTGTTTCGGTTCGCATGCGGAACACTACGCGACCGCAGAAGAGTGGGCCGAATCCGCAGTCCCTTTCCTGCTGAAGCTCTCTGCCCGGGACAACGGGAAATCGTTGACGGCTCCCGCCTGAGGTGGTTTCGCGCATTCCCTGCAGCAATTCTCGAATCCGGGGGTGAATGGCAATTCGCGATCGGTTTGAGTAAACTCGTTGCAGTAAAAATACGAACCTCCTCGATTTTCAACTGCATGCAAAAAGTCTTTCCTCATGGCCAAATACTTTAAATATAAAACTCCCGCCGACGTGGTCGCAGACTCCGAACGACTCGGCTGTCCGATTCAGGTTTCCGATAATTTCGATGTGCTCTATCAACCGATTCAGATCGGGCATCTGCAGGCGAAAAGTCGACTTGGCATTCAGCCGATGGAAGGCTGTGACGGAACGACGGACGGCTTCCCTGATGAGTTGACGTATCGACGTTATCAGCGGTTTGGCGCCGGAGGGGCTTCGCTGATCTGGGGAGAAGCGACTGCCATCGGCCCCGAAGCGCGAATGAATCCCCGGCAGTTGATGATCAATGAAAAAACCGCCTCTGCACTGGAAAAGATGCTGGCCGGCTGTCGCGACGCGCACGCGGAAGTGTTCGGTTCCACTGATGGTCTGGTGATTGGCCTGCAGTTAACGCATTCGGGCCGGTTCAGTTTTGAAAAGCCTCTGCTGGCAACGCACGATCAGGTCCTCGATCCTCGCACTGTGGATAAATCAACGGGCCGCATCGTCGATGACAGTTACCCGCTGCTTACAGACGATGATCTGAAACGCATTGAAGATCAGTATGTCACGGCAGCAAAACTGGCGGAATCGATCGGGGTTGGCTTTGTCGATATCAAGCAGTGTCATCGTTACCTGCTCTCCGAATTACTGGCGGCGAAAAATCGTCCCGGTGAATACGGGGGTTCGCTGGAGAACCGTACGCGGCTGGTGCGCAACGTTGTGAAACGCATTCGCGAAGAATGTCCCACGCTGGTGATTGGGACCCGCATGAACGGTTACGACGGGATTCCCTATCGGGGTGCCGGCGAAGAATTCATCGGCGAACCCTGTCCGCATGAGCTGCCGCTGCAGACCGCATTCGGTACGAATCCCAACGATCATCTGCAGGAAGATCTGACCGAACCCCTGGAAGTCGCAAAGCTGCTGAAAGAGTGGGGCGTCAGCATGATCAACATCTCCAACGGGAATCCTTATGCGAATCCGCATATCGTCAGACCCGCCGAGTTTCCGCCCACCGATGGTTATCACGCTCCCGAACATCCGCTGATTGGCGTGGCCCGGCATTTCCGGATTGCCGGTCAGATCCAGGCAGCTGTCCCGGATATCCCGGTAGTCGGCAGTGGTTACAGCTGGCTGCAGGACTTTGCCATGCATGCGGCTGCGGCGAATGTGGAATCGGGAAAGATCTCCATCGTGGGAATGGGCCGCGCGACACTCTCGCAGCCTGAGTTTGCGAAGCAGCTCCAGGAAGAAGGGAAGCTCAATCGCAAAACCGTCTGCCGAACGTTCTCGTACTGCACGAACCTCATGCGCACGAAGGACCATCCCCTGGGACAGTATCCCACCGGATGTCCTCCGTTTGACAAAGAGGTTTACGATCCGCTCTGGAAAGAAGCGAAAGCAAAACTGGAAGCGAAGCAGAAGCCAGCTGAGTGATCAGGCTGCCTGCTGAATCGGTGTTTCTTCCACTTTTTCGTCGGCAATGATTTCTTCGACCAGTCCGCCGTAATCTTTGGCGCCGGGACAGGAGCTGGAATAATCGAAGACGGACTGCCCGTAACTGGGGGCTTCGGCCAGTTTGATATTCCGCCGGATTCGACTCTGGAAAACTTTCGCAGTTGCCCACGGTGCTTCCGGATCGCTTTCCGTCAGGAAGGCTGTCAGGTCGTCGGTGACGTCGGCTGCCAGTCGGGTACCGGTTTCGTACAGACAGAGGACCACTCCCGAGACGCGCAGATCGCGGTTCAAACGGCGGCGGACCAGAGCTGTTGTTTCGAGCAGTTTGGAAAGACCCTGTAATGCGAAGAAGTGTGGCTGCAGAGGAATGATGACTTCGCTGGCCGCCGTCAAGGCATTGATGGTCAGCACACCCAGGGAAGGGGGACAGTCCATAATGACATAGTCGAACGGTTCGGTCTCGGCCATTTTCCGGATGGCCTGACGCAGAACAATTTCGCGGTTTTCAGCGTCTACCAGTTCCAGTTCGGTCGCAGCCAGATCGAGTGTCGCAGGTACGACCCATAAATTTTTCGCGACGAGTTGCCGGGTTTCGGCAAGGGTTTTGAAGCCGGAGAAAACATCATAGGCGGTCGGGACGTTTCCGAAGGGTTCAATTCCCAGGTGTAACGAGGCATGTCCCTGTGGGTCGAGGTCGATCAGGCAGACTTTCTTGCCCTGCATCGCCAGGCCGGCAGCCATGTTCACACTCGACGTCGTTTTGCCGACGCCCCCTTTTTGATTCATGATGGCAATGATACGCATCGGGAGTCCTTTCCCTCTTTCTCTTTGATAATATCGGGTCGCTTACTTGTTTCAAACTCTTGTATGGTCACACCTTAGGTTGCAGCCGGGTTGACGCTGTCCGGGGTGTCATGCTCAGTTTCGGTACTGAAGGTGGGGCAGTATATCTGGTCAATCGAATTTTGGAAACAGGAATTGCGCCGCAGAAAATTGATTTATTTCAGGCGTACTTTCACACAGGTTCAAAGCGGCTGGCTTGCAATCCGGCGATCAAAGCCTGGTGGTCCTTCAAGCCTGTATTGAGGGGGCCATATCAGGTGCGCACGCCAGCGAACTTGCGGACCATTGCGACCAACGGGCCATTCCAGGCCGGAAAAGACTTTAGCGGGGAATCGGTGCGGAGTGATCCGCTGCCTTGTGTTCGCCGGCATGAGGGACTTCGGGCGCTTCCAGTCGCTGTAAAACGTACAGGACATGCTGGGCCCGCAGGTTGGCCAGCCAGGCTTTTTCGATGGCCCGGTGATTGATGATTGGAATCTCCTGCAGAATTTCGATGCCCAGCAGTCGCATCAGATCCTGAAAGTCGTGCATCGACATCAGGTGCAGGTTGGGGGTGTTGTACCATTCGTAAGGCAGGACTTCGGTTACCGGGGCACGCCCCTGTTTGAGGACTTGTAAGCGAATGCGCCAATTTCCAAAGTTGGGGACCACCACCAGTGCTTTTTTGGCGACGCGCACCATTTCTTCCAGCAGCTGTTTGGGATGCAAAACCTGCTGCAGGGTCTGGCTCAGAACGACGTAATCAAAAGCGCCATCGGGAATATCCAGCAGTCCCTCGTCGAGGTCGGCCTGGATCACGGGAACCCCGCGTGCGATGGCGGCATGATGTTGTGTGATATCGATTTCGATCCCCAGGACCGAAGCACCCCGTTCTTCACGCAAGCGTGCCAGCAGGCGACCATCGCCACAACCCAGGTCGAGTACGCGGCTGCCGGGCTGGATCTGTTCCAGCAGCAGGCGGTCGGTCATTTCCAGTGACGGGTCCTGCATACAATATCGATGTTGAGCACACATGGTTCAAATCCGTGTTGGTTTCTGGAGAGCGTTCGTGTGAGAATCGCTCTGGCTGGTTTCTCTAAGAGGCTGGTTTGCTTTCCGCCAGACGCGTGGAATAAGCCTGCTCCAGAAACGGGGTAATCATTTTATTCAGCTGTTCGATTTCAATCAGGAAAGAATCGTGTCCGAACGGGCTCTTGAGCTCGATAAACGAGACATGTTTTCCACATTCGATCAACGCCCTGACGATCTCTTTACTCTGACTGGTTGTAAACAGCCAGTCGGAATCATACGAGGCAATCAGAAAACGGGCGTCTGTTTTTCCCAAAGCATTGACCAGTGATCCATGTTGGGAAACTAGATCAAAATAGTCCATCGCGCGGGTCAGATAAAGATAACTGTTCGCGTCAAAGCGTTCTACGAACCGCTTGCCCTGATAATGCAGGTAACTCTCCACCTGAAATTCCACTTCGGGCAGCATTTCGTAAGTAAATGTATCGTGATCCTGCAGGCGTCTGCCGAACTTCATTTCGATCGACTGGTCTGAGAGGTAGGTGATGTGGGCGATCATGCGTGCCAGGGCCAAACCATAGCGGGGACCGGCTCCCACTTCGTATTCCCCGTCTTTGAACTCCGGATCGGTTTTGATCGCCCGTCTGCCCACTGCGTTGAAGGCAATTCCCTGCGCCGAAAGCTGGGCGGCGGAAGCCAGGCAGATGGCACTGCGTAACTGATCGGGAAAGCGGGTCGCCCAGTCCAGGACCTGCATGCCTCCCAGGCTGCCCCCAATGACGGCGAGCAGCTGATCGATGCCCAGATGTTTTGTGAGGGCAGAATGAACTTCGACGATATCGCCGACGGTGATGAACGGGAAACCGAGACGGTAAGCCTGGTTGGTTTCCGGGTTGATGCTGCCAGGCCCGGTTGTTCCCATGCAGCCTCCCAGAACGTTCGCACAGATCACGTAATATTTATCCGTGTCGAGCGTGCGTCCCGGACCAATCAGGTCATCCCACCAGCCCGGCTTGGCTTTTTCGTCATCGTCTTCATAGTAGCCGGCGGCGTGGGCATCGCCGGTCAGGGCGTGACAGATAAAAATTGCGTTATCTTTTGCCGGGGTCAACTCGCCGTAGGTTTCATAGGCGACCTGAATCGGTCCCAGCACACCTCCACCTGCCAGCTTGAGCCAGTTCGGAGGCGCAAACAGGGTTGCCAGTCTGGTTTTGACAATTCCAACCCCTGATTCATGGCGGGTTTCTGATAGATCCTGTTGTGTTGCCATAGAATAAATGCTTTTCAGTATCGCAGCAAATTCATCAGCTGTCTGTCATTCAGTTCTTATTCATTCTCAAAGGGAGTACCTGCACTCCTGCTCTGGATCGGGCAGACACCCGGTCTGACAGGTTCGGTATTCCGTCGTCCAGACAGTATACCCAAGACTGTTAAGAATTTCGACACGCTACGGAACGAAAGACTTCAGATCCTGCAGCATTTCAGAGGGACCCCGGTCCAGAACCGGACCGGGAGCGGGATGACTCTGTCAGATCGCGTATTTCCAGTACAGACGGCGTTTAAACTCAATGATTTCACTAAGATCAGTCAGCCAGTTCCAGAAAACGATCGACGCGGCGGTCAATAATATCAATACTTTTGTTCCAGAAATCAGCTTCACCCAGATGGTAACCAAATGTCTGGGACACGGCGTCTTCTGTTACCTGACAACCGGTGGCGATCAGGAGTTCACGGTATTTGTCCGCAAACTCCGACTGATCGGTAAAGGTATCCGACAGGGCATAGACTCCCAGGGAGAGGAGATAACCGAAGGTATAAGGGAAGTTATAGAACGGTAATTCACTGATATAGAAGTGGAGTTTGGAAATCCAGAACGAAGGATTCCAGCCCGAATCATCCAGAGCACCCGCATAAGCTTCTTTCTGTGCAGCCAGCATCAGTTCCGAAAAACGCTGGGGGGTTAATTCGCCCGACGCCCGTTCCTGATGCAGGCGGTCTTCGAACAGGAATCGCGCGTGAATATTCATCAGGAAGGCAACAGCGTCTCCCAGCATGCCATCCAGAATCTGTAATTCTTCGTCCCGTGACTGAGCCGCTTTCAGACGTTGTTCGCCGAGCACCGCTTCAGCAAATGTGGAAGCGGTTTCTGCCAGGTTCATCGGGTAGTCACTCAAAACATAAGGCGCATCTTTCAGCACGTAAGAGTGATAGGCGTGCCCCAGTTCATGGGCGAGGGTCGACATGCTGTCGGCTGAGTCGGTATAGGTCATGAAAATGCGCGACTGTTTCTGCAGCGGGAAGGTAGTGCAGAAGCCCCCCTGACGTTTGCCGGGGCGGTTTTCGACTTCGATCCATTGCTCGCGGAGTGCTGTCTCTGCAAACTGGCTCAGATCGGGACTGAACTTTTCAAAGGAATTCACCACCAGTTCGCAGGCACGGTTGTAACTGAGTTCGGCCGATTCACCCCCGGAGAGTGGCAGCGGTGCATTCAGGTCGTACCAGCAGAGTTTTTCGAGTCCCAGCAGTTCCGCTTTCTTTTCGAGAAACTGCACCAGTTTCTGTTTGCGTTGTGAGATCACCGACCACATCGTGTTCAGTGTGCTTCGCTGCATGCGGTTGTAAACCAGGGGGGCATCCAGATGGTCTGTGACGGGGAGATGGCTGTAGAGCGTGAGCCGGGTTCCCGCCAGATGATTCAGCGCATCTGCACACGAATCGGCAATCGTATCCCAGGCTTTATTGGCCGCATAGAAGTTATTCTGTCGCACGAAGCGTTGCGGCGAATCGAACTGGACCTGCCCGGGAGAACGTTCCACCAGTTCCCCTTTTTCCATTAACTGAATTTTCAGTTCTCCCGACAGACGATCATAGAGCCGTCCCCAGGCGTGCAGTCCATCCACGGCCAGTTGCGATGCCAGGATTTCCTGTTCTTTCGGCAGCCTTAATGTTGCGTTCCGTTTGGAGTCTTCCAGGAAAAACTGAATCTGCTGCAGACGGGAATCCTGTTCTGTGAACTGCTGCAGGACTGCGTCGGAGATTTCGCGAATGGTTAACTGGAGCTGGGTTTCGATATTCTCCCGCAGAGGTCGAATACTGGCCAGACGTGCCATCAATGTCTGGAATCGTTTATTGTGTGCATCTTCGGCGCAGTAGCATTCGAGAAAGGCGAATAATCCCGCCAGCTCGGCGACGGCCGCCTGATAGTCGGTCAGAAAATCTCCCCAGAGGGAAGCATGCTGTTGTGGATCTGTCGACTGAGCTAATTCCGCAACGCGTGCCACCAGATCTTCCAGCGACGCTTTGATCTGCTGGAGACAATCCTCGAACTCAGGTTGTTCGGGATGCGGGTACAGCGAGGCCAGTTCCCAGGTCAGCGGATATGCGGTCGACTCTGTCATAGCGGTAAATCCATTTCAGAAAAAGAGAGATGAACAGTCTTGTGCTTTGGCAAGCTTGAAATTGAGGGTTGGGGGTGTTGTTTACGTGCTCCGTTGTCACACTCTCGTGATATCGATCAACCCAAAATTTAAAAAATGACACTCCATAAGAGTGACTGTATTGGATCAGGAGCCAGTCCGTCAATTATACAGCCGCTGATTTGAAATCTCGAACGGAGGAAAGAAATCTTCCCACGAATCAATGTCGTCTATGGTATAATATTTGAGAGGGCACGTCAGGCGCACCTGTTTTCCCCTGCTGAGACAGAGAAAGGTAGTACATTGATTTATGATACCCCGGCAATCCTGATGTGTCCTCCGGACTTTTACGGGATTGAGTATGAAATCAATCCCTGGATGAGTCGCAGCAAACAGAGTGATCTGGCGCTGGCGCGACAACAGTGGGAGTCGCTTTATCAACTGTTGCAGAGCCAGAATACCAGAATCGAACTCATGACGCCGGTGAAAGGCCTCCCCGATCTGGTCTTCACAGCGAATGCCGGCCTGATCTGGAAAGATCGTGTGTTTCTTTCGCTGTTCCGTCATGAAGCGAGGCAGGGAGAGACGCCCCTTGATCGCGAGTGGTTTCAACAAGCGGGATTTGAAACGATTGAGATGCCGGACGGTTTTTTCTTTGAAGGCGCCGGCGATGCCTTATTCTGCGGTGATACCCTGTTTGCCGGTTATCTGATTCGCAGTGATGTGCGGGCTCTGCAATGGGTGGCCGGAGAGATGAACTGCCGGGTGATTCCGTTGCAGCTGGTCGACGAATTTTATTATCACCTCGATACCTGCTTCTGTCCTCTGAGCGAAACGGAAGCCATCTATTATCCGCCTGCTTTCGACGAGTATGCGCAACAGGCTTTGAAAGAATATATCCCGCATCTGCTTCCGGTCGTCAAGGAAGAGGCACAGCGGTTTGCCTGCAATGCGGTTGTGATTGGAGAAACCGTTGTCATGAATACAGGTTGCCCGCAGCTGGAAGCCGATCTGCAGCAGCGGGGCTATCAGACGCTGAGTACACCCCTGGATGAATTCATCAAAGCAGGAGGTTCAGCGAAATGTCTGACCTTAAGGCTGGACGGTGAACGGGCGGCTGTTTGGCCTTGAAGGGCCTTCAAAGTTGAGCCTGCTGGTGCGCGCGATGCCTGCCGACGTCGTTTCTCCAGGAAAGAAGCGGGTGCCTGTCGTCGCCAGTGAGGAATCCCGATTGAGGGAGACGTGCTTCAGGGGGACAGCGGGAGCCGACGCTTCAAAGGTTCCTTTGCCAGGTGAGAGCAGGCTGACCTGAATTTCTCCGAGCGCGTACACATTCAGATTGTGTTCGGGAATTTGCGGGAAGAGTTTGACGATCCAGGTCTGATCGGAGGCCTGGCCTGTGCCAAACTGATTTCCGGCTCGTGGTGCATTTGTCAGAGGCGTTGCAGCGCAGTTTCGGGTCCACTGTCCCAGCTTGAAAGTTTCCTGTGGGACTGCAGCAAAGCGTTGATCCCAGACCGGAAGCAGCATCTGTCGCTGGCCGAACAACTGGATTTTTACATTTCCCGTTAATGCAGCAGGGTTCCCCGCGCGGTCAAATCCCCGGATGCGGACCGAGAGTGCGTCCCAGTCTGCTTTTCCCTGAGTGTTGACGGGCGTCGCCTGGACGCTGATTTGCGCTATTTTTCCCAGCAGCGGCTCGGAGGCAGGTGCGGGAGGAATGACTCCGGGGACAGGTCCATAGCCCAGCGCCTGTTGTGCAACTGTAGCTCGCATCAGTCCCAGGGCATAACCGCGTTCCAGCGTGGGGACGCCATTGGGGTAGTACTGTTTCAGCAGGGGCTGGTAGGCGTTCAGCGGATCTTCGTGAACTCCCAGGATGATTCCTCTGCTGCAGCGGGTGTCGCAGGGCGCGGAACATGTTTCTCGCGGTTCGAAGGGAGCATGCAGGGGGCTCTGATAAACGGGGACCGGCATGGGGGTAAATCGTTTGTGTTTATGCGATGCGAACTGGACGGACTGGCTCTGCTGATACTGGTCTGCTGCGAGACGAATAGTCTGCCGATCGTATTCAGAGTTCTCGATTTTCAGACTCTGGATTTGATTGAGAGACAGGGAGCGGGGGGGCTGTCCCTGCATTTCCAGAAGCAGGGTGGAGTCGGGGCCCCACTGGATGTAGTCCGCGTGAATCGTCTTGCCGGTGTCCAGGGTGATTGCCACATCGGCTCGGGAGATCGACGTGGAAAACAGCAAGAGCGCCAGGCAGAAGACAAAGAAAGTACGTTCGCGTTGCATTACAGTCCCCGATTGAACAGAGAGTCTCAATCACGGTTTGTGACGAGATGAAGTGGTTCATCGGGAATGAAAAGGCAAACATCGCGCCCGAAGCGATGCGTGGGGAGGGGACAGGCAGCAGCAGAGCGGTTTCAGCGAACGGGCGTCCTGTTGGCAGGATTATGACAATTGCAGATGCAGACGGTGATTCGATGCATGCGGATTCGTAATCTCTCGAGGAGAAAACAAATATCTTTTTCGTGGAAACAGCGCCTCCGCGTCAGTGATTTGTTTCAATTCCTTAACACAATTTCCAAGTTGATGTCTGAATGTCTTAACAAAATTCCGTTTCGTATGAGGATGGGGAGCAGGGCATTGAGGTACAGTAAATGTCAGATTTCCCCTCAGAAACGGGGGTTTTGCCAATCCGAGCCTGCGAGATTACACAAAGTCTGCTGAATATGGCACTTAGACCCTTAGAATCCCGTAAACAATCTTGCGAATATGCTTGACAGCAAGGAAAGAAAGCGTGATGATCATGCAATACCGGGGACTTGTGGTTCTCGCTCAAATTGATGTTAGTCTATCGGGAATATCTGTTTAGATAATTTCTTTTTTAGTCTTAACACGTATAATTTGATACTTGATTCAATTCGTTTTATGATCGATTCCGATCGGGCCAGGCAGTCGTCGATACAAACACTATCTGCGATAGTGGATTCACAGGGAATTCATGTGCCTACGTCGGATTTTGTCTTTTTAGAAGAGGGTGGGCTGGAATTATGGCAGCTGGTCACCGTCGTGTTGATATCGAAGAAGTTTCGGATGTCACCATTGCAAAATTTATTGACAAGAAAATTCTTGATGAAGGAAATATCCAGATCATCGGGACTCAATTATTTGGTCTTGTTGATGAAGATGGACGTAAGAAGATCATTCTTGACTTTTCCAACGTGGAATACCTTTCCAGTGCTGCACTGGGGAAGCTGATTACGCTGGATAAAAAGGTGAAAAAGGCAAAAGGTAAATTGAAACTGTGTTCAATTCGTCCTGACATCTATGAAGTTTTTGCCATTACGAGACTGAATCAACTGTTTGACATCGCCGAAACACAGGAGGCGGCTCTCGAAGGATTTTAACTTTGGCTTGGTAATTGCAGATTCATTTCCAGTCTGCTTCAACCATTCTTCAGTAAAAAAATTTGAGAACAATGATTGTGAGAGATTCAGATTGAGAAGACTGTTGTTAATAGCAGGTTTCTCTGAGTGAGTTTGAATGCTCTTTGAATTAGTTACTGGATAAACACCAGAAATCGTGTGCTGGCCAAATTCATGTCATCGGACGAACACTTTGAAGTAACGATACCCAGTGATACCTCGGAAGGTCAGGCTGTTCAGGCCCGGATCGTCGAGGCTCTTGAGGTACGTGAATACCCGGAGAAAGATGTCTTTTCGGTGCGCCTGGCGCTGGAAGAAGCGCTGGTCAATGCGATTAAACATGGTAATCGCATGTCTCCTGATAAGAGTGTCGAGATTCAATGCTGGATCAGTGACGAACGGGTTCGTGTCGAAATCCAGGATGAAGGAGAAGGGTTCGACCGCAGTCATGTACCTGATCCGACACTGCTGGAGAATCTGGAACGTCCCTGTGGTAGAGGGATCATGCTGATGGGAGCCTTCATGAATCTCATCGAGTACAACGATCAGGGAAACAAAGTGACCCTCGAAAAGATCAAAGGGGTTGCCCCCAAACCACCAGAGGCGGAAGCTGAGTGACTCAAAACAGTTACGATTCTTACAAGCCGGCAAAATTCTCAAATATTTTGTCAGAACCACGGCGGTTCCTGTTTAACATCGGTTGACTTCATACATTTCTCACAATATGTTATACGCACAATGTGGTTGGGAGCTTTCCTGAATCACAGAACTGATCCTCGATAGCTCAATCGGTAGAGCGAGCGGCTGTTAACCGCTAGGTTCAAGGTTCGAGTCCTTGTCGAGGAGCTTTTTTAAGTCCTTGCTGTGTCGCAGTTAGCGACAACCCAGAATAGCGAAGGCGAGTAGGGATCAGCGGTTTTACCCTTTTCCCTACCCTTTTCTTTTGTGGTGCGGCGTGAATATCCGATTCACGTTTTCTTGAAGGAGAATCGCACCATGTCAAAAAAGAAGATTTTCAAGCCTGCTTACCAACTCCACAAGGCGTCCGGGCAAGCTCGCGTCCGAATCAATGGTAATGACCACTACCTTGGTCCATATGGCTCCCAGGAATCTCGCGACGAGTATGACAAACTGATCTCCGTATGGCTCTCTAGACAGGATGTTTCCAACATCAAGCTTACGATTGCGGATCTCTCACTTCTGTTCATCGAATTCGCGGATGGTTACTACCGTAAGGCGGATGGGATGCCAACTTCAGAAGCGGCTAACATCCGCAAAGCGCTCAAGTATCTGGTCCGAATGTTCCGCAATCTGTCTGTTCACGAATTTTCACCACTGAAACTTCAAGCGGTTCGAGATGAAATGATTGCACACGGACTCGTGCGAACTTCTATCAACCGGAACATCGGACGCATCAAGCGGATGTTTCGCTGGGGCGTCGAAAACGAGCTGGTAAATCCATTGGTGTTCCAAGCGGTTCAGGCCGTAGCGGGATTGCGGGCCGGCCGATCTGGAGCGAGGGAATCGGACCCGGTCAAACCCGTCCCCTCCCACCGTGTGGAAGCGGTCAAACCATTCGTCAGTCGGCAGGTCTGGGGAATGGTCGAGTTGCAATTGACCACGGGGATGCGTCCGGGGGAAGTCATTCAGATTCGGGGGGGCGACCTCAATATGGACGGCGAGGTCTGGGAGTATCGACCGCAACGGCATAAAGGAGAGCATGTTGGTAAGGATCGTGTAATATTCATCGGACCGAGAGGCAAAAAAGTTGTTCGGGAGTTTCTGAAAACTGACCTGGGAGCGTACATCTTCTCTCCCACTGATGCAAAAGTGGAATACTACGCATCTCTGGAACGGAAAACGCCGATGACACCTTCGGCTCAGAAGCGGAGACGAAAGCGGAAACCGAAGAAACAGCCCGGGAACTGCTACACGGTCTGTTCCTACGGTCAAGCCATCCGCAAGGCGTGCGAAAAGGCATTCGATATGCCAGTTGAATTTCGGAAAGTTTCGCATAATCTCCCCAATGACCAACGCAGCAAAATAAAGGAACAAGCTTCGTCTTGGCGTAAAGAATGGTGCTGGCATCCACATCAATTGCGTCATAATGCGGGCACAGAGTTACGTCGGGAATTCGGTATTGAGGCTGCCCGGTTGATTCTGGGGCACTCATCCGCGGCAATTACTGAGATTTACGCCGAACTCGACCGAGACCAAGCTAGACTGATTGCGGGGAAGGTGGGGTGAACGCGTGATTGGACCAAATCGGATAAGATTGATCCATTCCAGTATGATTTCTGGTACATTCGATAAATCAATCTGGGAGACGAATCTTGAGAGATGTAATTGGTTTGGTAACCGAAAACCGTCCTAATGCCCTGATGGTCCATTGAAAATCGTCGAGTAGTTAATTGTCAAAAAGTGCAGAGATTGTGAAGAGTTCAAAGCAGAGCGGACAAATATGAAGAACGAACCTGATCATACGACCGGCTCAGACGAATACATCGCCCCTCCCCCCCAGTTTGATCCGGGAGAGTTTCGTGGGATTGTCGCTCGGTATATCAGACGACTGATCCAAGCTAGGCAAAAGTCTGATCCAGTTTTTCTCTCTCAGGAAGAATTGCAGCGATGGGGACTCGACAAAATAGCTGACGTCTCATGGAAAGATTGGGAACTGTTACATCTGGCAGCCCGGGATCTGGGACAACTAAACCGGGAATTTCTACCCCGCTGTGGGTCGGGCGGTGTTGAGCCGGTCGGTGAAGAGACGCCGCTTGGACGGTTGATTTTGAATGTTGCTTTTCTCACACCATCGAACGGAGGTAGTCCCGATCATAATGAAGACTTAGTCGACGCGGTCACAGCACTCAAAGTGGGGGAGAATATCGACTGGGAAGCATTGGTCGATTGGGGGAAACTGCCCTCGATACGCGACGATTTAGACCAATTACCAGAGCCGAGATTTTCACGGGACAAGAGATCTGGTGAATCGTTAACTGCGATCGACAAGATCGGCCAGATCCTCCAAGGACAATCGTTTAGACTATTTAAATATCTTAGTAGGTTCAGCTGCCGGCAAGTGAGTTTTGATAAAATCTGCGATGACGCGAAAATACATAAGGCTTTTAGGAAGGACTGCCCTGGAGACGAGACGATTCTTAAAGCGTTAAATCGTCTCAGGGATAAGTTAGAGGCTGATGCCAAAATTTTACCGCATGTGGAAATGACTATAGGAACAGATTACGTCATCCTGAAAATCTCTAATGGACAAATTTAAGGACAACTTTGTCCTGCATATTGTCCCCGCTCTCATATATCCTCCATTCATTGGGTTCTAAACTAGTGAAATGGAGGTTTTTTTATGTCACCTATCCAAATCGAAGATCTTGTCCCCCTAGGTAGAGCACGTCGTGAGCTCATTCCATTGAGCAACTCAGGCAAGCCGGTCTCTCCAGCGACTACCTGGAGATGGATCAATCGGGGGCTGACGTCCGCCACTGGCGATCGTGTCAAGTTGGCTGTCGTCATGGTTGGCGGACGTCCGTTCCTGACTCGCGCCGCTGTCGAAGAATTCTTCACTAAGCTGACCGAAGCACGAGAAGTAGCAGCCGAGCGCGACGACGCTGCCCACAACGAACGGAGCGTCGCGCTCGAAAAGCAATTGCGAAATAAAGGACTGCTCTGAGGTAAACCGGTCGGAGCGAACAGTACCCATTCTTAAACTACATTTACACGGCTCTGTGACCAACAGAGCCATTTATCTCAATTAATAGTTGGAGACAGAGACAATGAATCGCATCGCTAACATGCAACCTTCCGATAATGGGGAGCAAGTGAATGAACCGGCTGTTGACCAGGTTAATCCCAGCTCAATTGACGAATCAAGAGATGTTGATCTCGGTGAATTCGAGCAGCTGAGACTGTCCCAGGACTTTGTTGCTACAGCTGGAGCCAGGCAGGTCATCACGCAAATAAATGTATCGAAGCCACCGAGGACCTCTTTCGTGCGAGTTCGTCCAGGTGAAAACTGGTCTTTCCAAACGATGGTCTACGAAGACGAAGAGTCACGCGAGACGTACCTCGTCTATCCTGGACCGGCACACGAATTAGGCGATCTGTGCCGACCTGCGGTGCTGCGTCTTGCCATCGCTCGCCGTTCGCCCCAACCGTTTCTCTGGCGCTGTTTCCTGCCGGGGCCGGATGGACGCACGAATGCCTGGCATCAGTCCCTGATAGAAGCGAGTCGACTGGCGGAGGACAACTGGGTCCGCGTTGTCGCATCGATGCCTGACGGGATGTATCTGACCTATGAGGCTACAGCCGAACTGTCCGCCCCCGAATGGCCAGCAGAGCTAGGAATGTCGGACTATCTAGAGCTTGCCTTCCGAGATAAGATGATTCGGGATCTGGACCATCCTCTGATGAAGCGGCTTCGGGGGGATGTATAATGTTCCTAGAGCAGTACACTTCGATTTGGCTGGTCGACTTTGAGTTCTACGCGCAGCAAGGGAATCAGCCAGATCCGCTCTGCATGGTAGCGAGAGAGTTCCGATCCGGTCGCACAATCCGGCGCTGGTTGAGTGAAAATCCGGGAGAGCCGATCGGGTGTGGACCGAACGATCTATATGTCGCTTATTATGCGTCCGCGGAGTTGGGGTGCCATCTGGCTCTCGGCTGGTCCATGCCGGTTAACGTCATTGATCTATACGTTGAGTTCCGCAATCTGACGAATGGTCGTTACGTCCCCTGTGGTCGGGGGCTTTTGGGAGCACTGAGCTACTTCGGTTGTGATGTAATTCAGGATGTAGAAAAGGACTCAATGCGTCAGCTGGCAATGCGCGGCGGCGAGTACACAGATCAGGAGCAGTCTGATCTGATCAACTACTGCGAGTCAGATGTTGCGGCACTAGTCGACCTATTGACTAAGATGGGCGATCAGCTCGATATCGAGCGAGCGCTACTGAGAGGTCGATATATGAAGGCAGTCGCCCACATGGAGTGGACGGGAGTTCCGGTTGATTGCCAACTCCTTGAACGTCTCCGGGGGAACTGGGACGCAATCAAGTCACACTTGATTGATGTGGTTGATGCGGACTATCACGTTTTCATCTCAACCGGTCAGCGAATGTCGTTTTCTGAATCTAAATTCTCCCAGTGGCTGTTTGAGCACGGTATCCACTGGCCCAGACTGAATACTGGACGGCTGGCTCTCGACGATGAGACCTTCCGGAAAATGGCAAACCGATATCCAGAGGTCGGCCCACTTCGCGAACTGAGACATTCGCTTGGTCAGCTTCGATTAACCGATTTCGCTGTCGGTAGCGATGGCCGAAACCGATGTTTGCTGAGTCCATTTCAGGCAAAGACTGGCCGCAACCAACCTTCGAATTCAAAGTTTATCTTTGGTCCTTCCGCTTGGCTGAGATCGCTCATCAAGCCGAAGCCGGGTTGGGCCATAGCGTACGTCGATTGGAGCCAACAAGAGTTCGGTATCGGTGCGGCACTATCCGACGACGATGCCATGATGTCGGCCTACGAGTCTGGTGACCCGTATCTGGAATTTGCCAAGCAAGCTGGGGCTGTGCCCTTCGATGCAACCAAAGCCAGCCATCCAGTCGAACGGGCCATCTACAAACAGACGATTCTCGCGGTCCAGTATGGCATGGGGCCTGAGTCACTGGCTGTGAATATCGGACAGACCCCCGCCCACGCACGCGAACTACTTCACCTCCATCGTTCGACTTATCGGAAGTTCTGGCGTTGGTCAGATGCCGCTGTCAATCACGCGCTAGTCCACGGGACAATCCGGACGGTGTTCGGCTGGATGTTGCACGTCGCTTCGGAGGCCAATGTGCGCTCACTGGCCAACTTTCCATGCCAGGCCAACGGAGCCGAAATGATGCGACTAGCGGCCACCTTATTGACTGAGCGAGGCGTTTCCGTCTGTTGTCCAGTCCACGACGCATTCCTTGTCGAAGGTTTGGCCGATGAGATGGAGGCAGTCGTGGCCGCAACTCGGCAGTCAATGTCTGATGCGTCGGCTGTTGTCTTGGACGGTTTCCGATTGAGGACCGATGTCGAGATCGTCCATTCACCTGACCGATACTTTGATGAGCGGGGGCGGGCGATGTTCGACCGGATGAATGACATACTAGTGGACATTGAGAATTCGAAATGGGAGTTACCAGATGTCCCGAACGATGGATGTGTAGAACCTACAACGCAAAGGGTTGATTACCAGGGTTACTTAAACCATCACCGGTAATAGACCCGTCGCTATCTCCTTTTCTTTATCCTTAAGTATATAGCAATGGTAGTAGAGGTACTCAAATGGTTGAAGAGAACATTCCAGAACAACTGACGATTGAGTCTCAGAACAGACGTAGGGCGGTGCAGAAGAAATGGGACTCTCAATTCATCGCCGGGCCTATTCCTATTCCCTGGATCACTCACGCCGCATCCCTACCAGGTAAGTCACTGTCCGTGGCCTTGGCAGTGTGGTTTGAGTCAAGGAAAAGGTATTGGAAACCAATTCGAGCTGGTAACGCATTACTCTCAAGATTCCACGTGAGTCGTCAACAAGGCTATCGAGCTTTGAATATGCTCGAATCCGCAGGTCTGATCAGTATCGAGCGTCACCGAGGCCGAAGTCCGGTCGTAACGATCGTTTGTCGACACGATCGGGGAAAGTAAAGTGCCGATCCTATAGGGTACTCAATCACTTTATAACTTTTCTGACTATCGAACAAAGTGAATACTGAAATGTGGATGGGGGCTGTAACCATCTCTCAATCCGAGATAATCAATTTCGAACTCGAGTCTTCGAGTCGGTAATGAAGGGATGAATCTATGGATGTTAATTACCCAGGTTGTTCCGTCAAAGAAACATCTACCGTTGGCGACTTTTCATGGGGAGTTGCAGACGTTCTTAGCTGGCTCGGTCGAGCCACAGAACTCCCGGGGAAAGGTTCGCTCGCGACGGCACTTATGATCCTGAGAGAGGGCTTTCGATATGATCGGTGGTATATTCTTCTCACACCAAGAGTTCTTCGACGATACAACCTGAGCCGAACTACGGTATATCGTGCTCTGCAGGTGCTTGAATCTAGTGGGTTCATCGAGGTCTATCGCAATCGAGGGGAAAGCCCTCGGATTTCGATCATATTTCACTCAATTAACCTCCGCGATTCGGAGCTTTTGAAACCGATACCTCAAAAGGAGACAACATGATGTCGAATCCTCCCAAATCTTTAGCAGCACGACTGGACTGGGGTAAGGTTCTGCTCGAATTGGGTATCGATGATGGTCGAAGGATACTCCCTAAAGCAATGAAATGTCCGCTTTGCGGCGACGGAAGTATGAAGATAATGGAAGATCAGGTCCTGGGTGGCGCATGGTTTTTCTGCTTCAAATGCCTGTTTGCCGGTGATGTCATTGAGCTGGTTGCGATGTTTCGTGAGTGTGATCTGGATCAAGCCATCGAGTTGCTGGAGCTTCGTGAATTCTTTGAAGCGGATCTGAAGGAGGATGACATTGCCAGTTACCGGTCTCAGCACGTCGAGTATCGGCATCGACTCAGGGAGTTTTGGAAGTCTGCACAAAGCGAACCGTTGCTAAAGTTTAAGGCATCAGGTCGAATGCTAATGCGCCGTATTGCGATGTTCGACACAGCATGTCATGGTCTGTGGTCCACGCATCACGGCCAATTATTTGGAGCAGCCCACAAAAATGAGATCGAAGAACTGTTCGCACCATATTCATATCAACCTCAGGTTCGATCGAATCATCAAGAAAAATCATCGAAGCGGCGTGGACCAGGCCCAGGCAAACGTAGGTTGTTTGAAGGACACGACTGGGATGATTTCGTGATAATTCCACATTCTGACCTACCCGGACGAATCATAGGGTTTACCTTTATCGGACGAGATGGTAATACTGATCAGGGTGACATCATTTTCAAACGAGGGAATCTCGGGTGCTGCAGTCAACGGCCGAGAGAGTCCGGCTTCGCTTGGCTGGATGTGCTCCACAGAAAGTCTAACCCCGCATTCAGTGGGACCGTTTTCATTTTTACTGAGATCCTTCAAGCAACCCTTCTCCATGCTCGACATCTTCGTGACTCAAGAATACCGCTACCCATTCTGGCAGTAAGGTCAAGTCGTGACTTTCAACCTCTCAATTTACCTCCCGAGGTTGCTGAAAGGACGATCGTCTTTTGTGGTCCCCCGAACGAGACGATCCCCCTCGCGAAACGTTTTGGTGGAATGGTCTCAGATTATGAGCTTTCTGAAGCTAGCATGGAGAGAGGTCTCAGTGGCTACGATTCGTTATTTCAGTTGAGACAATTCCGTAATCATGCGATCCCTTGGCAGGCAGCACTGGGTAAGCAATTAACACAACTAAATGGCGCTGACGTTGAGATGCTGATCGTCAAACTTGGGCTCACCCCCGACGAATGTCGCAGTCTCCGTGGAGGGTTTGACATTCAGACCGATAAGCTGTGGGAAAACTATGATCCATCCCAACTGTCTGTGAACCGAGTGCGGGTAGGTGGGCAAACTGTCGTGGAACGTCCGGAAGGATGGTTTATTGAAGAGACTGGGGAAAAAATCTGCAATTACCCGTTGCGTGTTGAAAGAATTATCACGACCGAAGCGGGGAAGACCTATCTCAATGTCCGGGTCGAGCGGCCTGAGCAACCGCTCGAGTTGTATATCTCCGAAGAGATTGTCAAGAAAAAATCACTATTTGAGACAGCATCGAATGGCCTGAGAGAGAAAACAGGAGATCTCCTCAATTACCAGAAGAGGAAATGGGCGAAAGAATCGTTGTTCATTGCTCGCGAGTTCGGACAACCGAAAATCCTGACCCATGCAGGGCGTGTAGGTTACTGGGCTGATCAACGTTGCTATCAATTCCCACACTATGCCATCAACTTAACCGGAGGCATTCTCTCCGACCCCATCCCCCGGGAATTCTATGAGGAACCACTTCCAGGAAATGAATTCGCATCCCCCGAGAACAATAGGCAAGCTGTCATGATGCTTTCGATGAAGACTCCCCAAACTCAAATTCTATGGGCGCTGGCAGTTTGTGTATTACAGCACTTGCTTGCGGGTAGAGGTTGCCGCGAGCAAGGCAATGGTATCATCCTTGACGGAGAATTCGCCCACAAAACCGGCGAAATGGCGGCGATAGCCCTTGGCTGTAATACTGCTTCGAGCAGTCAACGGGGTAACAGATCACATTTGGACTTTGTGTCAAGTACTTGTATGGCACACGACATACCAACTCTAATCCAATTTGGCCATCAATCGCGAGTTTGCATGACAACGTCGTGGCTGGATGATATCGGCATACGGAAGGCGATCCTACAGTTGTCTTCATATGCGGCATTGGCTGTCAGTTCCCATTTGGGATTCGTGCGAATTCACGCTTACGAATCCCCCCAACCTCTCGGCATGCTATCGCGTCATGCCCGCTGGGTCATTCCACGGTACCTAAGGGATGTTTGCCAGCGGAAGCATCAGATAAACATCTGGGCTCAGCAACGCGAATTGCTGGCTCTTTTGGACGATATAGCTGATTGGTTTCACCGGGATGGGGGGGACCCAGAAGCGGTGACGGATGCTGCAAGCATGCTGAACTTCGATTATGTAGAACCTGAACGATCATTTTTTGAGCTCTTGTTGAGAATGAAACAAGAAGGCGATATCGCCTGGTGCCATCGCGATGAATATAGGTCAGATTTGAAAAGTAAATCGATCGCAGTTATCGAGCCGAACATTGGAATTAGAGAAGACAGCGGGGTACGGATATTTCCTGGGGTGATCAATCAGGTCTTGAAACGAAAACGTGCTCCCAGCTTTGCTGTTGGAGTGGTAAGAGAAAGGCTTCAGTCGCTATCAGTCCTGCAAGGCTGTGAGCAATTCGATGGAGGCGAATCATGGCTCCTGGATTATGGATGGTGGGCGGGTTGTGTCGGGGGTAGGAAAACATGCAGACACTTTAGGGGGGAACTGCGTAAAAAGTACGTTTAGACCGTTTGATTTATTCCGCAAATGGAGCGGCGGAATGGGTTGAGTAGAAGTGACTTTTGGACTCTATAGGCCTCCGTAATGCCTTTCAGTAGGTTTCGGGCCCTTAAAATAAAGGCGTTTAAAGACATTGGCGAAGTTCAGGTTAAGTGCTTATGGGTGATGGAGCGAGAGCAGAGGGCGTTCTGAATTCCCATAATGACTTTTCTGTTGCGCGGCGGTCACCAACGCTAAGAAACGAACAGTTTGCCGAAGTGTTACGCTTTAAGAAAGAGATATACCGTTCTTCAGGAATAGTAGCGCTGGAATAAGGTTATACTGCCTGCCCCATTCACGATTGGAGATGAAGTTCCCCAGAAATAGTGGGCGCTGGAATTAGGTTATACTGCCTGCTCAAACATTTCGGGGCTCTGATAGCCCAGAGATGAATGGAGCCTTTCACGGTTATAAAACACTTCGATGTATTCGAAGATGCTGTGCCGGGCTAATGCCGTCTAATGTATGCAGTTGTTCACAAACGGAGAGGCTGTTGGCCCGGACGAGGCTTCCCGGTCGACGCGCCAGATCGGGTGATTCGGCGTTGTACCGATCTGTTTGGATTCCCCCTCGACTGAGATGTCCAGGGTTTGTGAAGCTGCGTGTTGGAAGGTCCCAGTGACGATCTAGAAGCCCGGTCCTGGACGGTGTGCGGGGGGGGAGGACAGTCTGCACTACGGGCTGCTTCAATCTCAAGGATAGTACCGTTTTTTCCTACAAATCAGGCTGATTTTAAACAGAACCTTGTCCAAGAAGTAACCCCAAATCGACTCTTCACCAAGTACATGCTTTCTTAGCGAATCGCTATCGAGTTTTTTCCACGGGGTTTTAAATTATCCGGTGTGGCAATGGGATCATGCAAATGTCACACCATGCTCTCTTTGGCTAAACAGTTGATTGTGACAGAACTTGACGGTGTGTTTTATGTCTGACGCACTCAAAAAGCCCGTTGAATTGACTTAACAATTCAGCGGGCTGAGAGTCGACCAGAACACAGATTGGCTGTTACATCAGTATTCCAAATGCTAACCCAGCGATCAGGCTACTGGCAGCAACCGTCAGTTTATTGATCGGGGCAGTAACCTTAAATTTACTCTTGGGAGGCTGAAACGGTACACGTTTACGCGTCAATGATTCCTGGTCCAATCGGGATAAATCGGTAACACCCGATTTTTCGATATGCCGTGTTGCTGCGGTCATGGCCAGGGTGATTGCCTTCCGCCATGACTTACCATTCACTCGCATGGCCGCAAGAGTTCCTACGAAAACATCACCTGCACCTATCGTGGATTTTACATTTTTGGCCTGAATTGTCGGTTGAAAGATCCAGTTCCCATCGCAGTAACCATTTACGGAATCTTTAGAAGTGATAATCACATTCTTCACTGAACGATCGCGGAGCCATTGAATCGCTTTGACCGGATCGGAAAATCCAGTCCAATAAGTGGCTTCATTGTCATTGATAACTGTGACACCTGCCATCTGGGCCAATTGAATGCACATGCCGGCGTTTTCCAATTGCTGTTTTGACAGTTGAAGAATCGAATTGGAATTCGTCTTGAGAATCTGCTTCGTTAATTCATAATCCTTCTGTGTCATTGGACCAACAATCAGCATTTCACTGTTGGCACAGATTTCCCGGATATGGACAGGCAGATCCTGAATTATGGTAGAAGCACGCTTTGTAATGATCGAATTTCCGCTGATTACCGAAGCACGTGTGGCTTCCATTGCAGGATGTAAAAGTAGCGTCTGTTCTTTGAATTCATCGAAGGCCAACTCTTTAATGATCTTGCCCAGGAAATCATCCGCGATCAGCAGGATCAGTGCTACTGTTACGTACAATCCAGCAGCCCTTGCCCCATTGACAGGCGCACCGCCTACTTTGAATTCGAGATCGCCGTCCCGTTTGTCAGCACCTGAATTTGAATCAAAAGGTGCAGAGTGAATATCAAGCACCCCCGACCCAAACGACGTGATTTTGTGTTTTTTGTTCATCCGGTTCATTTGAAAAAACCTTTCATCTAATATGAGTCTGGAAGCATTACTAGAAACGAGGCTCTCCTATGCCAGTAAGTCACTGGTAAACAGGAATGCCACAAACAGAGGGCCCGCGTCGATGAGAGTCCTGGTACTGATTCGAAGTAACTTGCGTCGCATCTGTCTCTCCCAATTAAAGCCAGTGGAACTTGCGAGGAGCTGAAGCTGTTCCTTTCCCCTTGTTTTAAGTAATGAGTTTAGGGGATCGAAGATGACCGGTATTTGTAAAGTTTTTAAAATTCTCTAGCTTCTTGCCTGACCACAGATTTGCATCTCTACGACAGTGTTGACAAAATGACACTATGCATAAGCTGCTTCGATTGAATGTAAAGGGCTGTAGATGACGTTGTTACAACAGATGGATCGACGCAGGAGGGCAGGTGATTATCTTCACGCACTTTTGTTCTTTACCGGTCCCGAAGACAATAAAGAAGACGCATTTCGAGCCCATTTTCTGGGAAAAGGCTCAGATGGTGAGTATCAGACATGTTTGTTATTAGAGGCGGCATCTCAAGGACATGCTGCAGCGATATTAGACGAACTGACAAATAATCCACTCGCTCAAACTTTGTTTCCGAGTGAGTGTGCCTGTTTCATGTTCCAGGCCCGCATGAAACTGATCGAGTCGATCCAGATATTGGACGACTCATCTGAACTGATCACTCAACTGATCTCTGAAGCGGTAGACCTCTATCGGCGGGCTTATCAGTACGAAAAGAAGACACCCCCGACATCAGAGGCTGCAGGCACACCAGATTTTGTTAAAAAACTACAGGGGCGCTGGAAAACTGCGCTCATCGAAGTCGAAAAACAAAAACGGCTTCAAGACAGCAGAGTCGCTGATTGGGACGATCCAGTCCTGCTAATGGTGGCAGAATCCCTTTATTACCTGCTCAATGACGGCATGCTTTCAATGGAAGGAAAACCTGTTGAGAGTTCTGTGTTGTTGGCTATGGAGACTGAAAAAAAAGTTATCAATCCTGAAGGCGAGCAAAAAAGTGTAAAGATTCCGGAAGGCTTCCTGGCACATCTGGTTGTTGAAAAGGTCCCGGGAGGGACCGGCCTGCTATATCCTGATTGCCGCTATTGTGGCTATCTGCCGCTGGCTCCTGGTTTTCGTCAGGGTTTGCGTAATGTGATGACAGTGTTGAAAGGACGAGAAGAATGGAGTGACCCGCAAGCATTCTCATTTAACTATCGCTGGCGGTTAATTCCACTTAGCCCGAAAAGTGGGTTCAAGCTGCCACAAGCGGTGGGAGCCATCGATGGACGATCCGCCGAGGCGGCTTTTGCATCTGCTGTCTTGGCAGCAACTCGAAATGAGCGTCTTGACCAGCAGACAGTAATTTCCGCCTGTTTTGATGAACCAGAAACAAATGACAGACTGCATCAAGTCGCCAGTGTTTCTGAAAAACTACTGGCTTTTCGTGACGAACAAATCGATGACCATCCTGAAGTTCTTCATTTTGTAGGAATGAAAACACATCGTCTTCATAAGTTTGTACTGTATGAGAAGGAAGGAAAACAACCGGCCTTGCCTCAGGATGCCAAAGTTTACGATTGGACTGTCAGGTTCTCGTATGTGGAGAGCTTTGATCAAGCCTATCGGCTCCTGACAAGCTATTGTCGAATTACCAAGTTAGTAAAAGATCACCTGAAAACAAGAGCAATAGAACTACTTAAAGGAACTTGCAACCCTTATGTGTTTTCGAAACTCTCCAAACTTCAAATAGGAAAATCGGAGAGCATGGGGCCTGAGTCGGAAACCAAGAAGTTATTGAAGATATTATCAAAATATTCAATGTTTCAAAAAGCAAAATCGGAGAGCATGGGGCCTGAGTCGGAAAATAAGAAGATTCTGTCCGCAGAAGAAGCGGAAGCACTGCTGATGGGTAATTTAGATACTCAGACATTGCGTAATCGCATTCTTGCAGAAAGTGGGCTTGGCAAATCAACAATGCTGATCAAAGCAGAAGAATTAATTGCTTCGACTGAAGGAGATCGGATTCCGTTGCGAATCGGTGCAGGGCCAATGAGCCTGGCTACTGATGATAGTGGAGACCTGTTACGTCTGCCTGCCTTATCTGATTTCAAATGGGACATTAAGCCCTCTGAATTGGAGGATTTTCTTTCTCTTCTGGCGCAGCGACTCTTCAGCGACTTGATCTCAGACAAAACGGAACGTGATCAGTGGATTTGTGAAGCAGTACAGCGTGGAAATGTGGTCTTTCTATTTGATGCACTTGATCAAACAAGTGAAGCTCCCCGGTTTCAGAATTTTCTGACTTGTGATGGTGTCAACCGTTGTCCGGTCATAATCACGGGGCGCCCGGAAACAAGACAATTAAAATGGGCGAGTTATGATCAACAATATGACTGGGACCAACATACCTACTTTGCTGAACCCTTCGATAAAGTACAAGTGGGAGAGTTTTGGGGTTATACCCATGTTCCTATACAATTGCTTGTCAGTTTTGAGTCCTGTCAAATTACAGAAAACCCACGCAGCAGGATCGAGTTGCTTTATGAAAGCGCTGACTGGGAAGCACTGCTGAAAGTGCCCTTACTACTGACTCAGATCAAAAAATTGGCAGAAGAAGAAAAACTTGCTGATCTGCGAAACAGGGAAGCAGTTTATTTTGAGACACTGAAGATGCTTGTCGATCATGGTCATAAAAGCTACCGACAATCATCCAGTATAGAATCAGAGTTTGAAGGTCTTGATTACATTGAAATATTGCTGGGAGAAGTTGCCTGGGAGATGATTTCACAGGAAGCGAATCAATCTGATAGATTGATTGGAATGACAGTTGCTAATTTTACGGGAGGGTTAACTGGAAGAGCTTATACCGACTTTTTCATTAAGCATAAACCCATGCTTACTCAACTTGATGCGCTTAATTTAACAACACGACAGACTTATTTTGATCAAAACCAAAGAACACAAACTCTGATTGCCTGGAGACATTTCTCGTTTTGTGAATGGTTTGCAGGATTGCATCTGTCAAAGATGGCACCGGAACAACAGGAACGGTGGATTGAGACAAATACTTTTGACTCCCGCTGGTATGGCATCTTCCGGTTTGCTTTAAGCGCTGCAGACCGGGATAAAGAACTAGACGAGAATGTTGTAAACCATCTCGCTACATGTTTGTTGAAATATGGGGCAGCTTTCCTCTTATGGGAAATTATCGAACAGGACAGTGTACTGATCACTACCAAGCTGGATCTGTTCTGTCGTTGGCTGGTACATCGAGATAGTGTTGGTTGTGATGCCTGGTTAGAACGACCAGATAAAAACATTCTGAAAATAGAGCTTGATGAAGATCTTGTTGAAATACTAAATACTATGTTCGAATGTAAAGAGGAAAAATTAAATTATGAACCGAAATATCGGGACAGTCGATGGCTACATCCAGCCTGGGAGTTGGTTGAGACAAATCTGCCCGGATCCGAAAGCACGGCTTCTGACGATATTAAACAGGTTTGTCAGAAGATCCATGACAACTTTTTGAGCGAATTTGAAAAACGAGTTTTACAGGCGGCAAAACGCAATCGTGGCAGAAAGTCTAATGAGTGGGAGGGCACTGATCGTGGTATCTTACAACTTGTACCAGAAGACTGTTTTCTTGAATCACCCTTGAGTCAATTTAAATTACTCACCCAAGATGAACTGGACAGCTTTAGAACTTGGCCTGCTTCTGAACAATGTAAGGACTACAGGCAACGACGTGATCAGTTCAATCGACATCTAAGATCTAGTAAGGTTAATTATTGCCTCTGTCCTCCTCGAAACTGGGAACGTCCTGATGGAGGTAATCCTCAGTTTTGTATGGTAGGTGAAAATGAAGAAAGGAAAAAGAACAGAATCCCACCGCATTACATGCTGCAAAGAACACCGATGACTAACCTGCAATTCGAAGTCTTTGATCCACTCCATCAACGATTTCGAGAATGGCAATGGCGACGTCCTGAAGAGTCTGACGAGAATCAACTAGATGATCACCCAGTAGTCGAAGTTTCATTCTTTATGTCCAAAATGATGACAATCTGGATGACAGGAAAAGGGACTTTAGGGATGTATGATTTACCGGAAGAGCAGGATTGGGAAGCGTGTTGCAGAGCAGGACGTGATGCAGAGGTAGATCGTTTTGGAATCCCCTGGACTGATAAAAGTGGCGTAGAACATTTCGATTCTCTTTCTTCGAAAGGGGCGAATCTTCGTGGTAATTACTCTACAGGAAAAGCACCTCAAGGAGAGGACCGTAATGGTACGATTCCTGTTGACAATAAAAGTTTTCCTGGAAACGGATTTGGTCTTTGTGAAATGCATGGTCAAGTTTGGGAATGGTGCGAAAGTACAGAGGCAGAAGATTCTATCGATCGTCCACTTCGCGGAGGTTCTTGGCTCAATGATGCAGGGTTCGCTCTTTCTACCCGACGAGATTTTTGGTACGAACTTGAAAACCGTCGAGGCTATATTGGATTTCGTATCCTCAGGACCAAATAACCATATATGATATTAAATCTGTTACCCTTTGCTCTTTTAAATTTTTATTCTTTTACCCTGCGTAATGCGCGCGTTGAAATATTTGAGATACGATTTGGAATTTTTATCAAAGCAGTTTCATACACCGCTGAGACTCAAGCAGAGAATCAGACTTAGAGAGAATTGATGATGGCGGGCCCGGAAGATTTCAAAGAAGCTCTAAAAATCTGGCATGAAGAAGAGTGCAGTACAGAGCGCAGTACAAACTTTAAAAGTCTGCACTCACACTGGAATGGTGGTCAGGCTACGATTCTGTCCTACCCCCGGGCACTGGCATTAGACGGTCAAGTGCTATCGGCCGAGCTGATCAAGCTGCTTAAGGAATCACTGAATGGTGAAAACTCTCTGTTACAGAATGGTCGGGTCAGGGAGATTCTCGGTATCACTGAAGTTGAAGTCCAAAGCCAGGTCGTGAATCTCGCCAGCGGTATTTTGAACGGCATCCTGGCCTCGCAAGTATTAGCGGGCTGGACGTCCAACAGGAATCATGCTGACTTTACTGAAGCATGGGACGCGATTGAGAACTGCTTCGAGTGCTACCATGCTGCCTGGGATTTTAAATCACCAAAAATCGATGACACTGAGCTTAAGCAGCAACCCGTCGAAGCAGAAATGCTTTCGCATGCCAAACCAGACCCCGATAAAGCCACCGCAATCCTCGATCAATTCCGCGAAGTGAAGCGACCCACGGCAGAGATCTGGTGGACGGAGTCGAACTGGTTACTGGTACGAAGGTTACTCTCTTATCTTTTGGGAGAGCAGGGTGATTCTTTTTTGCAGAAGAATACCGTTCAGATGCTGCTGGTCTCAAAAGAAGATATAGATGGGAATTACAAAGGTGAAACCGCTCCGGTCACTACAACCGCTGTCCAAGAGAGGTGGTCGTCTGCTTATCTGGACCCAGTGAGCCTGGGAATTACGATCCTCGATAAGAAGATGCTTACAAGCCTGGAGTTGGCCGGCAGAGTATGCCAGCCCGTCCTGAGTGAGAACCATCAGTCTCTGCGGATCTCTCCCGATATTGGCAGGCTGGATTATTACATTCAACTGGCAGGTGGTTCTGCGGGGGGAATCGTCACCCTGTCCAGTTGTGCCACAGCTCTGGGCATACGCCTGAACCAGACCGCCACGGCCTCATTCCAAATACAAGAATCTCAAGAGGAAGACGAGTCAGATAAAGAACTGACTATCGATGATCTCACTTTTGAGCCTGTCGGTGAGGACAGTCTCGCTGCCAAATTGCAGCGAGACGTTCTGGGCTCTGCCGTAACCGAGACGGGAGAGCCGCTGAATACGGTCTACCTTCATCATAATCAAAAATGCTGTCTGAACGGGCAGGCTCCGCTGGAGTGGGATGAGTGGACCAAAATGGTTTCCAATCAGCAGCAGCTTACCATCATGCCCATTAAAGAGAAGACGTCACTGCGAACCCTCATTCACCAGATGAGCGGCGATGAACGGATTGAGCATCAATTCGAAAAATATTGTGATACAGTCATCCAGGAATGGGAACAGCTAACAAGGCCCGGTTTAGATGAAGCGGAACTGGAACATTACATCTCCCCCTGGTTTTCACGAGCGATCAATCCCAATTCCACAAAACTGGAAGATTCCTCAGAAAACCAAGATCTCAAAAACTTGTATCGCCCTCTGTGCAATCCAACAGATTCGGAGTCGACCAAATTTCTGTCACTCTTTCAAATGGGGGATGCATCTCAACCAAGTTCCTTAAAATCCCGGCGGATTGTGCTCACAGAGGATGCGGGGGCCGGGAAATCGGTCTTTAGTCGCGCGATCAAGCGCTGGTTATGTAGTCAGGAAGGGCGGGACGCATTGTATGAAGGACAGCCACCACTGGTTATACGCTGGGAACGAGGAAAACACTCCTGGCCAGAGAAAACAGATGCCAACACGTCTGGCAGAAATGTTTATATTCAACATTTAACCGAAGAGATTCAGTCTGCACTGGATATCACAGAAGAAACCAAAGCAGCCTCCATCGTGGAATATGCCATGCGGAAGGGACGCGTCGTATTTATTCTTGATTCCTTTGATCAGCTTGCCGGGAATACCAAAGCACGACAGATTGAAGCATTCGAAGAACTCGTTGAAACTTCCAAATTTCATGATTTTCGAATTATTGTTACCAGTCGGGCAAAGCCCGTTGAAGATCTTCGATCTGAAGAAGGTCTATTCTCCTGGCAAACCTGGAACTTTGTGAGAATCAACGGCTTTACGCCTTTTCAACAGCTGGTCTATCTCAAAGATTTGACTGAGTCACTGGTCGGATTTGCCGATGAGCAAACTCGTCAAGCCTGGGATGATTTCTTTGAGCCATTCAACTCACAAGGAGAATCGATTGGCGAGAGCAGAAATCTGAACCAGGGAGACGATCAGGATGAACCCGATCCCGATCAAGTTGCCCGAGCGTATTTACGACAGATTTTTAAGGATGTCTACGACGAAGTTCAAGAATTACTGGAAGTCCCTGCGGTCCTAAAGTTCATTCGATTTCTTTCGCGCAGTCAAAACAGATTCCCCGAATTTGCCAACCGGGCTGATCTCTATTTTCAGGCAACCGATCATATCTTTGAACGTAATCTGACTAAACACGATCAGTTCAAATCAAATGTTCCAAATTATAAGAAGTACTTTCGAGAAATCCTGTCTGCTGCCGCCTATCAGATGATGATCCTGGATTCGCATACTTACAATGTCGAAAATGATCTGGTAACCAAGCTGGAAGAACTGACTAAGACATGCATTACCAATTCAGCGATCACAAAGAACTGGGATTTACTCTGGGAAAATATGCAGGTTGTTGCCGGGTTAACCAACCACCTGATTCTCGAAGATAAGTCAAAAGACTATTTCGGTTTCAAACATAAGGGCATGATGGAATTTTATGCAGGATTATTTCTATCAAGAAACTCACATGGAGATTGGGACAACATATCCCAGGCTGGACAGGAACTGGAGGGAGCATCCACTCTGATAGAAAAATCGGCAGACTCTAATTGGGACTGGGCATATCGATTTGCAGTGGAACTGCTTGAGTCCAGAAAAACGTCTGCGCGACAATATCCAACGAACGAGTCGCTGCTTCCTTCGCTCAAGGCACTGTTTGCCCCCAAACAAGAAACACATCACTTACGACCGACGAAATTGATGTTTCGTGTCTGGAAGATACTCAAACGGAATGAGAACTCAAATTCTGAGATCAAGAAGTGTCTGGACGATCTTCTGGATTTCTACCGCAGCAGTTTTCGGGGTATTTTCATTGAGCGAGATGAGCAGGGAGAACCGGCAGGGCGAGCGTTTCTGGCTGCAGAATTAGTGCACGAGGATGATCTTCCAGAACTGGTCACGAAAGCTATTGAAGAGCGTGAAGGCAATCTCCGCGTCCAGCTTGGTCAATTAGAGGGAAAAAATCGAACTGAACGCCAGGACGAGAGAACTATCGAAACAGAATTAAACTGGCTGAGAGAATTCGATAAAGACTCGGTCATCAATGGCTGGGTCACAAAAATCACTCCCCATCACCAATCCTACTCCCGTTGTGCCGATTCGATTCACGACAAGCAAACGGGTTCTGACGACTACCTGACGTTTATGATGGGAGCCTCACCAGAGGATGATGAGGCCTATGGAGAGAATGAGGAAGACTATGAAAATGAAAAGCCTTGGCAAATGGTGCGAGTTAAAGCTTTTGACATGGCAGTCTGTAGTGTGACACGGGCTCAGTATTGCCTGTTTGATGCTCAATTGGAGCAGCATTACGAATCTGATTTCAGTCAAATTTCACCAGAACCGGATTGTCCTGTTATCAAGACGAACTGGTTTGACGGTGTGATGTTGAGTTTATGGCTGGGAGACAGGTACCGTCTGCCGAGCGAATTTGAATGGGAGGGGGCAGCCTGGGGAGGCCTTGATCGCTGGGAACCAGAGAACATGAAACTCAAATATTCCGTGCTGTATCATGAATCAATCACGATTAATGAAGTCAATTTCGATGGGAAATTAGGACGCACGTTACCCGTACGCTGGGATCAGGAGCGCTATGAAACATCACAAGACGCTGAATTGAAGAAGATCGTTCGCAACCACTACCTCCCAAACGGGTTCGGCTTGTATCATCTGAATGGCAACGTGTCGGAATGGAGTTCAACGGTTTGGAACACAGAGTTGCTCGACGAACGCATCCTCGAGATATTTTGCTATAATCTAAACCGGGCGCGTGTGGAAATATCTATCGCAGAGGCATTGCAGTGGTTAGAACAAGAATCAGGGTTGGATACTAAGCAGGCTTGGCTCGCATTATGGGAGGAGATGGAGCCGTTGGAAGCTCCGACATCAGTAAGTGTTCATGCGGACTGTTATCATTGTCTTCGGGGTGGTTCCTGGATCATTCTTGCGAGGATCTCGCGTACTTCGAGTCGTTACGGCAACGGGCTCGAACCCGATTACCGACTCAACGATCTTGGGTTGCGTATCCTGAGGACCAAATAACCCTGTATGATCTTAAAACTGTTACCCTTTGCCCTTTTAAATTTTATTCTTTTACCTTGCGTCACACTGCGTGTGACGCAAGGTAAAATTTGATATGAGTATCAACACGCGCACCTGTCAATTTCCAACATGACAGTAAGGACACGCTTCATCCTGCATCACCTCTACCCCTTCGGCTTCCAAACCGGTTTTGTCATTCCAGGTCAGGCGTTGCCAGAAAGAGCCCGTATGGCCCTGTAAAGAGGCGAGCCATAATTCGACTGAGGTCCCGACTGTCATCGAATTGAGGTGGATGAGGCTACCCACGCGTTGCTCGTACCAGGGTGCCGGTTCGCCCCGGTGCAGACTTCCGTGCGGGGCCGCGAATTCGTATTGCGCCTCTGCGGGGGCTCGTAAGCCACCAACGCAACTCACACAACCGCCGTCATAAGGCTGGAGTAACCGCACATCGCCTGCCAGTAGTTGTGAGTTTTCTGTACGTCCTACTTCGGTACCAATGTCCAAATGGGGGATCAACAACTCACGCGATAACCAGGAAGCAGCAACGCGCGCGACATCGCTGTCCACGCAGGTGATAATCAAGTCGAATCGCGTGCGTAACTGATCGAGAATTTCATGGACCGGCTTCGTAAAACAGCGAATCGTCATCTCATTATTGTAAGCAATCAGGTGCCGGGCTAACACGGTCACTTTGGGAAGGCCGATATCATCCAGCGTCAACCCGGGCATAGCGTCCAGGTTCTCGATTTTGAGTACGTCCTCGTCAACCAGCGTCATCTGCTCAATCCCCAGCCCAGCAAAGTTCCAGGCTGCGAGCGTCCCATTCCGGCCACAGCCGATCAGCAGCAGATTTGAATTTCTCACCTTGCTCCATAAGGGACCACCGAGTGCTCCGATGGTACGTGACCAGCGGCCTGCGGTGGGCAATTCCTGAATAACCGGTTCATCCTCGCGATTCAGCCGCATCATGCCCGGGCCTATGATGTGGATTTCATTTAATGGGATGACCTCACCTTCTCGATGTACGAAGCCGTCCCATCGCTGCCGATCCTCGTCATAAAACGTCAGAATGATCACTGTTTGAGACTTGCGCGGCTTGATCTGTTGCAAGATTTTTACCGGTGTCTCACTTGGGTCACGACTGACTGCCATCACCAGCCAGTCAGTCAGCGGGAATCGCTCTTCGCCAACGGGCCAGCGTTCGACCAGGTCCAGTTGATGGACCAGAAATTCTGTTGAAGTTACGGTATTGTTCCATCTCAGCGAACCGATCGCACACCGATCGGCATCAAGCAGCATCGAGCGTAAGGCGGCAGACCAGGCTGCGTGCGTGATGATCAGCCGGTAATCAGGGGCAATATTCGTCATTGTGTCTTCTCCAGCGCAAAAAAACGCCGCAGCCAGGTTTGGCCCGACTGCGGTGTGAACAACATTGAGAGCTAATCGAATGCAGCAATTTGACGCAAACGTTCGAGCTCCTGCTGTTTTTTCAATTCCCGCTCCCGGGCTTCTTCAGTTTCCAGACGATCCATTTCTGTCTGTAATTCCTCAGAATGGCTCGGAGCGGAAGCCACTGGCATCTGCCACGGCACGGTCATCTCCTCCGCATGTGTATCCGGAGGTTGCGTGGAGGGCTTCATAAGAAAATCTCCTTTAGAAAGAGTTGGGAAATCGGTCACCCCGTAGGTGACAACCACACTCTTTCTAAAGGAGATTATTGGAGAGAAGAGGAAATATTTTTGTGAGAGATTTATTGTGGCAGTCAAGAAGGATCTTCCCTTAGATAATATTCTTTTATTTTATTTCTGGCTGCCCTCAGTTGCTTTTGAACGGTATTTAACTTTTTCTCTTTAGTGACCTCTAGGATTTCAACCGTTTCGAGGCCCTCGAAATATCTAAGCTGTATTACTCGACGCTCTTTTTCGCTCAGGCGGTCCATCGCTTCATTGATAACTTCAGAATTGAACGGTTTGTCGATCATGTCGTTAAGATCGGGCTGATTGGGATCTTCTGGATCATAAGACTGGGGTTTTCCCTCATCATTCTTGCCGCCCAGAGCTTCAAATGAGATTTCTTTTGGACGTTTTTTTTCGCGGATTACTCTACAAAATTCATGGTAAACTACTGTGCCCAAATATCCTTGAGTAAGATAATCACAATTTTTAAGTCCATTTCTCCGCACTGCCAGATAAGCATCATTCGATATATCTACGGCCTTTTCCTTATTTCTAGTCAATCTGAGCGCAAAGCGGAACATGTAATTACCACACATCAAATACAATGTCTCCCACGCTTCATGGTCTCCTCTCTGTAGAGCGGGAAGCAATTCATTGAGTTCACTCCTCATACCTCACCTCCCTGCTCAGCCATCTGCAGAAACCAGGCTGTTTTCTCGTCAGAAAGACGTGATTTCTGAAATTCGTAGCGAAACTCGGTCGTAAAAACATCAGGTTCCTGGGCAGTCACAGGAACGGCAGCGAAATTTTCACACTCTTCTGCCAGCAGTGTTGTCACCTGCTCGTTGCTTAAGCATGGGATGTCTCCCTCTTCCAGGGCACGTACACGGATCTTGCCTTTTTTGGAAGGAGCATCATACAAGGGGAAGTTCTGAAGCCGGCCTTTGGCGATGCTCTCGTGTTCGTTGCGATGAACCGGTACTACCGAGCAGGCAGAGGGGCTTTCGGTGTCGGGGGCATCGAACACTTCCACGACAACGAGATCGTCGGTACGTTTGCCGATTTTGGCGTAGACCTCCAGGTCCCCCTCTTCCAGATTCAGCTTTCTGTCATCATCACTATCGCGGGAGACACTGAAGTAACGCGTATCCCCATTCGGTTCTTCGTTGCCTTCCTGGTCCAAGTTCCCTGCGTCAGCCATCAGTGCACCTGTATGGCCATAAACTGCAGAACCAGGAGCATTCTCAGGTTCAGCTGCCGGTCGAACCACCGGTTTTTGGGGCAGTTCAATCTCAGCTTCAAACGGCTTACGCCCGCGATCCAGGTCGAAACCCGCCAGAACGAAGCTCATCGGAGCCAAGTGAGAGGGCCAATCGGCTTCCAGCTTGAACTGATTCTCCCCCGTCCTGGTCAGGATTAACTGGAACGATTTGATGACGCCATTCACCTCGTATTCCACTTTTACTTCAATTCGTTCCAGTTCAAGGAGTCCGGTGAGATCCGATTCCGGTTTCAGGCGGCACAAACGAGTATGAAACAGATCGGGAAAATCCAAGGGGGGGAGCTCTGGCTGCCCCTCCTTTTCATCCAGCTCGGAATCGTTCCACATCCTTTCAATCAGTTGCAGCTTCTTGTCTTCGTCAATCGCCCGTATGATCCGGTACATTTCTTCCAGATCACTGACGCCGCCTTCAAAAAGGCGAATGACGTCTTTGGGGGTTACAGGTTTCATGGGATCTCTCCATCTAATCAAATACAGGATAAACAGGACTCGAGGCGCGGAATCCGGGCCTCTCTATATATACCTGAAATGCGAAATCAGCCCCCAAGGGGAAAGGAGATCTGATTTTTTGAGAATTTTCTGTAGGATAAATTGTGTAATATTTCAAAAACGCTTTCCTCTTCTGGACTTAAAGAGTCTTTCTATTCTTAGAGAAAGTTCTTGTTTTACCGGAAAGTCCTAATCATGACCGAGGAAAAATCATTCAGTCTCGCGTTTTATCGCGATGACCTGCGCGCCTGGATTCACTATTCACCGCTTTATACTGAGTTGTCTATAACAGTTTCCCAAAAGACCGCCCACGGGGCCTATTCCGTGGAAGTGCTCTATCAGCCGACCGATGATGCAGGGATGGCCGTTGGCTGCGTTCACAAATTGTACAGTGCAAAAGTCGAAATGTATAACTCGGAGTATTCTCAGAACGCATTTGGTCAGCTTCAACTTCCGTTCCGTCTGACGCCTGATTTGCTGAAAGCCTGTTACCTGCGTTTGGTTCCCTGTACAATTTCCCTCACCGATGAAACTCAACCTAAGAACAAGACTTAGCGAGAATTGATGATGGCGGGCCCGGAAGATTTCAAAGAAGTTCTAAAAATCTGGCATAAAGAAGAGTGCAGTACAGAGCCAGACAAAAACTATAAAAGTCTGCACTCTCACTGGAATGGTGGCCACGCTACGATTCTATATTACCCCCGAACATTGGCGATAGACGGTCAAGTACTGCCGGATGAGCTGATTACTCTGCTGAGGGAATCACTGTATGGTGAAAAATCCCTATTACAGAATGGTCGGGTCAGGGAAATTCTCGGCATCACTGATGGCGAAGTCCAAAGCCAGGTCGTGAATCTCACCAGCGGCATTCTGAACGGCATCCTGGCCTCGCAAGTATTAGCGGGCTGGACGTCCAACAGTAATCATGCTGACTTTGCTGAAGCATGGGATGCGATTGAGAACTGTTTCAAGTGTTACCATGATGCCTGGGATTTCAAAACACCGAAAATCGATGGCACTGAGCTTAAGCAGCAACCCGCCGAAGCAGAAATGCTTTCACAAGCCAAACCGGCCCCGGATAAAGCCACCGCAATTCTTGATCAATTCCGCAAAGTGAAACGCCCCACAACAGCGAACTGGTGGACAGAGTCGAACTGGTTGCTGGTACGCCGATTACTTTCTTATCTCCTGGGAGAAAAGAATGATCCTCCTTTGAAGAAGAATACCATCCTTTGAAGAAGAATACCATTCAGATGCTGCTGGTCTCAGACAGAGATACCGAAGGAAAATACAAAGGTAAAACCGCTCCGGTCACCACAACCGCTGCCCAAGAGAGGTGGTCCTCAGCCTATCTGGACCCGGTAAGCCTGGGAATGACGATCCTCGATAAAGAAATGCTCACAAGCATGGAGTTGGCTGGCAGAGTTTGCCAGTCCATCCTGAGAGAGAACCATCAGTCTCTACGCGTCTCTCCCGATATTGGCAGGCTGGAACATTACATTCAACTCGCAGGAGGTTCTGCGGGGGGGATCGTCACCCTGGCGAGTTGCGCCACGGCTCTGGGAATCCGTCTGAATCAAACCGTCACGGCCTCATTCCAAATACAGGAGACACAGGAGTCAAAAAAACAACCAGAGAAGGAATTGACCATCGATGATCTCACTTTTGCTCCAGTCCGTAAGGAAAGTATCGCTGCCAAGCTGCATCGAGAGGTCCTTGGCTCTGCCTTGACTGGGACGGGAGAGCAGCTGAATACGGTCTACCTTCATCATAATCAAAAATGCTGTCTGAACGGGCAGGCTCCGCTGGAGTGGAATGACTGGACCAAAATTGTTTCCAATCAGCAGAAAGTTGCCATCAAGCCAGTTAAAGAGCAGACGTCACTGCGAACCCTCATTCACCAGATGAGCGGTGATGAACGGATCGAACATGTCCTCTCAGAGTATGCAGAAAGCGTCCGTGATGAATGGCAACGGATGACGCAGGGAGAGGTCCCCGATCGTGGTGACGACCATAAACTCGACATTTATATTGAACCACGTCTGTCTGTACAGCTGACACCGGAAGAACAGTATAAACTGCGTTCCAAGCACGAAGATGTTGATTTCGAAAAAAACACTACGAGCGGATCGAATGAGTTTCATGAACTGGAAAGAGGGATAGACGAGCTGGTCGAAAAGTATGTCATTGATGAACGGAACTGGCTGCTGATCACCGAAATCGCAGGTGGGGGAAAAACCGTCTTGTCCTGGCGTCTCCTCAATGAACTTAGCTCATTAACAGAACCCTTTCTGGTCGTCCGCTATGAAGACGAGTGGCCGAAAGATCTACGGGGGGCTCTGGAAAAGGCAGTGAGTCGGTACTGTTCTGATTACGTTTCCCCTTCACCGGGTGAAGTTATTGACTATTTACTTGCGAAACGGCGCGTCGTAGTGATTCTGGATGCCCTCGATCAGGTCGATCATGAAGTCTCAAAAACTCTGACACGATTGCACCAGGCAGGAAACCAATATTCAGACTTGTCGCACGAAAACATTCAAATGATCGTCACATCTCGTCCACATGCTGTGAACCAGTGGCCCGACCGTTTCAATAAAGAGATCTGGCGACATTTTCATCTGGAACTGTTCGACTCTGAGCAGATTGAGAATTATAAAAAACAGCTCCGTCAATTGCGGGAAGTAAAGAATCCCGGTGAGGGAAAGCTAGTTGATGAATACTGGGGAACCATCACCGAGCAGCAGGAGAATGATGAATTACTTCAGCTCCCCAATAATCTCAAGCTGGTTCGAGCGATCATCGAGGATGCCCTGTATGGGGAAACCAAAGTTCGCCCATTTAAAACGGCCGGCGACTTACATTGGGAGACAGCTTATCGAGGTTTTCATCGAGACTCTTATAAGGGGGATGTGGCAGAATTCCGTCAACCAGGTGATGTGGAAGAATTAATCCACGCTGCGGCCTGTCTCGGCTTTGAGATCCTGCATCAGGCCACACAGGAAAATTCGGCAGAAGAGCAGGATCCGCATTCTCTCTATCACGTACCAGAAATCAGAATTTCTAAAATCAAGAAAAAGGCAGGCAATCGGTATGGAAGTTCTGAGGAAAGCTGGAAGAAATACGATGCGATGCTTCGTAAAACCATTTTGACGGGAAGTACGACACTCAAAAAGAATGACGAGGAGGAGCTTTCTTTTCCCTCCCTGAAAACGATGGAGTTTTTTGTGGGTTTATATCTTTCTCGTTACGCCAGTAAAACAGATATTGACGATATCAAAATTCATATCGGGGATAATCGTTGGAACAACGCCTGGAAGTTTGCCATTGAGATGCTGGAAACCACTGATTCGTCAGGAAATGCTCTCTGCAATTTCGACTCTTATTCCTGCATGATGAAGCAGTTGTTTATACCACCATTGGGGCAGTATTTGCGACCGACGGAATTGATGTTCCGTGTCTGGCAAATCCTGAAACGTAATGAGGACTCGAGTTCTGAAATCAAATCCTGTCTGGACAAACTTCTGGATTTCTACCGCAGCAGTTTTCGACAAATATTGATTGAGCGAGATGAGCAGGGCGAACCGACAGAGCGGGCGTTCCGGGCGGCAGAATTGGTGCATGAGGAGGATCTCCCCGATCTGGTCACGAAAGCTATCAAAGAGCGTGAAGAGAATCTTGTCGTACAGCTTGATCAGCTAGCAGGAAAAACTCGTGCTGAACGTCAGACCCAGAAAACTATCAAAGCAGAGTTGAGCTGGTTAGAAGATTTTGATGAGGAACCGGTCATCAATGCTTGGGTCAAGATGATCACTCCCCATCACCAATCCTATTCCCGTTGTGCCGATTCGATCCACGACAGGCAAACGGGTTCTGACGACTACCTGTCGTTTATGCTGGGCGCCTCCCCAGAGGATGATGAGGCACGCGACGATGAGAAGCCTTGGCAGATGGTACGGGTTAAAGCCTTTGATATGGCGGCCTGCTGCGTGACCAAGGCTCAATACCACCTGTTTGATCCTCAACTGGAACAGCAATATGAATCTGATTTCAGTCAAATATCACCAGAACCGGATTGTCCCGTCATACATACGAACTGGTTTGACGGTGTGATGCTGAGCTTATGGCTGGGAGACCAGTACCGTCTGCCGAGCGAATTTGAGTGGGAGGGGGCAGCCTGGGGAGGCGTTGACCGCTGGATAACAGAGAAAAGAAAGCTGAAATATTCCGTGCCATATAAGGATTCAATCACGATTAATGAAGCCAATTTCCTATCGAAATTGGGACGTACGTTACCCGTACGCTGGGATCAGGAGCGCTATCAGACGTCTCAGGACACTGAATTGAAGGAGATCGTGGGCAACCACTACTCTGCGAACGGGTTCGGTTTGTATCATGTGAATGGAAATGTGTGGGAGTGGAGTTCTACAGTTTGGAATGGTGATTTGCTCAAGGAACGCCTCCTGGAGATATTTTGCCATAAGCAGAACCGGGCACATGCAGAAACATCAATCGAGGAGACGATGCAGTGGTTTGAACAAGAATCAGGGCTGGAAACCAAACAGGCCTGGCTTCAATTATGGGAGGAGATGGAGCCGTTGGAGGCTCCGATAGCATGGAGAGATCATGTAAACAGTGATCGTTCTCTTCGGGGTGGTTCCTGGGGCGATACTTCGAGTAGCGCGCGTTCCTCACACCGTTTCTACAACTGGGTCGATCCCGATTTCCGAATTGACATTTTCGGGTTGCGTCTCCTCAGGACCAAATAACCATATATGGTTTTAAATCTGTTACCCTTTGCCCTTTTAAATTTTATTCTTTTAACTTGTGTCACACACAGTGTGACGCGCGTTGAATATTCAATATGAAAACCGATGAAGAACTACCGATCATCCGATTGTGGTATAAATCTGAGATTTGATTGCCACCATCCGGTGGGGCAAGACGATAACACTCAAAGCGGAAGGATGCAGTGAATTACGCATCCTTCCGCTATTTCTAAATCAATTTTCAAGAGACTGTGTCATCCAAAACCCTGTTGCCAGCATCCCCTGTTTTTCATAGGCGCGTCTGGCACGCTCATTCGTATCCACTACATGTAAGGAAAGCCGTTTGGCCCCCCACTGCTGACACAGCGCAACCGCATGAGCGTGCAGTTGATCATAAATTTTCCTACCACGGAATTCCGAGTGAATGAAGACGTGCTCGATCCAGGCCTCATCCCCCATCAGCAGGTCATTGTACTGACGTGCCAGTTTGAGTTGACCGATCACTCGACTGCCAACCGTGGCGAGGATATACAGATCCTGCGAATTGCCTGAAAAGATCCGCTGAACCCCAGCCAGCGATTCTTCAAATCGATACCGGTCGGCCCGATTGGTGACGACAAGAATCTCCCAGGTCATCATGGTAATCAGCGGGACATCATGACGCGTCGCAGTCCGGATCTGAACTTCACTTTGATTGTTGCCAGAAATATTCATCTGTTGTGCTGGAATAGTCATAAAATCCGTCCCTATAAAATGTTTTCGATTTCATGTTGATCGACAAAATAGAAAAAGATCGCCGAAGATGAGTTCTGACTTCGACGATCTCTCGTAGTGCTTCAAGCATCCAGTCCTACCCGAGGAGAGAGCCCAGTGTGACTCCGATCAGCAGGCTAGAGGCCAGGCTAGCTGACTGCAGCGCCAGAGTCATTTTCCTGGGACGCTGCGGTAGCTGTAACGGCATCGGTTTGCGTTTGCGTGACTCTTGTTGCAACTGCTTCAGATCAGCAGTCAGCGGCGTGCCATCAGATTTGATCGCGACCGCTGCCAGTGCCAGTCCGATGGCGTCAGTTACCGGTCGGTCCTCTATATGAACAGCAGCCAGAGTACCAACGAAACAATCGAAAAGGTCGGCCGTGGGAATTTTCGTATCTTCGAGATGCACATAGCCAGGGACGTGTACCCAATGCCCATCGATAAAACCGATTGCTTCGGTGGATGAGAGCACCAGGATATTTTTGACCTCCCTTTCCCGGACCCACTGAACGCCTTTGATGACTTCAGTGCATCCGGTCAGTTGTGCCAGCTGCTGCTCAGTACAGACAACCAGCGTGGCCCGCTTGCCCAGGTCAAGGCACAACCCGGGATCCTGTAACTGTTCTTGAGAAAGCATCAGGTATGAGCTCGAAGCCGCATCTAAGACGCGAACCACGAGCTCATAAAGGCCGGCAGGCAGCGGCCCCACAATTGTGCCTGATGCATTTTTAATCAACAGCATCGACTCTTCAGGTAACGTGTCATCTTTGAGAGCGGTTCCGGAGATGACTTTAGAATTCGCCTGGATGGTTGAACGCACGGTGGCGGTTAAATTACGCAGGCAGCTTTCCTTACCCTTGAAATTAGCTTTCGCCAGGTGTGAGACCAGGGCTCCCGCTGCATCATCACCCGTGAAAAAGACCGGATTCACATGCCCCATAATCTTTTTGACCTGACTGGCTATCCCTACCACCGATCCAGTCAAACCATCGTGAATGATCACATTCGGATATTGACAGGCATTGGTTGAATCAGTGGCTGATACATGGGTAAAGACCTCGGCAATGCCGAGGACCACTACATTTTTCGAAGTGTCGTAGTTCATCATGCGACTTTGTCCTTTTTGATAAGGGGCTGTGTTGAGACAGGCAGAGCATGTCTCGTTGGTAAAAACAGGTAAGGTGATAGCAATGAATAATGGCCACAGGTCGACGAACAGAGATTTCAAGGTTTGCCAGAATGGTTTGGGGTTCACGATATCCTCCTTAAAGCCAAAGGTGAGCAGACAGTTGTCTAAAGAGGGTCGAGAGGCGAAAGGGGAACGGTTTTTAGCTTTTTTTCAAAATTGGCTAAAACTTATGTGAGCGGCAGAGAATGGGCCGGTATCTGAAACAGCCAATATGGATGACCGCATTCTCTGATAGATAAAAAAATACAGTCGAGCCACCATCGAAGGTGGCCAGACTGCATTCGTACTATTGGATATTCGTTGATTTAAATGAGAGAGTTTAAAATCAGTCAGCTTACCACAGTCTCACCTGCTAGCAGGTTCAGTGTCATATCTGAATCAGTAGAAATGTTTCGCAGCCAGCGAGAGAACTGATGCAGCATCAATCCGGCTGCGATGTTCGCAGTGTAAATCGTACTACGGGAAGTGCAGGCTCCGGTTTGTGCCTCGTCCTGAGTAAACAAGGTGGAGTCATAGTGGTCCCGCGACTCCGAATCCACGGCAGTCAGAATTCTCAGCACTTCTCCTCGCATCCGCCCATCACACCAGAACGAACACTGATGTCGTAACGCCCGCCAGATGGCGGTACGACTGCTGATGGAATCCACGCAAATAAACACGGCTTCTCCTGTCACCAGACCAGGCCGAAAACGATCCACAATGATTTCCATCTCCAGTTCCGCATCAACGGCTTGCAGCGCCCGTGCTGTAGCTTCCACTTTGAACTGCCCCAGATCCGCTGCCAGATATCCCTGTGTTGTGATATTAGTCGGTTCAACCATATCGAAGTCAATTAACTGCAGTCTCCTGACTCCCAGTGCCGCCAGCTGCAATGCTACCTGACGACCAATGGCCCCCACGCCAATGACGGTGACAGTCAACGGTTTGAGTTTATCCATAGGGACCAGATCTGACTGGCGAACAAAACGATCGGACAGAAGATTCATGGGTGATCCTTTTCAATTTTGAAGTAATAAATTTATGGGGATAGACTTAGATGGGCATAACGGGTCACAGTTCTGGATACAAAAATTCGTCTTCAAGCCACTCAGCCAGACCCCAGAAGGGCTGCAGAGGTGCTTCCTGTACACACTCCAGGTACTCAGCTTCCCAGGCACTTTGATTACTGCCGGAAAACTCTGGTTTGAAATCAATTCCGACCGACAATTTTTCGGCCTTTGATCTGCCGGAGTGTTTTAACTCTGCGTAAGTGGTTCCATTCCGGGCCAGAATAAACATCACCGCCCAGTCACAGTTACCAAACACGCGGGCGAAGGTTTCCACATCTACCTGACTGGGGCGCGCCGAATTTCCGGGGTGCGTGTGAATCCAGATCCGGCCAAAGTTTTCGGGATGACGGCCGACATCAATCTGGTCATCAAAGAAGTCAGCGACTGCGGCATCATCGAATACCACAGTCACGTCGGTACAAGTCTGCTTGATCAGAACAATGTCTGTCACGAACCGTGGATCGTCTGGTTCAGTAATTCCAAAACCACCGACTTCGGTTGGCCCCAGGTCACGCAGGTAGATCAGTTTGGCCCACGCATACGGGCTGAACCGGAGCGTGCGGCGTTTGCGCTGCTTCGGGCGTTTCTGACGGGGACGCTGCAGCAGGCGGTGCGTCAGGGGTTGATTCCTCGGATAAGGCATCTTCATTCTCCTTCACTTCCTCAAGACAGGATGAACAGGTTTGATCAGACAGGCAGGAACGACAAAAGCAATCACTGCAAGCGTCGCATTCAGAAAGACAATCGCGACAGAAGGCGTTATGGCAGGTCTCACAGGTGTCAGCACAACTGGAACAGAGATGATCGCCACAAGTAGTACAATTGCGACGGCAGTATTCACAGATCTGGTGTTCGCATATGGAACAGGGGCGACTCTCTTCCTGGGACATCGAATCGTCGCAGTCAGCGCAGGATGAATTCCACCAGCGATCCAGGGGGACATACGCGGAACCCGGGTTGTAGGTCTGCAGAATCTGCTGCACCAGCAGAAAGAAATCTCCCAGTCGGCCCTCTGCCAGGGCCTGACTGATAGGGATTTTTCCTTCCCCTTCGCAGAGTGTGTCCCCCTGGACGTGGGGATGATGCACATCGTCCGTCCCGGTTTGAGAGAGTGAAATGATCCGGTAAGGTTGGGGATCACCGAGCTCACTCCAGCGAAGCCGGATTTCAAACTCGCCCAGGTTGATTTCTCGCAGGACAACAGGCGGAGTACGAACGACGATTTCCTGTTCCGCCCAGTCGATGGAGGTATTATCGAATTCGTCCGACAGTGAACTGAGTTCATCGACCAGGTCCCGCAAGGAGGGGATCTCAGGCTTTCGTTTGATCGTGGTGATCTCATTGTGGCAGGCAGTTAATTCCTGGATAAGCCGAGCCATGGATTGTTGATATTGTACCAGACAAAACGCGAAGGCAGCTGGACAGTGATACTGCTGGGCTTTTTTCAGCAGTCGTGAAAGACGCATGACCCGCGTCCACTGGTCTACCGGGGGAGAATTGACGTTGGGGAAACAAATCAACTGAGACTGGTACTGCTCCCGAAATTTTGTAGCAGCCCGTATCCAGGGCCGCTGCTGTTGTCGTTGGTTCATTGAAAGGGTTCTCCTTAAAAGAAACGAGGCCACCTGATGCGACAGGTGGCCTCTGTAAAAAGAATGTAAATTTTAGCGTCGTCTGCGGCTGTTGCGGCGAGTTTGAGGAGTAGGGCGGATGTCTCCACCATGGATCAGCAGAGTGGTCATGATGGCCGCACTGATCAGGAACAGCAACCAGGACTGGGCAGCTCCACCAAGTATGGCGGCGGCGATCAGAACGGCAAATAAGTAGAAGCTGTTAAGGCGTTGTCGGGCTCCCATCGGGCTCCTTTCAGTTTGGGGAATGGAATGCAGGTTACACGCGGGGACGAATGGGTTAACGCACCCTCGATCTTTGTCGGAGTAATCGAAACGCGATCACCTTCCTGCAGCACATAACCGGCAGTGGTCGGTTGGCGGTTCACGCGGATCAGGTAGTCCTGCGGACGACCGTGAGGCAGCCGCTGCTGAAACAACGCTTGTACCGAGGTACCGGCCTCGATCTGGATCTGATCAGCAAATCCGGAACCGTCGTTGTTGATGAATAAAATCTGCATACAGAACTCCTTGTGTAAAATGAAATGGGAATCTCGCATCTGCGAGTGTGGTATCAGTAATCTTCTGGCAGCAATACATTGGTCACCGAGCGGTCGGCGACCGTGATGATCCAGAACTTGATGCCGTCAGCCGTGTGGTAGACTGAAAGCAGTCGGTCCCCTGTCTGCAGGGCCGCGTTATTGGCGTCCGCATCAGCGGGACAGCAGTCGCCCCAGTCACCTGAGCAGTGCCGGCCCAGGGCACGCTGGATTTCGTGCTGGGGCAACTGTGACAGCGCGTTTTGTGTGGCGAGTACCAAACCCAGTGAAACCACCGGGCGATTCTGTTGAATCATCATCGCTCCTTGGAAATAGATAGGTTTACCTAGATTGCTCCTGCTGCCGGTGGTCGTCAGTGGCTTGCGCACTCAATGTCTGACTGCAGAAATGCCACATGCCCCAGATGAGACCGGCTGCTGCCAGTAACAGGGGCCATCCCAGAAGACAGCCGGTAAGCAGACAGACCGTCAATCCAAGGCTGGTATAGCGAAGACAGACTCTGATCAGTTCTGACAATTGAGGATCATTTTGTTGATTTGCCACCGGCTCAAACCAGCCCCGGCAACCGACCGAAGGGCTGGTGAAACAGGGGGACGTTTCGATCCAGTTCCCGCGCATCCCAGTCCACGATCTGGGGGCGACGGTTATCCGGTTCCGGATCAAAGTTCACTTTCAGGGGATCAGCCAGGCTGAAACCCCGCTGTTGTATGGCACGCAGATCTTCGCCGGTTGCATTTGCCACCGCGCGGTTCAGGTCTTGTGGGGTCATCGTTTGCTCCTTGTTAAAAAACAGAACGACCACCCGCACAGGATGGTCGTGAGAAAAACACAACCACCCCGCACCATGCGAGGTAGAGTTACTTTACCGGCCGGTCAACAGCCAGTGTTGGTTCAGCCAGTCCTGTTCTGCCATCAGCGCGGCAGAACGCTGGGGAAACGGCCCCAGCAAGGGGCCGCTAACAGGGGAGAGATCAGCCGTCCATAAACCGTCGCGCGTGGGTTCCACATGTGAGCCACGGCTGATCTCAGGTGTGCCCAGTGGCAGCAGTTCGATAGTCTCATCATAGATACAGCGGATCATTCCGCTCTGTGTGATAATCAGGTCCATATTTACTCCTGTGGAGAGCGGCGGAGTATATTTCGCCGCGGCCGATCGATGAGCAGTCCGTCCAGGGATGACTGCACGCCTGCCAGCTGGCTGGCGACCTGTTGCCGCAGAGTCGAGTTGTCCCGCAATTGCTGGGGTTTGATACCAGCGACGATTTGTTGGGCACGATCCACGAGCGCATCCAGCTGCTCGTTGGAGCGGACATTCAGAGTCCGGAACCGCTCAAAGAACTCGGTCAGATTGGTGATCGCCGTATCCCGGAAGACTTTGGGACGGCCATCTGACTGGCCACTCAAACGCTCACTGGCATGTTCGACCAGTTTGGAGATCTCTTCCAGAAAGGCCTGCTCGGCCAGTTGTACTGCGGCATCGAACCGCTGCTGCATCCGCTGGCATTCCAGTTCGTAGAGTGCAGGACTGAGTTGCTGCAGGTAAGGGGGCGGCTCCACTGAAGGAAAATCGTGTTCAATGGCAAACATGCCGATCGGGGACGGGGGATAGTCGGCCGAATTGAACAGGTCTCCCAATCGTTCCCGGGCTGCGGACCGGAGTTCATCAAAGTGACGATCCAGATCAGCCACCGCTTCGTCCAGTTCGTCCCGGAAATCTGCCATTCGTTGATCAAAGTCCTGAATCTCAGACTGTCTGATCAGGCGGATGCCCGGTTCCGGATAGGGGAGCGAGACCCCTTTCCAGTAGGCAACAGCGCGTCCCCGCACCGCCGTGACAACTTTGAACGCGGGGTGCGAGGTATCCAGCAGTTTTTTGCCGGCAGAAAGAAATTTACCCTCGGCACCAAATGAATCGGCGGCCTGGTCCTTCTGAGATGCTGTCAGCGATTTGCGGACCCCCAGCCAGGTAAAACTGAGTCGGGCAGCCGCCATCGTGGTACGGAGCCGCGTTGCAGCGGCGCTGACCGAAGGGGCGGTCTGTGGTTCTTCAAGAATGGAATGGCTCATAAGGCTCCTCTAAGAAAGGGGAATAAAAAAAGCCGCGTGACCTGTTTAGGGCAAGCGGCATTCAGTGAGTGTGATTTAAAAAATGATTTGAATCAGTTTTTGTTAAAACTTTTGATTTCATAATCACGATGATGTCATCGTCAGTTCCTATCTTGCCGTCAAAGCCGGATGACATACCAACGACGATATCTGGTCCAAACGTATAAATAATGGGACGCCCCCATGCATCTAACAACTCTTTTTTATTAGTGGCCACCGCATCTTTTTGGTCCAGGGCGGTTTGCGCGTGTTGCTGGATCAGCTCTTTGGATTTCGTGACTTTCTGGGCATCTGATTCGCACATAATCAGAATGGCGAAGAGGCCGACAAGCAACAGGGTGCAAAGTAACACTTTCACTGATTTGATCATGATCGTTCTCCAAGTGTATGTTGCTGAAAATTGATGGATGTAGTCCGTGTTGATACCAGCAATGCCTGTGAGCTGGACCGGACTTACTTAGGGGCATTGAACGCGGCGAACGAAACGTCGCCCTGCGAAATATTGAGCGGATCGCCGATACACTGGGTATCAGCGTGGCGGAGCTGATGGAAGATGTCTGATCAGAGGCTCTCGAGGGGTTCCGGCAGGATGACAGTCACCAGCAGAGACGTGGTATCGGTGCTGGCCTGTTCGGCAGCTTGCTGAGTTGATAATAGATCTGTAGTCAGGAACTCTGTTCCCGCGGCATTGATCACAGCATATTTCAAGCGGGCTGAAGCCAAATGGCTCCTCAGCTGTTGAATCTCATCCGCAGTCCAGATCTGATCGGCGGTTGGATCTCCTGAGTAGACTCTCAGCAACTGGCTCTCCCCAGGATCCATCTCTTCTGCCCAGAACTGGAGTGCCGCGGTAATCAGCAGAATATTCTGTCGTGTGAGCATGGAGCTCCTTTCTATGACTGGCAGGTCAGTTGATCGAAGCCAGGTGCTTGAGACTTCGACGGGATTTTGGTTGTGGGTTTTCCCAGTGATAGACGCCAGGCTGGTCGGCATCCAGGCAGCGACCACTGGCCCAGTTTCGTAGACGCGCGACCGATTCCGCGGCCGTCACGGCAACAGGGACCACATTCTGGCGGGCCTGGAGCAGGGGGACATCCAGTAATCCTGCCAGGCGACAGCAACTGCGGATCTCCGCTCCGGTCCAGTCAGTGTCTTCAGGACGTTCTTGGTCCGGGTTCAGTCCAAATAACCGGATATACTGCGTCCAGATCTGATCCTTCTGCTCTCGACCTGGCAGATCCAGGAAAAAGATAGCGTCAAAGCGTTCGCTGCGACCAAACTCGGGGGGCAGTTTTGTCACATCGTTGCTGGTGGCAACAACGAATACATCGGACGTATGGTCATTGAGCCACGACAAAAATGAACCAAACATGCGAGCTGACACTCCACTGTCTCTCTGGTCAGAACTCCCTACACCGGCGAACGCTTTTTCGATCTCGTCGATCATCAACACACAGGGGGCCATGGCGTCCACGATCTGCAATGCCTGCCGTGTGCGTTTCTCGGATTCCCCGACCAGGGAACCCATGAGAGCACCCACATCCAGAATCAGGACCGGGCGACCGATTTCATTTCCCAGGGTTTTACAGAACTGGGATTTTCCACAGCCGGGAGGGGAGAGTAACAGGATCCCCCGCGATTGCAGGTCGCGATCATGGGGCTGCAGGATTCGTGTCGTAAACTCTTTGAGAGAGGTCAGGCCTCCCAGGCTGTCGAAGGATTCTGCCCCGCGGTGTAGTGTCAGTAGACCTGATTTTTTGAGGGTCTGGGTTTTCAGTTCCCAAATCGCAGTGGGAGTGATCTTTCCCTGCCGTACCAGTGACAGCGAAAATGCCCCCTCTGCTTCAAAGCGGCTCAATCCGCTGGAGGCATCCAGGATGGTTTCCAGTTGAGATCCCTCGGGTAGTTCGCCTGGTTCCGTGGCGATTCCTTGCGCGATCTCAGTCAGCTGACGTCGATCCGGAAGTTCATGTTGCAGGACCAAGAACAGTTTTTCGAGTTCTGCAGGAATGGACACCACAGGGGAGAGCACCACGATAAAGGTCCGGTTCTGTTTTCCGGAGAGGATCTGCTGCGCCAGGGCTTGCATGATTTCGACGGACTGGATGAAACGATGAAAATTCTGCAGTACCAGGATGGCTGTTCCGTCCGGAGTTGCCAAGCTGTTGATGGCCTTGATGGCGGCCAGGGGATCCGTGTTCCCGGCCTCGGTGGTTTCTCCTGCGAGTTGGAATCCCTGGTCGATGTCCCAGCTGGCTAATCGCCAGTCTTCCTGCTGGCAGAGCTGAATCAGTTCCGCCAACGCTTCCTGGTGTTCGTGGCTTTCGATCCAGATCCCGGTGAAGCAGGCGCGGACATATTCTGAAAATGTAGCGGTCAGAGTCATAAAAGTCTCCCGTAAAATAAGGATCGGAAAATAGCAACCAACTCAAAGGCCTTCCTGCAGGTGCTCTTGTTCAGAAACACCCTGATGGAATTCTGGCTTGAGTTGTTCTGAAGTTGGCTGGCCCAGAGCCTGTTCCAGATACTGGCTGGCGCTGCGACAGTCACTGCCGGAAAAGCCGTTGGTTTCGATGCGGGACTTGCCGTCTGCGGAGATAATGATTTCGATGGACTGGTTCATACGGCTGCTCCTGCCTGGATGGTGAGTTTGATAGAACCGTCTTCCAGTAGCTGTTCCAGAACGGAGTGGCCACGTTTTCTGGCTTCCAGTCTGGTTTTTTCGACGGCATAGCCCTGCAGGAAATGGTCCAGTTGCTGCCGTGCTCCCCAGCGGCCTTCAAAGTTATCGTAAGCCAGTTGGGCCGTGTTGATATCGCAGACGACGGGATACCGCCAGTCAGGTAACTGCACGGCCCAGCCGGTGGCTGTGCTGCTGAAGAGCTGAGTTTCTCCGAAGACCGGTGGTGGTAACTGCAGCCGCTCACAGGCGGCGCGGATCGCAACAGGATCTCGGATTTCAGTTTGAATCTGCACGATGTGTGACATGTTGGGGCTCCATTGATTAAAGAGAAAACAGAAACGGAATCAGGTAAAGAACCTGAAATGAAAACAGCCCACTTGAAGACCGGTTCAATATGGTCTTCAGTGGGCTGATAAACGGAGTCGCTGAATGATATGCCAATGGACTCATCTTATATGCCGCGTTTTGAGTCTGGATTTAGTAAGAGTTTCAATTCCTTCGATAAGTAGTTCTGGATGAGGCTATGTTGGAGACTTTACCAAGAAAACTATGGATTCATTCTGAACCAACTTTTACGATAGAGTTTTCTCAAACGAGGGAGACTACTAATGAATTCAGATTCCATTAAATTGACGAGGCAGCAACTCTATGAGCGAGTCTGGGCAGAGCCCATGTCGAAGCTTGCTCCCCAGTTTGGACTGTCAGATGTGGGGCTCAAAAAGATCTGTCGTAAGCATCAGATCCCAACGCCTCCAATTGGACATTGGGCGAAGATCGAATTTGGAAAACCATCGCCCCAGCCTGAACTTTCCCAGATTGATGAAAAAGATCTCCAGGAAATACGACTGTTCCGCAGGCAATTTGATAAACCGGCAACCAGTTCTGTCCCAGCACCAGATATTAAAGTAAATGAAAAGCTGGTCCATCCCCATGAACTGGTCAATCTCTCCAGACAGAAGCTGAGAATCGCGGAGCCGGGATACAGGGATCGCGGATTGCAATCCGTACATGGCGAAGAATGTCTGGGGATCACGGTTTCAAAGAAATCACTCACGCGAGCTTTACGTCTGGTGGATGCTTTAATCAAGTATTGGGAATCGACTGGCGGAACGGTTTCTGCTGGAAACCCGGGAACCAGGTTTTCGCGCGGCGAAGACACTGTAGAACTCTGTCTGACGGAGCAGACCCGTCGGCACGAAATCCCCAATAGCTATGGCTACCGTTATGAAGCGACTGGCAAACTGACATTCAATATCGATTCATGGGGAGATGGGCTCCGTAAAACCTGGTCAGATGCAAAGAAGCAACGTCTTGAAGATGTACTAGGGAAGGTGGCGCTGCAATTGGATGTTTGGATCGATCACTTCCATGATCAGCGTCTCGATAGAGAATGTGAGGAACGACAAAAGAAGCGGGCTGCTATAGTTCGTCAATCTCGAAAAGAATTTTCAGAGAAGGAAACTGCACGACGCGAAAATCTTGATTCCTGTGTAGACAGTTGGTCCAAATCACAAAGAATCCAGAAGTATTTGAATGCCTTGGATGAGGTAGTGGAATGTGGACGTCTTGAATATGATGATGAACAGTTTCAAAAATGGCGTGAATGGGCCCAGTGGTATGCGATTGATCTGTGTCCTCTCACTCCTAACCTCCCCGCTCCATCAATCCATCATGTCTCCCCACCGAAGAACACTCCTATACAGGAACTCGATCTGACCTCAAAGGTACGCACCGCTTTCGAACGAGCCAAAATCTTAGATACGGACGAATTGGCCTCGATCACAAAGGATGAACTGAAAGAGCGCTGTGGAGAAAGAGTCTGGAGCCTGTATGAAGAAGCTTCACGAATCCTGGAAGGCCTCGGCTATGATGTGAGCGATCGTAAAAACAGCTATTACTGAATTGATTGATAAGCTGCGATTTGAAACTGGTTCCCGCCACACACACACACACATCTTTTCTGCATAGACTAAGAGTTGTGGTGGATTTTTACGCAGAGCGATAAATACCGGAACCTCTAAAAGCTAAATCGAAGCATTCAATTCATATTCCACATTTTGGGCTAGAATTTAGCGATTCTGGTTGCCCTTCTGTTGGATACTGGGAAATTGAGGGCAGTCACGTCGCCCTGTCTGGGATCCCTGAAATCTTCCTGGCAGATTGCCACTTCCCATCGACTTTGGAAGATTTGGTAGGTTATTCTCAATCCGCACACTTTCTGTAAGTTGCGATTAGTTTATGCAATTTCCAATTGCATCGCTGTAACCGAAGTTCATTTTCGAGATGGACATTGGCTTCCCGGAGTTTCGAAATGATCTATTCGTATGAATGACGCTTGGAGGCATGTTCGCATCATCCTCAGTTGGTCCAGAATCCTGATTAGCATATCAATTTCTGGACGCGGCCAAGCGGGACAGGTCAGATGCAAAAGTCCCCAAGTTCAGTTTCTTCGAGCCGTTGGAGTGTTCAAACTTGTCAGCAATTCGTGGAAAATAGTGATCCAATGCTATCGGCGGGGTGTAGACTCTGGTAGACTGTTCACTTCCTTGGACGGGGCCAATTCTGCCACGCATCGAAGGTGTAGCACAATGGAAAAGTTGAGTGAATATCTGAAAACCGCTGAGGCAGCGGAGATTCTTGGTGTCTCCCAAACAACACTCAGAAAGTATGCCGCCGCCGGAAAAATCCTTGTGCGGATCAATCCGGCCAACGGCTACCGGCTATTCAAACGAGCAGATTTGGAGGACTTTCTCAGGAAAGCGTCCGAACCAGTTCCCATAGCGAAACCCAAGAGGTCGAAGTGATGCCTATCGTAAGAAAGTTATAATGGCCATGGCAAACAACCCATACCTCGACCAGTTTCTAATGTTTTATAGCCAGTCCGACGCTGGCAACGGTCTCACGCGCGGCCTTGAGAATGATTTGGCACGTCGGACATATGTACCTACTAAGCTCGATCGTGAGCTTCGAGACGCGATTCTGGATTGTAATTATCGCCTCGTGATTCTGACTGGAAATGCCGGAGACGGTAAAACCGCGTTCATTCAGAAACTAGAGGAAGCAGCAGAAGCGGCAGGGGCAAAAATATCACGTCCTGATTCTCTGGGAAGTCACTTTGAAATAAACGGGCGGACATTCCGGACGTTGTACGACGGCTCGGTTGAAGTTCCAGGCACTACAAATCAAGAAATGTTGGCGAACTTCTTCGTCGATTTCGAAGGAGATGAGCCTTCCTCGGGCAACACATGCCTCGTCGTTGCGATGAACGAGGGCAAACTCATTGACTTCCTGTCGCACACAACGCACTTCAAATGGCTGAGCCAGAAATTGTTAGAGCATCTTCAGCTCAATACCCCACTAGCCGACGACATGGTTCTAGTGAACTTGAATCTGCGGTCGGTGGTAGATGCCGCTCGTGGTCAAACCGACAGCCTCTTCGATCAGATTCTAGATCGCTATGTAGCCGAAGAGTTCTGGACCTCCTGCGACGGATGCCCCGCCCGACACCGATGTCCGGTCAAGTTCAATGTCGACACGTTTCGGCTCCGCAGTATAAGTGGGCTCAATGATAAAGATGCAGAAGCAGTCGAGGAAAGGAACGCCTCGGCGCGGATCGCTCGATCACGCCTAAAAAGCATCTTTCAGATCCTACACTTCCGAAAGCGAATTCATGTTACGGTACGTGATCTAAGATCCGTGCTGGCATACACGTTGTTCGGCAAGCACACGTGCCAACAGATCGAGCAAGAAATCCAAAGCGGAAGCACCGACTTCACAGATCGCTACTACTATAACGCCGTTTTTGACGCGAACGAAAAAGATCGCATCCTCGGCCTCCTACGCGACTTTGATGTAGGGCTGGCTTCGCTACCAATGACAGACAGTCGATTGAGCTTTACGAGGCCGGGCACATCAGAATTTCGTCAACTCTTCTTGCGATTTGACCACCCTGGGACGCTCGGTCGAACCAATAGCGATGTTGAAGACCTGTGCCGGCTTTACGATTCTCGCCCGATGAGTCCCGAACAGCGCTCTCAAGACTCTTTGGAGACATCACGAAAGTATGTTTCATCGCTGCGTCGGAAACTGTTCTTTGAAGGCGATCAACCGGACGAGCAGGGGCAACGTAAGTTTCTCTCGCATCTGCTTCCATACGACAACATCGAAGAGTTCATGCGATTCATCGAGACCAAGACCGACCCATCTGGTCATTTGAAGCAATGGATCGTCCTCGCGATCAGTCGAAGCGAAAGCATTTACGACGAACAGCGCGGCCGTGAGAACATCTGCATCCGCACTCGGCATGATGCGGACACGGCCGTGAAGGCTTACTTCACTTACCCCGCCGGCCACTTCAATCTTGAAGTCGAGGAGCCGCCAGCGCAAGCCAAGTACGTTGAATATCTGCCCACCAGCGTCCAACTGCGTCATCACGAGCGTAACATCGTGCTGGAAATATCACTGGATCTCTACGAAATGTTGATGCGTATCCGCGACGGCTACGTCCCCGCCGCAGGAGAGATGAGGGCGTTTTTCTTGAACCTGTTGATGTTCAAGAAGCAGCTCATGTCTTTGCCCTCTGAGCGTCTGCTTCTTTCGGGTTCTGACTACAACCTTTACCAAATGTCACGGACACCGCAGAACGGTGTTTCCATCGGCGTGCCTTCGTGAGATAGGTGACATGGCTAAGAAGAAAGCAACAAGCCCGCTTACGCGGAATCAAAAACTGTTTCAGATGCCGTATCTGTATCCCGTTGACGCGAACAACCTCGATGTCGATGAGGCGATGAGCCGCCTGTTTATCTACTTACGCACTGGCGGGCGGCTAATCCGGCGTTCTGATAAAATCATCTTCGACGCCAAACTGTGTGAAGATGCGGAGACCCCCAAGGCTGTCCTTAAGGCTGTACTCGAAGAGAACGGACATTTGTTTGACGGAGTTGGCGACGATCGTCGTGAGCTGCTGTCTTCCTGGCTAGAGTCGCACTTTGCGATCATGTCTCGCCGCGGAAAGTCCGCCGGTGGCGCTTATCGTATGGCAGGGCTTCGACCATTGCATTTCATGGTCATCAAGCTGTTCAACCCGAACGTGAAGGGACAAGACCGTCGCCTGAGCCAGTTCTTTTATAATGCACTCAAAGACGACACAGCGCTTACATCAGCGCCAGACTCACTGATGCGTGAGTTCTTCGAGATTGGCGTTCGGCGACATGGAGACAATGATTATCGCGTTGATGAAAACGCCCTGAATCAGCTTGCTACGGATCACAAGCTCGATATCGAGTTGCTGTTCCTTCTCCGGCTACTCCAGCCGTTTGACACTGACAAATACAGCACGAAGAAGGATGATCAGGTCGCCGCCATCGAGTTTCTATGTCCTGAGCAGATCGACCTGCTGAAACAGGATCTCAAGCTGCTGTTTCTTTACAAAGACTGCATCCCACGCCGTGAGCTCATCAACTACATGACCACCCTGATGGTGTTCCATGCAGCCTTGTACTTCTACCAGACCGTTCGCATCACCAACTACATGATCGCGCACGGAAAGCTACCCGAGCCGCAAGGTGATCAGCCGCAACCGGGTGAGCCTCGCAGTCACGCACCGTTTGCGCTCGATTTTTTCTGCGACATGACCGGAGGCCATCACGAGCACGTCGATGGACTTGCCAAGCAGCGGTTTACCGAGCACTTTAAAGACGTTGAGAAGTATTTCAAGTCAGCCTATCTGATGAAGAAGCTAGAGGAGTTTGCCGGTGGATACCTAACTCCCGACCAGAAGAAGGGCGGCGGAAAAGCATACATTGAACTGTTGCTCAAAGGCTACCTGAATCACAAGGACATTGATGGTTACTTCGCCAGGGACATTCAGGCGATTAGACAGGCAGGCTACGACGAAGAAAGCGGTGAGTTCAATTCCGACGTTGAACGGATCATCGCCATCTGCAACGGCCGCGGATTGAATCGTCTGCAAACCTTTGTCGAAATTCTTTACCACTTCCAGTACGGAACGCTCCGAGAACAGCATCGCAAGCTAATCTCCGGTCTGTGCGGCAACGAGTTGGACCGAGGCTTCATGGCCGGCCGAGGGCGTGCTCGTCGGAAATACGTGATCGGGAACGAACTGTTGGAAGTGTTGATTCAACTAGCAGTGTTGGAAAAACGCGAAAGCGACAACAATTGGCAAACGCGGCCGATGCCCATCCGCAAGTTCGTTGATTGGCTGGGTGGTCGCTACGGCCTACTGATCGACACACTTGGCCCCAACGGAGAAGAGAGCGAACAGAACAACCGTGCTCTCGCGTCCAACTACGAGGCTCTCAAAACAAGGCTGCGGCAACTTGGATTCTTCACGGATCTGGCGGATGCCTCGAACTCTCAGGTGATTGAACCGCGATTCCACATCGTCAATGGTGAAATGGAAGAAACGCTCTCCGGAGCTTGAAAGTGATACGTCTATGGCAAAGAAGAAAGCAGTGCGAAAGAAGAAGCCTGCGGACGCTGTCCTAACCGCTGATTCATCCGTCGACGATGATCTGCTGGAAGGACAAGCCGACGTTGGCGTGAAACTCGATGAAGGCCAGGTCGTCGATCTTGTCACGGGTGAGGTTGTCAAGCTCAACGACTTGGAACTGATCATCCAAGAGGAACAACGGAAGCTGCTTGAGGAGTTTGGTTACCCCGAAGAGCAGAAGGCCGACCTCATTCGGCGTAAGTTTCGGGTTCGTCCCAAACAACTGAAAGCTAAGGTGTTTCCGCTGGTCGTCTTGCGATCCAACGGCGGTGATTCGGGCGCCGACGATCAGGACAGAGTCTACATTCTGATCGACATCCAGAATCCAAAGGTCAAGGCTGAAGACTCGAAGAGGGGAGCCGAGAGCCTTGCCGAGTTTCTTCGGGACACGCCCAGTGCCGAGTACGCGGTGTGGACTAATGGCACGGATCGCGTCGTATATTGGAAGGAAACGGGGCGCATTAAGATTCGCACCCGGCTGATCAACGATATCCCCCGTTTCGGTCGCGGTCCAGAGGATTGTTTCTCGCCGGGTAAGCAGGCGCTGCGAGCAGCAAGCGGCCTCTCGCTCCGTCAGGCGTTTCAGCGTTGCCACGATTATGTCTATGCCAATCGGGGTGGATCGAACGAGACGATTTTCTGGGAGTTCCTCAAAATCGTCTTCGCAAAGATTCAAGATGAGCGTTGCATGCAGAAGGCCGAATCAGAAGGTGCTGGGTACGAGCGCCGTTTTCGGATTGCCAGTCTGGAAGAACGGAACGACACTGAGAAGTCGCAGCAGGTCAAGGATCGCGTCGAAGAACTCTACGCCGAAGTCCGTCAGCTTTATCCAGAGCTGTTTGCTCAACAGGTTGAGGAAGTCGATCTTGCGCCACGAATCCTGACTTATGTCGTTGCTCAACTGGCCGACTATGACTTCCTTAACTCGTCGGTCGATGTCAAGGGTGAAGCCTACGAAGCGATCGTGGGCAAGAACTTGCAGGGAACGCGAGGCGAGTTTTTCACACCGCGCAACGCGGTAAAGATGGGCATCCGTATGCTGGACCCGGAGCCGGGCATGAAGTGCATCGACCCCGCGTGTGGAACAGGCGGATTCATCGTGGTCATTCTCAACTACATGGCGGCGAAGATCGCCAGGAGCATGGTGAGCGAGGGGAAGGATCCGCAAGCCAAAGACTTAAGCGAATATAACCACAAGCTGAAGCTCGCCTCCCAGCGCATCTTTGGCCTCGACATCAACCCCAACCTAGTTCGTGTCGCGCGAATGAACATGGTGATGAACAACGATGGTCAGGGCGGCATCACGCACCTGAGCTCGTTGGAACGGCCCGAGAACTGGGAGTTTCCCACGGGCAAGACAAAGATTTACCTGCCAGATGGAACACTCAAAGATGTTGATCTTGCGGGTTTCTTCCGTGATGAGTTGCAGGAGGGCACCTTCGATATTTGCGCGTCCAATCCTCCCTTCGGAACGAAAATCAAAATCGACTCGGAAGATGTGCTGTCGCAGTATGAGTTGGCGCGGAAGTGGACATATGAAGAAGATCGCAGTCTTTGGGTCGCCACGCCATCACTGCAATCCGGCGTAGCACCAGAGGTTCTGTTTCTGGAGCGGTGTGTGAAGCTATTGAAGCCTGGAACTGGCCAGCTCTGCATCGTTCTTCCAGACGGACTTCTTGGAAACCCAGACGATGAGTACATCCGCGCTTGGTTGCTACGACATTGTGAAGTATTAGCCCTGATTGATATGCCGGTGGAACTCTTCCTCCCCAAGGTCGGCATGCAAACACACCTAGTGTTCTTACGCCGCAAAAGCACAGACGAGATGAACGAAGAGAGCCTGGGTGGAGATCCAAAGGACTACCCAATCTTCATGGCGATTGCGAAGAACGTGGGCAAGGATCGCCGCGACAATCAAGTTTTCAAGCGGGATCGAGAGGGGCGGATTCTTGATCACTTCAGAAACGCAAACAGGCAGGACCTTCACGAAGCCTATTTGAAAGCTTCGGTTCTCGACTTTCTCCCCACTGTCGATCAATATGGACGCATGGTTGACGACGATCTGCCATTCATAGCCAAAGCTTACCACGACTTCTTGTCGGCAAAAGAGGAGGGCACGATTGACTATGAACGATGAGCAGGGATTTGCGTCAGTGTTTTCCATAGCCGAAGAGTTTTCCTCGATCGAAGCATTTGCAGCTGCTTCGTCGGAGGTTTACTCCGGATCGCACCGAATGGACGGCGAGTACTACGGCGACGATGGCTATCGTGCAAGACAGGCGGTAGTTCGCTCCCGTTTTCCTACGAAGGCCTTGCACGATCTGGTGGATGTGTATTGGCCTGGTACAGATGGATCGTACAGTGAGTACAAGCGAATATACGTTGATGACAAAGCGTACGGCGTACCCTTTCTTTCCACTTCGCAAATGCTCTTGGCTCGGTTCGACGATGTGAAGTACGTCACACGAATGCTCACTGGTAGTATGGCCAATCTGATTGTTCATGCTGGCCAAATCTTGTTGTCCGTGTCTGGCACGATAGGCAATACGGTAATTACCAATAGAGATTTTGACGGCCTTTGCGTGTCGAACGATGCAATGCGTTTGAACCCACGCGAGCCAGAGGGACTGGGCCTGCTTTTTTGCTTTTTACAGAGCCAAGCTGGGAGGTTTCTGCTAACAAGAAACAAGGCGGGTGGAGTTGTCGAACATCTCTATGTTGATGATGTATCAAGTCTACCTGTGCCCGTTCTCCCGAAGCGACTTTGCATGGAACTGACGGAGCTGGTAGCGAAGTCAAACGAACTTCGGGCGCGTGGCAACCAGTTGATTGACGAGGCGATCGCCGATGTGCAACATCAGTGCTATTTACCAGACATGAACCACTTCATGCCTGGTCGCACGTCGAACGCGGAGCCGCTCACGTTCATCCATTCAGCTAAATCAAGGCTATTTCCAGAAAACGCAGGGTTCGGTGAACGCCGGCTCGACGCGACCTACCATGAGCCAGCCGCTGTCGCCCTCGCTAAGTACATTTTTTCACACGACCGTGGTTGCGAACTTGGTGATGTGCTGGCAGCCGTACGAAACTCAACTCTCCGAAAGCGGAACTATGTTGACGATCCCGAACTCGGAGTGGCGCTGATCGGTGGGAAGCAGCTCATGCAGTGGAGGCCCCAGGGCGTGAAATATTTGTCTAAAGCGCTGACTCGCAACTTGGGAAATGAAACTGTGGAGGATGGTTGGACGCTCGTTTCCTGCGGAGGAACTCTCGGACGCACAATGTTTGTCCACCGTAACTTTGATGGTTGCGCGCCTTCGCAGCATGTGATGCGGCTGGTTCCTGATACGGCCAGTGTTTTCGGGGGGTTCATCTATGCGTTTTTGGCGTCACCCTACGGGCAAGTACAAATCGCTCAGCGGTCCTATGGATCTGTGATCCAAGAGATTCGCGATTTTCAGTTCAAGAGCATCGCGATCTCGTTGCCCGACGATCGTGGTGAGTTGATTCACGAAAAAATCGTTCGGGCGTTTGATGCGAGGGCTGACGCTCACGATATTGAAGACCGTGCACTAAATCTATTTGAAACTGCAATCGAGCGCGGCAAGACTTATACAGAAGCGGAATGGGGATCGGAGTACTAAGAAATGAACACATCCACAGAGCTGTTCCGACTAGACGAGGCCGTTGTCGTTGACGAGTACGTCGATGCTTTATTCGGTGAACTGAAATCCTTTCTCCAGAAGAAGAATCCAGGCCACTGCCAACGGATCGACTATCTGCCGCGTGACGTGATGAATCGGCTCGGACAACGGCTGGCCGACGACACCGACTTGCAGTCTGCAAAGGTAGTCTGCCGTGTCGTGACCGACAAACCCGAACATGCGGACCATGAATCGTGGGAATCGAGTGGCAGCGGCGCGGTAGCGTTTCGAGAAGATGCAACCTACGGGCGTATCCGCGTGTTCTGCGCGATGTTCCCGGCTGGCATCCGGCTGGCCGAGGAGGACTCGCTGAATGTCGCCACCTTCAAGACCGACGACGCGCTCAGCTTCAACGTCCGCAGGTGCTTGGACACGCACGTTCGGGCGAAAGTCAACATGTTACCGGAGGATGAGCGCAAGATTCTGGACGCGATTTTGAAGGAAGAGGCGGTCAGACAGTTGGATGTGCGACTGAAACTCCGCTACGTCCTGTCGGTTCTCGGGCAGAAGGAATCCAGCAATCAACCCGTCAACTGGGAGACTGCAGGAGCGTACCTGTATGAACTGAAAATGATTCCCGACTTCAAGCTGGAATCGGAGAATCTTCCGGTCCAACTCACGCGCAACCAGATGTGTGCTGCGATCTTGAGTGACGGCGACAAGAGTTTGACGCAGAATCTGGATCGCCTTGTAACCGAAAAAGGACTGGACGATGAAGAGCGGCGTCGTGACTTGGCCGTTTTCCTATCCGACAAGGACATGATGCAACCGGATCAGTGGCTGCCGGACATTTGCCACGATGACACTGCTCGCGAAAGGTTGTCCTTTGACGAGTGGCATTTTAGCGAGCCGACAACTGGTGTCAGCATAGAGTTGAGCCCGCTACAAAACCCCAACACATCGAAGGTCACCAAGGGCTTGATCTATCAAAACGGCGCGTTGGTCAACGACGGCAAAAAGCCCATTCAGATTCGTTGGACGGTCAAGCCGACTGGAACAAAGGACGTCGGCGGCTATCGCATCTATGTTGTGCGAAACACGGAAGACGAAGGCGAGGTGGACGTCATCATGCCGCAGGCGCTCTCTGGGAAACGTGTGTCGTTCATGGTGCCGATCGCTGATAACAACCTGGACGACGACGAAAAGTGCGTCGTGCGCATCCGCATCCAGGCTCTGAATAAGAACGGGGTTCCACTGCAAGATGCCAGTGACGAGTCAGAAGAGTTTTGGATCGAGAACGGCGAAGAGATTACACCCCCTCCACCTGATCGCGGAAAACGCCTTCGTCATTTGAAAGAGGTCGCTTTCCGCGCGACTCACAAAACCGGCAAGACCTACGATGTGCGTAGCCGTGGATGGGACGCCAAGCGTGACTATGTTTATGCTCTTCGGCTCACCAACAACGACCGCGGTGATCTAGCTCTGAATCCGCTACTACGAGACCTCGAACGCGAGATCCTGCTCAACCCAAACAACCTCGGCGTCTACGAAGCAAACATTATTGGGAAGCGAACGGCGCAGCTAGCTGATTTTCACGAGATCGAGCTGTCTGATTCGATCAACACGATGGCGAACGACTTCTTTGAGGCAAGAAGTGCGTTCTTCACGGCCGTCCGAGAGCTGGAAGACGGAACGGGCATCGTGGAGATTACCGATCTCCACACGATCATGGATGAGTCGTTGATATACATCCAGAAGTATGTTGAACTTCTTAAGAAGGTCGCCGAAAAGGTTGGGAACTCGACGGGGCCAGGGCAGATCAACAACATCCTGCATGATTACGCGGCAATCATGCGGATCGACACGGTGTTGATGCGGATTGGACCCACCGAAGCCCCGATGCAGGTTCTCTTGCTCAGCCCAACACACCCACTGCGGATACTGTGGCTGTACCAATACGAGACTTTCGTGGATCAATGGATTCAGAAGATGACGGGGCGCAAGCCCGACGAGATCCAGCGACTGATTTCCGAGGACAGCATCGACAAGCTGATTAATCTTAACATTCCCAACGCGATCTCCTGGGAGCAGGGTCAGACTTTCATTAACACGGACAACCTCGACCTGTTCTGGAGCGTTTTGCCGAATGGGAATGTGAAGGACTTGCGGACAGCGGTGAATGCGACACGCCAAGCGGTGGGTGCCAGCCGACAGGAAGTTGTCGTATCAACCGTCACACCCAAGCAGATCGCCGACAAGATTGAGAGGTATCTTTGTCATCATCCTTACGTTCGGTCGCTCAAGGTCAATGTGATCAATCCTGGTGACGGTGCGCTGCTTTTGGAAGCGATCAAGAGCTTGCTCGGCAAGCCGCTCTATGAATATCTGAACTTCGACGTGAAGTTCTTCGCTCCCAAAGATACACGGCACGAACTTGTTGGCGATGCGTTCGACGACTTTATGACGCAGCGGCGTCCCGAGGAATGGACGTATGGTGGAACCCTATCGGAGACGGAAGAACGACTACTTCAGCCGAATGAAAACCCGCTGTTTCCCAAGTTGATTTACGCGAAACACAATATCGCAGAGTTGCTCAACGACAATGGCGGGCGGTTCGAGTCGCACCTGACATTTTTAATTGACTACTTTGGCACTACTATCGCCACCCGACCTCATACGGAACTGATGGGAAGCTCCTCGCTGCACAATCTACTCGCCGAGTATGTGACTGACTACTCGGCCGGCGCGGCAACAGCAACGTGGTCACGTCTGATCGCACCGACCGAGTGCCCGGAGTTGGCGAGCGACGGAAACACGAAGCGTCTGTTTCAATCACACAACACGCTGTCCCATCTTTCTGCGTGCTTCTACGATTGGGCGGACAGCCTTGAGAAGTACACCACGGTTCAGCTTGAGCTGACAGATTCTGGTGGAAGACATCACCTCAAGTTGCTTCGGCAGGTCCACCTGATTTCAGACTGGGTCTTCACGATAGATCGAAACTTCGGCATCGAATACTACGACGATCCGAAGCGGCCTGCTGGCGGGGAATCTAAGGGTTATTTGATCGACTACACACCAGAGTTCCTGGATGCCGTTGCTCATCGCCTGATCATCTCGACCTACCACCAGCAGGAGATTGAAAGCATATTGCGACACGGTTTCGCCAATCTACTGACAACAGCAGACGGCCAAGAACCTGTTATCGCAAGTCATACGATTGGACGCATACTTCAAATCCTGAAGTCTGTTTCTGGGAAGCTGGCGCTGAAGCTGATCAACAACCCAAACCAGGCCCAAGAAGTCATCGGATTGGCTCTAACGCGACTGTCTTTGGAACGCGACGACCGACTTCGTGGTCGGGTTTTGATTCCAGTAGACAGCCACATCGACCTTTTCTACCAGAACAAAAAGGAACTGGAGAACAGCGAACTTACGCTGAAACGCAATGATCTGATGCTGGTGGAACTCACGGGGTCGAAAATGACCATTGATCTGATCGAGGTCAAGAACCGCAAGCACTCCAGCCCGCAAGAGCTACTCGATCTTCAAACTCAGATTTGCGAAAAGAACTCCAACACAGAGCAGCATTTTCGTGCACACTTTGTGGGCTCTGGTGATACGAAGCGTTTTGATTCCGACATCAAGAACAAAGAACTCGCGAACATACTGCTGTTCTACTTCGATCGCGCCCGGCGCTATGGTCTGTTTGAGACGTCCGAGTTGGATGAAACGAGTAGCTCCACTCGAATCCAGGCCTTCTACAAGGGTATCGAGGCCGTCGAGGTTGGAGCGTGCGAAGTCTCATTCCGACATGAAGGGTTCATTTTCAATGGTTCCGCGCTGACGGACCAAGAAGATCGCGACATCAACAACAATGACATACACATCGTAGGCAGGGTTGGGATCAGCGAGTTCTTGGGGCTGGTTATCGACGAAGAAGAAGGGACAACGAATACATCAGAAGATGAACCTGGCGGCGATTCAGGAGACGGGACGGGACCTGAGCCGGAACCGTCCCCCGGGGGGATCGGGGGGCAAACGGGTTCACCCGAACCCAGCCCTTCCGAAACTGACACGTCGGGTGATCCTGAAGTTGCCGTAGCGACAGAAGAAACCGGCACAGTGCCACCTGACGAACCAGCAGTCTCTGGGGAGACCAAAGCAACATCAGAAGAACCCATGCCTTCTACCGAGGGCAAGAAGGGTGTTAGTACTCCAGAAAAGCCGAAAGACACTCCTGTTGCTTCCGGTGATCTCGGAGCCGCAGAGGTCAACATTCAACTCGGCAAGAATTGTGTTACCGGCCAGGAAGTCTACTGGAATCCACAGACGAAGAAGCCGCGCCGTCTGACCAACCAGCATCTGCTCGTAGTAGGCAAGAGCGGGTCGGGTAAGAGCGAAACGACCAAAGCGCTCATCTGGGAACTCGATCGACTTGGCGTCCCTTCGATCATCCTTGATTATCAGGGCGAGTACGCTTTTGGCGAGTTCGCCGAAGCTGTTGAACCACAGAAGTTCGACGTCATGGATGGCCTGCCGGTCAATCCTTTTGAACTTCCTTTTGATCCGATCGCCAATCGAAAACGTCCTCCGATCGAGATGATCTTTGGACTCGCGGACACCTTGAACACCGTCTTCAGTGGTTCCGGTGACATCCAGCTTGGCATCCTTCGTGAGGCGATCGAAGCCTGTTACGTCCAAGCCGGGTTTGATTTTCACGATCCCGCGACTTGGGAACTTGAACCGCCAACGTTGGAAATGCTTGAGGCGGTACTTGATCACATGGCGCAAGACCATGGCACGCAGGTTCGCAATCTTCAAATCCGCCTTCAACCGCTCTTCAAGAGCGGCATCTTCAAGCAACAGAACGCCGGGTACAGCTTCGACGAACTCTTTCAACGTACCAGCGTGATCCTAATGACATCGGGAATCAAAGACCTAATGCTTGCCGCCAGTAGGTTCATCCTGGAGAAGGTCTATTCCACAATGCTGATGCAAGGCGTCACTAAGCAGCTTCGCGTGATGGTCGTCATCGATGAGGCACACAAGCTGTGTGGAGATGAGACGATTATCAGCTTGGTGAAGGAAGCGAGAAAATACGGTCTAGGATTGATCCTCTCGTCTCAGGAAACACGTGACTTTCATGGCTCTGTCTTCGCGAACACGGGCACGCTCATCGCACTTGGACTTGAAGATGCCGACGCTACGGTGATGGCAAAACATCTCGGGCTGACCGACAAGAAGCATCAGACAAGTGCGAAGGAGCTGATCTTGAGCCAGTCCAGTGGTCAGGCACTTGTTCGATCGCAGCATTTTCTTCCATACGCCCAGGTGCATATTCGGTCGTTTGAAGACCGGATCGAAGACGCTGAACCCGTACCGAAGAAGAAGCCGACAGGGCTAGGGACTCCAACAGGCGGCGATCCGAGTCCGCAAACTCTGAAAACTTTTCAAGGTTATAAACTAGTCCAATCCCTGGATATAGCTGGAATGTCAGAGGCATACATAGCCGAGAAAGAGGAAGACGGCAGTCAGGTATTCCTAAAACGTGTACGCACACATTCGGCTGATAAGGCTGCACTGGAACGGGAAGTCCGCATCTACGAAAAACTGCTCCGTCTGCAACCTCATTATGTGGCGTCTGTTCTCGATTTCATTCGGGACGACGAGTATGTGGCCATCATTACAGAGTGCGCCGACGGCGGCGATCTTCAAACGTTTATCGAGAGCCAGACATCAGGACGCGGTCTTAGCCCAAGTGATGCCAAGGCGATCGCTATCAATCTAGCGACGGCATTGAAAGAGTTGCACGACAGTGAAGTTGTCCACCGCGATCTGAAACCCAGGAACGTCCTTTGTTTTAAAGGTATATGGAAGCTCGGTGACTTTGGCATCGCGAAGAACCTCGGCCGGCTAGGGACACTCAAGACTTTCCAACAGCACGGAACACGCGGCTATGCCGCACCCGAACAGTTCCAAGGTGTCACGGCTCATCCAAGCGCTGACATCTACTCGCTTGGAAAAACGATCGTCTTTCTATTAACCGGCCAGACCGATATCGATTTCGTGCCCTATACCCAGTGGGCTGACTTGGCGAAGAAATGCATTGCCGTCAAGCCTCAGGATCGGCCGACAGTAGATAAAGTGATTGAACTACTAGGCGAGATTCCTACGTAACCGGCTCAGAAAATTCAGAGAGATTTCAGTTCTTGGATTACTGTTTGTATTCCATTCCGCTATCCTAATGCACAGGTGGTCGCTTGGGTTTATTGTATGGCTTTATCTGGATTCCAATCGCTTATGTAGTGTCAAAGAGCCAAGTTTCGGAGCGTTCGAAACCACAGGTGTTATTTGCCCTGAACGGATTGAAAACCTATCGCCCAAGTCACATGGTCATTTGTGGCGAAGATCAACTGTCTGGACAAGACATTGGTCAAGTAGGAGTTCTGGAATTGCGCGCAGGAGGAATTGTTTGCTTCCGAGTGCGATTTGCTGCTGTGCTCGGCGGGTTCGTTGTCGGCTGTAATTTGTGAGGAGGCCCGGCAGCGGGGGCGTAGGGCGATTGATGTAGGTTCAATGGACTAAATTCTGGCAACACCAGTCGCCGTTAGTGTTGATTCCGTATCGCTCAGAAATCAGCACTATCGACGAGCACGTTGACGGTCCGGTGGGCTAAAAAAGTTGTGGAGATGGCAGTGGTCATGTGAGCCTTCCGGGGCTGTCGAGCAGGATTCAACGCTCATCGCGAAAGTTTTTTGAGATTGCCTGCCGCACGTCAAGTCTTATCAGGGCAATCACTTAAGAATTCTGGTGCGATCTGCTATGTTTCTGTGATGCATGTTATGCGATTGTCAGGCTTGCGTATCTGCATAATATGCAGTTCGGCGACTTGCGTTCGCGGAAAACTCTTTTGGGGAGGTGTCAAATGGTAAACAGCGAGAACCTGCGTCAGGTGCTACAAGTATTGAGAGAAAAGTCCAATCTGTCACAAACCGAATTGGCAAAGAGGCTTCCATACACTGCGAGTCGAGTGTCGCGTCTTGAATCCGGAGATTTGACACTTGACGTTGAGGAGGCTGTCCAAGTAGCCGAGGCGATCGGGTCGGATGAATCTAGAGCGTTTGCAGAGTACCTACAGCAGGACTGGCAGGTTCTCGATCCTGTCGCATTCCATCATGTAAGCCGAGGTGTACTTTGGGAGGCAGAATTGGCTCTCCAGAGGCTGCGAGACCTGAGAGAGGATCCGGACATTCGAAACGTTTTCCTGAAGCAGATTGAGTCTTGTGAGGAGGCTTTATACCAGAAGGCCAGTTTCATTTCTTCGACGGAACACCCGATCGCATTCATCGGCAGCCCGGGGGTTGGGAAAACAACGGCGATTTGTTCATTAGCAGATCTGCGCGATCCGTCCGAAGAGGATTTGAATCGTCAAATGGCTCTGCAGACTGGTTCGGGACGGACGACGATCTGTGAGGTGCATGTGAAGTACGGCGGGGAATATGCAGTCTCGATCGAGCCCTGCTCCGACGAGGAACTACGATACCACGTCGCCGATTTTTGCGACCACGTGTTGGCTCAGGCTGGGATCCTGAAAGATGATACAACGACTGACGGACCAGGGATCAGTATTGAAATCGCACGGGCATTGCGACGCATGTCGCAACTCGTACAGAAGAAAGTGAAAGGCGAGAATGGCAAGACGCATCGGGAGGATCCCGCAATAGCTCTTGCGCATGAGTATCCAGATCGCGATGAGTTGCAGATTCAGGTTCTGCAGCGCCTGAACCTGCCGAGACGTAAAAGGACTTCGGTCTCATATCCGCGAGACTCCGCGAAGCCCGGGTTCCATTGGCTGTCCAAGACCTTCGCGGACATCAATTATGGAGCCCATCCAGAATTCTCACTCCCGAGGCGGATTGAAGTTTCAGTACCTAATCCAGTCCTCAATTCGACCGCGGTCGAGCCGCGACTCATAGACACTCGTGGAGTGGACGAACCGTCGGCGCCTCGCCGGGATCTTCAATCGTATCTGGACGATGATCGCTCACTCATCGTACTCTGCTCTGGCTTCAAAGACGCACCGGACGCTGCAGTGCAGAGTGTCATTGAGCGGGCTAGTGCTGGTGGAAATCGAAGGGCATTGATCAAACGCGGAGTGATGCTCATTCTCACTCAAGGTGAAGAGAATGCAGTTCGCGACAGTAGCACCGGAGAACTGGTCGACGACGAAGAAGAGGGGCGAGATGTCCGTCGCGAACAGGCTCGTTCGACAACACTCGGGCACTTGGGCGTTTCTGAGTTACCGATAGAGTTCATGAATGTGGCTAAAGCAGATGATTGCAAGACGATGCAGCAGAATCTTATCGATCGCGTCATGCAGCTGCGTGGCGACGCCGAAGAAAAAATCCGGTCGCTGATTGAAACCACAGATCGGCTCATCGCCAACAAGGAAAACGAGCAGGTTCGGGCGGTGTTCGAGCAGGCAACTCGCATGATCACCACTTGGCTCGATAGCAATTTCGAGATCCGACACAAAGGCAGCCTCCCGGAGGAGGCTTTGCTGGAGGAGATGGATGGTCTGAGATACGCCTCGACACTTCGAGCTTCAGTTGCCCGCCAGGGTAGCTGGCCGAATTTCGACTTCTGGCATGGGTTGGGATTTGGTGCCCGTCGTGAAGCGGTGGTACGAACCTCAGAGCAGTTGATCGAACTGAAAGGTGTAGTACAAACAATCCTGAATGACGAAGAGCTTGCCGAATCACATGACTTTGTTCGACACTTCTTGGCACAGGTAGAGGAAGTGGCAAATGACTACTTCCAGAAGAGCCAGACTCTCGGCGAAACCGCATTTGCGAGCCAGCTCAAAGGTACACACGATTACTGGAGCAAGTGTCAGGATCGTTGGGGCCAGGGAAGTGGATACAAGATCGACATTCACAACTGGACGGGCGAATGGTTCTCGAATGAGGCGCGCGACGAACGCCACGAATTCATCGAGACCGAACTCCAGCGGCTTTGGCGAGAATCGCTCACACGGTTGGCTGGAAAGCTTCGGTCTGCTGATCCCGAAACCTCAAGTGTTGGATGAAATGCAGATGCCGGAGGGAGGTCTGGGGGCATCAACAAGGGACACCAGAAATAGGACGTGCTCCTATACCCTTTTCTACCCTACGGACAGAAAAACAGCGAAAAACACTAAAAGATGAGACGAGGTAATGAACGGTATTGATTCGTACTTGCAAACGCGGTAGAGTCTAGAAAACAAGTGATATTCTAACGTCGCGGCAATGTACAAAATCGCTTCTGTTAACCGCTAGGTTCAAGGTTCGAGTCCTTGTCGAGGAGCTTGTTTCACTTCTAAGAAACAGTGAATACACCCGGTATCGAATTTCGGTACCGGGTTTTTTTGTGTCTCATTCCCATCAAACAGACGGGCACACGATCGACTCCTGTTTGAATCAACAGTGAGCGCGGTGACTGTCAGTGGTTGCCTGGATTTTCTTAAATGCAGCTCATTCTTTGTCTGTTCCATTTCTCAGCCAGTGTACTCTCTCAACGCAACGTGGCTGATGTGTGCCCCTGGGATCAGGCGATGTAAATTGTTTTCCTGAAAAGGGTTGGGTCTACGATCACAGCTCTGGCTCACATGTGTGAATGTGAAGATTTCCCAGAATTCCTGTCATGCCTGTTTTTATGCTGGAAATCAGGTTGCTTTATTTTCCAATTTTCAATACCAAACGGATGTCTCACAAAGATTTGCGTTGAAGGTAATTGAGAAGCAGGTCCTTCATTTCGGGCAACAGGATTCAGGTACGATCGATACCTGATAGTATTTTCAACAATCGCTCTGCCTCAGACAAAACAGGGAATTGATATGTCGAGAAAAGGAATTGTATTGGCGGGAGGAACCGGAACCAGACTGCACCCGGTGACGAAAGTGATTTCGAAACAGCTTCTGCCGATCTATGATAAACCGATGATTTATTATCCGCTGTCATCGCTGATGCTGGCGGGGATCCGGGAGATTCTGATCATTTCCACTCCGCATGATCTGCCGATGTTTCAGGATTTACTGGGGACGGGGGAGCAGTGGGGAGTCAGGTTTGAATACGCAGAGCAGCCTTCCCCCGACGGACTGGCCCAGGCGTTTCTGATTGGTGAAGAGTTCATCGGCACTGATGATGCGTGCCTGATTTTAGGTGACAATATCTTCTACGGACACGGTTTTACGGAGAGCCTGAAATCAGCAGCCGCGCGGGAATCCGGTGCGACGGTCTTTGGTTACCAGGTACACGATCCGGAACGGTTTGGTGTTGTGGAATTCGACAGTGAGCAGCGTGCGATCTCCATCGAAGAAAAGCCGGTCAAACCCAAGTCCAACTATGCAGTCACAGGATTGTATTTTTACGATAACGATGTGATTGAAATCGCTAAGAATGTGAAGCCTTCTGCGCGAGGCGAGCTGGAGATTACGTCAGTCAACAATGCCTATCTGGAACGGGGCGGGTTGAACGTCGAATTACTCGGTCGCGGGCACGCCTGGTTCGATACGGGGACTCATGAAAGTCTGCAGGAAGCCAGTCATTTCTTTCAAACCATTGAAAAAAGACAGGGGTTGAAAATCGCCTGTCTGGAAGAAATCGCGTTCCAGAAAGGCTGGATTACGAAAGACCAGTTGAAGACCCAGGCTGAAAAATTTGCGAAAAGCAACTACGGCCAGTACTTGTCGAAGCTTTTAATTGATCTTTCATGAGAAAAGTGGATTTAGTATAAATCGCAGGCTGGTTAAATGATATCAGCCTGTTTTTCATACAGTTATGCTCCTCATCTGTCTTCTGGACAGGCTCAAAAATTGATTCTGGCCCGACTGATCCGGCCTGATGAAGTATTACATCGGAACGCTACATGAATCCTTTTGCATCAAAATCAATCTCACCAGTGTTTATGCTGCAAAGTTTGATTGTTAACCGTCGTTTGATTTATCAAATGGCAAAGCGAGAGGTGATTGGCAAGTACAGAGGATCGATTCTGGGCTTAGCATGGTCGTTTTTTAATCCGTTGATCATGCTGGTGGTATACACGTTTGTCTTCAGTGTTGTCTTCAAGGCACGGTGGGGAGTCGGATCGAACAGTAAGACTGAGTTCGCCTTGGCACTGTTTATCGGCATGTTCATACATGGCCTGCTGGCAGAGTGCGTGAATAAAGCTCCCGGATTGATTGTCGGGAACGTGAGCTATGTCAAGAAGGTGGTGTTTCCGCTTGAAATATTATCGTGGATTGCCCTGGTAGCCACGTTGTTTCATACGCTCGTCAGCCTGCTCGTCTGGGCAATCTTTTTTGTCATCGTGAATCATACCTTTCACTGGACGGCAATCTTTTTACCGTTTCTGTTTATACCACTGATCCTGTTCACAATGGGGATTACCTGGTTCCTTGCTTCTTTTGGAGTCTACTTGAGAGATGTCGGTCAGATCACGGGCGTCTTCCTGATGGTGTTAATGTTTATGTCACCCGTTTTCTATCCGACCTCAATCTTTCCGGAAAAATATCAGCCCATTCTCTATGCCAATCCGCTGACTTTTATCATTGAACAGTCGAGAGATATCTTAATGTGGGGGAAACTCCCGCATTGGGGAGGAATCTTTATTTTAACGTTTCTTGGTTCTGTCGTTGCCTGGCTGGGATTTGCCTGGTTCCAGAAAACACGTAGGGGATTTGCTGATGTCCTCTGAATTAGATTTGAACCAGGAGACTGCGATTCAGCTGGATCAGGTTTGCAAGTCTTTTCAAATTTATGATAAACCGCACCATCGGTTGTTGCAGGGACTCTTTCGAGGAAAGAAGCAGTATTTCCGCGAATTTGTTGCCTTGAATGATATTTCGTTCGAGATCCGACGGGGACAGACTGTTGGGATCATCGGCCGAAATGGTGCCGGCAAATCGACGTTGTTACAGATTATTTGTGGAACAATGTCACCCACTTCCGGATCGGTCGAAGTCAATGGACGGGTTGCTGCATTACTGGAGTTAGGGTCTGGTTTCAATCCAGAATTTTCAGGTCGCGAAAACGTTTACCTGAACGGTTCCATCCTTGGTCTGACTCGTGAAGAAATTGACGAACGTTTCGATAAGATCGAGGAATTTGCCGGGATTGGTGATTATATAGATCAACCGGTCAAAACATATTCGAGCGGAATGTATGTCAGACTGGCTTTTGCTGTCATTGCGCACGTCGACGCCGATGTACTCATTATTGATGAAGCGCTGGCAGTAGGCGATGCAATCTTTACCCAGAAGTGTATGCGGTTTATTCGATCATTTAAGAAAACAGGCACTCTGATTTTTGTCAGTCATGATATGAATTCCGTGCTGAATCTGTGTGAGGAAGTGGTCTGGCTGTCGGAGGGTAAGGTCCGGACGCGGGGAGAAGCGAAGCAGGTTGCTGAAGAGTATCTCCAATATACACTGCAGGAAGTTTACAGTGATGACACCCTGTTGACTTCAACAACAAAAAATACAAGTAAGAAGAAAAAAATTAATAAGGTCGTTGAGACCGTATCTGTGTCACACGAATATTCCCGTTCCATAAACAGTGAGGGAAACTCAGTAACAAGCTACGAATCGGAAGCTGTCGTCGTCAATAACCTGGATGAATCCTGTGGTTGGGAGACTGGAGATGGCGAGATCATTGATGTGTCACTGGAAGAATTGCATGAGAGTACCGGGACAAGCCTCAAGGGGGGAGAAATGGTACAAATGCTTGTTACAGCAGTGGCTCACAAATCAATGGAAAATCCGATCCTGGGATTCCTGGTCAGGGACCGTTTAGGGCAAGATTTATTTGGAGAAAATACGTTACCTCAAACTCAAAAAGAGCCATTCAGTGTCGAGGCAGGAGAAACATTTTCAGCAAGTTTCATTTTTAAACTGCCAATGCTTCCTAACGGACAATATACAGTAATGATTTCTTTTGCAGATGGTGATCTGGTCAACAATGTCCAGCATCATCTGTTACACGATGCATTGGTTATTACAGTATCTTCAAGTGCAATCCGGTGGGGTCTGGTAGGAATTGAATTTGATGAAATATCTTTGAGGAAGAAAAATGGGCTATAAAACCTTACAGCAGATTACCAGTACTCATGATGGGAAGGTTTCAGATAAATGGGCTGCATATCTCAATGCTTACGAGGAAGTACTTGCTGAGTATCAGGATGCAACAGTCAAATTACTGGAAATCGGTGTTCAAAATGGAGGATCACTGGAGATCTGGGAGCAGTATTTTTCCAATCTTCAGACAATCGTTGGATGCGATATTAATCCTTCCATTTCACAACTTGAATATCAGAACCCGAGCATCAATCTGGTTGTGGGAAATGCAACAGAGGATGACACGGCAAAGCAAATCCTTGAACACTGCAACTCATTTAATATCATCATTGATGATGGTTCTCATCGATCTGATGATATCATTCTGACCTTTGCGCGTTATTTTCCCGTTTTAGAATTGAATGGTTTATTCATCATTGAAGATCTGCATTGCAGCTTCTGGGAAGAGTTTCAAGGGGGCCTGTTCGAACCATTTTCCTCACTCTCATTTTTAAAACGTCTTTCAGACATCATTAACCATGAGCATTGGGGAATTCAAAAAAGCCGTGTTGAACATCTCGCAAAATACGGTGAGAAATACGGGTGCGAATTTGATGAAGAAGAACTGAAAAAGATACATTCAATCGAATTTATCAATTCGATGTGTATTATTCGAAAGAAAGAGGCAGATTTGAACAAGCTTGGTAAGCGAATCTTTTCGGGTCAAAAAGAGCTTATCGCCGCCTGTTCTGAAGAATATGCTGGCACAGAATTGATTTCACCAGATCAATCTGAAAACTACTGGTCTTTTCAGGGGACTTCCTTAGAAGATCAATTGAGTAACAGCCTTAAAGAAATCGAAGCATTGAAGGATTCAAACGAGACCCTCAATCATAAAATATGCGACCTGGAAAATAAAATTCTGGAGTATGAAACCTCAGTCAGCTGGAAATTAACAAAGCCAATCAGGCTGTTTACCAGCTCCAAAAAAGCCAGCTAGAGATCAGTGACTCAACATCAGGATGGCGACTGGTATTTCGACACGTTTCAGGTGATTTTACTGTTTGGCAATTTCAATTATATCTGTAACCCTTATTCAATATTGAGATCTGATGAATTCTCAAAATGTGGAATCTGTCGCAAGTATTATTGTGACATTTAATCCTGATTTTGAAGTCCTGAAGCGATTGCTGAATGCGATTGCGTCTCAGGTCTCACATGTATTCATTGTTGACAACAGCCCTGAAATCTCAACTCAAAAGGAAGTTCAGGAATCGGTTCCTCCGAATGGTTCCTGTATTACCATGGGAGGGAATTTTGGAATTGCTGAGGCGATCAATCATGGAATCACGACCGCTGACAAAATGAATTTCAGCCATGTTGTATTTTTTGATCAGGATAGTCTTCCGAGTCCGGATTTAATCAATACACTCATCAACGCGATGAATACAGAAATCAGAGCTGGAAAAAAAGTTGCTGCTGTCGGGCCTAACTATCAAGATGTGAAAGGCTCGCATTCTTCCCCCTTTGTCAAATTGATCGGGGGTCGCTTATGTCGAATTGCATGTGCAAAGGATGAAGTTGTTTCTGTAGATCATCTGATCACTTCTGGATGCCTTGTCTCAATGGCAAGTTTAAATGAAATCGGTCTGATGGAAGAGAAACTGTTTATTGATTATGTAGACACGGAATGGTGCTTACGCGCCATCTCTAAAGGTTATGAAATAATCGGTGTTGGCAACGCGCAAATGCAGCACGATTTGGGGAATAATTTTGTTCAACTGTTTGGCAGAACAATTCCCGTTCATTCTTCTCTTAGATATTATTACCTGATTCGAAACGGGATCTGGCTCTTAAAGCAAAAATGGGTTTCAGGTTCCTGGAAATTGATGGACGCCAGACGTCTGTTTCTGATGTATGTCGTTTATTCTTTCTTTATAGGTAGACGCGTCGAAAACTGGAAAATGCTCAGTCTGGGAATTTGGCACGCCATGATCGGCAAGATGGGAAAATTTAGTGGATAACTCTCTGATTTCAGTGATCATTGTCAATTACAATGCGAATGATAAACTGACTCTCTGTGTCCAATCTCTCATTAATACGAACCAGAACCTGGAAATTATCATCGTTGATAATGCTTCTTCCGATTCCAGCATTAATGATATTCAGGATGCGTTTCCAGATGATTCCAGAATTCGGTTAATATTAAATCAGGATAACCTGGGGTTTGCAAAAGCCTGTAATGCTGGTGCAAAAATTGCGAAGGGTGATTACCTGCTCTTTCTGAATCCAGACTGTAAAATTGATAAACAGGCAATTCCTGAACTGCTCGCCTGCTTTTCGCAGGATGAGAAGATTGGAATGGTGGGAGGCTATCTTCTCAATGATGACGGTTCCGAGCAGGTGGGAGGCAGAAGACTGGTTCCTACCCCCTGGCGCACACTGGTTCGTGTCTGCAGGCTTTCTTTTTTATCTCCCGTATTCCCGCGTCTGTTTTCAGATTTTAATCTGAATCAATGTCCGCTACCCGAACATCCGGTGCCTGTGGAAGCGATTTCTGGGGCATGTATGCTGGTTTCGCGCGAAGCATACGAAGATGTCGGTGGACTGGATGAAGGCTACTTCCTGCATTGTGAAGATTTAGACTGGTGCATGAGTTTTCGTGCGAAACAATGGTCTGTGATGTTTGTGCCTGATGCAAAAATATCGCATTTTCAAGGAACCTGCAGCCGTTCAATACGCGTGACTGTTGAATGGCATAAACATCGAGGCATGGTGCGGTTTTATCGAAAGTTTTTTCGAAATCAGTACCCTGGTGTCCTGATGTGGATTGTCGTCGTTGCGATCTGGTTTCGCTTTGGTTTGTTGATGTGCTACTTTACGGCAAGACGGTTTCTGAGATGGTTAAAAAATATTGCCTTATCACCGCAAATGGAATCTCAGGAAATACAGACAGCTCGTGTTGGATCTCATCATAATTAAATCAAATTAGAGCGTTTTAAATGCTTTCCCCGCTGGAGCATAAAGTCATGAAGAACAAATGGAAAATTCTTCTCATTAATTCAAAGAGCAGTGACCCCAATTACTATATCTGTTTACAGATCAAAAACGCATTAAAGCGTCATTCCAATGTGGAATGTGTCGTTCTGGCAGATTATTCAAATGCGACTTCGATCGTTCAAACAGACTCTTTCAACTTACTGTTTGTCTATGGCGGCGAAAACATCAATCGCCCCGTCATCCAGATATTGAAAAATGCCTGTGGCAGGTCGATCGTCTGGTTTACTGAAGACCCATACGAACTAAGTAATAACATTCATAACAGCAAACTGTTTGATCTTGTATTTACGAACGATCCCGGCTCGGTGGCGAAATATCCCCAAAAAGCTTTTTTCCTGCCGCTGGCATCAAGCAAAGAATTCCACTACTGCGAAATTCCCCAGGATGACAGCAGGTACCGGTATGATCTCAGTTTCATCGGTACGGCGTGGCCTAATCGGACACAGTTTATCAATACATTATTGAAGGAAAAGCCAGAGCTGAGATATAAACTCGCTTTGCCTTCCAATGAACATCTGCCGGAAGTGAAGCTTTCGATTCCTAAAAGCGAAATAAACTGGCGAACACCAAATACGGAACTCGCAAAGATTGCGAATTACAGTAAGTTTTCACTCATACTTCATCGGGAATTCAGTTCTTCGGGAAATGAAGCGAAGGCAGAATCCCCCGGTCCCAGGTTGTTTGAAATCGCAATGGCCGGTGGACTGCTGCTTGTCGATGATTCGCTGGAAATCAATTCGGAATTGTTTACTCCCGGAAAAGAATACCTGCCTTTCAAGAACATGCAGGAGTGTTTAGCACACATCGATTATTATAAAGATAAAGCTGATGAGCGGAAGGAGATCATCGCCGCTGCCCAGCAACGGGCAATGCAGTTTCACACATACGATCAGAGAATCGATTCTCTGCTGGAAATTACAGACGCGAATCTGGAAGATCAGCAGAAGGTGGTCCACAATCAGAACAGACGCAGTCGACTGTTGATTGTCATGCATAATGTCATCAATATTCAACCCTTCGGCGGTGTTGAAGTTTATGTGGACTCAGTTGTGCAGAAACTGAAGCAGAAGTATGAAATCTTCTTTTATGTCCCTGACAGGCTGCATGGTAACCATAAAACTTATTCCATTCTGGATGCAGAATATAAGAAGGTAGAAGACTTCCGTTTTGATTATCCGATCAGTGAAGACTGGTTGTCAGAGCCAGAGCGGGAACGAAGTTTCTTCGAACTGCTGGTGAAATATAAAATCGACGTGGTCCATTATCATCATCTGCTCAATCATGTTCCGTCACTACCTTTGATCTCAAAAACTCTCGGACTCAAAAACATAATCAGTATTCACGATTATTATTATATTTGTGATTCTTTTAATCTCTTAGATTTTAAAAATGAGTACTGTGATGTGAGAAACAGGTGTATTGAATCCTGTGATATTTGTGCTTCAAAAAGAGCCGGGTATGTCAGTGGAACGGTTCAAAAAAGACGCGCATTCTTTCAGAGAATTCTCAACAGCGCTGACGTGATTATCGGCTATTCCAACACGACAAAATCATATCATGAAAGTGTCTTTAAAGGACTTGATGACTTAAAGGTGATTCCTCTTCCAGCTCCGGCGGAGAGGGGGTTCAGTCCGGTTGATAAGCAGACGGAAAAATTCAAAATCGCAATTTTGGGAAATTTTGCGCCGCATAAAGGTGCTGATCTGTACCTGGATATTTTCAGGAACATGGTTGACGAAAATGTCGAGTTTCATATTTATGGAAAAATGAACGACCATTATCAGCAGGTCCTGGACCGACTGTCGTTGAAAAATGTGGTAATTCACAAAAGTTATCAGGTCTCTGAATTAAAAAATCTCCTGAAAGACATGAACCTGTCCCTGCACCTGTCGGTGTGGCCTGAGACATTTTTATTAACCCTGTCTGAAGCCTGGATGAACTACCTGATACCCATTGTCAGTGATATTGGAGCATTAGGAGAAAGGGTCACTGACGGGGAAAATGGTTTTGTTGTTCCGGTAAACGACAGTGGTGCCGTCATTCGAGCCATTCGACGGGTGATCGGCGATAAAAAATTATACAAGTCCGTACTGAATAATATTAGTGCCATGCAATTGACTGAATTGGATGAGCATGTTCGCGTCATGGAAGAAATATACGAGACGCCGCTCATGGACCGGGCTGATATTAAGTCAGAGCAGGCAGGTCTCTGCCTGAATGGATTGTCAACAGGTCTTGTCTGCAGCCAATTAGTCAAACATTCGAGTCCCCCGGAATTACTGCAGATACAGAGAGATGGTTTAAAGCAGAAGATGAAAAAAGCCTATCGCTTTTACCGCTCCAATGGTGCTAAACGAACCTGTAAACGAGTGCTCGCTGAATTTGCAAAAGGTTTGTAGCGCGTAAGAATACTTTGGTTTCATTAGTTCAGCGGCGTTTATGGATAAGTGTACTTCCTGTTTCTGTTGCATCTTATGCCTGCTGTGAGTAAAGCTGTATTTAGTATGCGAATAGAGAATCTTCATGGTCGACAACAAAAAAATCTTGATCTCGGGGGCTTCTTATGATGGACCGAATAGAAATGCCATCTTGAGAACTTATGTGCTGGAAGGGTTTCAAGAGCTTCTGGGAGAAGACAGCGCACATGAAATTGCACTGGATTTCGTTGAAGAAGGATTACGAAAATACCAGCCTGATATTTTGTTGTTATTTGGCTCCTGCATGCCGGATGACATCTCTTACAATGCTCTGAAGAAATACTGTGACAAGCATAATATTCTGCTGGTATTCTGGTTGCATGATGACCCCTATGAATTCGATTATGGTTTCAAGGTAGAGAATGTCGCGGATGTGATTTTCAGTAATGATAAATGGGCCAGTTTGCATTACTCTCATGATCATGCTTATCATTTGCCACTGGCAGCCTCAAAACGGACTCATTTTCAAAATCTGAACAGCGAATATGACCATGATATATTTTTTTGTGGAGTAGCTTTTCACAATCGAATTCAGCTGGTTCGGGATCTGCAGAAGGTGTTAGAGAAACACAAGACGTTGATTCTTGGGGCGGAATGGCCTGATGATATTGGAGATTTTCTGGAAAATCGAACTATCAGGAATGATCAGTTAATTGATTACTATGGAAAATCCAAAGTGATTTTAAATATGGGCCGGCATTTCAATTATGCTAACAAGAAATATAGTCTGACTCCGTCTACGCCCGGGCCACGAACGTTTGAAGCTGCCATGGCAGGTGCCGTGCAATTCTACTTTGCAGAAAGTCTGGAAATTCTCGACTACTACTCTGACGGTACTGAGATCATTCTGTTCGATTCCGTCCACGACTTTGCAAAAAAAATTGAAATGCTGCTCGACGATACAAAATCGCTGCAATCAATCGGTACAGCAGCCCAGCAGAAAACATTAGCGGCTCATACCTATACTCATCGAGCCTCTCAAATCATGGAAACCCTGTCTCAATACTTCTGAGTCATGCAGGAGCATCATCTCTGACGCGTGTCTATGACAGCATTTACTCTCTCAAATAAAAGCAGTGGTGTTTCACCGGCGATATGGAATCACAGGCATTACATATAAAGCAAATCTCCAATTTGTTAACTGAAATGGAATGAACCTCTTAATGTTAAAAAAAACCTTCCGGAATCTGCTGTATCAAATCCCACCAGTCAGACGCTACGTAGACCAGGTACGACAGACCAGAGCATCGGCAGAAGATCTGGAAAAAGAAATTGCAAGACTGAATGAAATCATCAATCATTCACGAAGTCCTGCCTTATTCCAATCTAAGGATGACTTACTGACAGAACGACTGCTGGCTCATCCTGCCATCATTCCACTTCCTGAAGTTTCCATCAGTTCCAGTCCAGCTATAGATAATTCAAATCGAGAAATCGTAGCTGAGCGTCTCCTCGATGCTTATCACAAATCATTGGAAGACGAACACAAATCATCTTTAAGACGTGAAGGTGAAGATGTCTGGACCGAGCTGATCCGGAATGAATTACCTGATTTAATGGCGATGGTTGAAAACAGAAAGGCAAAAGAACTTGCCGATTATCTCATGAATTTCGGACAATCTTTTGTCTGGTTTGGAGGGATTACGACCTGCCTTGATGGTTACAACAAAAATCTTGACCCAAAACAGGTTGCATTAACCTACCTTGACAAACTGATCTGTTTTTCTGAATCGATAGGTCTGTCGAGATTCGAAAGTCCCGAGCACGGCCCCTGGGGCAATAATCTGCATGAAAATCTGGCCGAACTGGTTGATGAAATTGAAAAACACCTTGGCATTTCGATTGCGCCACCGCTGGGAATCATTCATACAGATGGTCTGCAGATAAACGAAAATCTGTTTCATTACAGACACATCAATGGCCTGTATTGCGGAACGAGAATAGCCGACTTAAGAACTGATCATGGAAAAGTGTGCGAGTTTGGAGGAGGCCTCGGTATTACTGCCATGTACGCCAGGCGACTGGGAGTAACCGATTACACGATGCTGGACCTCCCAATCACCTGCCTGCTGGCTGGTCATTATCTGCTGCATGCCGTGGGGCTCGATTCGGTTGCCTTGTATGGTGAAACAATGCGAGAAGATGTCATTAAGATATTGCCGTTTTGGGAATGTCTGAATCTTCCGGATAAAAGTTATTCACTCACAATCAATCAGGACAGTTTCCCTGAACTTGCAGAAAATCTGATTACCGAATATCTGAACCAGATCAAACGGATTACCACAGACCGATTTTTGAGTATCAACCATGAGTCGTTTTACCCCAAAACGGTAGCGAATTTCATAAAACAAAACTCCGGATATCAGAGACTGTATCGCGGTAAGTACTGGGTGAGAGAAGGGTATCTTGAGGAAGTTTATGATATCAGTAACGGCAATGAAAAGGTTTGAAACCCTTTAACCGATTTGATTCACTGCTCGAAATGAATCGTACTCTGTGACATGGGTGACAGGAAATGTCTGAAAAAGATAATAAGCGGTCATCGGGAGTGACCCGCCTGCCCTGAACCGGATCCTGTACTTTTTCAATGGAGTTCATCGCAAAATACTGGAACTGCTCGACGTTTCATGATTATTTTTCGTGTTGCAATTGTCGCTCAATCAATGGCTTGAACGAAAGTCGCGTCGCATCTAATTCCGTTACAGGTTGAACAGACTGATCCCAGTAGTCGCTTTGAAACTCAGGATCGGAGCGTTGTGCTTCTTTCAGGTCGTTCCAGAATTGGGTATGTGAGATATTTTTTGTCGGCCAGATCTCACGAGCGGTGGTCAGCATGAATGTCGTATTTCCTGCGAGACTGACACTGGCTGCTATCACTAAGCAGGCTACAGCCGTTTTGGAAAAAGCTTGTTTTGAGTTGAGAAAAAGTCCCACACAAAATAGAAAGCCAAAAAACGAACTGAAGATCAGATATCGATCCCCAATGATATAGCTGATGAGGATATCATCATCGGCTACCGTCTGGGCTCTGTAAGAAATCATGGCGACAATCAGGCATAATGTCAGGGATGGGGCCGTTAACAAGACAATCCGCACAAGTGATTGATCATCAGCTGGCGCTTTCAGATATTTGAGACAGTGTGAAATTACTGCTGTCATCACCAGTAAAACAAGTCCCCATCCATAGACAGAGTCTGCTTCCAGTCCCCGCAGCTCCGGCAAGGACAGTCCGCCGGGAGCCCAGAGATATTTTAATGAGTTATGAAGCATTTCAATCAGCAGACCGCCGAAACGGATTGCCGTTGTAAGCAAACTCACCTTTTCTGATTCCGTATCAGGTGTGATGCCAATCGTCATCAGTATCGCATGTCCTGCAGTGAGAATCGACACAATATAGACAGGGACAAGCGACTTTAAAAGTTGTAACAGCTTTCGGTCTGGAACGCTATACCATCTGAGTGCTATCAATAGTGTCGCTGTAAACAGGACGGATAGACTGACCGCCAGACCGGTTCCCAGCGTATGCATTGTTAAATATCCAAATACTAATGCCTGCCAGAGCCGAACTCGATTTGCTGTTTGTGCATATTGAACCAGGAAATAGAAAGAGATTGCTGAGAGCGAGAGGCAAATGAACTGAAATGCCATAAATGGCCAGGCAATCAGGGTTGTCATTATCGGCTGAAAACCAAAGATGACGCCAATTGAGAGAGCTGTCATAAGCATTTTTATTGTTGGTTTCGTATTTTCCTGCCCAGGCATGGAAAGGCTCACACAATAAACCGTGAGACTTGTGAGGAAGACAGCTGCCAGGAATATCTGACGCCAGAACCAGAAAGTTTCATTCGTGCTGAATAACACTGTCTGACAGTATTCAGCCAGAAAAATCAATGGAGCCCAGTGGCCGTTAACACTGGAGTAGATATGTTTTTTAAAAAATGCGGCTGAGTCCTCTGGTGAAGCTGCTGTTGCCTTCAGAAATAGACTGGATTCTGCTCGCAAAAATTGAATATCGAGGTCGATCAGGATGTAGTAGATGCCATTTAAAAGCAAAAAGAACACAAAGACAGGGACAATCAGTTTCCCCAGAGGTATTTCCTTTAAATTCGCCTTCATAAGCCACCATGCAACGAAAGAATGATTCCTGTTCCCGAGCGTGTAATCAGGCGGGCAGAATTCGCACTGATCTAATTTAGCTTCAGATCAGCATCGACGGTTAAGGTCTTTGAAGCATGCACTCGAGACAAAAGCAGATACAGAAAGTTGGGTAGGCAGCTCTCTGTGACACGCCATGTTCCTGATTCTGAGTTTGATAACATATTTTTGATATGACATCAAGATGAAGTACTTTAACCTGTTTATATTCAGCGGGTTAGATCAAAGCGAAATTGGTCTTTTAAGCATTAGTGATTATTTGTAAGATCCCGCAGCGATCTGAATAAATGAACCGATTGATTTGGTTTCAAAGTCTTGATCGACTTCTACTTATGACTTCATTTCGAGAGCGTTATAAAGTTTTCTCACTCCACAATCGGAATGGGAGTGATAATTTTCTAACTGCATAAAATTCAAAAATGATCGAACACAAAAATATCGTAGTGACTGGCGGCGCCGGCTTTGTTGGCTCAAGCATTATTCATGCCCTGCATGAACAGACCGATTCGCGCATTATTGCATTTGATAACTTACGTCGGCGTGGCAGTGAACTGAACCTGGAACGTTTCAAAGATTTGGGTGTGGAGTTTGTTCACGGAGATGTGAGGTTGCCCAGTGACTGGGAATCTTTGCCAGCCTTCGATCTGCTGATTGACTGTTCTGCGGAACCATCGGTGCATCAGGGAACAACGGGAAGCGGTTGGCCACTCATCGAAAATAATCTGGTTTCTACAGCCCATTGCCTGGAAGCCGCCAGAAGGAATAATGCGGCGCTCATGTTATTGAGCACCAGTCGAATTTATCCGATTGAGACGCTGGAAAGTTTAGCCTGGGAAGAACAGGAGACCCGTTACGAATGGTTAGACGACCAGGATGTTCCAGGTGTCAGTTCCCAGGGAGTGACAGAGGCTTTTCCACTGCCGGGTGCCAGGTCCTTATATGGGGCTACCAAGCTGGCCAGTGAGTATTTACTCCAGGAATATCATTATCTGCACAACATGCCTGTTATGGTCAATCGCTGTGGCGTACTCGCCGGGCCGTGGCAGATGGGTAAGGTTGATCAGGGTGTGATCTCATTGTGGGTGGCACGCCACTATTTCGAAAAGCCTCTTTGTTATAAAGGATTTGGCGGAACGGGCAAGCAGGTTCGTGATGTATTGCATATTGATGATTTCACAGATCTTCTGCTGAAACAGCTTCAGCACAAAAATCTATGGAATGCGAAACCCTATAATGTCGGTGGCGGCCTGGAATCTTCAACTTCACTTCTTGAACTGACAAAAATATGCCAGGAAGTCACAGGACGATCGGTTCCCCTCTCAAAAGAAGAGGAAACTTCTGCGGTAGATCTCCGGATTTACCTGACTGATAACACACGCGTCAATCACGATTTTGGCTGGAAGCCGCAACGCAAAATAAGTGATACGGTTGAATCAATCTATCACTGGATTGATCAAAGCCCTCCTGGCCTTCAAAAAATTCTGGGTTAGCAGGGAGCTCCAGTTTCAATGCTGCTGCTGATTATGGAATTTCCAGTGAACTTAATCTATAGGTGAATAGCCCTGTTTTTAAAGAGGTTTTAACATGTTGCTGTCCGTTGTTATTCCAGCGTATAACGAAGAAAAGAACATTGGCAAGACCATTCACGCTTTAGTCAGTGAGTTGGATAAGAACGAGATTCCATTCGAAATCGTCGTTGCCAATGACAACAGCAAAGATCAGACTGAAGCCGTACTACAGGGACTGTCTGCAGATGACGCTCGCGTACGATATATCAACTGTTCCCCCCCGAATGGTTTTGGCCGTGCGATTCGAACCGGGCTGAGTGCAGCACGCGGGGACTACATCGTGGTCTATATGGCGGACCTGTCCGATCACCCGGATGATGTCGTGGCTTACTACCGAAAGCTGGAAGAGGGGTACGACTGCGTATTCGGGTCCCGATTTATTGATGGCAGTAAGGTTGAGGACTATCCTCGCGTGAAATATGTCGTCAATCGAATTGTGAACTATTCTTTGAAGTGGCTGTTCTGGTGTAAATTCAATGACCTGACCAATGCGTTCAAAGGTTATCGTCGGGAAGTGATCGAAGCCTGTGGACCGTATTGTGCAAGCCATTTTAATATTACCGTTGAGATGTCGCTCTCAGCACTCGTTAGAAAATACACAATTGCCCAGGTACCCATCAAGTGGTCCGGGCGAACATGGGGAGTCTCCAATCTGCGTCTGACGGAAATGGGGAGACGTTACCTCAGTACATTTATAAAGATCTATGCAGAACGCATTTTGATTCTGGATGATGTGATTGCTGAGAAACTTGCTTCAAAAAGAACGAATCCGAAAAATGATGAAATCCTGAAATATCGCCTGCTGAATCTGGAAGGAGAATTTCAGAAGGTTTCTACCCGTCTTGATGAAATTGAAACAAAAGATAATGTCAGAAAAGCAGCATAGAAACTTTCAATGGAAGCTCATCAGGGATGCGCTTCGGGAAGTGATCAATGTAGCTGGTGTTCTGTTGACAAAATAAATGGTAACTCTTCTCTCACTTCCTGGCTTAGTACAGGATGGAGGTGAGACATCTTAGGAAAAAGAAAGTAGAACATTGACGAAAAAAATGTTAGTAACTGGTTCCAGTGGCCTGATCGGATCAGAGGCCGTTACCTATTTTGACCAGCGTGGATGGGAAGTCGTTGGCGTTGACAATAACATGCGTGCAGAATTTTTTGGTCAGGCTGGAGATACCAGCTGGTCATTAAAACGTCTGCTGGATGGAACTAAAAATTTCCGTCATTTAAATCTCGACATTCGAAATGTTGACAGCATCATGGAACTGTATCAGACAGAAAAGTTTGATGCGACCGTGCACTGTGCAGCCCAGCCATCCCATGATAAGGCACGCGATTTCCCCCTGACCGATTTTTCAGTGAATGCGGTCGGAACAATCAACCTGCTGGAGGCAAATCGCCTTTACAGCCTGGAGAGTCCCTTTGTTACCATGAGTACTAACAAAGTTTATGGCGACGCTCCCAATGAAATCAAACTGAAAGAATTAGAAACACGCTGGGAATATGATGATCCTGCATATGCGAATGGAATTGATGAATCAATGCGAATTGACGCATCGAAACATTCCATTTTCGGGGCATCCAAAGTGGCAGCAGACGTGATGGTTCAGGAGTACGGTCGTTATTTTAATATGCCAACCTGTTGTTTGCGGGGAGGCTGTTTGACTGGCCCGAATCACTCCGGAGTAGAACTGCACGGCTTCCTCAGTTTCCTTGTTAACTGCAATTTGCAGGAACGTGAATATACCGTATTTGGATATAAGGGTAAGCAGGTTCGAGATAACATCCACTCACTCGATGTGATTCGCTTTATTGAACAGTTTATCGAAAAGCCAAGATCGGCAGCCGTCTACAATATTGGTGGTGGAAAACAGAACAGCCTGTCCATCCTGGATGCGTTTAATCGTGTCAGTGAATTGACCGGAAAAGAAATGCGCTGGAAATATTCGGATGAAAACCGTTCCGGAGATCATATCTGCTACTATTCCAATCTGAATCACATGAAAAATGACTACCCGGAATGGGATATCACAAAATCACTTGATGATATTTTTTCAGAAGTGGTTCAGTCCTGGAAGCAGCGTGCGTAAACAGAAAGTTCAATTACTGAATTGACGCCACTTATATAGCAGGTGGCATCATCTTACTTGCGAATTATGAATTGATCTAACAGAGAAGATTTTCATATTGCCTGTAACGGTGATCGATAGTGACAAATTCATCTGCCAACTCTGTACAGAATCTGGATACGATAATATGAGTATTACCCCGGAATCTCTCCAAAAAGAATATCAATTGAGGTTTGGGCATCTCGCCGATTACCGCCAATCTGTCTGGCAGATACTTTGTTCGGAATTTTTTTCCAAGTATGTTTCGCCGGATGCGAGAGTTCTGGATCTTGGTGCAGGCTGGTGCGAGTTTATTAATAATGTGAAAGCCGGCCAGAAATACGCAATGGATCTTAATCCTGATACGGAAAAGCGGCTTTCTCCGGATATTCGATTTTTACATCAGGATTGTTCGACAAAGTGGGACCTGGAACCTGGATCTCTGGATGTAGTCTTCACAAGTAACTTTCTGGAACATCTTCCAGATAAAGATGGTGTAACGCGGACTATTGCTCAGGCTTACGAGTGCCTGGCGCCGGGAGGTTGCCTGATTTGCCTGGGCCCCAATATCAAATTCTTAAATGGAGCCTACTGGGATTTCTACGATCATTATGTAGCTCTCACCGAACTTGCAGTAGAAGAAGTACTTCGGCTGGAGGGATTTGACGTCGAGTTGTGTGTCGATCGATTCTTGCCTTATTCAATGTCACAGGGAAGCACTCCTCCATTATTCCTGCTGCGATTGTATCTGAAATTCAGCTTCTTATGGCGTTTCGCAGGCAAACAGTTTTTAGTTGTCGGTAGAAAAAAATAACCAGCTACTACTGACACGAATCTAATCTGTCAGAGTCATCTCTGAATGATCATGATAACAGGATCAGCAGATTTAGATCGATTCCAGCGATCTCTTTTCAGCGGTACGTATGGTACTGGCCTGGCCTCCGAGATGATCTTTTTATAAGCATCAGGGTGAAAAATGCAGGCAGGGCTGATTTAGGAACCTTGAATGGGATAATCGAATTGGTCAGGTCGTATCAAATCACGGTTCGCTGCGATCGCCATTCACTATTAAGAACAGACCGTTTTGTGATGCTGATTCAATTCGTGGCCAGGGCACATCGGCGACAATAGTCATTCCAGGGAAGAAGAAATGGCAGATATCGGAATTGTGTATGGAATTCTAATCTCCCTGGGGGTACTGGCTCTCATCTATTTCACAGGTTTGAGCGTTCTCTATTGCTTGAAATCTGAATTGAAAGGCCTCTATCGTACCTGCTGCAGTTTCGCGGTTGGGGTACCAGTCCATGCTGCTGTAGGACTTTTTATTCTCTTATTTGCGGATAAACAGCTTGGGGCAATCATCGGGCTCTCTGTGTTGTACCTGTTTGTGTCAGGGACTCTGGTTCACAGCCGGGTCAGAAAGTCCCCTTTTTTCTTTTTGGAAAGTAGTCGAGACGCTTTCATTTTGCTGGCAATATTTTGTCTGTTTATCACGCTGTGTAATGTTCTCGTTTATGGCCAAATCGATTTTCCAGCTCAGCTTCATGATGGCCCCTATATCACCAAAAAGCATACCTTACCTGTCAAAATACAGGTGGTTACCCAGCATCTTCCAGCAGACAATATAGTCGCTTATCTGGTGTCTGAATATTTTTTGAGGGATATTGATTTTCGCGCTGAAAGACCATTATTGCCCGGGCAGGAGGTGACCAACCGAACGATTATTATGTCGCTGGTTGCAATGCCTTTCCGGTCCGTGTTTTATAAACCGGAAAAATTCAATGGTTCTTTAGGGAAATACAATTATCTTGGTACTGAATGGCCTGACTTCAGTAAACTGGTTGATAATCGATATTACAGCATTTTTGTGTCGATCGGTCTGGCTTTAAATAGCTTGATTTTCTTCCCATTTCTTCTGCTTTACAAAGAACTGGTCGGGAGAAAATATTTAATTCTCGCCTCGCTCGTCTTTATTCTTACCCCTTACGTAATAATTCAAACCGTATTTATTTGGCCTAAAAATCTCGCTGCTTTTTTTATATTACTTGCCTTATATCGAGTTATTGTTGGCGAGAAAGGAATTGCGTTTACATTTATCCTGTTAGGCCTGGCTTACAATTCGCATCCGTTTGCTCTCGTGTTTATCGGAGGGTTTTTCGCATATTATTTATTGCAGGATTGGAAAGAGAAGAGGCTCAACAGTTCTCTTAAAGCGATCGCAATCACGATATTGATGCTGGGGCCATGGATTGTCTGGGGGAATATGATTTTGCAGATCAAGTCGGACCTGATTATGCAAAATTTTATTTCAGACTCACGCAGAAACTTTGTCTGGGTCCGTGTTTATCATTTATACATGGTATGGTTTCCCTCTTATTTAGACATGTATCCATTTGATGCAAGATTGCTGTTTCAACGTATGATGTTGTCTGTTCCTGGAATAATCGGAGGAGTTACTTTTGTCTTCTCGTATTATTCAATGTATCAGTTAATAAAATCCAATCAGCGTGAATGGATGGCGCTCTGCCTGCTGTTACCGTTGACCTTAATCGTGTGTATTTTCAGCCGGCCGGTCACGCCTATATTTCATGGCTTCCAGGTGATGATTCCTGTTCTGATCATTCTTGCGTTTCGTTGTATGCAGAATTTCAATAAAACGATCGTTGTGGTGCTGTTTACTGTTCAATCTCTCGTCGGCGTTGCTTTGTATGCTGATTATCTCAAAGATCAAAATTTCAGGGTCAATCTTTCCGGGGCTTCGGAATACAGCTTATTGGATCACGGGAAAATCAATATCGTCAACAGCGATAAAGAAGTTCATGTTGGCGTATCGATTCCGTTTCAGAACGGGGCGAAGAAATGTGTCTGGATGAATCCTGTTACCACTGTCAGCTTCGATGATATTTCTATTAAACAAGGTGATGCATTTGAGTCTATTCTGACGTTTCATCCGGAGGTGGTTGGTTTGGCTACAAATGACGGGGCATTATTCAAAATCGACCTTTTAGAGGAGGGGAAAGTGCTGGATTCCCATGAATATTTCTATCAGGCGGACGGCAAGATGAATGAACTGCATCTTGAATTGAATCGATACGCAGGCAAAACAATCAGCATTCAACTCTCAGTTCTTCCTGGTCCCGGCAAGGATCTTGAAGGGGACTGGTGTCTGTGGGTCGCCCCCAAAATCGTCTCAGACTCGGATCATAATTAGAATACAGCAGTCAGTCTGCTGACGGAAATATCGGACCGCTTTCGCCAGGAAATCAGGGTTTTTCAGCCGCTCAGATTGACCGTAACATTCAGCTGTTGTTTCAAAAACAGTCATTAATGATAAAAGACTGCTTGACTTTCGAATTGATAGTGTCGATAATACACTAACAAGGGGAAGAGCAATGTCGAAGTTATCACAAATCTATCAGACACCACTGGCTCTGCTGACGGACCTGTATCAATTGACGATGGCGCAGGGTTACTGGAAATCAGGCCGTTCCGAACAGGCAGCCGTCTTTCATCTGTTCTTCCGCAAGAATCCCTTCCAGGGGGGATTCACGATTGCGGCCGGGCTGGAGTATGCGATCGACTATCTGAACCAGTTCCGATTTTCAGACTGCGATATTGATTATCTGAGCAGTCTGCAGGGGAATGACGGCGCGCCCCTCTTTTCCAAGGAGTTTTTGAGCTACCTGACCCGCCTTGAATTCTGCTGCGATCTCGATGCCGTACCCGAAGGGACAGTCGTCTTTCCGCATGAACCACTGGTTCGCGTGAAAGGGCCGATTCTGCAGTGTCAGTTACTGGAAACAGCGCTCCTGAATCTGGTCAATTACCAGTCGCTGATTGCCACCAAGTCCGCCCGGATCTGTGCAGCTGCCGGTGCGGACCCGGTGCTGGAATTCGGCCTGCGGCGTGCACAGGGCATTGATGGCGGTCTGGCTGCCAGCCGTGCCGCCTATCTGGGTGGTTGTTCTGCCACATCGAATGTGCTGGCGGGAAAACTGTTTTCGATTCCCGTCAAAGGGACTCATGCTCACAGCTGGGTCATGTCATTCGAAGACGAACTGTCTGCCTTTGAGGAATACGCGGAAGCCATGCCTAATAACTGTGTCTTCCTCGTTGATACATATGACACTCTGGACGGCGTGCGGAATGCCGTTCAGGTCGGGCTCCAGCTGCGTGCAGCAGGACATGAGATGGTCGGAATTCGACTGGACTCCGGCGATCTGGCTTATCTCAGCATCGAAGCCCGGAAGCTGCTCGATGAAGCCGGGTTGACGAAGGTCGCGATTGTTGCCAGCAATGATCTCGATGAAGGCATCATCACCAGTCTCAAAGCCCAGGGCGCAACCATCGCGGTCTGGGGCGTGGGGACCAAACTGGTGACCGCCTACGATCAGCCGGCACTGGGAGGCGTTTACAAACTCGGGGCAATTCAGAATGAATCCGGGGAGTGGGAACGCAAACTGAAACTGTCGGAGCAGGCAATCAAGACGTCTACTCCCGGCATTCTGCAGGTGCGTCGTTTCTTCAATTCCGAAGGGGCGATCGCTGATATGATCTATGATGAATTAAATCCACAGCCCGTCAGTGATATCGTCGTCGATCCCCTCGATCCGACACGGCGGCGTCTGTTAAGTCGTGATCTCAAGGCAGAAGACCTGCTTTTACCGTTTGTTCGCGAGGGCAAAGTTGTTAGAGACAGCGAAACACTGACAGAGATTCGGCAGCGGGTTCAGCAGCAACTGTCACAGTTTCATAATGGTGTTCGCCGACATACGGCACCGCATCAGTATCCCGTGGGACTCGAACAGGAACTGCATGAATTCAAAACAGCGGAAATTCTCAGAGCCCGGCATCCACATCCCACGTAGGGAATGTCGGACCATCATCGATTAAAGGTAGAAAGTGAGATAAGCAGCCATGCAATTGATTCAGGTTGCTGCAGTAGCACTCAATCAGACTCCGCTGGACTGGGCGGGGAATCTGAAGAATATGGAAACAGCCATTTCCACCGCACGCGAACAGGGCGCCAGTCTGGTCTGTCTGCCCGAATTATGTATCACCGGTTATGGCTGTGAAGATGCTTTCTTCTCCCCCGACGTTCAACAGAGAGCACTTCATTCACTGCAACAACTGCTGCCGTTGACAGAGGGGCTCATCGTTTCAGTCGGGCTGCCTCTGTTTCATGGCGGGGCACTTTATAACTGTGCCTGCCTGATTGTCGATCAGAAAATCGCAGGTTTTGTCGCAAAGAATCATCTTGCGGGAGACGGCATTCATTACGAACCACGCTGGTTCAAACCCTGGAATTCACCGCATGTGAGCCAGGTCGAAATGGAAGGTCAGTCTTATCCGATCGGCAATCTGATATTTGAGTGTGGCGGAATTCGTATCGGGTTCGAGATCTGTGAGGATGCCTGGGCGGCACGACGTCCGGGACGCGATCTGTCACAGGCAGCCGTCGATCTGATCGTTAATCCCAGTGCCAGCCACTTCGCTTTTGGGAAACAGGAAATTCGCCGTCGACTGGTTCTGGAAAGTTCACGCGCTTATGGCGTCAGCTATCTCTATTCCAATCTGCTGGGGAACGATGCCGGACGTGTGATTTATGATGGGGCAACATTGGTCACCAGCAACGGTTCCATCCTGGCGGAAGGGCCGCGGCTCTGCTTTAGAGACGTTGTCGTCACCTCGGCTGTCATCGACATTGATCTCACACGCATGAATCGCGCCCGCCTGATGAGTTTTCAACCGGATCAATTGGGACAGTCTGAAAATCGGATCGTCTCCTCATTTTCATTTCCGGAAATCCAACCGCAGCCGAAAATTCAGACTGCGGAATCCTGGGAAACGTCCTTGGACGTCAAAGCGGAAGAGTTTTCTCGCGCGGTCGCACTCGGGCTGTATGATTATCTGCGTAAAAGCCGTTCCCAGGGATTCATTATCTCTCTGAGTGGTGGCGCTGATTCTTCTGCTGTCGCCACGCTGGTCTGGCTCATGGTAAAGCTGGCAGTAGACGAGTTGGGTCTCGAACCCTTCCAGGCAAAACTGTCTCATATTCCGGGTTTGGATCAGGCCACCGATGTGGGAGATCTGGTCTCTCGACTGCTGACCTGCGTGTATCAATCCACGCGTAACAGTTCGGAAACCACAGAACAGGCGGCCGCAAAACTGGCCGAAGCGATTGGCGCCAATTATCTCAAGCTCGACGTAGATTCAATCGTGCAGGATTATGTCGGACTCGTCACAGAAGCGGTCGGACGTGAATTGAGCTGGGAAACCGATGATGTTGCCTTACAGAATATCCAGGCCCGCGTACGGGCACCGGGAATCTGGATGATCGCTAATTTACGAAACGCACTTCTGCTGGCGACCAGTAACCGGTCTGAAGCCGCCGTCGGTTATACCACGATGGATGGCGATACCTGTGGCGGGCTTTCGCCGATTTCCGGAATCGATAAAGCGTTTTTGCGTCAGTGGCTGCTGTGGATGGAAGCAGCGGGGCCGGAGGGCGTGGGAACGCTTCCGATGTTGAAGCTGGTGAATCAACAGGAACCAACGGCGGAATTGCGTCCACAGGCCTCTCATCAGACGGATGAAACCGATCTGATGCCGTACGAACTGCTGGACTGGATCGAACGGGCCGCCATTCGGGATAAACAGGGGCCGGTTGATATTTATCGACTGGCACGAACTCAGTTTCCAGGCTATTCGCCAGAGCAACTGTCTGCCTGGGTGATCCGCTTCTTCCAACTCTGGTCACGCAATCAATGGAAACGTGAGCGCTACGCGCCTTCGTTTCATCTGGATGACGAGAATCTGGATCCTAAAACCTGGTGTCGTTTCCCGATTCTCTCAGGCAGCTATCAGCAGGAATTGCAGGAGCTGCGCGAATTCGTGGACAAAGAAAGAGGAATTTGAAGGTCAGACAATGAAATATAGTTATGAATATCCCCGGGCCGCTTTGACCGTTGACTGCGTCGTGTTCGGCCTGGACGAAGCCGACCTGCAGGTGTTGTTGATTCAGCGCGACCTCCCCCCCTTTGAAGGGGACTGGGCGCTGCCCGGAGGCTTCGTCCGACTGGAAGAATCGCTGGAAGAAGCCGCCCGCCGGGAGCTGCAGGAAGAGACCGGCATTGAAAACGTGTTTCTGGAACAGCTCTATACGGTCGGAACAGTGGACCGTGATCCGCGCGAACGGGTCGTCACGGTTGCCTATTATGCGTTGGTGAATCTTTCCGATCACCGTATCCAGGCCGCCACCGATGCCCGCAATGCCGCCTGGTTCGCCGTGGATGATGTGCCGGCACTCGCCTTTGATCACCCCGAAATATTAGAGATGGCACACGAACGCCTGCGCGGCAAAGTCCGTTATCAGCCGATCGGTTTTGAACTGCTGCCGCCCAAGTTTACGCTGCGTCAGATTCAGCATCTGTACGAAGTCATTCTGGATCGACCGCTCGATAAACGCAACTTCCGTAAAAAAATCCTCAGCATGGGAATTCTGATTGAACTGGATGAAGTGGAGACCGACGTGGCTCATCGTGCGGCCCGGCTCTACAAATTCGATCATCGCAAATATAAACGTCTGACGAAACAGGGCTTTCATTTCGAGATCTGATATGGAGAAATACGAGCAAATCCTGGGATGCCTGCTGGGGACGGCTGTCGCTGATGCGGTCGGTCTGAAACGGGAAGGCTTGTCAAAAAAGCGAGGCCGGAAGCTCTATGGTGTGCCTCCGCTGATGCCGAATCTGATTCTGGGCCGTGGGTTCTGCAGTGATGATACCGAACATACGATGATGGTAGGCCGCGCGCTGGCGCTCTCTCAGGGAGATCCCGTCGCATTCGAAAAAATATTTGCGGGTGAACTCAAACGCTGGTTTGTGTGTCTTCCTGCAGGAGTCGGCTTAGGCACGTTACGTGCCTGTCTGAAACTGCTGCTGGGTGTTTCTCCACAGCGCAGCGGAGTCAACAGTGCGGGCAACGGTCCCGCAATGCGATCGGCGTTATTGGGAATTTACGCAGAGACTGACCCCCAGGTCGCGCAACTGGTTCGTGTTTGCACCCGCGTGACTCATCTGGATTCAAGAGCCGAAGAAGGAGCCTTACTGGTTGCCAAAGCGTCACGACTGACCAGCAGCGGTTCTGCACAAACGCCGGTCGAATTTCTACAGGCTTCCGCCTTGACCATTCAGGATCAGGGGCTGAAAACTGCAATCCAGAACGCCGTCGAACATCTTTCCCGGTCTACTGATCCGGAAACGTTCGCTCAGGTGCAGGGCTGGAGTAAAGGGATCAGCGGTTTTGTCAATCAGACGGTTCCCGCTGCTTTGTACTGCTGGGCATATTCGCCCGGCGACTTCCGACAAGCGGTAGAAAACGCCGTAATGCTGGGGGGTGACACCGACAGTGTCGCCGCCATCACGGGGGCGATTTCCGGTGCAAACCTGGGAGCGGAAGCGATTCCTGCAGCATGGTTGTCACATCTGGCAGAATGGCCCCGCAATCAGAAATGGATGGAATCGCTGGCGGTCAGTCTGGCCGAACCGCAGTCGATTTCAGAAGCAGTCGCTCCTCCCGGCATGAGGTGGCTGGCGACCATACCGCGTAATCTGGCCTTTGCCTGTGTGGTCATCACCCTGGGATTTCGACGTCTGTTGCCTCCTTATTGAAAGAGAAAAACATGAACACACTGATTCTGGTTGACCTGCAATATGATTTTATGCCCGGTGGCTCGCTGGCGGTTCCCGAGGGGGATCAGGTCGTTCCGGTCGCCAATGAGTTGATGTCGGATTTCGATCTGGTCATAGCGACGCAGGACTGGCATCCGGCCGATCATTTGAGTTTTGCCAGTCAGCATCCCAATCGGGAGATCGGGGAACTGATTGACCTGGCGGGCCTGGATCAGATTCTCTGGCCCGATCATTGCGTGCAGGGGACCCGGGGCGCGGAATTGCATTCCGATTTGAACCAGGGCCAGATCGACCGGGTCTTTCCCAAGGGGACAGACCGGAAAATCGACAGTTACAGCGGCTTTTATGATAACGGCCATCAGAAGTCGACCGGCCTGGGAGAGTACCTGAAAGAGCAGGGGGTGCAGACTGTCACGGTCCTGGGCCTGGCTTCTGACTATTGTGTGAAATGGACGGCTCTGGATGCTGTAAAACTGGGGTTCCAGACCCGCTTGATCGAGCGCGGTTGTCGAGGCGTCAATCTCTCACCAGGTGATGTAGATCGCGCCAGCCAGGAAATGCAGAAGGCAGGCGTGAAAATTATAGAATGAATCAATTTAGAAATAACGGATTTGAAATCCGCAGAAGAAAAAAGATATAGATAAAATGAACGAACAAGAATTAAAAAAGAAAAGCAAATTCCTGAGTCTGATTCTCAGGCACCAGCCGGAGACGGTGGGGATTACGCTGGACGAATCGGGCTGGGTCGATGTCGATATATTACTGGCAGCGATGTCACAGCAGGGAAAAGGGATGTCGCGCGCGACACTCGACACCGTCGTGCAGTCGAATGACAAACAGCGGTTTTCCTTCAACGCCGACGGCACCCGCATTCGTGCCAACCAGGGCCATTCGATTTCCGTCGACCTCGGATACACCACAGCGGTTCCCCCCCGAGATCCTGTTTCATGGCACTCCCGAGAAATTTATCGAACCCATTTCCCGGGAAGGGCTCAAAAAAATGAATCGGCATCACGTGCATCTGCATGTGGACGAGCAGACCAGCATTGCCGTCGGTCGCAGACGCGGCAGACCGGTGTTACTGAAAGTCCGGGCGCGGGAAATGCATCAGGCAGGCTGCGAATTCTTTGTCACACCAAACCAGGTCTGGCTGACAGATAGCGTACCCGTCGAGTATATTGAGTTTCCCTGAGGTTTACGTGTTATTGTTAGCTTGTTCGCGAAGTTGTGACCGGATTTCCATCAGGATTCGCCCCAGCATGTTCTTGCCGCTGTTGTCTCCACCATCACCCCAGTAACTGTCGTTTGTAGTGTGTTCTACTATTTTCCGCTCACCTGTTGAAAGCAGGAGCATGCGCAGTTCCTCATATTGTGCAAATTTACTGAGCACGGCAGTCCGCATGACGGCGACTTTTACTGATTCCCAATCTTTTCGGAGCGGCCGTTTACGATCACGCCCCATCCGCGCGGCCTGCATGGGAGATGGCTCTTTACGAATTGCTTCCCGATGCTGCACCTCGGCAAATTTCTGCGCCTGAAAATAATGCTCCGAGGTTGGCCACCGTTTGCCATCTACCTGGATCGGGTATTCAGCAAAGTTTGAGAATTCCCCATATGCTTCACTGACGCTGTAGAACAGAACGGGTTGATTGGCATCAGACATGGGAAAGTTTTCTGATTGGAATAGAGGGAAAGAAGTATCTTACTGCACTTTAACTAAATGACTACCAGAGAAACTTCTGGTTCGGCTTTTCGCGATCTATTACTGAGGATTAGGTTAAAGTATAAGTATCAAAGAGTTTAGCGAAACAGATTGTTTTGGGGAGACGACTGATTCCTGATTCAGCAGTATACAGACTGGAATAATATGATCCTGTAGAGGGCTAAGATCGTTTGAAACATAGAAAAGTCTTTTCTGTAAGAAAGATGAAAACGTGAAAGACTCAGCCGCTGAACTGCAGGAATTCAGAGCCAACTTCGAACAGGCTATGAGAGAGGATGAACAGAAGGGGAAATGGGCCTGTTCTCTGCTCTTCGGATCGTGGTTTATCGAATACGCATTGCTCTGGATTTGGATCAAGTACAGTGGGACCCCCAGCAATGAATCTATGAGCGCAGTTGTAACGGTGCTCCTTCTATTGCCGCTGACTTTTTTTGCCTGGGATCTCATCAGAGTGAGCAGGGATTCCCGGTTGAAGTGCCCCCTCTGTACCGGTCCTTTGTATGACCAGCGGAAGGAGCATTTGTTAACGACAGGCATGTGCCTTCACTGCAGGCAGATCATAATGCAAGGGACTCTCCCCTCAGCAGAGGCAGCGCATGCGTATTATGCGGAACAGAACTTAAAAAGTAAGCGTCTGGAAATAGTAAATATGAAGAGCGGAGCAAGGATTTCTTTCTGGGCCGCATTTCTCGTATTGCCACTCGCTATTCCCATGTATTTTTGGATCAATAGCCTGCAGGATGTGCTCGGGCAGGAGACTTCCTACAGACCCGTCAGTGGCGTTCTCATCGTATCGGCAGGTTTGATCCTTCTATCAGTTTTTCTCAAAAGAACAGGCAACCATCTGGAACGAAAGCTGAATGAGCCATTAAAACAGGAAGAGACTGCTCATGGATAACGGGAAGAAAGATGACGTAAATAACTCAGACGTTGAACTACAGGAATTCAGAGCCAGCTTCGAACAGGCTTCGAGAGAGCATGATCAGAAGGGGAAGTGGGCTGGTAATCTATTTTTAGGATCATTGCTTTTAGAATATGCACTGATCTGGCTGAAGTGCAATGGGACCTCCGCAGGTGAATGCATGAGCCCTGCCCAGAGCGTTGTAGTAATAATGCTCTTTCTGCTGCCAATCATTCTATTCTTCTGGTATCTCTTCAGGATATGCAGTAACTCCTGTTTAAAGTGTCCTCTCTGTTCCGTTCCATTGTATCACCAGCTGAAGGAACACCTGTTAACGACGGGAATGTGTCCGCACTGCAGACAGATCATTATGGCAGGGACTCTCCCCTCCGCAGAGGCAGCAAATGCGTACTATGCGGAGCAGAAAATAATCAGGCAACGTGAGGACATCATCGGTTCGAAAAACCTTGCTCGTACCACGTTCTGGTCCGCGATTATTATTTTACCTCTCTCGATTCCCATGTATTACTGGATGAAAAGTCTGGAAGAAGTGCTGGGGCAGGAGACCTCTTATGGAGGCGTGAAGGCAATCTTCTTCATGTCGGCGGTTTTGATCCTTCTGTCCGTCTTTTGCAAAAGATCAGGCAAACGCCGGGAACGAAAGCTGAATGAGAAATTAAGGCAGGAAGAGTCTGCCCATGAATAACGGGGGGAATAGCGTTTCAGATTTCAGACAGAGTTTCGCTTCCGCAGTGAATCAATATGACATTCGACTCATTGTCCATGGGTTTGGAGCCGGAGTACTGTTTTTTCTCTCTGCGTTTCTCTCTGTTTTTCTACTTGTTTATGTTTACAGATCCTATGGTGAGAGTGATCAGGGAATTTCGAAAGTCGTTACTGCAGAGGACGAATGTGTTTGCCGAAATTGCGAATTCTTGTTTATTCCTGCAGTATTATGTGCCGGTAGTATTTCAATCATCTATCTGAGCTATCAGGTCAAACGTGCACGACGAAACTCGAATATCAAGTGTCCGCACTGTCAGAACTCGGTAGTGAAGCAGAGAAGAGTCGTGCAATGGACGGGGTACTGCCCTCTCTGCAAAGTCAAACTGATGGAAGGGAAATTTGCTTCGACGGCAGAAGTCAAAGAACACAGCGAGAAAATCCGGAAGACAGAAAAGCGTGCGGTCCGGTTTGCTTGGATTGCTACTCTGGCAGGAATCTCGATTGGTATCGCCATTTATCTCTGGTCCCTCTCCACAGCAGAGGCTGCGGGGGGCACAGTCCGCGGGCATTGGGCGATTCCCTTACTGACTCTGGTGATTCCGATCATGTTGTGGGGAATATCGAAATTCAGTGGAAATGAATATAATGAGGTCGTTCAGTTATTTCACGAGATTGAGAACCCGACATGACCAGCCTTTCTCTGTATTATCACCGGCAGCGGGGACCGCTCTGTCTGGTTCTGTACGGACTGGCGGTTGCGTTTTTTGTGATTGCCTGGTTTGTACGGACGGTGCCCCCTCAATCTTTCTTGAGTCTGATCTTCGTACTGACAGGTCTGGTGATGTTGATCCTGGCGACAGGCTTTCATCATCTGACCGTGTCTGACGAAATAGATCGGCTGAGGATCTGCTTTGGTCCGCTCCCCCTGTTGCAACGCAGTGTCTTGTACGAAGAGGTGTGTCGCGCCGAAGTGGACCGGACCACATTGCTGGAAGGCTGGGGAATTCATCTGAGCCCGCGCGGAGGCTGGGTCTGGAATCTCTGGGGCCGCGACTGTGTCACACTACAGATGAAACGAGGCACTTTGCGCATCGGCACCGATGATGCCGAGAATCTGGCCGCGTTCGTGAACAGTCGCATTGATGAATTTGGACTGGATGCGGAGGAGCATTGATTTCCAGAATCATTAATCAAAGAGCCATCTTTTGCCAACACTCATACAAACCCCCGCCATTACCAGTCCACCAACGGGACGTGAACGTCTCCCATCGCCAGCATCACCAGCAAAGAGCGCGTAGAAAGCTCCCACCAGAATCAAGATTCCTAATGCCATCGCCAGCACACCAAAAGTTTTTTTGACGATGCCGCCCACTGAGATGTTTAGCGATTTTCTGGTCGAGGTCTTTTTCTTTTTGGGTTTCGATGGGGCTGCTTTTTTCTTGCGTGGCTGTGCAATCGGCTCGCCATAATCGGCGGAGAGGTCTTCCAGTTCCTCTTCCGCAGCAGGCACTCGCATTTTACTGCCACACGATTTGCATTTCAGGGTCTGGCCCGCCCGTTCCTCTTTGACTTTATAGTTCTGAAAACATTCTCCACACTGGACCGTAATGGACATCGATTCAACCTCAAAGTGAAACACTGGAGTGAGCTACGTCAGATATACTGTTGTGAGGACATTTTTACCCGAAAGGTTCACAATTTTCCAGTAGTTTATTAAAAAAATCCCCGGATCCGATTTCTCAGATCCGGGGCTTTGATTGAAGTGGAAATCTGCATTAAAGCAGGTTTACCACACGGTCAGTCAAACCCTTCTCACCCAGGATGATGTTGAGTTTGTTTTCCGCAGCGATTTTTTCCAGGACTTCCAGTTCACGCAGACGCATCAGAACCGGGTTGTCCTGCAGCAGTTTGGCAGTATTCACCTGACTGCGGATCGCCGCTGTTTCTTCACGACGGGCAATCAGATTCGCTTCCGCTGCTTTTTTCGCTTCGGTGACCTTATTCATCAGGTCTTTCATTTCGCCTGGCAGGATGACATCGCGAATACCCACCGATGCGAGTTCCAGACCCAGTTCAGCGGCACGACGTCGCAGGTTCTCTTCGATGTCCTGCGCCAGCACATCCTTCTCAGTCAGAAAGACGTCCAGTTCCCGGGCACCCAGAACGGCACGCAGCACCAGCTGCGTTTCGCGGTAGAGTGCCTGTCGCACGTCGTCTGTCTGTGAAGCGGCTTTCCGGGCATCGACTACTTTGTAAGTCACCACGGCATTAATCCGCAGTGTGACTTTGTCCGCAGTCATGATGTCCTGACCACTGATGTCGACCATGGTTTCCCGCAGGTCGTATTCAGCGATCAGCGCCTGGGACTGACCCAGCCAGAACGCATACAGACCTGGATCCAGTGTATCCACATAGCGACCGTCGATAAACAGGACGCCGACATGGTTACGTTCCACCGTGCAGACATCCAGCAGACGCTGTGCAGAGACAGAGCGCGCGATGACTTTCAGATCGATGTGCTCAAAGCGTACTTTACGCGCATCGACGATTTCGACTCGCACTTCTTTCAGCTCTGTCCAGAAGACGTACTGACCAGGTGCCAGAATGTGGTTGAACCGGTTGTCAATCCAGACCAGACCCCGTTCGTGGTCCTGCAGGTCCAGCACCAGCGCATGTTCCTGCAGTGCCTGCGATTTGAACATCAGGTCCAGTTTTTCGTGAATCAGCAGCGGAGCGCGCAGCGAAACGATGTCAACCTGAACCTTATCGAAGGGATCGAAAAACCAGTGCGTACCCGTTTTGAGGAGTCCCTGAAATTCACCATTCTTGAAGAACAGTCCCATTTCGTAACTGTGAATTTCATAGTATTTGATACCGAACATGACTACCTCCTCAGGGAACGTCCCTGGACTGGAATTTCTGCTTTAACATTCAAGCAGAGACAAAAAAATAAAACGCGACGTCAGTGTCGCGAACCGTTTCGAAGAGACACCTTTCGAAGACAGAGTGTTCGCCGATCACACAGGCACTTCGCGGAGTACGCTTCAGCAGGCTGCTTCCACCGCATCCACAGTGATCCACTCGGCTCGATTCAGACTGGGGACCTGGAGGAATCCCAGCTGAATCACACCTCGCTGCATAATGTTTCTACGTTGAAAGCAGACCAGCGGTATCCACGTACTGCAAGGCGGTGCCTTGTGCTGCCTGAAATCACTTTCCCCCTGCGAGTTGCAGGCAATCCGCAGGGAGTCCATCAGATCAGGCCGATCCAACGGACATCTGTCTTCGTCCGGTTTCTTAGGGTTAACGCTTGCTGCGTTTGAGAGATAGCCGTTTTCCGGCTAACTCTTGCTTGGAACAGGAATCGAACCTGTAACAGCCAGATTAAGAGTCTGGTGCTCTGCCAATTGAGCTATCCTGATATTGTCCGCATCCACTTAGAAACCCGACACGGCACGTACAGCATCAAACCGGACACGGTGACCTGCACGCCGCTGGACGAACGACGAACAATCGTTCCTGCATAGACAGCAGGATGCACAGGAAGGTTCAGCAATCACGCAGAGAAAAATGCGGTCGGAGAAAAAGCAGATTGAGAGTTAGAATATTCGAAGTGACGCAGACAAAGATCAGGGAGTCTGCTGCTGTTCATATTCTTTGATGGTCGCTTTGATTTCTTCCAGCAGCCTGCGACCATCTTCGCCGGTCATCTCAATGAACTGCTCGCGGACGGGCTGACTCGCTTCGCGAAATGCGGCGCGGGCTTCCGGCGTGAGTTCATCGACGATCTTCAGTTTGGGGCGGTTCTTACGAATCAGATTCAGTCGCTCGCGGTTGAACTGCTTCTGTACATCCAGAATGTAAACATTTAAATCGGAGACAACTCCCAGAACCAGCTGTTGTCGTTCCGGAGGGAGGGAGTTGAAAAACTCACGATTGGTGACAGCAGTGGTGATAAAGGGAGCGTGTCGCGCGAAGATCATCCAGTCGGTGACTTCATAAAAATTCATTTCCTGAATCGCAAAGACCGGGTTCTCCTGACCGTCGATCATATTCAGCTGCAGAGCCGAGTATACTTCAGAGTAAGGCAGAGGAGTCGGGCTTGCACCATAGGCTTCATAAGCGGCCAGTAACAGAGGCGTTGTCATGACCCGCATTTTGACCCCCTCAAAATCTTCGGGAGTCTGGATGTCCTTCTTGGTCGTCCAGACCTGCCAGCCTTCGGAAAAAATCGAAAGCAGTTTCAGATCTTTGCGGGCGTAAAGTTCATCAAAGGTGTCCTGCAGTTTTGGATCTTCGTTGAGCACCTTGTTATTGATTTCGTCGTCATCGGAAAACAGAAAGTGGAGCAGAAAGACCTGGACCTCCGGAATCAGTTTCCCCAGATGGCCCGGCGAAGCCATGGCAAACTGAATCACCTCCATGTCGACGAGTTCGGTAATCTGATCTGACGTCCCCAAAGTTCCATAGGGATAAATCGTGACTTCAATTTTTCCCTCGGACCGCGTTTCAATCAGTTCCTTAAACTTGAGGGCGTATTGATGCTGTACGCTGCCGATCGTTTCTTCAATGGCAAAACGCCACTGCACCACCGGTTCGTTTGTGGAGGCGGCCCCTTGTGATTCACAGGCAGCAGGCAGAGTGAGGCAGATCAGCAGTCCGCATAACTGAATCAGTTTGAAAAAGAATGTGCTGTGCATCGTCGGTACCTGTCTGATCAGTGAAACGCCAGATCGCGTAGAAACAGAGAAATGGCTGGGAACGCAATCAATAAAACACCTGCGAGCAGTAGAATGGCGATAAACGGGGGTGTGCCGCGAATGACTTCCAGGTAGGGACGACGGAAGACCGCGATCGCCGTAAAAATATCACAACCAAACGGAGGCGTGGCCGAGCCGATCGCGACCTGCAGGGTGACTACGATACCAACCAGCACCGGGTCGATGCCGGCGGCCGCTGCGACAGGATGGAAAATGGGAGTCAGGATCAGGATGACCACAATCGGGTCGACGAACATGCAGCCGATGAAATAGGCGACCGCAATTGTCAGCATAATCGTCCAGTAACCGGATTCGGGAGTCAGTCCCAGCCATTGATTGATGAGGGCATCAGGCAGTTGAGCAAATGAAATGACCCAGCTGAAGCCTGCGCCAGCGCCGACCAGGATAAAGACGACTGCAGTGACCAGGCCCGTCGAGAGTGCGATGTCGGGAATGTCTTTCAAAGAGAGATCGCGAAAGCAGACGATTTCTAATATGCCGGCATACAGAACAGAGACGGCGGCGGCTTCTGTCGGGCTGAAGATACCGGAATAGATGCCGCCAATGATGATCAACGGAAATCCCAACGGTAGTAATGCCCGTTGAATGGCGGTGCGTCGTTTTGCAGAATCCGCTTTGGGTTGCCGGGGAATCTGCATCCGAATGGAGGCGATCCAACAGTAGATGCAGAACATCAGCAGTACCAATAAACCGGGACCGATGCCGGCGATGAACATCTCGCCGATGGAAGTTCCTGAAACAACGCCATACACAATCATGCCGATACTGGGGGGGATCAACAGGGCAATGTCACTGGCATTGATGATCAGCGCGGTGGTGAAGGAGTCGGGGTAGCCAGCTTTGAGTAACTGCGGACGCAGCGGACCGCCGATGGCGACAACCGTCGCCTGGGTTGAACCGGACATCGCACCAAACAGGGTACAGCTGATGGCACTGGCGATGGGCAGGCCGCCTCGCAGATGACCAACAAACGCAGTCACCAGGTCGAGTAATCGATTTGCCGAGTTCCCGCGCGTCATGATATCGGCGGCGAAAATGAACATGGGGACGGCGATCAACGCCGCCGGCTTGATCCCGCCGATCATCTGCTGAATCAGTACCGCCGGAGTCACATCAGGATAAAACACCAGCAGAACCGCCAGCGCTGCGACAATGAGGGGGACCTTCATCGGAAAGCCCAGCATCAACAGTACGAGCATGATTCCCAGAATGAGTAATACTTCCACGCCGTTATCTCCTCACCGGATGGATCATTTCAGAGTTCTCCTACCACCGTGGTTTCATATTCATCCTTCTGGGTATACGAAATATAGACATCGGGGGACGTCAGATTTCGCATCACGGTCAAGCCATACTGAATGGCTGACAGCAGCAGACCCAGAGGGACGAACAGGTAAACCAGGTACAGGGGAACCTGCAGGACGGGAGAAACGGTCTCGAGAAAGCGGACCGTGGAAATATATTCGAACGCATACCAGGCGAGTATCAACATCAACAGAGCGGTCAAGCCGCTGATGGCAATCATCAGGATCTTACGCCAGCGCTGATTGAGCTGATCGTAGAACGCCGTCATGCGAATGTGGCGTCCGCGACTGGCGGCGTAGCTTAAGCCGACAAAGGTGACAATGATGATCAGGAACTGGGAGAGTTCCCCGGTAAAGGAAACGCTGAAGCCGAGCACGGCCCGGCAGAACACATTCCCGATGGAAAGTGCTGCAATCGCAATGATCGACCAGGCCAGCAGGAAGGCTTCGATTTTCTGAATCAGCTGAAAGAGGCGGTTCATCAGCGTCTCTTTCTGAGATTCATGAAACGAACCGTACAGAAGCCTGCAGGTCGCCTGGGAATGCGGAATGGATTGTACGACATCAAATGAACTCTCTGGGTTTCATTGTGTTGCTGAATTCACGTGAGGCGATAAATTCAGGTCGTGGTTTCTGATTGGAGTAGGGGTGGACGAGCTGGTTCCAGATACTGTTGTAGACAAAAAACAGGTTGGAACGGGGAAACGGTGTAATGTTTCCATTCGATCCATGCATGGTGTTGCAGTCAAACAGCAGCAACGAACCGGCGGGGCCTGTCGCCTGGGTGATCCCGTGTTCGTTCACTAACCGGGTGAGCGATTCAGGATCGGGTACTCCAAATTTCTGTTGTTTCAACGAAGACTGATAATGGTTTTCGGGCGCTGCACCCACACAGGTGACGTATTGACGATGCGATCCCGGCAGCAGCATCAACGGTGCATTAAACTCGTAATTATCATCCAGCAGGAGCGAACAACTGACCGTCCGCATGCGCGGCAGTCCGTCTTCGACATGCCAGGTCTCAAAATCGGAATGCCAGAAAAATTCTTTGCCGGCAAATCCGGGTTTCAGATTCACTCGCGACTGATGGATATATACTTCACTCCCCAGGACCTGCATGACCATTTCCAGGATTCTTTTGTCCGAGGCAACCTGCGAAAATCGAGCACTGATTTCCAGTCGATGCACCGCAAACAGCGAACGTAACGCCGAACCGTCCGGCTCAACAATGGCTTCGGGACGCTGTCTGATTTCGAGCGAGTCACGCAGCGCATCCAGTTCCTGATGGCAAAACGCTACCTGCTCTGCAGTATAAAATCCGGGCAGCAGCAGAAAGCCGTCCCGGTCAAATTGATCAAGTTGTTCCGCGTTCAACGGTCCATTTTGAGCATCTCCATACACGACCGGATCACGGCGTTCGAGAAACTCAGGTTGCTGTTTGACGCGAGAAGGATACAGATCCTCTACGCGAGTCGTAGAGTCAGTGGTTGTGTGGGCGGTCATCAGAGGCGCTTTCTTTGGATGTTGCCGCTTTAGGTTGTGTTCTGAAGCCTTTCGCTTAACTAAATGATGTTGTGATGTAATCAATTCAGGCATCGCTGCCAGCGGCTGCTGGATAGACACCGTTTTCGTCATGCACTTCCTTACCTGTGACTGGCGGATTGAAGACACAGATCATGCGTAACTGTGTCTTGGCCCGCAGCAGGTGGCGGTCGTGTTCATTCAACGCGTACATCATGCCGGGTTGGATGGGGTAAGTCGGTCCATCGGGAATCAGTTCGATTTCCCCTTCTCCTTCAATACAGTACACCGCTTCCAGGTGGTTCTGATACCAGATTTCGGTTTCCGTGCCCGGATGAATCAAGGTGTCATGCAGGGAAAAGCCCATCTTGTCACCGGCCAGTAATAAACGGCGACTGTTCCAGGTTTCCGCTTGCACATCTCGCTCTGTTCCGAGAATGTCCTCCAGTTGTGTAACGATCATGGTCTCACTTTTCTATCTATCTTGTATGAATATTGCTGGCCGAATGTGATTCGAAACGACTGATCTCAATTTGAGACCAGTCCCAGTTCTTTAATCACCTTTTCGTCGTTGAGCACGGCTTTGAAGCAGTCGGCAACGATATCCAGGCCTTCGAGCAGCAGGTCATCTTCGATGGTCAGCGGCGCCAGGATTTTTAAGACATGGCTGTCGGTACCACTCGTTTCGATGATCAGGCCACGCTTGAATGCTTCGGCACTGATCATGTCCGGCAGTTGCGGATATTCCGAACAGGCCAGGCCCCAGATCATGCCGCGGCCCCGTACTTCCAGGTGCATTTCTGTCGTCCTGTCGGCAATCGCCTGGAGACGACTTTCAATCAGGGTACCTTTGCGTTTGACTTCGCGCGCCAGGCGGTAGTCACTCCAGTAAGTTTCGATCGCTTCCGCAGCCGAGACAAAGGCAAGGTTGTTTCCACGGAACGTACCGTTGTGCTCACCCGGTTCCCACTGATCCAGTTCGGATCGCATCAGAACCAGTGACATGGGTAAACCATAGGCGCTCAGTGATTTGGAGAGTGTGACAATGTCGGGAACAATGCCAGCCTGTTCAAAGCTGAAGAAGCTTCCCGTGCGGCCACAACCGACCTGAATATCATCCACGATCAGCAGAATGCCATGTTCCTGGCAGAGTGTTTCGAGCTGTTGCAGCCATTCGAAGCTGGCTACGTTCACGCCCCCTTCACCCTGAACGGTTTCCACAATCACAGCAGCCGGCAGATCTAAACCGCTGCTGTTGTCTTTCAGCAGGGCTTCGAAGTATTCCAGCGTGTCGATGTTGTCACCCAGATAGCCGTAATAAGGCATGAAGGTCACATTGTTTAAAGGAGTACCAGCGGCATTGCGAAAATGGCTGTTACCGGTCGCGGCGACAGATCCGAGGCTGACGCCATGAAAACCATTGGTAAAGGAAACGACGTTGGTGCGTCCGGTCACTTTGCGTGCCAGCTTGAGAGCTGCTTCAACAGCGTTGGTACCGGTGGGACCGGTGAACTGAACTTTGTAATCGAATTCGAGTGGAGAGAGGATGTATTTTTCGAAGACTTCCAGGAAACGCTGTTTGGCATCGGTGTGCATATCAAGACCATGCAGCAGACCGTCACGTTCCATGAATTCCAGCAGTTTCTTTTTCAGGACCGGGTTGTTGTGGCCATAGTTTAATGTACCGGCTCCGGCGAGGAAGTCGATATATTCGTTTCCTGCTTCATCACGTAAAGTCGCATTGTTGGCTTTCGTAAAGGTTGTCGGGAACGAGCGGCAGTATCCCCGGACATTCGATTCGAGTCGGTTGAATATAGTCATAATACTTGCGTTTTCTCTCCATAAGAAAGTTCGAGTGTGAATGGGCCTAGCTGATACAGTTCTTCGGGTTCGTGTTCTTCAGCTTCACCAAACAGGTCCGAAGAAAATCCACTGCACGTTCGGCACTCCGTGTTAAGCCGTTTCGCCAGAGAGCGAAACAGTTTCTGTGACGATTTGTTGGAAGGAGTAATCGTCGTCTCCAGATAGTTAATGTCTGACAGGTTCTCGCGCGAGAGCAGGGCATCGAGCATGCGCGAAGCAACTCCACAGCCACGCATACTGCTGTCGACGGCAGCCTGCCAGATAAAGATCGTGTTTTCTCGATGAGGGGGAACATACGCCGAGAGGAATCCCACGATTTGGGAATCATGCTCTACCAGCACACAGGTATCGTGAAAATCGCGGCAAAGCAGCAGGGAGACGTAAAGGGAATTCACGTCCAGGGGAGGGCAGTTCTTCACCAGGTTGGAAATAGCGAGACCGTCTTCCAGCGTGGGCTCGCGAAAAATCAGTTGGGGGGCCTTATCCATTTGGCTTTGTTTTACGGGCTTTTAGAGCAATGGGCTCTGGTGTATGAAAATGATTAGACTACAAAATAATGTCGAATTCAGTTAATGCATTGAATTTGTATTGTTATCAAAGCATTGATTCGTGCAACATAACTGGTTAAGAGGCGTTATGTTGATACAGATAATAGGCTTATGCTAATTTGATTTAATTTCTGTACCCGGTTTGTAGCTAAATAATATTTAGTATGCAATGTTTTGTACACAATACAATATAGGGTGTCAACCCTCAGTTTTTGAATTGCAGATGAATAGAGTGTGAGGTGAAGTCTGTTCTGGCAACCACGCACGGGAGAGGAAACGGGCGGCGTAAGCGAATGCGACTACATAGACAGGCTGATGTGACTTTGTCTCACCTGTGAAGGGAGCGTGAGAGCGAGTCTGTTCGCATGTATTGTCGAATTCTCGATTTTTTTGCCCACCCGTCTGCTCAATACATGCTGGAGGTTCAGGCAGAGAAACGGTTTTACTCGTTCAGGAAGCGGGAATCATGCTCTGAGGGATTTGAAACTTCGCCTGCAGACAGGACAGGGGAAGCATCAATGTCCTCGGCGTCCATCATCGAAGCGATGCGTTGTAGAGTGGAGAGCATCTGTGTCTGTTCCCATTCCTGCAGCATCAGGAGTTCGCGGCGAAAGCGGTCCTGCAGTAACGAGGGGGCATTCTGGATCATCGCCTGGCCTTCTGCGGTTAATTCAACCACGACCGTTCGTTTGTCCTGTCCCCTGCGACCACGGGAGACCAGATTACGGGATTCCAGTCGGCTCAAGATCCCGGTGAGTGTGGCCTGGCTGAGATGAATCGATTTCGCCAGAGCACCCACAGTAATGGGTTGCATCCGGGCGATGGTCTGCAGTGAGGCCAGTTGGGGCGCTGTCAGTCCAATTTCCTGCATCAGTCCGCGAGAGTGTAAATCGATGGCGCGTGTGATGCGTCGCAACGCGACAATGACCTGGTCCTCAAGACTGAGAGGTGACATAAGATTCTCGATGTAAGTAGCAGGTAGAAAAACAAAGCGCAGGCAAGCCCTGTGAAATATTATGCATACAATATATTGTTTTTCAACGGTTGTGGAATCAATCGCCAGATTTCAACTGACTCTGTTGCTGTAAGGCGCGTAAATCGAGCGGGTAGTCCGTGAGAATGCCATCGATTCCCGCTTCGGTTGCCTGCTGCCAGTTTTGGGGGAGATTGCCACTGACAGTTGGACCAGCGATGAAGGATTTCTTTCCGGCGGCATGTACCTGTTGCATTTCAGACCGGGTTGGCAGGTACCGCACATACACCCAGTCTGCATTCGGTTCTGACAGCGCTGCGGAAAATTCGGATGCATTATTGGCAACCGCCGCTGTTTCCGCTTTCAGGGAAATGGCCTTGATATTTTTTCTGACGACAGGTTCCTGAATTGTTCTTCCGATAAAAATCAGGTGTTCCAGGATGCCCTGTTTCTCCGCCAGTTTGACGACATCCTGCTCAACGTCGGAGTCCTTGAAGTCGACGGCGATGAGAATTTCATGCTGACGATATTGCGCTGCCAGTTGTAAGACTTCTTTGACGGTAGGGACCCGCTCTCCTTTAAAGCGAGGATCGAACCAGCTGCCGGCATCCAGCTGTCTGATCTCCGACAGTGTCAGATTGGCGACCTTCCCGCTGCCATTGGTGGTGCGATCGAGCGTGCTGTCATGAATGCAGACCAGGTGTCCGTCTTGACTGCGTTGCACGTCAAACTCAAAGCCGAGTCTTAGTTCCAGGCAGGCTCGGAAATTTGCCAGGGTATTCTCCGGCGCCACTTTAAGTAAGCCGCGATGCGCGACAATCAGAGGTTCTCCGGCGCGTGCGATGCGGTAATCACTGGCAGGCAGCAGCAGGGAAAAGAGGAGCGTCAGCAGAATCTGTTTTGTGTACATTAGGATCTTCCCGGGGGTAAAGATACGGATACGCTGAATTCAGCCTAAACAAACGGGATCTGTTTTACCATTCTCGCTGTCACAGATTTCTGTCCGGAGGTTCGAATCCCGTTTCTGATCTCAGATTGAATCTCGAAAACGCTTTTCCTATGATACGCGGCCTCACTGGTCTGCAGAGCTCAACGAGGCAATGAAATCCAGACCGGTGAACGCTTGAAAAATGGAATACGAACTGAGGGACGAGTGTGATTAATTCTGATCGGAACGGATTCTGGCGCGAGGCATTTGCAATACACGGTTCGGTGACGCCGCATGTCCTGCCCTATGTCGGTGCGTTTGGCCTGATCAGTGCGGGGATCAGTCTTTGTGCCTGGGCCATTGAAAAAAGTTTTGATATACGAATCGGTCTGGAAGTCACACCCTACGAGTTTGCCGGTATCGCGCTGGGGTTGCTGCTCGTATTGCGTACCAATGCCGGCTACGATCGCTGGTGGGAGGCGCGGAAATTATGGGGCGGAATTGTCAACCAGTCCCGTAATCTTGTCATCAGTGGTCTCGCTTATGGACCAGCTGACGAAAAGTGGAAACAGGATCTGGTGCACTGGGCCGCGGTATTTCCGCATAGTGCCCGTGCCAGTCTCCGGGGAGAAAAACCTTCAAGTGAAGTCGTTGCTTTAGTCGGTGAGCAGGCAGCGGATCAGCTGGCCGCCTCTGATCATATGCCGGGTTATGTGGCTTTTCAGATCAGTCAATTACTGCAGGATGCCTGCCAGAACCGGGAGATGGATCGCTTTGCCTTTCTGGAAGTGGAAAAACAGAGAGGGATTCTGATCGATCACATCGGCGGTTGTGAACGGATTCTGAAAACTCCGTTGCCCCTGGCATACTCGATTAAGATCAGGCGGTTTATCGCATTGTTTTTACTGACACTCCCTCTCGCTATGCTGCACCAGACAGACAGTTTCTGGCTGATCCCCGTAGTGGTAATGCTGGTCGCCTATCCTCTGGTCTCACTGGATCAGATTGGTGTGGAATTGCAGAATCCCTTCTCAAAAGAGAATCTGAGCCACCTGCCTCTCACAGACATCTGCGTTACGATCGAACGCAATGTTCTGGCATTATTAGCAGCGCAGCAGGTCACTCAGGAAACAGCTTCCACAGACTAACAGGTCGGGAGCTCGTTTTCGTCAGACAGAATTGGGGAGCTGTAACTGATTTGCAGATAGAGTCTTAAGCGAATGGTCTCGCGGAAGATCTCGCAAGTCGTTCTGGCATTTCGCTTAACAGGAACCCGGCCGAATTCCGATAAGTTGTATATGGCCAGCATTCCTTCCCCGAGTCATTTCGATGCATGAAATCTGTTTGCGAGCGTGGCATTTACTGTTTGTCAGTCTCGTGTTGTTCTGCTGCGCAGGGAAAACGGGTGCCGAAACCGATGGGACTCTCTTTGATCAAAGTCTGCTCTCATCAGAATATGCCGAAGCTCCCGAGGTTCAATATGAAGCCCCGCGTTATCGGCTCCTCAATTTATCACCGGAGTGTGGCACCCTGTTTCAGTGGAAGGGCAGCACCGGCTGTAACGGAGGCCCTCAACTTGATGAGCCTCTACAGACCGACCGGCCGAATTTCACATCCACGTCTGTGACAGTTGGCAAAGGGGTTACTCAGATTGAGTTCGGCTATACTTATCTGGACAGTGAAGAGCTGGGCGCGGATGTCAAATACCAGTCATTCGGCGAAATCCTGTTTCGCCGGGGGATCGTGGCGGACTGGATGGAATTTCGCCTGTCGTTTTCTCCACTGCAGCAGAGTACCGAGGCAGGCCTCTTTCAGAATACGACTTTCGGCAGCCAGGATCTGGGACTGGCACTGCAGTTTGCTTTGACTCCGCAGCAGGGGCTCCTGCCTGAAATGGCTCTGATTACTTCGATGAGTGTTCCGACAGGCAGCACCGCGTTTACAGCAAATCAGGTCGAACCGGGCGTTGATCTGATCTATGCCTGGACCATCAATGACTTTCTGAATGTGGCTGCCTCCACGCAGGGGTATGGCGATGTCGATGACTCTGGTGAATCCTTTCTCGAAATCGCGCAGTCCTGTTCGGTGGGATATACGCTGACTGACAAGCTGGGAGCTTTTACCGAATGGTTCGTATTGATTCCCAGCGGTGCCCGAACCGCACGCACCGAACACTATTTTGATGCCGGCTTCACTTATCTGATCACCAACAATCTGCAGCTCGATATGAGTGCGGGCGTCGGGTTGAATGACGCAGCAGATGGTTTCTTCGTGGGCGCCGGTTGCTCGATTCGTTTTCCCTGATTCAATCTGCGGAAGTCATTGAATTCAGCTTTTGACGCCTTCAATGATGCTGAGTTCCGATTCCGTCGGCAGGATGCGCGTCAGTTCGAAGCCGGCCTGGTTATAGAGTGTCTGAAATTCTTCAGCCGTCCGTTCTTTGCCCCCGGTCACCAGCAGCATCACCAGGTCGACGAATTTGCCTGCGAACGGATCGTTGCCTGGATCGATCACACTTTCCATCACCAGCAGATTTCCGTTCACGGGCAGCGCTGCATGACAGTTCTTGAGAATCTGAAGTGATTTCTCGTCATTCCAGTCGTGAATGATATGTCGCATCAGATACGCGTCCGCTCCTGCTGGCACTGACTGAAAGAAGTCACCGCCAACGAGTTCACAGCGGTCGGTCAGGCCAACCTGCTCGATTCGTGCGCGTGCATTTTCAACGACATGAGGCACATCAAAGAGAATGCCTTTCAGGTTCGGACAGGCCTGGAGGATGCTGATCAGATTCGAACCGTTGCCTCCCCCGACATCCGCCAGTACCTTGATGTCGGTAAAGTCATACGCTTTGATCGCGGCATCGGTACCGCGACCATGGATGCCGATCATTGCTTTATCAAAGATGCGTGCCTTCTCGGGATGTTCAGACAGAAATTCAAAAATCGACTTCCCCCAGATGTTGTCGTATGCAGGCTTTCCGGTTTGAAGACTAAAAATGATTTCGCACCAGGGGCGAAACTGGTCTTCGCCGTTCATGATGGCTAACGCCTGCTTTGACTCGGGATCGTCACTGCGTAAGGGTTGTGCCAGCGGGGTTAATGCGAATTCCCCCGCATCATTTTCTTCAAAAATACCGATACTGGCCAGCGCACGTAACAGACGATAGAGGGCACTGGCATCAGTATTGGTAGCAGCCGCCAGTTGCTCGGGAGACTGAGGACCGGCGATCAGCAGGTCGGCAATTCCCAGTTTCGCAGCGGCATAAATACTCTGCGATTTCCAGTAGCCCGTAATCATCTGCTCAAGTTGTTGATGCGTTGTTTTCTCTGGCATATCGTTTCACCTTCGTGTCTGAATGCTTCGATTCTTCAGGGCTAAGAAAAACAGGTTAAGCGTTATGATAGTGAGGCTACTGAATCGAACTCTCAATCATCGTAATTGGCCAAAGGTTATTAGTCCCGGTTTTTCCGGGGCTGATTGGGTTTCGCATTTTGATCGTTACTTTTTGTAAAGACGAATTCAAATAGAGCGATACACTGACAGTTTCCTGCTCGCTGCGCTCGGCCCGGATGTGCATCCAGGCCCACCCCTTGTTTTTTATTTTCATGTGGTTTCGTGTTTTTCGTGGTAGTGAAAGAATCGTATTAACCCCGGTTGCTTCAAGTCTGCTTGATACCTTCGATGATACTGAGTGCCGATTCGGTGGGGATGATACGTGTCAGTTCAAAGCCCGCCTGTTCGAACAGTGACTTGTATTCCTCAGCCGTGCGTTCCTTGCCGCCGGGGATCATCAGCATGACCAGATCCAGGAACTTTCCGGGGAACGGATCATTCCCCTCGGGAATCACACTTTCGACGACCAGCAGTCTGCTGTTCTTCGACATCACCGCATGGCAGTGACGGAGGATTGTGAGAGATTTTTCATCATCCCAATCGTGGATGATGTGTCGCAGGAAAATCGTATCAGCGCCTGCAGGTACCGATTCGAAGAAGCTGCCGGCGATGGACTGGCAGCGGTCTTGCAAGCCTGCCTGTTCGATATGAGACTGTGCCCGCTCCACGACCTGTGGCAGGTCGAACAGGATGCCTTTCATCTCGGGGTAGTGTTGCAGCAGATTAACGAGGTTCGAACCGTTTCCGCCGCCGACATCCATCAGAGTGTTTAGACCGGAGAAATCATAAGCGTTCAGGATATCCCCGGTTTCTCTGCCATGAATGCCCGTCATCGCCTGATCAAAAATCTGTCCTTTGTCCGGGTTGTCAGACAGGTATTCGAAGATCGGTTTTTCAAAGACTTTATCGAAGGACGTTTTGCCGGTCTCGATGCTGTAGAGAATCTCGCTCCAGGACTGGAACTGTTCATCCCCGCTCATCATGGCCAGTGCGCGTTTGGAGCCGGGGACATCGCTCCGTAGAAATTCTGCCATCGGTGTGAGTGCGAATTCGTGTTGTTCGTTTTCAGTAAAGATGCCGACACTCGCCAGGGCGCGCAGGAGACGATAGAGGGCTCCGCTGTTTGTTTTTGTTGCGTCAGCAAGTTGTTCAGCTGTTTGAGGGCCCGCAACCAGGAGATCGGCAATTCCGAGTTTCGCGGCGGCATAAATACTTTGTGAGACCCAGTAGCCGGTAATCATCTGGTCGAGTTGATCGGGGAGCGTGCTATCTTTCATTTTATTCTTCCTTGAAAAACAAGTGCTGTTATTTTTTTCCGACCGGCGGAGGTTGTGGTCGCGAAAATGTTAATTTGACTGAGGTTGATTCATCGGGCTGATATTCGTATCCGTCCAGGTTGAATTCGCATAACCGGTCTGGCTGATCAATGCGGTTCTGGATGATCCAGGCAGCCATCCGTCCGCGCGCCTGTTTCGCAAACAGGGCAATCGTTCTTGATTTGCCATCTTTGATCTCTTTGAAAACAGGTGTGATCACCGGACCTGCCAGCAGTTTGGGTTTGACCGATTTGAAATATTCATTCGAAGCCAGGTTAACGAGTTCAGGGTGTTTGTGGGATTCCAATTCCCTGTTGAGGGAGTCTGTGATCTTGTCGCCCCAGAAGTCATACAACGAGTTTCCGCTGCGCGTCGCCAGGCTGGTTCCCATCTCCAGGCGATAGGCTTGCATCAGATCCAGTGGACGCAGCACGCCGTACAGACCGGAGAGAATCCGCAGATGATCCTGTGCAAATGCCAGATCACGGGCTTTGAACTGACTTGCCTGCAGGCCCTGGTAAACGTCTCCGTTAAACATCAGGGCTGCCTGTTTCGCATTTTCCGTCGAGAAGGGACGCGACCACTGGTTGAACCGTTCGTGATTCAACTCAGCCAGATCCTCGCTGATGCCCATCAGTTCCCGCAACGACTTCTTCGACATCCGTTTCAGTTTTTTGACGAGCGTTTCTGCCTCGTCGAGGAATTCCGGCGTCGAGAATTTAGTAGTCTGCTTTTGTGGCTCCAGGTTTAGTGATTTAGCGGGTGAGAGAACGGTCAGCATGGTCGCGATGTATCCTTATCGTAAAGCAATTGATTCGCTTCGGTTATAGATCGCGCCTCTCTGATTGTCAACGAAAACCAAACACGGTGTTTATGGTTTGATGGCTCGATAGTATTCGATCATCGCGTCAACTTTATCTGTTTGTGGATGCAGAGAGCCCCAGCGAAAGACCATCACGCCGGTCGCAGGTGGACGGGTGCCATGATCCAGAACAGAATGGACTTGTTCTACAGGCACCTCTTCACCCCAGTCGGAAAGCTGGACGATCGGCCAGATTTTGAGACGTTCTTCCGGTTCCCCTTTGATATCCAGATATTTTCCCAGCCAGGCGGTCTGACGTGAGATCCAGGCAGGGTCCTGCGGATGATTGAAGCGGGCGTGATAAGGCATGATGCTGAAGACATCGACATATTTTGCCTGGGCTTTCAGATCGATGGCCAGTTTGTTTTTGAGAGCGCCGTCGAAATCGGTGTCGGACCAGGGACAATGAAATGTTCCCAGCAGCGCTTTGGGTCGGGTTTCGTCAATGATCGAACGGAACTCGCGGACCCAGTCGGTAAAGAGATCACAACGCCACTGTACCCAGGCTGCCTTATGTTTATTCAACAGGATCTGCGAGAGTTCGGAGGTGGGAGCCTCAGGCAGACTGGTTTTGGTATCGCGCTGAAATTGAGTCAGGCACCGTTCACAAAAACAGGTTTCAGGCATGTCGGGAACCGCGCGCTCCCAGCTGGCGTGGCTGTGATGATAATCGAGCCAGATCCCGTCGATCTCATACTCCTTGAGCACTCGGCGGAACTCATCCATGCGGTATTTACGATAACCGGGATGCGTCGGGCAGATTCCCTGCCAGCCTTGCGGAGGCGGTGAGATTTTTCCATCGACGCCGATCGGGGTGGCATCGGGATGGTCTTTGAGATAGTTCGCCACGTGCATGGTATTGAATTCAGCAAAGACCTGGGCGCCCTGTTGTTTTAATTGTGCGATGCGTTCCTCGGTCAAACTTCCCGAACCCATGAAGATGGCGTTCACACCCAGTTCGGGCAGCCGCTTGTTCTGTTCCAAAAGTTGTGTCGGCGAACCGCCATAGATACCACGGATTTGAATATGCGGTCGTGGTCTGGTCTCGGCCAGGGCAGATTGCCAAGGTGAAATAGGCAGGGAAATGAAGACAATCAATAATGACAGAGAGTTCAGCAGCCGATTTGACATTCTAATGTTTCCTCTGGGACTGGTTGCAGATCAGGTTTCAATTGATTACGAGGTGATCTCATTTTTTGAGACGATTGGCCAGCCATTGACGCGCCCTGGCTCGTGCGGGGATGTCTTTGAGCACCCATTCATTCGAATGATTGGGGTAGGGAATCGCCATAAAAGTGAACTGCCCCGGGGAGTCGGTATCTTTCAGATAATCTTCCGTGGCCTGGGTCGACATTTCCTGTGTGATGAACTGTGCTCGGCCGCCCAGGCGGGCCAGTCGCTTTTGGGCAGACGCGACATCACTGTCGGAATAGTTCCACTTTCTCACGCCATCATAATGGCTGTGTGGCAGCATACCTTTCCAGAGAGCCGCAATCTTATCGTCACGCAGGCCGATATAGTTACAGGCGATCGCACCGCGGGAGAAGCCGGTGAGAAACACGTTCTCAGGATCGCCGCCGAATTCGCTGCAGATCCGCTCGACCGTCTGGCGGCAGTAGTCCGCAGTTGCATCCGGATCGCCCCACCACTTGATCGCATGCTTGCCGGTCCGGGGATCGACGAACGGCAGACTGACCCAGATCATCCCCTTGCCGGCGGACAGGCCGAATCCCAGTTTGCAGTCCTGTACTCTCCCTTGACTGACATCATTTAAGGCATTCGAATAGCCGCCATTCCCCGGGTACTCCATAATTATCGGGTATTTTTTACCAGGTACCCAGTCGGCAGGCAGATAGAGGGCGTGTGCAATTTCGGTCTGTTCGAACCCCGGATTCTGCTGCCAGACCCGTTTGCCCGCCTGTGGTTTTTCTTGAGTGACTTTGGGAACCTGCAGATCGTTGGGGATGCTGTGAATGTTGACCGGTTCTGCTGCGCGCAGACTGCTGGCGGTGTCCAGCATCAAAAACAGCACGAACAGTTTCATCCATTGATTGACTGGCATTTTCAGATCCGATCCTGTGTGGATTACTTTTGAAACGCGGTTGCCTGTGGATCTCCGCCCGCTTTGAGATAAGCCAGCAGATCCAGGATTTCTTCCTGCGTGAGGACATCGATCAGATTGGCAGGCATCGGCGATGTTTTGGAAAGGATGGATTCTTCGATTTCTTCCCGGACCACAGGGACCGTGGTCTGGCGAATGGGATCGGTTTCCACGGTGATGGTGGTCTTGCTGACCCCAACGGGACGCCCGGTGACAATTTTTCCGTTCGTGAGAACATAGACGGTGTAGAGATATTTTTCGTCCATGACTTTCGAGGGCGTGATGATCGATTCCAGTATCGCGCGGCTGTCGAAGCGTTTGCCGACCGTGGTCAGATCGGGGCCGACCTGGGCACCGGTCGAACCGATGCGATGGCATTTCAGACAGTTCGCAGCCAGGAGGGCCTGCCGCGCACTTTTGAAAGACCGCTTTGACGAAACTGCGGCCAGATGCGGTTCCAGTTCACTGAGCGTCCATTCCTGCACGACCGGGCGGGCGGGAACCTGTTCTTCTTCGACCAGAGGCTGATCCAGTGCGGCGATCTGTTTACTGAACTGCTCTCGCTGCTCATTGGAGAGCGTTTTCAGAAAATCGTCGCGGATGTCGCGCAGTCGTTCCGTCATTTGTTTGCCGCCATAAAAAGTGCGGGCGTGCGCCAGCCAGTTGAGAAACTGCTGCTGTTGATCTCTGGTCCAACTCTGCTTCGCAAAGGTCAATGTTCGTGCTGCTCTGATCTGCTCTTCCTGAGTGGCTGTGTCTGTGAGCAGAGATAATGTCCGTGGTACTACCTGTCCGTCGTTCAAATAGACCAGCAGTTCACTTAGCAGGTGATTCACGTTGCTGTTGACATGCGGGTAGAGTGGGCTCAGCCGTGTTTTCAGTTCCTGTGCCTGGGCGTCTGTGGGAGAACCGAGCCGGATCAGGCAGAGCTGGTAAGCCCGCAGCAGCGCGAGCAGCTGTTGCGGTTGAAGCGAGTTCAGATCAATGCGGTTCAACGCTGCCAGGACCGCATCACGGTCTGCTGCGGTACCCTGATGGCTTAACGCAATCAGCGCTTCGATGGCGGTTGTGGGATTTGTTTCTGCAGTGGCCCGGGATCGCCAGCGGGTGACATCCTGGTTTTCCAGCGCACGTCGCGCAGTAAACCGTAACCAGCGATCTTCGCTGCTTAACTGCTTCCAGAGTGTGTCGATTTCAGGGACTGGCTTGCTGAGAAAGGGTTCCAGATCTCTTCTGAGTTGTCTTGAATGGGCGGCCTGACGGAAGACTTGAGCGTCGATCTCGGGAGCCTTTGATTTTGTTGTCTGATCCGGCAGTGAAGTCACACGGTACAGTCCGGACTGAGAACCACGACCGCCGGTGATGAAGTACAGCGCACCATCCGGTCCAAACTGCATGTCACAGACATTGAGCGGGCCCCCTTCCAGAAAGACTTCGTACTGACAGTTATAGGTGGCTCCCTGAGGAATCAGATCAACCAGCAGGATGCGGCCGTTCTGCCAGTCGGCAATATACATCGCCTGTTGAAAGCGGGGCGGAAAACTGCTGTTGGTTCCAAAGACCATGCCTGTGGGAGAGCCCAGGCCGGTATTCAGAGTTGAGGGGAGACTGTCGGCGTAGTATTCGGGCCACTTACCGGTGCCCCAGCGCCAGCCATATTCTCCGCTTGGGATGATATGATTGATGCGGGTCGGGCGGTACCAGGGCTGGCCGACATCCCATTCCATATCCGCGTCATAGGTAAACATTTCCCCGTCCGGGTTAAATGTCATGTCGACCTGATTTCGAAAGCCACCGGCGATGATTTCCCAGGTCTTGCCGTCCGGATCGGTTTTCAGAATGTAGCCGACGCGATTATCCTGGCCGGCGTCGTGCGGGTTGGGCAGCAGGTGATCGTTCTGCGGATTACGGTAAGGCGATTGAGGAGAGACCCCTTCTGGAAAAGCAACATCATTGCCGACAACCAGGTAAATATTCTGATCCGGACCGAGCACGATCTGATTATGCCCGTGTCCGAAGCGGCTGCGGTAGTCCAGTTTTTTCAGGAGCTGTCTCTGATCGAACTGATCGTCGCCCGTGGTATCTTTCAGGCGATGCAAGCCCTGACCGTTGGTCTCACTCACATACAGGCTGTTGTGGGCATACAGCACGCCGCGCGGATGTTTGAATGTGGTGTCGATTTTTTCGAAGCTGGTTTTTGCGGGATCGTCATTCAACGTGATTCGTCCCAGTCCCACATCGTCGAGCCCCAGGATGATACGCCCCTGATCGTCAAAGGTCATGCTGATCCAGGAACTTTCGTCTTTCTGAGCCGATCGGAGTAACTCGACCTGAAAGCCAGGCTGAACACGAATTGAGCTGACGGGGGTCGCCTGTGGTTCTGCTGCGTGTAAAAGTGTCGGCAACAGCGCAAGCAAAGCAAAACAGGGGAGGCAATGGTACATGGCGGCGCTTTCGGTTTATTTCTGTTTCCATTTGAGGATCGCAAAGACCGGGCAGTGGTCCGAGGCCAGGGGCTCGGCGATGACTCTGGTTTCGATGACTTCAAAGTCAGTTGCAGGTCGATAAAAAATGTAATCAATTCGCGACCGGGGTTTGGTAGAAGGAGCCGATGGAGTGGCTTTGTCGTCGATGGCATTGGTCCACTGTTTCAGGAGAATCTGAATCGGTTCTGCATCGGGAGTCGCGTTCATATCCCCGGCAAGGATCGTGGGGATATCGGAATCTAAAGTGAAGTGTGCATTGATGGCTTTGGCTTCTTCAATTCGGTCTTCTGGCAGATTGTGTTGAAAGTGGGTGCTGATGAATCGCAGCGGTTTATCATTTGCTCCGCGGACGGTCACAATAATGGCACCACGGGGGTAGGTGACTTTTTGCGGTGTACTTTCCGTATAAGGAAGCGGTTGAATCTTGACGTCCAGAATCGGCAGCCGCGTCAGGACGGCATTTCCGAACAGGCCTCCTTCATAATGCTGGGTGGGTCCGAAACGGACTGCCAGTCCTGTGAGTTCTGCCAGACGTTGTGCTTCATGGACGCGACCGGAGCGTTTTACGCCGACATCAACTTCCTGCAGGGCGACCAGATCCGGCTTCGTCTCTTGAATGACTTTCGCCAGCCGGGCAACGTCATATTTTCCATCTGTGCCCTGCCCGTAATGGATGTTGTAACAGAGGACCCGTAATGTCTGCGTTTTTTGTTCTGCTGCCTTTGCTCCCGATTCTGACTGAGAAAATATCAGGGCCAGCAGTATGGCGCAGGAAAAAAATGATCGAAAAATCCGCTTGAGTTCTGGTGTTTTCTGCATGCGGGCTGGATCCTCTATTAATATTGTTGGGTCTTTGCTCTTACCAGGAAAGTCGGAGCGGTCGGTAGCATACTTTACTATGAGAAAACCACGGGCTCTCGTCAATCCCCGCTCAGAATATGTCATATATCTGTAGTCAGGATTCCGTCTCCTGCGAAGCGAAGGTGTGGGAGCGTTACAAGGTTTTCAGGGAAAAATGCTGAAAAAGATAAAAAACTTCAGTTTCAGTTTGGCCTGTAACACTGCCTGGCGGAATCCCAAACGGGATGACTGATCCTTAGGATGTCAGTATTTCAAAATAGAAAGGGAAGAAAAATAGATTCGGTTAATGGATTGTTTGCTGGTCTCTTCATCTGCCCGGTTTGAAGTTCAGAGAACGATTCAAATCGAAAGAAAGTAACTGAAAAAAGCAGATTTCGTTTGAGTCTCGATTCGACCTTTCAAACCCGCGGCAATTCTGATTTGAAACCGTTCCACGATGCTTGCGAAGAATATTTCATTTTTTGGACATGTAATCTTAATAATCCACCGGTAAGATTCCCAAAAATTCGGAGCGAGAATCTCTATTCCGCCCACCCTCGGTCAGTCAAGACCTGCACCGGCATCAAAGTGCCTTGAAACGCTGAAACAATTATATTTTTGATTCTTCCTTTTGAGGGGATGCTTGATGCTTCTTCGTTTTTCGCGCCTTGCCGGTGCGCGTGCTGTGAGTTCAGCACCACGTCGTGGATTTACTTTGATTGAATTACTGGTGGTGATTGCCATCATCGCAATTTTGATTGCGTTACTGTTACCCGCTGTTCAGCAGGCACGTGAAGCAGCCCGCCGCAGCAGCTGCAAAAACAATCTCAAACAGTTAGGGATTGCATTACAAAACTATCATGACACACATGGTGTCTTTCCTCCCGGCGGTGTGATTGGAACCTGTGCTGGTACGCCTCCCACCAATCTTTCCGGCAGCCAGGAATGCAGCGGGCAGAGTATGGGCGGTAACTGGATGGTCTTTATTCTGCCTCAGATGGAACAAAGTTCCCTGTGGGAAAAAGCGGCTCCGATTCTGAATACCAATAATCCACTGGATAGCATGAATAACGTGTTTGGGCACTTTTCACCCGTAGCGTACCGTTGCCCCAGTCATCCCTGGGACCGTCGCAGTAATGTGGCTTTCCGGGCTCTGGAGCACATGTCTCGTGCGAACTATGGTGCCAACTATGGTGCCGGTGATCTGACCGCCTCTTATGCCAATACCACCGGTGGCGTGTTCACAATGAACTCATCCGTGAGTATTCGTGATATTAAAGATGGTACAACCAACACACTGCTGGTCAGTGAGCTGACCTACGCGAATGATGTGACTGCTGACGCCCGTGGTGCCTGGGTGTACTCCGGAATGGGTGGATCCGCCTTCAGTGCCGGACGTGGTCCGAACAGCACACTGGCTGACATCCTGGCCAGCTGCAGTACTTCGACAGAGCATCCTTGTACCGAAGGGAATGATGGAACCCAGATTGCCGCTGCCCGCAGTATGCATGATGGCGGTGTGCAGGTCTGTTTTATTGATGGTTCCGGCCGATTTATTTCGGAAAACATCAGCCAGACTATCTGGAATGCACTGGGGTCACGTGCCGGTCGCGAAGTGATCGACAATTTCTAAGCACGATCCCTGTTGAAGATCTGCTTTTCGCTGTTTCGTTTCAATAATGTCTCTTACTGGAGAAGGGCATTATCCCGGAAAGCAGAATCAGCACTCAGGAATGATCCTGAAAAACATGTAAGCCTGAGTCGGGGAACGATCTGAAAAATTGTTCCTCGACTTTTTCTATAAGATTTTATTTTTGGAGAGACCTGTGATGAAGAAATTATTGTTATGTCTGATTTGCCTGACCTGTCTGGCTCTGACAACTTCCGGATGCTCCGGAAAACCAGAGGAAGGTGTGACTGGAGATACGACACCGACTCCCGAATACACCGATCCTTAAGCCGCTGGATGAACTCATTAATCTTGAGTCCGCCCTGGCTCGCTTTGTGTCTGAAGTGACCTCAATGTTCTCATGCTTACCGGCAGACGATCCCGTAATGGGTTGCCGATGAATTTGACCACAGGAATCATATTTTATTTTCTCTTAATGCACTTGTGAACGATGTACCCTGGAACGACTCCGTGAAGTCTGATCCATCAGACGTAACCCTGATTCACATTCAAAAACTGATTTTGAGAACATTGATCTTCCCATGTTATCCGTCATTTATTTTAAACTCTCGAAGGAGAATATGATGAAACGCTTGCTATCGTCAGTTAAGCCGGTACATCCGACTTCTGGAAAACGTCGCGGCTTCACTTTAATTGAACTTCTGGTGGTGATCGCCATCATCGCCATTTTGATTGCGTTACTGTTACCTGCAGTGCAGCAGGCTCGTGAAGCGGCCCGTCGCAGCAGCTGTAAAAATAATCTCAAGCAGCTGGGTATCGCGCTGCAGAATTACCATGATACGCACAATGTCTTTCCTCCCGGTGGTGTGATCGGGGACTGTGCAGGGAGTCCTCCGACTAATCTGACAGGACTTCAGGAATGCGGCAGCGGACAAAGTCTGGGTGGGAACTGGCTGCTCTACGTTTTACTACAAATGGAACAGAGTTCTCTGTGGGAGAAAGCGGCCCCGATTCTCAATGCAAAAGATCCTCTGGACAACATGAATAACATCTTTGGTCATTTCTCCCCTGTAGCGTATCGTTGCCCCAGTCATCCCTGGGATCGTCGCAGTAATGTCGCCTTTCGTTCCCTCGAGCATATGTCGCGCGGAAACTACGGGGCCAATTATGGCTCAGGCGACCTGACGGCTTCTTATGCGAATACCACCGGAGGAGTGTTTACGATTAATTCTTCCGTGAATATCCGAGACATCAAAGACGGAACAACCAATACGTTTCTGGTGGGCGAATTAACCTATCTGAATGATGTGACTGCCGATGCCCGCGGTGCCTGGGTTTATTCCGGAATGGGAGGCTCTGCTTTCAGTGCCGGCCGCAGCCCGAACAGCCGGACAGCCGATATTCTGGGAAGATGCACGAGTACCACAGAAATGCCATGTTCCGAAGCCAACGATGGAACTCAAATCGCTGCGATGCGAAGTTATCATGATGGCGGAGTTCAGGTCTGCCTGGCTGACGGTTCCTGCCGGTTCATCTCAGAAAATATCAGTCAGACCATCTTACAGGCATTAGGTACCCGTTCTGGTCGCGAAGTGATCGACAACTTCTAATCGCGATCTCGTGTTGATAGATCAGCCTTCCGTCGTTTGCAGATGTTTCTTTCAAGAGACTAATAGTATTTCGGAGGGCGGAATGAACTCTCAGGATTCATCCTGAAGGACTCACAAACTTGAGTCGGGGAATGAGCAGAAAAATCATTCCCCGACTGTTTCTGTAAGAATCCATTATCGGGGAGACAAGTGATGAAGAAATTATTGTTATGTATGTTTTGCCTGACCTGTCTGGCACTGACGGTTTCCGGTTGCTCGGAAAAGCCAGAAGAAGGTGTGACCGGAGACACGACACCGACTCCTGAATACACCGATCCATAAACCTCTGAAAACTCAATTACAGATTGGATTGTCCAACTGTCAGAAAATGAGCCCCCATTCACTGGCAATTCGCAAGTTACGGTCTGTCAGTAATTCTAACCTCACAAGTCAATGTTCGTTCTCCGGGGTAAGCCCGCTGACAAGGGCTTTGTTCCGATCTGAGAATTCAGACCGGTGTCCCGTGAGTAACTGTTCTCAATGGTCTTGAGGACACTGATTGTTCTATGTTTTTTATTTTTTGAAGGAGAGAATGATGCAACGCTTACTATCATCAGTTAAGCCCGTGAATCAGACTTCCACAACGCGCCGCGGCTTTACTCTAATCGAGCTACTGGTTGTGATTGCCATTATTGCCATTTTAATCGCGTTACTGTTACCCGCAGTGCAGCAGGCCCGGGAAGCGGCCCGTCGCAGCAGCTGCAAAAACAATCTGAAGCAGCTGGGTATTGCTTTACAGAATTACCATGATACACACAACGTCTTTCCCCCCGGCGGCGTGATTGGTGACTGTGCGGGTAGTCCTCCTACCATTCTGACCGGTGCCCAGGAGTGTGGGAACTTCAATGGTCAAAGTATGGGAGGAAACTGGCTGGTCTTCATTCTGCCTCAGATGGAACAAAGCGCACTGTGGGAAAAAGCGGCTCCCGTCCTCAATGCCGGGGATCCTCTGGATTACATGAATAACATCTTCGGGCATTTTTCGCCTGTGGCCTATCGCTGCCCCAGCCATCCCTGGGATCGTCGCAGTAATGTTGCCTTTCGTTCCCTGGAGCATATGTCGCGCGGAAATTACGGGGCCAATTATGGATCCGGTGACCTGACGGATTCATACGTCAATACGTCCGGCGGTGTCTTCACGATGAATTCTTCCGTGAATATCCGAGATATCAAAGATGGAACAACCAATACGTTCCTGGTGGGCGAATTAGCTTATCTGAATGATGTGACTTCTGACGCTCGTGGTGCCTGGGTCTACTCCGGGATGGGAGGTTCGGCCTTCAGTGCAGAACGCAGTCCGAACAGCCGGACGGCTGATATCCTGAGCAAATGCAGCAACACAACTGAGATGCCTTGTACCGAGGCCAACGATGGAACGCAAATCGCTGCCATGCGAAGTTATCATGATGGTGGAGTTCAGGTCTGTCTGGTCGATGGTTCCTGTCGCTTCATCTCAGAAAATATCAGTCAGACCATCTTACATGCTTTAGGTACACGCTCTGGCCGAGAAGTGATTGATAACTTTTAAGCCATCTTTCAGTGTATGATGATCGACTGCGGGAGTTCACAACCGGAGCAGGGAGCTATTGCCACTCTCCGGTTGTTTTTTATTTACGGATGAGCAGATTGTTCTCCTGCCTGTCGCAGAGTGTGCTATTGTCGTCCGTACAGTGGTTCTGTTTGAGTCAGGAAAAAGAGCTGTTGTGGGTTTAGTCTGCCTGCATGAGCTCGTACCATATTATTAAATCAGATTAAGTAAATTATGATTTCGAATTTCAAAGGAAAATCAATGAGTCGATCGTTTCTATCAAGAATCGTCGTAGGAGGCCTGCTGGTTGCTTCGACCAGTGGAACCATCCAGGCTGAATCAAAAACAGAGAAGACCGCGACCGGTTATGTTTTTCAGGATACCAACCATAATCGTAAAAAAGATCCGGGTGAACAGGGTCTGGGGTGTGTGCGTGTTTCCAACGGCAAAGATGTCGTCTGCACTGATCAGTCCGGAAAATATGAGCTGCCTGTCAATGACGACACGATTTTATTTGTCATCAAACCTCAAGGCTGGCGGACGGCAATGAGCAAGAACCTGACACCAGAGTTTTACTACATTCATAAACCCGCTGGTTCTCCCCAATCAAAATATCCTGGTGTGAAACCAACCGGGCCATTACCGGCTTCAGTTGATTTTCCGCTGTATCCTCAAAAAGAGCCGGCACAGTTTCGCGCCATCTTTTTTGGAGATCCCCAGCCCCGTGACCAGAAGGAAATCGATTACATTGCCCATGATGTGATTGAAGAACTGGTGGGGACGGATGCTTCGTTTGGTGTGACTCTGGGAGATATTCTGTTTGACGATCTGTCCCTGTTCGAGTCGCAGGCCCGGGGCATCGCGTTACTGGGAATTCCCTGGTACAACGTGATTGGCAATCATGATATCAACTATGATGCACCCAATGATAAATTGAGTGATGAAACCTTCGAACGTGCTTTTGGTCCCTCTTATTATTCCTTCGACTATGGCCAGGTGCACTTCATCGTTCTGGATGATATCGAATGGATCGTTCCTGAAGAAAACAAAGAGACGAAGAAGGAAAAGAAAGGTCATTACGAGGGCGGACTTGGAAAAGAGCAGCTCGAGTTTATCAAGAATGACCTGCAGCAGGTTCCCGCAGAGCAGCTGGTGGTTCTGATGATGCATATTCCCATGATCGAGATAGAAGATCGTCAGGATCTGTATCGTTTAATTGAAAAACGTCCGTTCTGTATGTCGATCTCCGGTCACACGCATCATCATGAACATCGTTTTATTACAAAAGAAGATGGCTGGCGTGGACCTGAGCCACACCATCATATCATCAATGTCACAGTCAGTGGCAGTTGGTGGTCGGGTTCTCCGGACGAGCGGGGGATTCCCCATACGATGATGGCGGACGGCGCTCCCAACGGATATTCCATCATTTCTTTTGACGGCACTGAATACGATCTGGATTTCCGCGCTGCCGGTCGCTCAGCCAGTTATCAGATGAATATTCTCGCACCTGAAGAAGTTTCTGCAGATCAGACGGCTGAAACTGAAGTGTATGCCAATATCTTCAATGGCTCAGAACGTTCCAAAGTCGAAATACAGGTGGGGAATTCCGGTAGCTGGGCGGTGATGGAAAAGATTGATGAAATCGATCCCAGCTTCAAGAAGCTGTCTGAGACTGAAAATGCTGTGGAAGGGAAGAAATATCGCGATCTGCCTAAAGCGAAAAAGTCTTCACATCTCTGGCGGACAAAGTTACCCGCGGGACTGAAGCCAGGCACACATCTGATCCGCATTCGTACGGTGGAGATGGATGGCGACAAACACCAGAGCGGACGCGTCATTCGTGTTCTGCCTGCCAGGCCCGTAGAAAAGACAGCTTCCACGACAGTCACTGAAAAGTAACTGAGTAATACAGTCTGTTCAAAATAAAACAGGGGAATGTGATCTCGTTCGCATTCCCCTGTTTGCATTTTATTTTAAATAATGAAATATTTAACGCTGGGAGATGACGACCTTATTCACTTTCTTGTGACAGGCGATACAGGTCATCGTTAAATGCAGGTAACTGAGCGAAGCACCATCCAGATTTTTTTCCTTGGCGAATTTGATGACTTCTTTTGCGGTGGAGCGGAATTCTTCACTCTGTCTGGCAAAAATGGGGCCTTCAATCACCTGCCATTCAGTCGCATTGCTCATCTCAATCATCCGTTTGGCACCTTTCTGCATCAGGTCGTAGTCTTCAACCATCAGCCCTTCCAGCACCTGTTGCGAACTGGTCAGCTTCTCGCGCATAAATCGACTGAGTCGTTTCTCTCCCTCCGTTTCCTTATCCTCTGATTCCTTCTTATCTCCTTCCTGATCGCATTGATCAGGTGCGGAAGCATGCGCGACTTGAATTTCTTCAGAACCGATTCCTGCGACCACTAATAAAAATCCACCAAGCAGAAAACAGAGAGTTTTGGACATGACTCGGGCCTTTGATATAGTTGAAAATGTGCGGGAGTACCAATTGATATATAATTGGATCTATTAATCCACTATAATAGTTGATATGAATGCATTTTCAATACTGTTTTCAAAAGCAGCGCTCATCTCTGCCTGGGAACTTGCGGTTCCTGCTGCTGGCATCAGTCAGGCAACTCGATTTCCAGCGGCAGTGTAGACAGTTTTTTATCCCGGGGAATGAAGTAGGGAATGGATTCTGCCATCAAACGGTTCTGCAGGCCTTCGAACATTTTCGTACGCGCCTCTTCTGCGGTGGCATTTCGCAGAATCAGAAACCGCGGATTGACCAAGGCCTGTGTTGACCAGAGAGTCCGCTTACTCGCCGTATCAACCCAGGAAAGTTTGAAAGCGGCGGCAGTCGCCTGCAGCGTTTCTCCCGTGGGAGTCTGCCCCAGGGGATTCCCCGGCTCCGGTCTGCCACGCTTGGTCATTTGCAACTTGTTTCCATCCTGTTCCTGATACTCAATTTTCAGGACCACGGGTTGATCAGGAACCACTTTAAATGTGTCCGACTCCAGACGCTGTTGCATGACTTCGGCGAGAACCGTTTTGACTTCTTCCTGGTCTCCGAATTTGAGATTACCCACCGACACATCTATGCTCACCTGCTGGCCGGCACCCAGGATGGCTTCCGACTGGCTCTGGTAGGCCGCCAGACTGTCCGCGATTTTTTGTTCTGGAATTTTGACAGGTACCAGTTTGGGTTTGCGATTGAGCAGCGCGCGTCCTTTGGCATCCCGCAAAGCACTCGCTGTTTCTGCCAGCAGGTAATTGGGAGTCAGGTATAGCTCATTGCGAATGATAATGTAGGGAACTGGTTTCAGGGTCCATACCACCTGCTTCAGTTTTCGATCAATAAACCAGTCACCGTACAACAGCCAGCCTCGTCCATCCGGAAACCAGGCCAGACTTTCGCCACTGTAGCCGGGATCACGTGTTGCTTCGCTTAAGTTTCCCGTAACGTGATATTCCAGTGCAGCCTGACCGTTGCTTAGGTCAAGCGTCCAGAGCGTCGTGTTCTCTGAACTCATCAGCAGCAGCCCCAGTTCTTTCCCGTCCGCTGAAAAGTTCATGCCGTTATAGATGTAGTACGGATCCCTTCCAAATTCAGAGCTCGTTTGACTCAGCAGTTGTTTGACATCGATTTCTCTCAGCAGGTCCAGAGTTCTCAAGTCATAGATATGAAATTTATTCGAAGAGTCATAAGAGAAAAGATAATTGCCTCCCGGGCTGATTTTAAAATTCAAATCAGAAAACTCATTGAATTTGACTTCCCGTTCCTGGATCAGTTTTCCTGATTTAAGGTTCCAGACTTTCAGCATTGTTTTAAAGCCGGAGCCTTCCTTGGAAAGCATTTTGGCGAACGCAAGATCCGATCCGCAGATTTCAAATTTGGAAAGGATCGAGTCGGCAGGACCGACTTCCCAGTCTGCCAGCTTTTGACCGGTTTCTACACTCCAGCTTTCCATTTTGGCCATTTTGGTGTCGCGAACCACGTATCCGAATAGCAGCGTTTTGCCATCGGTGCTCAGTTTGATTTTCTGGGATAAAATTCTCCAGCCTTTATCGAGTGGAATTGAGATCTGGCCGGCCACTTTTTCAGTCGCCAGATTCCAGATCTCGATGTTAAAGAATTGGCGGTTCCTGTCACGAAATCCCATGAAGGGGCTGAACGAGTTGGGAGTCACTTTGTTACCGTCTATGTTTCTCAAGTCAATCGAAAGTTTAGGTGTATCCGGCCAGTCTGCTACGACGAGCGGCGGATCAACGAGCGAACTCCAGGGTTGATTTGCCTGTGTCGGTTTCGATGCTGTCTTGTTCGACGGTGAGCCAGATTTTTTCTGGAGTTCCGCCGTTTCTTCTTTTTGCTTGTTGGTAATCTGTTTAATCCGCGCCTGTGTGGCTTTCATTTTATCGACAGTTGCTTTGCGTTCTTCAGCATCCGTAGTCGTTTTCATGGAGTCTGAATAGTCAGACATCTGTTTGCGAAGTCGTTTCAATTCTTCGCTGCGTGCCTGGGGATCGTCTGGAATCGGAGTCGTATTAACGGGAGTGGATTCCGCCGGTGTCGCTGCAGCATTCGCTGCGACCGTATTATCTGCCGGTTGCGCAGGGGCTCCCTCTGGCTGAACTTCCTCCGCGACTTCTGCAGGTTGCTCCTGGTTCTCCTTGCCGGGAAACAATCCTTTGACCACGGTGTAAGAAATAAAGAATGCGACGACAAACGCGGCGACTCCCGCGATAATTCCAACTACATTAGGGCCACCTCCCGAAGCTTTCTTTTTCTTCGAGGGGCCGGCGGAAGCTTTCTTTTTTCGAGCGGGACGCGCAGGTGCTTCGAAATCTTCCTCGTAATAATCATCGACTAAATCGTCGTCCCCGTCAGGCACGCGCATTTTGCTTCCGCAGGATTTGCATTTCAATGTCTGGCCGGCACGTTCATCGCGTACATTATATTCCTGAAAACAGGATTCGCATTCGAATTTAATCATTCATGGAGGCCCTTATGAATTAGATGATTCGGAAATGAAAACGAGCGTTACCACAACTCAAATCATGTATCAATTGAGTTCAATTCGCAAGCAGAAAATCGTCGATTTGACTGAAATCGGACCTCCTGTAAATTCGGTTTGAAGTCCGGGAATCAGCATTACAGGCTGTGATTGAGTCTGGTTCAGCTTATAATCAATCGTAAGGAGAATGAATACTCGTCAGCTCGCCCGTGAAACTCAAGGACACTGTGATGCATCGGATTATCAAACTGTTGACTGGCACGATTGCCCTGGCTTTTTTCTGCATGGTCTATCAACTCCAAGCGGCAGAACGCCAGCCTGGTGATCGACCTAATCTGATTGTCATCATGGTTGATGATATGGGATACGCCGGCGTGAGCTGCTTCGGGAATCCTTATTTCAAAACTCCCGAAATCGACCGACTGGCAGCAGAAGGCATGAAGTTCACCGACTTCCATTCCTCGGGCACTGTCTGCTCTCCCACACGGGCGGGGCTGCTGACAGGCCGCTATCAGCAGCGGGCAGGAATTGAAGCCGTCATTCACCCGGTCAGCGATCATCCCGAACATCGTAAAGGTCTGAGTAAGAGTGAGAACACATTCGCCGAGCTCTTAAAGTCGGCCGGGTACCGGACGGGGTTGATTGGAAAATGGCATCAGGGATATCCTCATAATTCCGCGGACTTTCATCCAGACAATCATGGCTTCGATACGTTCGTTGGTTATCACAGTGGCAATATCGATTTCATCAGCCACGTCGGAGATCATGTCAAACACGACTGGTGGCATGGACGTAACGAGACTCAGGAACCAGGCTACTCCACCCATCTGATCAACCAGTACGCGCTGCAGTTTATCAAAGAGAACCAGGATCAGCCCTTCTGTCTGTACCTGGCGCACGAAGCCATTCATAACCCCGTGCAGGTTCCCGGCGATCCGGTTCGTCGCACGGAAGCGGAAGGCTGGAAACGCTGGAAGCCGGCCAATGAAGACGAACGCATTGAAAAATTTCGAGGCATGACATTGCCCGTGGATGAAGGAGTCGGCCAGATTCGTGAATTCCTGGTTGAGTCCGGCCTGGATAAAAATACGTTCGTACTGTTCTTCTCAGACAATGGTCCCTCGCGCGACTTTCCCAGTGGCAGTCCGAAATGGCGCGGAGGGAAAGGTTCGGTCTATGAAGGCGGACATCGGGTTCCTGCCATCGCCTGGTGGCCTGAAAAAATTCAGGCAGGTACGGTGACCGATGTCCCTGCGATCAGCATCGATGTGATGCCGACCCTGCTGGGAATCGCACACGTGGAAACGCCACGGGATCGTCCGCTGGACGGCGTCGATATTTCCCCGGTATTGTTTGAGCAGAAGTCTCTCGCCGAACGCTCGCTGTATTGGGCTTCCCTCTCGAATAACGGCAGTCGTTCCGAAGCCTTGCGCGATGGACCCTGGAAGCTGGTCGTGCAGCATCCCCGCGCGACGCCGGGCACATTTGAAAATGAGAAAGTCGAACTCTATCGGCTGGATCAGGACCCCGGAGAAGAACACAATCTCAGCAAGGCGGAACCGCAGCGCACCTCCCGCATGCTGAAACAGTTGAAAGACTGGTACCAGGATACCCAGCAAACCGCCACCCCCCAGCCGGGTGGCTGGTTGAAACAGGGGAGTTAAACATTTCTGGTTACTCTGGCAGCGTAATTTCGAAAGGCAGCATTTTCAGCTTATCGTCTTTAGGAATGAAGTAGGGGATGAATTCAGCCCGTAGTCTGCTCTGCAGATTTTCGAACATTTCCGTGCGTGCCCCCTGCGCAGTGGCTTCTTTTAAATACAGGACACGGGGGTTGATGGCAACTTTCTTCGACCAGAGTGTTTTCTGTGATTCCCGATCATACCAGGAAAGTTCAAACAGGGCAGCGGTCGTTTCCAGGGTTTGCCCTGTCGCCACTCTTCCCAGCGGATTTGCAGCGGAAGGCTTCACGTTTTTGGCGAGTTGTAATGTGTTCCCCGCCTGTTCCTTGTATTCAATTTTGAAAACAGTGGGTTGATCGTCGGCGACTTGAAAACCTTCTGTTTTCAGACGTTGTGTGATGACGTCCCCAAGGATGGATTTGACTTCTTCAGGTTTTCCGAATTTGATTTCACCCACATTTACTTCCAGGCTGACCTGCTGACCGGCACCGAGATAAGCCTCGGACTTGCTATCGTAGGCAGCCAGAGATTTTTGAATCTCTTCCTGGGGGATGGGGACCGTTACCAGAAATGGCTTCCTGTCGTAAAGCGTGTTACCATCTGCGTCTTCCAACGCACTGGCAGTCTGTGTGACCAGGGAATCTCCAGTCAGGATAACCTTCGCACGGAGGATGACATTGGGGACTGGTTTGATGGCCCAGGTAACCTGCTTTCGCTGACGGTCTACAAAGATGGCTCCGTGTATTAACCAGCCATTTCCGTTCGGACTCCAGGCAAGCGTATTACCAGAATAGCCGGGGGTGCTGAAGGCTTTATAAAGATCACCAGGAAAATATAACAGATTGGAGACCGATCCTTCTTTCAGGTTCATAACCCAGAGGGACGTTCCATTCGAGTCCTTCATCCATAATGCCAGTTCTGATCCGTCATCGGAGACTGCTTTCTCGATTATCGAGAGGGAATTTGAAACAATGTCACCGGGATCGGCTGCCTTGAGGAGTTTTGATAGTTCAATGGTTTTGACGAGTTCCAGAGTCGACAGGTCATAAACAGACAAAGTCCGAAACATTCCCGAAATGAGATATTTGCCGCCAGGAGAGATTGTATAAGAGAAGGAATCAAAGTCATTGTGATTTGATGTGGCCAGTACTTCTTTGATCTGTTTGCCCGAATTTAAATCCCAGAGTGAGATTTTATTAATAAATTTATTATTCTCTTTGAGCAATGTCTTTATAAACACCTTTGATGGTCCGCAGAATTCGTATGTTGATACATTCGCCTCTGCAGGGCCGGCTTCCCATGTTGAGATCATTTTTCCAGATGAAACATCGTAACTTGCCAGATGGGAAATTTTTGTTTGTGTGTTTCGTGCAGTGACCAGCAGGGTTTTTCCATCAGAACTGAGCTTGATCTTATTGTCATAATAGAGACGGTCTCCTGGGATTTCGAGGCTTACTTTATTCACCTCTTTTCCGGTAGCCAGATTCCACACTGAAATTAACGGGATGGGTTGTCCTGTGGCTTTCAATCCAATGAAGGGAGTGTGAGCATTGGGAAAAATGTAAGAGTCATTTTTTTCTTTCAGATCAATGGAAAGCTGAGGATCGGCTGCCCAGTCAGTAGCAATACGGGGTGGGTCCACCAGGGAAATCCAGGCACCAGATGTGGCGGCATCAGCCCCCGCGTTTCCCGCACCTCCATTGCCGGCCACGTTATTCTGTCCGGGATCTTTACCTTTCAGGAGCAGGAAACCCAGGCCGATGATGACGACCAGACCGACTCCGGCAGCGATCGCAATCATGGTCGTGTTAGATCCACTTTTGGATTTTGATTTCTGTTTCGAGGAGCCGGCATTCTTATTACGCCGGGGACGAACGGGCTCCATGTATTCTTCCTCAAAATCTTCGTCAGCTCCTGCGGAGGGAACCCGCATTCTGCTGCCGCAGGATTTACACTTCAGAGTCTGGCCCGCTCTGTCGTCCCGTACTTTGTATTCCTGGAAACAGGTTTCACAGTCAAATTTGATCATGCTGAATCCTCTGGATGATATTAACGAGAGCGCTTGAATCGTGTGTTTTGTGAACAAATGCGATTATGAGACATTCCATCGTGAACTCAAGAGGAAAATCGAAAATGAAAGCACTTCCTGCTGTCTGTTTCTGTGAGTGATTCAGGCATACTGAAAATCAACGAGTGACATACTGACCAGATTCGACTTGACGCCAGCGCGTCGCTGCCGAGGATACGCGTTAATGTGAGTCGCGCGCGTGCCCAGTTGACAGAGCACCGAAACACGCGACAGTTGTTCCGGATCTTCACCATAAAACAGCCACTTTTTTCCAGATAATCAGTTTGCATAACAGCATCTGTTCCCGATGTATGCCTGCGGGTCGCCACACGTCGCACTCCTTCGCCACTGCACCACCACAGCTCATACCAGCATCGTCCTGCTGTCAACAAACATCGCCACCCGATTCTGTTCATCCCCCTTGACCTCCCCACGCCTCTACATAAGATTTTGCTGCGAACAATGAACACAGGCTGATCCTGGTAGCAGCGATTACAAATGACACATCAGAGAATAAAACAGGGAAACCAACCATCACTCAAACAATTTCCCCATTCTGAAATGCCACAGCATAAATTCGTGTTTTTCGTACTGTTCGTGGTAGAAAAAATATTTCACCGTGTGCCTGCTGTCGGCTGGCCCGACCGTGCCAACGCTTCCAGGCACAACTTGCATTTCATTTTATCCCAATATCGCTTTTCAACCTCAGATGAATAATCAGAACCAGTTCGGTAATAATCGCTCAAAACTGGGATTGCACTGTTTATCGTAAAACGATAAAAGTTCGCCGTCTTACATTAAAACCTTTTGGAAAGGATTCCTGAGATGGCTCGAAAAGATCGTACTGCTGTCGTTTGTCGTATTCTGTATTACGGGTGTGCGTTGTCACTCTGGCTGTTACCCGCAGTTCTGCTCTGGGTCTGGTTTTGTGCCGACCTGATTGCGGCACAAAACGGGATGATCCCCGTGAAAGCGATTCTCTTTCCGCTGCCGGTTTCGACGAAAGTAGGAATGGTCGTCATCACGCTTCTGCTGTTAGCGCCTGCGTACTGGGGACTGTTTGCCTTACGTCGTTTTCTCAAGGCCTGTTGTGCCGAAGATTATCTGGGCGCGCAAAACAGCCGCCTGCTCAAACGCTTTGCCCTTGGTCTGATGGGGACGGCAATCTTATCCCCCGTCTGTGGTGCGATTCTGAGTGTGTTACTGACGATGCATAATCCACCGGGTCAGAGAATGCTGGCGATCAGTCTCGGTTCGAATCAGTTCATCCTGGCGGGAGTTGGCGGCCTGATCTTTCTACTGGCGAGCCTGTTAAAGCGGGCCAGTCTGATCGCAGAAGAACATGCCCAGATCATTTAACCGCTGGTCGAATCTGAAACATTCCGCTATAGTGAAACCAGAGAACGAAACCGCTTCGGAAAGTAGATTACAATATCATGCAAATCTGTATTACCCTGGATGTGATGCTGGCCCGCCGCAAAGTAACTTCGCGCGATCTCGCGAAGCACGTCGGGATAACCGAACAGAATCTGTCTCTGTTGAAATCGGGAAAAGTCAAAGGGATTCGCTTTGCGACGCTGGAAAAGATCTGTGAATTCCTGGAATGCCAGCCGGGGGATATCCTGCAGTACGCAGCAGCAGCAGAAGAACAACTGGAAACACCAGGCCAGGCAGCCTGATCAGGAGAGAGAGTCGTGAAAGTACACGGTGTGCTGGAAACAGCAATTTACGTTGATGATCTGCAGGTTGCCATCGACTTTTATCAGCAGTTGTTCGAATTTGAAATCATGGCAGAAGACCAGCGGTTTTGTGCCATGAACGCCGGCGACCGCAGTGTGTTCCTGATTTTCAAACGGGGGGCAACGCACACTGCCGCTCATCTGGAAGGGGGAGTGATTCCCCCGCACGACGGAGACGGCCCCGTCCATTTCGCTTTCGCGATCGAACGCGACGACTTTGAAAAATGGGAAGAACGACTGGTAGCCGCAGGAGTGGAAATCGAAAGTCGGGTCAGCTGGCCGCGCGGCGGAGAGAGCCTTTACTTCCGCGATCCCGACAATCATGTCCTCGAACTCGCGACTCCCGGCATCTGGCCCATCTATTGAGATCAGCTGATTGGAGATCAAAGATTTTTCATTGATCTTCGATTTTGATTCTGCTGACGTTTCGTGGGTGGTCCCGAATGTAATTCGGGATTGCCGCAGGCAACAGGAAGTGGCAGTGCTTTCTGTGTCTGTCTCTGGAGCGTGCCTCATTCTCTGAGATTTTAAACAGGTTACTCTGATCTGGATTGAATGTGTAAGTCGCGATACCCTCCTCGCTACATTCGCACCTTTGTACGAAACTCAAGAGCCGATACAACTCACTCATCTATTGAGCCTTGATCGATTCTTCTCGACTGCCTCCCGATTTGCTGCTATACTCGAGCTTGAAAAACTGGTGTCTGTTCGTAGAGGAACGTTTCACAGGAGATAGATGATGATCGTCCGACTCTTCGCAATTCTCATGGTTTTCAGTTACGTCACACCCGCTCTTGTAGCAGACGAAGTCATCAGGCAAGGGGTGAAACCAAAGTCACAAAAAAATTCGATCCAAATTTTGGAGTTGAAAGTAATGGATCAGCCCGTTGTGACAAAGAACAGCAACCGGGAGAAATATCCGCGATCCGGGAATGAGAGCCACAATCTACCCGTGAAGACCTTTACCTTTCCAGCCTCCCGACAGACATCTCAAGTCCGCAACTCTTCAGGCTATGATCCCGATTTTCAATATCGCTGTCCCCGGGCCTGGTCGGCATTACGTCGCGAGATCAGCAGTTCTGCAGCATACGATCGGCGTCTGTCGCAAAAACAAAACCAGCTCCCGCTGTCTGGCGGCGCGTTGATTTCTGTACCGGTGAAATAAGGTACAAATGGTCTCGACTGGAATCGGGTTTTCTGTTACATCACGGCTCTGAACTGCGTTCTTCATTAAAGCCCGATGATCACAGGAGGCTCATAATGCTCAAACCGTTGCAGACAGTCGTTTTCTGCTGTGCATGTTCATCTCTGTTCGCAGAGGATGTTTCACAAAGCGTTTACGAAATGGATTCTTTTGAGACGCCCGTTTTAAAGCCGGTCATCGCGCCTCTGGCCTCGTCTGAGGATGTGTTTGATCTCATCGAGCTGACAGATCTGAAGCTGGATCAAACACAGGTCCGTGAACCAGCACAAGTCTTTCTCAGTCAGTCGCTTCCGTTTACGCCGGTGGTCTGTCCCTCAGAAAAAACAGATCCCAGTCTCCTGTGGCCCCGCCCGCGGCTGGAGCTGCAGTGGCTGATGGCAGATGGACCCTGATCGTTTCTTCAAGCGAATTCCAGAGCGCATCACATTTAACCATAGCGTCATTCAATCTAATATACTCGTCCCAAATGGCATTGGAGACGCTACAGTAAAACTGGACACAGTCTAATCAATTCAACTGATCAGAAACAATTTGAAAGGAGTTCTTTCATGCAGCGACTGTTCTGTGCACTCGTTATCTGGGGTTCCACCTGCATCATTCTCCATGCCAGTGAAGGACATGACAGTATCTACAAACTGGATGTGTTGAATGTGTCCGCACCGGATGCCGTCGTAGTCCCCCTGATTTGCTTACCGGAACAACCGACGGCAGAAACGCCCCGCGAGCGGATTGATGTGGACGTCAGCCTGCTCTTTCAGGCGCAGTCAGTCCCCCTTCTTCCCTTCTATGAGTCATACGATGCCAGTCAGTTTTACGATCGGATGCGTTACTTGAATGCAGGACTTGAGTGTGTCATGCCCCGAAAGAAGCATGAAGAGACAAAGCTCGCCGCGGCGGACGGAGCTTTCACCATTTCAAAAAAACTCGAAGCAGCCTGGGAACGTTTAAAATCCGACTACCAGGAATCCGAAGAGAAATATCGCCTGCTCAATCTCTACTACGGGGCGCGATACGTCGATCGACCTTAAGCTCTCTCCCGTTCATGCTTGTGCTTGCATACCTGTCTTCGCATGCTGGGGTTCAATTGGAAATACAAAAGCAGGCCGAATAATCAGTGTGAGTCCAGAACTGAGCTCAAATCTGTCAGTACCGTGAAACCGGTTTTACAGGGAGACAGACAACCTTGCCTGAAGAAGCACCCGGGGTACAGGATTTATTTGATCGTATTGAAAAAATACGTCCTCTTGCGATTACGAAAAAAGAGATCGCTTTTCGTTCGGCTGGGGTGAAATATGCGAATAAAGCGGATCTCATTTCAGGTAATGGTGCCAGTTACTTCGGAGGAAGATGGAACCCTCAGAGCTTGAGAGCAATCTATGGTTCTCTTAGCGTGCAAACTGCGGTCAGCGAGAGTTACCAGACGTTTAACAAATTTGGATTTGATAAACAGAGTATTCGCCCGCGTGTCATAGCGGGGTTCGAATTTAAAGTGAAGTCTCTTTTAGATCTGACAGACTCTTCGGTTCGCCGCAAACTTGGATTTTCACTCACTGAGTTACTGGAAGAAGATTGGCAAGCGATTCAGGACCAGGGAGAGGAGTCATGGACACAGGCCATTGGTCGTGGAGCATATCTATCGGGTTTTCAGGGATTGCTCGTGCCGTCTGCCCGGGATCGCCAGGGACAAAACGTTGTCATTTATCCTGATTCCATCGTCACTCCCAGTTATATCAAGCTGATCGCAGAAGATGATTTACCACCTCATCCCTCAGACTGGCCATGAGTGTGCAAAAATGCATGCAAAAGTGCTTGCCGGGTTCGATGGTATCGATATAATTGTTTTAAAGTCGTATGAGCAGTTTGAGAGGTGATGTAATGGCTACCAGATCAAAAAAAGCACCAAAAAAACAATACTATAATATACCCGGACTATTTGGCATTCGAGTCATCGTGTTTCAAGATGAAAACAAACTCGAGCTGCGTCATATGTTGGGTCTACCCAGAGACAAGTTTTCCCGTCTGGTCAATGTTTCTGTGCGAGCAATCGCCAAGGTCGAGTCTAATAAAGAGAAAGTAGAAAAACTTCAGCGTAACTATATTGAAGTGAAGCGACTGTGCCAGGCATTGAGTGAAGTGGTGAACCCGGATTGTCTGGGGGATTGGTTTTATACTCCCAATGAAGCGTTTCAATCTCGAAAGCCGGTCGAGGTTATTGAGCATGGTGAGATCGACAGGCTCTGGGATATGGTTTATCGGCTGAGTTCCGGGATTCCTGGCTAACGCTCTGTCTGTTTATCGTCATCGATCGACCTTAAGCTCTCTCCCGTTCATGCTTGAGAGGGAATACCTGTCTCCGTATGCTGGGGTTCAATTGGAAACACACGCGCAGGCTGATTAATCAGTGTGCTTCCAAGACTGACCGACACGAGATCAACCAGCACAGCGGGACGCGTCATGAATTCAGGTCAAGTGGAACCGGAACGCCCAGAGAAAACAGTTCAGGCAGGCGTGGAAATCCCGATTTTAAATCAGGGAGTTCCTCAGTCCATAGATTCAAATCAGAATCCGACAGCACGTTTAGAAGCGGAAGCCCTGGAGTATCAGCATGACCTGAGAAAACTGGGCTGGTCTATCATTATCGTCCTGTATCTGGCTGGGATTTCAGCAATCGGATACGCACAGTATTCCATGCTCAGTAATGAATGGCATAACGAAGAACTCGATGCGCAAAAGAAATCTCTTGTCGATGAGATCAACAGTCGTAATCGCGATTATTTTATCAGAAACAATCGCAAGCGGCCGTACGATGAAGCGATGGAGGAGATCTGGGCCGCCGAGGAGAAAATAGAAGGCTGGAAAAGAAAGCAGGAATCGAACCGGGACATGAGAAGCGAACTGCTGCAGATACGCACCATCGGCATGGGGGTTCTGGCACTGGCAATTATTCTGATGTCCTTCATGTTGATCGGAAAGCTGCGGCGGGAACGACCGGAATAACACGATCATATCTTTTCATTTGTGCTCGACTGCTTCTACCAGCTATAGTAAAGAGAACTGATTCTAAAACCCGCGTTCTCTTTTGATGGAAGCACCAGCCCTCATGCGTTCCGTTCTGTTTGCTTTGTTCATTGCCGTTTCCTGCCTGCTGATCTGTTTCTCTGCTGCAGGGGCAGCGCAGCAACCGCCGAACATTGTCCTGATCATGGCGGACGATCTTGGGTATGGGGATCTGGCCTGCTACGGAAATAAACAGGTTAAAACGCCTAACATTGATCGGCTCGCTGCGTCCGCGCTGAAATTCACTGATTTTCATTCTGCCGGTGCAATGTGTACGCCCACCCGGGCCGCGATGTTGACAGGGCAGTACCAGCAGCGTTTCGGGCCGCAGTTCGAGTCGGCTCTGTCAGGGAAATCCAATCACGATATCGGACTGCCGCATCAGGCGGTGACGATGGCGGAACTGCTCAAGCAACAGGGGTACGCGACCGCCTGCTTTGGTAAGTGGCATCTGGGATACCAGCCCCCCTGGCTACCCACCAATCAGGGCTTCGATCTGTTTCGTGGCCTGACTTCGGGAGACGGCGACCATCACACGCACGTTGATCGTTCCGGGAACGAGGACTGGTGGCTCAATAACGAACTCAATATGGAGCAAGGTTACACCGCCGATCTGTTGAGCAAATACAGTGTGGCATTTATGGAAGCCAATCGCACGCGTCCCTTTTTTCTCTACGTGCCTCACCTGGCGATTCATTTCCCCTGGCAGGGGCCACAAGATCCGCCGCACCGCAAAGCAGGACAGGATTACCACGCTGACAAATGGGGCATCATTCCCGACCCCAAGCATGTCAGTCCTCATACCAGAGCCATGATCGAGTCGCTCGATCAGAGCGTGGGGGAAATTCTGTCTGCCCTGCGGCGGCTGGATCTGGAGAAGAACACGCTGGTGATTTTCACCTCGGACAATGGCGGCTATCTCAACTATGGAAAAAACTTTCAAAACATCTCCAGTAACGGTCCTTTGCGCGGGCAGAAAGCAACACTGTATGAAGGCGGACATCGTGTCCCCTGTCTGATTTCCTGGCCGGGAGTCATCACCGCCAGAGTAACCGACCAGACCGCGCATTCAGTAGACCTGCTACCTACCCTGGCGCAGACAGCAGGGATTTCAGCGGCTGACTTTCAGACCGACGGTCTCGACCTGTCACCACTCTGGCAACCAGGGCACACACTGGCAGACCGTGACCTCTTCTGGCGGATGGGAAACAATCGTGCTGTCCGTCGCGGGCAATGGAAACTCTGTCTAAAAAATAATCGCAGCGAACTCTATCACCTGGAAACCGATCTCGGCGAGCAGCATAACCGGGCAGCGGAACAGCCGGAAATCGTGAAGTCAATGAGTCAGTCCTTGAAGGAATGGGAAGCAGATGTCGACACCAGCGCGAAGAAATTCAGTAAGTGAAATCGGAAACGGACTGCATTTGATTTCAGGTTCACGAGTGATCTGGCTGATTGTCTGCCTTGTCTGTCTGCCTGTGTCGGTGCAGGCCGCGGAAGCGGATCGACCCAATATTATTTTCATCATGGCCGACGATCTGGGTTACGGCGACCTGGGTTGTTACGGTCAGAAGCTGATGAAAACGCCTCACATCGATCAGTTAGCCGCTCAGGGAACGCGGTTCACCCAGGCTTATGCCGGTGGTTCTGTCTGCACGGCTTCGCGGGCCGTACTGCTGACGGGACTCCACAACGGGCACACTCCCGCGCGGGACAACATCCCCCATTACGCGACCTATCTGCAGGAAAGCGATGTGACCATCGCCGAGGTCCTGCAGAAGTCAGGTTACCGCTGTGGTGGCGTGGGGAAATGGTCGCTGGGTGATGCAGGCACGGTCGGTCGGGCGACGAATCAGGGGTTCGACATGTGGTTCGGCTATCTGAATCAGGACCACGCGCACTATTACTTTACCGAGTATCTGGACGACAATGAGGGCCGTCTGGAACTGAAGGGGAATACCAAAACCCGCCAGCAATACAGCCACGATCTGTTGACCGACCGCGCGCTGCAGTTTATTCGCGATTCCGCCGCCCAGCCCTTCTTCCTGTATGCGGCTTATACGCTGCCTCACTTTTCCGCGAAAGCAGAAGACCCGCACGGTCTGGCGGTGCCGGACATGGAACCATATTCAGACCGGGACTGGGACGAGAAATCGAAAAAATATGCGGCGATGATTCACAGGCTCGACCGCGATGTAGGACGGATCATGTCGCTGGTGAATGAGCTCCAGCTGCGCGAGCGGACGCTGATCATTTTTACCAGCGATAATGGCGGTCATAGAGGTGTGCCCGCGCAATTGCAGACGAACGGCCCGTTGCGCGGTTTTAAACGGGATCTCACCGAAGGGGGAATTCGTGTTCCGTTCATCGCGAACTGGCCCGGCACGATTCCCGCAGGCAAAGTGAGCGACGAAGTCATCGCCTTCCAGGACATGCTGCCCACCTTTGCTGAACTGACGGGCGCCAGGGTCCCCGCGAATCTCGATGGCATCTCGGTGCTGTCGGCCTTGCGGGGGGAGCCTCTCAAAGTCAAACACGAGTATCTTTATTGGGACTACGGTCACTGCCGGGCCCGCTACGATCAGGCGGTACGCTGGAACCACTGGAAAGGCATCCGCCACGGCCAGCAGGGTGAGATCGCTCTCTACAATTTAGACCAGGATCTGAGCGAATCCCAGGACGTCGCCGACCAACATCCCGAAGTCGTCCAGCGGATCGCAGAGATCATGAAAACAGCGGCAGTCCCCGACCACCGCTACCCCATCGGCACAAAATACAAAGGCAAAGCACTGTGGCATCCGTGAGCGTCTGCTGCTGCTGACCTGATGTATTCAATTCTGTGAGAAGTGAAATCCGCGTTTATCCAATATGAATTCCCATCCTCTTTGATCTCACACGAAATATCCACGCGATCAGCCACGGACAGAGTGACAAAGCAAACGCAGCGAAAAACTGTCTCTGTTTGCGAGTCATTGTTTTCTTGTGAGGCGGATGGGACATGGAAGTGGAAATGTCATCCGCATCATAACCGTCGGCTGGTGAAGTTCCGTTTGCGCCATGGGAAGTGACGACCATCTCATCGGACGGCGTGTGTTCAATTTCGAATGCATGGTCCCACGGATCGACGGTATCAGGAGGGAGTTCTCCAGTCTTGATTAGTTGCGCCAGATGGAAGGCATACCGGTTGCGATATTCCAGGCGGCCTTGCTCGACATTGGGCATCCCCAGCAGGAGGATCAGCAGGGAGAGAGCGGCCAGAAAAATGAACTTGATGATTCTCATCACGATACCGCAGGAATGGTGGGAATGTTACTTTGTCTAACAACGGATAGACCGACTTTTGACTCTTTCTGAATCTATCAGGATGAGTGTCTCTAAACAATGGAATTACTGCTTATCCTTTATTCTCTTCATCTCCAGGCCGCCCCTCCCGACATGTAAAACACACTTCGAAAATCAGTTCCGTAGGCACACTCAGTATCGCTGGCAATGAAGGAGGGAACTGCATGCTTCCAACATCTGCCGTATGTCGTTAACCATGTCTCATCAGACATCTACTCCGGCTCAAAACAGGCTGGAGCTGTCATGTACGGGCAAGATTTCTGCTCCCGATCCTCTCTTTGTTTCCCTGGATATCGATCCCGGGCAAGGAAACAGATTCGGCGATTATCCGCAGATAATGTGGTCTGTTGGTTTGTAAGTGTTTGATAAATATAGAGATAACGTGTTAGGTTGAAATGGGTTTCGATTGATGGTATTGAGTGTTGACACATGGTATACCATGTGGTAATTATGATGGTTCATTATTTCATGTTCTAAAACAGGGAATGGGCGCATGGGAGAAAGTGATGTTTATGAAAAGCTGTCGCAGCTGATTTTTTCCGGCGAGTTCGAGACCGGCAGCAGTCTGGTTGAGCGTAATCTGGCAGATCGACTGGGTGTCAGTCGGATCCCGATGCGTGAGACACTTTCCAGTCTTGTTGCGCAGGGGGCGCTCGAAGGAGGCCGCAAAGGGGAGAGTGTGCGGCTGCGACGGTACACGGTCGATGAACTTCGACAGCTCTTTGACTATCGTGCTGTCATTGAGGGGGGCTGTGTTCGTTCCGCTGCGATGCATATTACCGAGGCCGATCTGTTGCGGCTGGAGATCATCTGCGATGGGATGCAGGAGATTCTGGAGGGGGATGATTTCCAGAAATGGAGTTCGCTGGATGTGAAGTTTCACGAAGCACTTGCAGAAGCAAGCCGCAACGATCGATTTGAGCGGACATTGAAAAGTCTGCTCCGTGAGTGCTTCTATGTGTTTTACGTACTTTCAAGACGGCGCAGTCGGCGTGAACTGACGAACGAACAGTTCGCCTTTCATAAACAGCAGGCGCTGGACGATCATCGCGCGATCATTGAATTATTAAAAACCAAACAGGCTGACGAGGCAGAAGCCCGGATGCGTCTACATATCCTCCGCTCTGCCGACCGTGTGATACGAGCTTCCATAGAAACAGATCTGGAATCGAACGAAGGTAAGGACGATCAAGGTAAATCCAGATAACGGGAATCCAATGATGAGACACATACTGATTCTGTCGACGCTGATGCTGTTTTCGGCCACTGCCGCCGTGTACGCAGATCCGAAACCGGAACGACCTGCTTACAAACATGAGCAGGTGATATTAAACCCGGATCAATTCACTAATGACAAACAGATGGCCTATCTGGCCTTTCCAGCTGTTCTACAACTGAGTCCACAGGAGCTACTCATTTCCTATAAACGGGGACGCAGTCATGCGAGCGACCCTGGTGCAGTGCTGGAAATGATTCGCTTCAATACAGAGACCGCTCAGGTCACGCAGCGCAAGATCATTGGAGAACAGCAGCCGCTGATCTTTCAAATGGGCGAATGGGTTCAATTCCCCCAGGGAAGAATCGGTAATTTTGTTGACGTCCAGAAAGTGGTTAAGGCTCGCAAACGGAATCATCGTACCGGCGTCTACTGGACCATGAGTGACGACGGTGGGAAGACTTTCTCGCCGATGCAAAAGCTCGGTCCGATTGATGGTGTGGAGTATGGTTATATCTTTGAGAGTGCCGTGGTCGGAGACACTGTCTACATGCTGGCGATGGATTTTCCTGAACTGACTGCGCGCAAGAGTGCGTATGATGAGCAGGGGAAGCGGATCTATGGTCAGGTTTCCGTGATCTCATCGGACGATCAGGGGCAGAGCTGGAAACACGTGCGGAATCTCAGTCGGGAATTCGGCGATCTGAATCTGAATGAAAGTTCGATGATTGTCGACGGGGACGGGTTTTTGATCGCAACACGGGGATACGACAACCGGGTTCGCCTGCATCGGGTCGATCGGGACTTTAAATTAATCAAACAACGTGACCTGACAACGGACTGTAAGACGATCGCCTCACATATCGGGCGTCCAAGGTTGTTCATACGAAACGAGCGGTTGTACCTGCTCGGGCGAAATGCACGCGGTGGTCCAATGGAACTGGCACTGTTTCGCATTGATCCTGATACGTTCGATGTGGAACGCCACGTCGTGCTGGACCCTGCCCCCGGAATCACGATGAAGGACGGATATTATGCGGTGCCTTATTTTCAGCAGAAAAATGATCAGACATTATTCAATGTGATTACCTATCGGATGTCGTCGGGAAATCAGAAAAATCCGGAATTGGTGCGACTGGAATTTCTCTGGAATGAAGTTCGATAACCGACGTATCGACAGCCCAGGCTTAAGACATTATTTCGAGGTGTTGTATTTATCAGCGTTATTTATTCTCGCGTTCAGTCAATATTGGCAGTTCCTGATATCGGCTGACGTTAGGTCTCCTTATAAGCGTTTAATAAAATGGAGGATTTCAGATGTGGTTGAGAGCGCGGCAGAGAAAAAACGGGTTTACTTTAATTGAACTGCTTGTTGTGATTTCGATCATCGCGATTTTGATTGCCCTGCTGTTGCCGGCGGTCCAGCAGGCGCGGGAAGCGGCGCGTCGCAGTACCTGCAAAAATAATATGAAACAGCTGGGGCTCGCGCTGCATAATTACCATGATACGCATCGCGTCTTTCCTCCCGGAACCATTGCGACTCGCCCCGGCTTCTCCTATTCGGGGACCTGGTGTCAGTCCAGCGCCATGGATTCCCGCGCTCCCTGGACAGTGCAGGTTCTCCCGTTTCTGGAAGATGCCAACCTGTATAACAAGTTGAATTTTGAAGCGTTGTTCACAACAACCTCAAATCTGCCGGGCGGAACTGAGAACGATGCGATTTTTCAAAAGAGCAATAAAAAGTATCAGTGTCCTTCTGACCCCAATTCCGGTTCCGGCGTCAATAACCTGAATTATGTGGGAGTGCAGGGCGGCGGTGCTTCCACGGCAGCCCCCTCCTGTTCCACCGTAAGCGGGCAGCGCGCGTTTTATGTCAATGGGATGCTGTTCCACAATTCCAATACCCGGATGCGCGATGTGATCGACGGAACCTCTAATACTTTTCTGGTCGGAGAAACCAAATACGCATTAACGCCCACTGGTCGGAGTGACGGGGTTCACATCGGCTGGGCTTCAGGCGGACGACTGGGATCTTCCGGTGCACCGAATGTTCTGGCGGGCGCGCAGTTACCCATCAACTCTGTGACAGGTCATGGCGGAGACCACGATACGATCAATCAACAGTCGCGGCTGTTTGGCAGTTTTCATGTCGGTGGATGTCACTTCACGTTAGGAGATGGAGCGGTTCGCTTCGTCAGCGAAAATGTCGATCTGAATACGTACTTCGATCTGGCACAACGTGCGGACGGACGCGTGATCGGAGAATTTTAGACCACGTTCTGTTTAACGAACACGTCTCCCGATCCTGAGGCGCAAGATCCCCCGTTTCCTATTCAGGTAATAAACCGTTTGAAATCGCCGTTTCCAAAGGTGGCAACATGCTGGTAATCTGCTGGAATGGAATCAGACTGATGTCTGTTCTGATTGTACTGACTGTCGCAGGCTGTAGCGGGCAGGTGGAAGGGCCGCAACGCTACACCCTGTCTGGCACGGTTACCTATGCAGGCAAGCCGGTCCCTGAAGGGGAGATCATTATCACTCCCGATTCCTCCACGAATAACAGCGGGCTGGGAAGTTATGCGACGATCAAGGACGGACATTTCGAAACAGCGCCGGGAAAAGGGGTCGCCGCTGGCGACTATCACCTGAGTGTGACTGGCTTTGATGGCGTTCCTTACAAGTCCGAAGATGGGGGAGAAACGTTCCTCCAGGGCAAAACTCTGTTTGCTGATTTCAAACTCAAGCAGCAGTTTCAATCGCAGGATGAAACATTGAACATCGAGGTTCCTGCCGGTAAGTAGTTACGGGCTAAGGGAATTCAGTGTGATAAGTTCTGAAATGATGAGAAAACATAGGGGACAAAAAACATGTCGGCTCCCCCCTATTCCCAATCTCATCTACCAGGATCGACATTGACTTAACGGCTGCAGATCGCGTACTCTCCGTCGCTTCATTTTCCTGGAGATGATCATGCGCCGATCCTCGCGATATCTATGGGGGCTGCTTTTCCTGCTGGCGGGCTGTGCCTCTCTGGGGCCGCTGTCGCCTCTGGTTCCCGTTGAACGTGCGCTGGTTTATCAGCCTCGGCCATTTCCTGAACCAGATTCGCTTCCAGAGAATCTCCCTTTCGAAGATGCCTGGTTCGAAGCAGAGGACGGGACGCGGCTGCATGGCTGGTATCTGGGACATCCGAAACCGCGTGCGGTGGCGCTGTTCTGTCACGGCAATGCGGGAAACATCGTCAGTCGTGGCGAAACGTTAAAGATCCTGCAGGAACGACATGGTCTTGCCGTCATGACGTTTGATTACCGGGGATACGGCAAGAGTGAAGGTAAGCCGAGCGAACGCGGGATTTTGCAGGATGCACGGGCGGCTCGTGCCTGGCTGGCCTCGCGTGCCGGCGTTGAGGAAACCGAGATCGTGCTCATGGGGCGTTCCTTAGGGGGAGCGGTCGCCGTCGATCTGGCAGCAGAGGACGGTGCGCGGGGGCTGGTTCTGGCCAGCACTTTCTCGTCACTACCTGACGCGGCGGCGTATCATGTCCCCTGGATATTTCCGAGTCTGAATATGACGCAGCGATTGAATTCAGCCGGAAAGATCGGGAACTATTCGGGACCCTTGCTGCAAAGTCATGGCGACAAAGATCAGTTGATCCCGATCGAACTGGGACGGAAACTCTTCGACGCAGCTGGGGGGCCGAAACGGTTTATTGTCATCCCGGGAGCAGGGCATAACGATCCTCAACCGGAAGAGTACCGCCGCATCTTCGACGAGTTCATCGCGTCACTGCCGCCAGCTGGCACTCAATGAACTTTTTCTCGACCGCACGCAGAGACAGAGACACTCCGTCAAGACTCTCTACACCTCATTCACACCCGAGTGATCTTTCAGCAGTGCCAGGATAATCAGCCCGATCAATGAGAGAAAACCAGCCAGGCACCACAGAGGGCTGCGCCCTTTGGCTTTCGCATAATACGCGAAGCCGAACAGCAGCATCACGGTTCCGCCAAGTGTCATCACTAAGCCGAGAGCCTCCTGTCCGCTGTCGATCAGAAAACGTCCCGCAATCTGGATGATGAGCCCGGGAATGGCAATCGCCAGGCTCAGGTTGTTGTACCGTTTGATCATGAATCCGATCCTAGCAAGGAGTATCTTGTTATTCTTGAGTTAATCGATCAATCACTGAGTTCAAAGATTCTTCTGATGGGGAAGAGAGCAGGGAAGGTTCACCGGCGGCCGGTCTATGAAACGCAAATATGATTTGATTCTGGAGCATTACTTCTGCCCATCTAAATTCAGGAATGGAATATAAGCTGAAACCCGCAGGTTGATGCTTGTCACTAAGAACAAAATCGATTCCGTGTGAAAAAATTGATTCAGTATAACGCAAGAAGTCAATCGTTGAGATTGAGATATCGAGTTCCAGGCGATGAATTGTATATTTCAACTCAAGATCAGAAGTATTAAAGATGGCATTGGATAACAGGGAATCCAGCTGACCGGACAATTCAACCTGGGGATTATGAATCCAGGTAAAACCTTGATTGGGAAGAATTTTAGACCAGTCTTTGTTATTAAACGGAGGCAACACCGTTTTAAATACGCCAGCTTCTTCATTAACTTTGAAAAACTCAATCATAGTAATTATTCACATCTATTATTCTAATATTCTTACGAGAAAAACAAAGAGGATTCTACTGCCTCCTCAGCTTCTTTATCGCATTCATGCATGAGGGAAAGCCATCAGCGCGTAAAATGTCATCTGTTCCTCATAGGTGCCGCCGGGGTTGAAGTCGAGCAGGGTGGTTCGCAGGTCGGCTTCGAAGTCTGCTCGTTTTGTGCCTAGAACTGCGGGGGATGCGAAAGAGGTGGAGTACAGGTTGCCTAGCAGGTCGTCGAGAGTCCAGGTCTGCAGATACTCGTGTTTGATTTCTTCGAGTTTAAAACCGGCATCGATTAAGACCTGTTCGTGCGGAGCCGCGAGATTGTTGAATTCACCGGAGCCGGCACGCCGTTTTTCGCCCAGCCAGCGTTTGACGACTTCGCGAACCAGTGGATGCCAGTCGGCGTTGCCGCTCCAGATACTGGTGTAACCCATGATGACCAGAGGCTGTTCTGCTTGGAGCCAGCTCTGGATGCGCGGTGCCATGACCTGCCGCTCCATCCAATGGAAGGCGGCACCGATGGTCACCAGCTCGAAAGAATCCGGTTCCGCGGAGAACTGCTCGGCACTCTGATTGAGCCACTGAATGTTGCTGACCTGCTGCTCCCGTGCTTTCTGTTGGGCGGCGGCCAGCATCTCTGCATCAGGATCGACGGCTGTGACTTCCTGGAATCGGGGCGCCAGACGGATGGCAAGTTCCCCCGGGCCACAACCCAGGTCGAGCAGTTTTCCTCGACCAGTCAGTTGTGCCTGTTCGCAGACCTCGGACAGCAGGGCTTCCGGATAGGGAACGCGATACCGCACGTAATAGGGAACCGTTCCCTCGAATAAATGTCTGTCCAAAACCGAACTCCCCGCAGCAGCTGAAATGACTCTGATCATTGTTCTACAAGTGAGTCAGTTTAAACCGGATCGGGATGCGACTTCAATCGAACAGGGAACCTTGCCGCTTTGCTTTGCTGTATCGTTCCAGGTATCCGTCCACGCTAAATTTGCGGGCGGTATTGTCGCTGGTCATGTAGCGGATCTTTCCGAAGATCGGCCGTTCGGGACCCCAGGCACGATCGTAGCGGCCTAAACACCAGAAGATGCCCGAGTAAGAATTGGGGTTTCGACCATCGACGGCGTACTTGTTGTTGAGGTGAATCATGATCTCCAATGCGGCCTGAGGAGATTCTGACCAGTGCAGGATTTTCTTCCCCCACAGCATTCGCATGTAGTTATGCAGGCGTCCTTCCGTAACCAGTTGTGTCTGGGCAGCGTTCCAGAGTTCATCGTGAGTCCGCGCCTGTTCGAATTCTTCGAGTGAATAGCAAGGATCGCGCTTGTCAGACGCATGTTCTTCCAGCGTCGTCCGCGCCCAGTCGGGCAGTGATTCATACTGATCATAATCGTCACGCTGCCAGCACATGTTATAACCCAGTTCGCGCCAGGTGATCAGTTCGTCTAGAAAACCCTCGGCGGTTTCACTCATCTGCCACCAGCCCGCCCGTTTGCCGGTCGCTTTCTGATCCAATACTTTCGCAACGTTCCAGTCTTCCCGATCGGCGAGGCGCTTGAATACTTCGTGCACGGAGATATGACCGAAATGCAGATAGGGAGAGAGCCCGCTGGTGACTTCCTCTTCCGGCTCGTTCCGTTCCTCTGCGTAACGTTCGAAACGCACGTCGAGAAACTGTTTGAGCATTTTGTCAGCGGCGGTCATGCCGCCATCAAAGGCAGCGGGGCCGACCTGATGATCCAGCGGGAGGTCGGCGAGCACATCGGGGGTTGCCTGCAATAATTGATCGGATGCCATCGGCCAGCGTTCGAGAATTTCGCTCGGCACAGCAGTGAATTCCGGAAGCTCAATGTGTGACATCGGGTTGATTTTGGGACTTTGGTCCAGGTGGTCCGGCAATGCTTTGTGCAGGAAGCGGCGGAACGCGTACGCGGTCGGATAAATCTGTGAAGCAGCCCGCAGCGGCAGGAGCCCGTTGGAATCGATGGCTTCCAGGCGGACTGGCAAGCGCGATGCGACCGACTTCAGCATGTGAGGAATGAAGAAACAGGGGAAGTCATCGGTGACGACGGCGCAAGCCCTGGTTGCCAACGCCGACAGTAACCCCGAGCCATGACCGGCTTTCGGTTCGACATAACAGTAATAACCGACGGGGCTGTCCTGTAAACTGTCCCCATTGTCGGCCATTCCCTGCAACACAAATCGATGCAGGCGATCGCTGGCCCATTCGTATCCGCAGCGTAACGCTTCGAACACGAGCAGAGGTTTGTTGAGTTCTTTGCTGAGGTCGACGGCCCGTTGCAGACTGAAATTATAGCGAGTCCGCCGATTGGCGATCATCCAGTAGAGAACGTAATCGCCGTCTCTTTGCAGCGGAGACTGGTTGAGGGTGCGAACGCGGATTTCGGGGACAGTCATAATCGTTGATTAGTTTTCGGTATCAGAAGTGTTCCAGCGGTAGACTGCCAGATGATCCAGGGCGCGGATGAAGAGTTCGTTACCGCTGACAGCGATGTGGGCCCAGGAATCTTCAGCAATCTTTCGCTGATCGAGTAATTCAAACTTTTCAGGATTCGCTTTGATCAACAACAGATCGCCTGTCTGATCGAGTGCCAGAATTTTATTTCCGTCAGTGACCATACTCCAGTATTTTCCGTAGGGAGTTGTGGTCCAGCGGGTTTCACCTGTTTTGAGATCAATGCAGGTGAAACGCTGATTCCGCAGATGCAGGTAAATCGAACCATCAATGATCAGCGGAGAAGACATATAACCCTGGGCTTTGTTGGTCCAGGTTTCTTCAGGGGGTGTCTGTTCGTCCGACTTGCCAGGCGTCAGAAGAAACGATTTGCCGCCATAGCTGCTGGTGAAGACGGAATTTTCAAAGACAGTGGGGGTCAGAATATTCATCCCTCGAAATGCGGGAATGTCCTGCTTCCAGAGTACAGCGCCATCATCTGGATTGACACCCGTTAAGGTCGTGCGAGTCTGAACAATCAATTGTGGTACCCCATTCAGGGTAGTGTAGTAAGGCGAAGAAAAAGCACTGCCAAACATGCCACCACCATCTTCAAGAACCCGCCACTTGATTTCCCCCGTCAGTTTATCAAGTTTACACAACCCGCCGCCGGCCTGGGCGTACAGAGCGTCCCCCACAACAAGTGGAGATGAAGCAAAGCCGAATGCCGGGGGAGGTGATTTCAATTTTTCCACAAAGTCAACGCGCCAGAGGATCTCGCCATTGTCTGCACTCAGGCAGACGAGCACATCGCGGATGCTGGCCACATACAGTCGTTCGCCATCACAGGCAGGTGTGGCCCGGATCCAGTCGCCGTTGGCTTTGGCAAAGAAGGGGACACTCAGAGCACCAGGCCATTCCTGCTTCCAGATCTGTTTCCCTGTCGCACGATTCAAGGCTCTGACAACTTCGATTTTCTCATCGACGGTTTCTGTTACAAACACACGGTCGCCAGAGATAATGGGACCCGAGTATCCGGGACCGAGGGGAATTTTCCAGACTTGAGTCAGGGATTGTGCAGACAGATTTTCAGGAAAAGTTGATTCGCTGACAAATCCATCACGCTTGGGGCCTCTCCACTGTGACCAGTCGGTTGCCTGAAGCGGAGAACTGAACAGTCCCGATAGAGCGATCACCAGTGGAAAAAAGAGTCGTGTCGGCATACTGACCTCATAATTGACAGCCATCGTAAAGTCGTCCCTGTCTGTCTGATAGAAAAAAAGATCGTCAGGTCTGGAATACCTGCTTTTGAAAACTCTATAGTGTCCAGTACGGCTGCCAGCTTCCCGTACCCTGGAAAGTGATTGTTCTGTTATAGTCAAATCTACCTGATTTAAAGTGGAAAAGTTAAGTCAGAAATCAAATTACTGAAAATATGTAAAAGCAGACTATAAAAAGAGATGTGAATCAATAATACTATGGGCAGGATCTGGATTTCTGAGGGGGGCGAATCACATCAGCTGACTGTTGGTTTCAAACCTCGAAGTAATCAGAGCCTGAATCAAGTGCAGACTCGATTCCCAAGCGTGATTCGAAACAGGGATCATTGGGGATTCTGTTACTGCAAGTTACCCGCCCCCTAAAAAATGATTGAGTGAATAGACATGAACGACGCACGTCTTTCGGGCTATCCCCTTACGTATCTGCCACGCGATCTGACATCAGGTCTGGTCGTTTTTCTTGTTGCCCTTCCTCTCTGCCTGGGGATTGCCCTGGCTTCAGGAGCTCCACTGTTTTCTGGCCTGGTCTCCGGAATCATAGGCGGGATTGTCGTCGGCTCGATCAGCGGATCGAGTACCAGTGTGAGTGGCCCGGCCGCTGGTTTAACGGCGATTGTGATCGCGCAGATTGCGGCGCTGGGTTCCTTTGAGGCGTTCCTGCTTGCCGTCATGATTGGCGGGGTGTTCCAGATCATCCTGGGGATTGTGAAAGCCGGTTCCCTCTCAGCGTTTTTCCCTTCCAGTGTCATTAAAGGCCTGCTGGCCGCGATCGGCGTCATCCTGATTCTAAAGCAGATTCCCCACGTGCTCGGTCACGATACCGACCCGGAAGGGGAAATGTCCTTTACTCAACCGGATAAACAAAACACGTTTTCTGAAATTCTGACGGTCTTTGAAGGTGATATTCATTTCGGTGCGGCTGTGGTCGGTTTGGCTTCCATCGTTTTACTGGTAGGCTGGAACCGGATTAAAATGCTGAAGAATTCGGTGATTCCCGGTCCGTTGATGGTCGTGCTGCTCGGAGTGTGCCTGCATATCCTGTTTCAACGCATGGGAGGCCCCTGGGCAATTGAAGCCAGCCACCTCGTACAGATCCCGGTAGCAGAAACAGCCGGCGATCTTCTTACGTTTCTGACTCATCCCGATTTTTCACAATGGGCCAACCCTGCCATCTATATTGCCGCCGGGACCATTGCGATCGTGGCTTCGCTGGAAACACTCTTAAACCTGGAAGCGGTCGATAAGATCGATCCTGAAAATCGCAATTCACCCTCCAGTCGCGAACTGATTGCACAGGGAGTGGGGAATATGACAGCCGGCCTGATTGGCGGCCTGCCTGTGACTTCGGTGATTGTGCGCGGTTCTGTGAATGTGAATTCGGGATCCAAGACGAAACTATCCTGTATCGTTCACGGCATTCTGCTGTTGATCGCTGTGGCGCTGATTCCCGTGTATATGAATATGATTCCCCTGGCGGCGCTGGCAGCGATTCTGCTTGTCACCGGTTTCAAACTGGCCAGTCCGACTCTATTTCGACAGATGTGGAGTGAAGGACGCTACCAGTTTTTACCGTTTATGATCACGCTGCTGTCGATTGTGTTTACCGACCTGTTAGTGGGAATTCTGATTGGCCTGGGGGTCAGTCTGCTGTTTATTCTGAACAGTAATCTCCGACAGCCGATTCGTCGGATTGTGGAGACACACGTCGGGGGAGATGTTCTGCATATCGAACTGGCGAATCAGGTCAGCTTTCTGAACCGTGCTGCGCTCGATAAAGTGTTTAACGATACAGCGCCGGGTACCAACATGCTGATTGATGCCAGCAGTACAGATTACATCGACCCGGACATCTTAAGTCTGATCCAGGAATTCAAGCATAAAATCGGGCCTGCACGCGGCATTACAGTCAGCTTGCGCGGGTTCCGGCGAAAGTATCAACTGAATAACGAAATTCAATTCGCCGACTATTCCACCCGAGATCTGAAAGATCGAATCACACCAGATCAGGTCCTGCAGATTTTACGTGAAGGCAATGAGCGGTTTTATACGGGCAATCGACTTTCACGCGATCTGGGGCATCAGGTCAATGCGACTGCCGGCGAACAGAATCCCCTGGCGGTGGTCTTAAGCTGTATCGATTCCCGTGTGCCGGCGGAACTGGTGCTGGACCTGGGGATTGGCGACATCTTCAGCGTGCGTGTCGCCGGGAATGTGATCGGCAACAAATCCCTGGGCAGTATCGAATATGGCGTCGCGGTGGTGGGAGTAAAACTGGTACTGGTACTGGGGCACACCCGTTGTGGTGCCGTCACTTCTACGGTGCAGATGATGTGCGAACATAACAATGCCTCGCAGGTCACAGGCTGCTCGCACCTGGATTCCATTGTGGATGAAATCGTTCCCTGCGTCGATGAAGAAGCCTGTGCCGGTCTGAAAGAGATGAGTGAGGAATCGCAGGAATTATTTATCGACGAGACGGCACGACGCAACGTCTATCGCAGCGTCCACGAAATTACGGCTCGCAGTGAAGTGATTCGCGATCTGGTGGATGCGGGCAAAGTGATGGTGGTCGGTGCGCTCTACGATGTGAAGAGCGGGAAAATGGAATTCCTGACTGATTCTTCTGACGCACCGGAATACGAGCAAACTCCGCAGGCGTGAAATTCCTGGTTCAACGCGCTCCTGTTAACCAGGCGAGTGGATATTCCACATGTTGTGCAGCAATGCGTTGTTTGTCGCTGATGACGTGCACCTTCTTGCCGACTGGTTGCACCGTGAATTCCGGACCCTCTTTCCTCTGATAAGTCAGTTGATCTGTTTTGCAGACGAGATGGCCGATCCGAATTTCCAGTTGGGAACCGTTGGGCGTTTCAATGGCACGCAAGATGACTTGCGCTGGATCGACTTGAGGTTTGGCGGCCTGATTGTTTTCAGACGACGAAAACACAAGCAGACCTGTCAGGATGAGAACCATATAGAACGTGACTTTTGAATGAATCATACTCGGACTCCTTTCGAGTTCATTACTGGAATCATCCGTGCGGATTTTGACGCAGGGGATTTTCTGATCTTTCGCAGAACTATGCAAGACCTGGTTTTCGGGACCGAACGGGAGTGGTGCAGAAAAATGAGCCGAACCGGGAGTAAATCCGCCCGAAATCCAGGTCTGAGGCGGTGTTACAACGTTCGCCTCGAAATCGTGGAGAGGTGTTTTCATTTCCGCAACCTGGTAGAGGTTGATCAGTTGCCGGTTCGCGGTGACTGCGATCACGAAGGTATTGATTTCGACAAACACAATAAGCCGGATACAAACAGTATTTTATCTACGTTTCGAATTTATTTTGAACGAGTTTTTCTGATCTGTTCGATCTGATCGACAATGTCTGAATCATATTTACTTAGATTGAAATTGATTGATTCAATAACAGGATGTCTGCGATAGATATTCAGAATTTCCTGACCGGTGATGCGGTTTCCAGTGATGGTTATCGTCTTCAGATTCACCGGCCATGCTTTTGCGTCAACGAATGCTTTGTCTGTCAGATCGCAGCGTGCGACTGATAATGATTTTAAATTCTGACAACCTTCCAGCAGTATGCACACTCCCCGGTCGGTAATCTGGGTGTCATTAAGATTCAGGGTTGAGAGATCTGGTAGTTTTGACAGGGCACTACACACTTCATCTCCGACTTCGGTCTCATTCAATTGCAGGTTTCCGAGAGAATTCATTTTTCGCAGGTGAGGTGCCGCGCTGTCGTCGATAAAGTCTCTCGTCAGTTCCAGCATCCAGAGCTGAGGGAGATCAGTCAAAAACTGCAAATCCGAGGATGTGATGAGCGTGCCCTGTAAATTTAATCTGCGTAATTCGTAATGCTGTGAGAGCTGTTGCACGGTTGGGGTTCCCAGCTTTGCATCGCCGAGGATGAGACGATGTAAGTGAGGACAACGGTGTAGCCAGTTTAGTCCAGCATCCGTTGATTTTGGCGCATAGAGTTCAAGGCTTTCAAGTCGTTCCAGACGGGACAGAGAGAGAACTCCCCGATCAGACAGATCTGGGCCATACAGGATCAAGGATCTCAAGTCATGCATCTTGCCTATCACATATGCATCAGAATCGTGGATTTTGGATAATCCACAGTTTAGATGGACAATAAAAGGAGCCAGGGTTTGCAGCTCTTCGATACCGGCTAATGATTCAGTTTCAGTGTACCATTTAATCCGGGCAATTCTTAACTCATCCCGTTTCAAAAAACGTTTGGCGGCGAGTACCGTACGATCAATGGGATTGGAACGGGAAGCTGATCTAACATAAAAGCCTTTTGTTTTCAGGCTCTCTTTAGCGAGTGAAATCGTATCCTTCTGGAAGTAGAGCCAGATCAGGAACCCGCCGAGCGAGATCAGAAAAAATAGATACCATTTATGATACAGTAGTCTTTTCAATGCGACTGATTACTCTCGATGAGCTAGGGGATGCTTATTGTTCAAAATGAATCACCTGTTCCTGCCCGTTAAAACAGATGGTGCCCTGTGTTTTTTCATACTGCACAATGATCACATAATCAGACGGAGTCCATTTGCGTGAGAGATGCTGGATGGCCTGCATGTCTTTTAATAAACCGACCACATAATCTTCCAGAATCAGTCGAAAACGAAACCGGTCTGCATCCGAGATTTCCTGCTCCACAACAGACGGCAGTCTGTTCATGGCTTTCTGCAGCAGTCTGATAAAATCTTTCTTAGAGGGACTACTGACTTCGAATGTGTGCAGGGGGAATTTCATGATGCAGAATATTATTCTCCAGATCTGAACGTTTTCACTGAGGGACGCTGCAGTTTTCTTCGCAGGTTACCGGCCTGCAGTTCTGCGGGAGAAAGCCACTCGATATGTCCGTCTGCAAACAATGCCAGGGGGCCATAGTCGTCAAATAAATCCTGGTTGCTCCACGTCAGAAATTCATCCAGTGTAATGTCGGCTGGTGTGTTCCAACTGGGGGTATCACCCGGGATCTCAACCACTAAAATAGAATCTTCCCGGGTAGTGGAATCTGGTAATGTGTGGCAGTCTGGTGATTCACTCCAGAAAGTGGAATTACCAGTGACCGCTACCAGCCGGGATCGACGTCGCGGTCCTGTCTGAGGCTGCCAGTCGAGCTGGTAAAGATCCCTGTTTTCAGAAGCGATCTGTTGATTATGAGGGCTGTTCCAGGGTTCGTTGAAATGATAATCCAGTCGTCGGTTTTTGAGGTGATGCGCTGACTTGAAGTAAGGCAGCAGCAATGCCCGCCAACTGTGTAATGCGACGCCTTGCTCTCCCTTCACAACCGGGGGAGGCAGACAACCATAATCATTCTGATACTGGTGGAGTGCCAGTCCGATCTGTTTCATCTGGCTGCGAAAAAACTCTCGTCGGGCGCTGGTAACAGCCTGGCGTGTATCCGGCAGTATCAGAACGGCCAGGATTGTGAGTATGACTATGACAATCACGCTCTCGGCAACACTGATCGAAATGTGTTTTGTGATTTTCATGATGAAAGGCTTTGAAATCATTGAAACAACTTAAATTCTAAACGAATTTTACTGATGAGTAAAAGAAAATATATTTTTTCGCGACGGAGACGCTACACTGGTTGACGAATGATTGAATGTGAACTCAGTATTAACCTGTCTCCTGGAATCAATACAAATGCAGGAATCGCAGCCCGTTTATCGCAGTTTCTGGATCCATCTGGCGGCTGCTGGGGTCTGCAGCGTATTCGTTGTGACTTTCTTTAATCTGGCACTGGGCTCGGAGGGCTTCGCAGGCTGGTCGCTCGGTGCGATTCTCGGATTTTCAAGCTTTGTCTTTCTATTCGTTCTCCCTGTGGGGATCTGGTCGATCTGTCTGGCGCTGACGAAAGAGCCGTTGCTTATCGTAGACACTGATTTTCTCGATCTGTATTCTTATTTTTTTCCGAAGAAGAAGCTGCTCAGAATAGAAGCGAGAGAAATTCAGAATGTCGATACGAACGCCAGTAAAAACAGTGAGCGCACGGATCTGATCTTTTTTCTGACAGATGAAGCGTATGAACGATTAAGTCCTTTGAAACTCTGGCGGCGCAGGGACCCCAAAATCAAAGCCGTCTTCTGGTCATTTGCAAATACTCAACTCAATCATGCTCAAGCTGTCGAGTTGATCAGGAAACAGTTATCACTTTCCTCGCAGTCGCCTGAAGATCCTTACGAGCCAGCGTAAATATCATAAGAAGCGCGGCGATTCGCGCTGTTCTTAAAGTAAATGCCTGGTACGGGAAGAAAAGAATGAACTCAGATTTATACCTGTATCTGTTTTTTACGGTCTACATTCTGATGTCGACAGTGGGGGGAGTGCTGGCGATTTACATGAGTTGTCGAAAAGACTTCGCGAAAAAAACTCACACGAAATATCAGCCACAAAGCCGCTGGCAGACCCAGGTAAATCGTGTGATCACCTTTGTTGCGGGGGTGATCCTGCTCTATATGGCACTGAACGCCATGTTGAATGCAGAAGATATTATTGATCGATTTCGCCTGGCGCGCTGACTTGAGAGGATGCATGAAAAACAGGCCTCTTTCCATTACGAAAAGAGGCCTGCCCGCATTGATCTGTTGATTCAGACTGTGTCCAGTTTTACTGTAACGACTTGAGGTCATTTGGATCGAGAATCATGGATTCAGAGTCACTGTCGTTAGATGCGATCCACGGCATCAGTCTGGAAAATGACTTTCAGTGCAAAGGTTTGACACGTCCAGTTCCTCCATCCAGTATTGCTTCATGGAAACGGCTATCTTCAAAAGGGGAATTACGGAGCAATGAATCGAAGGCTTTTGCTGCCTGATCATATTCACGAATTGACTGTTTGTGTAATTCCTGTATCTCCAACGCTCTAAGGTCGCGGTCCTGGATACTTCCTGAAATGGAATTCATATGATTTCTGATTTCAGGTGGTGGTGCTGTCACAATGGAGATACGTTCGTAATTATTTTCAACAGTAGACCTCCAGTCTCTGGGGGTCGCATAAATCGGAATTCCATATTGCTCCCGATTATTCTGTTGATGTTTGGTATAATCTGCGACAAAAACAATTTCGCGGACGTTAGCTTCTATCGCAGAGTCGATAATTTGTTTTTTGACACCGTAAGTGTCGCCATCTTTGCTGAAGGGGCCATCATCGGGAAGGAGCCCATTGACTGAGATAACAACGACGGTCGCTTTGGGATTATTGGAAATGGCGCATTCAAATTGTTTTTGCGCATCTACCTCAAAACAGCCGCCATGCTGGGCACAACGTGAACTGGCATCAAAGTCCGCTTCGCCACCAATGACTGTAAATCCTCGATGAAATGCTCGTGCCACGCATGGGTTGTCTCGCATTTCACGAATCAGGATGTCATTGGATGTGGTGATGCGAACATTCTCCCGAAATGCAGCAATGGCTAAACCTGCATAAGCAGAACTCGAGCCATCAGGAATGACTACATTATCTCCATTTCGAACAATTGAAGCTGTGTGATTCGAGCGTACCTTAGTATTTGCTACCAGTTCGCCTACACATTTCTTTTCGAAATCTCGGACATAAAGTTGAGCGCCGTATCGAGAGGCGGTGGAGTAAATGCCCAGTGGTTCAAGTGAGTCCAGATGCCATTTCCACCACTCTTCCACTGATGTTGTGATGAATTCATCGATGGTCTGAAGATGTCGATCTGCGACGGTTTGACCAATTTTGGAATGCCTCAGGACTTCACCAAAAGGGTTGAGGCGTCGATTAGAGAGGTCGTAGGAGACTTCCAGGAAATCATTGAACTTTTGATCGCGGACAATGTGACCGTGTTGTCGCGCTATGAGTTTTTGATATTCTTCCCAGGTGATTTTTTGTCGTTGGAGTAGAAAATTTCCGAACTGCATAAGATCCTCCTTGTGACCTTTGTGGCAGTGGAATAGTCCTCTGACTCAGAAGGCCATGTTAAAAATGATACATTTTACCTCTGTTACTTCTGAATATGTCTTTGGGGTGGTTTCGAGTAGTTGAAAGACTTGATTGGACATAGAATCGTAGAAATTAGTAGTCCTTCATTCCTGAATTGGGACATACTCCACGTCACTCATGCAAATATCTGACGTGGGGACCATTTTGTCCAACATGTCATTTCAAGTATGAGAAGATACTAGGTGGGATCACTGATATTTCTACGCACACATGGTCGTCACATTTCCATACTGAGAATCAGTTTAAAATGAAAAGTGAAAATGTCAAGAAAATATTATTAGGCTCGTTTAGTTAAGTGATGAACTGGGTTAAGTGAATGTGACTGGACAGTTTTTTCAATAGGTGATTCATTGGTCTGAAAAAATTTCTAACGTTCTAATTCCAAATAGTTTTGGAGTTAGGCGATTACCTGAAGTTCAGTGTTTGAAAAAATGAATTATTTCATTGATCAAGGTAGTCGTCTCAGGACTTGGTGAGTGAGCAGATAATTGTTTTCCCCATAAAAAAACACCTCTTTTCTTAATGGAAAAAAGAGGTGTTTTCTATTTTGTTTCAGGAATGCAAATCGCTTATCTCCGCCCGCCCCGTCCGCCGGAGCGTCCTGATGAGCCGCGGCTGCTGCCTCCGAATGAGGAACTGCCTCGTGAATAGGAGGGAGTGCGGCTGCTGGAGTAGGAAGGAGTGTAACTGGAACCTCGTGAGTAGGCAGACGAAGGACGCTGCTGCGAATACGTTTGCACTCCCTGTCGTGAAGCAGCGGAAGCCTGGGAGGAGCGGTTCATCTGCTGATTGAGCTGTCCCCAGTTTTTCTGCATGCTCTGCAGGCCGGAAGCGATCTGCTGGCTTGAGGACTGACTGTAACGTGAGCTGGCAGAGGATGCCTGGCGGCTGGAACGGTACGAACCACTCTGGCTGCCGGTTGACTTTCGGCTGCTGGCGGAAGCCGAACTCTGTCCGACCTGACCATCGCCCAGTGTTCCCGTTGCGGAACCATTTTGCGTGGTGACGGTGGAAGAGACCTGACCGTTCCCGGCAGTCGTATTCACCGAGGCAGAGCCTTTACTGGAATCGACGGTTGTGGAACCGTTGTAACTTCCGTTTCCATTTCCGGTCGCTGTGCCGGAACTGTTGTGTTGCACATTGGCGTAGCCGTTGGTCCCTTGTACTGATGTGGAAGAATTCCGAACGCCGCTGACCGAACCGTCGGCATTCTGGTTTACGCTGCCAGAGGTGTTCCTGCTGCCATACGCGTTGACGCCGGTATTTGTTGCGACAGAGCCGCTAGCCTGGGTATTGTAGTTGGCTCCGGTCTGTGTCTGTTGCACTGATCCGGTCACCTGACCCGCGCCGGCAGCGGTGAGCCCATTGGAAGTTGTCACGTTTCCGCCGCCTGCGGCTCCGAAGTAAGTGGTATCGCCGGCGGTTGTCGTACCGGCAATCCCGGCTCCTGTTGCGGTCGCGGAATTCCCCTGGGGGCCAACAATGGTTGTGGTGGCTGCCCCCGCGCCGACAGTGGTGGCACCATTCTGGTAGACAACACTGCCTCCCTGAGTGGCTCCCGTCACGGTATTCCCGTTCGGGCCTGTGTAGGTTGTTGAACTGCTGCCTGTAGAAGCCGTCGCGTGACCATAGGGTCCCGTTGTTGTTGTCTGCGTCGCAGCGCCATTCACGTTTTCACCCTGGTAGGTGGTTGTGGTCGTTGTCTGATGCGGATACGCATACGCGGTGTAGAGTTCAGTCACTGTCGCAGGAGCGAAGTACCGACCGGCGACATATCCGGCGGCGGCGACATAAGCGGCCTGACCTGTCAGTGGAACGCCACTGGCATCGACAAACTGTTCGGGTTGCTCCTCCAGAGCGGCATCAACTTCAGCGCGGAGTTTGTCAATCGCCCGCCAGACGTCATCAGGCTGCGACTGATACGCGCGGCCCAGCAAGGTTGTGGTTGCGATGTTGTCACTCAGTTGTGCCAGGATTTCCGGGTACTGTTTGAGCTTCTCGACATTCGGGTCGGTTGTTTTGTTGAACTGTTGCACGCGTTCTGCAAAGCGTCCACCGCCAATCCGTACGACCGGTTTGTCGGAAGACTGACGGATCGCCAGTGGATGCTGTGATGCCTGCAGAATGGTTTCGACCAGATCATCAGGATAGAAGGCAATTCCTGTAACCAGGCTTTCCAGAGCGCGCGGCGACAGGTTTTTCTGTGGCAGCTTCTGTTGCATCATGCCGCCGGGCTGCTGTGCATCGCTGGTACCCGGTTGCAGAATGAAACAGGCTCCGATTGTGAGGGCGATGAATCCTTTCAGGTAGTTCTGTGAAGTAGCAGTCATTGATCTCCCCATCTTTTTACTGAGATTTTGAAAACGGTCTCTCATGGTTCACATCTTGCCTTCTCTGATGTTTCTCGACCTGGTATTGCACTGGTCAGTATTCATATAGCTTAGTTTTGATGAGTCGTCGGAAATGCTTTTCAGAAAAATCAAAATTTCCACGAACTCCTCTTTTCTGACACGGCAATCAATCGGAAAACGATGTTCGAAGACAACATGTTGCCAAAAAGAAACATCACATGGTCTCATTCAAAACCATGTTGTTAACCCCGCGGGAAGCATACTCACGTTGTGGAAGTGTGGTTTCAGAAAGCAGAAAAAAATAAGAGAGAAAAATGAAACACAGCAAAATAAATCAGAAAAAAATTCGGAACGAAACGGGAGTGAATGTGTTTGATTGATATCGTCAAAGAGACTGTATGAGAGACATGGCATGCTTATGTTGTTCTTCACCTCATCCGGTCTGTCGGCATGTCTTCACTCCTTTCTATCTGCTACCAAAAAATCGCGGACACAATTGTTCCCTGGATTGACCATTCCGGACGCTTCGGACGCATTTCTGTCAATTTCAGACAAATCAAAAAACGTTGATGAATTCTGTCGAGCTGACTCCGTTTCCCTGATATATTAGTGTCATTCCAAATATGACCTCAGGGAGAGAATGCAGTATGCAGGCGCAGCGATCCAGCCGCGATACGATTTCTGATAACTGTAGAGACGGTCTGTTCAATCGCCGCGAAATGTTGCGCACCGCAGGTGGCGGCATCGGAATGATGGCTTTGCATTCCCTCCTCTCATCTGAGAATCGCGTGCAGGCGGCCTCTGGTACATTGTCACCGAAGGAACCAGATTTCGAGCCGCGTGCCAAACGTCTGATCTGGCTGTTCATGCATGGCGGTCCGAGTCACGTGGATCTGTGGGATCCCAAACCCGATCTGATCAAGTACTCCGGGAAACCATTGCCCGACAGTTTCGGTGAAGTGATGACACGGCGCAAGGTCGCAAAAAATCCATTACTCGCACCAATCAAACCGTTTCGCAAACGCGGAGAATCGGGACTGGAAGTGAGTGACTTTCTGCCGCATACGGGGGCACTGGTCGATGATCTGTGCGTCATTCGCTCGCTGCATGGTGACAGTGTCAATCATCCGCAGTCCGTCTATCAGATGAATACGGGGAGTATTCTGATGGGCCATCCGAGTGTCGGCAGCTGGGTTGCCTATGGTCTGGGGGCTGAAAATGCTGACATGCCCGCATTTGTGGTCATGCCCGATCCGGGGGGCGGTATTAAAGGGGGGCCTCCCGCGTGGGGGAGTGGTTATCTCCCCGCCACATTTCAGGGAACGACGATGCGTGCCGGCAAGACGCCGATCTTAAATCTGAAACCGCCTGCTTCGATTTCTTCGCAGCAGCAGCGGGCGACTCTGGATCTGGTGCAATCGATGAACCGGCGGCATCTGGAAGCACGTGACCGGGATGATGAACTGGCAGCGCGGATTTCTGCCTACGAACTGGCATTTCGCATGCAGACGGCTGCTCCCGAAATTGTGGATCTCACACAGGAGACCCAGGAAACACATGCGATGTACGGGCTCAATGATTCCCAGACGCGGGACTTCGGCGAACGCTGTCTGCTGGCGCGCAGGATGATTGAGCGGGGCGTACGCTTCGTGCAGCTCTATTCCGGCGACACGGTTGGCTGGGATGCACACAGCGATGTGACGAAAAATCATACCGCCTACTGTCGTAAAACCGATCAACCGGTTGCCGCATTACTCAAAGATCTGAAACAGCGGGGGCTGCTGGAAGACACGCTGGTCGTCTGGTGCGGTGAATTTGGTCGTATGCCGATGAGCGAGCAGGGGAAGGGCCGCGATCATAATCCGTGGGGCTATTGTGGCTGGCTTGCTGGAGCGGGGATTACCGGGGGACGTTCTTACGGAGCCACCGATGCCATTGGTTTGCGTTCTGTTGAAAACAAAGTGCACGTCAATGAATTTCACGCCACACTCCTGCATCTGATGGGGCTGGATCATGAATCGCTGACCTATTTCCATAACGGCCTGGATGAGCGACTGACAGGACCCGCTGAAGTGAAGATTGTGAAAGGACTGCTCACATGATTTCACTCCCTATGAGGTTCCTGTTCTTCGCTGCAACTCTGATGCTGGTTTGCAGTTCTTCTTTGAAAGCAGAGGAAGCAGCAAAACTTTCAGAAGAACCCATTACTGAAGCCGATCGGGAGCACTGGTCGTTTCAACCGATCAAACGACCGGCATTACCTGTTATCAAAAATCAAGCCTGGCCGCGGACTTTCGTTGACCACTTCGTTCTGGCAGAGTTGGAAGAGAAAGAGTTGCAGCCTGCACCAGAAGCCGGTCGTACTACACTGATTCGCCGGCTCTATTTTGATGTGATCGGTTTGCCGCCGATGCCGGAAGAGGTCGAAGCGTTTCTCGCAGATCAAAGCCCGCATGCTTATGAAAAACTCGTGGATCGACTGCTGTCTTCGAAACATTATGGAGAACGCTGGGCGCAGCACTGGCTGGATCTGGCCCGCTATGCGGAGACCGATGGCTACGAACACGATAAGGTGCGCCCCGATGCCTGGAAGTACCGTGACTGGGTGATCAAAGCGTTAAATGAAGATATGCCTTACGATCAGTTTGTCCGCTGGCAACTGGCGGGGGATGTGATTGCGCCGGATAATACTGATGCCAGGATTGCGACCGCTTTCTGTCTGTCCGGCCCGGATATGCCTGATATCAATTCCCAGGAAGAACGCAGGCATACGCTGCTGAATGAAATGACCTCCACTGTCGGCTCTGCGTTCATGGCGCTGCAGATGGGGTGTGCCCAGTGTCATGATCATAAATACGATCCGATCAGCACGATCGATTTTTACCGGATGCGCGCTTTCTTTGAACCCGCGGTCAAACCGGTTAAAAACAGATCGGTTACCACGCTGGCTTCGCTTGGAAAACCGACGGCACCGAGTCGAGTCATGATTCGTGGTGACTGGCGGCAACCCGGTCCACGGGTGCAACCTGCGTTTTTACGGGTGGCGAATCTGGAGGAGCAGGCAGTTGACGCGGATGACTCACAACAGCAGCGCCGCGAATTTGCACTCTGGTTGACTCAGAAAAATCATCCGCTGACATCGCGTGTGATTATGAATCGCATCTGGCAGCATCATTTCGGTCGCGGCCTGTCTGCGACTCCCAGCGACTTTGGTGTCATGGGGGATCTGCCAACGCATCCGGAACTGCTGGACTGGCTGGCAGCCGAACTGATGTCGTCCGGCTGGAAAATGAAATCACTGCATCGACTGATTCTGACCTCAAACGTCTATCGCCAGACGAGCCGGTTAGATGAGACTCATCCGGCAATCAACGCCTGGAAACGTTCATTGAAAGCAGATCCGGATGCAGCGATGTTATCCCGTTTCCCTCGACAGCGGCTGGATGCGGAAGTGATTCGTGATGCGATGCTCACGGTCAGCGGTAAACTTTCTGATAAAACAGGCGGGCGCGGCGTGATGCCGCCACTGCCTCGCGAGCTGCGGTCTACTTTACTGAAAGACCAGTGGAAGACCAGCGAAAACGTTGAAGACCACTATCGCCGCAGCATCTATGTTTTCGCCAGACGGAATTTGCGCTATCCCCTGTTTGATGTGTTTGATCGTCCTGATGCAAATACCAGCTGTTCCCGTCGTGGTAATTCAACAACGGCACCCCAGTCACTGTTGATGATGAACTCCGAGAGTTCCCTGAAGTGTGCGCAGGAACTGGCGGGTTTGATCTGGGATCAGGCGGGGGAACAGGACGGGCCACAGGTAGAATTACTTTTCCGTCGTGCCTTGGGACGCAGGCCGGCTGAACACGAATTGCGCGACATGACCGGCTTTCTTCAGTCACAACGGAAGATGCTGGCGCGGGAACAACGGTCTGCCGGAGATTTGCTGATACCTTTAAGCGAGCAGCCGGTCAAGAATGCTTATGCTGGTGCTGCGTTAACGGATCTCTGTCTGGCGATTTTCAATACCAGCGAATTCCTGTACGTGGATTGATTGTATTTCACAGGAATGCGGCGGCAACTTCATTGTAATTGAACGAAAAAAATTTTAAATGTCTAATAAGTTAGATTTGTTAAGAATAGGCCTGCGTAGGGTCTGTTCTCTTTTCAGAAGTTAGAAGGTGAAAAACTGATGATACGATCTGGGATGAAATTACTGCTGATGCTGCTGGGAAGTCTGGTCTGTCTGGAACAGGTTCCTTTGCAGGCTGATGATTCGGATTTGCTGGGGGACTGGCGGTTGCAGGGGGACGCGCAGGACCGAAGCGCACTGAAACTGAAAACCCTCAATCAGGGCGTCGTGTTGAAAGCAGATCAGCCGGCGGTCTTTGATGGACGCAAAGCGTTTCTGGAAGTCCCTCATACCGACGCGATCCAATTAGGTACGAACGAGTTTTCCATTTCGCTGACGGTACACACCAGTGCTGAACTGGATGATGTGCTGGGGACGCTGCTCAGTAAATATGACCGCAAGACACGGCGCGGTTTTCAGTTGAGTCTCAAGAATCATGCCGGCGTGACCAGCAGCCAGTCGAATGATCGACATCTGCAGTTTGGAATTGATAATGGCAGAATCGATGCTGAGTGGACCGATCATGGTCAGCTGGGGAATGCCGTGCTGATTTACAGCATGGCGGTTTACGATGGGAATCTCTACGCCGGAACCTGTGTGCCGGGAGAAGCTGCTGCGGGACACGTTTATCGTTACGATCAGGGACAGAAATGGATCGACTGCGGTGCGCCCGATCTGTGTAACGCCGTTTCTTCGCTGGCGGTCTATCAGGGGAAGTTATACGCGGGGACAGGCAAGTACCGCTTGAAAGGTTCTTCGCTTTCGGAGTCTGATAATCCCCATCTGGGAGGCAACGTTTATCGTTATGAAGGGGATGGCAAGTGGGAACATTGCGGCAAGCTGCCTGACGTGGAAGCGATCAATGGTATGGTCGTATATCGGGGAAAGCTATATGCCTCTTCCATGTATGCGCCGGCTGCTTTCTATCGATATGACGGCGGCAAACAGTGGAGTTCGTGCGGTGTTCCAGACGGGAAACGTGTGGAAGCGCTGGCCGTTTATAACGGCGACTTGTATGCATCGGGTTACGACGAAGGCGCCGTCTATCGCTTTGACGGAAAGAGCTGGTCACACGCCGGAAAGGTGGGAGAATCGACTCAGACATATGGCTTCACCGTGTATGAGGGAGACCTGTATGTAAGCGAGTGGCCGCACGCGGAAGTATATCGTTACGCGGGGAAGAACCTCTGGAATCTGGCGGGCCGACTGGGAGAGGAGAAAGAGAGTATGCCTCTGGCAGTCTATAACGGTGCCATGTATTCCGGTTCGTTGCCGCTGGCAGAAGTGTATCGTTATAACGGCGGTGTCGACTGGACGAATACGGGGCGGCTCGACTGGACGCCGGATGTGCGTTATCGTCGGGTCTGGTCGATGGCCGTGTTCCAGGGAAGACTGTTTGCAGGCACGTTACCGGCAGGACGTGTGCATTCCATTGAAGCGGGGAAGAGCGTGACGTATGACACGGCACTCAAACCGGGCTGGCGAAAGATTGTGGCTGTGAAGGAAACGAAGCATCTCAAACTGTATGTCGATGGAAAGCTGGTGGCGACTTCTGCTGAATTTAACCCGGCAGACTATGATTTAACGAACGCGGAACCATTGAAGATCGGCTTTGGTGCCCATGATTATTTCAATGGGAAGATGAAAGATCTGAAACTGTATCAACGTGCCTTAACTGCGGATGAGATTCAGAAAGCGTTTACTGCTGACTGATCAGACAGTCGATTGCGACGAAAAAAAAGAGCCATCTGAAAACATCAGATGGCTCTTGTCGTTTCTTTATATCAGCAGACGGAACTTACTGAATTCCGTGATTGCGACGCAGTTCGGATTCGAGTTCCGGAACCCGACCCTGTTCTTTCAGCCACAGTTCTTTGAGTGCGAAAGAGGATGGTACCTGCAGACCTTTGAGGTCATGAATGTAACGCCAGAGAATGACTGCCCGCAGTCCTTCTTCAATGGCCAGGTCTTCAGATTTCAGACTGGGGTATTGATTCAGAATGCCGGCATAGAGAGCCATACCTTCTTCCAGTTTCTGTTTCGCTTCATCAAGCTGGTTTTTAAAGACCAGCTGCTCACCATCATAGAGTAATTGGTGAGCTTTGATCGTCTCAGGTTTTGATTCGGAAGAGGCCCGTGTTCGCCAGAAACGATAGTTGGAAGTATCCTGGTAGCGGCTGGTCCATTCACGAACATCTTTTTCTGTAATGGATTCATCACGGGCTGCCAGAGCTTTGATATCGTCTTCGGTCCATTCCAGTACAATGGGACCTTTTGGCGTGATGAACTCTTCGCGTCCGTAAATTTCGGTCCATTCATCGAAGCCCTGTTTCCACGCATCAGTACGCTGCTTGCCGAAGACCCCTTCACGCTGCATGGCATTCGCATAGTCAAATTGAGCGTGCCAGGGAGAACCGCGGAACAGCATCCGCATCTGCAGATGTTGTTTGTGCTTGAGTTCCTTGTCGTTGGCAATCAGGAAATGCTCTTTTGCAACCTGGTAGTTGTCGAGACGTTCCGGGTTGATCTCCGGATCCGGGCCTCCGTCGTAGCGTTCGGTATCAGGGTCGACTTTATAGAAGCGACGGAACTGACGCCATTCGTCCGAGCGTCCCACTTTCTGACCGTGCAGGTTACCGACTTTCCAATCCAGTTCCGGAAACCGCTCGTTGCGGGTGACACCTTCATTGAGGAATTTAATCCCCTCTTTGACCCAGAAGTAACGGTCTTCAACGGCATCCCACTCAGCGGAGACGTTGTAGGCCAGATTCCAGCCCTGAAAATCCCAGACCTTCATGTAGTGAGGCTGGAGCAGAATAATCGAATCAACGGTTGAACGGAGTTTTCCCCATTCTTTTTTCTTCTGATACTCGTTGGCATCAATCCAGAGCATATTCGTCGCAATGCCGCGGAGTCCCAGCAGAACGAAGTTCATGGAGGCACTTGAGGGATCAACGTCACCCAGGGTGCTTTCCCCGAGCTCATGTTTGTCACGCAGTTGTGCCAGTTTACCGCCAGAACCATCTTCACCGGTGGAAGGCATGCCGAGCCAGATCACCGGGATCAGCAGGACAATAATGGCAATAACGTATGCCAGTTTACGATGTTTGGAAGAGAGGTTGTTCATTTCGCCTCCAATTCGCGAAGTTTCAGACTATAGAATGAAATGATTAAACAAGGAAGAATATAAGCCGCGGTTGTCGCGATGGCAGGCAGCATGGCTGCCGTCCAGGAGATATCAAAACCTTTAATGACGTATTCACGCATATTGGAAAAGATTCCGAAGTTCGGGATCACCTGCTGGCAGAGCCAGAGGAAGTTAATAATGATGCCATCGACCAGACCGATTATTACTTTTACGGGACCAGCGGGTAATTCTGTTTGAGAATTCATGTGAGTAATCAGACGATACCAGGCTTCAATCGCACCTGAAGCCTCCATTTTACCGCTGAGGATCTCACTCATGTACTCTTTTGACATGAAGCCAACCAGAACGACCGTGAGCGTTGTGAGAATGGCAACAGGGCCTTTCACGAAGCAACTGATGGTTACGCCGAGCATGATGACCAGCACCATAGGCATCCAGATTCCGAAAACCGCTTTTGAGTAGCCTACGTAGAACGGACGGTCTGGCGTGCGGATAAAGAGGTCAGACCGGGCCATTCCGAGCAGCTGACCTGCTTCCTGACAGTGTACTTCGATTGTCAGGTTTCCCTGGTCATCAACCAGATCATCAAAAATATCGACTTCCACATCTTCTGAACCGTCGAATTTTTTCTGGAGCATTTTGCGGTTGATCACCATCCGGTTGTCCGAATATTCCTTGTTCACATATGGCGGGGATTCAACACGCAGACCTTTATCTTCATTCACGAAAGTGAGCTGGAAGAGAATACCGCCGACTTCCATGTTTCCTTTATGGGTACGAAACGCTTCAAATGACGACTGCAGAACCAGATCGTCGCCAATCGCGTCGCTTTCGTCGACACCTTTGAACTTGTAGATGGCGCTGGCTTTGGTAGCCCCTTCGATATAGCTGCGGAACATCCAGACGTCGCCGACGTTGATCCCCAACGCTGTGGGGGTGCCTTCACGGTCGGTAAACGAGATTTCGCCGTACAGGGGAACTTTGGAAACCAGCAGGGAGACATCTTCTTCCGGCTCCCCTTCAGAAGCCGACTTCTCGCTGGAATCCTGATTCTCTGATGCAGATGCTACTGCTTTACCTTGTTCGATATCTGCGACCTGACGATTGATCCAGATGTAACCGACTCCTCCCATCACGACCAGGATCACAGATCCCAGCAGGGTAAAGCCGAGCATACGTCCGAGTACGATTTCGATCCGGTAGGCAGGTTTCGTCACTACGGTATGAATGGTTCTGAGTCGAATGTCTTCAGGTAAAGACCAGCAGGCCAGCAGCAGCATGATGGGGATGACGAGCCAGCTGATGGCTTTCAGAACGAAGTCGATGTAGGACTGAACCTGCAGGTCAGGTCTGTCTGCTGTTCCAGAGAGGAACCAGCCGGCAAACATGAACAGGACTGCGAAGATAATAAAGACGTACAGAATTTTCTGACGGAGCGATTCGCGAATGGTGAGTACACTCAACGACCAGATGCGCCGACAGGAAAGGTGGACCATCTGGACAAAGAAATCGCCGATTGACAGCAAAATACTGGTGATTGCTTCTGCGGCTGAGGAAATCGTATATTTGATGGCACCGAAAAAAGGGATTTTTCGGAGCTTTGTCGAGAACGTTCCTTCGCCGGAAAAATACTGGAAGACTCCGCTACAGATTCGAGTGAGAAAATCCAGCAGGAAGCAGAACAGGACCGCGAGTAACATCGAGCTGCCAAACACGATCAGAAAGTGAACGAGGGCAGCTGACTTGTCATAAGGAATCGGATCAAAAGACATAATGATTTACTTCTGTGAATAACATCTCAGCGGAAATGATGTCTGCTGATTTCTGCAGCAGAGCCAGAGTCAATGATCGAGAGTAGCGTCATGCGTAACACGCATTCTGCTTACTCGGCCGTTTTTTTCTCTTCCGTTTCGGGAACGAAACGCTGACCGGGTCGTTCTTTGCTCTCCTGCACTGTTTTCAGGAACAGAGATTCCAGAGTCGCTGTAGGATGGTCAATCGTATCAACGGTTCCATGATGCTTGGCGACAACCTGTTCAATTTCTTTGATGGCTTCGTCACTCAGTTTCGAAGTCAGAATTTGTGTTTCTTCCTGTTCTTTGAGCAGGTCATCCACACGGCCCATCACTTTGAGTTCACCGCCGTACAGAATCGCGATTCGGTCACAGACATCCTGCACGTCAGCCAGCAGGTGGCTGCACATCAGAACGGTTTTGCCCTGTTCCTTCAGTTCCACGATCATGCGTTTCATGTCGTCTGTTCCCAGCGGGTCGAGACCACTGGTCGGTTCGTCCAGCATGACCAGGTCGGGATTATTGATCAGCGCCTGAGCCAGACCGATACGACGGGTCATCCCTTTGGAGTATTCTTTGAGCTGACGTCGTTTGGCGTGGCCTAAACCGACTTTTTCGATCAGTTCGGCTGATCGCTCGCGACGTTCCTGTGGAGACATCTTGAAGAGACGCCCGTAGAAATCGAGGGTTTCTTCCGCATTCAGGAACCGGTACAGATAGGATTCTTCAGGCAGATAGCCGATGCGCTCGTTCTTTTCCACATTCGAGGCAGGCTGGCCGAGAACTTTAATTTCCCCTTCTGAGGGGAACAGCAGACCCAGGAGCAGTTTCAGTGTGGTCGTTTTACCAGAGCCGTTCGGGCCCAGCAGACCAAAGATCTCCCCTTTTTTTACTTCCAGGCTTAATGAATTGAGTGCGCGAACTTTTTTGCGGCCCCAGAAATCACGATAGATCTTTGTCAGATTGCTAATCTGAATCACTGACTCATTGTCCATTGGCGGTTCTTAGCTCCACTGTTGTAGTTAGATTATGACCAGTATAAGAACGGTTTCTCAGTCCTAAAAAGAACCAACAAAAACTAACGCTAGAATATCTGCGAGTTTACTACGATTTGATTCAATGTCCTGTTGGTAAAAAATTCAATTTCCTCTGCAGGAAAATGAAAAACAGAACAGGCAGCAGATCACTGCGTGGCCAGCATCCATGACAGGGGCCAGAAGCTCAGGAATCCATTCGAAAACAATGATCCAAAGTGAATAACACTCTAAAATTGCAGAGCAGCTCTTGCAAGCTATTAGAGTGGCATACTGGGTTAAGATTTCAAGAACGTGGTCACTGCAATCTGTATACGACAACGAATCCGCATAACTTAACCCGGGGAACTGGCAGAGTTGGTTACAAATGACAAGTCTTTGTGTTCATGCGCATAGATGAAATGTTCTCTGCGACGCTGCAATGGTTTCATGAGGCAGAGTGAGTCGTACAATTCTTTTCAGAAACGGGCTTTGCGCTGAGAGAGATACTCGATCAAGGCTTTGTCAAAAGGCATACTGGTATCAAGGGGAACGTAATCAACGCCCATTGAGAACAGTTTTTCCCGGTAAGTCTCCCGGAGTTCCTGCACTGCTTCCAGATAATCGGCTTTCATGCCTTCTGCATCGAGAATCAGGGAATCGCCGCCTTCAGGTTCTTTCAGGTCAACCATGCCTTCAAAGGGGAAATAGACTTCGGCTTCGTCCAGAATATGAAACAGGATGACATCATGACCTGCATATCTCAATCTCTGCAGACTGTCGAGTACATTTTTCTGATCCGTGAGCAGGTCTGAGAAGATCATTAACAGACTGCGGTGTTTGACCATGGAAGCGATCTGCTGGATATTCTGTCCGACTTCGGTTGTGCCACTGGGATGCGAATTGGCCAGCATTGCCAGAATATTTCCTAATTGCCCCCGTTTACTGCGGGCCGGCAAGAAGTTTTTGATCCGGTCTCCAAACGTAATCAGGCCGACCGGGTCCTGTTGATGAATCATCATGTATGCCAGTGAGGCGGCCAGGCAGATTCCGTAATCAAACTTGGAAAGTTGCTGGCGATAGGTATACGCCATGCTCTCAGAAAGGTCGAGGATCAGGTAGCCAGTGAGATTTGTCTCGGCCTGGTACTTTTTGATGTAGAACCGATCCGTTTTTGCATAGACCTGCCAGTCGATATCGCGCGGGTCGTCTCCCTGAGAATAGCGACGATGTTCGCTGAATTCGACGCTGAAACCATGGTAGGGGCTGGCATGCAGACCACTTAGAAAACCTTCGACGATGAATTTCGCTCGCAGATCCAGCCGTGCCACTGTCTGAATGACTTCCGGTTTCAGATATTGTTCTGCATTAGGCATAAAGGACGGTCTCAGTCAGATCAGGGGGCAGAAGAGAAATCGTTATCTATTATGGTTTTACTGCTGGCCGGATCTAATGGTTGAATTGGTTCAGGATCGATTAATCGTGTTACAGGAGTTAGTTAGCTCGAATATGTGTACCTATGGATATGTTGAGGCTGCTGGTTCGGGTTTTTCGTCCCACAAACACTCTGAAACAGAATCTTCATCTTGATTTCGAATTGGAATAAACTAGGTTTATGATAACCGTTTAGATAAAGAGAGCGACTCTTTTTTCTGAAAAGGGGTGGTCTGTTGTCAGGTAAAACATAATATTACTAAAAGCGGAAAACATTACTGCAATTAGCCTGAGACTATGTTAATCTGGAGACGCGCTTTTTTCTAAGCTGTATGATCAGGTTGGCTCTACTTTTTATCTTATTTTTTATAGACCTGTATTGTACTTCTCCTGAATCGTAAACTACGTGGTTTCTGATCTTTATTCATTTTTGCAGGCGCTGAGTACTTATTCTGTTTTTCTAACTCTTACTTTCTCGTCATCTATCCAAACAGGGATTTATTATGTCAAATGGCATAACTCCGGATGAGCAAAATAATAATCCTTCGGAAATACCGTGTCCGCTTTGTAATGAAATGGTTCGTACAGGACTGGTTCGCTGCTGGAATTGTGGTTCCTTCATGCGCGAAGATATTGCAGAAGCCTATCGGAAAATGCAGGAGAATCCGGCACCGATGATCTTCAGCAAGCTGCCCGAAGAAACAGATAATCCGGAAGAACAGGAGTCGCGCAGCACAACCGCGACGATGACCGGCTATTCCGATCGGGATGATGATGACTTCGAGCTGGATAAGAGTATTGCCGTCACCGAATATGAAGCCAGTGATGATGACTTCCAGTTGAGCGGCGATATGGATTCGGGTCAGGATGATCAAACGACCATTCCCCTGGCGCGTGAAGAATCGGAAGATGAAGCCAGGCAGCATGCAGAATCGGAAGAGAATTCCAAGACAGTCGCAGCAGAAGAAAAAGCGAAACAGATCGCAGAGGCTCCTGCCGAAGATCATTCGGTAGCGACCGGGGGCGATGTGTTATTCAACGTTGCGATTGAAGAAGAAAAAGAAGAGAAAAAACGCCGCAAAGGGGGCGGACGACGTCGGCGACGTCGAGGAGCACCCATCGAAGGTGGTATCGTTGTATATTGTCCGAATGGCCATCGCATTCGAGTTCGTGAAGAATATCGTGGTGCGGCTGGAAAATGTCCTGCATGCGGTGTCATGTACCTGGTTCCCCAGTCTGTTCCCGGCGCAGCGGAAGCAGAGCAGATTGCGACGACAGATGCACAGGCGGAAACAGAAGGGGCAGAAGCTTTCAACGCCGGTGCCTACACGCACTGGATGAAGGGGATCAAGCTGCATGCGATTGACCCGACTAAACTGAAGCTGAAACCAAACAGCCTGGAGAAGGCGTTTACGACAGTCGATCTGGCGATTTCTCCGGAAAAAATGCTGGTTCTGGTGGTAGCCAAAGGGGGCTTACTCGGCGGTGGATCGAAAGATAAACTGGAGAAAGCCAGAGCGGAAATCGCTGCGCATCTGCGTGAAGAAAAAGATGATGCTGAGATCCCTGCAGTCAGCGTACAGACTGTTACAGCCGAGCAGATTTCCAAACTGCGCGTGGTCTTTCCAACAATGTACGATCATGAGTCGATGTTTGCAGGAGTTCCCGTGTTCGGTAAAGGACGGATTGCGATCGCCTTGCCGAAACAGGAAGATTCGAAGGAAAATCAGTATCTGACTTTCTCATTGAGTGAATACCGCAAACTGACTGAAGCACTCTCAGAATTCTTCGGCATCGATCAACTGGGGCAGGATTCCGGTATTCCATTGACGGATCAGATGCAGCAGGTGACCTGCCATTACAGCGAAGAATCGTTTGATGTTCTGGATAATGAACATCTGGAATTTTACGAGGCTGATCCTGATATCGAACTGACTCTGGCAGGCAGACAATGTCAGGGATGTCAGTTGATTGTCAGTGAAGATTCCCGCAAGAAAGAGCGAATCGGGGGTAAGGCCGGTAAAGCGATTGCCAAAACCAAGTGCCCGAAATGCAATGAAAAGTTTGGCAACATCTCGCTCTATCAGCTCGTGAAGAAAGAAGTCGCCCCTGAGCCCGCTGAAGCTGCGGCCGAATAAAGCCAGTTAGGGTGTTTCCTCAAACACGTCAGTATAGTGCTGCTGCGCGCACATCGGGAATTTTATCAGGCGGTGATTGCAGAGTCTGAGGTGATGGCTATAATATGTTTAATTCATATAAACCAACTGTCTAGTCTCTTTTGCCAGCTTGAGTAAGCCGTTACCGGGAATTCCGGTTAAGTAAGTGAGTAAAGCGGGGTCTGGTTTATGGTTTTGCACTCACCCGGATGATTAGGTGTTCTTGTAACGTTATATAAATTTTGAGCTTAAGAGACGATCCGAGTCGAGAATCGAGTTTGGGAAATTCTTGACCGACTCATTCTATGGAGTAGAATTGAGTACGCAGAGCTGAGCAGGGAAGCACTCTAGTTGAATGTCTGTATGTTCACTTTTCACACGTTGACGAAAAGTAACATCGAGGGGCTGCTTTTTGAACTGTTCAGGAGAAACTGGTGTCGCCAGGATTTGATCAAAATTTCAAAGAACTGGTCCGCCAGAGAACAAACCTGGTCGAGTTGATTTCCGAGTCAGTTCAACTGACTCCCAGCGGCCGGGACTTTCAGTGCCTCTGCCCTTTTCACAACGATCATAATCCCTCGCTCAAAGTCTACCCGGATCGTGAAACCTGGCGCTGCTGGGTCTGTAATACCGGCGGGGACTGTTTTGAGTGGGTTCAGAAATACGACGACGTCGAATTTTTCGAGGCATTAAAGATTCTGGCCGAGCGTGCTCATCTGGAAATGCCTCAGTTCTCAAGACAGTCAAGCGGTGCCCCACGATCTAATATCGTTGAGAAAACTTCGCTCTTTGACGTGATGAAATGGGCTGAACAGCAGTTTCATGACTGTCTGATGAATACCAGCGAAGGGGAGATGGCCCGGCGTTACCTGATGGAAGACCGGGGTTATACCGAAGAAACCATCCAGCAGTTTCGTCTCGGCTTTCATCCGAATGACTGGCAATGGCTCGTGAATCGATCCCGGGGACAGTTTCCGGAGAGGCTGATGGTGGAAGCCAGGTTGATCTTTAAAAAAGAAGGTCAGTCCCGCTTTTCCGATTATTTCGTAAATCGGGTCATGTTTCCCGTTCGCGACGAGCGGAAACGCGTTGTGGCGTTTGGGGGACGAATCCTGCCAGGCGCTGCCTCGGATGGGATTGCCAAATACTTTAACAGCCCGGAAAGCGTTATTTTCACTAAGAGTAAGCTGTTGTTCGGCTTGGATGAATCTCGGCAGACGATTCGCGAAACAGAAACGGTTGTTGTCGTGGAAGGGTACACTGATTGCATTACAGCGCATCAGTTTGGGGTGACGAATGTGGTGGCAACATTAGGTACTGCTCTGACAGAGACTCATGTTTCTTATCTCAAACGTCTGGCGCGAAAAGTCGTATTAGTCTTTGATGGAGATAATGCCGGCCAGCAGGCTGCAGAACGATCTTTAACAAAATTTATCGCTCAGGAAGTCGATTTACGCATTTTAACACTGCCTGCAGGGAAAGATCCTGCTGAATTTTTAGAAGAACAGGGAGCAGAGCAGTTGAAGCAGTTGATCGCGCATGCTCCTGAAGCCTGGAATTTTAAGCTGAATGTCTGTCTCCAGAAATTTGGACTGGAGTCAATTGACGGTCAGCACCGAATTTTAGAAGAGATGCTGGAGTTACTGGCGTCAAGCCCTAACCTAACCGGCAAAATTCGTGAAGACATCATATTAAGAAAGTTGGCAGATCGACTGGGCTTAAACGAATCGGTTGTCCGAAAACGACTGAGTGAAGTTAAGCAAAAAAAAAGCCCGAGTCCTAATGCGAATCTCTCCTCCAGCGAATCCTACTCGACTCCGAGACCGACTGACACTACCGGCAACACCCGGGAAGTAGACAATTCAACGAAAGACAATCAACTTGAGAGCGAACTTCTTGAAATCATTTTTGTGTACCCCGAATGTGTCACTCGTATTCTACAGCATATCTCCCCAGCCAACTTGAAGAACCCTCAGCTGCGAACCCTGTTTCAGTTAAGCATCGATTTGACTGAAGAGGGAGTTTTACCGGATGTTCATCGCATCCTGGATCGCGTTACCGATCCTGACCTGAAACAGCTGGTGGTCAAAATTGATGCCCATGCCCGGGAGAAATCAATTCACGCCAAGTTGTTCGATACCCCGGCGCCACTTGAGGGAATTCCGCACTTTTTGAAACATTCCATCAGGAATATCAAATGGCGGGAAGAACAGGAACACCATGAAAAATCCAAAGGGCTGTTGTTCCAGAATGCCCAGAACCAGAGTTTAAATTCGGATGCCAAAGAACTGTTAAGAAAAGCATCTGAATTTCATCAAAAACGAAACATTAAAAAAATTCACTAGAGAATCTAACCAGACTCATTGGGAGAAGCCACGTGCACCGACTCGACGCCCGATTGAATGAACTAATTGAAAACGGCAAAAAGCAGGGTTACCTGACCTACGATCAGGTGAGCGCTTATCTGCCTGATGAAGCGCTGAATCCCGAGAAGCTGGATAATCTCCTGCTGACGATCGAGGAGATTGAACTGGACATCATTCCGGATCAGATCATTACGATCCTGCAGCCGGAGAAGACCAAAGGACGTTCCCGGTCTTCCGATGATCTTTCCCGTCGGATTGATGATCCCGTGCGGATGTATCTGACGCAGATGGGAGAAATTCCTCTGCTGACACGAGATGAAGAAATTCGTCTGGCAAAGAAGATTGAAATCACCCGCCGTCGCTTCCGTCGTGAATTGTTGAGCAGCGACTACGCGATGCGTCAGGCAATTGAAATTCTGGATAAGGTTCATAAAACCGAGCTGCCTTTCGACCGGACCATTAAAGTCTCCGTCACAGAAGGGCTCGAGAAGAACCAGATCCTGGGGCGGATGCCACACAATCTCAAGACACTCGAATACCTGAGTAATAAGAATACCAGCGATTTTCAGCAGTTCATCAATCCGGAGCTGAGCAAAAGCGAACGGATGGAAGCCTACTCTTCTCTGCAGAAACGTCGTCGCAAGATGGCTACTCTGATTGAGGAGTTGAGCCTGCGGACACAACGTCTGCAGATTGGTATGAAACGTCTGGAGCAGATCTCCCACCGCATGACAGAACTGGAAGATTCGATTCGCGATATGAGTGATCTGCGAGTCAAAAATTCCAAAGACGATCGTGCCAACCTGGAGCGAGAGCTGCAGGACCTGGTGGCGATGACCATGGAAACTCCCGAAACACTGCGGGAACGCATCAAAGCCGTCAAGCAGCGCTATCTGGATTATGAAACAGCAATGCGTGAACTGTCCGGCGGTAACCTGCGACTGGTGGTTTCGATCGCCAAGAAATATCGCAATCGTGGCTTAAGCTTCCTGGATCTGATTCAGGAAGGGAATACCGGCCTGATGCGTGCTGTCGATAAATATGAATATCGTCGTGGTTATAAGTTCTCGACCTATGCAACCTGGTGGATTCGTCAGGCGATTACCCGTGCGATTGCCGACCAGGCTCGTACGATCCGCATTCCCGTGCATATGATCGAGACCATGTCGAAGTTGCGTAAAGTCAGTAAGCAGCTGTTGCAGGAGAATGGCCGCGAGCCCACCCTGGAAGAAACTGCAGAAGTCGCCGGCATCAGCCTGGAAGAGACGCGTCGCGTCCTCAAGATTTCGCGGCATCCCATCAGTCTGGACCGACCAGTGGGCGAAAGCGAAGACAGTTACTTCGGTGATTTCATTGAGGATTCTGATTCAGACAGCCCGGTGAATACCGCCAGCCAGGAAATGCTCAAAGATAAAATTGATCATGTCCTCAAAACTCTGACCTACCGCGAACGTGAGATTATTAAACTGCGATTCGGTCTGGGTGATGGTTATACCTACACGCTGGAAGAAGTCGGTCGGATTTTCAAAGTGACCCGCGAACGTGTACGACAGATCGAAGCCAAAGCGGTCAGAAAATTACAGCATCCTGTTCGCAGTAAACAGCTGCAGGGCTTCATAGAAGGCCTGGTTCCTGAATGGGGGCAGGGCGAAACCGAAGAAGAGACGGCCGATGCCACCGCATCAGCCAGCATTTGAAATTCAAACGCCGATCAGTTTTGATCGGCGTTTTTTTATGGCTGGATTTGTACTGAAATCAGGGTTTCACGGGCGAGGCTGAGAAGATCGCTCCGTTTTACAGCGTATGTCTGGCTATTTAGTACAAAAATCCTTATAACAAGATAAAAGCACTGAGGCGCTGCCTTAATTGCCTCAAAAATGAGCGTTTCCGGAGTTCTTTAACATGTCGACAACTGCTGCCAGTTTGAAAGCTTTACATCATTTGTATCTGAGATTGCATGATGTGAATCAGAAATTAGAACAGGGACCCAAGCGAATCAAGCTGAAGGAACAGTTCGCTCTGGTGCAGGAAGACAAGCTGAAAGCGGTCCAGGATCAGGTCACTCAGCTGAAGAAGCAGGTCCACCAGAAAAATCTGGATTTGCAGACCAATGAAGCAAAAATCCTGAGTCTGAAATCAAAACTGAATACCGCAGCATCGAACAAAGAATTTGACATCATTAAAGGTCAGATTGAAGCGGATCAGATGGCCAACAGTGTGCTGGAAGATGAGATTCTGGAACTGATGGATAAAATTGATGCCACTGAAACGGAAGTTCAGGAGTGGGTCAAGAAAAAAGACGCTGCACACGCCGAAGCCAAAAAAATGGAACAAGACTTCGAAGCGATGCGTGCTTCGCTGGATGAAGAGATCAAAGAGTGCAACTCTGCCATCGCAGACGCAGAGCAGATCATTCCGGACAGCATTAAAGTACAGTTTGAACGACTCGTACGATCTCATGGAGCCGGTGCTCTGGCTTTTGTCGCCGGGAAATTCTGTTCCGCCTGTAATGTGATGCTGGAGCCTCAGGTACGCGTTGAACTCAATTCAGGGCGGCTCGTTTTCTGTAAGTCTTGTGGTCGCCTGCTCTACATGGAAGAAGCTTCCGAATAATCAGAAGCTGAGTTTGCCATTTTTTCGGAAGAACTCAGCGTCCCAGCAGTGCCAGTACACCCAGCCCATAAAATGTGTACTCCACGTCTGCCTGTTCATCCCAGCTGGCACCTCGAAATCCCCCCGTGGGAAACTCCAGCCATTCGGTCATAAATTTTTGTACCTGGTCCAGGTCAATTAATGAGTCCAGCCCCAGATCCTGTGCCGTCAGTAAGCCTGTAAAAGTCGATAACCCATCAGCAAACGGGATCCTGGTATTGGCCTGAAAGCCCCCTTCGGAACTTTTGACCTGTTTCAGGAAGTCCTGAACGTCACTTTTCAGTTCGTCATCCATGCTGTCCAGTATGATTAATGTGGCGACTGCAGCGGCCGTCGGGTTCGTTCCACTCCGTTTCATTGGTGAAATTTCGACAAAACCACCATCGTCACGTTGTCGGTCGTATAGAAACTGGATCAAATTATTGGGATCCGGGAGGTCTACGCCGATCAGCTGGTAGATCAGGACGACTAAAAAGCTATGGTAAGTGCTCCCCAGTGCTCCCTGCTCCGATTTTGCGTAGCCTCCATCAGCGGTTCGCAACTGCTCCAGAGACCGGGATATTTCAGAATTCCAGTTCGCAGGTGCTGTCTGCAACAGGTCTTCTCCACCGGAAGCTTGAACGATCAAAGCGCAATAGAGCCAGCTTAACAGATCAATGGTAGACAGCTTTTCAATTTGAAATGTTCTGAGATAGTCGCTGATCTTGCCGCATTCGTCTGCATTGACTCCCCCTAAAATTCCCAGACTTCGTACTGCAAAGCCGGTATAGTAGAGGTCAGAATCTCCCTCTCTGCCCGAAAACCCTCCGTCAGGCTGCTGTTGCGCTAAAATAAACTGGCGATGTTTTTCCAGAGAGGCTGCGGGCCATTTCTCAAGACCCTCCGCCAGACGGAGTGCCAGATTCAGTAAATAGGGCTGTTGATGCATAAAAATATGAGGGCCTTAAGCGGAATCATCAGTTAGTGGGCAGGAATCTGAAGCTGTTTTCTGCTGGACTTTTTTTAAAATTGTCAAAAATTTCTCATGGGAAATGTCAAATTCGTCTTTCGTCGGATCAGAATTTTGAATATGTTCCCGCCCAACATCTCTAAAACTCAAAGAATCATTCTCTCTCCAGACTGTAAAACAAGTAAACCAATCGGAACTCTCTTTTTTACTTTCTAACCGGATTTGTCTGATCTACAGACGGTCCAACGATTCTTCCGAGTCACAATTCACATTAAAAACTACCTGTTAACTAATCAAATACCCGTAACACGTTTCCGTGAAAAAGCTGATTTTTCCCGGATGGTGTCACAACATATCCAATATCAGGATGACCAGTGCCTCATCTGAGGAAACAGTCATGATCACAGCCTCTCTCTTGATCTTGATTCACCGGTCAAACTGAACCCACTCCTGTAAACAAATCAATTTTAGATAGACCTTCAATAACAGACGTGTCTCTGCATGGGGACGGTTTCTGCCTGTGGTGGAATGATCTGTCATTGAAAGTATGCGTAGCGTAGTTACGACTTGAATAATCGAGTCTGCGGAGATTGCTCCCAGGCTCATTACCGAATTCAGAAGATTACTTGTTGAGATAATCTCATGGATTTTCCTGAAAAAATTGTCATAGATCAAAACAAATTCATGACAGATCAAAATAGAACAAACCGGGACGAAAACGCCAAAATGCACTCAGCGTGCTTTGACGAGGTGAAACAGATGCCTGTGTTGACATCAAGCTATTCTGGACGATTTATGAAAATTGCATTTCGCCTGATTGCCGGCGTAATCGTTCTGGCGATCTCCGCCATGTCAGGAACATTATTAGCCGAGGATGAAGTCGAGTTTCCGACGATCATTGCTGACGGATCAGAGACGACAGATACGCTTGATGGAATTTCATCGGTCGTGCCGGGTAATGGAATGGGAACACTCTTTCGAGTAGGTCATCAGGCAGGTAAAACTGTTGGTCTGGACGAATCCATCTCTCATATTGAAGCCATGCCTTACCTGTTTACTCATACCAAAAACCCGGATGATGCCGGGATGATGTTTGGTAACTTTCGTCTGTGGAGAACAAATCGCGGTAATCTTGGTGGTGGAGCTGGCCTGGGCTATCGTTTCTACAATTATGATACTGACCGGATCTTCGGTGCCAGTTTCTACTACGATCGTGATGATTCAACGGATAAAATTTTCCAGCAACTGGCATTGAACGTCGAAACCATGGGACGCTACTGGGATGCCAACGGAAACTTTTATCTCCCAATCGGAAATCGCCGTCAGCAGTTGAACCTGGAATTTAATGAAGGCAGCCAGAGATACTCTGGTTTTAATATTCTGTATGATCAAACGCGGACCATTGGAAAAGCGATGCGTGGTTTCGATGCCGAAATCGGGGTTCCCATCTGGGGGGATCTTGCGCAGCAATTCCAGGCACGCGCTTACGCAGGTACCTATGGATTCCAGGCAACCGACAGTCAGGATGTCTGGGGTTGGCGTGGTCGTTTGCAGGCCTATCCTTTACCGAATGTTCTGACAGAACTCAGCATCACAAGCGATGATACATTTAATACCAATGTGTTTTTCAATGTGACCTGGACGTTTGCGGGTCGACCCGAGTGGAACGAAATGGAAAAATCCACTCAAATGTATCGCATGGCAGAACGGATTCGTAAAAACTACAACGTCGTAATCGAACAGAGTAAAGTCGTTGATTCCGGCCTGGTGGCAATTAACCCTGCAACCGGGCTGCCCTGGACGGTTTCGCACGTAGACTCGTATGCTTCGCCTGGTGGAACCGGTAGTGTTCTCGATCCTTATCAGACCATCCCGGACGCGCAAGCGGGGCCGGACAGAGATATTATCTTCACCCATGCTGGCAGCGAATATACTAATGCTTCACCAATCACGCTTGTGTCCGGTGACCGGATTCTGGGTGAAGGACAGGGAGTGGATCACTACTTTGATATTCAGGGATTTGGCTCAAAGTTACTACCAAACTCACCCCTCTATGGAAGTTCACTCCGGCCCAACAGTCTTGTCAGACCTACGTTTAACGATACTGTTGGCGATGGTGTGATCCTGGCATCAGACAGTGAATTCTCCGGTTTCATTCTGAATAATCCTTCTGCACGCGGTATCGTCGGTATCGGGGTTTCAGAAACGACTGTCAATTACGTCGATGTCAACAACGCTGTTGATGAAGGCATCTACCTGAACAGTACTTCTGGCAGCCTGGCCTTTTTAACTACAAACGTGACGAACTCCGCCGGTGATGCGTTTGTCGTCGATGGCGGCGATCCACTGATTCGCTACGAATCAGGTACCATCACGAATACGGGAGCAGGGCGAGCCGTATTGATTCAAAATACGACAGGCGGTTCAGTTAATATGACAGCGTCTCTGATCAATGACACAAGCAGTCAGGGCGTTCTGATCAATAACATCGGCGGTGGTGCCGTGTTGGATAACGTTACAATTACGGGCAGTACGAATGAAGGGATTCATGTGACCGGAGGATCTGCTAACGCCGTTGTCACAATCAGAAATACCGCCCAGGCTGCTACCGTCATTGATTCTGCTACCGGTGCGAGCATCTTCGTTGAGGATTACTCGGGGGTCTTTCAAATGCAGGATATCAACATCGTGAGCCGAAACAGTACTGGTATCCTTGTAGAGAATCTGGCAGGGAATATGTCTGTCGTCGGAAATACAACGATCTCCGATGGGACTTCACTGGCAACCGATCATGGTATTGATATCAACAATACTTCAGGAAATATCTCATTCGGCGGGAATATTGGAATCTTAGGCAGTGCCGGCGAAGGGATCTCGTTCAATGCTGGCGGGAACACAGGTACCTTCAGTGTCTCGGGAACGACAACCATTTCCGGAACAACGAATGAAGCATTTATCGTACTTGATGACAGTCCAGTCATCAGGATGGGTAATATGGTGCTCTCCAACAATAGCACAACCAGCTCTGTCCTGTATATCGATAATGCAGGACAGGGGGGAACAGCCGGTTCCGTTTCCTTTAATAACACAACTGTAACCGGTACCACTAATGCGACTGTGCCTGTGGTCCACATTCTCAACAACACCCCGATTGTCAGTTTCGGTTCGTTGAATATTTCAGCCAACAGCGTAGCTTATACGACGCCTGCTTCCTATCCGATTGTGACTGCTCCCGTTGGCCTCTACGTGCATGATAACCCGGGTAACGTGGATTTCGGTGACTTGAATATCACTGCGATCGATAACCTGGCATTTATTGCCAATGATAACGCAGGAACTTTGAGTTCCTCAGGTGGTATCATTACGGTGACCGATGCAGCAGCGATTGATATCGAAGATTCCAGTCTTTCATTGAATCTGACCTCCGTCACGGCAGGACCCACAAACGGTCCTGACTTGAATACAGTCAGCAGTACTGGTGATAATGCCTTCTATCTGAACAGTGCCGGTATTCGTCTGGTGCGTACCCCCGGTCTATTCTCGATTGCCGGGGATGGTGCCACCATCGATTCTGGTGGTACTATCACCTCAGCCACTCATGGTGTCTGGATGGAAGACATCGGACGCGTCAATCTGGACGGACTGGAAATTCAGATCCCAACCGTTTCCGGTATCGAATGGCATGAAACAGATGTTGACGATGGCCCACGTGTGAACCTGGCTCGTGTGCGAGTTGAAGATTCGCTCGGCGATGGTATCCGAATTATCAATGGTCGCACATTCCAGATGACCGATTCGGAACTGCTGGATAACGGTACCGATGCCACTGAGCATTCCATTGATTACCTGGCCAATATTGAACTGACTGATACAGACGATGATGCGTTCACAATTATCCTGCAAAACAACACGATTACAGATGACAGTGCCGATGCGATTCGCATTCAATCGGGAGGTCTTCTGGATGACTCATTCTTATCTGTGAATCTTGAGGGGAACAGTATCACTAACAGTGTCTCCGATACTGCCGGTTTAAGTGTAATCTGGGAAGGCCCCCAGACAATCCTTGTTTCTAACGCAAATACATTTATCGGAACTGGAGCCACAAATAACCAGGGGATTAACATTGATGCTACCAGCAATGACCTGGCTGATCTGCTGACTCTGCAGGTAAGCAATAATAATAACTTTACTATCGCAGGTACAAACAGCGAAGGTATCCAGGTTTCGACAGAAGGACCATCAAATATTCTGATTACAAGCAATCTTGATCAGGGTATCGTGATGGCTGGAGTCGGTTCAACCGGGATTCGCTTCCTGGATCTGGCCGCAAATTCCAACGTGCAAATTGACAATAACTTCATCAATATGACTGCCAGCGGTGGTGATGGTATCTTCTTTGATCTGATCAATGCGACCAATTCTTCAGTCATTATCGATGCGAATACCATCGGATTATTCGATGGATCTGTCTTTGCTAACGAAACCGCAGTTGGATTCAACGCGATGACCAATGGACCACTGACACTGGGAACCGGTGTTAACAATATCGTGAATGTCACAACTGTCGGAAACAATAACAGCTTCATCCTGTTTAATCCTGGTGGTGGTACCTTTGACGGCCAGATCAGCTTGAACGGATTCCTGCTGCCGTAAGACAAATACCTAAGTAAGTTTCATGTTTAAGAACACTCTTGTGTGTTTTAATCCAAAATTCAAGGTTTTAATCGATGAGTCGCACATCCTGGAAAGTAATGATGATTACTCCATTCAGACTGAGTGCACTACTGGTGTTGCTGTGCTCGACCGGCTTGCCTGTCGGGATGCCTAAAGTAGCAGCCGATGATGGCACGACTGAATACGTCATGCATGGCGATGCCGACATGGTGGATGAGGAAATTATTGATGACTCAGGCCTGTTCTCAGGAGTCAACACCTATTCCAGATCACTGGTACGCCAGTTGCCTGTCGATCGAGGATGGACCTATGACTCTCCCATTGATAAATCGATTAAAGGCATGTTTCGTTCCTCGTCACTGAAACTGGAATATCTGCACTGGTCACTGGATGGACCGGATAACGTATTATTGAGTGCACCGATCCTGGGAGTTACGGATCCGACTGAGCCTAACCCTGTCTTTGACCGTTCCACAGGTATTGCACGTGGTGATGGTGTCGCTTTGAATTATTCGGATAGCTCAATGGATACGAACGGGATGCGGGCTACTTTAGCGTTTCCTGTCGAGCAGGGAGCGATTGAGTGGAACACCTGGGGAATCTTTAAGAATGAATCCACACGTCCCACCGCTTCCATTTACGCAACACAGTCGAATTCGATTCCCGATGATGATCTGGTCGTTGTGACCAACTTCACGATCAATGATGATCCGGCTTCCAACACGAATGTGTACGACACAAGTTATACCGTGAATCTGGATACCGAGATGTTCGGTACCGGTGTGAATTATATTCTGGACCCTTATCTGCCAGGAGAAGGATTCCGGATGCAACCTCTGTTTGGTTTTCGTTTCATCAGTCTGCGTGAAACGATGAACCAGGTTGGCGTGGATTCAGGTGGCGGAATCGGAACACCTCGTACAACAACCATCTATTCAAAAGTCGAAAACCGGGTGTTCGGACCCAGTATCGGTGCCCGGGTAGAATACAGACACAAGCGGTTTACGATTGGTGCAGAACCGAAATTTACCTTCGGCTTCAACCGGGATACAGATCAGGTGCGAACAGATCAACTGTTTGAGGCTTCCGATCCTGTCATTGTTTCCGTACAGAAAAATAATGAATTTTCACCTACCTTTCAGCTTACATTATACGCCAAGCTGCATCTGAATGAGCATATCCGTTGTTTTGTTGGATATGATTACCTGAATATCAGTCAGATTTCTCGTGCGTACGATATCATTGACTACAACGAAGATCGAACCTCGACAGTTCCGGCAACGGGTACTAAAGTCCGTCAAAATCATTCCAAGTTCTCTGCCGATGGTATTACGGGCGGTTTAGAATTCATCTGGTAAATTTACTTACCGGGAAGTTTTCGACTGACGGTTGCGCTGGTGTGTTTCTTGTCCGGCTTGCGCAACTGGTAAGGCAGACTTGCTGAGAATTGCTGATAAACTCTGTTTGCCGCATTGTGATTGATCTCTCCTGAATGTGCATGCAACAGAAACTGGAACGTCAACGGATTCTTTCGAGTCGTCTCCAGAGGACCATGCATGCAGGGAGATGCTCCCATCCAGCCATCTTCGCGGACATGCCAGGAGACCGGACCTTCTGATGCCGCGACGGGGTTTTGGGGGTGATAAAAATAAGTAATCCCTTCTGTGAGATCAGGTTTGACAGGGCCTGAATAATCCATCCACTCAGCCGGTTTACCGAAGATTTCTTTTTCACCGGTCTGCTGACGACTGTTCGTGATTTTTCCTGCACCAAAATAACTGGAAATGGATTTCGCGACACGCACTGCCAGAAATCCAAAATTGGTTTTCTGAAACTCCAGGGACTCCGCGGTTGGATAAAATGTCGTCTGCAGTTCCAGAAACAGTTCCTGTTTCTCGTTCGTACGGATTGCAGAGATCAGTTCCTGCCTGAGTAGTGGCTGAGGATCATGACCGTCACGCCATTCCAGTTCCACCGCCAGAATCGCTTCGTCGTCGGCTTCATCGATGGACAGCCAGCGTTTTTGTGTGATCTGAGCCCCCGTATCTTCCGCCCAGAAATTGATTCCCAGCACCTGATGATGGGCGAACCAGACCGATCGATGATGGTCATGATTAGGGGCGCCGGGATGGCCGATCCGGGTGAGCGGGATGCCTGCAGGGCCTGTCAGTGGATAGAAAAACGGACGGGAGTAATGAGACCCAAAATGCCAGCGCATCCGTTCCTGCCCCTGAATCCGAAACGAGAACTGAGAATCGGGTTGGGGAACAATCTCGCACTGCGGAAACAACTCGCTCATCTCCGGACTCCGGTTAATAGGAAATCATGAGTCTGAATATCATCGGGACTTCCATTCAGAGTAGACCGTGTTTGCAGCAATGTAAAGCTGTTCGCAAGAAAAGCGTTACGACATCGGCCAGACCATGGAAAGCAGGATCGTCGTCGCCATACTCGTACATCCCATCACAAACAGCAGTGGCGTCCAGGATTTGAGGGCCTCCGCCTCGGTCAGGCCGCTCATCTTACAGAAGATCCAGAAACCGCTGTCATTCATCCAGGATCCGATTAACGAGCCGGCACCTATCGCTGTTGCCAGGTAGACCGGATCAAACCCAAGGGGGATTGGATCTACACTGGTCGTAGTCAGCATGGCTGACAGCATCGCCGAAGTCGTAATCATTGCAACGGTACTGGAGCCTTGTGCCACTTTCAACAGGGCGGCGATTCCAAAGCCCAGAAACAGAAAGCTCAACCCCGTTCCACCAGATTCGGTGCTGAACATCTCCTGAATAGCGGGACCGATTTTGGCCACGGTCAGCATTTTACCAAAGGCTCCTCCGCCTGCAGTAATCAGAATAATCACGCCGCCACTCATCAGTGCCTGTTCAACGGTAGCACTTAACTGCAGTAGTGTCATACTGCGTTGTCTCAGCAGGATGATCAGAGAGATCGCCGTCGCGATTAATAGCGCGAAGTTAGCATCACCAATGATCGTCGTATAAGGGGCGATACTGGTCAGAAACTTCTGGGGACCAATCTTGGCATCGACGAGTGAATTGACGAGCGTATTGGCGGTAATCATCAACACCGGCAGTACAATCGGAAGCAATGAAACAATCAGTGAAGGGAGTTCGTGCTCTTCAAGTGGATCTGGTTCTTTATGTTCGGCGACGTCCCGCATCGGAATGTCCATCATGTGATTGGAAAACTTTCCATACAGGATGCCAACCAGTGCAGCCGGTAAAGCGACCAGTACGCCGACAAAGATCATTTTTCCCAGGTCAACACCCAGGTATTCTGCCATCGCCAGAGGACCGGGGGTCGGAGGAACCAGTGTGTGGGTGATGGCACCACCGGCGGCGATCGCCATGATATACAACAGGTAGTTTCGCTGTGTGCTGCGGTACAGTGAACGTGCTAAAGGAATCAACAGATAGAAGACCGTATCAAAAAAGACCGGCACAGCGAGGACAAAGCCACTTCCCATCAGCGCAAACGAAGCATTCTTTTCACCTAATGCCTTGAGAAAAGTGCGCACAATTCTGTCTGCTGCGCCACTATCCATCATGCATTTACCGATGATCGCGGCCAGCGCAATGACGATGCCGATTCCGGAAACAGAGTCACCGAACGCGATCGCGACCCGTTTCATGCGATTAATTCCCTCGGCAGATTCAGGCCCCAGCAGACTGACTGCCATGGCAGCTGTGATCAATGCCAGAAAAGCATTGATCCTCAGAAAAATAATCATGCCGATGACAATGGCAATCCCGATGCCAAGGATCACAAAAGGATAGTTTTCCAACATAAGCGCTTCTCCGGGAAAATCTTAGATGAATCTTCATAAATGGGTACGAGCATTACATAGAATTGTCGCTGACGCAACCCACTGTGCCTTGGAAATTGAACCGCTTATTACTGAGGGAAGTTAAGAAAAGGCGTTGCTTTCGTTTAATTTCTGTTTGCTGTACGATGATTTATTCCTGCCTGTCATACAACTATTGTGAAAAGGAACTGTGGTTCATGTCGGAAACGCGCTCCCTGGTGAGAATCTGTCTGTTGTTCTGTATCTGCTTCGTTTTCTGCTCTGTGATCGCTGATGAACTTCGGAGTGCAGAAGTGACGGAGGCAGCGGCACGACAGGCCATGCAGAAGGCAACGAAATATTTTAGAAGCCAGGTCTCCACTGAAGGCGGTTATCTCTGGCTGTACAGTCAGGATCTCAAAGAACGGGAAGGGGAAAATCAGGCGCCTGCTTCCCGTGTCTGGGTTCAGCCTCCGGGAACACCCAGTGTAGGTCAAGCTTATCTGAATGCCTATCAGAAAACGGGAGAACCGTATTTACTGGAAGCAGCAAAAGCAGCGGCGATGGCGCTGGTCAATGGTCAGTTGAAATCGGGGGGCTGGAATTATTTTATCGATTTCGAAGATCGGAAAGCCTATCAGTATCGGGTGAATGGAGGCGGGTCCAAAGCACGCAATACCACCACACTGGATGATAATACAACACAGGCTGCCTTACAGTTCTTAATTCTGATCGATCAGGAACTGAAATTCAAAGATCAACCCATTCACGAAGCAACCATGTATGCGCTGAATGCATTGCTGAAAGCCCAGTATCCTAATGGAGGCTGGCCGCAACGGTTCGACAGTCCGCCTGATCCCAAAGATTACCCGGTCATCAAAGCGAATTATCCGGAAAGCTGGTCACGTGAATTCCCTAAGAAAAAATATCTCGATTACTACACGTTCAACGACAATCTGATTGAAGATCTGGTAGGCGTCATGTTTCTGGCACATCACGTGTACCAGGATCAACGCTATCAGCAGGCTGCATTGAAAGCCGGAGACTTTATCATCCTGGCGCAGATGCCCGAACCCCAACCAGCGTGGGCACAGCAGTATAACAGCCAGATGCAACCAGCCTGGGCCCGGAAGTTCGAACCTCCTGCCGTAACCGGTGGCGAGTCACAGGGCATTATTAAAACTCTGATGCAGATCTATATTTATACAGGCGATAAAAAATATCTGAAGCCCATTCCGCCGGCACTGGCATATTTAAAGAAGTCGGAACTGCCTGATGGAAAACTGGCCCGGTTCTATGAGCTGAAAACCAATCGTCCGTTGTATTTTACGAAGAAGTATCAGTTGACGTACAAAGACAATGATCTGCCAACCCATTACGGTTTCATTATTAAATCGGGGGTCGATTCACTCGAAGGCCGTTACCAGAGGCTGCTGGATGATTCACCTGAGAAACTGGCTTCCATGCGATTTCCCACACGTCGCGTTCGTTTAACCCCTTCGTTGACGGCAAAGGCAAAATCAGCCATCGATTCCCTGAACTCAGAGGGAGCCTGGTTGAGACAGGGGGATCTCAAGGCATCGGACAAAGAGAATCTGCGCATCATTGATACCCGCGTCTTCATCCGGAATCTGGACACACTGGCCGATTTTGTCGCAGCCAGCCGGAAAGACTAAATATCGATATCGATGAATACAAACCAGTGTGGCGAGACGAATCAGGCGTTTTCGGCAATCGTCTGCATGCGTTCCAGACCGAGTCGGGCGACACTGAGCGGGTCCTGCTGCCAGAGATCGTCGCGGAACAGTTCCAGTGAAAGCCAGCCGTTAAAGCCGATCTGTTTTAAGAGCTGGCAGTAACGGGTCAGGTCGACGTGACCATCACCGGGTAATACTCGATCCGGGTCCATCTGTTCTTCACGGGGAATCGTATCGACGGCGTCGTTGAAATGGGAAATCGCGATCTGTTCCGGTTTCAGTTGGGAGATCGTTTCCATGCTGCCACCGCCACGGAATACATGAAACGGATCGAGAACCAGGGTCGCCTGGGGATGTCCCGATTTTTCGACGACCTGCAACGCGTCTTCGATTTTTGTGACGGCTTCGACGAAGCCCAGGAATTCGACTGCCGGTTTGGCGCCTGCTTCGATACCGGCTTCAAGCAGTTCCCGATAGCGTTTGCCGCCGAGATCGTAATCGGGGACTTCACGATGCGGACAGGCAATGACGTATTCCGCTCCCAGTTGAGCTGCGATCCTGATGCGTTTCAGACAGGTTTCAAACACAGCCGGGTAATCTTCTTCAGAAGCAGACCACCAGTCGCGGAGCATGATCATGGTAGGAATGGCCAGCCCCGATTTCTGAATGGCAGCAGAAATCGTATCCAGTGTTCCCCCCGCAGCCAGATACTCTTCGACTTCATCAAACCAGAGTTCAATCCCTTCATAACCGGCTTCTGCCGTCACGCTGATTTTTTCAAGCAGAGGAGTCGTACGGATTGTGCTGGCATTCAGACTGTAACGAAAAGCACTCATGGAGCTGATCCTGTGTAAGAAAAACGAAGAAACGATTCACCATTCGGCACTGATCTTACGTAAGATCAGATACAGCTGCTATTTCAGCCATCAGGAACTGTTCTGATCATTCTGATATAAATGCTCAGATTGATCAACTCAGGCACACATTGAATTGTTCCTCGACTCCAGTCGTGTAATCAGTCACAATAGTCAGGTCGATCAGCGTTGATTCCAACCCGAAACACAAACTGAACACGATAGTTGATATGAATAGACTTGTTTCCATGTCGGATGGTTTCAGATGCCACGCTTATTGTCTGCTGGCAATCGCTGCCTGTCTGCTTACCGCATGCGGTTCTGAAAAAAAGACGCCGCAGGCTGCTGAAGAAACCGTGGTTGTCGTGGCTGATCCGCCAGCTGAAACTTCGGGAACGAAAAAACCGGTTTCGGCGGAAACAGCAAAACCGGATAGCCCGCAGCCGAAGAAAACTCCCGCACCGACAACGGCTGCCAGTTCCAATCGACCGGAACCGGATCAGATGCTCTACCGCCCCAGTGATCAGCGGCCCATCCATAATAATCAACGTCTGGAGTTATTGGGGATTCACTGTTACAAATCTCCGCGGCTGAAGCTGTATACCGATATTGATCCGGAGATTGCCAGGACACTGCCGCCGGTCATCGATCAGGCTTATGCTGCGCTGGTTAACTATTTTGGTCCGCTGCCTCCCAATCGCGAAGGGACCGAGTTTCAGGTCACCGGATACATCATGCAGAACCGGGATCTGTTCAAGGAAGCGGGGGTGATTCTGGATTCCCTTCCGGCAATTGTGAATGGTCGGCATCAGGGAGCACAGTTCTGGATGGACGCCCAGAGTCAGCCCTATTATCTCAGACATCTGATGATTCATGAATACACGCACTGTTACAGCATGATTATGGGGGACATTGGTGCTCCGGTCTGGTATCTGGAGGGCATCGCAGAATCCATGGCAACCCATACTACAGATGCTGACGGTAAGATTCATTTCAACGTGATGCCACATAATAAAAATGATTTTGGTGGACTGGGACGGATCACTCTGATTCAAGAAGTGGTAGAACAGGCACCTCCCAGACCGTTGCAGGACGTCATGCAATTTCATCCGGCTAATTTTATATACAATAATGAAGCCTATGCCTGGTCCTGGACCTTATGTCAGTTTTTTGATAAGCACCCCGTCTACGGGAAACCATTTCGCGAGCTGGCTCATCACATGCAGGGGAACGAGTTCTCGAAAAAAATCCAGGCCATGCTGGGGGATGATTATGCCAGCCTGAATGATGCCTGGATGCTGTTCGCCCGCAATCTGCAACCAGGCTACGATTTCAAAAATGCGGCAGTAACATTTACTGCAGGTGAAACGCTTCGGCCTGATTCCAGCGCGACAACTAAGGTAAACAGTCAACAGGGCTGGCAGTCGAGTGGAATTCGTGTCGAGCAGGGAGTCAGCTATGAGATCAGTGCAGTCGGGCGCTTTACGCTGGCTCAAGAACCAAAACCCTGGGAGAGCACCGCGGATGGGATCAGCTTTCAATACTTCAAGGGACAGCCATTGGGGCGTTTGATCATGATGATTCAACCGGATCCGGACATGAAACTGACTCATCCCAATGCGATTCTGAAAGAATATCCTCTGGGTGCACAGGCCAGCTGGATGGCCCCCGTGAGTGGAACGATTTATTTTCGATTGAATGATGCCTGGAATGCACTGGCGGATAACCGTGGTGAAATCGAAGTGACAGTGCAGCGCAAGCCAAAAACAGAAGAGGCTGCGAAAAATTGAGAAAATGGATCACAGCAGACAGTCTTAAGATGTCCAGTGCTGTTGACTTCAACCGATTTATTTTAAACAGAGGGATGACAACATGCAGAATCAGGAATGTGAAATCTCTGGAAGGTCAATTCAGACTTCCCGCAGAACGTTTCTTAAACAGACTTCCGTCGCGATGCTGGCTGGAACGCTGTCGCAATCAAAACTGTTGTCTGCTGCTGAGACGCCACCGGGGAAACCGGAAGCCCGTATCAAAAAGGCGGTGAAGTATCAGATGATTACGGAACCCGTTTCGGTGCTCGATAAATTCAAGATGCTGAAAGATCTGGGATTTGACGGGACGGAAATTCATTTTCGTTCCAAAGTGAATCCTAAAGAAGTACGACGGGCCATTGATGCAACGGGAGTGCAGGTTCACGGATTTCTGAACAGCAGCCGCGATGAGCTGAAAGATTCGATCGATCAGGCAAAATATTATGGCGGCACGAGTGTGCTGGTTGTCGCAGGCCGCGTTGACGACAAGAATCCCTATGATGTGGTGTATCAGCAGCAGCAGGCGAAGCTGCGAAAGCATCTTCCTTATGCAGAGCAGCAGGGAATCAGACTGCTGGTCGAAAATGTCTGGAACAATTTTCTGCTCAGTCCGCTGGAGATGGCCCGTTTCATTGATGAACTGGAGAGCCCGGCGGCAGGCGTCTATTTTGATGTCGGAAATGTCGTACGCTTCGGCTGGCCTGAACAGTGGATTCGCATTCTTGGTCCCCGCATCGTGAAACTGGATATCAAAGAATACAGTCGCAAGAAGCAGGTCGACGAAGGTCTCTGGAAAGGGTTTCAGGTTGAGATTACGGAAGGGGACTGTAACTGGCCTGAAATACGTAAAGCCTTAAGTGACATTGGGTACACACAAGGCTGGGCGACTGCGGAAGTCAAAGGAGGAGATCGCCAAAGATTGCAGGATATTTCGGAACGCATGGATCGTGCTCTTGATCTTGCCTGATTGAGAGTTGATAATAAATAAAGATCGTTAAGAAGCCTTGCTGGCGCGCGGTCATCCTCAAAATAATCCTGCCTGTAGTTAGCTCTTCAACAATATTGATCGTAGTAGATACAGAATACTGATCCTGTCTACCAACTGAATGAAAGGTCTTTTCCATGTCCGAAAATGCATCTGAACAACAGCCGAATCAGAGCCGCCGTAAATTTATGAAACAGTCTCTGACCACGCTGGCAACAACCGGACTGGTTGTAAATCCTGCGTTAACTACTGGTGCTTTTGCTGCCAGTACAGAATTGATCAAAGTCGGACTGGTAGGTTGTGGCGGTCGTGGAACCGGGGCTGCTGCTCAGACATTGCGGGCAGATTCCAATGTCGAACTGGTCGCGCTGGCAGACGCTTTTGGCGATCAGCTCGAACAGAGTTATCAGAACCTGAAAAAGACCGAAGTTCAGGATCGTGTCAAAGTTGATGCAGAGCATAAATTTGTTGGTTTTGATGCGTTTCAGAAGCTGATTGATTCCGGCGTGGATCTGGTGATTCTGGCGACCCCCCCTCATTTCCGTCCACAGCATCTGCAGGCCTGTATTGATGCCGGCAAGCATGTGTTCTGTGAAAAACCGGTTGCCGTCGATGCGCCGGGAATTCGCTCGGTACTGAAAACAACGGCTGAAGCCAAAAAGAAAAACCTCACAATCGTTTCCGGTCTCTGCTGGCGATATGAAACAGGGATGCAGGAGATGGTCGATAAAATCCATAATGGCGGAATTGGCGATATCGTCGCCATGCACAGTACCCGCTACCTGGGTGGGGTTGCCAAGATGGTGAAACGCAAACCGGAATGGTCAGACATGGAGTACCAGATGCGTAACTGGTATTACTACACCTGGCTGTCCGGTGACTTCAACACCGAACAGTTCGTGCATGAGCTGGATAAACAATCCTGGGTTATGGGCGAGTATCCCGTCAGATGCTACAGCACAGGTGGACGTCAGACACGAACCGGTGAAGACTACGGTCAGATCTTTGACCACTTCAGCACGGTCTACGAATATGCTAACGGCGCGAAGTTTGTTGCCTCCACACGTCATCAGCTGGGATGCAGTTCCCTGTTTGTTGATACGGTATCGGGTACCGAAGGGACTGCCACGCTGATGAAATATCAGATCGAAGGTAAGAATCCCTGGAAAGGTGCCCGCCGTCGTACCAACATGCATCAGCTGGAACATAACGCGATGTATAAGGCTCTCAGAAACGGCGAAGTCATCAACAATGGTGAGTACATGGCGAACAGCTCCATGATGGGCATTATCGCCCGCATGTCAGCCTACACAGGCAAGACGTTGACCTGGGAAGAAGCGATGAATTCCAAGGAAGACCTGTCTCCCGAGAAATACGACATGACGATGTCACTGCCGGAACCGAAGGTGGCGACACCCGGTGTGACTCCCTTCGTCTAAACCGAGTCGACAAATCGAATCTGATTCAACAACCGGAGTGTGACTTGCACTCCGGTTGTTTTTCTATTGTGATATTAAAAGGATGATCTGACAGTTACACACATTGAAATGGAAACCGGAGGAAGTGATGAAGTCGCTCGCGAATTCGCTTTTGCTGCTGGGAGTTCTGGCTGTTACCTGCCTGTGTTTCACTGATGCTTCTTGCTGGGGGAATGAAAAGTCAACCGGTCAGGAACAGGGGAAACCGCGTCTCACGCTTTCGCGTGAGAAAAATATGCTGACGATTCACGGCGATCATATTCCGGGGGGAAAGATTCCCATCAATTATCTGGAAGCGTACTGTCGCGCGAATTCAACGGATGCCGACTGGGGAAAGCATACGGTCGTCAAACATGAGACACAGACCATTTCCCTGAACGAAGACCGGACCGTTCTGAAGCTGAAATGTACGGTCGCCGATGGCGTGACGGTGCAGCATACCATCACTGCGAAGGGGGATGAGGTCGACTTTCAACTGGTGGCTCACAATCCGACCGACAGGCGGTCTGAAGTCCACTGGGCACAACCCTGTATTCGCGTGGGAGAATTTGCCGGCCTGGGTGCTTCCACGACCGATGATAAATACGCTTACATCAAGAAATCGTTCGTGTTTCTGGATGGCAAACCGGCGTTCATGCCGACCCGCAACTGGGCAACGCAGGCACGTTATGTTCCCGGGCAGGTCTGGTGTCCACTGAATGTGCCTCGCACCGATGTGAATCCCCGTCCGTTAAGCGAAGAAGTTCCCAGTAACGGTTTGATTGGCTGTTACAGTGGCAATAATCAATGGATTTTTGCTACTGCTTTTGAACCGTATCAGGAACTGTTTCAAGGGGTCATTCGCTGCCTGCATGCCGATTTTCGCTTAGGCGGACTGCAACCGGGAGAGACAAAAACCATTCGCGGGAAGATCTATATTGTTCCCGCCGACATGGACGCCCTGGTGAAACGCTATCAACGCGATTTTCCGGAACACGTAAAACAGGATTAACTTCAAGCAGTGTTGCTTAACGGTTCACTGTCGTGATTTCAGTCACTTGCGTTTCCAGTTTTTCGGCATCTGCGCCGGTGATCGTGACATTAAACTCGCCGTCACCAGAGCCGATCGCTTTGACCAGAATGGTATATTTTAGAAATGCATCGGCTGGAAGTTCACGAACGGGAGAGACACGCAGGATGTCCTGATTGACTTCCGGTCTGAGGTTAAGCTTCTGATTTCCCTGGTGTGCTTCAACAGAGACGACGCGGAACATCCGCGGAATTTTTGCCTGAAGCACGATGTCTCTGGCTGGCTGGAGCCCCCGGTTTTCAATACTGACTTCGTACACCGTCTCTTCGCCGCGGGCAATGGGGTCTTTGGTGTCGCGGACCTGCACATCCAGCACGCCTGATGCGGGAGTGACTTTCAGGCAGGCAGAAACCTGTTCATTGGGCAACTCCGGGCTGGTGACGTTGACGCGCATGCAGGCGTATTCAGCGGCGACTTCACATTCGAATTCGACCTGCAACTGTACGCCTTCACCGACACGAATCGTATCCAGCGACCATGTCAGCCGGTCAGATTCCCGCGTGGAACCAATGGACGCTTCGCGCGGGATCAGAGCGGAATCGTAGGAGATGGAGACCTGGATGTTATTCAGATCCACGTCCGACACATTAGAAAGTTTCACGATGTACTCTGCTCGACTGCCGATACTGCGAGACGAGGGGCCAAGTACGGACAGGTCCAGCTGTTTCTTTTCATATTCGACACAGACAGATTTCCAGACCAGTTCATCCCCGTCGGCCAATGCCCGGAAGCGGCAGCAGTGACTGCCCAGGACATCACTGAAGAGAGTCAGTGAGATCTCTTTTGATTCGCCGGGCTGCAGTGTGCCCAGACGCTGTCCGATTTTCTTTTCACGCCGACCGGGGAACATCAGGGCGGCATCAAACTCGCATTCCAGCAGCACATTCCTGACGGACCGATCACTTGTGTTTTTGATAATCAGATAAAATGTTGCGCCACTTCCCAGCTGGCGCTTGGGGATAACGTCAACGGTCATCTCCAGTGGTCCTGCTGTCGCCGGTGCTGTCATCATGGGGCCTGATGGCTGCTTCGGTTTTGCTTCCGGCTTCGATCTGCTTTGTAGATCCGGTGCTCTCAACTGGGGACGCGGCATCACCTGATCAGGCAGGTCTCGCGGTTGAGGGGGCTGATTCTGTTTGAGCGATTCCGGTACGGAAAACAGCTCTTCTTTGGGCTGAGGGGCTGTCGGCTGTCTTTGAGGAATCGTTTGTGGATTTGTTCGAGGCTGGGGCTGCGGATTGACGCGCTGCGTTTCCCGTGACTGGGGAGCCGCCTGTGGTTGTGGACTGTTTAATGGCTGATTCTGAGGGTCCAGCGGGGGAGGATCTGTCAGTTTCCAGGAGGAACGTTGACTGGGCGCAAGGGCAGAGCAGGCCGCTGTCGAGAGTGTCAACAGCAACAGTAGGAATGATACGGTTCCCGAGGAGAGCCGAATTCTGCTACCCGGCATGAAATTTCCCTGTTGGCTAAAAACAAAACGATACACTGAAAGTTTACCATGAAAACTTGAGTGCAACAGGGAGCGATCTGCAGGATTTTGAGAATAGTAATTGCGCGAATTCATACGGAAATCAAACGCTTAGCTTCAATCTTCCGGTCAAGGTGACTCTCTGAATTATGACTGTGACACTAGCAATCCATTCGACAGAATCAGTAGAGTTGCGCTGAAACAGGTTGTTGCTATAAAACAGAATAAAAACTTCGAGATGATCGGTCAGAGCAATTAACAAAGCAGAGATGAGTTTCTAGACTGAAACTGATTTCAGTATCGTATGATTGATACCGGCTGTACTGAATTTAAAGCTGACCGTTGGATTTGACGGAGCCTGTTTCAGTATCAAAAAATGTGGTCAGGACCGAATTTGAACATCTTTGTGTCTGAATATCTCTGTAGTGGTGCCTGTGAACTGAGCGAGGCAGAGGCCGGTTTACTCAACGAGGGGACGGCCATGCTGGAAGCAGTTCTGGCTGATCTGCTGGCGCTCCCGCACACTCAAGTGATAACAGGACTGCAGCAGAATCTCTCCCTGAAATCACCAGAGATCGAGGAAGCAATCCGGGGAGATCGATTACAGGTTTTCCGCGCCGCGACTCCAGAGCAGGAAAGTGAGAACTTTAAGACCGCCTGTCAAATGGCGGATGCTGTATTGATCATCGCACCCGAGTTTGACGATCTGCTGTTCCGTCGAACGCAGCTGGCTGTGGATGGGGGAGCGACAGTCGCTGGCCCTGATCTTAAGACGCTCCAGTTAACAGCCGACAAATGGGAGTTCTATCAATGGATGCAGGACTGCTCGCTTCCCACGATCCCGACGTGCTTACTGTCTGAAGAACTGTCTCCGTCTGCGGTTTCAGTTCCCTGTCTGATCAAACACCGGTGTGGCGCTGGTGGTCTGGGATTAGAGACATTTGAAAATGAGAACTGTTTGCAGCAACGCTGGAATGACTTGATCACTGCAGAGGAGCAATTTCTGTTACAGCCTTTTCTGAAAGGAAAGCCACTTTCGACCGTGGCGCTGATCAGAGCGGGACAAAGGGAACTGTTTCCGGCGGGTGAGCAGCAGATCTGCTGGGAACACGGATTTCAGTATCAGGGGGGCATCATCCCGGCGGATCTCGAATCCAGTGTGTTAACAGCCATTGATGATTTAGTGAATCATGTTTGCGATTTACTGCCGGGGCTTGCGGGATATGTCGGCTTTGATATTCTCTTACCAGACAATGCGCCGAACGAACCCGTTCTGGTCGAAATCAATCCCAGACTGACGACCAGTTATACCGGTTATCGCAGGCTGACGCAGGATAATCTGGCGGCGCGGATCATTGATTTCCAAACTACTTTCCCCAGGATTCAATGGAAGCAGGGGGAAACGGTTCGGTTTCAACCTGATGGAAGTACTTCGCTGATCACGCAACTTTAATTGAGAAACTCAACATGTATGTCATTGGCCTGGATATTGGCGGCGCGAACCTCAAGGCGGCAGACAGCGATGGCGCTGCCCAGGCGATGTCGTTTGAACTCTGGAAAACTCCCGAATTATTACAGTCTGCATTACAGGAGATGTTAACCGCTTTCCAGCGCCCTGATCTGGTTGCGGTGACGATGACGGGAGAACTGGCAGACTGTTTTCCGACGAAGGCGGACGGGGTCAATCATATTCTGACTGCCGTCGAACAGGCAGTGCCAGATGTGCCTGTGCTGGTCTGGCAGACCGGGGCTGAATTTCTGACCACAGAGATCGCGCGGGAATTCCCATTACTGACTGCAGCCGCCAACTGGCATGCGCTGGCAACCTGGCTGGGACGGATGATTCCCGATCAGAGTGGCCTGTTAATCGATATCGGCTCGACGACGACCGATCTGATTCCCCTCAAGAACGGCTTACCGGTTTCCGAGGGACTGACAGACGTGGAACGATTAATGTCAGGAGAACTGGTTTATACCGGTGGTCGTCGGACTCCCCTGGCGATGCTGGAGAAACGTGTTCCCTTACGCGGTCAGGATTGTCCTCTGGCAGCGGAATATTTTGCATCAACAGCAGATCTCTACGTATTGCTTGGGAATCTGCCTGAATCTACCGAGGATGTCGATACGGCGGATGGAAGACCTGCGACCCGGGCAAATGCGTTTGCCCGAATTGCCCGTTCTGTCTGTTGTGATACTTCAGAGCTGAGTGAAGCGGAAGCAGTTGAGATGGCTGGCTGGCTGGCGGCGCGGCAGCAGGCTCAGATCAACGAGGCACTGGATCGGGTCTTGAATCGGCTGGAAGAGGTTCCCCAGACCGTACTCATCAGTGGCAGTTCCGTATTTCTCGCGGAAAAAGTAGTGCAATCCCATCCCAGACTCGCTCACACGAAAGTGACCAATATTGCTGAGATTTTTGATCGCTCCATCTCAGATTCTGCCTGTGCTTTTGCGGTGGCGAGACTGGCGGCAGAACGCGTTCGATTTGCAGCGGAAATGGACTCTGATGTGTGAATGTGCATTTATGTAAATTCATTTCCAGTAGTCTCTTATGGTTTCAAATCTGCTCCTGTGTTCAAATGAACCATGCAGGATCGTTGTTGACTTATTTTTAAATCTTGTGGTATCTTTCCGCACCTGTAACTGATTCACAGCAGACAATTTCGAGACTCAAGAGCTTCCCCTTTTTATTTTTACATTCTGATAACCTGAACAAGGATGACAGGTTACCAGAGTCGAAGGGGAATGCGCTAAATGATCAATATCATTATTTCCCTCATCCAGCGATGGAGCGCGAAACATGTGTGGCATAGTCGGATATATCGGTCATCGACAGGCCGGGCCCATTCTGATCAAGGGGCTGCAGAAACTGGAATACCGTGGCTATGACAGCGCGGGGGTCGCAGTCCACGATGGAAGCGCGATCCAGATTCGCAAGAAAAAAGGACGCGTGCTTGAGATGGCGTCCCTCTACAAGTCAAATCCGGTTTCCGGTACGGCAGGTATCGGCCACACGCGCTGGGCGACACATGGCGAAACCAACGATCAGAACTCGCATCCCCATATAGGGGGGAATAACGATGTTGTTATCGTTCATAACGGCGTGATCGAAAATTACACTTCACTGCGAAAACAGTTGCAGGGGCTGGGGTACGTTTTTCGTACGACGACAGATACCGAGTCAGTCGCGCATCTGATGTCGCATCATCTCGAAGAACAGATCAAGCTGGGCTCAGAGCCGGAAGAACTCTCCACTTACCTGAAAGCGGTAGAAATCACTCTGACAAAACTCAAGGGTACTTATGGCCTGGTGGTCATGTTCCGGGACCTGCCGGACGTCATGATTGCAGCCCGTCTGGGGAGTCCGCTGGTGATCGGCGTCGGTAAAGGGGAACATTTCATTGCCAGTGATGCGACCCCCCTGGCTGGTTACACCGACGAAGTCATTTACCTCTCTGATCACGAAATGGCGGTCATCACACGTGATGAAATCGAAATCTTCCACCGTGATGAAGGTCAGCAGAAGCTTTCGATTCAGACACTCGATCAGGTGAGTGTCGATGCGGAACTGGGCGATTTTGAACATTACATGCTGAAGGAAATCTTCGAGCAGCCCCAGACGCTGGAAAACGCCATGCGTGGCCGTCTGGATGAAGATGAAGCAACTGCTAAATTTGGCGGCTTGAATCTGAGCGCACAACAACTGCGAAAAATTGATCGCGTCGTTCTGACTGCCTGCGGAACCAGCTGGCATTCCGGACTGGTGGGTGAATATCTGCTGGAAGAGTTCGCCCGGATTCCGACGGAGGTGGAATATGCCAGCGAATTACGTTATCGCAATCCACCGATTTCAAACAGCACAATGATTTTCGCGATCACTCAAAGTGGTGAGACTGCGGACACTTTGGCAGCGATGCGTGAATGCAAACGGAAAGGTCATCCGACACTGGCGATCTGTAATGTGGTCGGATCCACCATCGCCCGCGAAGCGGATGGCGGAATTTATCTGCACGCCGGCCAGGAAGTGGGAGTTGCTTCGACCAAAGCATTCACTTCACAGGTCATGGTTTTGATTCAGCTGGCATTGTTTCTGGGCAGGATGCGGCATTTGTCCTATCCAGCCGGTCGTAGAATTATCGATGCCATTCACAAGATCCCCGACCAGGTTCGGAAATGCCTGGAATGCAATGATCAGGTAAAGGACATTGCATTGAAATATTGTAACTTTAATAACTTCCTGTACCTGGGACGCCTTTATAATTTTCCCGGTGCACTGGAAGGGGCCTTGAAGCTCAAAGAGATCAGCTACATTCATGCAGAGGGTTATCCCGCTGCGGAAATGAAACATGGTCCGATTGCGCTCGTGGATGAAGCCACTCCCAGCGTGTTCGTGGTACCCCGCGGACAGATTTATCCCAAAGTGATGAGCAATCTGGAAGAGGTCAAAGCGAGGAAGGGGCCTGTGATCGCCATCGCCTGCGAAGGGGATGACAAGATTGCCGATATCGCCGACGACGTGATTTATGTTCCCGACGTCGACGATTTTCTGCAGCCTCTCGTCACAGCCATCCCATTACAGCTGCTTTCCTACCATATTGCAGTCCAGCGCGGATGTAATGTCGACCGGCCACGCAATCTGGCAAAAAGTGTGACGGTCGAATAAGTCCGACTTGCCAGTAATCTCCTGCTGATCGGGTTGTGACAGGGTGCGTCGTTGCGCGCCTCTGACTGCCAGTGGCTGGTGATAACACTTGTTTCTCGGCTGAAATAAGCAAAAAAACGCCTTTCCTTTGTTGAAAGTGGCAAAAATCAACTTCCCGGATCTGGTTTCGCTTTGTGATCAGCATAGAATAGTAACTGAGGCGGTCTAAGTGATTGCATCTGATGGATTTGATGTATCAGATCCTTGCAGACCGACTTGACTTCAGCCACTTTGATGAGAAATGGGACACGAGCCCCTTAACAGAAATAAGCAATTTCATTTCTGTGATACTGGAACAAAACCAATGAAAGTAATACTGGCAAATCCCCGCGGTTTCTGTGCGGGAGTGAATATGGCAATCGAGTGTCTTGAAGAAGTCATTCGCATCTTTGGCAGTAATGTGTATGTCTATCATGAGATCGTGCATAACAAATATGTTGTGAATCGTTTTACGAACCTGGGTGTCACCTTTGTTGATGCCGTGAGCGAAGTGCCGGAAAATTCCATTCTGGTTTTCAGTGCGCATGGTGTGTCCCCGGTGATACGTAGCCAGGCGCGTGAACGAAACATTCGCACGATTGATGCAACCTGTCCGCTGGTGACCAAGGTGCATACCGAAGCTATCAAATACGCCGACGCTGGTTATCATATTATTTTGATTGGCCATGAAGGGCATGATGAAGTCATCGGCACAATGGGAGAGGCTCCGGAAAGTATTACCCTGATCGAAACCCCGGAAGAAGTTGCCGCCTTGAATTTTCCTGAAGGAGCGCGACTGGCTTTTCTGACTCAGACCACATTAAGTGTAGAAGAAGCAGGACGCGTGATCCGCAGCCTCAAGGAAAAATATCCTTCGATCGAAAGTCCTCCGAAAGAAGATATCTGTTATGCCACCACGAATCGTCAGGAAGCCGTCTCCGAACTGGTATCACGTGCGGACCTGGTGCTCGTCCTCGGAAGCCAGAACAGTTCTAACAGCAAGCGATTAATGGAGATCGGCAAGACAGCCGGTAAGCCCGCCTATCTGATCGACGGGGTAGAAGAAGTGAAATCGGAATGGCTCGAGCAGTCTGAAACGATTCTGATCACAGCGGGCGCCAGTGCTCCCGAAGTTGTGGTGGAGGAACTGATTCAATACCTGAAAGAGAACTATCAGGCGGAAATTGAAAACGCGATTGTCCGCAAAGAATCCGTTCGATTTCCCCTGCCCAAAGAATTGCGAGTCATTCAAACCTGATCGCATTTTGAATGATATGCTCAAAATGCTCTGTCTGGTTTGCTGAGTGTCGTCCAGGCAACTACTATGATTATTGTAAACCACGTCTGTGAGTCACGAGACCGTAGAGAATCCTGAAGGAATGAAACAGTAGCCATGAGCGATAATCCGACGCCAGCAGAAAACAATGATGAAGGTTCTGAATTCAACCCGGAACGTCATACCCAGGAAATAAGACATTCTCAGGTCAGTGCCCGGGTACCGGAAGGGGTCTCACGCGGCGTTTTCAGTACAGGAGCGGTTGTGCTTCAGGGCGGCCATGAATTCATTCTCGATTTTCTCTTACGGATTTCCACGCCTCAGCAGGTCGTAGCCCGGGTTGTACTCCCCATCGGAGTCGTTCCCCAGATGATCCGTGCACTTCGCGACAATCTGACGAACTACGAAAACCGTTTCGGGACTCCAGTGATCCCCACTCCGTTACCTCCAGCTGCGACTGGTTCCTCTGAATCCATCAATGTGGGGGCAGGGATCGAAGCTCCTGAATCGGAGCCGTCTGCGTCTCCCGTAGCGGATTCTGTATCCGGAACAGCAGCTGGCGGAGCAGGAGTCGTGGGAGAGACGAGGACACCCGAGTCCGGTAATCAGGAAGCTTCAGAAACCAAAACCAACCCGGTAGAACCGGCCCAGAAACCACCTTCAGCGGAAGAACTGTATGATGAATTGAAGCTGCCCGATGAGATGCTGTCCGGCACCTATGCGAATGCCGTGCGGATTGGGCACTCGGCGACGGAATTCTCATTCGATTTCATTACCACGTTTTTCCCGCGTTCCTGTGTCTCGGCCCGTGTTCATCTCGCCGCGCCGAATATTCCCCGCCTGCTGGATTCACTGACTCACTCCTTCGAGCAGTTTCAGAGAAAGGTTGCCCAGCAGCAGAAGCGTCAGCCTCCTCAGCAGGGCGACTTACCTGAGTAACATTACAGCTGTGAGATTGAAACGATTTTGACAACGAGAGAAGAACCTGCTTCGTCTGTCTGAATTGTTATTCGGTCGCCGTTGTTTCTTCCGCTGGTTTGTGCTTTGAGAAAACCAGGTATCGGCAGAGCAGAAAGTTGAAGCCCATGCCGACAAGAATACCTATAAATGCCGCCAGCAGGATCCGCTTCTCAAAGAACTGGAAGGAACGGCTCAGCACCATTGTCGTCAACCAGTTGAAAATGGCACCTGTCAGGCAACTGCCACAATAGCTCAGGTACTGTTTCCAGAACGGCTGATGCTTGGCATACGAGAAGGTGATATTCCGGTTGAGCAGGAAGTTGGTACTCATGGAAGTCCAGATCGCCAATGCGACCGCGACCGGGGAAATCAGCCAGATGGAGAGCAAGGCGAGCATCTGCAAATTCACGAAGACCCCCGTCAGTCCGATCAGCGCGAACTGGACGAAATAGGCATAGTTCTGATATTTGAAATCGAACAATCGTTTGAGATGTTTCAGATAATGCAGTTGCTCTTTGAAGGAAAGCTTGCTGGTGCCCGCCATGCGATCCGTGAATTCAATCGGGATTTCAACGACATGCTGGCAGCGGCATTTGACAATGAGCTCCAGCCCGATTTTATATCCAATGGGATTCAGAATGTTGCGGGCCTTCAGGTAAGTCTGTCTTTTGATTGCAAAGAAACCAGCCAGGGGATCACGAGCGCTCGTGAATGGGCGGGATAACCATGTTGCCACCCGGGAATTCCACTTTCTGAACCAGCCCCAACTCTGGTCGGTAGAACCTCCCTCGACATAGCGGCTGCCGATTACAAAATCGGTGAGCGGCTGATTGAGGGCGGAAACCAGTTCCGGAATCTTTTCGGGAGGATGCGAGAGGTCTGCATCCATGACCAGCAGAATCTCCCCTGCTGCGGCATTCAGTCCGGCGATTACAGCAGTCGAGAGTCCCCGTTCATTCTCGCGGGTAATCAGCTGCAGGGGAAACGTTTCAGCCAGTTCCTCACATACCTGAATTGTCTCATCCGGGCTGTTGTCATCGACCACAATGATTTCTGCCTTCAGACTGGCATCAGAGAGCGCAGCATTGATACGCGGGATGAGTACCCTCAGATTTTCGGCTTCGCAATAAGTTGGAATAATTATTGATAATTGCAGCAATGTTTTTACTTTTCAGAGTCGTAGCGGTTATGCGGCTTGAGACGCCTGCCTCTGTCATTTGAGAGCATGGCAGGCAGGGAGTTGGGGGAACCTGATTTTCAACTGTCATGCTTATTAAATGCTACCTCTCAGGCAGGAAAAGCAGCTGAATACTGCAATCTCATGTACCAGCATGCCTGCGATGAGATCAACCGGCTTGATCCACAGAGAGCTTAAACGATGCATCATCGGCAAAATCGATATGGGTGCTCGTTTTTCGCTGATGCAGAGATGCTGCTTTTTTGCATCATTTTATTCTAAAGGCGACGTGATGTCATTTTATGAACTAAATTTAAACTGAAAAACCTGTCACAGCTCCCTGAACCGGTAGTGTGATGATGGATGTCGAACTCGGACAGAACATTCTGGTTTTTAAATAAAAGATACAACTTCAAGGAGTTATGAATAAGATGGCAGTCTCTGGCTTTTCCCACGCCGATTCCAATATGGCATTTGATGATCTGAAACGACTGATTCACGGTAAACTGGTTGAAAAACTGGATTTGTCGCGAGTGGGTGACCTGGAAGGTGATTCACTGCGCCGGGAAATCCGACTGGTGATCGAGCATCTGTGTGATACGGAAAATCCGCTGTTGAATCGTTCTGAGAGAGAACGGTTGATCGAAGAAATTCTGGACGAGACCTTTGGTTTCGGACCGCTCGAACTGCTGCTCAAAGATCAGGATATCGCAGATATCATGATCAATGGTCCCAAGCATGTCTTCGTCGAAAAGAACGGCCGGATTGAACGATCAAAAGTCGTGTTCCGCGATAATCAGCATTTGCTGCAGATCCTGGATCGTATTGTTTCTAAAGTGGGACGACGTGTGGATGAAACTTCTCCGCTGGTCGACGCCCGTCTGCCTGATGGCTCTCGTTTGAATGCCGTCATTCCTCCGCTGGCTCTGGATGGTCCGTCGTTGACGATTCGTAAATTCGGATCGAATCCTCTGGGGCTGGAAGATCTGCTGCGATTTGGTGCATTTACTCCCGAAGTAGCCATGCTGCTGGAAGGCGCCATTAAAGCTCGCATCAATACCATCATCAGTGGTGGTACCGGTTCTGGTAAAACTACATTGTTGAATACCCTGTCCAGCTTCATCCAGAGTGACCATCGTGTGATCACGATCGAAGATGCGGCGGAACTTCAGCTACAACAGGAACACATTTTACGCCTGGAAACGCGACCTCCTAATATTGAAGGTCGTGGAGCCATCTCTGCCACAGACCTGGTGAAAAACGCTTTGCGTATGCGACCAGACCGAATCATCATCGGGGAATGTCGTGGTGGCGAATCGCTGGACATGTTACAGGCGATGAATACAGGTCACGAAGGCTCATTAACGACGATTCACGCCAACTCGCCTCGTGACGCCGTTTCCCGTCTGGAAACCATGATTACGATGGGGGGAGTGGAACTGCCTCTGAAAGCGTTGCGGCAACAGTTCGCTTCTGCCGTCGATCTGATTATTCAGGTTAACCGTCTGCAGGGGGGACCCCGAAAGGTGACCCACGTGACGGAAGTTCTGAATATGGAACAGGACACGGTCATCATGCAGGATATCTTCCTGTTCATTCAGGATGGCATTGATGCTGACGGAAGAGCATACGGTCACTTTGAAGCGACCGGCGTACGACCGGCATTTATGGATCGACTGGAGGCAGCCGGGATTCGTCTGCCTGGTAATCTGTTTGCCAATCGCGTATTGCAGGGCTGAGATCATTTCTGTTTCTTAAAGATAAAAACACGACTTTTTAAACGATAAAGGTAATCTGAGATGGATCAGACACTCATCATCTCCATCGCTGCATTTCTGGGAATGATGGCTTTTGCAGGAGCCGTCATCTTCGTCATCAAGGATTTTTCGTCCAGCAAGGCGGAAGACCGACTGGCCGTGATTACCGGGAAAAAGAAATCGTCGGAAGAAACAGCCTCGTTGCTCAAAGAAGAATTTGTGAAGGGAGGTCTGAACAGCCTGTCTGATCAGGTGACCCACTTCTTTGAAAAGTTTGGAAATATCAAACTGCTGCTGGAGCAGGCAGAGGCACCGTTTAAAGCAGATACGTTTCTGTTGATGACTGCGGTTGCGGGTGCACTGGGGTTTGCTGCTGCCTGGTTTACGAATGCACCTGTCCCGTTTTGCCCGGTAGCGGCTTTGGCAGCCGGGAGCCTGCCGTTTATGTGGCTGCTGTTCCGTCGCAATCGGCGTTTTAAAAAATTCGCTCTACAGTTACCTGATGCACTGGAACTGGTGGGGCGTGCGTTACGTTCCGGGCACAGTCTTTCGTCTGGATTAAGTGTGGTCGTTCAGGAGATGCCGCCTCCTATCGCAACGGAATTTGCGATGGCGTATGAAGAGCAGAATCTGGGTGTTCCCATTGATGAAGCATTAAAAAGCATGTTAAAGCGGATGCCGAACCTGGACCTGAAGTTTTTCGTGACTGCGGTTGTGATCCAGAGGCAGGCCGGGGGGGACCTGGCTGAGATTCTGGACAAAATCGGTTACATCATCAGACAGCGCTTTAAAATTATGGGACAGGTTCAGGCTCTGACGGGGGAAGGTCGTATCAGTGGAGTCGTGCTGATGGCATTGCCGATCGCATTGTTCTTTGCGGTTTACTATCTCAACCCTGATTATGTGATGCTCCTGTTTACAGATGAGCTGGGACGAAAAATGATTGCCGGCGGTATCGTACTGCAGGTACTGGGGGCCTTGTGGATCAAGAAGATTGTAAACATCAAAATCTGATCCGTCTGAAATAAACCGGGTGATCAGGTTTTATCAGATACATTGAGTTCTGAAATATTGTGAATGCAGATTTCATTCGTTGAATGTGGGAGATGAAAACATGGACTTTGTTCAATTATTACCATGGGCGATTTTCGGGATGGTGATTGTGGGTGTGATTGCCCTGATCAACAAACTGAATTCAGATAATTCCCGTGCCAATGCGCGGCTGGAAGAATTACGTAATCCCCATTTGCGCAATAATCCTGACGATGCGAATTCGGCCAGTTCGTTGTTTGAAAAGGCAGCTCCCGCGCTCTCGAAAGCATTAACACCCAAGTCAGAACTGGAAGAAAATCAGTTAAAAGTGCGGCTCGCAAACGCCGGTTATAATTCGGAAGCTGCGCCTTCCCTCTTTCTCTCATTGAAGGTCGCGTTAGGTCTCCTGGGAGTATTACTGGGCTCGGGTTACGGCTTTTATAACTTCGGGATGACCCAAAATGGCTGGACGTCACTGGTCATTGCCGGTGGAATCGGCTTTTATCTGCCGGAGATTGCGCTGCGTCTGCTGATCAAGGGACGCGTCGAACGTATATTTCTGTCGCTGCCTGATGCGCTCGACCTGCTGGTCGTATGTGTGGAAGCGGGTTTAGGTCTGGATGCTGCCATGCGACGTGTTTCTGGGGAACTGGAAGAGACCGCACCTGATGTGTGCAGTGAATTTGCCTTGTGTAATCTGCAGTTACAGATGGGCCGTCCCCGCAGGGAAGTACTGCACGATCTGGGAATTCGCAGCGGCGTCGATGATATGCGGGCATTGGCGGCGATTCTGATTCAGGCTGATAAATTTGGTTCATCGATTGCCCAGGCATTACGCGTACAGTCAGACAGTATGCGTGTAAAACGCAGCCAGCTGGCCGAAGAGCAGGCTGCGATGACAGCCGTTAAGATGATCTTCCCACTGGTTCTGTTTATTTTCCCCGGTATCTTTGTGGTACTGGTCGGGCCAGCTGCGATTATGATGATTAATGGTCTGTTGACAAATTGATAGAAACACGGACTGCTGTTTCCAGAATACAACGAATTTGTAAACACCTTTGAACAATCTGTTAATCAAAGGTGTTTATTTTTTTGACAGACAGATCTGCTTGTCCCGGGCACCGCTTATTTACTGAAGAAATCTCTTTATCTCACCTGAAAATTCTGCTTGCAGGCAGTTGAATATCAATACTGTTTGATTCTCAATTCGGCGTCGGTCACTAATCTGGTGAGGGAACACTATTTGGCACTTTTTTTGCGTCATTCATTCCCAAATCGAATATTCGAATGTGCCTGTGTACGTCTTCAGGCGAAACAACTCACGTTCGAAGCTTCGTTAGATTGCGATCTTGCAGTAATAACGCGGGCTGAAGACGACGCGGCTTCGGGCAAGGCACTCCAATCGATAAGATCGTTTACGTTTAAAAGGTAAAACAGATTGTCATGGGTAACCTCATTATTTGTAAGCACCTTAGTTTATACGTAGATTGATTACCAATCGTTAACGTCATTCACCCAAGTTCCTGACCAGTTACTAGATTGAATCCTTCAGATGCCCTCCCCACCATCCTGGCTGAAATCAATGGCAAATCAAGTGGCATCATTGATGTATGATGTCGATATGCTTTCGCCGATCGGCTGCCATTTTTTCCACAATAGCAGTGGTAACGAGTGGGAAGTGACCTTATTTGCATCCAGTACCGAGATTGTCGGTGGCGAGTGGGATGGAGTGCTGGCACCTTCCAAGTTCTGTTTCAATATCCTCAAGCTGGGTGAAATCTTTGAGGAAGTCGAGTCTTTATACTGGCAAGCATTACCCATCGATTACGATGATCAGTTAGGTTGTCATATTTCCATTGAAGGGAAGTATGAAGGTGAGCGTGTCTGGGTACGCGTACTTGCAGAGGCTCCGGAAGAATTCGAAGCAGGACGTCGTATGCAGGCTTACGAATTTAACCTGAAAGAAATCTGGTAAACCCCGACCGCCAACTGCTGGCTGGTTCTCCCCAGGCAGAAATCTGCTCCCCCCGCTCATCATTCCAGGCACATTGCGCCCTATCGATTCTGTTTCCCGTTGTAGACCTGTACTCCCAGGTTGCTTATGATATCAGTCTCGGAAGCCCGTTTTCCGGAAAGACTCATACCAGGGACAGCAGTGGGGGAAACAGAGAATGCAACTGGGATTTGTGACGGCTATCCTGCCGGATTATGATCTGCGCAAAGTGTTTCAGGTGGCCGCAGAGATCGGCTATGATTGTGTTGAAGTCATGTGCTGGCCTGAGGGTAACGATTCTCGACGTTATGCCGGAATCACGCACATTTCTGCCGAGCAGTTTACCGATGCGGATGTCACAACGATTTCTCAACTCTCCGATGAATTCGGGATCGAGATCAGTGCGCTGGGATACTATCCGAATCCTCTCTGTCCCGATCCGGAAGAAGCCGGTAAATACGTGGAGCATATTCAGAAGGTCATCTCCGCTTCGGGTAAACTGGGTATCAACCGCATGAATACATTCATCGGTCGGGACTGGAAAAAATCGGTCGATGAGAACTGGCCTCGATTTCTGCAGACCTGGCCTGAGATTATTCAATATGCAGAACAGCAGCAGGTGCGTGTTGGAATTGAAAACTGTCCCATGTCGTTTACGCAAGACGAATGGCCGGGCGGGAAAAATCTGGCCTGCACGCCTGCTATCTGGCGGCGCATGTATGCAGATATTCCGAGTGAATACTTTGGGTTGAATTATGATCCCTCGCATCTGGTGTGGATGCAGATGGATTATGTGGCTCCCATTCGTGATTTTGCCGATCGGATCTTCCATGTGCACGCCAAGGATGTACGCGTCGATCAGCATCGGCTGAACCAGGTGGGAATTATGGCCTGTCCCCTCGAATATCATACTCCCAAGCTGCCCGGTCTGGGACAGGTTGACTGGGGGCATTTTTTTTCACAATTGAATGAGATCGGTTATCAGGGACCGGTCTGCGTGGAAGTCGAGGATCGTGCCTACGAAGGTTCCACCGAAGCGTGTCTGGCTGCATTGAGACAGTGTCATACTTACCTGCGAAATTACATTCCCTGCCGAGAGTAATACCCATGGAAGAGCAGTTCAAAAAAATATCGAAGATGATTGATCACTCCCTGTTGAGTCCCATTTTGACGGTTCCGGAACTGGAAGCGGGCTGTCAACTCGCTCTGGCATATGATGTGGCCAGTGTCTGTATTATGCCTTTCTATCTCAAGCGCTGCTCCGAGATTCTGGAACACTCCACTGTTCATCCCAGCACGACGATCGGTTTTCCGCATGGCGGACATACACTGGTGATGAAACAGCGCGAGGCGGAACAGGCGATTCTGGATGGTTGTAAAGAACTGGATATGGTCGTCAATCTATCGCGGGTACTCAGTGGCGACTGGAAGTATGTCGAAAGCGAGATCGGAGCGATAACCCGGGTCGCGCACCAGGCTGGTCAGAAAATCAAAGTGATCTTCGAGAACTGTTATCTGACGGACGAACAGAAGATTGAGCTGTGTCGTATCTGTGCCGGCCTGGGAGTGGACTGGGTTAAAACTTCAACCGGATATGGCACAGGAGGCGCAACGTTAGACGATTTAAAGCTGATGCGGACGCATAGCCCGGAACGGGTTCAGATCAAAGCGGCAGGCGGTATCCGTACGCTGGATCAGCTGCTTGAGGTTCGTGATCTGGGTGTGAGCCGCGTCGGTGCCAGCGCCACACGCGTGATTCTCGATACCTGTCGAACCCGGTTAAAGCTTGCCCCGATTGTTTTTTGAGCAGTTAATCAAGACCGAGAGTCAACGGCAGAGTCCAGACTTTCTGAGTATCTTCCGTGCTGATGAGGCAAATCGAACAGCTCCAGCAGCACTCCGGGCAAATGGGATCTAATCTGTAGCAGAAGTCAGACTATACAGAAATGATCAGTGTCTAAAAAAAGAACCTCGCCACTTGAAGCAAGTGACGAGGAACATTTCAGTTTTACAGAAAAGGATGGCTTACCACTCACCCAGGACATTTCCGTCAGCGGGGTTCCCCAGATTTCTCCAGATCGTCGTGTCGATATTGTCGCCAGCGAAGCGAACACTACCGTCACCTAGCAGAACATGGGCACCACCCGTGTGCTTACTGCGGGCAGCCAGATGAGCAGCCTGTGAGCTGGAACTGGCACCACAGTCTGGTTGTTTATGGTTGGGGGTATAAACCGTCCCGTAGTAGGCAGCTTCATACAGAGAAGCATACATCCAGGAGTAACCCTGCTGTGAACCGGTTTTGCCACTGTTGTAGCTGGTACAGGTTGCCGGGCAGACCCCGCCTGAAGGTTGTTCCGTACAGAATTCTGCGCTGGCAAATGTTTCTGAAACCATCATGGTATTTGTCGTACCATCTTCCACGTCACGGATTCTGACATCACTGTTGTTCCAGAACATCGAAGTCCCTTTGTTACTAGTGGTGGTGGTATTGTTACCACGACATGCCAGATAGTTGGTGGGACCATAAGAAGACGAAGGTTGACGCGAAGAGTCACTGGGGCAGCGGACGGCAGGAATTTTTTCTGCCCGGATGCTGTTATTAGGAGCAGCGCTGACTCCGTGTTCCATTTCCCAGTTGATCTTGTTGTAGATCACCGACTGATCCAGGAAGGGCAGAATGCGGGGAATCCAGCCGAGCTGACTGGTGGTCCAGGATTGAACTCCTGAGCCATAAGTTCTTCGTACATCTCCCGGAGGAAACATATTGAAGTTGTCGTGATAGTTGTGCAGTGCAAGTCCAATCTGTTTGAGATTGTTCTTACATGTCGAGCGACGGGCGGCTTCGCGAGCCTGTTGAACAGCTGGTAACAGCAGAGCGATCAGGATCGCGATGATCGCAATCACAACCAGCAGTTCGATGAGCGTGAAACCGCGCTTTCTAGTGAGCAACACTTTTTCCATTACTTGAACTCCTAAAAAAATAGAAAATGAAACGGAGAATTTTTTTTAGTAAATCTATGGATGTGAGCGTGCGTAACCAAAACGTTAGTTCTGGGCTGCAATCAATTTTCAATTTAGATTTGAGGCTTTGAAAATGAATACTGGCTTCGGTTTGTGTGTTAACACGTGAATATGAAATAGGGTGAAGCCACTCTCTGGACTGCTTCATGTGAAAACTACATGAAATTACCAGTAAATTAGATATTCACACTATAGAGGAATCATAGGAAAAAATCCAGTATGTTCTGCTAAAAGAAAGCAGGATTTGTATTTGTAAATGCTTATGTACAGCGAGTTTAGAAGTGAACAATAATGAGCATTCTTAATTAAGAGACGGGGGCAGACGGAGTGGCATGTGTTCAGATAGGGTTACAGGTGAGAGCGAAAAAAAACTGCACATTCACTATTAAAAAAGAGAATGTACAGTCTGAAATAACATGAAAGCGATGTCTGAATCAGTTTTGCTGCATCGCTTTTTTCTGAGCAGCTGCTTCTTCAGCGGGATCGAGTTGATCCATTTCGTTAAACGTTTCTTCCGGTGGAGCTTCTTCTCCTCCGCATCCTTGCAGAAATGTTGTAACACAGAACAGCATCAGGATGGATAGAATGTAGCGCATCATGATTGTTTCAATTCTTTGAGATATGGTGAACGAAGAGAGGATCTTACAGAAACGGTTTCTGACAGATCCAGAATAATTCAAATGACTAATTTAAAAATAACGCCACTTGATAAGTGAATCAAGTGGCGTTGAGGATTTTCTGCTTTGAAGTGTCAAGCGTGAGGTTTACCACTCACCCAGTACATTTCCGTCAGAGGGGTTACCCAGATTAATCCAGATCTGAGAATCGATGTTATCAGAAGCAAAGCGAACAGAGCCGTCACCCAGTAATGCATGAGCGCCACCTGTGTGCTTACTGCGTGCAGCCAGATGAGCAGCCTGTGAACTTGAGCTGGCACCACAGTCGGGCTGTTTATGATTAGGTGTATATGCCGTTCCATAGTAGGCGGCTTCATACAATGAAGCATACATCCAGGAGTAACCCTGTTGTCCGCCGGTTAAACCACTGTTGTAACTGGTACAGGTCGCCGGACAGACTCCACCAGAAGGTTGTTCGGTACAGAATTCTGCACTGGCAAAGGTTTCTGAAACCATCATGGTATTTGTTGTACCATCTTCCACGTCACGAATTCTGGTATCACTGTTATTCCAGAACATGGAGGTTCCTCTGTTGGCTGTGGTGGATGTATTATTACCACGACATGCCAGGTAGTTGGTGGGACCGTAGTTCGCATCCGGTTGACGTGAGGAATCGCTGGGACAACGAATAGCGGGAATTTTTTCCCTCCGCAGGTTGCTGTTCGGTGCAGCACTGACGCCATGTTCCATTTCCCAGTTGATCTGATTGTAAATCACAGACTGATCCAGGAAAGGCAGAATGCGGGGAATCCAGCCGAGCTGGCTGGTGGTCCAGGATTGAACTCCTGAGCCATAGGTTCGGCGGACATCTCCCGGGGGGAACATATTGAAGTTGTCATGATAGTTGTGCAAAGCGAGACCAATCTGCTTCAGATTGTTTTTGCACGTCGAGCGGCGCGCTGCTTCTCGTGCCTGTTGAACAGCTGGTAACAGCAGGGCGATCAGGATCGCAATGATCGCAATCACAACCAGAAGTTCGATGAGCGTGAAACCACGCTTTCTAGTGAGCAACACTTTTTCCATTACTTGAACTCCACAATAGTTGAAAAAGAAGTCGACAATGAATGTCGAGAAACAAAAAAGAGTCTGCGTTCCCTCCACGTACTTTGAGTGCAAAAAAAACAGTACGCATGGGATGAGAAAGCAGTTGAGCGCTGGTTCTCTCAGATAGAAGTAAAGAAAGTGCCTGCCTGCTCCAGGTTAATCTGGCTTTACAGAAAACCAGGAGCAGAGTGTCTGAGACCTGTTTGTCGTGAGCAACAACTGATAATTAAAAACAGGTTAAGACCACGCTAGATTTTAGAAGCTCCCATGCTGATCAACAATATCTGGTTTCTCGAAATCTTCATAAAACTCCTGTTTTGATGATATGAAATATGTTTATATGTACTTTGTTCATATGTGTGGAACCGCTTACTGATCAGGATGATAACTCTTCTCAGCAGGTACCTGGGCCGCATGACATTCTCGCGTCATATCTACTTGACCTCGCAGAGATTCAAAAAATCTCATACTGCTTTTGATCCAACAGGGCATAGGGTTACATCTATTTCTTCCTTTGAATAATTCAGGATCATAGTTGAAACTGAGTCTCAATTTCCTTATATTGGAGTGCTCTTAATCGAGAGTTTACACAAAGGCTTCCTTCCTCCGGCTACTTTTATTCTGAGTTAAAAAACAGTGATGACATTGAATCAACTAATAAAAGGTCAAATAGCACGGATCACACAGATCAATGGAGAAGATGCTATTTCTATTCGCCTGATGGAAATGGGCCTGATTGATGGGGAGCAGATCCAGTTGCTGGGAAAAGCACCACTGGGTGATCCACTGGAATATGCAGTGCGAGGATACCGATTATCCCTGCGTTTAAACGAGGCCAAGTGTGTAGAAGTCGAGATTGTTTAAAACAAACATCCCTCTGTTTCAGAGGGTCCTTCCTGATGAAAGCGCCGCTTTCAGATTTAAAGTTCCATGACCAACTCTTCCACCGCATCAAATCAGCAGGCTGTGCAACAACAGCATATGACGGTTGCCATTATCGGGAATCCGAATACGGGAAAAAGTACCCTGTTCAATCAGCTTTCGGGGGGGCATGCCCATATTGGTAATTTCCCCGGAGTGACCGTCGAAAAGAAAGTCGGCAGTGTGATCTGGGAAGGTCGTAAGATCGATCTGGTGGATCTGCCGGGGACCTACAGTCTGGCACCACGCTCAATCGATGAGATGCTGGCGGTGGATGTTTTGCTGGGCAGACAGAAAGGTGTTCGCAGGCCGGATGCCATTATCTGTATTGCCGATGCCTCCAACCTGGAACGCAACCTGTACCTCTTCAGTCAGATCCTCGATCTTTCAACCCCCGTCGTGCTTGTCTTGAATATGTGTGATCTGGCACGATCCCGTGGTATTGAGATTGACGCAGTTGCTTTGTCTGAACGGCTTGGTCATCCGGTCGTTTGTACCGAAGCCCATCACGGAAAAGGCATCAAAGACCTCAAGGCGGCGATTCTGAACATCGACCCGGGCAGCCGGCATGAAGTTCAGCAGCTGTTTCCAGAGTCGTTTTATGCAGAGCGTTCACAACTACGGGAAAAACTGAACACCCAGCAGGATGAGAGTTCTCCCGATTTTCTGATCGACCGGTTGCTGCTGGATGTGGGTGGGTATGTCGAATCCTATTTTGAGCATCATACACACAATGGTTTAATCGAGCATCTGCATCAGGCCCGTACACGTCTGAAAGAATCAGGGTGTGCCGTACCTGCGACGGAAGCCCGGGTTCGATATGGCTGGACAAGAGAAATCTTAAAAGGAGTGATTCAGCAACCCGAAATTCAACAGGAAACGACTTCCGATAAGATCGACCGCTGGCTAACCCACCCGGCTTTTGGGTTTCTGTTCTTTTTTGTGTTGATGTTTTTTGTATTTCAGTCAGTGTTTACCTGGGCTGGCCCTGCGATGGATCTGATTGATGACGGAGGTGGGGCGATCGGAGGCATGGTCGAGTCACTGCTTGCGCCCGGTCCCCTGCGAAGCCTGCTGGTGGATGGTGTGATCGCCGGTGTGGGGGGCGTTCTGATTTTCCTGCCTCAGATTGTGATTTTGTACTTCTTTATCGCCGTCCTGGAAGACAGCGGCTATATGGCACGCGCTGCCTACATCATGGACCGGTTAATGCGGAGTCTGGGGCTGAGTGGAAAATCGTTTATCCCCCTGATGTCTTCGTATGCCTGTGCCGTCCCCGGAATTATGGCGACGCGGGTAATCGAAAATCGTCACGAGCGTTTGACGACAATCCTGGTTGCCCCCCTGATGAGCTGTTCGGCCCGCTGGCCCGTGTATGTGCTGTTCATCGCCGCGTTCATTCCGAATGTCGTTTACTTTTCGATCGGCAGTGTGACGATGGTTTCACTGCCGGGTATCGTGCTGTTTGCCATGTCGACCATTGGTGCTGTCGTTGCCATCCCTGTTGCCTGGTTTCTGAAGAAGGTCTGCTTTAAAGGAGATGTGGCGCCATTTGTGATGGAACTGCCTGGATATAAATGGCCTTCACCGCGGAATGTGATCTATCGCGTTTACAACCGGGGTAAATCTTTCGTAGTGAAAGCAGGGACCCTGATTTTTGCGACTTCGATCTTGATCTGGGCCGCCGGCTATTTCCCCGGCGATCACAGCGAACAATTCGCATTGCAGCAGCAGATTGAAACAATTGATGCATCCGTAGAAAATGCGGCAGCGCAACTGGCTGCAGCAGAAGACGAGACGCCGGAAAAGGTGGAAAGTCTGGAAATTCAACTGAAAAACCTGGAAGCATCACAGGCGCTGTTGTATGAACGGCAGAATCATGTCAGCAGCCAGCTGATAGAAAACAGTTATCTCGGAAAAGCCGGGCATCTGATTGAGCCGGTCGTGAAACCACTGGGTTGGGACTGGAAAATCGGCGTCGGTGTGATTGCTTCTTTTCCCGCTCGTGAGGTCATCATTTCAACTCTGGGGACGATCTACAGCCTCGGGGGAGACGTGGATGAAGAGGATGAAGGGTTGATCGGTTCGATCCGTTCGGCGACCTGGCCCGATGGTCGGAAAGTATTTAATGTTCCGGTGGCAATTTCAATCATGGTCTTTTTTGCCTTGTGTGCTCAATGTGCGGCGACACTGATGGTAATGCGGCGGGAAACGAACAGCTGGGTCTGGCCCGTTGTTTCATTTACATACATGACAACTCTGGCTTACCTGGGAGCTCTGCTCTCTTACCAGGTTGGTATGATGTTGATCTAAGCTATCAATTTTAGATTGGGAATACAGGGCTATCGGAAAAAAGGAGACGCGATGAATCAGATTAACTGGCAAATGGTGGTTACAGTATTCTGTATTGCCGCTGCCGTTCTGTTTCTGGTGCGACGCGGCATCCGTTTCTTCAAACAGCGTTCAGGATGTGCCGGCGGTTCCTGTACGGGTTGCCCTGCTTCTTCCAAGGGCCCGGCAAATTTCATTTCCCTGGATCAGCTCAAAAAGACGAAGTAGCATTCGCTTTACCGTCTGTACGATATCTCGATCAGGTAAGGTTCTCCTGATTCAGGCCCGACCAGATCCTGTTTTTAAACGGTCTCAAGGGGGATATTTTTAATCCTTTTTGATTTGAGTCCGTTTTACTGGTATATCACACTGAAACGAGACAATTCATCCAGGAGAGTGAAGATGACTGAGGAACGCGTGTTTCATCCAATGTCGGGCTGGTTTCCGCTGACTGTCTGTCTGGCGGGTATCTTGTCAGCGGGGCTGATGTTTGTTTATGGCGCTGTTTCAGAGAGTGGCCTGCTGATTCTGTTCGGAATTATGACTGGTCTGGCCTGTCTGGTCGGGTTATTTGGCTGTATGGCGATTGCTCCCAATCAGGCGCGGGTTCTGCTGCTGTTCGGGGAATACAAGGGCTCGGTAATGCAGTCCGGTTTTTTCTGGGTGAATCCGTTTTATTCCAAGAAGAAGATCTCTTTGCGAATCCGAAACTTTGAAACAGGCTCTGTCTCGACGCCTGAGCAGAAGGATCAGGCGGGGAATATCATCCAGCACAAAACCAGATCAGGAGGGCGGCCTTCCAAGGTGAACGATCGGGACGGGAACCCGATTGATATTTCGGCGGTGGTTGTCTGGCGCGTTGTTAATACTGCGGAAGCGATGTTTGAAGTGGATGACTATGAGGATTTTGTTTCGGTCCAGAGCGAGGCGGCGTTACGAAATCTGGCCAGCCGTCATCCTTACGACAGCGAGGACCATGAACTTTCCTTAAGAGGCAATACCCAGGATATCTGTGATCAACTGATGGTGGATATTCAGGAACGTCTGGATAAAGCGGGGGTGGAAGTGATTGAAGCCCGCATCAGTCATCTGGCTTATGCACAGGAAATTGCCGCTGCGATGCTGCAGCGACAGCAGGCGCAGGCCGTCGTAGCTGCCCGCACTAAAATCGTGGAAGGCGCAGTCGGCATGGTGGATATGGCGCTGAAACATCTGTCTGCGGAAAGGATTGTGGAGTTGAACGACGACCGCCGCGCAGCACTGGTTTCCAACCTGCTGGTGGTCTTGTGCAGTGATCGGCACACTCAGCCGGTGGTGAATACAGGGTCCTCAAGTTCGTAGCATCAGACAGACTGTTATGTTTTCGGGCTGGGAGTCAGTCGGGCAAACCCGGAATGTCTGACTGGCGTTTTGAGACGATTGGAAAGATCGTCAGACGACAGGGCTGATGCGAGTTCCGCAAAAACCGAATCGGCGGCAGCGAAGTAATTCTGAATGTGGCGCGGCTGATGGGCAAATGTGGGATAAAAGCCGCTCCCGGTCAGAAACCCTTTTTCCAGCATGCGAATCGTAAAGAGTGTGCCCAGTTCGGCTGCCTGCGGATGGTCAAACTGATGATGCAGCAGGACAGCGTGGCCGACGGCTTTGACTGGGATTCCATGCTGTTGTCCCAGTTCCAGCCAGCCTGTGCGGAACGATTCCCCAATCTGGTGAATGTGCTCGCGGATGTTGATCGTCTGCATTTTTCGAATGGTGGCCAACGCAGCGGTTGAGCCCACGCCTTCCGTCCAGTAGGTGCTGGAGATGAACGAGGTTTCCGCTGCATCCATGACGGAGCGTCTGCCGATAATGGCCGCCACGGGATGACCGTTCCCCAGTGCTTTGGCGAAAACGGCGATGTCCGGTTCAATTCCATAGTGCAGGTGCGCGCCACCCAGGGCAAGACGCCAGCCTGTTGTGATTTCGTCAATCACGAAGACCGCACCGCATTCATCGCAGAGTTCACGGACGGCTTCCAGAAACCCCGGATCGGGGTGAATGTAACGCGTCGGTTCCATGACCACCGCTGCCAGTTTAGAGCCCCGTTCCTGGATGATCTTTCTCAGGCCGTCGATGTCATTGTAGGTGAAGGGGTGTGTGGTTTCAGACAAGCCTGACGGAACACCGGACGGATCGAGTCCGGGCAGGAGGTGCTTATCGAGGGATGTTCCGGACTCTGTTGACTTTCGAGGCAGGTTTGTCGCGAGGTACCAGTCGCTCCAGCCGTGATAGCCGCACAAGGCAATTTCATCCCGTCCTGTTTTCGCGCGAGCGATACGAACAGCGATGGCCATCGATTCTCCACCGGTTCGGCAGAAACGCGCCTGGTCAGACCAGGGGTGCAGGCTGGTGAGCAGTTCGGCGAGTTCTACTTCTTCAGGCGAATTCAGCGAACTCATGGAGCCGAGTTGCACGCGTCGCACGACGGCGTCAGTCACATCCGGATCACGATAGCCCAGCAGACAGGAGCCAATGCCTGAGGTTGCCAGATCGTGATAGGTTTTTCCGTCAAGGTCGATGACTTCACAGCCATTCGCTTCCCGGTAGTAGGCGGGCCAGCAGTCCGGCGCAAACATTTCAGGTCGCTTACTCAGCAGCTGGGTGCCGCCTGGGATGAGCTGTTTGGCTCGTTTGTATGTATCCTGTGTGAGATTGGAATTTGAGCTGGTTTCAATTCCCAGCATGGCACGGGCGTTATGGCAGAAGATGCGTTCGACGTCCGCATCGTTCAGTCTCAGGGTGTGGCACGCCTGTTTGATTGCCAGCAGCGATTCGAGTCCGACGCGAACCGGTCGGGCGAAGGTGGACGATTCCCAGTTTACGTTCTGTTCGCCGAGCCAGAGAAAGCCATCACCAATACTGACACAGCGGCCATAAATTTCACTGACAGAGAAATCAGTGCCAAACATCAGGCGGCTGGTACCGAATTCGCGCAGAATGGCTTCAAAGGGCTGGGATTCACACACGGCAGAGGTGTCGAAGAAAACATTGTCGAGATCTCTGAGTGAAGCAATACCTTCTGTGGTATGGTTTCCACAGAAGCCACGGGCTGCATGTGCCAGGATGAGTTTTGCATGCGGGTACTGCAGGCAGTGTTCGCGGATGTATTTCTGATTGACGGGATCCGCAATCGCCCGCGCACGGACCATATGCAGCATGATGGCCAGGCCATAGCGGTTGGAGAGTTCCCAGACCCATTCCGGAATGTATTCCTGGGGCTCCGCTTCCAGGGTGTCTTTGCGACTGGCATAGACATGGTAGACTTTAAAACCACTGAATTTACCGGCGAGTAATTGTGCTTCGACATCTTCCGGTGAATCTTCAGGGGTGACCAGCAGCAGCGCACGACAGCCGGGCTGATCCGCCAGCTCACTCAGGATGAACTGATTGGCAGGCTTGCGGTCCAGGGTGGGCTTCGGGATGGCAAAGAACAGGCCGGCAGAAGGACGCAGGGGTCCCATCCAGAGTTCCAGGTTCTTGCAGAATTCATTCCAGCCTGAATAACCCTGTTCGTTTTCGGCAGCTGAGGGCAGGGCGGATATGGCATCCTGTGGTCGATAGAGGTGGGCATGCGCGTCAAAGCTGTCAGGGGGAACGAAGTCTTTGAGCTGGCTGTTAAAAAGTTCCTGGTCGCTGGGTAAAAATTCGGTCATGACTTCTTTCCCTGCATGTAGTGTGTGGCTGAATCTGTCAGCTGGTTATCAAAGGAGAAACCGATCTGGCTGAATTGCTGCTGCATCTGTTCGAGGCCGTTTTTGACGAAAATGATATCAGCCATGTGATACAGCATTCTGGCGCCCTGCTGAATCAGTTGCTGAGCGTGCTCCAGATTAAAGGTGGGCATGCCCCAGTGTTTTCCCTGGTTGGCGGCAGCGGTGGCAATCGTCTGGATGGCGGTCTGCATTTGTGGATGGTTGAACTGTCCGGGGAACCCTTCAAGAATGGAAAAATCACTGGGGCCCAGCATGAGTGCATCGACGCCGGGAACAGCGGCGATTTCTTCCGCCTGGTCGACGGCGGACTGTTCTTCAAGCTGGATGGTGATGAAGGTGTTTTCATTTGCCTGTTGCACATAGTCTGAGACAGGCATGGTGCAGTAAGGCATGTCTGCACCGGAGCCGTCAAAGCCTCGTTTCCCCAGGGGAGCGAATTTGGACCATTTCACGACTTCAGCCGCTTCTGCAGCATTGCTGCAGCGCGGGTACATGATGCCTTGCGCGCCGGCTTCGAGCATGCGACCGATTCGCATGAATTCTCCGTTACCAGGTCGAGCGAGAATGTCGGAGGTGCCAATGCGTGCCGCCCGCATGAGTTGTGCGGCGGTCTCCAGGCTGTAGGTGTGATGCTCCATATCCATCCAGATGCCATCGAAGCCCATCAGGCTGGTGAGTTCGAAGACAGAAGGATCCAGCAGATGCAGTTGAGTAATCAGGACCGGTTCGTTCTGGCTAAGCTTATGTTTGATGCGGCTGGCTCTCATCAGTTCATTCCTGTTTCTGGTTTTAAAGGAGTGAGCGTGCTTCTGGATATCAAGTTATTATATGATAATAAAGTTCGCAAGTGTTCTGGTAGAAATATTGAACAATGCGGTTTAATGTTTTATATTGCTGTTTTAGTGGTTGGTTTCCATTTCTGGGAACCAGCAGTAAGTTTTTAAATGTATGACAATAAGTGCAAGATGGCTGAACCACTCCAAAATTCGATGGCGACTGTTCTGGCGGAGAAAATCCGCCGGAGGATCGTAAAAGAGCAGTTACCGGAAGGCCATGTCTTCATGACTGAAGGGCAGTTGGCAGAGGAATATCAGGTTTCCCGGCCTATTGTCCGAGAGGCGGTCAGTCGCCTGCGGGCACTGGGGATCCTGGATGTCAGGCAGCGGAAAGGGCTGGTAGTACAGCGACCTGATTTGATTCAGCTGCTCTCGGACAGTATTCCTTTGCTGGCGGTTTCACAGCAGGAGCAACGCGAACTGGGGATGTTGCGTTATGTTCTCGAAATTGGTGCCATCGAGCTGGCGGTCAAGAATGCGACTGTGGATCAGCTGGATCGGCTCGATCAGATCGTCACTGAGATGGAGCACTATCTAGAGCGGAATGACTGGGAGCAGGAAGTCGAACTCGATCTGGCATTTCATTCACTGGTTTTGGAAATGACCGATTCTGTTTACGTCGCCGGAATGCAGCAGATTCTATCCAAGTATTTTCATAGTGTGGCTGAGACCGGTCATTCCAGTTCAGATCAGAAAGCCCGAATTGTGTGGGAACATTCAGAGCTGGCAGCAGCGATTCGCAATCGCGATCTGGAACATGCGCGTGTGATGATCCGGATGCAGTTTCAGGGGCTGGTTTCAGAAGTTCAGGGGGAATAATAATGGGACTTGAGCAAATGCCCAAGCCCCACCGTTCAGGGACTAGATGAATAAAATACCTGAATACTCAGGTGAATTAAGCCTGCTTACATTCAATGGTCGCCTGCTATAAAGGGATTGTCGGTTGTTTCCAGAAATCTACTTCCAAAAAACGGAGAAAAACAAAATAATCGTGAAATCGCGACATTTGAGGTGAAAACTGTGTAGATGAGGCGTAGATTCACCTTTTGGCACGTCTCAAGGGTACAATCTTCCAGGGGCCGCTCAGAGAAATCGTAAGACTCATTCGATCCCAGCTGAATTTCAGGGAGCCAGTACGGGGGACTGAGTGTTGATTACCGAATCCCAGGTTGTGCCAATGCGGAGTTCGTCGAACAGAAATTCAGCATTGCGGGCAGCGTGAAGTCTGACCTGGTCGTACACGGAGGAGTCCCGGAAGGGATCGGTCGCACAGGTCCAGACGGGGGGCTCGTAACTGGGGATCGTTTCTTCCGGCGCAAAAGCACGCATGAAAACCTGGTCCAGGGCATTTTCACTGGCAACAATCTTGGCAACAAAGAAATAAGTCTTATTGGACTGTAACGGCGGAGCATTCTCGATGACTTGCATCCCAGCCTGCAGGGTCGAGAAATTCTGGGAACTCATGCCTAGTAAAATCCTCGTCTGATGCTTTGCCGGGGCAGACGTCTGCAGAGACAGGTTTCCGTATTGCTTATCTGTGCTGTTTCCAGAATTCTGTTTCTGGATGTAGAAGCTCAGATAGTAGATGGCGTCTTTATTCATGCGGACTGGTTTTTCCAGGCTGCGCCAGGCAGTATTCCCTTTTCTCAATTCGACGAGCCCCAATTGGTCATCAGCGAGTTTCGCGCCGGCCAGTGATTTCAGAGGCTGGCTGTCACCACGGGCAGGATCTCCCCCATTCAACCTGTTCCGCCAGGGGGTTTTCCAGCCAATCCCGGCGTTTCTCCAGTCTGAAAAACTTTCCGGATCACTGATGACTGCAGGATGAAAGCTGTCATAAACTCTGGTTTCTTCGCGAATCGCCTGGAGATTTTTGGGGTTGGTTGGAACTTCTCGTTTAAAATCTTCCGGTTTGAGCTCGATATCCTCAATTTGATTCTCTTTGAGCTGTCTGGCCTGACCTTCTTTGATAATGATGGATTCCGTAAACAGTTCATTGTCCTGGTTGGGATCAACGCGAACAGCGCCTTCGAATACGTGCAGATCGACTTCGCCGTCGGCGTGGATTTTTGCTCCGTATTCCGTTCCGATATCGAGAAACGTCAGTTGTGGAGTGACTAATGCAAATTCGGGCGCTGCTTCATAGCCATGCAGGACAACCTTCCCCGAAGAAACTGTGGCACAGCAGGCGGAATCCATTTTGATTTTAGTCGGGCCTTCAATCACAATGCGAACGCCGGTATCAAAGCGGAATTCAGCGTAGCCTTCTTCCAGGAAGAGGTCCTGTGATAAAAGTCGCTGCCCGGAAAACTTGGGGGGAGTGTCGCCTCCCCAGACACAGTCGGTAGCACGTGTGAGGGTCGCGATATAGGGAAGGTCGACGACCGGTGTTTCTGTTTGAACTACCTGGGGCTGATTCCAGAAGAAATGGCCGGATATCATCCGTTCCAGGAACAGGAATACTATCAGGGAAGCTGCGGCCACCAGCGTGTAATTGATGAAATGGGAACGTCGCGGAGCTGGTGTGCTGGTGGGGGGCGCTGGCTGAGTCGCAAGAGAATCAGGTGTCTGCTGAGTGACAATCTGTTCGAGGGACTTAAGGCGTTCGTTCCAGTCAGATTTGATTCCGGTATTGATGTCGATATATTCAAAATACTGGCGCATCGCCTCGGGGCTGTTCTCCAGAATACTTTGAAAACGATCGAAATCTGTCGACGAAAAATCCCCTTCCGGGCTATCCAGAAGCCGGTTCAGCAGATCATCGAATTCCGGAGGAATTTCCTGTGCCGACATTATGACTGACGCTCACTCTCAAGCTTACGAGATATACAAGCCGCCAGTTCACGTCTAAGAAGTGAGAGGCGGTTATAAAGGGTTTGGATCGTTTTTCCTACCGTCCTGGCGATTTCTTTCACCGACTGATTTTCAAAGACGGCATTTTGGAGTAACTGCTGGTCTGAGGAACTCAAATTCTGCAGGCAGTCCTGCAGAAAATCGAGGCGTATATCGTGGCTGTGTAAATGTTCTTCACGTTCATGAGACATTGTTTCAATGAGTTCCTGATTGAAAAAATGTCGATCTCTTCCAATGCTTCTTCGGTAATTGCAGACTGTGAAAAAAGCGACTCCACAGGCCCATGAGAAAAAATCCCGGTCCTGATCAAATTCATCAAACTTATTCCACAGTGTTAAACAAACATGCTGATAAACATCTTCCGCATCTGAATTATTAGGGACGAGTGTTCGGATATAACCAAAAATCCGTAATCGATCTTTACTCAGTAAAGACGAATACACGCCCCTCGTATCTGGATGTAAAGATGATGTGGAAGTCGACATAAAAGTCGGGAACTCCGTTCGAAGAGACTTTGGCGATTTGCAGTCGTTTAATCATAATGGAATCAACGGGTCATTAAAATTAAATAGATGCAATCTTTGCTTTAGAACGGGAATCATCGCCTTTTTTTATGTCATTATCAATACAAACGATTACTATATTTACAGTGTAACGTTATGTGCTTATTGAAACTTGTTCTCAAACCAGTGACATTTACCATGTAAAATTGCGAAAAAGGGAAATTCCTCAGTCGAATCTGATATTCAGAGCATTTCTTCTGTGAACTGATGTCATTTCCCCTGGTTGAATCGCCGGGATTCAGATGAAACTCTGCTCGGGTTGTGGTACTCTGTCAGTGCAGATTGTGTGGTTTCCCGGATCCCGTCATTGAACAAATTTAAACGAGTGTGAACGATGAAAAAAAAGACCCGAAGTATGTTTGAGATGAGCAGCCTGCTGTTAGCAGGTGTGATGATCATGCTGGCAGGAAATGGTTGCAAGGATCCCAAAGAAATCGCCCGTCAACAGGGTGAAACAATCGAAGAAAAGCCACAAGACAAAGCGCCTCAAGAGCCGGTAGTAGAAAATGCGGCTGCCGACGAACCGGGGGGAAAAGCAGACGACAATAAGAAAAACATTATCCACAAGACCACTGCCGTGGTGGTGGATGCAAAAAAGGCTTTGGAAAATCCGAACATTGAAGTTGTGGATGGCAAAATCAAAGGTGTCGACCCTTTCTCTCAGGCCGGCAGTGCCTATGTCTCCATGGCATCCCGGGTCAGTACTCTGGGAATGCAGCAGGCCATTAAAGCACATAAAGCGCTGAATGACCGGTTCCCCTCATATGATGAATATATGCAGATGATGAAAGAGAATCGTATCGAATTCGCTCAACTTCCGCCTTACAAAATGTATGGCTATGATGCAGAGTCCGGAAATATCCTGGTGCTCCAGGATAATAAGAAAAAAGAAGAGCTCTATAAAAAAGCTGGAATTCCTCTCGACTGATTGGATTCGTTCCTGACTGGCATACAATCTGCTTCTTACCTCTTTGTCCCCTGAATTGAAGAGTGAATGTTGACTCAATTCAACATTCGTTTCAAAACAGTATCAGCGTGTTGCAAAAAATCAACATGTTGAACAAGAACTGAAGAGGTGAGTCTTATGAAATTCCAACAATCTGCAAAAATCGGAAAGTCAACCACACGATTACTGATGCTTGGAATCCTAACAACCGCTTTGAGCATCAGTACTGGTACTCAGCGAGCAGAGGCTGAAAACTGGGCGTTTAACCGCTCCTACTACAGCCATGAACTGCCACCTGAAGTCGCGGCACATTATCCGCGTCCTGAAAGTCGTTCCGCTTATCGAACACCCGAACTGGCTACGACCCCCGGCTTTGCATTACGGGGAGCCCGCCGCTGGAACTACGTGCGTCTGTATAGTGGAAACAGCTACGATACAACGATTTATCGCAGCGACACATTTAACGTAGTCGCTCCCTGATCACTGTCAGATTCGTCTGCTATTCCCAGTAGCAAATGTGATCTCTAAAAAACGTACTTCTCTGGCTTTCCCGAAACGGTCAGGGAGTACGTTTTTTCTTTTCTGCCAGGGCTTCGTAGTATCGGCGCACCTGATCTTCATACTGGGGAAGAAATTTTTCAGTGTAGATGTTCAACAATTGCTGCCGCATCGCAGGGGGGAGATGCCCCCAGGCATCTTTGGCATAATTGTTTTTATCGCTCAGGTTGCCTGAGGTCACTTGCCCTTCATTCTGGCGGTCGGTGGACTGCCGCGCAGGTCCCTGAGAGAGCTGACTGTCATTCCCCTGCTTCTCCGATCCTTCACGGTCCTGACGGTTTTGCTGTTGTTCCTGTTGTTGCTGATTATTCTGGTTTTGCAGACGCATGCTTGTTTTCGGAGCCTGCTCCACCAGGCGAATCAGTTTTTCCAGATCTTGCACCACCTGTTTCTGAGCCCGTTGTACTTCTTCACTGCGATCCTGTTCTCCCATCAGTTGACCCGCTCGTTCCATCTCTTTAATGATGGGTTCAATCGGTAGTGGATTTTTTTGAACCCATTTTTTGAGTTTTTCCACCCGTCTGTTCGGCTGGTTTTTGTCGTCCGATTTGTCCGGTACTGGATTCTCTTTCTCTGTTTTGACTGGTTCTTTTTTCTCTCTGATTTCGTCGGCATTCAACGTCTGTGCAGAAACGGACAATATGATTGTCGTACTGACGGCCAGCAGAGACAGGATGAACCGGGTTGATTTTGAATTTTTTGTCTGCATCATTGAATCTCAAGATTCTGTTCCGGGTCGTCCGGGAGGAGTTGGTTAAAACGTTCCAGGATTTCCTGTGAAAGTTCTGCCAGGTCAGCCTGTTCTATTGCAAGTTGCTTTCTTGATTCCAGCTGCTGTGCAGTTAATTTTTTCTGTGGAGTCAGCGATTCATTGAAGGCAGTCGTCCGATCCAGAAGATCCTGTTGCAGGAGTTTGAGTAATCGAAGTTGTGCAATGAGGGGAATCTGATCGGAGGGCATCAGTTGCTGCTCGCTGTCTCCTGGCTGCTCATCACCCTGTTTTGAATCTCTTTTATCAGTCAGTGCCACAAGCAGTGATTTGAATCTGGATTCCGCATTCTGCTCGGCTGTGAGTGTCTGCTGGTCTGTCAGCTTTTGATCCAGTCGGTCGACAGCCGTTTTCAACTGTTCGATTGCTTTTTCCATGGCGAGTTTGAAAACAGGTGCAGCCGCCAGTTTTTCTGCTACTTTAGCCGCCTGCAACTGCAGATCCAGTTCGGTCTGCTGCAGCAGTTTGAGTGATTTTAACTGTCCTCGAGACCAGCGTCCCCGTGAGAGACGTTCCTGTTCCAGTCGAGTGGTTTCTTCTATCACTGCCTGTTGCCGCTCAATCAGTCCTTTGAGTTCTCCTTCCAGCTTGACTAATTCTTCGAAGGCAAGAGATTCTTCCAGCTCATTGCGACGGGCGGCCAGTTCACGTTGTGCCTGTTCCAGATCATCGAGCATTTCCTTGAGCTGCTCTTGTGCTTCGTCCGTATTTCCCTGTTGTAATGCATCATTGATCTGTGATGATCTTCGGCCACTGCGCTGCATCGAGTCTGCTGCTTTATTGAGACTCAGTCGTTGCAGTTTCATTTCCAGCTGCTGCATCTGCTGTTTCAGTTCCTGTTCCTGCTTCTTCAGCTTCTGCAGTTCTGCCTGCTGTTCCTGACTGTCAGGTCTGTTTTCTGCTTTCTTCAGTTTCTGTAATATTTCTTCCTGTTTCTTTTTGATCAGATTTAATTCCTGCTCACTCTTAATCAGTTGATTTAATACCTCTGCAGTCGAATTGACAGGTTGGTTTTCGAAAATATTTTTCAGTTTCTGCATCGACTCCTGAAGTTGCTTTTGTTCCTGCAATGCCTGTCCTACCTGATTCTGCTTTAATTGATCAGCCGTCTGTTTCATGACTTCAGGAATCGAATTTTTCCGCAGGAAGTCGATTGCATCCTGATTTCGCTGACGTTCGGATTGAGAGATATCCTGGTTCTGGTCATTCAGAGCATCAAGCAGATTCCGGAATCCTTTAAAGTGATCAGCCTGTTCTTCCTGGCGATGAGCGAGCTTTTCCAGATCTGCCTGATCCTGCAGTCTCAGTTTTTCAAATGCTTTGGTGATGGTTTTTCTGGCCAGCTTTTCTGTCTGATTTTGAATGTCTGCCTGCTGTTGGATCTGTTCATCCAGTTCGGAAACCAGATCCCTGGTTTTCTGCCACTGTGACAGAGATTTTAAAACCTGATCCAGTCTTTCGATCACCTGCTGTTGTCCATTTTCGGCGATGGTCAATGATTCCAGTGGTGACGCTTTTGCTCCTGTTTTTTCTCGTTCGTTTTCTTCCGCATCAGCAGACCTGTTTTTTGTGTTTGCTGAAGTCTGATCCGGATCCTGGGGGGAGCGGTGATCCGCTTTGGCCAGCATCTTTTTGCGCGCCTGTGTGATCTGTTCCTGAATCTCCGGGAAGACCTGCTGATTCAACTGGGAAAGTTCCGTGTTGAGTTCTGCGAGCCGCTGCTGCATCGCGGGATCTTCAATGCGATTCCATTTCAGTTCCTGCAGAAGTTCACTGGAACGCTGCTCCAGGCCGGTACGGGGGCTGTGGAGTTGAGAGGCAATCCGCTTCTGATCCATTTCCACCTGTTTGATCGTATCAATCTCTTCAGTACGAGCCTGACCGACGCGTTGCAGTTGATGCTGGACGTCTTTGATTTCCGTGTGCAGCAGTCGCTGGTCCTTCAGGACTCGAGCGAGTTCCTCCAGCAGATTAGCCTGTCGGTTTGCCAGTTCATTGGTTTTAAACTGAGGGCTGACGATCGTTAACACACGCGAAATACTGGTGCCTGTATGGGCGTCTGTTGCGGGCGGTTCTTTCGAAGTGGTTGAGGAGCTGTCCTGGAAGAGATCACGGGCTTCGGCTCGAAAAATTATCCGGTCACCTTCCTGAAGCGCCAGTTCGTCGAGCTTCCAGTTGTCTGTCACAGTCAGATCTTTCAACTGGTTTTCTGAAGACGCCGGGCTGAAGGGCAGGGGAAAGGAAAAGTTCTCGCGGTCAGTGCGCAACGCACGTGAGAGTGATTCCTGACTGGAAGATTTCTGATAGCGGATGAGGACACTTTCAATTCCCAGGTCATCGTGAACGACTACCGTGAGTGGAATTTGAGCAGCGGGCGTCACCTGCAGGTCGGTGTCGGGGACTTCCAGGAAGATTTCCGGTACGTCATCGCTGATCGCGGTGATTTCAAAATGTTCCGGCGCGGGTGGTTTAAAGCCCTGATCATTTTCCGCTTCAAACCAGTAGGAATAGGTTCCCGGTGTATCCACAGTAAATGTGCCGGAAAAATGCTTTCGATCCGGCTGCAGTTTCAGTGATACGGGGGTACCGTTTTTGATTCGCAGATCGACCGTTTTCAACAGTTTGTTGGAACTGGCTTTAAACTCAACACGCGTGCCGACCAGCGCTTTAAAATTACCAATGCCGGCAGGGAGTATTTCTTCGGAGAGTTGCGTGTAAGCAGGTGGTGTGAGTTTGACCTGTTCCAGCCGAATCTTGGTGGGAGGGACGGAAACAATATTGAGCCAGGGCATATGGTTGTCATCACCGCCCACCGCGCGCAGTTTGAGCAGTTTGTTCGAAACGACTAAAGAGCCTGTACCCAGATCATGAGCGGCTCCGGTAGCATCAGGGACCGATACAATTCGCAGGGGGTCCGAATAGATTTTACCCGCAGCCTGTTCTTTCTGACGTGATTGATATTCAAGACGAAGATCCTCCGGAGCTGTTCCATTTCGGTTTTCGACAAAAAACTGAAAGGTCTGCCCTTCGACCACCTGATAAGGATTGTTCGGCCCGGTTTCGATGGGGACCAGATTCTCATCCAGGATCTGCAGTTCCACCCGTTGAGGCCAGTCAGGTGCCGAGAAAGGGAGTATCAGACGATGGAGTCCCAGAATCACTTCCTGCGGATGCAGCAGAGTGAATAAAGCAGTGATCAGACAGAGGAGCGTTGCAGAAAACATGATTTTTCTGAGGGGGTGTGTATCAATCAGTTCCAGAAAATTAATCTGAGAGGCCCGTTGATAGGCGTCTTCGATGACTGCCTGACGCATCTGTTGAGAGCCGGCAAACGGCGTGGTTGACTGATGATCAAATTGAATGCTGCTGGAAAAACTGTCTCGCAGGGTCGGATAGCGACGTTCGATTTTCAGCGCCAGGTCTAAATCGGTCAGAGGAGTTTTTAGCGGGACGATGAGATGTTTCCAGAGTATCCAGATCACACTGGAACCTGCGGCGAGACCCAGTACGAGTCGGCTGGCGGGATCGGAAATATTCAGCATCCAGTCCAGGCTGATGAGGCACGTTGCCAGTCCCAGAAACAGTGTCAGACCCCAGCACAAACCGTTCAGCCAGATGAGCTGACGGATTTTGTGATGCAGTTGTTCCAGTTGTGCTCGAATGGAATTTTGCATGATGCTGGTTTCAAGGGAACTGTGGGACGTAACAAATCAGTACGGTTTATTATACTAAGCGAAAACGTTTTCTTAACAGCCATTCTGCAGAGATCAGTAAAGTAAACAGAATCAGGAATTCCCAGCGATTCCAGAGGGGAATCGGTTCTTCATTTTCCAGCGGAACAGGATGACCTGCCGGTATCGCCTGGGGAAGCTGATCTGCTGCGTAGATCGGGAAATATTTTCCCCGTGATTCCTGAGCTGTTTTTTTCATGTCAGACTGATTCATATCCCGGTTGACCAGTTCGCGTTGTGAAATTTCGACACGAAAATCTACCGCGGGGGGCGTGCCCTGCAGAATGGGTTGTGAGACCCAGGTGTGGTAAGCGCCTTCCGGGATGTTTGAGACGCTGCCTTCAAATATTCCGGGCGATTTTTCCAGAGGCGTTAACTTCACAGGCCGCGAAGCCTCCCCCTGTCGTTCGAGCATGACCGTGACATCTTTGGAATCGGCGGGAATCAGCTGTTCATCGAGAAATTTGACACGAAACTGAACGGTATCTCCCTGCTGATAAGTCTTCCTGTCCAGTGTCAGTTCCACTGCCTGTTCCTGGTTCAAGAGTTTGGATCGGCTCAGGTAGCGAATCGTTTGAACCCAGAAGCGTGAATAGTAAAGGTCGCCTACCAGATCGCGCCATCTCCACAGGTCGTCTGAAGCATTAAAGATGACTTTGCCGGCACCGACCCGTTGAGTTGAGATAATGGGAATTCTCTGACCATTTTTTCCCTTTTGTGTGGGATGCACGGCGAAAACGGAAGCGCCTGGTTTGATCTCATCTGCCGCATAAAACCAGTAAAGCTCAGGCAGGTTATTCCAGATGGCCTGGCTTTCTTCAGCGTTGTCTGCAAACCGAAAAATGGAAGTGCTGAACTGTCCTTCGGTGGTCAACTCGGGTTGAAATCCTTCAATCACCGGTTTGTATTCTGCGGGTTGCCTGTTTTTGGAAATCTCGACAGGCAACAGGGCTTCCAGAGCAGTATTGGCATAAGCGTGAGGAGAAAAACGGGGTCCGGCGACCATGATCAGCCCGCCCCCTTTTTCGCGAACGAACTGGTCAAGATTCTCAAAGACGGCCTGGCTGAAGTAGGCAGGGTCGGCATCACCCAGAATAACGACATCGTATTGATACAGGTCTTCTTTTTTGACGGGGAAATAATCGAGGGCGGTGGAGTCCTCTGAGGAATATTCCAGATCCGATTCCTGCAGAATGCTGCGAAGCTCAATAGTTTTATCCCGTTCCAGTAGATGCTTGAGATAGCGGTATTCGTAACGGGGGACAGAGTCGACCAGCAGAACACGGATTTTCTGATCGAGTACCGTCACCTGTCCCGTCTGCTGATTATTCTTGAGATTGACTTCCCCCTTCACCGGTTCTACCGCGATGACATATTCGAGTAATCCGGGTTTCGTGGGGGTGAAGGTCAGCTCGATTTTCTGATGATCTTTCTGAGTATTGATCGGGAACTGTCGTGACGCCAGCGGGCTGCCTGTGTGTGCTTCCTTGAGACTGACCGTCATGTTACCAGATTGAATACCGAAGAATTTCACTTTAGCAGAGACGGTGACCGGGTCGTTGATGAAGGCGACGTCATCCACCAGCAGATCGTACAGCTGCAGATCTTTAACCGGTTGTTCGCTGCCGACTCCTACCGGAAAGAGGGGGACCAGTTTGGATTTCGCCAAAACCCCTGCCCGTGACAGCAGATCGAGATCACCGGTGCTGGAGATTCCATCACTGAGTACAATGATGGCTGTCGGCGGAGTTCCACGAAAATCGTTGAGCACTTTTTGAACGGCGTGGAATGGACGCGTCTCTTTTCCCACCGGTTCCAGCTGTTTTAAGAGTTCCTGTGTCTGCTGGTAATTCTGGAGGTCGATCAGGCCCTGCTCACCCAGAGGCAGGCATTCGTCGGAAAAATGATATAACCTCAACTTGTGTTTGTTCTGCAGTTCCGTCAAAAAGCGGGCTTCATTTTCGAGGAGCAGATCTTTCACCAGATCCAGGCGGTTTTTTCCCCGACTCTCCTGCAGGAACGGTTTGCTTACACTGGCGGAGGACAGTTCCGCGTAATCATCTTCGAGTCCCATACTGGCGGAATCATCAATCAGTACCGCAACGAAAGGCAGGCCGGTTCGATGAATGGTCAAGGTGAAACGCGTGAGGAACAGAATGACAATCGCAAACAGTGTCAGCCGGATTCCAATCAGAAAGAGACGCTTCTTCAAATTCAGATGAGCGGTATCTTTCAGGTAGGCATAGATCAGCAGAAACACAATCCCGCTGCCCAGGAGGAGCACTAACCAGTCTGGTAACCAGCCAGGCCAGGGAGAATTCCACTGAAAATTCCAGGCAGAACCCTGGCCCGGACCCGCGGCGGGGATCTCGAAGTAGGATTCCAGGAGTTGTTTCAGCTTATCCATGATTGGTGCAAATGTATCGTGAAATGCAAGCAGGTAGTCTGTTGGTTGAAGTGATCGGCAGAGAATCGACTTCTTATATTGTATTCAGATCATCCAGCAATTGCTGTTTTTCATCGCCTTTCAGATCTGATTCTGCGATTTTTTTAGCCTGTTCCACATAAGTAGACACTTCTTCCGGTTTATTGGAGATGGAAGCAGCGCGTGCCAGCGCTTCGTAGGCATAGGCAAGGCAGAATGGACTTAAATGTTTGTCTTGAGAGAGCTTGAGGCAGAGCATAGCATAACTGAACGCATTGCTGGGTTGATTTGTCACAGCATACACGCGCGAGAGCTGCCAGTACGCAATCGAAATATTTTCGTCTGTGTGCCCTTCAAATTGCAGCCAGTGCCAATAGGAAGCGTGACAGGCGGAGATCATCTCCAGGTTTTCCGTTGCAGCACGGTCCTGTTTTTCCAGATACTCCCATGTCTTGTTGAAGCTGTCAGCCGCAAAGAATCGATGGGCGGCCTGTATATCAAAATCGGATGTCGACATGCTGATGATCCTGGCAAAAGAATTCTATCGAATCGAGTTAAGAGGTGGATGCCTGAAAACTGCTCTTCAGACAGATTCCATTTCGAGGCATAATGCATTGTATCGCAGCCGGAGAAGAATTATAAGAACTTACGAAAATTGACAGGATATTGATGAATACAGACTGTTCAGGATAAAAACCTGCTCCAGTCTTCCTGTTTTATCAATTTTCACCAGCCGACCGGCTTGATGCAACAGGATCTTGCTATTCGATAATGTTTATCCAGTCGAAACAAAAGTCATAACCAATGGATTCAGAACGCGCTGATTCCCGATAGTTAGAGACGTAGGATTTCGGACCGATCCAGCCGAGACCTGCCACTTGTCTGGGAAGACCCCCTGCGAGATAGATCATCGGGAACTTCAGATAAACATTAAGGCGATTATGATCCTGTCAAAAGCGAATACTCATCAGCAAAGTCAGTCAACAGACGGGCTACGTCTGGAATCATCTGCCTTGCCGGCTTCGGCTCACCTGGTAGGCATTTGCGGTTCTGGAATGAAAGCCCTGGCAGAATACCTGGCAAGTGCCGGTTGTCGAGTCACAGGATCGGATTTAAGCCCCTCTCTGGCCACCGAGCCTGCGCTGCGTGCGGGTGGTTATCGCGTGCATCAGGGGCACGACATGCGTTTTGTTCCTGAGGGAACGAGTGTACTGGTTTATAGTCCTGCCATTGGTCTGGCGAATCCGGAACGACGATTTGCACAACGGATGGGAATTCCCCAGTTTTCGTATGCACAGATGCTGGGGCATCTGATGCGATCGAAGCAGGGGGTCTGTATTGCCGGGACACATGGGAAAAGCACAACCACAGCTCTGACCGCATATATCCTGCAGAACGCCGGTGTCGCACCGTCAGCGGTGATTGGAGCCGAACTTTGCAACCAGAATCTGAATGGCTGGGCAGGTGAAGGGTCTCTGTTTGTCGCTGAGAGTTGTGAATATCAGCGTAGTTTTCTGAACTTATTCCCCTTTTATGCCGCGATTACCAACATCGAACCAGACCATTTTGATTATTTTAAAAATCAGGATGATATGACAACTGCGTATGCCGAGTTCGTCGCGCGGATTCCCAGGGGGGGAACATTGGTATTGCCCTCAACCTGCATGGGATTACAGAAGCTCCGAGAAGCCTGTAAAGGAAAGATCTCAACCTTCTCACTGGAACGAGGGGCGGACTGGTGGGCCACCGATATAAAATCGACGGCGTTCGGATTACGGTTCAGGCTGTTCCACCATGGCGAATACTTTTCCGAGATTTCGCTGCAGAAAACGGGAAAACATAACGTTTCCAACGCGATGGTCGCGGCCATTCTCTGTCATGCCGCCGGGATCGATGCCGAGCAGATCCGGGATGGAATTTACGAATTCCCCGGGATTCGCCGTCGTTATGAGCGGATGGGATCCTATAAAGGCATGACCCTGTTTGATGATTATGCACATCATCCGACAGCGATTCAGGCCACATTAAAGATGTTGAGGCAGGAATATCCGGATCGTCGGATCTGGTGTCTGTATGAACCGCATCAGGTTTCACGTACACAGGCTTTGATGGATTATTATGCCAGTAGTTTCAAGCTGGCAGACCGTGTTTTGATTGCACCCGTGTATGCAGCCCGCGAAAAGCTGGCTGAAGAGCCTGTTGAAACCTCAAAAGAGCTGGTTCGACGAATTCTTCTGCATAATGATTGGGTCAGTTTCAGCAGTTCCCTTGACCAGATGCTCTCAACTTTAGAGACTGAGGCTCAATCTGGTGATATTATCATTACTATGGGAGCGGGCGAAATAAATCGGATCCATCATGAGTTCAATCGAAGACTTCAAAGAAATTCTCAAACTATCTGAGCCACTGGCCAAGTATTCCTATTTCAAAATAGGGGGGCCAGCCCAGTTCTTTCTGGAACCACGCAACGCAGATGAACTGCAGGCTGTGATTAAATGCTGTGTTGAGAATGAAATTCCGGTACGCGTCTTTGGCGGTGCCTCCAATATCCTGATCAAAGATTCCGGCGTGCAGGGTGCCGTCATCCGCATTCATGCCGGCGATTTCTCCAAAATCAGCATCGATGGCACAACGGTCACGGCTGGCGCGGGGGCATTGCTCTCCAATCTGGTTTCAGAAACGGTTAAAGCAGGCCTGGCAGGTCTCGAATCCCTGGTTGGTATTCCAGGAACCGTGGGCGGTGCATTGCACGGCAACGCCGGTGGTCATACTGGTGATACCGGACAGTGTGTGACTTCCGTCACAGTTCTGACCGCACGCGGAGAAAAGTTTGTACGCACTGCAGACGAACTGAGCTTCAGCTATCGTGAGAGCAGTATCAATGAACTGGCAATTATCGAAGCCGTGTTCGAACTAACTGCAGACGATTCCGAAGAAACCACGAGCCGGATGAAAAAGAACTGGATCATGAAAAAGGCGAATCAGCCTTTAACTCACCAGTCGGCCGGCTGCATCTTCAAAAATCCGCGTGGCATGCACGCGGGGGCATTGATTGAACAGGCTGGTCTCAAGGGGACACGCATCGGCGGTGCCGAAATCAGTGATCGGCATGCGAACTTCATCATCAACGATGAGAACGCGACCACCGAAAACGTACTCGATCTGATCAATCTGGCTCAGAATACCGTCTCTGAAAAGTTTGGCGTCGAACTCGAACTGGAAATCGAACTCTGGTAAATCCAGAGTTCGACCAACCTGCTGAAACCGGTTCTGTTGCCTTCATGACAGGCTTCAGCCTCTCATTTTCCGATGCAGTAGAGATGTTGAAACGTTCGGATGAAGATCTGCCCGTCTGAGAACGCAGGCGTAGAGTTACTGCGTTCCTTCAGCGGGTTCTCAGCGACTTTTTCCAGCCCGGCCGTGCTTGGTTGAAAGACGTGCGTCGTTCCATTCTGATCGGTGACATACAGATGTTTGTCTGCGAGGACCATCGATCCCCAGCAGGCGGCTCCGCCGGATCGCTCCTGCCACACGATTTCCCCGGTTTCCGGGTTCAGGCATTGAAACAGATTCGGACCGGCGTTGGCCATAAAGAGATGACCGTTCGTAAAGATGCCGGTTGAGATGCGTTGGGGATTCGGTTCTTTCTGCCACAGTCGTTCTGCATCTGTGATATCGCCACTCCCCTGCATGCGGAAGCCGATCGCCGGACCGTTGAAGCCTCCCATGGCGACACAGATCTCATCTGCCAGTACGGGGGAGGTATAAGCGAGGTCCCCTTTTTTGCCTTGCAGACCTCTGCAACTCCAGATGATTTTACCGGTGGCCGGGTCGTAGGCATTCACGCGTAACGCCATGCTGCAGATGATCAGCGTTTGCCCATTTATGTTTGCGATCACGGGTGTGCTCCAGGAACCCATGTATTTCCGGTCGTCATTATACTGACCATCGCCGGCAACCGGTTCGTCCGTTTCCCAGAGAGTTTTTCCGCTTTCCAGGTCGAGGGCGGTCATGAAAACCCGTTTGCCTGGTCCACAGTGCAGAAAAATCTTGCCTGCATGCAGTACCGGTGAAGCACCGTAGCCCCAGATGTGCTCAAATTCACCCAGTTTGCGATTCCAGAGTTCTTTGCCTGTAAAGTCATAACAGAATAACCCGGCTGAGGAATGCCAGACAACAACCCGTTTCCCATCGGCGGCGGGTGTTGAACCGCAATAACTGTTCGTCTTATGAGTCGGCATGACTTTGTCATAGTTGACACTCTGAACCCAGAGTTGCTTTCCACTGGTTCTGTCGAAACAGTACAGACTCCGTTTGCGACCTTCGTTTTCCGCACAGGTGACAAAGACTTTGCCATTCGAAACGATGGGACTGCTGTTACCGGGAGCAGGCAGCGGCGCTTTCCAGAGAATATTTTCTTTGGAGTCCCATTTGAGCGGGACATTGGTTTCCTGGGAGATGCCATTTCCCAGAGGTCCTCTGAAAGCGGGCCAGTCTTCCGCGTGCAGCTGCCCGGCGGAGAGGGGCACAAAAAACGAGATCACACAACAGAGAGCTTGCCAGCGTTTGACCATGTGAGCGCCTCATTAAAAAATGCAACCAGATGAGAGTACTGCCCGCTTAAGCGATGACGTCATGGATGACATGCCCGTGCACGTCAGTCAGACGCATGTCGCGTCCACCAAAACGGAACGTGGATTTCGTGTGTTCCAGCCCCAGCAGATGCAGCATGGTGGCATGCATGTCATGAATCTCGACACGATTTTCGACTACTTTGTAGCCCCAGTCGTCGGTGGCACCATAGATCGTGCCCCCCTTAATGCCGCCCCCAGCCATCCACATGGTAAACCCGAAGGGATTGTGATCCCGCCCGTTCGTACCTTGTGCAAAGGGGGTTCTGCCGAACTCGCCTCCCCAGATCACCAGGGTCGAATCCAGCAGACCGCGCTGTTTCAGGTCTTTCAGCAGTCCGGCGATCGGTTGATCGACGGCGCGGGCATTATTTTCATGGTCCCGCTTCAGGTTACTGTGCTGATCCCAGCGGTCCCCTTTGACGTTCGGACAGGTCAGCTCCACAAAGCGGACTCCCCGTTCGACCAGTCTTCGCGCCAGCAGGCATTCCGCTGCGTAGGTGCGGGTGGGCTCATACTCAGAATTGAAACCATACAGCTCCAACGTGGATTTGCTTTCACTGGTGAAAGTCATCAGATCCGGGATGGCCATCTGCATTTTATACGCGAGTTCGTAATTCGAAATGGCAGAATCAATTTCATCGTGGACGCCGGTTTCCCGCTGTTTGAGCAGATCCAACTGCTTCATCAGTTTGAGTTTTTGAATCTGGGTCTGACTCGATTTTTCCTGCCGTTCCACATTGGCGATTCCGCTGCCTCCCGGTTTGAAGACGGAACCCTGGAAGCTGGCGGGGAGAAAACCGCTGTTAAAGCAGTCGAGTCCGCCGGGAGGAATCAGTCCCCCGTTGATGACTACAAAGCCGGGTAGATCCTGACACTCACTTCCCAAACCATAATTCACCCAGGCCCCCATGCTGGGACGTCCCTGCAGGCCACTGCCGGTGTGCAGGAAATAATTGGCAAAAGTATGTTCCGGAAATTGAGAGACGACAGAGCGAATCACGGCCATGTCATCAATACAGGAGCCGATCTGAGGGAAGAGATCGCTGACGGGGATGCCGCTCTCGCCGTACGGTTGGAACTTCCAGGGACTTTCCAGCACTTTGCCGACGTTGTCAAACTGGGTGGCTTCGACTTTAAAAAAATCGCCGGGACTTTTCCCGTTAAATTTCGACAGCATCGGTTTGGGATCGAAGGTATCGACCTGGGAAGGGCCGCCATCCATGTACAGGAAGATCACATTTTTGGCTTTGGGGGGGAAGTGTGTTTTGCCCGTTGATTCGCTGGCGAAGCCACGATCCTGCAGCAGGGCAGTCAGTGCGGCTGCGCCGAACCCGTTCGCACATTGGGTGAGCATCTCTCTTCGCGTAAACTGATGTCGGAAATTTCCACAGTGCATGCTGTCGGCTTTCTGAAACCTAAAACAGGTAGATAAACTCTTTAAGATTGAAGATCACATGTCCCAGTTCAGACCAGATACGGGCCTGCTCTGAATCGGAAGGGTTTGATTTCGTCTGTTGTTCGATAAACTCTCGCGCTGTCTGCAATTCTTCAGGCGCAGGAAGTCGGCCCAGTGCGGATTCATACATCCAGCGAATGCGGTCTTCCGTTGTCTGTAATTCCGATTCCGACAGCACGCGTTTGCCCCACAGTTCCGCCTGCTGCAGGACAAACGGATCGTTCATCATGATCAATGCCTGTGCGGGGACGTTGGAAACATTGCGACGGCCCATGGTGCTGAACGGACTGGGAGTGTCGTAGGCCAGCATCATCGGTGACAGGAAATTGCGACGGACCTGAATATAAATGGATCGTCGGCCTGCACCATCCAGGGGGCCGTTAACAGGAGGCTTGCCGCGGCCATCCATGAATTTCGTCAGATGCACGGGAATGGAGGGGCCATACAGGGTCTCGTCCAGTCGACCCGAAATCTGCAGCAATGCATCGCGGATGGCTTCCCCTTCCAGACGTTTCAAAGGCATTTTGTGAAGCAGCACATTATCGGGATCAATTTCCGCGACATCCTGTATGGTGCTGCTCGACTGCTGGTAGGTCTGCGTCAGCACCAGATATTTGATCATCTTCTTGAGAGAGCGCCCCTCTTCAAGAAACTTCAAAGCCAGGAAATCGAGGAGTTCGGGATGCGAAGGACGTTCTCCGAGTACGCCGAAATTATCGACACTGGGAACAATGCCACGCCCGAACAGATGCGCCCAGATGCGATTCACGATCACGCGATGTGTGAGTGGATTTTCAGGAGCATTGATTGCGGCAGCCAGTTCCAGGCGACCGCTGCCAGCTTTGATTCCGGGTGAAGCCCCTCCCAGCGCTTCCAGAAAGCGGCGTTCCACTACGGGGCCGGTATTCTGATGGCTGCCTCGAATCAGGACGTGATCGTTTTCGGCACTCCCATCCATAATGGCCATCGCGGTCTGGGATGCGGTCTGAATCGATTTTTTCAACGTATCCCGCTGCTGCTGCCAGTCTTCGATTCCCGCTTTGAGGTCCTGCCTGGCGGGACTCTGTGGTTCAGAGAACAGATCGGGATGTTGCAGCACCCAGTTGACCAGGGCCACTGACTGAGATGTCGGATCAGGTTTACCGGAAACAAATTCGTCAAACGCGGTTTCCAATGCAAGCGGCACTTTGGGGCCCGTCAGGCTGACGGTTGTCAGGTCAGGTTCCGGATGAGGCGCCCCATGTCTGACCTGATACACTTCCAGGGGAGACTGATCGATGGGCGTGAATTCGAGATGGACGCGATGTCCTTTGTAGCGGGAAAGATCGTGAGTGACCCAGACCGGCTTACCGTCGGGACTGGCTTGCACTTTTTTGAGTGTGGAGCCATGCAAAGGTCCAAACAGCAGTCGGTGGGAATCGACGCAGGCATAAACCCAGCAGTCTCCTTTTACTCGATAGTTGACTGCTCCCTGGACTTCGAATGTCGGAGTGCGGAGGGTTCTGCCGGCACGGGGGTAGGACCGCAGTCTGTTTTTCTGGTTCAGTTGTGGTGACTTCGTATCCACCAGATCGTTCCAGAGCGGATCACGCCGGGCAGCGCATTCGGTTTGTGCAAGTAGAACGGGAAGCGTATCGGACGATTCAAGCACCAGCGTTCCTCGTGAGCGCGGTGCCATGCCAAAGATAAATCCATCTGTAATGAATTCTTCCGGGGCTGACTGTGCATAATCGATGATGATGCGTTCATCCGGTTTGTCAGATTGTTTTTTTGCAAACGGTGAAGGGGGTAAGAGTGTGGATTCCTTGTCTGAATCCAGCATAAAACGGAGTGACATCAGCTGGCTCTGATCCGGGTTTGATTTGAGAAAGCGCACCCAGTTCTTCAGAATTTGAGGCGAGAGTTTTCCCTGATTTGCTTTCTGCTGCAGATCTGTTTGCAGGGCAGCTGTGTCTTCTGCTGGATATTTTTCTGCCAGCGCTTTGGCTTCCCAGTAGTATTTCGAGAAGTTTTGAATGCCTTCACTGAAAGCCGGTTTGATTTTTGCTTTGAGAATTTCCTGCTGCCGTTGATCGAGTTGTTCAAGCTGTTTCGCGATTTTCTGATTCTGTGTTTTCGATTCAAATCGGACCTGGTGGTAATTGCTGCTCTGCAGATAACCATACAGGGCGTAGTAATCCTTTGTGGAAATTGCATCGAATTTATGATCATGACAGCGAGCGCAGGAGACGGTCATGCCCAGAAACGATTTGGTCATGACGTCAATCGCGTTGTCGAAACGGTCGGTTTCATCTTTGCGGATATCGACGGGTGAGTGCACCCATTCGCCGAGGTACCAGAATGCAGTCGCCAGCACGGATTCATCAAACTGGGATTCGGGATTGAGGCGTGGTTGCGGCAGGAGATCGCCGGCAATGTGTTCTGTAACAAACTGGTCGTAAGGCAGATCGGCATTCAGGGCGCGAATTACATAGTCACGATACTGGTAGGCATTGGGGGCATCGTTGTCGAACTCGTGGCCTCGGGATTCTGCATAACGCATCAGATCGAGCCAGTGCCGTGCCCAGCGTTCGCCAAACCGGGGAGAGGCCAGTAACTGATCGACTACTTTTTCTGTTGCATCAGGAGACGAATCATTCAGGTAATGCTGAATCTGCTCTGGTGTGGGAGGCAGTCCTGTCAGGTCGAAACAGAGACGGCGGAGAATCGTACGCCTGTCTGCAGGAGAACTCGGATGCAGCTGTTTTTCTTCCAGCTTTGCCAGGATGAACTGGTCCACAGGATGCGTTGCCCCGTGTTTCTGCGGGACGGTGGGCGGTTTCACCTGCTTCAGAGGTTGCCAGGCCCAGTGTTCCTGCTTGCGTTTTGGCAGATCAAACTCTTGAGTGGCATCGGACGCAGCAGGTATTTTTTCGTCAGGCCAGGGAAGCCCCATTTCCACCCAGCGGGAGAGTGCTGCGATCTGCTCGGGCTTCAGTCGTGTATCGGGAGGCATCTCATACGATTCGTAGCGGACCGCCTGCATCAGCAGACTGTCGTGTGGTTTGTTCAGTTCCGCAGCCGGTCCTGAGTCGCCGCCTTTCAGCAGCAGCGCGCGGGCATCCAGTCTCAATCCCCCTTCCAGGCGTTTCGCCTGACCGCTGTGGCATGAGTAGCAATGTTCGGCGAGCAGGGGGCGAATTGATTTTTCGAAGAATTCGAGTTGCTCGTTTGTAAAACGGGGGGCAGCATCTGCTGTTTGATCTGTCTTTTCGGCAGAGTTCGTAAAGCGACTCAAACCGATGAGGACTAAGACCAGAGATGTGATGCGAATAAACTGCTTCATGCGCCGGTTTCTTTTACGGTGTTTGGGTAATGATCTGGCTGAAGCCTGTTGAGACACTGTGGTATACGCTGTGCCTCACTTCAATGGAGGGAGTATTCTCTAAAGATTACCAGCAGTAATTCTAACCCGATCGCAGACAGCGATTCAAGTTTTAATCGGCTGTACACCTCAAGAGGAGAGAATTGATTGAGAATGTATCAGATCAACTCGGGTAACGGTCGGGCGTGCCCTTCGACCAGATACTGCGGACGCCCGCTGAAATCGTCGACTGTGGTATGTTCCGTTTCGATCCCCAGGTTGTGATAGAGGGTGGCAAACAGTTCGGGGAATGTGACCGGGCGGTCGACGGCTTCGCCTCCCAGTCTGTCCGTCGCACCGATAACCTGACCGGTTTTCATGCCACCACCAAACAGAATGGCTGAATTGACGCGCGGCCAGTGATCGCGGCCTACCTGGGCACTGATTTTGGGGGTTCTGCCGAATTCCCCCCAGATCGCGACCGTGCAGTCATCAGACAGCCCGCGCTGATGCAGGTCTTCCAGCAGCGCGCTCACACACTGGTCGAAGACAGGGAAGTCTTCAGCTTCCCGTTTGAAGATGGAATTGTTCTTGCCGCCATGCCAGTCCCATTTGCTGTAATTGAGGGTTACTACGCGGGCACCTGCTTCAATCAGGCGACGGGCGACAAGCATGCTCTGCGGGACGCGGGGGGCGCCGTTACTGTCAATGAATTTGGTGGGATCGCCGGTTCCATAACGGGCGACGGTCTGGGGGTCTTCTTTCGACAGGTCCAGCGCTTCAGCCAGTTGGGATGAAGTGAGGACCCCCATGGCCTGCTCAGTGAATGTGTCCAGACCGGTCATCATTCCCGAGGCATCTGCTTCCCGTTTGAAGTTATCAATTCCCTGCAGCAGTTGTTTACGATCGGCCAGTCGTTCCAGCGAGACGCCGTTCAAGACCATGTCATGTCGGGTCGGTCCCATCGGCCGGAAAGGAGATTGGGACAATCCCAGAAATCCGGGGCCCGGTTCATTGTACGGCCCGTGAGTGCAGGGGTAACAGAGGCTGATGAAGGGGGGCGCCGATTCGACATAGGGGCCCTGCAGTTTCGCGACAGTCGAGCCAAATTGAGGCCAGCCCCCCTGGGGCGTCGGTTTGCGGGGATCATGGCCGTTGAAGCACTGGATGGCGTCGTGGCCGCTTTGTGAACCGACAATCGAACGGACGAGGACCATTTTGTCCATCGATTGTGCCAGTCGCGGGAATGCTTCGCAGATTTCAATCCCGGGAACATTCGTGGCAATCGGTCGCCAGGGACCGGCGATTTCTTTTGGCGCTTCCGGTTTGAGATCGATCATATCCTGGTGGGGAGGCCCACCGACCAGGTAGATCATAATGACGGACTTCTGTCGCTTCTGAGAAGGATTCCCGGCTTCGGCCTGTAACAGTCGCGGCAGTGTCAGCCCGGAAAGTCCCAGGCTGCCGATCTGCAGAAAACTGCGTCGCGTTAACCGATCGCAGAAAGATCCCTTACCGTGATCCGGTCCCAAGAGTGTCAACATGCTGTACTCGCTCCCGCACTAACCTGATATCGTTTTGAGCTGGTTTGGGAACGATTGTATCAATTTGTGTTTATGTGTTCCAGAGGAGTTGGCTCTGTTCTCGGAATTATTTCCGGGCCCGTTCCCGCAGTTCAGGCAGGACAGATTTGATACCATTGGCACCCAGTGAAGCGATGGAGCCGATATTCACGAAGCGATAACCTTCATCGATGGCCTGGCGACAGCGATCCAGATCGCCGAAAGTGATGCCCGCTGGCTTGTTGGCTTTCGCGACCCGTTTGGGGAAATCAGCCAGTAATTTCTGCAGTTCGGGATGCTGGATCTGTCCGATGATGCCCAGTGATGCTGACAGGTCCATCGGGCCGGCAAAGACGACATCGATGCCGTCTACCGCGGCAATCTCTTCGATGTTTTCGATGCCTTCCGGTGACTCGATCTGGGCAACAATCGCGGTTTCCTGGTTGGCGTAAGGCAGGTAATCATCGAAGGTGTAATCCAGGAACATCACCCAGTCAGGAGATACGCCACGCGTCCCTTCGGGAGGATATTTGGCATATTGAACGGCCAGTTTTGCTTCTTCCGCATTATTGATTTGCGGAACCATGATCGTGTTGGCACCGATATCCAGGGCTTTTTTGAAGTACATCGGGTCCAGTCCCGGTACGCGAATCATGGGCATGCAACCCTGTCTGCGGGCAATCAACGGGAGATTTTTGACTTCGTTGATGCCGTACGGGCGATGTTCGAGGTCAATCCACAAAAAATCAATTCCCGTGTCGACGGAAAGCTTCGCCAGAATTTCCGAAGCATCTGGCATCCCCACTCCTAAAGCAACATCACCTTGAGCAGTCAGTGTTTTAATTTTATTCTCGAACATCAGAGGATCCAAAACAAGAGATGAGATTGAACGGGTATCAGACGCCGGGGCGAACGCAAAATATCATAAGCGTAAAAACATCAACGGCATACCCTGAGGGAGTATGCCGTTGACGAATTCTTCTGATTTGTTTCAAACTTCGTACGTTTGAAATCCACTGGACCGACTAGCGGCTGATGTAATACATCGCGGGGTCGTCGATGATCCACTCAGTGGACCAGGTCCGTCCGTTATCCTGATTGCAGACATTGAAGAATGCAGTGTGGAATGACTGGACCGGTGCTCCATATGGATAATGCGAAGCGAAGCGGTCAGCCTGGGTCAGAGGTCCCACACCAGGTTTGGCATAGTAGTGAGCCCGTCCATCGGGTGTGAAAGACATGCCGATCGTCCACCAGCCGGTCTGCTTGATTTCAGGGCCGATGAAATCCTGTCCGGAACTGTCTGCCCGGACCACGAATACGGCTGAATCTTCGCCGTTGGCACTGTCTGTTTTGCTGTTGAACTGAATGAACATGCCCAGGTAGATCGTCTCAATTTTGGTGGACGGGCTGCTGCGGAAGAACCGACGGCGTGAGCTGGAACCGGATTTCGTCGGCGCTTTGACAGCGGTACGAAAACCAAAAGAAGTACCGGTTTTGTCTTCCCATTCTTCGAAGGGGGGAAGATAGACGCGTGTGATAACACTGGGAGAGTAGGCGACGGAAACCATGGTACCCGACATGATCAGGTCATCCTGGTTCGAACCACTGCTGCCATGTCCGGGGACACCGGTATACAGTGATTTCATCAGCAGCGAGCTCTTACTGCCGGGCAGGCCACCCGCAGGGGTGGGGACGCGCTGGATTACATCGGGTTGTCCGCGTTTAGCGCTTTCGGTCCAGATGCCGTTTGAAGACTGTCCCAGGGGGTAACGGGTTTCTTTATCGACATTGGTACTGCTCTTGGGCAGGTTGGTAATGTATTCCCAGGATTCATCTTCGAAGTCATCCCAGGCGCCATCAATACGGGTCCCTGTACCAGGAACAACCTGTGCATTCACCTGGCCGCCGACGAACAGAATAGTGGTTCCTGCAAACAGAGCCAGACAGTGTCTGGAGAGAAGATGTTTCCATGAGAAAAACATGTGATTGGTTCCTGGGATCGAGATAAAAAAGAGAGGAAAAGCCCCGACTTCCTGACGCTTGGCTGATTCTGCCCTGAAATGGATGAAGGCACACCATTTCGGGCGAGTGGTACTTTTCCGCAGTTGTGCTATTACTGGAATTATCGGACGGATCGGTAGAAATGGTTCAAACGCTCATCACATATCATTATTGCTGTAAGTTGTTTTCTGGTCGCTGTTTTGAGATATAAAACATTGCTCATGCCGAAAAGAGAAAGAACGAAATTCGTGATCACTGAACTCATAGACTCCGTAGCTTTTGTATTTTGACTGAATAGCAAAGATTCCTGTTTTAGTTGGCTGAATTGAGCGTGCTGAATTGGATTTCAAAAATGGAATCGTTAAGATAGCGGTTTGCTTTTCACACCAGTTCTAATCTATGTAAAACAGGCTGAATTTTAATCGTAATCACCCCCTTGAGAGGATTTGGCGCAAGTGCCTCTCATGAAATTGACGATTGATTCTAAATTCCGAGAACGTAATGACTGATCCAAATGTCTCTGAGCAGGATGCTGTTCCCCAGAGTGTTATTGATACCAGGCAGGAAGAGTTAATCCTGGTGCTGGACTTTGGTTCCCAAACCGCTCAACTAATCACAAGACGTGTACGTGAACAGAACGTCTTCAGCCAACTGGCCCGTCCTGATCTGTCTGCAGAACGCATCCGCGAGTTGAATCCGAAGGGGATTATCCTTTCTGGAGGTCCTGCCAGTGTTTATGGTGAGGATTCTCCCCAGCCTGACCCGGAAATCTTTAATCTGGGGATTCCCATTCTGGGAATCTGTTATGGCATGCAACTGGTCTGTCTCTCTCAGGGGTGTGAAGTTGCTGGCGGAGAATTTCGTGAGTTTGGACGAACACCGAGCCAGGTTCTGGACCATTCCAATCTGTTTTCAGGGGTTCCCAGTAATTTCATTGCCTGGATGAGCCATGGAGATCAGGTTCAGAATTTGAGCGAACATTTTGAATCGCTGGCTTCGACCGAAACCTGTCAGTTTGCCGCTGTGAAACACCACAGCAAACCCTTTTTCGGTCTGCAGTTTCATCCCGAAGTAACGCATACCGAATTTGGTGGTCTGTTGCTCTCCAACTTCGTACAAAAAGTTTGTGGTTGCGAAGGGACCTGGAAAATTTCCAATCTGATTGAGCAGGAAATCGAAACCATTCGCGAACGTGTGGGTGACAAGCAGGTCATCTGCGGTTTATCGGGGGGCGTCGATTCCTCGGTCGTTGCCGCGCTGTTGTACCGTGCCATCGGTTCTCAATTATCCTGTATCTTTGTTGATAACGGTCTGTTACGCAAAGGGGAAGCGGACGAAGTCGAACACCGTTTCGGCGAACACTTCAAAACCGACCTGCATGTGGTTGACGCACGCGACCTGTTTTTATCTGAACTGGCAGGGGTCACTGATCCTCAGGAAAAACGGAAAATCATTGGCAGACTGTTTATCGAGGTCTTTCAGAAGGAAGCAGCCTCCATTGAGAATGCCAAATTTCTGGCTCAGGGGACATTGTATCCGGATGTGATCGAATCGGGGGCCAACCCGGATGGACCTGCGGCAACCATCAAGTCACACCATAACGTAGGTGGTTTACCTGAAAAGCTGGGTTTTGAATTGATCGAACCGCTACGCGAACTGTTTAAGGACGAAGTCCGGCAGATGGGCCATGAACTGGGACTGCCCGACGAACTGATTTACCGACATCCCTTCCCCGGTCCCGGCCTGGCGGTACGCTGCCTGGGTGAAGTGACCGAAGAACGTCTGAAAGTGCTGCGGGAAGCCGACCTGATCGTCATCGAAGAATTGCATAAGGCAAATCTGTATCGCAAAACAAAACAGGCATTTGCCGTCCTGCTGCCCATTCGTTCGGTGGGCGTGATGGGAGATGGTCGCACCTATGAGGATGTTGCCGCCATTCGCGCCGTCGAGACAGACGATTTCATGACCGCGAACTGGTCTCCGCTGCCTCACGAGGTTCTGGAACGAATGTCGACCCGGATTACCAATAACGTGCGAGGCATCAACCGGGTCGTCTATGACATCAGTTCCAAGCCGCCGAGCACGATTGAGTGGGAATAATTTCTCGTTCCCCACAGATTCCAGTAGCGCTGACGTAGAAGGCATGACTGCGCGCCGAGTTCTGCAATTCGACTGATCTGGACTTGATTTCCCTGTCAGTCAGGATATGGTAGAACGTATTCGTTAATGTTCTTTATAATTGTCGGATCGGCTGTCTGGGCGTGTCATGCTGCATTTTGCCCGGTGGGATTTCGAAATCTGCGGATTTTGAAGACGCAGCTGCCTCCCTCCTGAAATCATGTCTTTGCTGAAAGAGAAAGTCGAATGATGCGTTCGGTTTCCAAGAGACGTCTGTTCTGCCTGGCCACAGGCAGTTTATCGCTCCTGTTGCTGGTGAGCGCCGGTTATTTTTCACAGGCCACCGCCCAGAAACCACTTGAGAACGAAGGCGATCTTTCGCAACGACTCAAACGGATTCCAGCGACGCCTCCGAAAGAGACTCTGAACGGTTTCAAGCTGGAACACGGTTTCAAACTGGATCTGGTGGCAGCAGAGCCTGATGTGATGGATCCGGTGGATGCCTGTTTTGATGAAAACGGCCAGATGTTTGTGGCGGAGATGCGAGGCTACCCTTATCTGCCCGATCAGGTTCCCGATTACTTCGATCGTCCCGTCAGAAAAGAAGCGGGTGTGATTCGTCTGCTGAAAGATACGGATGGTGACGGGAAAATGGACAAGAGCTTTGTCTTTGCAGACAAGATTACCTGGCCGACTTCTGTCTGCTGTTACAACGGTGGCGTGTATGTCATCGCTCCGCCCAACATTTATTATTTCAAAGATACCGATGGCGACAATAAAGCGGACATCCGGAAGACCGTATTTACCGGTCTGAAGACAAACAACGTTCAGGGGCTCGCCAACAATATGAAGTGGAGCCTGGACAACCATATTTATTTTGCCGGGGGAACGAATGGCGGTTCCATTCTGAAAGATGGCAAAGAGGTCATTCCTGCAGGCCGCCGCGACCTGAAAATGAATCCGAAAACACAGGAACTGGAACCGGTTTCCGGGGGATCCCAGTTCGGGCATTCGATGGACGACTGGGGTAACCGCTTTGTCTGCAATAACAGCAACCACATTCAACACGTGGTTTACCCGAGTCATTATCTGAAACGGAATGCTTATCTGGCAGTGCCGGGCGTATTACGAACTGCCGCTCTGAAAGGGGCTGCTGCTCCCGTTTATCGTCAAAGTCCTCCAGAGCCTTATCGTGTCGTTCGTACCGCCCGTCGTGCTGCTGATCCCAATTTCCGCAAGCGTCTTTCACCAACCGAACTGGTGGCGACCGGCTTCTTCACATCGGCAACCGGGGTGACGATCTACCGGGGAGGCGCGTATCCCAAAGAATACCAGGGCAATGCCTTCATCGGCGATGTTGGCGGAAACCTGATTCACCGTAAGACGATGGGTTCAAAAGGAGCGACCTACGTCGCTGCACGGGCCGATGAGAATACCGAATTCGTGACTTCTCCGGACAACTGGTTCCGACCTGTGAACTTTGTGAATGCACCGGATGGAACGCTGTGGGTGCTGGATATGTACCGGGAAACGATCGAGCATCCCTTCTCGATTCCTGAGGATATCAAGCGTCATCTCGATCTGGAAAGCGGTCACGATCGTGGTCGGGTCTATCGACTGCTGGGCCCGAATAATAAGGTCTTTCCAGTGCAGAAACTGGGTAGTATGCCTGTGGAAGAACTGGTGCTGCAGATGGAATCTCCCAACAGCTGGAACCGGGAAACCGCACAGCGTCTGATCTGGGAACGTCAGGATCAAGCGGCGATTCCCCATCTGGTGAAACTGTTCAATCACTCTGACAAACCACTGGCGCGTCTACATGCTTTGTGGACACTGGACGGACTGAATGCTCTGGACGCTGAGCTGCTGCTGAAAGCACTGAAAGATCCAGAGCCGGGCATCCGGGAGCATGCGATCCACCTGTCCGAGAAACAGGCTCAGGGTAATTCGGAACTGGCGAAAGCAGTGCTGGCGCTGGTCGATGATCCCGAGTATCGGGTTCAGCTGCAGCTGGCCTTCTCGCTGGGAGAATTCGACAAACAGACCGCGATTACCGGGCTGACGAAACTGGTCAATTCTCCGGTTTACGATGGCGATATGCAGGTAGCGGTTCTCACCTCTTCTGCAGACATTGCCGGTCCTTTGGCTGTGAATTTTCTCAAAGCATCTTCGAGCAATCTTTCCGGCAGCAAACGCTCGCTGGTGACCGAACTGCTGCGAATCGCAGGAGCGAAACAGGAGACTGCTGATGCATTATCTGTGCTAGAATACATTTCCAATGATTCTATTCTACTGGCTCAGAAGCAACTGGTATTGAGTGCGCTGGGAGAAGGTCTGGGACGCCGTGGGGCTTCACTGGCAACTTTACTTAAAGACAAACAGCTGGACCCCGCCGTCAAAGAGCAATTTGAGAAAATGGTTTCCGTTGCAGTCACGGCTGCAGAAGATGAAGAGATGCCGATTGCTGAACGGGTGGCCGCAATTCGCCTGCTGGGATTTTTTGATTTCAGTGCCGGCGGTGAAGTATTAGCAGAAGTTCTGAATCCACGGTCCTCGCCCAAAATTCAGACAGCTGCTGTAGAAGCGTTATCACGGATGGATCATCCGGAAGTCAGTGGTGCGCTGTTAGAAAACTGGTCTGCATTCAGTCCTGCCGTACGTGCCGATGTCGTTGATGCACTGCTGGGGTCTTCCGCACGCATTGACAGTCTGTTAAAGGCGATCCAGGCTAAGCAGGTTAAGCTGAATGAGCTTTCACGCGACAAAAAGGATCTGTTGCTGAATCATCCAGACAAGGGGATTCGCCAGCGGGCACAGAAGGTCGTCGGCGGTGAAGTTAACAGCGACCGTGCCAAGATTGTTCGCAGTTATGAAACTGCTTTGGAACTCAAGGGGGATGCAGTCAATGGTAAGAAGGTTTACCTGAAGAATTGCGCTGCCTGCCACAAGGTGGGGGAGGAAGGACATAACGTCGGTCCGAATCTGGCAACCACCAAGAATAAGTCTGACAATGACCTGTTGATTGCGATTCTGGACCCCAGTCGTGAGGCACAGTCGAATTATAATGCTTATACGATTGTGACGGAGCAGGGGAAGTTGTACACAGGGATTATTGCTGCTGAAACTGCAACCAGCTACACCATTCGCAGAGCTGAAGGCAAGGAAGATATCATCCTGCGGAATAATATCGATACGCTGCTGTCCAATGGTGTTTCTCTGATGCCCAACGGCCTGGAGAAAGAGATCACTCCTCAACAGATGGCTGATCTGCTGGAGTTTATCAAAACTCTGGAAGCACCACCCGAAAAGTAATGTGCTGAATTCAAAAAATAACCCCGCCAGTGAATTGCTGGCGGGGTTATTTTATTGTTGATTCTTAAGAGTATCGAAGAGGTTTACCAGTCCATACCCAGTGAAATCGATCCACCGAGCAGGCTCAGGTTACCCGATGGGTTGGCAGCAGAACCGGCTCCACTCCACCACATTCCATCCCAGGCGGCTCGTACCCAGACCAGGGCTCCAGTCTGCAGGACAAAATCGGCCTGCATACCAACCTGGACTTCAGTGATGCTCATTGACTTCTTGGAAGTCGTCTGAGCTGTGGCAACGACAGGACCTGGAGACTGGTCTTCAGCTGCATACTTAGAATTTCCCCAGAGTGCGGCGTATTTTGCACTGGTGATAAACGACAGGCTGGAAGTTCCTTTTGACCGACGGTCGTATAATCCTAATGGACGGCGTGCTTCACCAAAGACAACGATACCATTTCCGTCGAAGCGGTGTCCTGCACTGGATGAAACATCTGCACCACTGGCAGTACCAACGGCACTGTACTGCTGGCTCACTGAAGCATGTCGATAACCACCACCAAATGTGGTCTGCCAGCGTTCAAAATTCAATTCCTGGCTCAAGTCGACATCAATCGTATAGAGCTTGATATTGCTGGATGTCTGGATGAAGTCACCTGCCTGACCACCTGCAGCGATACCACCGATCGCAGTTTGAGTGGGCAGACCATTGAAGAATATGAAGTTAGCTGGTGCGGTTGCACCGTTCGAAGAATTATCTTCAAACTGGAACCAGCGAACCTGGGCACTGAGTCCTTCGTTATCAATCAGCCCCAGGTTGATGCGGGGAGCAGTCTGATAATTGTAGGAAAAATCATTTGAAGTCGTGACTGTTGTCATTCCTGACTGATCTTCCGTAAAAAACGCGGTATCTGAATCGAAACCAGGTTTCACAAAGACGGCAGCCGCACCAGCGACGATTCCCAGTCGTTCATAGGTCGTGTCTTCAAGGTAAGGATCTTCGACCCAGTCACCCTGGGGGTATTCTTCGAAGGGACCGTAGTATTCACCCCCGCCTCCGTAATATTCGGTAGAGGCATACTGCCCGCCTTCCGGCATGGCGATGGGAGATAAATCGGAGGTTCTCGGAGAGGACGGCGCAAAAGAGACGGCGTCGACAGCTGGCTCATCATAGTCTGAAATATTTGAAATCCTGAAGACCCCTTCAGACTCATTTGATGGTTCGACTGGGAAATCTGACTGTGAATAAAGTATCTGCGTCGAAAAACAGCAGATTCCCGCAATCATCAAGCCAACGAATCCGTTCGTTCTCATAGCTTAATCTCTCCATTTCGGTCTCTGCAGAATCTGACAGATTCGGCCAACCGAAAGATGCTAATTAAAAACTAACCTCTCCGACAAAGCACAATTTGTGATCTCAGAGCATTTTTGTTCGTAAGTACAGCAGCAACCGGGGCTGTGTAGACAACCCGCTGTCATAATTGATCGGCTCAGTTCTGCCATGAAGACCATTAAAAACGGTATATCTTGCAAAAACAGTCCGATTTTTCGGAATAATTGAAGCGGTTGTATAGTGGTAATTATGCTGAAAATCACTCAAATTTCAGAGATGCTCAAAAAGTGAAATGTTATAAGTGTCTGAAAACAAACAGGATAAGATTTTTAAAAAATCTTGGAAATGCGGCAGGGACGAAGTGAATCCTCGTTAGTTTTTAGTTTGCCATTCGTCACTTAGGTGAGAATTTCGAGTTGTGAGGGGAGCGTGTCAGCATTTCAGGTGGCCTGGATCCTGGCTAACCATTTTGTGTGATTGTAACCCTACATACGCTGGCATGATTGTTATAAGTGGAATACACCAGTTATAATTTACCTATTTTGTGCAAATTTCTTTGACATCGGTTCAGACTAGTTTTTAGCATCAAAGGCTGGAATTCTGTAAACAGTCAGGTCTTACGCGATTGTGGAGAGTGTTCGAATGTTCCATTTCGGGTGAACTGCTGGCAGAATTCAATGAACTGAATCAGAAAATTGACAACTAACAATAAAACAAAATGGCATTTAAGTTTGTTCTGAATTGAGAGAAGTGGGATGTGATTTCCTGCTCGAATTTCAGTAAAATGTCATGGCAAATTAGAGTTTATGGGAGACAGCAGATGTTACTGACATCTTGGGTTGAGTCGATGCGAGTTGCGTTCGAAAAAAGCCGGAAGGCAACTTTAAATCCTCGTCGCAGACTTCAGCTTCGAAGTGTTCCTTCCTCCGCCCGCCAGAAGGTGCAACGCCGCATTGCGATCGAGCAACTCGAAGATCGAACTCTTCTGACGTCGCTGATCATCAATCAACTCACCGCAGGCATGGGAGTGACGATTGATAACTCCGTACTGGACCCTGATGCCGACGGTTTTTCCGAATATGACTCGATCATCTTCGAGAATCTGACTATCGATACGACAACGGGATATGGTGTTTCGATCGATCTGGATGGTCTTCAATTCCAGAATGCTGCTCATACGCAGGATGTTCCCTTTTCAATTCTATTCGACAATGTTTCAATCAATGCTGCCTCCGGTAACGGCATCAATATTGAACTGTCGAATCTGCTGGTGGATACGATTGCGATTGACAGTTCCACGATCACTGGTGGCGTAGGAAATGCCTTCAATGTGGATCTGACCAACGTGACTCTGAATGAATTCAATATCATTGATTCATCATTGACGGGTCAGGCGGGGGCAGGTGTCACCGTTGCGATGAGTGCAGCCACAATTGAGGAGACATCCCTCCGACGTTCTATCATTGATGGTGTTTCGATCGATGTTGCCGATGGATCAGTTCTGCGGCACACGACCCTGGCTGACAATACCATTTCCGGTTCTTCAGGCAGTGACGGTGTCAGTGTCAATATCGTGGACTCGATTGCAGAAGAACTGCGCCTGACCAACAACAACAGCATCCAGGGAGTGAGCATCAGCGTGGATGACACTGCCGCCGGTGATGCTGCATTGCTGACAGAGTTGTTCATTCATTCAAATAACATCACCGGTAATACAGCCGGCGCTGGTATCAGCCTCGATCTGAATAATGTCGATCAGTTTGTTTCGATTACCGGAAACTCCATTACGGGTAACAGCGGTGACGGAATTGTCTTCGATCAGACCGATGGCGATCTGAGTGGTCAAATTTCAGGCAACAACATTGCCAACAACACCGGGCACGGTATCAATTTCACACCTTCCACAACTAATCAAACGCCAACGGGGGGAGCTCCCGGTGTGCCGGCTTATGCAGGTATTCCCGGGCCGACCGACACGATTGACTTCGCTGCTCCCAGAAATGAAGTCCAGCTGATTACGTTTGCAGGCGTACCTACGGGAGGGACCTTTACGATCACCTATACCGGAGGAAATGGGGTTCCCCAGACGACGGCAGGTATTCTGGCAACCGCGACTGCATCTCAGGTCAAAGCTGCCATGGTTGCTGCTTTCGACGACATCGGTGTCGGCGATGTTGTGGTGAATGGTAATTTCCAGGATGGCTATGAAATTGAATTCGTGAATGCCGCTGGCGGCCTGAACGTGAATCCGCTGACCGTTGATGTCAGCGGTTTCAACAGCACACCTGCCAGTGTCATTGTGTTTCAGGATACGAGTGCGAATGTCGATGAGACCCAGCACATCGATATCATTGGGACTCCTGCCTTTGGATCATATCAGTTGAATTTCCTGGGCGAGAGCGTCGGGCCGATCCCCTACACCATGCTGACTGCTGCCGTTCTTCAGAATGAACTCAACATAATTGCGAATAATTATGACGATGGAACAGGGACTTTCCCTTACTCTGGTAGCCCAATCCAGGTCTCAGGGGATGTTACTAGTGGATTTGATATTTTTTTCCTGGATTCAGGGACGATGCATGATCTGGATGTGCCCCTGGTCCAACTGGATATTACCGGTCTCAACCTGTTTGTTGTTGCAACGATCGGTGCACAGGGAGCGAATCCGAATAAACCAGCCCCTCAGACGATCACCTTCCAGGATGCTGACGGTAATGTTGTGACACCGTCAGGGGGATCATTCCAGCTTACATTCCAGACAGAGACCACCGGGAATATCGTTATCGATCCCGATCCGAGTGTCACAGCAGCGAATATCGATGCTGCTCTGCAGGCGCTGTTCTCAGCCACTACCAAGACCGGTCTCGAAGGCGATTTTATCGTCTCGGGTGATTTTACAAATGGCTTTGTAATCGAATTCAATGAAATTCAGCACTTGTCAATGCTTGGTTCATTCGATCCGACCTTTGGTAGTTTTCAACTGACATTTCTGGGTTCGGCAGTCACGTTTGGTTATGACATTTCGATTCCCAGCGCATTCGGCGCCCAGCAGATTCAAAACGCACTGAACACGATCGCAAATAACTCGGGACTGGGTTATACCGGTTCCCCCGTCAGTGTCACGGTAAGCGGCAATGGTTACGATATTATCTTCCTGGATTCCGGGTCGATGGCAAATGCCGATGTGCCGCAGATTACGGTCGATGCTTCCCGGATGCGGTTTGATGTGGATGTAGCCAATCTGACTCAGGGTAATCCGAATACAACTACGAATGAACGACAGACTCTGAACTTCGCCGATTTTCAGAGTAACTTCCCGTTTACCTTCGCGGTGAATGGTGTTGATATTACAAATCCACCCATCGGTACCGCTTTTACCTTAACTTTCCAGGGTGAAACAACTCAGGGCATCGTCATCGATACAGATCCTGCTGTGACCGCAGCAAACATTGATGCCGCTCTGGAAGGATTGTCTATCGCTACCAGTGGTGATGATTTCGATGTGACCGGGGATTATGCCAACGGATTTATCATTGAGTTTCGGGGAGACTTTGCCGCCTCGAACGTACCGTTGCTTGTCGCTGACGTCTTTCCACTCGATGTCGTTGGAACGACCCTGGTGGGTAACTTTAATATTGCTACCGTCAATCCCATAGTTGGTGACCCGACAAATCTTGAGCCTAACGTTTCCATCTCTTATGGGCCTAATGTCGATGGTGTGGAATATAATGAAATCCAGACGATTTTAATTCCGAATGCACCCGGTGGTGGAACATTTTCACTGTTTGTGAACACTCTTCCCTCGGAGCAGGTGGTTCTGGATTTCGATGCTACGGCTGCTGAAGTTCAAGCTGCTCTGGAGTCTCTGTCCAGCATTGGGGTCGGGAATGTTCTGGTGACCGGGTCGGCTCAGACCGGAGGTTTCAATGTTGAGTTTATCGGCGCATTTCGCGCTACTGCACCTGGCTTCGTGCTCGACATAAACGATTCCAATATCCTGATTGTTGTCCCCACGGTCACAACAATTGCTGAAGGAACTACGATCAATGAAGTTCAGGAAATCAGTGTCAACGGCACTCCGTCAGCTGGTTCTTTCAGCCTGACATTTGATGGTCAGACCACCGGACCAATTAACTATAACGCCGATGCAGCCGCGATTTATACTGCCTTGATCGCTTTGTCGAATCTGAATGCGGGCGATGTCCTGGTTCGAGGCGATGCATTAACCGGTTTTGAAATTGAGTTCACGGGTAATCTGGCAACGGTCAATACCCCTCAGGTGGTTGTTGATAATTCCCTGCTGACGGGAGCCCTGCTGACAGTCAAAACAACGACAGTCGGCGGGTATCTACGCGGAATCAGCGGCAACACGATTACCGGAAATAACGGCGCTGGTATCGAAATTGATCTGGAAATGTACACCTCGTTCTACGGCGATATTTCCAGCAATACGATCAGCTCGAATAATGCTGTTGGTATCAATCTGGTCGCCGCTGACCCCACATCTCTGTGGAGCGTCGATTTCAGCTTGAACGTCGACGGTAACACCATGGATGACAACACGGGGGCCGGCATCGCTGTTGCCATGCAGGATACTGCGACGGGTGATATCAGCATCACCGGAAATACGATTACCAGTTCCAACAACGATAATAATGCGTCAACGCCCTATGCCGGGGATGCCATTTACGTCGACCTGTATGGAACCGATGTCAGCTTTGAAGCATTCAACCAGCTGCGTGACCTGACCATTGATGGCAACTACCTGGGTACTGATGCCAGTGGAACAGCAGGGCAGGGGAATGCCGGTCATGGAGTGGGGATTCACATCGAAGAATCAACCATCATTGACCGGACTCAGATTTCCAACAACGTAATTGCCAATAACACTGCCGACGGGATTAGCTTCCACCGTGAAGATGACGCCCGTGTCGGTCGTGCGATTGTTGATCCCATTGTGGGTGAAGAACGTGCTGTCATGATCTACAGCAATACCATTACAGGTAACAGTAATGGTATTGAAATTCTGGCACAGAACGGAAACCTGACCACAACTGACTTCGAAATTAAAGACAACGTGATATCAACAAATAATCTTGACGGTGTCAGCCTGCATGCCGAAGCGGATGCGACAATCTTTGCTGATATTATCAACAACCAGATCCTCTCTAACAATCGGAACGGTATCGAAGCGACAACACGTACAACCAGTTACTTCGGTACTGACCGGCGTGATATTGCCGGTACCTGGATTCAGAACGACATCAGTCTGAACGGCTATCATGGTGTGAGGGTTTCAGGTCGAATTGGTAACCGCAACATGCTGTTTATCGGTCTGGATGGTGTTGATCCCGTGACCGGCCTGGATCGGGGGAACCTGATTGAAGGCAATGCTCGTGATGGTATTCAGATCGCCGCTAACCTGGACCGTGTTCAGGGGAATGTGAAAATTGCAAACAATTCGATTCTCTCCAACTCTACCGGCGGGATTGAACTGCTTGGGGAAAGTCTGACATCTTCACTCGATAACAACCTGATCGCATTCAATACCGGCAAAGGAGTTGATATCAACTCCAATGGCCAGACGATTTTCATGCGTAATAATATCATCACGGAAAACACGCTGGATGGTCTGGAGATTCTGGCCGCTAACGGTATTACACATAGTGAAGCCAACTACGCTACAACATCGGTCGGCATCGGCGGCAGTAACCGCACCAGCCTGACGGCGATTGGAAACTTTATTGACAACAACGGCGGCCGGGGGGTCGACCTGCAGACAGAAGGCCAGGCAGATTCGGATGTCATCTTTGGTGACGGAACCGAAGCGGGAGCGAACCGGATTGTTTCGAACGCCCTGGAAGGTTTCTATGTCGTCACGACTGCTTCCACAGGACAGGATCAGGATGCCAACAGTACCGCTGCCCTGGATGCGACGGGAAGCGTGGAGAATTCGCATGCTGACATGGTCCTGCAGATTAATACCAACTATATCCAGGATAACGGGGTTAACAGCGGGTTTTCTGCCAATGGTCTGATTTTGCGTATCGGTAGTATGGCGGGAGAGCATTCTCAATATTTCAGCCATGCCCCTGGAACCGATGCCGGTACCGGAGCGGAAGGCAGCGATGAGTTCACGGGGACCAGCGATGGTCGCTCAAACGTCTCGGTTGTCAATAACCAGTTCGAAGGTAACTATGGTGAAGATGTCTTTATTGAATCCTTCACTTCAACCGTGGATCCGAATACAACACAGGATATCTGGACGTCTCCCACAGCGAATCCTCCTTTCCGGGTTTTATCTTCCTATGAAGGGGATCCGCTGGCACGCTTGAATCTGGTATTTCAAGGGAACACCGGGAACGGTCTGAATGTGACCAATGTCGGTGCTTTCTACGATAACTCGGAACCCGATTTCAAATCGCGTCTGAATAATAAGGTCGCGCCGAACCCTGATGGTCCCTTTACTTCTGCTACCCGCCGACGTAATGCTCAACGTGTCGCTTCTCGAACAAATCTGGCGCCTTTCTCGGGGGGGCCGAACGATGCTCCTACCGCTGTTGGAACTGTAGCCAACGCATTTCTGTCTTCGCCTGGTGGACCGATTCAGGTTACCACCACTGGTGCACACGGACTCTTTTCAGGGGCCATTGTCGAAATTACAGGCGTACGATCGGATGAGCTCGGCTTTTCGCTGTTCAGTTCGGCGTCTGAATTGTTGAGTCCTGTCAACGGGGTCTTTTATGTTGATGTAATCGATGCTTTCAATTTCACGTTGAGAAGTACTGATGGGGCGATTTTAGGCAATGTGAGACAAGACTTCGGAACCTGGTCTTTTAACGATAATAATGCGTTCCTGTATCCCGGTATGGGGGGCAGTACATTCCGGATTGCGCAGGGATTTGACGGAGTGGGGAATGGGTTCCAGCAGGGAGATTCGTTCTTAACTCAAATTAATCGTGCGGGAGCAATTACGGGTGAACTCAGCTTCGGCTGGGATACCTGGGTTCCTGATGATGATACCTTCCTGACTCCTTATACCAGTACATTCCTGACCGCTGATATTTCGGTGCTTGCAAATGATCCGTCCGATGATACCAGTATCGGTGATTTCATAATTTCGTTTACAGAAGATGTGGCGGGAGTCGATATTACCGACTTTTCGTTGTTCCATGATAATGTCGATATCAGCAGTCTGTTAACTTCTGGAATGCTCACGCAGATCGATCTGCGGACTTTCAGGCTTAATATCGATTCGATTCTGGGGACTGAAGGAGACGGGGATTTCGAGTTACGTCTGAATGCGAATGGAACTATCTCCGATTCGAAATACGTCCATCCGATATCACCCATCGTTGGGAGTACCCCTGCGAACTATCTGCTGTTTGGTGACGTTGAACGATTCACCATTGATACTACAGATCCGACAGTCACGATTGACAATGTGTCTCCCGATCCTCGCAGTGCCGCAGTGGGAGAACTGGTTGTTAACTTCTCCGAGGATGTAACAGGTGTTGACCTGGGTGATTTCACCCTGGTTGGTCCCAATGGTTCTGTCAATCTCGCTGCAACTCCTGCGACTCTGACACAGGTGACCGGCAGCCAGTTTGTCCTCGATCTCAGTAAAGTAACGAGCCTGTCAGGAACGTATACCCTGACGATCAATACCACTGTATCGTCATCAATCATCGATTCCGCCGGTAACGCGCTGACTGCTGCAGGCAGTACCGCCAGCGAAACCTGGGTCAATGATACACTCGCTCCCATTGGTACTTTTCAGGCTGTGGCTGATGGGACGGTAACGTCAGTCGATTTCGATTTCGATTTCCTGGAAACTGTTACGGGTGTCGATGCTTCAGATTTTGAACTTTACAGAAATGGTTCACTTGTCTCCGGGGGAGTTTTGAGTGTTACCGGAGCTGGAGGGAGCTATACCGTCAATCTGGATGGGTCTCTCACCAGCCAGACTGGCGTTTATACGCTCGTCTTCCTGTCAGAAGCATCTGGTGTTACGGACGCATCAGGCAATGCCGCTGCCAGTTCATCCGATGCGAAGTGGAACAACGGTACAGACTTTACGGCTCCCACCGCCGGGATTGAAGATGTATCGCCAGACGGTACCTCATTGGATCTTGATGACATCCTGAATGATGTAATTGAAATCAAGGTAGCGATCAACTTCTCTGAGCCTGTTTCGGGAGTCAATGACAATGATGGAGTCAAATACACAAATTTCGTGTTGAATTACGATGATGGTACTACCAATCAGGACTTTGATGTACTCGTCGGTACTCTGACTGATGGAAATGGTCAAGTCATTGGTGTTACTCCGCTTTCCTCTTACCTCCTTGACTTAAGCTCATTGATCAAACAATACAATTTAAGTGACAATATAGGAGATGGTCTATACACACTGAAGCTTATTGGTGGTAATGGGACAATTACCGATGCTGCAGGAAATATTTTCAACACAGGAGCGACAGACACCTTCCGGATTGGTGAGCCTGTGCTGCAGGCTTCGATTCAGGGTATTCCGCCTGGGGTTGATACCAATCCGCCTGTGGTTCATACCAACGTGGGGAATGTATCGATCAGCTTTGATGATGGAATCACCTCTGTTTTTACGGATGGTGTGACACTCGATGATTTCCGGTTGACACTCAATGGGCAGGCCCTCGATCTGGCGGCTGCTGGCGTCACTCTTACGCCTGTCGGTACTGCCTCAACGTTTAACCTTGATTTATCGATGATCACTCAGGTGGCTGGTTCTTATGAACTGACACTGGTTGCTGCAGGTTCAGGAATCACAGGCGGCGGTAATGCACTGCTGACCGATGAATCCGTATCCTGGATTAATAGTTCCACCATTGATTTGACTGGTATTGATCCCGCCAATGTTGACCGTGTTGATGATCTTGCCGGTGATGGTATTGTCGGTGACGGCAGTGACGCCACAGTTACTTTGCGTGCGGCCATTCAGGAAGCGAATGCCCTGGCTGGTTCAAATACAATCGTACTGGGTGCTGGTACTTACCTGCTGGGAATTGATGGCATCGACGAAGATCAGTCTGCGACCGGTGACCTGGATATTCGTGACAACCTGACAATTCGCGGTCAAGGGGTCGGTGTCACCATTATCGATGGTGGTGCCCTGGATCGTATCTTCCAGATCTTTGCCGGAATCACTTTGAATCTGGAAAATCTGACAATCACCAATGGTTTCCTGACGGGGAGCGATGATGGCGCCGGTATCCGCAACAGTGGTACCACCACATTAACGAATGTGGAAGTCACAGATAACCACGCAGAAGACAGTGCCGGTGGTATTAACAACAGCGGCTTGATCGTGATCGTTGACAGTACGATTTCCAATAACACCGCTGGTGGAAGTGGTGGTGGCTTGCGAAATACGGGTACGATGCAGATTTCACGCAGCACGATCAGTGGAAACACTTCAGCCCGTGATGGTGGGGCGCTCTTCAATGCCGGAGCCGGAACTGCAACTGTTTCGAACTCGACCTTCTCGGGTAACTCCTCTGATCGAAGTGGTGGAGCGATCCGCAATACTGCGACCCTGACTGCGACCAACAACACGATGACTCTGAACGATGCCGGAACAACCGGTGGTGGTATCTCCAACAGTGGAGCTGCCACCATTCAGAATAACCTGGTGCTTGCAAATACTGCGACCACAAACCCTGAACTGGATGGTACCTTCAGCAGTCTCGAAGGGAACCTGATTGGACTGGTGGGTTCTGCAACCGGCTTTGGATTTGGCGATATCATCGATGTCGCAGATCCTGCACCTGTTCTGGATCTGAATCTGACAGACAACGGTGGTCCCACTCTGACGCACGCTTTGTTGCTGGGCAGTATCGCCATTGATGCGGGTATTAACGCCAACACAGATGCCCTGGAGCAACGGGGGTCAAGCCGTATTCTGGGGTCAAACGTTGATATCGGGGCTGTCGAATTTGGTACTTTCTTCGTCAACAGTACTCTGGATACTGTTGATGCCAATCCCGGTGATGGTATTGCCGCCGATGAAGATGGAAATCTCACTCTGCGTGCTGCCATCATGGAAGCCAATGCCCTGGCTGGTGATTCTGTCATTATCCTCGGGGCAGGAACTTATGACCTGACTTTATTCGGGTCAGGTGAAAACTTATCTGAGACAGGCGACCTGGATATCACTGACACTACAGGCAGCCTGACGATTCTCGGTGCCGGTATTGGTCAGACCATTATCACCGCCGCCGGACTGGTTGATGAAAATGACCGTGTCTTCGATATCCGTTCCGGTGCCGATCTCACACTGCAGGGCGTAACGATTACCGGTGGTAAAGTAATTGGCGACAGCGGTGGTGGTATCCGCAACGTGGGTACTCTGACACTTATCAATTCACTGGTTGACGGCAATGCCGCTGAAGTTGATGTAGATAATATTTCCGCTGAAGTTAACGGTGGTGGTATTCTGAACGGCCAACTTGGTCTGCAGGGGACTTTGATTCTGAATAACAGCGATGTCACTAATAACAGTGCCGTCGATGGTGGTGGTATCTTTAATAACGATCAATCTCAACTGACGATTGTCGATTCTGAAATCTCAGGCAATACTGCTTCCAGTGATGGTGGTGGTATCTTTAACGACCTGCAGGCGAGCATCGATATTCTGCGTAGTTCAATCTCCAGCAATATCTCCACAGAAGATGGTGGCGGTATCTACAACAATGATCTGTCAAGCCTGACGATCACTGACAGCAAAGTAAATAAAAACTCAGCTGACCAGGGTGGTGGTATCTTCAACGAAGAAGCTGCTTCTCTGACGCTCACCCGCACGACCGTCTCTGGTAATACTGCAACCCAGGATGGTGGTGGTATCTATAATGATGAAGGCGTGGTCGCATTGAGTGCCGTCTCCATTCTGACGAACACTGCTGCTGGTGACGGCGGTGGTCTGTATAACGCATCCGCAGGTCAGATCAACATTACGAATGGTATGTTTGATGATAACACTGCTAACCGCGACGGGGGGGCAATTGCCAACTTCGGGATCAGCCTGTCGCTCAACGGGACAATTATCCGTGACAGTATCGCCGTAAGAAACGGTGGTGGCTTGTATAACGACCAGGAAGAAGGAACAGTCAGCCTCCTGAATACCTCATTCCTGAACAACGTGGCTGCTTCCGGTGGTGCCATCAATAACCAGGAACTGGGAATCATTACTCTGGATCTGTCTGATCTGTTAAATAATACCGCCAGTGCAAATGGTGGTGCTATCTTTAACACTGCAGACGGTACGGTTACCGTACAGCGGACTACTCTTGATGGTAACTCTGCATTAAACGGAGCCGGTATTTACAATGACGACGCGGCACAGTTGAACCTGATTAACAGCACTGTTTCCAATAACACTGCAACCAACGACGGCGGTGGCTTGTTCAACAACTCTCTGGTGCTGGCTATCCTCGAGAATGCAACGATTTCCGGGAACAATGCTTCCGATGGTGCCGGGATTTATAATACGAATGAAGGCGCGATGGAAATTACCAACGCGACCGTCTTCAATAATGCTGCAACATCCGGTGGTGGTATCGTTAATGAAACCGATGGATTTGTCAGTGTGGTAAATACCATTATCGCTGGTAATTCAGCCACAGTGGCAAGCTCAGACCTCCTGGGGGTATTCAGTTCTAATGGAAATAACCTGATCGGGGATCAGGCTGGTTCAACGGGCTTCACTGATGGTGTTAAAAAAGACCAGGTGAATGTCAGCGCGGGTCTGGGGGCATTGCAGGATAATGGTGGTGCGACCTTCACTCATGAACTGCTGGGGGGAAGTCTGGCCCGTGATGCTGGAAACAATTTCTACGCTCCGATAGAAGATCAGCGTGGTTTTGCCCGTCTGTTCGATGGTGATGGAAATGGATCTTTGATTGTTGATATCGGGGCATTTGAATCTGGCTACATAGTTACCAGTTTTGAAGACTCGGTCGATGTCAATCCTGGTGATGGAGTCAGTGTCGACGCTAAGGGACGCAGCACGCTGCGTGCAGCAATTATCGAAGCCAACACCCGTACTGGTGCCGACACCATTCTGCTGGGAACCGGTACTTATACACTGTCACTGTTCGGTCTGAGTGAAGACGGTGCTCTGACAGGCGATCTTGATATTACAGATGACTTAACCATTATCGGTGCCGGATCTGATAAAACCTTTATCGATGCCGACACCCTGGATCGTATCTTCCATATCTTTACCAACGTCAATGTTTCGATTCGCGGCGTGACGCTGGTGAATGGAAATGTCACACGTGTGGAAGACGGTGGTGCGATTCTGAACTTTGGTAACCTGACATTGGAAGATGTGACGATTGAGAGCAGTCTTGCCAACCGTGGTGGTGCCCTGTTCAATAACGGGACCGTCACCATGATGGACAGCTACTTCCACAACAATACTGCGATTGCTGACGGGGGAGCTATCTTCAACAGCGATTATGGTACCCTGTCTATCGATACGAGTACCATTTACGCCAACGATGCGGAAAATGGTGGGGGTATCTACAACTCCACAGGGGGAACCCTGGCTGTCAACAACACGACAGTCGACGGCAACACAGCAACGGTTGCCGGCGGTGGTATCTTCATCTCGGATCAAGCGGCTGTCGGGAATGGTGAAGGGGGTGAGGGAGCGAATATACCAGCCCTCGTACCAGTATTAATGTACCAGCCTGGAGATGCGGGAACAGACCCTGTATATTACTACGATTATCAAGTCTCTAATTCCGATTATGAATTACACACTAGTCCCAATTACAATAACGTTGGCTCAGAAGCTGCTGGTTTGAGCGAAGCGCCCCCGTTTCCAGTCGGCGACACATTTAACCTGAGTTCGCTGCCCGGGTCTAATTTCACGATTTATCTCGATTTCGATGGCCACACGACAACGGGCACACAGTGGAACAGCGATTTCGGTCAGGTTTCGATTGTTACCCCTGCTTATGATACCGATGGCAACGTCGGGGCATTCAGCCTTGCCGAACTCGAAGATATACAACGAGCCTGGCTACGGGTTGCTGAGGACTTTGCTCCGTTTAATATCAATGTGACCACCGCGGAGCCACCAGTCAGCGATCTGATCAGGTCCGGTGCCTCAGATACGCGCTGGGGTGTGCGTGTCGTCTGTGGTGTGGACACCTTTGATCTCACTGGTACCGGGGGCCTTGCATACCTGACATCGTTCAACGCCGGCACCGACACACCAGCCTTCGTATTTAACGCAGGTCTGATTGGTGTTGCCGAGACGATCAGCCACGAAGTAGGACACACACTGGGATTAAGCCATGATGGTACGTCAATTGATGAATACTACCTTGGTCATGGCGGCGGTGCAACGGGCTGGGCTCCGATCATGGGGGCTGGTTTTTACGAGAACGTGGTCCAGTGGAGTTCAGGTGAATATACCGACGCTGACAACCAGGAAGACGATCTGAGTATCATCACAACCCAGAACGGTTTCAGTTATCGGGCCGATGACCACGGCAGCAATATTGGTACTGCTTCAACTATCTCCGACGGTGTGGCATCCGGAATTATCGAGCGAAACACGGATCTGGACTTCTTCCAGTTCACAACCACTGGTGGCGATGTCATCATCGATCCGTTCTTTGAGAGCCCCAACCTCGACATTCTTGCCACATTGTACGACTCCAGTGGTACTGTGATTCAGACAAGTAATCCCATTGGTGCTCTCAATGCATCTTTCATCGGACTGACATCAGGCACCTACTATGTCTCCATCGAAGGGACTGGTGAAGGAGATGTGTTAGGAACCGGTTACTCAGATTACGGAAGCCTGGGGCAGTATACCATTCTGGTCACAGGCGTGCCTCCTACGGTGGACGTCGTCGGTAACGTGACGATTTCCAACAGTACGATTTCGAATAACGTCGCCGGCACCCGTGGCGGTGGATTATTGAATCAGGACACCGTCGATATCTCGAACGTCACCTTCTCCGGTAACGAAGCTGGCAAGCAGGGGGGGGCGATTCATAACACCGGCGACATGACGATTAACAATACTACGATCTATAATAACTTCACTGAAGGCACAGGCGGCGGTATTTATTCCGTTGCTGATACTGCCAGTGTCAGTGTCAAGAATACAATCGTGGCCGGCAATAATGCTCTGGTCAGCGGATATGACCTCGCAGGTACATTCACCTCGCAGGGATATAACCTGATTGGTTCCGGCGGTACAGCGACCGGGTTCATTGACGGGTTTAACGGCGATATCGTTGGTACGAATTCTCAACGTGTCGATCCCGCCCTCGGTATTCTCCAGGACAATGGTGGTCCAACTCAGACGCATGCATTACTCACAGGTAGCCGTGCGATTGATGCCGGTGACAATACCGACGGCGTTTCTATCGATCAGCGTGGTGCCACACGGCCCACCGATACGACCAGCGACATTGGTGCCTTTGAAATTGTCACTCCGACCATCACCATTGATGATGTGAGCCAGATCGAAACAGATACTGGAACCGTATTTAAATTTATCGTTTCTTTATCGAATGCGAATGTTGATGAGGTAACTGTTGACTTTGAGACTTCCAACATTACCGCGACAGCTGGGGTCGATTATCAATTTACGACTGGCACTGTAACTTTCGCAGCAGGGGAAACCACTCAAGTCATTGAGGTAGTGGTCAGTGGTGATGCCTTACCTGAAGATCACGAAAAGTTTGCCGTCAACCTGTATAATGCACAGGGAGCCGTGCTTGGAACAGCCCATGGTATTGGCACAATTCTGAATGACGAAGCAAACCTGATCATCAGCAATGCTCCCCCTGTAATGGAAGGTCCAGCTGGTGTTAATACTAATATGAATTTCACGGTTGAGTTATCCCACCCCGTGACAGATATTGTAACCGTCGATTTCGAAACACTCGCTAAACTCGTAAGTGGTGGGACTGCAGATGAAGGAATTGACTTTGTTAGCTTGTCAGGACATCAAATTACATTTGATCCAGCTGATTATGCAGAAGGTGAAGCATTCAAGCAGATCGTATCGGTGCAGATTATTGGTGATTCTGACATTGAACCTGATGAAAACCTGTTCGTGGAATTATCAAATGTAAACTCCACTATCAGCACCATATTTACATCAGGACTGCAGGCAGAAGGTACTATTGTGAATGACGATGATGCCTTCTTATCAATCGGCGATGCGACAATGGTGGAACCTGAAGATGGTTCAGGTCCAGCCAAGATGAGGTTTACACTCACTCTGTCACATCTGGCAACATCGACTCTGGATGTTGATATTATTACTACACAGTCACCTTCGATTCCTCAAACTGCTCCAGGCCTGGATCCAGCGACTGCAGGTTTAGACTATGATGACAGTGGGTCTCCATTCCGCGCTACTTTTAATGCAGGCGATGATACTGCATACTTCGAAGTCGATATTTATGGCGATTCTCTCGATGAAGATACTGAGTTCTTCTATGTAGAAATCACAGGAACAGCTGGGTTCTCTATTGAAATCGGCAAAAAAATAGCAATTGGTCGAATTATTGATGATGGTGAAGGACTGGTCGTGACTACGACCGATGATGAATTGGATTCCGTTTTCGATCCATCGGATCTTTCACTGCGAGAAGCAATCGATTTCATCAATAATGACAGCACTGGAAATTATCATACAATCGTTTTGCCAACCGGTGTCTATGATTTGACTCGTGCTGGAATCAACGAAGATAATAATGTCCTGGGTGACTTTGATATTAAGAAAAATATGACGATTGTAGGTGATGGTTCCGGATTAACCGTCATTGATGCACAAGACCTCGATCGTATTTTCCATACTGTAAGCGGTGCTTCACTGAATCTCTCGGATATGACGCTGATTAACGGTGATGCCGATTATGGTGGAGCCATCTATGCGGAGGGAGATTTAAGCCTGAATCGTGTCATCTTCCAGGATAATGATGCTGACTTCCTGGGTGGTGCCATCGTCAGTGCCGGGCAACTCGATATTAGCGATGCCCTCTTCCTGAATAACCACGCCGGTTTCCAGGGGGGAGCCATTTATCAGTACTCGAGTACAGCAAGTGTTGGTCGTACTACCTTCTCTGGGAACACCTCGGATGGGCGAGCCGGAGCCGTCTATGTTGCCACTGGTGCCAGCTTTGATGTATCACAGTCTCTGTTCTATAACAATCAATCGGGAAGTCGTGGTGGTGCCATCTTCAACGAAGGCACTGTCACATCGACCAACGTTACTTTCTCTGCAAACGATGCCGGATCTCGTGGTGGTGCGATCTTCAATACGAGTAAATTAACCCTGTTAAATAACACTCTGACTCTGAATACGGCAGATCAGACTGGCGGTGGTATTTCAAATGATTCCGCTGCCAATCCGAATGCCACTGCGAAGTTGACCAACACCATCGTTGCGGGAAATACCGGCTTCCTCGGAAATAATGATCTGGGTGGTGCCTATGACGTGACCAGCTCTTATAATCTGATCGGGGATATCGGAGCAGCAACCGGATTCGATGATGTGGCCAATGGAAATATTTATGGTACTCCGGCGGTACCCATTGATCCGAAACTGGGTATCCTGCTGGATAATGGTGGTCCTACCAAAACTCATTCACTGCTGTTTGGCAGCCCGGCAATTGATGGTGCCAGTGGATCCGCCCCTGCAGTTGATCAGATCGGTAATCCTCGGCCCGTCGATGGCAACATGGATTTAAATGCTGTTGCAGATATTGGTGCTGTTGAACTGCAGGCTCCTCCTTCAGCTCCTCTGTTTGGAACCGGTGGTGATTCTACTGCTGCTGATGAAAATACCAATATCCAGATTTCGGTTGTCAAACAGAAAACTACTGTTTCCAGTAATGGTCACACTGCAGCATTGCCTGGCAACGAAGACTGGCTTCAGGAATGGGATACCTTCTGGGTGGAAGTCTGGGTTGATACCGCCAGTGGGTTCGGCATCAGTGATGTCCTGACCGACATTGCCTATAACACAGCCTACTTCACTGCCACTTCTGTTGAATTTGGTTCCAACTTTGCCTTCAACAGGACTGCATTGATTGATGATGCAGCGGGAGTTGTCCGTAATCTGGGTGGTAGCACTCTGTCTGCGAACGTCGGTGGAACTGGTTATGCCCTGCTGGCCCGAATTAAATTCGAGTCACTCGCAGGTGATGGGGTTGACGTCGATACAACAAACCTGACGGTTGAGCCACTTCAACTGGGGCTTGATATTCAGAATGCACAGATTGAAATCTCCGGAATTGGTGATGTGACTGTCAACGTGGGAGCACTTCCCGAAACCGATCTCTATCCGGTGATCTATGACATCAACGATAGTGGCGTGATCGATTACCGTGACCTCATTTTCCTGACTTCTGTCTATGGTCAGAATGTAATCAACGGATCTTCACCCTATGTGTCTGCTCTGGACTTCGATAAGAGCGGCAAAATTGATTATCGCGACCTGATTGCTCTGGCAAGTAACTACGGCAAGAAGAGAGGTGGCAATACTCAAGTTAACTTCCCGTCGAACTTCGGTCAGAAATGGGTTGGAAATCAGCTGGAAGTCGCCAGTGGTGATGACAGCATTGGTCAGGTGATTGAAGCCGCCGTCGATACCTGGGAGACAGCTCTGGGTGTGGATGATCTCAATGTGCAGGTTATCGTGCACGACTTTGGTACTGCTCAACTGGGGTCAGGTCAGACTACGGAATACAATGTCGATGGTATTCCAGTCGGAGGTCGTGTTGTGATTGATGATGATGCCAATGGTTTAGGCTGGCACGTGGATGTGAATGATCTGCCTTCAGGCAGTGCCTATGACCTGTATACGGTATTGTTACACGAAATTGGACACGTACTTGGATTTACCCGTTACTACAGTGGTTTCGGCAGTCTGGTCGAAGATACTGGTAGCGATCTGGTATTTGTCGGTTCTGACTTTACTGTTCAGCTGGATTCAACAGGTCTGCACATCGATGATCCTGCATACGCGGGTGATCTGATGAACGACACGCTTGATCCGGGCGTTCGAAAATCGATTTCCGAACTCGATGTCAAGATGCTGCTGGAATCTTATGCCAGTGCCAACTCTGGTTCTGGAAGTACAGGTGGTGGAGCGGCTCCAGTCATAGGTACCAATTATGTACCTGCTCAAGATCTTGCTGAACCGGTACTGATCCAGAGTCAGGAAGCTGCTCAGACCTTTGTCGAACAGTCTTCAATGAGTCTGGCTGCTCCGGCAGTCATCAAATCGACTGAAGAAGAAGATGCGAATGCTGGAATTCAGCAGACTGTCACTTTCGATGTCTTCCAGCCGACTGTCCTTTCAGATCTGCAGGCTGCTGACGAATCAGGACTGGATATCAGTCTGTTTGAAGACCTGTATTCCTCTTCTGAATTTGAAGACGTTCTGATGGATTCTGATACCGATGACCGTGAACTGGTCTTAGCCCATGCAGAAAATGATCTGGACTGGAATCTGGCTGACGACTTTAGTCTCGAGCAGGAATCCATGGACGATGCGTTTACTAACTGGGAAGGACCACTGCTTTAAGGTCTGTTTCCAATCGTGCTGAATGGAATTAGAATTGACCCTCTGTAGATGAGAATCATTTACAGAGGGTCTTTCTTTTGCATGTATAAAATGCCCACAAATCTTTCCTCCCGTACTGGGGAGCGGTAAGATAAGGGTGAGTATGTCTGAAAGTTGCCCTGCTTTTCAGATGTTTCGAACGACCTGGTTCAAGAGGAGATTCCATTTTGCATCGTTTAATGATGAGAGTTAACCTGTGTCTGCTGGCCTGCATTCTGGCCGGCACGGTGACGACGACTGTGACAGCTGCTGAATGGGGAACCTTGACGGGGCAGTTTATTTATACCGGTCAGGTGCCACAGCCTGAGAAACTGGATATCAGTCGCGATGAGGCAATTTGTGGAAACTTCAGCGACCTGATCGTCGATCAGGGGCTGCTGACAGGAAAAAACGGGGGCCTGCAAAATGTCTTCGTCTACCTGCGGGAATCGAGCCTGGATGATTCTCTGATTCACCCTGATTATCTGAAACTGCCCGAAACAGTAACCATTCAAAATAAAGGCTGTATCTTTCAACCACATGTGGCCGGGCTCTGGGTGAACAGGCAGAAACTGCTGGCCGAGAATAAAGATTTGTGTGCGCATGGGTTTCAGGTGAAAGCTTACAGAAATACCAGTCTGAATCAGGTCCTGCCACCTGGTGAAAAGATGATCCACGGATTTGAGTACGGGGAAAAACTGCCTCTGCGAATGAGTTGCAGCATTCATCCCTGGCAGGAAGGCTGGCTGGTTGCATTGAACCACCCCTATTTTGCAACAACAGATGAAACAGGGCGGTTCCAGATTAAGAACCTGCCGGTCGGCGAATGGGAATTTCAACTCTGGCAGGAGAAGGCAGGTTACCTGACGGTCCGACCGGAGTGGAAACGTGGGCGTTTGAAACTGAAAATTGCACCTGGTGAAAATGATCTGGGATTGATCAAAGTGTCTCCCTCGGTGTTTGCAGGCAAGTAACAGCGAATCAAGAATGAGATTATTAAGCTATAATATTCATAAAGGTATCGGCGGCAGAGATCGTCGCTATCAACTGGAGCGGGTGATCGGAGTGATTGAGCAGGAAAACCCTGACATCATCTGCCTGCATGAAGTGGATCGCAATGTTAAACGTTCCCGCTTCAATAATCAGCCAAAAATCTTTGCAGACTACTTCAATATGCAGGAGTCTTTGTATCAGCTGAATGTCAAACTGAAGACGGGGGGATATGGAAATCTGATTTTGTCGCGCTGGCGTTTTTTAACTCAGCATCAGATTTCGTTGACGAATAAGTGGCGTAAAGCGCGCGGGGCACAGATCGTAATGATTGATTCGCCGGAAGGCGCATTCCAGCTGGTCAATTTTCATCTCGGACTGGCGGAAAAAGAGCGACACTGGCAGATCAACCACCTGTTGACACATCGCCTGTTTCAAGAAGGGAATGGATACCCCACCGTCATTGTGGGGGATACGAATGACTGGCGCAATACACTGGCAAAAGGGAAGTTTTCGGAGCATGAGTTTCAGGAAGTAACACAGCCTCCTTCAAGGTATCGCTCGTTTCCCGCATACATGCCTGTGGGGACGCTGGATAAAGCGTTTGTCCGTGGGGAAATCATGATTAAGAATGCCAAGGTTGCGAAGTCAAAACTCGCCAGACAGGCTTCAGATCATCTGCCGCTGGTGATCGATTTTCATTTGAACGGTTCTGAAACCATCTCGTAAAAAAAGGCAGGGCATTAGATGCCCTGCCTGTATCGCTCATTGAGATGTTCCAGCATATCTTGAAGGATATGCTGATCTCAGTTTAATTATTCAGATTTTTTTGTTGGTGGCATTTCATCTGCTTTAATGAAATCACCATAAGTTTTACCTTCAACTGAGGTAGGTTTCGCTTCTGCAGCTTTAAGCGCTTTTACAATGACTTCTTTATCAGTTGCTTTGCGTTTTTTGCCCAGGGCTTCAAAGACTGCTTCGCCGTAGTCGCTCTTTTCTTTCTTGCTTTTTCCAGGATGGCAGATGCCACACTTTTTGGCAATCAGCATTGGAGAATTGGGATAAGTTTCAGCCCAGATATTTTTAAAGTTAGGTCGAGCCTCAACTTTATTTGCAGTGCCGAACATCGAAAGTCCTGCTACTACCAGACCAAACAGTAAAGCTGTTTTCACGTTCATCAGTTTCCGCATAAAATTCCTCATATTCTTCTAAAAAAGTAAGTGAACTTTGAACTTCTGTCACTCCGGTTTGAGCCAACCAGAGTGATCCGGAAGTGGTTGCCCCGTATCACGTAACGTTCTCATTGGTAATCAAAACAGGACTACCAATACATTAGAATTATCAATTTCCACGCTGTCAACGCATCCAAGCTGCTTTAACCGGAATGCTTAACTTGCAAAAAATGTTTCAGCATATCTGTTTCGGATTCAGATTTTTTTCCCACATACCAGGTGAGAAAAATACGACAGAATTTCCTGAATGTTCGTGTTTAAAATGTTTGTAAGTCTTTTTGGGTGTTGATCTTAGTGAAGCAGTTGGTAGGATGGATAGAATGTGAAGCAGAAGTGTGTGTACGTCTTCTGCAAGTATCTACGTAATTATATGGTTGAGTGTTGGGTAAATAAATGAAATTTTTCATAATAATTCCCAGACAAATCAACTTATCAAGAAGCAGTTTTTCGGCTGTTTGACGACAGAATGGATAAAATCCTTAACCGGTTCTCTCGCTGGAAAACTATTGCGCTCTCATCCCGAGGAGACTCAACGTGAATTCATTCTTTAAGTGGTCCTGGTTCCTGCTGGCGGTAAGTTGTCTCAGTTATTTCCCGCAACTGGTTCAGGCTGAATCCAGGTCCAGCCACCCGAATATTGTCATCATTCTCTCAGACGATCAGGCCTGGAATGATTATAGCTTCATGGGGCACGACACGATCAAAACACCTGCGCTGGACAAGCTGGCTTCTGAAAGTGCGGTCTTCAAAAGAGGATATGTTCCTGTCAGCCTCTGTCGTCCCAGTCTGATGACGGTGATAACAGGTTTATATCCGCACCAGCATAAAATTACCGGCAATGATCCTCCCAAAGGGATGGACCGACAGAAGCTGTTGAAGCATGTCAAGCGTGCCGACTGCCTGCCGGAACTGCTGGGGAAGATCGGCTATAAAAGTTTTCAATCAGGAAAATGGTGGGAAGGCAATCCGTCGCTGGCAGGATTCACTTCCGGGATGACTCATGGCGATCCCAAACGGGGAGGCCGTCATGGAGATCTGGGATTGAAAATCGGTCGCGAAGGAATGAAGCCTATATTCGATTTCATTGATGAGTGTGGACAGGACCCGTTTTTTCTGTGGTATGCACCGTTTCTGCCTCACACTCCCCATACGCCGCCACAACGACTGTTAGATAAGTATCTCAGTTCTGAAATTCCAATTGAATTATCTTACTATTATGCAATGTGTGAATGGTTTGATGAGACTTGTGGACAACTGATGAATCATCTGGATGAAAAAGGACTATCAGAGAATACCATCGTTGTGTATGTCACGGATAACGGCTGGATTCAATATGTGCCGGAAACAGACCAGGAGCGGCAGAAAATGAAACGTCGTTTTCGATATGCTCCCAAATCGAAACGAAGCCCGTACGATGGTGGTGTACGGACACCGATCATGTTTCGCTGGCCGGGCAAAATTAAGCCGGCTGAATACGATACGCTGGTCAGCAGCATTGATATCGCCCCCACATTACTCGCTGCAGTCGGTCTGAAACCTACGAAAGACATGCAGGGCATTAATCTACTGGAGGTGATGCGCCAGGGAGGAAAAACAGAACGAGATACCCTGTTTGGTGATATTTATGAGCATGATATGATCGATATCGACGATCCTGCATCGAGCCTGAAATATCGCTGGTGCGTCCAGGGTGACTGGAAAGCTATCTTCCCGAGTTCGCGTCTGAAAGACGAAAAAGTGGAATTGTATAACATCACCGCCGATCCCTTCGAGCAGAATAATCTGGTTTCGAAGAACCCCGAAAAAGCACAGCAGCTTTTGAAATTGACAGATCAGTGGTGGGATGCAGGATCGCAATAATCCTGAATGATTTAAAAACCAGAGCAGATCCCCGTCTCAGGGCTACTCTGGTTTTCTTTGCCACTTTTAAAGAACAGGAAAACAGGAAGTACACCAGGTTTCCATTATCACTCGCTTGTCTGAACCGTCCAGGTTCATCGAATTGTCGGAGAGTTCGTGTCTCAGAGGACCTTAGTGGCGATGACGTCTCCGTCCACCATGCCAGTGTCCCGTCTGGTGATAGTCGTAGTGTCCCGGGACATAATGGTAGTGATTACCATGACGCTGAAAACCACCTGGGTGATAATCATAGTGACTGGTATCATGCCAGAATGAGTGGCGTCGACCATAGTAGTAAGGGGTCCGGTTATATCCGTAACCCTGGTTACCATAGTACCCACCAAAACCATTACCGATGGTAATTCCGAAATTCACGCCGCCTGCTTGAGCCGTGGATGTCGTTCCGACGAATGCCAAACCTGAGAATGCGACACAAACGATTAATAATTTTTTCATCTCTCCATTCCTTAAAAGAAATTACAGTCTTGTTTGAATCTCACGACCGCTTCTGAAGGATGTTAAAAAGCATCGATTGTGCCAATTAAACAGGAATTGCTGTAACTGACTGATATTTTTGGTTTTAAGGAAATATCTGTTTTTCGGGATTAAATAGAGTGTGCGCTCAAAATGATAAAAGTGATATCAATCTGATGATTGATTACAGGCTGTTTTCGGCAGATTCCTGCATGTGATGAGCGGAACGGGAGATCGGGAGATCAACCGTTGGTTCGAATGGTCATGGCTTTGATGGGAGCCAATAGACGACTGAAGTCACGCACACGATCCATGGTCATGGAGATTTCTGTCTGCAGCTTCTCGGTATGCGAACCGTAACCCAGTCGTCTGGCAAGGAATTCGAACTCTTCCTGATCTTGAGGCGGGACTGTCAAATCCTTGGCGTTACCTCTGACCATGCGCAGTGCATCGATCAGTCTGCGGAGAAAGATATAAGCATTGCGGAGTTTCACGTAATCATCGGGGCTGATTAACCCGAGTTCTTTGAGCGAGTCAATCCCTTCCAGTGTGTTCGTGGTTCGCAGACCCGGATTACGATGACCATAGGTGATCTGCAGACTCTGGATCAGGTATTCACAGTCAACGAGTCCACCGTCCCCGAGTTTGGCGTTGATGGTCCCCCCTTTGACAAGCTGCTGAATCTGTTTCTCGCGCATTGCCAGCATCGCAGCGACGTCGAATGGTTTGCCGCTATAGATAATGGTATCCCTCATGCGGACAATCTGGTTTCCGAATTCTTCATCAGCGGCAATCGGGCGGAGTTTTACCAGTGCCTGTCTTTCGTAAGGCCAGGCTGCTCCCTCGTGAGAAAAATAACTCTGGAATGCTTCGGCGGAAACGGCGAGACTGCCTGCCTGTCCGTAAGGTCTGAGGCGGAGGTCAATCTGGAAAATCCCCTCACTTCTGGTCTTGATCATCTTGCTGAATTTCTCAACCAGCTTCAAATAGTATTCATTGTTTGTAATCATTTCTGGTCCGGTAGTCTGACCGGAGCCTTCGTAGATAAACATCAACTCGATATCGGAGGCGAAGCCCAGTTCGCGGCCGCCACACTTACCCAGCGCACAGATGGAAATCCGACAGGGGTCTTCCGTTTCCAGTTGAGGTACGCCATATCGTTCCTGTAACTGCTGATCACAGATTTCATAGGCCCCCTGAACAACGACTTCGGCGACATCAGTCAGTTCATCTGAAAACTGTCCGAATTCTGAAATATGCCCGAGGATATGTCGCATGTCAGTGCGTAACATGGCGCGGTCTTTGAACGCGTTCAGGCGTTCCTGCTGATCCTCTGGTGAAGTTGCTTCTGTCAGTTCCCGTGCCAGTTCTGCTTTTAACTCAGTGAAGGTAACGCGGTTTTTTAACTCTTCCACGTTCGCGACCACCGGAAAGAGGTTCGAGTGTTGTAAACGCAGGAAGTCTTCCCAGAGGAAATCACTTACGCCCAGCAATCTGGCCAGTGCGCTGAGAACGCTGGTTCGTTCGAGCGACGAAATTTCTTCGACCCAGTTTGGTTGTTTAAACAAATGCTCCAGGAATTCACGGAAATGCAGTAAGGCCGCTTCCGGATTGGGCGAGCGCGGCAGCAGGTGTGTAAAATGTTTAATGAGCACGATGGCCGCCCGCAAGCCCTGCTGTTGTGCTTCGGCACTGATTTTTTCCCCTTTGTCATCAGTGACATAGAGGACATCGCTGACTTTGTTTCCTTCAGAGTCAATGACCATTCTGGCGATGTCGATGCCACTCATGGAGAGCGCATTCGTCAGTTCATACAGAAACCCGATCGTATCTTCGGATTGGATTCTCAAGATGGTGTAGCGTGTATCGGTATCGTTATCCAGTTCAATTTCGACCGGATACAACATCTGGCTGGCTTGAGGCAAATCGTGCAGCGCTGCCGCAACCCGCTTGGCAAGTTCTCCCACTGCTTCCTGGATTTTTCCGGATTCGACTTTATGCAGCAGTTCTGTCAGGTCATTTTTATAGCTGATCCAGAACGACGGCTGAACGGCAGCATCGGATGCTTTGACTTCAAGTACGATGACGAATTTGCGCGCACTGTTTGACTTCTCACTGGGTTTGGGAGCGCGGCTTTGCGACGAAGCAGCAGGTTTGACCTTCTGATTGGTAAACAGGTGCCCTTGCTGGATATCAAATCCATAGACAAACAGGAGTCCGCAGATCAGGGACAGGTCCCCGGTCTGGTCGAAGCCAACCATGGTGAGTCGCACCTGGTCATCCGGAATTTTTTCCGTAAGAAGTTCTACATTATTGGTTTCACTCAACTTGCGGGCCATCTGGCTGTGTTTTTCGATTTCCTCTTCATTAAAGACTTTCGAATACGACGCAGCCATCATGCCGATGGGATTGCTTTCCTGTTCAGACTGAGCCGCATGCAGACCGGAATCTGACTGAGAGGGGTAGATATACTTTTTGAAGATGCTGCGTACTGCTTTACGATGTTGTTCGTAATATTGAACCAGCTGTTGACCTTCCTGGAAGTCGAGTCTGCGTGCCAGGTACGCCAGTTCCCGCTCATCGGTAGGCATATGGTGTTCCTGGTTGTAATGCATCAGCTGCAGAGCATGTTCAATTTTTCGGAAAAAGACATATCCGCTGGTCAGGTGGCGATATTCGTCTGCCTGGATCAGTCCATGGTCGACCAGTCTGACCAGGCCATCGAGAGTGTTGATACTGCGAATGGAAGGATATTTCGCGCCATTCGCCATCTGCAGATATTGTGTGGTAAATTCCACATCGCGGATGGAACCTTTCCCCGATTTGACTTCGCCCCAGTCTTTGCCTTTCTTTTTCAGTTCCGTTTCAATCCGTTCTTTCATTTCCAGAACGTTTTTACGTACTTCTTCCGGATCACAGTTGAAAATCTGTGGTTCAATCCGTCGAAAGAAATCAATTCCCAGATTCTGATTGCCGGCGATCACACGCGCTTTGAGCATGGCCTGCTTTTCCCACAAGCGACCATGCCTGGCGAAGTAATCGACATAGGCATCTACCGTTGTGACCAGTGCCCCCGATCGTCCCCAGGGACGCAGACGCATGTCAACACGATATAAAAAACCTTCTGACGTGGATTCCATCAGTGACTTGATCAGCCGCTGTCCGAGTTGCCAGTACTGTGTTGAGTTGTCACCTGCGATAAAGACCAGGTCGATATCCGAACTGTAGTTTAATTCTTCCCCTCCCAGCTTACCGAATGCCAGAACGGCAAAGTCATCGAGAGGCAGGTTCAATTCTTCAGAAAGAATCGTCAGGCAGGTCTGGACCAGGCCGTCTGCCAGCAGTGACAGCTGGACGGTAATGTTTTTCAGGTCCATCAATCCGAATGTGTCACAGGCACCGATGCGCAGGAGTTCCCAGCGCTGAAACCGACGGAGGATATCAAATATTTCTGCTGTCGACTTCGATTCCTGTCGCGCTGCCGCCATCGCTTCCGAATAAAACTGCTGCTGACTTTTGAATTCGGCAATCCGGTTATAGCGGGTCAGCCGTTCCAGGTAGTCCGGGTTTTTCAACAGGATCTCTGTGAGAAACTGACTGCCCACAAACAGCCTGACCAGGATTTCAACGGCGCGGGGATTGTGGGTGAGAAAATTCAGCATGACTTCCGGTTCAGAGACGCTGTTGATGAAGCGTTCGAAATTGATCAGGGATCCATCGGGAGTGGCTGCATCCGTCAACGCCTGTAACAGTGTCGGCAGAATCAGAGTCAGTTCATTGCGGATGGCTTCCGAGGTACACATCTCGCGAATGCGGGTTAAAGCGCGTTCCTGTTCTGTAAATCCAATTCCAGAGAGAATCTGTTGTATTTCCGGATCTGTGACGGGAAGCTGCTGGTCCAGAAGTTTCGCTGCATTGGAGTAGAGCACGGGTTTATTCATAAAAACGGCAGAACCTGCTGAGTGAGAGACCTGGTATTCAGGATTGGATTAAATCATGGGACAGAGATTTGCGAGTCTGCTTTAGCGGTGGATCATCTGCTGGATGTTGCCTGAGGGAAATCCAGCGCACAAAAATCTTGTGATGTGTCAAACGGTATTATAAAGCCGATACCGATTCAAAAGAAGGTTCTCCTCTGCGGAAATTGCACGAAAACAGTTGGTTCATCTGTTTTGAACAGTTAGTAATCCTGTCAAATTAAGCATTGCTGAATCCAGTTGCTTTTCCGTTCTGTTTCATTTACTCTGATTCTATGAGGTTTTTGGGTACAGCAGTTGTGCAGTACGTGGTCTTCCTGTGTTCTCAGCCAGAAGAAAATCAATGATCCATCCTGAATCCGTCAGCCGTCGTCAGTTTCTTGCACAATTGATTTCTACCGCTGGTTCCGCTGCACTGGCTGGAGTTGCCTTTGCTGACAAAGCAGAGTTTCCACCAACACGGGTGATTACCAGAGGTCCGCGGCACCACTGGTTTGGATACTATGACAAACTGCAGTTCGATCCTACCAGTCGCTATGTTCTGGGAATGGAAGTGGCTTTCGAACATCGTTCACCGAAGGCGGATGATGTAATTAAAATCGGGATGGTTGATCTGCAGGATCAGGATCGCTGGATCGAACTGGGAGAATCTTCTGCCTGGAACTGGCAGCAGGGTTGTATGCTGCAATGGCTGCCCGGATCCGCATCACAGGTCATCTGGAATGATCGAGAGCAGGGACAGTATGTGAGTCGCATTCTGGATGTGAAAACCGGGAAAGGACGCACGGTCTCCTCGCCGGTTTATTCTGTCAGCCCGGATGGTAAAACCGCAGTTACTCCTGATTTTCGCAGGATTCAGGATGTCCGGCCCGGTTATGGATATCCCGGATTTCCGGATCCTCATTTTAATGAGCTGGCCCCCAGAGACACCGGGATCTTCAAAGTAGATCTGGAGACGGGGAAGACAGATCTGATTCTCACGCTGGAGGAAATTTCCCGCACCGGAAAGATTCCCAATCAACAGAAAGACATCAAACACTATTTCAACCATCTACTGTTCAGCCCGGACGGTTCTCGCTTTATCACACTGCATCGCTGGCAGTACCCCAATGGCAAACGACTTTCGAGAATGGTGACAGCAAACCTGGACGGCAGCGATGTACGTGTGGTCGTTGATAACGGTTTTGTCTCACATTTCATCTGGCGTGATCCTGCTCATATTCTGACTCAGTCGAAAGCGACTTCAGACAGTCCAGCCTGGGGTGATTTTCTGGTGAAAGATGAATCGCAGGGGGACTTGCAGGAGGTCGGAAAAGGAGTGCTGGATAATGGCGGGCATCTGACCTATCTGCCGGGCAATGAATGGATTCTGAATGACACTTATCCCAAGGGGAAAGAACGCATTCAGACGCCTCATCTGTATCATGTCGCATCCGGAAAGCGAATTGATCTCGGGCACTTTCATTCTCCCGCGCTTTATACTGGGGAATGGCGGGTGGATACTCATCCCCGATTCAGCCCTAATGCAAAGTACGTCTGTATCGACAGTCCTCACAAAAATGAGGGGCGACAACTGCATTTGATCGATATCTCAGGCATCGTCGGGCAATCCTGAACGAGTAGCATAAACCTGGAGACCTCAGGTCACAGGCTAATTTGGGGTGGCTTTCTTAGTGGCATCTGGTTCTGTTGCTTTTGCAGGTACTGCTTCCTGTGAGATCGCGAGTTGATAGAATTTATTTCTGTTCAAAGCGCGTTCCAGTGCCCCGGTATCAACGGGGCTTCTGTTTATGAAGGAAATTTCTTTCTTGTGTGGATTGAACTGGATCGATTTCTGGTCGACCCACACAAAACCTTTCAGACTGCGCTTCACAGATTCTTTCGCATCGTCGCCGCCATAAACGCCATACAGAATCACGTATTTCTGAGACGTATTTGCCTGGGAGGCTGTTGACCCCAGATCAATCATCTTAGAGGGATTCGCTGTTGATCCGTAATTTTCATATTTGGAAATATTCTCGGGAGTGAGGCGGGTTGGCGTGAGGTCGACAGACACTCCCGCATTCGAGAAAAGGTTACGTATCTGGTATATGACGCTTTCGTCATCAGTGACTTTGACAAAAACCCATTTCTCTTCAAGGTTGAGTTTAAGGGATCCGGGAACATATTGATCCAGCTGTTTCAATTTGATCTCTGCGACCTTCATAAAATTGGCCTGGTCAAAGTTGAAGCCTTTGAGAAAAGTGATCTTGAATAACAGCCCCTGGCTGCTGTTCGGCCCACTGGGAGTGTTGTTGATACCTTCGATGACAGGCGGATATTGATCCAGTTTGACGGCCTTGCCTCTGTGATCTTCTGCCAGGAGCTGCGGCAGATTATCAGGCAAATTACCGGTAAAATTGAAACTGAGCAGTTGATTCTGCAGATCAAGTCGCACAGAACCTTTGATATATCCACCGACGATCTTGGTTAAGCCAGATTCCACACTGTTTTCAATAGACCTTGTCCAGAAGGTAGGATCGTTTTTCATGGCTTGCGTATAAAAGTCGTTATATCCGGATATTTTAAAGATGGCCCTTTGCTGCGGGGTATTAGGGTCGGGCTTTTCCTTGAATGCACTGTTCTGAAATTGCTTTCTCATTCTTTCCATGCGGGCCTTCGTCTCAGCACCCTGTTCTCTGATTTTTTTATTCATCTTCACCATGGAATCTGATAACGCATTCGGGGCAGAACCGGGGCTCGAATCAGGTTTGGATTGAGGTAGAGGATCCTGCTGTCCGCCAGTTTGTTTTTGAATCCAGCTGATCCCCCTGGGAATCCCAAAATCAATCATTGTCTGATAATGGTCTGCACCATTACTGGTACTGAATTCGACATCGATCCCCTGTTTTTGTAACTGGGCGGTAAAAGCTGCGGTATCAGTGTAAGACGTGACCCGATCCCCGGTGGAATGGAATAAGAATACCGGGCAGTCAATCTTTTCTGAGTAATTACTGGGAGAGGAGATTTTAATAAACTGTTCCACATCGGGAATGATGCGTTTGAAGATGGGCAGGTTTTCTTTCAGGAAAGACTTTGAATCAGTTGCAGGAGCATACGCCAGACAACCTTTCAGTTTCAGTGAACTGCCTTGAAACACTTTGGAGAAATATTCCGCGAAAAGCAAAGAAAGCGTCGCAGCAGAACTGTGTCCGGCGATAAAAATATTCTTGCGATCGATGTTCGGTACTGTTTCGATCACCTGATGAAACGCATTCACACAGTTGATCACCCCAGCCCGACTTTCTCGGAACTGCATATGAGAATTCACAAACTGATTGTCGGTTGTCTGCTGGATATCTCCGATGGGGCCATCGATCGAAAACGTAATGACAGCAAATCCTGCTTTGATATAAGGTTCATGTTCCGCATCCAGGGATGTGTCGTTCAAGTCGATATCCATCCCCGTTAACATCGTCGCACCTGCTGGTGGAACCAGAACGCAGGGGACCTGAGTGTTCTCCGGGATATCGGGGGGGAGATATACCCTGAATTTCTGGGGAATGCCTGTCACTGTTTTATTACCGGGACAGACAAGATCATAGACTTTGGCACTTGATGCCGTTTTGCGTTCCCGGAAAACCAGGTCACTCTGTCCTCCCTGGTTGGGCCAACTGGTTTTAATAGGGGGAAGGGGACCAAGATTCAGTTTATCGGTATCGTTTAAATTACCGCCACCTGCCAGCCTGTCAGGTTTGTTGCCCTGCGGAAAGAACAGATTGACCAGAATGAATGTGGTAAACAGGAAGACGATAAATCCCGCAACGGCAATCAAAGGCACGTATCGATTCGATTGCGTCGGCTCAGACCTGTATCGTTTCGATTTTCGACCTGATTCTTCGGTCTGCTGTTTTTTCCTGGGAGGGGATTTTTTGTCTGAAGAACCGTGATTGAGATCATCCTCCCAGTTGTCAAATTCGTCATCGGCCAGACTGTAGGATGATTCGCTTTCGTCCCCAAAGAATTCTTCTGCGAGACTTAACGGTTTCGGTTTCTCGCTGCTGGAACTCGATTTAATGGAAACCGGTTCAGGGATCACAAACGGGGTTTCGCACTTGGGACATTTCACTTTTTTCCCGAAGGCGGACTTTTTTTTTATTCTAAAAGCAGCCGCACATTGCGGGCACTTAACTAATTGGGGATCTACCATGAAAACGTCTCTGGCGTAGCAGTTTATATGGAAAGAGACAGTAACAGACGCGCTCTGTTCCTCTTAAATAATTCTACTGATTGCCAGTACACGATGCAAATTGTATCTGTTCAATTCTACGACTGAAGCTGAATCGACTCTGCAGGTTATCGAGCCGACTTTGGCATGCGTTCCTTAAGCGCCTCCCGAAGCTCGTGAACTTCCCGTCTCAGCTCATTGACCTCATTTCGCAGTTGCAGCAGCGATTCCCGTACTTCGTGATGCGGGCCGTGATCCGGGTGATGCCTGTGTTCGAGGTGTTGCTGCAGACGCTGATGTTGTTCTTCGGCTTCACGGTGAACCTGATGTGCCAGCTCTGGGAGTCCGGCGTCCTGCAGGTGTTCTGCGGCAACATGCATTTTTTGAATGCGGTGCCGTCGTTCATCCAGATGGCGCTCATGCTCTCGATGGCGATGTTCTCCGGAACGAGCTTCAGGTCTCCGATGTCGCATCTCTTCTCTTTCTCGCTCCGGACGATCTGCGCGTTCGCGATGTTTTTCCCGCTCGGCTTCTGAGTCCAGGTAACGGTCAATTTGATTTGAGAGCGAATCTTCAGAGACCCGGGCAGGGGGTTCTGCTTTGACGGCTGTTTCAGAGAAAAAGGGCGTCTGTTTACTCAGCAGGCTGGCAAGAACAAGGATAACGAGAATCGTAGTGAGCGTCGATTTCATGGTGCGCAGTTCCTGTGGCTTCGAGAGATGAAACGATAAAAGTCAGATCAACTTTGCGTTATCATACCCATCTGCGCACGGGGAGTCGAGATATTCATAAAATCGGGTGTCACAGGCCTGCTGTGCAGATGTTGCCAGAGGTCTGGTTGAAATCAGGCAGAACGCTGACGGACCTGTGCACTGAGCAGATTCTGGTATTGCGGGCAGGTATCGACGAGAGTGTGATGCGGTCCGGTCGCCACGACCTTGCCGGAATCCATTACGACGATTCGATTCGCAAATTCCAGCAGGCTCTGGCCAACGGAATGCGTAATGATGAATACGGTTCGTCCGGGCGAAAACTCTTTCAATGCTTTATGAATCAGGATTTCGCTCTGGGAATCGATGGCAGAAGTCGCTTCATCCAGAATCAGAATTTGCGGATCGCGAAGAATGGCCCGTGCCAGCGCAATACGCTGCCGCTGACCTCCGGAGAGTTCATGCCCTTTCTCTCCCACATTATAATGCAGTCCGTCCGGCAACTGTTCAGCGAACTGCAATACATGGGATTTCCTGGCGACCGATTCAATCTCGTACTGACTGGCATTGGGACGCCCATAACGAATGTTTTCGAGAATCGAATCGTCAAACAGCATCGTTTCCTGTGAGACCACTCCGATATGATTTCGCAGCTCTTTCAGGCGAATGTCCCGGATGTCGATTTCGTTAATGAAAATGTTCCCCTTATCGGGATCATAAAATCGAGGCAGCAGGTTCACGAGTGTGGATTTACCGGAACCGTTTTCACCCACGACCAGTACAACTTCGCCGGCATTAACTTCCAGGTTGACTCCATCCAGTATCGGATCGTTATTACGCGTCGATTCTTTACGCTGCGCGTAAGTAAAATCGATTTTATTGAATTTGACCGTCTGTACTTCAGTGGGGAAGCGTTGTGGTTCATCGGTTTCTTTCACCAGTGTTTCACGATCGATAACCTGAAAAATTCGATCCAGGGCGGCACCGGTTTTTTTCAGCTTTGAATAGACGGAAGACATCTTGCGCGCGGGATCAGAAATCCCGGCCAGTAGTGCGTACATCATCGAAAGCGTGGCAATATCCATCGGTGCCGAGGAGAGTTGAATTCCCCAGATTTCCGTCTTCTGACGCAGGACCAGGTAGGAACCGGGGATCAGGGCGATGAAGATGGCCATCAAACCCAGCATTTCCGTAGTCGGGCTGGTCAATGAATCGATGCGGAGAATTCTAAGGGCTTTCTTGAAGAACTCTTTATTCTCATGATGGAAACGGTTTCTGTGTTTGCGTGCTCCATTGAAGGCGATAATGACCTTGGAACTTTCGAAGGACTCTTCCAGTGTTTTATAAATCCGGGACATGCTCTCCATCATTTTCTGACTGGCATGTTTCAGCGTTTTTCCGATTTTGTAAAACACGATCGCAATCAGCGGTGCGAATACAAATGAGAGTAAGGTCAGTCTCCAGTTGACCATGAAGGCAAATATAATACAGGCGAGTGCTTTCAGGGGTTCACGGACAATTTTTCCCCCCATCAGAGTCAAACCCTGAGAGACCTGTTGCATGTCGAACGTGAACCGGGACATCAGCGACGCGGTTCCCTCAGATGAGATACTCTGGTAGTCCAGGTCCAGAACTTTACGAAAACTTTCTTTGCGAATCGCCATGGTGACCAGTTCAACGACACCGCCTACCATCACGTCCTGAGTGAAGATGCAGATGCCTTTGATAAAAGTGGTCACCAGCAGGAGTCCCAGGATTAATGCGAACGTATCAAACTGATCTTCCGGGATACGGCTGATAATGTTGGTCTGAATCCATTTGAGAACCAGCAGTTTTTGTGAAGCAGTATTCAGTTTCGTCTGTTGCCGAGTGTGCTCACTGAGTAAATCGACCGGCGCGGCGGCGAGATCTGTTTGTGTCAGTGGTGAGTCTGAAGTGTTCTTGCCGGAATGCACTTTAGGATTCTGAGACTGAATTGAATCGGAGAGATCCTTTACGACCTTTGACTTATCCTGAATGATTTTTTCAGTTTCACTGATCTGTTCCTGAACATAACCACCGAGAGTTTCTCCCTGCAGCAGGACCTTGACCACCAGGAAGGTGACAGAAAGATTCGCCCCCCAGAGGATCGCGACCATGATCGCAAAGAAGAAGGAAACGACCAGTCTTTTACGGTAAGGCCAGACATATTGTATTAATCGCGTAAAACTATTCACAGGATTCACTCTGGTGCTCTGAGTAAGGTTGTGTTGTTCTAAGTGTATATATAACAGTGGATTATGTCGTTGTTCTGAATGCAGGACTCAGACAGTTCAGGCACTCCGCATCAGAGGCTGCCCGATGAAATCCGTGAATTAAACTAGGAATTGCAAATCAGGTCCATACGAGATTTTAAGTTCTGCTGATCTGGACAATATGACAGAGGTTTCAAAAGGCTGAATCGGTCAGTGAATGGAGCGGGAAATGCGAACTAATTCCAGATCTGCCGTGTCGTGGGTAGAGGCATTTGTGTGAAATTTGTGATATGCTGCCAGTCGGCGGTCTGCGTTTCTACCTCTCTGCTATTACAATTCCGGCGATTGTATTCTGCTCTTTAGATCGCATCGCGTTTTACCATAGCGCTTCTCCCCCTTTTGTACTCGATCCAAATGGTCATGGAGACGTTAGAGTGAAACTGGCCACAGTCAATTACCCTGAATCGGATTGTACAGGATGGATTCTTCGTCCCTTGAAAATCAGAACAACTCTTCTGTACGACCGGGAAGCTTACGTGAACTGGCGCATGTCGCCATCCCCCTGGTACTCAGCTGCGGTTCACTTTCGATTATGCATGTGGTGGATCGGATCTTTCTGTCCTGGTGGTCAACAGAAGCAGTTGCTGCGGCGTTACCCGCGGGCATGATTCAATGGGCCATCATGTCGATCGCGATGGGCATGGCCACCTATGTGAATACCTTTGTCGCGCAGTACGAAGGGGCCGGCCAGAAGCAGTATGTTTCTGAATCGGTCTGGCAGGGATTTTATCTGGCGTTGATCTGGGGAGGCATCCTGTTACTGGGAATTCCGCTCTCCAGTACTTTTTTCCATTGGATTGGTCACGCTGCTGAAATCCAGACGCTGGAAGCTGACTATTTTTCCATACTCTGTCTGGGATCGGGACCCTCATTAATTTCGACGGTGCTTTCCTGCTTCTATACAGGTCGCAGCAAAACCATGGTTGTGATGTGGGTGAATCTGGCGGGGGTACTCGTCAACATGGTGCTGGATTACCTGCTGATTTTCGGAGCCGGTCCGATTCCTGCGATGGGAATCAAAGGGGCCGCGATTGCCACCGTACTGGCCAATATTTCGACAATGTTGTTTTATGCTGCCATCATCTTTGCCAGACATGAAGCCCGGGAGTATGGATTACTCAATCATTACCACTGGAATCAAAGTCTGCTCATGCGACTGATTCGCTACGGATTTCCGAACGGCATGCTGTTTTTCGTCGACATTGTCGGCTTCACCCTGTTTGTGGTTCTGGTCGGACGGATCGGAAAGATTGAACTGGCGGCTACCACGATTGCCTTCAATCTGAACTCACTGGCCTTTGTGCCTATGATGGGAGTCGGTACGGCTGTGATGACACTCGTGGGGAAACGCATCGGGGAGGGGCGGCCTCAACTGGCTGTCAAAACGACGTGGAAAGCCTTTATTGTCTCGGCCTCCTATATGGCTGTGTTTGCGGTGATTTATGTCGGGGTTCCGGAAATCCTCCTCAGTCCGTATCAACCGGAAGTCATGACGGAAGAATTTCAACAGGTGCGGCAGATGACGGTCGTCCTGCTGCGATTTGCTGCGTTGTTTTCATTTTTTGACGCCCTGGCGGTCATCTTTGGATCGGCGATTCGAGGAGCCGGCGATACCCGGTTCTGCATGATCTATTCACTGATTACAGGCTGGACCATTATGGTGATTCCGACCTTTCTGATCTGGAAGTACGCGGATGAAAAGATCTTTGGCAGCTGGACTGCCTGCACGGCGTATATTGGCGTGTTAGGCTTTGGCTATCTGATTCGTTTCCAGGCAGGGCACTGGAAGAAGATGCGGGTCATCGAAGATCACTTTTCGACACCCGAGGTCGAAGAGCAGGAGCAACCGATACAGGAAGCCTTATCCTGATTCAGCGGCGGAGATTCCAGCTCTCCGTCGCATATTTTTCCTGCACCAGCTGCTGCACCCGATCGAGGGGGAGTGCGGGTTCCGGTTCCGTTGCCTGCCAGGTTTCGATCAGCGCGTCTTGAAGCTGCGAGGGCTTGATCTGATAGTTGGTTACGAACTCAAGATGGTCGCGGTGGGAGCGATATTCGGGCTCACGTTCAGGGCTGGTCAGATAGCGGGGAATGCGTTCGAGATCGAAATCGTAGAGAATCGTGCCATGATGCAGGAGTGTGGTTGTTAACCACCGTTGCGAATTCCCGGAAAACTTGTGTCCCTCGACAGTCAGATCACTGATGCCACGCACTTCGACTGACAGTTCCGGTTTGAGCTGATTGAGCGTACCGGAGATTCGGTTCAATATTTCCCGTGTTGTGGCTTCGATGCCAGCCAGGTGCTGTTCAGAGGTGATTCGCAGAAACAGCGAATAGATAAAACAACCGGGGCCCAGCAACACCGTTCCGCCTCCTGTACAGCGACGGAGTACGGGAATCTGATCCTGCAGGCAGGCCTCTTGATTCACATTTTCAGCGACCTGGTTCGAGCTGCCCATGACCACCGCATATTGATCTACTTCCCAGATTCTCAGGCAGCCTGGAGAGTCCTGTTGATTGATCTGATACAACAGGCTCTCATCAAGTGCCAGATTTTCTGCGGGAGTCGAGAGCGTCGTGTCGGAATAGTGACAGCGGAAGTCAGACATCTCAGAAATTGAGAGCCCGTTTATCGACGGCCAGCGCTGCTTCTTTAACAGCTTCTGCCAGCGTCGGATGGGCGTGGCAGCAGCGGGCGATATCTTCACTGCTGGCACCAAATTCCATGGCGACGGCACACTCGGCAATCAGGTCCCCGGCGCGAGGTCCCAGGATGTGAACGCCCAGGACGCGGTCCGTCTGCTTGTCCGCCAGCATCTTGACTTTGCCTTCTGTCTGTCCCATCGCGCGGGCACGTCCATTGGCGATAAAGGGAAAGACCCCTTTGCGGTATTCGATGCCTTCTTCTTTCAACTGCTCTTCGGTTTTTCCGACAGCGGCGATTTCCGGATTGGTATAAGCGACACTCGGAATCGCATCGTAGTTCACATGCCCGTAACCTGTTACCAGGTATTCGGCAAAGGCGACCCCTTCGTCTTCTGCTTTATGGGCCAGCATGGCGCCGCCGATGACATCGCCGATCGCAAAGATCCCTTTGACGGCGGTTTCGTAGTGCGCGTTGACCGGGATGAAACCCCGTTTGTCCAGAGCGATGCCGATTGCTTCCAGGCCGAGATTGTCTGTATTCGGACGTCTGCCAACTGCGACCAGAACCCGGTCACAGCGGATGGACTTGGCGTCTGCGATTTCGACATCACAGGTCTTTTTGTTGGCTTTCACGCCGGTTACCCGACAGCCCAGCTGGAATTCGATCCCCTGCTTTTCGAAGATCTTCTGTGCCTCTTTGGCAATCTCCAGGTCGGTGGTAGGCAGGATGCGATCGAGGTATTCCAGCACAGTGACTTTGGCACCCAGGCGACTCCAGACGGCACCCAGTTCCAGGCCAATCACACCGCCGCCGATGACGACGAGATGCTTGGGGACCTGATCGTAGGAAAGGGCTTCTGTACTTGTGCCCACCCGATCGCCGTCGAGCTCGATGCCCGGTAATGTGGAAGGTTCACTGCCGGTCGCGATCAGAATATACTTTGCTTCCAGCTCGGTGGTTTCATCGCCATTAGTAACGGAGACTTTTCCGGGGGCTGTGATGGTAGCGTGACCTGAGTAGCGGGTGATTTTGTTTTTCTTAAACAGAGAATCAATGCCGCCACCCATGGTTTTGACGGTGCGGTCTTTCTGGCTCAGCATTTTCTCGAGGTCGAGAGACAGCGAGCCGACGTTGATACCGCGATCTTTGAATGTGTGTTCTGCTTCTTTATACAGCTCGCTTGATTCGAGCAGCGCTTTACTGGGAATGCAGCCGACTCGCAGACAGGTGCCACCGAGCATCCGTTCTTTTTCGATACAGGCAACATTCAAACCCAGTTGAGCAGCACGGATTGCTGCAATATATCCCCCGGGACCAGCACCGATAATAACCAGATCGTGGTTCATTTTCTCATTTTCCTGCAGTGACAGGAAACCTTTCCAAACCTCTTAAGATGTGCGTTTGATTCTCAGACTTCCATCAGCATGCGTGATGGTTCTTCCAGTGCTTCTTTGACTCGTTTGAGGAAGACCACGGCTTCCCGACCGTCTACGACACGATGATCGTAAGTCAAAGCGATATACATCATGGGACGAATCACGACCTGGCCATTGATGGCAACAGGGCGTTCCTGAATGCCATGCATGCCCAGCACGCCACTTTGAGGCGGGTTCACAATCGGAGTGGAGAGCAGTGATCCGTACACGCCACCATTGGTGATTGTGAAGGTGCCCCCCTGAAGTTCTTCGAGGCTGATTTTGTTCGCTTTGGCGCGTTGGCCGAAGTCATTGATTTTGAGTTCGATGTCTGCAAAGCTGAGCCGCTCTGCATTTCGCAGGATGGGGACCACCAGTCCTTTTCCGCCGCCGACAGCTATGCCGATGTCGTAGTAATTGCGGAAGACCAGGTCGGTACCACGAATTTCTGCATTGATCTGTGGATACTGATTCAAACCATCAACGACGGCTTTGACGAAGAATGACATGAAGCCCAGCTTGACGTCGAATTTCTTGAGAAACATGTCTTTGTACTTGGCCCGCAGTTCCATGACCGCTGACATGTCTACTTCGTTGAATGTCGTCAGCAGGGCAGCGTTGGACTGGGCTTCGACAAGTCGTTCCGCGATTTTTTTGCGGATCGGACTCATGGGGACAATTTCTTCTTCGCGGTAGGCACCATTTTCTGAAGAGCCGGAAGCCTGATAGTTGAGGGCATCCTCTTTCAGAATGCGTCCACCCGGGCCGGTCCCTTTGACGTCCGCCGGGCTCAGGCCCTTTTCTGCCATCACGCGAGCGGCAGCCGGCATGACCCGGTCGCCTGAACCGGCGGGGGCAGCTTTGCTGGCAGCAGGCGCTGGTGCCGCTTCTGCTTTAGCCGGACTCTTTTCCGGGGCAGGCGCTTCAGCTCCTGCGGGGCGTTCTGCTTCTTCCAGATAGCCGATGACTTCACCAACGGCTGCCATCTCCCCGGTTTTCTTCAGAATTTCAACAATAATCCCGTCCAGAGGTGCAGGGACATCGAAGGTGGCTTTATCGGTTTCGAGCTCGACAATTTCACTGTCCTGAGCGACCCATTTTCCTTCTGCAGCGTGCCAGGCTCCGATTTGGACTTCGGAGATCGATTCCCCTACCGAGGGGACTTTAATTTCAACAGACATCGGACACAATACTCCAACCGAGTCACGGGGATAAAACGTATGTTTTCAGACTTATTTCAGATGATTTTGTTTAATTTGTGAGCAGCAGTTTTGATTATGACTTCTTGAGAAAGCCAGCACAATTCCCGCGTACAGGGAAGATGATAATCAGGAAAAATTTTTGACGGGAATCAAGCAAATCAGGCAACATCCTGCAGATTCACCTGTTTCCATAAAAAAACGCTGGTCTTTTTATCGGCTTTTCAGCCAGACCAGCGTTTAGTTTATCCCGGTTCACTCATTATCGAACCAGATGGAACAAGTCGCATCAGACGCATTGCCGGTATCACGATGATTTACCCGGAAAACGGTGCCCTTTGGCTTTAGTGTCGACACGATACAGTGAAGTGCGTGCGGTAATGAACAGGCTCGCATTATCTTTCCCGCCAAAGGTCACATTGGCCGGTTTTTCAGGGACTTCAATAATGCCCAGCAGTTTTCCTTCGGGAGAGAAGACCTGCAGGCCGAGCGCTGACGTGATATAGAGATTGCCATTCGTATCGATCGTAAGGCCGTCTCCCCCGCTGCCCGGCTCCTTCGTTCCGGGTGCCTGTTTCAGGCTGCAGAAAACGCGGCCTTTGCCGATTTTACCGGGAGAAGTTACGGGGTAGGCCCACATTTCTTTCGACATGCTGGGGATGACGTAGAGTGTCTTTTCATCGGGTGAGAGGATCACGCCGTTGGGGGCTTTCAAATCATCCACCAGCCGGGTGACTTCGCCATCCGCCGCGCGATAGTAGACGGCCACTGTGCCCTGCGGCAGAGGTTCCGGAGCCCGGAAATGCGGATCTGTGAAGTAGATGCCTCCTGTCCGGTCAATGACGAGATCGTTGGGGGCGTTAAAACGCTTCCCCTCGTATTCCGGAGCCAGTGGGGTGACTTTTTTATTTTTGAGGTTAATACTGACCAGGCGTCCGTCCATTTCACAGGCCAGCAGATTGTTCACGCCATCCAGCATCAGTCCATTGCAGTGATTGGATGGTTCCAGAAAAGTGGACAGTTTACCGCTGGTGTCGACCTGGTAGATCTTATTGTCGGGGATATCGGTGAAATACAGGTTCCCCTGCAGGTCAAATGCGGGGCCTTCCGTAAATTTGAAATCCGTAAACAGTTTCACGGGTTTGCTGACAGGGCCCACGCCGGGGATCTCTGCCTGGTCTTCGGCCTGTGTCACAGCGACGGACAGGGAGAGCATCAGGGTTGCTGCAGTCCAGTTCAGTATGTTTTTCATGAGAGACTCCTTGGAGTATGAATTCAGCAAAATGGGGAACGCCTATCTTCCTATTAGAGTCAGACTGCTGCATAAAATTCAACCATCTGAAGAATCGGAATGCTCTATCAGTGGAAATCGATGCGTCTTTGCAGGACACTTGGCGGAGAGCACTGCTGCGCAACCAGGTGTTTTGAGGTGTGAATCAAGAGCTTGATGAGAGGTAAAATGTCGATGGATGTCGTGAGGCTGTTAAAACAACTGATTGCCATTCCCAGCGTCAACCCGATGGGCCGCGCTGTCAGCGGTGATATTTATTTCGAAGGCAGACTGACTCAGTTTTTGTGCAACTATTTCGCCGAACTGGGTGTGGAATATGAATCGATCGAAGTGGTTCCCGGTCGTAATAATGTCATCGCCCGGACAACTCCCAGGCCGGGCGTGCCTACGATCCTGATGGACGTGCACCAGGATACGGTTCCTGTCGAAGGGATGATTGTCCCTCCTTTTGAAGGAACCGAGAAGGACGGGAAAATTTATGGTCGTGGTGCCTGCGATGTGAAAGGGAGCATGGCGGCCATGATCATGGCGTTTACCCGCCTGGTCAAAGAGAATCCCCCGAATGCCGCGAATGTGATTCTCTCCTGCACTTGCGATGAAGAAGCGACCGTGAAAGGCATCAATCACCTGGTGCAGCTCTGGGAAAACCCGAGCGGCTTAAGCAGGATCCTGACAGAGCCTCCCGATCTGGGACTGGTGGCCGAGCCGACGATGTTAGATATCGTCGTGGCACATCGGGGCGCCACCCGCTGGAAAATCAAGACGACCGGGAAAGCCTGCCACAGTTCGCAGCCCAATGACGGAGTGAATGCCATTTATAAGATGGCGGATGTCATCAAGGCGCTGCAGACGTACGCCGACGAACTTTCGACCTGGGACGCGCATCCTCTATGTGGCCCGCCGACCTTGAGTGTCGGGGTGATCGAAGGGGGCGAAAGTGTCAACATTGTTCCCGACTGGTGTACCATTGAAATCGATCGGCGTGTGATTCCCGGCGAGGACGGAATCGAAGTCATGAACCAGGTGGAAGAATATTTGAAGCAGGCGCTGCCATTCGAATTCGAGATGCTCCCCCCCTGGATCACCGGCGTTTCTCTGTCCGATCACAATAACGGGGAGTGGAGTGACCGACTATTGTCAGTTATCGACAAGCTGGAGCCCGGTCACAAGAAAGTCGGTGTGCCTTACGGAACGCATGCAGCGCGTGTGAATCAGGGAGGCGTTCCCTCAATGGTCTTCGGTCCCGGTTCAATTGCCCAGGCGCATACTGTTGATGAGTGGCTTGAGATTGATCAACTGCTGAAATCAGAAGAAGTGTACTATCAATTCTGCGCGAACGCCGGAAGTCAAACGTAGAATGTGACTATCTCAATCCGCGTGCCTGCTTCCGATGGCACCAGGAAAAAAATCTGGGGTGGTACCGAATGAAATTCGGTATTGCCGCAGGCAACAGGAGGTCGCAGTGCAGACTATGTAGAGAATGTGTCTGCCTCAAACTCACTTATTCAAACAGGTGGGTTTCTCTGTTGTGAATTAATTGCGTGAGCTGGGACCTCCTGCTCGCTGCGCTCGGCCCGAATTGCATTCGGGCTTACCCCCTGGTGAATTCTTTTCAAAAAACTTCTTGACAGTTAATACCTAGAGCGGCTATATATTGTATGTGTAGTCATCCTATGTATCGGAGGATAAGAGATGAATCCGCAATTATTTGCAGGCACAATGGAGATGCTCATTCTGGAGCTGGTTTCGGAAGGGCCCACTTATGGCTATGAAATTACCCAGCGCGTCACGAATCGTTCGGCCAATGAGTTTGAGCTGAAAGAGGGGAGTCTGTATCCCGCGTTGCATAAGCTGCAGCGTAAAAAACTGTTGAAATCGTTCTGGCGTGAAGTCGATGGTCGTCGGCGGAAGTATTACGAACTGACGATCCAGGGACAGAAAGCCCTCAACGAAAAACGACAGGAATGGAAGCAGTTCTCTTCCGCCATCGAACGTATTCTGGGAGCACAAAGTGGCCTGGCCTGAGCTCAGTATCGAAGACTTTCCTCCCCGGCGCGACGATGAACCATCTTCACTGCGGCAGGATATTATCGATGAACTCAGTGACCATTTTGCGTGTGCATTGAATCGGGAACTGTTAAAGAACTCAGACGAACAGCTGGCGAAACAACGCGTATTAACTCAATTCGGCGATCCCATCAAAATTGCCCGCCAGCTCTGGCTGGACGCGATGAAGGAGAAAATCATGTCGCAACGCATTATGACCGGAGTCTCTGTCACCGCGGCAGTCTGTTGCATTGCCGTGGCGGGAATTGCCTGGTCGATGATGAAACAGAATGAACGTCTGAATCTGAAAATGCTGGAGCAGTTGGCTGCTTTAGCGGATCGACCTCAATCTGTTACAGCGTCTCAAGTGGATCAACAGATTCTGAAACAACTGGAAAAGTTAAACGAGAGGCAGACCGGTCAGGCGGCGTCCATTTCAGATTTATTGAGCCCCATCACCTTTCAGCTGGTCCAGGCTGGTAAAGAGTTGAAGCCGGCAAGTGGTTTTACAGGACAGCTGACGAAGCGAGGCAGTAAGACCGACACATTCACGGTCAAGGCGATCAGCGACGAAACGGGTCAACTCAATTTTAAACGTCTCCCCTGGGGGCAGTATCAATTGACCATCATCGCTCCCTGGGGCGAGCATCTGAAAACGAAAACGATCTCCACCATTCCCGGCCGCGACTATGAGAGTACTATCGTCTGCCCCGCACAACCGCCTGAAAAAGTCTCAGTCGTTTTTGAAGTTGATCAGACAAATCAAACCGAGAAAGAACAGGGGTATCTGTTGTGTGATTTTCGAAATCGGATACTTTCCAAAACACAAGATACATTCTCCCTGGTTACGCCACGTAAGGTTGAAGGTTCATACTGGTATTTTTCGCATGACCTGGCCGATCATCCGGATCAGGGTGTTTACCTGATCGATTTGAAATCGAACAAGGTGGTAGCGTGTCCGTTGGATGAACGCGGGATGTTTATTGATCTGAATCCGGAGCAATTAAAACTACAGGATTCCGTAAAACTGGAAGAGGGGATTTACGAAGATCCTGCACTTTATCTATTACAGAACAAAGATCTGTCCCGGTTGTCTGAGCTGAATCGGTTGGAGTACTTCGGGGTCGTAAAACTTGATGATATGCGTGAGATGAGAATTCTGGCAGCCCGTAATGCGGGCCCTCGCATGCTGGTTCGTCCCTTTGAATCAATCAAAATGCAGCCAAAAGCACAAAAGTTACTTGAGCAAAGATATGGCGTCGTCGCGAATAAACTCAGTGGAGTTCAGTTTCCAGATGAAATCCGCTTCGATGCATCAACGACAGAGTCCAATATCTGGAAGTTGACGCTTCCTGAGTTAGATCCTCTCACTGAAGAATCCGTAACTGTGATCGATTCTTTTCAGTAAGTCTAAAACTGTTTGTGAGCTGTTTGATTAAAGAAGGAATTCTAAGTGAACTGGCCTGAGATCAGCATTGAAGATTTTCCACCGCGACGGGATGATGAACCGTCGTCTTTGCGGCAGGATATTATCGATGAACTCAGCGACCATTTTGCGTGTGCATTGAATCGGGAACTGTTGAAGAACCCGGACGAACAAATCGCTAAACAACGTGTTATTCAAAACTTCGGCGACCCCATCAAAATTGCCCGTCAGCTCTGGCTGGAAGCGATGAAGGAAAAAATCATGTCACAACGCATTATGACCGGAATCTCTGTCCTGATGGCAGCCTGTGGTGTGATTGTGGTGGGGATGGTCTGGTCGATGATGAAGGAGAGCCAGGCGTTCAATACCCAAATGATGGCGCAGCTGACGGAAATTGCGAATCGACCGGTGCCGGAAATTCAAACTGAGTCAGCTGCCGGTGAAATGAACCAGGTTTCCTTTCAACTGGTTCAAGGGAAGGAAGACGGGAAGCCACGGGGCGGCTTTGAGGGGAAGTTGACTAAAATCGGGGATAACACAGATTCATTCACACTCAAAGAAAAGAGTGATGCTGAAGGAAAACTGGATTTTGGCAAGCTGCCCTGGGGGGTATATTCGTTAAATGTTATCGCTCCCTGGGGAGAAGCTTATCACAATGATTTGACTGTGTTACCGGGACGCAACTTTTCCCAGACCATCGTTTGCCCGAGTGCGGCACCGGTTGAAGTCCCAGTCCGAATTGAGGTGGAATGGCCCGATGATTTGAAGTCAGATGACTGGCTGTTGCTGTGCGACTTTCGTCCGAGGCACATTGACAGTGGACTCTCTGCATTATCCCGTAAAATTGGCGCCGAGCTTTGGACCAGACCGTACCCCAATCCGCTGGACGGAACATGGGACTATCCTATGGCCTGTCTGATCAATCAGAAGAATCAGGTCTTTCGCTGTCCGTTAGATATCAATCGCAGGTTCCAGAATGTTGATTTTGATAAATTAGAAGCAAAACAGTCGGTCAACATGATTGAAGGAGATCAGTATTTTCTGCCGGTGATGTATCTTCTGTACCGGCAGGACCTGGCTGATCTACAGCTGGATAATGGTAAAGTGGGAGAAAGTAGCGTTTCGTTTATGGTTTTGAATCACAGTCGGGAATCCTTACGAATGATTTCTCCTGCCAATCTCAACCTGCAGCACGCTAGCAGTTTTGGAGGTTCCGATATAGTTGATGCTACCACATTGATTGTCACGCAGCAAAAGATCGCGGCTCTGGATGCAGCAGCTAGAGAGGAGAATAAAGGAGATCGAAATTCCAGTGGAAGTCCGTTTGTCTATGCCAGTGGAATTCAGTTTGGAAAGATGCTGAAGTTTACAGCTGCTAAAGACCAGGACAACGTGTGGAAAATTAAACTGCCTGAGTTGGAACAGTTACGAGTTCCTGAAGAGGCGAAACAGGTTGAAGTTCAGGGATCTGGCGGGGGCTTTTTCTAAAGCGAAGTGTTTTTAACGCATAAAATGAAGGAGTATTGCGTGGACTGGCCTGAGATCAGCATCGAAGACTTTCCGCCGCGACGGGATGATGAACCGTCGTCTTTGCGGCAGGATATTATTGATGAACTCAGCGACCATTTCGCGTGTGCATTGAATCGGGAACTGTTAAAAAATCCGGACGAGCAGCTGGCGCGCAGACGCGTTCTGGAACAGTTCGGTAATCCAATTGCGATTGCCCGCCAACTCTGGCTGGAAGCGATGAAGGAGAAAATCATGTCGCAACGAATTATGAACGGAATCTTTGCCGTGATGGCGGTCTGCTGTATTGCCGTGGTGGGGATTGCCTGGTCGATGATGCAGGAGAGCCGGGCGTTCAATCTGCAGTTGCTGGAGCAGTTTAAGCTGGCGCAGGAACGATCCTCGGCAGAAGCACCGGGGGATATGCACGGGATCCTGTTTCAACTGGTGCAGGAAGGAAGCGAGGATCGACCCGCCGTAGGCTTTCAGGGAAAGTTGACCAGGTATGAGGAGCATAAGCCGATTTTCGCGCTTGAGGTAGTGAGTGATCAATCGGGACAACTGGATTTTGGGAAACTGCCCTGGGGGAAGTATGAACTGGAACTGCAGGCCCCCTGGAGTGAAAAAATGGAGACGCTCCATCTCATTACCATTCCGGGGCGAAGTTACGAAAAAACGGTTTTGTGTCCGGCCCGGGCGCCTCAAAAAGTGGATGTTCAATTTCAGGTCAACTGGCAAAACAAGCCTGTGGATCAGGAATATTATTTACTCTGCGATTTCAGGTCCCTGGTGTATACTCCCGAGCCCTGGCAGGGAGATAAATTTCATTTCAGTACACGCAAAAAACTACAGAATCGGTTCTGGTCCGTTGAGCATAACCCAAAACAGGAAGGTGTTTATCTGATTGATGTGAATCAGAACCGGGCAACCTCCTGTCCTTTGGCCGCTGACGGGAGTATTGAGAAGTTTGATGTTCAAAAACTGGTCTGGCAGCCAACGGTTGAAATCCTGGAGGGGCAGTACTTTACCCCGACGATCTACCTGATTGAGAAAAACAAACTCGAGCAGTTGGCGGATCTCAATTCGAGTGATTCAGCATTAGTCGCTCGAATTGAGAAAAACAGATTAAAATTAATACTCATCTCATTGCCAGGACCTGGGTTGATTGTGGATCCCTTTCACAATCTTGAAATCGATCCTGCGCTGGTCGTCGACGAGTCACCTTCTGAGCTGAAAGCAGTGCATGGTTTTTATCCGGAAACGAATCATGTGCCTCATACTGTCTCAAGAGATCAGTCCAATGTCTGGAAAATTGACATTCCCAACCTGTTTCCGATCAGTCGGGAATCCGATTCATTGAGTAGTGCCCTGTAACCGGGAAGAGGGTTTCCTTGCCGGTGCCGATCTGCTGGCAATTGACTTCGTAGACGAATTTTTCTTTGAGTTCGTTAACCTTGAGACGGACCGTTTTGCGGTCGTCTGACAGGGTGACGTCTTCGACTTCGACTTTATACCGGCCGCTGTCAGGGCTGGCGTAACTGCCACTCCAGACTCGGGTGTAGCCGGCGATGGTGTAAGCAGCTTTGTCAGCCGCTTTCTTTGCATCGACGGGCTGGAAGAACTCGAGTTCAAAGCCATCCGAAGTCGCACGGAGTTCCTTGATGCCGTTCGGCAGTTTACCGTTCGGGGTCAGTTTCGTGATGGAACCGGTGTTCTGACCACCGAGCCAGCCGCTGTCGTGAATACTACCTACGTAGATGTCTCCCTGGGGACTGACGGCGACCGACATGGGGCCGGCAAAGTTGTGTTCATCGGGGGGAACATCGGCGCGAGTGAAGTAATAAGTCGCGCCCTGGACGCTGTCTCCTACTTTCTGCGTCGTGAAGCGAATCAGGAACCGCTGGTTGTATTCGCAGCCCAGACCCTGATCGAACAGACTGTTGTAGGCGAACTGTTTCGGGATGCAGGTTAAGCCGTTAACGCTGCGTGTCCAGGGGTGAGGCACCTGGACGGCGGCACGGGTTTCTTCGAGGTTTTCCTTATTCCGCAGATCCGATTGGCTGGGAACTCCATACGCTTTCCCGGGAATCAGGAAATTGATTTCGTTGAAGGTATTCTGCACGCCCTGTTGATCGGAAATGTAGATTTCATCCCTGGAATTGATTGCCAGTCCGGTGGGATAGCGGAAGGCGTGCCCCAGGACTTCGATATTGCCGTTATAGGTGATCTTGAGAATCTTGCCGCGCCAGTGGATCTGATCGTCGGGCCGTTTCATCTGGGCATAGTCGCTGCCTAAGCCGACATACAGATTGCCCTGACTGTCTCGAATACAACCGCTCGCCCAGTCATGGTAATTGTCGTTGAAGCCCCAGCCTGAAGCGACGATCGTGCGCTGGTCGGCTCTGCCATCTCCGTTGGTATCGGAGAGACGAATCACTTCTGGTTTGTGAGACACAATGATATCGGAGCCATCTGCGATGATCCCGAAGGGGGCGGAGAGTCCTTCTTCGAACAGGATCAGTTCATCTTCCACGCCGTCGCCGTCGGTGTCTTTCGCAAGATAGACGTCCCCCTTGAGCGAAGTGAAAATTAAAGTGCCATCTTCGCGCCAGGCGAGAGCCGTGGGCATGATGCCTCCATCCAGAGGCAGACGTACGCCGTCAAAGCCAGGTGCACTGGTGACGGTTTCAATTTCCGGTTTCGGTTTGGGCTTGGCTTTGACCTGCAGCCCTTCTGCTTTGAGTTTGCAGAGGTAATTGAGAGTGAGCGAGGCATGGCCCGCTGCTTGACTCTCTGTCTGCATGAATTCGTGTGAATTATTATCGGTGATCTGCATCCAGGTGGCATCGGGTTTGTCGGGGTTTGTGATTTGTGGACTGCCGATGCTCGCAGAGAATCGAGGCCGACCCATATGGAGTGTGTATCCATCGGGAAGATTGCCTGCTTTGATTGTACGCTGTAAACCGGTCTGTCCCGGTTGGTCGGTAAGCGTTTTGAAGGTGTCTGTGACGGCGACGGTCGTAATTTTATCGCCGATTTGAAAATGGAGTTCATAATTCAGGCTGACCTGATTTCCCTGGGATTCATAACTGCGGAGCGTACCTGCCAGGCCGTTCTGAAGCAGAGGGTAGATGGCAGCCGTCGGTTTTTTACCGGTGGGGGTCAGCACAAATTCAAAGCCGCGATCGTAGCCGGAGATGATGGGGGAACCCGCCATGTCCCAGTACCAGCTTTTCCCTTCGGTGCGCTGGCGGGCGAGATCACCCAATGTCCATTGTACGATGGAGAACTGATCGAGATCGATCAGCAGGTTGTGTCCATTATCAAAGCCGACCGCAAAAGCGCGAGGCACATAGCCGCCGCCAGTCTCTTTGGGGTTGGTAAAGACATCGCGGACAATCCGCGCCGGTTCGCCGGCTGCAATGGTAAAGAACTGTTCTACGACGGAGGGGTTTGTCGGGACTTTGAACTGGGGATCATTCAATCCGAGCCAGATGGCGTCCAGCTGACGGTCGATATCGCCTCCCAGAACTTTGGGAACACTCTTCTTGAGTGCGGGCATTTCCATACCGGGCACAATGCGAAGGGGATTATGAACCCAGCGGAGGAAGTATTCTTTCCGCATGCGATCGCCGAGCATCAGCAGGTCCGAACCGCGGGTTCCCAGCGCGACGTTACGTGGCTTGTACTCTCCCAGTACATGGCAGGAGATACAACTGAAGCCTTTGGCGCCGGTAATGGTCTGGCCGGCGATCAGCAGTTGTGCGCGATCCTGGTCGGAAGAATCAACCATGAATCCTGGTTGTCGCGGGCCATCATCGGGGACCCGGTCATGGGCGACCAGGTAATCGAGGAGTGCCCGTTTGTCGGCTTGCGTATGCTGGAAGCGAGGCATGCGGACGCGCAGCCAGGGCATGCGTACTTTTTTCTGTTCGCCACTGACGGCTTCGGAGAGTGCTTCCTGTTTCAGTTTATCGCCGACAGCTGTCAGCGCGGGAGGAATCATGCCTTCACTCTGTCCGGCGAGTGCGGGATCGAATTTGGCCATCTGGCCGGCGATCTGGGTGATGCCTTCGTGTTTGTCCCGTTCGTGACAGTAGATACAGTTGCGCTGTTCCAGAACATAGCGACCGCGGTCGAATTCATTTTCCGGAGACGAGGCACCAGCACTCGATTTGAGATACGCGATGACCGCTTCCCGGTCAATGGTGCGATAGGCGGGACGCCCCTTTGCCAGATCGGGTGATTCAGCCAGACAGGAGTGATCCCAGTTTTCAATTGATTTGGAAAGATCGACGATCTGCTGAGTTGGTGTTTCAATGCCGGGAATCGTATGGCAGGCGGCACAGCGGGCCTGAGTGATCAGTTTTTTACCGGTGGCAACGAGTGCTTTCTCTGTGGATGGTTTTTTGCCCTGGGGGAGTTTGGCCTGTTTCAATTCGGAGAGCGCATAAGCCAGTTGACGACGTTCGGCCGTACTCAGCTTAATCACCGGCATGCGATGATCTTTATTGAGTTTTGCCGGATCAGAGAGCCAGGTGTAAAACCATTGTGTCTCGCGTTTGTCGCCGATACTGCTGAGGTCCCCGCCACTGAAGGGCTGCTGGTTGCCTTTTTCGTCAATCGTATGACAGGCCAGACAGCCAACGGAACGCATCAGGATTTCGCCTTCACGCTGTTCCTCATCACGGGTGGGGGCTTTCTTTGTTTTTTTGTCTTTGGCAGGCGCAGGGATTTTACTGAGCGCTGCCGGCTTTGCATTGGCATAAAGGTAGGCAGCAATCGCTTCTGCTTGCTCGTTCGTAAAGCCGAAGTAAGGCATCTTGGCATGGGCCGAAACAGAATCCTCATTTTTGATTTTGCGGATCAGCCAGTCCGGGTTCAGCGCCGTCGTGACATGCGTCAGATCGGGAGCTGCGGGGCTGGTCAACTGCTGTTCGCGTTGATGGCAGCGGTTACAGCGATGCGCGTCGAAGTGGGTCCGTCCGCGCCAGATCTGTGCGACTTCGGGATTGCCTTCTTCGCGATACAGAATGTTTGCCTGGATCGGTTCGAGACCGAACAGGTTGGAAGACCAGAAGAGTTGTACGCGCGCCTGCGGAGAGGTTTTTTTGTAGGAGACTTTGAGTTCGAACTCACCGAAGTTCTGATTGTATTTCTCACCGACAATCCAGCCGGGCGTATCGCGTTTCCCTTTCAGAACGGTTTTGCCGTCGATTTCAACGGTGAGTTCTCCTTCCAGGTAAGCGGAAATCTGGTAGTCGCCTGGTTGCTTGACGAGCAGCAGACTGGTCCAGTCGGCTGAAAACGGGCCTGCGGGAATCTGAGGCAGAGGCGCCTCTTTTCCCCAGTTGAAGGCAATATCGGGATCAATCCGCTGAATCTGCCTGTTCCCGGAACGATAGGTCGCCAGCAGCCCGGGGGGATAATCGTCTTCTTCCGGATCAATTTCTTCTGCTGCCAGCTGAGAGCCGGAAATCATGAGAAAGAGAGCAACAAGTAAGAATAACATCAGGGGCAGAATGCCCCTGATCCAGGCTGATGGGATTCGCTGGGTGAGCATGATGAGTGGGTAACTTCAGAGCTGAGTGGGTGTTTGTTAAGAACCTGAATTAAGTCCCGAAGGAAATAAAAAAGCAGCCATTCGTTATTGTTCGAATGGCTTTTCTTCTTTGGCATCGGCACCGAAAGAGGCGCGGAATTCATCTACAACGGAAGCGACGGTCTTTTTGGGACCGGTTAATTTCAGGAAGTAGTAGGCTTTTCCTTCGACGGCCAGGATGACACCCAGCATGCGTGAGTCGGGAACGGCTTCTGTTTTTCGCAGGAATGGAGGTCCGATTGATTTGTTATAAGTGCCCGAGAGATCAACGAAGATGTATTTTCCATCTTTGCTTTCTCCCTGAGTGACTTTGACTTCGCGATCTTTGCCTGATGCGAACTGACCGATCCAGCGTGAGACGTTGGCAGAGACTCCACCACCAGTACCTCCGAAAGAGGAGATGACCAGTTCGGCTGGTTCTTTATCCCCTTTGACTGCGGGGATTTCAAATTGAGCAAGACGCAGGTTATTGGAAGGAGGAGAACTTTTCCAGCCTTCCGGAACTTTGAGTGTGATATCCTGGATTTTGACGTCGTTGGTTTTCCCTGCTTTTTCTTCTTTGTCGGCTGCTTTAGCAGAGCAGGCATAGATGGCGAGAGAAAGACCGAGAACGGAATACAGTACTCTTCTGAATGTGGTGGGAGAAATCATATATATCCTCAATTTGAAATCAGGAGATTGCGCGTACAACTGATCCAATTGTCCCGCATTTCGCGGTGATTTTCAACTCGTTGCTTCCAGAAATGGCCGTCTGCAGTCAATTTTGCAGAAGTTAATGTTGTTGTACAAACACGTTGCGAAAAAACAACAGGCTGGTTTCCCGGTGGAAACAGTCAGGCGGTCGCTAATCAGCGGACACGCAGCGATTCTGTGCCCAGAGACGCAGTTGGCTGATCCGTTCCTGCATCAGCACGGCCAGTGGACGTGTTTTCTGGATTTCAGAAGCGATGTGCCGATCTTCAATTTCAGCATTTTCAGAAAAGGCAGCGAACAGACCGGACATGACCGCCTGTTCCAGTTCCGAACCTGTAAAGTCTTCCGCCAGCGCCGCCAGGGAACGCAGATCAAACTGATCAGAATCGCGTTTGCGGCGCTCCAGATGGATTTTCAGAATCTGTTCACGGGCAGCAGGTGTCGGCAGGTCGACAAAGAAGACTTCATCAAAACGCCCCTTGCGCATCAGTTCCGGTGGCAGCGCCGAAATGTCGTTGGCTGTGGCAATAATGAAAATCGGATGGCGATGGTCCTGCATCCAGGCGAGCAGTGTGCCGAACATGCGTTTGGAGAGACCGCCGTCCGCGGAGGAACCTGATGCAGACGCGAATGCTTTTTCAATCTCATCGATCCAGAGGATTACGGGGGCCATCGATTCGGCCTGGGAGAGCGCCTGTCGCAGCTGGTTTTCGCTTTCGCCGATAAATTTCTGATAGAGCATGCCCGGGTCCAGACGCAGGAGTGGCATATTCCAGTCCGAGGCGACCATTTTCGCACAGAGGCTCTTGCCCGAACCGGGAACTCCGAGCATCAGCACGCCACGGGGAGGTTCGATGCCGTAGTCCTGTGCTTTTTTAGTAAAGCCACCCCGACGAAGTTTCAACCAGTCTTTCAGTTTATTGAGGCCGCCGACTTCTTCTGATTTGACATCGACGGCGATCGATTCCAGGCAGCCGGTAGAACCCAGCAGGGTGCGTTTGGCTTCGATGATGTGGGGAAGGTCATTGGCATTGAGGTCATTATCCTGCAGGATCGCTGAGCTGATAACGCGTTCGACTTCACTGCAACTGAGTCCCCGCATGGTCAACACGAGCTGTTCCATTTCGCGGCGGGTCAGGCTGGCTCTGATTTCGGAATCGCTTTCCCGTTTGATTTTATTGTAGGTCTGCTTGATGACATCGGATAATTCCTCTGTGGTCGGCCAGCCCAGCTCGTAGCGGATGGTGAAGCGTTTGATTTCGTCGGGAAGCGGAAAGGCATCGATCAGAATGATCGTCGATTTTTTATCATGGCACGTTTCCATCAGATCGCGGAGCATGCGGTTGACAACACTGTCCCGACAGTAGGCTCCCAGATCCTTGAAAATAAACAGGTCTTCATCAGTATTCTGACGGATGAAGGTTAAAGACTGTTCCGGTTTTCCGCCGGGCACCGTCGGCGATTTCAGGCTGCCATTTTCCAGCTTGCATAACCCGGCGGTTGTTGACCATTCAAAGATGGGTTTCTTCAGTTTCAGCGCGATGTCGCGAATCACTTTTAAGGCACGCTGTTCATCCAGAGTCTCGATGGAGATGAGAGGGTTTCCAGAGCGGATCAGCAGTTCCAGTGAATTCGGCATGAAGGTTCGTTCCTGTTTGATCTAGACTGCGTCCAGTTTTACTGTAGCGTCTCCAGGTCCATTTGGACCGAGTATCTTATGTTGACAGACGCTATGGTTAAATGTGATGCGCTCTGTGTATTCAGTCGGGGTAACGGAACATTCCGGAAAATGGATGAAAGTTTATTTCGAGGTTTTCAACAATTTCTGGAATTGCTTCCATGTTTTTGTATTCGCGACATCTTTTTTCGTGAGCCCGGCCCGGCGTGCCTGATAGATGCCGTACTGCATGACATCCAGCCCGGAGACACTGTGCGCATCAGTATTAATGACAATCGGAATGCCCAGTTCTTTGGCCCGGGCGGCGTGAATGTCATCGATATCGAGTCGCATCGGATGTGCGTTGATTTCCAGCATGGTGCCATAGTCGGCGGCCGCTTTGAGGATCTCCCCGTAATTGAGGTCGGCACCGGGACGTTTGCCGATCAGTCGACCGGATAGATGGCCGATGATCGAGACATTGGGATTCTGGATGGCATTCAACAGACGTTGATTGATCTGCTTCTGAGGCTGCTTGAGGCCGTAATGTAAAACGGCAATGACCCAGTCGGCTTCGCTGAGAACATCATCGGGCAGATCCATGCTGCCATCTTCAAGGATGTCGCATTCAATGCCTTTCAGAATCTGAATGCCGGAAATTTTGGCTTGTACTTTTTCAATTTCTTTCCAGTGTGCTCGCAGACGTTTAGCATCCAGGCCGTTGGCCATGGTGACCCGTTTGGAATGATCGGTGATGGCGATGTATTGATAGCCTTTGGCTTTGGCGCCCTCTGCCATTTCCAGAATGGAAGCCGTTCCATCGGTGGCCGTCGTATGCATATGCAGGTCGCCGCGAATGTCTTTCAGTTCGATCAGTTCCGGCAGTTCATTTTTTTCTGCAGCGGCAAACTCCATCCGGTCTTCGCGAATTTCCGGCGGGATCCAGGGAAGATCGAGTGCTTTGTAAACTTCTTCTTCGGTTTTGCCTGAAACGAGTTCGTCTTCGCGAAACAGGCCGTACTCATTCAGTTTGAGCCCACGATCCTGAGAGCGGCGCCTGAGCACGATGTTATGTTCTTTGGAACCGGTAAAGTAGAGCAGGGCGGCGCCATACGATTCTTCAGGGACGACACGCAGGTCGAGTTCGAGACCTGAATTGAGCCTGACGCGTTGTTTGGTATCGCCGCGCGCGAGAACTTTATTGACCAGTTCGTGGTCCGCGAGAGCATCCATAACTTCAGCGGGCTGACTGGAAGTCACAAGCACATCCAGGTCACCCACGGATTCTTTCCGCCTGCGACAGCTGCCGGCTTCGGATATCTGCTGGACTGAATCGAGTTCGCTGAGATCGTGAATGATGGCGTCAGACTGCGCCTTGGCATCGGCAAGTCGGACACGGTTACCGGCCTGACTGAGTTGTTCCAGACCTTCCAGAATGATCTGTTCTGTTTTTTTGCCGAAGCCTTTCTGCTCGGCAATCACACCATTTTCGGCGGCTGCTTTGAGGTCATCCAGTGACTGAATCGAAAGTTCCGAAAAGAGAAACGCTACTTTTTTAGGACCAATTCCGGGAATATCGAGCATGCGTACGACGTCTGCCGGAATCTGTTCTTTGAGTTCTTCCAGTTGAGGGAGCGTCGAAGTTTCGACAATCGTGACAATTTTTTCGGCGAGGTCTTTGCCGATACCGGGTAGTTCCTGCAGTTCTTTGGGATCTGATTCAACAAGATCCTGAATGGAGTCAGGCAGTCCGGAGATGGTGCGTGCGGCGTTTCGATAAGCGCGGAGCCGAAAGGGATTGGCGCCCTGAATTTCCAGCAGGTCTGCCAGTTCCTCAAACTGGCGTGCGATTTCTGAGTTTTGCATGTTCCGAATCCGGATGTTTGATCAAAGAGAGTGGAAAACAAAAATGATGTCGTATGCTTCTTACGATAACGGGATTGGCGCATAAAAAAAGTGCAAGGCGGTCAGGCACTTGCACTTTGTTGAGACTTCGAATTGCAACAATCAGTTGCTGGCAATTTTTGCTGAATCGGTAATCGCAAACCAGCCGGAATTCACAGGCACATCCTGCTTGGCAACCTTGGGAGCAGAGAAGCTGGTACGAATCGTCAGCCGATCTGCACGGGGTGCTGATTTCCAGGTGATTTTCTGATCGAGATTCAAAGGACGTACCCGCAGTGGAGGAAAGTTCGTTTCCTGCTCTGCTTTGGGAGCCTTCAGTGTCGGTTCTTCAATGGGAGCCGTCTTTTTCTGAGGGATCGCGGTTTTCGGAAGTTTTCCTTCAGGTGTTGGCTTAAAGGCATCTGTGCTGCCGCCATTGAAGAAATCGTCGTTCCCTTTTTTCTCTGTACCGAAATCAGGTTTCTCTGTACCGAAGTCAGGTTGTTTGCGCTCTGTACCCGGAATCGGGGGAGTTGCGGGTTTCGCACCTGGCATCGGCAGTTCTTCCACATCCCGATTCAGGGGGACTTTGAACAAGTCTTCCGCTTCGTTTTTCGGCATGGGAGTGGTTTCCATGGGGCTGCGATCATAGCGACGCTTTTCGAATCCGGAATCTTCCACACCTGGTTGTGGACTGCCGGAATTCATAGGATCATCAGCAAATGTTTTTGGGGTTGTGCTTTCTACTTCCCGAGGCTGAGGAACAGGAGCGCCGGAATTCGGATCGGGGGTCGGAGTACTGGCAGACGCCGGGTTGTAGGAAACCCCGCATTGTCCGGTACTGCAGCCGGAAGCACCGCAGGCACCTGTTGCACATCCGCCGATACCACAGCCACTCATTCCGCAGGATCCACAACCGACCGGGCCATAATAACTGCCGGTGGAAGCGTAGGCGGTTCCGCCATTGAAATTACGGTAACTGACGCCAACCACCTGAGGGTTGTTGAGCAGGTACCAGCGGTAAGCGGCTCGCGAACTGCGTCGTGCCTGAGCATTGTTCATGGTGCCGCCGTAGTAGCTGGTGTAGCCCGGTTGCCCGCAGCAACTGCCGCTATTCATCATGCCATACCCACCATAATTGGCAGTGTAGGGGACAGGTGCATAGCCGGCGCTGTAGGCCATGGGACCGTTGCGACTGGGGCCAAAGATGGCATTGTAAGTCCAGGGAATGATTCCCGCGTTGGACTCAGCCAGAGAGATCATGCCGATGGTCAGGAAACAACCAACCGTCAGGCATACTTTTTTCAGGTTCATTTTTTTACGAAGACTCATCATCCATTCGACCTTTTTAAATCGAGCTTAACTGTTGCACGACCAGGGGCAGTAAGCCATGCCGAAAGAAGACGTAGTCCATCACGCCAGATTCTCTAAACTTCCAATTTTTTCGAATATATCGAAAACTTATCCATAAGTTACTCTTTTGTACCCGGACGATCGTACCGATGTCAATGATTGGGATTGTTGGTCCGGTCGGTTAAAGTAAGTTTTTAAAGGGTAATTTATAATTATTCGCGATAGTCTCTATTTTAACTAAAGTCAGATTTCTCGTGATTGCACCTGTTTTTGAGGCTCAATCCTGATTCTGAGCACGCTGGAGATCATTTCCAATCAACGGGTGATGATAAGTTGATGCGTTGAAAAGACTTAATAAAAATACTCTGGTTCAGAGTCAGGTGGCGACTCATTTCGGCGGGAAGAATGAGGCCTACGGTCGAATCAGCATGAAAAACAGCCGAGTTCCTCTACCCTGAAATTAAGAAAAATGGTAACGTTCGCGGCCTGAATCAGGCGGATTACCTGATCATTTCACTTCGGCTTTGTGACTTCATGGAGGAAGATCACCAGCGCGTATGAGAGATCGTTGTGCCAATACGTTTTCCGAGTCCCGGTTCGGCCTGCCGAACTGGAGCCGCTCAGATTGCGCCTGGAGGACGATGTTCCGAAACAGCAGACGCTGGTTCTCCGTAGCGATGCTGATGCTTGTCTGTTCGGGATGTGTGAGCTGGAAGCAGAAGATGGCGATTCTGGATTCCGAGTCGCAGGACCTGGTCGAACAGGTGCGGGTCGCGAGTGAAAGTGGTCGCCAGGAGCAGGCTGCGGAACTGCTGAAGCAGGCCGTCGCATCGAATCCCAACAATGCGGCTGTGCGTCAGCAGCTCTCTGAATTTCTGATTGCCAACGGGTATTCGGAAGAGGCAATCCAGCAGTTGCAGAAGACGACGGTTCTGGCCCCCGATGATCCGCGACCTTATATCGACCTCTCTTACCTGCTGTATGAGAAGAAACAATACACGGATGCGTTGAAAAACCTGGAACTGGGGCTGATGCTGGATCCGACGAATATCCGTGCTCTGATTCTGAAAGGGGAACTGGAGGAACTGGCGGGACTGAATTCTTCAGCAGTCGAGACGTATCATCGTGTATTACAGGTCGAACCTTACAACATCGTCTCACGGCTGAAACTGGCCGGGCTGGAGATCAAGCTGGGAGAACCGAACCGGGCAACGCCAATCCTGCGTCCCATCTGTCATAATACCAGTGCAACCATTGATCAGCGGGCCGAGGCAGAATGGTTACTCGGAATCGCATATGGAGCCGAATCGCGCTGGTCGGACTCTGTCGCTTGTCTGGAACAGGCGCTCAAGAATCGCGACAAGGTTTCTGCTGACGACTGGTATCGGCTGGCGTATGCCTGTCTGCAGGCCAATCAGATGGAGAAAGTGTATCCGGCGGTGACGCAGGCATTGACCTTGAATCCGATGCATACCGAAACGAATCGCCTGTCAAACTTTCTGACGCAGCAGTCCAATCGGATGAATATTCAACAGGCGTCCCTGCATACGCCTTTACAGCAGCCCGGATTCATCGGACAGGAGCCGGAACGGATTCCGATTGAAACTTTGCAGCCCCCCCAGGGCTGGGAGCGGAACAAGAGTCACTCTGTTTCTGCCGCCAGGCCGCTGGTGCCTTAGTTACGGCTGTTCAGGTCGGAATCGCTTGACTGTCTAACCTGTCTGGTATAATTCCCCCGGACTTCCGCAGCGAATCGGTATGCTGGAATAGTCGTAATTTCAGTTCATAAAAGGGCTTATTTCGATTCTGGGCTGCAAATTACAGAATTTTGATACTTGAAAAAAGATACCACAGGACTAAATGATATACAGACAAAACTTTGCTATAGTATGCAACAACGAATGGTTTTGATTAATTTCAGATGAATTACAAAGACTGTCTCCCACTGAGTTTTTGAACCACTTTCGTACTTCCGTGTGAGTTGACCCGGTAAGAACGCTTCAGAAAACTTCAGTGAACGCTTTTCAGTACCAGCAGCGTTACAGCAGTGACAGACCAATGAAAGACGTTTGTATGTTTGAATTTGTTTCCGATGCGCTGAATCTCAAGCAGATGGGATCTACCGAAGAGGGTACGCCATCCGTCAAGTCCTCCGACTCCCGGGTTGCCTCCTCGAAAATCCTGATGCCCGATGTCGCCAATGATTCTCTGCCTTTGACAGGGGGGACACTGGAACGTGTGGGGATGTCAGGGGTGGAACTGGTATTGCGGTTACGCGATGCATCGGGCGAAATCTTTCGCACACCGGCCCGGGCAGATGCTGCCGTCAGCCTGGATGATGAAAATGTCAAAGGCATTCACATGTCACGGTTGTTTCTGAGCCTGAACAATCGACTGGCGGATACCGAACTCACACTGCCTGTGGTCAACCAGATCCTGAAGGATTTCATTCGCACGCATGAGGATATGAGCTCCAGCAGTTATCTGACATTAACCTACGAGCATTCCCTGAAACGCCCGGCGTTACTCTCCGATCATGCAGGCTGGCGTGCGTATCCGGTCAAAATTCAAAGTGCCTGCCAGCAAGGCGTGTTTCGGCATCAGCTGGAAGTCAGGCTGACTTATTCCAGTGCCTGCCCCTGTTCGGCGGCTTTATCCCGTCAGTTAATTCAGCAGGCGTTCGAAAATCGATTCGGCGATCGCAGCGAGCTGACGCATGATGAAATCATGGAGTGGCTGGGGACACCGGAAGCGATCCTGGCAGTGCCCCACAGTCAGCGCAGCCATGCGGATGTCTGTGTCGAACTGGAAAGCGACGTCGAAGAATTTCCGATCGAGTCACTGATCGATTACCTGGAACGCGTGATTGCCACGCCGGTGCAGACGGCAGTCAAACGGGAAGACGAGCAGGAGTTCGCCCGACTCAATGGTGCGAATCTGATGTTCTGCGAAGACGCTGCCCGCAAACTGAAAGGGGCTCTGGAAGGGTATGCCGGCGTGAAAGACTTCCGCGTGGAGATCAATCACCTGGAAAGCCTGCATCCGCACGATGCCTCCGCCGTCGCGATAAAAAATCGCTCCTGATTCATCCCTGATTCGCTATTTCAAGCCTGCCCGCCGCAGGCTTTTTTGCTGGGATGATTTAAAATCAGCTGATGAAACCGGGTGTCCCCGCTTTTCTATTTTGACTCGAGTGGCGACTTTTTTCAGCTTCCTTCTTGCGAAGAGTCGCTCTATTCAATAACTTAATTTTATTAAAGAAGTTACTTTCGGTTGAGCCCGCAAACGGGTTTTGTAGAAGTGCAGGGCAGAGACTGGTTTCTCGCCCGGTGCAGTTTAATTCAGGAAAGCGCAAATGGTTTTGAAACGACTACTGACGATCACCTGTGTCTGTCTGGCTGCTGTCTGGAGTGTAGGAGCGGAAGCGGGCGACAAAGTCATTACTCCCAAAGACGGAGTGATTCATCTGTTTAACGGCAAGAATCTGGACGGCCTGTATGTCTGGAATCGTGATACTGCTTACGAAGATCCACGTAAGATCTTTACCGTGAAAGACGGCATGCTGCATATTTCCGGCGACGGATACGGCGGCCTGATTACGAAGAAGGATTACCGTGATTATCACATGGTCATCGAATTCAAATGGGGCGAAAAAACCTGGGGCAAGCGGGAAGATCGTGCCCGTGATTCCGGCGTACTGATTCACTGCCATGGTCCGGACGGCGGTTACGGCAATACCTGGATGGCTTCCATCGAAGCACAGATCATTGAAGGGGGCGTCGGCGATATTCTGGTCTTAACGGGGAAAGATCCCAAGACCGGCGAGACGATTCCAACCTCACTGACCACAAAAATTACCAAAGACCGCGATGGTGAAAAAGTCTGGAAGAAGGACGGCGAAGAAATCACTCTGAGCGCCGGTCGCATCAACTGGTGGGGACGTGATCCTGACTGGGCGGACAAAGTCGGTTTCCGTGGCAAAGATGACGTCGAAAGCAAGTTCGGCGAATGGACGCGGATGGATGTCATCTGTAAAGATGGCGAGATTGAATACCTGGTCAACGGCGTCGTCGTAAATGGTGGCTATAACGCCAAACCAGATCACGGCAAACTGCTGGTGCAGACCGAAATGGCTGAAATGTGGGTTCGCAAATGGGACCTATATCCCCTGGGCAAAGCACCCGAGTATAAGAAAGACTAGACTGACTTAATAAGAATTCAGCCCTGCTGCGGTGATGACTGCAGCAGGGCTTTTTTGATGCGCGGAGAAAAGTTCAGCCTGTGATCCCTGTTATTTTTTCATCGTCATCGGAGAGTCGTCGGTGTCTGCCAGTTCGGGAATTTCTTCCTGCATGACGGTAAACATCTCGGCGACTTCGGGTTTGAAGACATCGCCGATCAGGATGTCGACGAGGTTCGATTTGAATTGCGGGTATTGTCTGAGGAAGTTTCCGAAACTGAAACCGGGGGTGTAGAATGCGTAGACCAGCTTACGGAAGTTATCGACGCCTTCTTTATAACCGGGATACCACTGGCTCAGACGCTCGACTGAAAAGTCGTCTGTTTCATACGCTTCGTTGATGGCATCGGCAATCAGTTCGCCTGATTTCATTGCCAGGAAGACGCCGCTGGAGTAAACGGGATCGATGAAGCCGAGTGCGTCGCCGGCCAGCATCCAGCCGGGGCCGACAGGCTGTGTGGTGTGGTAGGAGAAATCCTGGGTGGTCATGAACTCGGTGACCGGCTGGGCTTCGGTCAGGCGGCGTTTAATACCGATGCAGCGTTCGACTTCCTGAAAGAAGATTTCCTCGCTGTTGCCTCGCTCTTTGGAGAACATGTAGTTCATGTCGCCGGTACAGCCGATGCTGACCACGTTGTCCTGCAGCGGGATATACCAGAACCAGGAGCGTTTGCCTTCGGTCTGCAGGATGAGGGTGGCTCCTTCGTCGATACCGGGATCGCGTTGTGCATTTTTGAAGTGTGCCCAGACCGTTCCTTTCCTGAGTACCGGATCCGTCTGTTTGAGTTTCAGTCGATTGGCAATGAAGCCGGATTGCCCGCTGGCATCAACGACCAGTCTGGCAGTGATGTTGCGTGTTTCCTGCTTGCTCAGTTTGACTTTGACGCCGGTGACCTGTTCGTCTTGTGTCAGCAGGTCAGTCACTTGGGCTTCGTTGTGGAAGGTGGCACCTTTAGACTGAGCATTGTCGATGAGCATCTGGTCAAATTCGGCACGATAGACCTGCCAGGTTTGTGAGCTTTCGTGATCTTTGTAGTCGTGGAAGTAAAAAGGCATCGTTTCGACGCCTTCATCTGTCACAAACTGGACGCTGAGTTTTTTGGGAAATGCTGTCTGCTTGAGCCGTTCAATCAGGCCGAGTCGTTTGAGAGGCCAGTAGGTTTCCGGAATCAATGATTCGCCGACGTGGAAGCGGGGAAAGCGGGCGCGATCGACTACCAGGGTATTGCGTCCCTGTTCGGCCAGCAGGGCAGCCACTGTAGAGCCTGCGGGGCCGGCTCCGATGATCACAACATCGTATTCAGATTCGAGTTCAGGCTGTTCTTTCAGGTCCGTATCAAGCATGGAAAACCCTTAGTCAGTCAGTATAAATTCAGTTAGCGAGCAAGCAGTGTTTTATTGTGTCTCTGCTGCCAATCAGGTCGAGTCGACCAGACCCAGAGACACGCTGGTGAACGGGAGGTCGCCCCGCCCCGTGCTGGTTTCCAGAGAGTTATAGCAGTGGAGCCGAAACTTCCAAGAGGTCAATTGCCGGTTGTTGATTACAAAAAATGGTTGCCAGACGTCCATAGGTCACCTGGCCCGGTTCGATTTTCATGACTTTCGACAGACCGGGACCGGCTGTAATCCGGAGTACGGCTCCCAGGTCGACATGTCTGAGTACGTTATGGTTGATTAATACGCGACCCAGGGGAATTTCTCCCGCGAGGATTTCATCTTTCACGGCCTGAGTCACATAGTCAAAATTGAATCTGACGATCCCGAACTGGACGACGTCGTCGGTGCCACTCTTGGATAACAGGATTTTTCGACTGTAGACATTTTCATCGAGTCGCTGATCAAGCACGGTCACATCGACGGACGTTTTATGATATTCCTCCATCGTGACGGTCATATGGTGATAGTGTGCGAGTAACGATTTGTAAGGTTCCGGCAGACTGGCAGAGGAAACGTGTTCAGCCCGTTCGAACAGTCGTTGTTCGTTGGGGAACAATTTGACAAGTGCATCGAGTTCGTCTTGTGGGTTCACTTGAAATTGATTTCTTTTATCAGGGGAGGATCAGGGGAGTATCAGCTATCAGTTAGCCTGGAAATTTTATGTGTATCTTACCATACGGTGTTCGGGTTCGAAATATTCGGTCAGCAGACTGTCTGCCTGAAGCATGCCTTTGCGGGTCAGTTTGACCTGTGAATCGTCATAGGTGAGATAACCCGCTTTCTGTTGATTATCGAGCGCTTCGGAAAACTCTTCGGTCAGATCAACGCCAAATTTATCCTTGAAAGGCTGAGTCAGCACGCGACCTTCTTTGAGCTGCAGGACAAATTCGCGAATCAGCCGCTGGTGTTCGGAAGGCTCAAGAGCGCGATTGATGGGGAGTTCCCCTTTTTCGACGGTTTCCAGATAGTCTTCCAGTCGGTCGAGGTTCTGGTAATGCACGCCCTGCATATGTCCGAAGGATGAGACACCGGTGGCAATGATATCGTTGCCACGGAACAGATTGTCGCGATAGACAAAGCGGTCGGTATCGGGGTTTTTGACCAGTTCGTTGCCGCTGGCAAGGTGATAACCTTTGCCCTGCAGGGTTTCGATGGCTTCGTTCATCCAGCGTCGTTTGGTGGTCCAGTCGGCGATGGGTGAGGTGATGCCCATCTCTTTCATTTCTTTCGAGATGATTGTGTTGTGAGGGAGTTCCATCTGGTAGATGGTGATGTTGTCCGGAGCGAATTCGGCTGCTTTCTCGACGGCTTCCGACCAGTTTTCGTCAGTTTCACCCATCATGCCGGCAATCAGGTCGATGTTAACCTGCGGGAATCCCACCTGCTGAATCCAGTCATAGGCTTTGTAGACTTCGGGAGTCAGGTGAGCGCGGCCGTTGGCTTCCAGCAGTGTGTCGTTAAAGCTTTCCACACCCAGTGAAATACGGGTGATGCCGATCTCTTTGAGGGTCTGGACTTTTTCCAGATTGAGGGTTCCCGGCTCGCATTCGAAGGTGACTTCTTTGGCAGTCTCCCAGGAGAGCAGGCTGGAGAGTCGATCGCGCACGGAGAGCAGCTGTTTCGAACTGAGATACGAGGGGGTTCCGCCGCCGAAGTAAGTGAAGTCCAGCGTACGCCCTTTGATGGCTTCGACCTGGCTGAGCATTTCGAATTCCTGCTGCAGCGCCTGGACGTAGCGTTCGATGGTTTTGGCGTTCTGTTTTTCGTACACACGGAAGTAACAGAATTTGCAGCGTTTGCGGCAGAAAGGAATGTGAATGTAGAGTCCCATCGGGATCGAGGTATCAGGACTCTGGTTCAGTACCTCATGAATGCGGGTGACGTATTCCTGCTTCCACAGAGAAAAAGGGGGGTAGTTTGAGACAAAGTAACTGCCGATTTCGGTGGTGCCTGTTGCTTCCAGATCCATATTTCTCTCAATGTGTTATTAAATGTTCAGTGGAATCAGAGTGTGCGTATTACTGTTTCCGGGGCTTACTTCTTATTGTCACTTCTTTCCGAAACAATACAAGGCACCATTTCGGGATTCTGTGCCGATGACCAAATGTCCTGAGCCAATCGCCGGTGAAGCGGTGATGTCATCGCCCAGATTTTTTTTCCAGAGGGTCTTGCCGGTCTTCAGATCGAGTTCATACAGGTTGTCGTCCGAGGAGCCGATAAAAACGCGATTGCCGAGAATGACCGGTGAACTGTCCACCCGTCCGCGCGTCCCAAAATCCCAGACCGATTTGCCGGTTTTGCGATCCACACAATGGATCTGTTTATCTCGACCGCCGGCGACAACGTACTCGCTGGTAATCGCTGCTGAGGAATGATAGGGAAATTCTTTTTTGGGATCTTTAAAACGCCATTCGACTTTCAGTTCTTTCCAGTTGACCGAGATAATCTCACTGGCATAAGTGCCGACATACAGGTTGTCACCCATGATTGCCGGTGAAGCAATCAGATACGTTTCCAGTGGCATATGACTGTGCTGTTTACCGGTAGCGATGTCAATCACCCGGAGCTGTTCGTCGCAGCCGGTCACGAATGTGAAATTTTCCACGATCGCGGGGGAGCAGTTCACATAGCCGTCCGTTTCAAAACGCCACAACAGGGCGCCATCTTTTTCATTCAGGCAGTAGAGGGAATTGTCATAGCTGCCGAACAGGAGTTTTCCGTCTGCCGTCACATTCGCGCTGCTGATAATTTCGGCGTCGGTTTTGAACTGCCAGAGTTTTTTGCCGGTCTTGAGATCAAGGGCGTGGAAGATGCCGTCTTCATCACCCAGGTAGACGCCATTGGCAGTGACCAGTGGCGATGCTTTGAAGCCGGGAGCAAATTCTTTGGGATCGGGATTTTCAATTGAACGGTATTTCCAGATCGGTTTACCTGTCTTGAGTTCAAGGCATTCGACATAGCCGTTGAGGCCTGCCATATAAACCCGATCACCGACAATCGCTGCGGTCGAGGCGATGCCATCAGAAGAGGTGTGTTGCCAGAGCAGTTCCAGTTCGGCGGGCAGCGTTGAATCAGCGATGCCCTGCTGCAGTTTGCCGTTGCGAAACGAAGCCCAGTTTCCTGATTCTCCGGGGGCATTTTCCGCTGCCGGACCTGGCTTGCCGGAAACATCGGGTTTCTCCGCAGTGGTGACGCTGCAGATTGAGCAGGCCAGCAGGAGCGTGGTGATCCATGCGGGAGAACAACGGATTCTGGAAAGGGTCGCTGTTAAAACGCGCATTCGTATAAATCCCTTAGCGAGGATTGATCGACGGGCCGGGGGTTGAAGTTGCCCGTCCACTGTCGGGACGCTTCTTCCGCCAGCTGCTCTACCAGGTTCAGATCGACTTCACATTCGGAAAGCGTAGTGGGGGCACCGGCCAGTGAAACCAGTGACTGGAAGTGTTCGGCTAACAGACCCGCACCGGCAGGATCCTGAGGATCACAGAGGCCAAGATCCGATGCGAGCAGCGAATATTGTGGTCCGACCAGTTCCGCATTAAAGCGAATGACGTGAGGCAGCATGATCCCGATGGCAATGCCATGCGTGAGGCCGAAATGCGCGGAAAGCGGATTGGCCAGAGCATGCGTAGCGCCCAGCATGGAGTTTTCAATAGCAGCACCTGCGAAGTGGGCACCCAGTTGCATGTTTCCCCGGGCTGTCAGGTCATTGGGGGAATTGAGTACCTGCGGGAAACTCTTCGCCAGCAGAGACCAGGCGCGGCGGCTGAACAGCTGGGAGATTTCATTGCGAGGCTTGGTGACGAACGTTTCCAACGCGTGGCTTAAAGCATCGATGCCGGTGACATGCGTGACCGAGCGGGGCATTGTCAGTGTGAGTTCCGGATCGAGGATGGCGATGCGACAGGCTGCTTTTTTATCGCCACAGGCCATTTTCATATGTGTTTCGGGATGGGCGATGACGGCAAAGGACTGTGCTTCACTCCCGGTCCCTGCGGTTGTCGGAACGGCGATTAAGGGGAGCATCGGTCTGGTCGCTTTGCCGACGCCCCAGTAGTCTTCCATTTTGCCGCCATTAGTCAGCAGGAAGTTAATGCCTTTGGCGCAGTCCATACTGCTGCCTCCCCCCAGCCCGACGATCAGATCGATCTCATGCTGTCGCGCGACCTGCAGGCCGCGCTCGACGTCCTCTGTCGTGGGGTTGGCATGAACGTCATCAAAAATGGTGATCTCAATGCCACTCTCCTGGAGCGATGCGACGGCACGGGCTTCGTGTCCGGCGGCTGCCAGTCCTTTGTCGGTGACCAGCAGGACCCGTCTGGCACCTTCAGCGACTGCGAGTTCTCCCAGGCGGTTCAGGGAACCGCTGCCGAACACAATGCGTGTTCTGGGTTGATAATCAAAGGCTGAAAGCGAGGCTCCTTCTTCCAGTTCTGTATTGAGTTTTGTTGTAGATTTCGAATCCATGACAACCATTTTTTCCTTGCGATTTCTGTCAGGTTGGTCAGGCCGAGGATGAGTCACACTGACAGGTATAAATTTTAATCCGGTTCTCTCTTTGTGTGATTGAACAGGATCAATGTTGTCTCAATAATGTCTGGCGAGGTTTTCAGGCAGGTTTCAGTGGGTACGCAATTTATGAACGCAGGTGATCCATTTCCCTCTTGTCTCCATTTAACACCGACGTTGTACAGCAGGCGTCGAATTAAATACTCCATCGCAAGCCTGCTTACTAATTCTGATCAAAACCGGCGGGAATTTCCAGTAGTCAGCACTATTTATAAGAGTTCCCCCCTCATAAACGAAGTGAAAATCCAAGTTTAGGGAAATCTTACTCTAAATACAGCCTGTTATTGTGGATATAAACTTCGACGGAGCGCGGCGTCATGTAGCGGACACTTCTGTTTTCGTGAATTCGCTGTCGGATGTCGGTTGAAGAGAGCTCAATTCCCGGCATGGTGACCCAGAAGATTTTTGAGTCGACAATCTCACCGAATTTCTGTTTCAGATCGGTCAGGTCTGGTAGACTAATGTTAGGGCGATTGACGCCGATCAGGCTGGCCAGTTCCAGAATCGCCTCCGGTTCGCGCCAGGTATGCAGGTCTTTCACCGAATCCGCACCGATGATCAGAAAGAATTCGTCTTTGGGATGCAGGGCTTTCAGTTCCTGCAGCGTCACGACCGTGTAACTGGGACCTTCGCGGTTCAGTTCCAGGTCTTTGATCAGAAAGGCAGGGTGGCCGGCAATCGCGAAATCGAGCATTTCCCGGCGCTGTTTGCCGGACGTGACATTCTTGCCTTCTTTGTGGGGCGGGTTTCCGGCGGGGATGAACCAGATTTGATCCAGTTCACATTGTTCGCGACACTGTTCCGCCATCAGAAGATGTGCATTGTGCACAGGGTCAAACGTTCCGCCTAGTATTCCAATACGCATTGATTGATCGTTTTCTATCCCGATTCCCGGTTCATTTTGAACGCCATTCAAGGCAGGCGGGGAGGTCGAGGAATCTTTTATCGCGAAATCTCGATAGTCGAGATTGTTTGTTGAGTTCATCACCTGAAAGAGTTACAAAACAAAAGAACCCTTTCCCTTAGTATATCCAGCTGGCGTGATGAGTAAACCGAAGCAACAGAGCCTGTTTGAAGAAGAGGAACTTCCCGAGAATCCCATGCCCTGGGAACGGGAATCGGCTCAGGATCTGTACCTGGCGGAAATTGTACTGAATCGTCCCGTGGATCGCGTGTTCCATTATAAAGTGCCGGAAGAACTGAGGCCGCTGCTGCGGGCGGGGCATCGGGTGCAGGTTCCGTTTGGCAGAGGAAATCAGCTGTCACCCGGTTATTGTGTCGGCGTGGGACCGGCGGAGGGGAATCTGCCCAGCGTGCGTCTGAAATCGGTCGAAGCGATTCTGGACAGTCGCCCGTTGTTCAATGCCAAAATGCTGAAACTGACACGGTGGATTGCCGACCGCTATCTCTGCAGCTGGGGACAGGTGCTGGATTGCGTGGTTCCCGCAGGTGTCAAAAACCAGGCCGGAACCCGGATGGTGACGGTATTTGAAGTGACGCTCACAAAAGGATCGGACGGAGCAGCGCAGCACGAAATCATCGAGAAACTGCCTGCGAAACAGCGTGCCGTTTATGATACGCTCAAATCTGCTGCCCGACCGCTGACGCTGGAAGAGCTGACGCAGGCGGCGGAATGTGGGTCCGGTCCGGTGAACTCGCTGAAAAAGAAAGCATTGATCAGCAGTCATCAAAAACGGATGCAGTATTTTGAAAATGACGATGACGTCGTGCATGCGCATATTCAGAAACAGGATGACCTCAAGCTGAACCGGGATCAACGGCTGGCTCTCGATCAGGTTCTGACGGCGATTCGCAATCAGAAAAGTGAGACGTTCGTGCTGCACGGCGTGACCGGCAGCGGCAAAACCGAAGTGTATATTCAGGCCATACGCGAAGTGGTCAGCTATGGACAGCAGGCGATTGTACTGGTTCCGGAAATCAGTCTGACGCCCCAGGCGATTCAGCGGTTTCGCTCCCGCTTTGATTCGGTCGCGGTCTTACACAGTCATTTAACCGACAGCGACCGGCATTATCACTGGCAGAATATCGCCGCCGGCAAGGTGCAGGTAATCGTCGGTGCCCGCAGTGCTGTCTTCGCGCCGGCGCCGCATCTGGGTTTGATCATCATTGATGAAGAGCATGAGACTTCGTTCAAACAGGAGACCGCGCCCCGCTATCACGCACGGGAGGTGGCCCGCAAGCGATCCGAACTGGAGCGGGTTCCCCTGATTCTGGGTTCCGCGACCCCGACGTTGAATTCCTGGTTACGGGTGATTGAGAAAAAAGATACTTTGATTTCGATGCCGCGGCGGGTGAACAATCTGCCGATGCCGAATGTGAATATTATCGATGTGCGGAACGATGCGCAGATCAGACGCAACGAATCCATCGGCCGCGTCCTGTTTACCGGGATGCAGCATGCTTTGGGAGCGGGCGGCCAGGTGATTCTGTTTCTGAATCTGCGGGGATATTCTCCTGCACTGTGGTGCAAGGGGTGCGGGAACTCGGTGAAGTGTCCGCATTGTGAAATTTCGCTGACGTGGCATCGGGATAAGAATCTGGCGGTCTGTCACAGTTGCGATTATTCTGCCAAACCACCAACTCATTGTCCGGGCTGTGGTGCACCGGGGCTGCGTTTTGTCGGAGCAGGCACGCAGCGACTGGAAGAAGAGGTCAAAGCCAAGTTTCCCGGTTACTCCTGTCAGCGGATGGACAGCGATACCATGCGCGGCGCAGGCAGTCATGCGCGTGTGCTGAATGCCTTTGCCGGCGGTGAAGTGGATATTCTGCTGGGAACTCAGATGATTGCCAAAGGCCTCGACTTTCCCAATGTGACGCTCGTGGGCGTCGTCGATGCGGATACCATGCTGCATCAACCCGATCTGTTTGCCTCCGAACGTACATTTCAACTGATCGCACAGGTTGCCGGTCGTACGGGGCGGGGTATGCAGGGAGGACGTGTGTTTGTGCAGTCTTCTTCGCCGACAGAACCTGCGATTGTCAAAGCAGCGGAACACGATTTCCTCGGGTTTGCGAGGCTCGAACTGGGGCATCGCAAAGAGATGCTGGCCCCGCCGTTTTCGCATTATGCACGCGTGATCTTACGAGGTCCCCAGGAAGAACACGTCGATCACTTTGCCCGCGAGCTGGCGCAGATGCTGAGTGACGCGGCGAATGAAAAACAGTTGCAGATCCAGATACTGGGGCCGGCGCCGGCTCCCATTATTCGACTAAAAAAATATTTTCGCTATCATTTTCAATTGGCGGCGATTGATGTCGAACAGATCCTGCAGCTCTGGCATGCTGTGGAAAGCAAATTGCCTCGCGAAAAAGGGATCGAATACATCATCGATGTCGATCCGGTTAACATGCGATAACCGGTTTGCGTGGTCGAGATTCTTTTTCCACGGCGAATGCAGGGGTTTCGCAATTGCATTTGCCGGTCTCGCAGGGTTGAATAGTATCAGTGTAGTTTAAGCCCTCAAATCTAGCGAAACGTCCTGACGAACGACGAATGAGGAAATTCTGAATGTCAGTCCCTGAGAATCATAATCGTTTGGCTGCCTGGTTTTTTGTTTTCACGGTTCTCTCCTGTTTCGTCACGCAGATTGCCGCAGTTCAGGCAGAGGATGCCCGGTTTGGTCTGGAGAAACGGGTCCCCTGGACCACATCAAAGATCAAGGGGACGCCCGAACCGGGTTTGCCTTACGAAACAGAACTGGCATTTCCCCAACTGAAATTCAATCAGCCTCTGGCAATTGCGACGGCTCCCGGCGAGAAGCGTTTCTATGTGGCGGAGCGGAAGGGAAAAATCTTTTCGTTTAATTACGAAGATCAGCAAACTTCCCAGGCCGATCTGTTTTTTGATCTGAAGGTCAAAGAGCCGGCGCTGAATGAAATCTACGGGATCACGTTTCATCCCCGGTTTGCCGAGAATCGTTATGTCTATATCTGCTATGTGCTGAAACCGGAACTGCCGCATGGGACGCGCGTTTCGCGATTCAAGGTGCTGGATACAGATCCTCCGCGCTGCGATCCCGATTCGGAAGAGATTCTGATTGAATGGCTGTCGGGGGGACACAATGGGGGTTGCCTGCGGTTCGGGCCGGAGGGATATCTCTATATCTCCACCGGTGATGGCGGACCCGCTTCTCCGCCGGATATTCATAATGCGGGTCAGGATGTGAGCAATCTGCTCTCCTGTATCTTACGCATTGACGTGGATCACGCCGGTAAAGCGAAACCGTATTCGATTCCGTCCGACAACCCGTTTGTAAATCGGGAAGGGGTGCGACCTGAAATCTGGGCTTATGGATTTCGCAATCCCTGGAAGATGTGCTTTCATCCTGAGAATGGTGATTTATGGGTGGGCGATGTCGGCTGGGAATTGTGGGAACTTGTCTATCGTGTGGAAAAGGGAGGCAATTACGGCTGGAGTATCCGGGAAGGACTGCAGCCGGTGAAACCGGGTTTGAAGCCGGGCCCCACGCCGATTCTTCCGCCGACCGTGGTGCATTCGCATCGGGAAGCACGCTCAATTACGGGCGGCTATTTCTATGAGAGCCCGCGCCTGAAAGAGCTGAACGATACATACATCTACGGCGATTATTCCACGGGAAAACTCTGGGGGCTGCGCTATTCCGACAAGCGGGTGAACTGGCATGAAGAACTGGCCAACTCCACCTTGAAAGTGACGGCGTTTGCCATCGATGATACGGGGGAAGTTTATATCGTCGATATTGAAGGGGGCGGATTTCATCGCCTGGTACCGATAAAGGAATCGGAACACAATCCGGAGTTCCCGACATTACTGAGCCAGACCGGTCTGTTTCAGGATACCGCGAAACATGAAGTGGCTCCCGGCGTTATTCCTTACAGCATCAATGCGCCAGCCTGGGCCGACTATGCGACCGCGGAACGATTTGTGGCGTTGCCTGATGAGACGACCATTGATGTCGTCAAGAAAAAGATCTGGAACTTCCCCAAAGACAGCGTGCTGGTAAAAACGATTTCCATCGAAACCGAACTGGGGAATCCCGCGACCGCGTATCGCCTGGAAACGCAGGTGATGCATTTTAACGGCGCACGCTGGCTGGGGTATTCTTATCGCTGGAATGAAGACCAGACCGATGCGACGCTGGTGCCCTCATCAGGAGACCAGATCAAACTGGAGATTGCCACGAGTGAGCAGCCGGAGAAAAAGATTAATTACGAGTGGCCGATTCCCAGTCGGGCCGAGTGTGCGGTCTGTCATACTCCCTATCAGAATTATCTGTCGATCCTGTCGTTTGAAGAACCGCAATTAAACCGCAGTCAGAAGTATGGTGAAACCGTCGACAACCAACTGAGAGCACTGGCGCATGTCAAAGTGCTGCCGGAATCGGTCTGGACGGATTCGAAAGGGGCCCACGCGAATTATCTGGTCAATCCCTACGATCCGGAAGAGGCATTGAATTCCCGGGCACGTTCGTATCTGCATACCAACTGCCGGCACTGTCATCGGAGTAATGGGGGAGGGGGCGCGACCATCGAACTCGATGCGGGATTGAATATAGATGCCATGAAAGCCATGGGGGTCAGACCGACTCAGGGAACGTTCGGAATTCTGGATGCTCAGGTGATTGCTCCCAGCGATCCCTATCGTTCTGTGTTACTGTATCGGATGAGTAAGCTGGGGAAGGGCCGCATGCCTTATTCTGGTTCCTCTATCGTCGATACCCGGGGGACGCGACTGATTCGCAGCTGGATTGAAAGTCTGCCGGGAATTGCCGGGGACACTACATTTGAGGTCGCCCGTTTAAGAAATCGTCAGGGGAATCTGCTGGAAGATGCCGTCCAGATCGAAGACCAGGATTTCGTAGGCCAGAAACTTCTGGAAGTTCTGGGGACCACCAGCGGCGGACTGAGGTTACTCCAGACATTGGATGCAACGCCGATTTCCCTGCAGATGCGAAAACAGATCATTCAACTGGGGACAACACATCCCAGCGCGCAAATACGCGATCTGTTCGAACGCTTTCTACCTGAAGATCAACGGGTCAAGCGACTGGGAGTGAAGATCGATTCTGCGGCGCTGGTTTCACTGCCGGGAGATTCACGCGAGGGGAAAAAACTGTTTTTCGAGATGGCAGGACTGCAATGTCGCAATTGTCATCGCGTGCATCAGCATGGAAAAGAAGTGGGACCCGATCTGACGCAGATTGGCAAGAAGCTATCCCGGCTGGAACTGCTGGAAAATATTATTGAACCCTCTAAGAAGATCGACGAGAAGTATTTCACCTGTGTCGTGCTGCTGAAGTCTGGTAAAGTGGTGAGTGGGCTGTTACTGAAAAAAGATGAGACTGTGGTGCGGCTGAAGGACTCGAAAAATGAGGTGCTGGAAATTGCTCCGCAGGAGATCGAGAGTCTCACGATGCAGAAAAAGTCGATCATGCCCGATCAGTTATTACGGGATCTGACTGCCGAACAGGCGGCACATCTGCTGGCATATCTGGAATCATTAAAATAACTGGACCTGAAATCGAAGTGATCGGGAGAGCGAGCACGAAAACTCTCTGGTGTTTTGTGCCTGAATCCTTATAATTCTGTTCAGTCGCTCACGAGTTCCCTGCCGAAGCTGCCGCAGCTGATTTCCGGAAAATTGAACTCTTTTCTGCGGTTCAACCCGTCTTTCATAATCTGTTATTCTCTGAGTTAAACAATGGCGATTCAGTTTGATTGTCCTTTTTGTACTTCCACATTAAAAGTTCCCGACTCGACTGCGGGAAAGCAGGGAGACTGCCCCCGGTGTGGCACAAAACTGGTGATTCCCAATCCGTTTGCTGCGGGGGCTGCTACGCCACCTGCTGAAGCTGCTCCGGCAACACCAGTTCAACAACCTCAGGAAGCTCCCACTCCGCCTCCTGCCAGTCCACCTGCCGAAGAGGCTTCTGATTTGCCGCCGATCAATGTATCGGCACCGCGACCTCATTCGAGTGCCACCTCAAGGTATTTACGGAAGCGACGTAAATCGAATGCGGGGGGAGTGGCCCTGTTTCTGTTTTTCTTTACCGTGATGGCAGGTGTCGCCGGTTATTTTTACTGGAACTATGGACCGCGGCTCGAAGGGAATCTGGTGGCCGCGCGGATCTCGTCTGAAACTGCGAAAGTGGAACAGCGATTGAATCCTGGGAACGCGGGTGTGTCGGAAGAAGTGATCACAGCCGTGAATCAAAATCTGCTCGAAACGCCGCGGCGCGTGCAGAGTGATCTGATGGATGTGCTGTTCTACGGTCTGGAAAAGGGGGGACTGGAGGTCCGCCTGAAACCGGGAGCGAAAACCGAACTGGTGCGCGTCGATCTGACTGGCGATCCGGCGCTCATGGAATATATCAGCAAAAATGGTGCGCAGCTGGATCAGCCACGTGCCGCGGAACTTCAGAGTTCGATGAAGAGTTTCTATAACGACTGGAATGCATTCATGCAGACGCAGGATGTCATGCCTGACCTGCTGCGTTATCGGAATACGGTCGGCCTGAATTCCATGCTGGGCGGACTTGGCTATTTTATGGAAGCACGCGTGAACAACAAAATCTATCCCTGCGTGCATGAAGATTTCAAAGGGGGACTCTATTTTCTCGTGCCTAAAGGAACGCTGCAGTTCAACATTCTGGGACGGGAAATGGAAAATGGCTGGAAGACGTTTCCGGGGAAATACGAAGTCCAGGTGACCCAGGAATATGAGGCACAACCCTGAAGTTCCGGTCTAGAGAAAATCGACAACGATAGAATCCGCGAGCAGACAGCCTGCGGGCGTCAGCTTGAGATGGGTGTCTGTCTCTTCCAGCAAACCGGCTTCGACGTTCGTGTGGATAGCGGATTCCGCCAGCTGATGCAGATCATAGCCGTAGCGTTCCTGGAACTCGCGTCGATTGATTCCCGCGCGGCGTCTTAACCCGAAGATGATGGCTTCGCGGGCCCGTTCTTCCGGGGCCAGTTCTTCCTGATCCACGATCGGAGATTCGCCCGCCTGAACTTTTTTTAACCAGGTGATGACACTGCGATGGTTCTGGCGTCGCACGCCGTCCAGGTAGCTGGCAGCACCGGGGCCAAAACCAAAATAGGGATAGCCGGTCCAGTAGACTTCGTTGTGGCGACATTCGTATCCGGGACGGGCGAAGTTGGAAATTTCGTAATGTTTCAGCCCTGCATCCTCCAGGAATTCCAGGGCAAACTCATACATGTCGCCGGCCAGCTCGTCCTGGGGCAGATCGAAGAGGCCCGCTTTCTCCCGACTCCAGAATGACGTTCCCTTTTCAATCGTCAGTCCATAGGTTGAGATGTGAGGTATGTTGAGTTGCACCGCATCCTGCAGCGTCTGTTTCCAGCCGTCCAGACTCTGGCCGGGGACCGCAAAGATCAGGTCAAGGCTGGTATTGCTGATGCGTGACTGCAGTGACTTCACGATTTCGAAAATCTGCTCGGGCTTATGGTCCCGTTCCAGAAACGTCAGGATGTCTGAATCGAAGGACTGCACGCCCAGGCTGACCCGGTTGACGCCCGACTGTTTCAGAAAATCGATTTTTTCGTTAGTCAGATTCAACGGGTTGGCTTCGATACTGAATTCGTAATCTTCAGCCAGTTGAAAATGCGAGAAGATGATCTCGAATAATCGCGTCAGCTGTTCGATGCTGAGGTGAGTCGGCGTGCCACCTCCCAGAAAGAGTGTCTTTAATTCGATGCCTGTTCCCAGCTCAGACGTCTGTTCCGCCATGGCAGCGAGATACGCTTCGATGAGATGATCTTTTTGCGCGACGAGAGTGAAGTCACAGTAGCCGCACCGATGCTGGCAGAAGGGAACATGAAAATAAGCAGAACTGGGGTAACTCGCGTTTAACACAATCAGGAATCCGCTGGCTGTGTCAGCATATTTCCGGGAGTGATTCAGCGTCTCTTATGATGATTGAGAGAGAACTTCGCTGAATGGAGCATCACTGAAACTCAAAGCAGCCAGAATATGAGCCAGTGTCAGGATCGCATCACAGGTGGGAACCGCATCCCTGAACCAATGATATCCGGATTGTCCTCCTGCGTAAACGGCCTGCTGCTGCTGCATCTGGAAATAGCTGTCAGCGAGTGTGCCCGAGTGTGGGCGAATGTTCCAGCCGGCGGGAACTTCGTTCAGTTCGTCCAGGCTGGTCTGATCGAGCAGGTAGTTGCGGGAAGACTGTTCCCGGGAAAGTGCCTGCATCAGAAACCGGGAAACTTTGGTATGGGACAGGAGCGTTCCTGTTTCCGTGAAAAACGCACAGCGACGACTGTCGTCATCAATGATCAGACCCAGGTCCGCCGGATCAGACTGCATCTGCTTCTGCATTTTTTGTACGTCTTTGTCGTGAGGATCGAGCAGATCACGTTGCTGATGCGGAATGTCGACCCAGACAAGTTCGCAAGGCAGTTTTTCAAACAGCGAATTCAGCGTTTCCCTGACCAGCCTCAGTGAGCAGGCGATTTTGATTTTGAGCGGTCGCAGGGCGTGAAAATGTTTCTGGAATTGCGCCCGATACGCTTCCATCGGATGAAAGGTGCGCTGAGATCCCGGTTGCCGGGAAGCGCGTCCAAAACCCTTCTGTGAGATCTGTTCGATTTTTTCCAGCATCCGACCTGCTGAGACCGGTTGCGAATTCTCCAGCAGGAAGTCGAGCCCGGTATAAGAGGGGCCAAACTGAGCCCCGGTCACCATGATCGCCCCGTGGGCCTGCAGATGGTTCGTGGCAAATGCGAGAATGGAGGGAACCGTCAGTCCCAGATCGATGACCCGGCAGCCGTTTCTGCGGAGGGCACTGGCGACGCCGGTAATAATGTCTGGAGAGGAAGGACGTTCATCAAAACCAATGACCACACTCGGCCCCCGGCTTCGCTCCTGATTGACCGGCGGTGTTGTGATGGTTTCCGGTTTACTGCCGGGAAGTGATTTTCGTGGAGCGAGGCCTTTCAGGGGGAGTGCTTCCCAGAGAATCGTGGAAAAGGCACCGGCGATGTGAGCAGCCTGCGTCCGATTGATCTGATTCAGATAGACGCCGCGCACGCCCTCCTGCGTAAACGGGTTTTGCACGGCGGCACGGCTGCGTTGTATCTGCTTTAAGCGTTCAATGATCTCGGGAGACAGGTTTGCGGTATGTCCATTATGCGGACACTCGCGACATTTGGGATAAAAAGCGGCCAGCCGGGAGAGGTGGATGGCTTTCGAGATCGGATAGTCTTCACCCGGACACTGAAAAAAGACTTCCGCCGATTCCAGTAACGCCGGCTGTAAAAGTTGGGGCAGAGGGGGCAGAATCCTGGCGTTGAACTCCGAAAGTGGCTTCACTTGTGATTCTGGGTTCGAAGAAATGGGAATCTGCTCCATGAGGATTTATCGTTTTTCCGGGATCCGCGGGCGGCGTCTCTCGAAATCAAAGCGCAAATCGATTGTAATGAAAGACAGCAAAAACCGTGTGTTTTCCAGTCCACTCCAATCTGAGGGAGTCAATGTACGTCATCCCACTGATTTTGGTCAATAAGAGTTATTTATGAGCCAGCACGTTACCGAATTTCTCCTTAATCCTGCCGCCAGTGAATTTGGACCGGTCGTGGTTTTGCATGGCGATGATCGCTACATGAAGCAGGAAGCGATCAAAGTGATCGAACCGCTTGTCCTCGGTGAAGAGGAGGACACCAGTATCACCCGCTTTGACGGGAAACGGCTCGAAAAGGAACTCCCCCCCTCGACGCTGTTCGATGAGCTGAAAACGGTTTCCATGTGGGGGGATAAACGTCTGGTGATCGTGGATGATGCGGAGAAATTCGTCAGTGCCTTTCGTGGCAAACTGGAAAAATATCTGGAAGCCCCGTCCAAAAGTTCGTTTCTGATACTGGACGTCAAGAGCTGGAGTAAATCGACACGTCTGGCGAAGCTGGTCGCAAAGATCGGCCTGGATCTGGAGTGTAAGGAACTGAAAGGGGGGGCTTTAGCAAAATGGATTTGTGATACGGCTGAGCAACTGCATCAGAAGCAGCTCTCCCGTGATGCAGCAGGTCTGCTGGTCGAACTGGTCGGCACGCATTGCGGACAGATCCATCAGGAACTGGAAAAACTGGCGACTTTCGTGGGAGATCAACCCCGCATCAGTCCAGATGACATCCGTGCGGTTGTGGGGGGCTGGAAAGCGGAAACGACCTGGGCGATGACCGATGCTGTCCGCGATGGAAATATCGGCGACGCTTTACATTACCTGGATAACCTGCTGGTGGCGGGCGAAGCGCCTCAGAAGATTCTGGGGGGGCTGAACTTCGTCTGGCGGAAATACTTTAAAGCGACGCAGCAGGCCGTGCAGGGAACCCCATTAAAACAGGCAATTCGACAGGCCGGTGTCTTTCCCCGCGATATCGATTCGACAGAGCGTTATCTCAGGCGACTGACGCGTCAGAGAGCTGAAAAAATCAGTCACTGGCTGCTCGAAACCGATCTGAATCTGAAAGGAAAGAGCCGTTTGGCACCCCGTCTGGAGCTGGAACGGTTGTTATTTCTGTTGAGCGGTTCTGTCTGATCTGGTGGTAAATATCTTTCGATTCACCACTTAAAGCGTGCACGTATCTTCATAAACTTCCTTTCAAAATTATCCATTTCTCCCAGAAATGAATCTTGTCATAGATTTGAGGGAGGGGTATAAATTATCGTTGATAAGGTTTTTACGAAACTCATTGACGCTGTTTGAACCTTGCAGCGATGGACAAAGTTTCGTGCACTATTGGGATCTCAGACGCACATTGAGGTGAAGCATGTCGTCCGAACTCTTGGATCCAGAAGAGGTCGCAAGCATCTATGAGGAAGCCCCTCTGGAAGCCGACCGACACAAATGGATCGAAAGCCAGAAGAATGGCTGTGATCTGGGCAAGCTTGCCATCTCCGACTGGTATGCAAATCACTGGTATTACTTTTGCATCGGTAAGAAGATGGAGCATCTGTTAGGAAACAGGTGCTGGCAGGAATTCAGTGACACCCGATTCGGTTTTTTAAAGTCACTGCAGCTTGAACATGATCTGTTAGCAGACCGGATCCTCGATCGGATTTTCTGGCTGCGAATGGAGAATCTGGATATTATTATCTGGGCGCGCGAGTGGAGTCTGCCACTTGATCGAGTGCTGGAAATTCTCGAATTGATCGATATTAATTCCGCACGCCTCGAACCCGTATTATCCTGATTCAATTAGTGTTTCATGGATGAATCTGCTCCACCTACAAAAACTTCAATCGAACAATCACAGGTGGCTGCCGCCGAGAATACGCGCAAGTTATTCTCGGGACTTCGGGTTGTCAGTCTGCTGACTTTACTGAGTCGCATTCTGGGCATGGTCCGCGACATTGGCATGGCGACGTTGTTTGGTAACGGCCCGGTCATGGACTCTTTCTCGGTTGCTTTCAAACTGCCGAACCTGATGCGTCGGCTCCTGGGGGAAGGGGCACTCTCGACGGCTTTTCTGCCCACATTTATTCGGGAACTGGAAAATCAGGGCCGCGAATCTGCGTGGAAGCTGGTCACCGCGGTTTTATTCTGGCTGATGCTGTTTTCGGTGATGATCGTAGGGGCCGGCGAGATACTGCTGATCTTTCTGAGCAGTCTGGAGTCAGCCAGTTCAGAAGCCCGACAGCTCTACTGGTTAACCGGACTTCTGTTGCCTTATCTGATCCTGATCTGTATGGCGGCCCAGGTGAATGCGACGCTGCATGCTTTGAATCATTTTTCGATTCCCGCGCTGCTGCCGACGATTCTCAATCTGTTCTGGATGGGGGGGATCTGGTTGATCGCTCCTTTTTTTCCGGATGCTTCCGCCAAGATTACCATTGTCTGTCTAGCCATTCTGGCCGGTGGTATCCTGCAGCTGATCTTACCCTGCCTGAAGTTGTTTTCACTGGGATATCGCCCCCACATGGACTGGTCAAGCGGGATGTCACAGATCCAGACGATCGCCGCCAGTATGGCTCCGATTGTCGTGGGCCTGTCGATCACTCAATTCAATACCCTGATCGACAGCGTACTGGCCTGGGGACTGGCGCGGCCTGAAACGATTGCTGAGGGAAGCGCAGTTCCTGCCTGGGAAATCTTTGAATCGGGCACGGCATCGGCTCTCTATTTTGGACAGCGGATGTATCAGTTTCCCTTAGGCGTCTTCGGGGTCGCGCTGGGTACGGTCCTGTATCCCCGACTTTCCCGGCATGCGGAACGTCAGGATGGCGACCTGTTACGTCAGGATCTGCTGCTGGGTTTACAACTGGTCATTGGAGTCGGGTTACCCGCCAGTCTGGGGCTGTTCCTGATGGCGGAACCTTTATCGACGCTGCTGTTCCAGTATGGAGATTTCGATATTTTCGATGCGCGACAGACGGCTGAGATGATCCGTTATTATGGTTTGGGAGTCGTTGCGTTTATGGCGGTCCTGATTCTGAATCGAGGATTTTACGCCGTGGGAGATACCCGGACCCCCGTCAGGATTGGCGTGGTGATTGTGTTCTGCAATCTGCTGTTGAACCTGGCATTGATCTGGTGGATGAAGGGCAAGGGACTGGCGCTGGCAACGTCACTGGCGGCGATGATTCAGTCTGCCCTCAGTCTGTGGCTGATTCGCGAAAAGACAGGGGCACTGGATCTCAGACAGTTAACTCGGACAACACTGCGTGCAGGGATGGCGACTCTGGTGATGTCAGTCCTGATCAGTGTGGAATTATATCTGCTGCCTGTTTCCGACCAGATTCTCTATCGGCTGATACGCGTGCTGGTCCCCGTCGTATCCGCTGTGATCAGTTTTTTAGTGCTGGCACGTCTGCTGGGACTGAACGAAATCATGACCCTGATGAAATCGAGTCGTAACAGTTCCGACAAGACAGAGACGGACTGACTGGAAAAAAACAGGCCCTGCAGTGGTCTGCAGGGCCTGTGACTATTACATAGCGGTTAATCGATGAATTAAAATTCGCCGATGATCTCACCGCCACTGCGGGTGCTGAGTGCACGATAAGTGCTCAAATCGATGTTTTCGCTGATTGAGCGAACAGACCCGTCCATCAGCATGACATGTACGATTCCGGTGTGGTAGCTGCGTGCTGTTACGGCAGCGTAAGTCGGGCCGGTACAACTCTGGGCTTCTCGACAGGAAGTGTAATCACCGGCGTCGATAGCTCCCGTGGCTCCTGTTACAGCAACTTTGGTATTGGGAGGCAGTGTTGTCGTAAATCCGGTCTGATGCACGCGTCCGTCGACCCATTCCGTGTGTCCGCTGTCTGGTTTATCAGATCCTCCAGCCATCAAAGCTTCTACTCCGCCGGCAGTACTGGGGATGGTTGAGGTACCGGTGCCTCCATCCCGGTTGTATGCGGTAAATGCTTTGACTTCTGCGAAGCAAAGTGTATTGGTGGTTCCATCGGTAAAGTCACGTGGTCTGGTCTTGCTGTTCGGGTAGAACGCACCATCGCCACCACTCAGGCTGGAATTGGTGAAAACACGCCAGGTGCCTCCGTTGTAGCCGTAACTGACTGGATAATGCTCAGGAGTTCCGGAAGAGGTTCGAATCCGATCATTGATTTCACTGGGACACAGGAAAAACGGGACACGGGTATAAGCGATGCTGGGATCGCTCTGGTTCGAATAGTTGGTTGTGAAATCAATGTTGTTGAACAGATTGGCTGCATCTCCAAAGGGAAGAATGCGTGCATGAATGGACCATTGCCCGCCTGGAGTATAAGTGCTGCTGCCGCTCGGGCTGACACAGAAAGCGGGGGGAAAGACAGTGTAGGTGGAAAGGTAGTTGTGTAACGCCAGTCCAAACTGCTTGAGGTTGTTTTTGCATTGACTGCGACGGGCTGCTTCGCGTGCCTGTTGAACTGCGGGCAGCAATAAAGCAATCAGGATGGCGATGATGGCGATGACGACCAGGAGTTCAATCAGCGTGAACCCTCGTCTGGTTCGAACATGGGTTTGGCGGGATTCTGAGTGTTGCCCCATTTCTCTTCTTTCTGGTGAAAAAGGTGAAGTGGCAACGTGCTCTCAGGCATGGTTGAATTCATGCAACGTACAATACAGATCCCGGCGGGTATCTGAAAATAAGCCGTCTTGCCGATATTTCAGGAAAATCTACGAGACTTGGTGTCAGTGAGTAGTTGACACTGAGTCTCAGGTTCATTATGGTATCGGTCAGTCAGGTCAATTGCAAGTATTGGCCATCTCGATTTTTTGCATTTTTATGTGAGAGATCAATTCGGAATGCGATGTTTAATAGACATCAGTTCCGGGTATGCGGAAATAAATTTAGAGCATTTCAATTGGTAATGGTGGTTTTTCACGATTGCCTGGGGCGTATTGACATGCGAATTTTGAAATCTCTTAATTTTGGTACGTATGAAACTATGAGCGAGCAAGAAAACACAGAACACCTGTCCCCGGAATCAGCCGTCGAGCAAGAAACAACATCAGATGTGATTGGCTCAGATACCATCCTGAAAGGGAAGCAGGAAGTATTAATTCAGCACGGGGAAACCACATACCGTTTGAGAATTACTCAGAACGGAAAACTGATTCTCTGCAAATAAAGCGAGAACCGCAGCTAAAGACTGTGTTCAGCTTTAATGTAGCGTCTCCAGGGCCATTTGGACCGGGTCTATTAGATTGAGAGACGCTACGGGTAAATGTGATGCGCTCTGGCACTGCAATTCTCAGCAGGAGAGTCAAGAATATTCGCAGGACTGTAGATCGACCTGGAAACGCATTAGTTAGAAAATGCGATCTGCAGGCTGTCCAGAAGATCCTGTTCCAGGACAGGATCCCGTCCCAAAGGAACCCAGCCGACCGGATTGCTGCGTTCCTGCACCAGATTCAGGTCTCGACGCAAACTGAGATCCTGTTGAAAGGTCGCTCCGCCCGGGGCAGTGGTGGCGCTTGAATTCACGTCTTCAATCTCTTTGAACGCTTCGACTCCCAGTAGGTAACCCCCTTCTACAGGCGTCACACTGACAAAGACACGACGGCGGATCGATTGCAGACTGCTTTCCAGGCGATTATCAAAGCCGACAGTATCGCCATGCCAGGGTTCGAGAAAGCTTGCACCGACTTTGTATTCTGTCTCAATGCGACCATCCAGCTTGTTTTCACGCGCGATGGCGAACTTGTAGTTATGAATCGTATCAACGACCCGTTCCCAGACAACATCCTGATTGGTCCCCGTAATCTGGATCGGATTGCTGGCAGTCACAGGCGCAGGCTGATTCCAGCCTGAAGCACAGCTTGTGAACAGGACGCATAACATCAGAAGTTTGATAAGGTTACAAGTCATTTACGGATGCCGTCAGTCAGACTGCATTTTGTTGATTTTGTATTAGACAGGCACGGTGAGTGTGGCTACGGAGTCGTCGACTTTGATGGGACGGGGAAAGGCTTTGTCTCGAGGTTTCCTTAAACAGCTGCCAAGTTTCCCAGATTAATAAATCTGAGGCAAGATCACTTTGAAAATCCATTTGTAATGTTTGTTCAATAACTTCTGCAGGCTACTCTCCCTCTTTAATTCTGTTTAGACTGTGTCCAGTTTTACTGTTGCGTCTCCAGGTCCATTCGGACCGAGTTTATTAGATTGACAGACGCTATGGTCAAATGTGATGCGCCCTGGAATCGCTGATTGAAGTGATTGTCATAAAACGTTTTAACCTCAATACAGGTAAGCACCATGGAATACTTTGCAGACGTCCCGAAAATTGAGTACGAAGGTCCCCAAAGCAAAAATCCACTCGCCTTCAAGCATTATTGCCCTGAAGAAGAGATTGAAGGCCAGACAATGCGGGATCTGTTCCGCTTCAGCATCTGTTACTGGCATACATTCCGGGGCACCGGCAGCGATCCCTTTGGTGCAGGCACGCTGCAGCGTCCGTGGGATGACGGTTCCGATTCGGTCGAAAATGCCCTCAAGCGGGTCGATGTTGCCTTTGAATTCTTTGAAAAACTTCAGGCCCCCTATTACTGCTTTCACGATAAAGATGTCTCCCCCGATGGTGCGACTTTAAAAGAAGCCAACGAGAATTTTGATCGCATCGCCGACAAACTGCTCGAAGCTCAGGAACGAACGGGCATCAAGCTGTTGTGGGGGACCGCAAACATGTTCTCGCATCCCCGGTTCATGCACGGAGCCGCCACCAGCCCGAACGCAGACGTGTTCGCATACGGAGCTGCCCAGGTCAAAAAAGCGATGGAAGTGACACATAAACTGGGGGGAGAAAATTATGTGTTCTGGGGCGGTCGGGAAGGGTACATGAATCTGTTCAACACAGACATGAAACGCGAACTCGATCACCTGGCCCGCTTCATGCATATGGCAGTGGAGCATGCTCAGAAGATCGGCTTCAAAGGACAGTTTCTGTTCGAACCCAAACCGAAAGAGCCGACCAAACATCAGTATGATTTTGATGCGGCCGCCTGTCTGAACTTCCTGCGGGCCTATGATCTGCTGGACCATGTCAAACTGAATATTGAAACCAATCATGCAACGCTCGCCGGTCATACGATGATGCACGAACTGGTTTACTCTTCAATTCAGGGGGCACTGGGCAGTATCGATGCGAATACGGGTGACCTGCTGCTGGGCTGGGATACCGACCAGTTTCCGACCGATATTTACCTGACCACACAGTGCATGCTGGCGATTCTGGATCAGGGGGGACTGGCACCCGGGGGAGTCAACTTCGATGCCAAGGTCCGCCGCGAAAGCTTCGAACCGATCGACCTGTTCTATGCCCACATCGGTGGCATGGATGCGTTTGCCCGTGGCGCGAAGATCGCTGCTCAGATTCGCAAAGACGGCGTCCTCTCCGACTTCGTTGCCAAACGTTATGCCAGCTATGATGAAGGCATCGGCAAACAGATCGAAGAGGGGAGCGTCTCATTTGCTGACCTGGAAACCTATATGCTGGAAAAAGGGGATTCGGCTGCCAACATCAGCGGTCGTCAGGAATGGATCGAAAATGTGATCAACGATTACATTTAAAGATTACATTTAAATCTTTTAAGAGCAATCCGGATTTACACCAGCGGGCCTTCCCTGTTTTTAAAGCAGGGAAGGCCCGCTGCATTCTGCCATCAACATTTGAAAATTTCAGAATAATTCCGCCGCCGCATCATCTGTGAAGTATGCTTGAAATGGTGTTCTCCTGCATTGAGCGTCCTCTTGTTTAAAAGGATCAATCGCTGGAGTTCCCGTTGTCAAAAGACCACTGATTGCTGTGCAAGAATTGAGGTGTGCGATGTTGGAAACGATTCAGGATACCTGGCGTGAGTATTCCTCATTTTATATCAGCTATTTGAACAAACGATGGGATAATATCTCTCCCATGGAGTACGGGATTGTGCTGGTCGCCATCGCAGTGGTTGGCTGGCTGCTGATGCGCAGCGGTGCCAAAAAAGCCTGAACTCTCGGCAGTGCTGGAGACGCAGACACCCCGCTGACTGTTTTAGTCACACAATGAACGCGGGAAAAATTCTTCCCCGTAGATTCCTCTTGCTCCCATTCCGGAAATCATTAAGATCTCCCCACCTGCTGCGGGGGACCCGTTCTCCGGCAGATCGCCAGACCGGCTGTTTTTTCTTTTTTTTGAAAAACGAGGCAAACAGTCAGGCCTGTGAATGCCGATGAATTTTACAACCTGCAACGGGCAGTGAAAAATTTAGATTCAATACCTGAGTCATCGTGAATTTTTTGTTTTGAATTAATTCACCCATCGACGAGGGGATTGACGATGCATACAATGAAATCAGTATTCTGTCATATCAAATTCCGTCGGAGGATCCTAAACCTTAGCATGGACCGGAATCATTAGTGGTGAGTGCCAGGCACTACCCGATTCGCCGTCCTTCTTGCAGCGACCCCACCGTCGCAATGTTATGACAGCAATACGATGAAAGTCGTGACCTCACCGAGGCACGGCTTTTTTTATTGCGCGATTGTATTGAATGAACCAGTGTTGAATTTTGAAGAAAGTCGGTTCATTTCTTGCTGGACGGCGGTTTTCATGTCACACTTTAGTATACACCGAATCGTTCGCTTCACTCCGAATTCTGATACTGTTTCATGAATATCTCGAAAACCTCACTGGGCCGCTCATTTTCCCATTCGATTCTGAAATCGTTTTCGCGATCGCGGTTGTTCTCCAAGGGGAGCATGTGGATCTGGCCGATTGCCGGTACGATCCTGCTGTTGATTTTAGGGCTCGTTGTTCGTTCGATTGTGGAAGAATCCGCCAGGCAGACGGTCTCAAATAATCTGCAGACCATTCTGGATGCGGACGTCGCGGCTCTTGAGATCTGGCTGGAACGGGAGGAATCCCTGGCAGAAGTGTTGGCGGAAGAACCACGGGTGCAGAAGCTGACCGCAGAACTCGTTGCTTTAAATCAGCAGAAAGCCGACGACCGGGAAGCCCTGCTGCATTCCAGTGCGCTCGTCGATTTGCGGCAGGAATTTGAATCGGAACTCGAACATCTGAATTATCTGGATATCGGTTTGATCAGTCTGGACGGCCGGATTCTGGCCTCTTCCCGGGATGAACCGATCGGCCGCGGAGATTTACCGATTCAGAAGTCGGCTCTCGAAGCCGTCAGTCAGGGAAAAGCCATTGTGACGCGTCCCTTTGAAAGTGTCTTTGTCCGCAAGGATGAAACAGGAGAACTCAGGTCCGGCTTACCGACCATGATGGCGATGGCACCGGTGAAGAATGCGGACGGAACGCCGATCGCCGCGCTGACGTTATTGATTCGTCCCGAGATCAATTTCACACGCATTCTGTCGATCGCCCGTGCCGGTAAAACCGGGGAAACGTATGCGTTCGATAAAGAGGGGGCGATGCTGTCGCAGAGCCGCTTCGATGACGATCTGAAAATCATCGGTCTGATTCCCGATCGTGCGGATACACAGTCGATCCTCAATGTGCAGATTCGCGATCCCCAGGTGAATATGGCGGAAGGCAAACGTCCCAAATTAAGACTGGCTGAGCGGCCACTGACCCGCATGGCGGCGTCGGCAGTGAAAGGGGAGGCAGGCATTGACGCCGACGGTTACCGGGATTATCGAGGGGTACCCGTTGTCGGTGCCTGGGTCTGGCTGCCTGAATATGAATTCGGCGTCGCGACCGAGATGGATGTCGCCGAGGCATATCGTCCGCTGTATCTGTTGCGTTACAGTTTCTGGGGACTGTTTGGGTTGCTGATCGTGGGGTCGATTGTGATCTTTATCTTCACGATCATTGTCGCCCGTAAAGAACAGGAAACCCGTCGCGCCGTGATCAAGGCGAAACAGCTGGGACAGTATGCCCTCGAAGAAAAGCTGGGAGAAGGGGGAATGGGGGTCGTCTATCGCGGACAGCATGCGATGCTCAGACGTCCGACGGCGATCAAGTTACTCGATATTGAAAAGACCACCGACGAAGCGGTGGCCCGCTTTGAACGCGAGGTGCAGCTCACCAGCCAGTTGAATCATCCGAATACGATCGCCATTTACGACTATGGCCGTACGCCGGAAGGGGTGTTCTACTATGCGATGGAACTGCTGGACGGCATCAACCTCGACGATCTGGTCAAACAGTATGGCCCGCTGCCGGAAAGCCGGGCGATCCATCTGCTGAAGCAGATTGCCGGTTCCCTGGCGGAAGCACATCAACTGGGGGTCATCCATCGCGATGTGAAACCGGCGAATATCTTTCTGACACATCGTGGGGGTGTGTACGATTTTATCAAGCTGCTCGATTTCGGTCTGGTCAAAGCCGTCGATGGTCGCGAACAGGCTTCGCTGACGTCAACCAATTCGATGGCGGGCACACCCATGTATCTCTCTCCGGAAGGCATCAATCATCCGGATGCCGTCGATGGTCGCAGCGACCTGTATGCTCTGGGAGCGGTGGCCTACTACCTGCTGACAGGCACCACCGTGTTTGACGGCGAAACGGTGATCGAGATTTGCATGAAGCACGTACAGGAACAGCCACAAAGCCTCTCAGAACGACTGGGAAAACCGGTCTCGCCTGACCTGGAACAGATCGTCATGCAGTGCCTGGAAAAGGATCCAAATAAACGTCCGCAGACCGCGCAAGATGTAATTCTGGAATTGTCGAAATGCCAGAACGACGGCAAGTGGTCAATTCAGGATGCGAGCCAATGGTGGGAAGAACAGATGCAAGGCCAGGCATCGAAAATTCAACCCGACACGCAAAGCAGGTCCTCATCCAGCTCCGTCGCCGATGCAACTTTGATCGTGAATCTGTCGCAAGATCAGTAAACTTAAATAAGTGATCAATGAAATGTCAAATCCAGAGACTGCACTCAGCGTCTATCAGGCAATCATCGACGAGTTTGTAAGCAAGACTCGATTATATGGATCCAGCGCGCACGTAGCGGAGAGCGGAGTTTTCTCAAACGCTCCTGATCATGCAAAGTTCAATCAATTCATTGAAACTTTGACTCTTCCGCAGCGAGAACTTTTGTCAGAGATGCTGCAGGAAGAACGTGACAGCGCGATACATGATATTCTGGCGAGTTTGTCTGAGTGGATCGATTGCCAGGATGTGGGACTTACCTACCAGGGGAAGCCCCTGCCAGTCGACCTCAGCGGTATGGGATTGCACGGCGACTATGTCGGCCGTCGTGATGGATGGGAGTGGCCATCACAAAGCGGGTCTAAAGATTCTTAGAGGGAATCAATTGACATGCGAGCAACCATCGATTGTCAAAGAAATGATGACCAGTGGTACCGGGAATCGGTCTATGACTAAGGAAGAAATTCGTCAGCTTCTAGAGCGCGTCACAGATAACCGTAGCGGTAGCCACAGTGTGTAATGTAGTTCCTGCTTTCTGTGCTGGTGATCTGATCGACGAGTCTGCCACAGGCTGCCCACAGACCTGATACGGTCCGTTCTTCCGCGCTTTTGATCAGCCATTTAAATTTGGAAAAAGCCTGTTCAATCGGATTGAGGTCAGGACTGTAGGGAGGCAGGTACCACAGCTCGGCTCCCACAGATTCAATCGCTTCTCGTACTTCTGATCGCTTGTGGCTGCTCAGGTTATCCATAACCACGATATCTCCTTCCTGGAGAACTGAAACCAGATGCTGTTGTACGTAAGCCACAAACACATCACCATTGATCGCTCCATCAACAACGAGGGGAGCCACTAAGCCGCTGGTTCGTAAACCGGCCAGGAATGTGGTTGTTTTCCAATGTCCGTGCGGCG
>NZ_JBLXHC010000005.1:530591-543333 GCF_048260065.1 Gimesia sp. | reverse complement strand
GATTTACAGGATGTTCTCCGCAACCCGGACGAAAAACACAGGCAGGAACAGGCGAAAAAGAAGGGGCCGAAACCGAAATCACTTCCCACGGCGAAAGAAGAATCGAACCCGGCTTTGATCTCGATTGACCGTACCGAATCCTCGGTAGTCAGGTTGCGTACGAAACAGGGGAAGTAGTCATCATCAAAGGGCAAGTCGACTGCCACTTCAAAATCAAAATCATCCGGCCCGCCAAAACATCTGCTGATCGCTGGCGGAATTGGTGGATTGTTACTGCTGCTGGGGATGGCTTATTTCGTTCGCGATGGCAAACAGGATGTACAGATCACTCAGAACGATCCTGGCATCACAAACAGCGTCGCTGGCAAAACGGCACTGACGGCCAAGGTTGTGAATGGTCAGCGCGATGGCATGTTGAATGGAGAGCTGCCAAACAGCCACTCTGCGAGTGAATCCATTAAGAATCCGCCCCCTGCAGCAAACAACTCACAGCGCTACGCATTAACTTTCCCGGAGCCAACAAGTGTTGTCGAGGTGAAAGCACCGTTCAGACTCGATGAAGACTTTACACTTGAGGCGTGGGTGTCCGAGGGAGATATCTTACCCACAGCGAATGGGGAAGCCCCGCCTAACGAAACCATTCTCGATTTGTCTATTCAAATGATGCTCAATTTAGTTCATGATCAGAGACTCAACAAGTGGTCGTTCGTAACGGCGACGAAACTCATCCCTGGATATGAGTATGTTATCTGCAGGGGCAGTTATACGAATAATAATATTGCTATACGCGGTGAAAGAAACCACATTGCAGCCATTTTCGAAAATGGTGAAGTCCGGCTTTATGTAGATGGAAAACGATTGGATAAAGTGAACTACGGCCCTGAGCGAACCCCTGCGCAGGCCAAACCACCCACCATGGTCAGAGAATTGTTGATCGGAAACACTCGTATGGCAGGCCAGAGTCCGTTTCGTGGACTGATCGAAGGCGTGCGTTACTCAAAGGGAGCCCGCTACAACGAAGATTTCGTGCCACCCGCGGAGTTGACGAAAGACAGTACTACTGAAGCACTTTACCTTTTCAAAGAAGGTCAGGGGGATATTCTCAAAGACTACTCCGACAACGGTTACAACGGAAAAATCATCGATGCCAAGTGGGTGAAAGTTGGCAGGGAGACAACTATTTCTTCGCCGCCACTTGCCGTTGCTCCGTTTGATGCGCAGCAGGCCAAAGCCCATCAGCAGGCCTGGGCGGATCATCTTGGCGTGCCTATCGAGTACGAAAATTCCATCGGCATGAAGTTTCGTTTACTTCCCCCGGGGGAGTTTCTGATGGGAAGCACAGCTGACGAGATTAAAGCGATGGAGAAATGGGTAAGTGGCAATCAGGAATTAGAGGAGAAACTCAGTAGTGAAGTTCCTCAACATAAAGTGATTCTTACTAATCCGATCTACGCCAGTGAGACGGAAGTCACGCAGGCGCAATACGAGCAAGTGATGGGAACGAACCCATCCCACTTTTCTGCTACCGGGAAGGGCAAAGATGCCGTTGCTGGTTTGGATACCAGCAACTATCCGGTGGATGCGGTGAGTTGGAGAGATGCGGCCGACTTCTGCACTAAACTGAGTCAACAAGAGAAATTGAAGCCGTTCTACTTTCGTTCCGGCGCAACGTTCACGCCACTCGACGGCATAGGTTACCGTTTGCCGACAGAGGCGGAATGGGAGTACGCCTGCAGGGGGGGAACAACAACGCGGTTCTGGAGCGGAGATAAGGATGAGGATTTGATTACAGCCGGCTGGTTCAGCAGCAACTCGAATGACCACACCCATGCCGTAGGAAAGCTGAAAGCCAATCCGTTTGGATTATATGATGTGCATGGCAATGTCCGGGAATGGGTTCAGGACAGCTGGGAGCCTTCTTTCTATGAGAAGGATGAAGTAGCCGTTAATCCATCCAACCCGTTCACCCAAAAAAAAGATCAGGTATTTCGCGGCGGTAATTGGGAGGTTAGTTGGTTCGGTTGCCGTGCAGCAGGTCGATATTCTGCTCATCCAGCGGCTAGTTCTAAATTCGGTTTTCGTGTGGTGTTGCCGGTGGAGGCGGTCAAAGAGAGCTTGCAACAGAAAAATGTCTCGAGCACGGGTAAGGTGACAAAGGGCAGGTCGGACGACGCCCCATCAGCAGCGATTGCCCCATTCGACTCATCTCAAGCCAAAGCTCACCAGCAGGCCTGGGCGAAGTACCTCGGTGTGCCGGTCGAGCAGGAAGTTGAACTCCCCGGTGGTGAAAAAATATCCTTCATGCTCATCCCACCGGGCGAATTCATGATGGGGTCAGGGAAACAGGAAAAAGACGAATATTTAGCGGAAGCAGAAGCAGCGAAAGATACCTGGTCCATCAAAAGTATTCAGACGGAATTCCCGCAACAGCATATCAAGATCACCAAACCGTTCTATCTGGGGAAGTTTGAGGTAACCCAGGCTCAATGGAAGTCTGTGATGGGAAGCAACCCATCAAAGTTTAACAAGAATCTTCAAAACCCGGTTGATACCGTGAGTTGGGATGATATCGACCAGTTTTTAGTCAAGTCGAACACTGTGACAGCGTCGCAATCATTTTCATTCACTCTGCCGACACAGGCTCAGTGGGAGTTCGCATGTCGTGCAGGAGGAACAACTGCATGGCATGACACCGAATCAGAAGCAGATTTAGCTCAGGTTGCGTGGCATAAGGGAAACGCCTTAGGTCAAACGCATCCGGTCGGTCAACTGCATCCGAATGCATTCGGTTTATATGACATGCATGGCAATGTCTTAGAATGGTGCTCAGACTTCCATTTGCTCGAGGTGGCCCAGACTGCGGTCAAATTGGATCCGGTTGGACCAACGACAGGCAAGCAAAGAATTCGGCGAGGAGGTCACATCTTCGCTGAGCCGCGTCATTGTCGTGCAGCATACAAAGCCTGGTTCACCCCCGATGGTCGTCAAGACTTTGGAGGTTTCCGACTGGCGATGACGATCGAATAACCTGCAGCCGACCGAGTCAGCGGGCACCACGGAAAAATGATTGGGCCGAAGTCGATGATACTCTGGTGACAGCCGAAGGGATTGCCGAACTGAAGAAGGCTCTGCCAGACTGCAAAGTGAAAGCTTTTGGTAAGGGGCAGCCGGGCCTGCGGGCTACAAAAACCTCAAACACACCTGAACAGTAGCATTTCAGGTCAGTCTCGCAGAGATAATTTAAACGTTGAACATTGCGATCGCAGATTTTTAGCAGTCAACAGTCCTGCTGTTTGTCACGACATGCCCTACAAATTCGCGCGAGTACTCGCCCTTGGGAAAAGCCCAGTCCCTTAGGCAAGGAAACGCAGACCATCATCGCCGCACCATATGGGACTTACAAGGTGAGGGTAAAAACGCCCCGTCAATCGGCTAACAACCAGGTGATCGCATTGTTGTAGAGCCGGATCACATCAGGCTGTTTGACATCCTCGGGTGCTCCCAGGCTTGTGTAAAAGACCCGAGCCTGTTTGGGACCGTAGGTACGGTACCACGCTAACGGCTGGGCCGGCGTATCCGTCTCCGCTTTACCAAGCAGCAGCGGGGTAGCATCTTCGGCGAGTGGCAAGACCAGATACAGCGACTGGTAACCGCGGATATGGGACGGGTCGATCCCTTTCAAGAACGGTGTTTTCGCGGGAGCATCTGGATGGCGTGTGACCCGATAAGGCAACCCCTTCGTCTCATAGCCGGTGTTTTGTCCGCCGAGTACAGCCGGTGTGAATTCCGGCCAGGCTGCTCCGCCTTCAGGAGGTTTGACATCCTTACCTGGAGGCAAAAAAGCGTGGTTGGCCGTTCGAATCCCCAGCAGTGGTTTACCCGCATTGAGATGTTTTTTGATTGCTTCGAGCTGTTCGACTGGCAGTGTTGCCCGTCGTATAAACACAATCAACAGGTCGGCTCGTGGAACCGCTTTGACCAGCCCGGGAATATCTGTTGGTAACGGCTGATTGCCTTCCAGAATCGTAACACTATGGCCAGCCGGCCGAAGCTCCTGCGTCGCGTAGCGATTGAGAAACGTGACCGCTTCGTAATTGTTTGGATCATCCACCGTCAAACAAACGATCTCGGCTCCTGGTGCATGTTGAGCAGCCATAGTGTTGATCATCATGAGTAAAAGCAGGAAGCTCGAAAACGTGCTGAATCGGTCGAGAAGTCGACCGTGGTGACTGATCGAACTGGTTGCATTTCGGGTTGGCATTGGACGTCTTTCGTGATGGAGACAGGCTGTGAATAAGACTACTGTCTAGCTGGGTATTCAATGGTTGGATTAATATTTCAGAAAACAGGTTCCCCCGTTGTTTCCAGATCAGAAAGGACTCAACATTGAGTGCCTGGGCTGAAATCAAAGCGTAGCGTCAGCCGATTGGAAACTATAACGCTGTCTGTACTGAATAGGTACTTTGAATTTCACCAACTGTGCTTAAACAGTTAAATCTTTTCTGGTTTCAGAGGTTCTTAGCACTGCTGTGTCTTCTGAGAGGCTGTTCGGAAGCGATTTAAAGACAGAATGCGAGAAAAATGCCACGACAGGGATTGTGAGGGCAAGAAAGGCAACTTCAGGTTGCCTGAGAGCATGTAAATTTAGTACCAAAAAACAAAGGCTTACGGACCTGAATTCGAGTCCGTAAGCCTTTGTTTTATAACAGTTTAAAAGTCGGGGCGACACGATTCGAACGTGCGACCTCTTGCTCCCAAAAGAAGGTATCGTCACGTAAACAATTGATATGAAAGGACTTGAAATCGATTGTGGTCCACTATAACATGGACCACAGCAGTTTTATGGACCACAATCTGGACCAGCGGAGAGTCGGAATGCCACGTCAGGCGAAATTGAACTGGGATGCCCCCCGCAACAAGTGGCGGGTCGTCTATTTCGGCAAGAAGTACCGCTTCGACGGCGGTAGCGGGAAGAGCGATCGCGAGGCCAGGAAGCAGGCAGAAGCCGCCTGGCGGGCAACCAAAGCCCAGTTAGACCTCGAAGCCGAAGAAGCCAAACCCCACCGGACCGAGTATAAAAATGTGATCGCAGAATGGGAGAGTGTACTCAGATGGTGCATCGACCATGGTGAAGAAATGACAGCCACCGTCGCGAGAGACAAAATCAAGGACTTGGAAGAGCGACTGGCCATGCAGACTCCCCCACCGCTCGGATGGTCAGATCGGCCCTTCAACGGCCCCGCCCCGCTTACTGCGATCAATGAGCGAATGAAGCCGGTATATCAAGAAGCTGGCTTAGAGCCGATCATCCAAGTCAGCGGTCCGGCTCCCTACGAGCATACTCAGTGGCAAGACCGGCTGGAGACCCAGAATCGTCGCCTGGGTGAGGCAAGCACCGAGGACACGTTCGCAGCGAACGTCGAGAAATACCTGCTCCAGAAACGTGCCAAAGTCGCTGCGAGGCAACTCTCGGCTGCGTGGGCTGAGACGTCGAGGTCACACCTTGAGTTCATCATGGAGTTCGCTGGAAGCGGCACATCCGTCTCACGAATCGACCACAATACCGTCCAGGGTCTTTATAACCATCTGCTGGGGAGAGTCGCTGCCAAACAAATGAGCGATCATTACGCTCATAACGTATTTGCTGTTTTTAAGCAGTTCGTCCGCTGGCTTGTTAAGAACACCTCGCATCTGGAAATGCTACCCAAAAATATAGACGACCAGGACCTGCGGATCTCGGTCACCCCACGCGAAGTGAAAGTCCTCACCCCCGAGCAAATCAAAACCCTGATGGAAAAAGCCAGCCCACGGACCAAACTCTATCTTCTGTTAGGATTAAACTCGGCGATGACCCAGATCGATATGGCCGAACTCCATCCCAATGAAGTTGACTGGAAGCAGGGGATCATCACACGCAAACGGAGCAAAACTGGGAACTGCGAAAACGTGCCCGTGGTATCGTATCCGCTTTGGCCGGAGACATTCGAGCTTCTCAAGCAAGAACGTAGCGATGATCCAGATCACGTGCTGCTAACCCGTGAAGGGAAACTGCTCCGGACCGAGGACATCGACGGCGGAAAGTACAAGAAGACCGACGCCGTGCGACTGGCGATCCGGAGACTCTCTAAAAAGACGGAGATCGAGTTTACTTTAAAGGCGTGCAAGAAAACTTCGGCTTCCCTGTTGCGAGGTAACCGAGACTACCAGGGACTGCAGAGCTTGTTTCTCGATCACGCCCCGCAGACTGTGGCCGAAATCCACTACACGACGGTCCCTCAAGATCTTTTGAACGAGGCCATCGCCTGGCTGGGCCAAGAACTGGGGATCGTCAATGACGAGTCTGACTAAATAACGATTCGCGCTCCGGCGATCTAAAAACCACTTTTGAGCTTGGCCACGTTTCCTGCCCTGCTATTTATCAGGACATTTCCACTATATTTGCGCGAGAACTCGCGCGAAACTGCCTGGTATGTCATGACAGATAACAGCGCGAACAACTTCAGCCCCTATTGCTCTGCGACTGCTCCCTATGATTTTTACTACTGATCGAACTTCGTCAGATTTGACCGAAATGACGCGCCAGCGAAAACGGTCGAATTAAGACATGTACTGGAATACGTATGAGTTGATAGGATTCGCTCTCGTTCAAAGGAATAAGATTGCAGGAACACCGAGAGGTAAGGAAATAATGATGGCGGCAGTTTTCATCATGCGGGTAGAGTCTTCTTCATTTCAAACGCTGAACGACCAAATTCACGTGGCGGTCGCGTGAGATGTTGAGTTCTAATCCGACGTTGCCGCCCGTTCGCATGTATCGCCTGGTTCGCCTGCTAGTCCATTGACAATGTCCCGGAATTCGCAGCACCGAAGAGCCCAGAACCTTTGACATAAGGTGCTGGATGTTCACTCAGATTACTCCTTTATCAGCGTGGCCAAGTCTTGGTTTTCATCCAGAGCGAAGTTGCATTCGCACCGCTCATCATGAGCATGAAATACGCCTATCTCGAAATCGTCGGCCAGATCAAACCGTTGAAGAAATCTCGAGAATTCCGGCTCTTGAACGGCCATCGCGCAGGCGAGCAGAACTTCGAAGTCTTCTCGCGGTTGAACCCAATATTCGAATTTCGGGTGCTTGCAGTCATGCGGCTTGTCGCTGACGTAATCGTGAATGAGGCGGCAGAGTTCGTCACCGTAAGGCCATTGCGAATGTGGCGAACTTGTGAAGTTGTAGAAACGCCAGTCACCTAGGCACCACTTGCCGTATTCCGACTCGTCAAAAGTCTCTTTGTCGGTCAACAGGCACGGCTGAATCATGCCTTCGTACGGATTAACGTTCAACGCGAATGCTCGAATCTTAACAAGCCCATTTAGATACACCGACCAACTGCAGAACTCGAGACCAATATGATCTGCAAGTTCCTTTGCGAAGGCCTGTGCATTAAATTCGACATAGCCGCCTCTATTCTCCAAGATCGGTGCCTTCCAAGGCGCATCGCAAAAATTAGGCAGAATCACACGTAACTCTCCGTCTTGGAGAATGTCACGTCGAACATACCATGAGGTCTGCTTCTTTTTGGTTTCGATCTGTAATTCGAATTCGGGCTGGTTTATCGTCCAGTTTGCGTTGTACTTGTACGGCAAGCTGGCAAGATCGTAAACTGGGACAACATGAATCGCCATAACTTCTGCACCCAACCCTCGTTCGATGTGATTTATGTACCAGTCATAATAAGATGTCCGCTCGTGATCCTCGCGTTGAATCGAATAATCTCTTGATTCCAAGCCGTCGTAAGTGGCGTCGAGCGAATTTCGGTCTCCGGTGCGAATCATCCGGTTGCGGAGTTCTACAAGGGCAAGAATGGCATCTTTCAATTCGTTATTGACGCGCCGCTCAGGACGTCCATTTGGTGGAGTAACCGAGGCGACAGAGAACAATGGAGAAAAGTTCATCGCGACGATTCTTTCTGGAAAAAGCTGTGCATGTTGATGTAGACAACAACCTCATTGCCGACGAGCCAATTTCATTCTGTCTAAATTTATCAAGATTATAGACACAACGGGCACATGCATCCACCTTCAGAATTATTCAGGGAAAAACCAACATGACAGCGGATGTTGATCCTCTCCTCTCTATCAGGATCACTGCCGTTCTCCAATCGCAAGATGTTTCCGAGAAACCTTTCGTTTTCGCGAAAGTCCACTAAATTACTCAGATATCATCGTAATCTGCCCAAGGTGAATTCGTGATTGTCGTGTTCGAAATCAAAATCACTTATTCCCGTCAGCGGTGACATAAACCGGAGCATCTTTGAACGTCGCTACAGCACTGCCACGAGAGTACCTGTGCATCGATGTGGAATGTAGGATGAACAGTGAAAGTGTTCTGGAACGCCTGAGTGAGCTGTTTGTGCATTGAGGTGAGTCCCTGGGAAAACAGCTCCATCGAATCTTCAACAGAAAACTGAGAGATGATTTGCTCAATAGGGAACTCTTCGATACGTTATAGGAATCCAAAGTACTGATCGAACACTGGAGAAGAGATTAAAATCCTATCAGGCCGCTTTGTTAACTGGGCTACAGAGCCCTGATGCGGTAAGTGAAGTTGTCTGCTCGTGTGCTTCCGTTCCGCTACAACAAGCGAGCAGAACAGCCAAAGGGCGACACAACCTTAGCCTTGCGAATGGTGCTATTCCAGGGGCGTGTCGGTGCACCTTCATGGTTCGCTGGATCTTTTGGAATTATTTTAGAATTGGATGATTCATTGGTAAAAGTGAATTTTAAATGGATCAATCGCCTGGGAGAAAGCTTGCATGCCTAATAGTTATCGTCGGTTCTACTGCCTGATTATTGTTGTCCTGGTCTGTCTAAACCCCCGGTCTGTGGCTCAAGCAGCCGATGCTCAACATCACGTGGTTGTTATCAGTATTGACGGGTTAGCAGCCTACCTTGTTGATGATCCTAAAGTTCCATTGCCAACTATTCGTCGGCTCGCTCGCGAAGGCTGTATCGTTGATGGCGGAATGAAAGTTTCTGATCCTGCTGTAACCTGGCCCAACCATACCACTCTGGTGACAGGCATGAAACCTGGTCGACATGGTGTACTTGCAAATGGGGTTCTATCACGTGGCGGAATTGGAGTCCCGGTGAAGATTGATTCTCATCGCGACCAGAGTGATCTTGTAAAAGTTCCCACCGTGGTGGATGTGGCTCATGCAGCAGGGCTGAGAACAGCTGAGGTGAACTGGCCGTGTACTCGCAATTCAAAGTCGTTTGATGACCAGTTTCCTGATGTTCCTGATGCCCTTGATTACACAACGCCCCGCTTACGAACAGAACTGATTGAAGAGGGGCTCTTGAAAGACGCGACACACGCCTCTTTTCGGAAAGCCAGCATCGTCGGGATGGATTATGTCTGGACTGAAGCAGCGTGTCATTTAATCCGTGAACGTAAACCACATCTCATGCTTGTTCATCTGTTGAATAATGATGCGACGCATCACAAGCGGGGAGCACAGTCACAAGAGGGCTACACCGCCAATGCGTATGCTGACATGTGTGTCTCTCGAATTATAGACGCGATCGATGATGCTGGCATTCGTGAAAAGACGACAATTATTCTGGTATCTGATCACGGCTTCACTCTCACCCCCAAAGCAATTCGGCCGAACGTTTTACTGCAACAGGCGGGTTTATTGAAGGTCGAAGGTGGCAAGCTGACGCAGGCACAGGTACATGTCATTCCGGAAGGTGGCATTGGTCTCGTGTACTGCACTAATCCAGCTGATGCTGCTCGGACTTCTGCTGATTTCAAGAAGATGTTCTCAGGGCAGGAAGGCGTCGCCGACGTTCTCTTGCCAGATCGTTTCGACGAAGTTGGATTTCCGCACCCGCGTGAATACAATCAGGTACCCGACGCCATTTTGATCGCGAAAGATGGATACGCAGTTTCTGGTTCCGTGACGGGAGATACGCTTGTCACCACATATGAAGAAGCACGAACGTCTCTGGGCTCACATGGGTTTCTGGCAAAACTTCCGAAGATGAATGCCATGTGCATCCTGTCTGGTGCTGGTATTCGATCAGGAATTAAACTTCCAACAGTAGACAATACCGCGATCGCTCCCACGATCGCCAAACTACTGGGGCTTAAATACCCTGATGTCGACGGTAAACCACTGTTGCAGGCAATACAGACCAGCGATTGAAGCGTTTGATTCTTGATCATGCACCCCAAACTGTGGCCGAAATCCCCTACACGACGATCCCTCAAGAACTTTTGAACGAGGCCATCGCCTGGCTGGGTCGCGAACTGGGGATCGTCTTGGGGCGCGTCTGACTAGAGAAGGATGTGTGTTCTGACGAACCTAAAAAAACTTTTGAAAATACCAGATGTGTGAGAGCGTCAGCAATATGTGTGATTTAACGATGTCCGCGAGGCTGACTCTGCTGCATCCAGAAATTTGTTTGGTCGTTCCAGATTTTTTGCTGCAGCAGGTAATTCCTCTCCCTTTGAATATTGAGCATTTCCTGCTGGTTCATCCTGTCCACCGCCTGCATGGAATTTTCGAATGACTGTTGGGCAGCTGCTTGTTGCTGAGGCAGTATCACCGATTGGTAATATCGCTGAGCTTCATGTTGCTGCTCTGCCTGTGCTGCTCGCACTGCAACTTGATGTTGATGTTTTTGACGTCGTCGATTTCGGTACATCTCGCTTGTTTTGGCAGCCAGATTCCGACCAGCATTACTTGTTGTGCTGACAGGAGATTTGGACGACTCAAAACTATTATCGTTTGCTTGTTGAATTCTTTCAGTCGTGCTGATTTCCTCTGGAGATGGTTTCTTAGACCAGTCAACCTTAATGACTGGATCTTTCTTCCATAGATCGACTTCAGTTTTATCAGCAGTATTTTCAGTCGATTTTCCAGACAATGGAACTGCTACAGCCCCCAGCAGGTAGCCGATCACCAGTATTACTGCAGCACCTAGTATTAAATTTATTTTACCCATGTCTGACCTGATCGAAAAACAGCTTAATCCTAGTAAACCTTCTTGCACTATTTGATAGTATAGCTGGTCCCAAGGGAATACAAGACGTTATTTACATATTCTAGCTGAGCCAGCTAGGTTGCCCCTCTGAATCTGGTCACCATTGATGAAAACCGCGAGCCGCTTTTAAATATTGCATTTTGCATGACTATCAAAACAGAAATTACCGACATAACTCATCTAAAAGATGCTGTTTACTGGCTCAAAATGTCATTATCCGAGATTTCTTATCTGCGTTAAGGGACTGGAACCAAACAAGACTTGAACTCGAGAATTTGTATGGCTTCCACACACACACTTGAGGAGCCCGCTTGTTCGGGTGCTTAAAAATGCATTTGAGAAAGGTTTGAGTATATCAAATCAGGGCTAAAGGAACGTCTGAGCTAACCAGGCGGCTGCCTGTGAGTTTATTTAGATTCCAGCTTCAACTACTGCTCCGGTTGAGCGTTTTGTTAGCCCTTCACGTAGGCGAGTCTACTCGCGTTGTTGGTTTGAACTCAAAATTTGTCGGCTTGAAATCGAGTCCGGCGAAGTTCAACTCGCTTCGGTGGATCTCGCCGAAAAACAGCTTCTGCATGAAAACTACCATCGGCATATCGAACTGAAAAGCGTCTTGCATGTCGCCGTAGAAAATAGTCGGCCATCGATTGGATTCGGGGGCGTTTACGTGCCAGAACCAGTAATCACGGGAATCATTCCAGCCACAAATCAATACGCCGGGACTCTCGGGGTAAACCGGATAGGGCATGTACTTGTCGCCCTCTGATTCTCGATAATCCCTCAGAATATCGTGCCCTTCTCCAAGACACTTCCGATGCCAGGGATCGCGTGGATTGAATAGTTCGATGACTCAACCAATATCGCTGTATGCAAACTCTCCACTGCCATATGCGTTGATGATCGCCTCGTGATCCTCAGGTAACGCAGGCAAGGATGGATCTAAAAGGGGACCGTCCACGTATCTCGGCTGTGCCGGGGGCGGGATTGCGTCAAGGAGTTTATTCAGCGAATTTTGCCACCGCGTCATGCAACGATCTCCAAGGGCTAACTTACGATAGACAGAATGTATTTCTTTCTGAACCTATATGGATTTCTGTCTATTGTCAATCGACACCATGTGGACTTGTCCAGACACAACCCAAACTCCTTGACCAGTTGCGAGTGATGCCTACCAAGGACTTCAGAGTTTACTTCTTGATCACGCCCAGCAACTAGTGTCTAGAGTCCACAACATGACGGTCCCTCGAGAATTATTGAACGTGGCGACGCCTGACTAGGTCAAGAACTGGGGATCGTCAGGGATAAGTCAAATTTGAGTATCATGTGAGTTCTGACCAACTTAAAAACCACTTTTGTGATTGGCCTGAAATGCGGACTCTGAAATCCCCCAAATAACTTGAAGTTACTCAATATTGCCTCAGGGAGTTTTACAGGTGGCAGAGTTGTTAAGGACTGCCGGCTCCGTAGAAAATATTTGACTGTCACGGCACAGTTGGCAAAATAGACAACACCTTTTCAGTAATCATTGCAAGGGTGTTAGAATTATGTCAGACAGAGAGCTCTCCCGGCAGCAACTTTACGAACAAATCTGGTCCATCCCAGCGTCTCGCCTGGCGACAGAATTTGGGCTGTCTGATGTCGGGCTGGCAAAGCTTTGTAAACGCCATGATATCCCCCGCCCCCCACGTGGCTACTG
>NZ_JBLXHC010000005.1:0-530581 GCF_048260065.1 Gimesia sp. | reverse complement strand
GAATTTGGGCTGTCTGATGTCGGGCTGGCAAAGCTTTGTAAACGCCATGATATCCCCCGCCCCCCACGTGGCTACTGGGCCAAGAAAGACGTTGGTAAAGCTCCAGCACAAACTCCACTCCCTCCGGGCGAAAATGACGACCAGATCATCGTCTCCTATGTGGAACCAGAACGCTACGAAAAATCAGGATTGAGCGGGCAGATTCAAAAAAGTGAAACGGAAGAAGAAAAGCCTGAGAAGAAAATTGAAGTTGCCAGCAGTTTAAGAGGTGCCCATAAGCTGATTACTGCAACGAAAGAAGAATTTATCGGAGCTCAAGCAGGTGATGCTGGAATCCTTGTTCCTGATCAAAATCCATCCTTGAACATCAGTGTCACTCGAAACGGCCTTCACCGTGCGTTTTTATTGATGGATGCACTCATTAAAGCACTGGAGCTGAGAGACCTGATCGTCTCTGAAGGCCCCACTGTTTCCATCTTCGGGGAATCTGTTGCTTTTGGAATCAAGGAACGTATCAAAGTCACGAAGGAACTACCGGAAGAACATGACCTGACCGGTGCTTACCAATTTGCCTATAAAAACTACGTGACTCACGAAATCGCCACCGGGGAATTAACTGTCTATATTGATGAACCAAATTCGTATCGAATAAGTGGGTACCGCAAACAGTGGCGAGATACCAAAAAACAAAGGGTCGAAGACTGCTTAAACAAAGTCGTCAGCGGCTTAGTCAAATATGCCGCTCGCAAGCGAGAAGTCAGACTCGAGGATGAAGAACGTGAAAGAGAATACAAACGAGCCGCCGAACAACGTGCGTTAGAAAAACAACAGCGAGCGGAGCTGCGGCAACAACAGGCAGAGGAGCAGGATCGGGTAAATAGCCTCGTTCAGGAAGCGAAATCCTGGAAAACCAGTCGTGAGATTCGGCAGTACCTGGATTTCATCCGTGAATCAAATAAGTCCAGTTCAGGGGCTATTACTTTATCTCCTGAACTGGAGCAATGGCTGTCCTGGGCGGAAGATCAGGCTGACCGGCTGGACCCACTCAAAGAGTCTCCGTCTTCGATCCTTGACCTGGATATCCCGGAGGAGCCTCGATCATGGTTCTAACACCGACTCGGTGTCGTCTGGCACAGTCACGTGAAGAAATTGAACCCCTGGTCCAACTCTGCAAAGAGGGCAAGGTGTTCCAGGTCCAGGAATGGATCGTTGAGAACAAACCAGTCGATCCCCCAGTGCCTGCCAATGGAGGTAATCAAAAACATACCCCGCTACGGTACGCGATAGAGCGTGGTTTTCACAGCCTGGTAGAAGTACTGCTGGAAGGGGGAGCCTCGATAGGCTCTGAATATGGCTACTGCCCCATGATGCTGGCGATCTCAAAACAAAGGCTGGACCTGGTAAAGCTGATCGCAGATCGCGGATTTCAGGCGTCCAAGATCGACATGGATGAAGTCTTTGAGTCATGGCAACCTGAAATCATGGAGTATTTCATCGATAACGGTGCCGATGTGGAAACTGGCATGCCACTGGCGACTGCATTGTGTAATCGAACCCGGACGGCACTTCGGATATTCAAAAAATACCAGGATCGTTTTCCCAGCTTTCAGGAACAGGCGAATGTGGCATTGCGTCATCACTGCCAGGAAGGAAACCTGAAGTGGGTCTCACTCCTGTTGTGGGTAGGTGCTGACCCGTTTACCCCTGGTGAATCTGAGCCTGGCAGGGAAATTGATCCCGAAGATGGCGGACTATCCGCCCTCGGTTTTGCAGCACTCTGGGGGAACTACAAAGTATTCTCCTTGAAACAGATCAAGATCAGCCCCGATCATCCCGCGGTCTACGAAATTTTGAAATACGCCGATAGAGATGAGGGTTACGACTTGATCCATGATCTGCTTATACAGGGGATGAATCCGAACGAGCAGGACAATGGAGGCTGTTCTGCTATCCAATCCTTGCTGGTTTCATTGGACTCATGCATGTTCATGAGATACAGCTCCCGGGACGACCATGGCAGGAAATATGATACAGAGACTGCACGCAACAAGCTTAAACTAATTCATCTGCTGGCGAAGTATGGCGGGAAATGGATACCTGCCGAGACTGACGAGATCATAGAGGCTCGCCGGTCCCTATTGAAAATGACCGCTGATTACACCATGGAGTTTGTCTGGATCATGTCAAAGTATCAGGGATGTTCGAGAACAGACATCAAGACTCTGCTAAAAACTCCCACGATCAAAAAACATGCCAAGGACCACCGCCAGCAGCTGGATGAACTGATCGATCAACTCAGTACCGAGTAGACAGTCTGAAAAACGCTAATTATTTAGTTCACTGAACCAGGAAGTCTCCGGGAAAACAGCTACATCGAATCCTTCAACGGTAAAAAGAGAGAGAGATGAATTGCTCAACAGAGAATTCTTCGATACGTTATAAGAAGCCAAAGTGCTGATCGAACGCCGGAGAAGAGGTTACAACTTGATCAGACTACAGTGTTCTCGGGCTACAGAGCCCCTAGTATTACAAGCTAACTCAGGACCAGGTCAGTTTAGCAGGAGACAGAGCATGAAGTCGCCCTTATTCAACAGTCTCTTTGTAAAGATGTTTCACCAGAACACGATCAATTCTCACCGTCGTTTTCTTACCGGTGGTCTACTTTTCTTAATATTCATGCTCACAAGTTGCGACAGTCCAGGTTCACAGAAACCAGTTCTAGAACCGAAGGTTCATCATACTACACATGAAATAAGGCATAGCAATCAATTAGAAAATAAAGATCTCAAGGGAAATACCAACGACTCTAGCAAAATTGCAGCCGAACTTGAAAAAGAGGGAGAGAGACCTTAAATCCTGATCAGGTACCACGTCTTAATATGATCTAACTGAGCAAGAACATCATCAACAGCTAAAGAAAACACTTAGGCGCGAATCTCCCACTAGTCCCGGTTCATAAAATACAGCAGGATAATTTAATCTTTATGCCAGTGCGTCCTAAACCGTAAAATGCTTGTCTGCTCCAAGCTGCACAACGTCGTCTCCGAACAAACTGAGAGGGTATGCTTCGTTCATATCGTCACTGACGGCGATCACTCTTTTCCGGCAGAACGGTAACGCGTCATCACCGGCTATTCCAATTCCACGCACTATGCCACATCGGTCCATTGATTCAGGACACAGGCTTCCCACCATCCTGCCAGAAGTAGTTCCACGCCGCTCATTATCAAAACCGACACGAAGTACCAGCTTTCCACTCGCGGGTATCAACATACGAATTTCCCTTCGTATCAGAGGCGCTGCTCGTCTATACAGAGTAACTCTTACCATTCTATCGATATCAGTATCTGCATTTAAAAAGTGCTTTTTAAATCACTTTTACTGATTACGATGCTAAAACAAGTCATCACTTCCGATTTCATTTCCGGTACCTTCCGCGTCGTAAACAGGTCTCCTCTGAACGTCGACATCCCACTCCCTTCCCAGGAAGTTATTATCCATAACCCCTTCTCTCACGTCGACATTCCAGTCTCCTGAATGTCCTGCACTCCCACCGACTGACATCCTGATCTGATGAAGCCCCTCGCTTTGTATAAACTCCTCTCTCTTGCCCAGCAGTACCCACTGACGAAAAAACTCACTGACACCGGAAAACGCCAGGTCGTACAGACCGACTGAGGCGTTTTCAGAAGGCTTCGCAGCCGATTTGGTGGTGTGATGAACAATGATAGGAGTAGCTCCTGCTTTCAAACAGGTTTCGGTCATCCTTCTGAGAATAGGACCGACTTCATAAATATTCGTAGGCGAGACAGTTTTCCCTCCACCGGTGAGACATAAATACAAGGGATCGATGAAGACTACTTTAATCTCCCTCCATTCAAGGATCTCTCCCAATCTGTCTAAGTCATCCTGATCAGAAAGATTTGGTAACGAAAAAGCCCAATGTACTCTGGATATTTCTCTAAGACTTAAATCCTTTGATAATGAGATTCGTTTCGCAGTGTCTTTTAAAGATGATTTTCCACTTTCTCCTGACATGACAGCTACTCTACAAGCAGCGGGAACATGGAACTCGCCCAGGAAAGGCGTTCCCGATCCCAAACTAAGAGCCATGTCAATCACCAAGCCCGTCTTTAAACACTTTGCCGGCCCGCCTATCACGCCGGCTTGCCCCTTGACGAGAATCCCTTCGATCAACCAGTCATGTTCACAATTCATGTCTGCAAATTTACTGGATTGAATGAACTCGTATCGTTTCAGTGCATCTGCAGGACGCTCAGACTTTGCTTCACGAGTTCTCTGGCGAGACTTTTGCTTAGATGTATTCATTATCCTATTCCTGAAATAGTGAGGGGTAATAGAAGTATTTTTGACGGAATTTACTCCCTTCCTATAATGGATGTTTTTCCGTCAAACTGAGATGAATGAAGTAAATCATAAGACTAAATACAGATTATCCATGTTAATCAGAATCCCTGTGAGGACTTCACTCTCATTGAGATAACTCATATCGATCTTTTCGAGTAACTCCTTATCGTGTTTTTCTTTTAAATCTCGAACGCATTCTCTCCGATTTTCTGCTTTCGATCGCAACTTCTCAGAAAAATGTTGCTCCCTTAGGTTCAACTTTTTCGTAAGATCTGTCCCCCCCTGTTGTATATAGTCATAAATCTCGCATAGCACATCCTCTACCGACCCTTTCCGCCGATCCCCTCTTGATTGTCGTAATACGATCAGATCGAGACCGCAGGATGTTTTCGTTTGAAAACGTTCAGTCTGGCGTGTGAATAACTTAAATTGTCTGGGGGTCTGAAAGATAAACGAAGACAACTTGATCAGTTTAAACGCTTTCACTGTTTTCAATTCCATGCTCAACGGGAGAAACAGTTCGGCGTCAGGGTTGTTCTTCATAGCTTTCTTCACGAACTGTTTGGCAGGTTTCAGTTTTAGCAGTAAGGTATCCGTAGTAATCGGCGGTAAATCAGTCATGTTATCTTCGGAGTAAGTCTTTCTGATCCATTCTCCGTAAACATCCTGGCTGCCGGGACCGAACGATCTCATTTTGACGTCTTTGATTTTTAAATCTTCCTCGTCGTAAACAAATTTAATATGGTTACTGCAGCCATCACAGGCGATCGCGTCAAATGCAACAGGTCCTCCCTTCCCCGTTTCTTTGTGTTCGATAGTGTGCATGTCAAAGAATTTGCGATACTTCTCATCAGATACTTCGAAGAAACGCTGCAAGTGTCCCTGGTACCAGATTGAAAAATCGCGATCATTATCTGGTATTTCCTGTGGATCGTGAAAAGGGATTTCAGACTCTTCATCCGCATGTCGTATAGGATAATCTGGCATAATTTCCAGGCACTCTGAAAATGTGCATGCGGGAATTCGATCACGCCTATAAGTACAACCGTCTGTGATGACCTGTAAGCCGTTTAAGGACTGCACCATGGCGAAGGCCTGAGACCTGGCCGCCGCGCCGATAAAGTTGCCCGCGACGATGTTGTTTGTGGGGTGATGTTTACAGACTAAAACTCCAAACATGGTATTAGCCTGCATTTTCCAGACGTAGTCCCAGTCGCTCCCTTTTCCCTGACTCTTCTTAGCCATCCGACGTTTCTTACCGATTTCACTGGCATACTTTCGGATGGGAAATTGGTAGGCGACGTAATCGTGATCAACGGGTTCTTTATGGATCAGGCACATTTCGCTTTTGAGGTACTCTGAATTCCAAGGTAATTCAGCTGTAGTGTTCTCATCATAAAGCCGGTCGTATTCTTCTGTTGTCTTGGCAATCATTCTTCGATCGTAAAATACGATTGATTCGACGCGAAGTTGTTCATACTCCGACCGCATAGACGTGGGGAGGGCCTGAATCATTAACCATGTGTCGTGAGTTACAATTCCGGACTCAATCCGGCGGGAAAACAATTTAGCCCCACTGTCTTCTTCCTCGGATCTGTCGACTTCTTTTCGAAGTGCGGTAATCCTCTCATACCCGACCTTCTCCCTGTAGTTTTCATGGGTTAACGCGTTTAGTGTTGAAGGGACCAGGAGATTGTCGGAATGCTCGAAATTGCCTGTCACGCGGATATACCATGCGTCCTCGGGAGATAATTCGCGAACAAACTCTACCCCTTCGGTGAGGGAGAGGTTATTACCGCCGGGTTCGAGAATGATGGGACGCCCCCAATATACATTCATGTTGGATAGAATATTGTTGTAGCATCCAGCGAAATCAGCATCTCTGAGCATCCCTGGCGACTGATGCCAGAGTGTGGTCGCGGTTCGGCTAAATGTTAGTCCCCCGTGGAATCTCCCTGTTTCAGGTCCAAACCGACTCGTACTGTGCTGTCCGTGCAGCGAGGAAATACCACTCTTGCGCATGAGTTTTTTAATCTCGCTCGCCGCTGAGAGGTATTGAGAATTCTTTACTGATTGTGCCGTCATAGTGAGAATAAAATCTTTGACACGGCTTCCGATCGTTGCCGCCATCTCCGGGATGTCGCTTTCTGGTACCCTGAATTCTTGGTAAATCTTCGCATCGTATTCTTTCATCTGTTCATAGGTCAGTAAGGTATTCACGACGTCGACGATGGCATAGCCGTAAGCCTCATTTGGTTTAGCGTGGAATGTGTCCGACATTCTAGCTAATTCAGCCTTGGAGATAGATTCAGCTTTCTTCCGATTGATAAAAATATTGGACAATTTGTCTAGTTTTGAACCTGCGAATGGCAGCGCTGTATCGCGTGTCTCGATTCGGACTTGGTAAAGTCGGTTCGAACCGTATTTTGCATACTCGACAACCGGATTACTGACGATGTGATTTGCGTATTCTTCTATCAACTCTAACTTGCTGCGGCTATCGAGCTTGATGGATGAAGATTTGAAGCTGTCTTTGTGGAAAAGAGAATCGTTATATTTCCTGCCGAAGGATCGTCCGATGTCAGCAGTGAGAAAGTGTCCGATTAGTACAATCTTGATTGTGGGGAGTATCCATTTTTCTTTCTCTGAATCCCATTTCGCACCGACATACCATTGTGATTTGACACTGATGAGAGGGTCGATCTCAGTTTTTGAAAAAGCTTCAAGTTTTGGTAATTTAAGGAGATTACTCAAAATCTCCACAAGTGAAAGTTGATTATGGATAGATGCAGGTTTCCTCAGAATGAATTTCTCACAATATTTGCCGTAACCGTCTTCTTTCGTTGTTGGTAGAAACGCATCGTGATTAAAACCTTCTGGTAGTGATGGTATGCTTGGCGAGTTAAAAACCTGTACCATCACATTTCCATTTTGGTGACGAGCCGCAGCTTGTATGGTCAGTGTTTGAGCATCCTGATACTCGGTATCGATTGCGATCTCGATTGACTTTTGTGTAAGTCGGTTTAACCATTTCAAGTGATGTTCTTCTTGGTCGTATTTTGCCATTGGTTCTCCCCTCATTCTCTGATTCAAGATTCACTCATGCGACTCTGCAGAGCCGCTTCACTGTCTCGATAAGCGAGACCAGGGATAGAGAAGGGACAGAAATGTTGTATGGAATGAGATTTTTTTTTAAGCTCGTTAATAGCTGTTCGGTAGGCTGGAGAACAGCTTTTCAATCGACCGGATCGTAACAAAGTCCCTGAGGACCTGGGATGTATTAACCTGCCTGAAAATCTGAGACAGAATGAAATACAACGAGATTCATACTTCCTGACTGATATTCGAGGAAGACGGTTTTAGGCGTTGAACAGGAGGGCAGGATTCAGTTTCGTAAACGTCGATCATACCGCAGATGAGCGCGGGAGATAGATTGCTACCCCGGAAGTTTCGGAAGAATGGCCTGGTGAATTCAGAAAGTGGTTTTTAGATGTTGGCCCCCCCCTTCTTCATCACATTCATCTCCTCGAATTTTATGAATCCTGGTACAATGGATAAAAGTAATTAATTGGCATTTTGTAGCACTAGGTGGTTTATCATGGCTTGGGAAAATCGAGGCAATACTGCGACTTATTACTATCGTTCTGTGCGGCAGGACGGGGTAGTAAGAAAATTGTATCTCGGGAACGGTCCTGCGGCACACGAAGCAGCTGAATCAGCTGCTATCGAGCGAGCGAACCGAGAAACCTGTCACAGACTGATTTCGAGTGAGGAGATGAAAACTGCCACTGCCTGCCAACTTTCGAAACAGGCCGAGACGGTTAGTACGATATTGATGGAAGCTGTCCTGCTGGGAGCAGGTTTCTGGCGTCAGAACTACAGTCGATGGAGGAAACGTCGTGGAAACTAATGAATCAGACCGAATGACACATGAGGATGCCGTGGCAGAGCTTAAGGTTCTGATCGCACGAGCCAAGCAAGGTGACGCACAGGTAATACCCCGTCTTTGTGAATACCTCGACAACAACCCGATCTTATGGACCCAGGCTGGTGATCTTGCACTTCAAGCCCAGGCCTCCTGGGTCAACTTGATTGGTGGTCAAGACAAACATCTTAAGCAGTGTCTGGTGCGGAAGGTTAATGATATAAAGCAGGAGTTGTCCGGGCCATCTCCATCCCCGTTGGAGAAGCTCTTGGTAGAAAGGGTCGTGACGACATGGCTTCGGATTCATTACTGTGAAGCACACGATGCTCAGCAAGATGAAAAATCCTTGAAGTGGGCTGAGTATCGTCTTAAGCGATATCGGACGATGGCTGATGTACACACCAAGTCGATCGGAGCTTTGTCCATGTTACGTAAACTTATGCCGACGACGAAAACATCCGACACCGATCAGCCTGAACGGAAAAGAACTCGGGATGACGAGGCAGTCAAGTCAGAGCAGACGAATATGGAGGAACCGACCTCCAGTACTAATAGTCAGCAGCCAGTAAACGGGCATCGTATCAACGGGCATAATCGCCTGACAGAGTTGCTTGGTTTGGGCGATGGAATTTCTGGCATTGAATCGCACTAGAATGGCGTAGACTATGAATTTTCTCTGCTATGATACAAGTGTCTTATGAAACATGGGAAATTGGATAGAACTGAATGAAGTGATGGATTGGCCATTTGTAGCACATGGAAGCTTTATCAGAATTAAAACTGTTCACATCTCTGAAGAAAACGTCTATGCGAAACGCGGTGTAAGCTAGATATAGAGTAAAAAATGCCCTGTTGTCAGGTGAATCGGTACCTCTTTGTTGCGTACCGCTCTCAGTTAGATAGTGTGATACGGGGTTAACAGTGAATTCTTCTTAGAGAACGGGGCGCGCTGCTGGCACTTTTTTATGGTCGCTAATGTCTTATTAACGATTGAGATTGTGTTGAAGCTGCCATATCACCTCGTAATTACGGCTTTTAACACCGGACTGAAACCGTAGCGACTACCCTGGAATGGGAATTTGACACACAACCTGTTCATACAAACTTAAGACTGTCCTGGGAAGGGTGAACGCTCTACCCGTATCCCCTGTCTACATCGCTCTTGCTAACCTAGCGCTTCGAGGGTTGATCGGTGAAAGCTACTGGAACTCCATTCAGTATTTCCAATTAATTTTTAACTGCTGAAATCGCGGGGTATACATTATCGAAGTTTGCAGAAAAGCATGATCAGGAGACACTCTGTGCCCTTTCTCTCAAGGCCTTGATCAGCTTGTTGATCAGGGCATCTGCTGCCGCATCGGCAGATTTGAGATCGGCTCCATGATCCAAAGCCGTGATCTGATCATCCAGTTTCCCAGCCCAGGCCTGACAGCGTTCGATTAACCAGGTGCGGTCTTCTTGAGATAGTTGAGGATGAGGGGCTTTGATCAAGGTTTCACAGCCGTGGCGAAACTGTTTTAAACGGGTGAGTAACTCTGCTTTTGTTGCAGTCGGTTTGTTAGACCATTCATTCGCCGAATCGGCTAACTGGTTCAGATATTGGTCTGCCGGAATGTCGGCGGTTAAAACCTCTGGGCGGTCCCAGCCCCAGCCAGGCTTTGCTGGTTGTTGATTAAGAAATACAGCAATTAATACCAAAGCAGTTGAGATGAATCCCAAGATTACAGATTTCTGGAATGAGATTTTCATATAATCTGTTTGACGCTGAACTGACTCAGAAGCTGTATTGACTTTCTGGATTTGATCTAACAGGTATTCCTTGATCCGATCGTTTTCCTGTTCCTCTTTATGATGCTGAAAACGTTGCTGCCAATACTCGCCCCCTTCAAGTAGCAGTCGCTCCTGCAGTTCCAGTAACAGGTAAGGTTGTGTAAGCAATTGTGCTAGTTGAACTGGTCGTAGTTCTGCCATGCCGTCTCGAAGTATCTTACTCCACAGTTCACCACACACATCGTCTAAAGATCGTTTTTGATCCTGGTCTTTATGTACCGCTGAAAACTGTGCTACTACTTGCGATATATTGGGCCCCGTCAGCTGTGTTTCCAGCCATTCACTGATCTCTTTCGTTTTGTCAGGCAGGTCGAAGGCAACGAGATTCATAGTTTTCCCTCCTGACTTATTTTGATGTAATATTTTAAAATATCGTTTGCACGATCGCCTCGCAGCTGCACGGTACTGTTTTCGACGCTTTGTTGCACACTGATTATACGGTGGATCATGCTCGCCAACCGGAGTTTGACAATTCTTTGACGTAGTTCATCAGGATGACGCATACAGCTATGGAATAGAGCCACTTCTTCCTGACGAACGACTTTTTGTACTGGTTCATTAGGTCCGATGATATTTCTGCCTCCATTAAGAAATGGCCGGTCAGCATTTAAGAAATTGATCTATTAACAGATTCTTCGCAATCTGAACGTCCCCCCATAGATATGCCGTCAAAAGTGAGATGTTTTTTTGCCAGGCTTACATTCAAGTTTCTGGAACGATGTTTTTGCTTCCACCTGCATGGATTAATGGGGTCTAGAGAAAGCCAGGAGAGCGACACCTTCTTGGGCGGATAAGATTGAAATTCATCACAAACACCTGTCACTCTGTTACAGTCTTTTCGTGGTCTGTAATCAGGGGCACAGATTGCTTCGCAAAGATTCAATTCCGATCTTCATTATGATTTTGCAATTCAGGGGACTAATTTCCCTATCGTCCACAAGCGATCCGCTCTGCCTGGCTCAAAAGTTAAAACCTGCTTATCAATCTAGTGGCAGACCTTCACCCAGCGCGTTACGGGAACTTTTACCGTGTGGTAGCAGACCTTCTTCACAACATACGGATTCCCACAATGATCATATCGCGTCAAGTAAACGGTGCGTTTTTCCTTCTGATACTGATAGGTCGTGACCTGACGGTAGCAGCAATGATCTGATTTGTGACACCGAGATCCGGCGGAAGCGGAATTAACTCCTGAAATTGAGATCACTCCTACTAAAATAACCGCCATCAGACTGACTCTCAGCTTGGTCATGTTTCTCATCATCGGCTCCTGTTCTTTTAAAAAAAGTGTGAAAGTTTGGTTCGACACCGGGGAAACGATCGTTGTCAGAGAATCTTCCCGCAAAAACCAAAGATTTTGAAAAAAGAACAGTTTTTTAGATGAGACATTGCGAGGAATTGATCGGATAAGATCAGATCATCGGTACCATGTACCTACCCAGGAACATGGAGTTCCACTTTGATGTCATGATCAGCTCGTCGAGGATTGTGTTCGCAAAAATCTGGCTGGTCAGATTTCCGATTGGTACTTATCGTGGAGGCAGGACACTCAGTAGATTGTCGGCGGGAAACCAGTTTTGGGTAGCCACATTGGTTACAATTCGATCTTTCGATTTACCGTAACAGTCATAGCAAGAAATCGTGAGTCTTAACGAATAAAGGTGTGTCGGGTGAGCTCATCATTTTTCAAATTTCGATGCTGGCTGGGGGTAAACCCCCTGCACCCCCTTTCAGAGAACAGAGTTCAGAGTCATAGAAAACAAAAAATGAGGAAGACTGGGGAACTAATACAACTCACACACCACACGAAAACCGAAGTTGTTGTGACAGTAATCAGGAGAGCACCTGTAACGGTTCGCAGAACGATCGTACTGAGGGTTGAAGCTCCACGACCCGCCACGCAAAACGCGAGAAGAGCCGGAGGAAGGGCCACTCGGATCAGTGATAGGAGATTTTCCATAATAATCCTCCCCGTACCAGTCCTGGCACCACTCCCATACATTACCGTGCATGTCGTACAAGCCAAACGCGTTCGATCGAAAACTTCCCACAGGACTGGAGAAAACGTAGTTGTCACGCACAGAAAGATAATCGAACGTCTGGTAGTTGGTCCATCGGTCCTTCGCGGTTTGATCGGCAGTATTGCCGATAACAGCCAAACCATTCGGGTCATCGCCGGTCTGATAAAGGCTTGTCGTGCCTCCTCGGCACGCGTATTCCCATTCTGCTTCCGTCGGTAATCGGTACGACTTCCCTTCCTGGCGGCTCAACCACTTGCAGAACGCGACTGCGTCGTTCCATGTCACATTCACTACCGGATGCTCGTCAGTCTGCTTGAACCCGGTGTTTTTCCAATTGTATTTCGGATCACGGCCTTCAAACTTTTCAGTCGTTTCATTCCAGCCATATCCCCCTTCACCATCTTTTTCTGCTTCGGTTTGGTAGCCTGTTGCCTCTACAAACTGACGAAACTGGCCCACAGTGACCTCGAAAACCCCCATCTGAAACGACTTTGTTATTTTCACGCGGTGTTGAGGGTGCTCGTCTGCAAAGTTTTCTGCCTTGCTCTCGAACAATCGTGCAATCTCAGCCGCCGATTTACCACTGCCCATCAGAAACTCACCGGCGGGTATTTCTGCCAGTTGCATGCCAATGCTGTTCGTAATCGATTTTCGGAGACTCAATACAGGATACCGAATCAACTGTTGAATGTTTGTCACATGCGTCTGCAACTCAGGAATCTGGCTGGTGCGGAATTTGCCCCGCACATGATCTTTGACGTGCTGTTGTGTATAAGCCACCAGTTCCGTCAATTCGACCGTTCCGTTACTATTACCAGTTGAGTCGTTACCGCGTCGGTCTGCGGCGCCACGAAGTCCATCCAGCACATAGTGAAAGAAGACACCATGTTTTAGATCCTGGTCTTCCTGAGCTTCCTGTCCCGCCTGGCAGGCGAACAGGGCAACTGTACTCCCGGGAGGAATATTAGGTTCGGGCCGGGTCACACTGGGAATCGAGCGTCCCGTATTGGAGAGAGGGTCATTACGACAAGCATCACTGAGCAACAGCTTGTGACTGGCCGGGCATGCTTTTAATTTGTCATAGATCGTGGCATAGGAAATGAGGTGTTTGCGTTCCTTGATCTCAGTATCAATCGGGCAGAAATAGCTATCTTTACCTGTTTTGAATTTGACGCCATGCCCGGCGAACGCCAGCAGTACACTATCGTCTGGATTGAGCCCCTTGAGAATCAGATCCAGTTCCCGCAGAATATTTTCTCTGGTGGGAGAGAGTCCTGGTTCCTTCAGGCTGCGGGTCTGCGTGAGCACAGTGATGTTTTTTTGATGATATCCCTTGGCATGCAGTAAGCTGGCTAACTCCTCGACATCATTCTCCGTGTATTGAAGCGCATTCAAGCCGCTTCGCTGTCCGTAATTCTTCACTCCGACCAGAAAAGCATAATTGGCGGCCCGGCTATCTGAGAGCCACACAGACAATATCAGGAGAACTGACAAGTTGGTTATTGTCTGACAAAATCGACTTTGTTTCATCGTCTTTCCTCACTTTGAATCGCCTGTTATCGGATCGGGAAATACTCTGAATAGATAATCCCAATGGTAACCATGCTTATACCCGCAGACAACTGCCTGCCATCACCATCATAATTTCCAACACGCTTCTCGTTGCATCTGTTAACTGAACGCTGAAATCGACCAGATTGACTGTCCCTCAAGGAAGACAACGAATGTTGTCAGAGTTTCTTCCCCCGTTCTATAAAAAACAGAACATCTAGAATATCGTGTTGTTCAAATTTCGGAGCCAGCAGGGGGTAAACCCCCTGCCCCCCCCTTTCAGAGAACAGAGTTCAGAGAGACAGAGTACAAAATAGAGGAAGACTGGGGGACTAATACAACTCACACACCACACGAAAACCGACGTCGAAGAGACGGTAATCAGGAGTGTTCCAGTCACGGTCCGTAGAACGATTGAACAGAGCGTTGCGGAGCCACGACCCGCCACGCAAAACGCGACCAGAGCCGGATGAAGGGCCACTCGGATCAGCGGTAGGGGATTTTCTATAATAATCATCCCCGTACCAGTCCTGGCACCACTCCCACACATTTCCATGCATGTCGTATAGGCCAAATGCGTTTGACCTCTTCTGAGCAACTCTATGTGCAAATTTCTCATCGATATCGTATGCATTAACATCATACCAGGCATACTCACTCAGACTGCTCGCATCGTCTCCAAAACTGTAAACGGTTCTGGAGCCTGCACGACAGGCAAACTCCCACTCCGCTTCCGTCGGTAAACGATATGTTTTACCTTCTTTCTCACTCAGCTTGCGGCAATACTGGGTCGCTTCTTCCCAACTCACGTAACTCGCGGCATAATCGGCCCCTTCTCTAACATATTCCTTTCCTTTCCACGGTTCCGTGCCCATCACCGTTTTCCATTGTCGCTGGGTCACCTCGGATGTCGCCATATAAAATGGTCTGCTGAGCTTCACCCGATGTTCAGGGTGCACGTCTTCATAATATTCTGCCTTGCTATCAAAAAGCCGTGCAATCTCGTTTGCCAAGTTGCGACTACCCATCAGAAACTCGCCGGCGGGTATCTTTACCAGTTGCATACCGATGCTATTTGTAAACTGTTTTGGATCGATCTTTGTTCGCAAAACCCACTCCCCAGGGAAAAAGCCCTTCTGCTCGGGTGACTGCAAGGTCCCTAAATTGAGGCGGGCAAATCTTTTCGTTTCTGACTTGGCTTTGAAGATCAGCTGATCCAACGACAGATCATTTTGCGGTTGTTGCCACGCCTGCAACACATGGTAGAAGAACACGCCGTGTTTCAGATCGGGCCACTCATAAGCCTGTTGTCCTTCCGAGCAACTGAACAGAGCAACGACGCCTTTGGGCGGAGGCGTAATCTGGGGGCGCGTAACACTTTCCAGTCTGGCTTTGCTGGAACTGCGGCCCAGCTGGCTTTGTGGATCATTTCGGCAGGCATCCACCAGCAACAGCCGTTTACGAGCTTTTGTCTTCTCCAGGGCTTCATAGATCTCACTCAACGCAATCAATGTCTGGCGTTTTTCATCGTTTAAATCCGTATCAGCAGGACAGAAGTAATTCTCGTCCTCGCCTTTATATTGAACTCCGTGCCCAGCAAAGGCGACGATGATCGTATCTGACGCTTCCAGGGTTCCCAGGAGTAGTTTCAATTCGTCACGAATCTTGTCCGACTCCGGAATGTAGCGTAATTTCCCAAGCGTCTTCAAATCATCGTGCATCAGGACAACGTTGTCCTTGTCGTACCCCGAAGCAATCAGTGCTTTCTGGAACGCTAAAATGTCGTTGCGCGTGTAATTCAGTGGTTTGAGCTGTTTGACATCATAATCCTGTACAGCCACCAGAAAGGCGTAGTCCGTCGCCCGTGCAGAGGTCAAACCAGATAGAGTGAATAACACGATACCAGTTAAGGAAAGCAGATATTTTTGCATGGTCATGGATATTTCCTTTGTGGAAATCGAATAAAGCCAGGGCTAGAAACTATCATGGATTTCTGGAAAGGCGGATTCCGAAAAATGTAATTCCACCAGTGGTCAGGATAAATTCTATGCTACCAGGACTCTGGTTTGAAGATAAATACACCTAAAGTACACACAACCGTGTCATAATGAACTGATATCTAAAGACCATGGTTAAAAGCACAACTTGAATCACGTTGCAGTTATACTCTTGACTCAGATCTGAACAGCCCACTGCTGCCTTTAAGTTACTTCTCATATCTCACAACAATCACATCACGTACGTGGCCAATAAAACGCGTGACCTGCTTTGTTTTGGTACTGACCTCATCACCAAAACCGGTCCCACGGCTGGAAGCTTCATCATGGGGTTTGCGACTGCCTTCGCCCCAGGAAGCACTAAAGGCTGCTGAAATCTGACCGATACTCGTCGACGGCTTCAATTTCAACAAAGCCGTTGCCGTATCTGCATAGCCGGTGACTTTGAACTCGATTGATGTAGAACTATCTTTATGCCAGCCTTTAATCAGTCTGGTCGATTTGGCTGGAACAATCCAATAAGTCGATTTCGTTTTACTGAAACAGAAGTTATTAATCCCATCGATCGACAGATTGACGGCGGCCTCATGATCAGATTCATTGACCAGTCGCACCGCGTAGACTTCGTCTTTCTTGATTCCGACGAATGGTCGTCGTTTAGAATCCAGGGTTGCCGATCGTGCGACATAGTCATTTCCGTCTTTGACCAGGATTTCAACTGAGTAGGGTGACGATACCGTGGTAGCGATTCGGGTACCTCGCAGATTGACCTGGGGATTTTTGAGAGCGTCTTTGATTTTTCTGGAACGATCGAATGCACTGTCATTGGGCGGAGTTTTCACCGAGATCCCCAACATTCGAGGCACTGTCTCCTCACCAAAAACAAGACGCGGAAACTCAGCCAGTGTGGTTCCATCCGAATCGATTACCCGGGAGACGATTTTGACACCATAAGCGCCGGTTTCCTTATCAGTAAATCCTAAATAATTCCCCGTGACTTCAAATTTATATTCCTCAAAATTGACAGTAAGTCCTGTTTTTTGCAGGGCAGCTGACAATTGCAATTGGACATCAGGACCGCTGCTTCCCCGAACATTTGAGGCTGCCGTAAATCCCCCCACGGCGACGGCTCCTCCGCCCCGTTTGTCGACCAGCTTATAAATATCCTGGGCCAGTGCTGTCAGTTCGAGATGTAGTGCGTCCTCGGCTTGTGCGAAATTCGGAACCAGTATTGCGACCAGGCAAAACCCCATCCACATTCTCAAAATCGCCGATTTAATTAGAGACATTTTCTATTCCTTAATTACTTTTGACTTTATGCTGAACTTGATAATCTGTCATGGTTCATTTAATGCTGGACTGCAGTACCGATTCGTAGTTCGACGGCGACATCCTGATACAGGGATGTCCCATCCAGCGTCTCCCACTTTTCCCGCTTGATCGTTCCTGCCGGCTGCTGGGTCAATGTACCCAGACCAAGTTTAAGCAGTTCTCGATTTGCTTCGATTTTTGCTTGGAGAATTTCGACATTCTCGATCCCCAGTTCCAGGGCAATCTCCAGCGGCGCTAAATCGGCCAGATACTGACCAGCCACTTTTCCCACCGGCTCTGGAAATTCGGTTATCGGTTTCTTTGCATCTTCCTCGACCTGTAAAAACGGACCAGTCGCTTCCTGCAAAGCAGTCTGAAAGCGGCGTGAGTCCTGCTCCAGCCAGCGATCCATGACATCAGAAGGTGGGTAGAGCGATTTCACTTTATCTAAAATGGTCCCTCCCACAGCATTAGCCCCCCGTATTTCATCCTTGAGATTCGATATCATACCGTTCCGATGACAGCTCATACAGGAAAGTCCATTGATGATTGCCGGGGTTCCGGATACGGCGGCGGAATCGAAGACAACATCGGCTGGTGCCGGGATATCCAGACGGTTCCCCTGACCATCGGCTAACATATAGGCCTGCAAACCGTTGGGCAGGTTGAAAATGACTTCACCGCCGTCATGCAGGAAGGAGTGTCGGTTAAATTTGTTTCCCTCAAATTCAGGCCCCAACGGGAAACGGACTAAATCCCCGCGTGCGCGGCGTGGTTTGAAGTCATAGCTGATCCAGTAAGCCCCCGCCCCTGTTTTGTGTCGTTCGACCAATCGATTCTGTCGTGAAACTCCACTACGCCCGAAACCGGCCCTTCCTAAGCCGCCTGCTTTCCACCCATTCTGGTAGTTCTTGTGGAAGTCCACTTCCAGGCGCTGTTCTAAACCTTGAATAGTCTCGGGCAGATCAAGAATTGTGTGGTACAAGGGGGGCTGCGAAGCCATGAACACAAACCAGTCTGCTCTCACAAAGGGTAACGAACTTTCGGAGAGAAGTGCTAGGTCCTTCGCAATCTGTTGTGTCTCCTCGTCCTGGACATAATCGTATTTCAAACCGTAAGGATACTGTTTCAGTACTTCAAGCCAAATGTTGCGTTGGTCCCATCCCAGACGCCGGAGATCGACCACAAACACCGTTCCTTCACTACCAGGGACTGCTTGCGGAAGATGCATTGAACGCTGGTAGCTCAAACTATTTGCTACCTTCGACAGGGCCGCTTTGTACAATCGCAGGTCATACCCAGTGACTTTTTCGTTATTGTTATACAAATGGGTGAAGGTAAAAAATCGCAGAAACTTACGATCATCGGCTTTGGCCTGGAACAGGTAGTCCCGCATCGCTGATAAGATGGTTTTGGTTGAAATAAACTCTCGCATCCGGCGTTTGGGAAAAACAGCTCCCTGCTTGATCCACTCTTTCAGTATCAGCCGCTCGGCATTAGTGATTGAAGCTGCTTCCGCAGACCCTTCTTTCGGCATATAGGCGTTTTCGGGGTCTACAGACTGCCAGAGTTCCGACTGATCAGGATTTCCCGGCACCACGTAGTAGGCTTCGAATTCCTCTCCCCCATTATTGGCAGTCAGAGACTTGTGGTTGAGGACATCCAGCCCTTTAACAAGTTGCTCAACACCGTGGCAGCGATAGCAATGCGTCTTGAGCACGGCGAACGCTTTCAGGGATAATTCAGACTGGTTCTCAGCTGCCTGAGTGAACTGATTGCCCAACAGCAGAGCCAGTATTGTCAGAAAAAACGGTTTCATGTCAGGCCTCTTAGTCAGGTATTATGTTGTTGGTCTAACCAGGAAAACGCGATCCCTCGTAAAATCTTCCCGGGTTTTATTTATTTTTTGATAATAATTCTGGTGCGTTGGAATTTTGATATTGTTCACATAATAGTCTCAGCAGGGGGTAAACCCCCTGCATCCCCATTCAGAGAACAGAGTTCGGAGAGACAGAGTACAAAAAGAGGAAGACTGGGGGACTAATACAACTCACACACCACACGAAAACCGATACCGTCGCCACTCAAACCGCTTTTGTCGCCACGGAAACCGTGAAAACGGTATGAAGAAGAATTCTCCCGTTTAGAATCATTCCACGCCCCCCCTCGGAATACTCGACTTAAACCGATGATAGAAGGGCCGCTTGGGCCGCTTGGATCATCGTAGGGTGATTTTTCATAATAATCCTCCCCGTACCAGTCCTGACACCACTCCCGTACATTTCCATTCATGTCGTATAGTCCAAAGCGGTTTGCCCTCTTTTGCGCAACTTTGTGTGCATATCTCTCGCCAACATCGTTTGCGTTCTTATCATACCATGCATAATCTCCAAGACGACTGGCATCGTCACCAAAATTATACATCGTCGTCGAACCAGCTCGACACGCATACTCCCACTCCGCTTCCGTCGGTAAACGATACGTTTTCCCCTCTTTCTGACTCAGTTTGCGGCAATACCTGATCGCATCTCCCCAACTCATATTACTTGCGGGATAATTGCTTCCTTCCTTCACATAAGTCCCATCCATCCAAGGTTTTGTTCCCATCATTGCTTTCCATTGTTGCTGGGTCACCTCAGTTTTGGCCATATAAAAGGACTGCGAAATATGAACTGGATGTGGATGGCGGTCGGATAATAGCTTGTCTGAAGGGTCATCTGAGAGGTTCAAATTGAAACCCATCGTAAACTCACCCGCTGGAATCTTTACTAATTCCATCCCGATACTGTTGGTGAACTGTTTCTTTTCATCGTTGAGCGCTTGACGAGAAGCAGGTCCGGGAAAGACTAGAATTCGCCCTCGGATACTCCCGACCAGTTCGGGAAACTGCTCGACATTGTCACCATAGATGTCTGCCAGCAGATCGGGAACTTCCCCCTTCGTCCAGGCTACGAGTTCTGACCAGGTTAACGGGTCACTTTTCCGGAAGTCCGCTTTTCCATTCAGTCCTTCGATGATCGAATGAAAAAAGAGCCCGTGTTTGAGTTTCTCACTTTCGTAGGCACGCTGGCCGGAAGAGCAGCTAAACAAGGCCGCCACTCCCCCCGGTGGTTTTATCGTTTGAGGCCGGGTGACACTTTCGATCTTCACTTCGTTTGCGGAGCGGGAATTGTCGGATTGTGGATCGTTGCGGCAGGCATCCACCAACAACAGACGCGTGCCTGCATTGCAACCCTCAAGCTGTTGATAGATTTCCTTCAGGGAAATGAGTGTCTCCCGTTTTTTGAGTTTGGTATCCATGGGACAGAAGTAGGCTGAGTTTTCACCACGGAATTGCACCCCGTGACCGGCCAGCGCTACCAGTACAACATCCTGCTTCCGTTTATTCTTGAGCAGCCCCTCCAGTGTGGTCCGAATATTTTTAGAAGTCGGCAGATAGCGAAACTGTTTCGCCCCCTCTGTCTGTGTCATCAGCACCACACGCCGGAAGCCTTTATTTTTCAAGACCTTTGACAATTCGGTCGCATCAGGCTCAGCATACGGAAGTGGCCGCAGTTCGTTGGGATCGTACTGCTTTACCCCGACCACCAGGGCGTAATATCGTGGCGGCAGTTCTGAATCAGCCTTAATAGTAGAACCGGGCAGAAATAAAACACAGACTAAAACTACCAGCAATATACATCGAAACGCAGGTATGCTGTTTAATTTATTGCTCAGGGTTGATCCCATGTTCTCACCTTTTTGCTTGGAATATGCCTCAGTCCTGGGGGCTTGAGCTCGAAATTTCGCTGGCTGGTCACTGCCTTGGTCAATAACCACGCTGAAATTTTTTTGAGCTCGATAGAATGGCCAATTGACTACAAGACACCAGTATACAAGTTTCCCATGATGATTCAGCTATAATTAAGGCAGAATTGGCTCATTCTTATGAACATTCAACAACAGAGAGAGTTTTCTATGGCAGGGAAACGAATGAAATTGCGAGATCTTCCAGAAAATTAAAATATTTTCTAAAAATGAGATGACGAAAAAAGTAAATGGCAGAATGTGGGACAAACGGAAATCAAGTGGAACGTCGGAATTAGGAATTAAAATGGCGTACCCGCGTACCTTATAATAACCGTCATCCCGATTTAAGGATTTTCAGACCAAGGGAGGATAGGGCCTAATTCTCACTTGCCTCTGAACAACGTTCGGAGACGGTAAAGTTCACAATGTCTCGGACACTCTATCAACTTGAGAATCAATTACGCTTCATAATTAAAAGGGATTTTGCTAATTCTTCTGTCCCCTGTTTCTCTCCCCTATCGCTCTTCCCATTGAAAGTATTGACTTTCCAGATCAGATCATCGAATGAAAAGGAAAGATATGAATCGGGTGGATCATCAGAATTCTCTTACCGGACTTTTTAAATTATTGAAGGGATGCCAGAGAAAAGAGGCTGAGGCCTGGAACAAACTAGTTTAGATATATAGCCCTTAAGTTCGTGATTGGATTGGAAAAACGAATCTGTCACATGCTGACCGGGACGATATTTACCACGAGGTCTTTCTGACAGTTTTAAAATCTATCGGCGTGAAGAACTGGGAACAGCCTGAAGTGAATTTCACGGGTTGGCTGCGCGTAATCATGAAAAGTCGAATCATTGACCATTTTCGGTGGTTGAAAAAGAAGAGATTGTCCTTAATGGATGAGTAGTCCCTAGATCGGCAACTCACTCTCCGAAACTCGCACACCACTCCTCTCGACAAGAAATCTCTTCCGCACTGGTGGTACCAAGGGGTATTACCATCAATTGAACATATTCGCAGGAAATTGGGGAAAAGAACTTGGGATGCATTCAGGGGAGTTATCGTTGAAAAACGCTCTTCAAGTGAAGTGGGAAAAAGGTTAGGTCTTTCGGCTGCGGGAGTCCGAATGAGTAAGTCTCGTGTTCTAAGAAAATTGAAAGATCATGTGAAGCAGAAAAACGGGTAACTATCGAGGTACGATCTAAGGTTCTGAGATGACTATTTTTTGTCATTGAAAACGACTGTTTTGAAGTATTGAATTACAAGCCTGAAATTACTGTATTGAGATTGAGACCCTTATTTTTGGATAGAAATCGTGTAACGGAAATACTTTTTATAATCCGGTGGCAGGAAATTCTGAATTCAATCCTCTTCCGATGATAGATCCTGGAGTTCTGAAAACGGATGTTTTTTTCTGCTACAGGTAGAGCCCGTTGCATCATGAGTGATACAATAACCACTGCACGTTTGGTCTAATACTTAGTAAAACAACTAGAATGAGGTAACTCATGTCGGACGAACTCCTAATCGATCAATTCCTGGATGAATGGGAAGATCTGCAGGAGTCACCCATCCCACTTACATTGGATCAGTTCGTTAAGGAGAGGATGAAGGGAGCAGACAGCGAACTTATCAAATCCTTCCGTAAGCAGGCCGAGCAACTTGCATCAATAAACCGGCAACTGGACCAGCTCGCTGGTCCAGTGACAAGTGTAAACCATACGCTGAACGGGCATAGCGACGACTTACGGCTCTCATCATTGCAACCCGGGCTCGAACCTATTCCTGGCTACACACTCGTCTCCCGGCTTGGAAATGGTGGTTTCGGGGAGGTCTGGAAGGCCGAATCGCCAGGGGGATTTCACGTTGCTCTAAAGTTTGTGCAGATTGGCGGGCGTGTCGGTGAGATTGAAGAACGGTCACTCAACGTCATCAAGGACGTTCGGCATCCGAACCTGCTCTCAGTCTTCGGTACATGGCGAATCGGTGATTTACTGATCATCGCCACGGAACTTGCCGATCGAACGCTACTTGATCGGTTAGACGAAGCCCGAAAGGGAGGCCACAACGGCATTCCGAAGGAAGAACTCTTTGATTACCTTGCTGAAGCAGCCAAAGCAATCGACTTTCTCAATGACCCTGGTAAATCAGGACGGATACGGATTCAACACCGAGATATTAAGCCTCAGAACTTGCTGCTCTCCGGTGGTAGTGTCAAGGTCGGGGACTTCGGACTCGCAAGGTCAATGAAGTATGATGCCACGGGACACACCGGTAGTCTAACCTTCGCTTATGCTGCCCCGGAGTGTTTTGACGGGACTACATCCAACCGTAGCGATCAGTACTCGCTGGCAGTCACCTACTGCCTGCTCTGCGGCGGGCGGCTACCATTCGAGGGCTCTCAGGTCGAGATCATGAACGGGCATCGTAAAAAGCAGCCGGACCTCTCGATGGTCCCGGCCAACGAACGTCCCGCCATCGGCAAGGCACTTGCAAAGCGGCCTAAAGACCGCTGGAACTCGTGTACTGATTTTGTTCAAGCGCTAGCTGATTCTGTTTCTCAGTCGGGGATGCCGTCTCATTCATCGCTGGTCGCAACGGTTCAGTACCAACTTGCCGAACTTCCGAAAAAGTGGTTGTTCAGCGGCGCGGCGATCGCCTTCCTATTACTGTTCTGTCTGTCACTTCTGTTATTCTCGGGATATAAGCCAGACGAAAACGACCCATCGCAAGTCGGATCAAACGGAGCGTCCGTCGCAGGGTTGGTTGACGCTGATACAGCGACAAAGCCGATCACGTTGGCCATAATGGATTTCGACAACCATTCGCAGGACCGAAATCTCGATGGGTTTCGGCTTGGTTTTCGCGACATGCTCGTTACCAGCCTTTCACGCGTATCATCACTCAAGGTGCTTGAACGTGGGCGGCTGAAGGACTTGTTGGATGAACACGAACTAGCCAAGTCTCCCTTCATCGACCCTAAGGCGGCTGTTCGATTTGGCAAAGGCTTGTCGGCAAAACACGTATTGACCGGCTCCTATGTGATCGAGGGTAACGATATCCGGGTCGATGTTCGTCTCGTTTCAGTGGAAACCGGCGAAGTGATGCTTGCTGATGCCGTCACCGGCAAAAAGTCCAATATCTTTCTTTTGGAACAAGCTCTTAGTGCGAAAGTCTTGGCAGGACTTGACATCCAGGCATCCGAGGCAGAGCAAGTGGCCTTGAATGATCCGCAAACGAACGAGTTTGATGCGTTTCGATTGTACAGCGAAGCTCGTCTTGCCCAGTTGAAAGGGCAAAGCGAGAAAGCCGAGAAGCGTTTCAAAGAAGCGTTAGAACTCGATCCTGATTTTTCGCTCGCAGCACGCGAGTTAGACCGACTCGAATCAGCAGCCCTGTTCCGGCTCTCCGATGCTCAGCAAGAAAGAGCGAAAGCAGCGGGTGAGATTGGCCAGTTTCTTCAAGAGCATTGGAACAAACACCGAGAAATCGTAGAGCGAGATCTTGGAGACGCGGAGTATTTCGCAAGTATAATCGTTTTGGCCGCTCACGCTGGTTTGCTCGGTGACTTCGAGCGAGAGCGGCGACTGCTCATCACTTTCTGGAAACAATTTTCAGAATCCGTACCACCATCGCAAGCCCTTGTGATGGCACAAGAAATACGTGAGTCAATATCGACGGAGAGTAAGTTCTTCCAAGAGACAGTTGATTCAGGCGACTATAGCTTTCCGTTATTTGAATTCGGCAGTATGACACCAACAACAATGTACTTGAAGTCCGAATTGCAGAGACACTATCATTGGCCGAAGTGGTCTGTGATCTGGCCGTTCAGCGAGGATGCGAGGACTGCATTTGGTCAGGCAAATATCGCATCCATTCCACTGGCACGAGAATCTTGGAAGTCCTCGTTTGAAGCCGATCTGCCCTCAGACCCGCATGACTATCTAGAGGCAGTCATCGACTTTGGGAGCGTCCTAGAAGATCAGAGGAAGAATCCAGCACGCTTTATCGAAAACCTGCAAATCTATTTATCGATAGCACAATTCTATGGACGGTTGCCCGACTGTCCCAAGCCACTGGCCAAAGAGCTGCGCGATCTTCAAGGGCGTGTCCTGCGACTGCTTGACCGCGTCGATGTGAGCCAGATGGAACCAGCGGTTATCCAGAATGCACTTCCCGTATTGGAAAGAATCACCAGCATAGAAACCGATGCCACTAAGAGAGAACAAGCCGACAAACTCCTGGTTCGTTTTGTCCGCCAAGTCCGTGTCAATGAGGGCTTACCAGCAACTTCCGACGACAAGCCATACAACTTCTACGGTCAACCACTGGCGGGGTCACCCATCCTGGTAGTATGGCACGTTGGTGAACTCGGTGGATTCGACATCGCGCGGAACCGCATTGAAGATCACGTGCGAGAATCCTTAGGTGACGCCGTTCGTGCCCTGCCGGGTGACACGCTGTTCAACTTCCTTTGGGCAGGTTACGTCAATGAAGAGAAGGCTCAATCACTTTTCGAGGGGCCACGCGCCGCCGACACGATTGCCAAACAGAAAGGCCTCGGTTGGCTGAGTCAAAAAGCTCCAAGTGCGTTCGAAGAAACTCGGCCACTTGGGAAAGTCATCAAGACGATCACTCAGGACGGGAGCGAGCACGGGTTTGTAGTCATCATAGCTTTGAATGAAGATGTGAGCGTCCCCCAAGATACAATTAACTTCCTCTTGCGATCGAGATCCCCGCCTCGATTTCTGGTTGTAACCACGGACAAGCACAAACAACTGGCGCAGTTGGCGGCGGCGTCAAACGGTGTGGTGATCCTGCTGAAGGCGGAAGGAGGCTTTCTGGGCAGTGATAATGTTGTTGCCGAACCGTGGGACGTTTCCAATTAAAACCTTATACTCAAACTCGGTTTTCAGATTGGATCGAAGAACAATATTTAATCTAGACAGTCCAGCGACATCATCCTCCATTCGGGAAAATTTCACCGAGGCGATCACTGCCGCGTCTATGGTAAGAGACCAAGCTGGCCAGAAGCCAGGTGGGTAGCTCAAGGTCGTCTGCAATGATTGGCTTTGGTTGTACTTGGCATCCTATCTTTGTTTTATTTTGTGTGTTTTTCTGGCCCCTTCTTCAACCGGTTCTCGCTTTCTAGTTCGAGACGAGGGGAAGTGAGTAGTTTCTCCCGGAAACGAGTCCCCTGATTGGGAGAAAGATCCATGCTGAAGAAGATTGCTGCCTTGGCTGTTGTCGTTTCGATTTTGTCACAAGCGGGAACTACCCGCGCGGATGGCTGGTCCTGGAAGAATATCTTCGGGGGCCAAGACTATTATGGGGGTTCCAGCAATTACTTAGGACGAACAACGCCAAATATTTCCGGTGGATACAACTACATCGGATCAACTGGACAGTCGGTTGGCCAGTCCAGCCGTAACATCTTCGGTGGACAGAACTACCAGTTTGGCCAAACAAGTGGTTATAGCAGACCAAACGTGTTCGGTGGTCGTAACTACAACTTCGGCGGCTCGACCGGATACACGATGCCGAACACGTTTGGCGGTCAGAATTACAACTTCGGGGGGGGCCAGCGGCTACTCCGCCCCGAACCTCGGCGGGGGTTGGAACTGGTTCTCCAATTAGATTTTCCTCAGCGACCGGAATCTCGGAAGCCCTCTGACCTCTCTCGGTCGAGGGCTTCTTGCATTTCCACTCTAAGCGTCTGCAATTTTGCTTTTTCAGGAAAAACCCGGAATCCGGTGTCCCTCAAAACAACCTGCTCTCGCTTTCATGGAAGACACTAATTCAGCGTTTCTCAGAACTCTCAGCTTTGTATGGAGGAGAAGATCCATGTGTGGGAAAGCCATAGTTTTCTTGCTAACTCTTTTGATGTTGCTTCAAACCGGATGCAATCCTGGAACTAACAGTTTCTCTAAGAACAGTCATCCAGAAAATGCAGTGTTTACTCAATGGACACTTTTGATTTCTTACATCTCGGAGGAACTGTCATGAATAAGTACAGTTTTATCACTTCATTCGTAATCATTGCTACCGTTTTTGGAGCAGGTTTCTGGTTTGCCTACGGTGGTCAGTCTGGTACTAGTCATCCTCCAGTTCCACCAATCACACGTATCCATGCTCTGAGCGACCTAGCGACACTCCGAGTTCAGATTGCCGATTCCATATCAGGCAACAACGAGCACTGGGAAGTCAGTTGGATGTTGCACGGCGAGGCGGTATTGGGTGTTGATCTCTCCCTAGCCAGTTACACATCTGTTGATGCACAAAACCGTAAAGCTACACTGTCGCTCCCGGCCCCTCACGTCATTTCAAGCAAAGTGGATCATCATCGGTCAGCGGAGATAGGTGTGAAGCAAAAGACTTGGTTGCCTTCTCCTGGCCTGAAGAGTCTTCGTGATGAGGTGTGGCTACATGCTGATGAAAAAGTGGCCCGTCTTGCTAATCATGATGGGTACCTGCAAGCGACCAAGCTGCAAGCCGAGAGGGTTCTCTGTAAACTCTTTCAAGACGTCGACTGGAGCGTTTCCTATGAGTGGCAAACGGCAGTCGAACCGAGTGCCAAACCCATCCAGGTCGAAAGATAGATGCTAGTCCCATTACAGTCTACATGCGATACAACCCGCGTTCTTTAGACCCTCGTATAAAGAGCGAGGAAGCTATTTTTCTTCTTCCCCGAAAGAACGACTGAGGGACAGTCGAGCCTGGCGCCAGCGTCGTTTGACTGTCCGTTCAGAGACTTTCAACAGATTGGCGACTTCTGCTTGAGACATGCCTTGATAAAAAATCAACTCGAAGACCTCCCGCTCCTCATCGGCAAGTCTGCCAACACTTTCATGGAAGTCGACCATTTCAAGCTGACCGTAGACATCGGTCGCAGGGTCCGCTTGATCGTACAATGGACGCGCGTTTCCTTCTGGATCAACTTCACCAGGATCAGATTTGTGATTCCGTCCACGACCTTCCGGTCCGTAGAGACTTCGAGCCATGTCGATCAATTCACGCCTAATCTGGATCGCTGCCAAGCCATTGAAAGCTCTCTTGGATTCAGGCTTAACTGCCTTTAACGACCGATGAAGGCGAATTAGTGAGTTTTGAAGTACATCGTCTGTCTGATTCCAGCGGCCCACATGCGGTTTGGCAGCCAACATCCGACTTGCTATCCGGCGAAGTTGTCCCTGTGAGTGAACGATGAGTTCGTCAATTACCTCTTCATCCCCAGCACTCCAGCGATCCAACAAACCCTGAAGTCGTGTAGTGTACCCTTCTTGGTCAGTCATCGAACCTCCGAAACATGGAACACTCAAAATCTGTCTATGTGTTTTCCTAGATTATGAGGCTGTAGAGGCATAAAAGAAAGGGATACGCTTTCTGGTAGGCAGCACCTAACGTAGACTTCATTCTCGGACTGGCTGGTAAGATTTTCTTTCATTTAATTCTGGATTCACGCGTTTTCTCTGATAGATAAAAGAAAAGCCCGAGTGATTGAGAGAACGAACAGCCCAAGGAGCCCCGCCTGCCCTCACCTGGATCAAACCAAAATGAGGACAGCACAGGGCTGCAAGTTAACGCTTAGGGCGATTGTCTGGTATCCGGATCTCACCAGTCAGCAGCGATGAACCGACCAGCAAAAAACTCATCACGAGGAACACGCCCCAGCTCTCGGTCAGCAGTCCTAACAGTGTGGATACCCCCAGACTGCCAGTTAAATGAAACGCGTTCAATTTGTCTTTACTGTTGTAGGTCATGAAATCTCCCACAGGGTTGTATTAAATAGCCTGCACCTGACAGTGACGGCATTTTTAAGAAGCTCTTTCACTCCGATACTCAGGTGCCAACCCTCTGATCGGAAGTCAGACCGCGATGCCAGGCCTGACTCTGTTCGCTGAGCTGGGACATCAGGTCCCGGATGTGCGACACAGTATCAGTCAGGCCACCACACAGAGACTTCATTTGCGTCAGAACCTGCTCTGCTTCGACAGACGGCTTCTTTCCTGACGGAACCCGCTCAGTCACATGATTCTGCTTCTTCCGCGACTGAGCAGCTTGATGCGATACTGAAGTGGACTCAATCCGCACGGCATCAGACTGGGGCTGCAAGGCATCTGCCTGGGTCAGCAGTGCCCAGACGTAGATCCGGTGCTCATCCCGGCAGGAAGCTGGCGTATCCGATCCGCTCAGACTGATCTCCCGAAACCCCAACTGCAGAGCCCGCCTGAAATAATCCCGACTCGTATTTGCTCGCATACTTTCCCCGGATCGATCCGAGCGACACAAAACATAATCCCGCTGCTGCCCCTGCCCTGCTTCACGGGTCCGCACCGCAACCTCCCCGTTCAAGTCCAAGGTCACCTTTCCGGCATCATCCTGGTGAAACGGCTTGGGCTTCAGGACCGCACAGATAAACTCGGCATCTTCATCCGGGATTTGCAGGGAAGCGACTTCTTCGTAACGTTTATTGACCAGTTCCATTACATTGGGAAAACGGGCCTTCTCGTTGATCCGCAGCCAGATTGTCCACGGTCCCGATCGGAGTGCCATCCATTCCGGCGTCCTTCCGACCTCGACCGACTTCCCGCGGCGAAATTCTCGACTGCATAACAGACGATTAGCGGGTACCAGAATCTCCCCTTCCCAGGGGAACTTGAAACCATCCTGAACCAACAGCTGCCTGCCATCTGTGCTGATCACCTGCCCCTCAGAGCCCCGCAGTTGCAGATGATCCAATGCATATCGGGCTGAGTCAGTTGTCGCAGTCTCGCAGGCATCACCCAAGGCAACCATCAACTCAGATTCATTCTGTTCAAGTTGATCTGGTAGTTCCGGAAACTCCTTGCATTCCTCTACTGGATACTCAATGGACTGCGGAATCCCGGCCTCCTGCCACTCCGCACGGATCTTGTCATTTTCAACCTGCAGATGAACCGGATCTGATTTCACACCATGGCAACATCCTAACAGACCGAATGGTGAAACAAGCTGCTGGCTCTCCAGGCCTTCGAGAGGAAGACGATATTCCAACGCAATCTGCTTGTTTCGTGTTCGCATCCGCAGGCCATGCTGGTCGACCACAAACTCGACCGGCGGACCTGTTTGGCGACTGGTAATTCCCAGTCCACGACTGAAGACCGTTTTTAACTCTCGTATTAAAGAGCGGGATATAGTAATCATCGTTACTCCTGTGTGATCAGAAAAATGCCCACCCGGTAATAACCTCCGGATGGGCATGAAAAAACTGGTATTTGAACACCTTCACAGAACAGGCTGTTTTATCAGAGCGACATTCCGTTCCAGATCCGCCTGGTCCCAGTCCAGAATCTGTGGCGGTAGGTCATAGGGCTCGGGATCAAAACTGACAGTCATGGGGTCGGCAAGACTGAAACCACGAAACCGGACTTCCCGTAAATCTTCTCCCGTTGCCTGAGCGACCTGCTGGTCGAGTTGAGCTTGTATCATTTGCGTTGACTCCTGCTAAAAATGAGAAAACGCTGCCCCTCTCGGAGCAGCGTGAATACACACCGCCCTGGAGGGCACATAGAGGATTCTGCTACCGCGAATCGGTCAGCCAGTGGGTCTCCAACCACTCCCGTTCCGCGTGCAGGGCATCACTGCGATTTCGATAGGGTCCCAGTAACGGTCCCCCGACTGGAGACAGATCCGCAGTCCAGTTTCCCTGCAGATCCGGCTCGACATGAGAACCACGTTCAATTTGCAGCTGTCCTATGTCATGCAGATCCAGCGTTTCGTCATACAGGCACCGTACGGCGCCATTGGTTTGAATGAGTATTTGCATAGAGCCCCCTTTATTTGGGACGTCGCTGGATATTGCGGCGAGGCCGATCCACCAGCAACTGGTCCAGGTTGTGCTGCACTGTCGACATCTGAGAAGCCACTCGTTCGCGCACATCCTGGCTGTCGCGCAGTTGCTGGGGGTTCACACCGGTAATAATCTGCTGGGCGTTCACTACCAGTTCATCCAGCTGCTCATTCGAGCGAATATTGAGTTGGCGAAAGCGATCAAAGAAATCCGTCAGGTTGGTGACCGCAGTATCCCGAAAGACCTTGGGCTTCCCATCCTGTCGCCCCGTCAGCCGTTCTGTCAGGTGATCCACCATCTGCGTCAGCTCACTTAAGAATGCCTGCTCTGCCAGTTGCACGGCTTCGTCAAACCGGGACTGCACCCGCTGACACTCCTGCTCGTACAGCTCCGGATTCAGTTGCCGGAGGTAATTCGGCGGCTCTACGGACGGATAGTCGTGCTCAATCTCAAACATGCCGATCAGCGACGGTGGATAATCATCGGGATTGAATAATTCCCCCAGACGATCTCGGGCCGCATTACGCAGTTCTTCATAGTGCCGATCCAGCTCGTCGACCGCCTCGTCCAGTTCCTGGCGGAATCCAGCGATCGACTGATCGAAGGCCGTAATCTCATCCTGGCGGATCAGGCGAATCCCCGGTTCCGGAAAAGGAAGTGACACACCTTTCCAGTAAGCGATCGCACGCCCCCGGATCGCCGTGACGGCTTTGAATGCGGCATGGCGGGTATCCAGCAGCTTCTTACCGGCAGAGAGGTATTTTCCCTCGGCACCGAAGGAATCTGCGGCCTGGTTCTTCTGCTGGGCTGTCAGCGACTTTCTCACTCCCAGCCAGGTAAAGCTCAGTCGAGCTGCCGCCATGGAAGAACGCAGTCGCTCACTGGGAGTGATGGTTGTCTCAGGGGGAGCCTCTTCGAGTAATGTGGTCATATCAGTATCTCCAGAAACAAAACAAGCCGACGAATGACGCTACTTCGTCACTCACCGGCTTTTGTGGATTTGAATTTAAAAAGTGGATTTTAATTCTTGGACGCTCCGTGATTCACGCTGCGACGCGTGCGGGCTCGTTGCTGTGGTTTTCGGTAAATGCCTGGTTGATTCGCTGAGAGACAGCGACCACTGGCCCAGGACCGTAACTGACTGACTGATTCCGCTGCAGTCACGGCGACGGGAACGACGTTCTGAGCGGCCTGACGTAGAGGCAGATCAAGTAAGGCTGCCAGGCGGCAACAGGACTTGATCTCTGCACCGGTCCAGTCGGTGTCATCGGGAGCAGACTGGCTCGCGTCGATCTCGAACAGATCCCGGTAAAGTGTCCAGATCGCATCTTTCTCCTCACGATCGGGGAGATCCAGGAAAAACACGCCGTCAAAGCGTTCACTCCGACTGAATTCCGGAGGCAACCTGGAAACGTCATTCGCGGTACAGACTACGAACACGTCGGACTGATGATCGTTCAGCCACGACAAAAACACACCAAACATTCGCGATGCGACGCCGGAGTCGCCACTGCCGTTCATCCCGGCAAAGGCCTTCTCGACTTCGTCGATCATGGCAATACAGGGAGCCATTGCATCAATGACTTTCAGGGCATCCCGTGTGCGTTCCTCCGACTGTCCTACAAGCGAACCCATCAGGCTGCCAATGTCGAGATTGAGCACAGGACGCCCCACCTCCCTGCCGAGTGCCTTACAGAACTGTGACTTCCCACAGCCAGGTGGGGACAGCAGCAAAACGCCACGCGGGCGTTTCAGTGGATTCCCACGTTGGGGATGCAGCATGGCCCGTTTACAAAATGCCTTGAGCGCCGCCAGGCCTCCCAGGCTGCTGAAGTCATCGTTGCTACGGTACAGCGAAAGCAGACCGCTTTTTTTTAGCGTTTGGGTCTTTAATTCCCAGACGGCATCTGCAGTGATTCTCCCGTCCCGAACCAGTGATAGGCTGAACGCATTCTCCGCTTCCATACGGGTGAGTCCGGCTGCCGCATCCAGAATCACCTGTAACTCGGCTTCTTTAGGCAGTTCCCCCTCTTCCGTGGCGATCCCGCGAGCGATTTCTTCCAGTTCCTGCCGGTGAGGCAGATCATGTTCCATTACGACAAACATCCGTTCCAGCTCGATAGGGATTTGCACAACGGGCGACAGAATGATCACGATCGCGCGGTTCTGCTTACCGGTATTGATCTGCTGGGACAACGCCTGGACCACTTCTGCAGACTGCAGGAACCGGTGAAAGTTCTGCAGCACGAGAATGGCTGTTCCCTCAGGTGTGGCCAGGGCATTGATGGCCTTGATGGCTGATAGCGGATCAGTGCTGCTTCCCCCCTGCTCTGTCTGGCCGGGGACGCTGAGTCCCGTGTCAATATCCCAGGTTGCCAGTTGCCACTCTGAATCACGGCAGAGCTGAGTAATCTCCGTCAGAGCATCCTGGTGCTCATGGGACTGAATCCACAGTCCCGGGAAACAGGCCGCGACATGTTCGGCCAGTTTCTGAGTTAATGAAGTGGTGGTCGGCATAGCGACTCCTTATTAAGTGATTAAATGCAAAAGCCTCAGCAGAAGCCGGGGCATTGAGAAAACGAATGGCTGTTGAATGTGCGGAGCCTACCTGTCAGGTATGATCTTCCAGGTCTGCCAGCTGGCGTTCCATGCGGGCGATCCGCTCCTGAAGCTTCTCTACCTTGTGGAAGGCACGTTTCAGGCGCGTCATCCAGCGACCGAGGGCTTCCTGTTCTTTGGCCAGGTCTGCAGACTTCTTACGCATGCGGGTAATACGGCGTGCTTCGACAGCCGGATCTTCGCGTTGCTGCCGTTGGATCTGTCGACGGACCCTGGTCATCAACCACCTCCTTCCTGAAGGCGTTGCCGTTCATCTGCGACCTGAAAGAATTCCGGCGTGGTCCGTTCGCTGGTCCGTTTCCCCAGGGCCTCTTCAATGAACCGACTGGCTTCGCGACAACCTGCACCGGAAAAGCCCCTGGTCTCCACACGTGTCTGTCCGTCCGGGGTAACTGTGATCTCAATTGTCTGGTTCATACAGCACCTCCTACTTGAACCTTCAACTTGATCGATCCGTCAGCCAGAGCCTGCTCGGTCACCGTGTGCCCCTTACGACGCGCTTCGATACGTGTCTTCTCAACGGCATAAGCCTGGAGAAACCGGTCTAGGAGGCTCCGGTCCCCCCACCGCCCTTCGAAGTTGTCATACTGCAGCTGACCACTGGATGTGTCACAGACGACCGGGTACCGCCACTCCGGCAGTTCCACTCCCAATCCGGTAGCCTCGCTGCTAAAGAGTTTGAACGTGTCCTGGACTGGCTCCGGGAGTCTGAGCCGGTTACATGCAAAAGCGACAGCGACCGGGTCACGTACCTCGGTCTGAATCTGGACAATGTGCGACATAAAAGAACTCCTTCTGGAAAATGGGACGTGTAAAACAAAAAACGCCCTGAAATAGTCTTTAGAGAGACTATTCCAGAGCGATTAAAATGCTCTGAAACGATCACGAGTTGTGAGAGTGGAGACCAGAAACGATTGAACTGAACGTGTTCGTAGCAGGCTCAAGTCAGAGTAGGTTCCCGTCGGTAACAGTACCGGCAACAGGTTCAACGAATATCATCAAATTCCATGCTACTATTTCTAAGCTACAGGACGACGACTAGAGAAAAGTCGACTGAACCGGTCATAGAATAAATCCTAAGAAAGATGCAGAATTCGATCAGCTCATTGGTCACTGGGCTCATCGATTCGACTCACACAGTTAGCAGCAACTATAGAATAATAATGGTCGAGGCAGTTGTCTCATATTTGAATACGGGTCTCTGCTTCAGTGCGCAGACGAATTGGAGCTAGGGCTGGGTATTCCTGCCGGATCTCCGTATACAAATCACCGACAAATTTTGGTGCCCGTAGTGTGACAACGACTACGTAATCAAATCGTTCATGGGCTCCATTTCGACCAATCGCATGAAGCGTCATCAAAGGAGACTCAACCTTCTCGGCTCGTTTCGACTTTGACCGGCGAACGATCGATTCCCATTTGCAGTCCAGCCTCTTTTCTTTCTCGTTCCGATACGTATTCCCCGACTCACTAAGTGGCCACGCAGATTGCTTCCAATTACTGGCCAACAGCTGGTTGATCTCCGCTTCGTCATTGACCAAATGAAGTTGACGATTCTTAGCATTCACCCCTTTCGGGGGACGAAACTCGAACTTCTGTGCATTCGGATAAAACGTCTCTTCCAGACAACATGACGTGTAATCGCCGGGATGCATCGGCTCTACCGGCACTAACGTCGCTACAGTCCAATGCACGTAGATCATGCCCGGAATATCCACCCTGGATGGCCATGGAATCGGAAGCTTCGCCATCCGGGCTGGTAGGATATCGCCTTGAAATACAACTGTCACGGTGTGATCTTCACAGAGCAGGACGTCGTCAATCGTCTCACGGAGGCAACCGTGTCCAATCAAGCCGTCAGATTTCTGCGCATCAGTCGACTTTCCCGGATACTCTGCCGTATGTACCAACAAGGCCCGGCCCAATAATGCCGAGCTGCGTTCAAAGGAATCAATCGCTTGCGCATTCAAGCGGGAAGCGAGTGGCGATGCAAAACTTGTTCCCCACGAAAGCACCTTCTGGCCGGCAGTAGTTGACGCCAGATGAATAGGCATGTTCTCGCAACCACCAAATGCAACCAAATCAGGTTTCACTTTTCCGCACTCTCGACCAGGACCTCTGCAAGAGTATGCAGCGTGGACTGGGGATGCTGATTCCAGTGTAAATGCCCCGACCCCGAGACCATGCACCATATCCGATGGACTCTGAATCCGTTCTTCGCCAACTACGTCACCATCGTTTCCAACAGCAACGCAGAAGGACACCTTATGTGTCGCGGCCAATGTGTCCAAAACGTAGGTAAATCGAGAAAGTCTGTCGTCTTCGATCGGACCGCGTGGACCAAAACTGACATTGAAGACCTTAATATCGTTTCTTGCTGGAACAGCCTGCTCAATGACGTCGATTGCTTCATATAAGTCGACATCAAGCGGATCGGATGTGGGAAGCACTCGAAAGCTGACAACGTAGACTGGTGGAACTGGCAGCCGATCCTTAGCCTTGAAGGGGTTCAACGGACCATGAAGGATCGCGCCTGCAACTGCTGTCCCATGTGAGACACAATCAACGTCCTCGGAAGTTTTGATTGAGTTTGCATCATCCTGTTCTGCGTGCCCCGCAAGCAATGGTACGGTCACATCAATCCCGCCATCGAACATCCCGACTTTGATTGTGGAACGTGTTGTCGTTGAGGGTGGTTTCGGTGCATTCGCCTTCGGTGCGTGACGCAGACTACTCAAACCATCGAATTGCAAAGGGTGGACCGAACGAAGAGGATTCGCTCCGGCTAATTGACTAAGCGATGCACGGTTCAGAAAGCATGAGACAAACGTCGGCCCGCCGGGATAGGGACGGACTTTCGATTTTTCAACCTCGATGTTCGACCACTCGAACAACTCAAACAGAAATTCAAACTGACCATCCTTCATACTGCGGCTTGGATGCAGGATCAGTTCGACTCGCCCCTCGCTCCAGTTTTCGGCGAATCCTGCCAATTGCTCATCCTCAGTCAGCGTATCAAACCGCTCGATGCGTTGAATTTCTTGTCGAAACTTCCGAGGCAATGATGACTCGGCCCGATCAAGTTGCTGAATGAATCGGTTAAAGCCGCTTGGTGTACTCTGTACGAACACGAGTCTCGCATCAACGTCCGTTATGTCTTCTTTCTCCAACTGCTTTTCAATTCGAGTGGTCTGTGCTACTTCCTTAATTGGAGTGTGATATGTTCGTGAGCCGACGCTTCGCAATTCAGGGATTTCATCAAAAATTATAGCCGGGTCATATGATTTGGCAGTCACATCAGGATGAAGCCGCATACAAAACACGGCCTCATCAGAAATTTTCTTTTCCTCCGGTAGTGCTTCAAACGATTTGAGTGCGTTACCAACGCCTGATTTGATTCGGTCGCGTGCTTCTCCGTAGGATCGCGGTGGTTCAGGAGTCCGGCCGTTCAATTTCTTTTGAATCGGCTCGATATACTGCTCACCGTTTCCGAGAATCAATCGTTTCCGAGTATCAGCCATGCTGCACATCCTTATTCAAGTGGTGCTGGATCGTCGATGGACTCTTGTCCAACAACTCGGCCAATTCACGAACCTTGAACACACCTTTTGCCTTCGACTGAATTAACCGGATGAATTCTCCAATGTTTTTACTCGTCAGCCGCTCACTCAGTCGAAGCTGAATTTCCTCGATGAGGCTCCTAACTAAGATTTGTTCGGTTGCGAGATGATGCCGAACGGCGGCTGACATAAGTGAATCCAATTCGGAACCGCTTGCCCCCTCCAAGCTGCAAGCCACTGCGTGCAGAAACTCCGCTGGAAACTCGTCACTGAATCGGCGCCCCGACTGCCTGAGAATCTCAAATCGCTCGTCATCGCCTGGTAGAGGGATATCTAGAACAACATCAAATCTTCGAGCAATTGCACGGTCGAGTAGCTCGGGGTGGTTGGTTGCTGCAATCAGCACAGATTGCAGTGGCCAGTCTTCCAGTTCCTTAAGCAGTACGTTGACGATTCGCTTCAGCTCTCCAACTTCGGAAGCATCATCACGCCGCTTAGCAATCGCATCAAACTCATCGAGTAATAGCACACACGGTCGAGACCGTGCGTAGTCGAGTGTCCGGCGTAAGTTGAAGCCCGTCTTACCGAGTAAACTTGAAATCGAAGTAGAAAGATCGAGAGTCACAAATGGCAGACCCAGCTCGCGCGCTATCCACCGAGTCAGCATTGTCTTTCCGGTTCCCGGCCCCCCCGTCAAAAGCACGGAACCAGGTGGGAGAAAACCTTCTTCAAGGAGTCTTTGACAGTTCTTTCGTTGACCGACGAATTGGTCGACCCTTCTTAAAACTGAAGCGGGGAGTACAGGGGCTGGCGCATCATCGACAGATTCGGCTCGCACCAATGCAAATCCCTCTTCGGCATCCACTGGCGGTGGACCGCTGCCTCTCCATCGCATCCCATTTGGATTAGTAGAGTGTTCCGAGAGTAGTTGCCCCAGTTGTTGACACACATCCGGCGAGTCACTCTTGAGCGAGCGAATCGCTCGAACAAGAACAATTTCCAGCTTCTTCTGGTCACCCGATAACGCGGCCTCGGCGACCTTTGGTAACCACGATTTCTCACGGCCTGTTCGACCCACACTAAACCCCTCCACAATGTCGAACAGAGCATCATACGTAAATACCAACATAAATAACCCGCCTGTTCGATTACACTTCACATTATCGTCCTTTTCGAACACATTCTCAAGCGATTTCTCGGGTGCATGACATGTTCAAATCAGGTTTAGACGACAAGAGAACTGCTCGTCGGGACCAATGAGTCGGAATTGCCACGTTTTTGAAGGGATTTGCGGCATCAGCCCAGCCAAAATGTGATTGGCAGCCGCATTCCAGTTGTTCCAGATCCGGAGCAACGAAACCGAGTTTTGGCTGTCCGACATCAAACTGAAATTCAGAGTGAGGCATCTGGAAGCTACCGGTCAAAGCCCCCTCCACGTATCCAGCGATCAAGGCACCTGCTGTCGTTGTCAGGTAACCGACAGTGTGAAGCTGTTGCGGCCGTCCCTTCCAATACTGGTCAGCTTCCACTCCCCTCGCTGCCGCATCTGCCGCCTGTTCTTCCCTTTCACGACGTTCTAAGTCTGACATCAATTCGAAATTCATCACGTCAGGATTAACGTTACCACGACAAAACGCACAAGGTAATCCTGGTCGGTATGCAGATATATTGACGAGTTGCTCGGTCAACTTCCCATCCGTACCATCCATCCGGACACCAACATCGATAACGGGCACCAAGTAGTGCCTAGCCAACTCATCTAGCGCAACACGCCCATGAACGCTGTCAGTACATCCCAGTATGAAATCGCACCGAAGCAACTGATCAGTAACATTCGGATGAAGTACATTTCCGACCATCGGCACAACGCTGGCATCTGGGTTGATCGAATGGATCATCTCACGCATTAATTCGACCTTGTAAGGAAGCGGTGTCAGAGACAAATGTTTCCACCCACTCCCTTGCAGTCGCTCCAGATTCGACGTCGACAGACGCTGAGGGTCGACAACAACGAAGCTGCCAACGCGAGCACGTGCCAAAACGAGGACGGCGGGAGACCCAGTGCCGCTGTTACCGACGACCCCAATCGTTGAGTTCTGAAGCCGTAATTCGGCCTGTGCTCCCATTAGAGATTGAAGCCGTGCAGTAGGAGACTCAGATTCATCGACACTCAACTCTGCGGACATCAATTGCGATCGATACCGGCTTACGGTGTCACCAACGCTGATTATTGAAGAAACAGGAAGCCACTGCCCTCGGTCGTAAATACGACCGGAAAAGCTAAGCCCACGATCGCTCCGCTCAAAAATCAAGCTGCAGTATGGACGCCCGCCGCTGAACGCGGCAAACTCTTTTGCAAAGTAGCTGTCCATGTCGTCATCAAGATCACTCGGATGAACCGGGCAATCTACGGGATGGGAATGCACAACACCAACCGCGAGGCCATCAACATTCGCAGACTCATGGAATGCGCGCCGGGAGTAGTCTTCATGAAACGTTGTCAGGGCAGTTTGCCGATCCAAGTCGCCGGAAACCGGCCACAATCCATCAACAAAGCAAACTACGATACCCCACGAAGTACGCCGATAGCCAAAACGAAAAAAAGTTCCCCACTCTCGATGTGGATACCGTTGGAAAAGGTGTTTTTCGAGCCGCATCAAATCCGACTCGCGGATGCGGACGAGACCGGTGCCCGCATCCATTGAGACGTTCAGTTTATTCACGCTATGTCGTGTAACCATGACATGATCTCCCCAATATATGTGTGAAAGCCGTGCTTGGTCGGGTTCCACGCTGGCCCGATCCCATTGTTGTGTGGATGGTAGCTGACAAGTTGCCAGGTTCGGCCAAGTGCATTGACAGTGCTGCCCTGCGGCTTACCCTTAACGCGGCCAAGAAGCGGGGAACCTTGAGGCAAATATGCACCATCAATCATCTTCCCCGGATAAGCTCCAGGAATCAGAACTAACACATCGGTCTTGTCGATCGACAGTTCAGGTCTCACCGAGAGGTCGTGATATACCACGGCGGGAGGCTTATCGACAAACGAGATATTCGCTCCGCCTTCAGTCAATTTCCCAATCTCGGCTGTGACACGAGACTGTTCATACCCGCCTGTGACACCTTTGCGAATAACTTCGAAGGTCGCACACAAAGAAATCGCAATCTGCTCAGCGAACTCAATAAGCCTGTTGACACCACCACTTGTCAGCCGAACACAGGTTTCGTTTGGTTTCTCTGGAAAAACAAGTGCCGCGATCTCGCCACCGGTCATATTTGGCTTCACGCCATCGTCTTCAGTAAAAACACGTGAATTGACAGTAATTTTCAATCCATCGTCACGTTGTCGAGTGACAAATACTGGGCCATCGTCGTACACAGCAGATTCATCTAGACCGATAGGTTCGTCGTTGGGACGTTCGTAGTCGCGGACCAGCTGCACGTTGAGTGCCATGCCAAAAAGCTGAAGCACCATCTTTCCGGTTTGTTCCCGACGAGTGACGAATTCCACCCGGTCGTCGACAAAGATTGCCAACTTTGCCGGATCTTGGCACCCAGCTCGCGGCTGGACGTCACACCGTCGTAGTGTATAAAAGACATTGCCTTCTTTCAGATCGACACTGCCATCATCATCGAGAACAACATCGTTTGGAGAGTTGTGATCTCGAACCAGTACAAAGTCTTTGTCTACTGATGCTTGCGCCCGAATCACCGCCACTTCAACGATCCGTCGAGGCATTGAAACCCCAACATCATCTACAGTGACCCGCCACTTGGCGTCTCCACAACCGTTTTCGTTTTTAAACATTACTTGTCAACCTCCTATACCTAGATGGCTTCCTGGCTGGGCGACAGCACCCAGCCCCACACTCAGTTTAACGAGCACTGCTAAGTTTGTCAAGCATTTAATTGGCAGTGCTTGACAAACTCAGCACCATGCTGTATTCTTAAGCTAAAGAAACACATAAAAAGGAGGTCTGAATGGCCAAAAAGTCTGCTAATCCAGACAAGCAAGCAGAGGTGTCCTCGACTTCAGACCAGACACTTGGGAAATACCTGTCCAGTCTTCGCGGCATGAAAAAAATGACGCTGCGGGAAGTTGAAAACGCAACCGACAAGGAAGTTTCCAACGCTTACCTGTCACAACTCGAAAACGACAAGATCACGAAACCCGCTCCCAGCGTACTTCATGCCTTGGCAATTGTTTACGGGCAACCTTACGAAAGGCTGATGGAGAAAGCCGGCTATCTGCCCGCTTCATCAGCGTCTGGCGCTCTGCGAAGTGGAAAGCGACATGGCAAGACAGCCACATTCGCAAACGAAAATTTGACAGATGATGAAGAGGAAAAACTCATCGAGTATCTGGCGTTTCTCCGCTCGCGGAAGGGATAAGGTGGTCTGTCATGATTCAAAGCTATTAACACGACAGCAACGGCTCATTCGCAAACGCGCCCGGCAATCTCTGAAGTTGTTTGATGTCTTTGGACCGGAAATTGCTAACGTGTTTGAAAAGCAAGCCTACGTCTTAACTATTGAGGCAATATTCCAGCTAGACGCTTTCACCGACAAAATTACATACCATGACACCAACCTCGTATCTCCAAACCGTTCCCCTCTCAATTTAGAAAGTACTTTTTAAATCTGGTTTATCTCAGGGCCGTTGCTGACTGGTTTTCTGCTGACCTGACCATGATCAATCAGGAAACTACCAGTTTCATTTGGACTGATTCTGTTGGTGGTAACTATGTGATCGGTCGAAACATCCAACCTACTTCTAGGCGAACTTCTCCCCCTGATTATACGAAGCTATTAATATAAGCTTCCGGGGAATCCCAATGAAAAGTGTTCACAACAACTACACGCCTCAAAAAAGGTCTTTAGCACCTGCAATCATGGATAAGATTCCCAGGTAAATCACAATCACAGCTCCTATTCTGTAAAAGACAGGACGAGATTGTGGGATTCCTCGATAATCGTGCGCGACTCCGGTTAAACCCGTATAGCAGCCGAGTAATACCATCGCAAAGCCACCGAGAGTCAATGTGAACGGGAGCACGCTAAGTAGCCAGTAGTTTTCCGGATTCTTCAGGGCGCTTTTTATCGCAAGCAGAGTCAATGTGACTATTCCTGCCAAGGCATTCCAGCCCGGCAATGGAATAACAGTGTTTCTTTCCTCCTCGACAGGGTCTGGTTTTTCAGGGACGAATCCCGGAAACAATCCGATCTCAAATGCCTGGAATTTCCGACCATCCTCGTGAATGACCTCCGTTTCTGGCTGGATGTAACCGAGTTCTACATATTCCTGAAGTTCGTTATAAGAATAGGGTCCTGCGAGCAGCCCCCCGTCATCAAAACGCCATTCTGTAGTTTCCCGTTTTTCGGGGACTGGATAGTCGGTCATGAGGCACATTCTCTTTCATTGTCGGTGTATCAAAATGACTCTCTATTCACCTGGGGATTAAGAGAGTGGTAGAAAACGGGCATTCCGCCTCAACCAGAACAGTGAGGTGAGCAGAAACGCTCCTTCACACAGTGCGACAATGAATATGAAATATTCGATTAACTCGACTGCCACGGTTTTTGAGACGAAGCTGTTTTGGTCAGTCATCGAGATGATCGCGATCGTGCAGAGAAACAACAGTAAATGGACCGCAGTTGCGAATACGATACTGATGATGAAGATATTAGGACCTGACCGGCTTAACGTCCTGAGACGAGCCCCTCCGATGAAGAGCGATATTGTTACCGCCAGTGAAACGAGCGTGTTGACAAACATCGTCAAAACTTCCACTCCAGCTAGAGAGGCGTTCTCAGCTAACAGGCCCCCGCTGATCATTTCTGAAACGGTATAGAGGCACCAGAGCCAGGGAGAGATCTGGAGCGAGTAGATACATATCCAGTTTGCCATGGCTGGCAGTCTGGGATTGGTAAACAAAGGCTCGATGGGATAACTCTCAACAGGGGGCGCCGGAGGAGATCGCAAAGCAGATTCTTCAGTTCCAGATTCGAATTCACTACAGGCAGACAGAGGCTTCCACTCCTTCTCATCAGACGAGTAGGCATAATCTGCCGATCTGATGCGGTTTGACTTCAAGGCATCACTGATTTCCTGGTGAGACAGAGGTCCTTCCGCCTCACCATTCTTTGCCAGCCACCACTGGCTCGGGGGACTTTCAATCGTTTGGTTACTTTCGTCGTGCATGGAATATTCCGATCTTATCTAATGGTTTAAAGGTTGAAATTGTGTTTCTCAGAGAGGCTGAGACTTCAATCGAGTCAAGTTCTGCAGATACTTAGTTCTCTGCACCCTGCCAGCCCCGCTATGAAAGCTAAATGCAACTTAGTGTCTGTCACTGGGGTTTAAGTACACACTATTTGGACATATCTACAGCCGCGAAATGATACTTATAGTCCGTGGTTTTATCGTCGCTGTCAAGTGTTAAATGCCTGCATGACAAAACGAGCAGACATACTGGTGAGATTTGGACAGCGGGTCCGGGAACTGCGCAAAGAGCAAGGTTACTCGCAGGAGAATTTCGCCTATGCTTGTGAGCTGGATCGGACCTACGTGGGCGGGATCGAACGGGGAGAGAGGAATCTGTCTCTGCGAAATATCGAGCGGATCGCCGAAACACTCGGCATTAGCCTGGCTGAGCTTATGGAAGGGGTATGAGGGTACTCAGACCGCTGGTGAATCAACCAGAACCACGCCCAGTTGATCAGAGTCGGCCGTTATTGCTTGGGTGGCTGCTGCGGGAGTGTCAAACAGGTGGGGAAGCTTGACCCTGGTCGCATCACTTTGGCAGACAGCATATCGCAGCCGTGCCTCGATCAACTGCTGACGCAACCGCTGAATGTCTTCCCCGTCCCATGGCGGCTTGATTCTGGGGCCACCAGAGTAAACCGCAAACAGATCTGGATCTTCGAGATCCATTTCTTCATACCAGAACTGTAGGGCAGCTCTGATCAGCATGATTTCCTGTCTCTGTAGCATACTGCTCCTTTCTTAGAACCGGGCACACGGACTGTTTGAGTTAACGGCCTGGAAATGTAAACGCCCTGAAAAAGACTGCATAGAGACTGTTCCAGAGGGGTGAAACCTTCAGTACCGATCACTGATATTTAAAGGCGTCGCCTTCATGTATTGTGACACGGAAACCGTTAAAATTTAGATGTCTTAGCTACAGATACCTTCATAATCCCCTGAAATGAAACATTAAACCGCGTGCTTGCTCACCTCTGTTATTCTGTGTAGTATGGCGACTTGATAAATTGTTTACCTGTCGAGAGTTACCAGCGTTTTCCACTTCAAAGAATCAACAACCATGAATCAGCAGCAGTTATCCTCTTTCATCTGGTCGGTCGCCGATCTGCTCCGCGGCGATTATAAACAGTCCGAATACGGCAAAGTCATCCTGCCGTTCACCGTCCTGCGGCGGTTGGACTGTGTACTGGAACCGACGAAAGATGCCGTCCTCAAGGAAAAAGAGAAACGCGAAGCGGCAAAGATCAACCCCGAACCGTTCCTGAAGAAAAAGTCGCAACAGCTGTTCTACAATACGTCCCCCCTCGATATCAAAAAACTGATGGGCGATCAGGACCATATTCGCGAAAATCTGTTCTCCTATATCGAATCCTTTTCCGACAGTGTGCGCGATATCTTCGAATGCTTCGAATTTCACACACAGGTCGAACGGCTGGCCAAAGCCGGCCTGCTGTATCTGGTCACCGAAAAGTTCGCCAATATCGACCTGCACCCCCAGTTTGTCACCAATGCCCAGATGGGGCTGGTCTTTGAAGAACTGATTCGCAAGTTCGCGGAACTCTCCAACGAAACCGCCGGGGAACACTTCACCCCCCGCGAAGTCATCCGGCTGATGGTCAATCTGTTGTTTATTGAAGATGACGACGCGTTGACCAAACCGGGCATTGTCCGTTCCCTGTACGACCCGACAGCCGGAACCGGGGGTATGCTCTCCATTGCGGAAGAACACCTGAGCGGCCAGAACCCCGACGCGCGGCTGGTGATGTACGGTCAGGAACTCAACGCCGAATCCTACGCGATCTGCAAAGCCGACATGCTGATCAAAGGGCAGGACATCAGTAAAATCATCCACGGCAACACCCTCTCCGAAGACGGGCTGCCCGGCGAACACTTCGACTATATGCTCTCCAATCCCCCGTTCGGCGTCGAGTGGAAAAAGATTCAAAAGGAAATCAAAAGGGAACACGCGCAGGACGGCTTCAATGGGCGGTTCGGTCCCGGTCTACCCCGTGTCAGTGATGGGTCGCTGCTGTTCCTGATGCACCTGATCTCCAAGATGCGGCCCGCGAAAGATGGCGGCAGCCGGTTCGGTATCGTTCTCAACGGGTCCCCCCTGTTCACCGGCAACGCGGGGAGCGGAGAAAGTGAAATCCGCCGTTATGTGCTCGAAAACGATCTGCTGGAAGCCATCATCGGCCTGCCGACCGACATGTTCTACAACACGGGCATCAGCACCTATATCTGGATCGTCACCAACCGCAAGCCGAAACACCGCAAAGGTAAGGTCCAGTTGATCGATGCCAGCGGTATGTGGCAGAAGATGAGAAAAAGCCTGGGCAGCAAACGCAAGGAACTCAGCAGCGAACATATCGACGAGATCACGCGTCTATTCGGCAATGCCCAAAAAGCGACAACAGGCGGCACACCGATCAGCCGGATTTTCAAAAACACCGATTTCGGCTATCAGACCATCACCGTCGAACGCCCCGAACGGGACGAAGACGACAACATTGTGAAAGAGACCAAAGGCAAACGCAAAGGCCAGCCCAAAATTGACACCAAACTACGCGACACCGAAGACGTCCCTCTCAGCGAAGATATCGACGAATACTTCGAGCGGGAAGTCCTGCCCCACGTCCCCGACGCCTGGATTGATCACGATAAAACCAAGGTTGGTTATGAAATTCCTTTCAACCGGCATTTTTATGTCTTCAAGCCCCCCCGCGAACTGGACGAAATCGACGCTGAACTGAAAGGTGTCACAGATCGTATCGTCTCTATGATCGGGGAGCTGTCGCAATGAGTTTCCCGAAGTATGACGAGTATAAAGAAAGTGGTGTTGAGTGGCTCGGTGATATTCCACGCGACTGGAACGTGACAAGATTTAGTCGCCTCGCCAATCACAGCCCTAATGCGTTTACAGATGGTGACTGGATCGAGTCGCCATACATTACCGATCAAGGCGTGCGACTCATTCAAACTGGTAATGTAGGTATTGGTGAGTACCGCGAACAAGGTTTTCGCTACGTATCTGAATCTACCTTTGATGAACTCAACTGCACCGAAGTTTACCCGGGCGACGTTCTTATCTGTCGACTTGCTTCTCCTGTTGGTAGGGCCTGTCTAGCTCCTGATTTAGATTCACAGATGATAACTGCCGTCGATGTTTGTATTCTCAAACCAAACGATGGCATACACGCAAAATACGTCGTCTACATGCTTTCATCAGCTGAATACCTAGGATTCATGGAGTCCCAGTGTCGTGGAGGAACTAGAGATCGTGTTAGTCGTAGTTTCCTTGGCTCTATTCAAGTTGCGATCCCCCCTCTCGATCAACAAAAGTTGATCTCTTCTTTCCTCGATGCGGAAACGTCGAAGATCGACGCGTTGGTGGCGGAGCAGCGGCGGTTGATTGAGTTGCTGAAGGAAAAGCGGCAGGCGGTCATCAGTCACGCGGTCACCAAAGGCCTGAACCCCAACGCCCCCATGAAAGACAGCGGCATCGAATGGCTGGGCGATGTACCGGAACATTGGGATGTCGTCAGTTTAGGAAGGCTCTGCAATGACGTTGCAGATGGACCACACTTCTCACCCAAATATGTAGACGAAAACGCTGGTGGCGTGCTATTTCTGTCTGCACGGAACGTAAAGGTAGATAGATGGGACTTTGACGATGTGAAATATGTATCCGTCGAAGATTGTGATGAATTTGATCGGCGAGTCGTCCCTGAAATTGGCGATGTACTGTACACAAAAGGCGGCACTACAGGTATTGCACGCGTAGTTGACCTTACGATGCGATTCCAAGTATGGGTTCACGTAGCTGTATTAAAAATTAAGAAGACTGCTGCCATGCCAGAATTTGTTGCCTTGGCTCTAAATAGTACTGGCTCTTATGAACAATCTCAACTTTTTACGCGTGGTGCAACAAATCAAGACTTGGGACTGACCCGAATGGTAAAGATTAGACTTTCATTACCGCCAATTGAAGAACAGTCAACAATTATCAACTACTTAGATATAGAAACCAAGCGTATAGATAAGTTGCTGACAGAAGCCGAACAAGCCATCGAACTCCTACAGGAACGCCGCACGGCTCTGATCTCCGCCGCCGTCACCGGCAAAATCGATGTCCGCGAGTACGCAGCACAGGTGACCGCATGAACCAGACACCGAAAACCAGAAAATATAAACACTGCCCTTAAACCTTGAGAACTCACCATGGAAATTCAACCTGACAAACAAAATTTAGATCAGACTTTCTCCACGACGGTCTATTTTATTGATTTCTATCAGAGAGATTATAAATGGACAGAAGAACCAGTCAGACGCCTCCTTGATGATGTGTTCTACCAGTTCGAAGAAACTTATCAGAAACTCTCTGATCTCGATCCCAAAAGAGAACACATCGATTCTAAATATCCTTGGTATTACTTAAACACATATGTCACCAATACTGTCGGAGGACGTGTTTTCGTTGTAGATGGTCAACAACGTCTGACCACGCTGACTCTCATCATGCTGAAGTTGCTCTCGAAAGCAAAGGAGTTCCAATCTAAAACGGCACCATGGCTCGAACGCAAAATTGCAGGTTATTCCGGAACTGAACATGAATTCTGGATGAATCATGTCCAGCATATTCATGTATTAGAAGGTTTAATGAACGGGGTGCACTCATCAGAGATTGATACTTCGACCGGCATTACAGCAGTAAATATGGTTCGCAATTACGAACTGATCAGTAGCGAACTCGATTCCCGACTGACGACGCTACATAAACTGGATACATTTACTCATTACTTCCTTTATCGGCTTGTTTTAATCAATCTCTCAGTAGATACAACTCATGTGCCAATGGTCTTTGAGGTCATTAATGACCGAGGCGTGCGTCTAAAACCATACGAAATCCTAAAAGGCAAACTGCTCGGACAGATAGATAAAATTGAACTTGAAAGTGGTAATTTTAATGAACTCTGGGAAAGCAGTGTTAATCAGGTAAATGCATTTCGCGATGATGAGATCGACAGTTTTTTCCGCTACTGGTTAAAGGCGAAATTTGCGGACACACGAAAAGCAGGACAAAGGTTCGACGGGGAATACCATCGTGAGATGTTTAAATCAGATCTGAACCGCTTACTCAAACTTGATCATAATACACCTGAAGTAAAGTCTTTTCTCAAAAAGTCATTCAAATATTATACAAAACTCTATGTAAAGATCTGGAATGCGACAAAAGATCAATCGGGACAATGCCCCTCTGTATTTTTCAACAGTCTGAATGAGCTTGACACTCAGTTCATGCTGATTCTTTCAGCGTGCAAAGTAAATGATCCAGAAGAATCCGAGAAAATCAGAATCGTCTCGTCAGAGCTGGACCGTTTATTTTCGATGCTTCAATTACAGGGAGCTTACGATTCGAATGAGTTCGCCACAAAATTATTTGAAATCAGTTCGGAAATCAGAGAGCAACCAGTAGCTGAGATCCCAGCCATTTTTGAAAAGCATTTAATCGCAGAAATCCAAAAAAAGCGAGGAACGGAAGTTGCGCAGGCATTCAATTATCAATTGTTTCGCCCCATGTCAGTTGACCGCTTAAATACACGATTTATTCGCTATATCTTCGCTCGGATCGAGAACTTACTGGCCAATGGAATGAAACAACAGATGAAACACGAACTTCGACATCTGGTGACATCACGGGGCGCTAAAACCGGATTCCATGTCGAGCACATCTTATCACGGAATGATGAGAACCTCAGTTTGTTTGAAGGCGATGCAGAACGATTTGATCAAGAAAGAAATCGGCTGGGAGGTATCTTACTTCTGAAGGGCAAAGACAATATCTCAAGTGGAAACGAATTATTTCTTGAAAAACTCAAGTCCTACAGCAGCACGCTACTCTGGAACGAAACACTCCGAGAAGACTGTTACAAAAGTAACCTCGATTTCAAGACGTTTTGTAAAACCAAACAACTTAACTTCAGGGCCCTGACGCGTTTTGGGCCGGAAGAATTGGAAGAACGACAAAAATTACTCTTTGATCTCTGTTGTCTGATTTGGCTTGGTGATGACACACAGTTTGAAATAGTAGCTTGATTTGTTTTTGAAAAATATCACTGCAAGGAATGAGTCCAGATAGCACCGTTCCGCTCACAGGATATTGGAGTCGTTAATGAGCCTGCACAAAGAAATCAAATTCGAAGATGAGATCTGCGACGAACTGTCGAAAGCAGGCTGGCTGTTTGCCGACAAAGACGCGAATCATTATGACCGGGAGCGGGCGATCTATCCCGCGGATGTCGTCGCCTGGGTGCAGGAAACACAGCCGAAAGCCTGGGAAGTCCTGACAAAGAATCACGGCGCAGGAGCAGAGCAGGCGCTACTCAACCGATTGCGGGACGCACTCAACAAGAGCGGGACGCTCTCTGTATTACGACAGGGCTTCGATGTACTGGGGATGCGCCACAAACTCAAGATGGCGCAATTCAAACCCGCGCTGGCCATCAATCCTGAGATCATGCAACACTACGTCGCTAACCGGCTGCGCGTGGTGCGGCAGGTGCGGTACTCTCTACATAACGAAAAGAGTATCGATCTGGTCTTGTTCCTGAACGGTCTGCCGGTCGCAACCGTCGAACTGAAAACCGACAACACACAAAGTATTGAAGACGCCGTCGATCAGTACCGCCATGATCGCGATCCTGCTCCCAAAGGACAGGAGGCCGAGCCGCTCCTGTCGTTCCCTTCGGGCGCGCTGGTTCATTTCGCCGTCAGCAGTCGGGAAGCGAAGATGACCACCCGTCTGGCAGGGACAGCAACCCATTTTCTGCCTTTTAACCTGGGCAATGAAGGCGCCGCGGGAAACCCTGTCAATCCCGACGGCTATATGATCTCCTATCTCTGGGAAAAGGTCTGGCAGCGGGAAAGCTGGCTGGAAATCCTGGGGCGGTATATGGTCGCCGAACTGGATCAGAAAAAACAGATCTCTAAAATCATCTTCCCCCGCTATCACCAGCTGGACGCGACCCGCAAACTGCAGTCGAAAATCCTCTCGGAAGGCCCCGGTCAGAAGTATCTGATCCAGCATTCCGCCGGTTCTGGGAAAACGAATTCGATTGCCTGGTCGGCTCATTTTCTGGCAGACCTGCACAACGCCGAGAATGAAAAGATTTTCGACACGGTCCTGGTCGTCTCTGACCGGAAAGTGATCGATGGACAGTTACAGGATGTCATCTACGGCTTCGAACGAACAGCGGGTGTCGTCGCCACCATCAAAGGGGGCGGCGGCAGCAAGAGTTCAGAACTGGCAGAAGCCCTCTCTGGGGATAAAAAGATTGTCGTCTGTACGATCCAGACATTCCCGTTTGCACTGGAGGCAGTGCGCGAACTAGCAGCCACCCAGGGCAAGCAGTTCGCCGTCATCGCCGACGAGGCGCACAGTTCACAGACAGGGGAAGCCGCTTCCAAACTGAAACAACTGTTATCAGCAGAGGAACAGGAAGCCATTGCCGACGGCGGCGAGATCAGCAGCGAAGATATTCTGGCGGCGCAGATGGCATCACGCGCCAGCGAAAAAGGCATCACTTATGTGGCGTTCACCGCTACCCCCAAAGCCAAAACGCTGGAACTGTTCGGACGGCGTCCTGATCCCAGTCAACCTGCTGGCGAAGGGAACCTGCCGGAACCGTTTCATGTTTATTCCATGCGACAGGCGATTGAAGAGGGTTTCATTCTGGACGTCCTCAAGAATTACACGTCTTATAAGCTGGCTTATAAACTGGCGAACGGCGGCGAAGAATTCGACGATAAGGAAGTCGAACGCGGCGCCGCGATGAAAGGCCTGATGAACTGGGTCCGGCTGCATCCCTACAACATTTCCCAGAAAGTTCAGATCGTCGTCGAACATTACAGGGAAACGGTCGCCTCTCTGCTGGACGGGAAAGCCAAAGCGATGGTCGTCGTCAGCAGTCGCCTGGAGGCGGTACGCTGGCAGCTGGCGATTGAAAAGTATATCAAAGAAAAAGGCTATCCCCTCAAGACTCTGGTCGCCTTTTCAGGGGAAGTCAACGACAAAGAGTCCGGCCCCGAACCGTTCAAGGAATCCAGTCAGGAACTCAACCCTGGTCTGAAGGGGCGCGACATTCGCGAAGCCTTCAAAGGGGACGAATACCAGATCTTACTGGTGGCTAACAAATTTCAGACCGGCTTCGATCAGCCTTTGTTGTGCGGCATGTATGTTGATAAGCGACTGGATGGAATACAGGCAGTACAGACCCTCTCCCGTCTGAATCGCTGTTATCCGGGCAAGGATGATACCTACGTGCTCGACTTTGTGAATGATCCTGAAGAGATTCTCGCCTCATTCAAAGTCTATTTCACGACAGCCAGTCTGTCTGATGTCACCGACCCGAACCTGATATTGGATCTGCGCTCCAAGCTGGACGCGACCGGCTACTATGACGATTTTGAAGTCGAACGGGTGGTGAATGTCGAACTCAACCCGAAATCGAAGCAGAGCCAGCTGGAAGCAGCCATCAAGCCAGTAGCCGAACGACTGCTGAAACAGTATGAAAACGCGAAAGCAGACTTCAATCTGGCGAAACAGAATAACGACGACGAGACAGCGAAAGCCGCAAAGGAAAGAATGGAAGCACTGCAGTTATTCAAGACAGATATGCAGACTTATCTGCGGGCTTATACGTTCCTGTCTCAGATCTTTGATTATGGGAATACGGACTTCGAAAAACGGTCGATTTTTTACCGGCATCTGCAGCGGCTGCTGAAATTCGGACGCGAGCGCGAAGGCGTCGATCTGTCACAGGTCAAACTGACTCACCACAATCTGAAAAACCGCGGCAAGCAGCAGATGCACCTGCACGATAAAGACGGCTTGCAACTGAACCCGATCACCGAAGCGGGCAGTGGTGCCGTTCAGGAGAAGCTGAAAGCCCGACTCAGTGAGATCATCGAAAAGGTGAATGATCTGTTTACAGGCGAACTCAGCGAGAACGACAAACTGGTTTACGTGAATAATGTGATTCTCGGGAAATTGCTCGAATCGGAAACCCTGGTCAAACAGGCGGGCAGCAATTCGAAAGAGCAGTTCGGCAATTCACCCGACTTGAGCACCGAACTGGATGAAGCCATCATGAACGCCCTGGACGCTCACATGGAAATGAGCACCCAGGCGCTGAACTCAGAGAAAATCAAGCAGGGACTGAAAGACATTCTGCTGAATCACACCAACCTGTATGAAGCATTGCGCGAACGGTCAACGAGTGCCTAAGAAACCCGATTTTACTGAGTATTGAAACTATACGTATACCTAGCCTCTCCCAAAATAGCCACATACAACAGAGCATTTGGGACTACATACAGCCTAGTGCCTATCAGCCATACCAACCGGTGCGCTCAAACATATGGTCAGAAAGGAAAACAAATTTCTCTGACCAATTAACAACACGACATTGCTTAGCATCGTCATCCTTTACCCGATTTGATCCACAAAGTTCGTTAAACACTGATACGCTTGTCTCCGTGCAAATGGACGATTTGACATGGCACGCTGTGCATCAAACGAAAGTAGGCAATCCAAACAACCACTTTCACACCGGTCATGATGATCTTGGTCCACATACACAACCTGTTGAGCAAGACGAATCCAATCTTCTCCCTGCGCCAGCAGCTCACGAACATGACCAGCTCCACCGGACACATTGTCATAAATCACAGCCCCCCAAGATGATCCCCCAGAACCAGTTGGGACAACAAGGACCCCAAGTTCGCGTGAATCGAGTTCTAACAGCTTAGCAGCCGCATTTTGAAATGCATACGCGAGTGTGGTAACGAGAGACTCCTCTTCAGCTAAGGCTCCGAGACAATTCGTGAAATCAATTAGTAAAACATCTGTTGTTTCTCTAGCAGCCAAAATATGATTTCGCATCACAGGAGTTTGTACACCATCGCCCCAGCAGACTTCCCAAGGTCGAGTGGATGTAATAGGGGCATGCCGCAAGAAACTCCTCGGCAAGTTCATTTGGCCACTCCCTCCCAATCTCGGTTCACTTTCTGCATAGCCACATTTAAGACAAATCGAGAATCCTCTTTGATTCTCGCCTCGATTGAAAACAAGCAATTCGCCGTCTTCCCGATAGTCAGCCTGAAGCCCGGCTATACCTGCAAAATTTTCAGCCAGTTGTCGTCCTGCTGCAGTAGCATGTGGACGGAAACTGATGCAAAGTGTTTCGGCACTTCCGACACGTTCGACATCCGTGCTCCAACGTGGTGGGTCCCACGCGGCACTCGTATAGCCATGCTTCACAAACAGGAGATACTGAGGTTGACGCTTTGGCAAGCCATCACATATTGGACATTGCTCTGTATCTCCAGCAATCCAATAATAGGAGTGGTCATTTTCGCATTGACAGAATCTACCACGCAACCCTGGTGAGCTGTCAAGACTCGCACCCGTCCAATGCTTGAGGAGCCCACGAGAAGTAATCAACTTACCTGCCGCAAGAAGCTGAGAGCCAGGGACATACTCACCAACTGCCATTATCCCTGACCGTTCCAAGCGAAATTGATCTTCCTCTCGATGTCGCATGGGGTCGGATTCGTCGGGAACAACCACACGCAGTTTTTGTAGACCTATGGGAAACCCATAACTGGGAAGAAACTGCCTATCCGCGAGAGCTTCTATGACTGTCAGCTCGGACAGGAGTTTGAGTTGATAGCGAATGGCGTTTGCTTGAAACTTGTTGCCATCGGCTACCGCATCTACCCAAGAGTCAAGCAGCATTTCATAATCATCATTCCAGTCCTGGATGGATCGTGTGAAAGTGTCAATAGACAACTGGATTAATTCACTCCACTCGGATGTTGCACCATCCATTCCAGTTTTCTCAAAGAGTGTCTCGATTTCACGTTGAACAAGTTCTTCACCATAGTCACGCAGTTGAAACAACCGGGCTCGGAACCGACCTTCAAGACTAGGAGGTGACTCAGTCAAAGCTGGAGGTAAGTTTCTATCCCTCCAGTAAGGAACTTGAGGCTTGCCACAGAATCTTCCCATACTACCAAAGGCATCCATGGCCCCTCTTCTGCCTGCGGGGCCGTAAAGCGATCTAAAGAACTCCCCAAGGAGGTAAGAATGTAAGTGCCTACGCACAACCCGTTTTCGATCAAGAAACACGAGTGGTTTGCGAAGCGGTTGATCAAGATAATCGCCAAATCGACGAAATACCTCACGATCGAAAGGCCGAGGCCGTGCGAAGGTCACAACAGCTGATGATCCGTCAGAACGTCGACCGGCACGTCCTGCACGTTGTAGATAATTAGCTTTGCCGGGTGGAACGTTACCCATGAGCACGGCCGACAAGCCCCCAATATCAATCCCTAGCTCCAAAGTCGTAGTAGCGCTCAGAATGTTCCGAATCCCCGCTTTGAAAAGATCTTGTAATCGCCGATTTTGACTTGGGCTGAGCTGCGCGCTATGTTCCTCTGCCCACAATCCAATTCGAAACACGGGAGACTGTCGGTATTCATTCCGGAGACGGCCGAGCTTAGGATCGGCATCCAGTGCCTCCTCAGTTACCGATTCAAGAGTCCCTTGGCACCCAACTTCCAGCGCACATCCTGCAACCGCTCGAGGCCATATGTGCCCTGTCTTTCGACAACGATACAGAGTGATGGGGCGACGCAGTCCCAACTCCTCGAAGACAATTCGGACCGACCAAACACCTCCACCTTCGTAGCTCTGTCGCTCATCTTTTTCCAGCCACGAAAGCTGTCCTTCGAGGGGCTGCTGTCCAGATGGTTTAGCGAGGTCTACAAGCTGGTCAAAGGCGAGCTCTAGTATTTCTCTTGCCATCTCTTCTGCTTGTACTACTTCCTCAGAGCACTCGTGAAGAACAGCAGTCACGAAACGACGACGAGATTGCTGCGTCGTGCGTCCCACAAAGCGGTCGAGTCTGGCACCTTCATCATGTTTTGAGGTCCATCGCCCTAAGGGGACACTCCCAGTGGGAAAGGATTGATCTTCCTCATCACCAAGAGTAATTGACCCTCTGCTTCTAAGCTCATCACAGAGTGAACATAGTAAGCTGCTCCAGACGCTTGTGAGAGATTCGCGCAACTCAGTGTTAGGAAGAACGCCAAGCACTGAATCAGGAATTGTTACATCATTTAGTCCCGGGTAAGTGATTTCAGCAAGTCCAATCGTTTCGGAAGATACTGCACGCCAAGACGGGGTTGCGAACTCGTGCCCTAGCAGAGTCATCGTGTTTGCTTTTATCTGCTCCCAGTTACGTTCCCAATCTATCTGAGACCAGACCCGCACTGACCCATCGGGGTTATCCTCTGATGCATAGTGACCTCGGCCAGTCTGCGCATCAAGCAATTCGGCGAGCAAACGATTGGCTCCGATTGCATCACACCAAGCCTTCAGACTTCCTCCAGATTCGTGAGAAAATAGTTGCTGTTGTTGCTCTCGTAGATCAGACTCAATCTTTTGTCGAAGTGCAGGTGTCGGCGCAGATTCGAGCCTCACTCGTAATCGCTCAATATCTTCTCTCAAATATGATAGCGTCTCTGGATCAGATGCAAGTTCATCCGCAAGAGCTTGGGCTATGGCAGCACGTACTAGCTGTGTCTCGTGCTGCCTGGTTAGTCGTGGCCCAAGTCTCGCTGCCTCTTGGCGGCTATCACTGAATGCAAGCAGTCGTCGACCGCGAGCGGGGAGAAAAGAGTTGTGCGATGCTGGATAGGGTGGCAGCTCGGCGAGGAGAGTTTCAGCCAAGATCGAAAGAGTTAGTGCCGGTCCCGATCCGAATTGCTCAAATTTTGTACTATCCTCTCCGCATTGTGGACAGTGAGTCACCAAGGCGACGTTAAGGCCAGCCACTCCGGTTCCACTTCGCTCCGCTGTCACAACGCTTAATGTCAGCGACAGTTCTTCAGAAGCAACTGATGGATCAGGAGTAAAAAAATCAAGCTGGCTCTCGTTGCCGGCCATTGCCCGATAGCGATTTTGGTCGAGCGTGCCAGCAAGCAGCCACTCACCGCAGTTATTGCATCTGTAAAGCAGCAGCATGGCAGCCGAACAGAATCGGCAGGTGTCTGCCGTCCCCGCATGTACTGCACCCAACGGAGGCAAAATGAGATCAATGTCCCCTGAACAGTCTTTATTCAGGCAGACCGACAGGCCATCGGTCGCTCGTGCTAAAAGGTGGATTCGATGAGGTATCAATGGATAGCTATCCACGCTGTCCCGGGCAGAAGCGGCGAGTTGTAACAAACTAAACATAGCCTGTTGTGCTTCGGGGCTACGGATTCTCCAAATAGACTCGGACAATTCAGCTAGACGGAGACGCCGCTTTTTCCATAGAACATCCTCAATCTCGTGAATGATGGGCGCGTGGCTCAATACAGAGTTCAGTAGGCGTGCAGGCTCTTCCAAGACTCTATCTACATCGGCTGACGTAAACATACTGACTTGCTTAACTAAATCACGACAATGCTCTGCTGACTTTGCTAGCGTTACGTTGCCCATTGCGTTGGCCACAATAAATGGTCTATCATTCCAAGTCACTGAATTGACCCGATCGACTGTGGGATGCGTTCCTGGTGGAACAACCTTTGGCAAGAGAACTCTTTCATTCTGCCCCTCAATTACCCTCACATGTTCCACATCCTTACTGAAAATTGTCGAGGCATAGCTTCGCAATTCTTCTTCACTACCGGACCCTAAAGTTGCGGAAGTCGCGATTTGCAGGACTGATTTGGAATCGACACCACAGCGAGTCAGAAGGCGTCTCAGTAGAAGCGTAATTTCAGCAGCAAGCGTGCCTGTATAGAGATGTGCCTCGTCAAGCACAACTGCTCGCAACGTGTCTCCGAAGAATACTGCGTCCTGAGGACGGCAAAGCATATACTCCAACATGGAGTAGTTCGTAATAATAATGTCAGGAACGGGGCCACCTTGTATTGGCTCTCCAGCCCTATTTTCCAGTCCCCGGGCTTCTTGTCGTGTTCGGAAACGACACTCTTCCCAGTCAGGAACTCGGTCGAAATCCGCAGCTTTCTTGTCTTCTGGAGTTTCGCTTGTGAAATGAAAAAGTCGAACTAAGTTCTGACCTTTCAACCATGAGTAAAGTCTATCCACTTGATCATTAACCAGTGCGTTCATCGGATAAAGAATTATGCACTTTACGCCTGGCCGATTCTCAGAATTCATAAAGAGATCGTTCAGGATTGGCAATAGGAAGCACTCGGTTTTACCTGCGCCGGTGCCAGCCGTAACGACGATTGCCGGCCTCTCACCGGTCTCGCCTCGGGATTGAGCTTCGACAATCGAGTACTTTTGATGCTCATAGAGCAGGCGCGATGAGGGTACTGCTCCCGATTCATCAAGGATGCGAACGAGATCAGTGTTGAACATGCCGCCTGTTGCCAGAGAATCTAGGCTCGCATCTGATCTTCGGGCAGGAAAGGCCCCTTCCACCCAGAGATCACTTAGGATACCGCCTTCTGCTGCATCACCGGACCAGATTTGACGACAAATCTCGTTGAGTCTTGAATCACGTGCAAAACGGTCATCAGTTGAGAAATTTACGAGACGCTGGCTCAGGGCCTCGGCCACCCGCAGTGCGTCTAATTGTGCCGCTGTCTGTGTTGTCGACTCCATACTTTCCTACCCTTTTTCTATTTCGTCCAGCACTCGCGAAGCAAGGTACTGCCTGAATGGTGCGAGTTGCATTGCGACGGCCAGGTTGCTTTTCTCAATTCCTGTAAGTGTATGACCTGACAAAGTGGAGATTGCGGGATCTGCGATTGCATTCTTCACAAAGAACTCGTCCGCACTCGCATTTGGCCCGACATTCATATTTGACGCTGCACGCGAGAGTGGATCGGAATCTTGCATCCTGTTTGATTTTCCACTCTTGTTAAGTTTTTGCCCAAACTGTGGTCGGAGGACTTTGTCCAAATAGAATTTCAGTGGCATGTTTTGAGGCGGACCTACATCTGCCAACCAATGTTTCATGATATGTCCAGTAACCAACGGCAGTTCAAGAAGCAGCTTGATCACAACATCTCCAAGCGGGTCTTGCTCATTTGTCCCAAGTGCTTCGATGATCTGCGAAACTTGATTCGAATCAGGTATCCATCCCAGATAAAGATCTCGCAACTGCACCGATTCAACTTGATGACGGTCAAATCCTTCATCGTGTTTGAGTGAATGAGGAAGACCTTCTGCGCTGATCCACGCAGTTAGCACCGCATCGGGACACTTATGAGCAAAATTGGCAAATGTTGGAACATCTCGGCCTTGATCACTAAGAAGGATTGGAAGTCGAAACCATCGTACAAGAGATGCTACGAGGTGTTTATTTTGCGAGAAGTCAGCTAGCGAATGCAAAAGGTTTAAAGGGTCGTCAGCAGTCGCACTTCCTAACCACCTACCCTTGAAACTGATCGCAACAATCGACTTTTTCCCAACACCACAGGGTGACGAAACAACCGACCATGTTCGTCGACTATCACTTGAAGTGATGTTCTGCGGGTCGATCATCAGCGGTTCGTTATGATCTCCACAAGGCCACGCGATGACACAGTGTTCTGTTGAGAGTTCAAGTGGACGAGTCAACTGGATCTGAAGCGATTCAGCTCCGTCATGTTCAAACTCGACTCCTTTGATTATGCCACCGTTCGTACACCCTCGAGCAATCGTAAGAAGCTCAGAATCGCAGTTGTATGGTTGACTACGGACAACTAAGGGAGCGCCAATTCCATGAACTCGGCCCAGGGGTGCTGCTCGTTGCCCAAGCCATTTCAGTAGTCGTGGTCCCTCCATCAAAGCAACCTTCGTAATGTCAGATTTATTTGGCAAATACACTCGAAATGAACTCTCCCGGCACTCACGAGACGTAATGACTGATCGCGATTGAATTGCCTCCCAGCCAGCTTCGCTCACACGCGCAGTTCCAACAACAACTGCATCGAGAGAACGACGTAGGTGAGTAATTTCGCCATTGCGTACACCAAGGCGGCAAACACCTATACTGAAAACTAGGCCAGCGTTGGCGTCTTCTGGAGCAATGATCAACTTGGATAGCTCGTTCGTATGCGGGTCAAAAGTCAGTGGTCTTCCGCAGTAGCGGACATAGGCAACATGAAATCCTTCCGGCACCCCCTTAATGACGGTTGTCACGGAATCTCCGATCGAAATCGTGTCAGTGTGGTTTACCGGCTGCACAGATACATGTTGAAGTTGCTGCGGCTCGGCTTGGCGAAGCGGGGCAGTACGAACTTGGGGAGACCAGAGCACGGTTCCATCAGACATTACAACCCGGGTGGAGGAGGAATCCCAGTTCTTGTCCAACAGTACTGCGATCCGTGGGGATGATCCGGTAAGACGAACCCAAGTATCTGAACTTGGTTCTAATCGCAGATCGGGCTGAAGAATGAAAAAGTAGCTTCTAGACTCAGACATCTGATCGCACTCAGAATCAACCTTCTTGCCGCTAGACAAATTGAACACATTTACGTCTGCTGACGAGTCCCATAAGTGGACCAGCTGCGAATGATGGACCTCGCCAACTGGATCAATAAGATTGAGGTAAACCAATGGGACAGATGCAGAGAACTCAACTTGATTGGAATCAGCACGATACGTACCATCATGCTGTCTGAACAGAGACAATAGTGCTGTCTCATCGACCATGAGATGATAGTGTGGCGCAATCAACTCCAACTGCTCGAGATCTGCGAGTTTACACTTGAATTTGGGGCCGACATCATACTCCCACTCCACTTCCACATCCTGAACAAGATCAGGCGTTGGAAGCTCATCGCTTTCACTTCCCTCCTCAAAGTCAATCAGATGCAACTTTTCTCGTGCGAGTCGCACAAGATCGTCTTGCCATTCTGCCAGAACCCATGGACTTTTCTCGATAATTAATCGTAGTTCTTCCTCCGCAATCCAATCTCGTCGATAAAATCGAAGTGCTTGCCAAAGGTCTTGAAATGACTCGCTGGCAAGATCACCAATCAGAAGCCGTCTGACCGAATCTGGAGTATACTGCCCGCATAACCATTCAGGCAAACGTGCCCGAAATCCATGTGCTGCAATACCAAATTGAAGGTGAGTTGTAATGTACCATCCTTGCTTTTCGTCGTCGTCGAATACGTGCCTTAGGTTAAGATGCCGAACTGCCTGTTGAATCCACTGCTTCAAGTCTGCGCTAGGGTGATTATTGGGAAACAGGAGTCGTCGCACATCATCCGAAAACTTTTCAGCAACGATGGGCCATAAGCGGTGACCAATCGCCTCTCTCCTTGCGACTTCGGTGATCAAAATGAGAATAATTGCACCTGCTCTCCACCCGGAGAGGCGAATCATGCTACGTGTAAGCCGTTCCTTTGCCCACAAACAAAGATTGTCGTATTCGCTTTTGCTGAGTCGAAGCTCACAAAGAGATCGCGGAGGTTCGCTTGGCAAACGCGATTGCATATCTTCGACCAGACGAGAGATCGTATCAACGCTTTTTGTGGTTTGTGGCATTGCTCTATTTTACCTTTATGGTATGTGCCAGGCTTGCCAGCACATCTTCACTGCCCATCAAAATAAGGTGATGGCGGGGACGAGAAAACGCGACGTAACAGAGTGCATGCCAATGGTCCTCGTCGCCCGGCATTGTATCATCAAGCTCCACAACAATTACAGCTCCACGTTCCAGTCCCTTGAATTGGTCAATGCTTGCGAATTGAATCTCGCGAGACTTTGGCTCCGGCTCCCCGACAACAAGTTGCAGATTCCCTGACAACTTGATCCGAGTAAGGGCTGATTGGTCAATACGTCGAGGTGTCAACACCACCAAGTCTTTCGGACGAAGTCGCTCCACGTTTAGTAAACGATTTATCGTCTTTCCTAATAATTGTTGTAGTTCATGTTCTGACGAACATGAAAAACTTTCCACATTGCGACCGGCTGGACCTCTAGCAGTGATAGGAACATCACCACGATAATGTTCATGCAACGTCTCACAGATTGCTTGTGTATTTCGGACGTTTTCCTCGAGTGGATATTCAGTCATTCCATCAGGTAGCACACCGCCACCAGAGAATAGAGTTTGATGCGTATCGTGAAAGACGTAGAAAACGCTATCTTTCCCTTCACGAAGACAGCTTTCCAACGCGAGCCACCAGTCTGAGTTTAGATCTTGCCCCTCATCTACAACGATGGCGTCGTACGGTCGCTCAAGTGACTCACCGATGGCGTCAAAAAGTGCAAGAGGATCGCTACCCACTCCCCCCGTCTTCCGTTCAGCGAGTTCATCCACAGTGAGCACATCGAGATTTTGTGTATCCCTTACCAGATTTTTCAGAAAGATCGCTAAAGGCTCCGTATAACACGCAAGCAGCGTGTCGAATCCCTCCATTGCGAGGCGACGAGCTTTCTCGACGGCTAGAAATGTCTTGCCAGATCCAGCCGCGCCTCCGATTGCTGCTCGCCGCACCTTCTTCAAGAGCGATAGGATCATCATCTGTGATTCAGTCAGTCGAATCATTTGCAGATGCTCATCAGCAGACTGAACTGCAAGTGGATTGGGTAATTCAACACTTCTCGCGATCAAACGATCGAGCTCTGATACAATCAGTTCGCCATGCTCGAACGATTGCCCGTCCTGACCGTGGCTGAATTGTAAAATCTCCTCGATTCGATTTTGAAGCTGAGTGAGATCGTCTGAGCCGATGATAATTTCAGGAAGGGACTCGGGGGTCACTGCGTGATGAGGTCGTGCACAGCTGGGAAAACACACAGAATGCGAAAGTTGAATCCACTTACCTCGTAGCGATGGTAATGATCTTAGCTTCTCCAACATCCCATGCTTGCTGCGTCTCACCTGCGCGAAAGGATGAATGTCGTGATCTTCGCCATGGCGGTCCTTACTGATCCATTGCTGTAAAGGGCCATCAAATCGAATTCGACCACCTTTCACTTCGATGAGCAAAACCCCCTTCTTCGGGTGTGCGACAATGAAATCAATCTGTCCGTCGCGGGGCCCCTGGTCAGGGCGAGTTAGCCCCAGCCACGCGACGTCGTAAAAGACCGTCCAACCGAATCCAAGGTGCTCTTTCAACAGATCGTAGATTAGTACTTCGGATGACAGCTTTGGGTTCCTCCGAACCTGCTGGGGAAGTACCTCAGGGTAGATTTTGCATGATGGGGCCATGTGTTACTCCGAGTTGCGGTCATTACTTAATCCCCCCGTAGCTAATGCTATTGCGGTTTCTCAAATACATCGTACAGAAGGTGTACATAAATCGCAAACCTGATCACTTAAACCCATCAAGAAACATTTAGACGTGCTTACCTATCAAGCCGTTACTATTTAGTTCCTACGGATAGATGTAACGGATACCCAATGGGCAGTCCCTGGTACGAAACGGGGACTACTGCTTTCCGAACTGATCCAACATCAACAACCAGATCTGATCTGCTTGACAGACGCAAAGACCGTAAAAACTGGGAAGACCATCTACTCTACCTGGACGCATTAAAGCAGTTGGTGACGGAATTAGATCATAATATTCCCCTGGCGATCATTGGGGATTACAACCAGCGTCTGCCCCGATCAAGATAGCCAAGATATGCCTATGAAAAACTGAACAATGTCCTTTCTTCCGGTCTGAGAGTCCACACCGCAGGTAATCTGGGACCAGAGGGAGCGCAGGTGATTGACCACATTGTAACTACACCCGACCTGTAGTTACTTGACCTGACCGTAATTAGACCGGGAGACCATAGAGGGTGTCAGATTGTCCGACCACTTCGGGATCGCAGGCTTCATTAAGCAACTGAAACCTGAAAACCAGTAGCTTTTGGGATGATTCCAAAAGTACTTTTTAAAAGTTCTATTTAACCGGGTGATCCTAAGCTTTAAAAACGTCTTTTATACGAAGCTCATCCTCGAACCACAGTACTGCCTCATTGAGCAGGTCCTGCGCGACCAGGTTGTAGTGTAGATCTGCCATGTTGACTGAAGTGTGGTTCATCGGGAGGTATTGTTATTATTATCGAGAAGTTTGCCAGTCTGAATCAGTTCCAGGCTTAATCCATATGGGGAATCTTGGATAAAAAAGTCGGCAAAGTCTAACTTTTGATATAGTTAACAATACCTGAAATGATATGGTGAAAATAGCCACAGATTTATTATAGAGACCAATTTTTGACCGGCTCCATACTCAATCTCTATGAGAGTAATCCGATATGCAAAATAAAAATCTCCCCCCTGAGAATAAGAGCAGCAAGCTGACGCGACGTGACTTCATTGCAACCGCCAGTACTGCTTTTATGGTGCCGACCATCGTTCCCAGTTCTGTCTTTGGTGCGAATGCCCCCAGTAACCGCATCAACATTGCCCAGATTGGTTGTGGAAGTCAAAGTCGTGCCGACTTGCCCGGTATGCTACGGCTCGCTGATGCTCAGGTGGTTGCCGTCTGTGACGTCAACAAAGCCAGTGGTGGCTATGCTCGTAAAGAACATTTCCTGGGACGCGAGCCCGCTCAGATAAAAGTGAATGAGTACTATGCCCAAAAGGTGCGTTCGGGAAAGTACCAGGGATGTGATGCTTACAGTGACTTTCGCGATGTTCTGGCACGCGAAGACATCGATGCCGTCATGATCACTTTGCCCGATCATTGGCATGCCTTGGCGACTGTCAAAGCCTGTGAAGCTGGCAAAGATGTCTATTGCCAGAAACCCATGTCACTCACCGTTCATGATGGTCAGCAGATGATCAAAGCGGTTCGCAAGCACAATCGTATTTTACAGACCGGCTCTCAGTATCGCTCGAATAAAGTAGTGCGACGCATGTGTGAATTGGTGCGCAATGGTCGAATCGGCGAAGTCAAACGCGTGGTTTCTATTATTAATGGCAGCGATGCAGGACCGGGTCCAGGTTGGCAAGAAATGCCGATACCCGCTGGATTTGATTATAACATGTGGTTAGGCCCCGCACCGATGGCCCCCTATCACAGCGATCGCTGCTTCTACCGTTTCCGTTTCCATCTCGATTATTCAGGGGGACAGGTCACCAACACCGGTGCGCATTCAACCGATATCATCCAGTGGGCGCTGGACATGGATGGCACTGGCCCGGTGGAATTCGAGAACCAACCAGGGGTCGTTTGGCCGCCCAAGGGGCATCTATACACCACCGCGATGAAAACCGACTTCCGCGCACGCTACGCGAACGGTATCGAGTTTATCTGTCGTACACAGGAACCTGGGTTTGGAGCCCGCATCGAGGGCACCGAAGGCTGGGTTCAATTCAGTGTCAACAATATGCGCGAGGTAGAAGCATCCTCAGATGCCATCAAGAATTCGATGATCGCAGCCGATGAGATTCACCTGCCCGTCAGCGAGAATCATTACCAGAACTTCATTGACTCCGTCAAGTCGCGGAAAGATCCCATCGAACCCGTTGAGGCCGGACATTCTACCGCCAGCATTTGCCACCTGGGTAACATTGCCATGCGGCTGAAACGAAAACTAAAGTGGGACCCGGAGAAAGAACAGTTCATCAGTGATGACGAAGCCAATCAGATGCTGCAACGCCCCTATCGCGCGCCCTGGCAAATCTGAAACGGGGACTTCACGCTCAACTGAGTTTGTCGATCAGAAATATTTGTGGGTTCGTGTATTACGTGGTTAGCAAAAAGTTATTGACCTTGGCCCCTAAACACATCAAGAACTTGATATACTAATCAGGATTCCGGACTAATTGAGGAGGACGAGGATGTAACATGCCCACCTTCGAGTCCTACCTGGGGAATTGTGTTCCCGAAATGTAGCCGTATAACAAATTGATCGTTTTGCTGTGCAACTACACGGTCGATCCCAATTACTTCACCACCTCTACCCTTACATCATCCATCACGACCCGACCAGAGTAGTTGTGAAACTTGAGATACAAAGGGATATTCTCCCAACCCGATGGCAGGTATGTCGAGATGGTTTCCTCTGAGCTGATTGTGAATTCGATAGACCGAGTTCCGAGCTTATTCTCGTCGTCTGAGAACGAGTAAGCCTTCGCCACTTGTGGGGCTGTGCTTTCGCCTGCCTGGAGGTAAATTCCCATGTTGACCGGACCGTGATCTTTTTGGGGGACGTTGTGAAAGTGGATGCGGATTGTTTTGCCGGGAGCAATGGCAATTGGTTGTTCACGTTCATCTTTTAATTTTTGACCAATGAATCCCCCTTGGTGAATTGTCACCACTTGCTTTCCGTCCGAATCTCCCTTTGATCCAGTTTGTTCGGCAGGCCATACTCCGGTGCCGTTGAGAGAATTGGAATCCCAGCCCTTGATGGTTCCAGATGGCTCTTCGATCTCAGGCTGCTCAAAACTTGCATTGTCGAGTTGAATTGAAAAGTCACCGAGACGGCTGGTTTGTTGTTCAGCAAAGCGTTCGGAGATATTGAGTTGATACTGAGCGACGGATACCCCTCGGGGAGCTGCGACTGATTCGCCTCCATCACTGATTTCCAATCGGGCATATTCGTGGCCTTCTTGATCGTGTGAGAGTACGGCAACATCCCCCGAGATCTCTGCTCCTTCGAATGGTTTTAGTCCATTGCCCGGCATACGACGAAAGATCGTGTCAGTCCCTCCATCGTTACGTTTGACGTCAAACTTGATTTCTCCAGGGTTCGCTGACGAAATCGCGTCGACAGACTGGACAGGCCAGTCGTCTTTATGAGCTTGCATCTGGATGACCCAGGCCTTCGTGTAAGTGTTGTCCGACTTCCACTCGTATGTCGGAACATTCCACGGGTTTGCTGTTTCACCATAAACTCGCCACCCCAGTAGTTCGGGCTGCTCCTGCCCTCGGACAATGCCGACTGACATGTTGTTGTCGGGGTCGACAGGTATAACCTGCAACGCAACTCCCCCACCGGCGGCTATGAAACTATTGTCCGTCTGAATCACTTCAGGATTCGCTGCTGCAAGTTGCCACGGGTGACGCCACGTTGTGGGACGGTTGTCTGCCGGTTCAACAGTATCGATCACGACGTAATATCCGGTGAGCTTAGGGGTGTTTCCCTTCACGAAGATAATCTGTCGAACCCACTTTCCTTGATAGTGCATACCGGGTTTGTGCCATCCGTAGGTGAATGAGCCTTCCCCGTATCCAAAGTGCTGATCGTTTCTAAAGCGTCGTTTCGGCGGGTTGAATCCAATCGCTTTTTCGTGTTTCCAATGAGGGACACTATTCTCTTGTGCCCAATCAGGTGAGAGGACATTGAATGACAAAGACTTGCCTGCATGGACCGTATTTCCCACACCGCTGTAGGCACCCCGTCCCGCGTTCTGGATGAGTAAGTGTGGACCATAGGCTGCGTAGATATTCAACGCATCCATTTTACCATGACTTGCTCCCCACGGTCCCGCCCCAAAGAAAAGATACTTCTCGTCTGGTCCCCAGCCTGTGCGGAACACATATTGTCCGGCATTCGGAAAGTACATTGAAGGCGTCTTTGGGGGCTTCCCTTCTTTTCCGACTGTAGCGAAGAACTGATAATCCTGACGCTTCGAAAAGATCTGGTAGGCCTCGTTTGCTAGATGAGTGATCGGACTCCATCCACCATCGTTCAGGTCGATATTTCCAAAGTCCGGACGAGAGAGAGCCAATGGGTGGTAATACATCTTTTCAATGAGTTGCTCCATCTTATCAGGAACGGTTCCCCCCGACTTTTTGATATAGAGATAGAATTCTTCAAGCCCTTTGATTGTTGCCCAGGCGTAGCCAGAAGAGAGACTGACGTGACTACCGTCGGGATGAAATTGGACATCCATCACCTTATTGATGCGTTCCCAGCCAACGCGGCTCCACAACGGAGCTTCATCACACATTTCAAAGAGCATTCCGCTTTTCGTGAGTGCCATTGCACCATGAAACCCTGAATCGTCCCACTCTTGAAAGATCGTCGGGTTTGTCAGAAGGCGGCACTGTCGAATGACGCCGTCGAGATAATGGAAGATCGCTTCATCAGAGAACGCTTCAGTTTTCCTCATGACTTCGAAAGTCTGCCACCATGTGAGTTCGAGACGTCGACCGACGTTGCCCGTCCAGAGCATGTGCTCATTGATGACCGAACCATCGATGACATCGAGTTGCCCTCCCAGATTGGGATTGTTGTACCAGACAGTCGGTTCCTGTTGGACATAGTCAATCACTTCATCAGCCAGTCGCTTAGCATATTTTTCTTCCCGAGTACGTTCCCAGGCATGAGTCATCACGACCCAATGATAGTGCCTATTCAGAAACCCGGGATCACGTTCCCAGCGGGGCAGTCCGTTGTCACGGCTCAGTTCACCTGGGTTGCTGAACCCGTGGAACCAACTGAGTTTTGCATAGATCCCATTGATGGCGTTGTCGGAAACCTCTCGCCAATTGGCCTCTTTCCCGTGGGCGGTTGCCCGAGCCATTTCGTGGTCGTATTCGGGACCGGTTGGACTTTGACGCGTGCGGAAATAGTCAATAAGAAGTGCTTTAGCTTTTTCCATGTCACCGGCATCTCGTGCCGCTTTGACTCCTGTCATTGTGGGATGATCGTAATTCAGGTTCGCCATAACGAACTCTTCGGCGGCCATCCATTTCTCGGCTTCCGCTATTGAGAGGGTGCGTACTTTGATATCTGAAAAAGTCGTCTCGACTGGTTGTTGTGCTCGTCCGCTTTCGCGAGTGTAGAGACCAAGGTAGTTATATTCGGAGAGAGAACGATTGATCCTCCACTCGGTCACGAACTCGCCATATTCCGTTCGGGCTTTAAGATCATCATATTTGAACAGTCGAAGGGGGCGGTCACCGTGTTCGACAAAGAACCGCAGCCCCGTTTGATCCCCACGAGGGATGGCGACGATCTTTAGCAAGTACGATTGACCGGTTTGGCGAGTGCCGACGTTCGGAACTCCATGTTCAGAACGTCGGCGTCCCCAGAAAGAGATCGTTTGACCGTCCAGGATGATGGTGAAACGGTATCTGTCGGCGAATTCTTTGAGTTCAAGACAGACCTTGTTTGCCGGAGAGTCGATATGGTCCGGGGTGATTTCAGGGGATGGTATCCCTAAAGTCATCCCCGCATCGAGGTCAGCTGTTGAACCGTCATCGTTCTTGATGGGGTCTACTTGTGCAGAAAATTCCAGTGCCTCACCCGCAGGTAGAGGATAGTTGTCTCGAAGTTGCGTACTGAATCTCTCGTTGCGATTTGAGCGAATTGTGATGGAGTTCTTCTTGACAGTAGTCCGATCTGATGAGTCCGTTTGCAACAGGTCAGAAGCTACGGGGGCATCAGACTTCAGCTCGCCACCCCAGAGGTAGGTTGCTTGATGTGCAACGAATACCAGCCACAGTAAAGGAAGACAGTATTGGTTCATCTCAATTCCTCGTGCTTCACATTCGCTGTGACAATCCGGAATGTAGAGTACTGTGCAGAATGCTCTCAAGCTTCTTGAGAGGCAATTCAGTGATTGGGAGTACAACACATCTCGTGTTGCTTGTGAGTCATTGTAGTTCGAAATAGTGGGGCAGTTGTTTGCCCGCATTGAGAATTTATTGTACCGAAGTCTCCCGATGCTCGCGTGTGAACAGACGTATAAAACCGTTCGCTTCCGACAATACCTCAGGAACTTTCAGTGTCAGTGTTTGACTACCCTGGAACGAATCCCGTCAGTGTTGTTGCCTTTCATTGAAGATTCAGCATTTCATTAAGTTAAACATCATCGTTTTCAAGACGCTTTAGAACTTGTGTCACGCGGGCACGACTGAGGCCGAGATGGAGAGAGAGTGCGGCTCGACTTTCGACGATTCCATTGTCGAGGAGAGACTGGTAGAAATCGTGCACGGGCTAATGGATCGTGTTTAGCTTTGGTCGATTTGAGAGGCTCTAAACCGGCAGAAAGATCGCCCCAAGGGAGCAGGTGAGCGTTTCTGGAATTTCTCGAAATCGTCATCAGACAGAGACCTACCTCGACGAAGGTGTTGTTTGCCGAGTGGTCGTCTTGGGGCAGTGTAAAAAGCCCCGTCAATCGGCCAGCAACCAGGTGATCGCATTGTTGTAGAGCCGAATCACATCGGGCTGTTTGACATCCTCGGGTGCGCCCAGGCTTGTGTAAAAGACCTTAGCCTGTTTGGGACCGTAGGTACGGTACCAGGCTAACGGCTGGGCCGGCGTATCCGTCTCCGCTTTACCAAGCAGCAGCGGGGTAGCATCTTTGGCGAGTGGCAAGACCAGGTACAGCGACTGGTAACCGCGGATGCTGGACGGGTCGATCCCTTTCAAGAACGGCGTTTTCGCGGGAGCATCTGGGTGGCGTGTGACCCGATAAGGCAACCCCTGGGTCTCATAGCCGGTGTTTTGTCCGCCGAGTACAGCCGGTGTGAATTCCGGCCAGGCTGCTCCGCCTTCAGGAGGTTTGGCATCCTTACCTGGAGGCAAAAAAGCGTGGTTGGCCGTTCGAATCCCCAGCAGTGGTTTACCCGCATTGAGATGCTTTTTGATCGCTTCGAGCTGTTCGGCTGGCGGTGTTGCCCGTCGTATAAATACAATCAACAGGTCGGCCCGTGGAACCGCTTTGAGCAGCCCAGGAATATCTGTTGGCAACGGCTGATTGCCTTCCAGAATCGTAACACTATGGCCAGCCGGCCGAAGCTCCTGCGTCGCGTAGCGATTGAGAAACGTGACCGCTTCGTAATTGTTCGGATCATCCACCGTCAAACAAACGATCTCGGCTCCTGGTGCCTGTTGAGCAGCCATAGTGTTGATCATCATGAGTAAAAGCAGGTAGATCGAAAACGAGCAGAATCGGTCGAGAAGTCGACCGTGGTGACTGATCGAGATGGTTGCATATCGGGCTGGCATTGGACGTCTTTCGTGGTGGAGACAGGCTGTGAATAAGACTACCGTCTAGCTGGGTATTCAATGGTTGGACTACTATTTCAGAAAACAGGTTGCCCCGTTGTTTCCAGATCAGAACGGCTCAACATTGAGTGCCTGGGCTGAAATCAAAGTGTAGCGTCAGCCCGTTGAAAACTACAACGCTGTCTATGCTGAATAGGTACCTTGAATTCGCCAACTGTGCCTAAATAGTCAAATCTTTTCTGGTGTCAGAGGTCCTTGGCACTAATGTGCCTCCTGAGAGGCTCTCAGGAGCGATATAATGGCAGAATGCCAGAGAATGCCCATATTTTTGATCGAGGGGCTAGAGAAGCGATCTTGGGCGTCTCAGAGGGTATAATCTTACACAGAAAATTACAGAATAACGGACCACGTAGTGGACCACTATCATTTGGTGGATAGTGGACCATTTTCCGTTTCTATAAACCCTGTATCAGAAAGGGTTTAAAAGTCGGGGCGACACGATTCGAACGTGCGACCTCTTGCTCCCAAAGCAAGCGCTCTAGCCAAGCTGAGCTACGCCCCGCGACTTCAACAGAGGCACAGTTTAGAGAGACACGCAGAAGCCGTCAATGGTTCTCTGTGTTCTCTTAGGAAAATATGTAACCTCTAGTGAATTAAGCAGATATTTAAACCATCATCAGCATTAAGCGAGGATTTCTTTAATCAAATTTCCATGAACGTCGGTCAGACGGCGATCCAGGCCATTATTATAGTAGGTCAGCTGATCATGCTGGAACCCGAGCAGATGCAACGCCGTCGCATAAAAATCCCAGACGGTCGTGGGATTGAGCTCCGCCCGGCGGCCAAATTCATCGGTCGCTCCATAGCTGGTCCCCCCTTTGATGCCGGCCCCCATCATCCAGCAGGTGAAGCCGTCCGGATTGTGATCGCGGCCGAGGGTTCCCGACTGATGCGTGGGCATGCGGCCGAATTCGGTCGTCCAGAGAACCAGCGTCTCATCCAGCAGCCCGCGCTGTTTTAAATCGGTGAGCAGCGCCGCCGTCGGTTGATCGAAAATGGGACAGTGCCGTTCATAGTCTGCTTTGAGCGTTTTGTGGGCGTCCCAGTTCAATAGCCCATCCACGCCGGAAGCCCGCGAAGAACAGTACAGATTCAAATAGCGTACCCCCCGCTCCAGGAACCGCCGCGCCAACAGACAGTTTCGTGCATAGGCGGCTTTCAGTTTATTAGGATCGCCTGTGCCATACTGTTCGTGGATCGATTTGGGTTCCGAAGCCAGATTCGAGACCTCGGGCGCAGAGAGCTGCATACGGGCCGCGAGTTCATACGCTTCGATACGGGCCTGCAGATCGGAGTTGCCGGGGCGCTGTGCGGCGTGTTTCTGATCGAGGAACTTTAAGAATTCGCGCGTGGCCTTTTCTTCTTTCACTGAGATCCCCTCGGGAATTTTCAGATTGCGAATGGGAGACTGTGCGTTCATTACAATCGCCTGATGCTGGGCGGGAAGATATCCGTTGCTCCAGTTGGCTTTCCCGTTCGGGGGTTCGCCGCGAATATCGGGGATCGCAATGTAGGCAGGCAGGTTTTCATTTTCGCTGCCTAACGCATAACCGAGCCAGGCCCCTGCACTGGGATGACCTTCGGTATCGTGGCCAGTATTCATGAACACACAACCGGGGCCATGCGTATTGGTTTTGGTAGTCATCGAATGGATGAAGGCAATATCATCAACGTGACGCGACATGTGAGGCAGAATGGACGTCCACATCTTACCGGTCTCACCCTGCGGTTTGAAGTCCCAGGGACTTTTCATCAGGTTCCCGTTTTTTCCCTGAAAGCTGACGAAATTTTCTTCACCAGGCAGCGGCTTGCCGTGATATTTATCGAGACTGGATTTGTGTTCCCACAAATCCATATGCGAGGCAGCCCCGGGACAGAAAATCTGCAGAACCCGTTTGGCTTTCGCAGGGAAATGGGTTTCATCGACGCCGGGCTGCCAGTCTTTGTTCTGCTTTAAATTTCCAGATTTGGAATTCGCGGCGGACAGATCGTTGAGCAGCAGGTTCGTCAGTCCAAGACCAGCCATGCCGGTATAGACGCTGGAAAAAAACGAACGACGGGAATGCACCTGCTGCAACAGGCGTCGCGTTTTTAATTGTTCAAACGGATTCAACATGTGGTTCACCAGTTCAATCAAGATAAATCAGTTCGTTGGAATTAATCATGGCCCGACACAGGGCTTCCAGGTCACTGGCGGCGATAAGCGTGCGGGCGGCCTGTTGTTCTTCTGCTCGAGGAGCACGGGAGTAAAGTAACTGAAACGCGCGATCAATCTGTTGATCGACGTTCTCCGCGCCGGCATCCTGCCGGAGACGTTCGGCTAGAAACGTCGCCAGATCAAGCGTGAATTGATGGTTCATCAATGTCAGCGCCTGCAGAGGCGTCGTTGTCGTATTCCGCCGGGGTGCGGCGAACGCGTTATCGGGGCAATCGAAATCGGTTAACAGATCGACGCGGGCCGCGCGGGCATTCTGATGATAGACGGCACGGCGATAGGTTTCCGGGCCGAACTCTTCGAGGGGCACATACGTGGCGACGTTGTCCTGCAGATATTTATATAATCGAAAACCGGGGCCGCCCATTTTGAGGTTCAGTTTTCCCGTGACGGACAGCAGGGTGTCACGAATCTCTTCTCCTGACAGGCGACGGGGCGGGAACCGCCAGAGCAGGCGCGAATCGGAATCGACGCGGGCTGCCTCTTCCCGGTAGGTACTGGCCTGCTGATACGTTTCCGAAAGCATGATCTGTTTCTGAATGTCTTTCAGACGCCAGCCGTTCTTCTGGATCTGAAGTGCGAGCCAGTCGAGCAGTTCGGGATGACTGGGTTTGGTACCCATGTAGCCAAAGTCGCTGGGCGTCGAAACGATGCCGGTTCCGAAATGGTAATACCAGAGTCGATTGGCGAGCACACGGGGGGTGAGCGGATTTTCTTTGGAAACGATCCAGCGGGCCAGTTCCAGGCGGCGTTCTCCCTGTGGAGAGTCTGCTTTGAGCTGATAGCCTTCCGTCACCTTACTGAGTGTCGTCATACTGGCGGGAACAACGGGTTCTCCTTTACGCTGCGGATTACCGCCGACAAAAATGTGGAAGGGTCCATTGTTCTGACTGTGTGTGCCAACCCACCAGGAGGGGGGATTGGGAATCGCAGCCAGCTGCTGGTCCACACTTCTGATCTGTTTGTTGAATTCGTTGAGCTGTTTTCGCTCTTCTGCCGTCACTTCCAGATCATAGAACCGTTGTCTGCGATGTGCTGTACTGACAGGTTTACGATTGCGCGAAGAAGCGACTTCCTGCCAGGTCTTCCCATCGGTGGAGACTTCGAGTTTGTACTCCGCCAGAAACGTGGCTTTGTAGTTGCTCATGGCAGCACCGGAGCGGTCACTGGAAAAAACGATGCGATCAATGGTGCGAGGCTCAGCCAGTTCGATGGTCAGATCGGGACTCCCGGCAATCCAGCAGGCGCCGATTTTTCCGTCGATGGTCAGGCTGACATCGTAGGCCCCCGCGAAGTCGCCGGCGACGCGACTGTTCGCGCCCGTGGCTTTGCCCCCGTTCTTCGCGAGTGCGACATTGTGTGGAGTGTCGCCGGCAGTCCAGACTTCGAACTCATCGACGCGGTATCCGGTGGTGGTTCGTGGATTTGTATCGAGGCCCTGCGAAGTGAGCTTCACAAATCTGGCTGTGACGGGTGAAAACGTCTCTTCAATGCCGGTCCGCTTTGCTGGTTCGCGGGTCCATTCTTTTTCGTATTCGGCGGCTTTCTGTTCTGCCCTTTTCTGAATCGCGTTTTCGATTTCCTGTTTCTGTTTGAGCAGCTCCCCTTTTTCTTTCTGCAGTGGCTGACGTTTCTGGGCCTGAGCCTGCTGGTCCCGGGGATCAGCAATCACACGGCTCCCATGTCTGACGCCGGCAAACGTGGCATAGAGACTGTAATAATCCTGTTGCTTAATGGGATCAAATTTATGATTGTGACAGCGACTGCAGCCGACCGTGAGACCGAGGAACGCTTCACCCGTCGTGCGGATCATATCGTCAATGGTATTGGCGCGAATCTGGGCGGCCTGCACCGGATCCTGATTGCCGACATTGTCATAAGGACCGCAGACAAGGAATGTGGTCCCCACGACAACATCAGGATCGTTTTTGTCAACCACATCGCCGGCCAGATGTTCGATGACCATCTGATCGAAGGGTTTGTCTTCATTGAAAGAACGAATGACATAATCGCGGAATGGCCAGGCATTGTCGATAATCACGTTCCGTTCGAAGCCGTTACTTTCACCGAAGCGAACGACATCCAGCCAGTGGCGACCCCAGTGTTCGCCGTAACGGGGAGAATCGAGAAGTCGATCGAGGAGCCGCTCGTAGGCGTCGGGTGACTGATCTTTCTCGAAAGCGACAACCTCTTCCGGTGTGGGAGGCAGGCCTGTCAGGTTATAGGTGGCGCGTCTGATGAGTTCGCGTCTGGTGGCGCGGGGTGATGGCTTGAGATTTTTCTCTTTGAGTCCCGCGTAAATCAATTTGTCGATGGGACTGATCTGCCAATCCGCGGGTGCGTCTTTGTTGTCGGGGAGAGTTGCGTTTGCCAGGGGTTGCAGAGACCACCAGCTGAGATCGGCTTTGGATTTTTCCTGAAGTGTGAGCCCTGCGGGCCAGGCGGCTCCTTCTTTGATCCAGCGGGTGAGCAACGCGATTTTTTCTTCCGCGAGAGGCGGGCCCTCTTTGGGCATCGCAGCTTTACCGGAATCGGGGCTGACGTGAATCACGTCCAGCAGATAGCTCTCTTCTGGCTTGCTGGGCGTGAGGTAACCTGCGTCTTTGATCGACTGCAGCGTCGCCAGGGAGAGGTCCCCTTTTTCATTGCCCGGGTTGTGACAGCGAATACAGTGATCGACGAACAGCGGGGCGATCTCTTTTTCGAAATCAACTTTGGGTGTTGATTCCGGCGTTGATTCCGCCGCCATCAGCAGCAGACTGCAACCTGCCGAAAACAGGGCAATCAGACAAAGTCGAGCGAGAGTTGTTTGAGTCACTGAGCCAGTCCTTCAAATTTGCTGTCGTTCACCGAGGAAAGATTAAAAAAGTAGTTTGCTGATTAAGACTCCTGGTGCTGAAACAGATCGCGTTCCAGCCAGACGGGAGTCTGCTGCAGATGCTCGTGCATGGCTTTAGCGGCTTTGTCGGGGTTCCCCTTGATCAAAGCCTGTACGATGCGCAAGTGCTCTGTGTTCTCTTCCATGTGTTCGAAATCTTTGACATTCTGTCGCTTGCTGTGACGGACCTGCCTTAACGTCTGATGCAGTACCCGATAGCGGTTGATTTCCAGAGCCAGCCGCTCACTGCCACAGGTACGATAGATGAGTTCGTGCAGGTAGTCGTCCCACTGCTGTGTTGTTTCCGACCACTCGACGGTTCGTTCTGCCGATGCCAGTTCCCGGAAGGTCTGTTCCAGTTGTGCGAGTTCGTGGGGTGTGATATGCCCGCAGGCACAGCGGGTGGCTTCACTTTCCAGGATGCGACGGACCTGACAGATTTCGTGCAGTTCCTTCACGCCGAAATTGCGGAGCACTGCGCCGCGATTGGGAAAGATTTCCACGATACCGATGCCTTCGAGTTCCACCAGCGCTTCACGGACGGGGGTGGCACTGACATCCCATTCCTGAGCCAGCGCCTGCACCGTCATGCGCTGATTGGGCTGATATTCCCCCTGAAAGAACTTACTGAGTACCTGCTGTACCAGCGTCTGTCTGCGGGAACCGTGGGTAATCTGTCGGGTGACAACGCTCGCCATGTCAGCTCGCTCAATCTATCTAAACAGGGAATTTAGAGTCTCAGGCAGGATTATATATAATCTAACAGCATTCAATACAATAATGCAAGTCCTCTCTTTTATTTCCACCTGACTGTGTTACGTCGCCAGATGACTCCCGGGATGGTTCTTTCCCTGATTTTGACCAGGAAAAGAGCCAACGGTTTCCTCAGGAGATCAGAATTATTTTCAAATAATGTAAAAGATCGGGGAAACCTGACAGTTCAACAGGGGTTAATTGGACTATTCAAGTGCTTCTTTATTCTCTAACCAGTTGAGGGTTGGTGATGCAACGTTTTGTATCGCGTATTTTGATGGGACTGTTTCTGCTGGGTTTTGTTATGTACCTGATTCCAGAGCCACAAAAGAGCTCCGCCCAGAATCAGATTCAGAATGAGAAACAGCAACCGAAAAAAGAGATCCCGATTCTGTCGAATATTGCCCCTCTGCCTAAAGATCTGAAGATCATGGAGGACATCGAGTATCGACGCGGTGGCAGTTGCACCTGGAAACTGGACCTGGTGATGCCTCGAGAACGGGGTGAAACACCACGTCCGGCAATTATCTTCGTGCACGGTGGTGGCTGGTCGAGCGGCGACAAGGCCCGTGGCATTTTCCGCAGCGGTCCTGTTGAATACGCGAAACTGGGTTATGTCTGCATCAGCGTCAATTACCGTCTGTCGGATGAAGAACCCTTTCCGGCCTGCCTGCAGGATGTGAAATGTGCCGTACGCTGGTTACGGGCACATGCGGATAGATACAATGTCGACCCCAATCGCATTGGCGGGTATGGAAATTCAGCGGGAGCACATCTCGTCAGCCTGCTGGGGCTGGTGGATGAGAACCAGAAGCTGGAAGGTGATGGCCCCTGGCAGGATCAATCCAGCCTGCTCAATGCCGTCTGTGTTTCCGCGATCCCGACCGATTTTGTGAACTGGCCTGGTGGAATCAGGAATCAGCGAACCGTTTTCAAGCTGCTTAACTCAAAGGATACCGGTCTGGAGGAACTGGCGATTCAGGCTTCACCGATCAGCTATGTCAGTAAGAACGCTCCTCCGTTCCTGGTGTTTCAGGGAGCGGGAGACCGGATTGTGGATGTATCACAGGCAGACAGTTTTGTCGCCGCCTTGAAAGCTGCGGGTGCAGGAGACATCACCTACCAGCGCTATCCCAACGCAAACCATGATGTTTTCACCAGATATTACCGTGAAACCTATCCGGAGATGGAAGCTTTCTTTGATCGCGTGCTGATGAATCCCCCTGCCAAAGCAAAACCGTCGGGTGGGGCCTATCGCAAAGCAGTTACGGCAGCCAGTTAGGCCGCGTCCCGTTCTACAGTAGCGTCTCCAGGGCTATCTTCGCATCAGAGATACCCTGAGCATTGTGAGACGCTCCAGTCAGCGGGGCGCAAACGGGGCTAACCGTTCGCCCGTAATCGGGTTCAGGCGGGTGGCTTCAGTGACTTTCCATTCGCCCCCCATTTTCTGCCAGGTCAGTTCCCAGCGTGTCGGCTGCCTGCTGGAAAGCCCTGCATACATGGCGGTTCCATTGGCGCGAAAGTGAATCGTCGCGATCGAATCTTCCGCCTTCAGTTCAGTGGAAACATCGGTAATTCTGAGATCGTCTTCTACTGTGATCACTCCCAGAGCAAACTTGACCATGTCTCTTAACGGTTTCGCCCGGGGGCTGATGTAACTCAGCGTGGTTTCCTCTTCTTTCTTCTGGAAAGCGGAAATCAGGCTGAAGAGGTCGTCTTCCACACGCTCGCGCGGGGTCACGATACTCAGTTCGAGCACATAGAATCCGATTGTCAACAGAATCATAAACAGACAGCCAATCAGATATTTCCCCAGACGCCGCTGATACCACTGGATAAACAGGATCGCGGCAATCACGGAGCAAACGACCATTGGCGGAATGGCGGTTTCAGTAAACCACATTAGACAGACCTCTCACAGTTGCTAGAGTGCATCGCATTTTTATCTCGCGTCTCACGTACTAAAACGACTCAGTCCCAATGGGAGTGGAGACACTACAGTTATCTCAGATACAGTCTAGAGTGCAGGATGATTTTCGAGAACCGCCAGATTGTCCCGATGAATCACTTCGGAATAAGGGACGGCTCCCAGAATGGTGGCAATCTGATCCGAACGTCGCATCACAATTTTTGCCAGATCACTTGAATTGTAATTACTCAGCCCGCGCGCGAACTCTTCTCCTGTGGGACTGACCAGCGTGACGACTTCGCCACTCTCAAAGGTACCATCGATCGAACGAATGCCGATCGCCAGCAGAGATTTTCCCCCCTCACGAATGGCGCGGGTAGCACCTTCGTCCAGATGAAATTTCCCTTTGGGGCGAATCGTATATCCGATCCAGCGTTTCCAGGCGGAAACCGAGGCCCCCTGTGCCAGAAAGAGTGTGCCCACATCATCCCCGTTGAGGATCTGATCCAGAACCCCTTCCCGGGTGCCGTTAGCGATGATCACATTTTCGCCGACTGCAGTTGCAGAATGGACGGCCTGCAGTTTGGATTTCATGCCCCCGGTTCCCAGCGAACTGCTGTCATCGGTGGCGAGAGCCAGTAACTCAGGTGTCCAGTCCTGGACCTGTGAAATTCGAGTGCTGTCCGGAGATTTGGGATCGCCGTCGTATAAACCATCGACGATCGACAGAATGACGAGCAGTGGTTTCTTGACCAGACTGGTCACCATCGCAGCCAGATGGTCGTTATCGCCGAACTTGATCTCTTTGATACTGACCGTGTCGTTCTCATTGACGATGGGGACGGCCCCGTATTCGAACAGCGTATGTATGGTATTACGTACATTGAGGTAACGGGTGCGATGTTTGAAATCATTTGCTGTCACAAGCAGTTGCGCCGCGTGGTAACCATGTTTCTGCAGACAGCGATCGTAGCGGCGAATCAGGTGTGCCTGACCGACGGCGGCGGATGCCTGCAGATGACCGAGGTCTTTGGGACGCTCTTTTAAGCCTAACAACCCCATCCCTGCACCAATGGCACCACTGGAGACGACAACCACTTTGCGACCAGTCTGCTTTACGCGGTGGATCTGCTCGGCCAGCGATTCAATCCGCTCAGGGTTGAGTGTATCGTCCGCGCAAGAGAGAACGTTTGTTCCAATTTTAATCACCAGCGTTTCCGCTGACTCGATGATTTCACGTCTGGTTCGACTCACAGTCCGCACTTTTTCCGGGAATCACAAAAAAATTTCAAAGAGGCACTCCCCACCGGGTCCCTATTTCTTAATATTTATATAATATAGAAGTACGTGGCTGCAGCATAGACACAGAACCGGGCAAGTTTGGCAGGAAAACAGGGGCGATTTTACCGAAATCGGCTCATTTTTCGTGTTTAAGACCGATTTTGTTTGTCTCCCTCCTCCAGTCCTGAAACAATTTACCGCATAGTTCACCCGGTTCACACTGATTTTGAAACCCTTATTCACGAACTAAGGCATTTTATGTCGGAACTATACCACGAATGTGGCGTTGCAGCTGTCTACCATCTTCCCAACCGGGAAATCAGTCCGCTGGCTCCCCTGGGATCTCCCGAGAAAACTTCACAACTGATCTCCCGTCTGCTGCTGGATATCCAGAATCGCGGTCAGCTGGCGGCTGGAATGACCACGTTTAACCCGGCCCGGAATCAGTTGATCGACACCCATAAAGATGTCGGCACGGTCACCGAAGTCTTTCAGCTCAATCATCAGCAGACATTCAATGCTCTGATGAAGAAGTACGAAGGCCCGGCTGCCATCGGGCATGTGCGGTATGCAACCTGTGGTAAAGATGACCGCAGCTATGCCCAGCCTTTCGAACGTCACCACATTCAAAAGTCCAAATGGTTCAGCTTTGGTTTCAACGGTCAGCTGGCCAACTATCAGGATCTGTGTAAAGAAGTCCTGACGGAGTCTGACTTTCACCTGGCACGGGAAACCGATACCGAAATTCTGATGCACCTGATTTCCCAGGAGCTCTCCAAAGAGAACCCGGGTGAGCTGCATGAAATTCTGGGAACGTTGAGCAAGCGACTGGACGGGGCATACAACATCGTCTTCCTGGATGCCCTGGGCAACATGTTTGTCTCACGAGATCCGGTCGGTATTCGCCCACTCTGTTATGCTTTTGACGGCTCCCTGTTTGCGGCTGCTTCAGAAAGTGTCGCGCTGGCAAACATGGGCTTTGAAGAAGATCAGATCGAAAGCCTGGCCCCTGGTTCCGCCGTCATCATTCAGGACGGTGAGCTCTCAATCCGCGAATATGCCAAGCCGACACAGAAAGCACACTGCTTCTTCGAGTGGATTTACTTCGCGAATGTTTGCAGTACGCTGGATGACCAGAGCGTCTACATCACCCGCAAACGTCTGGGTGAAGAACTGGCCGAGCAGGAAACCGTGCCGATCGACGATGATACGATTGTCGTTCCCGTGCCCGATACTGCCAAAGCAGCCGCCGACAGCATGGCCTATCATTTGAGTGTGCCCTGTCTGGAAGGTCTGATTCGCAACCGCTATATCGGTCGTACATTCATCGAAGGTGCGAACCGCAGTGACAAAGTCCGTGCGAAGTACACTCCCTTGCCGGAAGTTCTGGAAGGCAAACGCGTGCTGCTGGTCGAAGATACCATCGTGCGTTCGACCACAATGAAAGCGCTGATCAGCCAGTTGAAAGAACGGGGCCGCGCCAAAGAAGTACACGTGCGTGTGGCCTGCCCGCCGATCATTGCTCCCTGCTTTTACGGGATCGACATGTCGACGATCAACGAACTGTTCGCCCCTCGATTCCTGGAGGGGGGAGAGATGAATCCCGAAGTGGAAAAAGCGATGGCCGCTGCCATCGGAGCCGACAGTCTGAAGTATCTGCCGAAAGAGTCGATCTCGCGGGCCGTGGGTCTGCCCGGCAGTTCTCTCTGCCAGGCCTGTATCGACACGACTTACCCCACCGACGCGGGTCGTCGGCTGTACCAGGTCGCCGTTGATAATTCTCAGAAAGAGAACAGCGACTCCGATTCTCACCGGACTTACGATGTCACGCCTCCAACGCCGGTTCGCTCCTGACGGTCTGCTCAGAATTCTAAAAAGGAATACAGGATCCTATGTCTGCCTCGCATGAGATAGAAATCCGCGTTCGCTACAACGAAACGGACGCGATGGGTTTTCTGCATCATGGAAACTACTTCACGTATTTTGAAATGGGTCGTACGGAACTCTTTCGCTCTCAAGGCGGCAACTACCGCGAGATGGAAGAGAAAGGCTACCTGCTGGTGGTCGCGAAGATCGAATGCAAATACCGCCTGCCGGCCCGCTATGACGATGTACTGACCCTGCGCACCACGCTGGAGAAAGTGACCGGTGCCAAGCTGGAACACAAGTATGAACTGTTCCGCGACGGTGCCAGTGTCGCCGTGGCACACAGTGTGATTGCGTGTGTAGACCGGGAAGGTAATATTCAGCGAATGCCGGCCGCGATGGAACAGCTGGGTACCGAATAAGCTTTCGCAGGTTATCAAGGTTCCGGGGTTGTCGTGAGACAACAGGAGGTTGTGGAGCACGCGTTCTGTTGTGGGTCGGCGTACCTCACCTTTTAATTCAGAGAGGCTGGCTGCTTCGATCTGAACTGATCATTTTCACTAAGACCTCCTGCTCGCTGCGCTCGGCTCGGATTGCATCCGAGCCCACCCAACTTTACTGGTGGGGAACCACCTGTTGTTGTTTTGCAAAGTGTGGCTCTTTGACGGTCGTCGGTTTGTCGTTCGGGGGAATCGTCTTGACGACTTTCCAGGCGAGGCCCAGTTTTTCGAGGACGAGAATCGCACCATAGGTCATATCGAGTTCCCACCATCTGTGGCCGTTCTTTGCCATCCGCTGGTATTTGTGATGGTTGTTGTGCCAGCCTTCGCCATACGTCAGGAGTGCAACCCACCACAGGTTTTTGCTGTCGTCAGTGGTCTCGTAATTACGATAGCCCCAGAGGTGAGTGGCGGAGTTGACGAACCAGGTCGCGTGCAGCACATAGAACAGCCGCACGAACATCCCGTAAACGACCATGCTGATGGCGGTTTCTTTACCACCCAGCCAGTAACCGATGCCGTATAACAGGGCACCCAGTCCGATGTGCCAGAACAGAAATGTTTTCTGCAGGAGCCGCATGAACGGGTCTTTCAGCAGATCGGGTGCAAACCGCTGATGAGTGGCCTGAATTTCTTCGGCACTGTGATGGGGAACCAGCCAGAGGATGTGGCTCCACCAGCGACCATCGCGAGGCGAATGCGGATCACCGGGCTGATCGCTGTGCAGATGATGTTTTCGATGATTGGCGACCCACTGAATCGGTGGCCCCTGCCCTGCCAGAACGCCAATCAGACCAATCAGACGGTTCATAAACCGATAAGTCTGAAAACTGCCATGCGTGAGCAGTCGGTGATAGCCCATGCAGATCCCGATGCCGCCTGTCAGCCAGCCGAGAAACAGGCAGGTAAACAGACCGGTCCAGGTGAAATAAAAGGGAGCGGCCAGCAGTCCCAGATGAATGCCGACAACCCAGCCGATATTCGCCCAGTCAGGAATCGCGTATCTTCCCGTGTCGGAAGTCTCAGTTTGAGGCGTCTCAGCAGCTTCATTTTCAGGAAGAACAATGTCTGTTTCTGGTAGCGGCGCGAGCGTCTGCTGTGAATTCATATTTTAGGGCCGATGCGATCTATGTCTGTATGTAAATAAAAAAGTCGGCAGATTCTAGGGGGATTGGCGAATCGTGTCTATAGCGATGGGGGAGATTGGAGAAAGAAGGGAGATTTCTTAAGACGGGTGTACAGAAGAAGTTATCATTTTGAATATTAAGAGTGAATGGGCTTCTGGATTTCTTCTAACTGCTGTCGTTGCTGATCACTCATTCCATCGGTACAGAATTTCAAAGATCTCGCGCAGAATGGTGCCGCATGAATACTGAGCAACCAGTCGAGAGCCCGTTTCGAGATGATGCCAGGATTGACAAATTCGATTCCATTGGCAAAAACAAAATCAGACCCATCCCATCGTTTCCCCTCCATGACCAGAATCTCTCTCTGCTCGGGAGGAGAAATAATCAGACTTTTATCTTTTGGTCCACCATGTTTATTTAATGGTGTCCAGGCAGATTGATCACATTGAGGGCACGTGCTGTATGAAAAGTCACATTCCTGACAGATGAGAGGTTTGCGTCCACAAAAGGGACAGGCATTTTCAGCCCCCTGCACTTTGAAAGGTCTCAGGCATTTTTTCCCCTGAAACTGAAAGGCAAACAGAGGTGGTATTTTTCGATTAGCCGGCTGCTCTGAGTTATTCAGTTTCGCAGGCAAAAATGTGGCCCCTCGTAAACCGCTCTGCCTGACGCGATCGGCAAACGCTTTCGTCACCAGGGTCGCCTGTTCGTCTCCCGGCATTTCGAACCATGGTCTGGTAAGATTGAACTCGGAAAGAATGACCTCATCCTCATCGGAATTAAACAACTCCAGTACCAGTTCAGTGAAATACACTTCCGTCACATGAGATGGATCAGTGTTGCAGTTTTTATTCCGGTTAAGTTTCTGCTTTAGAATCCCAACTTCCAGCCACGCTTTCGTATCTTCTTCAGCCAGTTCCAACTCTGTTGGCGAACGCTTCGAGATGTATTCCCAGCCCTCCTGCTTCGGATATACCAGATGCGCCAGATCAGAGTCTTCGGGAACGACGAACTCAAAAAAGAGATCCGATTTCAACGTACCAGAGTAATCTTGACCAACATGATATTCGGGCATCGCTTTTCACATTCTTAATTAAACAGGGCTAAACGGTTTTCAGCCATCATTGTTTCATGAGTGAGTGACTTCTTCAACGTTACCGGCAAAGGTGAGCTCAGATTCGGAATGGAGCACAGAAATAAATCAAACTCGTCAGTATCCTTCGTTACTGACCAAGATAAGTCACGCTGTATGCAGGCTCTGTCTGTAAACGCCGTAATTTTTTTATTTCGGGGATCAGCTGCTGTTGATAAATCCCCTCAGTGGTAATCACGCGTTTGAGAATTTCGTGGTTGGAATTCTGAGCCAGCAGGATGACTCCCAGGGGAGACAAAGAATCAAAATATCCCCGCCAGGCTTCAAACTGCTGATGAGGCAGTTCTCCAATATCAATGTTGTAACAGGTGATGGGTTGACTGCGGACCAGATTAAGTACTGCTGGATCTTCCGAATAAAAATGTTCGTGCCACACCGTCGATAGATCCCAGTTAGCTTTCACACTGAGCAGGACCAGTTTGCCTTCTTCCAGATCTTTGTGAATGTCTACCAGCGAATACGGAGTCCATTCGATCTGATCCGGTTTTTTGGGAAACGGAACGAGGAAATAAAGTCGCACGAGCGCCAGTGATATCAGTACACCGACCGTCAGGTGCGCCAGACGTGTAGGACGGATGTAAGTCTGCATTGTTTTCACCTTTGCGTGTTAATTAACAATGTTCTGAAACTGGTTGCAGAATCGAGTTAGCGCCGTCATGATAATCGTCAAAGTAAATCGACCAGAAGCTCCGGTTTATTGAATTCACACGAAATTAAATGAACCTGGTATCATAAATCACAGTCCTCACGTTATAATAGGGCTGTAGCAAGTCTAAAGCCCTTTCGATGGGCAAACAGGGTCCGATACTTACTCGCCATTCTATCCATCAGACCGTGAGAACGACTATGAAATTTCAACTTGTACTCCAGTTTAAAGGTGCCGTCATTCCCGATTACGATTCTCTCGTGGATCTGGAATCTGTGCTGATTGATGAAATTCAGGTTGATGGTAAGACCATCATCGACGGACATGATTTCGGCAGCTCCGAAATGAACCTGTTCATGACAGTCGATGATCCTGATCAGGTTCTGAGCCAGATCAGAACGAAAATTCAACACCCGCTGATGAGCCGCTTCAAAGCCGGCTATCGCGATGTATCTGAAGATCGTTTCCATGCGATGTGGCCCGAAACGCTGCATGAGTTCTCCGTGAAGCAGGTCACTTCGCTGTAAGAACAGTCTCTGTGAAATCAACGAACGAATGACAAGCGATCTGCCGCTGCATTCGAATTCAGTTCCCGCAGATTTCAAAATCGATGTGGGAATATTTCTTACGCGCTTCCGGGGTAAGTGGTACCGGCTTGGGGATGGCAATATCACACCATTTCAGTCGAGATAACTGAGGCAGTTGACTGAGCAGCGCCAGTCGTTCGTCTGTCAACGTACTCGGATCCCGGATTTCAATCTGTTCCACGTAAGACAGCCAGGGGAGCAGATGGGCAGACTCATCACCAAAGCTCAAGGCTTTGACATCCAGACTCTTGAGCGCCGGCATCTGGGCAAGCAGTAATAATGTTTCCTGATTCAGATCCAGGTCTTTGCAGTAAAAGCTTTCCAGCCGTTTGAGTTTTGTTAAGGGCTGCAGCGCGTAGGCATCTGGCAGTACGACAGGAACATGACATTCCTGCAGACTTGCAAAGCTGCCCAGTAGTTTCAACGCTGTGCGGGCTTCTTCGTCTGTGAGATGAATTCCTGTATCCCAGCCGATGGTCAGGTTGGTCATGCCGGGCAGATCTCTGGCCAGCCTGTCCAACAGATATCCCATATCTTCAGTCGATCCTGAAGGGGTCTTAAGCGTAGTGAGCTGTGGTGCCAGTACCAAGGCATCCGCCAGTTTCTTTTTGGGGAAGACATTACGGATGACCCACTTATTCAGTTTTTGATGATCGCCTTCTTTCAGAAATTTGACGAGCACCTCCTGCTTGACCGTCCCGCAGTCGACTTCTAATGCTACCAGTTGTGAACAACCTGATAGTTTCTTCCAGAAAGGAGCGACGCGGCCGGGTGCCAGGTTGATAAACAGCTTAAAGTCTTCCAGATGGGGCAGATCCAGAATTTTCTCTGCGAGTGAGGATTCGATTTGTTTTTTGCCGAAATGCAGATGCAGTCGACGTAAGCCATCCATTTGCGCAATCTGTTCCAGTGCTGTTTCATCAAGATGCGAATGTAGAATTTCCAGGTCGTGGAGTTCGGAAAGATTACGGAGTGCCTGATAACCCCGCTCGTTAATCCGGCAGTAAGAAAATTTGACGCCTGACAGTTTTTTGATTCCCGCGACCGCTTCGATACATTCTCCCAGTTCCGGATTGGACTGGTCTCGCGTGCCATAAAACCAGATGCGGACAGGGAACGGCAGCTGATTGATCAGCGGGACCGCTTTTTGAAGTACTTCTGCATGCTGATAGACTTTTTTTCCGTCGACGGTCTTCTCTGGATTACCGACCCAGATCGAAAACGGTTCGTCATTAGGAGGGAACCAGAGTGTCAGCCTTTGTTTGCGGATCTGCTCGTACAAATCGTTTAAAGCAGGATCATTCCAGGGGGCCTGAGAAACGCTGTTGGCATTCACAGGCTTTAAACCGTTTAATTGCGGAACACGACTGGCAATGACCTGATTAATTTCATCCAGCCGACGTCCCGTCTTCTGTAAATCGGTATGTGTGTGATGTTGAATGGAAGGAGTCTTATCAATCAACTCATGCTTATCGGCAACGACGGACTGCGTTCGATCTGAGTTAAGCAGAAATCCCCCAATGCCAGCCAGAGCCACCAGCACTGCGGCAAACGGAATCATCAATTGTCGAAACATCCTACCTCTCCTGTTTTCAGCAACTGGTTTCTGAAATCAGTTGCCGGCCCCTGAAAGCCGTGCTGAAAAGAGAACGATTCTGAATCGCGCGCTTCAGCCGATCACTTCACTATCTTATTGTACAGAACAAAACAGGTGTTGTCCTCTCATAGCTTTACTATTTTTAGTCCAGGAAAACCCACTGACAAGTCCATTTTCGTATGTCTCACTGTTACAACAGGTTATCACATTCCTTATGAATCATTTCACCACGAGGAATTCCCCTCCTTACTGCAGAAATCTTTTTTCTCAAAAAAGTCGGTAACAGTCTGAGAGATTCTACGCATGGTAGTTCAGTCACAGATTTATCACTAACTTTTGAGGGGGCTACCAGATGATGACTGACACCACATTCGCTACTTACTTCGAATCAACGGCGATTTTTGAAGACCGCCTGCAGCAGATCATTAACCAGGGAAGCCTGTCCCTGATGCTTTCGATTGGATATCGAACCGGCTTATTCCGCGTACTGGCAGACCTGGATGCCGCGACGTGTGAAGAAATTTCAGACAGAGCGGGTCTGCAGACGAAGTATGTTGAAAACTGGCTTGCGGTGATGTCGACAGGCGGCATTCTGGAATATGACTCGATCTTTCAGACATATCGACTGCCGGCAGAACATGCTGCTTTGTTACTGCAGCGTGGTGGATCGCACGCTTATGCCAGCAGTGTGCAATGGGTGTCTCTGTCAGCGAAGCTGGAAGATGAAATCGTAAACTGTTTTCGAGAAGGAGGTCCGCTCCCCTCTGATCTGTTTACCCGGTTGCAGTCGCAGCTGATCGAAGACAATTCCGTTTCCATTATGAACGGCCTGTTTAAACATGTATTCCCTCTCGTCCCCCGTCTGATCATGCAGCTCTGCGAAGGCCGGGACGTTCTACAACTGGGTTGTGGATCCGGCAGTACGCTGATCGAACTGGCCCGTACGTTTCCCGCCAGTCAATTTGTAGGCTACGACAGTTCTGCCACACTGATTGACAACGCCAGAGAAACAGCCCGGCAGAAACAGATTAATAATGTGACATTTATCAGGCGTGAGCTGACCGAGATTCACGCGATCGAATCGTTTGATCTGGTGCTCGCATTGGATATCCTGCAGGATCAGGCGCAGCCGCATCGCGTACTTGAACAGGTACTGACAGCGTTGAGACCAGAGGGAACATTCCTGATGCAGGATCTGGCACGTTCGCGAAACAGAGAACTCAACCTGCAACACCCACTGGCTGCTTTGCTGTACTCGCTCTCCTGCGTGCGTAATATGGCAATCGAAAATCAGGCGCAGACTTCAAATGGTTCCCGCTGGTGTCAGGAAAAAGCGTTGCAGGCATTGCAGGATCTCGGGTTTGAATCCATCGACGTGCAAACGCTGCCGCACGATCTGATCAGCGACTATTACGTTGCCAGTAAACCTCGACTGGCCGCATCCTGACCATATCGAACACACTATTGGAACAGTCGTTCTTCCAGCATTTCGTAGTAGCGGGCATCCGTTCCGGCCTCGTGGATATAGGAATTGATGATGGCGGGATCAAGAAAGACCATGGCCGGCTGTTCCTGGCAGTGTGTTTCAGACGCTTTCAGCAGATAGTTGATATCAGTACGGCTCAGGCGATGTGTTTTACATAAATCGTAGAACAGTCCCTGAGGCGTATCGGAATTCGCCTTCCGCTGCAACTGCATATTTTCCCAGAGATACAGGATGAGCCAGACCGTACCAATCACGATAGTCGCTGAAATCAACAACCAGTTTTCCTGCAGCAGACTGCGATTGCGAAAGGCCCGGGAGACTTCGTCGGTGTGTCCTGCCAGCAGGAACCAGAAATCAATGTTCATGATTCGTTTGTCCCTTCCACCTGTTTCAGATCGGCCGATTCCTGTGTGAGCGGTTTCTGTAACGCTTTGACTGCAATTTCACGGACACGTGTATTTTCATCTTTAATCAGTGGTGCCAGAGCCTGACGTGCCGCAGCAGTGGAAATACTGGCCAGAATTTCGGCGCTGGTTCTGCGAACCAGGTCATCGGCATCTTCCAGAAGCGCCGTCAGAGCCGGGACGACCTGATCGTGTAATTTCAAGGCATACGCACAACGGGCTGCCTGGATCCGTCTTTTCCGCAGGGGATGTGACATGGCGCGGCTCAAATCAACGATGCACCGTGGATTCAGTTTCTGCAGCAGTTTTCCTACCGACGGACAGACATGGGGATTGAATTCTTCAAAATGTTCCAGGACATACTCGACATCAAAACTGGAAAGTTCCTGCCGCGCCGCTTCTCGCACTTCCTCTACCGGACTGTCAATTTTATTGACCAGTAGATTCATGGCATCCGGAACATGCTGCGCCCGCAACTGGCAGGTGGCCCAGGCCTGCTGGATGGGATCTTCCGAATCCAGACTTTCCAGAACCATTTCCGTAACTTCGTTGATATCCAGATTGCGCAGCATATCGATGGCTGCTTCTTTCGCAGTGGGCGTCCCATGCTGCAGCATCCATTTTTGTGCCTGTTTTTTGCTGGCCACATCCAGATTCAGCAGACTCATCAGCCGGATTAAAGCCACCTGCAATACCTGAGGAATGCGACTGAAATCCTGGCGATCCGCACGGAGCCAGATGACCTGATCAATCTGCCTGAAATTCGTCTGCTGCAGTTCTGTCGGTTTTTCCGGCAGCCAGCGCAGCAGATGGGCGATGAATTCAGGATCGTCGCGCGTCGAAATCGCTTCCAGTGCTTTCGCATTGGGATAATTCACCTGCGTGAAATCACAAATCAGCTGCATGACGCCGATGTGCTTGCTGTTTTTTAAAACCTGTTCCACCAGTCGACGGATTTCTTCGTCCGAATTCCAGAGCACTTTTCTGATCGCCGGGTCGTCTACATTGCCCAGGATCAGCAGACTTTCCATGATTTCTTCGGGGCGATCAAATTCCTGGAGATGTTCGGTTGCGGCTACAAGTGCATTCAGGTTGTCACGCCGGATCTCTTTGGCGTTTTTCAGAAACGCACGAGAGTAGACGGAATCGACCGAAGGATTCAGAAAATATTCGTAGAGTCTGCCCACCAGATAGCGCAGGGTTTGTGATGTCAGATCCGGTTGATGATTGACCAGCCTTTTATTTTCGAACAAGGCAATGATCGAGGGGATCTGTTGAAAATCACTGGTGATACGGACAAATTCCAGTCCACAGTACTGCAGTTCCTGATTACCGTGCAACAGGCACTGGCGAATCGCAGCTTCGAGTGCATTGGAATGCGTCTCCAGCATTTTTCGAATACCGGCAGTGTGCGTGGGGTAGCGACGGATCACTTCAACCAGCCCGCGCGAACTCTGCTGCTGCAGTAAAGCGAAGACGGCCTGCTCTCGAATTTCCGGATTTTCGACGTCGAGAGCCAGAATCAATGCGTTGACCGCATGTGAATTTCGGCTCTGCGCAAGCAGGTCAAAAGTTTTCGAGATCGATGAAGCCATGCCGACACGAGATCGTATAAAGAGTGCCTGGATCTACAAAAGCAGAGACAACCGGTTTCAGCGGGTAATGATTGCCACATTAACATCCCGAACTGGTTGGAATTTCTCTGCTATTGCCCGCTATCTTTGTATCGTATGCTGGAACCGCAGAACTCAAGTTTGCCTGCTGTAATACGATTATCCCGAATAATCACTACAATCCGCTGAGAGGTTACCCTGAAAGTTAACTGAGGGTGAAAGTGATGCCTGTCAGGGAGCTTTGATCAGATCAGTCAGAAATGCAAACGACTCGCGAACAACCTCGGGCGCCATATGGCTGTGGCGGCTTAGTTCGACATGCAGCCCCCCCGGATAATCAATCTGTCGCAGCCCCTGAATGACATCCGGAAAATCGATGTCCCCTGCACCGAACCTCAAATGATCGTGTGCCCCCTGAATCATGTCTTCTATATGAATATTGAAGATCCGGTCTTTCCAGGGGATCAGGAACTGGCTGATCGGCAACTCACCCATGCACTGGAGATGACCGATATCAACAGTCAGTCCGAAACAGGGATGACTGACGCGTTCGTCTAATTCCGCAAAGTCCTGCAGTGTTTCGATCAGCATGCCCGGTTCCGGTTCAAACGCCAGCCGAACTTCTTTCTCAGCCGCATACACGATAACCTCGCGGCAGCCTTCTGCCAGTAATTCCAATGCGTCTTCGCGGTGCAGATCCTGTTTCAACTGACCTGCCCAGAACGAGACTGCATCGGACTTGAGAGAGGCCGCCAGATCCACGCAGCGTTTCAGGAAATCAATGCGGCGGGCACGGGACGAAGCATCGGCGGTGAGCAGCGTCGGCTCATGTTTCTCTCGCGGGTCCAGCAGGAACCGGGCACCGGTTTCAATGACTGAGGAGAGCTGATACTTCTGGAGCAGTGCCTGCATTTCCAGCAACCGTTGATCCAGATCGTCTGCATACGGATTCAGACAGTAATGATCGACGGTCAGCGCTACCGACTGATAACCGGTCTCTGCCACCAGAGTGATCGCGTCATCCCAGCGATGAAAGGCCAGACCATTCGTGTTGTATCCCAGTTTCACAAGTCGACTTCTTTAAGCGGAATAGAATGAGAAGAAAAAAGCCCTCGATCTTGATGATGAGGGCTCATCCATGATGAGGGCTCAGATTTCCGTGCGTGTCGCCAGGCTCAGTCAGCCAGTGGTTTGACTCGGATATTCTTGTAATACACAACACTGTTGGGATCGTGAGCCTGCAGCGCGAAGCTCCCTTTTTCACCCAGTGAAGGAGAACCGGTTGCACCTTCCGGTTCGGTGTAATCAACCACAGTCTCGTCATTGATTTTAACAATCACATGCCGACCATTGACGATGATATGCTGCGTCCACCATTCATTATCTTTCGCAGGTGTTTTGAACAGTTTGACCCGGTTATAGATACTGCCGGTTTTGACAGGGTCTTTGTGACTCACGTTGACCTGTGATTCATATCCCTGTTTCGGCCAGCCTTCTTCCTGGAATTTGGTGTGGAAGAAAATCCCGGAGTTGCTGCCCGGAGTCGTTTTCACATCCGCTTTGAACTCGAAGTTCTTGTATTCTTTATTTGTGAAAAGGTGTGAGCGTTTTCCTGTGACTTCGATCACGCCATCCTTAACCTCAAAAGGTCCTCCTTCGGCGACAGTCCAACCAGTCAGATCTTTACCGTTAAACAGTTCGATCCAGCCTTCTTCTGTTTCAGCGTTCTTCTCACCTGAGTAGGCACTGTTATTTCCAATCAGGGAAGAGACGAGCAGAGCTGCCATCAGTCCGGCAAAGACGTTAAAACAATTGCTGGCGCGGTATTGGTTCATCGTGTATAAAACTCCTGGTTGTCATTAGGAATGAGTGAGGCGGTTTTCCCGTCCTCTGTGATTGCGCTTTGGCTGAGTTCACAGCAAAAATCAGAACACAGTATATGCTACGCGGCGACCGGACCGGTTAAAAGCAAACAGGGCACTCCCCGGCATATTTTCCGGAAAGTGCCCTGTGTTGGTTTAAAGGACCTTAAGTAATTCGCGGCAGTTTACAGCTTGGGAAGTTTGATATCTTTTCCAAACTTATCATAGCGCGGATCACGAAAGTCTTCCTGGAAGTACATGCCGAAGCCTTGACCCAATTCATACTGAGCTCGTTGTGCCCAGGGAGTTCCCGGATGCTCTTTCATCACAAATTTGTACTGGGCTTCTGACTTCTTCAACTGCTTATCCAGTTCTTCAGGGCTGACTTTGGTCAGCTTGACCTGCTCCGGATCGGGAGGCAGCAGTTCTTTACGACGACGAACATTCCAGACATTGCTTTTTTTGTCTTTCGGTATCGACATGTTTTTTGCCTGCTGATCCATGGCCAGACAGTACTGGAACAGACGCACGCGATAGGCCAGACATTGCGCCAGAGTCAGATCGTAAGCAGCACGCCAACGGGCTGATTTTTCCTGTGCCCGCAGAGGTTCGACCGATTCGAGAATCTCGACCGCTTTCTGTAACAGTCCCATTGCGCGGATTGCTTTGGGAACCTCTTTACTGCCGATTTCAAAAAACTCTTTCTTCTGAATCGGGTAGTAGAGCTCTCTGATGTTCAACTGCTTATCCAGATGAGGATTGAGCGTGGCAATCACCTTCCAGATGGAATTACGAAACTTGCTGGCACTGCGTTCGGCATCATAATCGCGACGAGACAACAGGAGCGGTTGATATTCTTTCATATCCTGGAAACGGAATTGACGATCAGCGGTACTGCCGGCTCCTCCCAACTCTCCTTCTTTCCCGGGCAGAACGAAGAAAATCCCGCCGGTTTCACGAGCCATACGAACCTGTTCGTAGGGTCCGAATCCCGCCGAAAACGAGTCCCAGCGGCCATGCAGACCATCGTACTGCAATGCTTCAGGATAAGCGGTTTCCGGTCCGCGATTGACCTGAATCCAGTGCTTCAGATTATATACCGGATCAGTCCAGATCTGGCGGGCGTAGGGATATCCAAATACGGATTCCCGCCCGAGGATGTAGATCGGTGTTTTAGCCCGTTTGGCACGGGTAATCACTTCTTCCACCTTGGCACCATCGTCGCCGGATTCATCGGTGACCGCGACAATACAGAGTTTACGATCGGTTTTCCGAGCCTGGAGAACGTATTTATCAATGGTTTCGGCTACTGTTTCACACATGTTTTCCAGACCGGTTTCGTCGGTCGGAATTTTGTTAATTGCCTCCTGAACTTCTTTCAGGTCGGTGGTTGGCTTGGGGGTGTGGACATGGACTGTCGCACCATAACTGAGAATCGCAGTCAGCAGTGTCTGATCCCGATCACGGGTTTTTGATTCCTGCTTGGCGGCAATCCCCAGTTCGCCGTAGATTTTATTGAAGTTATCTCTGATTTCTTTCTGGTCGTCTTTCATACTGCCCGATTCGTCGAACAGCCAGACCACCATAATTTTTTCTTCCCGCATGATGCGGATCAGTTCTTTGGAAATCCGGCTCATGGCTGATCCGTAGCCTTCCACGACAGCACCGACTTCACCAGTAACTTCACCCGCCCCCAGGTCCTGGCCGAGGATGTCATCGCCGGGCGCTGTGATCTCGCCTGCGTTGATTTTGATTTCCGGTTCTTTCAGGCTTTCTGATGACTCGATCTTCTGTGAAGAAACGGCAGGCGCTGTGGAGGCACCGACATTGGTGGATACCATCCCGCCGGGCGCGACACTGAGGTTTTCCGATACTTCCAGGTTGGTTTCCAGTACCTGTTCAAACTCAGCGTGCTCACGTTCCTCATCAAAGATGGTTTCGATGGCCACTTCGGGCTGATTGTCTGTCAGTTGATGGTGTATCAGCCCCATCCCCAGCAGAATGACTGCGTGTACAATCAAAGAGGTAAAGAAAGCGGAATAATCTCTCGCCTGAACCATCTGTAATAACCCCCCGGTCATTTTTATAGCAAAATGCTATTGAAAACGAGTGCCTGTTTTGTCTCAACTCATGATAATCAAAGTTGATCCGGATTAAAAATTGATATGAATACTAAGACACCGGACTGCACTGAACATTCCAGTCAGACCAGTTATTAAATTGGATGTATTATTTGTGATATCGGTAATCAACCAGGTCAGATTTTCAGTGGCTGGTTCCCACTGACGCCGCGTTTCTTCAGCGCTTCTCTTCTCTTACGCTGTTCTTCTTCAAAACGTGGGTTTGGTTTGCTCACACGATTCCCCTGGGGATCCAGGTCCATCTTCATTTCCTTCCATTCCCAGCCTAGAGGTTTATCCAGCTCTTTTGCAGCCAGGTAGGCCCAGGGAGTACCAGGATGTTCGTCAATAATGCCGTTCAAAATCTCCTGAGCCTGCTTGCCCAGTTTTCTCACGGAAGGACTGGAACGCACATCTTCAGCAGGAACCAGTCGCCAGGCATTATTCTCTTTTTTCTCAAATACTTTCGGACTGCTCTTCATGTCCGCCAGGATGGTATTGTAACCAAAGGCCCGCACCCGCGCTGCCAGAACGCGTCCCAGAGCCAGATCGTAGTTGGCCCGCCAGCGGGGTTCTGTGATCTTCGGACGGTCTTTCAGTCCCTGCTCCAGAATGACCTGCAGTTCGTTCAGTCCGTAATCGAGTTCGGAAACCGGCTTCTGTGCCACTGTGATGGCCTGCCGTAAAACGTTGTCGGTGTTGGCTGGAAATTCCAGAGTCGGAGTCGGCAAGGTTCGTTTCGAAGTACGAGTGGCAGTTGCCGCCATCACCAGCGCCTTCTTGGCCATGTTCTTATCGATTTTACTCTGGTAGTCGCGAATCGAAATATAGTCGGGGTGATAAGCCCGCATGTCAGCTGGTTCAAACTTGGGACCACTGGTTTCTTCGGTGATGAAAAAGATCCCGTTAGTTTCCGCACAGAGACGCGTTAACGCATAAGGTCCGTAGCCTGAAGAAATTTCACGGAAGTCATAGTCGCTCTGTCCCCAGAACGGCAATTTAATTCGTTCGGATGCAACCGTTTCCGGGCCGGTTTCAGAAACAGCCGGAACGAAAACACCGGGTTCGATTTCAAACCTGGTATTCACTTCTCGTCGGCCAAAGGGAGACGCATTGCCGACGACGTAACATTTAATCCCGTTACGCTTTGTCAGCATGATGGTGTCTTCCAGATTGGCCTGAGCATCGGTGCCGGCTTCGTCTGTCACAACGATCACCATCATGTTTCGGCGACCCTGCTTTTTGTAAGAGAGCCAGCGTTTGGAAACCTGTGTCACAGCGGCAAATACGTTTTCATCCCCGGAGGTATCTTCTTTGATTGAGCGGATCTGCGAGACCACTTCTTTGACGTCACTGACCGGGTCCTTGGTGATGAACTGCGTGGTAGAACCGAAGGCGGCAACGGCCGTTTTCAGTGAGCTTTCATCAACTGTGGCATCCAGAAGCCCCAGCTGTTTGTAGACGTTTTCAAAACGATCGGCGATCTCATTACGCCGTTTACTGACAGAAGGAGAAACATCAAACAGCCAGACAACCAGCAGTTTCTTTTCCTTGGCAGCAGCTGCGATTTCCAGCGTCAGACGATCGACGGCACCAGCGACGCCGCCTTCGGGTCGGTCGGTTTCACCAGTCACTTCGACAGCAGCCATCAACTCTTCTTTGGCAGGTTGAGTCATCTGGTCATCGATGATGGGTTCCGGCGCTTCGATTTCGTTTTCGATCTGCTCCTGCATCTTCTGCTGCTGTTCGACCGAAGTCTGTGGTGCCGCTGCCATCGACTGAGTCAGGAGAGCGGTTTCACCCGCTGAACCCACGAGATCCTGGATGGTAGGATCGATCTTGAAAGAACTGTCATCCAGCTCTTCAATCGAAGAGATGATCGCGTTTTCAGAATCGAGCAGGGTAATTCGCGTAAAGCTTGCCAGCATAAACAGGAATAACAGGTGGACCCCCAGGCTGATCAGCCAGGCGGGAACTTCCTTCATGTTCAACCAGTTGTGAGGTTCGACGTCTACAATTTCTTCGACATGAACTTCCCGGGCGGAATTGACAACACTCACGGCCTGCTCCTTTTGGAATAGACTAATACATTCAACTGTGCACCGTTTCGCGCAGAAACAGCGAACAGAATTCGTAGTGAACACAACGGGTAATCAAAACCCGCGAATTACATCAGACGACATTGATGATTATAAGAATTTTCGTCCAGCAATGGTTCATCAAATCTACGATTTTACCCCTGAAATCAGACAAATACAATCATTGGCCCTTCAGATTGACCCAGAAAGTGTACATTAGAATATATCATCCGGTTTTCAGTGGGAAGAAACTGCATTTATATAACCGCAAAAACAGGCTCAACGTTCGTTACTTTTTTACATTCTCTAATATTTCACAACGATTTACGAAGAACAATTACCAACTTCAGAGGAAATCAATAAACTGGCATCGCCAATACTTTCGGTCCGATTCTTAACTACAGGTTCTCAATTCATGTCATTTGAGTGGCTCACAGACTGGCTCCCCTTCACGTTTTACTACCTGATGGTGCTCCTGCTCTTCCTGGCGAATCTGACGTCATGGGTCTCAATCCTGTTTCTGGTCCCCGGGAACTGGATCATGGTTTTTCTGTCCGCCCTGTTTTATCTGTTCATGCCCGATCGGGATGCGCATGGCATTTCATTGACGGTACTGGTCATCGCCATTCTGCTGGCAGGGCTCGGCGAAGTCATCGAAGCGCTAGGCAGCTCGGCGGGCGCTGCGAAAAAAGGGGCCAGTCGTCGTGCGATGATACTGGCGCTGCTGGGGACGTTCATCGCCAGTGTGATAGGAGCGACCGTCGCCACTCCCGTTCTGCCTCCCTTGGGAACCGTGTTCGGCGCGATTTTTGGCGGAGCCCTGGGGGCCTTCGCAGGTGCATATGTGGGAGAAGTCTGGAAAGGCAATCAGGAAGTCAACCGCCTGCACATCAGCACCGCGGCGTTTGTGGGTCGCCTGCTGGGAGTGGTGGGTAAACTGGCGATCGGAGTCGTTATCCTGGTAATGATCACGATCGACTCCCTCGTCTGAGCAAGTCTGCATACCGACAGACAGCGATAAAAAAAGTGCTCCCTTTCCGAAAAAAGAGAGCCCCCTTAAGCCAGTTCATTGTTCAGGAACTGTCAAACATCTCGAGGTCAAACTACTCGAGATCGAAATTAATTTCGTTATCTCCTTCTTTGACGACGGCCGTCAGGCCGGATGTCTTCTGCATATTATATTTGGTAGGAATGTAAGATGGCTCCAGGGAGGCTTCCGGATCTTCCGCGGAAACGCCTTCCATATCCCGTTCCGAAACAATGCTGACTTTGTGCTTACCCGGAAACGCGCCATCGCCTTCATCGTATGTGGTCAACTGAAAGCTGCCGTCGGGTTGAATCTTTGCGTGTGCGATCTGCTCCCCTGTATCAGGAAAGAATACGATTTCGCCGGTCTCCAGAGGTTTACCCTGATAAGTGACAACACCCTTCACAGGTGCCGTCGGTTTCTTTTCGATCTGCTCACCACAGCCTGTCATTGTCGAAAGCAGGAGTAAAACAGAACAGAACGATACGATATTTAACTTCATTTGAGTGTATTATCCGCATAAAAGGTTGGTTAATCACCAGTCATAACCGAATGAACAACAGACTGGTGCGCGTGAATCCTGAAGACAGAATCCAGAGGTGTCGCCAGTTACCCACAACACCTCTGATCTGTCTTCAATGACTTACCGGCTTAATATTCGCCGAGGACTTCACCGGTCGAACGGGTCGCCAGACCTTTCAGCGTGTCCAGATTCATACTGTTCGACAGGAACTGCACGCGTCCGTCACAGAACAACAGATGCGCGCCTCCAATATGGGCACTTCTCCAGGAAACACCATACTGCGAATGTGTACTCGAACCAATCGGATATTGTGTCGCCTTGGTATCAATCATCAGAAAACCATCCGCTCCTGTAGAACCACCGTACACATAAGTGGCCCTGACGTGCCCCCCTTAACCGCATCCAGAACTTGATATACTAATCAGGATTCTGGACCAATTGAGGAGGAGGCGATCATGCCCACCAAGCGTCATTCATCCGAACAGATCATTTCGAAGCTCAGGGAAGCGGAAGTCCATCTTGCCCAGGGGATGACAATTCCCCTGATGTGTAAGAAGCTAGGAATCCACCAGCAGACGTACTACAAGTGGCGTCGGGAATACGGCGGTTTGCGGATGGATCAGGCCAAACGCCTGAAAGAGCTGGAAAAAGAAAATGCCCGACTCAAGAAGCTGCTGGCGGAGTCGGAACTGGATAAAGCCATTTTGCGGGAAGCTGCCTCGGGAAACTACTGAGCCCGTCGAAACGGAGTAAGGCGGTGAATTTCGTAAGAGATTCCCTGGGATACGATCAGGTTTCGGAACGCCGGGCCTGTCGTGTTCTGGGGCAATCCCGTTCCACGCAACGGAGGCAGCCTGTGGTTCCTTCCGATGAACCCCGGCTGGTTCGGGAGATCATCGATCTGGCGAGCCAGTACGGCCGTTATGGTTATCGTCGTGTGACAGAGTTGCTGCGGCGGCGAGGCTGGAAGGTGAATCACAAGCGAGTGGAACGGCTCTGGCGACAGGAAGGCCTGAAAGTCCCACAAAAACAGCCAAAACGTCGTCGACTGTGGTTCAATGATGGTTCCTGTGTCCGTTTACGTCCCCGGCATCGGGATCATGTCTGGAGCTACGATTTTGTGCATTGCCGGACTCACGATGGCCGGGCCTTCCGGATGCTGACTGTGCTCGATGAGTTTACCAGGGAGTGCCTGTGCATAGATGTCGAAAGGAGGTTGAACAGTAAAAGTGTCCTGGAACGTCTGAGCGACCTGTTTGTGCGTCGTGGAGTCCCGGATCATATTCGTAGTGATAATGGCCCCGAGTTCACGGCTGAGCGAGTTCGTGACTGGCTCAGCAGGGTTGAAGTAAAGACCTTGTTTATTGAACCAGGTAGTCCCTGGGAAAACGGTTACATCGAATCCTTCAACGGAAAGCTGAGAGATGAATTGCTCAACGGGGAAATCTTCGATACGTTATGGGAAGCCAAAGTGCTGATCGAACGCTGGAGAAAAGATTACAACTCCATCAGACCGCACAGTTCACTGGGCTACAGAGCCCCGGTGCCGGAAGCGAAGCTGTTCTGCTCGCCTGCTTCCGCTCCGCTCCAGCAGGCGAGCAGAACAGCCATGAAAACAACAGAACACTAAGTCTTGTGACTGGTGTCATTCGTGGGGGCACTGGGGACGGCACCGGTGATGCCGACATAGTCGTGGATCATACTGTCATAGGAGAGAGGCACGTCCGCGTTGACGAAACCATGCGGACTGGAAGGACAGACGTAACCGGGAACCCGCAACGTTTTGAAGACCGCCTGCAATCCGGAGTGCGCCCAGAAACTGGCGTTATAACTGACCTGATTGTAAGCGGGTGCCTGGTCAAAATAAGGAAGCAGGCCGACGCGCCAGTTAGGACCACGACTGTTTTTTAATCCACCAATCGGGAAGGTGGTGAAGGCGTCCAGATAGTTGTGCATCGCCAGACCAATCTGCTTCAGATTGTTTTTGCACTGTGAGCGGCGGGCGGCTTCGCGTGCCTGCTGAACGGCCGGCAACAGCAAGGCAATCAGGATCGCGATAATCGCAATCACCACCAGTAATTCAATCAGCGTGAAGCCACGCCGGATGTAGTTCGACTTCTTCATGAGTATCTCTCGCAAAATAAATACAGAAACAAAAAACGCAACAAACAAGCGCGGGAAGTTTCATTTGTCAGACGCAGCTTCCAGTGGAATTCAAGCCGGTCAAAATCCAGACGGCGAACCGTTCGAAAATTAATTTGCAGGAGTACTTTAAAAGGTATGAATTTGTGGCAGGACTGGAGGCAGAACTCTCAATTCAACGTCAATTCGCGGCTCATCCTATCAGTGCCTTCGGGTTCTCTCAATATAATTATGATCGTTTAATTATTATTGTTCAGAAAAAATCCGGCTCAAATCACACAATCAGCAATCATCTGTAAACCTCAACAGGTAAACAACTTAGTATACCTGCGGTTTTGACGCATCAAAATTGTCGTCCTCTGTCGTGTTGCACTCCTGGACCGGAATCTGCAAACTGATTCAGACAGAAGTCTTCCCTGCCTGACATGAAGTGCGTTCCCTCAGAGAAGGACCAGTACGGATGACCGTTGATGATACAATTCCGATGCGATTAAGACGGGCTTACCTGACGATGCATCGCGTGGCGCAGGCCCACTTTGCTGAGTTTGGTATGACCGTGGATCAATATGTGCTGCTGTCCGTGCTGGCCGATGCAGAAGGCATCATCCAGACCGAACTCAGCGAGCGCATGTCCTCTGATGCCAATACCGTAGGTGCCATGCTGAAACTGCTGGAGCAGAAAAATGTGATCCGCCGCGAAGCCAGTCAAAATGATCGGCGGGCACTGCGGGTCTATTTAACGACCAGCGGAAAACGCCTGCTCAAAAAACTGATCAGACATTCCAGTCAGATCCACCAGACTCTGGAAGAGGCTCTCACACCTCGAAAAAAACAGACGCTGATGAACAGCCTGGAAGAGATTACCCGGGCACTGCAGTAAGACCAGAAAAAGAGTTCCGTCAGAAACGGTTTGATTCAGCAGGAAACTGCGAAACTTCCGACGGCCCGGTGTGTTTAATCCCATATAATACGTGTACGTGACATATCAACCTCTTTGTCCCAACCGCCTCAGACCAGGCGCAGCATTCACCAGCCAGTCCACTTCAGGAGCACCGCATGACTTCGCTTTTTTCCAGAACCTTCATCACCTGTCTGGCTTTCATCGTCTGTCTGCAGGAAGTGAGCTTTGCACAGAAGCCCCGCCCGAACAGTCCGCCTCAGTTCCGGGGGAACCTGATTGAACATCGCGACGTGGAATATGCGAACGTGGATGGCTCGTCTCTGCTGCTGGATCTGTATCTGCCTCGCAAGGTCAAAAATCCGCCTCTGGTGGTCTGGATTCACGGCGGCGGCTGGCGCGGCGGCAACAAAGGGCGCGGCGGTAAATTCGTCCCGCTGCTGACCGATGCCGGCTACGCCTGTGCCAGCATCAACTATCGACTCAGTGGCGAAGCGAAGTTCCCCGCCCAGATCAACGACTGCAAAGCCGCCATCCGCTGGTTACGGGCACATGCGAAAAAATACGGATACGATGCCACACGCATCGGCGTCGGCGGTTCTTCTGCCGGCGGTCACCTGGTCGCTCTTTTGGGAACCAGCGGCGGAATCAAAGACCTGGAAGGAACTGTCGGCAAACACCTTGATCAGTCCAGCAGCGTACAGGCGGTCTGCGATCTGTATGGACCGACCGACTTCCTGCAGATGGACAAACACGCGCTCCCCGGCTCGCGTCTCAAACACAACGATCCCCGCTCCCCGGAATCCCTGCTGCTGGGCGGCCCGATTCTGGAACACAAAGACCGCGTCGCCCGCGCCAACCCGATCACCTACATCGACAAACAGGATCCTCCGTTCCTGATCATTCACGGCTCCAAAGACCCTGCAGTCCCCATGCACCAGAGCGTCATCCTGGAAAAGGCGCTCAAGAAAAACCAGGTCCCCGTGCAACTGCACATCATCGAAAACGCCGGTCACGGCGGCCCGGAATTCAACGCTCCCAAAATCAACAAAATGATCGTCGAGTTCTTCGATCAGCAGTTGAAACAGCAGAAAAAAGAAACTGAGAAACCGCCGCAGAAAAAATAACAATCCCGGATCAGCGGCTGACTACTCTGGTATCAATTGGCGGATGCTGCCATACTGACTGCAGATGAATTTCATTTTTATCACTGCGGTATCACAATCGTCATATCTCCTGGAGATTCTAATTGATGTCTGATCCAGACCGAACTGTTGATTCGACTTCCAGTCGGCGGAATTTCCTCACCGCTACTGCCGGCATTGCCGCTGGTCTGCTGCCCGCTACTCTTTCTGCCGAGGAGTCTGATATGAGCCGTGCGTCTGTTCGTCCGAAATGTCTGTTCTTTGATGTCAACGAAACACTGCTTGATCTGGACGCGATGAAAGCAAGTGTTGCGGCTGCACTGGGAGGTCGCCCCGATCTGCTGCCGCTATGGTTCACGACAATGTTGCAGCATTCTCTGGTGGCAACCGTTGGTGATCACTACGAGGATTTCGGTGTGATCGGCGCTGCCACACTGCAGATGGTGGCCCGCAATCAGGGCATCGATCTTTCAGACGATGCTGCGAAGCAGGCACTCGCGCCGATCCGCTCGCTGCCGGCCCACCCCGATGTCAGGCCAGCTCTTGAACAGCTCAAGCAGGCCGGTTACCGCATGGTAACGCTGACCAATTCCTCACAGGCAGGCGTCGATGCTCAAATGAAAAACGCCGGCCTGACGGATCTGTTCGAAGACCGTTTGAGTGTGGAACACGTGCAGATGTTCAAACCGCACAGCCACGTTTATAAATGGGCATCACGCAAAATGAACGTACCGCCGGAAGACTGCATGCTGATCGCCGCCCACGGCTGGGACATCGCCGGCGCTCTCTGGGCCGGCTGGCGCGGGGCCTTCGTCGCCCGCCCCGGTGCCCAACTTTATCCCCTGGCAAAGCAGCCTGAAATTAACAAACCGGATATGCAACAGGTGGCAGCAGAGTTACTGCAGTTGGGTGGGGAATGTTGTTCGTGAGTCAGAAATCTCAAAAGCAGAATCAATTTCGTGTGGTTTCGTGCTTTTCGTGGTAGAAAAAAGCATGGTTGAATGTTCTAACGGGCTCCATTCATTGCGTTTTCTGTATCGACTTTCGCAATGCGGGCGGACACATGGGTCCGCCTCTGCTTTGCTGGGGTTGGCTTCGTTGAGCTAAATTGAATGTTTGTTCTGACTGTTTCCTGCTCGCTGCGCTCGGCCCGGATGTACATCCAGGCCCACCCATTATTTCTTTTTCGTGTGATTAAGCGTCTTTCGTGGTCCTGAAACGAGATCGTTCCCCATCGATTCTCACAAAAGCCGGTGGAAACCCTATGCGCTGCCGAACTTTCGCTGCATAATGCGGGTCCTTATGCTCATAATAGTGCGTTTCCCCGTTTTTTCTGTTGATGTCTGATGTCCCGCGGTGATGTGAATTCGGCTGCTGCTGAGGCTGGTACTGCCAGTGTGGCTTCGACTGCTGCGCTGTCGGAACTGCCGAAACTGATTTCTCAGGCGATGGCCGGCGACCAGTTTCGCTTTTCACAACGACTGCGATCGATCAGGCAGGCACAGAAAAGTAAAAAGCCGTTCGATAAAAATCTGCAGCGACTGCGGGACGAACTGGAGAAGTCTCTGACCCGCCGCGACGAACGCCTCAAGCGCTGCCCCAAAATCACGTTCGATCAGAGTCTGCCGATCCATCAGGAACTGGCGAGCATCCAGAAGACGATTGAAGAGAACCAGGTGGTCATCGTCTGCGGAGAAACCGGCTCGGGGAAATCGACGCAGTTGCCGAAACTGTTACTGTCGATGGGACGCGGAATCAGCGGCATCATCGGGCATACACAGCCCCGCCGCATCGCCGCCCGTTCGGTCGCTGCCCGCATCTCGGAAGAACTGGGCCGCGAACAGGGAACCGCGTGTGGTTTCAAAATCCGCTTCACTGATACGACGAACCCGAACACCTACATCAAGCTGATGACCGACGGCATTCTGCTGGCGGAAACTCAGACCGACAGCTTCCTCAATCAGTACGATACGATCATTGTCGACGAAGCCCACGAACGTTCGTTGAATATCGATTTCCTGCTCGGCTATCTGAAACGACTGCTGCCCAAACGAAAAGACCTGCGGGTGATCATCACCTCAGCGACGATCGACGCAGAGCGCTTCAGCGAACATTTTGCCGGCAGCGAAGGACCGGCGCCGATTCTGAATGTCTCGGGACGAACTTATCCGGTCGAGATCCGTTATCGTCCCTTTGATGATGAATCGCTGGGTAAAGACGCGGATAAAAAATCGCAGAACAGTTCGCGCGACGAACAGTCACAACTGGCAGATGCAGTCAACGAGCTGGCGGCCATCGATGACGGCGACATCCTGATTTTTGTCGCGACCGAATGGGATATACGGGAGACGGCCAAACTGTTGCGGGGTCGGTCGATCATCGGCGATGACGGCGGTCGGCAGACTGAAATCGTCCCGCTGTACGGTCGGCTGTCGACGGCGGAACAGAACCAGGTTTTCCAGCCTTCCTCGTATCGGCGGATTGTGATAGCCACGAACGTCGCGGAATCATCGATCACGGTGCCCGGCATCCGTTATGTGATCGATACCGGGCTGGCACGCATCAGCCGCTATTCGAGTCGATCACAGGTACAGCGACTGCCGATCGAAGCGGTCTCGCAGGCGTCCGCCAATCAGCGGGCCGGTCGCTGCGGTCGTGTCGCGCCGGGGATCTGTATCCGTCTTTACAGCGAAGCCGATTTCAAGAGCCGCGATGAATTCACGCCGCCCGAAATCCTGCGAACCAACCTGGCTTCGGTGATTCTGCAGACGCTGAATATGAAGCTGGGCGCAATTGAAGACTTCCCCTTTATCGAGCCTCCCAAGCCAACAGCGATCCGCGATGGTTACAGTACGCTGTTTGAATTGGGAGCGATTGACGAACAGAACCGGCTGACCGACATTGGTCGCAAGATCAGTCGTCTGCCCGTTGACCCGCGTATCGCACGCATGATTCTGGCCGCACACGATGAAAACTGTCTGCACGAAATTTTGATCATCGCTTCAGCCCTGGAACTACAGGACCCGCGAGAACGACCGATTGAAAAACAGCAGGCCGCCGACGAAGCTCACGAACAGTTTCGCGATCCCGAATCGGATTTCCTCAGCTTTCTCAAACTGTGGGACTTTTATCACAAGCTGAAAGAGGACCTGTCACAGAGCCGTCTGCGAAAAGCGTGTGCGCAGAACTTCCTGTCCTACAATCGACTGAGGGAGTGGGCCGACATCTTCCGTCAACTCAGACAACTGGTGGAAGAGAGCGGTATCAAACCGCATCCGCGCAAAGACGATTCGGCGGCCATCCATCGTGCCCTGCTGCCGGGTCTGTTGTCGAACATCGCCATGCGATCCGATACACACGAATTCACGGGGGCGGGACAGCAGAAGTATTTTCTCTGGCCAGGTTCGGGAGTCTTTGAGAAGAAGCCCAAGTGGATCATTTCAGCCGAGCTGATCGAAACGAGTAAACGCTACGCGCGGACTGTCGCGAAGATTTCACCCAACTGGATCGAGCCGGCGGCCCCGCATCTGGTGAAGAAGACCTGGAGTGATCCCCGCTGGAACGGAGAAGCCGCTTCGGCGGTTGCTGCGGAAAAAGTGACTCTGTTCGGACTGACAATCGTGCCCCGCCGCTCGGTGCATTATGGCAAAATCGATCCCGAACATTCACGGACTCTGCTGCTGCAGTACGGTCTGGTTGAAGGTGACATTAACCTCAACATCGACTTTCTGGCGCACAATCGGAAATTCATCGACGATCTGGAACAGCAGCAGGCCCGTTCGCGGCGGTATGACCTGATTCCTTCGCAGGAACAGCAGTTCGCGTTTTACGATCAGCGGATTCCGGAAGACGTCTATGATGGCGTGAGTCTGAAGAAATGGTGGAAAGTCGCCAGCCGCAAAACTCCGACACTACTGAATATGCGGCTGGAAGATTTCTTCGATACACAGACCGAAGCCATTGACGAGAGCGAATTCCCGAACGCGATCAAGATGGGCAAGATGCAGTTCCCGCTGGAATATCATCTGGAACCGGGTGCTGAAGAAGACGGCGTCACGGTTTCGATTCCACAGGAGAGCCTGAATCAACTCTCGCCACAACGGCTGGGCTGGCTGGTACCAGGTCTGCTGGAAGAGAAAGTCGCTGCGATGATCAAGGCGCTGCCTAAAGCGGTGCGTCGCATGCTGGTGCCGGCCCCTGAAACAGCCAGGCAGGTCGTCAGTAAACTGGAGTTCGGTAAAGGGTCGTTCGAAGAGACAGTGGCTGAGATGCTGTCGCAGATTTCAGGCGAGCGGATTACCGCCGACCAGTTTGAAATCGAACGTCTACCTCAACACCTGCAGATGAATATCCGCGTGCTCAACCAGGGGGGAGACGCGATTGCCGTCAATCGGAACCTGACTCAACTGCGACAGGAATACGGTTCGAAGGCTGCCAGCAGCTTTACAGCTCTTTCGGATGATCACTGGAGTCAGACCGGACTGACGGACTGGACCTTTGGTGATTTTCCAGCAGAGGTGCAGATTCAACACGATCAACTTTCGCTGACCGGTTTTCCGAGTTTAGTGGATGAGCAGACCTCCGTGGCGCTCTGCCTGCGTGATGCACCGGAGCGGGCCGCTTATGAAACGCGGTTTGGTTTGCGGCGGCTGTTCATTCTCTCGGAACACAAGCGACTGAAAACCCAGGTCGAACATCTACCCGATCTGAACCGGATCTCATTGTATGCAACCGCGATCGGCGGGATCAATTTGCGGGAACAACTGGTCGAACTGCTGGCCGAGCGGACCCTGTTCGGCAAGAAAGAACAACTGCCACGCAATGAAGCGCAATATCGTCAGCTGGTGAAAGAGTGGCGGAACCAGATTCCGGTCGCCGCGCAGGATCTGGCGAGTCTGCTGCCGGGCCTGTTCGAGCAGTTTCACAAAATGAAGCTGACGCTGGACAAGACCAAGGTACCTGCGTGGAGCGAGCCGCTGCATGACATGCGGGCACAGCTGAATGCGATGATCAACAACCGCTTCCTGGTGAGCACGCCTTACCCCTGGCTACAGCAGTTCCCCCGTTATCTGCAGGGCATGGAGATGCGATTGAGCAAGCTGGGGGGAACCGGTCTGAAAAAAGACATCGCCAACATTCGCAGCATCTCGCGTTATTTCGAACTCTATTCACAGCGGGCCCGGCAGCATCACGAACGGGAGATCGTCGATCCGCAGCTGATTAAATTCCGCTGGATGCTGGAAGAATTACGCGTGTCCCTGTTTGCGCAGAAGCTGGGAACGGCGTTGAAAGTTTCGCCGAAAATTCTGGATCAGCAATGGGCGGCGGTGCGGGACTGATTTTTTCTGTTACCACGAAAAACACGAAACCACACGAAATGAAACGGGTGGTACCGAATGCAATTCGGTACGAGCGCAGCGAGCAGAAACCTGTCAGTGGAAGGGATCATTTCAGGTTGGAAAATCGTCAATCGTTTGAACGCTTTCACTGTCGGTTTCCTGTTGTCTTTGACAATCCCGGATTATATCCGGGACCACCCGAGGTTGTTGTAATATAACAGTTTTGAGAGTGTTACCCATGTGTCCGAACAGTTTGTTCGAACCTTTGGGCACAGTGAACCCGCTCCGGATTCAGTATGAACGGGGTACGCGCGGCTACCCGGCTACCCGGTCACTGGGCACGATAAGGGAGAACTCTGCCATCACCATAACCAGCTTCCAGACTCAGATCCTGTTTCCCATCACGAAGCTGAAACAATACCGCCGTGGTGGCAGGATCTGCATCCTTCCGCGGTTTGACATATTCATATCCCGGATTGTCATGAGTGTAAGGATTTTCGATCAGTTCCTCCAATGGAGAATAGAGATCCTCATGGATGTCATCCAACGTGTCAGGCCAGGCCTCGTTGTGATTCGCCCGATAATTGACAATTCCCTGCAGAATATTTTTCATGCGACTCATTGATTGAACGCGATAAGCACTTGATAACGCCTTACTCTGAGAAGGTAAAAAGAGTGCAATCACCAGGAGCAGAGTGAAGAGGATCCCGCAGACCAGGAGAACTGATTTGAAACCGGATATTGATTTTTCTTTCATGCTCTTATGATACGACATCGAAGCTGACTTACCAGATGTAATATCCGCAATGGGCGGCGGTGCGGGACTGATTTTTTCTGCTACCACGAAAAACACAAAACCACACGAAAAAACAATGGGTGGTATCGAATGCAATTCGGTACGAGCGCAGCGAGCAGAAACCTGTCAGCGGAAGCGATGAATTCAGGTCGGAAAATCGCCAATCGTTTAAACGCTTTCACTCTCAGTTTCCTGTTGTCTTCGACAATCCCGGATTATATCCGGGACCACCCGAAGTTGTCGTGATATAACAGGTTGTGAGAGTGTTACCCATGTGTCCGAACAGCTTGTTCGAATCCTTGATCTACGAAAACAGCCGGCTCCCGAAAGAGCCGGCTGTTTTACATAAATGCTTTGACCTGAGAATCGACTATTCGCCGCGGAGTCGTTTGCCGAGTTTGGCGATTTCGGCTCCGAGTTCTTTGCGGGCTTCGCCGAGTCCTTCTGCTGACAGGTTGCCGGACTTGAGATAGTTGAGCACGATGTCTTCGGCTTTCATCAGGTCCTTACAGGCGTCGGCGACTTCGGATGCGATTTCGGTCGGGATCGTGGTGACGCCGTTCAAATCGCCGTGCAGCAGGTCGCCGGGATAAATGGGGATGCCGCCCACTGTGACAGGGACATTCACCTGCAGCGTGTGGCAGTAACCGTGGGCACAGTTCGTACCGTTGGTGAAGGCAGGGAAGTCGAGGGCTTCGACCTGATCCAGGTCGCGACCGGCACCTGATGTGATGATGCCTTTCGCGCCGTAGGCTTTGTAGGTGGAACACATGACTTCGCCGAAGGTGGCGGATGCGGTGGGTTCATCGATGTCCTGGTAGACGACGACCGGGGGACCAGGCAGAGTTTCAAACGCTGCGACCTGGGTATCCAGACCGGAATAGACGTCGCCGCTGCGCGGAGGAGCCATACTGCGGAAGGTGGATGTCAACGCGTAGCCGACCATCGGAGGCATCTTGGGAAAGCAGGCTTTGATCGAATCATTCATATAGCCGGTATTGCGGGGGCGAATGTTCCAGAGTTCGATCACGTTGCAGACGGTAGGGGTGTCGTATTTGGCGAGTTCTTCAAGAGCAGCAGCGGAAAGGCCTTCGGTGGACATGTCATTCTTTCTGTTGAGGTTAAATGAATTAGGGGAGTGTCATTTTTAAATTTTGGGTTGATCGATTTCATGAGAGTGCGACAACGGAGCAGGAAAACAACGCCTGCAACTCTCAATTTCCAGCTTGACAAAGCATTAATGTCGTGGTGCGTTAAAAACGGGTGTCAGATTCTGTTCCGCGTCGAAAGCCAGTTCGAATGGTCCGGCAATGATTTCCAGATCGTCACGACTGTTGATTTCCTCCAGGTACGTTTCACTGACGATGACTTCGCTCAATTCGAGTGTGTCATAAATCTGTACGATGCGGCTGGCTTCGGGAGAAACCAGCCCGATGGTTTGCAGAGCCGCCTCGATGGCTTCGCGGTCGTTCGGGTAGGCCAGCGGTACCATGGCGGCGGTCGGATGACTTCCAGTATTAGCGTTAATCCGGGTGATTTTCCAGTCCACACTGGCAACGGTACGCTCGTTAGTGAATTCTGCCAGGCCGATGCCACAGGCATTGCCGTGCGTTTCTTCCGTCAGTCCGCGAATCATGATGCGTTTGACAGCGACTGCGTCGCGCTCGGTGGCGGCGTGATCGTTGAACTTGCGACCGATGACACAGGCATCCATGCCCGATCCGCTGATGTTTTTACCGATGCGGTCCACAATGAGCAGATCCGTCTGCGGGAAAGGGAGGCGAGGCAGCCAGTCGCGGGCGATGTTGAGCAGTGCTTTTTCGCGTTCGTAAAACTCGTCGGGCTGAACGGATTCGATGAGGGCGGTCTGATCGTATGAGTTCTCCACGATCGCCAGACCGGCGATGACGGAGCATTTCTGCAGGATCGATTTGGCAACCGCGTTAATGATTTCTTCGAAGCTGATGTCTTCGATCGCACGGTGATAGATTTTGGCGCCTTCATGTTTACCCAGACCGATGAGCATCATCTTATGCAGGCCGGATTCGATGTCGCCGACAAAGCGGGTGTGCGGCTTGACCCGGCCGCAGATCAAAACATGGTCGGCTTCGTACGCATGTTTGTCGAAATGGACGGGAATGCCGTGCGAGGTGGTATCGACGATGACGGTTTCCATCGACGAGCGGACTTCCACCCCCATCGTTTCCGCTGTAATTCCATAAGCGGCAATGACTTCGGCCTGCCCTTCCGCCGTTCCGCCACCATGGCTGCCCATCGCAGGCACGATGAACGGGACGGCTTGAATTGACTTCAGATAGTCGATGGTCGTCTTGATGATCAAAGCGATACTGGCGATGCCTCGACTGCCGACGGTAATCGCGACTGTCTCGCCTGGTTTGACTGTTTTCTCCAGATTGAGCTTTACCAGTTCGGTTCGAACCGCTTCCGCCACGTTTTCAATCCGAGAGGACGGGAAGTTCTGGCGGACACGGTAAACTTTGGGGAGTGACATATTCATGGCAGCGCTTTGGTTTCTCAGGGAGTCAGGTCACACAATCAAACGGGGTTGGCTTTATCCTGGCGGTCTCTTCGCATCAATCGGCGAGCGGATCGAATATGAAGAGTCTGTTATTGTACGTCATTAATGGCAGATTACGCTACATTCGCGGGCTCTCCCCCGTCAGAATATATCAGAACATCCTGATTGGAGCTGATGGGGAATGCGGGGCTGAGAAAAGTCTTGTCCTAAACCATTATTTCCGCTAACTTAACGATCCTGATTTACAACATGGGTCAGCAAGTCGAAACTGGAAGTCGAGCCTTGTTGCTGCAAGGAAGCAGAACTATGAGAAAAAACTTTGAGCGGATCATTTTTGCTGTTTCCGTTTGTGTCTTAAGCGGTGTGCTGTTTATCCAGGGAATCCTGTATCTGAAGGACCTGGGAATTGTCGAGGGGGGCACTCCCGTCGCTCTGGCATACCCTCACGTGACACACGAACTTTCTGCTGACGCTGCCACTGAGGAAGAGTGGGTTCAGGAACAGAAGTCGGTTCACCTGGATGCGGAACCTGCTGTTCCCGTGGAACTGGCGCTGGCGGAAACCGAAGATCTGGCAGAAGACTCTGCAGAACTGACCTCGGATGATGCGAGCGTGAACGGTCCCCTGCTGCGAACTCCGGGTGCCGTCGACAATGAACTTTCAGACGACATAGTTGAACAGAGTGACCCCGAGCCTCCGATCCTGGCAAAGCCGATCCAGGATTTTCTGCAGACGCCGGGTCCCTTGATGCCGCCTCTGAATGCAGAGCCGCTGGCGGATTCAGAGAAACGCTCTGATGCGCGCGATGATAAAATCACGCGTTCGATTATCCGCGAACATCTGCCCGATGCGACAGACGAAGAATTACAGATCTGGTTCGAAGAACTGCGGGGCGTGCCTCACAAAGTAGCCTCCGACTTACTCTCGATTCGCAAACTGCTGCAGCCCAAAGGAGCGCTGCGGGGATCGCAGGATAAATGGGCACAACTGCAGCCGAGCTTTGAAGCGGTCGTGCCTCAGCAGCCGGTCTCTTCCACGCAGAAAGTATTGCCCGACCAGTCCGGGTTCATCGGATTTTCCTCCAAGGCAGACCGGGACGAACTGCAGCAGCGGCTGCGTCCTACAGTCGATGCCCTGCGGTTGTCGCGGGATGTGATCGTCAACAATATCGCGAACGCCGGTACGATTGGCTTCAAACGACTGTATGTCGAATTCGAATCGTTGCCTTACGAATATGTCAAAACACCGGCGAGCGAAGATTCCGAAACCGAACCGCCGATCGCCGTGGGCATGGGCAGCCAGGTTCTGCAGACGCGGATTTCTCAGACGAGTGGCGAACTGCTGAAGACGGGGCGCGAACTGGATATCGCCATCGAAGGCCAGGGTTTTCTGCAGGTGCAACTGGGAGAGACGACCGCGTTTACCCGCACCGGGCGGCTGATGTTTGATGAAAACCGCCGATTATGCATTCGTGGTTCCCAGAATAATTACCTGATCGTACCGGAAATCAAACTGCCTGCCGAAGCACATTCGATTCAGATTTCGGAGACGGGAGTCGTCACTGCGCTGCTGGCAGACGCTGACGACGAAGTGACCGTAGGCGAATTACAGATTGCCTGCTTCACCGATTCAAGTGAGCTGTTTCCACGCGAGTCCTGTCTGTTTACCGCCACGCCCCGTGCGGGTGCAGCGCGGGTGCTGACGCCGGGATCGAAGGGAGCAGGTCTGGTAAGGTCTGGTGTTCTGGAAACTTCGAATGTTTCGATCACCGAAGAGCTGGAGCAGCTGTCCCTCATCAAGCAACGACTCGACGCCTTGAAAACCGTGTACCTGACCGAGCCGGATGAACCGGTGCAGGCAGATCTGGGCTTGCCGGCAGAGCGCATTGCCCGGCCGGTAGATCAGCAGCTGCAGTCAGAAGATCGTTCGATTTTTAAATAAGCCTGCATCTTAAGGGAAGAGTTTCTTCAACGTCTGGTGACGCTGGTAGAAACCTTCGTCGAACAGATCGAGCAGTTTGGATTCGGTGATCAGAAAGCCGAGCAGTCCTCCGGGAGGTTCGAACTCCAGTTTATCGATGAGTGTAATCTGGTTCTCACCCGAGGGCACGATGTGGTGTTCGTGGATGTAGGACTTGAGCGGACCTGAGATCTGCTTTTCGGTGAACAGCGTCGGTTCCTCAAACACGATGATTTCGTGCGTCCCTTCCTGGACTTTGCCGAAGCCCTGGATCTGGAATTCCAGAATCGCGCCCAGGTGCAGTTTATCCGGTTTTTTGGTGAATGTCAGTCCGGTATCGGGGGGGCTGATTTTCAGAATGTTATCGGTATCAATCAGAAAATCGAACATTTGCTGCGGTGTGGCATTCAGTTGAACGCTGGTCTCAAAGCTCGCCATGAGGTCTCTCTTTCGACATTCGACGCGGATAAATATACTCTATGACAGTCTGGAACCAGGCGTGTGCCTGCATTCCGGGTGTATCCTAGCTGAATCGTGCTCGGATGACGAGTCCACACAAACAGCGAGTCCCTCATTTTCGCGAGGGATGCTCGTGTCTCCAAGATCAAGAATCATGCAGTTTCCCCCTGAAATCCTGCAACAGTGCTGGTTTCTGGCTGGTCCCACCGCCTGCGGTAAGACTGAGCTGAGCCTGTTGCTGGCAGAACATCTGAATGCCGAAATCCTCGCGATGGACTCCATGTCCCTGTATCGGGGTATGGATATCGGAACCGCCAAAGCGTCAGCCGCCGAGCGCGAGCGGGTACCCCATCATCTGCTGGACCTCATCGATCCGCATGAAAAATACAGTGTCGCAGAATACTTTACGGCGGCGGATGCATGCTGTCGTGATATCGTGGATCGGGGAAAAACCCCTCTGTTTGTGGGCGGGACCGGTCTGTATCTGCGGGCGATATTGCGAGGAGTGTTCAACGGTCCTTCTGCTGACTGGGAATATCGTAGCGAACTGGAAACATTTGCAGAGACGGAAGGAAATGAAGCGCTGCATCAGCGACTGGCGGCCGTCGATCCGGTTTCGGCAGAGAAATATCATTTCAATGATGTCCGCCGCGTAGCCCGGGCGCTGGAAGTGTATCATGTGACCGGCGTCCCGCTTTCCGCTCAACATGCGGAGGATGTTTTGACTCCGGAAGAATGCCCGGCCCATGTGTTCTGGTTACTGCCCGACAGGGAATGGCTGTATGACCGCATCAATCTCCGCGTCGATCAGATGCTGGAAGAAGGGTTGCTGGATGAAGTCAAACAGTTACTCGCAGCAGAAATTCCAATGGGGCGCACCGCCCGGCAGGCATTAGGCTATAAAGAGTTGATCGATTACCTGGAAGGCGTGTGGTCGTGGGATCGCGCCGTCGAAATGCTGAAACAGCAGACGCGACGGTTCGCCAAGCGGCAGCATACGTTCTTTCGCAACATTACCGAGTGCCGCGAAATCGATGTGCACCCGGAAGACACTCCACAGGACCTGTTGCAGAAGATCCTGAAATACGAATGAGGTCTTCATCCAGACCGTGTGATGCTTACGGTTTCTGCGGAACCTCGCGATACGGTTTTTTCTGCTGATACAATGCCAGATAGTCGCGGGCCTGCTGACGCGGGGCTTCACTTAGCGTCGTACTTTTTTCCTGAATGGCAATGGCTTTCTTCATGGTTGCGACGGCTTTGTCGAAATCTCCCTCCGCGGCGTAGAGGCCGGCGAATGACTGATAAAGCAGCCACGACTCACGGGATGTGAATTTCTCCGCCGCCTCCAGATCCTGCCTGGCTCCCGGGAGGTCGATATAATTCGGATCAGAGGCAGTGATTTTGAGCCACGCGCGACTGCGGTAGGCATCTGGATGTTTCGGTGAAATCTGGATGGCCTTGTCGAAGTCTTTCAGAGCCTGCTCATAATTGCCGGATTTGCGATAACAGATGCCGCGACTTCGATGGGCACTGCGATAGGTGGGTCTGATCGCGATGGATCGATCATAGTTCTGAATGGCTTTGGCAAACTGGTCCTGCGATTGAAAATTGGAACCGATTTTATAGTAGGCGAAATAACGCTTGGGGTCTAACTTGAGGACTTTCTCGTAATACTGATTTGCCTGTTCCGGATCATCTTTGATATCAAAATACAAAGCCATGCCCCAGAGCGCGTCGGTGGAAGCAGGGTCGATTTTAAGAGCCGCCTGATAGTCTTTCAGCGCAGCGTCATAATTTTTGAGTTCCAGCTGACAGTCTCCCCGCTCCGCTATCGCAGACGAATAGGTGGGAACCAGTTTGACGGCACTGTCAAAGTCTTTGATAGCTGACTTGAAGTCGTCTTTCTTTTTATAAGACAGCCCCCGGTTTTTGTAATAGATGGCTTTTTTCGGGTTGAGTTTAATGGCCTGGGTGTAATCCTCGATCGCTTCGTTGTATTTCGAATCGCCATCATAGAGGACTCCCCGATTGTTGTAGCGCGTGGCTGACGTGGGATCCAGTTGAATTGCCCGGTTGATATCGGAATACATCTGTTTGCGATTGCCCAGTTTGCTGTGCACTTTCGCCCGGGAGTCAAACGTTTTTGCGGAATTGGAATTCAGGCGGATGGCTTCGTCTAAATCTTTCAGAGCTGCCTTGTAATCACTCTTCAGAAGATAAGCGTCTCCCCGAAACCGATAATGACTGCTGCCGGGATTCGTGTTGATCTGATAGGTATAGAATTCAATCGCCTCGGGAACCGTTTTGGCCTGGGTCGAATTGATCCAGCCCAGGGTTCCCTTGTGTTCCACCCAGTACCAGGGAGCGCTGATATCTTTGAGCACGACATGGAAACCTTCGTGAACGGTCTTCAGGACTTTGCCTTCCACAGAAAGGTCGGCGTCCTTTGTGATTACGAGCAGCGTCTCCCCTTTCTTTTGAGCCATGAGCATTTCGGGCGACAGAATCAGAGGCAGCAAGCAGAGCAGCAGCAACATTCTCATGGGATGGTTCCCCTGGCGGAAGAGAAGAGAGATGAGAGGCGACACACAGATCAGTATATAAACATACATTCTGGCGCTGAGGGGCTCAAGTTTATTTTCTGAGTATGCAGATTCACTCTGTATTTGCCGCATTCCGATGAGGACTGAATAAAATAAAAAACCACAACATCTGTATAAACATACACAATTAAATATATGCTTTCAATCAATGGTATCTGGCAACCGCGTTTTTGTGGTGCCTGCGAAACGCTTTGGAACTTGTTTCCCCGGCAAGGTGGCTAAGTGGCGGGGAACTCTCTATAGTGTTCTGCAACGCTTTTGAGCTGATATAGTCTGCTGTTGAAGCTGGTGTTCGCGCCGGCGTTCAACTGTTTCCATATTCACCAAGACTCCATTAATTGTGTGTAATCCATGATGACAGATGAAAAAGTATTAATTCAGGTAGGCCACAGTCCCGATCCGGACGATGCCTTTATGTTTCATGCCCTGGCGAATGACAAGATCGAAACTGGTAAGTATCGATTCACTCACGAGTTACAGGATATTGAATCGCTCAATCAGCGGGCCTTCAATGCCGAGCTGGAACTGACGGCTGTCAGTCTGCATGGCTATGCTTACCTGACTGATACCTACGCAATCTGCTCATGCGGTGCCTCAATGGGTGATAAATATGGTCCGATGGTCGTCGCTCGCGAAGAGTGGAGCATTGACGATCTGCGGGGCAAAAAAATTGCGATCCCCGGTAAACTGACTACCGCCTTCCTGGCACTCAAGTTACTGCTGGGCGATGACTTCGAATACGAAGAGCATCCCTTCGATGAGATTCTGAACCTGGTCGAACAGGGTAAGTTCGATGCAGGCCTGATCATCCATGAAGGTCAGCTGACCTATGGCAATCAGGGATTGAAACTGGTCGTCGATCTGGGCGAGTGGTGGTACGAAGAAACCGGCCTGCCTCTGCCCCTTGGTGCGAATGCGATTCGTAAAGACATGGGTCAGGAGATGATGGAAGAAGTCACCGCCATTCTGAAACGCAGCATCCAATATGGTCTGGAACATCGGGACGAAGCACTCGACCATGCTCTCAAGTACGGCCGCGATCTGAACCGGGGAAGCGCTGACAAATTCGTAGGCATGTATGTCAACGACTGGACTCTGGACTTCGGCGAAAAGGGACGGGAAGCCGTCGCGGAACTGCTGAAGCGGGGTTACGAAGCGGGCATCATCCCCAACCCGGTCAAACTGGAATTCATTGGTTAAGACTACGATGACAGCCTGAAGGAAGCTGCTTCTTTCAGGCTGCCGTTGGTTCAAGAATATAGAGAAGGTGGTATGTGATGAGTCAATCCAGCTCATCCGAATATCTGCAGAGCCTGTTCGGCCTGTCGGGCAAAACTGCAGTTGTCATCGGTGGTACCGGCGTGTTAGGGGGTGCCATTGCCGATACTCTGGCACAGGCAGGCGCCCATGTGGTGATTGTCGGACGTAATGCGGAGAACGGTGCCGGCCGAGTGAAGATGATTGAAGATCTGCAGGGAACTGCGGAATTCTTCAAAGCTGATTCAACCAGTCGCGCTGATCTGGAAGCGTTAGTCGCGCATCTGAAAGCGAACGGACGCACGACTGACATCCTCGTCAATGGTGCAGGCATCAATGCGGCGACTCCATTTCTGGAAATCAGCGATGACGAGTGGGAGTCGATCTTCCGCGTGAATCTGTTGAGCGTCAAAGTGGCCTGCCAGGTGTTTGGTCAGTCGATGCTGGACAACAATGTCGCCGGTTCGATTATCAACATCGCATCCATGAGCGCCATCACGCCGCTGTCGCGGGTGTTTACTTATTCCGCTTCGAAAGCAGCGGTTTTGAATCTGACGCAGAACCTGGCCCGGGAATGGGCGGAGCGGGGAATTCGGGTGAATGCCCTTTCGCCCGGCTTCTTTCCTGCAGAACAGAATCGAAAAGTGCTGACACCAGAGCGGGTAGCGAGTATTATGAATCATACGCCCGCCAATCGATTTGGAGATCCCGAAGAACTGGCGGGAGCCGTGCTGCTGCTGGCAGCGGGCAAGGCCGGCAGTTTTGTGACGGGAACGAACGTCGCCGTTGATGGCGGATTTTCCTGCATGACTATCTGATCGCTGTGAGACGGGGCGGCTAATGGAGCCGCCGGTCTCGGCAGAATGAGCTTAAGGAGCATTGAGACTTGGATCCGATTTCCATTGAACCTGGTCAACGCTACCTTGCTCGCATCAACCCGAAACGCATCCCTCATATCTTCACCGATGTGCTGATTATCGGCGGAGGCATTGCCGGCTCGCGGGCCGCGCTGGAGATCGATCCACGGCTGGAAACGATCATCGTCAACAAAGGTAAAGTCTCGCAATCAAACAGCGCGTATGCCCAGGGGGGCATCGCCGGTGTGCTCGACCCGCTGGATAATATCACCAATCATATCCAGGATACGCTGGCAGCGGGCAAGGATCTGTGTGACGCAGATCTGGTGGAGTATGTGTGCCGCGAAGCGCCGCGCCATATTCAGGAACTGGTGGAACTGGGAGCCGACTTCGATACGGAAGATGGTAAGATCGCGCTCACCAAAGAAGGCGGGCACAGCCATCGCCGTGTGGCACATGCTTTGGGAGATGCTACAGGGAAGGAACTGATGCGGGCGCTGGTCCTGGCGGTCAACAGTCGTCCTTCCATTCAGACCTGGACGAAAACACCGACGATTGATCTGGTCACCGAAGAAGGCAAGTGCCGGGGTGCGATCATCTGGAACCGCTATCACGGCAAAACCCTGATCTGGGCCAAGCAGGTGATTCTCGCTACCGGGGGCGCGGGCTGCCTGTTTCGTGAAACGACCAATCCCCCCCTGGCGACCGGCGATGGACACGCTTTGGCGTTTCGCGCGGGAGCGCTGCTGCAGGACATGGAGTTCATGCAGTTCCATCCAACGGTGCTCTACATTGCCGGCGGTGCCCGTTACCTGATTTCCGAAGCGGTGCGCGGCGAAGGCGCTTATCTGCGCGACTGTAACGGCGTGCGGTTCATGGCCGATTATCATCCCGATCTGGAACTGGCACACCGCGACATTGTGAGCCGGGCGATTACCGATCGCATGCTGAAAACCAGTCATTCCTGTGTCTATCTGGATCTGACCCATCTGGATAAAGCGCTGGTGAAAGAACGATTCCCCAACATCAGCAAGGTCTGCGCGAGCTTCGGACTGGACCTGTCAAAAGATCAGATCCCCGTCCGCCCCGGTGCGCATTATATGATTGGGGGCGTGAAGACAGACCTGCAGGCACGGACCTCGGTGCCGAATCTGTGGGCGGCTGGTGAAGTGACGTCCACCGGACTGCACGGCAGTAATCGTCTGGCGTCGAACAGTCTGCTGGAAGGTTTGATCTTTGGCGCCGCCGCAGGACGGGGTGCATCGGAGGCGGCATTGAGCCAGCCGGACCAGTATTCCGCTTCCCTGCTGCCGGACTGGGAGGCTGAAAAACGTTCCGACGAAGATTTAAACAGCAAGGACCTGCGGAACTCACTGGCGAGCCTGATGTGGCGTGACGTGGGCATCACCCGCAGTGCCGATTCCCTGAAAAACGCGATGGACAAAGTCGATTTCTGGGATCGGTATGTAATCGATCGTGAATTCAAAACGTTGACCGGCTGGGAACTGCAGAACATGCTGCTGGTCGCTCAGTTGATGATCAGGTCTGCGATTGAACGCCGTGAAAGTCGAGGCGTGCATTATCGCAGTGATTATCCCGAGACCGATCCCGCGTTTCAGAAACATATTTCCGTTATTTCAACCCGTTGAACCACTGACTGAGGAAGGATGATCCATGCTGCCTGGAATCAAACTGTTCGATTTAACTGGTCGTGTTGCCATTATTACCGGAGGTTCCAAGGGGCTGGGTTCAGCGATGGCAGAAGGCCTGGCTTCGGCAGGGGCGGATTTACTGCTCACCAGTCGTAACCAGGGTGAAGTCGAAGCGACAGCAGCGCAGATTCAATCCGATTATGGGAACAAAGTAATCGGGATGGCCGCCGACGTGACCGATCCCGAGCAGGTCGCCGCGATGACCGAACGGGCGATCTCGGAGTTCGGCAAGATTGATATTCTGATCAACAACGCGGGGATCAATATTCGCGGGCCCATTGATGAAATCACACTGGAAGAGTTTCAGGATGTGCAGAATGTGAATGTTACCGGCCCCTGGCTGTGCGTGCGTTCGGTCGTGCCCCACATGAAGCAGGCACAGTACGGAAAGATCATCAACCTGGCCAGTACACTGGGGCTGGTGGGAATGTCAAACCGCACGCCTTACACTTCCAGTAAAGGGGCCATGGTGCAGATGACGCGGGCACTGGGACTGGAACTGTGTGAATACGGAATCACCTGTAACGCGATCTGTCCGGGACCGTTTCTGACGCCGATGAACGAACCGTTCGCGGAGACCGAAGAGATCAAGAAATTCATCGTCGGTGCGGTCGCGATGAACCGCTGGGCGCGCATGGAAGAGATCCAGGGAGCCGCAATCTTTCTTGCCAGCGATGCCTCCAGTTATATGACGGGCAGCATGGTCACCGTAGATGGCGGTTGGACTGCCCGCTGAGTGAGTTGAGGTGTGAATGAGTGCTGATGTAGAAACCGAGTCTGTTCGAATCACAAACAAGAACAGACGGATTCTCATCCGCCGCACCCTGATTTCTGCTGCTGTCATTCTCGGTGCACTGATTGGGTATTCTGTTTATCTGGTCGTTCAGTTTCAATCGCTGGTCTCTACGTTTCAGAAGCAGAGGGCGCAATTACTGCTTATTAATGAGCGTGATGCAGGGAAACTCGAATTTTTTGAGTATGGTTCCGCTCCAGGTCATGCATTTATTCCCAGGCCTTTTATTAATTACCAGCGCTCGGTGAATTATGTGGAATGGAAGCGACATCCGAAAAGCAGCCCTGAGGAGATTGACGAGCTGTTTTCACTCTTGCCAGATTTCCATAAGTTAAAATATCTGGTGTTTACTGATTTCCGGATCGACCGGAACCGTGCGGCTGCGCTGGCACGCATTCCCCGATTGAAAACAATCTATTTCACAGGCTGTCAGTTCGATTCCTCTACTCTGAACACGGTCTTGCAAATCGAGGGACTGAAATTTCTTTCGCTGGCAGATTCTACTTTTCAGGAAGAAGAACTGAGCACACTGACTCAGGGATCCCTGAAAGAAAATCTGACTCAATTAAATTTATCAAACTGCCAGATCACCGATCGCACAGCGGCCGTACTTTCCGAATGCCGCAATCTGGAAACCTTGCAACTGGACGGTACTCAGATTACCGACAGGGGATTGAAAATGCTGGCGCGGCTGCCGCATCTGAAGGTGCTGGTGCTGGACCACACAGCGGTCACTGATGACGGGGTGAGATACCTGACTGGTACTCGCGAGCTGGTGGAATTGAGCTTGAGCAATACCGGCGTTTCAGACGAAGTGGTGGACGTGCTGAAACAGGAAATTCCGGCATTACGCATCTCTGACGACTGAACGAATTTAACGTTCCCAGGAGATACCTGAAAGCGTGTGTGGAGCTTCTCCCGCACTGAACTTTCTTGGAAATCTGATTTAACTCTCCTAATCGGAACCCGCGTGAAACGTTCATTTCAAAAAAGAGGGAAAATACTGCTATTCCTCAACTTAATACCGCTCTCTGACCTAGTTTTAGACTGTGTCCAGTTTTACTGTAGCGTCTCCAGGTCCATTTGGACCGAGTATATTAGATTGAAAGACGCTATAGTTAAATGTGATGCGCTCTAGATAAACATCTTCATCTCAAAACTGTCAAGTCAGGCGCAGACAGACAATACCATGAGCAATAAACAACCCTCTAAAATTTTGATCGTCGATGATTCAGACGTTGTGCGGCGCATCCTCTCCAAGGCACTCCAGCAGGATGGGTACGAGTTGCATACCGCCGCTGATGGCGAAGAAGCCCGACAAAAAATTCATGAGTTGAAACCGGATCTGGTCCTGCTGGATGTGGAGATGCCGGTCCTGGACGGGTTTGCGGTGCTGCATGAGGTGCGTACCAGCTTTAAAGTCGACGAAGTTGCCGTGATTATGGTGACCTCTCAAAACGACGGGAAAGGAATTACCCGCGCTTTTGAAGAAGGTGCTTTTGACTATATTCCCAAGCCGGCCACCGATTCCGAAATCAAAGCCCGCGTGCGAAATGCAATTCGTGCACTGCAGCTGCTGCGAGAACAGAAGACCTTACGTAAACAGGCGGAAGCTGCCAACCAGTCAAAGAGTGCCTTCCTGGCAAACATGAGTCATGAGATCCGGACTCCGATGACGGCCATTCTGGGATATACCGAAATTCTGGAACTGGAAGCAAAGTCGCTGCAGCTCCCAGAGTTGATCACCGATTCGCTGGATACCATCAAGCGGAATGGCGGCCATCTGATGGAGTTGATCAACGACATCCTCGATCTGTCAAAAATCGAAGCCGGGAAACTGGATGCCGAATCCATTCTCTGTTCTCCCCAGACGATTGTGGAGGAAGTGATGGAACTGGTACAGGTCCGGGCAGAAGCTAAAGGGTTGAAACTGGAAGCCGGCTATCAGTTCCCGCTGCCAGCTGAGATTTATTCCGACCCGACCCGGATCCGACAGATCCTGATCAACCTGATCGGAAACGCGATTAAATTTACGGAAGTAGGCACAATTCGCCTGGAAACCTCCTTTCTGGAAAATCCAGGTGGAGAACCTCAGATTCAATTTACAGTGATTGACCAGGGAATCGGGATGACCGAAGCTCAGATGGCTGGTCTGTTCCGTCCGTTTTCTCAAGCTGACTCTTCAACCACAAGAAAATATGGTGGAACAGGACTGGGTCTGACCATCTGCAAACGTCTGACCGATATCCTGGGTGGTGATATTTCTGCGACCAGCGAACTGAACCACGGTTCCCGGTTCAGTGCAACGGTGAGCACCGGTAATCTGGAGGGGATTGAACTACTGCAGGAATTTCAGCTGAAAAAGACACGCAGAGCAGCGAAACTGGATTCTGCGGCCGAACCTGAAGCACAGGCTTTTGCTCTGAAAGGGAAAAAAGTCCTCCTGGCAGAAGATGGTCCTGACAACCAGAAACTGATCACCTTCATTCTGAAGAAGTCGGGCGCCGAAGTGACCGTGGCGGAAAATGGTGAGGCTGCCCTGCATGCCGCATTGCGAGCGATGGAAATCGGATTGCTGTATGATGCGATCCTGATGGATATGCAGATGCCGATTCTGGATGGATACGGGGCAACGCGACAAATTCGCGAACAGGGTTACTCTGGTCCCATCATTTCTCTGACGGCCAATGCCATGGAAGGTGATCGGGAAAAATGCATCAGCGTCGGCTGCAATGATCACCTCACCAAACCCATTGATCGCAGAAAACTGGTCAGCATGATCGCGAATATCTGCGAATCTGAGATGCTGGCTTAATCGACGCGCGAACCTGCTTTGCAGTTCATATGTGGTTAATAACCATTCGTGCCAAGGTATCGCAATTTTTGTTACCACGAAAAGCATGAAAGACCACGAACGAAAAAAATAATGGGTGGTACCGAATGCAATTCGGTACGAGCGCAGCGAGCAGGAACTTGACGGTGCGAGCGATCAGCCCACGTAGGGGCAAACCCATGTGTTTGCCCGCAATATAGACGAGCTTTGCTTTGTCGCGCTGCGAATGTTTTTATTGGTTCCGTTCTGAGTATAAAACTTGATTGAACCTCGCCAGGCGGGCGGACACACGGGTCCGCACCCTACAGAATCCTGTAGCGGAAATTCTCCGATCATTCGAATGCTTTCACTGACAATTTCCTGTTGTCTGCGACAACCCCGAATTGCATTCGGGGCTACCCCTTCTTTTTTCTTTCGTGCGGTTTCGTGTTTTTCGTGGTAGTAAATCCTGTCGGGATGTTCTACTCCGTTCCCCATGCGTGGCATGCGATCACCCCTGATGTGTATTTAGCAGTTCGTGGTTTTCATCTGCGGGGACTTGAGACACTTCTTTTATAATTCGCTTTGAAACGTGCCAGGCAGACAGCTGGTACGCGGGGAGTTTTATCTTCTTCAAAAGCACACGCGGATTGTTTAACGAAATGACAACAACACACGGTCGTTCTATTTTGCGAGATTCCATGCAGCATGATTCGATTCTTTCAGCAGGATTAGTTTCCTATTCGAGGGGTTATCTTATACAGGGGCATGTAGCGATCAAGTGGATATTCAGAATGATGTGGCGATACCGGTTGATGTGGAACCGATGCCGGGGTGATCAGTGCGGGGGTTGTGCTGACAGGCTGCGATGTGCGGCGACCCGCAGGCATACATGCGGAACTGGTACTGTTTTGCAAACTGCTCATCTGGAAAAAAGGGCCTTAAATCGAGTGCATATTTCGAACAAGTGTCGCGTGTTTCAGTGCACTGTAAACTGGGCACGCGCGCGACCCGAAACAACGCTTATCGCTGGTGGCGCGAGCGGGTCAAGTGCAATCTGGTCAGTGGGAGTGACCGGTTTTCAGAGGTGGGCGTTAGGCAGGTGTTTCTTCGTACTCGTTGAATTCTTCCATCAGCGAATTGATGGATTCAGAAGAACCGAGCGCAAAAATACTGTCGCCGGCATTGAGGATGGATGAGCTTGGTGGCGGCATCTGAGGCTGCTGGCCGGGTCGACAGATGCCGACGATCATGATGCCTTTGGTACTGAAATCAGTCTCGTGTAATTTTTTGCTGCAGTAAGGGTTGGCTTCCGTGATCTGCAGGTCGGCAACTTCAAAGCCGCCAACGTGTCTGCTGGCGACTTCAACAAAATCTTCAACGGCAGGATGAATCATGAAACGGGCAATTTTGACAGCACCGCTGCGAAACGGACTGACGACACGGTTGGCACCGGCGTGACGGATTTTATCGCCGGCTTTGTCATCACTGGCGCGGGCAATGATCTGAAATTCCGGATTGAGCATGCGGGCGGTAAGGACCACGTAAACATTATCGGCATCACTGGGCAGCGCAGAGGCGAGGGATCTCGCGTTTTCAATGCCGGCACTCTGGAGGATAAAATCATCGGTCGCATCGCCGTGAATATAGAGCCAGCCTTTATCTTCGCAGGTCAACTGCAGGCGTTCGTCATCTTTGTCGATGACGACGAACGGTTTTTCGCGTTCGTGGAGGTATTCACAAATGGATGCCCCCATGCGACCGATGCCACACACGATGTAATGGCCGTCCAGATTCGAGATTGCTTTCTGCATGCGACGTTTCTCCAGGATAGAACTCATCTGCTGACGAACGACCCACTGACCGAGCTGGGAGACGGAGTACGTAAATATTCCCAGACCGAAGATGAGGTAGAAAATGATAAACAGTTTCCCGTTGTCGGACAGGGAAACGGGATCTTCATAGCCGACAGTGGTCGCCGTGATGACAATCATATACAGACTGTTGAGCCACGAGGCACCTTCAATCCAGCGTATTCCCACCGTTCCGAAAATGGTAAAGCCGATCAGCAGGCTGACGATGCGAATAAAATGCGCAACCGACTGCTTCTGCTGTTTCGTCTGATTCGAGGGTGAGATGAAATGAAAAACCATGCGTGAGAGTTTACAGTCTGAATAATATTTTCGATAGAAAACTCGTTTGAGCCGGGGGTAATAAAATGGTTTCAGGTTGACCCAGATCAGCGAGTAAAAACTCCGCTGCCTGGATTCCGCTACGAACGGCACCTTCCATGGTGGCAGGCCAGCCGGTGGAAGTCCAGTCCCCTGCCAGATACAGACCTGCAACTTCGGTCCGTTGTGAGGGGCGAAGCTGTTCCACTCCGGGTTTGACGGAAAAGACGGCCTGATGCTCGGTCACCATGCGACTGTGCAGCAGTTCCGCGGTGTTTGCTTCCGGCCAGATCAACGCCAGTTCTCGAACGACTTCGCCGATAATCTCTGACTGGGTGCGCCCCTGCCGGGCAGATCCAGTCAGTTCATGGCTGGCGGAGATGACGATCTGGTAGTAGAAGCCGGTCTCGGTAGAAGCATTCTGCATCAGTCGACTGCGATTGAACATCCACTGCGAGAGCGTATCAACGAAGACCGCATGAGGCAGACTGGTGATCTCGCGATCGAACCAGAGATGCACGCTGGTGATGGGGGCAGACTCCAGTTGCTGAATGCCGGTTAAACTTTCGCAGCCGGGAAATTCAGCGGGCAGGAGATCAAAGACCCGCTGATGGGGGACGGCGAGTACGACCCGTTGAGAGTCTATTTTGCTTCCGTCGCGTAACTGGATGCCGGTCACCTGCTGCCCGTCGATCCGAATTTTTTCGACGCCGGTCTGCAGTGAAATTTTCGCGCCCCGCTGTTTGAGAAAATCCTGAATCACGGTCCCGTATAAATGTTCGAGGGGAACGGTGGGAATCAGTACCTGCCAGCTGTCGCGGGCTCTGAGAAAGCCATCGACGAAGACCTTGCGGGCATGTGAGAGACTGATGCGATCGAGACTTTCACTTAACGCACTGACGAGAACCACATTCCAGAAACGATTGATGACGTTGGCCGACTGACCGTGATCAGCGAGCCAGTCGGCGATCGTGGGTTCGTTTTCCAGATCCGTTTTTTCCAGTGCCAGCTGTTTCAGACCTTTGGCAAGCTCTGTTTTTTCAGACCAGGAGAGATAAGACAGACCGCCAAAGGCAGGGAGCAGATGCAGGGGAGCCGGCAGCAGCGGACTGGCAGCGAAACGATTGACCTTGAACTGTTCGCCTTTTGACTCGGGGCCGGCAGGCTCGGGGCCAATGAAATAGAGTTCTGATGCACGCTGAAAAAAACCGGCAATGCCGACGGTTTCACAGAAACGATTGAATTCAAAACAGCAACCCATGCTGACGTGCTGGCAGTTATCGATGAGCTGTTCGGACTGTTTGTCGGCGAAGGAACTCGCGCGACCTCCCAACCGGGGACGCGACTCAAACAGCGAGACGGGGACCTCGCGATCCGCCAGCGTCACTGCACAGGCCAGGCCGGCCAGACCGCCTCCGATGATGACAACTTCTGACTGACTGGCTCCCAACGGACTATCCTGACGAACTCAACTGGTATTTTAAGAAAACGGGCCTGGCCTGAACATTGGATCTGTATTTCCTGACATGGCTCACCTAGACTATGTCTAGTTTTACGACAGCGTCTCCAGAAACATTTTGACCGAGTAGAATAAAACGAGAGGCGCCATAATAAAACAAAATAATCCAGTATCTGAGGATACCGAAAAATCAAATTCATCCTAGGGGTGACTCTACGAAATCATGAAATATCCGGGGATTGAGCGACTGCAGCGTTTCTCAACACGCTGGCTGCAGACGGGACGCAACTTCCTGTATCCGCCCCGCTGTTCGCTGTGTGGAGAGGAAACGGTGTGTACTGGCGTGAATTGTGGAGAACAGATTGAAGAAATTGTTCCCGTTCTCTCTCGATCCTGTCAGCGTTGCGGCGCGCCCGTCGGTCCGCATCTGGAGACTTCCGGAGGCTGTACTGATTGTCGAAATGAAAAATTCCAGTTTGAGAAGGCGGTTGCTCTGGGGAAATATGAAGGACCATTACAGGAATTCATTCTGCATCTGAAGCAGAATCATGGTGCGTATCTGGGAGGCGGACTGGCCAATCTGCTGTTTTTTCGGAACCAGGAATTCTTCGAACAGCTGGGGGCTGAACTGATTGTTCCAGTCCCATTGCACTGGACATCTCGTCTGCGCCGCGCTCATAATCCGGCCAGTATCATTGCAGAGGCCCTGTCACACCGCTTGCAAGCGAAATACAGCGGGAATATACTCGCCAAACGAAAGAAGACTCCCCCACAGACCAGTTTATCTCCTCAGAACCGGAGAACGAATCTGCGAGACGCGTTTCATGTTCGCAGACCCGGTCGGGTTAAAGACTTAAGAATATTACTGGTTGATGATGTCATGACGACAGGATCAACTGCGAACGCTGCAACACGTGCCCTTCTGCAGGCAGGTGCCAGCGAAATTTACGTTGCAGTCATAGCCAGAGCGCCGCGTATATGACTTTAGAACTTCAAATCTCCACACACGACGGTTGCTGTCAGCGTGGATACAACAGACAAGGTAAGTACCTCGATGGATGCGAGTACCACTCCTCCTGATAAAGAGACCGCTCAGAAGCCGGTGAAAAAGAAGATTGGTCGAAACCATCGATTTTTCCTGCGCGGGCTGGCCATCAGTCTGCCTCCGATTCTGACTCTGGTGATCGTGATCTGGGTCGCCGGGATTGTGAACGACTACATTATTACGCCGACTACTACCACGGTGAGATACTGTATTGCCTACTTCACAGACGATTCCCGTCCCCGTGATCAGTTCGTGGAACTCGAAAACCTGCCTCCGCTGGAATACTGTCGTAAAGACTACCTGATTGGCAAAGCCGATCTGGACAAGATTGATGGGATTGAGCAGTCAGCTGGTCCTCGCGGAGTCAGCCGTAATAAAATTATCCCCTACGCCTGGGTTCCGTTCGGAGATCGGGCCGTTCCGTATGTCGATTACCGGGAAGTAGCCAAGCGGATTCGTGCTTCTGACATGCCGACCACAGCGATGGGCCTGTATATGGAGCTGGCAACGACCCGCTGGTTCAAAAGTCTGTTTCACCTGAGCGCCGTCGCCGTTGCTTTGACAGTAGTCGCTCTTTATTTTCTGGGACGTTTCGTGACCGCACGGATCGGGGCCTGGATGGTATTCAAGTTTGAACAGAATGTACTGGCGAGACTCCCTGTAGTGAGCAACGTCTATTCCTCAGTCAAACAGGTGACCGACTTTTTCTTCAGTGAACGAACCGTGGATTACAGCCGGGTTGTCGCGATTGAATATCCCCGGCGCGGTATCTGGTCACTGGGGTTTGTTACCGGAGACAGTATGCTGGAGATGACGGTCACCGCGGGAGAGCCTCTGGTGGCAATCCTGGTACCGACCTCCCCGATGCCGGTGACTGGCTATACAATGAGCGTGCCTAAAAGTGAAATCGTCGATTTGAATCTCACCGTCGACCAGGCGTTTCAGTTCTGTCTGTCTTGTGGCGTTCTGGTCCCTCCTCAACAGCGGGTCACCGATGAACTGCTGCGGGAAGAATTAGGAAAGCGACTGCTGGGAGACCGCAAGCTGGCTGGTTTTAAAGTCCAGATTGCCCCTCCGATTCCGACCACACAGACATCAACAATTGAAAGCCAACATACAACAACAGACGAGCCGACTGATTCAAATGGTTCGGAGCCCGAGTCCCCAAACCAGCCACCCGAGGATTCGAAGTAGCCTGAGCCGCTGGTTCACTACCGGCAGGACGACTGAACCGTCGATCGTAAGACATTTAGAGTAGAAGTGGAAAGTGGAGTGATGAACCAGACGTCTGAAGAACGTCCTTTGCGGATTGCGACCCGCGCCAGCAATCTGGCGTTGTGGCAGGCCTACTATGTTTCAGATTTGCTGAAAAAGCAGACCAGTGAACGTCCGATTGAAATCGTGCACATCACTTCGGAAGGGGACCGCGATCTGACGTCCCCACTCTCGCAGTTTGGCGGACTGGGCGTGTTCACCCGCGAAGTCCAGAAAGCAGTACTGGATGGTCGTGCCGATCTCGCCGTTCACAGTCTGAAGGATCTCCCCACAGAACAGGCACCCGGCTTACAACTGGCGGGCATTCCTGAACGAGGGCCACTATACGATGTGCTGATTTTCCCCCAGGGATCGGAAGCTGTGGAGAGTATTGCTGACCTGCCTGCTGATGCAAGAATCGGTACCGGCAGCCTGCGGAGACGGGCACAACTGCTGCATCAGCGGAACGATCTGCAGATGCTGGAAGTACGCGGCAATGTAGAAACCCGTCTGAAGAAACTGGATGCGGGAGACTACGATGCCCTCTGCCTGGCAGAAGCCGGGATGGTACGACTGGAACTGCTCGCACAGAGAACATCTCTGTTGCTGCAGCCACCGGAAGTTTATCCCGCAGTGGGACAGGGCGCATTGGGAATTGAATGCCGGGCGGACGATGAAGAAACCGCTGCCTTGCTGGCGGGTTTGTCCGATCCTTCCACGCAGGCGGCCACCACGGCAGAGCGGAGCCTGCTGGCTCACCTGAGGGCCGGCTGCCACGCACCCATTGGAAGTCTGTCTCAGACTGCAGATGACCAGTTGACCCTGGAAGCCGTTGTGTTGAGTGTAGATGGACAGGAACGGATTTGTGCTTCGGTCACTGGTTCCTTTTCTGAAGCAAAAGAAATCGGCGTGAAAGTCGCTAAAGCACTGCTGGCAGATGGGGCAGGTCGTTTAATTACAGGAACAGAAGAACCCTGAATTCCCTGCCAGAGGTTCACTGATCGAAGTGCCGTCAAGCCTGAAATAAGACCTGTAAATAATTTCCCTATTCTTAGATAAAACGCGGTGTATCATATGTCGATTCTGCGGGGCAGATGAGTTATACTCTGATCCAGAAATGGACTGCCTCTCTAAAACGTAATCAGGAAGTGCGGAAGGATCGAGACATGGAACGTCACCCTTATCGCCCCGGCCTGTCCGGGATTGTAGCTACCGAAACTGAGATCTCTCAGATCAAGGAAGGACTCACCTATCGGGGTTACTCGATTGATGAACTGGCGCGGGGAGCGGCTTTCATCGAAGTTGCTTACCTGCTGCTGCACGGTGAATTACCCAGCCATGAACAACTGGCTGATTTTCAGACTCTGCTGATCGAAACCGGTTCTCTGCCTCAGCCTGTCATGGCGGCGGTTCAGGCAATTCCCCCGCATATCGACATGATGGAAGTGATTCGCAGTGGCGTAAGTCTGCTGGCGCACTTTGATCCGCAAATGGAATATGGTGTCTTCCAGTCAGAAGTCTCCAATGCACAGTACCTGCTGGCGATGCTGCCTCAACTGATTTCGTATCGTTACCACCAGGTTCGCGGCAACCGTCTGATCGAACCGAACTTTCACCACTCCTACGCGGGCAGCTTCTGGTATATGCTGAAAGGGGATGAACCCTCTCAACTCGAAGAAGAAGCGTTTAATGCAGCCCTGATTATTTACGCCGACTATGGATTGTCCCCGTCTACTTTTGCTGCGCGTGTCGTGGCTTCCACGGGGAGTCCGCTGTACTCCGCAGTCTGCTCTGCCATCGGCTCGATTAATGGCCAGTTGCATTGCAGTTCGGGAACCGGCGTGCTGGATGTGCTGCAGGAAGCGATTCACTCGGGTAATGTCGAGGAATGGGTCTGTCAGGAAATCACCAAGGGGCGGCGTGTTCTGGGATTTGAGAACTCGCATCATAAACCCCGCGATCCCCGTTCTGCAGTTCTGAAATCCTTTTGTGTTCAGCTGGCAGACGCCCAGGGCCAGAACGAGATGGAAAACGCTGCCGACACAATCGAAGAGATCATGGGAAAAATTCAGCGGGTCCATCCCCGGGTGGAATGGTATGCCAGTCGGCTGCTCCATTATCTGGGATTTGAACCGGAACTGTTCACGCCGATCTTCACTGTTTCACGGCTTGTTGGCTGGGTGGCACATATTGTGGAGCAGAGTGAGAATAATCACCTCTATCAGCCGCTCTCCCGCTATGTGGGTATGGACCAGCGCAAATACAAGCCACTTCCGTTACGCAGCTGATTCGACTTTGTCTTTATAAAACAGGTTCAACAGAATCGGCATCAGGACGAGATCGCCGAACATGCCACCAATCATGGCGACACTGACCAGTGCTCCGAAATAGATCAGTGGAATGAAGTGCGAAAGTGTCAGTACACTGAAGCCGGCAACCAGAGCACAGGTGGCATAAATAATGGCTCGACCGACACTGTGTTGCGTTGTGCGGAGCGCTTCCACGGTCGTGGCACCGTGAGATCGTTCCCTTAAGAAGCTGGAGATAAAGTGAATGCTGGAATCCGTGGTAAGCCCCATGGAGACACTGGCAATCATAGCAGTCCCAATATTCAATGTGAGTCCACTCCAGCCCATCGCCCCGATGACGACAACAATCGGAAACAGGTTGGGAACCATCGCAATCATACCCAGCTTCAGACTGCGAAAAGCAAGCGACATGATCAGCCAGATACTGGTGGCTGCCAGCAGGAAACTGTTGAGCTGGTCTTTGAGCAGACTGTCGATGAGATAGGCCAGTAGAATAAAAATACCGGCCGCCTTACCCGGTTCTTTATGAACGGCTTCCGTTTTATCATCGGTCTGTTTTGTTTTCGCACCGGGGAAATGCTTTTTCGCCAGGGAATCGACTTTGTGAATCAGCGAAAGCTTTTCTTCAGCGGACTGACGTTCGAGCGCACGTAAAATGATACGCATCCGGCCGATTTCGGAGTTATACATACTGCTCTCAAAATCGGACTGCAGATCCTGAATCATTTCCAGTTTGGATTGAACAGGGTCCGAGGCAAACGGTTTTTTCGGTACAAAATCGAGTGTATCGGTGATGGAGATGACTTTTGTCAGCTGTGTTTTATCGGGGGGATTGACTTTGCGCAGGTCTTCGCTGAGTGCGCGGACACGCTCCAGATATTCTTCAGTCAACTGCGGCGGAGCCGGGAAATTCACTTCCCAGGTAGACGCGCCACCCAGACGGGTCTCGACGAAATCGAGCGCTTTGACAATATCACTGGAGTCGCGAAAGTTTTTACTGAAATCGGTCTCAATCGTTAACCGAGTGAATCCAGCTGAAGCGAACAGAACGAAGAACAGTGTAGCCCAGAGAATACGTTTGGGATAACGTTCATTCATCTGCGAGACCTGTTTAAGATAACGCGCCAGACCTTTTTCCGATGAATGTTTTGCCGGTGCCTTCAAGTAACCGAGTGACATGCCGCCCGGCAATAGAACCGTAGATGCGATCAGCACCATCAGGGTTCCCAGAGCCATCATGATGCCGAAACTGCGAACCGGAGCGATTTCACTGGTGAGCAGTGACAGGAAGCCGGCTGCGGTAGTCGCGCAGGTCCAGAAGATCGCGGGTAACAGTTCGACCATCGTCTGTTTGATGGCAGCCGGTCGGGAAACATTTTCGCGCTGCAGTGCCTGAAAATGAACGGCGACATGTGCGACGGTGGCGATCCCAATGATGGTTACCAGGGAATTGAGCATGGAGCTGACCATGCTCAACTGTAAATTTCCGACGACGAGTAAAGCTTCCGTCCACCAGATCGAACAGATCACAACCAGCAGCGGCAGGAAAACCCAGCGCAACCGTCGAAACAAAATGAGCAGTACGACAGCGAGCAGACTGAGGGAAACTTTAAACAACACGTCGCCGTCTTCTTCCACATAGCGGAACATGTCGTAGACCTGCACCGGCTCGCCTACAACAAAGGCACGCGGAGTGTGAGCATGTGCAAGCTCGCGAATCTGTCTGAACGTTTCACTGCGCGGAACAGGAGATTTGTCTTCAGGAAGCAGGCGGAGAACAATGGCGGTCGTTTCATTATCATCACCAATCAGCACGCCGCGCGAGAGTTCAATCAGTTCATCCCGTTTCCTGCGGAGTAAAACCTGCAGAAAAAAATTGAGCTTCGGTGGGGAAAGTGCATCAGCCAGATTCTGACTGACATCTGCATTGATGCCCGGAATTTTACTCAGTTCCTTTGAGAAGCTGCGAACTTCTTCCAATGGCGAATGTTGATCTTCCGCTTTGTCTTTGCCCTCTTTCTGCTCCAGCAGACCAGGCACGGTGTAGGCAACGAAGACAAATTCATCGCCACCAAACAGCTTTTTGCTTTCCAGATAATCGAGCAGATGCTGGTCATCTTTGGCATACAGCGATTCGATTGACTGTTCGAAGGCGAGCCTGGAAGCCGGAAAATAAGAGAATCCTGTCAGGACCAGAAACACGATCAGCAGGACCCAGCGGAGTTTAAAGAGCAGGTTCACCCATGATTCCAGCCAGCTCTGTGGTTGACGACTCATAAGGTGAAACCATTTCCTGTTGCCTGCCAGGCAATACGATAAAAATTCGGCCCATTGCTATGTAACAGGAATACTTCCAATGCACACGCAACCCATCTACTCTTGTCGAACTATAGCTCACAGAAACCACGATTTCATTATAAAGTGAACCTTTTTTGCAACGTGTTGATTTTTTCCAACCTGAATACTTCAGAACCATCAGCATCGATATTTCCAGATATCTGGATCATTCCGCGCAGTATTCATGCTCAGTCCCTACAGTCGGTAGAAATCTCATAAAACCCCCTGTCAGGCCGGGAGAGTCCCCTTGTTTCTGACATGTAAGACCTGCATACTTGATGCAGTCTCTCCCCGGGTTAACTGCCTTATCAGTCAAGTCTTGGGAATCAAATGTGCCAACTCAGGCAATCGTAAAAATCAAGCGGGGTCAGCTCTGGAACCGCTGTTGACGCCTCTTTGGATTGATGTCTGTGACAAAACCCGGATTCTTAACAACCGCTTTGCTGCTGATTCTGCTTCTGGCAGGCGTTCTGCGTCTGGCGGTGGTGGTTCTACAGAGCGATCAGTTACAGGAAGACCGGGACGCGTACATCGCAATCGCCCGGAATCTGGCTGCGGGAAATGGCTTCACGTCGAGTCGGCCTGAAGAAGGACAAGAGTTAGAGCCGACGGCTTTTCGACCGCCGTTATATCCCTGTCTGCTGGCAGCGCTCTATTATGTGAAAGCGGGGGCTCTGGGTGTCGGTCTGCTGCAGGTACAACTGGGTGTGCTCACCGTCTGGTTCACCTGGAAAACAGGTCTGCAATTACGAATGCCTGTCGGAGCGCTGGTTGCAGCGGTGATTGTGGCGACCGATCCAGTATTGCTGCAATATACCTCTTACTCGATGACAGAAGTCTTATCTGCGTTTCTCACCAGTCTGTTACTCTACATGCTGGTGTGCCAGCTAACAGAGAAATCGACGCAACCAGAACTCACAAACAAGGGGGCTTTCACATTCACGACCGGACTGGTCTGGGGGCTGGCGATTCTGTGCCGACCGACTTATCTCGCATTTCTGGGACTCTGGTTCCTCACTCGCCTTAGTGCTGCGGCGTTCCAGCGATTCCTGAAAACACAGTCTGCCGGTTCTGCATGGCGTCAATTGACTTTTCTGTCAGCGGGAATTCTGATTGCGGTTTCGCCGTGGCTGATACGGAATCTGGTGGTGTTTCACGCCCCCATTCTGACAACCACTCATGGCGGATACACATTGCTGCTGGGAAATAATCCGGTGTTCTATCAGGAAGTCGTTCAACAACCCTGGGGAGCGGTCTGGTCAGGTGAGAGTCTGGATGCCTGGCAGAAAAGTCTGGAACGTGATCTTGAGACTGCAGTTCCTCCCCGGAAGACGGAACAGGAACGCGATCAGTGGATGTATCAACGGGCGAAGGCCAATATCGCAGCGCAACCCTCGCTGTTTGTACAGTCCTGCCTGCTCAGATTGAGACGCTTCTGGAATTTCAGCCCGCTGGTTGAGTCGAGACCTCTGATTAACTGGGGAATCACTGGCTACTATTTCCTGATACTGCTTGGTGCTTTGGGGGGTTGTCTGCTGTTAATCTGGAAGAGAGAGCCATCCTGGGGGCCATTAATCTGGCTGATTGCCAGCTTCACGGTGGTCCATTTATTCTATTGGACCAACATGAGAATGCGGGCACCACTGGTCCCGGCGATAGCCTTATTGAGCGTTTATGGCTGGTCAAAATCTGCTGAATTTCTGAAATTCCGAAAACCAGCTGAGACAACCGAACACGAAAACCACAAACCTTTATAAAACAATAGTTTATAACAGTTTACTGAGCCGTTTCGTAGCAGCGATTGTTATTGACACTCTTTCAGAAATCGACCTATAATCCGCGCCCATTTATCCCGGTCCAGTGGACGGAGTTAAGTCAACTGACCTCAATTCGTAACACTCTGTTAACTGAGCCTTAAGTAGCAGAGCGTATTCCATTCCCTACCATTCCCCTTCATCAGAAGATTGACCTACCCGGTTATCACTTCAGGAGTGCCCGTGTCGGGCGAGATCAATTCCGTACCCCGGTATGTTTCGCATCGCATCTGGCAGGTAATTGTTTTCTTAACATTACTTGGCGGACCGGTGACGGTTGCGCCTGCTCAAACCAGTTTCTTCGGCGCTCCTAAAGCATCCTATGAAGAACCGGAATACGAGCCTTCGGAAAAAGAACCGATTGCCATCTCTGCAGAATACTCGCAACAGTGGGAAGAAGACTTTGTCAGCGTCTCCATTCTGAAAGGAGACTGCCGTATCAAACAGGGTGATGCAACCCTGCGATCCAGGCAGATGGTGATCTGGCATCGAAAAACGCGTCAGACCGATCGGATCTCGGTTTACATGGAAGGCGAAGTTCGCGTTGATCTGCCCGGTGAGTCCAAAACGGAAAACAGCCTGCTGGTTAACCTGGTAACCCAAAACGGTCTGAAACAGAACTTCAGACGCCCCTCTCAGACTACAATGGCTCCTGATGATCAAGTCTTGAATCGCGCCATCGAACGACGTGGAATTCCGCACGATCATCAGCTGAAACGTGCCCAGTTCATCGTTGAGAAACCGCCCCTGGAAGGTCCCGAACTGAGTCCGATTCCGGAACAGGAAGTCATCACCGACTTCCGCAGGATTCGACTCTTCCCGCGCAGCGCCGTCCCTTACAATGTCCAGAGCTTCCCTTCCACTCATACCGTCCCCCCGGAACAGATCTGGGTGATTACCGGCGGAGTGAATCTGTTAATTGATGGGGTTGAAGGTCTGGAAATGATGGACATGTCAGCCGACCGTATCATCATCTGGACAGACGGACGCAATACAGAGAACTTTAACTCCGAAATCAGACAGTCTAAAGAAACACCTTTTGAAATCTATCTCGAAGGGAACATCGAAATACGTCAGGGCACTTACTTCCTGAAAGCGAACCGCGCATTTTACGATGCCCGGGAAGAACGCGGAGTCATGCTCGACGCGGAACTGAAAACCCAACTCCCCGAACTGGGTGAAGATGTCAGGGTCCGGGCCAGCCAGATTCGTCAGCTCTCAAAAGGGGCATACCTCGCACAGAATGCCTGGGCCACAGGTAGCCAGTTCGGAAAACCAGGCTACAAAATTCAATCTTCGGACGTCTTTATCGAAGACCGATACACGACTCCCTGGCTGGGATCAGGCTCTAACGAACTCGATCCGATTACCGGACAACCTCTGCCCTACAAACGTGCCTGGTTGACCAGTTCCAACAATACTTTTGAAGTGGGTAACATACCACTGTTCTATCTGCCGTATGTTACCAGTCCGGCGGAAGACATTTATTTTCCGATCACTGGATTGCGGTTTGGGAATGACCGCATCTTTGGTTTCCAGGTTGAAACGGAATGGGACATGTTCAAGCTGCTGGGGCTGGAACGACCCGCAGGTACAAAATGGGAAGGCCAGGTCGATTACTATTCGTATCGCGGCATCGGACTCGGACAGGCCGGCAATTACCAGGGAGCAAACCTGTTTGGCTTTGACAATATCTTCAGTGGTAATGCAGAAGCGTTCTACATTCACGACAGTGGCACGGACAACCTCGGGGCAGACCGACGCGACCTTGTCCCGTCAACCAAGGATCGTTTTTACCTGAATCATCAGCACCGACAGACCTCTCCTTTTGGTATGACGTTATCCAGCGAAGCTGGTCTGTTCTCAGACAGAAACTTCCAGCAGGAATATTTTCAATCTGATTTCAATAACCGAAAAGATGTGGAAACACTGTTACACCTCAAACAGCAGCAGGATAACTGGTCCTGGTCGGTCATCGGCAGAACAAAGCTGAACGGATACGAAAACACAACAGACTGGCTGCCTAAAGCGGATCTGTTCCTGCTGGGCGAACCCCTGTTTGGAAATCTGGTGAACTGGACTTCGCATACTTCAGTAGGTTATGGAAAACTGAAACCGGGTTCTGCACCTTACAATCCGCAACAGGATGTTTTCACTCCCCTGCCCTTTATTGCCGATTCACAGGGACTGGTGGCAATGACCCGCAATCAGCTCGAAGCCCCCTTCAACCTGGGTCCGTTTATTCTGACACCGTATGTGATGGGTGAAGCGGCTTACTGGGAACAGGGTCTGCAACAACAGCAGATCGACCGCCTCTACGGTTCAGCCGGTCTGCGCAGCAGTATTATGGCGGAGCGGATCTACCCGAACGTCTACAATCCTTATTTCAATTTGAACGGACTGGCACATAAGATGGTGCTGGAAGCCGATTACTCTTTCAGCGACGCCAGTGAAAACCTGTCAGGAATCGCACAATACAACGAATTTGACGACAACGCCCAGGAGATGTTCCGCGAGCGTCTGGTGATTAATACCTTTGGAGGAACCCTGCCTCCTCAGTTTGATCCACGCTTTTATGCCGTCCGTACAGGAGCCGGCCGCGGTGTGACCGATCCTTATTATGAACTTGTTGACGACCAGCAGGTGCTTCGTATGGCGTGGCGGCATCGACTGCAGACGAAAACCGGACCACCGGACCAGATGCGGATCAAAGACTGGATGTCTCTGGATCTGGAGGCATCCTATTTCCCGAATCCAAATCGAGACAACTTTGGCGAAGACTTCGGCCTGCTGGGTGGGCATTATCAATGGTTCCTCGGAGATCGTACAACATTGGCAGCCAATGCTTACTATGATGTCTTCGACGGTGCACAACAGCTCTGGGACGTCTCGATTACAAGTCAACGCACGAATCGCATGTCAGTGAATGTGGCATTGCAGCAGATTAAAGGGGGCGGAAGCCTGGACAGTAAGATTCTCTCAGCCGGCCTGAACTATGTGATGAGTCAGAAGTGGAGTGCCGGCGTCAGCACTGCTTATGACCTGGGAGAGAATGTCAATCGCGGACAGATACTCTCACTCACTCGGACAGGCGCCGATTTTATCACGAGTCTGGGAATGTCATATAACCAGAGCACTGGAAATGCCGGTATTGGCTTAACCATTATGCCTCGGTTCGGAAACTTTGGTGGCGGGCCTGCTGACTTATCTTCAATTTTAGGTAACACTGCTTCACAATAGGAATCGGAACAGTGATCAAATCACAGAATACTCGAGTCAAACCTTTTCAACGGCAAACCACAGCTGCTGAGGATTCGGACAAACTGCGTTCCGAATGGAGACAGCGTCTGATTGATGTGGAAAGCGGTATTAAATTTGGCATCCGACTCGACAGCACATTCTTTATTCACTTTTTCGCAGGAAGTGCTGTCATCGCTGCTGCGACTCTCTTAGGATTATCCGCCACACACTGGGCGATTCTGGTACTGTCAATGACAACGGTTCTCTGCGCCCAGATGTTCAATCAGGTTTTGAAATCGATCTGGAGTATCCTCGGTAAACATCTGCCTGCAGAGTCTCAGAACACCTTCAAAGCAGGTACGGCAGCAGTTGGTGTCAGCATCATCGGCTCAGTCATCACTATCTGCATCATTTTCGGATCGGCCCTGTATCGCCTGCTGTTCTGAACTGTCTCTGGATTGTGGAACATCTCGAAAGCAGTCAGAAGCCGGCAATAGAGAGTTTAAATTAGACTTCTTATTAAATCGCAACTCCCAGATCCTGAAATCATACGCTTGCGTCTGCTGATGCTGTCATTGATAATTATGCTTCACCATATTATCCCACCTTTGATTAATGACAGGTACAACCATGCAGCTCGCTCACAAATTCAAAGTTCTGTTGCTATTCCTGATGACGGCACTTTCTGCTTCAGGTTTAATGGCGGCAGAAGATATCATTCAGCCTGATTCCCGTCTGCCGGAAACCACGCCCTGGGATCTGAAAGCCCTCAGCAAAGCACCCGAATTTGAATGGATCGACGACAAGTCTCCCGTCAGATCACTGCTGTACCAAGGCCTGGAATATCGCGGCAAACCGACAAAGGTCTTCGCCTTTTATGCATCGCCTGCAACACTCAACCCGCAAGAACCCAAGGGCAAAAAATATCCCGGCATCGTTTTGATTCACGGCGGCGGTGGTACCGCTTTTCGTGAGTGGGCCGAGTTATGGGCTCAGAAAGGGTACGCCGCGATCTCCATGGACCTGGCAGGTTCGCAACCGATCGATGGAAAAAATCCGCATGACCGCAAGCATCGAAACCGCTTGGAAGCCGGTGGCCCCGATCAGTCGCATAAAGAAAAATTTGATGCAGTGAAAGACGACCAGTCAGAACACTGGTGTTACCACGCTCCAGCAAATGCAATTCTGGCACATTCTCTGATTCGCTCCTTTCCGGAAGTGGACAAAGACCGGACGGCAGTCACTGGTATTTCATGGGGCGGCTATCTGACCTGTATCGTCGCGGGTCTGGATAACCGTTTCGATGCCGCCGTGCCCGTTTATGGCTGCGGGTTTCTGGATGACCATACGGTCTTTGAATCATCCATCAATCGACTGCCAGAGGAAGACCGGAAAAGCTGGATGCAATTATATGACCCGGGCCAGTATCTGAAAGCAGTTCAAATGCCGATCCTGTTTGTGAATGGCACGAACGACTTTGCCTATTGGCTCAGTGCCTATCAGAAGAGCTATGAAGCCGTCCCCAAAGAGACGCCCCGCAATATTCGGATTGAAGTCAAAATGGGCCACAGTCATCCAGCTGGCTGGAAGCCTGTTGAAATCGCCAGGTTTGTTGACCAGTACCTGAAAAAACAGACTCCACTCCCTGTCGTGCAAAACCCTGCTGTTAAAGACGGTAAAGTAACAGCGGAACTGGCTGAGCCGGTCAAAATCAAAACTGCCGTACTCAACTACACGACTGACGAAGGTCCGAATCCCGAACGAAAGTGGCAATCCATTCCTCTGGAAGTGGATGGAACAAAAATCACAGGCCCTGCCCCACCTGCTGGAACGAAAATCTGGTTCATCAACGTGACCGATGAAGCAGACGCCATGACTTCCAGTCCACTGGTATCAAAGTAACAGCCTGCTGAATCAGGCGGCGGATTTTCCAGGAACCTGGGGCGCGATCTTTTTGGTCACGTCCCCTTTTTTCTGTTTGAGGTCGAACAGGCCGAAAATCTCCGCTGCGGTCAGGCTTCGCGATTCGCAGGTCGTATCGCCGTCTCCCAGAATAGAACGGAACAGTTCCCGCTTCTGTTCGAGGACCATGTCGATGCGTTCCTCGATCGTATTTTTGCAGACAAACTTGGTCACAATCACCTGTGTCTTCTGACCGATTCGATGAGCGCGGTTAATTGCCTGGTCTTCAATGGCCGGATTCCACCAGCGATCAAACAGGAAGACGTAACCGGCAAACTGCAGGTTCAATCCGACAGCCCCGGTACCGTAGCTCATCAGCAGCAGATGCGAATCCGGATCATGTTTAAACTGATCGAGAATAGGCTCTCGCTGCTTCGTGGGAATTCCGCCATGATAAACGAGGGTGCCAAACCGCTCTAACCGTTTCGCCATAAAGTCCAGGGGTTTCGTCCACTGGCTGAATAAAATCGCTTTCCCGCCACTGGCAGCGATTTCTTCCATATCCGCTTCCAGACGATCCAGTTTCGAACTGTCTCCTGTCACCGGGTCGAAGTTGGTGATCTGTTTGAGTCGCAATACCAGTTCAAATACGTGTTGAACCGTGATCGAATCTCCCATCTCATTCAGCTGGATCACACCATCTTTTTCAGCCGTATCGTAGGCATGCTGCTGGGCCGGATTGAGTTCCAGGTACGCGGGACGATCCAGGCGAGGCGGCAGATCGGTCATCACCAGATCCTTCGTGCGACGCAAAATAAATTCTTTGGAGAGTACCTGTAACTGCCTCAAATCGGGCGTGCCCCGCGGCGGAATAATTTCCATCCATTCGAACAGCGAAGACATCTCTTCGTGCCGGTTTTCAATCGGTGTTCCGGTAAGAGCCCAGCTCCGTTTCCGGGGAATGGAGCGGGCAACTTCCGCCGTACGGGAGTCGCGGTTTTTGATACGCTGCGCTTCATCCAGGACAACCAGGTCAAAGCGAGGCAGGTTCTCTTCCCCCATCGTTTCAAAGTCGCGCGACATCGATTCATAATTGGCGATCAGAATCGGGTTATTGGGCATTTCCCAGATCATGCGTCGCCGTGCCGTATCCCCTTGAACAACCGTGACCGGGAGTTCTTCCGCCCAGAATTTAAACTCGCGCTGCCAGTTGGGAATCAGTGGCTTGGGACAGACCAGCAGAATACGTCGCACCTGTCCGCTGCGTAACAACAGACGCACGCCGGTAATGGTCTGCATGGTTTTTCCCAGCCCCATTTCATCGGCCAACAAAGCCGACTTCTGCGAAAACAGCCAGGCGATTCCCTCATACTGATAGGGGAACGGCTCGAATGGCATGATCAGTTCCTGTCCAGCCAGCCACGACTGGAGCGGAGGCTGCAGCAGATAAAACAGGCGGTCTTCCAGCGACAACGCATTGGCAGGCGGCGTGAGCCTGGTACTTTTTTTGCGTTCCCCCGGTTCGACACTGGCAGCTTTGGGGCCTGCAATCTGACTAAGCTCTGCTTTCTCTTCTTTTTCCGGTTTGGGAGGAATGAATTCCAACCCGTCTGGAAAAGTCATCCCAAAGGTTTTTACGCGGGGCTTCGTCGGTTTCCATTTTGGTTGCAGCCCCGCTTTTTCAATCAACGCCAGTGACGAGGTCTCCAGATTGAATTTGCGCGTGAGCGCTCCGTTCATACCGGAGGCAAAAACAGACGCTGAAACTGCCAGAGGAATGGCTTCGCTGTTGATCTGTTGCTTGAGCTGCCAGCGATCTGCATCAGTGATCACTGGCTGTGCAGGATTCTCAGCGTGAGGAAGAAAATGAGGACCACCCGAATGCCCGGTTGACGAATTGGACTGTTGTTGATTTTGAATATCTGGCTCTGAAAATTCCACGTATCTGCCTGCTGGGGAAGGAAGTCAATTCAGCTTGTTTTAACACTACTGTTTCAACGGCGGCTTAACGGGACGATCCCATTTTGACCGCTTCGTTTAAGGCTTCACGAACACGCTCAAATGGTTCGCCCAGATCGGCGTCAGCCGGGATGTTACGGCTGGTATTTTCAATCGCTGATTTCCCAGTCTGATGTGCCGCATCAAATCGCAAACGGTTCTTTCCCACCTGCTCACTGATGAAGGCGGAGTTTTCTTCAACAATCTGTTCCACGTCTGACAGAATGGCAACGGGAATCGAAATATGGTTCTGCAGCTCAATGGCCTGTTCCTGTTCAATCAGGACCAGGTTCGGTTTGACATTCATTTTTTCAACGAGTGTCTGACCAATCACTTCTCCCAGCAGAAAGGGAACCAGAGTCGGACCGTATAAGACCTCCTGAGTCCGGTTAGGTTTGACAGGAGTTGTGCATTGAAATTCCAGTGGCCTGCCAAAGTGATTCGTCACCAGCAAGCCGCCAATCAGTGAACCATCAGGACATTCAATTGTAGTCAGGAACCCCAGTTTCAACTCTTTGCTACCGCCATCCGCTCCCATAAAGTCCTCGTCTCCAGATGTCATTTCTTCTGTTGTCGTCAATGATCAGACGATCCCGATTCTCATCTGAACCGTATCTCATTCGATAATCAGGAAAGCCTACTGTATCGATATCATCGTCCTTCATAATTGGCGACTTGAGTGGTTGTTGAAATGGTCGTATTAGATAGTTTCACTTCAATAACCCTTTAAATATCAAACGGTTCGAGAATGGGGAACGTTTGATTTCCGGCGGATATTTTCTACCGCGGATTGCTCTTTAGGTTGGAAATTCACTCAAGTTCCGGCAGAATAAGGGAGAACCCCGAATCTCAACTTTTGATGCTCCCCCAGACAACTGAGTTAATCCAATAATGAACACACCAGTAACTGAGCCGGAAAACCTGAACCGGGAGGCTCTTCAGGCACGCCAACTGCAACGCCTGCAACACCTTCTGAAAGAGGTCTCTGCAACCAATGCGTTCTGGCAGAAGAAATGGGAAGCAGCAGGCGTTGATGTCAGCTCGATCCAGAGCCTGTCCGACCTGCAGAAATTGCCGATTACCACCAAATCGGAACTGGTAGAAGATCATCTGGCCCACGCGCCTTACGGAACGAATCTGACTTACCCTGTCGACCATTACACGCGCATGCATCAGACATCGGGAACGACCGGCTCACCCATGCGCTGGCTGGATACCAAAGCCAGCTGGGACTGGTTTGGAGAATGCTGGGCACAGATCTATCGCATGGTCGGCCTCTTCCCGGAAGACCGCCTGTTCTTTCCTTTTTCATTTGGTCCCTTTGTCGGATTCTGGGCCGCCTTTGAAGGTGCAACCCGGCGTGGTAACTTCTGTCTGGCGGGTGGCGGCACGGGGAGTGAAGCCCGGCTGCAGATGATTCTCGATAACAAAATCACCGCCGTCTGCTGTACTCCCACTTACGCATTGCGGCTGGCGGAAGTAGCCGAAGCAGAAAACATCAACCTCGCCGCCAGTCGAGTACGCGCCCTGGTCGTCGCCGGCGAACCGGGTGGAAACATCGAAGCGACCAAACTCCGCATCGGTCAGGCCTGGGGGGCACGGGTCTTTGATCACTGGGGTATGACGGAAATTGGGGCGCTGGGCATTGAACCTCTGGAGAGCCCGGGCAGTCTGAATATTCTGGAAACGGAATGCATTGCTGAAATCCTCAATTCCGAAACACTGGAACCGGTGACTCCCGGAGAACAGGGGGAATTGATCATCACGAATCTGGGGCGGCTTGGCTCTCCCCTCATTCGATATCGCACGGGGGACCTGGTCTCAGAAGATACATCACCTTGTCCTTCCGGTCGCGCTTTGCTGCGATTAAAGGGAGGCATTCTGGGCCGCGCGGATGACATGGTCATCATACGTGGTAATAACGTATTCCCGTCCAGCCTGGAAGCGATCCTGCGAACATTCGACCGCATTGCCGAATACCGGATCGAAGTCCGTACGATCCGTTCGATGCAGCATATGAAAATTGAACTGGAACCGACGGATTCCGCCTCAGCAGATCCTCAGCGGTTAGTTCATGACGTCAGTCATGCGATTAAGGATCGACTGAACTTCAATGCGGAAGTGATTACCGTCGCTCCCGGTGCATTACCCCGTTTCGAACTCAAAGGCCGCCGCTTCTTTAAGATTGACTGAACTCGCTAACGAGATGCTTTTTTTACAGGGACTTTCCATGACAGCTCATCTGCGAATTTTATTTTTATACGCTCTGATTTTTTCCTGTTCATTTATTTTACACAGTCAGACAGCAACTGCTGCGGAGAAGCCCAAGCGTCCGAATATTCTGTTTCTTTTCAGTGATGACCAGCGGGCCGATGCTGTCGCGGCCTACGACAATCCCCACATTCAGACTCCGAATCTGGATCGGCTGGTGAAATCGGGATTCAGTTTTCGCAATGCCTACTGTATGGGATCAATCCACGGTGCCGTCTGTCAACCAAGCCGTGCGATGTTAAACAGTGGTCGTTCGCTCTACCACGTTCCCATGGACCTGAAAGGGGTCATTACCCTTCCACAGTTATTGAAGCAGGCGGGATACGAAACATTCGGGACAGGGAAATGGCATAACCACCGCGATTCATTTCAGAAGAGTTTTACAACGGGAACGGCTGCTTTCATCGGTGGTATGTCGGATCATCTGAAGGTGCCGGTCGTCGACCTGAAGAATGGTAAGTTTGAAAACAAACGGACAGGCGAAAAGTTTTCGAGCGAACTCTTTGTTGATGCCGCTGTCGATTTTTTGCAGCAGCAACCCGCCGAGAAACCCTTTTACGCCTATGTCGCTTTCACAGCCCCCCATGATCCGCGGATGCCACCGGATTCAGCAATGAAGGTGTATGAAAACAATCATCCGCCGCTCCCTAAAAACTTCATGCCGCAGCATCCGTTTAACAATGGCTGGTTAACCGGCCGAGATGAGGCATTGACAGGCTGGCCACGTCAACCGGAAATCGTGCGCGAACAACTGGCGGAATATTATGGAATGATTACCCACATGGATCATCAGATCGGCCGTATCCTGCAGACACTGAAAGAGAGAAAACTCGACAGTAATACGATCGTGATCTACTCTTCCGATCATGGACTGGCAATCGGCAGCCATGGCTTGCTGGGAAAACAGAACCTGTATGAACACAGCATGAAATCACCGCTGATCTTCAAAGGCCCTGGAATCCCCGAAAATAAATCCAGCGACGCGCTGGTTTACCTGTATGATATTTTTCCGACCGTCTGTGATTTGGCTCAGATTCAGGTCCCCACTGGTGTGGAAGGCTCCGACCTGGCCCCCATCTGGCGCGGAAAATCAGATCGGGTTCGCGACTCACTGTTTACCACTTATGAAGATCTGATGCGGGCCGTTCGCGATGATCGCTGGAAATTGATTCGCTATCCTCAGATCAATAAAACACAACTGTTTGATCTCAAAGAAGATCCATACGAACTGAAGGACCTGTCCGAGCATCCGGATCAGAAACAGCGCATTGAGAAAATGCTGACAGAATTAAAAGCATGGCAGAAAAAAACGGACGACAAACAGTCGCTCACATCTGATCATCCGAAGCCGGAAGCCATTGATCTGACGGGGCGGAAACGAAAACCAGACCCGCACCAACCTGACTGGATCGTAAAAAAATACTTCGATTCTGAATGAAATCTGTTTTCCTACCGTGCTATAATCGGTGGTCTCACCATGTAACTGATTCCAACCATAAATTCAAATTGCTCACCAAACCCGGTTCGCAAAAAAGTTCACACAGTCAGAGGTATCATAATGAAAGCTTTACTGGCAACCCTAACTCTTTCCCTGTTTCTCGCCTCGACCGCACTCGCAGGTAACTGGCCTGGCTGGCGTGGGCCGACTTCCAATGGCGTTGCAGAAGGTTCCGGTTACCCAGTTTCCTGGGACAGTTCCAAAAACATTCTCTGGGAAGTGGCGTTTCCAGGCGTTAGTGGTTCCACCCCCGTCATCTGGGGCGATGACCTGTTTCTGACAACTACAACAGATGGAAAGAACGAAGTCATCTGCCTGGATAAAAATTCGGGAAAGAAAAAATGGTCGACTAATTTCGGTACCGAACGCGCCGGCAAACACAAAAAGGGAAGCGGCAGCAGCCCTTCTCCTGTCGTCGATGACCAGTTCGTTTTCACTTATTTCAAAAGTGGTGACCTCGCCTGTCTGAACCGGGAAGGAAAAATCGTCTGGCAGAAAAACCTGCAGAAAATCTATGGCGAAGATACCCTCTGGTGGGACCTGGGAACTTCCCCTGTATTAACCAACAATCTGGTGGTCATCGCCTGCATGCAAAGCGATAACTCTTACATCGTGGCTTTTGACAAAGCAACCGGAAAAGAAGCCTGGAAGCAGGACCGCAATCTGGATGCACCGGAAGAAGCGAATCAGAGTTATTCGACTCCCGTCGTCGTCAACCAGGACGGCAAAGAGATCATCTATGTTCTCGGTGCAGATCATGTCACGGCACACGATGCTCAGACCGGAAAACAGATCTGGCAGGTCGGCGGGTTGAATCCGACCCAGCATAAATACTTCCGCTCTATCTCTTCTCCCGTCGTCAGCGATGGCTATCTGATTGCCCCCTATGCCCGTGGCGGTTCCGTGACCGGAATCAAACTCGGTGGCAGTGGTGATGTCACTAAATCGCATGTCGCCTGGACCAACGAAGAAAAGGGAGAGTTCTCTGACGTTCCCACCCCTGCCGCTATCAACGGACGTTTCTATATCTGTTCTGACAAAGGGGATGTCCTGTGCTTCGATGTCAAAACCGGCAAAAAAATCTGGGGAGATCGTCTGCCCCGCAGCAGAAACAAATTCAGTGCTTCCCCGATCCTGGCAGATGGACACATCTACGTGACCCGCGAAGATGGCACGACGTTTGTCCTCGATCAGGGAGATGAGTTCAAGCTCGTTTCTGAAAATCCACTGGAAGGATTCGCGCTGGCGACTCCCGTCTTTTCTGATGGAAAAATCTACCTGAAGATGACCGACAAAATTTACTGCATCGGTAAAAAATAAACGATCAGGTTTAAAAGATACGATTCGAGGGACAGGCTTTTTCCTGTCCCTCTTTTTTCGGACCTGCCTTCTTCTAAACGAAACTAAGAAACCAGTAGTGCCTCGGGATTCATAGTTTTTAGCAGAAATTCAAAACAATCGAAATTCAGCCTCTATGATGGAAATCAAATGAAAACAAGATCTACTTTCAGCCTGCTACTGACTCTGATGCTGTTCACTCCACTTCATCTGACCTCCGCCGGCGAAGAGAAACCTCAGGCGGAGTCAGAAACCAAAACAGAAGCCAAAGATCCATTGCGGCTGATTCTACCGCCGATCATCTACGCAATCCCTGGTATCGAATCCAGTGTCTATTTCGATAATGTTTCGCTGTCAATCAATCCCGCGAACTATGTCTTTGACGTGCATTGCAACCGCGGACATCTGCAACAGGAACGCTGGACGTATACTCCCGATGAGAAAGAGATCGGCGACTATAAATTCACGCTGAATGTCATTGATCAGAACAATCAGGTTATCGCCAGCCAGGACTCCCGCTTACGCGTGGTTCCCACCGCTGCGGGCAAAGACAAACCGGTCAGTATTCTGATGATCGGCGACAGCCTGACACACAACTCAATCTACCCCCGACACGTTCGCCAGCTCAGTCAGAATTTCCAGGGCCCCAATCTGAAACTGATTGGCTCACACAACCCTAACAACGAAGAGGGAGTTCAACACGAAGGCTATGGCGGCTGGACCGCCGTTCGCTTTGCGACGCACTTTAAAGAGAATGCCCGACAGGGGTATTACCGGGAACGAGGCAGCCCGTTTCTGTATGCGGGAGAAGACGGAAAGCCCAAACTCGATTTTCCCCGCTACTGTAAAGAGTTCAATGACGGTAAAGCACCGGACCTGGTTACCATTTTTCTCGGCCCCAATGACGTTTATTCCGCCACCGATGAAACTATCGGGGAGCGGACAGACACCATGGTCAAGCACCTCGACATCCTGGTGAAGATGATTCACGATTTCGATCCGAAAACAAAAATCGGATTGATGTTACCCGTTCCCCCTGCAGCATCGCAAGATGCCTTTGGCACTACCAACGGTCGAGGCCAGACACGCTGGCAATACAAACGAAACCAGCACTTCGTCGTTGAACGCCTGTCGGAACATTTTGGAAATCAGACCGAGAAACAGATTTTCCTGGTTCCCACACATATTAATCTGGATTGTGTCCACAACTATCCTGCGGCCAAAGTTCCCTGGAACGCGCAAACTACAGAAGACACGCTACGCCAGAACAACGCCGTTCACCCGGCGGCGAATGGATACCAGCAGATTGGCGACAGCCTGTTCTGCTGGATCAAGGAAGTATCTCAGCAGGAGAAAGCAAAGTAACTTACTGGAAGTTACTGCTGATCCAGCGCGGGAAAAGGAAACATCTGGGAAGGCGTGCGTCCCGTTTTCATAATCGATTTGATACGGGCCACGACTTCCGGATGCTGATCGGCAACGTCATGCTGTTCGCCGGGATCGGTTTTGAGATTGTAAAGTTCAATCTTCATCTGAGGTTTTTTCCTGAGCAGATTCTGACGAACGCCTTTCCAGTCACCCATATGCACAGCCTGCTGACCGGTGTAAGCAGGGAATTCCCAATACAGGTATTCATGCTGCTTCTGTTGATCGGGGTGCCCTTCTAACGTTGGTGCGAAGCTGATGCCATCAATGTCGGCAGGTGGTTTGGTTCCTGTCAAATCGGCGATGGTCGGCATCACATCCCAGAACGCAGACAGATGATCGGTCACCTGTCCTGCTGGAAAATGTCCGGGCCAGCGTGCAACCAGAGGTACACGAATCCCCCCTTCATAGAGGCTGCCTTTAAAACCGCGCCAGGGTCCGGCTGACTCGAAGAATTCAGAATCCGATCCTCCCAGTCGATCGTAAGTCGGCCCGTTATCAGACGTGAAGAAAACGATCGTATTCTCATCCAGCTTGAGTTCTTTCAACAGAGCCAGTATCTGCCCCACCCCGTCATCCATTTGTGTAATCATGGCGGCGTAACCGGCACGGGGAGAGGGATGTTTGATGTAGCCCTTATGTTTGTAGTCTTCTTCAGGAATTTTACCCCGATATTGCGCCAGGAATTTTTCAGGAGACTGAATCGCCAGGTGAGGAATCGCAAACGGCAGATACAGGAAGAAGGGTTCCTGCTGATGTTCGCGAATGAAGGCCAGCCCGTTTTCTACAAACTTATCCTGTGAATGGGTCTTGCCGTATAAAGTTCGATCATTTCCAGGCAGGGTTTCTTTCGTGTGATTCCGCCATAAAAAGACAGGGTAGTGATTGTGTGCGTGTACCTGGCAATTGAAACCATAAAACAGATCAAACCCCTGTTTATTTGGATCGCCAGTAGTCCCGAAATGCCCCAGTCCCCATTTGCCCATCGCGCCGGTGGCATAGTTTTTCTGCTTGAGCATTTCGGCGATTGTGACTTCTGCATCGGGAATCGGATGCTGACCGGGAAAGCTCCAGCCCTGCTCCTCTTTCATGTTCTGCACGTATTCGGGCTTGCCGTTATTCCGGACATAAGCATGCCCGGGGTGTTTGCCCGTCAGGAGGTTACAGCGGGAGGGCGCACAGACCGCATTGCCTGAATAGAATTGTGTGAAACGAATTCCCTCTTTGGCAATACGATCGATGTTCGGCGTTTTGATCCACTTCTGACCGTAACATCCCAGCTCTTTATACCCCAGGTCATCGGCGATGATGAAAATGACATTCGGTTCCCGCTGAGATGCAGCTGCACCACTTTTCGTGTTAACGCTCAAAAAACTGAGACAGAAAATAGAAACGAAGAACAGTCTGGCAAAACGGCGCATTGCTGGCTCCTGGTTGGATCGGATATGTGGTGTAAAAACCAGACTCCATCTTATACAGACCAGCAGGGAGATCGCAACAATATCCGATACAACGCGACTTCATCAACGCTGTTTTTCAGGACCAGTGGTAATCCTGCTGTTTACGAAACCCGTTCAGTACCAGTGAACCATCTTCATAAACATCCAGAATACTGTAACCATTGTTTTTCAGCCCGGAGCCTTCGACCATGGCGACCATGGTACAGTAATGGATACCTTTGATTTCTGAATACTTATTGTGATGACTGTGCCCCTGAAAGACGGCTGTGACTTTGCCGGAGTTTTCCAGTACCTGCCGTACAGCTGAAGAATTTTTAACGGCATGCGCATCCGTGTCCTTCAGATCGAGTGGCTGATGCACAAAAACAATTGTGGGAAGAGAGGTTTTCGCCAGGTCAGCCTGCAGCCATGCGAGTTCTTCTGCCGGGATATTTGCATCGGTCCATTTGAAGTTTTTTCGACCATAGGGAGTCCCATCACTTTTGAAACAGGAATCCAGCACGACAAAATGACATCCGTTCTGATCGAATGAGTAGAACGACTCTTTCTGCCCGACTCCCTGCAGGAACTCTTCTTTCTTCAACTGATCGACGCAATGATTTCCCAACACATAATATTTAGGGAATGGGATTGCCGAGATGGCTTCGACCACCGTCTGGAGATGTATTTTTTCCTGTTCCAGTGATTCTCCGGAATCGATCAGGTCCCCCTGAAAGACCACAAAATCAGGGTGATCACTTTGGAACTCACTGGTAGCTTCTTTCAATTTGGCAAGTGTCTCACGATAATGGCGTGAACCAGCTGGAGGCTTGTCCGCATAATGCAGGTCAGTGACCAGCCCCACGCGTACAGTACCCCGCTTGTTCGTATCGAAGGCACCAGTCGCCTTACGACTCAGAGTTGAAAGAGTCAGGCCAGAGAGGATCAGCGCACCATTTTTCAGGAAAGCGCGTCTTCCCAGAGATTTTATTGGTGAATGTGATTCCAGATTCATATTGCCACCTCTGCGGGTCATAAGGTATATTATTGACTTAAGTCTTTATTGTTGCAGATATTTATGAAGAAACAATGTCCAGGTGATGAATTTCGCTCCCCCGGATTTGTGTATAAAAATTTTAAAAAACCCTCATTGACATGTCGTAACATCACGATATTATATATATGAGGTCAATGAATTATGAAACTGAAAGAAACCCCCGAATATAATGGAGCAGCACTGGAACAGGCTGCCGAGTGCCTGAAGGTTCTGGCACATCCCGCACGTATCCGCATTGTGCAGTTACTGTTGCGTGGGCGTTATACTGTCGGAGAACTTGCGGAAGATTGTGGGATTCCCAGTAACGTGGCATCAGAACACTTACGATTGATGCAGCGTTGTGGTTTTTTCGTCAGCGAACGGGAAGGCAGAAGCGTCTATTACCAGATTGCAGAACCTCATCTGAATAAGATTATGGACTGCATTGAAGGCCGTTTTTTCCAAAGCTGAGTTTTTTTGGAACTATATATCGTAAAATTGCGACATAGCGAGGTTTTAAAATGGCAGAAATCAAAACAATTAAACCAGATGTTCTGGCAAAAACAGATCAGGACAAAAAAGTGCATCTGATCGATGTTCGAACACCGGCCGAGTTTCGTGAAATCCATGCATCCAACGCGGTCAATATTCCACTGGACCAGCTAGCGGCAGAGCAAGTCAAAAACCTGGTCAATGGAAATGGAGCAGATCCGGTGTACCTGATCTGCCAGAGTGGAAACCGCTCTTCCAAAGCCTGCCAGAAACTGATTGACGCCGGTTTTGCCAATGTTGTCAGTGTCGAAGGAGGCACCAAAGCGTGGGAAGCCGAGGGTCTGCCTGTGAACCGTGGTAAAAAGGCGATCTCACTGGAACGACAGGTCCGGATTGCTGCCGGTTTTCTGGTACTGACCGGCGCGATGTTAGGCATGTTTGTAAATCCCTGGTTCAGTGGACTCTCAGCATTTGTGGGAGCAGGCCTGATGTTCGCAGGAATTACTGACACCTGTGGCATGGCGATGCTTCTCGCAAAAATGCCCTGGAACCGTGCATAATGCCGCAAAGCATTGATGCGAGGTAAGCATACGATGAATTTTTAGAACCCGGAAAATATCGCTGTAGGTGCAATAGAAAAACCTCTGCCTGATCCAGTAAAATACAGGCAGAGGTTTTTTCATTTATCTTCAGGACTTCCTATGGTGTTTCTACCCGCTTCTCGCCCCAAACGGTACCTCACTGCCGCGGAAGGTTATCTGATTCTTGAGATGCCGGACCAGGCTCTGAGGGAGCTGTCCCGCATTTCTGCAGCAGATCGAGACTCGGAAAAATACTATCGACTGCTGGGGCAGGCACAGCAACTGGCAACCCACTACCAGGAAGCTTTAGACGCCTATCAGCATGCGTATGATAAAGATTCAGAAAACCTGACCACATTAATGGGTATGGCCTGGTGTTTTAAACGAACCGACCAGCTGCCAGCTGCAATCTCAATCATGGAAGAGGCATACCAACATCATGCCAACGAACCCATCGTGCTGTATAATCTCTCCTGTTATTTCACCTTAGCGGGAGATAAAAATAAAGCACTTTCCTGGCTGGGTCGTTCCTTGCGGATGGAACCCGGATTAACAAAATTAATTCAGGATGAACCAGACTTCGATTCTCTGCGGAGTGACAAAGACTTCCGGTTCGTAGTAGAATCTGCTGAGAACAAAACGTCCCAGAATACTTAGTATGATTTCGACCATCAGAGTCAACCGGTAAGTCAGATCGGTATTAAGTCTCACTGGTCATCAGGGAAATCGAAAGTCATCAATATGGATATTGAAACCCTTCTGCTGAAGCAACACTGTGATGAACTATGCACGACAATCCGTCCAGCGGAAAGCGAGGCACTGGAAACGGCCCGTCAGTACGTTATCCGGGAACTGGAAGCAGCAGGCTGGCAGGTCGAGCGACATCCGTTTCAAGCGCAGGACTCGCTGTTGACCGAGTTGTCGGGGCAAAATCTGATCGCCCGTCATCCCGAACTCACGAAATCCGACAAACCTTTGTTCTGTGTCGGTGCTCACCTCGATACCCGCCCTGAAACACCAGGAGCCGATGATAATACGAGTGCTGTCGCCGCATTGCTCGAACTGGCCAGATTGCTTCCCGGAATTTCCGAACCGGAAAATCAATGGAGCCTGGAACTGGTCGCCTTCGATCTGGAAGAAAATGGAATGCTGGGAGGTGCCGAGCATGCGCGATTACGTTCGCAGCAACAAGCGGATCTCCGTGGCATGGTCTCTCTGGAAATGCTGGGATACTGCGATCACACTCCCGGCAGTCAGACGCTGCCGCATGAGCTGAAAGGCCTGTATCCGGATACCGGAGATTTCATCGCCGTCGTCGGTAATCAGAATTCAACCAGCCTGATCGCTGCATTCCAGAACGGAATGCAGTCCGTTCCGGAGCTGCCGGTAGAAGTCCTGCAGGTCCCTCAAAATGGCGAAATGCTGCAAGCCACCCGCTTGAGCGATCACAGCCCGTTCTGGGACGCCGGCTATCCGGCATTGATGATTACCGATACCAGCTTTCTGCGGAATCCCCATTACCATCAACCAACGGACACAGTTGATACACTTGACTTTGAGTTTCTGGGGAAAGTTTCACAAGGCTGTCTGGAATCGATAAAACAGATTCTGGCAAACGGATATTGATCACTCTGAATCACTTTACTGCGCAACAGGAATAATAGATCGACCATGAATGACGCCACTGAGGAAGAAAAAGAGCTGCTCCATATCACAGAACTGACCCGGCAGCAACGTCGTGTCATTGGTGTGTTGCTGGAGAAAGCATTTACCACACCAGATCAGTACCCGCTGACTTTGAAAGCAGTTACGACCGGCTGTAACCAGAAGAGCAACCGGGATCCCGTTTCAAACTACAGCGAATCACAGATTTATGACACGCTGGATTCCCTGCGGGAAATGGGGCTCGTGGCGGTGATTCATTCAGACAGTGGTCGTACGGAACGATATCGCCACTACATGCGACGCCGGTTTAATTTCACGGAACCCCAACTGGCGATTCTGACAGAGCTCTGGCTTCGTGGCAGGCAAACCATGGGGGAATTACGAGGACGCGCCAGCCGCATGGTACCGATCGAAACACTGGATGAGCTACGCACCGAATTGAAAGGCCTGCTGGATCAGAAGTATGTCCAGGCCAACGGCAGTCTGGAACGTCGCGGGATTGAAGTGGACCATAACTGGTACCAGGAACGTGAAGGAAAGACACTCGGATTCGAAGCCTCCGCGGAAGAAGAACCGGAAACATCGGAAAAGGAATCATCTCCCTCAACAGTTACCAGGGCTGCTGCACCTGACCTGTCTGGATTCTCCACTGTAATCGAACAGCTGCAACACGACAATCAGTCTCTCAGGCGGGAAGTCGATTCACTCTCACAATCGCTGGAAGAACTCAAACAACAGTTGATCGAACTGAAACAGGAACTGGGCAGCTAATCACCGCAAAGAAAATTTATTTCAAATCGAGTCGCCATGATCAAGCCGTTTTCTGCAATGTCATGTCTGTTGCTGACCCTGATTGCCCTGTCTGATCTCTCTCAGACCCAGGCTGCCGACCGGCCCAATCTGATTTCGATTGTGACCGACGATCAGGGACGCTGGGCGATGGGCCTGTATGGGAATCGACAGATACATACACCCCACATGGATCAGATTGGGAAACAGGGAGCAATCTTTACCAATGCATTCGTGGCGACTCCCGTCTGCTCTCCCAGTCGGGCCACTTTTCTCTCTGGCAAATATCCGACTGAGTTAAAGATTACCGACTGGATTTCGACGGACGAAGCACAAGCGGGAGCCGGTCTCACCGCGATGACCTGGCCCGAGGTATTACAGAAACATGGATACCAGACCGCCTTGATCGGTAAATGGCATCTGGGCGAACAGCAGCAGTTTCATCCGCATGAAAAAGGTTTCGGACATTTCATGGGATTTCTTGCAGGGGGCACGCGGCCCATCGATCCCACACTGGAAATGAATGGAGAGACCAGAAAGCGGAAAGGGTCTCTCCCCGATCTGCTGGTGGATGATGCGATTGATTTTGTTCGTCAATCCAAAGATAAACCGTTTGCCCTCTGTCTGCATTTCAGAGCCCCGCATACTCCCTACGGCCCGGTTCCTGAACAGGATTCTGCACACTATGAGGGCATGGAAATTGATGTGCCCATCACTGCAGGAGCGATTCCCGAACAGATCCGGCAGAAAAACAAAGAATACTATGCCAGTGTTTCTTCGGTTGACCGGAATATCGGTCGCCTGTTGAAAGAACTGGAACAGTTACAACTCTCTGAGAATACGCTGGTGATCTTCACCAGTGACCATGGTTATAACAATGGTCGCCACGGAATCAGCACCAAAGGAAACGGTCACTGGATTGCCGGGGGAGTGACGGGGCCCAAACGGCCTAACATGTGGGATACTTCCATCCGGGTACCGCTGGTTATGCGCTGGCCTGCTGTAATCAAACCGGGGACCCAATTCGACGAGATGGTATCGAATATTGACATGTTCAAATTTGTGTTAGGCGCGTTAAAAATTCCTCAGCCGGAGAATCTGAAGCTGCAGGGAATCGACTATTCCCCGTTACTGTTCGGCAAACCCGCTCCCGTTAGAAAAGCACTGTTCGGTCAATATGATTTGCATAATAATGGACTGGCCTATCTCAGAATGATCAGGACCCACAAACTGAAGTATGTAAAACACTATCGTGCCAAAAATATGGATGAACTGTATGATCTGGAATCAGATCCCGGAGAGAACACGAATCTGTTGCACCGCCGCACCCGACAGAAATGGCAGGAGACGGCGGATCAGTTGGAAACGCAGCTGATCGACTGGCAGAAATCGATTCAGGACCCGATACTCGAACCTGCTTATGAGTAACAGGTTAAGTCACAAAGCAGGAAACAGCTGTCCCCTGCTCTATTTTCAGAAGATTAGTGATTTTTATTTAATATCCATCAACATTTGTATGGAATTCGTATAAAACCAGAATACGAATCCCCTTTTTGAGATCACCTGTACTTTACCCTTTGAGGAATAATATGTTTTCTATTTCGCGCATTGGCCTGCTGCTGCTGTGTCTGATCATGATTTCAACAGGCTGTGAGAAAGCCTCCGACTCAGCCACCGATAACAACTCCTCTTCACCCGAAGCATCGACTGTTGATGTCGAGACTCCCAAAGCGGATGCTAAAACAACCGAAATGGCATCGAAAGAAGCTGGCGATGAAAAAACCGAACCGGAAAAACCAAAGCTGCCCGAATTACCCAAGACCGTCAAAGGTAACTGGGTACTCATGCTGCCTCAGCAACAGCAACTCATGCCACTCTACCTTTTTAAAATCACTCCCCCCGGCGAGTCCTCTGAACCAGAGAAGAAAACAGATGACAAAGCGGACGAAAAAGCAGAAGCGGCAGCAGTGGTCGTGCTTTCACGAGGAGCGGAAGTATTACCGGCAAAAATCCTGTCTTCCAAAGCAACCGCTGAATCAGTTTCGTTTGACGAAAGCCTGATCAATGAGGGTGAAGAAGTCATCCGCTTGAATTTTGAAGGCAATCTTGAAAAGGGAGCCATCCTGGGAAATATTTCATTCAATGGCGAAAACTGTGTCCCCGCCCTGATGTTGCCGACGCTCGAAAAAGATTTTTCAAATATCAAAGAGCCATTTCCAGCGCCCGGGTTTCAGGAATTTATCCAGGCAATGCAGACAGAAGATCCTTTCAAGAGTCTCAATGAGTTAACCAAAGACGAGCGCATGAAAACCGTTCCGGTGGCTCTGGATGCATACACGCGGCTGATTGCTGTTGCCCTCAGTCAGAAAAAAGATTCGAAAACGGTTGAAGAAATCGTCAACCGTTATATTGAAACAGCTGCCATCTGGGGAAAACGACTGCAGGTCAATGCCATGGTCAGCTCAGGCTCCATGCTGGCACGTAGCGAAACGGATGCGAGTATTGCGACCCAATACCTGGATGAAGCTCAAAAAGCGATCAAGGACGGGGTCAGTACCCTCAAAGGCTGGGATCTGGAAATCGCATTGGCCAAAGCCCGTGTAGGCCTCAAATCTGGCAATCCGGAACAGATCAAGGCTGCCGGTAAACTGTTGCAGGAAGAAGTCGCTAAACACCCTCAAGATCGTGAACTGCTGACAGAACTGGTCAGCTACGAAAAGTCACACGGGAGTATCGATAAGGCCATCGAACATCTGGGAATCCTGGCCGGCTCGCCACTCTCTTTTCGCGAACGTCAATTGATCGCTGCTTCACAGCAGAGTCCGGATCTCGTCAAATTTGAAAATCCGAAGGATACATTAACAGCACTCTGGAAAAAGAAACATGGTTCAACAGAGGGGCTGGATGAGTATCTTACGAAATCTTTCCGTCGTTACCTGGATAGTATGGTTTCCAAGAAAGCGAAAGAAGTAGATCTGAAGAAAGGAAACCGTGTTTCACTGATTGAATTATTCACCGGAGCATCCTGCCCCCCCTGTGTGGCCGCCGATCTGGCAACGGGTGTGATTGAATCATCGTTCCCGCATTCCAAGGTCATCGTTCTACGGTACCACCAGCACATTCCTGCTCCCGATCCCCTGACCAATACTGATTCAGAAGCTCGGTTCATCCTGTACAATCATGGGGGAACTCCTTCAACAAATCTGAATGGCCAGTCGGTTTCAGGAGTCGCCGGTGGAGTTGAGCAGGTGGAATCATCCTACAATCAGCTTCTCGAAGCTTTGATTCCTGCACTCTCAGAAAATACCGATGTCAAAATCGAACTGTCAGCAGTTGCCAAAGATGGAAATCTGGTATTGAAAGCAAATGCCACCGGTACCAAGGACATTAAAGAACCGCTTCGCCTGGTAGCAGTCCTCGCGGAAGAAGAACTGACATTCCAGGCCCCCAATGGAATTAACATCCATGACATGATTGTCCGTTCCATGTTGAGGGAACCAAACGGTTTTCCCGCCGTTGATGGAAAACTGACATTGGACAAAACCATTCCTCTGAATGAATTCAAAGGCCGAATCACAGATTATCTGTCTGCCTTCGAAGAAAAATCAGGTGCCAACTTCACTGGTGCACCACTGGGTCTGGAGCATCTGGAATTTGTCGTCTTCGTACAAGGCGAGCTTTCGAAAGATATCTTCCAGGTCGCATCGGTTCCTGTCACAGGCATGATTGAATTCAAATCTGCTGAACCAGAGAAAGAAGCCAAACCAGAAGACAAACCGAAACCAGCCGTCAAAGCGCCGAAACCAGAAGCGAAACCAGAAGCGAAACCAGAAGCGAAACCAGAAGCGAAGCCGGAAGCGAAGCCGGAAGCGAAGCCGGAAGCGAAGAAAGAGAACTAACTTTTTCCCACACTGCTGAAAACGGATACGAAAAAACAGGGCACGGATCATCCATGCCCTGTTTTTTGTTCAAGCCACTTTCAGCCAGGAGACTGTTCACTCTTCTTCAGCGGGCGGTGTGGGAACCAGCTTCTCTTCCACACTGCTGCTGTCAGATTCTTCATTAAAGACGGGCTTACCATCCAGAATCAGTTGAGTTGTCCGCGAGGGAGACGGTTCGCGGTGAATTCGGCGAAACTGGTCAGGCAGTTTCCCCATCCGGGTGTCACGCTGATCCATGATGACTCGTGCTGCTTCCCGGACTTCGGCGTCGCTTAACCGGTTCAGATTCCCCAACTGAGCCAGGGGCTCAAGAATCCGGGTTGCTTTAGCAACAGTGCTTTCCATCAGGATCACGTCGAGCAGTTCGCGTCGCATACCCTGCATGGAAGCCACCTGTTCTTTTACACGGTCCTGCAGATCACCGAGTACTTCCAGCGTTTCCACAGCATCGACCACACGCCCCGTCTCTGCCAGAAGTTTGGTCTGCATCGTCATCAGCGTCTGCAGATTCTCGTCGGCGACAGTCACGTTCAACTTCTCATCAGTTAACGTTTCCTGCAGTGATACCAGTTGCTGTGCACTTTTCTGGGCAGCTGCCAGGGGTTCTGTCTGGGCAATCAGGCTGTCCTGAAGGGCAATCATCTTCTGGCTGTTTGCACGGGCCACTTCTAACTGCTGTGACTGATCAACAATCTGCTGTTTGAACTGCAGAAACTCACTGAATGCAGTCTGAGCATCTTTGATACCGCTGGCCTGATCTCCAGCCAGCTTCTGGAGCTTCAGAATCTCATCCAGTGTGGACTGGGTCACTTTGATCTGAGCATTCTGTGAAGCCATCCGATCCTGTAGTGCCAGCATTTCATCCAGAGTACTGCGGGCCTGTGAAGTAATCTCGGCCTGCTGAACGACCTGCTTCTGGAACTCGTTGATTTTCTGGATGGAAGCCAGAGCATTTTCAGTCTGAGCAGATTCTTTATCCAGGAGAATTCTCAGATCCCGGATTTCCCCAATGGCGGACTTGGCTTCTGTCAGCTGTTTCGCCTGAGAGTTAAGAACGGTCAACAGATTGTTGACCTGCCAGGCACTGGTTTTCGCACCAACCAGTTTATCCATATCCTGTTGGACTGCGACCAGTTCAGTCTGCAGGTGACCGATCTGGGTCAACATTGGTCGTGCGACCATGAAATACATTCCCAACAAACCTGTCACAACACCGACAGCAAGAATACCCCAGGTATTCTGGTAGGTCGAAATACGGGCGTTGGTATCCAATCTATATTGTCGTTCCCCTGAACTTCTCAAGGCTCTATCTCCCAGCGTGATGATTAAACATGGACGTAAAATAGGCACATCCTGTACGGTTTAGCCATGCATCCTTGCAAAACCATTTATGCTGTAGTACCTAATATCGCCATATTCACATTTAAAGTTGCTTCTTTATTTGCCAAATACATAAACAATTTAGAAAATTTCGACCTCAACAATAAAAATCTGAGCGCGACTGCAGTAGAGTAAATTGACCACAAAGTGTTTGATATCAATGACAATCCACAATCCCGGTATCCACAACAATACATCCAAAGGCACAACAGGCGAGGGAAACGTTTTATGCTGGACATTCAAATCGATCAGGCAACTCTGGAAGACTGTGACATCATTGCCGATTTTAATATCCAGCTGGCTCTGGAAACCGAATCGAAACAACTCGATCCGGATCTGGTACGAACCGGAGTCGTAGAATCTCTGGGGGATTCGCGCGGGTGTCAATATTTTGTAGCCCGACATCAGAATCAGGTTGTTGGCCAGATCATGTTCACTCGGGAATGGAGTGACTGGCGTAATGGTGAATTCTGGTGGTTCCAGAGTGTGTATGTCGCTCCCAGCTATCGACGCCAGGGTGTCTTTCAGCAACTGTCGCAGCACGTCCAGTCGCTGGCTGAATCGAATCCGGATGTCGTTGGACTCCGACTGTATGTTGAATCAGAAAATGAACGCGCTCAATCAACTTACCGACAGCTGGGCTTCGGTTTCCCCGGTTACCAGGTTATGGAAAAAATGCTGGACCGTTGACATCCGCATCCCGTTCACGCCATTCTGTCTGTAAACAAGATCCTGTTTCAAACGCTGCTCACTTTCTCAAGTTAATCATCAGGTCGAACCATGTCTGATACTTCTGCTGCAAAAGAAATACTGCTCCATAAACATACCCGCCGTGAATTTCGCGAACGGATGCAATCCGGTGAATTAAAAGCCTGCATTATTCCCGTGGCTGCCACCGAACAGCATCTGGAACATCTGGCAATGGAACATGACTGGCGGAGCGTGATGCTCGTAGCCACGGAAGCGGCCCGCCTGCTCTCGCCGGAAGTGATTGTTGCCCCATCGATGAATATTGGTATCAGCGAGCATCATATGCGGCACCCCGGTACCTTATCTGCTCTCCCGGGAAGCTGGTTGAGCGTATTATTTGATACCATTCGCAGTATGCATCATGCAGGATTCACCAATATCCTGGTATTGAATGGACATGGGGGAAACATCGCCCCCTGCCTGGGAATGTGGGGACAGTTTCAACAACGACTTGAGATCAACCTGCACTTCGAGTCCTACTGGAACCTGCTGCCCGAAGAAGTCGCGCTGGCGAACTTGAAAACAAAGCGCTGGCCGGGACATGCCCAGGAATTTGAAACGGCGTTCGCACTAGCTGCTTTCCCGGAAAATGTGCGTCAGGAAGCCATGCAGGATCAGGAAGATAAAGAACCCCTGGAAGCCACTGCAGAAGCGGGGCAAAATATGATTGATGAGATTGTGAAGCAGGTCGCAAAATATGTGGCCGGCATGATCGACGGATCAAATCTAGTCGAAATCCCCCCGTTTCACACCTGATGCATGAAACGGGGTCGCTCGAAATCAGCTTATTTGGCAGGCTGACAGTAAGACAGAGCCAGTAAAGCATATGCAGTTGCCAGATTCGGATCTGATTCATACCAGCGTTTCTGCTTATTCGACCAGCTGCCATTCTCCTGCTGGAGACTGGCCAGCTGCTCGATCAGTTCAGCGCGCCAGTTGTGCTGCGTGCCTTCAGCGTCTTTGAACTGATCCACGTTCATGGCATCCAGCGCTTTGGCAAACGTATGAAAGTAATAGAACAACCCCATCAGTTCCATACCGGGGTTTTCTTTCAGGGTGTAATGACGTCGAATCCATTCATTCGCCGCTTTAACCCGTTTGTCATCTTCATTCACGCCAGCGTAGATCATACTCTTCAGACCGGCATAGGTCATACTGCCATAGGATCGCAGACCCCCATCTGGTGTTTTCCCGGCTTGAGAAGTACCACCGGCTGCCGGGGTGTAATAGAAACCGCCATCATCAATTTTGGATGCAAACGGCGTCGTATTATACTCGGATTCCAGGTTTTGAGTTCGCGATACGAAAACCAGTGCTTTCTGAATGGCCGGATCGTCTGACTTTGCCCCTGCTTTCCGTAAGGCTTCGATCAGGTACTGAGTGTTGGATAAATCCGGACGTGAGTGGCCGCCGTAACCAGCACCACCATACGCTGTGTCCGAACTTTCGATCCCTTCGCCTTCATCCCACTGCAAGCCGCGTAAAAATTTCTCGGCGTTCTTAATCGTACTGTCATAGCGCCCGTCTTTGTTGGCGGCATGAAACGCCATGATTGAAATACAGGTTTCGTAGTTGCGGTGATTACTTTTTTCATAATACACGCCCCCATCTTTCTGGATATACCCTTCCAGTCGCTTAAGAGCTTTGGCGACGACAGGATCGCTGGCGGGAACGCCACTCTCCAGCAGCGCCGTTGTCACCAGTGCACTGATTCCAGGCACCGTCTCAGTCGTCCAGAGACCATCTTCCAACTGACTGTTCTTCAGGAAGTTAATTCCCTGCGTCTGAATCTTTTTCAGTTCCTGTTGTCTGGCAGCAGACAGGGGTGGCTCCGCTGCCTGGACGGACACAACACAAGCCATCAACATTGCTATCATGAAGCTGGTAGGCTTCAGAATCTGGTACTTAGCTGGCATTCAAGTTTCCTCTTTCTTTCATAATCAACTTCTGTTATTTGAACTGGGTACCATCAATCGCGAACAGCTTCTCGGCGAAAAAGAAAAATTTCAAGCTTTTTCATATCAATCGAGATGATTCAAGCGGATGATACTCCACGTATTTGCCCGTCATAAACAGCTCGATTATATCCGCCGCGAAGTCGGTATGAAAACCGTGTATTTTGTGATTTGATAAAAATTCAGCTTAGTATAGATAACGATACTGACTATGGCCTATAATCAATGAGCCCTTCAGGGGCATCAAAGCGTTCCTGATTCACCATTTACCAGCAAGATCCAGCAGCAGTCAGCAATGGCATCGACGATCACCTTAGATGAAACCACTCCCATCGCAGCCGATTTCCCTGAGTCTTTTATTCCGGGTAAAAGAGAGATTCTGGGATTGGAAATGCAGGTGGAAACACCGGAAAATGTGGTGCTCTCATATCAGCTTGCCGGACCGTCACAACGCTATGTCGCGTACCTGATTGACTTCCTGATTCGGATGATGATGTTACTCGCAATTTTCATGTTTTTCATTGCCCCCATGTCGAGTGTGATGATGCCCGGTGCCATGATCGGGTTGTTCCTTATCATCTCGTTTCTGAATACATGGGGTTATTACACGATCTCAGAAACGTTCTTCAAAGGGAAATCCATCGGTAAGCATATCTGTGGGTTGCGCGTGATTCGTGAAGGAGGATACCCGATTACTTTCTGGCCTTCCCTGTTGAGAAATCTGGCCCGTAGTGCCGATTCGATTATTCTATACGGAGTTGGCATTACCTCGATGTTGTTGACGCGGCGTTTCCAGAGACTGGGAGACCTGCTGGCTGGCACGGTTGTGATCCAGGAACGTACGCTTGCCCTCCCGAGAAAACCGATCATTTTGAATAAAATTAAACCCCTTGATAAAAATGAAATTGGCAGTTTTCTCCCCCGTGACGAAGTTCTCTCACTGATCGACGAATTCATCGGTCGCAGGCACGTATTGACGTATGAGCGGGGGCATGCCCTGGCAGCACAGCTGGCCCAGCAACTGGCGAAACGGCTGCATTATACAGGGGATGAGAAAAAAGTTTCGCAGTACCCCATGGCGTTTCTGGCTTCGGTCTATAAGACATTCAGTTTCAGCCAGGACCAGGAGGAACAGGAACTGCTGGCCGAATACAAAAAACGATCTGATTTGCAGGGGGAGCACTATGAATAAGCATAAATTTATTCAAAAACGTCGCCCCCAATGGAAAAAATTTGAACAGTTTCTCAGAGAAGCATCCAGCAGATCACTTTCCAAGCTGCCCGCAGACAAGATATCCACTTTCTCCCAATTGCTGCGCGAAATTTCACACGATCTGGCAACCATCCGCTCGCGGGGCTGGGGACATGAACTGACTTCTTATTTGAATGACCTGGTCGCACGCGGGCATAATCTGTTTTATAGCGCTCCACCAACTAATTTTGCCAGGGTTTATCGATACCTTACAGTCGATTTCCCACGTTTATTTCGAGCCAATATCGGTTACTTTCTGATTGCCTGCCTTTTATTTTTCCTGCCAATGGGAGTCAGCTGGAGTGTTATTCAAAACAATCCGGAACTGGCATCGCGTGTCATTCCTGAAGAGTATCTGGCTCAATTTGACCAGATGTATGGTGAAGAAGGCGGTCTTAATTCTGATTCGGAAAACATGACTGAGAGCGATACGGATTCGAAAGAATCTGAAATCGGTAGTTTTGGCGATCAACGCGCAGCCATGGCTGGTTTTTATATCAATCATAATGTCGGCATTGCACTGAAATGTTTTGCATTAGGCGTCCTGTTGGGTATCGGCACGGTTTACACTCTGTTGTTTAACGGAATATTTCTGGGAGCTGTTTCGGGTTATATTATCAGCCAAGGCAACGGAGACCGTTTTTTAAGTTTTGTCATTTCTCATGGTTCGTTTGAATTAACGGCAATTGCTGTCGCCGGAGGCGCAGGTTTGATGCTGGGAAATGCGATCATACATCCCGGACAACGTACCCGTTTTCAATCACTACAGGTGAGAGGTCTGGAGGCAGTTCAAATCGCAGGAGGCGCCGCCGCCATGCTGGTCGTCGCGGCCATGATTGAAGCATTCTGGTCTCCCGCTGATATTCCGAATGTAGTGAAATATTCCGTGGGGAGTGGACTCTGGCTGATTGTATTTCTGTATCTCACTTTCGCCGGACTAGAGACAGATCGCCGCATCCAGACACAACACAGTTCCGGTCACTTACCACAGCAGGGAGATCAGCATCGATGAGATTTCATCGGATGAATGTGGCACTGGTCCCCAGAAATGCTTTGAACTGCCTGGATTTGGCAATACGCTTTTATGGCCGTTTCCTGGTTCCCATCCTCAAGTTGTGGGCTGTATTTGCCTTACCAGCGTGCCTGCTGGTGTATCTGCTCTGCTATTATTTCCTGATCGAAATGAAAACGGCAGTAACGGTCGCCTGGTTTGCTTCCAGCCCGCTGGGTGTCCTGCTCACCTGGAATTCTGCCTTATTCAGTTTTGGGGAAACCCAGGGAATCGGAAGTTTGAGACGGCAGTTTCAGCCTCTCATGATTCCACTTATGTTGCGCTGTCTGTTCGATCGGGCGTTGCTCTTTATCGGTCCGGCATTAGTGTTCTATACCGATTCCTTTTTGACAATTATGCTGGGAATCCTCTACCTGTTTTTCCCCGGTATCTGGCTGGCATTACGAAACGGATTTCGTGTAGAACATGCAGCATTGAAACAGATCGGAATTGCCGGGCAGGAAGAAAACTCGCATGATCACCGGACTAAAGATCTGATCTCTACTCATTTCAGCACATTATGCTGGCGGGGAGCCTGGACTTTATTCTTCTGTTATATCCTGACTTGTGTGCTGTTCATCACTTTTGATTACCTGTGTTCTACCTTACTGGATATTAACATCCTGATCGGACAAATGCCTTACGCATTCGATCCGGACAATATTGGTGACCCCATCTCCAATGCCCTCCTGTTATTAAGTACCGACCCCAGAGTACTGACTGTCTTTACCGGCTTCATCCTGCTGATTTACCCTGTTGGAAGACTTGCCTGGTTTTTCACATATCTTGATCTACGCGTTCGATACGACTGCTGGGATATGGAACTGCGAATGGCCGAAGTTTCACAGCGGCTCACCAGAAAAGAGGTGGTGCTATGAACGGTCTCTCGAAATCGATCCGCAACATTCCTCAGTTTCTGGTACTGACTTTCGTCTGCCTGTCGGGGAATTTGACACCTGCATTTTCTCAGCCTTCTGAAGAGACCTCGTTTGATACTTCGTCTCCCGATCAGGTCATGTTGAAACAGGACATGAAAGAAATCCTCAGCCGAACAGAGTTTCGTCATCTGACGAGGGAACGCGATATAACAAATGATGCCCCTTTTGAACTAGATGAATTTTTTAAACAAGAAGCTGTAAAAGAGGAAAGAAAGCGTTCCAGCCCCGTCTTCGGTCCCTTTCTGGGAAATGTGCTGCAGTTTCTGGCCTATCTCAGTGTTGTTGCCACTTGTTGTCTGATTCTTTATCTGCTGGTTCGCTCTCTGATGGGGCTGGAGCTGAAAAAGAAGGCGGCCACAACAGCAGCCAATCCGGATCTGCAAGGCACTCTCACTCTGGATGAATTTATCTCCCCCGCAGAACGGGAATCCTCAATCTACCTGCAACGTGCGAAAGCACTGGCACAGGAGGGTGATTATCATAACGCCATTATCCAGCTCCTGTATGGTTCAATGAGCTATATCGAGCGATCAGGCTGGATCCGTTTTCGAAAGGGTCTAACATATCGGGATTATATCCGGGCGGCCCGGCCACACGGGTTACCCGGCGATTCGTTGCGACAGATGATCCGTACCTATGAACCTTTGGGCTTTGGTCGCCGTGAAGCCACCCGCGAACACTATGAAAGTACATTGAAACATTATGAATCAGCCTTCCAGAAACAAGCGTGAGCGAAGAAACGCCGGCTGGATCTGGCTGTTTTTTCTCTGTCTGCTCATTCCCCTGCATCTCTGGTTTCCAGAACTGGGAACGGGTGCGCTCGACGATTCTTACAGTGCGTCAGCCAGCGGTAAAAAAGCATTTTATCTGTTACTCGAACTGGAGTCCTACAATACGGAACGAAACCGTGTCCCGATCTCCGTCTTTCTACAATCATTGGATTATGACGAAACCCTTTGCCTGCTGGGCCCCGCCCGCTACCCAAGCCCGCAGGAATGGTCAGCAATTCTGGCATGGGTCGAAGAGGGTGGACACCTGGTAATCACAGCAAACCAGGCACATCCGGAGTTCGAAATCGAAGCATTGAATATCAGTACCAGATACCTGGATGAAACAGAACGAGAAAATCTGCCAGTTGTGAAATCGGAAAAAAAGGGCAAAAAAGCAAGCAAGAACAATAAAGACGAAGTAGATTCTTCTGATCTGCTCGCACTTCTGGAAGATGAACACAGCCTGCTGGATGGACAGGCCACAACTAAATTCCCGGATACCCCTTCCATCATCTGGCAGACGAATGCCCAGGTGATTTCCGAATCAGGTGAAGAACTCATTGCCGTGGGTGAAACACAACAGGCAGTCCGACAAAAGTTTGGTCTGGGTGAGATCGTCGTCGCTGCCTCCTCCAAAATTTTTTCTAATCAGTCGATGATTGACGGCGGTAGCGTCCCCGCATTTCGACTGATTGAATCAGCCGGTGCACCTGATTTTTTTGTTGTCGATGAATCATTAAACGCATCGGGAACCTCGAAAGTAGTCGCATTACTGATCGACCCCACCTTTCGACCGTTGACAATTCAATTGCTGATTACATTACTGATCTTCGGCTGGTGGCGTAGCATGCGTTTTGGCCCGATCCTCTCTTCACATATCCTGCCACGTCACAACATTGTTTCTCATACAGACAATGTCGGCAACTTACATTATAAACATGGTAATGGTCGCGCCCTGCTGCACTCATACCTCAAACAGCTGTTTGCCGAACTCCACCTCAGACGGTTTCGCGGAAAAGAGCATCGCGTGATCGATCCGATTGCACGACGGATGAAAATGGCTCCCGAAGAAATCACTGCCTTTCTGAAACAGGCTTCTGAGCTCGCGAAATCCAAAAAAATCAAACGACATCAGATGGGTGACCTGATTCGCAGACTGGCAAAAATTCGACAGGCTGCCCGGCATGGGAAACAACAGAGTTAATCCGAAAATTCCCGGGTGCGAGTCTGGTTTATCTCAAACGAGAGACCGGCTATAATTTTCGCACGGACAGACTCAGGAAACCTGTTCGATTGCTTCAAACCAGATGCCTCAGAAAGAACGTTTTGTGACCACTTATCATACAATTGCAAAAGTCGGTACGATCCCCGAAGGAGAAGGTCGGGCTTTTCATGTGGAAGGACTGATGATTGCCGTCTTCCTCAAAGAGGGGCAATACACGGCCATCAATGACTTCTGCCCGCATCAGGGTGCGCCTCTCTCAACCGGCTATGTGGATGAAGGGGGAGCAGTCACCTGCCCGTGGCATGCCTGGCGTTTCTGTATCAAAGAAGGAACCTGGCTGGATAATCCCAAATCCAAACTGCAGGTCCCCGTCTACCCGGTGCGGATTGAAGGTGATGAAATACAGGTCGGTCTCGATCTGGAGAAAGCAGAATAATTCAAAGTCTTCAGAGTGAGCAGGATTCACCCGGCTGCAGCACCACAGGTTCTGCGGAAGTCTGTTCCTGAATCTGACTGGCCCAGGCGGAAACATCCTGTTCGATGAGTGGCCAGGTATTGTAATGCATAGGCATCACTCTCTTGGGTTGAATCAGTTTTGTTGCCTTCACTGAATCTGCCGGTCCCATGGTGAAATTGTCGCCGATCGGCAGTATTGCCAGATCAATGCCTTCCTCACCAATCAGTTTCATGTCATAAAACAAACCGGTATCCGCAGCGAAGTAAATGGTTCCGCCATCCAGTTTCAGTAGAATCCCACACGGGCTTCCCCCGTTACTTCCATCCGGCAGCATGGATCCATGATGGGCAATTGTCAGTTTGACGGTTCCAAAGTCGTATTGGTGCGCGCCGCCAATATGCTGCGGGTGCACATTTTCAACCCCCTGCTTTCCCATCCAGTCGATAATCTCGAAGTTGGCAATCACCAGTGCTCCGGTACGCTTGGCGATGTCAACGGTATCACCAACATGATCTCCGTGCCCGTGACTCACAATGATCGCATCCGCTTCAGCAGAAGCAGCATCCAGGGTGGCAGAAGGATTCCCTGTGAAAAAGGGATCCAGCAGGATGGTTTTACCGGCGGTTTCAATCTGAAAAGTCGAATGCCCCAGCCAGGTGATGTTTGTAGCCATGATTGCCTCTGAGATTAGAGTTGAACGAAGTTAGTTTGCCTGACAGCAAGATACAACAGATCAACAATCAATTTCAAGCGGTTCGCTTAACATACAGGCATGCCAGGTAAACAGCACCGATCAGAAAGCAAGCCATGGCGAAGCCAGCAATCCCGCCAGCCAAAAATAACCAGCCAATCAAACCGATCAGAACCAGAGTGATTCCCAGCCACTTTTGTGTTGACTCTGATCGAACGATTCGTGGCAGTCCCCAGAACAAAGCAATCAGGATGGCAATCCAGAAGACCGTCCAGAGTAATGCGGAACCAAATTGCAGTGTATTATCGGGGCGTACATCTAAAGCCAGACGAGGTTGACCACTGATTTTGGTAAACTCCAGTTTGTGTCCCTGCAGCGGGATATCAAACTCCAAAGAGATACCTCCCGCCTGCGTCCAGCCAGCCAGCTGATTCTGTTGCTGTGGTTTGTCAGCCGCCGATTTCTGTTTACTACGGCGAATTGTCAATTCACTCCATTCTTTGGCATCGCTACCAAATTTGACATCGGGAGTGTACGCATCTGATAATGACTGTTCCACATCATCCAGTTGATTCCAGACATTGTTTTCTTTCCGATCACGCATTGCATGGTTGCCACCACCTCGTCTCAGGAACTTCGCTTTCCATTCCATGGTAACAGTTACAGGATTCTGTGGATCGAGAGCCTTAGCCTGTTTCGCAATCGCTTCTGCTTCCGTATAGCGACGCTGATCAACCAGTTCATTGAAATTGTCTACCAGTTCGGCTAACTCTCTGGATTTACCATCTTGCGCATGACCTTTCGATTGTATTTGAGGCCGTCCGCTTTTCTTTTCTTCCTGCAGCGGTTTCAGCTGTGGCTGCAATTGATCGGTCGTATTCTGCAGGCTCTGCTGGCGTCGGAGGGCCCGGCCATCAACGCCATTAACGTCAACGCTAAAGGAATTCACCGCATTAGGCATTTTATCTTTTTCGACATTTCGAATCGTATGACTTTTCAAACTATTCGGACCATTCGAAGGAACATGCGGTGGCCCTGGTTTACCGATGGGTGTACCTGCTTGCGACATTCCCCATTGTGTTGATTGATTTTGAGCCCTATTGGCTTCGAACAGTGCCTCATTATTTCCAATGACCAGTTGATTGAATGTCTCTTCCGAATCGAAATCAGTTTGAGCGTCTGCTTTTTCCCCCTTGGACTCACCCAGCAGTTTATCTTTTTGCGCCTGTCGCTGCTGTTCCTTTAACTGAATTTCACTGATCTGCTGTTTGATCCGCTGCCCCTGCTGTCCCTGCTGCAAACCGGAATCCAGTTTCTTTTCGAGTTGCTTCAGATTACTGATCGCGCGACTGCGAACGCGATCGCTTTTACTGCTGCTGTAAACGGAATACAGGTTCTCCACATCTTTCACCATACTGGTCAACGATTTGTCTTCCTGTACCTGATGAGATTCCACGGGAGTCATATTAGTGCGTGGATCATCCAGCCGGGGAGTCGCAGAATAATCGTCGGGGATATAAACATTCCATCTGGTCTGCGCCACGGGGATACCGTATTCCGCATTTTCCGCTGGCAGCACGACCTGGGGTGGCTGTAGATCAATGACATCTGCTCGCCAGCGAAAGGTCCCCTGGGGTAAGGGTTTGGAGAGCCGGCCTGCCAGAATCAGATTCACTTCAAACGAAAGATCTGCTGCGCTGGTTTTGGGAAGCGCCAGCAGGTAAATTGGATGTTCGGAATCAGACTTTCCTTTCTCCTGTTTTAAGAGCACTGGTGCCACGGGAACCTGTTTGACAAAGGCACTCAGGATCTGTGAATTTTCGGGAATCCGGACCGCCAGAAACTGACGTGACCGATTTCGAATTCGATATTCGGCATGCGTTTTCCAGCTGCCATCATGTGCCAGAACGGTTGTCAGTTCCGAAAGGTTAACGGCGGCGGCAGCCCCCTGATCCGATTGAAACTGTTGAACCTGAAACTGAGGCGGTTTGGCAGTCCCGATGATGCGCGCCAGCTCCATCGCCTGATTCGCGAGGGAGTCATTGATCAGTAAGGGCATTTCCTCTCGACTGACTGATACAATACTCTCCGGATTCATCAGAGAGAGCCGTGCCCAGGAATGATTGACCAGCATCAGATAATGCTGCTGTATTTCCAGTTCTGTGGTTTGTGGATCGACAAGCCCACTTGTATCCATCACGCGTACCCGGGGAATTTCAATCTGCCCTGACACAGGAGGCGCCTGTGTGGATTCCGCTGTGATAAAATAAATGCCTTCTACCGAATTCTGCAAATGAAGCGTCCATTGAACAACGGCACCACCAATCACCCGCTTATCAACCTGACGAATGGAATCCCCGCGAAAATCAAGGTGCTCTCCTAATGCCAGCGGAGTCGTAAACGATAAGGTATCTGTTGCTGCCCCCTGAATTGACCAGCGAATCGCAACAGTATGACTTACTGAAACATTACCGACAGTGGTCATCACCAGGGAATTGGCAGTAATAGAAGGCTGTGCCGGCGAGAGTTCCAGCTTGATCCATTCAGGCAGTTCGGCCGTAGAACGAAACGCAAATTGAGGTAAACGAGACTGCTGTGACTTCATCTCTGCCGGGAGCTCTTCCGCAGAAATGGCACGCCAGTCCTTCAGTTCGGGCGCACGGGCTACCAGCGAATCATCACACCAGATCGCCAGATCACTACGTACCGCAGAAACTTCCAGTGGAGTCAGAATCATAATCTCAGCTTCACGCTGGCTTGGATCGCGGGGAATGACGCCTTCGCAGTAGATTTCCACCTGGTCAGTCTTGAGTTCCGCGAACTCAACAACCAGTACCCGCATGTCGTCTGCATTCTGATCGATCACATACCAGTCATCCATGCCAGGTGCGTTCACATTCAGCACCAGATAGGATTCGGGTAATTCCAGAACAAACGTGGATTCCGGAACCCCTTTCAGCTGATATCGGATACGACTGGAAAGGCTCAGTTTGCGAGGAGAGACAAAAACAGCATGTTGCGCTACCGCCTGCTTATCAGATTGACGTCGCGACAGTGAAAACCCCAGAGACAGAGGCCGACGGGAAAAACGATAAGCCCACTGTGGTTTCAAGGTCAGGCCATCGACTTTCCAATCTGCAGACGCGGTCTCTGGATTGCTGAACTGCGCAGAATCAATCTGAATTGCGCCGCTGATTTTGTCAGGGCGTATCTGAAATTGAGGCTGAGCATAAACGCCGATAGTTCCATTTTCATTTGTTACATTTTCAGGAACAATTTGAGGCAGTTCCAGTGTACGTGACTGCTTCCCTACAGACAGAGATTGAAACGCAATCAACTTAATGCTGGTCGTCTCTTTGATATCACGTCGCAGAAATACTTTTATCTGACGGGCTTCACCACTGCCCATAATTTCCCAGCCGCCGACATCAGGGCCTGAGATGGATTGAACACGCAAGTCCTCTGAAATTTTCAAAGTTGCCTGGTTGATCTGTCCCTGCCGAACCCGATACTGGTGTGTACTTCGCAGTTCTACTCCAGCATCCTGAAGGAGAACAGCCTGTGTGGTCTGACACTGGACGATTCCCTGAATGGCCCCCCGCTCTTCGGCTGGTCTCCAGGCAATCTGGATATCGCCTCCTTCATCAATGGGCAGTTCCAGTTTCGCTATATCCGCGGATTTTACTTTTCGATATGTTGCACGAATTCCGGTAACGCTGACTTCCACATCCGGGCTGGGCAGATTGACCGTCAACCGACCGCTGGCCACATGTTGAAGATTTACCTGGAAGCTACCCGCTGAACCAGTCTGTTGAGCAGGGAGATCAAATTCCAGATCGAGAAGATGTAGCCCTGGTTTGGCAATCACGATCGAATAAAAATGTTCTGCTACTGATTTTGTCGCACTGAACCGGTTTAAGGGAAACGTCAGCAGTGTAGCTGACTCCCCATCTAAAGTGGCACTGCTGAGAGCGGCTTTGCCCAATGGGAGTGGCAGTGTGACAGGTTCGGTGCCCGTAGTATGAATGACCAGTCGTCCCGTAACATGCACCACCGCCTGCCCCGGTTCGGCCCCCGGTTTCACTTCGGCAGAATACAATGCCTGGCTGATTGCACCGAGAGAGTCTGTCTCCTGATTGAGTGGCTGGTCGGGATGGGCCGCATTCCAGAGCCGTTTGAATTCCTCGCGAGACAGAAAGATCCGTTGCGAATCCAGAGGATCTGTCCCTGCTTCGTAAGGTATGATCAGATTCTGGGGCAGTTTGGGGGAACTGACGACCGGTGTTGGTGGCATTCCAGCAGCGACTGTTTTTTTCTGTGCATAGACGGCTGTGGAATCATGGTAAATACATCCCAGCAAGATGAGTGAGGCGATTGTCGCCTGCTTTAAAGTGGGTGATTTCATTGAACCACGGAATTCTCTTTTCAGTGTTCGAACGACCCATTCAATTCCCCAGCACAGACCTGTGAGCAAGGTGCCGATAAACAGACCATCCAGTACGGAATGAAAACGGACGGGAAACAGAGAACTGCAGGCAACGGGTAACAGAATCCCAACCAACAACACCAGCAGTCGTTTGTAACAGGCTAATCGCCGCAATAACCACCCTGCCCAGAGCACGCCGAACATCACCGCCAGAAAAACCTTCTGACTTGACCGGGCCTGCTGTAAGGAAACCTGCAGCGACAGGGGCTGGTCTTGAGGTTCACCATAATACTGAAATGCCATCGTACGGAAACCCTCCGGTTGTGGCAGGGAAGCAATCACAGACAGACGTCCCCCCAGTGCCCGCTCGGGGTTAGCGACGTTCAATGGGTCTCCCACTTCTTTTTGGGGAGCTTCACCAGCAACACGATCAGGCAGGTCAGCCGGTTTTCCCTGCAAAGCTGAAGCTGGTACCGGCGTGACTTTGATGCGAGGAGACTGTGGGGATTTCGACTGCTGGAATACTTTACCCCCTTCAGTTCTGCGTTTGGATTTTGAAAGTAATCGCTGGTTAGCCATATCTGCTGGAGTGACCGCCAATGGTGATTCTACTGCCTGGGAATCATAACTCAATTTGCCTTCTGGGCTGGTACCGGGTGCACTTTCGTTTTGAACATTGAAATCGAAATCCACACCGAGGTTTGTGGGGTTGGCTTCGAATCGATCTTCCGTGCCAGCTTGAAATTCGACCCCATCATTCTCAGCTGAATAAAAATACCCGTTTCTGAATCCATGATCATGATAATTGGATACTGCAATACTGGTCTGATGAATTGAGTTTGATCTGCTTGCCACATCACTTAAGGGATGAAATTCAGACGAGATTAAACCAATGATCGCTAACAGCAGACAAAGCCCGGCGAGCAGCGTAATGACTGCACTAAATCCACCTTTGCGAAATGCAAAAACGCTGACCAGAATTGTGAGAACCAGAAAGAAGACAATCATCGATCGATTGAAGATCCCACGAGCCGATAAGAGACTAATATGCTGGCGGAGATTTTCCAGAATGCCCAGTCGAGGTAAAGGATGATCAGGAACGAAATCACCCGAACTTTCTGAGACGAAATAATCGTAGGGATAAAGAATCGACCAGGTTTGATCCAACACATTCAAAGGTTGTATTGCCCCTGTGCCATCGACAACAGAGATCTGAGGTGGAGACTGCGTTAGTTGATTTGTCCCTTGTGACGACAGCCGATTGGCATCATACAATAACTGGAGCGTGTGTGCGTTATGCTCCTGAACGTCGGAGGTAACAGGAATGATAAACGCATTCTTCGTTTTACGAACTTCGACGGGAGCACCCTGAACAAGGGCAGAAAGTAACTCAGCTCCCTCAGGTAAGGATACCTGTAATGCCTGAATTCCGACGGCAGAAAAATTGAGGAACACTTCATTCTGAACTTCACGATTCGGACCGATCACACTTTTCAGAGACATAAGTTGTGCAATGGCGGTAGGGACGGAAGTCTGATCAAAGCGTGTTTCCTGAACTTCAATCTGATGTCCGATCCCAACAAAACGATAAGCGGCTACAATTCTTTCTCGAGGCTGGTATGCGACGGGAACGGGTAACTCTGCCGCATCAATGGTCGTCAGTGTCTGCCCCCGTATTCCCGTTGCTTTGATTTTAAGCCGCTGATCCCCCTCGGCTTCGAATGCAACTTCGCCATACTGCCGGTCCGCTGACATGATCTGCAGCTGGGGAACAATGACCGATTCCCCTTTCTTGCGAGGCTGTTCGACCGTCACGCTCAGAATCTGTTTACCGCTCAAGCGACGATCCATTTTCAGATTCCAGACACGAACGCCATTCTGGGGTTCCTCTGCTACCTGTTCTAAGATCTTTCCTGCTGAATTGATTAATCGAAACTGAAGTTCCTGGCTTACGTTTTCAGGGAGAGCCACCATGAGGGAACGATAACTGCCTCGCTCGACATGTAGTGTCGTCTCGAAATGTGAAAATAAAGTCGTCGGATCAAGCCTGACATATTGCAGATGGTGTGCTACCAGCTGTAATGGTTTTCGCGAAATAGTCAGGCTGCCAGAGTATTGATTGTCCTGATACTGATATCCAAATCGCATCTGGGGAATCTGTTCCTGAAGTGGCTCCAGATTCACCAGTTCACTGGGAACCAGATCCCAGTCAGAATCCGCATTGATAATCAGTGAGCCTTCCAGAATTTTCGCCTGTGGTAATTCTACCTGGGGAATATTCAACAGTTGACTCTCGGATTCGGGAGGCCAGTTTTCCAGATCGCGATGTGCCGTCACAATCACATTGGCTTCCTGATTCGCTGACAGTGGTTGAGGAAAAGTCAGTCTGACCAGTTTGCTGCCTGCTTCCCGTGACGATTCCTTCCAGTCGATTTCCTGATTCTGCAGCGATGCGCTCAGAATCGTCCATTCAGCCGGAATCTTCACCTGGAATTCGAACAGGGGAGCAAACAGACTTTCTACGGTCGTTACCAGCCGCAAATCCATACCCTGTTCATTCAGGTCTACAACCGTTGAAGCAGCCATTTGCACTTCGGATCGTTTTTCCTGAGTCACGAGCGAGATTTCAAACTTCTGTTCCCAGAAGTCGAAGTCCAGACCTGGATCAGAAGTGGTTCGCTTCTCCCTGGAAGAGACGTCCATTGCCTTCCGACGGACGTTATTTGTTTTTTCTACCTGCAGACGAACTCCGGGAGGATAGCGTACTAAAACCGAGCCGACATGCGAGTTGACTTTTTCGACCAGCAGATTCGGAACCTGCCATGCTTCTTCTGTTTCCGTCGTCATCACACCGCGACAGACAATCTGCCGTTCGCCTTCGACCGGTTGACGATAATTCAGAGTGATCTCAGTACGGCGACGATCTTTCATACTGTCATTGAGCACCCATGACTCCAGCCCCGTAGATTCGACGCTGATGATCTCCAGATCCTGTGGTACACTTAATACCAGTTGATCGAGAGTCTGGCCAAAGATGTTCAGAGTTGTCTGTGCCTGCCAGGCGACTTTACCGGGACTGACGGAGACACCAATACCACTCCGGGCAAAGACCAGGGAATCGTTGGTCTGTTCGCGGCTCTGTTCTGTGAGTTTTAAAACGACCTGCCCGTTGCCCCCGATCGGGAATTCATATGACACTGCTTCCCCTGCAGCATCTAATGGTTTGACTTTCAATTCGTTAACAATCAGATGTTGCTTTTCAGGCAATTCGATTTTGAATTGACTGGCAACCCCCGGCAGCAGCTGGAACTGCGATACCTGGTCACTGCCCACAGTATTTAAGGGGGCTGAAAGCTGCAGCACCAGTTGATGCTCGCCCGACTTCTGACTGAAGAGTTGCAGCATTTGCGTTTTTGATGCCGAACGGGCAATCATCGCTGGTTGCTGATTCAGCTCCGCAGATTCAACAGCCAACCCGCTTAAAGGCAGATCGATTATCGTTAACCGCTGGCGAAACTGTCTGATGGATATCGTGGCTTTGATCAGTAACTGACGGTCTACAATCATCGTCTGATAGTCAGCGGCATAAATCAGAGCGTTAGACCTGGGTAAACTCAGGTCTCCTGTGCCCTGCTTTGCCTGTTTTTTTAATGCATCATACTCACTCCGCGATAACAGGACTCCACTCTTGTCTCGGGACATGATCGCATCGAGCTGATCCAGTGGCAGATAGACGGCCGTATCAGGCCATTTTTGAGCGACGGTTGGGGATCCGCTCTGTTTCGCTGTCGGATTCTCTGCCGCTAACATCTGTTGATTCAAGCTGAATTGCATCACAGAAACAGCTGCCAACAGGAGAAAAACCCCCGGGAGCACTCTCTGCCACCATTTAATTCGCCTGAGAGAAATTGTTTTGGCAGCGGAACTTGTTTTATTCAATCTCATGGCGAACCTCATGAAGTGAGTCACTCATACAAAAACTCTTAATTTGCCTGCAACATCCAACGGTCAGAAATTACTTCTCTTCGTCGGCCTGATCCTGTTCGAATTCATCGAAGACTCCCGGCGGTGGGATCACTGCCGCTGTCTGTGCTCTGGAAGTGACCTGATTATCAGCCTGGGGTGCTGTATTCACAGACCGTAGTCCTGCCAGGCCATACAAAATCCAGATTGCTATTAACGTCAGAATTCCAAACCGGGCGACATACAGCCCATGCAATACCAGATCTGCATTCGTCAATCCGATCATGGCCAGTATGAATGCCAGAAAAATCAGTACCCCAATCTTGTTTTCCCAAGGCGTCTTTCGCATTACGAAGGCGATGACGACCAGAGCACCACTTAAGATCCAGGTAGCAAATGAAAGTTTCCACCAGGAAACACTGATCTCACTGCTGTCACCCAGTCGCGTATAGGTAAAGGCGCGCCCTTCTGTGGGAAAGTCGATTAAAGATCCGGAGGAAACACCAATCCAGGAATCGAAGTGTGTTCCAGAAACATTCGTGCCTCCCCGTCGAGGAACGATCCCGTCCATGTAAGGTTCGAATTCCGGTTGAAATTCATCCGAAACATTTACCAGAGCATACTGATCGGGTACCCAGATGGCAGTTTTCAACTGCTGGACTACGACGTTTTCGCCGCTGACGCCACCCACCTGGGGAAGAGGTAGATTCAGGTTTCCGCCGAAAGAATCCGAAATCCGGGGAACAGCTTTCGTAAACAGCAGACTGACCAGGAAAGACTGATCCGAGGCCTGATCACGGGCAACGTTCACAAAATAGTTTGCCCACCCCTCTTCATCCTGACTCTGATCGGCCTTCTCCAGTGGTACAGGCTGACCTGCGACTGTGATACTCAGTGGTTCCATCCCCGCAGGTAAAGCGACTTTCAACTGTTGACGTTCACTGGATTTCATCAGATAGCGACAGCGATATGTGGACCGCCCTTCTTTGCTGACCACAACTTCCACTAGTGATTTGAGAATAATCGTCTCAACCACTTCCTGGATTTTATGTCGGGTCGAAGCAAGTGACAGAGTCACCGGCTGATTGAAATAACGAAATGCCAGAAATCCATCCTGAGGCAGAAGTTTGAGCTCCCGCAAATCAATGGGGTCCAGCTGCTCATCAAGGTCGGATGTTGTTACAGAAAGCATCTTCGACTTTCGGACTGCAATTTCACCATAGACGCGTGACAGAGCAACCTCACGCGATCGTGAGTCCCCCTCGTTCTTAACCAGGCCCAGAACTTTGACGGGAGACAAAGCGACCTCTTTTAATGCGATGTCCCCGGCTGTGGCTTCAGCGGGTTTCTGTTTCTCAGCTTTATCTTCCTCTGTTTTCTCTTCCTCATCTTCAGCTGCTTTTTCTGCAACGACGGGGTTGGCGACGGTCGCCTGTAATCCGGGAGTAATATCATAGCGTACTTCAAGGTTATAAGGCCCCTGTACGCTCCGTTGTGTGGTTACTGTCCAGACCACCCACCCATCGACGGCCTGTTCGGCCCGACTTTTCTGCTTTATCGAAGGCGCCGGTGCCGGTGAAAGTGATCGAATCTGAACCAGATCCGCAATTGCTTCAGGAACTGCAAATCGGAATGTGTCGACCCCGGCATACTGAACCTGGTAATTGATCCGGGTCGTCACTTCTGCGATCTGCTCTTTCACATCAATACTGGTTGCCACATCCGCGACCAGACGTGTCGGCCGGATACGAATCTGAACCGGAATCTCTACCGGACGGCGGTTATAATCCCACATGGAAGCCAGTGAAAGATTTCCGGACTTGAGACGATTTGAGGATGTTGACGGCTGGGCACCAACGACATCCGGATTGCTGATAATCAGTTCCATTGCCTCAGGTGCAAAAATGGCGACCTGTCCTGTTTCCCGTTCCACGTTGACCGGCTCAAGCAAGGGGACGTTTACCGTCGATTCTTGATCGGCTTTTTTAAAGTCCCGATGCGCACGAATCTGTACTTTGAGATTCCCCTGATATTTCTGCTGTAAAGCAATGGTCAACAATCGTGACTGCTTATCAAAGTTGTATTCTTTCAAGCCCGGCACATTGACGGAATCGATCTCCAGTTCTTCCGGAACTTTCAACTGGAACGAAAAAATGCCGGCACGCTGAATGTCATATGTCAGCTGCGCTCCCAGTCGGATTTCATCTTCTCCAAAACTGCACTCACTCAACTGGTTCACAAAGATTCGAGCTTCCAGAGGCTGCACTTTAATCTGCAATCGGGCCGAAGGATTAAAGAAGCGATAGTAGACGGCATCCGGCCTTTGAATACTCTCGGGAATTCCAGCAGTTTCACTTCGTGTGACCCCCGATGTTTCAGTCACGGTAAAGGTCATGCTTTCACCTGGGGTGATGGCAATCTGACCGCTTTCCCGAATGACATCCAGGGCATGGATTCCATAAGTCGCAGAATCGGATTTTCCCAGAATTTGAAATGGTTCCTCAGGGATTTCTTTTTCGGTGTGAACCTGAATGGATGCCCCGCTCTGTAACTTATTGAGAAACTCTATCAGTACCACCTGCTGATCTGATTTTTTCTCAACCTTCCAGCTCTTGATCTTGGTATTGGAAGAAGACAGATCCAGAATACGATCATTCAGAGGGACTGTAATACGTGCCGTCTGCATATCGCCCCTGAGTACATCGTATTTCAATGTAGTCTGAGTATGGACCAGACCATCCCGAATGGAGACCAGAGTTGAATTTTCAACACTGGCTAACAGATCCATTTCCGGCTTTGAACTTTCACGGGGATACCAGAGAGCACTGATCTGATCGGTGGCACCCAGCGTGGATTTCACAAGAGTGGCATCAGCAGGCGACTTGGCAGGCAGCCGCACCAGTTGCGGGGTGATCTTAACGGTCTGATCAGACTCGGGAATCAACAGTTCCAGAGTTGTAATTCCGACTGTCGGACAGACGAATTGAATACTCCGCCCCTCGGGTGAATTCTTCACTCGCGTCAGCAGTTCAATCTGCACCTGTTGCTCCCCTTTTTCGGAGAGTAACAGCGTATAGCTGCCTTTTCCGGTTCCTCTTAAAAACACTTTTGATTTGGGAGAGCTGACTTTTCCAATGGCGGCGTCACCGAATTGCAGTGGCACTTCTACCCAGGGATCCCCCAGGACCTGGATTGTCAGGTCACATTGAATTCGGGCGACATTCTCTTCAATCTTTGCCTGATAGCTGGAACTAGTGACAACAGCTTTCGCTGGAAATTTCAAGCTGTTCTCTGTGCCTGCTCCCACTGATTTTGACCAGAGTTCCAGATACTCAAGGTAGGGAATAAAGATCGTGGCATCTGATTTATCGAATACATCCTTGATGTTTTTGAACGGGACATAAATCAGACGATCCCAGTCATCCTGCTTTTTATCCGTAGTAGCAGCCGGCTTATCGGCCTCTACAGTCGATTGTGCATGTGAGCTAACCGGTAAACCCAGATAGAAACAGGCGATGATAGAAAACAGCAGAAAACGAGGTGCGCGTCTCAGATATCGCATATAACCCACCCTTAGCCTGTAACCAGGTTGATTGTAGTGTCTCCAAAGTCACTTTGATTGTGTTTTGCAGTGTTGAAGACTCAAAAGTTTAAATAGTCGCCATCCCGTACATTATTTTGTACCCTGCGCGATTTTGAGAATGAACGGCAAACAGGACATTCACGTAAAAAGCGTTAAATTCAGGGTTTATACAATTCAGTATAGTTTTTTTGGCTCGTTGTCTGGAAGATAGGACGTAACAGAGAGAGAGGAAATTGCGAAAATATTTAAAAAAACTCCAAAACTCGATCATGAAGCAGGAGAACATCAAATCAGAACCTCACTCGTATGACATGGTTCTTGCACCAGAATCGTTTCAAAATCCGATCCCGGGATCGACTTAAAATAGCAGTCTAAAGATAGAAACCAGAGTTGTGACCGGAACTCACCCGCTTGTCTGAATCGAGGGTGCTGATTAAGTTAAGAGTAGAAACTCAATCCGAACGCCCTCTTTACCTTACGCCCTCCTCAGACTGCCGGGAATCAATCACATGCCTTCCAACCTGTTTCATCGCTTTTTATTTCTGGCTCTGTTGCCTGGGGTCATTCTGTTCGCAGGATTTGAACAGAGCTTGTGGGCAGGGAATCTGAAAATCGTGACGTTCAATGAAGATGTCACTCCCAAAATTGGCGTGCCCGTTGCTTATGCCCCAGCCCGGAAAATTGTAACTCCTCTTTATGCACGAGGTGTGGTTCTGCTTTCCGATGAACAACCGGTCGTCTTATGTGCTGTCGATGCCATTGGCATTGGAAATCAGGGCTATGACACCTGGCGTGAAAAACTTGCTGAAGCCGCCGGGACTTCGCCAGTACGTGTCGCCGTTCATTCTTTACACCAGCACGATGCTCCTCGCATTGATTTCGCGACGGGTAAAATCATGGAAGAACAGGGGCTCGGCGGAAAAAACTATGACAATGAATATGGCATACAGTGCATTTCACAGGTTGCCAGTGCCATTCGCTCCGGATTAAAAACCCCTCAAACCGTCACTCATCTGGGTATCGGGAAAGCAAAAGTTGAGCAGGTCGCCTCAAATCGCCGTTTGCTGGGAGCAGATGGAAAAGTCCGATTGATGCGCTGGAGTAAATCAAAATCTCCGGAGGCCATTAATGCGCCGGAAGGAGTCATAGACCCCTGGCTCAAATGCGTCTGTTTCTGGAATGAGGACCAACCTGTGGCTGTACTGAATTATTATGCCACACATCCTCAGAGTTATTACGGCCAGGGTGATGTGAACTATGAATTTACGGGAATGGCGCGCGAAGCGCGAAACAAATCTTTACCGGGAACCTTGAACGTTTATTTCAACGGCGCTGCAGGGAATATCGCTGCAGGGAAATACAACGACGGCTCTACCAGAATGAGGCCGATCCTGGCTCAGCGAGTCGAGCGAGGAATGGAGGCTGCATTTAACAGTCAGAAAAAAACGCCAATCACAGCAGCAGATTTACATTGGAAAACAGAAATGACCGCGTTGCCTGTCTCGCCACACCTGGATCCGAAACAGTTACAGGCAACGATAGCTGATCCGGAGAAGACCGCTAAAGAACGCTCCTCTGCTGCATTTAAGCTTGTCTGGTATCAGCGCGCCTCGCAGGGACATCAGATTCCCATCACCTGCCTGCACCTGAAAACGGCATCCATACTCCATTTGCCCGGCGAACTGTTTATTGAATATCAGTTACAGGCTCAGAAATTCGCGCCCCATCAAAGCGTCTGTCTGGCAGCTTATGGTGACTATGGCCCTGGTTATATCTGTACCGAAATCGCATACTCCCAGGGAGGATATGAATCGAGCCCCCGTGCGAGCCTGGTAGCACCTGAAGTTGAATCAGTGCTCACAGAAGTGATTCGTCGACTCGTGTCCTCAGAGGAAGAAAGATCTGAATAAACTGGAATTACAATCGACTAATTCGCAACCGGTGACAGTTTGGGAAGCAATGTGATGGAACGTCTCATCACTTCCTTCCCCTTGGATTTGATAGAGACATAGTAATTACCAGGTTCCAGAATTTCGGGAGGATAAACCTGAAAAGTTGCCCGCATGTTTTCACGCGGGGCAATCTGTCCGGTCCGCTGTACGATGCGTCCAGACTCTTCACAAAAATGACAATCAATCCAGAGGTCTTCATGGGGCGGATTGAGCGCACATTGCACAAGAATCATTTCGCCCGCTTTAAATTCCTGCTTGCGATCGATAATCCAGCCACCGGCCATTTGCGTTCCGATATCAACAGAAAGAAACTTGTCTTTCACGCGCATGACCTGTTCCGGTCCCATCATTTCAGCAACCAGTTCAGGTTCAACCTCGTGTAATGTCATCTTTCCTTCTGCCCGTCTGAGTCCGTACCGATCCTGCTGATGTTCAACATAAATACTGAGAACCAATACAGCTGCGATCCCCGTTGACCAGGCGGCGGGAGACTTCCAGGCTGCCAGAGATTGCGGGCGAAGCCGTTCTACCAGTTGGCGAAATTCTGTTGTAAACTGATAAATCCAGCCCCCTTTTCGATACGCCCTGCGAAAGCGGGCAGAGATCCACTGGACATCAGCCGTACTGAGAAAACAGAAATAGATTGAAATCGAAACCATGGGAAAGATATAGAGTCCCAGTGAAAATGAGGTTCCAATATGAAACGCGGTCCCCATGGCAAGTGCAATCATCCGCCCCCATTTGCGCCAGACAACGAACACGAATGCAATTTCCCAGATCAAAGCAATATAGGACATGACCGACAATAAAATCGGATACAGTGTCATAAATTCTCCTACCGGGTGAGGGTTATTGTAGCGCGACATTGCCCAGTAGTTGATCTGATCCCCTTCCAGATACCCAGGGGTATGCATTTTTGTGACCGCCGCCCCAAAGTAGACGAGACAAATCAGAATCTGCATCAATCTTTGTGGCCAGATTTCGAAACGAGGTAATTCGTATTTTGTGTACTGAGGCCACGATTGCTTCTGTTTTCTGGCTTTCAACCAGCTATCAACAGACCAGATGGCACCACAGTGAGAAAGCGACAGTAAAAACAAGGCATGTGTGGCAATGACAGAGTATTTTGTCGCCATGCTGATGCAGTCCATGAAACAGAAATAAGTATAAAGAACCATGGAAGCGATCAGAGAGAAGCGGGTCATCCAGCCAATACTGCTGCAGAACAGGAAAAACCCGAGGGCTGCAAACAGTCCCACGACAACGGTTCCCGGCAAAACAGGCAGATAGTTGTAGTATTGAAATATGTCCGCCAGTGGAGCGGGTGCTCCATCCGCTGAGAATAATTCACGTGAAAATGACCAGCGGGTACAGACCGTTCCCAGCAGAATCAGTGGAAGCAGCATTCGTACTATCGCCAGTCCGTAAGGAACTTCTTTGGCAAAAAAGAAATTCTGGAAGCGATCACGGATCGAATTATTAGCTGTTGAAATCACTTCAGGGGCATCCATGCTTGAAATCCTGTTTGTAGTAGCGTCTCGAAACGTATGGAACTCGCGGAAATCCGGATTAATTACCGACTGGCGAGGCAAGATGAACGGGCAGATTCGGATTATGTTCAGGTGGTGCCGAGGCCTCGACCTGGCTACCTACTGAAGCTGCGAAAAACGGGCGGCCACGATTCATTTCGGCTACCAGGCGCGGGTTATCATTCATCTGCAGAGTCACCTGTCGCGTCAGCCAGGGAACGTACGATTGTGCCACCACTCCTTCGGGAGTAATCACTTTTCGCAAACGATAATAGTTACGGAAATCTTTTGGTTCTTCGTAACGCTGATCCCAGACCATCTCGGGCAGATTATATTTTTTACACCAGGTTTCTTCGATACAGAGAATTCGCAGCATCGGCTCATGCTCTGTCTTATCGAGGGTGTTCATCGCCATCCGAACCCAGGCATCGCCGGTGGTATCGTAGTGACGTCGCCCCAGCTTGCCGTAAGGATAAAAATCACCCCAGGGACCAGGAGACAACTCGTAGAACTTACCACTAATGCCTTCGCCGATAATATGTGTTCGGACTGAATAGGCAGACCAGCCACAGAACATATCCCAGACAATGTAATACATGCCTGGATGACTGCCGGTTCGATAAGTAAAGGTATGACAGAGGATACCGAATACCAGTATGCCAACATAGCTGGCAATGGTCAGATAGCTGAGTCCACGTTTGAGAAATCGCATCAGTTTAGCCTTCCCTGGCCTGACAATGTGATTATTGATTCAGAAATTTACGTGCGGGAATCAAGGAACTTCTTGAAGCAGAGTCATCATTCCTTAATTCCAGGGTGGGCAATATCGTAAATATTTCAATTCAGGTCAATAGCAACCTTTTTATCCGATTTAACCACTGAAACTGGTTCCTGGATTCACGAACTAAGAGCTGTATATTCCTGAATCGCTGTGAAAATACCATCCCAGTGGTAATCTTTTGCCTCCGTGTCGATCTGCAATCCTACCTCCAAAGCGGCCTGGCTTGTGACCGGACTGATACTGACCAGTTTGATCGTTTTTCCCAGTTGAGATCTTGCTGCGTCTGTTAACAGACTCGCAAAATTTCGGGCGATCGAAGGGCTGCTCAATCCCACCCAGTCAACTTCACCTGATTCCAGCAGTCTCAGGCTTTCTTCATCCCAGGCAGCGATATCATGATTTTCATAAACCACTATTTTTTCCACAGTCGCTGAGACTTCTGCCAGTTCGGTCTGTAACACTTCTCGCCCTCGATTCGCTCCTGCCCAGAGTAGATTCTGATGAGCCACCAATGGTTTCAGTGCTTCTGCGAGTGCTTCTGCCCGATACTGAGGAGGTATCAAATCAGCCCGCAGTCGATATGCCAGAAGTGCCTCCGCCGTCGAGGGACCGATCGTGGCAATCTTTAAATGAGCCAGCTGCCTGGAATCAAAACCGAGATCCCACAGACGGTCCATGAAATACCGCACACCATTGGCACTGGTAAAGACCAGCCATTGATATTGATCCAGTCGCGAAATTGCCTGATCCACGGGAGCCCAGTCAGCTGGTTTGCTGATTTCAATGGTCGGTAACAGTACAGGCTGTGCGCCCAGGCGGATTGCCTGCTGTATTTCGGATTCGGACTGTTCTTCGGACCGGGTAATACCAATCCGCAACCCAAACAGAGGCTTTTGTTCGAACCAGGCAATCTGATCCCGCAGCGTAACACACTCGCCGATCACGATCAGCGATGGTGCAACCAGTGCTGCTTTCTGCACTGCTTCGGGTAAATCCTGCAAAGTAGTTTGAACCGTTTTTTGAAACGGTGTTGTACCACGACTAATGGCGGCAGCCGGTGTTTCTCCTGATTTACCTGCTTCGATTAATGAACTCACAATCTGACTGAGATTGTGCAACCCCATATAAAATACCAGCGTTCCAGGAAAGCGACTCAACGCAGCATAGTCCAGGGAAGAATCCGGTTTTGTGGGATCTTCGTGTCCTGTGATCAAAGCAACCGCTGAAGCATGCGCGCGATGTGTAACCGAGATGCCTGCGTAGCCGGCAGCCGCAGTTGCCGCGGTGATCCCGGGAACGATTTCAAAATCGATTCCAGCCTCACGCAGTGCCGCTGCTTCCTCACTGCCTCGACCGAAGATAAAAGGGTCTCCCCCTTTCAGCCTTACTACCGTTTTTCCTTCTCGAGCTGCGGCAATTAAACGTTCGTTGATTTCGTCCTGTTTGAGAACACGCCGATTTTTGCAACCATCGGCTACACGGCAGGTACGCTCCACTTCAGAAGAGACATGTTCCAGCAGAAGGGGATTGACGAGCCCGTCATACAGAATCAGATCAGCCTGTTTAAGACACTCGATACCTTTAATGGTGATTAAACCGGGATCCCCGGGACCTGCACCGACTAGATAGACTTTTCCCCCGGTCATCCGCTTTGTATCTCTCCACAACAATTAAACGCTTCAATTTAGATGTAAAGCGTCATTATAGCAGAGTTTTCAAGGATGGCGAGCAGCAGCAACCGCTTCCTAAGGAAGTGGGTTCATTCGCCAGGCGGGGACGCAGGGGACTCCGTGCAGCCATGGAAACAGTACAGTGATACAGTTTCGCTAAAAATCGTACCAGGTACCAAAACCCACAAACTGTTCAGAGTTGTTAAAGAATTCGTATTGCATGGTTTTTCCATCCAGATACTGCAATCCGATTCGGAAGAGATGATTGTTCCGATCGCCGCGCCACTGCCAGCCGACCATGATGTTCACATTACCGCCCCAGTTTACTTCCTCGCGCAAGTAACCGTTGACTGCCCAGAAGGGAGCTCCATAAAACCCGGAGTGTTCAATGGGGCTGAATTCGACACCGAACTGAAGTTCCCAGGGTTGAGCACCGCCATCCGTATTAAAGGCATAACCAATTTCGGCGTAGAGTCGTAAATCGGGATCGGGAAAATAACCACCGCCTAGAACAAACGCATCACGTACATAATTGATTCTCTGAAAACCGGGATTCCGTTGAATATACTCATCCCCGGCGTGGGCGCTTGTATGATAATACGCAAACTTCGCCTGATACGCACCCCGTCGCCAGGTCAATGGTACCCCGACGCGAAAATCAGCCGCCTCCAGATCCATTTCTTCTTCCATGTTTAAACGGGGAGGTCCCGCTCCTTCGACATCCAGCTGCCAGCCTTCCAGCACATTATCATTTAATGAACCGTATCTTAAAATACCAACTCGCGCCCCTGCCTCGAGTTCCATCTGCCAGCCTATGTCCTTCTCATGCAGGATGGCTAATGCCATTCGTGGCTCTTTGGGCCCCGCAAGATAGGATTTGTAGAGCAGGTCAGTGGGTAAGACTGTCCAGCCCCAGCAGCTCTCCGCACATAACTGTTCGATGGAATCCGAGTAGACACCCTCAGGTTCGGTCATCGTATCGAACTCGGGATACTCAGGATCTTCCGGATAAGAATCAAAAGCGTGAGGAAACGCTGGCTGAGAAGCATTAACCTGCTGAATCCGGCTCTGCGTGAAATCAGATTCTTTTCTGGATTGGGAATAGAGGGGAGGTAAGTTGCGGGTGATATCCAGTTGTCTTTCGGCAGCTCCCATTGATTCCGCCTGATGCAAAGGGACTCCCAGTTGAATCGGATTCTGTTGTCGATTCGAATACTGGTTCTGCAGATAAAGCTGCGCCTGGCTTGGTCCCTGGTTTAACTGATGGTCAGTTGCATAAGGAGAAGGAGCCATAAATGGCTGTGAACTGGCAAACTGTTGTGCTTCCAGATTGGCACTAACAGCGCTCACCAGCACTCCCCACAGGAAGCGTTGTATTGATAATGGAATAAATAACCTCACCTGCGAGGCTCCTTATTGTGAACCGCAGCAGTAAGTTGCTGTGACTGAAGTAGTAGGGAGAGGAGTAGAAAAGTTGAACGTTGAGAGAGGAGTTCTACCGGTGGTAGAAGAGAAATGCAGGCGGAGTATAGCGACAATCTCAACAGACGAAAAGGGGAATTCTCTATTAGATGGGTTGCTTGAACAGAGCAGCAATCAGAAGAACCATAAACAGTTTAAGACGTGACTTTCAAATCACTTACAAACTGTAACTCTCAAGATCGAGTGCGTACTTTCATCAATTTGCTGAAGTAGAAATCTAATATTTTTTTAGAAGACCCATATAATTATTTGATATGTAGAGTATTATTTTCGTTGAGCTGCAGCGTCTGGCCCTGTGAGAGCTGTTTGACAATGAGCCCCTCATCCGAAAAGTAACGGAGCTGAACGGGGTAATTAAATTCATGCGATTCATTGGCCCGTAACCGGTAAGGACCATTCCAAGGCATTGATGGGCCTTTCATTTCATACAACACTGGTGTCTTTGATGCATTGACGATCTGAGCAGGCTGAACCTGCGTTCCTTCCAGAATCGTGAAAAAACAGGAATTGTGAACTGGATTTCGTTCTACAAACCAGTGATTTCGCACTTCCTGTTTCCAGGCAGCTTCGGCAGCTTCATCCGCTTCCTTCAGTCGATCAAAGCGGCTGTACTCTTCCAGAATCAATTCAGCGATCTTGGCTGTTTCTGATTTGGGATATTTGCGAATCACTTCCTTTGCAACCCGCTTCTGTTGAGAGAGAACCAGTTTTTCAACCCCCTTCAACATCTCCTGGGCATCTGCTTCCTGCTGCTGTGGAGACAACTGTTTCTGATCGTCCCCGGAAGCAAAAGGGTCATTCTGTGCTGAAGCTGGCTGGTGACTCGCACCAAAAAAAATCAATAATCCCAATACAAGAATGCGGGAACCATTACAATTTGTGAGAGAAATACCAGTGATTTTGTTCATTACTCATACCTTCAGATTCAGCCAGACAGATAACAGAGCCTTTCCCAAAGTTTACACGACAAAAAACTCGATCACTGAACTCTCTCAGAAATCGAGCTCATTTTCCCACCAGTTTTTACCAGGAAACGGGATTTTTTCTTTAAACGACCGCTTGGGAACGTTCTTTGCAAGCCCTTTATTCCGAACAGTTTAACACTCATATCTACTTTACTTGTTCAGAATGACCGGCTGGAGAAGACTTCTCGACGGGAATCGAATAAAATACAGATCGATAACAGGAACACTATGAACAGCAGTGATTTACCAGAGATTGATTCGCGTAGAAAGTATTTCATCTAATGGCAAGTAGCCCCCGTCCCCATTACGGGCGAGTCTGGATCACCTTCCTCCGTAATTCATTGATTCGTGAAATGACATTCCGCGGCAACCTGCTGATTACTGTCGTCACGCGCGGATTCTGGTTTGCGGCCCAGTTGATCTTATTTGATATCATCTATCGAAATGTTAATTCAATCAACGACTGGACTCGCGAGGAATACTTCGCCTTTATGGCGACAGGCATGCTGATCAACGCCTTCGTGGAAACGTTCTTTATGCCGAACTGTGCCAATTTCAGCGAATTGATTCGAAACGGGAATCTGGATTTTGTGCTGTTAAAACCGATCGATACCCAGTTCCTGGTCTCTTTCGAAAAAGTGAATCTGGCGATGCTGAACCAGGTACTGCTGGCCGGGGCGCTTTTGTTTTACTCCCTGTCGCATACAGTCCATGTGGAAACTGCCATCCAACTCATTCAGAATATGGTTCAATCTGGACAATGGCTTACGATTTTCAGTTGCTGCATTCTGGGAGCCGGACAGATATTAATGTACTGCCTGCTCCTGGCTGTAGGAGTCGCGTTTTTCTACAGTCTGATGATCGCCCTGGCCAGCAGCAGTATCTGGTTCGGCCGCAATCAGGGACTGTATGATTTCTGGTTTTACATTACAGTCTTTGCACGATATCCGCGGAGTATCTACAGTGGCTCGCCGACCGGTGAAATCCTGCGATTTGCCTTCTCTTATGTCATTCCGATCCTGCTTGTTGTCACCGTCCCTGCACGTCAGCTGCTTTCCAAAGCGCTGGAACCATCGTGGATTACTCTGGTTTCCGTTTCAATTACACTACTGATGTTATTTCTTTCACGTTATATCTTCAAATGGTCATTAAACAGCTATCGCAGCGCAAGCAGCTGACTCCCTGCCCTGCCGGTGGGGCTTGTCCATAGAACAGAAGTCTGTCGAGTAAAATATGAACATCGTTATTATGGGTGCAGGAACCGTAGGCACATTTGTGGCCGATACTCTCTGCGCCGCGCAACACAACGTCACGATTATTGATAAATCACGGGCCGCGCTGGAACTGATTGAAGAGCGCGTCGACGTACAGACAATCTGTGGTTCTGCCTGTGACTCTGCAATATTGTTTCAGGCAGGCGTCCTGGGTGCCGATATCTGTCTGGCAGTCACCAGCCAGGACGAAGTCAATATGGTGGGAGCCTGTCTCGCTAAAGCAATGGGTGCGCGTCGCTGTGTCGCCCGTGTCTTTAATCATGCCTATCTGAATTTGAGTACGTTCGATTACCAGCGGCATTTCAACATTGACCGACTACTGAGTCTGGAGTATCTCACAGCGCTGGAACTGGCGAAGGAAATCGGTGAACCCGGTATGTTTGCCGTCGAGAACTTTGCGCGGGGTGAAGTGGTCATCCAGGTTCTGGATGTACAACCTGGCGTGAAAGCCGACGGCATCGAACTGAAAAATCTCAAACTCCCCAGTGGAGTACGCGTCGGATTGATCTCCGACGGCAATAACACATCCATCGCAGGTGCCGATAACCTCATTCAAGCCGGCCAGATTGTGACCCTCATCGGAACGCAGGAAAATATCGATCAGGTACACCGCATGTTCCAGCACAAACGGGCCTTGAAATTTCGGGTGATCATTGCCGGGGGTGGAAATATCGGCTTCAACCTCGCACGAATTCTACAGAAGAAAGAATACTCAGTTACTATTCTGGAAGCAGACCCTCAACGCTGCGACTTTCTCTCACGACATCTGGACTCCACTACGGTGCTGCACGCCGATGCAACGCGTCGTACGGAAATGGAAGAAGCGCGCGTGGGAAAAGCAGATGTATTCATCGCGGCAACCGGTCGTGATGAGGATAATATCGTGTGTGGAGTGGAAGCCAAAGAACTCGGTGCCGACCGTATCATGAGTATCGTCCGCCGCCCGGATTATGCGAACGTACTGGAAAAACTGGGTATCGACGTCGCAGTCAGCCCCAGGGAAGTCATTACGCGTCAGATCATGGGAATGGTGCAGTCGGGTCCCGTCATCAGTCACTCCGAAATCGGCGGAGGCAATTCTGCAATTCTGGAAGTTGAGGTCAGAAAAAATACTCCCATCACACAAGCACGTCTGAAAGATCTTAAACTCAGGCAGGCGCTCATCGCTGCAGTCGTGAAAGAAGACTGTGTCAGAGTTCCCGGCGCCGATGATCAGATCCAGGCAGGTGACACAGTCATTTTGCTGTGTGAACAGGATAATCTGAATGAGATCATGCCGCTTTTCAAACCGGTAAAGCCGCAAAACTGATACAGTCAGACTCTCAGTGGAACTCCTCCCTGTTTTTTCGGACTCACGAACCTGCCGGTAGATCTCAGGACCTATACTTGTCTTGCAGAGTGTCCATTGATTTACAGCACATACCACCTGACCAGTCAGAGCCGGTATGCCTGAGACAGACAGCAGGAAAAGTTCATGACTGACCGGAGAAAATCCACTAACCGACGTTCGGGTGAAGAGCGAAGGCTGCACCAGAGACTGCAGGCAGGTCCTGAAATCCGTATGCTTCGTTCTGGAGAAAACGGGGGCAGTGAACCACTCAATGCAATATTGTATGATGTTTCACTCGATGGAATTCGTATCCTGCTGGATCTGCCCTTATCAATTGGTGAAACACTTTTAATCCAGGTGCATCACTCGGGCGAACACCTTTTCAACTCCACCGTGAAAGTCATGTGGCAGGAACTGACTGTACTGGGTCAGTATACGACCGGATGCGAAATGTGTGTTTCTCTGACCCCCAAACAGGCGCGAACTCTGAACTCCTATCTGGAGAAAAATCCGGGCCCCATCGCCACGACACAGCATCAACATTCGTAAAATGATCAGTCAGTTTCAGCCGACTGTATATCCGCCGTCCACGACGATTTCCTGACCAAAAATATTCCGAGCCGCATCGGAAGCCAGGAACACAGCGACCTCGGCGATCTCTTCAGGTTGACTGAATTTTCCCGGAATCAATCTTGAACTGACTGTCTGAGCAACAGACTTGAGTTGCTCGGGATTCAGTCCAACCGAATCCCATAGAGGAGTTGCCACCGGTCCCGGAGCGATTGAATTGACCCGGATTCCGCGAGGTCCCAGTTCAGCAGCCAGAGTCTGCGCCAATGACTTTAAAGCTGCTTTCGAAGCAGAATAAGCTGCCAGACCAGGAAAGCCCACCTGCGTCAGAAAGGTTGTGATAAAAATGATGGCTGCCTTCTCATTGAGGACAGGCAGAAATGTGCGAACCGTCTGCAAGGCCCCATGAAAATTCACATCAAATGTTTCGTTAATTGCTTCGCGAGTTGAATCTTCTATTGGAATTACACGAGCCAGACCCGCATTGGGCACCAGAATATCAACGCGGCCGAACCGCCGTTCGGTGGCTGATGACAATCGGTTCAAGTCTGAAGCGCTGGTGACATCACCGTCTACAACCAGCGTGCGGGCAGGAAAACGAGCTTCCAGTTCTTCCAGAAGCTCCACTCGCCGGGCAAACGCGACGACCTTGGCCCCTTCGTTCAGATAGAACTCAGCGATGGCATGACCGATTCCACTGCTCGCTCCTGTAACGACAGCAACTTTGTTAAACAAACGGTCGGACATAGATCTCCCCTGCTCCTAAACTGGATCCAGTTTTACCGTAGCGTCTTCAGATTCAAAAATAACGGCAGCGATCTGCTATAACAGTTCCGAAATGAATCTGCAAGCGGGAGATAACCTGAACCCGTTCCCGGTATACGCAACGTGTTCCAGGCCGAATGGATGGGGCAGAACATCGAAGGGAGCCAATCTCAATGCCATTCGATTTAGTGTATCAGAATGAATTCATTCGAATTCAGATAAGCCCAGTAAACATCCTGGTAGCTCTGTTGAACGGCAGTTTGTGGAGGGACGTTTTGAGAGGTCAGATAACGGGTTCGCTCTTTCACCAGACGCTTTAACTCTGCAAGCTCTTTCGTTGAGGGGTAACGCGTCAAAGCAGCAAGGCTCATTTTTTTAATTCTGTTATCGGGGCTGCGTTCTTTCAGCACTGAAGCGAGTATGCTTCCTTCCTGTTTCACATCCAGACTGTTCTTCACCAGCGAGCCATTCATCATGGTTAAAGCCTGGGTAATTGTCCCGTCAAACGTAGTTGTCTCATCATTCTCTTCATTTTCATGCGTGTAAACAAATTGCTGCAACCACTGATCGCGCTTCTGCATCTTATTCCACGCGTTAGAATAATCAGTCACAACCAGAGCAGGATTGGCCGTCACCTGCAACGAGTCATATAACTGCTCTGCAGTCATTTGTTTGACGTACATACGACTGAAATTAGGGGTGCTGCCATCATCCGGATTATCAGACTGGTTATGAGCAACAAACTGGCTGCTCAGACGATAGGCGTCTGACAGGCAGATCCATTCAATCAATTGTTTAATATCATACCCACTGTCAACAAACTGATGAGCCAGCTCGTTTAACAGTTCGGGATGCGTTGGTGAATTATGATAACCCATGTCGTCAATGGGTCTGGTAAATCCATAACCGAAAAAGTGAGCCCACATACGATTAACCATCGCTTGAGCCAGCTGCTGGTTATCTCCCGAGGTCATCAGTTTTGCCAGTTCCTGCCTGCGGTTGACACTGGGAGCATCTGAAATTTTAACACCGGCATATTTAGGATATGCCGGCTGCATCAGTCCCTGACGCGTCTCATAAAAAGTTGTCCCCCCTTTGGGAAGAGAGACGAGAGTCAGTTGGGTTGCCTGCTTTTCTCCGGACTTGGCCGGCATTTTTTTACGAACCACTTTTGTCTGTTTAAAGAAACTGTTGATTTCCCAGAACTGGCTTTGTGTAGCATCGTTAAACGGGTGATTATGACATTGGGTACATTGAATCTGCGTTCCCAGAAACAGACGTGTCGTGATCGCGGTTGCCGGCACCGCTTCGTTATTCAAATGTGCCAGCAGAAAATTAGTCGCCCCATTGGTATCGGCGTCACCTTCTGCAGAAACCAGATCAAAAACGATATCGTTCCAGGAACGATTATCTGCAAAACTCTGAACCAGGAAATCCTGCAGTGCCCGCCGATTAATATTACGCGTTGTCGTTCGACCGATTAACAGTCGTGTCCAGATGGTTGACCAGTTCGTTACATAACTCGGATTTGAAGTCAATTTCCGGATCAGCTGCTGATGCTTATCGGGTTGAGTCGATTTCAAAAACTGTTCTGCTTCGACAGTTGTGGGAATGCGGCCAATCACATCCAGATAAACACGTCTGACCCATTCTTCATCAGTCGCAAAAGGGGAAGGCTCAATATTCGCAGCTTTCCATCCATCCTGAATGCGATGATTGATAAACGTCACAATGGCTTCATCTGAAGCAGACTCAGGCAGTGCTTCCACAGGAGGCAGTCGTTCCGGTTTGACGGCAACCAGTGGTTGATTTCCTGAAGAGTTCAGACGGTCGTTCTGTTGCGCCTGCAACATGGGATGCTGCGAAGCTTCGATCTGAATCGAGCGGTGCGAATGATTCTGTTCAGCCAGTTGTAAATCATCGTTTTTTTGAAAGCCGTTTGTCTCCTTGTGGTCGACGGGATTTTCTACCACCACAGACTGTTTTGGCTCTCGGACCCAGGCAGTCCAGATAAATACAATCAAGGCCAATGTGCAGACTGTTGTCAGACCGGGCACCAGATATTTTCTTCTCCGAACAGGAGCAGAATCCAGAGTAACTGGTAACTCTGTTTCAGAAACGGGAGTTGCTTCAGGGACTTCTATTTCTGCCCCTTGCCCCTGATCCCAGTGCAGCGTGCCGTGCAGGTGAGAGTAGTTCAAATAGAACTGCATCGCATCGGGGTCGGACAGCACGATTTCTTCAAGACGTGCCTGCTCTGACTCCGAAAGGCGTTCTTCGCATAATGCTTCCATCAGCAAGGAAAGCTCAGCTAATTCTACTTCTTTCTTACTCATGACTATAGGACTCTGAAGCGATATAACGATTAATGCATTCGAATAAAGTACGTCTGACACGGCCCAGTGACTGATACACTGAATTGGCCGGGCGCCCCAGGTCGTCAGCCAGGTCTTTCCCCTGGTTATCTCCCTGATAGCGTCTTTGAATCAACTCTCGATCTTTCTTTCTCAATTTACTGAGACAAAAGGTTAATGCGGTTCGTCTTAACTCAAAGACATCCTGATTTTCCTTGACGGCTTCGGCCACCTGCGAAACAAATTCATCGCTGAACTGATGCTTGTCCCGCCCCCGTTTTTTTCTGAATTTCAGGATTTCGAAATGAGCAATCTGACAGGCCCAGGCAAAAAAATTGGTTCCGACCTCAAACTGCTGGGACTTCTTCCAGATGATCAGATTGGTATTCTGCAAGATCTCTTCAGCCTCTGATGGATAGGGTACCATCGAGAGAATATACAGATAAATCCGTCGCTGGTGCTTTGTGAACAAGGCAATAAATTCGCGGCCCTGTTCCGAAGTCGTTTCCGGAAAAACAGGTTGATCAGTCGAACTTGTCAATGTAGTTCCAATTCATTACTTCAATGCAGATTGACTTCACCTGTTTGCAGCCGAGAGTAAAACAGCGGAAACCCTGTTCGAGCATCCGCTGTTTTCCGGCTCCAAAAATTGTCTTTCGATTACAGTCGAAAGGAATTAACCAATCAGTTCTTTGATTGGAGTTCCGCCATTGGCCAGTTTCATGGGACGACCACGTTTCGAAGTGTGTACGATGTCCAGAGGAATTCCCAGAGAGTGAGCAACGGTTGCCCAGAGGTCACCGGGCAGATAGCTCTTACCTTCGATTCCAATACCATCCGCATCGGTTTTACCGATGGCCTGACCGTTTTTGAGTCCGCCACCACCAATCATGGCTGTCCAGCTGGCTGCCCAGTGGTCACGCCCTACGTTCTGGTTAATACGCGGCGTACGGCCGAACTCGCCCATACAGACGATGGTCACGTCATCAATCATTCCACGTTGCTTCAAGTCGTTAACCAGAGTGGCAATCCCCATATCCAGCTGTGGCAGGTTCTGAGTCTTCAGGGAATCAAAGACACCCTGGTGAAGGTCCCAGTTTCCGACTGAAGCGGAGACTTCAACAAAAGGTACCCCTACTTCCACCAGACGGCGAGCCAGCAGCAGTCCCTGACCGAAGTTACCGGTTCCATACGCTTCTTTCAAAGCAGCAGGTTCCTGATCCACTTTGAACGCTTCCATCTGCTTGGAGGTCATCAGGTTGACGGCCTTCTTGTAGATATCTTTGTGAGAGTTGGCAGATTCACCTCGCTTGGATTTGATGAAACCTGACTCCAGCACCTGCAGCATATCGAGTCGCTGTCCCAGTCGCTGCTGGTCTGACGTCTCGATCTCCGCATTCTGAATCGTTCCATTGCTGGAAACGACGAACGGAGAGTGGGACATTCCCAGAAATCCCGCACTTCCACGGCTGCCGCCGATTGAAATGAAAGAGGGGATGTCCAGTTCTTTGCGGCGAGCGCCCAGTTCATAACTGACAACCGAACCAAATGTAGGATGCACAACGGTGGGGTTAGGCACATAAGCGGAGTGCATATAATAGGTACCACGAGCATGATCCGCTTCACGTGTACTCATAGAGCGAATCAGTGACAGATTCTCCATGACCTGTGCTGTCTTGGGCATATGCTCAGAAATCTGCATATCACCCTTGGTGCTGATGGGCTTGAATTCGCCACCATTTTTTGAACCTGGCTTCAGGTCCCAGATGTCAATTGTAGGAGGTCCCCCTGCCATCCAGATCAGGATGCAGGCTTTCTGCTGCTTTTTGACCTGACTGGCATTCGCTTCCAGATGCGACAGAAATTGCATCGTGGGAATCGCAGTCGCTGCACCGGCAACATGCTTCATAAAGTGGCGACGCGTCATTCCGTAAGGATTCAGAATAGTCATTGTTAAGGCCTCTTTAGTTGATTTTTGTGATAAAGGTTGTGTGAAGTTGTATCGATATCGACGACAGATTTTAGTGATTGAATACAAACTCGTTGGAGTTCAACAGTGCCCAGTACAGGTCCTGGTAAGCGGCCAGTTTGTTGGGCGTACCACCAATCAGACGTTGTGCACTGTTGATTTCCCGACGATCCGGGTAACGGCTTAATGTGGACAGAAACATTTTACGAATCTTGACCTGATCATTACCCTTTTCATTTAAAAGCTCATATAAGTAGCTGCCACGATCTGCATTGATCGCGTTTTTGGTCAGTTCACCATTCATCATCATCAAAGCCTGTGGAATGGTTCCATTGAACGTAGTAGAGTCATCGCCGGAATCATTATCGAAAGCGACCATGAACTGATTCATCCACTGACGACGCTGTTGCTCAGCACGTTCCCAGTTTGATTGCCCTGATTTGTGAGCACCGGTTGCCACAATCAGTGAATCATAAAGCTGCTCAGCCGTCATGTTCTTAACATACATATGCGAGAAGAGAGGGGTTTCTCCTCGCTCAGGACTGTCGATTTCATTATTGCGACTGTACTGACTTGTCAGGTTGTAAGCTTCAGAATTACAGATCCAGCGTGCCAGCTGTTTCAGATCGTAATCTTTCTTCACGAGTTCTTCTGCCATTTTGTTTAACAGATCCGGATGTGATGCCGGGTTGTGAGGGCCCATATCATCAACGGGACGGGTAAAACCATATCCCATGAAATAACCCCACATCCGGTTCACAATCGCGGTCGCGATCAGAGGTTTATCCCCCTGGACGATCAGCTTGGAAAATTCCTTGCGGCGTTCGACACCACCCTGAGGATCTACTTTCTGATCTTCAAAGATCGGGTAAGCAACCTGCATCAGACCGGACCGTTTTTCGTAATACACGGGTCCGTTAAAACCAGTCGCGACGATTTCAGAGTAATCATCCACCTGACGACCTGTTTTAGGATCAGTCTTGCGGTGGTTGACACGACGCATCTGACGAAAGAAACTGTTGTATTCCCAGAACTGATTCTGTTTCCAGTCATTGAACGGATGGTTGTGGCACTGAGTACACTGCACCTGAATCCCCAGGAACAGGCGAGTAGTAGACGCCGTTACCTGAACGGCCTCGTCATTATTCTGCATCTGTGCCAAGAGATAGTTTACTGCACCGTTTTCTTCAAAATGTCCTTCTGCAGTCACCAGATCCTGTACGATTTCATCCCAGGGTCGATTTTTTGCAAACGCTTCGCGTAAAAACTTCTGCATTCCGCTCCGGCTCACCCGTCGTGGAGTACGACGACCGATGAGCAGGTTGGTCCAGACATTCGTAAAGTTCTGTACGTATGCAGGATCTTCCAGCAGTTTGTCGATTACTTTTGATCTCTTCGCAGTGTCGCGGTCTTTACTGAACTGCTCTACTTCCTCTGCGGAAGGAATCTTGCCGATCAGGTCCAGATGGACGCGGCGTAACCATTCTTCATCAGAGGCAACGGGAGAAGGTTCTACTTCATTATCTTCCCACCCCTGACGAATGCGCCCATTAATGTAGTCAACAAAGGGATCGAATGCGCCCGTAGAAAAAGTCTTCGCTCTGCTCTCCGGAGGTGCAGCACCCGCGATGGATACCCAGCTACCGACACAGATCAACATGGTTAAAACAACACTGAGTTGTTTAGAAAAACGACGCATTATCTTGTTCTCCACTACATTAAAAATGATAGAACGAACAGTCTGCTCGCCTTGATATCGTAATTCCGTTCCCAAGAACAAATTGCGAAATAAAGACAGCTTCGCTACTGTAATAACCGACTCAAAAGCGAAAACATTCGCGAGTCTCTGAGTAATATCTCTATTTTATTGGAATTAACTGTTTATAGGATACCCGATTTTACATTTTTTCCAATGATAATATCAACGATTTCATATACATCCGCATGAATACCTTAAACAGAACAAACCATGTAACCAACTGCCATATTTACACTTACAGGAATTCACAACCCATATAACCCTTAAAATCATTAAACGACTTCTTATTATGAAGTGAACCCCGACCCCCAAAAATATACATAATTACACCTCACTTACTGTCAAAACCCAGGAAAAGCAGTTCATGCAGAATCAATATCAGTTTGAAAATCAGATTGTGGTCATCACCGGGGCCGGAAATGGGATTGGTCGTGCCACCGCGATCATGATGGCAGAAGCCGGCGCTCAGGTCTTTGCAGGCGACTTGAACCATTTGCCCGAGAACCAGGAAATGTTTTTACGACTGGGAATCACGGAAGTGAAATGCGATGTTCGGCAGGAAGCTGACATCCAGGCATTAATCGAAAAGGCGGTCCATCAACATGGCCGCATTGATGTACTGGTCAATAATGCAGGAATCGGCATGGTTAAACCCATTCATGATGTGACTGAAGCAGAATGGGATGCCTGTATCGATACAAATCTGAAAGGCACTTTTCTGGGCTGCAAGCACGCAATCCGTCACATGTTGTCAACCGGAGGAGGTTCCATCGTCAACACGGCCAGCAACGCTGGATTGCTCCCCCGTGCCCATGATCCGGTTTACTCCATCAGTAAACATGCGGTTGTCGCATTAACGGAGAGCCTGGGCTTGTGCCACGGAAAAGACAATATTCGTATCAACTGTGTCTGTCCGGGCCCCGTTGGCGAAACAGGCATGATGAACGCCGACATCTCCAGCGCCGCTGATCCGGAAGGACTGATTCAATCCATGATCCGCGCCAGTCCGATCGCTGCTGCAAACAAACGCATGATCAGCCCTCAGGAAGTCGCCTCTGCGATTTGTTACCTGGCCAGCAAGGATGCGTTAATGGTTACAGGAACTGCAATTCGTATCGACGGAGGTAAGTCGCTGGGTGTCCCTCCGCAACAAAACTGAAAAATCAGCCAACGTAACAGGAAGGGGCATGCTCTTTTAAATGGGCCACCTGCTCATTAGAAAGAGGACTTTGCAGTTTGCAGTCAATGCGCCAGAACTCCTGGTCCAGAGCTGTCGAACGCACTACAGTTGCAGCAACATTCAACATAAAATTGAGAGATGCATCTTCGACGGTTAACTCTAATTCATCACTCAGTTGAAATGCTGAACGGGAAGCAAATGAGATCCCATTCTGACTGACATTGATCGCGTAGCCCTTTTGTGCCGGATGGGAACCTGCTCCGACAGGTCGATGATCATCTTTATTGAGCGCCAGAACAATGGCATCGCTGGAATGTCTGGGACAGGCACGACGGTCAAAAGACCGGGTTTCCACAACAGCATGGTCGGTATTTTCAGCTTCCGTTTCCGAGACTTGCTCAGAATTTGCAGCAGCTCGCGCCTTACTCAGCACGGAATTCCAGGTGCGTCCCGATGCAGGTCTACGATGCTTCAGGGGAAGCCCTGAACGCTGACGGCACTTTCGAAAGGAAACTGGTTGGGTCTCAAAAGAGTTGTCAGTCGTTTCTCTGGCCTGCTTAGAAACTTCGGCTGCCGACAGAGCATCAATTACCATATTCATATCAATAAACCTGTTGTCAGGAATTCCACGTATTCAAAAACACAGTTCTCTGTGTGAGAAAACTGCAAAAAACACTGTTCAAACCTATGTCAGGATCAGCAGGCTGTCAAAAAGATCCTTCAAAAACCGACGTTTCCTGAGGTAATCAGTCAGCGAACTTCCATATTGTCCCTGATTGAGTTCAATAACGGCACCACGAACGAGCGATATAAACTATTGCTATATATACACTTAATTAACAATCAATTAAAACGTCGAAAATTCGCATGATTTCAGGATGGACAGCCGCGCTACTAGCTTGAGAAACAGGTATCGGGGAATTATACTGCCACGTTTCCAATGACTCTCAAGAATCGAATGAAGTTTAGTCGGTTCGATCATCGATAGGGGTTTCTGTATTAAACCGGTTTGACCACCGCCAGGAAATTTGAGAACCTGATCAGCCAGCAATAGTTCTTAATCACCGGTTAACCTGATTACAGCCTCTTCCAGACAAGTAGCGAGATTTTACAGGCATGCGTTTTTCGCTCGTCGACCAAATTTTAGAAATGGAGAAAGGAAAGTCGATTACGGCTGTCAAAAACCTTTCTCTTTCAGAAGAATATCTTCAAGACCATTTTCCGGGCTTTGCCGTCATGCCGGGAGTATTAATGGTGGAATCGATCGTTCAGGCCGGTGCCTGGCTGATGCGGTACACGAACGACTTTCAATACAGCACCATTCTGCTGAAGCAAACCAAAGCGATTCGCTTTAACAGTTTTGTCACTCCGGGAAAGCAATTGCGTGTCTCGCTGAGTATTCAGAAATGGGAAGACAACCTGTGCACATTAAAAGCGTCCAGCCAGGTGGAAGGGGAAGCCGCCGTCAGTGGTCGGATTGTTCTGGAACAGTTTAATCTGGTCGACAAGAATCCCTCCATGGCGGAAACCGATGCGGCACGGATTCAGGATCTGCAGACTCAGTTTCGACAGCTCTGGAATCCCAGCAGACAGACTGCATCCTGAGGCAGACTGTTCTGCTCGAGCATAGACGTACACATTAACTACAAACACACATAAAGAAAACTAGATTGGAAACAGGAATGAAACTGGAAGGAAGAGTAGCGTTGGTAACCGGTGGCAGCCGCGGTATTGGAAAAGCCGTTGTGGAAGCCCTGGCCCGTGAAGGGGCAAAGGTTGCCTTTGTGTATCGTTCCAGTGCGGAAGCCGCCGAACAGATCGTCAAAGACCTCGCCGCTGAGAACTGCGAAGCGTTTGCCATTCAGGCAGATGTCGCCAGCAAAGCAGATGCAGATGCTGTTGTAGAGCAGGTCATGGAAAAGTGGGAAAAAATTGACATTCTGGTCAATAACGCCGGCATTATCCGGGATGGTCTGCTGGCAACCATGTCTGCTGAAGACTGGCAGGCTGTGATCGACACCAACCTCACCAGCGTATTCAACTTCTGTCAGGCAGTCACACGCCCGATGATGTCGAAACGCTATGGTCGCATTATCAACATGTCCAGTGTCGCTGCTCACTTTGGTAATTCCGGCCAGACAAACTACGCTGCCAGCAAAGGGGGAATCATCGGTTTCACTCGCTGCCTGGCGACCGAACTGGCCAAACGCGGTGTGACCGTGAATGCCGTTGCCCCGGGTTTCATTGAAACAGACATGACCGTCGATGTGCGAAATGCAGCCGGCGATCAGATCAAAAAACACATTCCTTCTCGACGCCTGGGGCTTCCTGAAGATATTTCCAATGCAGTATTATTCTTCGCTACAGAAGAGGCTTCCTATGTCACTGGCCAGACACTGGCTGTGGACGGCGGATTAACATTAGGTGGAATTTAAGTAAGTTGATTCGAAGCGGCTCGTCGTCGTTTTGAAAAATACATTTTTTTAAGTGTGATCGGTAGTCTTCAGAATTGGGTCAATTCGACTTACCGCATCACAAGAACTGTCAAAACTATTCTTCTCGCCGAATAGTTTTAAATCAGGCTGGGTCGGCGGGACTTATCGGCCAGCAGGTCGAACCAAGGAGTATTGAAATGCCAACTAGAGATGAAATCTTCGATTCCGTTCGTGAAACACTGGTTGACGCGCTCGGACTGGATGATGACGAAGTAGTGCCTGAAGCCACTCTGATGGGTGACCTGGGTGCTGAATCTATCGACTTCCTTGATATCGCATTCCGTCTGGAAAAAGCATTTGATATCAAAATTCCACGCGGTGAACTGTTCCCGGAAAATATCGCTTCTTCCGACTCAGGCTTTGTCAAAGACGGTGAATTCACTGAAGCAGGTATCGCCGAACTCCGCGCCAAAATGCCACATGCAGACATCGATTCCTTTGCAGACGACCCCAAAGTCGAAAACATGCAGGATCTGTTCACTGTCGACATGCTGGTAAACTTCCTCGAAGCACGACTGGGTTAATCACAGTCCTCCGAGCCAGACTTACAGATGATAAGGCTGTCACAGCTCACTCCCGTGAGTTGTGCAGCTTTTCTTCCTGTCTGGAATGCAAGCTGCGCTGCCAGTTGATTCAGGCGAATTCACTGGGGATTCAAATAACGAACGAAAAGGTTTTCAAAATGCGATGGTTCTGGATTGATCGCTTTATTGAATTTGAAAGCGGTTCTTATGCTAAAAGTGTGAAAAACGTCACACTGGCAGAAGAGCATCTGCACGATCACTTCCCCGGTTTTCCCGTCATGCCCGGCTCTCTGATGATTGAGGGACTGGCACAGACCGGCGGCATTCTGCTGGGTGAAATCAACGATTTTGAGCACATCGTCATTCTGGCCAAAGTCCCCCAGATGACGTTTCACAGCTGGGCCTGCCCGGGTGACCAGCTGATTTATACCGCCAAAATCACCAATGCAGGCGAAGAGGGAGGCGCTGTCGATGTGACGGCCATGGTCGGAGACCGTCTGGTCGCTGAAGGAAGCATTATTTTCGTCCATCTCGATCAGAGTGATTCGGAATTTGGAGCCATCGACCAGAAAAACTTTGTGTTTTCGATGAATCTGCTGGGAATCCTGGATGTAGGCAAGGCTGGAACGGGTGAAGATCAGCCCTGAGACAGCGATTTTTGAAAGCTTGCTCTAGAGGCCTTGATTCAAATTGAACTACAATCATAATTCAGGTATTCAAAAAACGCAGACTTAAACTGGCGGCAAGTTACATTTGGACAGTCTATCTGACCCTGAAATTTGCCTGCTGCTACAAAATCAATTTTAAAACAAGAGTTCGAAGCTATGAACCGCCGCGTTGTGATCACTGGAATTGGCGCTATCACCCCCTTGGGAAAAACCGTAGAAGATACCTGGAAAGCTCTCCAGGAATCCAAATGCGGCATTTCCAACATCACTCATTTCGATGCTTCGAATTTCCCGACACGCTTTGCAGCGGAAGTCCACGATTTCCACCTGGGAGACTACGTCGATAATCTGGATCGCTTTGAGCATTCAGGACGTAATATCCGCTATGCCATTGGTGCAGCCACCCAGGCCGTCAAAGACTCTGGAATTCTGGATGACGACTTTGACCCCGCGATGTTTGGTGTCTACCTGGGAGCAGGCGAAGGGCAGCAGGACTTCTACACGTTTATGAAGATCATTGCCCAGGCCCAGAACGATGGTGAAGTCGACTTGGAAAAATTCACCAAAGTCGGACTCGAACAGCTCAATCCGCGGTTCGAACTGGAACAGGAACCCAATATGGCTGCCGGCCATCTGGCCAGCCTCTTCAATGCACAGGGTCCCAACCTGAACTGCCTGACTGCCTGTGCCGCTTCGAGCCAGGCCATTGGCGAAGCATCAGAACTGATTCGTCGCGGCGATGTCGATATCATGCTCTCCGGCGGAGCCCACAGCATGATCCATCCTTTCGGTGTGACTGGCTTCAGCCTGCTGACTGCCCTTTCCACACACAATGAAGATCCCGCAAAAGCATCACGTCCCTTTGACCGCAACCGGGATGGATTTGTGCTTGGCGAAGGGGCAGGCATGATGATCCTGGAAGACCTGGAACGTGCCCAGAAACGTGGTGCAAAAATTTATGGAGAACTGGTTGGCTACGGTTCCACCGCCGACGCTTATCGTGTCACGGACATTCACCCCGATGGTCGCGGTGCTATCAAGTGTATCAAGATGGCAATGAACCACGCTCAGATCAATCAGGATGAGATTCATTATATCAACGCGCACGGAACCAGTACCGCGGTCAACGATCGTGTGGAAACCAAAGCAATCAAAGGCGCACTGGGAGAAGCGGCATACAAGACTCCTGTCTCCAGCATCAAAAGTATGATGGGACACCTGATTGCCGCAGCGGGTAGCGTGGAAGCCATCACCTGCCTGATGGCGATTCGCGACAATGTCATCCCACCGACGATTAACTATGAAACGCCTGACCCTGATTGTGACCTGGACTACATCCCCAACGAAGCTCGTCAGCAAAATGTGACAACCACGTTGTCGAACAGCTTTGGATTTGGCGGACAGAACATTGCTTTGATCTTCTCAGAATTCAAAGACTGAGTTGTAGTCAAATCAGTTGATACATTGTCTACTCTGCTGAAACGCGCTCAACGACTACGTATTGCTTCCAGTACTGTTTCGGAAGATTAATTTCTGTTTCGACATCACATTGTCAATGTGCGCTCCCTCTTATCACTCAAGGTGAGGTCCACACAAATTCTGTTTTTTTTACCAGGATCAGCCGAGTCCTGAGAAATTGATCAAGACGCTCACCGGGAAACCGGGTAAACTACGCATGTGCAACCTCTATGGAGATTTGCACAAAGTCAGTATCGTCGATAATCCCGGATTCCAGAGTCTACATCTTTAATTGAATTCAGAACCTGTGTAAGTGATTCTCAGGTTCTGCAACCGCCAGGGAGACAGCAGTGAGTTGGTTGCTTTGGTGCGTTTTGATCGCAGTCGCAGTCGAGATAATAATCCAATACTGCATCATGCGCGCTGCTTACCCGGTACTGTTTGCGCCGATGCCCGATCGATTCAATCTGATCGGCACACTCGCACAACTACCAGAAAATGACGATCAGATTCAGATCAGAGATGTGACATTTCCCACTTCGGACGGCCTGACGCTGCATGGATTCATTGCCACTCCCACGGCAGATCGCCCTAAAGGTGTAATCCTCTTCTGCCATCCCTTTAAATCCACTGGACGAATTGCACTCTTCCAATGCCAGGGATTACTGGAGGCTGGCTTTGCTGTCTTCTCGTTTGATTTTCGCAATCATGGAGAAAGTGATACTGACCCTCGCTACCAGTCAATCCACTGGCTCTCACATTATGAACTGAATGATGCCAGATCCGCTATTGAATTCCTGCGAGCTCAACCTGAACTATCCCAGCTCCCACTGGGGCTGCTGGGTATGAGTCGCGGAGCGGGAACTGCACTTGCTGTCGCTGCCAAATCTTCTGACATCCAGTTTGTCGCCTGTGAAGGTGCCTTTCTGAATGAGGAACTCTTTCTGGATCACGCGATACGCTGGGGAGAACGTTTTCTGCCACGACTGTTTATACAAATCGTACCGACCTGGGAAGTCATTCGCGCGTTTCGGATCATGATCTGGTATTCACAACGTCGGCAGGGTTGTCGATATATCAATCTGAAACCGCGCGTCAAAGATTTGAAAAATCGAAACCTGTTGTTTTTCACCGGTGAAAAAGATCAGAGTGTTGTTCCCCGTATGACACAGTTGATCGTCAAGCGAATTCCTGATGCGCACATCACCGTCTGCTCGTTACCAGGCGCCATTCACAATGCGGGTCGCTTCACACAACTCGAAAAATTTGACTCGACATTGATCGACTTTTTTTCACAAATGGTCGAGAACAACTCCCCAGTAAAAGAGCTCGAATTTTCAGAGCCAATGCCAGGCCCGGCGGGTACCCCTCTCCCCAGTAAACGTTCTGCCTGAATTGAGTCGTCTCCAACGATTCGACCAATTGAAATCGGGACAGAGACAGGACTTTTTGAGCTTTCTTGAGTTGATCCCTCCTTTAAAATCACTGCCTATTTGACAGCGAATGCACGGCGATTATACGAATTGATCAAGAGTCTCCCCATTTATCTGAAACACGAAAGCCCCCCTATCTACATACTAATTAACAACTTATAACACAACCATTTTTTCTACATGACAATGGTATCTGATTTGCTTAACTTTATGCTAACAAAAAGCTATTTGCACGAATTCCGTTTCGAACTAAGGTTATGTTAAATGTCCGCTGTTGCGGCTGCCTTCCGGATTACTTGGTGAGATGTCATATGGTTACTGCCAGATCACAGGCTCCTTATCAGCTATTGATTGCCGATGATGATTCCGGGTTTCGCGCGGTGCTCAAGGAAGTGCTGGCCCCCTATTTCAGACTGTTCGAGGCTGAATCAGGTGAGGAAGCTGTTGAGCTGGTTGAGCAGATCTCTGTCGATATTGTCCTGCTGGACATGCATATGGACATTCTTACCGGTCTGGAAGCCGTACGCCTGATGAAGCAGATCAACGCCATGTTGCCCTGTATTCTCATCACCGCTGATGCGACTGATGAATTACGTCAGGATGCGTCCGAAGCAAAGGCATACGAGGTCCTGTCTAAGCCTGTCAAACGTCAGGAGTTAGTGACAACCGTCTCACACGCGCTGGTTGACACCTACCACGACCCTGATGTCACAACCTGGCTGGGAAATTAGCCCTGATTCTGCGATAGCAGCTTGCCCCCCTCGTTCGGCCAATCTACCCCGGTACAGGGACATTTTCTACAGACTCCACTTTTCTTAAACCGCGGAGTGAAGTACACTTCCAGACAAAATTGACATTCTAAAAAGCATCACTGCCACCTGCATCCCTGATCAAATTGTGGAACAATAGACGTCAGCAGGTCGAGCGGCGGAAAGGAGTCTGCCATGCCATTTATACCAACCCGGTTTATCCATGCCAGTAATCTGCGACTGGACCATCAGGCGCAAGGGGTCGGCGCAGTTTCCACTGAATCACAGACGATCCTCGAAGATTGTACGCTCGATACGTTTTCTCATTTGATCGATGCCTGTCGCGAACATGAAATCGATTTTCTCCTCCTGAGTGGCAACTCTTTTATTGCTGACGACTTCAGTATTCGTGCCCGCATTGCGTTGATCGAAGGCTTTCAAAAACTGGCCGCCGATCAGATTCAGGTTTTCATCGTTCCCGGACAACACGATCCCCTGAGTGCCTGGGACCTGCAGTACAACTGGCCTGCCAACATCACATTCCTTTCACCCCAGGATCGTGATGTCATCGATATTCTGCGTGAAGATGAAACCATTGCCACACTTCAGATTCTGGGATCTGCACATCGTAAATACTCTCAGCCCCTCAAACTGAACCAACGCAATCAGCTGTTTAATAAACAGGAAGAACGGGCGCTCTCCATTGGATTGATCGCTGCCAACTTACCTACGGATCACTCTGACACCCTCGGCGACTCCACACAGGCGATTCCCCTTTCACTGTCAGATGAATATCTGCCGGCGGAATGGCAGTCAGAAGAATCCAATGAAATTTCTGTTGATTACCTGGCACTCTGCAAAGGCACGCAGAGACATACATTCGAAATGCACCCCGGAGTGGCTCATCATCCGGGAACCGCACAGGGACTCAATTTCGGCGAACACGAACAAAACGGAGTCACACTGGTCACTGTGGGAACGGAAGCGCAACTGGAACAGCGGACACTGCGAATCGCTTCAGTCCGCTGGCTGGTACTGGAACTGAACCTGCAGCCGGAACTCTCCCGCGCTCAACTGATTCAACGCATGCAGGAATCGCTCCTGTCTCAAATCAGAGGCCACCACGAAAAATTGTGGATGGTACGCTGGCAGTTTCAGGGATCAGGTGAGCTGTTTGATTCTCTCAGAAGTTTCAAACATCAGGGCAGCCTGAGTAATGAACTGGCGTTGGCCGTGAAAGAGAGACTGCCGGTCGGCATTGAACAATCATTTTATCTGAAGCCAGAAAACAGAGAACTTCAAGGAACGCATTCCACATTGTCTCAACTGTTTCAAAATCAACTGGAGCAGTTCAAATCTGAGACTGAGCTCCCACTCAAACAGTTACTCGCGCAAGCCTCTCACCTGGATCAAAGCTGGTTACAACGCCTGAATTCGGTCACCGAACAACTGGACAATCAGCAGATCTTCAACGCAGCCATCCACAATGGACAGACATGGCTCGATGTTTCATCGGATGAGGAAGTACACGTATGAAAATTACCAGAATCCATGTAAACCAGTTCGGGAACTGGCAGAACCTGAATCTTGCTTCACTCGACCCGGGAATCAACGTGTTTTACGGCCCGAATGAAACGGGCAAATCCACATTGATGCGCATGATTCGGGGAATCCTCTATGGATTTCAATCCGATGAGTTGCGCGAGCATTCCCGTGTTCCCGATTCGGTTCCCTGGTCTGCGTTGTTGGATATCCGTCACCAGGGGCAGTTCTATGAAATTCAGCGACAAACGTCTGCGAATGGAAGAGGTCACTTCTCGTTTCAGAGTCAGTCCAGGGGAATCTCCAGCACTGATCTCCTGACTTCACTCCAGGCAGGGGTGAATGAAAGCGTTTATGAAAATGTATTCGCCATTGGATTGAATGAACTCCAGGAACTGGGAACTCTGCACGGTGATCAGGTCGCGCAGCACATCTATGGTTTGACACTCGGTCCGGAAGGTCAGGCCATCCTCGATGCATCCAAAGAGGTCAGCCAGTCACGACAGACACTGTTAAGCCGCGATGCTAAATCAGGAAAACTGCCAGACCTGTATCAACAGCTGGATGAAATCGATCAGAAACTGGCTGATCTGAAACAGCAGTCACAGCGTTTCTTCAATCTCTCCGACGATCTACAGAAGATCCGTGCGGAATCGGACAGTCTTAAGAAACGGAAATCCGGTCTCCAGTATCAGATCCGCGGACATCGTTTTCTGGATCGCGTCTGGAAACCGTGGCAGGAAGTACAAGACCTGCAGCAGCAGTTAAAACGACTGCCTGTCGTCGCTGAGTTTCCGGAAGATGGCGTCAATCTGCTCAATGAATATGATCGGGAGATCAAGCAGATCGAAGCGAAACTGAACGAGATCAAAGCAGAACTCAGCGGTCTGCGTAAACAAATCGAGCAGGCAGAGCTGGACAATGAATTATTAAACTTTGCGCCCAGTATCCAGAGTCTGGTAGATCAGAAGCCCTGGATGACCGACCTGGATCAGCAGCACAAGTCCGGCATCACCCGGGTACAGGAACTGGACGCGGCACTACAGAGCTACCTGAGCCAGAACCAGAGCGTCCGACACTTGACTCACATTAAAACCATTCCGGAGAATAATCAGCGTCTGATCCAGGCGGCCCGTGAATATCGGGTAGCAGGGTCAAAGCGAAAGAATGCACACAGACGCTACAAAAAAGTCTCACGAAAGTATCAGCAGACTCTGGCCAGCCTGCAGGAACAGTCTTCACGTCTGCTCAACGGACATTCGATCGAAGCGGAACTCAAACGAGCCCGCGAACGAATGAAACATCTCGAACGCCTCAGCCAGTTACGGGTCAGAGAGTCGGAATTTCTCATCCGCCAGGAAGCAGTCAAAGAACAACTGGAACGCCTGCAGACGAATTCACGACTGCCAGGCTGGGCAAAGAAAACACTGTTCGGTTTCGCCATTGCCGGCGTACTGCTGGTACTCGCAGGTATCTGGCGGGGAGTCTCCGATGCGAAGCTGGTTGGATTGATTTACTGTCTGAGTGGTTTCTTCCTGGGTGGTCTCACCTGGGCCATCAAAAAACATTTCGAAATCGATGTGCAGGATCAGGCGGATGAACTGCAGGATGAAAGCTGGGCTCTCGACGTCCATTTGCGCGAGACACGCCAGGAAATCGATCGCATCATGGACGATGAATACTTCGCTTTGAAATCGCTCTCGGAAGGGCATTCCCTCAGCAGTCATCGCCAGCGGGAATCGGTCCCGGCATTGAGCTTTAATGATGAAAATATTCTCCGCACCGATCTCCTGCATGAACTGGCGCTCAAGATCGCGGAACTGGAACAGTTGAAAATTGCTCAGGAACGTGCCCAGAAAACCCGTCAATTACTGGTCAAACTGCGGAACCGTTCTCAGGAAATCCAGCGAAACTTCAGCAGCAAGCGGCATGAATGGTGCGAATGTCTGAAACAGCTGGGATTGACCGAAACACTCAAAGTCGATGACGCATTCCGGATGTGGCAGCAGGTCTCACAGGCAAACCTCTACCGGAATCAGTTGGAGCAGGCACAACAGAAAATTAAACCCTTTGGTGATCTTGTTGATATGTATTTTAAACGCGTTCGCGAATTAAGCCTGCGAATGAATCGCCGCCAACAGAATTCGGACAACCCGTTTGAACAGGTTGCCGCATGGGAGCGTGAACTCGAAACACTTTCAGGTCAGCGTGAAGAACGTGCCAGACTGTTAAAGCAAGAACAGCGACTGCGTCAGGAAGCAGACTCTCTGAAATTAAAGCAGGAGGAAATGAAGCATCTGCGTTCAACACTGCTCATCAAAGGGGGCGCTGCCAGTCGCGATGAATTTCTAACACGGGCCGCTTCACTGACAGAGCGGATTCAGCTCGAAAAAACGCTGGCGACTGCACAGCGGGAACTCGAACGCGCCAGCCAGTCTGAGCAGGAAATGGCCATCGTGGAAGAGGATCTGTTGAACTTTGATGCGGACGCCAATGCCGAACACCTGGAAATGCTGAATCTGGAACTCGAAGACATCGAGCAGGACCTGGTCACGGCTGCGGAAAACATGGGTCGACTGAAACAGGATTATCAGAACGCCAAAACCGATCGCAGTGCAGTGCAACTGCGTTTTCAGCGTGAACAGATTCTCGAACAGATCAGACAGGCCAGTGAAGAGTGGTTTACCACAGAACTTTCCGCCGTCGGCCTTCAAAAGCTGCAGTCAGAATTTGAACGCACAAGCCAGCCGGAAACGCTCGCGATTGCCTCTGATTACCTGAGACAGTTAACCAATGGAAAGTACACCAACATCTGGACTCCCCTGGGCGAACAATATCCTAAAGTGGATGACAACGAAGGGCACACCCTGACAGTCAGCGAACTGAGTAGCGGCACGCGAGAACAGCTCTTCCTGGCAATCCGACTCGCAATGGTCGAACGTTTCCGCAACAACGGGGTGGAACTTCCCATGGTACTCGATGATGTACTTGTCAACTTTGACCAGAGCAGAACACAGGCAGCCATCGAAACCCTGATCTCTGTGGCAAACAAAGGACAACAGATTCTATTTTTCACCTGCCATCTGCATCTGACCCGCCTGTTTGAAGAACAGGGACAACCGCCGGTCTGGCTCACAGAAGAAAGTTCCACAGAGGAAACTCGATCTCCGTTGATTTCACAACCACGGGCTCAATCTGAACTCCAGTTGCAACCTGCACTCAAAACAGAAACATCAACCGCCGTGCTCGATGCCCCCCCGGTAGAAGTACCGGTCTATGAACTGGAATGGTCCTCCCCCATCTACAGGCTGTCTTCACTCAGCCAGTTCCAGATTCAACAATTGAATCAGGCAGGCATCAATACGATTGCACAGTTCCTGTCTCAGTCGGCTGACCAGTTGGCTCCTCAGCTTCCGGAAGAAATCACAGCAGGACTGATTTTTGAATGGCAGAGTCAGGCCAGACTGGCGTCCTGCATTCGGGGAATTAAACCCCAACAGGCCGCATTCCTTGTCCAGTGTGGGATCACAGAACCCGGTGATATCACCGGCATGTCATTCTCTGAACTCTGGTCTCTGATTGCCTCCAGTCTTCCAACTGAGGCATCAAATGAGACGACCATTACTGAAACACGCGTGCAACAATGGTATCAGTCAGCACACCAGGCACGGAAGTTTCACCCGCAAAAACCAGTCGCCACAGAACAGAAACCGCAACAACCAGTTCCACAGGAACGACGTGAATATCGCAGGGACAGTTCACACACTGACTCGGAAAATGCGAAACCCATCACCCCGCCCTTTTACCTGAATCGTTCCATGCCTGTGGAACAGGCCCCGTCCATCGGTCCGAAGACGGCACAACGTCTGGAAAAAGTGGGAATTTTCTCCGTCAGTGATTTCCTGGAATGCAACCCGGAAAACGTCGCGAATCAATTAAATGTGTCTCACATTAAAGAACGCACGATTCGCGTTTGGAAGAAACAGACAAAACTTGTCTGCTGTATCCCCGGCTTGCGGGGGCACGATGCACAGATCCTGGTCGCCTGCGGTTTTTATGAACCCGATCAGATTGCCCGTACATCGCCTCAGGAGTTGTACGGCAAAGTAAAATCGTTTGTCAAAACCAGCGAAGGACAGCAGATCATTCGCGGCGGGAAAAAGCCGGACTTCAAAGAAATCACCGACTGGATCCAATGGTCGCAAAAAGCCAGAAAGCTGCATGCTGCCTGATCGGGTCTGCGATACAGATCCTGTTTTACTTCACGATCAGATTCCGTCTCAACAGATTGAGCGCGGCTTTTGTGACGCGGCTTTTAGCAATCGCACGATTGACCGTCAGACCAATTTCTTCCACCCACTCTGACTCCCGATTTGCCAGAGCAACATAAGCCTGGGGCACCTGATTCGGATCCTGCCACGACTGATGGGGATCAAGCAGGATTGCTAATCCAAAATCGGTATCATATTTCTGCTGTGTCGCCTGCGCAATCTGAACTGCTCCAGCCGCATTAAAACCAACGGTATCCTGATCTGGTCCGGATGCCAGATGTCTGTAGACGGACTGCAGTCGGGAAACGATTCCACCTGCATACCAGTCGGCGGCCCCATCGACTTCCGTCAGTCGATACGAAAGCAGTCCTCCGGTGCCGCATTCACAGGTGGCCAGTGTCTGCTGTTTCTGACTGAGCAGCATCATCACCACATGTTCCAGCTCTTCGTCTTCATAACCAAAGATATATTCTCCGAGCCGCTCCTGAATCAATTGATGCGTCTCAGCGATCTTGTGTTCACACTCCTCAAGAGTGCTACCCATCGCTTTGATCCGCAGTGTAATCGTTGCTTCATGCGCCGTGATTCCCACTTCCGGATCACGGCCTCGGCTTGTGATATCGCCCAGTAATTCTTCTGTCTTCGACTCCCCCACCCCAAAACAGTTGATTCTTGCAAAGCGAATCATATTGGTTCCACGCGTGACGCGGGGCAATACCGACTGATAAAACATCGGCTTCATTTCTGAAGGAACTCCCGGCATCGCGGCAATCAGGCAGATTGAATTCCCATCAAGACGGGGGACTTCCATCCAGATTCCCGGAGCGGTCCCATGCTCGTTCTTAATCGGTTCTGAACCTTGGGGAAACATCGCCTGAATCCGATTTCGCTCGGGCATCTCGCGCGAACGCTTCTGAAACATCGCCTCGATGATCTCCATGGACGTTTCATCCAGCACGAGATCTGTCTCTGTCATTTCTGCCAGAGCCTGGCGTGTCAGATCATCCAGCGTGGGACCGAGTCCACCGGTAATCAAAATCAGATCAGAACGCTGTACTGAAAGGCGAAACTGGGTAACAATTTCATCCAGATTATCGGCAATCGTAGTATGAAAATGAGTGGAGATGCCAATCGCAGCCAGTTCTGTACTCAACCACTGACTGTTGGTATCGAGTTTTTCTCCGTTTGTCAGCTCACTGCCGATCGCAATAATTTCTGCTTGCATTCATGTAACCCGTAACGAGAGGGGAGAATCACTGTTCCGGCAGTGATATTCTGTTTCTGTTCTCTGCCATCAGACCGGAGCCTGCACTGCCAGTTTATACTGTTCCACAGTTTTCTCAACCATGGTCTCAACCCGGAACTCCTGCCGAACCAGTTCCCGGGCAGATTCTCCCATGGCCCGCGCTTTCAGAGGGTCATCCAGCAGTTTCAGGATACTGCTCGCCAGTATCTCACTGTTCGAGGGAGGAATCACCAGCCCGGTTTCCCCATCGCGGATCACCGAATAGATCCCGCCCACACCGGTCGCAATCACAGGCTTGGCCAATGCCATCGCTTCCAGCATGATTGTCCCCAGCCCCTGCCTGAGCGACGCCAGACAGAAAATATCCATCGCTTCCAGTGAGATGGAGAAGTCATACAAATTGGGAACAAAGGTTACGTTTTCAGTGATCCCCAGGTCCCGCACCAGGTGCCGCAAATTGCTTTCCTCCGGGCCTGCTCCCGAAACCAGAAACTGGACATGCGGATTCACTTCCAGAACACGACTGGCTGCCCCCAGAAAATAAGGCAGCCCCTTGATCGTTTCCAATGGACCTGCGGTACCAACGACAGGCTCATGATCACGGGAGAGGACAGGAACATGCTGTGACTGCTCGGGCACATCCACGCCACTGGAAATCACCAGCACGAAATCCTCGGGCAGACCAGTTCGGGCGATCAGGTCTTTTTTAACAGACTCACTGACGGTAATAATTCCCCTGCACCACCGCATATCAATCCGCAGGCGTTCATCACTCTGCAGGTAGTCATTCACCGTCAGCAGAAAGGGACGTTTCAGTTTGCGGGCCAGCCATTGCCCCTGCGGCAAAACATGCCGTGACTGAATATGGATCAGATCGGGTGGCTTCTTTATCACTTCCTGTTTCAAGAGATGTAAAATCAGGTGCCCCAGCACCGGCACATTCAGATTGCGATACTCCTTGATGTCCAGCTTCGCTCGCATACTGGGATCGACTTTTGCCGCATTGGGACAGACCACCCGGGCTGCGATTCCATAAGCGGCCGTGTATTGTGCCAGTCGTAATGTGTAGGCCGAGGTACCTCTGACTTCAAAGGGTCCCGCAAATAACAGTACATCAAGTGGTGAATCTGCTTTGCTCATTTGCATCGTTCCCGCGCTGCAGCATCTGCAGACAAAACCAAAGCGATATGTTGTGACAGATTCATGATCAGGAACGGCGACGGGACAGAGGTGGTGAGAGAATTTCGTTTATAATAATCGCCTGTTGAAATGCCTGGCGGTTACGAAGTAACTCTCGAATTTGCTTACTTCCGCTTCTTTTACTGTCAGAAGCCTGCCGGGTTTCACTCTCTCGTGAGGTGATATTTTCCGATTGAGAGAGACTGGCAGCATTATCAAGTTTGCTGTGAATACTGGTTTGAAGATGCTTCTTCTGCCGCTTCTCGATCCGGGCACGCATCGAACCGCCTAGCCGCTGTTGACGTTCTGCTTCCTGGAGTTCTGCACGCTCCTTAGCAGAAATATGAGACTTCGGTTCTTTGACAGATTTTTTTTGCTGGGTAACCGTCTTATTACTCTGCTGAGCTCCGCGCCCCTGTGAATTCTGTTTTTCACGACGGCGTCTTGTGGGAGGTTGTCGGACACTCGCTGGTTGTTGCTGCATGCTGGTCGTTGTCTGGACATCGTCTTCGAAGAAGTCGACTTCGGCCGGTTTCTCCTTTTTCTCTGCCTGCGGATTCATTGCCTCCTGCAGAAATTTTTCGAGCTCTTTCTGCAGCGCCGCTTTCTCTTTGACCTTGCCCGGTTGTGGCTTATTTTTTTCCTTGGCAATATTACTGATGGCACTCGCAGCGCTGATCAACAGGAAAATAACCCCGACAATCACACCGACAATATCATCACCACCAGCTGCCAGTATTGGAAATTCCATAACTTAATTCCAGTCCTTCAAATCGTGCCACACAGACTGTCTTCAAACAGAAACCGCTGTTATACGGTTTAAGAAGAGGTCATCTCCCGTTCGGGGGTTGCAATCGCATCTCGCATCTTCGTATCGGCCTGAACGTTTTTCAGTTCGTAGTAGTCCATCAGTCCCATTTTTTTACTGCGAAATGCGCTGGCAATTGCTTCAGGAACCTTGGCTTCCGCCAGCACAACCTTCGCCCGGTTTTCCTGTGTCAACGCGACCATTTCCTGCTCACGCGCTTTCTGTTCCGCACGACGCTGTTCCGCTTTGGCCTGGGCCACCCGCATTTCCGCTTCCGCATGATCTGCCTGCAGACGGGCGCCAATATTCTCACCCACATCAATATCAGCGATATCAATCGATACGATCGTGTAAGCGGTCTGTTTCTCTAAACCTTCATTCAATACGATCTGGGTAATTTTGTCAGGGTTTTCCAGCACCTTTTTGTAGGAGTCAGTGGAACCGATCGCCTGAACGATGCCCTGCCCGACGCGTGCAATCACGGTCTCTTCGGTGGCACCGCCGACCAGCTGTTTCAGGTTCGTCCGCACGGTGACACGGGCTCGGACATTCAACTGAATTCCATCGCCGGCCACGGCATCCAGAGTGCTGTTCGTCTTCCGCGAATCCGGACAGTCAATCACCTTAGGATAAACGCTCGTGCGGACCGCATCCAGAATATCCCGACCGGCCAGGTCAATCGCCTGTGCCGACTGCCAGTCCAGATCGATCTTGGCCCGCTGGGCGGCAATCAATGCCCGAATCACGTTCGGAACATTTCCCCCGGCGAGATAATGTGCTTCCAGATCCCGCGTGGAAATATCATAAGTCCGGGTAACCCCCGCCTGAATCGCCATAATCTTACTGCGAACGATAATCGTGGGATTCACTTTTCGAATCGTCATCATCACCAGATTGGGAAATGAGATCTTGGCATTCGTCATTTTACACTGGATCCACAACCCGGCAAAACGGGCGAAGACCGCGAAAAATACCAGCACGCCGAGAAAAACAACAACCCCGACAATCCAGACAATTGTGGAGCTGCCTCCAGCTTCGGCAGCGAAAAGATTCAAGGCGTTCATTCCTGCTTTCCAATCCTAAGAAAATCTAAATCCAGGTGATGTTCAGAAACAGCTGAAATCAACTATTTAAAACCTGTTACTCCATTTTGACTTACTTATTGTAAAGTAAAGTACGTTCAGCATCCAGAGACGACCTTCAGATTCAGTTCTCCGGCACTTCAAAGTCGAATGATTCATCACCCGCTCTTTCATCAGAGGCTGCCGATTTTTCACCCGACTTCGTTTCATCCACGACCGGAGGTTTGACAACCTTGACAACCAGCCGGGTCCCTTCCACTGCGATAATCTCCACATCCACCTGAGCATCCACGATCATGCCCTGGCTTTCACAGTGGTGTCTTTCATGATTAACGAGCACGAACCCGCTGGGGTTTAAAAGAGTTTGCGTTTTTCCAATCTTTCCAATCAATGATCGCAAATGTTCGGTTTCTTCACGAAACCCCGTAACTTCATCCAGAGTAGGAACTTCGTGAATCACCTTCTTCCCCCAGGCAGTATTCGGGAAGATGCGTACCGCAAACCCCAGTGTCGTCGGAATCAGAACGATAACACTGGCAATATAAGTCCACCACAATCCCGGACTCGTTCCCCACCAGGCCATCCAGGCCGCCCAGACCGAGCCGGCGATACTGGTTAACGCCAGAATGGCAATGATTCCGCCGGAGGGGAGAAAGATCTCGGCAACCAGCATTAACAACGCAACGATCAATGCAAGAATGGCTAAGAGTGAATAATCCATCAGATCTACAGACTTTCCGTGCGTTGTCCTTTCCCACCTTGGATTCAAACCGGAAAAGTACAATAGTTCGAGTCAATTCAAACAGTCATTTCTATTCGTATACTCGTACAGGACTACAGCTTATGACGCTGCAGTCTTATTGTACCGGTTCTCAACTGCAAGGCAAGATGCGAACGGAAAATCTGATGCGGATGGGGGTCACACCATCAATTACTGCTCACATGCCAGAGACTGGCAAGGCGTGCAATAAACCGGATCTGGCTGGTTACTCAAATCCACAATCCAGATATTTCGGAAACGTACCGGATTGGTATGGTCCTGCAGTTTGATTGGAAACAGTTCCGGACCTTCCTGCTTACCACCGCCGGTTTTTGCGATGATCGAATAATCCTGATGCACGGGAACACCATTCAGCAGCACTGAAATGAAGGCATTTTTGATTTTTTTCCCGTCGGCATCAAACTTGGGTGCCACGAAGGCGATGTCATAAGTCTGCCAGCTGAGCGGAGGAAAACACATATTTACATCCCCGCGTTTCTGCTTGTACAGACCACCGCATTCATTCTCAACTCCTTCCAGTCCGAATGAATCGAGAATCTGAACTTCATAACGGCTTTGCAGATAAACACCACTGTTACTGCGGGCCTGTCCTGTAGCATAAGGCATGTAAGGCAGGCGAAATTCCAGGTGCAGACGGAAACTGCGGTAGGTATTCTTAAACTCCGTCCCTTCTTTCAGCAGGCCTTCCTCTGTGATTTCGGCATCTTTCAACATATCCGTTGAAGTGCCGTCAAACAGAACCGTTGCCCCGGGAGGAGGGGTAGCTCCCAGTGTGATGCTGCGACGCTGAGTTTTCAGCAACTGCCCCAGCAGGTGACCGGCCTCGTCGCGTACATCGACAACACCGCCATGCAAAACCTGTAACTGAAAATCACCACCGGTCAGGAATAACACATCACCTTCCCGCGCCCCTTCCAGTTCGACACGAGCGGAACGGTCCCAGCCATTTCCCGGCAGTCCGCCATGGTAGAGCGATGCAATGAACTGGCCATCGCCGCGGGCGACAACCTGTAACCCCAAAGCCGCTTCACCACACCATGAGCAGTCACTGCCAATCAGGCCATAGTATTCACCCTGATACTGAAAGTCTTTGTCGACCTTGTTGATATCAACAATCGCGAATTTTTTATCCCCTTTGGGGGCCTGAGCAAATGCTGTTGAAGTCAGCAGAAATGGAATTGCAAATAAAACAGCCAGTATAAGACGAAACATCTATCCCCCAGATTCTCTAATAATCTTAATCAAAAATGATCAACAATCCTGTGTAAACCACCATTCTGGGAAGACATTCCTGCATTTGCAAGCCCGGATGACTCCTTTGAATCTTAAGATTCTTCCCCGCCTGTGAAACATCATTTTTTGTAAATAATCGTTAACACTCAACATCGGTTCTCAATGAGATCAGTCCGTTTATTGACACATTTCTAACCGGTATGTTGTGACTCTTCGGAGAATTTGTCACAATAGAACCTCAACGCGATTCAGCGGGATCCAGAGTATCCTGCTCCCGCCCATACCCGTACTTGAGCGCACCACCCTTTACTAAAGCGTCTCTCGTAATATGATACCCGGTCCACATGACACTGGAGACGCCGCAGTAAAACTGGACACCGTCTAACACCTGACATTCGCAAACCCTCCTGAAGTGACTCTGTCAACATAGAAAAGATGACCCATGAGATACACCGTATATGGCTTGGTTGTCCTGCTAATCATCATTCACCAGGATAACTGGTTATGGGACGATAAACGTCTCATTCTAGGCTTTATGCCGATCACCCTGCTCTATCAGGCCGGGATCTCCATCGGCGCTGCCATCGTCTGGTTCCTGGCCACGAAGTTTGCCTGGCCACATCACCTTGAAGAAGTTGCACAAGAACCACCTGCCCAGGCCCAGGAATCAGGAGAAACAGAATAATGACTCAGCTGGTAATCATCGGAATCTATTTAGCACTTTTGTTGTTTCTGGGTGTCTTCTCCAGTCGACTGTTCAAAGGAACCAGTAAGGACTACATGCTGGCCAGCCATTCGATTGGCCCCTTTCTACTGCTGATGTCCATTTTTGGAACGACGATGACCGCCTTCGCGCTCGTCGGCTCCAGTGGAGAAGCCTACAAAGAAGGAGTTGGCGTCTACGGGATGCTCGCCTCTTCCAGTGGGATCATTCACTCTCTCTGCTTCTTCCTGCTGGGGATTAAACTCTGGTCATGGGGATACAAATACGGTTACACCACACAGATCCAGTTTTTCCGGGATCGTCTGGAAAGTGACCGCATCGGGATTCTCCTGTTCCCGATCCTGGTCGGCTTGGTGATTCCTTACCTGCTGATTGGCGTGATGTCGTCCGGCGTGGTCATCAGCAGTATTACCGAAGGTGCCTTTGACAGCGCCTTTGCTGACTACGATTACGGCGTTCCCCCCTGGCTCGGTTCTCTGGTCATCAGCCTCGTCGTGTTGATCTACGTTTTCTTTGGCGGGATGCGGGGTACTGCCTGGGCAAATACATTCCAGACGCTGGTTTTCATGGTTCTGGGTGTTGTCACCTTCGTGGTAATTTCCAACAAGCTGGGTGGACTCGATGCAGCCAGCCACGCCGTGCTGGAAAAGAACCCGTCCAAGCTGATGCGCGCCGTCGATCCGGCGGACCGTGAACGCTATGCCGAACGCTACCAGACCTGGACCTTAATCGCGAAATACAACTATGCCCGTCGCATTCTCAAAACACTGAAACTGACCGACGAGCAGAAAGCAGAAGCCTACAAAGAATTCAAGCCGCGGTTCCCCAACTGGCAAACCACAGCGGAAGCCATCTATGCATCTAAAAACGAGCTGTATAAACTCACCAACGAACAGATCAATAAAGCCCTGTTAACTCAGGACGACCGCGTCATGCCCGATCCGTTTCCTGAGAAATGGGTGCAGGGCATCATGGCACATCATGATCTGCGTGAATACCCGCGCAAAGCGAATGCCGAAGACGAAAAGGCCATGCTGATCTTCGCAGAAAACATCGGTCACCCCGAACATGATCTGGATCCCGATGATCCTTCCAAGGGGAAAAAGTGGACCATCAAAAAAGCACTGGGCGTCTATCGTGCCAGCAGCTGGGCACCGGATGCACCCCATCCGATGAGCAAACTGGTCTTCTTCACTTACTTCTTCGTGCCTCTTTCCGTCGGCATGTTCCCTCACCTGTTCCAGCACTGGCTGACTGCCCGAAGTGCTGCCACATTCAAACTGCCGGTAGTTGCACACCCGCTGTTCATTATGATTGTCTGGGTTCCCTGTGTGCTGGTTGGTGTCTGGGCGACTTCCGCCACTTTTGAAGGGGCACCACTCTTCCCGCCACACTTCCCGGCGAATGCAGTGCTGGCAGCGATGGTGAAAAAGATGACCTCGCCGGTTCTGGCAGGGTTCCTGACAGCCGGTATTCTGGCGGCGATCATGTCATCGCTCGATAGCCAGTTCCTCTGTATCGGCACCATGTTTACCGAAGACATTGTCGTGCACTACGGAGGAAAAGATCGTTTTACCGATAAGCAGGTTGTCTTCATGGCCCGCATGTTTATTATTGTCATTGTGGCAATCACGTACGGATTCAGCCTGCTGGAACCGCGGCGTGTGTTTACGCTGGGAGTCTGGTGCTTCAGCGGGTTCTCCAGTCTGTTTCCGATCATCTTTGCTGCCATCTACTGGAAACGTCTGACCAAGGCAGGCGTTTATGCTGGTGTGATCGTGGCAATCGGAACCTGGTTGTACCTCTTTAAAGAAGCGAAATATGCATTAAATCCAGATTATACATTTCTGGGAATGATGCCCGTCGCAACGATGGTCGTCGCTTCGGCTGTCGCGATGATCCTGGTCTCCCTGGTGACTCCGCCACCCAGTAAAGAAACTCTGGTTCGCTTCTTCCCGGAAGACTAAACCGAATGAACCACTTTTAGTATTGTTGAAAATACAGCAGGCTGTGCAGAACAGAATTCAACTGTTCCTCAGCCTGTTGTTGAATCACTTCGATAGAGCCACGCATGTCCTGTACGTTTAAAACAACTCGCCGTGTCGAATTCCATGAGACGGACATGGCTGGCATCGTCCACTTTGCCAACTTCTACAAGTACATGGAACAGGCCGAACACGAATACTTCCGTTCGCTGGGCCTGACCATTGTAGACAAACAGGCGGACGGTTCCATTATCGGCTGGCCGCGGGTCTCCGCCCAATGCTCGTTTGAATCACCCGCCTTTTATGGTGACCTGCTCGAAATCCGCTTGAACATTGAACGGATCGGCGTCAAATCACTGACAATAGAATATGATCTCTGGCGCGACAAAACGAAAATCGCCAGAGGACGAATGAAAACGGTCTGCTGTCAGTTCAAACACGGCAGTCCCATGCAATCCATCGCGATCCCCGAGTGGATGCTGGAAAAATTCGAAGCATCGATGGATCAGTCTGAATAAACTGTGAAGCAGAGATCAACATGAATGACGCGCAACAGCAATTGATTGTCCGCGACTTATCCAAAGAATTCTCGCTCGCGGGAGAATCGCTGCCGATCCTCAACGGCGTGAATCTGAACCTCAACCGGGGAGATGCCTTGGCCATCACCGGACCTTCCGGTTCCGGGAAAAGTACCCTGCTCTACATTCTCGGCGTACTCGATCAGCCTACTTCGGGTGAGGTCATTCAGTTCGGCCAGAACCCATTCGGGTTGAATGCAAAAGAGCAGGCCGAGTTTCGCAACCAGAACATCGGCTTTATCTTTCAGGACCATCACCTGATGCCTCAATTCTCGGTTCTGGAAAATGTCCTGATCCCCACCATGGTCTATCAGGGCACAACCAGCGATGCCGAAGAGCGTGCCCGTCATCTGCTCGAACGAGTGGGGCTCTCCGATCGACTGAATCACCGCCCCACCCAGATTTCCGGCGGAGAACGCCAGCGGGTCGCCGTCTGCCGTGCGTTGATTAATAACCCGCGTCTGTTACTGGCCGATGAACCGACGGGAAATCTCGACCGCACCAATACCGAATCGATCGGCAAACTGCTGCTGGAAATCAACCAGGAACAGAATACCGTCCTGATCTGTGTCACTCACAGCCGCGAACTGGCGGTCCTGTTTCCTCAGCATCAGCGATTGCGCGACGGATCGCTCGTGACTGAAACAGCCTGAAATACTAACTGCAAACTTCGCAAGAGTTCGTTCCATGAATCAAGCGCGATTTGTTATCAAAAGTCTGACCTACCACTGGCGCACCAACCTCGCGGTTCTTCTGGGTGTGATCGCTGCCACCGCAGTCATTGGAGGCGCCCTCATCGTCGGCGATTCCGTGCGGGCCAGCTTGAGACAGATGACCCTCGATCGCCTGGGGAAAATCGATTTCGTCGTCTCCGGACATCGCTTCTTCCGTGAACAGCTGGCCGAAGATCTCGCCAAATCCACCGACCTTCCGCCGCAAATCAAAACCATCGCCCCGGCTCTGGTCCTGCGAGGCAGCCTCGAAAAAAACCGGGACGACCAGCGACTGCGAGTCGGCCAGGTTAACATTTTTGGAACCGACGAACGGCTCTGGTCGCTGCTCGAACATCCGGATCTCCCTCCGCCTCAGGACGATCAGGCGATCCTCAACTCCCGTGTTGCCGAACAGCTGCAGGCATCCGTCGGCGATGAGATCACGCTCTGGATCGAACTCCCCTCTGCCATTCCCCGCGACTCCCTGCTGGGAGAACGGGAAGAACAGTCGGTCGAAATCACGCTCACCGTCAGCTCGATTCTCGACGCCGATTCCAAAGCCGGGCGGCTCGCGCTGCTCCCCAATCAACAGTTGCCCCTCGATCTGTTTGTCTCCCTCAAAACGCTGCAGCAAGAACTCGATCTCGACGAAATCGTTGCTTCACGCCGTGATCCCAAATCACGACCGGCTCGTGTGAACTCCCTCTTCTTCAGCTCCGACAGCCCCGCTGCAGTCTCACCCGCTGCGCTCGACACCGCCAAACAGCTGGAGTCCGTTCTGAAGAGTTCCCTGAAACTGGAAGACCTCAATCTCAAAATCGCCCCCAATAAAGACTTCAAATATCTCTCGCTGGAAAGCGACCAGATGATTCTTGATCCGCAGATCGAACAGGCGGGCATCGAGGCAGCAGAGTCACTCGGCTTACGCACGTCTCCCGTGATGGTATACATCGCCAATGAAATCGATCCGGCGAAAAAGAGCAAGACCGATCTCAAAGAACAATACTCCATGTATTCAATTGTCGCGGGCCTCGAATTCTCGCAGCAGCCCCCCTTCGGTCCGTTCAAATTTATTGGTCCCAAACCCGAACTCCCTTTAAAAGAAAACGATATCGTCCTCAACGAATGGCTGGCGAAAGATCTGAATGTCAAAGTCGGCGATGAAGTACGAATGAAATATCATGTCGTCGGCTCACGGGGAGAACTGCCCGAAGTCGAGCAGACCTTCCAGGTAAGAGGCATCATCCAGCTCGATGGCACTCCCGCTGCCGACCGCAAACTGACCCCCGAAATGGAAGGCATCACCGACGCCGACACTTTCGGCGACTGGGAACAACCCTTCCCCATGCAGTTGACTCGCGTCACCGACCGCGACGAAGATTACTGGGACAAATACAAAGCCACTCCCAAAGCCTTCGTCTCACTCGGTACAGCACAGTCATTATGGAACAGCCGCTATGGCAGCCTGACCTCTCTACGATTCACCTCCCTCCCCGATCTATCACTGGATGAAACAGCTCCGCGCTTCGCCACGGAGTTCCTTAAAAATATCGACGTCTTTAAAATGGGTCTCACCGTGCAACCCATTAAATTGCTCGGCCTGGCCGCCGCCAGTGGTACCACCGATTTCAGCGGCCTGTTTATTGGCTTCAGCTTTTTCATCATCCTTTCGGCCGTCATTCTGATTCGCCTGCTGTTCAAGCTCGGCATCGACCGCCGTGTCTCGTCCATCGGCCTGCTCTCTGCCATCGGCTTCACCCCACAGCAGGTCAGACAGATCATCTTCAAAGAAGCCTTCGTCGTCATTTTCACAGGGGGAATTCTGGGAATCCTGGCCGCCATCGGCTATGCCTCGCTCATGTTGTATGGCTTGAAGACCTGGTGGATCGGCGCGATCGGCACCCGCTTTCTGTATCTCTCTCTGACGCCAACCAGCCTCGTCATTGGCTTCCTGATCTCCGTTCTGTTCTCGGGTTTTGTCATCTGGAAATCCATGTCCGAACTCAAAAAGATTTCGATCCGCAGCCTGCTTGCCGGCGTGAACTCCGTAGAAACAGAGAGCGTCAAAGAGACCCGCCGTGTCGGCTATACTTACAAAATCTCCCTCGGCCTGGCGATTGTTCTGGTCCTGGCAACCGTCTTCGGAGCCATTCCCCGTCAGGAAGCCTTCTCCGGTTTCTCCTGGCAGACGGTCTCCTTCTTTCTGGTCGGCACCCTCTCCCTGGTCGCCAGCCTCAGCTTTCTCTCCAGTCGACTCAGGCAGACTTCCACGACGCCCATCAAAGGAACCGGAACAGGAACCCTCATCAAACTTGGCATCCGCAACGCCGGTCGCTTTCGTCAGCGGAGTGTATTGACGACCGCGCTCATCGCCTCGGCGACATTCGTTCTCGTCTCCGTCGCCGCCGGGCATCGCAATCCTGCTGTGGAAAGTCCCGATAAAGATTCCGGGAACGGCGGATTCACCCTCATCGCCGAATCGTCGTCCCCCTTGATCTACGATCTGAATTCTGAAGAAGGTCGTGAGAAAATGCTGGTCAACGTTCCCGAAGATCAGGAAACACAGCAGCTCCTCAAACAGATGCATGCGATCCCCTTCCGCGTCAAACCGGGTGAGAACGCCAGCTGCCTGAATATCTATCAGACCAGCGTCCCCACCATCCTTGGCGTACCGCAGGAAATGATCGAGCGGGGCGGCTTCAAGTTCGCAGACACCCCAGCCGACAATCCCTGGGAACTGCTCAACGAACCGCAGGAGGATGGCTCCATCCCCGCGCTGGGCGATATGAATACGCTCATGTACAGCTTGCATAAAGGCATCGGCGCGAGCGTAGGCATTCCGTCTGACGAACGTCCCGAGCATCAGTTGAAAATCAAAGGCATGTTTGATGGCAGTATCTTTCAAGGCGTCCTCCTGATCTCCGAACAGCATTTCCAGAAGCTGTTTCCCGAACAGGCGGGCTTCGAATATTTCCTGATTGAAGTCCCCCCCGCACAATCGGCAAAGCTGGCCGGCGTGCTCGAAACCGGGCTGACCGAATACGGGTTCGACGCCGACCTCGTCGCCAACCGGCTCGCCGACTTCCTCGCCGTACAGAACACGTATCTCTCAACCTTCCAGACACTGGGAGGCCTGGGGCTGTTACTTGGAACCCTTGGGCTAGCCACCGTGATGCTCCGCAATGTTGTCGAACGTCGCAGCGAACTGGCTCTGCTCCGCGCCATCGGCATGACGGGCAGCGATGTCGCGATCATCGTCCTTTCTGAAAACGCGTTTCTCCTGCTCTGGGGACTGGTTTCCGGAACCGTCTCCGCCCTGCTGGCGATGCTGCCACACCTCTTATCCACCGGCGCAGATCTCCCCTGGGAAAGCGGCCTGGTCATCCTGCTGGCGGTTCTGGTGACAGGGATGCTGGCCGCGCTGCTGGCAGTTGCCGATGCCGTTCGGGCGCCGATCCTGGCAACATTACGTGCTTCATAAGAGTTTGTACAGAGTCGCATTTCAGTGATTCGCACAAAAAGGGGGGGCCTGTCGGGTGCTGGAATTTCACAAAGTTACTATCATAATTACTGTGTTGTCTCGCCAATAAAAATGATCTCTCCCTCCAGAATTCCAGGAGTTTGAACGATGTCAAAATGGACGATTGTCTTAATCTTTGTCGCCTGTGCCGCACTCTCATGGGGGACCTATGTACCTCTCGTTCATATCGCCGCTCAGAAACTGCATAGTAACCTCCGCGCGTTTCTATTTGTGGGTGTTGCCTACTTTCTGGTTGCCGTTCTGATTCCTGCGTTCTTCATTTTCGTGCTGGGAAAAGACCCGACAGTCAAAGGGGTCCCCAACTTTGATGCCGGCCCGATCGCCTGGGGCATCCTGGCCGGCACCGCGGGCGCCATCGGTGCATTGTGTGTCATCTTCGCGGTGACCACTGGCGGTAAAGGGGCCGCCATCTATGTAGCACCGCTCGTTTTCGCGGGTGCTCCCATCGTTAACACGATTGCCACCATCACCGTTTTCCACCCCACCAAAACGCTGCCTGATGTCCGCTTCTTTATGGGACTGGCTCTCGCCGCCGCCGGTGCAGCGATGGTGATGATCTACAAACCGGTCGATAAACCGCACGCCGTCCCCGCTGCTGTTGATCAGGTCGTCGAACCGGCAACCAACGACGCTGGCACGACCTAGACATAGCATTCCAGGTCTCATTGACCAGCTCAAACCGCCTTCAACCATGTTCCGGTTTTCGAATCGGAACATGGTTTTTTCTTTGAACCTGCACAACACCCACCTCTGAAAACCGCTCACTCCCACTGTCCAGATTGCACTTGACCCACTCGCGCCACCAGCGATAAGCGTTGTTTCGGGTCGCGCGCGTGCCCAGTTTACAGTGCACTGAAACACGCGACACTTGTTCGAAATATCCACCTGATTTGAGGCCCTTTTTTCCAGATGAGCAGTTCGCAAAACAACACCAGTTCCGCATGTATGCCTGCGGGTCGCCGCACATCGCAGCCTGTCAGCACAGCCCCCGCACTGATCACACCGGCATCGGTTCCACATCAACCGGTATCGCCACATCATTCTGAATATCCACTTGATCGCTTCATGCGCCTGCATAAGATAAACCCTCGAACACGAAACCAATCCTGCTGAAAGAATCGAATCAAACTGCATGGAATCTCGCAAAATAGAACGACCGGCTATTGTTGTCATTTCATGAAACAATCCGCGTATGCTTTCGAAGTAAATAAAACTCCCCGTGTACCAGCTGTCGGGCTGGCACGTTTCAAAGCGAATTATAAAAGAAGTGTCTCGAGTCCCCGCAGATGAAAACCAAGAACTGCTAAATACAGACTAGAAGTGACGGGTAGCCCCGAATGCAATTCGGGGTTGTCGTAGACAACAGGAAACTGTCAGTGAAAGCGTTCGAACGATTGGAGAATTTCCGCTACAGGATTCTGTAGGGTGCGGACCCATGTGTCCGCCCGCCTGGCGAGGTTCAATCAAGCTTTATTCTCAGAACGGAACTAATAAAAAACATTCGCAGTGCGACAAGTCAAAGCTCGTCGATCTTGCGGGCAAACACATGGGTTTGCCCCTACGTTAGATGATCACTTGCACTGACAATTTCCTGCTCGCTGCGCTCGGCCCGGATTACATCCAGGCCCACCCCTTTTTACTTTCGTGTCCTTTCGTGTTTTTCGTGGTAGAAAAAAAACCAGAGAGGTACGGATTCAGCACCGCGCACAAAAAAACGCAGCCTGAAACAGGCTGCGTTTGACATCTTCGATCGGTGTCTCAGTGACTACTGGTTACTCTGCAGACGAGACAGGCGGGCGCGACGCTCGGCACGGCGTCGGTTTCTACGGTTTTCATCGCTGGGCTTTTCGTAATACTCACGACGTCGCATCTCTTTTTTGATACCAGCGTGCTCAACAATCTTGCGAAACCGTTTTACTGCCTCCTGAATTGATTCGTTTTCTCGTAACCGAAGCTTAACCACTCAAATCACCTTTTCTTCTTCCTGATTTCAATAAAAGTTGTAACCATAACCAATTGAATATACATCGTCTCATCTGTGATGAGAATTCAGACGTTTTCAACTGTAGCGGGTCTGTGAAGAGACCTCGCGCCACAGTGTTGGAACGACAAAGATAACAAAACATGCAGGATCTGCAAAGCCAACGGCTGAAATACTCTTTGAATTTCACACCAAAGTGAACACAAACACACTACTCGACGGCTTTCAGAATCCCCAGACGCGCCAGTTTGGACTGGCATTCGTCCCGTTCACGGCTCCGTTTCAGGGATTTCCAAGTCTCATCTTGGGCTTCCAGAAACGCTTCCTGGGAAAACGGTGGCACCAGTGATTTCTCGGCGGCAGTCGCCATCAGCCGGGCCAGCACTTCTTTATCGAGTCGCGTCAGGAACATCGCCCCCTGGCGATAGTCTTCAAACGCTTCCCACACCACCGGAAACAGAGGCTTCACAATCGCTTCGCCAATCGCCCGTGAATACTCCTGAATCTCCCACTGTGCATGGGAGTCCATTCGTAAGCTCAAGAAATGAATCAGGTTATGTAAATCGATTTTCCAGTAAGCTTCGGTGTATGTCGCTAAAGGCAGATCTTTACGTGCCTGCTCGCGGGCCACGCCTGCTTCCAGACGGGCTTCGTAAACATCGCGGGCATGCTTCTGAAAAGCGGTCTCTTCCTCGGTCAGTTTTGTCCCTAAATCTTCCGAAAGCGGGGCATCGCTCCCCTGTCGATTCGAAGTCGCCTGGGTTCGCCATTCGCCCGGTAAAGTCGTCTGAGCGGAATCGATGGCGACGGAATAGCGGGTGCTGTATTCATTCACATTGGCGGTCCGGTGCCGAATCCACTGCCGCCAGCAGTCCATCGGAACCCGAACCAGAAACTTGAGTTCGGCCATTTCGAAGGGGGTACTGTGACGATGTCGCATCAGGTAGCGAATCAGCGTACGGTCATCGGAAACCCGTTTGGTTCCTTCCCCATAACTGACACGGGCTGCCTGAACAATCGAACTGTCATCGCCCATGACATCTACGAGACACACAAAACCATCATTGAGAACCGGGATCTTTTTCCAGCGCAGTTCTTCAACGAGTTCAGACCGCTCCGTCATTGGGAACACTCCCCGAATGCGTTAAAAATGAAGTTGATGGGAATACCAGACACGGCGGCAGAAACGAGCTTTCCGCCACAGCACATTTATAGTCAACCGTGCCCGCAAACGACACCGTACCGGCGGTCGAGTCTGTCAAAATCAATAAAATCGCCTGCGATTCCCGTGATTTACCGCTGCCGTTCAAATCAGATTCAGGCGGGAAGTAATGTCCACCGTGCGGTTTTCGCGCGAAGATTTCAGCGCGGCCAGCAGGATCTCCGTCACATGCCGGGCCGTCGCGGCATTCGACAACGGAGGCTGAATTCCCTTGCGGATACAATCCGCCCAGTGCTGATGCGAATTCTGCACCGGGTAAGTCGACAGATCGATGATTTCCTCAATCAGTGGCGCATCTTCATCGACCTGGGAACTGGGACAGTAGTACCGCAGCGACTGGGCCTGTCGACTGCTGACCAGTTTACCCGCCGTCCCATGCACGGAAAATTCATAGGTCCGGGCCGCATCACACCAGCCGGTCTGCGCCGTTCCCAGGGCACCACTTTCGAATTCCAGAATCATCGACGCCGTATCTTCCAGCTTTGTCGGCTTGGCCACCGTCGTCAGTTTCGCCGTGATCGACTTCACTGCACCCGCGACCCCCACCAGATTGGCAATCGCATACACGCCCATGTCAAACAGCGCGCCGACGTCCGCCTTGTCTGCATCGAAGAACCACAAATCGTCCGCCGGCTTCTCTTCGAGGATCTGCTGAATGCCCGCGTAATACACTTCTGGTCCCCCATGGCTGGCCCGCGCCTGGGCCGACGAAATCGTCCCCAGTTTTCCTTCCTGAATATAATCGCGACTCGCCAGTACATGCGGGTTCGACATGTAAGGCAGCGCCAGCACTGTCTGATTGTGGTTGTCGGTCGCTTCCACAAACGCGTCTGCTTCATCCATCGACGTGCTTAACGGCTTCTGCATGTAAACGTGTTTGCCCGCTTCGATCGCCTTGATCCCCCACTCCACATGCAGAGGATGCGGCAGCGCAATCGCAATCGCGTTGACTTCCTCATCGGCGATCACTGCCTGATATTCGTGAGTCCAGCGGGGTACTTTAAACTTGCGAGACAGTACATCCAGCCGCGACTGTTTTCGCCCGGCCAACATCACCACTTCACAGTTCTCGACCGTCTGCAGTTCCGGCAGATGCATCTTCGCAGCAATCCCGCCCGCACCGATAATCCCGACTTTCAAATGTTCCATCAATGTCTCCACAATTTTTACTCACAGTTTCATACTGACGTAAGTTAGCTTTGTGGATTCAGTTTCTCCATTTTCAGGCAGGCTGTAAAGTCACCCTTGCTGCGCCAGATGACTGGAAACAATCAGAATCGACTGTCAGTAAGGGAGATTCCCTCAGAATTTTTCTACCACGAAAAGTACGAAATGACACGAAAGATTTTTTAGTCAGCTCTCAGCAATGGGTGGCCCCGAATGCAATTCGGGGTTGTCGCAGACAACAGGAAACTGTCAGTGAAAGACTTCAAGCTGGGGACGAGTTTCCCATTTTGATTTTGTAGGGTGCGGACCCGTGTGTCCGCCCGCCTGGAGAAAATCAACGGGTTTCAGACTCGGAACGGGACCATTAAAAACATTCGTAGCACAACAATGCAAAGCTCGTCGATAATGCGGGCGAACACATGGGTTCGCCCCTACCTGAAATAATCGCTGACTCTGACAATTTCCTGCTCGCTGCGCTCGTACCGAATTGCATTCGGTACCACCCTTTGTTTTTACTTTCGTGCGGTTTCGTGTTTTTCGTGGTAGCAAAAATCAGAAAGCGCGAAATCTGTTTCACACGCTGGAAACAGGATTTTTTCCTTTAATCCTCACCATCGGGTGGCCCCGAATGCAATTCGGGGTTGTCGCAGACAACAGGAAACTGTCAGCGAAAGACTTCAAACTAGGGACGAGTTTCCCATTTTGATTTTGTAGGGTGCGGACCCATGTGTCCGCCCGCCTGGAGAAAATCTACTGATTTCAGACTCGGAACGGGACCATTAAAAACATTCGCAGCACGACAATGCAAAGCTCGTCGATATTGCGGGCAAACACATGGGTTTGCCCCTGCGTGAGATGATCGCTCACATCGTCAATTTCCTGCTCGCTGCGCTCGTACCGAATTGCATTCGGTACCACCCATTACTTTTATCTTTCGTGTGGTTTCGTGTTTTTCGTGGTAGCAAAAATCGAAAAGCACTGCATCCTTTCCCGCTCAGTCTTCGTCGTCGGCGCCTTCGTTGGCTTCGTGCATGTCCAGCTGACCCATTTTGCGGTACAGGTTCGAACGATGCAGGCCGAGACACTTGGCAGTTTCGCTCATGTTGCCTCCCACCCGCTTGATCGTGCGGCGGATGTATTCCTGCTGGAACCGACGTGAGGCTTCTTTCAGACTCAGGTCGGCGGACATGTCGACCACCGAATCGCGGGCCGGGCTCAGAATGAAAGCCAGGTCTTCTACTTCCACCCGCTCGCCGGCACACAGGAATGCGACCCGCTCCATCAGGTTCCGCAGTTCGCGAACATTGCCGGGCCAGATGTGAGCCTGCAACCGTTTTTTGGCTTCCGCGGAAATTTTCAGGACTCGTCGATTCGCCTGGGAACAGAACTGCGTCAGGAAAAATTCGGCCAGCAGAATCACATCTTCCGGCCGCTCGCGCAACGGGGGCAGGTCCAAAGTGACCACGCTCAACCGGTAATACAGATCTTCGCGGAACTTCTTATCGCGAACCGCGTCCGCCAGCTTGGCATTCGTCGCCGCAACCACACGTACGTTGATGGGAATCGTTTCCGAACCGCCCACACGGGTGACCACTTTCTGTTCCAGCACGCGCAACAGCTTCGCCTGGCCTCCCGGGCTCATGTCGCCGATTTCGTCCAAGAACAGGGTACCCCCTTCTGCCAGTTCAAACTTGCCGGCCCGCGTTTCATGCGCGTCGGTGAAGGCTCCCTTCTCATGGCCGAACAATTCACTTTCCAGCAGCGTTTCGGTCAGAGCCGCACAGTTGACGGCGATGAACGGCGTATTGGCCCGCGGCCCCTGGTAATGCAGTGACTGGCTGACGACCTCTTTCCCGGTGCCGCTTTCCCCCAGAATCAAGACGGGCAGATCGGTGCTCGCCAGTCGTTCAATCGTGGAACGCAGCGCGGTGATCGCCGAACTCTTGCCGATGATCTGTACTTTCTGTTTGGCCTGTTCGGTCAGTTGATCCCGGCTGCGGGACAGCTGTTCGATCTCGCGGGTATTCTCGAGCGCCGTTGCGGCCTGCACACCCAATTCTTCCAGGCTCTGGGCGTCGGCGTCATCGTAATCGGCTTTGCCCTTCTCCTTATTCATGACTTCGAACGCACCAATCAGTTCGCCCGCGTTATTTCGTAACGGCACACATAACAGGTTATGCGTGCGAAAGCCGCTCGACTTATCCACGCTGGGATCAAACCGCTCGTCATTGTAGGCGTCATCGACGCAAATGGTTTTGCCGCTGTGGATCACATCGCCGACAATCCCCACATCGTCGGGCAGTCGCAGCGTGTTGCCTTCCACTCCCAGCGCGGGACAGGCGACGACCTGCTTGTGTTCCCGATCCCAGATGAAAATACTGGAACGCTCACTCTCCAGCAGGCGTGTCGCTTCTTTGGCAATCAGTTCCAGCAGAGGCTGTGTTTCCCGGGCAGAAGAAAAACTGGAGGCGATGTGCAAGGTTGTCTGCAGGCGTTTGATGCGACGCAGATTCTTTTCCCGCTGCTCCACCACGGACAAGGCATAACCCAGCGTGCGGGCGGCGATGATGGTTTCACTCAATGAGCCGGCATTCAGATCTCGGCCGCCGACCAGCAGAATGGTACTCGGCCGGACATCTCCCAGAGGGGCCGCCATGAACGCCCAGTCGGCCCGGTTCTCGTCAACACACAGCCCGGCGGCATCGCGATCCAGGGCTTCATCGCACAGATGCGCGGGAAAGCCCCCCGCGGCGTTACGACCGAATTCAAACAGCGTTTCCCACTCGGGCGTTCGCTCAATCAGCGTGCACCACTGGCACGAAAGTTCGGTCGCCAGCTGGGGCAGAAACTGGCGAATATAATCGTCGCCCGAACCCTGCCGGGTCGCTTCTTCCAGCAACCGGTCGCACATTTGTACCAGGGACGCTTCCGCATCATATTTGGAAAATAAAGGCAGTCGCTTCCAGTCTAACCACTCTACGGACCCGATCTTACTCACCTGGTACTCCCTCAGTAGGAATCAAAAGAACCATATATCAGATTCAACAGGCAGATTTCTGTCATCCATTCGCCTCTGCCGCTTGTCGGAATGATAACAGATAAATCACAACCCGTCATCCAAGTGTGGACTCGATTTGCATTTTTTTCGGCCCCTTTTGACATAGGTCCCCTGCAGGCTACGAGACCGGCAGCCTCAGCGCAGGCCGCAACTTCTGCAAACTACACGTAAAACCCGCAGTTTCACCCCGGAAATATATCATTTGAACAGATTCCGCATGACGGATTTGAGGCCCGCCGGCAGAGATTTGCGGTTCCCTGTGGTTTAAGAATCCTGCGTTACTGTCACTTCGGACTTCAGAGTGTTACTGTATTGAGATAATCGGAGCTCAAAATCCTGCTTCGATTTTTGCATTGTCACAACTTACCCATTCATGAATTGAAGAGAACAATCATGTTTTGTCTCAATGTCATCCTGACGCTCAAAGATGCTGCTGATGCAGCAGAAATTCAAGGGCTGTTGACCGAAGCCTGTCGCCTGTCCCGGACCGAACCTGGCTGCCTGCGGTTTGACGTTTATCAGTCTGAAGGCGAACCTGCCACGTTTGTACTTGTCGAACACTGGGAAAGTGAAGACGCCTGGAAGACACACCGCGAAGCGGAAGCCTACACCCAGATTTATCAGCCCCAGATCCTGCCTCGTGTCGAACGAGTCCCCTATCGCATGAAAATGCTGCTGGAATAACCGGCTGATTTTCAGAAGAGAAAATGCCTGAACGATCCTCAGGCCAATTATTCATTCCCCCACTCAAACCATAGATATTGAAATTACCACAGAGGAAACACGTCGATGTCAGCCGATTCGCAACCCGTTTTGAACAAGTACAGCTCTCGTATCACACAACCCCGTTCGCAGGGTGCCTCACAGGCCATGCTTTATGCGACCGGCATGACCGAAGATGATATGAACAAGGCCCAGGTCGGGATTTCCAGCGTCTGGTACGAAGGGAACTCCTGCAACATGCACCTCAACAAACTGGCTGCCAAGGTCAAAGAAGGGGTTGAAGCAGCCGGCATGGTAGGCATGCGGTTCAATACCATCGGCGTGAGCGACGGGATTTCCATGGGAACCGACGGCATGTCCTACTCGCTGCAGTCCCGCGACCTGATCGCCGACAGCATCGAAACCGTGACCTGTGCCCAGTGGTACGATGCGAATATTTCACTGCCCGGCTGCGATAAGAACATGCCCGGCTGCCTGATCGCCATGGGACGCTTCAACCGTCCTTCACTGATGGTCTACGGGGGAACGATTGCTCCCGGCTGTCTGAATAATCAGAAGCTGGACATCGTCTCCGCCTTCCAGTCTTACGGCGAATATCTGGCAGGTACGATTTCCGATGAAACCCGCAAAGAAATCGTGCAGAAAAGCTGTCCCGGCGCCGGTGCCTGCGGCGGCATGTATACCGCCAACACCATGTCGTCTGCCATCGAAGCGTTGGGGATGTCACTCCCTTACAGCTCCTCCATTCCCGCAGAACACCCCGATAAACTTGATGAATGTATCCGCGCTGGTGCCGCCATCAAGAAGCTGCTCGAACTCGATCTGAAACCCCGCGACATCATGACCCGCGAAGCCTTCGAGAATGCGATGGTCCTCATCGTCGCATTGGGTGGTTCCACAAATGCCGTGCTGCATATGCTGGCCATCGCCCGTTCCGTTGGTCTGGAACTGACCATCGACGACTTCCAGTCCGTCAGCGATCGCATCCCGCTGCTGGCCGATTTCAAACCCAGTGGTAAATACGTGATGGCCGACCTGCAGGAAATTGGCGGCACACCAGCCGTCATGAAATACCTGCTGGAAAAAGGTCTGATCAACGGCGACTGCATGACCGTTACTGGAAAAACCGTGGCTGAAAACCTGGCCGAACTGCCGGGCCTCAAAGAAGGTCAGGACATTATTCACGCTGTTGAAAATCCGATCAAACCAACCGGCCACCTGCAGATTCTCAAAGGGAACCTGGCCCCGACCGGCGCTGTCGCCAAGATCACCGGTAAGGAAGGACTGGTCTTTGAAGGAACTGCCAACGTATTCGATTCCGAAGAGGACATGCTCAAATCGTTGGAAGACAAGAAGATTCAGAAGGGGGACGTCATCATCATCCGCTACGAAGGCCCCAAGGGGGGACCGGGGATGCCCGAAATGCTCACTCCGACTTCCGCCATCATGGGAGCCGGCCTGGGGAAAGATGTCGCGCTGCTGACTGACGGACGATTCTCCGGCGGTTCTCACGGCTTTATCGTCGGCCACATCACTCCCGAAGCCCAGGAAGGGGGACCGATCGCGCTGGTCAAGAACGGCGATAAGGTCACCATCGACGCGGAGAATAACCTTCTGAATATGGATGTCAGTGATGCAGAAATCGAAGAACGCCGCAAAGCCTGGACAGCTCCTCCGTTCAAATACACGCGGGGCACACTTTACAAATACATCAAGAACGTCAAGTCTGCTTCCGAAGGTTGCGTGACCGACGAGTAAGCTTAAACGCAAAACGAAAACAGCCCGGAATCAGCAACTGGTTCCGGGCTGTTTTTTTATTTAAGGCGTTCCATTATTTGTCATCAGGAGCCGCTGGTTCTTTTTCCGTCGACTCTATTTTTGCCGGTTCTGCAGCAGCCGATGCTTCTGCTGCCGCCTTCTGTGCGGCGGCTTCCTGCTTTTTCCTCTGCACCAGTTCCTGCATGTTCTTTTTCGAGATCCGAACTTTACCGTTCACGGCATCCCCTTCCGACTCCGCGTCATACGTCACCACCAGATCTTCATCATTTACCAGCAGCCGCAGGTGATAGGTTTTGAAGATCCCGTTCCACTTATAATGATAGAGCCGCATGATCGCTCCCGAGTCGTCAATCTCCACAGACGGGTTCCCCTGAATCGACTTTTCAAACTCGGAGAAGGGAAATTCACCGCCATTGCCCGCGCTGTCCGCCTTGTCCATGGCGATTCCCAGACTTTCAAACGTATTGGCCTGTGAGGATTTGGCGCGCCATTCCAGTAGTACCACTCCCAGCAGGATCGCGATAAACACCCAGGAAATCACGCGGCGTTGCGTGGAAATCTGCTTTTTGGACTGCGAGGCGGGTTCAGAAGTTTCTGCGGATTCCGGGTTAGAACTCATGGTGGCTTCCTTTATGACAAAGATAGATGACCAGTCTGGCAACAACGCAGGTTAGAAGCGATCTTGCTCAAGCTGATTTGTCCGGATCTTCAGAGCACACCAGACCCATTCACTTGAACTTCCACCAGATTAACCTCCCTGCACCGGAAGCTCAAACAGGAGTGGCCGAATTCACGTGAGATTCACAGTTTTCAGATGCGCTCTATTCTGAGCGGCGTTTTAAAAGATTCCCCGGGGTTCTTCATCGGCAAACGGATGCAGCGCCTGGATGCCTTTCGGCTTGGGCAGTGCATTGACCAGCGCTTCTGCCATTTTGAAGTCGGCTGCCGTCGTGATCTTCTGATTCATGGGAGAACCTTCGACAATGGTCACAGGATATCCCATGTTTTCGATCAGCTGCGCTTCATCGGTCGCCTGAAAATCGCCGCGCTGGGCATATGCGTCTAACAGCAGCTGCCGTTTAAAGACCTGTGGCGTCTGGGCTGCCCAGAGATCCGTGCGATCGACGGTTTCTTCAATCTTCAGATCCTTACCGGCCCGTTTGAGGGTACTGGAAACCCGGACGGCAGGGATCACCGCGTCATGCTGTTCCGCAGCGGTAAAGAGTTCGCCGACCCATTTATCGGTAATCAGCGGACGGGCCGCATCATGGATGGCGACATAGTCAATGTCTGCTTTGACCCGCGCCAGTGCATTTTGTACCGAGTCCGCCCGTTCTGCACCCCCTGCGACGATCTCAATTTCCATAAAAGCCAGGTTGGGGCGGAACTTCTGTTTGAACCATTCGATATCCTCAGGCGATACCGTGATGATCAGCTGCTTCACATCTTCCCGGTTCGAAAAGATCTCTGCAGAACGCACCCAGACTGCCCGCCCTTTCAGATCCATGAACGGTTTTTTCTGAGGTCCCGATCCCAGAATCTCCGCTCCCTTCGATCGAAATCGTGAACTCTTGCCGGCTGCCGCTAAGATGACTGCAAAGGTCGCCACTGTAATTCCCTCTCGTTAACCTGTGATCCGTTCCGCTGACACGTCCTGCCCGTTCGCTGAAAACGCATCCATTTCACACACTCTGTTTCTGAAGTTTAACAAGCCGGAATTCCGCATCCAATAGCACGCACGCGCGAATTCCGTTCTGCCTGACGAAAGCACTCTCAGAAGCATCCGGCTGCGTTGAATTCATGTTGATCTAAATCAACACACCACATCATTGATGTTTTTTCACCACATCACCCAAACGTTTTTTTGCCCATCCGAAATTCTTATTTGAACGTAACCTGTTCACAAAACTTAACTTAAACCGCTGTCGTCAGAGAACCTTTACAGTCTGGCACTCTATTTGTTTAAAAACAGAAGCACTTCGATCAGCAGACGTGCCAGACAGGTTCACACCTCTTGTCACCGACGGCCTCTTATCGATCCACCTTGAGAAACCACTTTTGTCATTTTGAAATAGAGAAAGCCACTATGGAACTCCCGACACTGATTCTGGTAACACGCGACACAGTGATTCAGCAGCAGATCCTTGCTCATTTCAAAAAAACCTTTCAGCTTACGTTCTGCAGCAGCCTGGAAGACTGCCACGAACAATGTCGCGAAGGGGAGTTCGATTCCATCCTGGTCGATCTGCGGTTCCTTCTCTCCGGCGGACATCAGGAAGATCATCTGCTGGATAAGATTCAGTCTGCTGCTCCGGAGACAGAAATCATTCTGCTCACCGAAGAAGAGTGTCCTGAAATCCTGGAACGGCGGGTCGCCTGTACTTCCATAATGCACATTAAAGGGTTCGCCAGTGAAGCAGAACTGCTGCTGGAAATCGACTCCTGCCTGAACCCGGAAGAAAAAGTAGTCGTCACGCAGTCTATGGTGCTGAATGCCTCTCTGGGAGCGACAGCAGGCAGTTCCACTCCGGAAACGAAAACAACGACGAAACGTTCCTCTACTGCGAATACCAGCCGCGAGTCATCGACGGCTGCCAACGAGCACGGCATTACACGTCGTTTCGAAACCAATTCGCATGAAATGAAACTCATGCTAAATGAACTGGAAATCGCCGCTCAGCATGATGTCACCGTCCTGCTGATCGGGGAAACGGGAGCCGGTAAAACGTATCTCTCCCGATTGATCCATGACGTTTCGCCTCGCCGGAACGAACCATTCCTGAACGTGGCCTGTGGTGCGTTGCCTAACGATCTGATTGAAAGTGAACTCTTCGGTCACGTGCGTGGTGCTTTCACCAGTGCCCATGCCGATAAAGATGGTAAGTTCCTCGCTGCAGGTCGAGGCACGATTCTGCTGGACGAAATCGATGTGCTCGGTCCCGAACAGCAGGTCAAACTGTTACGCGTGATTGAAACCGGAGAATTCGAACCGATTGGCTCCAATAAAACTCACGTCAATCAGGCCCGCCTGGTCGTCGCCAGTAATATGGATCTGCAGCCTCTCGTCGAACAGGGTAAGTTCCGTCCCGACTTGTACTATCGCTTGAACATGCTGAAATTTGACGTGCTCCCGCTGCGGCGACGCAAGTCGGATATCATCGTGCTGGCGAATGATTTCGTTCATCAGATGTCGATCAAACATAAGATTCCCGTCGATCGCATTGACGAAGGGTTTATGGAAGCATTGCACACGTATCCGTGGCCCGGGAATGTCCGGGAACTGGAGAACGTCATCCGCCGTTCGGTCATCTACTGCCGCGAAGGAGTCTTACGCAAAGAGAACCTGCCGGCACATATCCTGATGGGCATGGTGGGCCCGACCAATGATCCGTCTGTCGTATTGAACCATCAGCAGAATGATTCAGAACGACTGGGAGATCAGGTAGCCGTCACGGAGAAAGAACTGATCGAACAGGCTCTGTTCAAAAACAATTACAGCCGTACGAACACGGCCAAAACGCTGGGCATCAGTCGTGTGACCCTGTACAACAAAATGAAGAAGTACGGCATGAACACAAAAAAATGATGACACTCGATCGGGAGTGTCATCATGGAATGTGTCGATTCTGACTGGCGTGTTACTTCTTGGGACCTACGAGTTCAATCAGGTTTCCATCGGGGTCACGCAGCAGAGTCAGATAGATGCCTTTCGGAAATCCTTCCGGCAATGCAATCGGGCCTTTGGCGATCGGTTCCACACCGTACGTCTTGGCCCGTGCTAATGCTGCGGTGGTGTCTTTCACATAGATCGTCAGATAGCTCACACCCAGAGAAGAGTGAATAAACGAGTTATCCACTTTCTTCGCTGGTGCATCCTTGAACTGCATCAGTTTCACATTGGTCGCGGTACTGTCATTTTCCAGCACCAGCGGGTACACCTTGAAAGACAGGTTATCTGACAGCCCCGAGTCTCCCCCCATTTGCGGAGTCACTTCGAAGGGCTCCCGTTCTTTGAGCCCGAGTACGTCTTTATAAAACGCCAATGACTTGTCGATATCGCTGACAACGATTCCAAAATCAACGGTTGACTTGGCAAACTCGGCATCGGGAACAGTTTTGCTGCTGGCGGCCAGTGCCGCTAATCCACTCACAACAAATACGATGAATGTCGTGCAGATCAGCTCGCGATTCACAAAACTGGGATTTCTCATTGACGTACTCCTGAAGGAAACGGGAAAAGGCACTTTTTTCATCCACAAAACAGGCCTTGTTCACATCAGGCTACTTTGATCAGATTCAGACCTCAAGCCGAGCTCATCCGATTCTCCAAAACTATTTAAAATCGCGAGTTAGTTCCTCAATTGATCTTGTGAAAATGAGATCCGTTAGTCTCTCAATTTTCCCCTCGCACTTTTTTCTTTGATCGTCGCCTGCAACATGTTATAACAGCTAAACAGGAGACCTCTGGCTTAATATACATCTACGATCAAAGGATTCGAAATGAAGTCAATTGTGTACGCCGCATTGATCTGCACCACAGTCACCGTGATTCAGAGCTTAAACCTCAGTCGGCTCGATGCGGACGAAAAACCCAAAGTCAACCGCACCCGGTTTTACATCGCCAGCCCGGAAGGGAAAGACCCGAAAGAATATTACGTCTCTGAAGACTACTACAATACCGGCTCCCCCACCTTCTCGCCCGATGGTTCGAAACTGGCACACGACTGCTGGAAATCTCAGGAAGGCGAAACGTTTTCTAACGTGAAAATCATGGTCGCCAACGCGGATGGTTCTGATCCGAAAATCATCGGTGCCGGCGCCATGCCCAGTTTTTCTCCCGGCGGAAACCGGATTGTCTTCTCGCAGCCCTCCCCTTCGGGTGTCGCCATCATGAATGCCGACGGCAGCAATCGCACGTTAATTGAATCGGGAGCCTGGGGCGCGCAATGGTCGCCCGATGGGAAAAAAATCGCGTACCGCGCTTATACGTCAGGCAAAGCCAATCTCCGGATTTACGATCTGATTGAAGACACCAAATTCGATGTCTTCCCCGCAGGTGAGAGTCCCTACTCCGTCATCTCCTGGAACATGACCTGGTCCCCCGACAGCCAGTGGGTCTGCTTCCTGGGACGCAACGCTGCCGACAAAATGTATGAAGTCGTCACCGTCAATGTTGCCGGCATGAAGGAAGGCTACAAAGTTCATTACCGCAGCAAAGTCTCACCTTACCAGGATATGGCCTGGCATCCACAGGGGGACATGATCGTCTTCGGTTCGGACACCAAACCGCGGCAACTGCTTAAGTTCAATCCCGCGGAAGACAAAGCCCCCGAACCCCTGGACATCAAAGTCGACGGAAATATCAACGGCGATGTCAGCTTTACTCCGGATGGCCAGCATCTGCTGTTCAACGCACGCGATAAGGAATAACTCCCCTTCAATCGAAAACTTTCCAGACAGCAGGGACAAGGGATGAACGCTTTACGCATCATCAGTTTCCTATTTTGCGGAGCCCTCTTATCAGTGGGACCGGGCACTGTGCCGGTGACTGCCGATGAGAAAGCGGCAGCATCCCCCCGTGTCCGCTTTTATCAGGTCCCTGCAGAGGGAGGAGACGCTGAATTATTCCTGGTTCCCGGGGATTACGACACGGTTGGCTCCCCCTCCTTTTCTGCTGACGGTCAAAAACTGCTGTTCGATGGCTGGAAATCACAGGCGGGGGAAACGTCAATCCAGGCACAGATCATCGTGGTCAACGCGGATGGCAGCGACCTGAAAGTTCTGGGGCCCGGCCGCATGCCCAGCTGGTCGCCCGGCGGAAATCGAATTGCCTTTTCTCAACATGCTCCTTATGGCGTTGCCGTCATGCACGCTGACGGCTCGCAACGAACGTTAATCGATGCCGGCGGCTGGGGCGCACAGTGGTCGCCGGACGGCAGAAAGATCGCTTACAGTTTTGCGATCAACGGCAGGGGGAATATCCGCATATTTGATCTGATTGAAGGGACGAAAACAGACCTCTTCCCCGCAGGCGAAAGCCCTTATACCAGCGTCTACTGGAACATGGCCTGGTCGCCCGACAGTCAATGGCTCTGTTTTAAAGGCTGCAGAGCTGCAGACAGAAGTTTCGATGTCGCCACCATCAACGTCGCAGGAAAACAGGCCGGCTATAAGGTGCATTACCATCATGAACAGGCTCCCTACGCGGATTTTGCCTGGCATCCCGTCGGTGAAACGATCGTGTTCTGCCCCCAGACCAAACCGCGGCAGCTGTTCCAGTTCAACCCCGCAGACGAGAAAGCACCAGAACCGGTTGACATCAACTTCACAGGCTACCTCAACGGCGATGTCTGCTTTACCCCGGACGGCGGGCAACTGGTGTTCAATCTGAACAAAGAACAATAACCACACAGGCAATCAAAACCTGACACTTTAGTGACAAGGACGCAACATGCTCAAATCAGTCGGCTTCATCATATTCAATACGATTCTGGTACTCTCCCTCAATCTCTCGCCCCTCACCGCTGATGAAAAAGCAGCAGGCGTCAAACGCGTTCGCTTTTATGCCGCACCAACCGAAGGGGGGCAGGCTCAACTCTTTCTCGTTCCCGGCGAATACTATACCGCCGGCTCCCCCACGCTCTCATCAGTCGGTCAGAAACTGGCCTTTGACGGCAGAAAATCACAGGACGGCGAGAAGTTTGCCGACGGGAAAATTATGGTCGTCAACGCCGATGGCACGAACCTCGAAGCTGTCGGCTCCGGCGTCATGCCCAGCTGGTCGCCCCAGGGGAATCGAATTGCCTTCTCCCATATCTCCCCCTCCGGTGTCGCCATCATGCACGCCGACGGCACTCACCTCGAAATGATCGAGGAAGGGGGCTGGGGCGCTCAATGGTCCCCCGACGGTAAAAAAATCGCCTACACCGTCCGCTCTGGAAACAGAGCCAACATTCGCGTGTACGATCTGGTCGAAGGGACCAAAACCAACCTTTTTTCGGAAGGAGAAAGTCCCTACTCCCAGATTTACTGGAACATGGCCTGGTCGCCCGACAGCAACTGGGTCTGCTTTAAAGGGAGCAACATGGATCAGAAAACTTACGAAATCGCGACACTGAATATCACCGGCAAACAGCAGGGCTATAAAGTACATTACTCCAATAAAACCGCCCCGTACGCCGACATCGCCTGGCATCCCTCGGGAGAAAAAATCGTCTTCGCAGGCGGTCCCCAGCCACGACAGCTCATGCAGTTCAATCCCGCGGAAGACAAGCCGCCCGCGCCGATTGACATTAAAGTCAACGGCACCATCATCGGCGACGTCTGTTTCACTCCCGACGGTCAGAGCCTGCTGTTCAATGTCAGCGGGACGGGGGAGTGAATGCTTTGGGTGTATAATGCCGCGGTTCAGAAGGCGTCACCAGCAGCAGAAACCGCTTGTGGCTTCCTGTCGCATCGGGAACCTGCCTCTGCAGTGAGTACGGTAACAGCCGCGCAGTCTGTCCGGTCATCTGATCGGTGATATCCACCAGCAGTGAATGCTCCGGAGGAATGGTTCCTGCTTTGATATTCGACAGTGGATCAACAGCCTGTTCGGGATTCACACTCAGCGAGACCTGCACATCTCCGTTGGCGTGAATGACAGGCCGCAACTGTAGATGGCACTTCGCGCCAGAGGCGGTTCTGGTCGGCTCGGTGAAATCAAACCCGGCACTTTGTCGATGTAAAAAAATGCTCCTGATCTCGGCAATCATCGGCTGCTGGATATTGATCAGACCAGGCGTATAGACCGTCTCCCGGATCAGATCTCTCTGCGCATTGTTGACAATCACCCCCTGTGTCAGATCTGTTTTTTCCAGCCGTTTTACCAGTTCTTTGGCAGTTTCTGCTTCACTGGCATTCCAGCGATCATACCATCGCTGCAGATCATCAACGGTGAAAAAACGAACTCCGACCGTCAGCAGCTGATTCTGCTCTTTCCGCAACTGTTCCAGAAAGTCACCGATCTGATCGTGGGTCGCCTGCCTGGCCCGAATGACCAGTGACTGCATCTGTGGATAGGCTCTGATCGTACACCCGGAGCTCTGCGGTTCGTCCCACAGTTCGGGAGACACGGTCTGTTCAATCAGTTGAATCAACGGATCAAAGCGGGGCCCCGGGTTCGTTTCCGCTTCTGCCGGTTTGACCGACAGATCGCGGCGAATGTTGACCCGTCGGGGCAGCGGCGTCACCAGATCCGAGACCGGATAAGTGCACGTCTTTAAAGTATCCGTTTCCTGCTTCAGGTCTGCATTCACAACGGCGTTCACGCTGGTACTGCTGCTGACCTGCTGCAGCTTCGCCTGGCTGACCTGACGCGGAGTCCCCTCCCCGACTTCCAGCAGCGCGAATACCTCCTCCGGGTTTTCGCTCTGCGGTTTCAGCACAGCCACTTCCAGCAGAAACTTCTCGCCTGCTTTCAGCAGTTGTGTCTCTTCCAACCGCCAGCTTTTGAATTCTGTCGTTGTGGCTTTCTGGTCGGAATCGGTCCCGTCAGTTTTTTCTGTTTTCGTAAACTTGTAACGGGGAGTGGTGATCCAGAATTTCAGGTAACCCGCGTCCGCCACATCATAACTGCGGGAATACCGCACGCGCAGTCTGCCCCCCTCGGAAGCAAGTTCAGGCGGAGCAGGAATCTGCAGGGACTCGCCGTTGCGAACCTCGACCGACGGCTCGGTAAGGACTCGACAGCCGGGGGATGACTGAATGATTTTTTCGAATTTCTGTGCCCGTTGCTGATCCAGAACATCACAGCTTTTCCCGACATAGCTCACCACCGCAGGTGAAAGGAGAGCCTTTCGAGTTGCCTCCGGTTCGTCCTGCGAAACCGACTGCGGTTTGAGTTCGACGGTTTTCATCGTTTTCGTCGGCAGATCAAGTTGCTCCAGCAGAGAGACAGGGACGGAAAAATATTTCACTGTCAGAATATCGCTGGCCTGCACTACTGTTTTTTCAGAACCAGCGGATTCAGCAGGCTTGATGACAACCGTTCCCGTCACGCCGGCATCACTGTTGACTCCCACGCCGCGTAAAAGTTGACCCGGTTCAGGCTCTTCCGCCGCCAGCCTCTGTGCAGCCCCTGTCAACATGCCCGCTGACAGCAGGAACAATAACATTGAGTGGCATAAGCGGTTACGTCGCTGACATCCCTGTACCTGTCTCATCCTTCACTCCTTTTAGCTGGAAGACATGCCTGCCGGAGCGGGAACCATACCAGAAACAGTGCCAATTGCTCAATCCGGAATTTGATCGGATCGCTGTTTAAACAATGGTACCGGGATCAACTACGGATCGGGCAGATGCCATTCCTGTTCTGAAGAATGAGGTTACTGAGGATCTCGATATGCTGGCACTTCAGCGGACGCTGTGAGAATAGTCGGCGTCACCAGCATGAAACAACGTTTGGGCTGTTTCTGATAAGACAGTTCGGCCTGCTTCACGAATTGATCAAACTGGAATGAACTTCGATCTCTCGAAAGTTGATCGGTAATATCCACCAGCAATGATTGCCCCCGGGGAATCGTAGCGTTTTCGACATGGGAGAGCGCGTCCAGAGCGTTCCTGGCGTTGATCAGATAGGAAAGCCTGATCCGCTGATTTTTCAACAGCTCCGATCGCAGTTGAAGTAACGATTTCGACTTCTGATCAGGCACGAGTAAATCAGGCAGACTGATTTCGCATGACTGACCATTGAATAATCTCAATTTCGCAGACATTTTGTATTCCATGTCATCCACACTGGAAGACATCTTCAGCAGCAGTTTTGTCTCTGGTGCATTCAGCAGAACTCCCTCATCCAGTGTTACCGACTTCAATTTCTGCCATAACTCGCGCGTCAGGGGAGAAGCAAACTGGTCTATTTTTTTAAGTTCGGCATTCAGATAATCGGCCGTGACCAGTTCGAGCGAGAGAACAACCTGCCGATCCTGGGCATCCCTGAGCTTCACCAGCAGATTTTTGATCTGATTGTGAGTTGCCCGACTGGCACGAATGAGCAGCGACCGTTTTTCGGGATACGGCCTGATATCGCAACCGGTCTTACGTGGATCTCCCCATGCTTCCGGCGTGACATTCTGTTTGATCAATTCAATCAGAGGTTGAAATCGAGAGTGATGTGATTTCGCAAGCGGATTCTCCTTTTTCCCCTGATCACTGGGAATTGGCATCACCAGATCTTTTACCGGATAAGACTCGGTCACCAACTGTGTTTCAAAATTTACCTCAGCCAGCCGTATCTCTCCCATGAGTCCCGCTTCGCTCTTCACGCCTGCCCCTTGCATCACCTGCTCCGCTCCTTCCGCTCTGGCCCGGTCCACCTGAAACAATGCTAACAGGACGTTAGGGGAATCCGCTTCCTGCTGCAGGCCCAGCCCTTCTACCAGCAGCACCTCTCCCGGCTTCAACAGTCTCGCATCTTGGAACTGCCATTCCGTGATCACGGGAAACTCGATCTCTCCTTTCAGCCCGGATTCAGGATGATTCAGCTTCTGTTTTTTCAGGCCGGCATACTCAGAACTGATAATCTGATAATCCAGCATGCCTCGATTATGAATCCCCTTTCCAGTGGAAAAGGTCACGCGCAGATCCAGGCCAACATCATAATTTTTCACGGAAAATGACTGACCGGCACCGCGAAACTCCGGTTCCAGTTCGTGGCGTTTTTTTGTTTCCAGCTGCACCGTCTGGCCGTCGATAAATCGAACTTGCGGTGCCGACAAAGTCTGCGTGCCTGTTGATGACCGTATGAGTCGCTGCACTTCCCTCACACGCTGTTCATCAAGGATTTCGCAGATCAGGGAAGGATGACTGATCGTTTCCGGCCCGATCAATTCCGGCTGCTCTCCGGCAGCAGCGTCACTGACTACAGCCGTTTTCTCAGCCTGGTAGACCTTCACCCGCGTTCGTTCTGAACTGATTTTGTCCAGCAGACCGCGAGGCACAGAGATAAATTTCGCCGTCAGCACAAAGGGTGTTATCTCTTCCCGGGACAGTTCATCCAGTGCCTGCAAAACCAGTTTGTGATAACGTTCATCTTTTGCCCACACAATCAGTCGACCATTCCGGATGCAACTGCCACCATAGGACACCATATGGTATTGCTTGCGGTCGTCTATGAGGGGGATCTGGTGGGTTCCAAAATAAACGGGGACGGAAGTACTGTATTCGGGCCGTTCATTGGCAGCAGCGAACTCTTTGAGCAGCTTGATCCGGGCATTCAGTTTTTCTGTCAGAAACGCTTCGGCCCGCATCGGCCTCATGTTCTTACTGGTCTTCTCCAGCAGTTCCTGAATGGGATAAACGCGGATGCAGGCAATACGCGAAATCCAGTCCCGCATATCAATCTCAGCAGAGAGGTAAGGCAAATCCGTCGAATACCTGCGACTGAAGTGGTTGTCACCCATTATCACCGGTTTGAGCGGATCATAAAAAGGAAGGGCCTGGATTCCGTCTATGTTCTGTTTTCGATGGTTCTGGCCCGGTTTTTCCTCGGTGATTTGCTTCACGTCGGTATTGGCATCTGCGGCATTCACCACAAACGCTGCTCCCGGCAGCACCACTGCTGCCAGCATTACAAAAATCATCCAGCACCACCATGGGGTACGCTTCTGACATCCTTGTCCGAGTCGCATGATTCGCTCCAGTCGTTTTGAAGTAATTTCCACCGGACGCACGCCCGGCACTACGGGGACGGTTTTTAATGTCTGTTTCAATTCCAGAATTTCCAGCAGGCAGGAGGCATACTGCCTGGGATCGCAGTTCAGTTCCGCGAGGACTTCTTCATCGCAGCACTGTTCGATTTCGAATTTCAACCGACGCCCCGTAAACCAGACCAGTGGATGAAACCACCACACCACCGATGCCAGCAGTTGCAGCAGTCCAATCCATAAATCGCCTCGGCGGATGTGAATCAGCTCGTGCGCCAGCACCGGCTCCAGTTCTGCCAGTGAGCGCCCCTCTAAAATTGCTGACGGAAGAATAATCGTCGGACGCAGCAAACCGATCACCGCCGGTCCCATGCGACTGGTGGTAATCAGCAGCCGCACACTGCGTTTCAGTTTGAGATCCGCACTCAAGCGCGTTAATAATCGGTTCAACTCCGGATGTTTTTGCTCCCCCGCTCTGCGCAGAATATGCCAGCAACGCAGGTAACGGACCAGCATGACCGTCGCGATCAGCAGGCCCACAGTTATCCAGATCAGCACGCCGACCTCTTTCAGGGAATAGCGAACCGGTGGCTGCACGATCTGTTCTGTAACTGCTGGTTTCACGGGAATCACAGCCGATTCGACAGCTGCTGGAGCCTGCCGGGCTGTTTCGTTTTCATGAATCGTCACTTTGAAATCCGCAGTCGCTTCCACATCGGAGAGTTTTCCCACGTCTTCTCCGGTCAGCAGAGGCAGGGGCGCGCTCTGCGTGAGCAACTCCGGTTCTGGCGGTGACAGATCGGTTGAAACTTCGGCAGGCAGTCCCGTTTGAATCCAGCAGAACAGACCGGTATGACTGCTCCAGACAGGGGGCGTAATAAATTTCAGCAGCACGATCAGCCAGAGCAGGCAGGTCAGATGCGAACGTCTGAAGCGACCCAGCCGACAGATCAGCCAGACGCTGAGGACCAGAACCGAACACTGCCAGAACTGCTGCCACACCAGTGCGAACGGGGAAACATCAATCGTCTGCATCACGTTCCTCCGTCAACTGGTCCAGTAAAGACTTCAACGCATCCAGGTCCGCACGACTCACCTGGCGATCTTCAATCAGATGCTGCATCAGCGGGAAGGTCTCGCCGGCAAACAGCCGGTCGACCAGATCATCGACAGTTTCCCGAATCACGGTGCGGGGTTTGATGCGTGGCGAATACACGCGGGTGCGCCCGTCGAGCTTGACGTTCACATATCCCTTTTTCTCCAGCCGGCGCAGATAGGTCTGAACGGTGGTGAAATCGATCCCACGCGATTCGGGAAACGATTCAAACACTTCGCGCACCGTTGCGTGTTTCAGTTCCCATAAGGCACGGGCCACTTCCATTTCGCCTTTGGATAATGCGGGGCGTTCTGTCATCTCTGCTCCTTCAAGTACAACTGTAATTGTGAAAGTTTAATTACATTTGTAATTGAGTCAATCGCAGTCAGAACGATTTTGATTTTTTTCGCGAACCGAATCCCTCCCAAAGTCAATTGCAAAACCGGCGTTCTGGAAAATAGAAAGGGAGTTTGAAAATCTGGCCAAAGCTTGTTTGGAATTGGTCTCGGGATCGCTTAGAATCAGGGGATGATTTCAGAAATGAGTCGATTCTGCCTGCAGGATCGCGCGACAATCTGTGATCATAAGTATTTACGAGATACCAATTTCCATTTATTGGATTCACGATAATGAATGTCCGATCCGCCAGACCGAAGGTTAATGATCTGATCTTTCGCTTGATAGGGCGTTCGATTCACCCGGAACTTTATACCACCTGCGCCACGGCAGAAATCAGACAGAAGAATTTCTCCGCGGTATTGAAAGTGTGTGAGACCGGGCATATCGCCTGTATTGAGCATAAAGGGAAAACCGTTTGTGAGATCCTGACATCGTTTCAGAATCCACTCCCCAGCCAGAAACGTTTACTGGAAAAGCCGGTGCGGGGTTGCCGTTCTGATTCCGTGCAGGTCGAATCGGGCCTGTATTATCAGGTCAGCTATCAACTGGAAGAACTGGATTACACCATCTTCAAAAACGTCCATGAAGAATATCTGATGGATGCACAGCGTGCTGACCTGGCGTATCAGTTTGTTTCCGAAAGCCGCCTGACACCCGGCGCCTTGAGCATCATCGACTTTGAAGCAAACAAATCCAGTTTGCTGATCCATGCGTTTCATACCTTTCCGGATGAACTGGCTGTGGTAAAAACGCAATCACTGTTTGAGTTTTAAGAGCAGCTATTTTTGATCAACGTCATGGAAGACGGGAAACCGAAATCATGACCGACTATTTCAAATTCTCGATACGAACATTCGTCCTCAGCAGCTGTCTGCTGGTGCTGGCGGGGCTCCAGTCTTCAACCGCGCTCGCCGCACGACCGATTTCCGTTTCCCGCTATCACACGCCGTATTCTTCTTCTGTCTACAGGCACTATCCACGATACTCAACGTACCGCTATTCTGTCGGCTACCCGCGTTCCTATTCGTACTACCGTTCGTCATTCTACGGATATGGTGCCCGGCGTTATAACTATCGGTACCGGCCTTACGCCGCGGTCGCCGGCTATCGCTATTACCGTCCCGGCTATTATGGCATCAACCACTATCCCGCCGGCGTCGGCTACACCTGGGCAGGCAGTTCGTTTTATCCCCGCCCCTTCTGTAACGCCTGGTATTCCTACTCGTCCTGTTACTGTTCGCCTTACTCGGGGAATGTCATCTCGAATTACGTCCCCTATTATGGGAACTACACGCCATACCTCGGCAGTTACGCACCGCTCTGGGGCGGTTATCTGCCTTATGACGGATCTTACTTCGCTGCTCCCGGGTCCTACTTTGGATACGCCAATTCGGGATTTTACGGCTACTACTGCGGCGTCTGGCCTTATCGCCCGACATTGTACGGCAGTATTGTGTTTCAGTCCGGCTGGAACACCGGCTACGGACGAGGCAGCTACTATAGTTTCTGGTAAGCTCTGAACTGCTGCGGTGAGAGTCAGCGGTCACACAGTCGTTTCGAGCATCACGCCGACAATAATATCGTAGGTGGCGTGCGCACCGACCGTGATTCCAAAACCGCGCAGAAAGAACAGGCCGGCAAAAAACAGACCGGCGACCGTGCGAAACGTAAAGCTGAACACCGAGAATTGATCTCCTGAAGCGCCCACATAATGCGCCAGGGAAAAAATCAGGCTGGTTGAGATGATCGCCAGAATCGCAGAAGGCCGGACCTCCAGCAGCATGCCACGAAAGATCAGGTAACAGATCGGCAGTAACAGCAGGCGGAACATCACTTCTTCATAGACGCCGGCCCCCACAAAACTGACGACCCGTGTCGCGGACTCGCGTTCGATGAACATCAGCGTGGGTGAAGGCAACTGCTGGAAAACCAGATCCTGCACCTGCCCTAAGACAATCAGGCAAAAGGCAAACAGCAGGCTTTCCGCAAACATCCCGATTAATGTTTCGCCCGAGATCTTCCACGGATGCTTGCAGAAGATATGCCACAGCAACAGCGTTACGACGATCAGCGCAGGCAGCAGAAAAGTCTGCGTGAAACCCAGCTGCGATAGCCAGCTGCGCATCCAGTAATCGGCTCCGTTACGCAGCAGTTCGGGCTGATTGCCGCCCATGGAAAGCACGCCCCACTCGTAGATCAGCAGCAACGGTGCCAGAAACACCAGACAGACCAGAGGCTGTCGTGCTTCGCGCCAGTAACTGCTCTCGGTGAGAGCCAGCTCGCTTTGCGAGTTGTTTTTTTGCGTCATGACTTGGAATGGTTTTCAGTCAGGTTAGCGGACTCGGTAGTAGAAGATTCGATCGAAAAATGTGGCGGAGGGATCGACTCGTGCGCATCATCCCTTCGCTGCTGCTGAAATCGCTTGAGCGTGAACGGGTCGTTATGCCGATCGGCTTCGATCAGCGTTTCCAGCAGGCTTTCATCCAATGCAGACAGAAATTGATCGACAACCGTCTCATCCCATTCACCGCGTCGGGCCTCTCGGAAAAGCTGCAGCGCCGCGGCAAATGCGACTTCTTCGCGTTCGTACGTCCGGATGCCGTCCGCCGTCAGTTCACGTTCAATATTCTTCAGTTCCAGAAAACGACAGACCACCGCCAGCCGACGCGAATATTCACCCAACGCAGAAGTATGCAGGCCCCGCGGGTAACCGGTTCCATCCAGGCGCTCATGATGTTGTGAGATGACTTCCGTCAGGTAGGAGTCGCCCGGGAATCCCCGCAACCCGCCCAGCAACGCCGCACCGAGCGCCGGGTGTCCCTGCTCGATTTCAGACTGATCGGTTTTTGATTTCTCAGCACGTGTATTCTTTCGCGACTTGATCATCAGCCAGCCCAGGTCATGTAACAGCCCGGCGATCATTAACAGTTCACAGCTTTCCTGCCAGGCAGTGATCTTGCGACTGACGAAATAGGTGAGTCGTGCGGTTTCCAGCCCCCGCAGGTACGCGGACAGTTCGGCATCCTGTAACTGTGCACCAATCCGATCCTGAATATCATCCAGTGAAGCGAACAGGAATTCGCCCGGCTGATGCAGGTGCACGTCATCATTTTTGATTTTGCGTATCAGGTTCAGCAGCAGATTCGGACAGCAGTACGTTTTCGTCCAGACATCCTGCGTCGCCAGTTTTAACTGTTTGACATAATGTTCTGTTGTCTGAGTCAGCAGCAGCTGCTGTCGGATATACCGCTGTTCCTCGCGCAGGTAATCCAGAATGCGCGTCAGGATTGGTTCCTGTGCCTGCGAAACGGAATGGGTCGGGTGTGTATCCAGGTAAAGTCGACAGCGGAGCAGAATCACCTGGACACGAGCCTGCAGTTGCGTCAGAACTTTCAGCTGCGGCGCGATCTTTAATTCCTGATTCTGCTGATTCAACTCGCGATAGGAAATCCGCAACCGGCGGAAGGCGTCGGAATCAGTGGCCAACAGCTCCGCATCGTCCGCGCAGGATCGCAGCAAAGTCCAGTCGTCGCGCTCCTGTCGAACAGGAGGCGTCAGCCAGCGCAGCAGTCTGGTAGAATTCGTCACGATTCATCCCTGTCGGAAAAAGCTCTGCACAGCAGTGACGGGAAGCCGACAGACCGGGTCCCTCACTCTGCTTTCTATCGGCGTATTGCCGGGGAGGGATTGAACGGATTGAGGAAATTCAGGTTGGGTAAACTGTTCGCTCATTTTTTCTCTATCCCATTCATGAGATAGCACTTAGATTTATTTCTCCGTGACAACACACCACTGAAGCTGAACAGAACCCGACCTGATTCTGGTAGACTGTCACAAGCATGAAACCTGTATTCCCTGCGAGGGCTGTAAGGAATATGAGAATTTCTCAATTTCCAGTCATTCAGACGCCGATTTGAAATTAGAGAAGGCATTTTTTCGTTGTCTACTTGTAGACTTTTTGTCGGCAAGCATAGAATTCAGGAAAGATGCCTGTCAGCTGAGGCAATTTACAGAACTTATTCCGATCGAGAATTGTCTTGATCACAGGCTCTGACCACAGATCACAGCTTTAACACCCATTACCAGATGACAAGCAGGAAAATTCTCATGGCTACGGATTTCCGGCAAAAAGAGCGGCTCCCCGAACTGACAGATCGTATCGTCGAAACCTATCATGAAATTGGGACGATTCATCATTTAGGCCATTGCCCGCTTCCCAGCCAGGACGCCGTCATTGAAGCGGCACAGGAACTGAAAGACGTCATTTTCCCCGGCTACAGCCGCCGTCAGAATCTGCATCTGGGCAACGTCACTTATCATGTGGGAAACATCATCGATTCCCTGCACGATATCCTGACCCTGCAAATCGGTCGCGCGTTACGGCACCAGCATGTCCAGAGACATGGCGCCGACTGCGAGAAACTCAACCAGATCGATTTCGAAGCCGTTGGACAGCAGAAAACGATCCAGTTTCTGGAGACCATCCCGGAAATCCGCCGCGCACTGGCTACCGACGTACAGGCAGCGTTAGACGGCGACCCGGCTGCGACCTGCTTTGATGAAATCATCTTCTGCTATCCCGGACTGGAAGCAATTACGATCTATCGGATCGCCCATGAATTGTACAAACTGGAAGTCCCCATTATCCCGCGTATGCTGTCGGAATGGGCTCATGCACAGACGGGGATCGATATTCACCCGGGTGCCACCATCGGCCATTCCTTCTTCATTGACCACGGTACCGGGGTTGTGATTGGGGAAACCTGTGAGATCGCAGAAAACGTGAAAGTCTATCAGGGGGTCACTCTGGGGGCATTGAGCTTCCCGAAAGACTCAGAAGGCCGCATCATTCGCGAACAGAAACGGCATCCCACCATCGAAAAAGGGGTGGTGATTTACGCCAATGCCACGATTCTGGGAGGCGACACGGTAATTGGCCAGGACGCCGTCATCGGCGCGAGTGTCTCACTGATGAAAAGCGTGCTGCCGAACACGATTGTCACCATCGAAAAACCATCGCTCCGGTTTCGCGAAGCGTCCTGATACCACAGCAGAACTCAAGCTGTTTACAGGCAACTCAACTTAAGTGAGTTGCCTTTCTTTTTACCCGTAATAGTGCATGACAGGCGTAAAAAAATCCTGTGTGAATCAGAGGTCTGATTGCACACAGGATAAAAGAATGTATCTGATTCAGATCAGGCAATCGCCCGCTGAGGACCGCTTTCTTCATCGCGATCCCGGTTGATCGATCCGACGTGGTCCAGTGTCCGGTCCAGTTGTGAAGCCAGTTTCTCCTGGGTTTCCAGTAAAGAGGCAGCAGCGACTTCGTATTGCTTTTCGCGGCTGGATAACTGATCGGCTCGCTGATGCAGTTCTTCCGAGAACCGTGTCAGTTCCTGCATCATGTTTTCGAGATCTGCCAGCAGCACCAGTTGTTCCTGCTCAGAAAGCGACTCCTGCTGGAATTCCTGTTCTTCCTGTTCCTCGTTCAACTGATGAAGCTGAGACAGCAGGGCAGCGGCACCCTGTTCCCGACGTGATTCGTATTTCTCAATCAGGTGAAAATCCTGTTCAATCAGATCAACAAGTTCGGACGCAGACAGGTCCTTCAGAGTAGTTTCTTTGGTCATAAAGTGATCTCTTTTTTTATCTGGGGTGATTGGTGCGCTCGTCTGAAGCGGCGAGCCAGATAAGCCAGCGGTGGAAATGCTCGTTGCTGTATGTGGTCTGGACTGACAAAACACAAATTCGATGGGCCCGATCGTAATCAGATCCCCATCGGACAGTTCTGAGGTGCGAAGCGGAATCCCGTTCAATAACAGTTGAGGTTGAGAAACGATGGCTTCGATCCGGGCCACATCTTCTTCGACATGAATCACGGAATGCAGGATCGGCATCTCTCGACCGGTGACCTGAAGACCACAGCAGGAACCTGCTCCAATCGTCAGGCGGCCACCTGTCACAGGCCGCACGGGAAAACTGGTTTTTCCCTTCTTGATTTCCAGTGAATACCGGGGCGAAGATTCGATGACCACAGCCTTATCAACCTCGTGTTGAGACAGGAACGTTTTAATTCCTCAGTACCCTGATTTACAGGGCCACATAACACTGAATCGACCGTCTGTTGAGGACAGCATGAGAAAACGTTCCAGTTACTTTATCATCAAAATACACTGATGATTATCAGAGCGTTAACAGCCAAAGTCTGCATAAATTAGAGAATATAGGAAACCAAAAACCACAGCCACCACTGTCAAACTGGCAAAGCCACGTTGAGTTTTCCTGTCAAAGGCTTTATAGATCCTTGTTAATAAAGGAAACACCTCAGACGCCGTTCTCATCACGCTTCTGAACCGATCTACAGACACTGGAGACCCGCAGTACCAATCCGTTCAGCGCGGGAAATCAGTCGATTTTATTGCCGGGCAGCTTCCGTTCTGTTGGCGGCGGTAGATCAGGTTCGGGAGCAGCCGGCTGGGACGGAGGCGGCTTGTAACCTTCGCAGGTCAGCTTCAGATTCCCCCCCAGAGGGACTCGAAATTCAGAACCGCTGTCCAAAGCAGTCCAGCCCGCCATCACATCTTTCTGATCCGCATATTCCCGTGCCACCAGGTAGGTATCGTAGCTGTCTGACCAGACTCGAAAATTCAGATAAAAGAGCTGCGGATTGATCTTCTGCAGTTCCTGACGAAATAGCGCCGATGATCTCCGCAGACGTTCTGAAGTATCGCCGCGCCCATCGCGTAATTCGAGCACAAGGTAAGGCACTCCGCCCACCGGTTTCAGTTTGATGCGCCAGTCACGATTGCCGACATTCTTGTTTTCGAACACGTTGACCAGTTTGTCGCAATCGATGGCCTGCTCCGGCGCGGTCACGAGCCGACTCTGAGCGATCGCCGTCAAAGCCAGGTTCTGCAGCAGGGGAATATCAACCCGCATGATTCGACCGTGGCGGCAGACATAATCGATGGCCCGGGCTTCTTTGGGAGCGTCGCGCGGATTAGGCAGATTCACGATTTTGGCATTCGGCGTCGGCCCCGGGTCCGGAGTTTTCGCCAGCTTCGCTTTGATGTCTGCCAGCTCTGTCTCTTTGGTGACAATACTCTCTTCGAGTGATTTCACCTGCTTGTCGCGCTCGTCGATCTCTTTCTTCAGTTTCTCGATATTGACCTGGATCTCTTTTAATTTCTCCAGCTCTTTCTTCAGTTTTTCTGCCAGTTTCTTCTGCTCTTCCGGATTGACCGACGTTTTATCGGCAGTCAATTCTTTCACAGTCTCCAGCTGCTCTTTCTCGAGCTTCAGCAATTCGTCGAGCTCTGTCACCTTCTCTTCAGCGCGTTTCATATCCTCTTCGTCGATCGCGCTGGTGATACGATTGACGGCTTCTCCCACGCCCAGCTGAGTGACGGTCAGCATGATCACGAGGATCCCTACCACGTTGGTCATCGTATCCAGCAGAGAATCCAGGCTTGCACCGCCGGAAGAACTTTTTTTACGTTTCATGACTCGATCTGAATTCTAGTGCAACTTCGTCGATTTGCCCGTTATGAGGTTCAATAACAGCGTACGTCGCAGATGCCAGCTTTTTCAGGCCTCAGCACGGCTGCAGAACACGCTTCACTCTGTATAATCATAAAAGCGATACCGCCCTGATCGCAAGCAGAGACAAACAGTTGTTCCGTAAAAGTGATAATTGCCTGCATGGCTTGAGGAATGGAATGTGGACGTTTTTTCATTAAATATCCCCGGATTGATGGTCGTGGGCACCGATACGGATGTCGGCAAGACTTATATCACCGCTGCCATTGCCCGCCAGCTGGTGGCAGAAGGTGTGCAGACCGGCGTTTACAAACCTGCGTGCAGCGGCAGCGTGCGGGACGAAAATACCGGAGCCTGTCACTGGCCGGATGTCGAACAGCTGTCCGATGCCATTCAATCGGCTGTTCCGGTGGAGCGAATCTGCCCGCAACGCTTTCACGCCCCCCTGGCGCCCCCTGTCGCTGCTGCCAGTGAAGGTCAACAGATCAACGAGGGACTCCTGCGGGCAGGGGCACAGTGGTGGCAGGATCAGGCAGACTTCCTGCTGGTCGAAGGCGTGGGAGGCGTGCTCTGCCCCCTTTCCGAAAACATGCTGATCGTCGACTTCGCAGCACAACTGCAGCTCCCTCTGCTGATTGTCGCCCGCGCGGGACTGGGGACGATCAATCACAGTCTGCTGACGATTGAAGCCTTACAGCAGCGGGGCCTCTCCATCGCGGGACTGATCCTGAATGATGTGGATCCTGAACTCAGCGATGAATCCCGTCAGACGAACGCTTCCCAGATTCAACAATGGACAAGCGTGCCGGTTTTGTCTTTTGTCCCCTTTGAATGGCGGTCGAACTTGCTTCACTACCAGACACAGGCCAGAATAGACTGGATACAATTAGCACAGGATTCCCGCTGAATCGTCTTCCCGTGTACCAGATTTCCCAGTCTGCTCGCCGGATCCCGCCCGCGGACGCTCCAGCGCCGGTCCTGCCTCTACTACAGCCAAAACTAATCACAAACCAACCGGAGCAATGGATGAGTATTGAAGTGAATTGCCCCTCTTGCGGAGGCTCCATCCAGATCGAAGCCGTCTCAGAAATCGTTGCCTGCCCTTTATGCGAGAAGTATCTGCAGGTTGACCCCGAATCGAATGAGCCGGTTCTGGTTTCAGAAGAAGATCTGGAAGAGAATGCGGACACCATGGAAGCAGTCGATTCCGAATCGGCCGACGAGGCAGGCGAACCACAGGAAAGGCAGTCCACACTCCCCGAAGTCGGAATTGCGGCGTCGGAGGATTCAGGCGTCTCAGAAGACGAAACCGATTCTGCCTCCCCGTTCTCATTTCTGCCCGGAGCCGTCGACAATAAAAACGGCAAGAAACAATCCGAACGACCGGTGACCAATTTCTCTTTTCTTCCCGGCGGTAGCGATGAAACCGAAACGGCATCAGAAACAGAGTCCGACACAGCAAAACCGGACGTTGCAGAAACGGAAGCAGAAGTAACAGCGGCAGAGACGGAAGAAGAAGCGACCGCTGAAACCGAAGTATCAGAAGAAACAGCCGAATCCACAGAGACAGAAGACATCGTCGCAGAATCAACGACGACAGATTCCGAAGTGGAAGAGGCGGCAACAGACGAGGCGACCGCGGAAGCATCTGACGAAACGGAACCTGCTGCCGAAACAGAGCCCGCTGAAGAAGCAGCAGAAAACGAAACCGACGACCTGGAATCGTCCACTGCCGACGAGACAGAACAACCCGTTGAAGCCGCAAGTGAAGAAGCGGCTGCCGAATCAACCGACACGGAAACCACCACAGCTACGGACACGTCAATACCGGCCTCGGCTTCTCAAGAGCCGGCAACTCCGGTTGCGCCCCCCACCTACCGCAAAGGTAAAGTGGTCTCCAAACAGTTATTCACGCTGACACTGACCTATGCCATCGCAGTCACCGCCATGCTCGCGATGCTGTTGTATGCGAAATACAAGGGAGACCCGCATCAGCTGGAAAGTCTGCCCGATCTGAAACCTCCCGTCAAAAATGATGAGATCGCGCTGCAGCTGATCCCCGAAAACGCGACACTGCCTGCCGGCCATGTCCTGCAACTGGGTGGCCCGGGCCGACGCTTTGGGAATGTTCTGGTGACGCCACTGCGGGTCACACGGGGTCCTCTCGAATTTGAACATTACACAGGCGATACCAGCCTGACGCGCGAACCAACGGGAGACGTGCTCAAGCTCTACCTGAAATTCGAAAATGTCTCAGACGATCAGACCTTCGAACCCCTCGATCAGAAACTGCTGCTCACCAGGGTCTCCGGTAAGACCGACGAAGCGAAGATGCGTGCCAACAATTTTCTGAGCAGCCTGGATCAGAAACAGACCGACGGTAATCGGGTGCTGGTCTATGACATGCCCCCCTCCTGGGAATGGAACCTGAAAGGGCAGAATATCAACCAGGAAAAGAAGCCACAGGAACTGAAGCCTGGTGAAAGTTTCGAAACCTATGTCGCAACGAACGAGCAGGGCATTGACGATTTAAAAGGGGAACTGGTCTGGCGTCTGCAGATTCGCAAAGGTTACAACCCCAAATCACATCGGGGCGTGACGACTCTGATTGAAGTCGTGTTTAACAGCAGTCAGATTCAGTCTGAGATGGTTTCCGGAAGTAAAGAAGCACAGCCGACAACCTGATGGAACTGCCGGCGACTTCGCAGCGCATAAAAAAACGTCTCGGCAGTATTTCAGCAATACCACCGAGACGTCACGCGGAACCGCATACGATGCGGTGAGGAATTTCTTATGAGGACAATCTTTCCGCTGTGGGGCCGGCACAAGCCTTAGTGATAAGACTTGTACCAGACACCCCTTTCAGGAGAGTACACAATCCTGAAATCTACTTCTGGACCACGACAAAGCGGGCACCACTGTGATTTCTCACCAGCAGCAGTACACTGTCTTTGCCTTTCGCTTCTTTCAATCCCTGGTTGAATTGATCCATGGTAGACACTTCAGTTGTCCCGATCTTCTCGATGATCATCCCTTTCGTCAGACCAGCTTCTTCAGCAGCACTTCCCGGTTCGACAGAAGTGATCACCACTCCTGTGATACCGTCGGAATATCCTAACTGATTGGCCAGTTCGTCGGTTAAAGGCTGAACTTCGAGTTTCAGTTCATTCACACTGGTTTTCTGTTTCTCTTTGCTGGAACCTTCCACAGGACTTTCATCCCTGGCGACAGAGAAACTGTTGGGCATGGCTTTCATGACCAGATCTTTGTTGACGTGTTTACCGTCTCTCAAGATTTCCATGACATAGGTCTTACCCACTACCAGCTGTTCGACAATACCCTGCAGGTTACGAGGTCCGGAAACATCTTTACCTGCCAGTTTGAGGATGATATCACCCGTCTTCAGATCAGCAGCAGCGGCAGGAGAATCTTCCATCACCTGTGTGATGATGGCACCCTGACCTACTTTGATGTCGAATGATTTCGACAGGTCGTTGCTGATCGGCTGAATGCCTACACCCAGGAAAGCTCGTTCTACTTTACCATTATCAATCAGCTGGCCGGAGACCCAGCGAGCCATGTTGACAGGAATCGCAAATCCAACACCATCGTATCCACCACTGCGACTGGAGATCGCGGTGTTAATACCGATCACTTCACCACGCAGGTTCAACAGGGGACCACCACTGTTACCAGGATTGATCGCTGCGTCAGTCTGCAGGTAGTCTTCACGGTCATTGATCCCTGGACCACGGCTTTTCGCACTGATGATACCGTTGGTCACACTCATACCAATGCCGAACGGATTACCGATCGCCAGAACCCAGTCGCCGATTTCCATTTTGGAACTGTCGCCCAGAGGAACTGCCTGCAGGTCTGGTGCATCGATGCGAATCACAGCGACGTCAGAACGGGGGTCGGTACGAATATCACTGGCTGTGAATTCACGACCATCATTCAGAGTGACTTTTACAACGTCGGCACCATTCACAACATGCGAGTTGGTCATGATCAGACCGTTTTTATTGATAATGAATCCGGAACCGGTTCCCATCCGACGGGGTGCCCGTCGTGGCTGAGCCTGTTTCTGGTTCTGGAACTGCTTGAACATGTCTTTGAAACGGGGATCATTTTCGAAGAGCTCCTGAAATGGTGAATTGTCACCAAAGGGCATGACCTGCTGCCCGGAGACTTCAGATGTTTTACTGATCGTTTCAATAGACACAATCGCCGGCATCGCCCGGCGGCTGACTTCGCGAAATACATTCGATAATTCATGGACATTAGCAGCAGTTGGCAGATCGGCGCTCTTATCTTTCTGAGCAACTCCGACCGCGGCGCCAACCAGACATGCGCTAGCGATAATAGCGAACATCCAGTTTCGATTTCCTGTTAACGCTTTCATTAATTTTACCCTCCTACAGTGTATGGCTTGCAGTTATGACTCGGGCCATCTCTTTTATAGAACTAATACTAATTAGGAAACGTGACTCCCATTCCAATTTGCCTCTGTTAAAATGACTCTACTGGAAAAGACTGGCGGAAACCCTACCTTTCCTAATCAGGAAAAACAGAATTCTGATGCGTGCACATCGTTGAACTTTTGCTCATTTCATCAAGCGGCTGGTCTGCTCTTACTACGAGAGTCTCCCGCAGATATGTTGGGAATGCTTAAAAAAAAAGAAGATTTTTGCCTCTCATCCCCTCCCGATCCAAGCCTCATTCTGAGCAGCTTTTCCCTGAAAACCTGAATATTTTTCGACCATTTCTATTAATCAGACTTTTTTTGATGTTTTCAAATCGATGCTAATGTTAATATTTGTCTATACTTAGCGAAGGTCATTCAAAAAATTCTCCGCGGGCCCTTTTCAGAATTCTTCGATTGACCTTTTTGATTTTTCGAAGAAAAAAAGATCAGGGGAGGCGTGCATGCAATACGATCTCAGCCCCGCGGAGATCGATCAACTGCTTGAGGAATGTCAACAAAATCTGGGATACCGGTTTGTTGACTGTGAGCTGTTGAAATCCTGCCTGACACATACATCTGCAGCCAAAACCCGCATGGATTCGAACGAACGCCTGGAATTTCTGGGGGATGCGATCCTCGGTTCGCTCGTCTGTGAAAAACTGTTTGCTCAATTTCCCAATGCCCCCGAAGGCGAACTGACACGCATCAAATCTGCAGTCGTCAGCCGCAATACCTGTACCCGATTGGCGCGGGAAAAAGGCCTCGACCGCTTCATCTTTGTCGGCAAAGGACTTGCCATGACAGAGACCCTGCCGGAATCCCTGCTGGCAGGCATGTTCGAAGCCCTCATCGCCGGGATCTATCTGGATGGCGGCATTGAACCCGTGCATCTGTTTCTGGACCCTCTCATCGAACGCGAAAATTCCAAAGCCTCCCGCTCGGTTCATGGCTACAACTATAAAAGTTTGTTACAGCAATATTCGCAAAAGAAATTTTCCCAGACTCCCATCTATGAAGTGCTGGACGAAAAAGGCCCGGATCATTCCAAGTTCTTCAAAGTCACCGCGATTATAGGCGAACACAAATATGAACCCGCCTGGGGCTCCACAAAGAAGGAAGCCGAACAGCGTGCCGCCTATAATGCGCTGCGCGAAAACGAAGATGACGAAGAATGGGAACTCCCCGCAATGCCCGATGGAAACTGATCCACAGCCGCATTGCCTCGCTTCAATCCGGTTTTGAATCACCTCAGCATCAGCTGCTGAAAGGGGCGAATACAAACCAGTTCTGTTTTCTCAGGGTCTATAAATAGAAAGGGCCGAGAGAATACGGGAATTCTCTCGGCTCTAAGATGGGGATGATGTTTTGGAATGGCCCAGGGTGGGCAGACCCGCCTCCACGGGTCGGTGGGATTGTCTCTCTCTTCTCTCTTGAATCTTGAAGTCTCTCAACTCTTCAAAATTCTTTGGGTCTCTCTCTTTACCCGAAGCAAGAATAAAGCAGCAATCGTGCCATTCACTTTGGAAGCGATACCAGTTTTTTGGTTTCATCGCTTAAACACTGTAAAAACAGGCATTTAGAATCAGACATTTTTTGAAGTAATTTTCCCGCCAGATCGCGTTTGCAATTCTTGCAATCGGAAAACCGGAAAAGGGGTCTCAGAAATGTAAGAGTTACAACGCCACAGACACCGTTTCACCGAAAAAAGGCCGCCTACTGAGCGCGAGGGCGACAGTCGAGCACCGAAATCTTGAGTTTGCCGACCGACTGGATCACGGGCAGGAAGAGTGCCAGAGGGGCGGGCTCACTTTCTGCCAGGCTCGAATCCTTCAGTTTGATATGCCCGGCACCAATCCCTCCCTTCCCCAAAGTCGCATCCAGGGGAATCCAGTGCTGATCCAGAAACACCTCGGTCCACATATGGCCGCAAAAACTTTTCTGAGTCGGAATATAGACCAGACCAACGGCAACCCGGGAAGGCAGCTTCTGAGCCCGTAACATCGCTGCCAGCAGCATCGCATGCTCGGTACAGTCTCCTTCCATGTTCCGGGCCACTTCAGCCGCAGAGGCTAAAGCAGTCGAGAAATTCTTCTTCTTCAAATTTTGGTGCACATACTTTTCCATCAGCAGGGCCTGTTTCCAGGGGTTCGTTTCCGATCCGACCGCAGCGTTCGCATGCTTCATCACACCGGCATCAGCTGACTGGAGAAACTGGGTAGGTTTCACAAATTCCGCATCAATTTTGGCTGCTGGAAAGACTTCAGGAACCGGTGCTTTTGTTACCGTCAGTTCAATCTGGTTTGCGTCCCGTTTTTTGACCTGTTGCGTATCACCTGCAACCACGTACTTCGCGGGATCGTCGTTCTCCATCGCGATTTCATATACGACCTGCTCCGTGTCATGGGCCCGCGGAATGGGAGAGACCGGAATCAGCGCCTGCATGGCCAGGTCCAGTTCCTTACCAGACAGTTCTTTCAGTGCTTCTGTCTTGCTCGCCTGGTAAACATACATCTTGGCACCCAGAAAATCGGTCGACGATTTGACCAAGTCGCCCGCTTCATTTATATAAAGGTCTGTGGTCAAACCAGGTATCAATGACTGCTGCATTTCGACGTGCAGGCACTTCACTCCCGTTCCACCGGGTATTACCACCGATTCAAAATCGACCGCTTTCAGGTTCACTTCTGTGATTTTACTGAACTCCGCCAGCAGCATCGAAAAGGACTTCTTCTCACCCGGCTGCATGGGAGATTCTCGAAATACGCGATCAATATAGGTCGGAGGATGATCATCGGGCTTCCACTTCAGCTTTGTCTGTGCCGTCTGATTGGCAATATTTGTTTCAACAGTCAGTTGCCCGTCCTGGACAACACCCTTCGAAACGGTGGAGCCGGCAGGAGGGTTCTGCATCTCATACTGGTACGACAGCAGTTCGCCCTGGGCGCTCTCTTCTGTCTGCAGATGCACAGACATGTTCAATGTCTGGCCAAAACGCTTGAATTTCAGATAAAAATCGTTTTGCTTATGTACGACTTTCTTACCGGACCGCTCTTCAAGCCGCGTTTGATTCCGGGCATAGCCGACTTTCTGATCCTCGATATAAATTACCTGCCAGTCTTCTCCCTCCTTCACCTCGATATCTGTCCCGGCAGTCTTTTTGCCAGACTCGACAGCAGGGCTCTGCGAACAGGCTGATAAACCCGTCGTTAACAGGCAAAGCAGAGACAACCAGCCGAGAGAAGCGACAAACAGAGCTGACAGTCGTTGTGGTAGGAAAACCTGCATTTGACAGACCTTATCAATGAACAGCAGAAGCACTCAGTTCCAGGTTGTTCAGAATCGCAAGAAAAAACCCCACAATTCATACTTGAATAGTGGGGTGATTGTAAAACGATTTCAGGGCATCTGAAAACAGGAAATTAGTCGAGATCCTCATCCAGATCTTCCTCGTCCTCCCCGAGATCATCACCGTCATCGCCATCATCCAGGTCGTCTACATCATCGACATCATCGTCTACGGCATCCACGTCGATATCGTCGTCGTCATCGACTTTGGCGAGTTCATCTGTTTCTACGTCATCGACATCATCATCGGCGGGAACTCTGGTAACGACAGCTTCTCCATCCAGAGATTCTTTAATCGGCTGAATGAAATACAGTTTCTTTGCGTTTTTAAGCCGTAACTGCTCGATGCGTTCGACAGCAGCATCTCGCTGGTCGTAAGCAAATCGTGATTCTTCTTTCAGACTGCCGGTAAACACACCCCAGAACAGGCGGCGACGTACCTCAGCCTTGGCGGCCTTCTTTTTACGGGTCGCCTTCTTCTTTTTAGTGGCTTTTTTCTTGGGCGATGATTTTGATTCCGCTTCAGCGGCTTCCGCCTGACGACGCATTTCCAGACGACTGGGAGACTTTCGAGCCATTGTGTATTCTTTGGTTAAATAGAACTCTATTAGTTAGTTGATATAGGAACACCCTCGGGCATTAAGCCTGAATCCAGTCAGGAAATACCGTTCCCAGCACATCTTAGCTGGGGGAATTCCGGCACTGTCAGCGCAAAATTGCCTGCTGGATGCGTGCTAGCATAACATTTCATTTCTGGAATGACTACGCATAGAGAAGTTCTCAATCGCCGAAGAATGTTTTTTTTTACATCTCCCTTTGGGAAAACTGCCTGATTTCCTGCACCCAACGATCAGCATGCCCTGGGAACACGCGCACATTTTCCAGTCAGCTCACATCGAACAATACCTTTGACCACTACTCCTGCCTGAAACGCTGCGCTTGTGTGTTGGATTCCCCAAAACACTTCCGAATCAAACATTTCACATAAGTCATTACAAATAGGACACTTACCGTAATACGCCTTAATTTTCGCCGGAAACATTTAACCAATTTCATCGAAATAATCAGAATAACTTGTTTAACCGGACCCAGATGACCGATCAATCATGATAGCAATCTCATTGTTTCGTTTGCGCAGCAGGAAAGACTCACCGTGTAAACCTGACGAGAGATATCGCTCGGATGTAATGGACGAAAACATAATAAACTCAATTGGGAACGGAGTTGTTCATGAAACGGTATCGTAAGTGGGTCTTGACGCTGGGGATCATGGCGGTGACTCCCGGTATCACAATGGCCGGACCCTTGGATTTCTTTTCAAAGAAATCTGAACAGTCTAGTTCGACCGCTGTATCGGGCAGAGTAACAAGCAATCAGAAAGTGGCGAATGAAATCGCCGACGCTCTGAGATCAGCCCGGTTAACCGGTTACAACATGGAAATCGAGTATAATAAGGGTGTCGCCGTACTGTCGGGTAAAATCCCAACGGCAGCTCAAAAAGCTCAGGCCACCAGATTGATCTCACAAATCGAGGGTGTCACACGAGTCGATAATCGTCTCGAAGTCACTGAAGTCGCTGCGAATTCTGCTCCTGCAAGGGGACCAGAATCACAGAAATCAAGTTTGAACCCTTTCCGTAGAACCAATGAGATTACTCAGACGTCTGCGGCCGATCCTTTCCTGAAAGGCTCTCTGAAACAGGCTCAATTTGAACAATCTGTTGAAAATCGACGTTCTAACATCGAAACGGTTGCCTACCAGGCTCCTGCACCTCGCAGTGCAGCACCTGCTGCAAACAACCAGCAGATGGCAGAAAAGCTGGCTAAAGCTTTAGGGCCTGCCCTGGCTTCAGCTCATGAAGTCGAAATTCGCTTCAAAAACGGAACTGCCATCCTGCAGGGAGCCATCGGTTCTCCTCAGGAAAAACAGATGGCAACCCAGATTGCTCGACAGGTTCCGGGTGTCCGGGCTGTAGAAAACAACCTGCAGGTCATGCAGGCTGCTCCTCAGCAGGCTTCCCTGATTCAGCCGACCAACTACATGAACTACCAGGCTCCAAGCCCTGGTCCTGCTGGACCTCCCGCGATGGGACCACCTCCAGGATATCCAGGTATGGGGGCTCACCCGGCAATGGGACCTGGACCAACAAGCCAGGTTTACAACAGCCCACACCTGCCAGAATCAGCCTGGCCAACCTATGCTAACTATCCTAACTATGCTCAGGTAGCATACCCCAGTGAGTATTCTGCCAGTGCCTTCCCTTACATCGGACCTTTCTATCCCTACCCACAGGTACCACTGGGATGGCGACAGGCTCAACTGGAATGGGATGATGGATCATGGAAATTGAACTTCCGTCCTCGGACAGACCGCTGGTGGTGGTTCATGAATCCTAAGAACTGGTAATCCACCAGGATTCAAAAAGACTGCAAAACGATGCCTTTCAGGAAAAACGCTTCCTGGAAGGCATTTTTTATAGTGCAGCAGCGGTCAGACGGCCCGCAAAAGGCGTAAAGCAGATTTTATCCGTTAAATCGTCAAAATCGTCAAATTCTCACAAGGTTATCTGACAAAGCGTCCGATAAGAAGAATATGGAATCATGTTCCGACAATTACAGGCAGGATGCCGACCGTCAGACCGTGACATTTCCTTACCAGAGCAATTCGCTCACTAACACTGAAAACGAAGTCTCCCCTCATATCATGACGACGTTAAAATCACCCGGAGGAAGAAGGATGTTCAAAATCGGGAAGCAATTCAGCCGTGCTTTGCTTTTGGGCTGTGCCTGCTTGTTAACACTCAACACCAGTGGCTGTACGCTGGTCAAAGGCTTCATTGAAGTGACTTATGCCGGATCGGTTTTCTGGCGTACCACTCCTCTGATTCCTGTGACGGCTTACTGGTCACAGTTAATCGAAGACACCTACTGGGAAGAAGAACGCTACGACAAAGCGATGATTCTCGATCCCGTAGAAGGCGAACACGCTCCCCTGTTCTGTCTTGATCCTCCCAGCCCGGATGAAGTCATTCGTGCCCTGCCGGACAAAACTGGCGGCGGAGTCTGGTTCCTGGCAGAAACCACTCGCAACAACGTCCGCATGGTTGTTGAACCGATTGTGGACCGGATTGGCGAATGCCGTTTCTATCCGATGGTCGGACCAGCTCGTCAGCACCACTGTCACTACAAGTGCACCGTGTACTACGACAAAACAATCCGCTCAGACTGGCCTGTACCATTCTCACACAATGACCAGACCAAAGAAGTGGTCTACATCGACCATGACCACCTCATCCGCTGTGCCGGTCCTCAGTCTGAATAATCTTCAGACACGAGGCTCCGACAGCAGCAAGCTGAAAATATAAGTCTACCCACCAGCAAAGCCGATGATTCTAACCGGGTGAAAGAATCGTCGGTTTTTGCATGCGCGGTGACTTAAACCCGCTTTCCAATCAGAAACCGCCACGCTGCCCTGCCAGCACACTGGTCACTGTAACAACAGACTGTTTACAATAGATCTCCAGCAGGCACGCTTGAACAAGGGCCAAGGCAGCGACGCGCCGGATCCCGTAAACAGTCAATGACGATACATTGATCAAAGCGAGAACAGCATGGCAAAATCTTCTTACAGCTTGAAAGTCGGGCGTGTCTACATCCACAAAAAATGCAAACAGGGAACGCAGGTCAACGGCGAAGACTTCGAAGGCTTATGCAATCCCTTTAAACTCTGCCTGGGAACCGTCTGTGCCTCCTGTGGCGGACCGCGTGCCTTAAAAACCTTCTACTGGGAAGACACGAAGGAACCACTGGACGCCTACCGCAAGCGGCTCCGCGCTAAAGCCCCCGCGATTTATACGTACTGGTGGCTCTGGATCTCCCCGTTGATCGGACTGATAGCCGGCTCGTTCCTCGGCCCGCTGTTCCTGAAAAAGAGCACGCTGCCTGTCGTTGCCGGCTCTGCGGTTGCCTGCGCGCTGATCATGTTCCTCATCGTCGGCCCCCAGGTACTGATGCTCGTCGCACCGAAAAAATACTACAAACTGCGCTAAGAGACCACGATCATTTTTTTACTTCAGCAAATTGGATTTTCACACCATGACGACTCCCTCTACTTTTAATCCTCAGCGTTTTCAAAACCGGGTCGCCTTAGTCACAGGCGGCTCGCGCGGCATCGGCCGGGCCTGTTGTCTGAGACTGGCGCAGGAAGGCGCCCGCGTTGCCGTCAGTTATCGCAGCGGGAAAGCCGACGCCGAAGAAACGCTCAGACAGATCGAAGCCCTGGGTGGCAGCGGCATGGTCGTTCAAAGTGATGTCTCCGTCGAAGCCGAAGTCGACCGCATGGTCAGCGAGGTCGAATCGCAGCTGGGGGACATTGAACTTCTGGTGAATAACTCGGGCACGTTCATCTATCAGACCCATGAAGAACTCGACCTGGCTTCCTGGCAGCAGATGCTGGATGTGAATCTGACGGGAACCTTCCTGGTCACCTGGCGGGTCAAACCGGGCATGTTGAAACGTCAGTTCGGCAGGATCGTCAATCTGAGCTCCCTCTCCGGCCTGCAGCCCCGCCCCAAATCCATCGCATATGCGGTTAGCAAAGCGGGCGTGATCTCCTTCACCCAGAGCATTGCCACCGCCTGGGCCCGGGACAACATCCGCGTGAACGCGATCGCCCCCGGTCTGATCGAAACGGAAATCCTCGACACCGTCAGCCAGGAGGATCTGGAGAAAATCATCGAAGCCACCCCCATTCCCCGCATGGGCACCACCGAAGAAGTCGCTGCGATCGTCACGTTCCTGCTCTCCGAAGAAAGCAACTTCACCACAGGCCAGACGATGGTCCTCTCCGGCGGCCGCTGCATGCTGCCTTAGCAGGGAGAGAACAATACGGGCATCAGTCTCCCCTTACACATTCAACAAACTGATACCAGCCGTTTCACCTTACTTATCAACCACAGATCCACGATCTGCTGTTCTTCTTTCGTCGCGCGCCGATTCTGTTTCCCCCGCGCCTGCACCAGCGCGCCCGTTCGCGGATCGACTTCCAGCGTCAGACAGGGCTGATCATTCCGAGTCAGACGAAAGATCGCAGAGGCTCCTTTCGCGCAACGACCTGCATATCCCGCCACACAATGCCGCATCATTTTTCCCTCATACTGCAACTCCACGCCGTTAGTCAGTTCGCGCACTTTCCATTGGTTCCACTTCTCCGACCAACTCCAGTCCCAGCCATGCTCCCCCCATCTCACTGCAGCAAAATGAGCATAATACCCCTCAAAGATGATCAGCCTGTGAAACTCCTGCGCAGACTGGCAGATCGCCTCGAAGGTGCGTCCCTTCCAGGTAAACTTCCTCTGCAGCGTTTCCTGAGTGAGAAATTCATGTATCGACCAGTCCAGGATACGCTCACTCAGTTCAGCCGAAAGCTGATCACGATGACGAATCAGCCAGTTGACCGTTTCATACCAGAACGCCATCAGGTTCTCGCCACCAGCTTCGGTCGGATCAATGGCAAACGCCGGATGCAGCGCCAGCCACTTCCAGATCTGCACATCACCGCCAATTCGGCTTACTTCTGCGTAGAGACAGGCCAGAGCGGGAGTACGAGGCACCTCAGGCAACTCACGCCAGGGGACATCAAACAGATACTGCTGCATTTTCCGCCACGTCTTCCCCGGTACCTGCCTCAAGCTCCCTCCCTGCCCCAGGATGATCAGCCAGTGCTGCCACTTGAACCGCTGCTCGGCGGCTTCCTGAAAATGATCCCAGGCATCGATCAGAAACTCCGGTACCGGGTAGTTCACAAACAGATGCTGGATCAGGGATGCCTTGCTCTGTCCGGTCCAGGACTCAGCCGACCGGATCCAGAACGGCTTGAAGAAGACCACCAGCGAAAGCCAGTTCAATGATTCTGAAGTCGGGTCCGCCACCGGTTGCGCAGCCAGTCGCCGGATCGCAGCGGGAAGTTCTGTCTTGGGAATCAGGGACGCGACCTGCCTGATCCCACACTGACTGACGGCACGTGCCACCTCCTCCGCCTGCGTTTCCAGTTGCTCCACCAGCCGAAGCAGATCGGTTCTCGCCAGTTGCACCTCTCTCTCTTCAGGCATCGTATCTGCCTGCGCAGCAGACGAACGAGGAATCAGCAACTCAACAGGCCGCTTCCACTGCGATTCCAAAGCCTGCTGAAATTGATAGTAAAACCGATCCGCAGCGGAGGCAGAATCGTAATAGTCGTATTCCCAGGCTTCAGGCCACCCCGCTTCATCAATCCCGAGGAAATCTTCAACCCGGGGCGCATTCCGAGTGATTTTAAAATCAACAGCCTGTCGGCGCAGCTTGTGAATACAACCAGCCTGTTTGCGAAACGGGAGGCGACGGCGGAAACAAGTTAGTCGTGACATCTCATTACCTCCCCTCAACTGGAAAACAGACAGAACCGCATCGTTGGCGCAGCATTTTGGTACACGGACACATCAGACCACAATAAGTTCACCAACAGGCAAACCGCGGACACACCAGAGTCCGCGTGTGCCAGGATCACTTAACTTGAACCCGCTCTTCCAGTGCCGCTACAATATTCAGATTGATTGCCCTGAAATGAGACACCAGGCCTGGCAGCCCGGGGGGAGACCACATGAGTGTCAGTTACATTCTCACGCCTGTCACACCACAGCTCCTGGAATGGGGTCGCGAGTGTGGTGTGCCGATTTCGCAGGAGACGCCCGCCGGTCGCACCGTAAGCCGCGCCGATCTCAAAAAAGTCCTGCAGTCCCTGGACAGCTTTAACAGCGACTTGAGTGGTTCAGAAGACAAATTCAGAGCCCAGATTGATTCGGTCGAAACCTTCGACTGGAAATACGAATCTGACGATCCGCTCCTGGACCAGGCCTTCGGTGGTACTCATACCAGCCCGAAAGAGTCTATCAGTATTGAGTGTCTCACAGACAAAGATCAAAACCAGTTTTTGAGCCTGCACGGCGACATTACACTCATCGTCCGGATGGCTAAAGCACTTGCGAGTCAATCTGGCCCCCAGGCCGCCTTCGCCACCTGCGACGGCATCCCCGCCTTCTTCTTCCCCGATCAGGAAACACCGATCTGGAAGGAACCGTGTGTATGAGAGGAATTTCGACATCCTTGTTCCCTTAATACTTAAATACTTATTGGAAAACCCAGCTAAGGACACAACCCAAAAAAGCCGTTATGATCTTCCTGATAACATTCTATAAAAGTACACAGTTTTTTCAGCAAGATAAATCTTTCAACTAACCTCACACCAGTTAAGTAGGGAACATGAACACCCACCAAGATGAAGTCTTCAATTACTGGGATAAAAACCAGTTGGTACGCGCCACCGCAGGGGATCTGGTGGATTTGGAACTACCCGAAGCGACCTGCCAGTATTTACTGGAGGTTGGCGTTGCCCCTTTTACTACCCGACTGAAACAATTGCTGGGCTTCGACTTCGACCATCTGCGAAATAACCGTCTATGTACACTGCCTGACCATTTCCCGCTGGGCGATAAGGTTCCCGAAGAAATGCGCTCTTGGGTTCTGATCGGCCATTGCTTCGAACAGCTGCTCTGTATTGAAGCGGGCACGGGTAACATCTATCTGCTGGACGGTACTCCTGCCTCAGGTTTTTTGAAATGGTTCGTCAACACATCCGTTTCACAGCTGATGTTCTGTATCACGAAATCACTCGACTGCTTCGAAAACGCCCGACAATCAAAGAAGGCCTCCAACCCGGTGCCGCAACTGAAGGCCTCGCTCAGCGACATTGATCCGGATGCGTTTGCTAACCAGGTCCACTGGTGGCCCACGATCTTGAATGAAATTGCCTCAGGCCAGATGTAGTTCCCTGGAACCTGTACTCCATGACAACGGCTCAACAAATCCAATTTGAAGAACACCCGAACCGATGGTATTCCCATGCAGATCTTTGAAACCGAATTAGAATCAAAAATCAAAATCAGAGCCTACAGCAACCTGCAGTCCTTTACCTACGAAGGCGGTGTGGCAATCGGAAAACAGAGCCGGGAAAGAGTGAGCCGTAAACTGACGATCCTCAACAGACAGGCGAAACAGATTGTAGAAAATGCCCCCGTTTATGATCTACTTCCCCCCGAAACAGCCATGGAGCAACGAGGCTGGCTGTTGCCTTACTTCACTTTCATCACCTGGTTCGAATCGGATTATACCGGAGGTGGAGACTACCATGGCACGCATCTGGCTGTGATCCACTTTCAAAATACAAATCATCCGATCTTCGATCAGATATCAGAACAGCAGCTGCAACAGATCGACTGGACCAACATGGCCAGCGGATTTCTCTACTGACACGACGTATCATTCCAATCCGAAGTGGGAGAATCACAATGACTCAGGCGCACTGGAAGCATCTGCTCGAAAGACTTCAAATCGATTCCGATAGAAATGACATAAAACCTGTAGACCAATTATCCCTTAGCAAGTTTGAAAGCACCTCTGGTTTAAAACTGCCATTCAGTTTCCGATCTTACTGCCGTGTATTTGGTGCAGGACAAATCGGCAACTTGTTTAACATCGCTGTCCCTGGATACTCTGGCGGTTCTCTCACATATTCGGTCGAATATCTCTCGAAATCACAAATTGATCTTGCGTATCAGTTCGCAGAATTAGGAGTTGATGCTGCCCAAATCAAACGCAGCATATTCTTTAGTCTGGATATTATAGGTTCCAATCATTTCTTTGATCCTTTAGAAATCACAAATTCCATTAAGAATGAATATGCGGTTTTTACATTATTCAGAAGCTGTGAAGTTCAAAGATCTGCAGAGAATTTCCAAGAGTTTCTGACAGAATACTGCCTGGGGAACAAATGCTCTTCCCTGATTAAAGACATTCGCATTCCCGACCAAGTATTTCGGCCTGTGAGCTAGCAGACAAGCCAAGAATTGACTCCAATTTGATCGAAGAATGTCACTCATGCAATCCGAGAGTCACCCACGGGAATCAGCTTGGGAATCGGGATCTGCAATCCCACCACGCCGCCATGTTTTTTCTGCAGAGTTGTGAAACGGCATTTCAGAAATGCGTATAACTCGGGAGGCGGGTTCAGCTTCAGATACTTTTTCACCAGCACCGCCATGTGGGCATCGTACTCTTTCTGGCTGTGAGAATGCACGTGGTAATGACCTTCCAGGCGACGGATGTCGCCGTCGAAGGCGGGACTGATGTGATACAGTTCGTGTACCACGGTGATCAGTTTTTCTTCCAGGGAATGATTCAGAAAGCGAGGCAGGTAGAAGGTCAGGATATACAACATCTCCTGCTGGTCCTGGTAGATGCGCTGCACCGTCCATTTGCGACCATAGCGGGTCGTCTGCAGATCGCCATTCTCGAACCGGAGCGGCGTCAATTTCGCCTGCATGCCGTAAGGCACGTTGCGTCGGGCCTGGGCAAAGGCAACGGCAACGCGGTCCATGTTGACGTGATGAAACTCGGGCAACCGACGCGAAATGTCGCGGCACAGATGATACATGGCGTGACTGAAATTGAAGGGCTTCTTTGTTGACATGCTGCGTCAGAATCCTTTCCGCGACAACTTCACAACAATGCTGGAACACACGCATTTGACCATCGCCACACTCAATCTATCTCTGCAGTCCCGATACCATTACAGACGCGACAGTCAAACTGGCCGTCATCCGGATCGGTTCTCTACTTTTCAAACGCTGCATTGACCAGACAGGCTGACTGAGTCCGGTACGTAAAAAAAGCTAAGAGTATTTTCGATCATTTGAAATACTCTTAGCTTGTAAATATTAGCGAGAACCGGAAATTCCGCATAGCCGAATTCGGCAGGCGAAAGTTTACGCTTCTTTTTCTTTGTCTTCTTCTTCAGCGGCTTCGCTGTCGGCTGCTTCAGCACTGGCTTCAGGAGCTTCATCAGCGGCGGCTGTTTCTTCTGCTTCGGTTTCAGCAGCTGGTTCTTCGCTGGCTGTTTCGTCGGCAGGAGATTCTGTTTCTTCAGTGGCTGCTTCGCTGGATTCGAGTGAAGTACTGCGTTTGACAGGTTTCACACGATCACGTTCGCCTACGAATTCGATGATGGCCTGCTCGCCGGCATCACCCAGACGAACGGTTGCCAGACGAACGATGCGGGTGTAACCGCCGGTCCGTTCTTCGAAGCGTTCTGACAGTTCGTTGAACAGGATATCAACGGCTTCATTGTCACGCAGGTCAGCAAAGGCCCGACGACGGTAAGTCAAAGCGGGAGCCATGGCCTGGTTCCACTGATTCCACTGATCTGACTCACGCCAGGTCTTCCACTCGCTGGAGTTCTTTTCAGCATCAGTTGCAAACTGAGCTGCGTTTTCCAGGTGTGGCTGAGCCTTTTTGCCGAGTGTGATCAGCTTTTCAATGAAAGGACGCAGTTCTTTGGCTTTCTGAACGGTCGTAGTGATACGGCCAGGAACCTTAGGTGCGTTTTCTGCTTCCTCATCAATCCGGACGGTCTTAATGAGGCTCACCGCCATATTGCGGAACATAGCCTTACGGTGTGATGCATTGCGGCCTAATTTTCGGCCTCTCATTCGGTGTCGCATGACTTAACTCTGAATTATTCTGATTGCTGAGAGTAAAAGACTCGTTGATTCTATTCTGGCAACGCGAAAATCAATTGTGATTAACGCGATTGTGAGGAAGAGCTGGGGATCTTCATTCCCAGACGCAGGCCAATCTGGTTCAGTCTTTCACGAACTTCAACCAGGGTGGTTTCCCCAAAGTTACGAACATGTAATAAATGATCTTCTGATTTTCCAACCAGGTCGCGGACGGTGTTGATGCCTTCCGATTCCAGACAGTTGGTCGCACGGACAGACAGGTTCAGTTCGGCCAGGCTCTGGTTGAGTTTTTCTTCCAGTTCCAGGTCGATCGGAGCGTAACCGGTCGTATCCAGCATTCCCTTGAGACCACCTTCGGGCGGCATTTCCGGGCCGGGCTCGCGGTAGGTAATGAAGGGATTGAGGTGCTTACGGAGAATCTTGGAAGCTTCCACCAGAGCCATGTCTGGCTTGACAGTTCCGTTGGTCCAGATTTCCAGGATCAGTTTATCGTAGTTGGTACGCTGACCAACACGGGTATCTTCAATTTTATAACGCACACGCACAACAGGTGAGAAAGTGGCGTCCAGAGGAATCACACCGACTTCGGTTTCATGCTGGGCATGTTCTGAAGCGGGAGTATATCCGCGGCCGTTCTCAATGGTCAGTTCCATGTTGAGAGGAACATCGTCGGTCATGGTGGCAATCACCAGGTCTTTGTTGATGACTTCAACCTGATCGTCGGTGATCACGTCAGCACCGGTCACAACACCCCGCTCATGCTTTTCAATTCGCAGAGTCTTGGAAGTGGAGCTGGAATTCTTGACGATCAGAGATTTCAGGTTCAGGCAGATCTCGGTGATGTCTTCGACCACACCGGGGATCGTTGTGAACTCGTGCTGCACACCCTGAATTTTCACGCGGGTGACCGAGCTGCCTTCCAGGCTGGAAAGCAGGATTCGTCGCAGACTGTTGGCAATGGTTGCACCGAATCCACGTTCGAATGGTTCGGCTACAAACATACCATAAGTTGATGTCATTGAGTCCCGATCAGGGATGACACGGCTTGGTAATTCCAGTCCTCGCCAACGGATTCGCATTGAAATAATCTCCAAAGAACACAGTCAATAGAACATGATGTTACATCAATGTTCCAGTTTATTATAAATCCAAATGTGTTGCAGCTGCCGAAGCGGCTCGCGATGTTACCAGAAGGACTGGCTCAGACACGTCGTTTTTTCGGGGGACGACAGCCATTGTGTGGCAGCGGGGTGATATCTTCAATCGCACGGATCGAGATGCCTGCTGTCTGTAAACCGGTGATGGCACTTTCCCGTCCGGAACCTGGTCCCTTGACGCGAATTTCCATTTCTTTCACACCGAACTTGGATGCTTTTTCAGCACAGATTTCTGCAGCCCGCTGGGCAGCAAACGGAGTGCTCTTGCGGCTGCCTTTGAACCCGGAGGTTCCTGCAGTGGCCCAGCAGAGCACGTCACCGTTTAAATCGGTAATCGTAACAGTGGTGTTGTTAAACGTTGCTTTGATGTAAGCAATCGCTTTTGTGATGTGACGTTTCACTTTTTTTCGTTTGACTTTAGCCACTCTGCTACTCCTGATGTTTCTGTCAGCCAGGCTTCAGAAACTGAAACTCATGATTTGTGATGTTTTAATCTCAGGTCGTCACAACTGAAAACGACCTCGCTCTGATCTTTATCTTTACACGACACAGGCAACCGAACCCAGGGGATTCACAGGCCTAGTGGCGGGCATCCTTAACACCCTTCTTACCGGCAACGGTCTTCTTACCACCTTTGCGGGTACGGGCGTTGGTCTGTGTATTCTGTCCGCGAACCGGCAGTCCACGACGATGACGAATACCACGATATGACTGAATGTCCCGCAGACGGGCAATATCCTGAGTCGTGGCACGACGCAACTGCCCTTCAACGGAATACTCGGTATCCAGCAGGTTCACGATCCGGCTCAACTCGTCGTCGGTCAGATCTTTGGCTTTCAACTGAGGATTGATACTTAGCTTGTGGCAGATATCAAGCGCTGTCACTTTTCCGATTCCATACAGGTAGGTCAGGGAAACATAAACAGGCTTTTCGTTCGGAATATCAACACCGAGAATACGTGGCATTTTTAGTTCACTCCGCTGGATTTAAAAACTGAAGTCAAATCAATGAAACTGAATTCGAGACGATTAACCCTGACGCTGTTTATGGCGTGGGTTGGAAGAGCAGATCACATAGACACGCCCTTTTCGCCGAATGACTTTACAGTTTTCACAAATCCGCTTAACACTGGCTCGGACTTTCATCGTACTACGACTTCTCTATCTAACTTTGGTTCACGATATAATCGAGATAACAAAAGGCGAAAATCAGGTTTCCGCTGAATGTAACTCGTGTAAATTTAATTATTTAGGCCCATAAAATGAGCAAAACTCCGGCTTCGTATCAAACCTGTACAATTTCCGAAGCGGAGCGAATCAGGAAATTATAAACGCCGCGAACGTGAATCGACAAGCGAAACGCACCTTTTTTGGTGAATTTCGCCATGACTCACCCGTTTAACCTTTACAGATCGCTCTCAAGTAATCCTGAATAGTTTCGCATCACCAGGTGACTGTCAATTTTATTGACCAGGTCCAGCACCACGGAAACCACAATCAGTAATCCGGTTCCACCGTAAAAACTCGCCACCAGGAAGTCGACCCCTAACCAGGTGGACACCAGCGTAGGAATAATCGCTACCAGAGACAGGAACGCGGCACCCACGTAGGTAATACGAACCATCACCTGCTCCAGATAGGCGGCTGTTCGTGCCCCTGGACGATAGCCGGGGATAAACGAACCGTAATCTTTCAGGTTTTCTGCCATATCTTTGGGATTAAAGGTAATCGCCGTCCAGAAGTAGCAGAAGAAGTAAATCAGGATGACATAAGACATTGTGTAAACAAATCCACGGCTCATCGGCTGAAATGCTTCATCGAGCATTGCCCAGAATGTAGAAGTGGAAAAGTACTGGCTTAAGCCATGGAATAAAAAGTAAGGGAACATCAGCAGACTGGAAGCAAAGATGATCGGCATCACACCAGCCTGATTGACACGTAAAGGCAGCGACTGTCGCTGACCGCCGGAAACTCGACGACCACGTACGTGTTTGGCGGATTGAATCGGAATACGACGCTGTCCCTGAGTAATCGCAATCACCCAGACCACCACAAAGACGAACACCAGAGCCAGAATCAGCAGGCGATCGATACCAGTATCGGTCCCCAGAGCGATCCCCTTCTCAAAGGCTGGTTCGATCAGACTCCAGCCGGCTTGAGGCATGCGAGCCAGGATCCCTGCCATAATCAGCAGACTGATCCCGTTACCAATGCCGTAAGCATCGATCTGCTCACCAATCCACATCAGGAAAACCGTTCCTGTCGTCATGGTGATGGTTGCCACGATCTGGTAGTACAAGCCCTGGTAACCATCCAGAATCAGGCTGGTTCCGGAGCCAAAACCACCAGTCAGCGTGCGTATCCAGAAGAAACTCTGCACCAGACAGATAACGACCGTGGCGTAACGTGTATATTCATTAATCTTCTTCCGGCCCGCTTCTCCTTCTTTCTGGAGGCGCTCCAGGGGCGGATAGACCGTCCCCATCAACTGGAAGATAATCGAAGCAGAGATATAAGGCATAATGCCCAGACCAAAGATCGTACTCTGGCCGATATTTGAAGCGGAGAACAGGGAGATGACCTGAATCACCTGTCCGATTCCCCCCTGCTGGCTTTGCAGATCCGTCAGGGTTTCAGCAAGCAAAGCCTGATTGACGAAAGGCAAAGCAATCCAGAAACCCATACGGTAAATGGCCAGCAGTCCCAGCGTCAGTACAATTTTTTTACGAAGCTCGGGAATTTTGAACAGAACTAATAATTTACCGAGCATAAGTAGCGATCCTTTGTGTCATAATTCAGCAGGTAATGATTTTGACTTCGTTTGGGATTTTAGCGAATCCTGAACAAAAGGGGAATCGTATTCTTGGCTGCTGAGATCAAGTCCTTGAATGAAATTACTTATGACAAAACGCGACTGACTGATCCGCCGGCTGCCTGAATCTTGGATTCGGCAGAAGCAGAGAACAGGTGAGCGGATACGGTGAACTTTTTGGTCAGATCTCCGTTGCCCAGGATTTTGACCTGATCGAAACGACCTTTGGCCAGACCTTTTTCAGCCAGCACTTCAGGTGTGATTTCTGCACCGGCGTCAAATGCCTGCTCGAGAGCAGCCACATTCACAACCGCGACTTTTTTCGCGAACTGCTTGTTATTGAAACCGCGTTTTGCGACCCGCATTGCCAGAGGAGTCTGTCCCCCTTCAAAGCTGGTACGTCGCGAAGAACCGGCACGGCTGCCATAACCTTTATGACCGCGGCTGGAAGTCTTACCGTGTCCTGAACCAGGACCACGGCCGACGCGTTTTTTCTTTTTATTCTTCTGTATTCCGCGATGGACGTCATCAATAATCATTAGACTTCAACTCCTCTCAAACGTGCAATATCATCCCGGGTTCGCAGTTTTGAGAGTCCATCGATGGTGGCTTTCACAACATTGATTGGATTATTGGAACCGCGACTCTTTGTATAAATATCAGTAATACCGGCGGCTTCAACCACAGCTCGCACACCAGCACCGGCAATAATACCTGTACCAGGACGGGCGGGTAACAACAGCACGCGGGCAGAACCGAAACGGCCTACCACTTCGTGGGGTACCGTATTATCAATAATGTTGGCTTTGATCATACTGCGGTTGGCCTGCTTGACGGCTTTATCGACTGCCAGTGGCACTTCGATGGCTTTGCCATATCCCCAGCCGACCCGGCCTTCTTTATCGCCTACAACAACCAGAGCGGTAAAGCTGAACCGACGCCCCCCTTTGACCACACAGGCACAACGGCGGATCTGGATGACTGTTTCTGGCGTTTGTTTTGTCGCTTCTTTTGACACGGTATCTTCTCCAACCCGTATTGAGTGTTGTCTCTATTAAAAATCCAGTCCGGCTTTGCGGGCAGAATCAGCCAGGGCAGCAACTCGCCCGTGGTAACGGTAAGGGCCACGATCAAAGGCGACTTCCTTAATCCCCTTCTCAACAGCTCGTTCGCCAATCAACTGACCCACTTTTTCCGCAGCGGCGATATTTCCACCATTTTTAATCTCGCCGGCCAGACTTTTGTCTTTTGTGCTGGCGGAGACCAGTGTCACACCAGCTGTATCATCAATCAGCTGAGCGTAGATATGGTTGTTACTTCGATAAACAGACAAACGTAAACGACCTGTCTTACGAACCGTATTGCGAATGCGGAACGAGCGTCGTTGTTTCTGCTTTTTCAGTGTTTTTTCTAGTTTCATTTTACCGTCATCTTTTAAAAAACAGTATCACCTGAATCTCAGGCCGCTGACTGACTGCTTAAAACAGGCAGGTGAAGATTGTACTAGTTCGCGAATGCCTTACCAGCTTTACGCCGTACATATTCACCTTCATAACGAATCCCTTTACCTTTGTAAGGTTCAGGCGGACGTACGCTACGAATATTTGCTGCAAACTGACCGACTGCATGCTTGTCTGCACTGGTCAGGACAATATTGGTACTGTTAGGTAACTCGCAGATCACACCTGAGGGAACTTCCAGCACGATGGTGTTGGCAAACCCGACCTGCAGGCTCAGCTTGTTTCCATTCAGAGTGGCCTGGTAACCAACACCCTGAATTTCCAGTTTCCGTACAAACGGAGTTTCCACACCCTGAACCATATTGGCGATCAACGCCCGGGTCAGGCCATGCAGAGCACGACTTTGACGGGCATCATCAGGACGAGTCACATTGATTTCATTCGTTTCCGAATCAAGTTCTACCTTCATTGATGGATGAAAAGCAAAGGACAGATCACCATGTTTTCCTTTGACGGAAATTGCGGTGTCGTCAACTTTGACTTCCACTCCAGCAGGAACGGGAACTGGCTTTTTACCGATTCGAGACATAGCTTCAAATTCCAGTTAAATTAAAGGCACTCAAACAGAGTTTGTCTGCCTGGATAAACATCTATATTACCAGATGGTGCAGAGTAATTCGCCGCCGACACCCTCTTGTTTTGCTTCACGATTGCTCAGAACACCCTTGCTGGTCGAAAGAATGCTGACTCCCAGACCCTGGAGAACTTCCGGCATGGATCGCAGGTCCTGGTAGTTACGACGACCTGGTTTACTTTCGCGATAGATCTTCTGAATTACACGTTCCCCGTTGGGACCGTATTTCAGATTCACCCGCAAAACGTTCTGGGGGCTGTTTTCGATTACTTCATAGTCCCAGATGTAACCTTCCCGCTGCAAGGCACCTGCAATGGCAACCTTGATTTTGGAAGCAGGAATATCAACATAAGGCCGTTCAATCTGCAGTGCATTACGAATTCGTGTCAGCATATCTGCAATAGGGTCTGTCATCATTAGCTGGCTACCCTCACTTTAATTCTCCGACAATCTACCATTCAGGTGATACTGTTATTACTTGTATAGACAATTCAAAACGGGTTATTTACGAAACGGCATTCCCAGCTCTTTTAACAGAAGAAGACCTTCTTCGTTGTTATTCGCTGTGGTCACGATCGTAATATTCATACCCTGTGTATTTTTCACGGAATCCGGATCAATTTCCAGGAAGACCAGTGATTCATTCAGACCCAGGCTGTAGTTCCCTCTGCCGTCGAAGGCTTTAGGATTGATCCCGCGGAAGTCGCGAACACGAGGCAGAGCCAGTGAAATCAGACGTTCCAGGAATTCATACATCCGGTTACCACGCAGGGTCACCCGGCAACCTATTTCCTGACCTTCACGCAGTTTGAAACCGGCGACTGACTGGCGGGCACGGGTAATCTGTGATTTCTGTCCGGCCAGTAATGTCAGGTGATCTGCAGCTTCCGTCAGACGTTTCCGGTCCTGGTTGGCGGCACCGATCCCCATGCTGATCACTACCTTCTCAATCTGAGGCAGTGAATGCACATTGGTACGACCCAGCTGTTCTTTCAGGGCTGGAACAATCTCTTCACGATATTGTTTTAATAATGTTGGTATTGCCATTGTTTTTTTCAGACTGGCCGAACTTCGGAACAATCTTCCTTACTGAAAACTACAAAATCTGTTTACTGTTTCTGGTATTTTGCCTTCGCAGGACTGATGGTCCCCAGCGACGCACTGCACTTCTTACAGAATCGTTCCTTGCTGCCGTCAGCTGTATAGCGATAACCAACACGGGCTGCTGAACTACAGGCTTCACAATAAAACTTCACGTTTGAAATATCGATCGGCATTTCCACTTCAAGACGTCCCCCCTGAGGACTCTTGGGATGGCCGCGTTTTACATGCTTGAATACCCGATTCACATTTTCCACGGTCAGCTTTTTACCGCCGTCTACTACCTGTAATACTTTCCGGGGAGTATCGCCTGCATCTGCTCCGGTGATTACAATCACTGAATCGCCACGTCGTATCTTCATTCTCAGACTACCTCGTTTGCCAGGCTAATAATTTTCATATATTTGCGTTCGCGAAGCTCTCGAGCCACAGCGCCAAAAATACGTGTTCCTCGAGGATTTCCCTCGCCGTCGATCAAAACCATTGCATTGCGGTCGAACTTCACATAGCTGCCATCATCGCGACGGCAGGGATATTTGGTTCGAACAATCACGCCACGTAATACCTGACCTTTTTTAATGTTACTGCCAGCCAGAGTTTTCTGGATGCTGACGACAATCACGTCGCCGACTTCAGCAGTTCGTCGTCCGGTTCCGCCCAGCACTTTAATGCAGCGCGCAACTTTGGCACCCGAATTATCACATACATCCAGATCGGTTTGCATCTGAATCATGGCTTTGCCTGTTCCTTATCAACCAAAAGATGAGGGCTACCTGATCTTTGTCTTTGTACTGTTAAACGAATCCGATATCGCGGTCAGACGGAAATGAATCAGTCCTGTTTCTTCTCGACAACCCGGATTAAATCCCAACGCTTTGTTTTAGAACGGGGTCGACTTTCGATGATTTCGACAGTGTCCCCTTCCTGTGCTTCATTCTTTTCGTCATGCACGTGACAGACAGTCCGGCCACGCACGGTTTTGCCGTACAGTGGGTGACGGTATCGTCGCTGAATTTCGACTCGTAAAGTCTTGTCCATTTTTGAACTGGCTACAGTGCCTGTCAGTATTTTTCGCATTTTCTTACCTCAACGAGCCTGCTTAAGCATTATTCTGCTGACTTAATTCGCGTTCGCGACGGATTGTCTGAATTCGAGCAATCTCGCGTCGGAGCCGCTTAATGTTACTTGGTGCATCAAGCCGCTCCGTTGCTGCCTGGAACCGCAACTGAAACAACTCTTTTTGTGTTTCCTGCAGAGCGAACGTCAATTGCTCGTCGTTCATCTCGCGTAATTCACTCGCTTTGGTCATCAGTAAAACCCAATGATGTTTTTCGGTCTGCCAGCATCAGACTGACAGGACCGAAGTGATGTAATTGATAATAACCTGTAATCAACCAGCTTAGATGGAAGGCCGACGTTGAATCAGCTTCACATTCACTGGCAACTTGTGTGCAACACGCGCGAAACAGCGTTTGGCTGCTTCATGCGAAACGCCAGCCAGTTCGAACAACACAGTGCCCGGCTTGATGACGGCTACCCAGTGATCCGGTTCCCCTTTACCCTTACCCATACGGGTTTCCAGAGGTCGGGATGTAACCGACTTCTGCGGGAAGATCCGGATATAAAGTTTACCTTCACCTCGAACATATTGTGTGGCTGCAATTCGGCAAGCTTCAATGGTTTGTGCTGTTATGTGCCCAGGGTCCAGAGATTGTAAGCCCCATTCACCAAAGGCAACAGTGTTACCACGTGTCGCATTACCTTTTATGCGTCCTCTTTGGCTTTTGCGGTGCTTGACCCGCTTTGGCATCAGAGCCATCGCGATTCTCCTCATCTGAATAATCACCAAGGTCGATCCAAACTTTCACTCCGATAACTCCGAAGGTGGTGTGTGCCTCGCGGAATCCGTAGTCAACATGACGTTGCAGAGTCGACAGTGGAATGGAACCACGGCTTGCTTTTTCACGCCGTGACATTTCTGCTCCACCCAATCGACCGGAAAGCTCGATTTTAATTCCATGAACGCCCGTTTCCATTACCTGGTCCAGGGCACGTTTAATGGTTCGACGGAAGCTACCACGCTTTGATAACTGCTGAGCAATATCTTCCGCAACCAGAGCTGCACTTTGCAGTGCATTGTCTACTTCAATAATCTTCAGTTCCATCCGGCGACCGGTCAGATCTTCCAGTTCCGCTTTCAACCGGTCCACTTCCTGCCCTTTACGACCAATAATGATCCCCGGGCGGGCTGTGAATAAATGCACGACAACCTGGTCGCGAGTTCGTTCGATCTCGACCTTGGGAATGCCGGCAAATTTGTATTTTGTCTGGATAAAGTTTCGTACTTTCTGATCTTCAACCAGTAGTGCCCCAAAGTCTTTCTTGGAGGCATACCAACGACTTCTCCAGTCTTCTACCACGCCGACTCGAAATCCGGTTGGTCGAACTTTTTGCCCCATGATACAGGTTATCCTTTAAGTATTTCTGATTGAGTTTCAGTTATTTGTGACAACAGTCAGTTAAAAGTCAGGTCAGTTCCTAAGGCAGCTCAGGAGCTTCAATCGAAACATGAATGTGTGACATACGACGACGAATCGTGTAAGCCATACCCCGGGCACGAGGCTGAATGCGTTTGAACATCGGACCGCCATCAACGCGGGCTTCTGTGATCTTCAAACCTTCAACATTGCGAGCACCCTTGTCTTCAGCATTTGCCATCGCGCTCTTGATGACCTTTTCAAGGAAACGTGCTCCCCGGTTTGGAATGTACTTCAACGAATCCAAACCTTCTGAAGCTGTCATACCTCGCACCAGGTCTGCAAAAGGACGAACCTTTGTTGCTGAAATTCGTGCAAATCGATGCATTGCTCGAACTTGCCCCATGACAATTACTCCACTTCACTATTGCATAATTCTATCGGTTATCGGCCATCACAGCCGCAACAACAACAAACACAAACGCTTATTTTTTCTTCATCGTATGACCACGGAAGTTGCGGGTCAGCGAGAATTCACCCAGCTTGTGACCAACCATTTCTTCCGTTACATAGACGTTTAAGTGAGCGCGCCCGTTATGCACCAGGAATGTATGACCTACAAACTCCGGAGCAATCGTTGAAGCACGAGCCCATGTTTTGATCGGTGTCTTTTTACCCGACTCGTTCAACTTCTCAATCTTCTTAAGAAGCTTAACGTCAACATATGGCCCTTTTTTCAGAGAGCGACCCATAAAACTTGTCCTCAATTATCGAAAACAGATAGTTATACTTTAAAACTTGAATGAACGTACAAATCAGAGCTTCAGCTGGCCATAACGACGTGACTTGCGACGTCGAATGATGGCTTTTGAAGAAGCTTTTTTCTTCTTCCTGGTCTTTCCGCCTTTGGACAGTTTACCAGTCGGACTACAGGGGTGACGACCTCCCGAGTTACGACCTTCACCACCACCCATCGGGTGAGCGACCGGGTTCATACAGGTACCACGCACATGAGGACGACGTCCCAGCCAGCGTTTACGACCTGCTTTCCCTAATACAATCTTGGTATGCTCTGAGTTACCGATCTCACCAATCGTGGCACGACAGGAACTGGGGATACGACGAACTTCGCCAGAAGGCAGAGTCACCTGTGCCCAGTTTTCTTCACGAGCATTCAACACGGCAGAAGTACCAGCACTGCGACAGAGCTGACCACCACGACCGGGCTGCATTTCCACGTTATGAATTGTTGAACCCAGGGGAATCGCAGACAGAGGCATGCAGTTCCCGACGTTTGGTTCTACTTTATCTCCACTGACTACGGTATCACCGGCTTTCAAGCCTTCCGGAGCCAGAATGTATCGCTTTTCACCGTCAACATAATGCAACAGGGCAATCCGGGCCGAACGGTTCGGATCGTATTCAATCCCATTCACCTGGGCAGGCACACCATCTTTGGTACGACGAAAATCGATCAGACGATACATCCGCTTGTGTCCGCCGCCACGATGACGAGCAGTGATCACACCCTGGTTATTCCGTCCGCCTTTTTTCTTGTACCGTACCAGCAGGGATTTCTCAGGAGCTTTTTTACGATCTGTAATCGCTGCAAAATCGCTCACCGATGCACCACGCCGACCTGGTGTTGTTGGCTTGTAGAATCGGATTCCCATAATTTAGTTCCTCAATTTTTTTGTTGGCTTCAAAACCAGATTACGAATTGTTTTGACTGACACCCTACACAAAATACGGCTTAAAAGAATGAAATACGATCATCCTCATGCAGCTCAACAATCGCCTTCTTCCATGATTTTGTATATCCAACTTTATACTTATGTCGCCGTGGCTTACCGCCTCGATTCTGTGTGCGAACAGAAACCACCCGCACATTCCACAATTCGGACACAGCTTTTTTGATATCTGTTTTTGTAGCAGACTTATCTACTACAAACGTGTACGCATTATAAGACTCAGACAGGTGAGTCCCTTTTTCTGTCACCAATGGCCGGATGACGACCTGATACGGCTCCAGCTGAACGCCTTTATTTGAACCATCCGACATAACAACTAACCTCAATACTCAGACTGGATGACTAAACTGAAAACCCTGTAAACTAACCTTCAACCCGACCCAACAGACTATCCAGGGCCGACTTGGTCAGAACCATCTGCCGCTGATGCAGAACATCATAAGCATTCAGGTCGCTGGCAGGGGAAACCTGGACTCCTGCGATATTGCGGGCAGACTTCCATACTACAGGATCGTGCCCTTCAATAGTCAGCAGACAGCTGGTGCTGGATAACCCCAGAGCCTTCAGCACGCCTGCGACTTCTTTTGTTTTTGGAACCTGCAACGCCAGTTCATCGATCAGCGTTACCTGCTCATCTTCAAACTTACTCAAGATCGCCATACGGGTTGCCAGCTTGACAGCCTTCTTAGGCAGACGATAGCTCCAGTCCTTGGGAGTTTTCGCAAAAGCATGACCACCACCACGTCGTACGGGAGTTCGGGATGCACCAGCTCGGGCACGCCCTGTCCCCTTCTGACGGAACAGCTTCTTGGTACTTCCCACAACCATTCCACGACTTTTTGTTTTGGAAGAACCAATTCGCTTATTCGCCTCATACATCACGACTACATCGTGCAGTAACTGGCGATTGATTCCATTGGCTAATTCGGTGGACTCAAACTCGTATTTGCCCACTTCTTTGCCAGCTTTATCTTGAATTGCAACAGAAATCATTTCGACACCATTTATATAAGGCAGAATTATCTTTGTACTTCAAACACTCAAAAACTAATACTTGTTAGTATGACGAATCACCAGATCGCCCCCATTCGGGCCTGGCACGGCACCCCGGACCAGAAGAACTCCGTTCTCCTCATCAACCCGGACTACTTTCAAATGTCTGACAGTAATCTGCTTACCACCATATCGACCACCCATTCGCGTACCCTTCATAACACGGGAAGGATCCGCACTCTGACCAATCGAACCACCGTGACGGTGAACTCGTTTCACACCGTGAGAGGCACGCTGACCAGAGAAATTATGTCTTTTCATTACACCGGCAAAACCACGACCTTTGCTGGTCCCGATGACATCGATGTGAGTCACGTCAGCAAAAACGGAAACCGTCAGTTCGCCACCGACTTCGCAACCATGGTCTTCACCATCGGTACGAAACTCTTTTACAAACCGTTTTGGCTCGCAACCCGCTTTATCAACAGCAGCAACGCCGGACTCAGTACGTTTCTTCTGACGCTTACTGTCCAGTGACGCAACATGTCCACGCTCACTACGAGCGGCCAACCGGCGTGGCTTATCTTCAAAACCAACCTGAACCGCCTCGTAACCATCCGTGTCCAAAGTACGAACCTGGAGCACATGGCAAGGACCAGCCTGAATCACAGTGACCGGGACCATAACCCCGTCATCATAAACTTGCGTCATTCCGACCTTTTTACCCAGCAGACCGACAGGCATACTCATCACCCTTAAACAACGGGAACAAAGCCTCCATGAACACTGCCCTCAAGACAGCAGGAAGCATAGCACCACCAGCTATAAGCTGGATCCCTAAACAATCAAGCGACACCGGTACTGAACCGACACCGCGAGCATCATAACGAAAACCGAAAAAGACTAGTTTCCGCCAGCGGACGCCTTAATTTTAATATCAACCCCAGCAGGCAACGACAATTTATTCAAAGCATCAATTGTCTTACCAGTTGGAGACAAAATATCAACCAAACGCTTATGAGTCCGAATTTCAAACTGCTCACGAGATTTCTTGTCGATGTGCGGCCCTTTCAGAACCGTATATCGCTCAATTCGTGTTGGCAACGGAATAGGGCCATGCACGATCGCACCGGTTCGCTTCGCGGTATCAACAATATCTGCTGCCGACTGATCCAAAACGGAGTGATCATAAGCTTCCATGCGAATTCTAATTCGCTCTTGACTCGCAACGGCCACCAATAATTTCCTTCAATAAAATTAGACTCTTACCCCGTTTAGACAATTCTCTCGCACGGGGAAGCGAGCAATACTAATGAGACCTTCACCGCTTGTCAACAACCCCAGTTCAGCTTAAAACGCTTTTTCTGAAATTCTGACTTCTTCACCAGGAAAGGACATCAGTTACTGTTCATCTGAATTCTGTCACGCAGTTTTCAAATTCGCAGAGGAGACAAGTTACACACTCGTCCGCTGGATACCAAGCGTCCAACCCCATGATTTTTCAAAAATTATCCAATCATCTCTTTTAAGACGCTCGGAGGAGCCGGTGCATACTTCAAAGGCTCCATCGAGAACGAGGCACGCCCCTGCGAAAGGCTGCGAATCTGGGTAGAATAACCAAACAACTGTGATAATGGCGATTCCACTTCCATCACACACAGATCCCCCCGCCATTCGCTGTTCAACACATTGGCATTCCGCGAACTGAGATCCGCCTGAATATTTCCACGAAACTCATCGGGCGTCACGACTTCCATCTTCATGATCGGCTCCAGCAACTGCATTTTCGCATCCATGATGCAACCATGCAGTGCTTCCGAAACAGCCGCTTCGACCGCAGCATCATTCGTCTCCCCTTCGCGGGCATGCGCTTCCAGCACGGTAAACTGCACATTCATCAGAGGAAACCCAACCTGTCCGCCGCCGTCAACACCCATCCGTAACGTATCCATCATGACCTTGACCAGGCCTGGATCCAGGTCTTCCGGCTTCAACTTACTGATAATCGAAACGGGCGACTCACCCTTGAACGGCTCCAGACGCAGCTTCACGCCGAAATACATATTCCCATTCGCTGACGGACGATTGAACTCAACGCTTTTTTCGACAGCAGCGGCAACCGTTTCGCGATAACTGACGCGCGGCTTATGCACACGCACGCTCAAATTGAATTCCTTCTGCATCCGGTTCCGCAAGACCTCCAGGTGCAGTTCTCCCATACCCGACACAATCGTCTGGCCGGTCTCTTCGTTGGGGACCGCCTTGAACGTCGGGTCCTGCCGGGACAGCTTTACCAGGGTCTCTTCCAGTTTTTTTCGATCCGCACTCGACTCCGGTTCCACGGCCATCGAGATCACCGTCTCGGGAAACGAAATACTTTCCAGCAGAATCGGATGCTTGATATCACACAGCGTATCGCCGGTAACCGCATCTTTCGGCCCGATCACGCCGGCAATATCGCCGGCATCAATACTGTCTGTTTCCACTTTTTCCCGCGCATCTGCATGCACACGCCAGAGCTGGCTGATCAATTCTTTCTTACCGGTCCGCGCGTTCAACAACCGCGTGCCGCTCTTCAACTGGCCCGAGTAAACACGGATAAAACACAAATCGCCGTGCCTGTCGGTCTGAATCTTGAAGACCAGTCCACACATCGGCTCATCCACCGAAGTCGCCCGTGTTTCGGGTTCTCCCGCTTCACCGCCACGCTTTTTCGGCACAGGATTAATTCCCTCAACAGGAGGTCGATCCAGCGGACTGGGTAGAAACTCGCCGACGGCGTCCAGCACCGGTTGCACGCCGATAAAATTCAAGGAAGAACCACAGAATGTAGGCTGCAGATCACCCCGCAATGTCGCCTCTCTCAACAGACGCAGCAGATCCTCTTCCGGAATATCTTCGGTCTCGTAATACTGCTCCAGCACCTTCTCATCCAGCTCGGCTACCGCCTCCAGCATCTTGCTCCGCCACTCCTGGGCCTCTTCCAGACACTCGTCCGCGATGTCACGCACTTCGAAACTCGCGCCCATTGACTCCTTATCGTAATAGAGCGATTTCATTTTGATCAGATCGATCACACCTTCGAACGAGACTCCTGTCGAAGTCGACCCTTCGCCAATGGGAATCTGCAGCGCGACAGGATTCGCGCGCAGACGGCGTTTGATCTCGTCAAACGTGCGAGTAAAACTGGCGCCGATGCGATCCATTTTATTAATGAAACAGATACGGGGCACATTGTATTTATCCGCCTGCCGCCAGACAGTCTCACTTTGTGCCTCGACCCCTTCCATCGCGCTGAATACCACGACGGCACCGTCCAGCACACGCAGACTGCGCTCGACTTCGGCCGTAAAATCGACGTGTCCCGGCGTGTCGATGATATTGATCGAGTACCCTTTCCAGTGACAGGTAATCGCAGCCGAATAGATGGTAATTCCCCGCTTGGCCTCTTCTTCATCGAAGTCGGTCGCGGTGGTTCCTTCATCGACACCGCCGGGCCTGTGCACAACGCCTGCATAATACAGAATTCGCTCGGTGGTCGTGGTCTTACCGGCGTCAATGTGAGCGATAATTCCGATGTTTCTGATATGATCTATTGAAGCTGACATCTTCCCTGTAATCCCATTCACAAAATTGCCAACATGCTGTTCAGACAGCAACGCATCATTTCTGTCTGAAATCCAACTTACACAAACCAGATCTTACATTTTCCGCCTTTGCCGTGGATCAAAAAAAAAGACGCACAAAGTAATGGCGCGAAAGCCATACCAGTGCGTCTTAATGATCGATTAACTTACCTTAGCGTGAGAAGGCGAAGTGAGCAAATGCCTTGTTCGCTTCAGCCATACGATGAATATTCTCACGGGTTGTCATGGCTGTCCCCTCTTTCTTGTGAGCGGACAGAATTTCATCGGCCAGACGAACTTCCATCGGACGTCCCTTCTTGCCACGGATCGCAGCCAGAATCCAGCGAATGGCCAGAGTCTGCTGACGCTTGGGGTTGACCGGTGTTGGAACCTGGTAAGTCGCACCACCGACTCGCTTGGAACGAACTTCCACACTGGGCTTTACATTTTCTACAGCCTGTGTGAAGACTTCGATCGGCTCAACATCGGGAACCTTTTCCTTGATTCGATCCAAGGCATCATAAAAGACGTTTTGAGCAACGCTCTTCTTACCATCGTGCATCAGGCAGTTAACAAACTTGGAAGCCAGCAGCGAATTGAACCGCGGATCTGGCTTCAACTGAGTCGCACTGGCTGTAAACTTCTTGCTCATCCCAACTTTTCCTCTGACAGTAATTTCAGTGCCCGGCAGAACACTGACAAATGTGATCAAATATTAAATGTAAGCGTTAAAACCAAGGACTACTTAGGACGCTTGGTACCGTAACGGCTGCGTGCCTGACGACGATCATTCACACCCAGTGTATCCAGAACACCACGAATGACCTTGTATCGTACACCCGGCAAGTCGCGAACACGACCACCACGCACCAGCACGATCGAGTGCTCCTGCAGGTTGTGACCTTCACCCGGAATATAAGCTGTCAGTTCTTTCCCGTTAGAAAGACGGACACGAGCCACTTTACGCAAGGCGGAGTTCGGCTTTTTCGGGGTGACGGTTTTCACCTGCAGACAGACCCCACGCTTCTGCGGACAACCTTCCAGCAGAGGAGTTTTACTCTTGGAGATCTGTTTTTTTCTTGGCTTACGAATCAACTGATTAATCGTTGGCATCTGAAACAATCCATCTTCGTTCAAAACTTGAACTACAATAAACACTTCTATTTACATGCAGTCATCGAAACAAATGACCACTTTATTCGCTTCTTTTCCGTACCTCTCACCCGAGACAGGAACGGGACAATGTATCCAGCCCAAACGCATCCGTCAAGTCTCACACCAGATCGAATTTCTGATCAAATGCAATCGACTCTTCCGCAATATCGTTCGGACTGCTACATCTTATTCTTCATACGGATTCGGACTGGGGGGAGTATTTTCCACTGAGGTATCAGCCCCACCCTGCCCATAATCTTCTACTTCCTGACCGCCTCCCAGAGGAACCGGTTTATCAGGCGTTACTTCGTTCAGCAGGCTCATGCGAGCTGCCAGAATCCGTTCTTTTTCTGCTTTCAGTTCTTCCAGAGCTTCCGGACGAATTCGTACTTCTGCAGTCTGATGCTGGTAGAAACCAGTTCCTGCCGGCACGAGGTGACCCAGAATCACGTTTTCTTTCAGACCAACCAGGTAGTCGACCCGACCTGCCAGAGCAGCTTCGGTCAGCACCTTGGTGGTTTCCTGGAAACTGGCTGCCGAGATAAAGCTTTCGCTCTGTACGGAAGCCTTGGTAATCCCCAGCAGCTGCGAACTGGCGGATGCCGGTCGCGGCTTGGTGAAGCTAGCCGGACCCTGTCCTGCCAGTTCGACCTGGGCATTTACTTCTTCAATTGTCGCCAGTGGTACCAGGTCGCCAGGCTGGAAGTCGGTATCACCCGAATCCACCACTTTGACACAGGCACTGGTTTCTTCGTTGATCTGCTGGAAGGTCAACTTGTCAAGCACGATGCCCGGCAGCAGATTGGTATCACCCACATCTTCTACCATCACCTTGCTCAACATGCGGGAAATAATGATTTCCAGATGCTTATCGTCGATCGTCACACGCTGTGCACGATAGACGTTCTGAATTTCATGCAGCAGGTACTGCTGAACCGCTTCGGTACCACTCACACGCAAAATGTCGTGAGGAACCAGAGGACCACGCACCAGAGCGTCGCCGGCTTTCACCAGGTCTCCTGCGTGAACCAGCAGATGCTTACCGTGAGGAATGACGTGTTCCACTTCGGTTCCGTCTTCGCCACGCACAATCACGATTCGTTTACCACGTTTCTTTTCTGGAACGAATTCGACTTCACCGTCGATTTCCGCCAGAACGGATGGGTCTTTCGGACGACGTGCTTCAAACAGCTCCGTCACACGAGGCAGACCACCGGTAATATCCTGGGTACCGGAAGATTCACGTGGGTTCTTCGCCACCACGGTTCCCGCGGTGATCTGTTGCCCTTCATCCACTTCGATACTTGCTTTTTCAGGCAGGTAGTAGAAGTCGAGAATTTTTCCGGTGCCGTCTTCGATGATAATCTGCGGATGCAGCTCACCTTTATGTTCAATGATCGAACGTCGAACGTGACCACTGGGGTCCTTGTCCGTACGAATGGTCTTACCTTCCACACACTCTTCATAACGGACACGACCACCGACTTCGGCCAGAATCGAGATGGAGTGCGGGTCCCACTGACAGATAACCTGACCTTCGGTCAGCTCATCGCCTTCGTTGACCATCAGAGTGGCACCGTTGGGAATGGTATACCGTTCGAGTTCACGTCCCTTGGGATCGTTGATCACGACTTCCCCGTTTCGGGTCAGCACAACGCTCAGACCATCATTGTTAACCACAGATCGGATGCGGGCAAATGTTGCCTTACCGGCACGACGGGTACGAATTTCGTTTTCTTCCACTTCGCGGGAAGCGGTACCACCGATGTGGAACGTACGCATGGTCAACTGAGTACCAGGCTCACCCACACTCTGTGCAGCGATAATACCGACGGCCAGACCTTCTTCCACCAGCGAACCGGTCGACAGGTCCATCCCGTAACACAGACGACAGAGACCCAGTGAAGATTCACAGGTCATCGGGCTGCGTACCTGGATTTTCTCCAGACCCATTTCTTCAATCCGGCGGGCGATCTCAACGGTGATCAGTTCGTTTTCACGCACAATCACTTCGTCGGTAATCGGGTCAACGATGTTGGTACGACTGACACGACCACGGATCGCATCGGTCAGACTCATTTCAACCTTCTCACCACGATAGACCACCCCACGGGTCATACCCTGGGTTGTACCACAGTCGTGTTCGGTGACGACCACGTTCTGACAGATATCTGCCAGTTTACGTGTCAGGTAACCTGAGTCCGCTGTTTTCAGAGCGGTATCGGCCAGACCTTTTCGTGCACCGTGAGTTGAGCTGAAGTACTCGAGTACGGTCAGACCTTCACGGAAGTTCGCCTTAATGGGAGTTTCAATAATTTCCCCACTCGGCTTGGCCATCAGACCACGCATACCACCCAGCTGACGCATCTGTTCGATACCACCACGAGCACCTGAGTTTGACATCAGATAGATCGGGTTCACGTACTTACCTTCTTCGCGGTAGTCGTTTTCCAGCTCGTGCATCATGGAGGTCGTAATCAATTCGCGGGCGTGAGTCCAGGTATCGAGCACCTGGTTGTAACGCTCTTCCGCAGTAATCAGACCACGGTCATACAGTTTGTTTTTCTGCAGAACCGTCTTTTCGGAATCACCAATTACCTTGGCCTTGTTGGGCGCGGTTTTCAGGTCGCTGGTCGCGAAGGACAGACCGCTCAAAGTTGATTCCCGGAAACCGGTCTCTTTCATCTTGTCGAGCAGGTTAATGGTTTCCCGCCGCCCCAGTTCCAGATAACAGTCGGAGATCACGTTGGAAAGATCGCGACCTTTCATGGTCAGGTTATAGTAGGCCATCTTCCGAGGCAGAATGTCATTGAAGATCACACGCCCGACGGTTGTTTCAATCAGGCCACCCATCTTGAAATCGTCTGCGCCGTCACCTTTAATCCGTTTATCGGAAGGCATACGCACTTTGATAATCGCGTGACGATCGAGGCGACGCTGCTGGAAGGCGGCGTGCACTTCGTTCACACAGGAGAAGACCATCCCTTCCCCTTTCCGCTCAGTCTTTTTGAGCGTGAGATAGTAGCAACCCATCACGATATCCTGTGAAGGACGAATAATGGGAGCACCATCGGAAGGACTGAAGATGTTGTTCGTCGCCAGCATCAGCGTGGTTGCTTCCACCTGGGCTTCAATAGAAAGCGGCAGGTGAACGGCCATCTGGTCGCCGTCGAAGTCGGCGTTGAAACCGCCACATACCAGCGGATGGACGCGGATCGCGTTTCCTTCCACCAGGATCGGTTCAAATGCCTGGATCCCCATACGGTGCAGAGTCGGTGCACGGTTCAGCAACACAGGATGATTCTGAATGACTTCATCGAGAATATCCCAGACGTCCTCATCTTTACGTTCCAGCATGCGCTTGGCAGACTTGATCGTGTCGGCATGGCCGCTGTCTTTCAGACGACGAATGATGAACGGCTGGAACAGTTCCAGCGCGATTTTCTTAGGCAGACCACACTGATGCAGTTTCAGCTCGGGGCCCACCACGATCACACTTCGTGCTGAATAGTCAACACGTTTACCCAGCAGGTTTTCACGGAAACGTCCCTGCTTACCTTTAATCATGTCGGTCAGCGACTTCAGCGGACGGTTGGAAGAACCCAGCACCGGACGTTTGCAGCGGTTGTTGTCGAACAACGCATCGACCGACTGCTGCAGCATGCGTTTTTCGTTACGCACGATGACTTCAGGTGCATTCAGGTCAACCAGTTTTTTCAAGCGGTTGTTCCGGTTGATAATACGACGGTAGAGGTCGTTCAGGTCGCTGGTCGCGAAGTTACCGGAATCCAGCAGAACCAGCGGACGCAGGTCGGGAGGAATCACCGGAATGACTTCCAGTACCATCCACTCAGGGCGGTTGTCACTGTCGCGCAAAGATTCCACAATCTTCAGACGCTTGATGTAGTCTTTACGTTTCTGCTGGCTGGCGGTTTCGAACAGGTCCTTACGGAGCTGGACTGACAGCTCAACCAGGTTCAGGTTCATCAACAGCTTCTTGATGGCCTCTGCACCCATTTCGATTTCGAAGGCGCCGGGACCATACTTGGCCTGGTTCTGGCGTGCTTCTTCTTCGGTCATGGTCTGGCACATTTCCAGCGGGGTATCACCGGGATCGGTGACGACGTAATCCTGGAAGTAAACGACCTTCTCAAGAGCCGTTGTCTTCATATTCAACAACGCACCCAGACGGCTGGGCATGGATTTGAAGAACCAGATATGCACGATCGGTGCAGCCAGTTCGATGTGTCCCATACGTTTTCTACGGACGCGGCTGTGAGTCACTTTCACACCACAACGGTCGCAGATCATCCCTTTGTACTTCATACCGCGGTATTTTCCGCAGGCACATTCCCAGTCTTTTTCAGGACCAAAAATCCGCTCGCAGAACAGACCATCCCGCTCAGGGCGGTAAGTTCGATAGTTAATGGTTTCCGGCTTTTTGACTTCGCCGAATGACCAACTCCGAATATCATGAGGACTGGCCAGCCCAATTTTCACTGAACCGTAATCGTTAATTCGCTCGTAAGCTGTTTGTGCAACACTCACTGTGCACGCTCCTTATTTTCTGAACTAATTATGATCAGACATTGATCCTGAAAAAAAACTTGACGTTAAGACGCAATTCTCCAACCCTGAGAACGCGTTAACCAGGGTTCTTTTCCAGTTGTAGATTCAAACCAAGTCCACGGATTTCGTTATTTAGCACGTCAAAGCTGGCTGGCGTACCGGCTTCCAATGTATTTTCACCATTCACCATCGATTCATAAATCTTGGTACGGCCTTCGACATCATCACTCTTCACAGTCAGCAGTTCCTGCAGAATGTAAGCGGCACCGTAAGCTTCCAGTGCCCACACTTCCATTTCCCCGAATCGCTGACCACCGAACCGGGCTTTACCACCCAGAGGCTGTTGTGTAATCAATGAGTAAGGACCGGTTGAACGGGCATGTACCTTATCATCCACCAGGTGGTGCAGCTTCAGCATGTAAATCTGACCGACGGTTGTTTTCTGTTCGTAAGGTTCACCCGTACGTCCGTCGAACAACTGAGCTTTACCATCTTTAGGCAGACCCGCTGATTCCAGGTATTCCTGAATGTGATCTTCCATGGCACCATCGAAGACCGGACAGACAGCACGGAAACCGTGTTTCTCGGCAGCCCAACCCAGGTGAGTTTCCAGAATCTGACCCACGTTCATACGACTGGGAACCCCCAGCGGATTCAACATGATGTCGATCGGAGTTCCGTCTTCGGTGAACGGCATGTCTTCGATCGGCAGAACCTTGGAGATCACCCCTTTGTTCCCGTGACGACCAGCCATCTTGTCACCAACAGAAATCTGACGTTTCGAAGCGACATAAACCTTCACCATCTGCAGTACGCCGTTCGGCAGCTCTTCGCCACGTTTCATACTGTTGACCTTCTGGTCACAGGCTTCGATCACGTCTTCCACGTTGCTCCAGATCTCTTCGATCACAGCACGACAGTCTGCTTTTTTCTGTGGGCTGCGGATATCCATGTCATCCAGGTGAGACAGGAAATCATGAGCATACTGCGAAACGAATTTGTCTTCCGGAATTTCACGAACCTTGCGACCATCGTCATCCACCATAGGCTGTCCCAGGGCGTTTTCGAATGTCTTGAGGAATTCGCGGAACTCTTCAGCAATCTTTGTATTGCCTTCTTCTTCGACCTTCTTCAGTTCTTCGTCATACTGCTTGCGCTCGTAATCGGTCAGGCTCATGCGTCGGGCGAATTTTTCCGTGTGAATCACGATCCCTTCCACACCACTGGATGCTTCCAGAGATTCGTTCTTCACGTCTTCACCAGCACGACCGAAAATGGCATGCAGCAGTTTTTCTTCGGGAGTCAGTTCGGCTTTGGCTTTCGGTGAAACCTTACCAACCAGAATATCACCCTGGCGAACACGGGTACCGACTTTGATAATGCCGTCTTCCCCGATGTGCCGCAGTGCTTTTTCACTGACGTTGGGAATATCACGTGTGAATTCTTCACGACCCAGTTTGGTTTCGCGAATTTCCACATCAAATTCATCAATGTGAATCGAAGTGTAAACGTCTTCTTTCACCAGACGTTCCGACAGAATGATCGCGTCTTCAAAGTTGTAACCATCCCATGACATGAAGCCCACGAGTACGTTACGACCCAATGCCAGCAGCCCATCAGCGGCAGCAGCACTGTGACAGAGAATCTGTCCTTTCTTAACCGTATCACCTACACTGACGGCAGGTGTCTGGTTCAGACAGGTTCGTTCATTCAGACCTTCGTATTTTCGCAGACGGTATTTTTTACCGTTCACTTCAACAACGTTTCCGTCTACGTAGGTCACCTTACCGGCTTTTTCAGCCCGGACAACCATACCGGAGTTCTGAGCCACTGCGACTTCCATTCCGGTTCCAACCAAAGGTGGTTCGGCAATCAGCAGAGGCACAGCCTGTCGTTGCATGTTGGAACCCATCAAAGCACGGTTCGCGTCGTCGTGTTCCAGGAACGGAATCAGACCAGCTGAAATCCCCACCATCTGTGCCGGGTCCACGTCGATGTAATTCACATCGCCGGCGGCAATCCAGACCACGTCATCACGGTGTCGTGCCATCACACGGTCTTCGATAAACTTACCGCTTTCAACAGGTGTGTCAGCAGGAGCCACGAACACTTCGGCTTCTTCATCGGCACGCATCCAGTGCACTTCATCGGTCAACTTACCGTTTTTCACATAACGATAAGGGGTGACCAGGAAGCCGTAATCATCGACTTTCGAAAAGATACTCAAACTGGAAATCAGACCGATGTTGGTACCTTCCGGCGTTTCAATCGGACAGATTCGACCGTAGTGAGAAATATGCACGTCGCGGACTTCGAAGCCGGCACGTTTTCGGTTCAAACCACCTGGTCCCAATGCAGACAGACGACGTTCGTGAGTCAGCATGGACAGTGGGTTGGTCTGGTCAACCACCTGTGAAAGTTCGCTGCGTCCGAAGAAGAAATCGATGGCTGCAGAAACACTCTTGGGGTTGATCAGCGTACGGGGAGACATTTCTTCAACGTCTTTTTGAGTCATGCGTTCCTGTACGGTACGACGCAGTTTCAAAAACCCCTTGCGAATTTCATCGGACGCCAGTTCGTCAATCGTACGCAGACGACGGTTACCCAGGTTATCGATGTCATCTACATAAGCAGAAGAATCACCAACACGCAAACGCACGAGATAGCGAATGGAATTGATAAAGTCTTCCGGACGCAGAGTCATTTCGGTGTCGGGAACATCCTGCTTGAATTTACGATTGATACGGAAACGACCAACGCGCCCCAGACGATAGCGGTTCACGTCGAAGAATTTTTCCTTGAACAGATCAATCGCACGTTCCAGCTGAGGAGGGTTACCAGGACGCAGACGCGAATAAATTCGCAGCAGCGCCTCTTCGTGAGTGGCAGTCGGGTCTTCGGCAATACTCTGCAGCACGAGCATGTCGTTGACTTCTTCCACAACTTCAACGGTTTTCAAGCCGGTATCAACGATTTCGTCGATCAACTCTTCCGTGATGGTGCCACAGCAGTCCAGAATGATTTCACCACAACGATCGTGTCCGGCCGGATAGATGATGTCTTCTGCGACGATCTTGCCGAGCAGTTTTTCCATCGCGTTGCTGGATGAAATTTTTTCCGATTTCGTTTCGTAGAACAACTTCACCAGGTCGGTGTCGGAAGAATAATCTTTGGACATCGCCCGCAGCAGAGTCATCGCAGAGAATTTACCGCTCTGGTCAATACGTACGCCCAGCGTATCTTTCTTACCGACAACCAGCTCAATCCAGCTGCCACGCTCGGGAATCACGCGACAGGAGTATTCTTTCTTTTCCCCTGGCTCGGAACTCAGCACAAAGTCAACACCCGGTGAACGGTGCAACTGGCTTACGATACAGCGTTCTGCCCCGTTGATGATGAATTCGCCGCCGCCGATCATCACGGGCAGGTCGCCCAGATACACTTCCTCTTCGATCGGCTGTTCTTTCACCAGACGCAGCCAGACCCGGAAAGGACGACCGTAGGTCAAACGCAGCTGCCGACACTCAGTGGGTGTATAACGTGGTTTACCCAGTTCGTACTTGACGTACTCCAACTGGTATTGCCCCTGATAGCTTTCAATCGGGAACACTTCGCGAAGAATTTCTTCCAGGCCCTGATTTTTTCGCTCGCGAGGCGATTTGTCGGCCTGAAGAAAACTCGCATAGGACGAAGTCTGAATTTGTGTTAAATCAGACAACTCAAAACTATGTTCAATCTTACCAAAGTTTTTGACAGAATGAGTGGGAATAGTTCGCTGTGCTGGAATCGGCATTAAGATGTTCTTTTCTACTTACCTGGTGCCAGATGTGGAAATGCTCTGCGCAGTTGATGCGGGAGGACTGATCAGAGCACAAACCAAGAATAGCGAGGAGCCGCAGCGCGCACCTCGAGAGAATACAGCCCCGAATGCTGCATTAAAAGCGAATCGCTGGATTAAATTAAAGCCTGATAAATCGCTCAATACTACTTTGCTATTCAAAAGAGAGTGCAATGAGTCGATTGCTTAGACCAAATGGGACTGAAACGATGACTGATCGAAGCAGATAAACTTACGGAAACAAAAATAGGTAGCAGCATCAATACGTAACGAAAAAAAGCTTCTGTAATACAGTCACTCAACATTACTTTCGAACACAACCCGACAGAATCGCGCGCCCCTACTCGTATGGATTGTAAACTGTGTAGCAGAACACTTCAATCATACGCAGAAAAAAACCACATACATATACATGCATACAGAAATCTAACCTGTACCGGGAAGGTCCGGCACAGGTCAGATCCAGATGGCTTTTTTCAGTGATTGACTACTTCAGTTCAGCAGAACCACCGGCTTCCTGAACTTCTTTCACCAGAGCTTCAGCATCTTCTTTCGAAATGCCTTCTTTCAATGGCTTAGGAGCACCTTCAACCAGGTCTTTTGCTTCTTTCAGTCCCAGGCCAGTAGCGCCACGGACGACTTTAATCACAGGAATCTTGTTGTCGCCAAATCCGGTCAGGATGACGTCAAATTCTGTCTTTTCTTCTGCAGCTGCAGCACCACCACCGTCACCTTGAGGTGCCATCATGACAGCGCCACCGGCGGCAGCTTTAATACCGTGAACTTGGTCGAGGTATTCAGCCAGATCTTTAGCCTGGAGCAATGTCAATCCAGCAATTTTGTCACCCAGTTCTTTGGTTTCTTCACCAAATTCAGTTGTTGCTTCGGCTGTCGCCATCTTCTCTTTCCTTTCGCACGAATGCGTAAAATAAAATCTCTCAACAATGTAAACGGAATCAACGCTGCTTTGCCTCAGCAGCCGTTGCTACAAATCTTGACTACAGAACCATAATCCCCGAACAAATCAGCGAATTATGACTCCTCTCCTTCAGAGATTGTCTTAATTTGCCCTGCAAGGGTCCCACCAGGACCTTTGATCGCCCCTGCCAACTGTGCACCTGGTCCAAGGATCCGGGAGACAATTTCGCCGATCAATTCCATTCGACCAGGGCTCTTACTCAACTTTGTTACATCTTCCGATGACAGTGCGGTTCCTTCCGTCACCCCACCTTTAATCTCCAGGGCACCGATGTCCGATGCCCACTTGGTCATCTCTTTGGAGAGGGCGACAATGTCTTCCCCGCCCCAGACCAGGGTGGATGGTCCTTTCAGGACATCATCCAGGCCTTCAACGCCAATATTAGCCAAAGCACGGCGTGCCAGAGAATTCTTCACAGTCAGGGATGCAATCCCTTTTTCCTGCAGTTTGAGACGAAATCCGTTATCGGTAATCGCATCCACTTTTGCAGAATCAACTACGACGAAGTCGCGGACTTCGCTGATCCGAGATTCGATCTCGGAGATGATCATTTCTTTTACAATTTTACTCATTAGATCTCTTCCAGCTTATGAAACGCCGAAAACTGTTTCTTTGTGTTAAGTGATGATGTCCCGCTGTCAGCAGTGACTACAGAGCAACCGAAATCCCAGGGCTCATCGTTGCTGAAACAGCAACGTTTCGCACATATGCACCCTTCACGGAAGAAGGTCGCAGTGAATCCAGAAACTTCAGCATTGCCTGAATGTTCTCTACCAGTTGATTTGCATCAAAGGAGAGCTTACCGACGCGGCAATGCACGTTTCCGCCAGCATCGACACGGAACTCAACTTTACCAGCCTTGTAATCCGAAACGGCAGTTCCGACATCCTGAGTCACAGTACCGGCACGAGGAGATGGCATCAGACCACGAGGCCCGAGCACACGTCCCAGCGGACCGACCACACCCATCATGTCGGGAGTCGCGATGGCGACGTCAAACTCGAGCCAGCCACCTTTGATCTTTTCTGCCAGCTCTTTTCCACCAACGGCATCAGCACCGGCGGCTTCAGCAGCATCGGCATTGGCACCCTGGGCAAATACAACCACCCGCTGAGTTTTACCGATACCGTGAGGCAGATTGATGGAACCACGCACCAGCTGATCAGCCTGGCGAGGATCAACACCCAGACGCACAGCCAGTTCGACAGTCTGATCCATCTTAACAGGCTTGATTTTCGCGGGTAGATCGCTTTCAAGAGACTTCAGTGCCTCAACAGCTTCTTCCAGACTGACGGTACCAACACCGGCCAGTTTTTCGTTATAAAATTTAGTACGCTTGGATTGTTTTCCCATGACTCTCTATCCGACTAAACGTGAGATGGTTTTTATGAATTTTTATCTGCTTCAAAGCGTGAAGCCTTCTCGAAAAAAGGCATTCCGCAGATCAGTTTATTTTTCGACTTCCAGGCCCATGCTGCGAGCAGTACCGGCAATGATCTTGGCAGCCTGATCAATATCAGGAGCATTCAGATCTGCAAACTTGGTCTTGGCAATTTCCTGCAACTGGGCCACGGTGACCTTGCCGACCTTGTTCTTCTTGGGATTCCCTGAACCTTTTGCAATCTGAGCAGCCTGCTTCAACAATACAGCAGCCGGCGGGCTCTTCATGATAAAGTCAAACGAACGGTCGTTATAGACACTGATCACAACAGGAATCGTGGTCCCGGCCATGTCCTTGGTACGATCGTTGAACTGCTGAACGAACTGACCAATATTGACACCGTGGGGGCCCAAAGCGGTACCAACTGGAGGAGCCGGAGTAGCGGCACCACCGGGAATCTGAACTTTTACTTCTGCAACAAGCTGTTTAGCCATTCGACCGACTTTCAAAACACTTTAAATAAATGAATCTTTACCGTTTAACACAGAGCCGGACGGCCCGCTAAACTTTTTCAATTTGCCAGTACTCCAACTCCGTTGGAGTCGGACGACTGAAGATTTCAATCAGGACGGTTACTTTGCCACTGGCTTCATCAACCGCATCGATGGTTCCCTCAAACCCTTCGAAGGTGGCATCCTTCACCTTGACAACATCACCCACTTGAAAATCCAGCTTGATTTTGACCGGGGTTTCTTCTTTTGACTCTTCGCGACCCAGCATGCGGGAAATCTCGTGCTCCTGCATGGGAATCGGCTTACCGGCGGCTCCCGTGAAGTCTCCGACTCCATTTGTGGAACGCACCAGGTACCAGCTGTCATCGTTGAGCTCGACCTGAATCATCAGATAACCTGGATACAGCTTTCGCTCAAAGACCCGCTTTTTTCCGCCTTTTGTTTCAACTACTTTTTCTGTGGGGATGATAATTTCCCCGAAATACTCTTCCAGACCATCCCGTTTAATACCGCGTAAGAGGGCATCTCGAATGGATTTCTCCCGGTTGCTCTGTACCTTCAACACGTACCAGAGGCGCTTTTCAGAGCCCTCCGGACTTTCAGAGGTCGGTTCAGAACCAGAATCATTACTCATGAGACACCTTCGATAAGGCTTTCGCAACTGACAAAAGCCCTGTTTGACGCTAATACTGCAATCCAGAAGACCGCAAAAACAGGAATCGCTCATAATGAGCAGGAAGAACGATTTATTCAAGAAGCAGAGATAAAAAAATCTCCGCAATTCACTGAAAGGCCGACTCGCTCCGCTGTCAGATCTGCAAAAAGCGGATCAATCTGAACAGCCACTGCCAGAAAATGTCAAAGGCCAACAGTAAAAACGCTAAAAAAAACATCAACACAATCACGACGGTGGTGGACCGCCATAACTGATCCCAGGTGGCCCAGGTCACTTTGCTGATTTCCGCCTCAACCGAGATCAGAAAATCGGCAAAACGGGGGAAATTCACCACCCGATACGCCAGCCAGGCTGAAATCACGACGATTGCCACTGCAATTCCCTTCTGCATTCCTGCAGACATTCCGAGCGGCAACACATTATAAAGTGAATAAGCGCCGAAAATGGAAATTGCCACCAGGCCAATCGCAGTCAACTGACGGACCAGTCGTCCCTGATTTCTTTTATACAAACCGCCACTCACCAGTGTGGCTGAGAATGCTTGTTCCGCTTTGGATTTAGCCATGAGACCAGTTTACTAAAATATTTAAGAACAGAGGCGAATCAAAAAATCGCAAACCTGCTTTTTACTTTGCCAGAGACATCAGAAACTACACTCCAATGCCAGACCTGACAGCATTTGCAACACTAAAACACGGGCGGAGGGACTTGAACCCCCAACCGCTGGATTTGGAATCCAGTGCTCTGCCAATTGAGCTACACCCGTCTACCAGCCTGAACCAGCCAGACATTTTGACAACCGGAAGCAACTCGAAAAACTGACACCAGTCACAAAAATCCCGGCCAGCAAGACGATTATTTCTTGCGAGACTCTTTGTGCAGAGTGTGACGCCGCAACTTAGGGCAGTATTTCATCAGTGAAAGCCGCTCTGAGCCACGAGTTTCCTTACTGACCCGATAATTTCGCATTCCGGTCTCAGTACATTCTAACCATACATATTCACGTGCCATAACAGACCTCAGCCCTGACGGACAACAATATCACTAATCAAACATAACCTGAAGGTGCCCACCCCATAAAAAACAGGGTGGACACCGTTTATTCAACAGAGAAAGCAACGCTTTCGATTACTCAACGATCTTGGTTACCACACCAGAACCGACAGTACGACCACCTTCGCGAATCGCGAAACGGCTACCTTCGGACATAGCGATTGGCTTACCAAGTTCAACCTGAACTTCCACGTTATCACCAGGCATACACATTTCTGCACCGCCAAGCAATGTGGTAGAACCAGTTACGTCAGTAGTACGGAAGTAGAACTGTGGACGATACCCGTTAAAGAACGGAGTATGACGACCACCTTCTTCTTTGCTCAGTACGTAAACCTGACCTTCGAATTTGGTGTGCGGAGGAATTGAACCCTTAGCAGCCAGCACCTGACCACGTTCGACGTCTTCCTTCTTGGTACCACGCAACAGAATACCAACGTTGTCACCAGCCAGACCTTCGTTCAGAGTCTTCTGGAACATTTCAACGCCGGTACAGGTTGTTTCCTGTGTGTCACGCAGACCAACGATTTCAACCTTGTCACCAACAGTGATCTTACCCTGCTCGATACGACCGGTTACCACAGTACCACGACCAGCGATAGAGAACACGTCTTCGATCGCCATCAGGAATGGCTTGTCAGCTTCACGCTCAGGAGCTTCGATGTTGGCATCCAGAGCATCCATCAACTCACCGATACAGGCGTTGAATTTTTCGTCAGCTGGATTGTCAAGTGCACCCTTGGCGTTACCACGAACGATGGTAATGTCATCCCCTGGGAAGCCGTACTTGCTCAGCAGTTCGCGAATTTCCATTTCAACCAGTTCGAGCAACTCTTCGTCGTCGACCAGGTCACACTTATTCAGGAAGACAACCAGCGAAGGCACGTCAACCTGACGAGCCAGCAGGATGTGTTCACGCGTCTGAGGCATCGGGCCGTCAGCAGCAGACACCACCAGAATCGCACCGTCCATCTGGGCAGCACCGGTGATCATGTTCTTGATATAGTCAGCGTGACCAGGACAGTCGATATGAGCGTAGTGGCGAGTTTCGCTTTCGTACTCCACGTGACTCACAGCAATCGTCACAGTCTTGGTATCGTCACGAACGGTTCCCCCCTTCGCAACATCAGCATAACTCTTCATCTGAGCAAGACCCTTCTCGCTCTGTACCGCCAGCAAAGCTGTTGTCAGAGTGGTCTTACCATGGTCGATGTGTCCAATCGTACCTACGTTTACGTGCGGCTTTGTTCGCTCAAAGACTTCCTTAGCCATCTCTCTTTAAAACCCCTTTTTTAAACCTGACACAACGCCAGACTTAAACAATAAAACCAACAAAACAAATAGCGAGGTAAAAACAGGAGTCACCCCTCGCACGCAAGAGGCACACACCTCCTGATATCCACTTTTAAATTAACTCAAAAAGCTGCTGATGGGACTTGAACCCATGACCTCGTCCTTACCAAGGACGCGCTCTACCGACTGAGCCACAGCAGCATTTTTTGATACAAATCGAATCACGTTATTTATTTAAAAGCGGGTGAAGGGAATCGAACCCTCACGACCAGCTTGGAAGGCTGGGGCTCTACCATTGAGCTACACCCGCACTGCACTGTGACTCAGTCAAACTCCAACTCTTAATAGTGGGGGAAGCAGGATTCGAACCTGCGAAGGCGTAGCCATCAGATTTACAGTCTGACCCCTTTGGCCGCTCGGGAATTCCCCCCAACCAGCCGAAGCTGGATTTCACAAACCTAATACCACAAACACGTTAACTAATTTTATTGTGGTAATCCAGGCAAAAGAGCTAGCGGTGGGAATCGAACCCACAACCTTCGGTTTACAAAACCGATGCTCTGCCGATTGAGCTACGCTAGCCTGTTGACCTGTAAAAACTAAGCTAACAGGCTTCAAGTCTCATGTAACCTGAACAACTCGCCTGGCTAAAGAGGTACTTTCCCCGCCGAAACTCAGTAAGCAGCTCAATATAGCAATCAGGCACTTGCTTGCAAGTGTGAACGCCTGGCTGATTAGAAAAATTGTTATCTTTTCTTAATGCTGTATGCCTATACGGTCTAAGATTTTCCATCTCAAAAGAATCTGCTTTTCTGTCCTCACGATCGGTCTGTTGATTGGGCAAAACCCACCTTAAACGTTTCGCATGTTAAGTTCAATCAGCGAAACAGTAAAGACCTGTGTTCCAGAGAAGAAAAACAGGCCGGAGGTTCGGAGAGATACTAAAAAAAAGCAGGCATGGCTCACAACAGCCATGCCTGCTCAAGGGGAGAACTCACTAAACTGGGCCGGTCGAACCGGACCAGCAGAGCCTGCATTGATAGCAACGTTCAATTTTCAAAAACCGGATTAAATACCCGGTATCTCCACCCGTTCTACCTGAGTAATCCGCCTCAGCTTCTTCAGAGCCCGTGACTCCAGCTGACGAATCCGCTCTTTAGTCACGCCGAAACGGTCTCCGACCTGTTCAAGTGTCTGAGGCTCGTTGCGGGCATTCAAACCGTAGCGATAGATCAGAATGTCCTTCTCACGACCATCCAGCTGATCCAGAATGCTCATAATCACAGCATGCTGTTTCTGGTTGATCAGTTCTTCACGATACTGACTTTCCCGTTCATCGGTCGACTGGAAGAACAGCTCTTCGTTCCCCGTTCGGAATCGATCCAGTACTTTGTATTCGGCTGGAATGGAACGAGCATAGTTCTTCATGATCGCCCAGCTGGCATAAGTTGAGAACTTATTCCCTTTGGTATAATCAAATTTTTCAATCGCACGGATCAACGACATGTTGCCGTCACTCACCATTTCGAAGAAGTTGCCTCCCGGACGAATGTGACGCTTCGCGATGGAAACCACCAGACGCAGGTTACTGCGGATCAGGAAGTTTTTCACATCCGTGCTCTCGTCGAGCAGCTTCTCAATCTGATCCATATCCCGGGCTTTGGGACGATTCGGGTCCAGTTGTTCCTGGATCTGAAACGCCTTATACTTCAGGAAGTTCAGCTTTCGGAAGTAATAGGCTTCTTCTTCCCGCGTTAATAGCGGGATGGAATACAGACTTGCCAGATAGGGAGGCAGCCCAGGCGGCGTGCGAACTTTTTCGCCGGCTTTATCCACTTCCGGAGGAGGTCCGAGAATCACTTTGTCCGCATCTGCCTGCTCGAATTCATCACTATGCATATAGTCGATGGTCTGAGCATGCAACCGGGCAGCACGTGCCTCGGAAATAATTCGATAGATGCTGGCCTTGGTACGGCAGTAACGTCGTGCCAGTTTCTCTACAGGGATTCCCCGCCGAAACGTGTTGTAGATATCACGTTTCTGCTGATCAGTAATTTTTTCTGGAGCGTTTGGAAAGATTGCCAACTCAGGGTTCTCCCGATCAAAGTTTTTTAACGTGTAACGAATCGTCTCAGGCGAGCGATTCATATGCCGGGCAATGCGGCGACTGATCTCAGCAGGGCACCCGCCATACCGGGCCAGACGTCGTGCGCGACGCAGGATCTCTTCACGGTCTTCATCACTCAACTGACTGAAATTCATGCTGCGGGTAATGTGCCCACGGTTCTTCTGCAGGAAACGATCGACGGATGACTTCAAAAAACCAACGCGCTTGCGACCGTTAAACCGGAACCGGCGGCTCACCAGACCTTTGTCTCGCCAGCGATCAACGGTTTTGGTTGAGATGTTGAATTTCTTACTCAAGTCCTGCACGGTGAGAACTTCTTCAGCAACATCTTCCACTTCTATCTCTGCGCTGTCGGACAGGTCTTCAATGAAACAGCGCACGTCATGCAGTACGTCCGTCCCCGAAATGACCAGATCGGGATACAACTCAGAACGGTATGTCGTAATCTGACGACAAAGTTCCGGATAAGCGTACTCCTGATCCTGTTCGATCTCTGACAGTAGTTCTTCTGCCCGCGTGATCTGAGCCAGCTTGACTTCATGAGGAGCGTACTTAACCTGCTGCTCGGCCAGCTGCTTGATTGCCGGATTGTTGTATTTTGAACTGATCATGATTCCCCACCCTCTTTTTATGACTGTTCCCGGTGACCATCGTGTCCTTCACGTCATTCATCTCCAGGCTCTGTCACTTACTACGTAATAAGAGACGAAACTGAGAAGAAAAAGTTCACACGTAAAATAATTTTAGCCAATCAAATGAAGATTGCAGCAAAAGATTCTGGACACCCTGGAAACACTCACTTTTAATTCACCATAACCCTTTTAATAAATAACACTTATGCACCACTATGGCAATTTGACGGTAGAGCGATCTGGATCGCTTTTTCTGCTATTCCTGCATGAAAATCCTGGTGAGTTTGATCTTAAAATCAACAAAATGTGTGAAATATCTCACATTTGCCATTCGACACACCCTGCTCCAACAAGTATACAAACACTCTAACCCACGATCAATACATAAGTACATTTATTCGCACATACAGTACACCTGAAGTCATCACAATGACCGACGCCAGGATTTTGCTGTAGAAATATCTTTTGACTGCCTGATCCGAATGCATCAAAATCTATTTACCTTCAATCACAACGCTGTAACATAAAGTAAGGATCTTCAGATTGTTGACCTTTCTCTGAACTCAATTCTGAAAGTTCCTGCACTCTGATATACGCTGAATTCTCCGGTTGTATTTGATGAAACAGTATTCAGATCGTCGCATCCCCTATCTCAAACAGGTTTCTCCATGTTGAAGCGTCGCTCCTCTTCTCAATGGATCATTCTGGTTGCCCTGATTTGCCTGATTATTTCAGTCTCTTCGTCGGCGGCACCCAAAAAAAATGCTACCCCAAAAACACCTCCGCTGAATTTACCGCCGTTAAAAACCCAGGAGCAGAAAATGCAACTGCTGGGTTACATCAGGCAGACCATGCCCACGCGCCGCATCGCGCAGCGGATCACGTTCAGTTCAGCTGACCTGGACCAGGCACTGGAACAGGAACTCGGACCTGCCACACAATCGCTGGCGCAAACGATTGATGACGAGACTTTCATCAGAAGAGCTTCACTGGATCTGACCGGGCAACTCCCTGAACCAGACAAAATTGAAGCATTCCTCAAAGACCAGAGCACCGGTAAACGCAGTGCACTCATCGATGAATTACTGGAATCACCGGCCTACGGTCGCAAGTGGGCACGCTACTGGACCTCAGTCATTTTTTATGAAAGCGAAGCAAATAAAAGGCGCGTTGATCCACAGGCACTGGAGGACTGGCTGGCAGAACAGTTCAATAAAGGTGCCCCCTGGGATTACATCACGGTCATGCTGATCTCGGCGACTCCCGAGCGAAATAAAGCGAAGCGCGATGACTACGGTCAGGACTTTGGCCCCAATAATTTTGTGCTCGCCTGTGAAAACAAATCGACTGAGCTCGCTTCTCAGACGGCCCGTATTTTCATGGGCATCAGCATCAAATGTGCGGAATGCCACGACCATCCCTTCGATAACTGGAAACGGGAACAGTTTCACGAACTGGCTGCCTTTTTTCATCCCTACACCTATAAAATGCCCGACCAGACTGACCCCAAGATTCAGACTGTCGTCCAGCCCCGCTTTTTACTCGGCGAAAAGCCACATGAAAAAATGAAGGCGGACGCACGTCGAGTCTCCATCGCGGCTTTCCTGGCCTACAATCCCAAAAATTACTGGTTCGCCCGCGCTTATGTGAACCGTATCTGGAGCGAGCTCCTCGGCGACGGTTTCTATGATGTGGACAGCCTGGGACCTGACAGTGAAGTCGTTCACAAACCGGTCGTGAATCGTATCGCTGCCAACTTCCGCTACAAAGACTTCGACCCCAAATGGGTTTTTCGACTGATTATGAATTCCCGAACCTATCAACGTGAGATCCGGACCAGCAATTCCGATGCGGAACTGTTTACCGCGGTCAGACCCGCGCGACTGCGTCCCGATGTGATCGCCGACTCCGTTGAAAACGTGATTGGTGAAGACCCGTCCGTACGTAAAGAAATCATGCAGGCCTTTGACATGAACCCCTCCCTCCCGCAGGATGCGCTGGAAGGTTCCATTCAACAGGCGCTGCTGATGATGAATAACCAGGAACTGCAGAGCAGGCTCTCACAAAGCGAACTGAAAGAACAGCTGGTCAAAATCTCTTCCGACACGGAACTGGTTCAGTCACTGTATCTGAAAGTCCTGGCCCGACATGCTACCCCGTCGGAACTGGAGCGCAATCTCAGCTATCTGCGTGAATCAGAAAAACGCGAAGAAGCCGTGGATGATCTGCTCTGGGTCCTGCTGAATTCCACTGAGTTTCGCACAAAACGCTAACGGTCTCCTGACACGGGAACAATGAAATGCAGACAGATGCGCTCTTACACCTGAATCTGAATCGACGCGGCAGATTGTCGCGCAGAAACTTCCTGCAGTCAGCTGCGCTGGGAATCGGCGGCTCTGCGCTGCTCTCCCAGTTTCGCCTGCATGCAGAGGACCTCAAAAAAGAGGGACGCTCCTGCATCCTGCTCTGGCTGGCCGGCGCTCCAAGTCAGATGGAAACCTGGGATCCTAAACCAGGTATACCCAATGGCGGTGAAACGAAAAAAATTCAGACGCAGGCTCCCGGAGTCGAAATCGCACATTACTGGCCTAAAATCGCTGCGGCGATGAACGAGATCGCTGTCATCCGCGCCATGACCGGCAAAGAAGCCGCCCACGAGCGAGGCACCTACCATCTGCATACCGGACATCGCATGCTGGGCATCGAAAAGTTCCCGCACTTTGGTTCGGTCGTGGCCCGCGAGCTGGGCGACCCGCAATCCGATATTCCAAACTTTGTCAGCATCGGTCAAACCCTGAGCTCCGGCTTTCTGGGCGTTCAGGTCGCGCCGTTCATCATCGATCGGCCAGGCCAGTTGCCCGACAACGTGGTCAACAGCACTTCTGATTTACGTCAACGGAGAAGGCTTGCTCTGCTCAGTCAGCAGGAACATGAATTCGCGCAGGCGGGTGCAGCCGAGCTGGTGAAAGAACAGAGCGAACTCTATCAGAAAGCCAACCTGATGATGACTTCGCCTCGACTGAAAGCGTTTCAGTTCGATGATGAACCTGCTGCGATGCAGGAAGCATATGGAAAATCTCAGACCGGACAGGGACTGCTGGTGGCTCGTCGGCTGGTGGAAGCAGGAGTCCCGTTTGTGGAAGTCCGCTGCAACGGCTGGGATATGCACAGCAGCGTTTTCAGCAGCATGGCACGCCGCGCCCCCGAAGTGGACCAGGGATTGTCTCAACTCCTGCTGGACCTGAAACAACGGGGGCTGCTGGAAAAAACGCTGGTGCTCTGCATGGGGGAATTCGGTCGAACTCCCAAGATCAATGCCCGTCCCCCGGCACCAGGCCGCGATCACTGGGTCAGAAACTTCAACCTGCTGATGGCGGGTGCCGGCATCAAAGGCGGACAGGTCATCGGCAAAACGGATGAAAACGGGCAGGAAATCATCGAAGACCCGGTTCAGGTCGACGATCTGTTTCAATCCATGTGCAAAGCCATGCACATGGATGCGGATATGGAACTGCACACCCCCGTCGGCCGCCCGGTCAGGCTGGTTGACGGAGGTGCCGTCATCAAAGGACTCTTCGGTTAGGCGGCTGACAGTTCAACCGTTTCCCTTCTGTCAGGACTTGATATCAATTGACAGCTGATTGGCTTCATCCTTAACCGTCACAGTATAGTCACTCGAGGTTTCAGTCATGTACTTGGCAGGCATCCCTTTCGTACTGATAAAAAAAACCTGATAGTCTCCGGGAGCAACTGGATCTGTAATTGTAAATTTCCCTTCCTTGTCAAGTTCGCCTTGCACAAGCGTTCCGAAGCTTAATGAGTACAATCCAACCTGTCCCGTTGTAACCGGGCTGCCGTTCAGAGTCACAGTTCCCGACACGGTTGCAGTATCGGCTGGTTTTTCTGGTGTCTCTAAACTGGCTTCACAACCGGCCAGCAGCGCTCCCAGGGATAAAGTCAACAACAGGCAAAGGCTGGAATGACAGCACAGGTATCGTCTTGTTTTCAGGAAGTTTCTCACAGCAGCAGGTCCTTATTAACTGAGAAGCAAGCAGGAATCAAACAACCCAGAAGCGCAGCGCCGCCTGCAATGAACTTGAGGCGGCTGCTCTCTGCCCACCGATGCCGTCTGAATAAAAGGCGTTTTACAGAAGTCCGATTATGGGAAATTGACAGTATTTCCATCAGCTTTATCGCTTAGATGTTGGTATACCGTGAAATTCATGTTCTCTGAGAGAAAATGTACGGAACCATCGGCAAACACAAAATGAGCGCCCCCCACATGATCACTGCCGAAGTTGGCCGAGTTATCATCGAAGTTTGTCGCAGGTGTGAGATCGGCGACATTCTGATTGATGTGCGCTTTTTGCGTGTTTCGGGTCGCATGATACCCCCAGCGGTACTGGTACCCTGTTAGCGTATTGTTTTCAACGGTTCTCTTTTCTCCTGCGGCAAAGGTATTGGTTGTACCATCTGTAATATCTCGTAAACGGGTATTCGAGTTTTGATTGAACATCCCCTTCCAATTTGCATGGTCTTTTGAATTTGAGTGTCCAGTCCCTGAACTGACAGCATAATCACCAAAAGCTGTATTGCTGTTATTCAGACTGCTACGTGGCTTACTGGGGCAAAAATATGCGATTACAGGAGTGACGTTCGCAGGCTTGTTAGCAACATCAAGGTGATCCAAACTGAAATTAAACTTGTTGTATAGCGCTGACTGTTCCATAAAAGGTAGAATAAAAGCAAAAGTGCCGATTTGATTTTCATCTACACTACCAGGCGGAAAAATGGAATGCGTCTCAGCGTAATTATGAAATGCCAGGCCCAGTTGTTTCAGATTGTTTTTACAGGTGCTTCTTCGCGCCGCTTCACGCGCCTGTTGAACAGCCGGCAGCAGCAAGGCGATCAGAATCGCAATGATGGCGATCACCACAAGCAGTTCAATCAGAGTGAACCCTCTCTGAACAGCGGTCGGTTTCTTTTGAGTCTCGAGCATGATTTTCTCCTCAAAATTAATATAAAAATAGGAACTCCTTCACATTCTACTTGCAGACGTTCAGAGCGAATTACGTAAACCCGTATTTTTCATCTGGTTTTACAGCAGGAGAAATGTCGCAGAGACAGAAGCTGTAACTAAGAAAGCTTTATTTAAATATCGCCGCCAATTCGGCCAGTTGAAATTGCGTACCTTCTACGCAAAGAGAGAAGAGTGCCCTGAAAAAGGGCTCAAAAAGCGGCCCGATCTCGAAACGATTATCTGGACTTCAAATCAAACTGAAAATTGTTGGAACCAGCCAGGGTGACATCAGCGGTTTCACCCGAACTGGAGCGGGTGTATTTCTCGGGCAGCAGACCCGTGGAATCGGCGTCCATCACAGCAAAGCGCACTTTATGCTTTCCCGAGACGGCGCCAGCGGCATCCTGATTGTACATCAGTTTGAACTTGCCTTCCGCATCGGTCGTTCCCCGGGAAGAAGCCTGATCTGCTGCTTCCGGTTGAAAGATCACCGAAATATTCTCAAGCGGTTTACCATCCAATGTCACTGTTCCGGTGACGTCCGTTAATTCGGGCAGTGGCTCCCCACCACCCGAACAACCGGAAATCAAAACCATACAAAAAAGAGAACAGACTGTCATTGAAACGTTGTTTAACAGAGCGCGTTTTGTCTTCATGTTCTTCATTTGACTTACCATTCCCCAATAACATTTCCATCGGCAATACTGACGAGATTGAGTAACGTTGGTTCGTTTGTGTTTTCACTCACAAATCGCACGCCACCATCGCCCAGCAGTACATGACAGCCCCCTTCATGCTTACTTCCAGGTGACCAGGCGAACGGCAGGGAAGTGGTTGAGTTATAAGGCTTATTGATGCCGTAGTTCATATTCAACCAGAACGTATTCGTCCAGGTTCCCCAGTAAGGTCCGTAGTTCGTACTGTATTTCTCCATCGACGTTTCAGACATGAAGATGGTATTGGTTGTCCCATCGGTGATATCTCTCATCCTGGCGGAACCGTTTGTTCCAAAAGAAGATCGCTGGTTACGGGCGTTATTTGCATGTCCCCAGAACAACTCCCGGTTCTTGCTGTTATCTTCCCAGGCGCGGGCAATGACACCATAGCTGGTTCGATAATAGTCGACAGTGTAATAATGAGAGGAGGTACTGGAATTGGTCCCCAGTGAATCTGCAGGATCAGAAGGACAGGCAAAAATACTGAGATGCTGTCTTTTCAGCGCTGCCATATTCGAAGCGGCCGCGGTCGCACTCGGAGGTGTTACATCGGCATGCGCTGACAAGCCCATCGGCTGAGAAAAGTTCAACTGGTTATACAGGTTTGTCTGATCCAGATAGGGCAGAATCAGCAGGTGCGCGGTGATGTTTTTGACATTGCCGGACATGGTATCCGGGCTCACCAGCAGGTTTCCATGCTGACATCCGGGATTGACTGTCGCTGGCGGGAAAATGGAATGCGTATCATGATAGTTATGCATCGCCAGACCAATTTGTTTCATGTTGTTTTTACAGGTACTGCGGCGCGCCGCTTCCCGCGCCTGTTGCACAGCCGGCAGTAACAGGGCAATCAGAATCGCAATGATGGCAATCACCACCAGTAACTCAATCAGCGTGAAGCCGCGAGATCGGTCAGATTTAGATTGAAATATGAGCACGTTATTTCTCCTGGATAATATGAATTCAGAAAAAAGGATACATACAAACAAGTATATCCTGCTCGACATTCGTCCCTTTTCAGGTATTGCGTAAAACCGATCAGGATTTGCAGCCCGTAGTGGAAAATAAATTGTTCAGCCAGCTCCAAAACGAAATTGATATATTCCAAAGGCTTTCGCTGAGAATTCTGGAAACGCTGTATGCGACACTCTGGAATTCTGAAACAATGTATATGAGAACTTTCAAACAGATATTTGTTTACTGAATCCAGAAACAGTGCCTCAAAAGTATCAATTTCCTTACCGAAGGCGCTTATCAATCAGTAAAAACAGGGCCCATTCGAAACTTGAGTTAATCTGAAACTAGGCTCAAAAAGACTTGGCAGCACTGCTTCTCACAACGTATGATAAACAAGAGTGCTGCGCTATAGCGGGAGCCTGACTCCGGCTTTACTCCTGACTGTAACTGACTTTAAAGAAACTACACCTGACAGGCGGATTCATGTCGAGCATTGCTGTTCCCTGCCCTCACTGCAAAAAAAAACTCAAGCTCCGGGATAAGAGTCTGCTCGGAAAAAAAGCCAAATGCCCCAACTGTAAACATGCTTTTGTCTTGAAACTTCCCGCGATGACACCGGCTGCAGGTGAACATTCTGCTCCGGCTGAACCTTCACCGAAATCGCCTGCTTCCGACCCGCAAATGAAACAGGCACCTCCCGCTGCACCGACAACGCCTCCACAGGAAGAAAAGATTCAGATCGAACTGGCAGAACCGACAACGCCTGTCGTCGGTACCTCAGCCAAGTGGGTTCCCGATGAACCCGTGACACCAGTCCCGGCTGCACCAGAACCAGCAGCTTCTGGTTTTCCACACATCGATACCTCGGCACCGCCGGTGGTGGATACGACGCCTGTCCCCAACATCAATACGGGAACTTCTGATTCTGCATTCCCCAATATCGCGGTTGAGTCGACAGAAAACGCAGGCGTCGCGCGGATGCGTGAACTCCGTCGCAAGAATGCAAAACGCAGAAACGTGACGATTGCCAGCATCGCGGTCGTCATCCTCCTGATTGGAATCGGTGCCTACTTTGCCTGGGATCGAGTCGAAGAAACAATCGCATCCAAACCAGTCAAACCGGCGCCAGCTGCTGCGACAAACCCGGCCGTAGCCTTGTCTCAACCAGCAACGCCCGCCCCCAAGGTGGCTGACAGCCCGACAAACGGAACGCCGATTCGACTGTTATACGTTCCCGCCGGCACACGCATCCTGATTCATCTGCATCCTGCAGAACTCTGGGCGCCTGGTTCGCAAGGGGAAGAATTCCGTGCCTGCCTGGGACCTGTCGGTATCTGGGCCGAGCAGAAAATCAAGGATATCTGTCTGACAGGACCAGCGCAGATTGAAGAGCTGACGTTCTGCCTGATCCTGGGTTCTCCGGGTGCACCTCCCGAGTATGCCGCCGTCATCAAAACCACCGAACCTTTCAAACGCTCTGAACTGATTGCCCAGTTCGACGGTCAGCGACTGGACGATTACAGCTTTCCGGTCTATGCGGGGGACAAGTACTCTTCCATGATTGTCGATGATCACACTTATGTGATCGGACCACCAGGAAATTTCCACGCCACAGAGATGGCAGAAGCACGCGAAATTGACAGCAGTACTTCTCCTGGTATGGAATCAATCCTGAAACAGACTGACCGGGATCGGCACCTGACAATTGTCTTCGACCCCGATGAGGTACGTCGACAGCAGGACGTACTGCTTCCGGAAAAATCGCGTCCCTTCCTCAACGAGTTCCTGGACTGGCTCGGTGAAGATGTTGAAACCGTTGCCTGGAGCATGCATCTGGGGGCGGATGATTTTTATTCGGAATGGACCTTCCGGAATTCGACCATGGTTCGCCCCGGAAAACTCGCGATGAACCTGAAAAAACAACTCGACGAACTTCCCGAAGAAATGCTGGAAGGCGTGCAGAAAATGAATCCGGGAACCGTAGGCAGCCGCAAAGTCATCGGCCGGTTCCCTGCCATGCTCAAAGCCTTCAGCATGGCCAATCGGGAACAGTCGGGCGAACGTTATGCCCAGCTGGTCAGCAAGCTGCCGGAACGGGCTGCCCCGAACCTGGCTCTGGCCAGCCTGTTGACCTGGGATGAATCCACACGCACCGACTTCTCCGTCAAAGTCAAACCCAAACCAACGGGACCGCAACTGCCGGATAAAGTGGTGGACCGGCTGAAGATGAAAATCGAAGTGGACTTCAAACGGATGCCGCTGGAAGAAGTCCTGGCTTATATCGCCGATGAAACCAAAACAAAGATTATCCTGGATGGCGGGGGTTTAAAACTGGTTGGCTACACCCAGAACATGCGACAGACGATGAACCTGGGCACGGTCTCCGCTTTAGATACCATTCAGGCTATCTTCAATGTCAAAGACCAGGAACAGATGTGCCTGATCATTGATGAAAATGCGAAAACCGCAACCGTAACCAGTAAACCGTTCGCGCAGCAAAACAATCTGAAAATGTATGAGTTTCCGCCTGCAAATTAATCAGGCGCTGACTGAAATCCCGTCACAGGTGATTGCCGATGGATATCGCCACCTTTCAATGTCCACACTGTCAGGCCGTGCTCCGCATGCGCAACAGACAGCTTGAAGGCAGTACCTTCCCCTGCCCTGACTGCCAGCAGCAACTGCGCATCACATCCACTTCGGGAGGCGAACCAGCGGTCTCCGTCATTGAACCGGAACCGGTACCCCGGGGACCTTCGGCACTCGCAGTCAAAACACAAACCGGCCTGAAGCAGCTGCGACGCGCCTCTGCGTATCTGCTGGCGAGCCCCGTTCTGATGGCCTGGACTGTCGCGGGGACCGGTGCACTACTCCTGCTGCTGCTGATCATCTTCGACGATCACCCGACTACTGAAATCGCCCTCAATCAGGAGCAAGCATCAGAAAGCGTTCCTGCCGACACAGAAACAGAAACCGCAGAGTCTCCCGCTGAAGAGCCAGCTGGAGCCGAAGCCGTTCCCGAATTACCGGTCGAGAAAAATCAGAATCAGCCGCAACCTGCAGCTCCCGTGAAGCCAGCGCCAGTCGAGCCAGTGAATGTTCCCGCCGAACAACAGGTCGCCGTCGCTGCCAAACCGGAGAATCTGCCTCCGGTAGTCGCGCCCAAACCGCAACTCCCTGCTCCGCCCGCAGTTCCTCAGACGGATGTAACGCTCGCTTTACAGATCCCCATCCTGGAATTTCGGCAGACCGATGAAGTTCCCCTAAAGACGATGATCATCCAGTTTGAAGAAATGCTTGATACCGAATTCACGCTGGCGGACAATGTCAAAAACGACCCGCGTCTGCTGGAAACTCCCATCGCACTTTCCAGAAAAAACACAACACTCTCACATTTATTAGAACAGATATTAAGCGAAGTAGCCCTGACATTTACCGTGAAATCAAATAAGATTTACATTGAGAGGGCAGCAGCCTCTGAATAATCGAACCACCTGGCGCTGATGAAGTTTTCTCATTTGAAGAAACGTGTCACCGCCTTACTCTGAACCGGTTTACCGGCTCATACGAAATTAGTATCTATCGTGAAACTCGACGACAAAGTCTGTTACTGTTTCCATATCAGTAAACGAAAAATTATCAATCATCTGCGGATTCATCGTCCGCGGCGTGCCAGTCAGTTAAGCGACTGTGGAGGCGCCGGGACCGGTTGTGGCTGGTGTGTTCCTTATCTGAAACGCTACTTCGCCGAATATGAGAAATCAGGCCTTTCCGAAACAGGTGAGTTGCCTGCGAGTGAAACGGAAGCCATCACAGCAGAAGAATACGCGCGGCAACGAGACCAGTATATTGAAAGCGGAAAAGGGAAACCCCCTGCCAGATAATCGCATTTAACCTCTACTGCTTCGAGATCACAACATGGCGGCTTCTGAGACCGATGCACTCCCTTCCCTGCAGAATCAAGAGCGTTCTATCCTGCTCTCCCTGAAATCCATCTCCAAAACCTACGTCACAGGCGACGTCTCTGTCCCCGTATTACACAATATCGATCTCGATATTTACTCCCGCGAGTTCCTCGTCATTGTAGGACCCTCCGGTTCGGGCAAAAGTACGCTGTTAAATATCGTGGGAGGCATCGATGTCTGCACAACCGGGGATGTCTATTTTCATCAGCAGAACATTTCTGAATTCAGCGAGCAGCAGCTGACCCGTTACCGCCGCGAAAATATCGGCTTTGTCTTTCAGTTCTATAATCTCGTCCCCACACTCACAGCGCGCGAAAATGTCATCGTCGCAGCCGACATCAGCGCCGATCCCATGTCGCCTGACGAAGCGCTGGAACTGGTGGGGCTGTCCGATCGGGCCGACCATTTCCCGGCACAGCTTTCAGGCGGAGAACAGCAGCGGGTGGCGATCGCCCGCGCGCTGGTGAAAAAACCGGAGTTGCTGCTGTGCGACGAACCCACGGGTGCACTCGATCTCTCCACGGGTCGCAAGATTCTGGAAGTGCTCGGCAATCTAAATCGGGAGCTGGGCAAAACCGTCGTGATTATTACGCACAATTCCGCCATCGGAAAAATGGCACAACGTGTGATTCGCATTGGTTCCGGTACGATTGCTGAAACCATTATCAATCCAGAACCCATTCCGGCAAATCAGGTCACCTGGTAATGAAAGTTCTGCATCGAAAACTAATGCGGGAGTTGTTCGCTGCCAAAGGTGTGCTGGTCGCGATCATCAGTATCATTGCCGTCGGCATCGGCTGTTTTATCGCCATGTCGTCGACCTACGACAATCTCGAATATTCCCGCCAGAGTTATTACCGGCTCTGTCAGATGGCTGACTTCTCCGTCGAACTGAAAAAAGTTCCGGTAGGCGATCTGCCGACACTCACCGATGTGCCCGGCGTCACCAGTATTCTGCCGCGCATCGTGTTCGAAGTCACCGCGTCTCTGGACGGCGTTGAAAAACCCCTGTCCGGACAGGCGGTCTCTCTGCCGGCACACGAAAACGCACCCATCAACCGCATCGTCATCAAGCAAGGCAGCTACTTCACCGATCAACGGCAGGAAGAAGTCATCGTCAACGATGCCTTTGCCCGCGCCCACAATCTGCGGCCGGGTGATCATATCCAGCTGATTCTGAATAATCGGCTGCAGGACCTGCTGATTGTCGGCACCGCCATCAGCTCGGAATTCGTCTACCTGCTCGGACCGGGAGGACTGGTCCCGGAACCGGATACCTACGGTGTTTTTTATCTGAAACATGATTACGCAGAAGATGTCTTTGGTTTCGAAGGAGCCGCGAATCAGATCCTGGGACATCTGGATCCTGAATTTCAAAGCCCGGACCGCGTCCGTCAGATTCTGGATCAGCTGGAACTGAATCTCGACGACTACGGCGTTTTCTCTACCACGCCACTGGCACAACAGTCATCCCACTGGTTTCTCAAAAGTGAAATCGACGGACTCAAAGTCAGTGCCACGATCCTGCCCACCATTTTCCTGATCGTCGCTGCCCTGGCGCTGAACCTGCTCATGTCGCGGATGGCAGAACAGCAGCGGACCGTCGTGGGAACGCTGAAAGCCCTCGGCTATTCCAACCAGGAAATCTTTCTGCACTTCATCCAGTTTGGACTGCTGATTGGAATCGCGGGCGGCCTGCTGGGAATCCTGATCGGCTATTCGCTGGCCGGTGCCATGACGGCCCAATATCGCAACTTCTTTGAATTCCCTTCGCTGATCAATCAGATGTATCCCCGGGTCATTCTGCTGGGCATGCTGATCAGTATCTTCTTTGCCGTGCTGGGAACATTTCGCGGCGTCCGTTCGGTCGTGCGACTGTCACCAGCCGAAGCGATGCGGCCCAAACCGCCCCTCCGCGCCCGACGGATTTTCCTCGAAAAGATCCACGCCTTCTGGAACGCGATCGACTTTCGCTGGCAACTCGTGCTCCGCGACATCTTCCGTAATCGCACGCGAACCCTGGGAGGTCTGCTATCTGCAACCGTGGGAGCGATGCTGCTGCTGGTGACCTTTTCAATGTACGACTCTGCCTTCGCGCTGCTCAATTTTCAATATGACAAACTGCTGCTCAGCGACATCGACATCAGCTTTAAAGACGATCACGATTACGCGGCCCTGTTCGAATCAGAGCAACTGGCCGGCGTCGATTATGCCGAGCCCCTGTTCCACATCGGCTGCACGCTCAAAAACGGGATCCACGAAAAGAAGACCGGTATCACCGGCATCACGCGGACCGCACAGCTGACGATCCCCCGGGATACAGCAGGCAACCGCGTTGAAGTTCCAGAAACAGGAATTCTGGTCACCCGCAAACTGGCAGACATTCTCCAGATTCAGGCGGGGGACTCTCTTGAAATGATTCCCGTCACCGGCGATCGCATTGCCAGGCAGGTACCCGTCATGAAAATTATCGACAGCTATCTGGGGCTTTCCGTGTATGCCGACTTCGAATACCTGAATCGACTGATGGGAGAATCGCAGACGCTGACCAGCGTGCAACTGAAAACGAATCCCCGCCCGTCCGTCACCCGGCAGATTTATCGGCAGGTCAAACAGATTCCCGCCATCCAGTCGGTCACGTCCATTCGCGATCAGAAAGACAAGCTGCAGGAAGTGCTCGTGGACCAGATGATTGTGATGATCGTCGTTGTCATCGTCTTTTCATGTCTGATCTTCTTCGGCAGCATTCTGAATGCCTCACTCATTTCGCTTTCTGAGCGACAGCAGGAAATCGCCACGCTGCGCGTTCTCGGTTATACTCCCGCGGAGGTCGGCTCTATTTTTCTGCGGGAAAGTTTCAGTGTGAACCTGCCCGGCATTCTGCTGGGTCTGCCCGCCGGTTACTGGGCCTCCAAAGGCATTAATATCGCGTATGATACCGAACTGTTTCGAATGCCTTTCACCATCGACGCCATGAGCTGGGTTTATACGGTTCTATTGGGAATAATTTTTACGCTGATCTCACACTGGCCGGTGCAGAAAGCCATCCGTAATATGGACTGGCTCACCGCGCTCAATGTAAAGGAATAATCATGTCCCGCAAATCAATCATCATCACAGTGGTCCTGCTCGTCGGACTGGGAGCGTTCTATCTCCTCTCCGATGCGCCGCTCCCGGTGGATGTAACGGTTGCTGAAAAGGGCGAAGTCAAAGCCTTCATCGAAGAACGGGCCAAGACCAGCCTGCCTCGCATCTACCGCATCGCGATGCCTTTAAACGGCCGCGTGTTACCCATCACGGTCGAAGAGGATGAGAAGGTTACCGAAGGCCAGATCGTGGCCTCCATGGACACGTCCGATCTGGATGCGGAAGTGGCCAAAGCCCGATATCGCGTGGAGCAGTTCGCGCGGAAAATCATCGAGCAGTCCGATACGAGGCTGGAAGACAACTCGCTGGTTCAGTTCGATGAATTTCTGAAGTCGATGGACCTGACTGTCGAAGCCGCCAGTAAACAACAGGATGCCAGCAAAGCCAAATGGCAGTACGCCCGTGATGAATTCGACCGTAAATATCAGCTTTTCAAGAAGAGCGCCCTGTCAGAGAGTGAGCTTAACGAAGCTGACCTGTTTAAAAAACAGAGTGAAATCGACTACCAGAAAGACATCTTAACCTGGCGTTCTCTGCAGGCGATTCAGAGTGCCATGCAGATTGGCAAGATCTCGATTCTGAAATACAAAGAGAAAAAAGAACTCTCGACAGCGGTTCTGCAGGAGGAGCAGAAGGAGGCGCAGTCCCAGCTCGATCAACTGCTGCACGATCAGAAACGGGCGACGATGCGCAGCCCGGTGGACGGAACGGTCCTGACCAGAAACTATTCCAACGAACGGACACTGGCCGCCGGCGATGTGCTCCTGGAAATCGGGCGCCTGCAGGATCTGGAAGTTGAGGCGGATGTCCTCTCGCAATATGTCGGGAATATCCAGATTGGCTCGCTCGTCGACATCGAAGGCCCCGCGATTGGTACGCAGTCCGTGCGCGGTAAAGTCAAACGAATTTATCCCAAAGGCTTCACCAAAATTTCGTCTCTGGGTGTCGAACAGCAACGCGTGAAAGTGATTATCAGCTTTGACCAGAATTTATGGAAGCAGTTGAAAGCACAGCAGCGAAGCCTGGGCACCGATTACCGGGTTCGGGTCAAGATCTATACCGAGATCAAACAGGATGTCGTCAAAGTCTCACGGTCGGCACTGTTTCGCAATGCCTCCGGAAAGTGGCAGGCCTATGTGGTGCGCAACAACAAAGCGTTACTGACGGATGTGGAAACCGGCGTGATGAATGATTTCGACGCCGAAATTGTAAAAGGCATCCGGGCAGGAGACCGCTTGATTATCGCCCCCAGCATGAACCTGCAGCCGGGACAGTCCGTCGAGCCGCAGGTCATCAGGGAACTATAAGAGAAAGTGACTGGAATCCGTTTAAAAACCGGTACCGGTGGCGCTGCTGATGGGAATCTGTCGCGGTTTTTCCGTCGATGACTTTTCCAGCACGACACTCAGAATCCCATTCTGAACCGAAGCCGTCACTTTATCCGGATCGACCGCAACCGGCATCGGAACCGAACGACGGAACTGACCGGAAGGTCGTTCGCTGACGCGGGCTGTCTGACCGGCTGTAGTCGTCGTTCCCGTACGGCGACTGCCGGCAATCGTCAGCATGTTGCCTGCCAGTGTGATGTTGATTTCTTCAGCGGTCACACCCGGCAGATCGAAGGAAACTTCCACCTTGTCTTCCAGTTCCAGCACATCCACGCGCGGCATCCAGACGGCTTCATTTCCGAACAGCCCCAGCTTATCCAGCGCCCGTTCTCCCTGCTCGACGGCCACGCCCAGCAGCTTGTCGAATTCGGAACGAAGCCGCTCGATGGAATTAGGAATTCCCGCAGATTCTGATTTCCGACTCTGTTCGCTCCGTGATTCCGTCTGCTCCTGTGTCTGTTCACAGGCGGCTTCTTCGGTAGAAACGTGCACGGGTTCAGGTTGTTGATCGTCCATTGACATTGCAATCTCCTCTCGAGAACAAAATGTCTCGCTCATTAAAACTGTATTGATCTTCCTGGAACAGGTCGGCTTTCACCTGAAGGGAGTTCGAACCGCTGCCTGTATTGTCTCACATCTGATTCGCTCTTCCAGTGGAAATCTTGAGATTTTCCTGGTGAATCAGGCAGACCGCGCAGCAAACACGTCAAAGTGTCGTGATCAAGAGAGACAGCAGTCTCGACAGACAGCGTTAAGCAAGCGGGAAAACAACTGAGAAACAGTTACTTGTTTTCATCGACGGGACAGGAACCGGCGGCGGACATCTGGTCTGCCTGCTTCTTTTTTTTGTCGGAAAGGGAACAGCCTCCACACTCCGAACAGCCTTCCACACCGTCAAGATTGGCGATGCCGCCACAGGAGCCTTTGATACAGCGGTTACTGAAAATCACGCCGACCGCCATTCCCAGAAACGCCAGGGCAAAAATTCCGAGAGCAAACAGGACTGTAGACATCATTTTTCGTTTACCTCTCCAAATAAGTGTTGCCACTGGGGGGAATATCGCTCTCTGAAGCCGGTCTCGGCCTTCACGATGAAATAAGCGGCGATATTCCGCTCCTTGCACCAATTATACCCCTCTTCGACCCCTAATACCATCAGGCAAGTTGCGATGGCATCACAGTTCATGCAATTTTCTCCGACGACTGTTACTGACGCCAGAGTATGTTTGACCGGACGCCCGGTGCGGGGATCGATTGTATGAGAATAACTGACGCCATCCACTTCAAAAAAATTACGGTAGTTGCCGGAAGTTGCCATCGACAGATTGTCCAGCGGAAAGACATGCTGCACGCCCCGTTTCTCGCTGACAGGTTTTTCAATTCCGACTTTCCAGGGTTGCCCCTGCTGATTGGTCCCCCGCGCCCGCATTTCGCCGCCGATTTCGACCAGATAGTTCTGAATCGACAGGGATTCCAGATAGACGCCTACCTCATCGACGGCATAACCTTTCGCGATCGCCGACAGATCGAGGTACACATCCGGAATCGTCTTCTTCAAGGCAGGCGGATCGTGCTGCACCTGAATATGATGATAGCCCACACTCTTGCGCGCCGCTTCGATCTGACTCTCGTCCGGGATCGTTCGCTTCCCCGGATCGGGACCGAAGTGCCATAAATTGACCAGCGGCCCGACAGTCATGTCAAAGGCACCGTCACTCTCTTCGCTGAGTTTCAGACCGGCGTCTACGACTTTCACCAGGGGAGCAGAGACCGGAATCCACTCATCGGGTCCCGCCTGATTGAACTGCGAGAGCTCCGACGTTTTGATATATGTCGACATCTGCTGATTAATCGTTTTCAGCAGTTGATCGACGTCCTGCTGGATCTTTGTTTTATCCAGTGTATCAACGGCATCGGAGCAGACCGTAATGTGATACGAGGTCCCCATGGTGGGTCCCTCGATCTGTAGTTTCTGCAGTGTGCCGGGAGCAGCCCCGTTCTCTTCAGATTGACAGGCCACGCCGAGACCACTTAGCAGCAGTAACAGCGTGAGATGCCAGATCGAAACAGATTTTGTCTTAACCGAAGTCATCGTATCTGATGTTCTCAGGTTCGACACCCAGATCATCCAGCATGTTTCGCACGGCGGAAAGCATCATTGGCGGACCACAGATGTAGTATTCGCAGTCTTCCGGTGCAGGATGTTTGCTCAGATATTCGTTGAGCAGCACCTGGTGAATGAAACCTTGCAGTCCGGTCCAGTTATCTTCCGGCATTGGATCGGAAAGTGCGATGTGCATTTTGAAGTTCGAAAAATCGTTTTCGATCGCACGGAACTCATCTTCGTAGAACATTTCCCGCATACTGCGGGCACCGTACCAGTAAGATACCTTACGGTTGGTTTTACGTTCTTTGAACAGTTCATAGATATGAGATCGCAGTGGAGCCATACCGGCACCACCACCGATGTAGATCATTTCTGCATCGGTATCTGCGATGAAGAATTCCCCGTAAGGACCGGAAATCGTGACTTCATCACCGGGCTTCAGGTTGAAGATGTAAGAAGACATTTTACCAGGCGGGGTACCTTCGGGTGAGCGTGGTGGCGGGGAAGCGACACGCACGTTCAACATGATAATCCCTTTTTCGCCGGGGTAGTTCGCCATGGAATAGGCACGGATTGTTTCTTCATCGACTTTGGATTCGAAACGCCAGAGATTGAATTTATCCCAGTCCTCTTTGTATTCATCGGGAATATCAAATTCGCTGTATTTCAGATGGTGAGGCGGAGCTTCGATCTGGATGAAACCACCGGCTTTGAAGGCGACGTCTTCGCCTTCAGGCAGTTCGAGTACCAGCTCTTTAATGAAGGTCGCAACGTTGTCGTTGGATCGTACTTTACAGACCCATTTTTTGGTTTCGAAAACTTCCGGCGGAACTTCGATTTCCATGTCAGTCTTGACCGGCACCTGACAGGAGAGGCGGCAGCCTTCACGGACTTCACGGTTATTGAAGTGAGAACGTTCGGTCGGCAGAATGTCTCCGCCCCCCTGCAGCACTTTCACTTCACACTGGGCACAGGTTCCACCGCCGCCACAGGCCGAAGAAACGAAGATCTGATTTTCAGCCAGTGCGTTTAAGAGCTTTCCGCCCGCGGGGACTTCGATCTTTTTCTGCTCATTGACCGTGATCGTGATATTCCCGGAGGCAACCAGCTTCGATTTTGCAATCAGAATAATGGCGACCAGGGCAAGCACGATGCCCGTGAACATAACAACGCCAAAGAGAATTTCTATAACCATGATTTAACGTCGACCGCTATAAAGTGTCAGTAATCTAGTGAAGTTTTACAGTTGGATACCGGAGAAAGCCATGAAGGCCATCGCCATCAGACCTACGGTAATAAACGTAATACCCAGTCCGCGTAATCCCGGTGGTACGTCACTGTATTTCAGTTTTTCGCGAACGCCTGCGAGAGCCACAATGGCCAGTGCCCAACCGACACCGGAACCCAAACCGAATACGCAGCTTTCCACAAAGTTATAGTCACGTTCGACCATAAACAGGGTTCCCCCCAGGATCGCACAGTTCACCGTGATCAGCGGGAGGAAGATCCCCAGTGAGTTGTAAAGTGATGGAAAGTAACGATCCAGGGTCATTTCCAGGATCTGCACCATCGCCGCAATCACGCCGATATAGCAGATCAGACCGACGAAAGTCAGATCCACATTCGGATAACCGGCCCAGGCCAGGGCGCCCTTTTTCAGCAGATGCTGATAGATGATATTATTCACGGGCACGGTAATGAACTGGATGACCACAACGGCGATCCCCAGACCCATGGCGGTTTTCACATTTTTGGAAACAGCCAGGAAGGTACACATCCCGAGAAAGAAGGCCAAAGCCAGGTTCTCGATGAAGAGACATTTAATAAACAGGCTCAGATAATGTTCCAACATGTTATGCCTCCTCAATCTGATCGGTCTTCAGTGTTCTGAGAATCCAGATCGTAATACCGATAATAAAAAACGCGCTGGGGGGCAGTAACATCAGACCATTGGCATCATACCAGCCACCGTCACGACTCAGTTTCAAAATTTGAATTCCAAACAGACTGCCGGAACCGAACAGTTCGCGGAAGAAGGCGACCAGCATCAGGACTGCCGAGTATCCCAGTCCGTTACCAATTCCGTCCAGGAAGCTGATGCCGGGCTCATTTTTCATGGCGAAGCCTTCAGCTCGCCCCATCACGATACAGTTGGTGATGATCAGACCGACGAACACGGAAAGCTGCTTGCTGATTCCGAATGCGAAGGCTTTCAGGAACTGGTCTACCAGAATCACCAGCGAGGCGATCACCGTCATCTGAACGATGATGCGGATGCTGCTGGGGATCTGCAGTCGAATCGAAGCAACCGCTGCGTTGGAGCAGGCGGTAACCAGCGTCACTGCGATACTCATCACCAGGGCTGTTTCCATTTTGGTGGTCACCGCCAAGGCAGAACAGATTCCCAGAATCTGCAGAGCAATCGGATTGTTATTCAAAATTGGTCCGGTCAGGACCTCTTTCTGTTTTGAATTCATGTTATTTTTCCTCCTTTTCTCGAACTTGTTCGAGATAAGGCTTAAACCCTAAATCACCCAGCCAGAAATCCAGCAGGTGTGTGACGCCGCGGGAAGTAATCGTCGCTCCGGACAGGCCATCCACTTCATGAATGGCATTCGGAGACTCTGGATTCACCGAGCCTTTAATCACTTCAATGTCAGGCTGGAACTCTTTGTTATAGACTTCTTTACCAACCCATTGTGCTTTCCACTTGGGATTATCCACTTCACCACCCAGTCCCGGTGTTTCCCCCTGTTCATAGAAGGTCAGACCGGCAACGGTGGTCAGGTCGGTCTCGAGAGCAATAAAGCCCCACATGGTGGACCACAGCCCTTTACCCCGGACAGGCAGCACGTATTGAGTCAGTTTGCCGTTTTCATCGTGGATCAGGTAAACCCAGGAATAGTTTTCGCGGCGTTTGATCCCGGCGAGGTCCTTGCTGGACTCGATCGCCATACTCATCTTGGGATTGTCGATCGCTGCTTTCTGATCGTATTCTTCCGGATGAGGGAACAGTTCTTTGTCGTCGGTGACGACTTTCCCGGTATTCAGATCGACGATAATTCCGTCTACATGATCTTCGTAGATCTGTCTGACATTCCCGGTCCCCTCACCTGGCTTCAACAGCCCGGCGACGGAGAGAATGTTCTTTTTACGTTCGATCTCTTTATTCAGTTCCTGTTTGCTGCGCAGTCCGACCGCAGCTCCGGAAACCAGAATCGAGCAGACCACACACAACGTGGCCGAGACGATAAATGTGAAACCTATTGAATCACGCGACATTTCGCGCCAACCTTCTTTTAATGTTTGCTTGAACAACGTAGAAGTCAATCAGAGGTGCAAAGACATTCCCGAACAGAATGGCCAGCATGATTCCCTCTGGATACGCCGGATTGACAACCCGAATCAGGATCGTCATACCACCAATCAAAATTCCATAGAACCAGCGACCGGTATCGGTCATGGCTGCGGATACCGGGTCGGTTGCCATGAAGACCAGACCAAAGGCCAGTCCCCCGACGACCAGATGCCACTGAGGAGGCATCGCGAACATGGCATTCGTATTGCTGCCAATCAGGTACAGCAACAGTGAGAGCCCCATGGAACCAGCGAGCACACCTGCCATCACCCGCCAGGATCCGATGCCGGCCAGAATCAGGAAGATCGCCCCCAACAGACAGGCAAAAGTAGATGTTTCACCCATGGAACCCTGAATCTGTCCCATGAAGGCCTGCATCCAGGAGATTCCCAGACCGCCATCGGCGACAGGATTGGTAATTGCTTTCATGCCGACTTCGGGAGTGGCAACTGCCAGCTGACCGAGTGAAGTCGCACCACTGAAACCATCCACGGCTGTCCAGACCGTGTCACCCACGATCTGACCGGGATAGGCAAAGTATAAAAACGCACGTGCGGTTAACGCGGGGTTCAGGAAGTTCTTACCGGTTCCCCCGAAGATTTCTTTACCGATGACGACGCCGAAACTGATCCCCAGCGCCACCTGCCAGAGGGGAATCGTAGGAGGCAGTGTCAGCGGGAACAGCATCCCGGTTACCAGGAAGCCTTCGTTGATTTCATGCCGACGAATGACGCAGAACAGACCTTCCCAGGCACCACCAACGGCCATACAGACGATGTAGACGGGCAGGAAGTAGAGGGCACCGTGAACCAGGTTGGAGACCAGGCTGCCGGCATCGGGAGTCACACCGATCGCGGTCATGATGGATCCACGCCAGCCAGGAACGGTATCAATGCCCATGGCGCTCATTGCCGTATTCGCCTGATAGCCTGTGTTGTACAGAGCCATAAAGACACACGGCAGCAGAGCCACGATCACCATACTCATCATGCGTTTCAAATCGATGGAATCACGCACATGAGATGCTTCGTGGGTCACTTCACCCGGAGTATATAGAAACGTATCTTGCGCTTCATAGAGTGGGTAAAGCTTCTCGAACTTACCCCCTTTGTCGAAGAGGGGGTGTACTTTATCAAGAAGATTTCGTAACGGCTTCATTTCGTGGTTTATCTTTCTTGTTTGATGCCCCCGAAATACAGTCTGCCAGGACACCACCGGCATTGACCATGTTATCGATTGTCAATGGAAGCCGACCGGCTTCGCACCTGACTACGGGGGTTTACGTCTTTCAATATTTTTATCGTTCAGGCAAACAGTCACTCACCTGAAGGCCAGCTTATCCAATCCTGGCGGACCCTTTCCGGGGAGATCTGGACTTAGCCCTCAACTTCAATGGTCGTCAAACTCTTACGCAGCAAAGACCCGTAGTTGTATTTGCCCGGGCAGACAAACGTGCATAACGAAAGGTCTTCTTCATCAAGCTCCAGGCAACCCAGTTGTTTTGCCTGTTCGGTATCTTCTGTAATCAAAGCACGCAGGAGGAATGTTGGCAGGATATCCAGAGGCATTACTTTTTCATAAGTCCCAATGGGAATCATGGCTCGCTTACTGCCTTCGGTTGAAGTGGTGAACGCAACCTTTTTGCCCTGCCCGACCCAGGACGACGCGAACACGGGAACGACAGAATACTTGTTGAATCCAGGTCCCATCCAGCCCAGGAAGTCCCGGTGATTCCCTTCTTTGAGCGCGGTTACCTGCAGAGCATATCGCCCCAGGTAAGCAAACGGGCCTTCTGCTGTACGTCCGGAAAGCGCGGAACCGGAAATCAGGCGATCCATATCCCCTTCCAGGTTGCCTTCCACCAGATCGGTTATGTTCGCACCGACCACAGTTCGGACCAGCTTTGGTTCTTTCACGACGGGACCTGCAATCGAGATCACTCGTTCGGAAGAGAGTTTACCGGTAGCAAACAGTTTGCCAATCGCAATGACATCCTGGTAGTTAATGTACCAGACCGTTTTCTTTTCGCTGACGGGATCCAGAAAGTGGATGTGTGTCCCCACCAGACCGGCAGGATGCGGGCCGCTGAATTCTTCAACGGTGACAAAATCCTGTTCCACACCGGGCAGATTCGTTCCGGGAGCTTTGCAGAGAAACAGCTTGCCTTCGGTCAGAGACTTTAAAACCTGCAGACCCTGTGTGAATGCCCGGGGCTCTTCGCTCAATACCACTTCGGGAGCGGGTGCCAGGGGGTTGGTATCGATGGCAGTCACGAAAATGGAATGCGGTGTCGTTTCCGGAGAAGGAACACGACTGTAAGGCCGGGTTCGCAGGCTGGTCCATAAACCGGACTTCAGCAGATTGTCCTGAACCTGTTCGCGTGTCAGGCTGGTGAGATCACCTTCGCCGTAAGAAGTGAAAGTTTCTTCTTCGTCACCTGCCACTTCAATGACCAGTGACTGAAAGGAGCGTTTCGCGCCACGATTGATTTCGGTGACTTTTCCGGCGACCGGTGCGGTATAGAGCACACCCTCGGTCTTTTTATCGCTGAAAACCACCTGGCCTTTTTTGACGGTGTCGCCCACTTCAACAAGCAGCGTGGGTTTCATTCCAATATAATCAGGGCCAATCAAAGCAACCGATCGAACTGCCGGCCCGTTTTCGATCAAAGCAGAAGGCACGCCTGCGATTGGCAGATCCAGCCCTTTTTTAATAGTAATCATTGAATTATGAACCTGAATATCACGAGTTTTTCTCGTTTGACTCGCCTGATGTGGTTTAATAAACCATCTGAACGCTGCTCAAAACACGACAGACATTCTGAAGTTCTCTGTATCTCAATATCTTTATAGGCGCAACACGTCCGGTTGACCCATAATTCGCGGCTATTTTACACAGATCCCCCCCTTTTTGTAGTGAAAGCAAGGCACAAAATAGATCATTTTCGATTCTGCATCAGAAAATTTCGATTCGTAGTTTAAACTCACGTCTTTTCCCTGATTCCCATTAGTGAGAACCGGTAAGAGGATCGCTCAATCCCCCCTCACCGGTGCCCACAGGGAACTCAGATCACTCTCAGGAGCTGTGTGATCTGCATAAAAAAAACACCTGAAAGCAAATGCACTTTCAGGTGGCGGGTAACTGTGTTGATTTATTACTTATCTTAACTTCGGCTTACAGCGCGAGTAACTTTACATTCTTATACCAGACTTTGTGCCCGTGGTCCTGAAATCCCAGATATCCTTTGCGGGGGAAGTCTTTGACGGCTGCTTTGAATTTGTGGTCTGAACCATCGAGGCGTTTCCCCGGTTCGGTCCATTCGTCTGCATTCAGCTTCGCGACAACTTTTCCATTGACGGCAACAGAGACATGAGGCCCTTTGCAGGTGATTTCAATATTCGTCCATTCGCCTGGCTTGCTGGCACGATTCACTTCAGGAGCGACCAGATCGTAGATCGCACCGAAGTCGTGCATGCCGGTCCCTTCCCCTGTAAGTACCTGTGCCTCAAAACCGGACTGCACCGGATTCTTGAGATCACCCACGCGGAAGAAAATTCCCGAGTTACATTCTTCCGGCATCTTCACATCACACTTGAATTTGAAGTCAGCAAAAGGTTTGTCATACACGATCAGGTAACCACCGGACTTGTAAGGCACCAGGGCACCATCTTCAATCGGAGCCGCAATCGTTTTCCCGTTACTGCATTTCCAGCCTGAATAGTCTTTGCCGTTGAACAAGAGTTTCCAGCCTGCTTCTTTTTCAGCAGCGCTCAGAGTGTTGTCAGGAGTGGTGCTGCCTGCATCAGCCAGGTCCAGCTTCTCCAGTTTGGCATGCGCTTCTTTTTCTGCTTTTTCATAGACGCTGGCCAGAGTCACTTCGGCTCCGCCCTGACGCTTACTTTCATCGGCGGCTTCCATGAAGCTGTAAATCTCGAGTGTTTCTTCGGGACTGACAGGTGCTTTGCCGGAACGGAAGAATTTGGCGATCTCTACCAGTAGAGGCTTATATCCATCGTATCCGCCCACGGCGACTTCACCATTTTTTCCGACAGCAGTACCGCCATATCCTTTGGGAGTCCCTTTGCGAACGCCGGCGAAATGGCCTTCCCGTCCGCCAGCCCACTTGCCGGCCACTTCATCACGGTCGGCGTTACTGACGGTCCGTTTGACTGACTGACAGCCAGGTCCCATGACGGTAAACAGGGTTTCGACGCCATGAATTCCATACCAGAACAGATCGGGGTGTGTCGCTTCCAGAGAACAGGGACTGTGTGTGCTGCATTTGGTGATCTTGCCTTCTTCTCCGTTTCGCAGACGCTGTGCGCCTTTGGCAAATCGCAGCGACGAGGAAGAGAACATCGGAGTATCATACTTCTCAGAGAGTTCATACAAGGCGATAGCATCTGCCAGCGAACCAGCGACCGGCTTATCAATAAATACAGGCTTGCCTGCCTGAAATACCGGAATCGCCTGTTCAAGGTGAGGACGACCATCGTTGGTTTCCAGAAAAACGACATCCACTTTCTTCAACAGCTCATCGATGGAGGGCACAATTTCCACGCCCATCTCTTTGACCTGTTCAATGTATCCGGGAACCCGGGATGTACTGGACTCGATATCTGGACTTCCTTTGGGGTAAGCAGCGACGACGCGAATCCCCGCCAGATCTCCCTCGGGAGTTCCCGTATTCAGCATTTTTGTGAACGCGATCGCATGCGAAGTATCCAGGCCAATAATCCCGGCCTTCAATTCTTTCTTCGCTTCCGCAGCGGACAATGATCCTGAACAGACGACTGCCAGCAAGAGTAATGAAAATAACGATCGGCTCATCAGCCGCATGATAGATCCTGAGTTCATAATGTTCCTCAATCAAGTGTGACAGGTAAGCGGTCAGGGAAACTGGCAGGCAAAACAGACGCACTATATATTGTGTAAAATCTGCTTTCTATTTCCTTATGAATGTTTATAAATTCGATTATTGCAGACTCAAGCCTGCAAATGCAATCAAACAAACCGACTGAGCGGGAAAAAACCCCGTTTCTCCACTGGAAGCTTAAGCCGATCGTCGATCAGTCAGCGTAATCTTTCCCGTTCAGACTGTCGACGACTGATTCCTGCCAGCCGGTTAAAATGGCTTTCATTTTCTTCAGCCTCTGCGGATCGACTTTTGACAGATCATGTTTTTCGTCTGGATCTTTCTCCAGATCGTAGAGCGTATATTTGGGTTTCCCCTGTTTGGTTTCCATTTTCAACAGTTTGAAATTGCCGTCCACTAACGAAGCCGCTCCGGGCAGTTCTTCTCTGGAATACTGCTTCTTGAGGCTGCCTGCGTCGGCATCGGGCACGGGACCTTCTGGATTGGGTTGCCCTGGTTTCTGTTGTTTCTGCAATGCGATCAAGATGTCAGTACTGCGTTTGGGATGCCCTTTCTCCGGGTAGGTCCAGAAGCCCATCGGCTTGTCTCGCGCTGTCATCTCCCCTTCGATTAATGGCAGCAGACTGATTCCATCCAGTTGAGGCTGATGCGAAACTTTCGCGCCAGTGATTGCCAGGACAGTGGGATAAATATCAATTGTACCGCAGGGCACATTCGAGACTTCCGGTTTTTTAATGACCGCCGGCCATTCAATGAGGGAAGGCACACGGACGCCCCCTTCCCAGAGATTGCCTTTGAATCCAGCCAGTCCGCCGGTCGCCTGAGAACGTGCCGCTTCCGTTTTGAACCGGGGAGGCCGCGGTCCGTTATCGCTGGTAAACCAGAGCAATGTATTTTCCGCCAGTCCCAGATCTCTCAGTTGGCGACGCAAATGTCCCATGGCCCGGTCCACGCCGCTGATCTCACCAAAATAGTTCTGGAAGTCAGGTTTCTGATCGGGATAGAGGTCTTTCAGTTCTGAAACTGCTTCATGAGGTGTATGTGGATTCCCAAACCAGATCACTGCGAGAAACGGTTTTTTGTCTTTGTCAGCCTGTTTAATAAAGTCCAATGCCGCATCAACGGTCACGCGCGAGCTTTCCCCCTCGAGCTGCTCAACAACGCCATTGTGACTCATATAAGGGTCGTTTTCGTAAAAGTTAGGGCTGGAGACCCATTCATCGAACCCACTGTTTCCGGGAGAAACCGGACTGTTCGCCTGCACGGAACCCAGGTGCCATTTCCCGAAATGCCCGGTCGTGTAACCGACTGATTTCACCGCTTCGGCGACGGTGACTTCCTGAGGTCTGAGCGTGTGCCCCCAGCTGAAGCAGGCAAAACGATTCGGGTGTCTGCCGGTAAGGAAACTGCCTCGCGTGGGTGAGCAGACCGGAGCAGCCGCATAAAAGCGGTCCAGCCGCAGACTGCTGGCAGCCATATCATCCAGATGAGGTGTTTTCAGAATGGGATGCCCCATAAAGCCGGCTTCGCCCCAGCCCTGGTCATCGGTCATGCACAAGATGATATTCGGTTTTGCGGAGTTTGATTCCGCCGCGTGCAGCAGGGAACCTGGTCCCGTCAAACAGACAACCAGCAGGAGAGTCAGAAATCGAAGTGGAAATTTCATTTCAGGCCTCGGAGATGCAGAGATTTCGCGGAAAACGGGCAGGAGTCAGTAATTTATCCTGTCCCAAATCGGGTAGTGCGCCAAGGAATTTCGGACGCTGCAACCGAAATTTCCTGAAAGTTCCTGCACCAGACTCAGATGACGGGCCGCGGGACAGCCTGCATCTGCCCCCCAATGGCGCCGGGAAAGGTCTGATTTGCCAGCTTCTTGATTGCATCAGTCCGACCTGCTCGGCTATACTTCCCGGTGTGCAGCTGACCTTCCTCTGACCTGACTTCGAGTGCTCCCTGTCAAAGCAGGATCGTGTTGCGTCTGGAGGTACTCATTGAGGAATGACTTCCACGTAACTGCTGATCATCTGAATCGACCGCAACCAGAAATCAAACCAGAACAGAGGAACACGATCCAGTATGAACCCGGCAAAACACAATGGTCCTTATTTTGTCGGCATTGATATTGGTGGGACGAATGTCAAAGTCGGCATCGTCGACGATGCGGGACAGTCGCTGGCATTCTGTAAGACGAAAACCGAAGTCGATCAGGGTGTTGAAGCCGGTCTGAAAAACATCTACCAGGCAATCACGGATGTGCTTTCAGACTGCCAGTTTACGATGGACGACATCAAAGCCATCGGCATTGCCACTCCCGGAACGATGGATATCCCGGGCGGGAAACTGGTAGATCCACCTAACCTTCCCACGTGGAAAGGTTTTCCGATCCGCCAGACGGTCAGTGATCATTATTCGGGAAAAAAGACGATCTATCAAAATGACGCCAATGCCGCCGCTTACGGCGAATACTGGATTGGCGGAGCACGTGAGGCACGCAGCCTGGTACTCTGGACTCTGGGCACAGGCATTGGTTGTGGTATTATTATAGATGAGATGATTATTGAAGGTCGTCACTCCCACGGGGGTGAATGTGGTCACATGATAATCCAGATGACCAACGGCCGGTTGTGTGATTCGGGACAATATGGAACACTGGAAGCTTACTCTGGCGGGAAATCACTGGTCCGCCATTGTCAGGAGCTTTTGGATGCAGGCCGCAGCTCGCTGCTGCATTCAATGATTGCGGGGGGAGAAAAACTGACCCCCCTGTTAATCTCAGAGGCGGCGGAACAGGAGGACGAACTGGCAATTGAATTGATCATGGAATCGGCGATGTGCCTGGGCGTAGGAACCACAACGCTCATGCATACGATTGATCCGGACATGATCCTGTTTGGCGGTGCCGTCACATTCGGAGGCAGGGACTCTGAACTCGGACAACGCTTCATGCAGCGGATTCGAGACGAAGCCAGACAGCGTGCCTTCAAGGTCCCTTACGATAACACGATCATCGACTTTGCAGAACTTGGCTCCGATGCAGGTTACATCGGTGTCGCCGGCTGTGCCCGCCTGGCCTGCCGCAAAGAAGAAACAAATGATAAAAACTGATCCGGACCAATCGTCGCGGATTGTCTTTCATAAGAAAACGAGATTCCTTTTATGGCTACAGACCCCCGTCTGATTCGAAACTTTTCGATTGTCGCTCACATCGATCATGGCAAGAGTACGCTGGCAGATCAGCTGTTGCTGCAGACCGGTGCCATCACTCAACGCGAATTCAAAGCACAGATCCTGGACGACCTGCAGATTGAGCAGGAACGCGGGATTACCGTCAAAGCCCGCACCGTTGTCATTTATCATGAATACAAAGGTGAGAAATACGAACTCAACCTGATCGACACGCCCGGCCACGTCGACTTCCATTACGAAGTCTCCCGCAGCCTGGCAGCCTGCGAAGGCGCGCTATTGCTGGTCGATGCTTTCCAGGGTGTGCAGGCACAGACTGTGGCGAATGCCTATGCCAGCATCAATGCGAACCTGGCCATCATCCCGGTCGTGAATAAGATCGACCTGCCTGTCACGCGCATTGATGAAGTGCTGGAAGAAGTCGAAACCGTCATCGGACTTGACCCTTCTGACGCCTTGATGGTGAGCGCCAAAACCGGCATCGGTGTCAGAGAAGTTCTGGACGCAATTGTCGAACGCATCGCTCCCCCTGATGGTCAGGCAGATGCTCCACTCAAAGCGCTGGTGTTCGACAGCAAGTACGACCACTACCGTGGCGTTGTGACTTATGTGCGTGTGGTTCAGGGAACGATCGAAAAAGGACAGAGCGTTGTGCTCATGCGGGGCGGTGCCAAGCTGGACATCATCGAAATCGGCCAGTTCACACCTCACATGAAAGCCGTCAAATCACTGGGACCTGGCCAGGTAGGCTACCTCGTCAGTGGTGCGAAAGAACTGGATAGCGTGCACGTGGGGGATACGATCGCCAATCCGCGAAATCTTCCCGAAGCGCCGCTGCCCGGTTACCAGAAACCGCAACAGATGGTGTTCTGCGGCATGTACCCGATTGAAGCGACCGACTTCGAAAAGCTGCGGGAAGAGTTATCAAAGTTGAGCCTGAACGACGCCAGCTTCAGCTTCGTTCCGGAAACCAGTGACGCGCTGGGCTTCGGTTTCCGCTGTGGCTTCCTGGGCATGCTGCATATGGAAATCATTCAGCAGCGACTGGAGCAGGAATTCAATATCGACCTGCTGCAGACCGCACCGAACGTGACCTATGAAATCCTGGAACGCAACGGTGAGGTTCTGCATATCGACAATCCACAGGATGTCCCCGATGCCAGCCGCATCGATGAATTCCGTGAACCGATCGCGCTGGTTACCTTCATTCTGCCCGCTGAAAACATCGGCACGATGATGCAGCTGTGTGCGGATCGTCGAGGCATTTACAAAAACACAGAGTACTTGGGAACGAATCGCGCGCAGCTGATTTACGAGCTGCCTCTCGCTGAAATCGTGTACGACATGTACGACCGCCTGAAGAGTGCCACCCGCGGTTACGGCACCATGGATTATGAAATCCTTGGCTTCCGGCCGGCTGACCTCGTGAAGATGGACATCCTCGTCAAAGGGGAAAAGGTCGACGCACTGTCGACCATCGTGCACCGTTCGCAGTCAGAACGTCGGGGACGTGCACTGGTGAAACGCCTGAAGGAAGAGATCTCCAAGCATCAGTTTGAAATTCCTGTCCAGGCTGCCATCGGCGGAAAGATCATTGCCCGCGAAACGATTAAAGCCCTGCGTAAAAATGTGACCGCGAAATGTTACGGCGGCGACATCACCCGTAAACGAAAATTGTGGGAAAAGCAGAAAGAGGGCAAGAAGCGGCTCAAACAGTTCGGCCAGGTTGAAATTCCACAGAAGGCGTTTCTGGCCGTGCTTGACGCCACCAAGGATGAGTAATCCGAACGACTTCTGTTTACTCTACCTGTTCGAGCAGCGCTTCCAGTTCTTTCGTGCAGGCTTTCATCGAGATGACGGCCTGCTCGAAGTTGGTATGCAGTGACGCCTCCGGTGCATCGATGGCAAACTGATCGGTGGCTTTGCGGAGCTTGCTGATTTTTTTTCGCAGCATCTTCAGGTAAGCATCGGGATCATCCACGCGCGTTTCCAATGCACGACATGCATCGAATACGGCCCGGACAATGTGGCTCAATTCCGGAAAGTCTTCCACTTCTTCACTGTGCTTGACAAACGTCCGCACCATCCAGGCATGCGACAGAATAACCTGGCTGCGTTCGACGGCCTGCTCTTTACTTAAAGACATCTCGCATCTCTACCCTGATACCCAACCGCGATTTTCCCTGGCACGGAGAACAACTCACCATAAAGTGTTTCCGTGCGCTACGCCTTGAAAATTAACGGTTCGTGGAATCTGTTGCAAGAGTCGGGAATGAAAGTGCCAGCTTCGAGTGGCTTCCAATTAAATTGCCTGGGTAAAATCGTCGCCGTTGTAATACTCGTAGAACAGTCGACCAATTTCGTCACTTAAGCGCGAGAGATATTCTTTCTTGAACTTGGAGAAGGTAATCTCCGAAGTCGCCCGTGGTGCCCGCAGAGGATAGAAGGAGGTGATTTCTTTGCTGTAAAGTTTTTCGCCTTCACCAGCGTCATCCATTTCATAAACGGTGACCATCCCTTCCGCACGCCCGCGGTAGAGGTCGGAACTGTTTTCTTCATACAGGCTGTATTTATGCAGCTCGACATGAATGACATACGTCACGTCGAAAGCTTCGCCGATTTCTTCGGGTTTGTCCCAGTCCGGGTTCTCATCCAGCCAGGCACGAATCCGATCGGGATTCACCACTTTGACGCCGTGACTGTGCAGGCGGAACGTGGTGTACTTCGCCAGATCGTTGTGGATCCCGTCAAAGTTATACTGCAGTTCCAGAGGTGCATAACAGACAATGGCAACCGTCACATCTTTATCCGTCAACGACTTCTGTGTCTGAACATCAAAGTCAGGCTCGATGGAAGGAGGACCGCCAATCAGATAGCCGAGGAGAATAAAATAATTACAGCCTGTCAGTGACGTGCAGAGTACACAGACCAGCGCCAGCTTTGTGATGGTCTGAAAAAACTGTTTCACTACAGATTGTTGATATGAAAAAATTGTCATCGTGTGATCCTTCACAACTCCGAAATTAGACTGTTTCCAGTTTTACTGTAGCGTCTCCAGGTCTATTGGGACCTGAGTTTATTAAATTGACAGACGCTCTGGTTAATTGTGATGTGTTCTGGTTTCTGGTCATTTCATCCTGCGATCAGATCGGATCGCCTGCATGATAGTTATAGAAGAAGCGACCAATCTGGTCAGCAATCCGATCCAGATATTTTTTCCTGAAGACGGTTGCCGATTCCTGTTCAATCGATACCGGCATATGGCTGGGGTACTCTGACGTGTATTCCACATCAAAGATCTCCAGTGCCCGTTTGATTCCATCAATGTCCTGAACCTGATAGGCCGAGATATGTCCGAAGGCCTTGCCTCTTAACAGATTGGGGCTGTTTGGTTCGCGGTAATCGAATTCGTCAATGTCGACATGGATGACATAGTCGACATCAAAGTTTTCCGCGAGCTCATCGACATCGTTCCAGACACCGCCGTTATCATCCAGCCAGGTGGCGACTTCTCCGGTATCCATGACTTTGATATTTTCGCGTCGCAGTCGGTACGTGACCTGCTCCAGCAGATCGTAATTCAACGAGGGATAATCGGAGCGAATCGATTCCGGTGTCGAGCAGACCACCAGGACTTTTTTCTGATCTTCGATCAGGTCGATTTTCGTCTGCTTGGTGAATTCACAGGTTAACAGCGGGTCACCAAAAAACATTTTGCCCGCCATCACATACAGCGAGCAGCCGCTGATACTTACCGAAACCAGCAGTAGTAATACGACGGCGCAGCACCGCTGGTGGAACCAGTGTTTGTGATCGTTCGTCATAATATTTCGCATCTTTCAGCCATCCTTGGCTTGAACCGCAGAGAGTTTTCGAGATTGGATATTTTTGAAGGGAAAGGAAATCTCGCCGGGAATCCAGTGAGATCTTATTTTAAAAGTTCAGTCGAAATGCCCACTCGATGACAGTAATCGATACCAGACTACAGATCAGCCAGAGCAGACAGGTTTCAGGTTGGGAGACCAGCCAGTATCGCCTGTAATAGACACTGATCCAGGACCAGGGAATCATTACCAGGCAGACGACTGCCAGAATCAGACCGGATGTATTGGCCTGGGCAGACTGACGGATCTGACCTCGAACAAAATGTGAAAAGGAAGTTGTCATCCCACAACTGGGACAGGGAATGGAGAATCGAGTTTTTATAACACAGGGTGCAAAACCAAGTTTTTGATGTGTACCAAATCCACGTGAATCCGGTGTAATCTGAATGGCCACTCCAAAACCTGCGATCAGAAACAGACTCCAGCCGATCAGCAGCAATCGTATTTTCCATCCGATGGGAGTCCCCGGATGCAGATTACGGAATGCTGACAGGAATGAACTGTCTGTCGATTTGGCCGTAGGTTTTAAATTGGAATTCATATTGAGAAATGAGAGAAGCCGATGTTTATCAGTTCTATTATTTTACTGCAAGACCATTTCGAGAAATAAGTCTTTCGCAACAGTTTCTCACCTGTTCTACTGCGGTCCGCTCCAGAGTCCCTGGTAAACTTCGACGGCAGGACCTGTCATAAACACTTCATCGTTGTCGGCCCACTCCAGACGTAAATCGCCGCCTGGCAAGTGGATAAGCACATTTCTTTCTGATCGACCGGTGAGCACTCCCGCGACGGCAGAAGCACAGGCCCCTGTGCCACACGCCTGCGTTTCTCCTGAACCCCGCTCCCAGACACGCATCTTGAGCTCGGCTGGTGAAACGACTTCTATGAACTCCGCGTTCACCCTTCTGGGGAACATGGGATGTACTTCCACCTGGGGTCCGATCCCGTGCACCCAGTGATCATTCAATTCGTCGACGAAAGTGATGCAGTGCGGGTTCCCCATGGAGACACAGGTCACTTCCAGAGTCTGTCCCCCCACTTCCAGAGGTGCGTTGACCGGAGGATCGCCGGGCAGTAACGTCGGGATCTCCGCGCTGGTCAGAATTGGTTTCCCCATATTCACGCGAACCTGGCTGACCTTTGATCCTGCGAGTTCCAGGTCGAGACTCAAAACCCCCGCGCCAGTTTCGATCTTCAAGGTCTGCTGTTTTGAGATGCCATGATCGTAGACATACTTGGCAACACAGCGCACGCCGTTCCCGCACATTTCCGACTCGCTTCCGTCTGCGTTGAACATCCGCATCTGTGCGTCTGCTTTCTCGGAAGGGCAGATCAGAATCAGTCCATCGGAGCCGATACCGGTATGGCGATCACTGACCGCGATGGCCAGGCTGGCGATATCGTTTGGCAACGTCTCTTCAAAACAGTTGACGTAAACATAATCGTTGCCGGCACCATGCATTTTCGTAAATTTCATCGTCGATCTTCTATTCTCAAATTGGGATTCAGTCAGTCTCGGTTTTCGTTAGTCAGTTGATTCCGGAGTCTTCAGCCCCAGAAAGATACTGCGACGGAGTGCATTGTCGCGCCCCGAGAATTCATCTTCGTTTCCAGGCAGGATATTTTCCAGTGTCGTCGCCATCATATGAAATTTGGCGTCGATGTCGTCTGCATAGTGCACCAGTAATGCTTCCGGTGTATGCGGCGCAATCGGCGAGCCCCACTCCGGCAAATTCTGATGCGATACAATCATATGTTCCAGTCGCAGCAGGGTCTCAGGGTTAAGACCCTCGATCTGAGTCGCATGTTCGCGAACCAGATCCCGGCCCAGCAGAATATGACCGATCAGACGTCCCGCAGCAGTATAACGGGACCCGTGAGGTCGATATTCCAGTTCCGTCAGTTTACCGATATCGTGCAGAATTGCACCGGCCACGACCAGTGATTTATTCAGGGGGGGCTGCATCTGCTGATAATAGGCCTGATACTTGTCCGCCAGAAAACATGCCGTTTTCGTCATGGACAACACATGTTCCAGATAACCACCGGTGAACGCATGGTGATTTTTGCTGGCGGCGGCGATCGTTTTGATCTGATCTTGATACTGCTCCAGAATGTCCAGGACCAGTTTCTGCAGCGGGAGCTCGGTAATCTGCTCGCGGGCAATTGCCGTCAACTCTGCGAACATCTCTTCGCTCGAAAAGCGGGAGCGCGAAAAGTACAGACCCGGATCAAAGCCGTCTGCAGCATCATCTTCATTGATCGGACGAATCCGATCAATATCCAGCTGAGGGCCGTATTTGCTTTCATCATAACGGGCACGAACTTTATAAAACTCTCCCTCGGCCCAGTTGGATTCGCAGTCGTCAAACCAGGGGGTGTCGCTCCAGACCATGGCGGTCGCCGTGAGTGCATGATCGCGAAACTGCACGCGAAAGTATGGCTTCCCGTCGCGGGTTGTCGCACGTTCGCGGGAAACCAGTAATACGAAACTGTCAGCAAACTGACCAGGTTCCATTTCACTCAACAGCATTAATTGGCGCGATTGATTCATGCAGAAGTCCCTTGGAAGTTGAGTCCGAAAATAAGAGCAAACTTTATTTTAGGGTCGAACGCCAGCGAGTGCAAAACAGTCTGTTCACCAGCCTGCGGAAATCAGGACAAAGCAGTCCATTTAATGTTTCAGAAAATGTCTGCCTGTTATCCCCTGGATTAAGGGAAATTCCAACTGGAACGGCTGGATTTACAGTAGAATAAAGTGGTATAATGCCGTTACTTACAAGAAAGCGTAAGATTCAATACGCTCCAGCCCAAAATGCATCTCGGAAAAAATCTGGTTCCTGCTATAATACCAGCAGCGAAAGAATGGTGCAGAGGCTCGCTGATTTCTGGAGCATTTTTGAGACTCGGGACCTGTTTTCGCCGATATCAAAATATTCAAAGGTTTGGTTACCAACTATATTTTTAAAACTGGAGACACATTTCCATGGCTGTCACAATTACTGAAAATGCTTCCAAAGAACTGAAGCGGTATATGGAAGACCAGAACGTCGCCGAGGGTTCACACTTGAGAATCGGAATCGTTTCTGGTGGTTGCAGTGGATTCCAATATGATTTCCGCTTTGTTGATGATGTTGATGCAGAAAAAGACAATATGTCTGAGCAACACGGAATCAAAGTAGTCGTCGATAAGAAGAGCGATCTCTATCTGGACGGTACGACCCTGGACTACTACGAAAGTCTCGAAAAACGCGGGTTCACTTTCGATAACCCCAACGCCGTTAAATCCTGTGGTTGCGGCAGCAGTTTCTCTGCCTGAGCGGGTTCATCCCCCTCTGCAACACAGATTTGCGATTGATTGAGACATGGAAAGATTTTACCGAGGAGCAGAGAATGCTCCTCGGTTTTCTTTGTTTTAAGGCCGCACTTGTTTACAGTAATAAGTGATCGGAACCTCTTGCTCAGAGTCCGGTTTCCGGAGAGACCGTCCACAGGGAATGAACTCGTTTTTCAGTCGTCAACGAACCTCATGCCCTGTTCACTCTGGATGCATCCGGAGTGAATGATTCAGACAAGCACTCCGTCATACTGGCCACTTCCAGAAGAGAATTCAGGCAGCGAAGTTGTTTCTACAGCAGGAATCGTCTCTGAAGTGCAATTCAAATTATCATTATTGGAACAACAGACTAAGGAAATAAAACCATGAAACTGGAAGGGCGAAATGCGCTCGTAACAGGGGCTTCCCGGGGAATCGGACGAGGTTGTGCAATGGAGATGGCCAAAGCAGGGGCCAACGTTGCCATCAACTACCGCAGCCATCCTGAGGAAGCAGAAGAAGCGGCTGAAGAAGCTCGCTCGTACGGCGTCAAGGCCATCACGATTCAGGCCGATGTTTCCGACCAGGAATCGGTCGAAGCCGCAGTCGCGAAGGTCGCTGAAGAATTTGGCAGCCTGGATCTGTTTGTTTCCAACTCTGCCTACAGTGATCGGGAACTGATCCTGGAAGCGGACATGGAAGGTTTTCGACGGACCATCGATGTTACCATGTGGGGTGCTTTCTTCGGTGTGCGGGCCGCAGCCGGCCAGATGGTAAAACAGGGCAAGGGTGGTTCGATCGTAGTCATCAGCTCGCCTCACGCGGTCATCGCCATTCCGACCTCAGCAGCATACAACATGGCCAAAGCTGCCATCGATCATATGTCGCGAACTGCTGCCATCGAATTTGCCCCCCATAAGATTCGCGTCAACACCGTGCATCCCGGCTGGATTGACACTCCCGGTGAACGTAAATTCTTCACCGATGAGCAATTGCAGGCCGGTGCGGAAAATATCCCCTGGAAGCGTCTGGGCATGCCTAACGAAGTCGGCAAACTGGTCACGTTCCTGTCCAGCCCTGATGCGGATTACATGACAGGCGGCACCTCGACCATCGATGGTGGAATCAGCCTCCCCTGGTGGTCAAAGCGTTCCGAGGGGGGACAGTAAAACGAACTGATGAGGACACGCAAACCAACCTGATTTCCGTCAGGGGTAGAATCTCTCAACCCCTGATTTCATAAAGACTTCAGGTTGGTCTAGTCCTTTTATTCCCCATCAGATACACTATCAGGACACCGCCACAAAATTGTGTGTCTGCTTATAATAATGGTCTACGCTTCTGATTTTCTCGGTTAATCACTAAGATCAGCCCCTGAAATGCGAACATCACAGATACGTAGACCAGCCAAGGAGTTCCTGAGGATCCGGAAATGACTGAGAGTCAGAATAAAATCGAATTAAGAAATCCGGCGGTTGCCGCGATTCTGGCATTCCTCATTCCAGGTGCAGGACACTTCTACCAGGGAAGAACATTCAAAGCGGCCATCTACTGCTTCTGTATTCTGAGCACCTTTTTCTGCGGCATGGCTCTGGGTGACTGGAAAACCGTGTATTATCAATCGCGTGAGGGAAAACGAAACCTGGGCTACTTCGCGCAGGTTGGCGTAGGTCTGCCGGCTCTTCCTGCACTAATCCAGACACGACGTTACAACAAAATGGCCTCCCCCAATAATGTTGCACGGCAGGGCGTGGATGACAGTTTTTTTGAATCGCACCCCTATCGCATGGAACTTCCTCTGGAAGCCCCCTTCCAGGGAACCCTGCTCGATCGTGGCGATGATGGCAATAACATCAACGGCAAACTGGACGGTTACATCAAACTGAAAACCATTCCCGGTGAATTCGGACCTGAAGTCTCAGGAACCTTCGAAGGAACCCTGGACAACAAACCGATTGAGACGCTGCATCTCGCAGATCCTGTGGGGATTGGATTACCTCTGGGAGGCGATCAGAACCGACCTCTCGAATGTGCAGTCGTGCGTGAAGTTAACGGCAGACGTACTGATACAGGCCACATCGAAGGCTCGATTCCCCGTTCGTTTCTGAACTGGTTTGAGATGCCGTTAACCGACCATGAACTGGATGATATCAATAAGAAATTAGGGAAACGTTATGAATTTGCTGTCGTATTCACCTGGATTGCCGGCCTGTTAAACCTGCTGGTGATCTGGGATGCCTTTGAAGGCCCTGCGTACGGCAGAGGTGATGACGAAGAGATGAAACCGGATGACAAACAGCCGGAACCAGTCAAATCCTGAGCCGGTAAGGCCCGCCAAACCGCCTGGATGACGCGTTTCCCGTTAGTATAATAATAGGTGTAACAAGAAATGACCGTATCACTACTTTTTGCTAATCAGGTTAATGCGGTCGTGTATCTGATTCCGCTGCTGGCAGTGATCAGTCTGGTCTATAACGCCACGCGGTATGAGATACCACAAATCATCATTCAGCGTTCGATCAGGTTTTTTTTCACATCTGTGATTATCATGGGAGCATTGATGACTTTACTGGCTTTGCTTTCATGGAATTTGTGAACAGGCAGGCACCAGTTTTCTGCACCGGTTCTCTTCCGGTTCCCGCCATGCTAAAGTTTGCAGCAGAAACTTTTTGACTTGCTAAAAAAACATCCTCATTTATTTATATTCAATTGCACTTTAGGCAAATGTAGCACATACTCAGACGATTGCGGGGTTATGGATTCCCTTTCTGCAATTGCGAGGTTGGGATAATTTTATGCAGACTAATGGATTTGCACTGACAGAAATCGTAGATCTGGCAGATCACACAGATCTGTTTGAACTATTAGATAATGAAAGTGTTTATACACTCTCTCACCAGGGTTTCAGCGCCGGTTTTTCCAGCGTGAAAGCAATCAGTCGCTCTACGGGCATCGAAACACGCCGCCTGCTGCAGCCGGATCTTTCACCACTCGATATCGCCACCGCGATCGCAGAAAAACTGCAACTGACCGTTGGCTTTGACTGGGCAGACTGCCCGGCCATTCTGCTGTGCCATTCGCATACCCGCAACCAGTCTGCCCGCCAGTTGTGCGATCAGCTCTCCGAAAAACTGGGTGTCCCCGCCGATCGATTCATCGCGTTAAACTATGGTTGTGTTGGATTTGTCGAACTGCTGAACCGGGCATCCCAACTGCTGCAGGATCAGCCGGCCGGCGTGCATATTCCCCTGCTGACTGTCGAGACTCCCGAACACTGGCACGATTCTTCAGACAAGGCATTCTGCGGCATCGTCTCTGCCGGAGCGACAGGTACCACATTGTGGCGTGGCCCCGGGCATTCACTGCTGCATGTCGAAACATCAACCGAATATATTCCCGAAGAACGCCGCAAACCGGATGTGCCTCTGTTCTGGACCGAACAGGGAGACATGTACGACTTCCGGGGACAGCCGGAACACAAACTCGTGATGCACATGGATGGCGAGTCGGTATTTCTAAACGGCGTCGATCTGATGCTCGAAGCCTGCCTGAAATCTTATCAGGAAGTCTCCGGTACGACGGATCGCATTCTGATTGCCCCGCATCAGCCCAGCGGTAAACTGTTGAAGGCCATGATCGCAGCTGCGAAGCAGGTTCCCATCGCCGCCGACTTCCTCAACAATCTGCCGAACTATGGGAATTCGATCTCATCAACCATCCCCACGATTCTGGCGCGACTGGATGAAGTGGTGGAGAATAACGATCATGCCCCTGTGAATCCGGGAGACCTGATTCTGCTGCCCGCAGCAGGCATCTGCATGGATCGCCTGACCGATTCCATGTGCATCGGTCGTGCGGCTTTGAGATGGCAGCCTGGTCGTTACCGAAGCGAAGCGTAAGCCTTACGCGGCTTCGCGTTCAGCACCACGCGTACCAAAGGCTTCGCGCCCTTCGATGATCGAACCTTTGTCGAACCGTTTCCCAAAGTAAAGCGCCTGCGCTGAAGCGTCACTGAGCACGGTTTCCGCGTCTCCACTGACCAGCACCTGACCGGCAGAGATGATATAACTGCGGTCGGTAATCGTCAGCGTTTCCCGTTCCCGGTGGTCGGTCAGCAGAATGGAAATGCCATCATCACGCAGGTCGGCAATGATATCCTGAATATCGTGGATCGTCACCGGGTCGATCCCGGTAAACGGTTCATCGAGCAGAATCAGCTCGGGAGAACTGGCCAGGCAGCGGGCAATTTCCAGACGTCGTCGTTCCCCCCCGGAAAGGGTGGAAGCAATCTGTTTCCGCTTCGCCGTCAGACCAAACTGATCCAGCAGCCGGTCGACTGTTTCGTGTCTCTGTTTGCGGGTTACATCCAGGAATTCGAGAATGGCGTAGATGTTCTGCTCAATCGAAAGCTTGACGAAGACGCTTTCATCCTGAGGCAGGTAGCCCATGCCTTGCCGGGCCCGTTTATACATGGGCCAGCTTGTTACGTCGGTCCCTTCGAGATAAACGCGGCCTTTCGTCGGAGCAACCATCCCACAGGACATGCGGAAGGTGGTGGTTTTGCCGGCACCGTTCGGTCCGAGCAGCCCGACGATCTCGCCGCGCTCCACGTAGAAGTCGACACCATCCACGGCTCGTTTGCCGGGATAATCTTTCACCAGACCCACACATTCCAGTAATGCCATCGTACTCGTCCTCCTTGACGAAACCGCAATCGAAACTCACAAGGGTGACGATTCTACTAAATTATGCCAATCGGCTGAATATCGATTTTCCACCCATAGGGAAAGCGCGATATGAGCTTACCGAATGCGTTTCATCCGGGAAAAATTAGGATAAAAGGGGACGGAAAGCTTGGCATACGGGTCATCCGGATAGACGCCGGGGCGCGTCTGATGATAGAAAAACCGTTTGAACGGGCCGGCACTGGGCGAGTAACCATGTCCATCATTCATAAACGGAATTCCATGAGGCCAGTAGATCATGAAGGCTTTTCCAACCAGGGCAGAACGGGGAACGGCGTGCCGATGTTCTGCCTGACGCGAATTCCCCCAGAGCCGACTGTCGGCACTGCGGGCGGAGTTATCACCCAGCACAAAAAACTCGTCGTCGGACATTTTATCAAACCGGACCTGCTGACGATGATCTTCGTACTGACGACTCCAGGCAGCAGGATCCCACAGTAACTCCCATAAGTGCCTGCGGTCGCCGGAGTATTCCTGATTCTGATAATACTCATCGGCGCGATAATAAATGTCACGCTGCAGCATCAGATGTGAAAGGGTGAAATCGATTCCGACCCCCGTTACTCCCGCCGGCGCCAGATCTCCATCGCGGGGTGCCGGCGACACGGGTGGCTGATATTCCGTCGCGGTTCCCAGGTCGACGGCAGAACCGTTCACCCACAGACAGAGCCGCTGGTCCACATTCGCAAACATGACGGAATAGCCTCCCTTCCCTTTGAGCGCCGTCTCAACAGAAGTCAGTTCGGTTTCGACTGGCTCGGGGTTGGGGAAGTCTTCTACATAATAGAGTCTGGCCTGACCTGTTTTTACATCAAAGCGGACCCGGTAATGTCGGTCGCCGCGCATCAGCTCTACCAGAAACTCACCTGCTTCCGACTGGATCTCGACATCAAAGCTGAGTGTCAGATCGCCGACCCAGAACGCCGCATCGTACGCAAAGGCCCCGGAAGAAGACCCGCCTGAATAATTATTATACGCGGTGTAATCGCTGATCAGTCGTGACTGCGGGGGTGAAGAGAGCATCGTCTGCGTGAACAGCTCTGGATTTTCCTGCAGTAATTCCCACTCCGACTGACGGGGTACGATATGCTGATAGCGGAGCCATTCCAGCTTGTCAGCTTTGGCTGCTGTGCCTTTGAACTGATAAGCGCGTGCTTCACGATCCAGTTCCCAGACAGACTCCTTGAGATTTTCATAGCGTGTCTCAACCGGTTTGACCTGCTGCATGGGAGACCAGCGCTCAGGCCAGCCGTACTCCAGAATTTCGCGAGGCGGGTAGTCATCATCGTAAACGAGCTGCTGCACCGTCAGCTGTTTGTTTAAATTGTCTTTGCGAAGAATCTGAAACGGATCTTTTTCATTTTTACGAGCGTAGACATCCCCGCGGGAAATCTGAATTTCTTCACCCGGCAGCCCAACCAGTCGTTTGATATAATTCGTCTGAGCGGCTTCGGGATATTTGAAAACAATCACATCCCAGCGACCAGGGTCTCCGTAATCAAAGGGAAATTTATTGACGATGATGCGATCCCCGGTGAAAGGCATGGCGTCCTGCAGGTTTGTGTAATAACGACAGTTCGGACAGAACGCACCGGTGACTTTATTATCGGGAACATAGTAATCCGTCTTTTCAACCAGTTCGTCGCTGGCTCCCACGGCATACTTCACGCCACACTCGGCGCAGTTCAGTTCTTTATGACGACCATACAATGTGGGAGCCATCGAACCTGTGGGAATCACAAATGCTTCGGCTGAATAGGCGCGGAACACAAACGCAAAGACCAGAGCAATGATGATCGATTCAATCGTATCGCGCATCTCATTGTGGCGACTTTTTCCCTGCACCGGTTCTGCATTGTCTTTCTCTACCTGCTCATTCGGAGCTTTTTTCAGTTTTGCTTTTTCAATTTTTTTGGTCATTACTGACAACCTGTCAAATCTAAAATGCCCGGCCACATCTGAATCAAATCTGCATGTCAGCTCTCATGATTCGCTGCGGGCTCTGATTTATGAACTGTTTTTCTGATTAATCTGAAAAAATTGCGTTTCTATTAGTGAATATAGCGAATTCGGGTGAAATCTGGAATGCGGATGTGACCTATATGATCACCTATTTTGACCTCTCCCTGACGCGATGGTAAATGCACGAGAAACGGCTTACCCAGCAGATATTTCTGATTCACTTTCCCGTCCGCCCAGCTGCGACTGTCGAGCGATACAGGGCTGTTATCGCCCAGCATGAAGTAGCTATCCTCATCCAGCTGGTAAGGTTCATCGACCCCATGCAGGGCTTTGCCTCGGGTATAGTGGATATCGCGAAACAGTTTCAGGCCGGTCAGTTTAAATGTTCCGCCTCGGGCACCAAACTGCAGGGGAGTCCGTATCTCCAAACGCGGCTCTGAAATCTTACTGAAGAGCAGAGGCTGGTAAGGCAGTTCCCCATTAATGGCAAACAGAGTCTGGCGGTCCATCACCGACATTTCCAGTTTCACGGGCTGAGATTGAAAGTCACTGCGTAAGGGACCGGTACGAATCGGTTGCTTGCGATCGTCGATAAACAGATTGACCTGACGTTGTTTGAAATCAATGACATTTCGAAAGTGGTGCTGACCGTCGAAGAGTTCAATCGCCAGTTCCCCTTCCGGCGACTTCACCTGCAGATCACACTCAAACAGAAAATCATGCACGGGAATCGCAGTCTGATTTTCAACTCCCGAGTTATAGGCATACCGATCCAGCACGGGGGCCACATGTGATTTTTCATACAACAGCGCGACGGCATAGCGAAAGGCATCATCTTCGGTCTGGTTCAGCAGTCGATGACAGTCTTCTGCCGACATCGCTCCTTTACAGGAGAGCAGTTGTTTCAGTTCGTCATACTGAATGGCAGCCAGCACCGGTTCGGGCTTCTCGATTTCTTCCGGCCATTTCTCCAGCGGAACTTCTGTCAGATGATGTCCCCCCTGCCTCACCCAGTGCTGATACCTGACCCATGACCACGTGTCTGCATCTTTGCCGTCTGAGGTAAACAGAAACCCGTCGGACTGTTCCTTCCAGGCAGGCGGAGCCGGTTGATTCTGCTCCTGCGCTTCATCTGAATCCACAACGGAAAACCGGGGTTGAAAGAAGTCATCTTCCGAAGGCTGAAACTGGTGATCGTGTACCAGCAGTCGAACGGCACGTTGTGTTTTCAAATCTTTGCGCTGGATTTCTCCGTTGATATATAAGTCTCCCTCTTTGACCTGTACCGCTTCGCCAGGTAAACCGACGACCCGTTTGACATACGCCTGGGTTGGTTTGATCGGATTTTGAAATACCGCCACATCCCAGCGCGCGGGAGATTTGAGATAGTAGGCGTGTTTAAACACCAGTAACTGGTCACCTTCATTGCGGGGGACCTGGGACAGATCGATGGAATTGGTATCGCAGTTGGGACAGGTGGCATACTGCCCGGTCTGATTGAACGACTCCTCTTCAGACGCCGGGACCTGTACCCGGCTGGGAGTGACGGAATCATCATAGGCCACCCCATAAGTAAACGAATAGTGACAGCGGGGACAGGTGACCTGCTTATGATATCCCAGCAGAGAGGGCGCCATGGAACCAGTCGAAATCATATAGCCTTCCGCCGCAAAGGTTCGGAAGAGAATGACGGCAATCGCCAGTGAAGCCACGGACTCCAGCACCAGCCGAAACAGGCTCGAACGCTGCGGCAACTCTTCAGTTTGAATTTCGAGTTGACGGGAAGTATGGTGCATCGCGACAGACAACAAAAGAAACGATAGAACCGGAATCCGGCTTCCAGGTGGAATTACGACTGGTCGTCTATTTTAGTAAAACCAGCAGGGCTGAGGAAATAGCGGTTCACCCACTCCCCCGTTGATCAGCGGTAATAATCAGTAGAGAAGTCTTAAGACATTGTATTGAGGTAACTTAGATTCTGTTCCATATTCGAGCTGCAACTTGAGGATGAACTGAGAAACGTTTATCGAATCAGAGTCATGCTGCCTCAACAGGAGACGTTTTACCCAACCAGATAAAACAGCAGCAGCATGCAGATCCAGATGATTCCCAGGAAGTGCCAGACAACAGCACAGGCATGGACGCCCCAGTTGTATTCATGATCATACAGATAGAGATAGGCTTTATATATCACGAAGCCCAGAAATCCGAAGGCGACGAAAAAGTGGAAGGCATGCACTAAAACAAAGGTAAACAGCACGCCATAACTGCTCGGATAATTCGCAGCATTTTTCGTTTCTTTGAGGCTCAGTAAGATATCCGAATGCTGTTGTAAGAGGTGCGACAACCCGATCGTCTGGATGATAAAGAAAGCGCCGCCCAGCAGAAAAGTCAGGTTCAGGCAATTACGAAACTGCTGCTGTTTTTCGTGTCTGACATAATAGACAGCACGGTGAATCGAAATACTTCCCAGAACCAACAGGACCGTACTCAGCCAGAGTGCGGGGGGAATGACCAGTTTCACCGGTTCATGCTGCTGCGCCAGATTGGAGCGGACGATGACATAAGACAGCAGTCCGCCGATAAACAGGACGGCAATGCTGAACAGAAAAATCGCCAGTCCGAAATCCCGCTGACTGAGCCTGTCTCGTGATGTGAACAACAGCACGAGACGATCTCTCAATCTCTGACTCCGGTCGGCTGGCATGCTCACCTGCTTTTGATCAACAAGCAGAAACGCTGATGACATACTTCGATCTGACCCGCTGCCGGATCATCGTCTTTCGAGAAGCGATCCACGAAAGTCGCTGAGATTACTTCGAATCGGTTTTGTCGGTCGTTTCTGGCGTGGTCTTTTTGTCTGTTTCCGGTTTTTCTGAGGCAGCCGGCTTCTTCTCATCCGCTGGTTTTTCAGCGGGGACAGCCTTCGTATCGGCTGCCGGTTTCGCGTCCGTCGCTGCGGCTGGTGCTGCTGCAGGAGCAGCTGCTTCCGGTTCTTTCACCAGGAATTCAGGAGTTTTATCCTCTGTGTAACCTTTAACGTAGTCATCGTAGGCATGCGAATCCAGCAGAATCATGCAGAGAAAAAAGGCGGCAAAAATGATTGAGAAGAAGAATGCCAGCTTGTTCAATGGTTTGTCATACCAGAGATGCATGAAGATAAAGACGACCAGTGAAGCCTTTACGGTCGCAATGGCCATTGAGACGATCACGTCCAGACTCCCCGTGTCAAACTTGGCAGCCTCAACGGTAATCACCGTTAGAACGACCAAAGCAAGAAACACGCCTACCAGCACTTTGACTGGTACGATATGCACGTGGCAGCTTTGTGTATTTTCTGCGTGGGCATCACTTTCAACATGATCTGACATGATGAATACTTTCGTCTCTTTATCTGAAAACTGCTGAGAAGCGAATGGCCTCTCACAAATGTTGGTTTAAGTTTTGAATTCTACAGACGCTAATTGATCAGGTATAACAGTGGGAACAGGTAAATCCAGATCAGGTCGACCAGGTGCCAGTAAAGCCCGACAAAATCAACCGCGCCAAAGTAATAGGTTGTAAACGCGCCATGCACGGTTCTGACGATCAGCCAGCTGATGGCGATCATACCGCCGATAATATGGATAGCGTGCACTCCGGTCATACAGAAGTAAACGCCGAAGAACGTTCGTGCCAGCATCGGTTCCGGAATTTTTTCTTTCTGCTTCGCATATTCGGCAGGCACGGTTTCCGCTAACTCAATCTCTTCATTCGTTGGTTTTTCAGCATGCCCCAGTTGATGATAGGCAATACTGGAAAAGGCCCCCAGCTGCATCCCGATTGCTGAAACCAGAAAACAACCGGCAATCGTAGCCAGTGTCTTTTTATTGGGATTCTTGAAGAGCAGGCCGAACGCGATCCCGGAAAGAACAATCACTCCCCAGAGAACTGTTGTCATATAAGAGAGTGTGTGCTTGGTTTTTTCGAACAGCGATTCATCACCGTGCTCACCATGAACGGAAGCTTCAGCGGCTTCCGCTTCTTTAGCGGCTGCGGCTGTTTCGCCATCTGCTGCAGTAGCGTGTGCGGCTGCATCGTGATGTTCCGGGCTCTGGTATGCACGCCCTGGTAATAGATGGTGGTGTGCTTTCTCGGTGTACTCAAACGATTTCACACCCAGGAAGATCGCAGCACAGGCCAGCGTTGTCACCAGACAGACCAGGAGACCTCGCGACTGCCCCAGCTGGGCACAGCGTACTCCCCAGGCCATCGTCAGACTGCTGAACAGCAGGACCACGGTATTTGCTGCCCCTAATGTTGTATCCAGAAACTGGCTGGCGTACAGGAACACCTCGGGGTGCAATGAACGATAAACAGCGTAAAAGCCGAACAGGCCGCTGAAGAACAGGACTTCGGTAACCAGGAAGATCCAGATACCCAGTTTGCCGGTATCAAACTGCTGCTGATGAGAATCGAAGTGATGCGCCAGCCGGGGATCATGATGTTCATGATCGTGGCTGTCAGCGTGCTCGTCTGTGGTAGTGGTGGCCGCGGTATTCATTAAGCTTCATTATCTCCTGATGCGGTCACAGAGCCCTTGTTAGCCCCTTGACATTCAACGGGAACGTAACCTCCGATTTCCTCATTGTAAACGACGGATTCCATCACGTACGGATCGCCGGCCAGAGGAGGATGATCGAAGTTGTTATGTGGTGGTGGTGAAGAACACTGCCATTCCAGGGAAGCACCTCCCCAGGGATTGGCGGGAGCCAGTTTGCCACGGTACACCGAGTAAATCAATGTGGCAGCCATCAATGCTGAACTCAATCCCAGCAGATAGGCCCCACAGGTTGACATGACATGCAGATTCTGAAATTCCGGTAGATACGTATAATACCGTCGAGGCATTCCGCGTGTTCCCAGCAGAAACTGTGGGAAGAAGGTCAGGTTGAACCCAAGGAACACACCCAGGCAGGCGATTCGTCCCCAGAATTCGCTGAACATCTTACCGGTCATTTTAGGCCACCAGTGATGGACGGCGGCGAACAGTCCGACCAGTGACGATCCCATCATCACATAGTGGAAGTGGGCGACCACGAAGTAGGTATCATGCAGATGGATGTCGGTTGCCAGCGTCGCCAGGAACAATCCGGTCAGACCACCGATCGAAAAGATAAACAGGAACGCCAGAGCGTAACACATCGCGGTTGTAAAGCGGATCGAACCTTTATACATGGTCGTCAGCCAGTTAAAGACTTTAATCGCCGACGGGATCGACACACTGAAGGTAATCGCCGAGAACACGACGGCAACCACTTTCGACTGACCGGACACAAACATGTGGTGTCCCCAGACCAGGAAGCCGAAGACGGCAATCGCGATACTACTGTAAGCAATGAAACGGTATCCGAAAATGTGCTTGCGGCTGTGAACAGCGATGACTTCGCTGATGACACCCATTGCCGGCAGAATCATCACATAAACGGCAGGGTGTGAATAGAACCAGAAGAAGTGCTGGAACAGAACCGGGTCACCACCCAGGCGGGGATCGAAGATCCCGATTTCGAATGTTTTTTCCACAATCAGCAACAGGCCGGTAATCCCCAGGACGGGAGTCGCCAGAACCTGAATCAATGCGGTTGCATACAGAGCCCACAAAAACAGAGGCATCTTGAACCAGGTCATTCCCGGCGGCCGCATGGTGTGAATGGTCACGATGAAATTCAGCCCGGTAAAAATCGAACTGAAGCCCAGAATAAAGACCCCCAGCAGCGCGGTCCGCACTGCAGTCCCGGTCGTCACACTGTAAGGTGTATAGAAGGTCCAGCCGGTATCCAGTCCTCCCAGTGCCAGAGCAGCCAGGAAGAAGGCGGCACCGGCCATCCAGAGGTAGAAACTGCCCAGGTTCATACGGGGGAATGCAACATCTTTCGCCCCCAGCATGACGGGAAGAATAATATTTCCAATCGCCGCGGGCACCCCGGGAATGATCACCAGGAAGGTCATGATGGCACCGTGCAGGGTAAACATCTGATTGTAGGTATCAGGTCCAAACAGCAGTTGTGTCGGTCTCAGCAGTTCGGTTCTCAACAGAACGGCGAACAGCCCCCCCAGAAAGAAGGCGACGGTCACACCGATCAGATACATGATGCCGATGCGTTTGTGATCGAGGGTGAAAAACCAGCTCTTCCAGCCTTTGGAACAATTCAAATAATTCAATTCGCGGTATTGAATCGGGAAATCTGATTTTGGATTGGAGGAGTCAACTACTGTTGCCATCTTCCAGCCTCCTGAATAATTTCAAATAAGGTCGGATTTAAAATCCTGAAACACAATTGAGAAACAGATTCTCACTTTTATTTTATCTCTAAAATCAATTCACCAGCACCACTACTTCTGGGCTTCGATGAATCTGATAATCGCATTAATATCCTGGTCTGTCAGCTGCCCTTTAAAGGTCGGCATGACAGGAGGAAAATTGGCAACTATTTTTGCCTGCGGCTCCAGAATCGACTGACTAATGTAGTCATGATTTGCAATAGCGGTTGTACCATCAGTAAATGTGCGTTCGCTGCCAAACAATCCTTTGAAGGAAGGGCCTTTGATAATGGAACCATCAATCGAGTGACACAGGATGCAGCCACGGCTCTTATAAAAGTATTCCCCGGCCTCGATCGGTGTTTTGTTCTTATGAATATCCGCGGCGTTCTGCAGCCATTTATCAAAATCGCCTCGGGTTTCATGCACGACGACCTTGGTGACCATTTCCGAGTGTTTGGTACCACAGTATTCAGAACACATCAAAGGGTATTCCAGGGGATACTCAACTGATTCTTCCCCTTCGGGTGGCGGAGGAGCGATGGCTTTAAACCATTCCTGCGTATAACGACCGGGCACCACATCCATTTTAGTACGGAATGCTGGAATCCACAGACTGTGAATCACATCGTCCGAAGACATCGTGAGAGTCACATTCTCATCCATGGGGATATGCAGTTCGCTTTCGATCCAGCCATTAGGATATTTGAAAGCCCAGACCCATTTTTTGGCGACCACATCAATCTGGTAAGACGCAGCCGGAGGCGTTCGCATATCCAGGTAAGAGGTGAAGCCTATCCAGAACATGACAATGGTCAGCAGTGTTGGAATCACCGACCAGGACAATTCCAGAGTCAGGTTATGTGTAGCGGTCTTTTCTGCTTCGACACCTGGTCGATGACGGTATTTCACCATAAAAAGCAGCATCAATCCGACGATCAGTACGAAGAAAAACGTACAGACCCACAGAATGAAGAAGTAGACAGAGTCTACACTCTCCGCTACCGTGGAACCTTGAGTCGGAAACCAGAAACCGGCTACCGTATTCGCTAATAATTCAGGGATGAATAGTTTCATCTGCATTCACACATTCAACTGTTGAGTGTTAAAATATTTAAGGTATTAACCAAATCTGATTAAAACACAAATCCTCTGGAGAGACCTGAAACGGTTCAGGAGCTTCCAGTCACTTCATGAGTCTGCCCGGTTGTAATTTCCACTCTGCCTTTGCGTCCCCGCCAATAGGGAATCAAAACCACAGTCAGGACAAAGACGGTTGCAAACCCACCAATTTTCATAATATTCCGTGCGGTCGGAGCATACCGACCTTTGTCTGCATCATAGTGAAAACAGAACAGTAAAATTCGATCGATGGTCGAACCGATCTTTCCTTCCGATGCTTCCACCAACGCTAATTTCAAAGTCTGTTCGGGAAAGCCGATGCCATACAGATAACGGGAAATGCGACCATCGGGAGTGCAGATCAGTAATACAGCCGGATGAGCGTACTCTTTTCGCTCTTCGACATAATTATATTGAACTCCCATCGCCTCCGCTAATTTTGTAATCGACGTCTGCTGACCGCACAGAAAATGCCAGCCACCGGCTGTGCCTGCACGATCGTATTCCTTGTAGTACTTCTGTTTTGTTAAATTCGCCCGCTGATAAGTCTCTTTGGGATCAATACTGACCGAGACAAAATCATATTGATCACCAGCGGACCACTCCAGTTCTTTCAAACCCCTGACCAGTGCTGTGAGTTGTAATGAGCACAACATCGGACAGTTCGAATAATTCAGCGACAGAATAACGGGGCGATCCTTTTTAAAATAATCACCCAGCTTCACCTGTTTTCCGGTCGTATCCTGAAATTCCAGATCCAGAGGTAATTTTGAATCCAGATGTTCGAGCACATCCAGATTTTCAATATCCTTGGGAGCTTTTTCCATACGATCTGCCTGCACCGGGATGACACAGTTTACCCAGCAGAGAAGAGCCAGAATGGAAGATACAAACGGTTTCATGGTTTCTTGGTTTTAGCCTGTTTCTGTTTTTCCTGTTCTTCCTGAACCACAATTTCCATCGCCCGGTCAATGGGCACTGCTACGATATTTTTATCCTGATCAATCCAGCGGTATTCCGTTAACGTGGCCGCCTGATTCGCCAGAATACTGTCGGAATTCACCTCGGGAACTTCGATCACTTTGATTTCAGTCTGCTTGTTCTCAAACTTGTTACTCAAAGCGGCAATCGCGAACACAAGGAAGAAAGTAATGATGGTTCCCACAACACCGACAAAAGCAATCATCGTGGTATCGAGATCATCATAGGCTGCTTTATGCCCCGACATAGTTCATTCTCTTATTCTAAAAGGCGCTGATCAATTCAATCAGACGGAAATTAAATATTGTGAAACTTCAGTGACTCTTCCAGGCGTGGATCGCGAACCGGCATGACCGATTTTTCGCCGGCGAACTTCAGTATGCCTGCCACGAACAGACCACCGACCCCAATTGTACAACATACGTTAATCAGGATCATAGGGAATGTCACTGCTGACTTGACATCGTCAAAAGCGATGTTCGGCATGACGAGCCAGAAAATATCAACCCAGTTCATAATCAGCAGGTAAACGGCCCAGAAACAGAGCGTTTTCGGATTTCGCTTCATCCAGCGTGACATGAAGAATACAAAAGGAATGGCGAAGTGTCCGATCACCAGAATCAATGAGACCACACCCCAGCCCTGTTCCTGACGTGGCAGAAACCAGCTGGTTTCTTCCGGAATGTTCGCGTACCAGATCAACAGGTATTGTGAAATCGCGATATAGGCCCAGAAGCAGTTGAAAGCAAACAGCAGTTTACCGACATCATGCAGATGTTCGACGGTAACCGGTTCCTGCAGCAACCCTTTGCTGCGAAGAAAGACCAGGCTGATCGCCAGGAAGCTGAAGAAGCCTACCAGACCAGCGGCAAAGTAATAGACGCCGAAAATCGTACTGAACCAGTGTGCGTCCAGAGACATGATGAAGTCGATGGCAGCAAAAGTCAGCGTGAAAGCATACAGCAGAAGCGCAGGTCCGCTGCGACGTTCCATAAGCAGTGTCAGCTCGGGATCGCCGGTTTCATCCTGGGCAACTGATTTCCCCAGGAAGTAGCGGGCCAGGAAGATCCAGGAACCAAAGTAAATCAGGTAACGCAGTGCAAAGAAACCGGTATTCAGATAAGGTGATTTTGCATGCAGCAGATGATCATTGGCAACAGTCTCGCTGTTTGCCCAGTGATACAGTGTATCATTTCCCATCAGGGTAAAGAGGACGATCGGCAGTACCAGTACGGACAGGGGAATCACACCCATGGAGATGAACTCAGACAGACGTCGTAAGACCACACTCCAGCCGGCACGTGTGAGCTGCTGAATCATCACGAAGAACAAAGCGCCCAGTGAAATGCTCAGGCAGAAAAACGTACTCTGCAGGTATGAGAAAGCAAACAGATCCCACCCGTTGGTGAATACCATTCCCAGCAGGAAAGAGACTGGCAGCAGGGCGGAACAGCCCAGCGCCACTTTCATGGGGAGGGGACCCAGGTCTGCCAGGGTTTGAACGGGAATCTTCTTGTCAGTATCAGGTGAAGTTTGCATAACGTTTCTTGTTTTTACAACGAGATTAAATTCAACAAGTTGTGTCTAATAACGACTTACTTATTTTGTGCTTCGCAGCTTTTCCATTTCTTCTTTGCTGAGATCTTTTGCATCCGTGTGATGACTCTTCTGCAGTGCTCTCAGATACAGGACAATGGCCCAGCGGTCTTCCGGAGGAATCTGAGCTGAATAACCGGGCATCTTGCGAACGCCGTTGCTGATCGTATGGAACAGTCGGCCCACCGGTTGATTGCGGACATTGTCAGTATAATAAGAAGCGGGTCGGATCCAGGTTCCCTGCTGCAGTTCCATCGCACGCAGTGAGACCAGACCGTCGCCTTCGCCGCTCAGTCCATGACAGACAGAACAGTAAATCTTATATCGTTCTTTACCACGGGCCATCATTTTATCTGTGACCGGCATGGGGAATTCCGTGACCCAGGGGAGCTGTGCCAGCTTCTGATCTTCAGTTGGAGCTGCAGCGGCTGCACCAGCGGCAGGTTTGGCATCAGCGGGCTTTTCGCCGGCAGGTTTCTGTTCATCCTGCAGGTTAATCGCGATGACATCCTGATCTTCCGGCAGTACTTTCAGACCATAGTAGAACGGAATATTATCGTCTTTGAACTGACCGCGGGGAATGGTTCCCTCGATATGCGGACGTACTTCACGACCATCACTGAAGATGTTTGTGGTGTTCTGAGTTTTCAGCTTAGGCTGGAAGTCCATATCGGGAACAATATGGATTCGTGGCGTATTTGTTGTTGTCGACCGTTTGTACGCGACCAGTGCAGGAGGCATGATTAACAGTACGCCAATCAGGCTCAAAGCGAGTACCAGCGGTCGTGGCAACTTGGGTGATTCCACGTCTGACCAGAACTCTTCCACCTGCAGCGGATTCAGTGACTTCAGAAATTCACCAGTATCGATTTCAGAGAACTTGGCGTCCTTCGCATCCATACTGATAAAGAACCGGTCGTTCGTCACACGGCGAAACGCCTGCGATTTGAACATCGGATTGTATAATTTTGGCAGCTGGTTCAATCCCAGCATCCCCAGGAAAGCACCGAAGGCAGACAGCAGAACGGAAAGCTCGAAGGTAATCGGGATACAGGCAGGAATACTGAAGAGTGGCTTACCACTGATCAGGAACGGGTAATCGACGGCGTTCATCCAGTACTGCATACCGATGGCGATGGTTCCGCCTGTCAGGCCGCAGCAGGCCACGATCCAGGGCAGAATTGTCATCTTAATGCCCATCGCCTCATCAATTCCGTGAATCGGAAAGGGAGTGTGAGTATCCCACTTGCTGTAACCGGCATCGCGGACTTTCTTTGATGCTTCGATCAATGCATGAGGATCATCGAACTCGGCAAGTAACCCGAGTAACTGGGGTTCTGCTTTTGTTTTTTCTGAATGTTCGATTGTGGTCGCCATAATATTTTTTATTCAAACAAATGAGTTAAGTCGTACCTGACACTGACGAAACAGCTTTATCATCTCAATGATCGTCATGACCATGAGGCTGAGGCATCACACTCTTGACTTCGGCCATCGCTACCATCGGCATGAATTTGCAGAAGAGCAGGAACAATGTCATAAACAGACCGAAACTGCCGATCAACATTAACACGTCAACGATGGTTGGTTTGAAGTAACCCCAGCTGGAAGGCAGGAAGTCACGGCTCAGCGAAGTCACGGTAATCACGAATCGCTCAAACCACATACCGATATTGACGAAAATACAAACTACAAAAATCATCCAGGGAGTGGTCCGGATTTTCTTGATCCAGAACAACTGCGGACTGATCACGTTACAGGTCACCATGATCCAGTAAGCCCACGCATACGGGCCGAAGGCACGGTTGATAAAGGCAAATGTTTCATAGCGGTTACCGCCATACCAGGCGATAAAGAATTCCATAGCATAGGCATAACCCACCATCGATCCGGTCGCGATAATCACCTTGGTCATGTTTTCCAGGTGGCGGTCGGTCAGCAGATCTTTGATGCCACAAATGGAACGCACGGGAATCATCAGGGTCAGCACCATGGCGAAACCACTGAAAACCGCACCCGCGACGAAGTAAGGCGGGAAGATCGTTGTATGCCAGCCAGGCAGCTGGGAAACGGCAAAGTCAAAACTCACGATCGTATGCACACTCAAAACCAGAGGTGCTGCCAGAGCAGCCAGCAGCAGGTAAGCACGTTCATAACGATGCCAGTGGCGGGAAGAACCGTTCCAGCCCAGTGAAAACAGGCCGTAGGCAAACTGCTGAATTTTTCCGGTGGCCCGGTCTCGCAGAGTCGCCAGGTCGGGGATCATCCCCATGTACCAGAACAAAAGAGAAACGGTTGCGTATGTGGAAACAGCGAACACGTCCCACAGCAGCGGGCTGCGGAAGTTCGGCCACATCGCCATCTGGTTGGGAATCGGGAACAGCCAGTAAGCCAGCCAGACACGACCAATGTGAATCCCCGGAAACAGACCGGCACAGACCACAGCAAAGATGGTCATCGCTTCCGCAGCACGGTTAATCCCCGTACGCCAGTCCTGACGGAACAGGAACAGAATCGCGGAAATCAAAGTACCGGCGTGACCGATACCGACCCAGAACACGAAGTTCACGATCGGCCAGCCCCAGAATACCGGGCTCCGGTTACCCCAGACACCAACACCGGTGATAATTAAATAACCAACCAGACCGAACAACATTCCCATCAGTGAAGCGGAAAACCCGAGTGCAATGTACCACGCTTTGGGAGTCTTACACTCAGCCAGTCGGCAGACAGCTTCGGTGACGGTCCCATAGTCGTGTGCACCAGTCACGAGCGGAGTTCGCTTACCGGGAACTTCGGTGATTGTGTCAATTGGCTCTGCTGTTACTGAAGCCATGGCTTTTGATATCTTTGCTCAATAAATTCAAACGGATTAGTTAATCTCACTCACACTTTTGCAGGAACTACCTGCCAGCAGAACACACCCTCAGTGCTTCTCAGCCTTCTTGGCATGATCCGCTTCAGCATGTTCTTCTCCATGACCGTGTCCGTGCCCTGACGATTTTGGTTTTGCCAGGGAAGGATGCGGATTCAATATCCGGGCCAGGTAAGACGTTCTGGGTTTAATATTCAGTTCAGACAATGCTGCATAACTACGTGGATTGGCGTGTGCCTTGGCAACGCGGGTGGTCTCGTTAGCCAGGTCACCAAATTCAATCGCGTTAGCGGAACAGGCCTGCTGACAGGCGGTGACGATTTCACCATCTTCAATCGGACGCTGTTCGTTTTTAGCAACGATCTGAACCGACTTGATTCGCTGAACGCAGTAAGTACATTTTTCCATGACCCCACGATGACGGACGGTCACTTCCGGATTCAATACCAGTGCCTGCAGCTTGCCGCGCGGCTCTTCGTAAATCTTATTGAAGTTGAAGTAGTTGAAACGACGTACTTTGTAAGGACAGTTGTTGGCACAGTAACGGGTTCCGACACAGCGGTTGTAAACCATGTCGTTCAATCCTTCGTCGGTGTGTACTGTCGCGGCGACCGGGCAAACCTGTTCACAGGGAGCCAGTTCGCACTGCTGACACAACATCGGCTGAATGGAGACCCCGGGGTTATTCACATCATCGCCGGTGAAGTAACGGTCAATTCGCAGCCAGTGCATTTCACGGCTGTTGATGACCTGCTCGCGACCAACGACGGGAACATTGTTTTCCGCCTGACAGGCTACAGAACACGCATTACAGCCAATACACTTGGTGAGGTCGATCGACATCCCCCAGGCCTGACCTTCATAGGACAGTTCCTGGTAGACTGGTTTTCCCTCTTTATTTTTGTCCCACAGCGAAACCAGATCCGGATGGTGGACCCGCTCTTCCGCAAAATCAGGATTTTCTTCGTACTCAGAGAGATCGCCTTCTCGCACCAGTTGGCCGACACGACCCTGAATTTCACCCTGGCCGACAGCGTCGATCGCGTGATGATCCTGAGTAACTGCCAGCTCGTAAGTCTTACCGGTCTTTTCGATTTTCAGACCAGCCTTGAAGTCGATGGCCCCTTTGGCCTGCAGAGCCGCAATATTTTCACCAACCGGCTTCACATCGCGGGCGACATCACCCCCGACCAGACCGGCGGCGGTGCGTCCGTAACCCAAAGCGACAGCTACCGAATTCGGAGCCTGACCAGGCAGGACATACACGGGTAGTTCAATCGACTTGCCATCCAGGATCAGCTTGACGACGGAACCGAATTCAACGCCCAGATCATCGGCGGTCTTCGGAGCCAGAATCGCAGCGTTGTCCCAGGTGATCTTGGTGAGACTGTCCGGTGTTTCCTGCAGCCAGCCACTGTTGGCGAAGCGACCATCGTACAGCTGAGGGCTAGCATAAAATACCAGTTCCAGATCTTCTTCCCCCGCTTCAACCACTTTGGCAGCAGGCAATTCTTTGACCTTGGGAGAAACCGCTTCCAGCGAACTTCCCTTAAGCAGACCATCGTGCACAACGCGTCGCCAGGAAGCGTTGACTGCCATCGAATCCAGAGAACCTTTGACCGCTTCTTTGATCAGATCCAAAGCGTCAGGATGCTTGTCGCCACACAGAATCGCCAGCAGTTCAACTTCTGATTTACCGTCGTGCAAAGGCTCAATCAGAGGCTGACCAACACAGAGGGTTCCATCATAAGAGCGGGAATCGCCCCACTGCTCGAAGGGATGTGTTTTGGGCAGATGCCATTTACACAGCAGCGACGTTTCGTCTTCGTACTCACCCAGGTGAAACGAATTCGGCACCTTGGACAGAGCGGTGACAAAATCGATATCGCCGGGAGCATTGTAAGCAGGATTCCCGCCGAGAATGACCAGGGTTTCGACGGCACCAGACTGCATTTCGTCGGTGAGGGTTCGTAGTGCTTCCACAGCCGTCAGATCGCGTGCCAGCGGCTCTTTGGTGTACTTGACGGCTTCGCCGACGTTACCCAGTTGTTCATTCAGCTTATGAACACGTGCCTGCAGTTCCGCGGGCTGGCTGGCACCGATGGCGATCAGGCTGGAACCCTGATTTGCCACCAGATCTTCTGCCATCGCCGCCAGAACTTTATCAGCATATTCGTCGCCGGCAGCAGCAGCCTTTTTGCCTGACAGACCGGCCTGCACCTGTGCTTCCAGCTTGGCCAGGAAGGAACCCATATCTACCGAACGGGTCGGCAGACGGTGATCGGCTGAAATCCCGGTTGTGGTAAAGCGGCTTTCTACGACATACAGACGATTCATCGGACCGGCTGCAGGATCGCGACGGCTTGCCCAGTCACGCGTATGCTTCAACGAAGCAGGATGCTCGGACAGCAGATCTTCATCCAGGCAGACAATGATATTAGCCTTGGTCAGATCGAACTGCGGACGAACCGCTTCTCCGAACGCCAGCTTTGCACCCGCGTAGACATTGTCGCGTGAGCAGGCCGTGTAATCATACCACTTGGACTTGGGATACAGCTCTGCAAATTTTTCCTGCAAAGCCTTACGGGCAGCGGAAGAGCTGACATCAGCCAGCACACGCAACTTCGCCCCATCGTCCTTACGCGCCTGACCCAGCACGGTATCGGAATATTCAAAAAATGTGCCCCAGTCGCGGCCGAAACGGGAACCCCCTTTGTATTCAACCACACCAACCGCACGATCGGGATCGTACAGTGAAAGGGTTTCGGACTGTGCAAAGACGGAGGAAGCACCCTGGCTCTGAGGAGAGTCGGGATTACCTTCGACCTTGATCGGCCGACCGTCGTAGCAGGTCACCAGCAAACTTTCGGCCTGACCACCCAGTTCCATAAAGGTGGCAAACTTCTGAGGCACGCCGGGGATCAATCCCTCGGGACGTGACACACTGGGAGAAATCTTCTCATCTTCCCAGCGACAGCCTGTTGCTCCAGCCAGGGCAACAGAGGCACCCATAATCTGCATCCAGCGACGCCGCGAAACCCCTTCCGGGTACTCGGAAGCTGCTACTGGAAACTCACGATGTAAAACTTCTTCAAACTCCGGCGTGGAATGCAACTCACCCAGACTTCGCCAATACTTTTTATCCACAACCGAACCCCTTAGCGGTGACATGTAGAACAATTAGATGAAGGATTCAAATTCAGTTCCTTACGAACCTGCTCGCCCACTTCCTGCGGATCCCCCTCGGGCTTCCAGTCAAGCTTCGTCACAAACTCGGGCGGACGAAGATTAGGTTCCGGATGCCGGTGACATTCCAGACACCAACCCATGCTCAAAGGCTTAACCTGAGTCACTACATCCATTTTGTCGACGCGACCATGACAGGAAACACAGCTCACGCCACGACGGACGTGTGCACTATGATTGAAGTAAACGTAGTCAGGCAGGTCGTGCACACGACGCCACTGCATCGATTTTCCCGTCGCCTGACTTTCACGAATAGGGGCCAGCTTGGAACTGGTCGAGTGAATCGAAACCGTATTCACAATCCCGTTGGCATCAGCACCACTGTGACAGTTCAGACAGGTCTTGGTAGGAGGAATCGCAGCATGCCCGGCCACTTCAACAGTATTGTGGCAGTAGCGACAATCCAGCTTCAGCTTGCCTGCGTGCAATTTATGACTGAAGGGGAGTGGCTGCTCGGGCTGATAGCCGACATCCGTAGTATCAGGACTGGCCCCAAAGGCAACCATACCAACTACATACAAGGCGCCAATCGCTCCCAGTGCACCCAGCACCGGAACAACGGTATTCGCCCATTTTGGAAACAGAAAACGATCCATTTTTGCTTTACCTGATAAGACCTTTCGAGGAAAAAACACTTCAACAGACAGAATCTGCCTTGATTGACTGATGTGTCATCCGATGGTCAGAGCGGAATTTTCACTTGATGACGTAGAGAAGAACCCCCATCTAAACTGCAAGAATAGATGTATGCAGAAAAGTAAGCAATCCATTCCCCCGCGCGCAATAACAAGTTTCTTGGAGTCGGGAGGCCTCAGAATGGAAATTCTCATTTATGAGGAAAGCAGATAATGCCGTGAATTGAAACACCCTGAACGCTTCTTCTGACTCGACACCCTAAAGTGGATAACACCATCCTGAATTACAGGAATACTCCTCCCGTATTTTTCTGGTTCCTCCAAGATTTCAAATACATCTGATCTATACAAATTGGAGTGATTTTCAACATACAGTAAAAATGTTGTACATCAGGATATTTTCATATAAAATCGAACCGTGCTTCTTCCTTCAATTCATTTCCGGGCCTTATTTCAAACATTCAAAGTGGATCTCAGGATTCACACATCAATTCATCTCAGTCTTATCAAAGCAGGCACTCATGCTTCATTTTTTCTGTATCACTGCTTCTTCTCTGATTTTGATTTTTCATTTTTTATCATCCACGGAGAGCAATTATGTCCCCTATGCACAGAAGGACCGGGTTTACCCTGGTCGAATTACTGGTGATCATTGCGATGATCACCGTTCTCATTGCACTGCTGCTGCCAGCTGTGCAACAGGCGCGCGAATCTGCGCGCCGTTCCACATGCAAAGACCAGCTCAAGCAGATCGTCGTGGCACTGCACAACTATCACGACACTCACGGTATGTTTCCCGCAGGCTACTACACCAGAACCAATCCGGGTTTAACAGTTTCCGGCCTGGAAAATCGCGCCACTGGATTTGTAATGCTGCTCCCGTTTCTCAACCAGAGTGCGCTGTATAACCTTTACAACTTCAACATCGGTACAGGAGGCAGCCCCGATCAACGGGGAGGTCAGAAGCAGGTAGACCAGCTGGCCTTCCTGAATCAGACCAGGCTGCCCGTGTATCAATGCCCTTCAGCAGATCGCGAGATCCTGAACCTGAAGCTGAACCCGCGTGACGGACACCTGGACTCCTCAGACTCCGGTTCGTCCTACACCAGCAGCTACGCTTTCAGTTCGGGCAATAAATTCAATGCTGCGAATGGTAACTTCTGGGCCATTTATTCCGGCCCTCCCCGTTCCAGTGATCGGGGAATCATGACGCCTAACAGCGGAAACCGTTTCCTCGACATCGAGGATGGTCTCACAAATACTTTTATTATTGGTGAAGCCGAACTCAACGACACGCTTACCGACTATTCAGGAACTGTCACCGCCATCGATAACCAGGATGTGGTGGCCCGCCGGCACGCATTCTGGACAGAAGGCATGCACCATTCGCTTCGATCCACTTTCATGCCTCCCTTTAAATCCATTGAAGACTGTGTCATTTCATTTGGACCAGACGAGTGGCGGGACTGCAATTATTCATTCGGCAGCCCGCATCAGGGAGGACTGCATATGGGAATGGCCGATGGTTCAATTCGTTTCGTCAGCGAATACATCTACCTCTCTACCTGGAGATCGATGGGTTCCATGAACGAACTGACCCCGCAGTCACTGTAAAATGGATCGCGCCACCAACTGCAGCTCAAGGCGTCTACCCGTAACAAGGCAGACGTCTTGAGCTGTGTGAACTCCGGATGAAATGACAGACACTTTACAGATGCAACGGGTTACTGCATCATAAAGATTCGTCTGAGTCCACCTCTTCTTTTCATCTGATTTCAAAGCACAGGCATATCATGAGTAAGCGCGTTCGCTGGGGCATACTGAGTACCGCAAAAATCGGAACCGTCCAGGTCATTCCCGCCATGCAGAAAGGCTCGTTCTGCGAGATCGTCGCGCTGGCTTCCCGGAATCAGGAACAGGCTGAAACCGTCGCCAGCCAACTGGGAATCCCGCGTGCCTACGGTTCGTATGAAGAACTGCTGGCAGATCCGGACATCGATGCCATCTATAACCCGCTGCCCAACCACCTGCATGTCCCCTGGTCCATCAAAGCCATCGAAGCCGGCAAACACGTGTTGTGCGAAAAACCGATCGGGCTCACTTCTGCGGAAGGACTGCAGCTGCTCGACTGCGCGACAGCTCATCCCAAAATCAAAGTGATGGAAGCCTTCATGTACCGCCATCATCCGCAGTGGCAACTGACGAAAAAACTGGTACAGGAAGGTGCCATCGGCGAACTGCGCACGATCCAGTCCTTCTTCTCCTACTTCAACGACGACCCCGGCAACATCCGTAATCAGCGCGACATCGGCGGAGGCGGTCTGATGGATATTGGCTGCTACCCGATTTCACTCTCGCGTTTTATCTTTGACGCAGAGCCAGAGCGGGTTTCCGGCATCGTGGAATTCGACGATCAGCTGGGTACCGACCGTCTGGCTTCAGCGACATTGGATTTCGGCAGAGGAACCGCCACGTTCACCTGCTCGACACAGCTCAACCCGTATCAACGGGTTCACATTCATGGCACGAAAGGGCGGATCGAAATTGAGATCCCGTTCAACGCCCCCATCGACCGCCCCTGTAAAATCTGGCATCAGTCCGGAGCAGAGATTAAAGAAATCGAACTGGAAATCTGCAGCCAGTACACGATCCAGGGCGATCTGTTTTCACAGGCCATCCTCAACTCAACACCTGTGCCCACACCACTGAAAGATGCGGTCGCGAATATGAAAGTGATCGAAGCCGTACTGGAAAGCAACGCGAGCGGGGCCTGGGTAACGCCATAAGAAAGAGAGGAGCAACAGCGCGCAGAAAGAGCCTTTGAGGCTGTTGCTTCATTTACAAAATCACAGATTATTCCTGATCGCTGTGTAGCCTGCGGTCCGGCTTGCATCCTGGATAACGAAAGATCGTTTCCCGGGCAAAGATCAGCGGGGTGCAAGCACCATGATCATGTTTCGTCCGCTGGCCATGGTTGCGGCCTGCTCTACTTTGGCGATTTCAGAAAGCTGTTCCTGGATCTCTCCCAGGATGGTTCGACCAAGTTCATGGTGCGCGTTTTCGCGTCCCCGAAACATGATATTGAATTTGACCTTATCTTTCTGTTCCAGAAATTTGCGGGCACTTTTCAGTTTGAACTCAATATCGTGCTTCCCGATTTTCGGACGCATCCGAATTTCTTTCAGCTGCACCTGGTGCTGTTTGGTATTTTTGCTGGTCTTCTTTTTACGCTCGTACTTCAGCTTACCATAATCCATAATCCGACAGACCGGGGGTTTGGCATCCGAGGCAACTTCAACCAGATCCAGGTTGGCCTCCATTGCTAACCGTAAAGCTTCAGCGGTAGGAATCACCCCTAACTGCTCCCCGTCTTGATCAATGACCCGTACCGGACTGATCCGGATCTGGTCATTAAGTCTCTGCGTTGTTTCGATTGCTTGTTTCTCCTTGGTAATGAAAAAAAACCGGGTTCCGTACCGCGAGGGTCTGGTGACCTGAACTCGGGGTACACGTCTTTAATTATAGCTGATAGGAAAAAAAGAACATCTCAAATGAGATGCTTTGACCACCAGCTCGTATCAATATCGAAAACCGTCTTAAATATACTGTTCCACCTTAAGTTATATCAATACCGGGAAAGGGGCAAGTTACACCGATACACTATTTTTAGCGAAAATCACATGATTCGGGCAGATTTCCCGGTTTACCAGCGTAAACAGGTCGCGTCAGAACCCCGAAAATATGCCGCAGTTTGCTGGACAGTTAGTGTGGATCACGATGCCCCATCACGGCTTTCGATCGTCGGAAGTCCGCCCCGATGCCCCTGAAATGTGACCCCCAACCTGAATCCAGGTCAGTTCGTCTCTTTCAATGGAAATCGTTTCACTTCACCTGAAAAGTCCCTCAAATTCCGCTGTTTTGTCTCGGGAATCGGAACTGGTTCCCAGCGTGGCCCTGCATTCCGGTAATCTTTGAAGGGATCCTGACTGCCAGAATGATCCTTCAGCGGGAATTTCAGAGTCTGGTTCTGTAACGCTGACCGCAGCGTGGGTGTCGTATCAGGCACGACACTCACAGGCGGATTTGCTTCAAACTGGTTCTGAGCCGGCAGGGTTACGGCGGCTGCCTGTGGTTCAGGTGCTGGCAGAGGATTGAATCCCGATTCCGGACCCGGGGGAACGGTAGACCGAGGTGCAAAGTACGCCTCGACATCAGGTTCCTGGCTGGTTCCTTCCAGATTCTGAATTGTTTTTTCTGCTCCGGGAGTCTCATCAAAATCGATGGATTGAATGAATTTCGCATCTCCCGATCCCTGCTGCGTGACGCCGGGAACAGCTGGTGGCACTAAATTGTCCGTCACTGGTTCTGGAGTCGGTTCTGCTGATTCCGGAGTTGGTTGCATCGGTTCGGTTGGCACTTCACCGGGAGTCAACAGTTGTGGATAGTCACCCCGAGACAGGGCACCCGTGTATTCAGGGGCATCCACAATTTTCCGGACGCGGCCCCGCAGACGATCCCGCTCGGCAGCATCCATGTAAGCTTTTTCAGGCCAGCCCCCTTCGGCAAGATAAATATTGTTGTATGCCAGCAGAGAACCTTTTTCGAACTGGACGTTCTTGATTGCCAGTGAATATTCCACCAGAGACCGATAGTAGCTGCCATCCGCTTCTGCCTGACGACGTTGTGCTTCCAGCAGCAGATCCACTGTCGCGTTATCCGATTCATATGCGGCCTGAACGGCGGCCACTTCCTGATGAGCCGCGTGACGACGGTTATACGTGGTCTGTAAAACCGCATACGCACGATCCACGTCAGAAATGGAATTACTTAAACTTTGAACGATGGCACGTTCCTGTTCATGCAGGATCGCACGATCCCGGGCCAGCATCAGTTCAGCCTGTCGCATGGCGGCATGGGCCTGTCGTTTCCCCAACGGAACAGACAGCTCGATCCCCATCTGCCATTCCTGCAGATTACCATCGAACAGTGTATTCAAAGCACCTTCGTACGGACCTGGATCAGAACCTTCCGCCAGGAAGTTTTTACCGAACCCACGCCAGCGATAACGACCAATCAGGTCCAGTTCCGGTTTCAGGAAGTTCTTGTTGGCTTCCAGTTCCAGTTCACGCTTTTTGATCTGCCAGCGTTGTCGACGGATTTCCGGACGACGCTCGAGGGATTCCACCAGTGTCTCTTCCCAGTTGTATTCGACTTTCGCCAGTGAAGGTTCGTCAGCCGGTCGGATTAAACGTCCATCGTTAATGGGAATGCCCATCAGCATCCGCAGACGACGTTCGGCAATATACACGCCGTGGTTACTTTGAAAAGTACCCCCCTGGCTGCCGTTGTTTGTATGCGTTCCATTCAGCAGACGTCCGCTTAATGCGTTTTCGACTTCAGCCTGATAGCGGAAATACTGCTCGCGGGCCTGGGCTTCTTTTTCGGCTTCACCACCGCGACGACCATTCACATACAACGCATGAATCCGACGCCAGGTTTCCAGCGCAGAATCACGGGCCATGATTTTGGCATCCAGATCACGATAGCCGAAGTACAGGTCCCAGTAAGCATTCTCGACATCACTCACCATATCACGCACGGCGATTTCAAATTCTCCGAGGCTGATATCCGTATTGATGCGGGCAATGATCACACCATTGATCACACCAGGCGTATTGCTGGGACCGGCAATCTGATTGAAATCAATTCCGCCGCCCCGCATCAACGGGTGACGAAATTCCATTTCGATATTGTTCTGATAAGCATGCGGGAACTGGTTACCGGGTGAGTTGTTCGCATCGTAGTCGATGTAATCACGCAGAGTAAACTGGGTCCCTGTCATCGCCCGCTTGGTCAACTGTGCCTGCACGACCATCGCATCCTGACGTAACAGTCGCGTACCACCGCCGAAGAAGACGTTGTTTAATGCTTTATCATTTTTCTCAAAGTAAGTACTGGCAGACAGCGTGGCATCGTAGGCACTTAACGCACCAGGAACACCATAACGGGGATCTGCTTCCGTAATCGCGGCATCGTATTCGGTATGAACGCCGGCAGGTGTATTCAACGCCACACCGCCTACATCACCCAGAACTTTTGAACTCTGCAATGCCATTTTAACTGCTTCCTCAAGTGACAAATCCCAATACTCAGGAGTACCAGGAGTCGCAAGAGTTGCAGGCATCTGTGTGCCGATCAAATCACCTTCATCCACATCTTCCACATTGGGATACTCAATCTGAGTCAGGGCGCGCTGGTAAGTCTCATCGCTTTCTACAAACTCTTCCTGCAAGGAATTACTCATGAAGCGACTGCACCCTGGGCCCAGCAGCAGCATGACTGCGGCAAACACGAGCATCATCCGGGCTATGAAACAGTTCATCGATTTTCCCTGGTCTATGGGACCATTGAGTATGAAGGCTAATCTCTCTCTCAACTCATCGGCACAGGATCGACTCCTCCCAAAGAGAATTTTCGTCATATTCGGAATATTCGACATAATCGGATTACCGGAAACGTCAGCCAGCACACCCCATTTTCACACCGCAACCCACTTTCACATTCACCAAAAACCCCTCTCCCTGCTGGAAAAAGGAACCAATCAGAGAAACTGCGCAATGATTTAAAGTTGTACACTAAATACTTTGGGGAGCCTGACTGCTTTTATCGAGAGAGGCAGAGTGAATCAGGGATCGCTGTGCTAGACTGGAGCCGATTCTGCTGTAACGTCTCCAGAGACATCGGGACCGGGTACAATGGTACGCGAGACACCATATTAAAATGTGTTGCCCACCAGCATGAAAACAACTTCGGGATCAGACCGGCACTGTTCGGAATTGATCGTAGTACGATTTCCCCTGACTCTCCACTTTAGTAATACGAATGACGACTGAAGAATCTTCTTCAATTGAGAACCTCTGGCAGGAGATCGAAGAGCTTGTACTGGGACTGGCCCAGCTCGCGCGCACAGATATTTCGAGTCAGAAATTTTACTCGGAACTCCTGGATCGCGCGGTACGGGGTATCTCTGCGCAGGGAGGCGTGCTCTGGGTACCGAATGCGGCGGGCAATCTGGAACCGCAACAACAGCAGGGCCTGCATCCGGAAAAGAATGGCGGCACGACTCTCGATGAACAGGATCTCGAACGGCATCGTCAATTGCTGCGGGAAGCATTGCACGAACGACGTCCCGCCACCATCGCACCACACGGACGCTGGTCGGAACAACATCGAGGCTTCAATCCTCTGAACGAAAATCTGATTCTGTGTCCGGTCGCCATCGAAGCGCACCCGACTCCGCAGGTCGGCCTGCTGGAAATTGTGCATCACCCACCCCGCGCATCTTCTGCGCAGGAAGGATATGTCCGATTCATCAGCGCGCTGTGCGAAATCTCAGAGGACTTCTGCCAGCACAGCCAGTTGGTAAAACTGCGGGAACTGGAATCTCTGTGGGAACAGTTTGAGCGTTTCTCCGAACACGTACATCTCCATCTGAATGCAGAGCAGACCGCGTTCATCATCGCCAATGAAGGACGGATCCTGATCGACTGCGACCGTCTGTCCGTGCTACAGAAATCCGGCAAGTCATATCAACTGATCGCCGCCAGTGGAGTGGAAAGCATCGAACGCCGTTCGGAAACCGTGCAGCGACTGGAATCCCTGGTCAGCGCGATTCAGTCACTCAGACGTCCTTACTGGATCATGGAAGCAGAAGAAAAATACCCGCCTCAAATTGCGGAACCACTGCATGCGTACCTGGATCTTGCCGGTTCGCGGGCGCTGATGATCTTCCCGCTTTCGCATATCATTCACGAAACCAGCGACGATCCTGCCGATGCCAACACGAATATCGATGACAGCCAGCTGACGGTCGGCGCCATTATAATAGAACAGTTCCACGAAGTCCCCTCCAGCCACACCATGCTGGAACGATCGCTGGCCGTCTCTCGTCATGGCGGAACCGCTCTATATAATTCGCTGCAGTTCGAAAGCTTTCCCTTTTTCCCACTGCTGAAACACTGGTCGTATTCTCCGCTCCGAAAAAAACAGCTGACGGTTCGCAAGCTGCTGACGGCGGCTGTGATTCTGGCAGTCATTTCCGCGATCCTGATCCTGACACCGGCCGACTTCAAAATTGAAGGGACGGGAAGTCTGCAGCCCGTCGATCAGCAGAATGTATTTGCAACCGCCGACGGCGTTGTCGATCAGATCCTCGTTCGGCAGGGGGAAGATGTGACCACAGGCAGCACACTGATCACACTCCGCGACTCCGATCTGGAACTGGAATTCAGCCGGGTGCGCGGCGAGATCCAGACAACCCAGAAACGGCTGGCCGTCATCCAGGCCGCCCGCCTGGAACTGAACCCCACCGATGCCAACGCCCTGCAGCAGGCCAATCGACTGACTGCCGAACAGGAAGAACTCAACGAACGACTCAAAAGTCTGAACGAACAGTCCACATTGCTCAAAAATCAGCAGGAAGCACTCACGCTGAAAAGCCCCCTGAATGGAGAAGTCCTGACCTGGGATTTACAGGAAAAGCTGCTCGCCCGCCCCGTCCAGCGCGGACAACGACTGCTGACCGTCGCCGACCTCAAAGGTCCCTGGGTCTTGAAAATGGAAGTCCCCGATTCCGAAATCGGACATGTCCTGGAAGCACAGCGAACGAGCAAAGAACCGTTGCCCGTCTCCTTTCTGCTGCTGACCGATCCCGATCAGACCTACCAGGGTACGATTGAAAAAATCGCGGCGACCGCAGAACCCGACGCGGACGGCAAACCGGTCGTGCAGATCACCGTCAGGCTGGATCATGAAACCATCAAAGGACTCCGTCCCGGTGCTTCGGTTCTGCCTCAGATCGACTGTGGCACACGCTCGCTGGGTTACGTCTGGCTCAGACGACTGTTCGAAACCGTGCAGCGCGAACTCTTTTTCTTTTAATGACCGCCGCTAATTCAACGGATTCTCATACCAGAAGACTCCCAGCCCTTTTTTCTGATCCCGCTCTTCGCAGGAGATCACATCCAGGTCGCCATCCGCATCCAGATCGAGCAGTTCAATGCGATCGTATTTGATGCCCCGGGGTCCGCTGATTTCCTGTGGCTCCCAGCGAAACGCATTCCCCTCGCGGACGCCGCGCAGCCAGACCACACCTGATTTCGGTGGATTCGCGTGTTCGCAGCTGAGTACCAGATCCAACTGGCCGTCCCCGTTCAGATCTCCGGCCGCCACACCTTTTCCGCCTCCTGTATTCTCCGGAAACGGAATCACACTGTGATCCCATTTGAGGCCGCTCTTATCGAGGCGGCGATACCAGTGCACTTCATCCGGGGCGCGCGAGACAAAAAGAATGTCCTGCAGACCATCCTGATCCAGGTCAGCCAGATGGGCGAACATCACTTCCCGATCCTGACCGCCGACCCAGTGATTCTTCCATTGTTTACCGACAATGACCGTCGGAGCTCCCGGGTTCTCCAGCCAGCGGCAGCCACGCAGTGATCCTTTCCGATCGGTGGTCAGCAGATCCTGATCGCCGTCCCCATCCATGTCGACCGCAAACAGCGACATCACCCAACCGGCGGGAGACAAGGTAATCCATTGATACTTAGACAGATCGCGCGTGTCCGCTGTCGGCAGGAAGAAGCCAATCTCTGCCCCCGGACCTTTGCCGGCGGCCACCAGTTCTTCTCCGCCACGCGAATCGAGGCCAATTTTCGCGGGAATCGCAAACATCCACATCATCCGGTTTTGGGAAGCGGGTATCACTTCCTGTGTCCACGGACTTTCGAACGGCTTCTCGACCGGAGGCCAGTGCACGTAAATGGCACGCGTTTTCCCTTCACAACAACTGACAACTGCCCTTCTCACGTTCAGTCGTTCCAGATCAATCCAGGCAGCATCCTCCACCTGCGGGGTTTTTCCCAGAGTCACTGCCGGCCAGTTATGTTTTACCTGCGCTGGTCCCGGGTTACGATAGATGCGGGTGATGCCCCCTTCTTCCCAGCCGGTAGCGATGTCGAGTAAGCCGTCGCCGTCAGCGTCAAACAGCTTCACTCCGTCTGCACCACGGGAAGACGCATCTATAATATGACACTGCCAGGGAGCCCCTCGCTCACCTTCCTCTCCCGCTGCGATCCCTACTGGAGAGAGTAACACCGCCAGGATTGAAAGCGACACAAATGTAATTTCCCGCATATGAGCCTCCTGAATCCGGATGGAATGTTTGCTTCTTTACCAGTATCACAGTCTGGTTCCCGGATCGCAAGAACCCTTCGTATCCCAAGGGATATTCGGTAAATCTGAACCGTTCCCCGCCTGTTTTTCCTGCAGACACTTGCACGTACACCCCTGTTTTTCAGGGGTTAAGTACATTCTTCGTTCCCATCACCCCGATAACCCGAGCATTCGGAATAATCGATAAAGTTTCTCTTCAACGATAGCCGATCATCCTTAGGTACAGGCGATTGTACAACCGATGATGCGAGCCATCATGGGTTCAATTGTGACCAGGGAAGGTCACATTCAAATGGGGGAGGAAACTGCGAATGCGCGCAGCATTTGTCTGCATAGTCATGATCCAGCCGCTTATAGTATGCTCGGGCTGCCAGTGTTTCAGGGCCAGCAATGTCTACTATAACCTGATCGACGACATCAGCGACACACAGCTTTATGCAGACCGCTTCTATCGTCCCACGTGGGACCTGACGCGTATTGGCAAACCTGACTGGTGTCAGTCGCGCTTCAACCGCTGGTGGTGTAAATGCTGCGATGACTGTCAGATGCAACACTATATCAGTGATACTCCAGTCACTGAATACAGCAGCCAGCAGTCTTATGACGGCGAGGCTGTGGATGACCTGGTTCCTCTTCCCGAACCTTCTATTTTTGTGCCCCCTGATCCGTTTCCCAATGAAACGGGTCTGGAGTCTGAACTCAAGGAGCCCGGCCCGGCGCTGGCACCTCCTGTGAATGCACCTCCAAACTGACTGCTACCCAGACTGACGGGCATAAAACCAGACAACACAAGTTGAACGCGGAAAGAAAACAGGTTCTCACATGACGAAGATGAGCATGACAAAATTCATTCAGAAAATGACGATTCTGGTGATCGCTGTCACAAGTAGCGTAACGATTCCTGTCACCTCTGTTTCTGCACAACAGCCACAATCTAACGAACGCGATGGCCAGAGCCCGGCCCTGACGAAGTCGGCTGCCGATCAATATCTTTTACGAGACGATGATCGGCAGCTGACTGAATTCCAACAGAAACATCAGCAGGTCGATCAGGAAATCCGCATTCCTGACGAAGAAGAACTGATTACCTTACTGACAAAAGGTTCTTCGTCCCGCTCCTCAAGAAAAGAATGCCTGTCACAGATTCCACTGGATCAGATGTCGCAGGCCAACCGCACGAATGCCGAACACGTGCTGAAAGATATCAGCATGTTCCGCGTGCTGCCGAAAATTCACCTCGACGTCAATCATTCGGCGTATGCCTTTTTCATCGCACACCCTGACGTGGTTGTCAGTATCTGGCGTGAAATGAAACTGTCTGAATTCCAGATGTGGCAGACCGGCCCTTATTCGTATGAAGTCGATGCCGGCGATGGCACGGTGGGAACGCTCGAAGTGATTCATCAGACACCGAAAGAAACCATTGTGCTCTGCTCAGGAGTCTACAAAAGTCCGCTGCTGGCCAAGCCGATCTCAGCCAAAGCGCTGCTGCATCTGCAGACCGAATACTTCCCCGGCGAAGACAAGAAGATCGATGCCGTCTCGCATCAGGTCTCCATGTACGTCTCCTTTCCTTCACAGACCGTGGAGATGGCAGCCAAGATCCTGGCACCGGTGAGCAATGCGATCCTGGACCGCAACTTCAAAGAAGTCTCGATCTTCATGCATATGATGTCCCTGGCAATGGAACGTCAGCCCGGTTGGGTGGAACGGATTGCCGGTCAACTGGAAGGGGTGCTGCCGGTCCGCCGTCCGCAACTGCTGAAAGTCGCCGCCCGGGTTTACATCGATGCCAAACAGCGGGAAGCCGCAGCGGCTGCTCAGAACGGAGAAGCCCCAGATCGCTTCGTCCCTCCCAAACCCATCGATGTGATCTCGCAGACCGGAAATCAGGTACCGCGACAGTTACCGCGTGATCTGAAAGTACAGCCTGTCAGCCGGGCACAGAGTCCGAAGTAATCGAAATCATTCAGAACCAATCAGAAGCACGCTCCGGTCAACGCCGCGAGCGTCTTTTGTTGCGCGGTCGGAGCACAAAACCCAGCACGGCCATCACGATCAGCAGCGGCACGACAATCTTAGGCCGGACCGCCACTCCCACGACCGCCATGATGATCACCACGAAAACCCAGGGAGACACATTCGCCCAGGCGGCATCCCGGTTTTTTGTCGGCAGTGCAAACCAGAAGGCAAGCATCAACAGCCCCACGCGCATAAAAGCACCGGTGGCCACATCCTGCTGTGCAAACTGATCCGGGGGAGCCAGCCAGAACAGATAGGCGGCAATCCCCAGGCAAACCAGGGAGATAATGCCTACCAGAGTCCGGTTGATCGGAATTTTTTCACCTGACATGAGTTCGCTCGTCTACTTTCGTCCGGGGCGTGTGCGTTGATTCAGAAAGGCACCAAGGGCTAAATGATACGCGTCCGTCGTACGAAATTTCAGGTAATCCACGTTCACTGATCCACACTGCCGGGCCAGCGTCGCACAGAATTCCTGGTACTGTTCCAGATAGCGGGCCCGCAATTGATGCGGATCGACCAGTTGATGATGGCCGCGACGTTCCAGGCTGCGGAACTGTGTCGGCTTGCTGAACGGGAACTCTTCTTCTTCCGGCGTCACGACCTGAAATAACAGCACCTCATGGCGATCATGCCGCAACTGTTTCAGGGTCGTCGTCAGCGCCCCGGGCTCGTCAAAGCAATCCGATATCAACACGACCAGACTGCGGCGTTTGATGAGCGACTGCACTTCCCCCAGCACGGTTGAGATCGCCGTTTCATTCCGCGGCTTTGCCTGTTCGAGGATCTCCAGCATCTGTCCGAAGTTTTTCGGATTCGCAGAGGGCTGAATAAAATCGCGGCGTTTGCTGTCGAAGGTAATCAGACCGACGGCGTCCCGCTGACTCAACAACAGATAACCGAGCGCCGCGGCAAGCTGACGCGCATAATCAATCTTACTCAGCGTCTTGCCGGCATAGGCCATGCTTCCCGAACAGTCGAGCAGCAGATAACAGCGCAGGTTGGTCTCTTCTTCAAACTCTTTGACGTAATACTTGCCGGTCTTCCCGTAGGCCCGCCAGTCGATGTGGCGGATTTCGTCACCCGGATAATATTGCCGATGCTCCACGAACTCGACGCTCGCTCCTTTGAACGGGCTCTTATGTTGCCCCATCATGAAACCTTCCACCACCAGCCGCGTGACAACATCCAGTTTGCCAAAGCGGGCCAGCGCCGTCGGGTCTTCAAGGGGAACATCTTTGGAAAGCATACGGTGAGATTTCGAATTCAGGAGGGTTGAGGTAAAAACAGAAAGCACAGAGAGCGGACTCCCTGTGCTTTCATTTTAGCCGGTCTTCACACGAATGTCGCTAATCAAGTTCTTTGATAAACACATTCCGGAAATAAAGTGTGTTGCCGTGATTCTGCAATTCGATCTGTCCGGTTTCGTAGATCGGCTTATCGCGTTCCCAGTAATTTTCCAGCGTAACGTTGTCGGTGACCAGTTTCCCGTTCAGCCAGACGCTGACTTTGTCCCCCACCATTTTGATGCGGAACGTGTTCCATTCGCCCACGGGATTGTCGGCGGTCAGCAGCGGTTTATCGGGGTTTTCCTTGTTATTGTAGAGCCCGCCTGAACCGACGCCGTTCGCCGCTTTCACAGCCGGATCCCAGATCTGAACCTGTGGCGAACCACGCAGATAGATGCCGCTGTCGCCATCTTTTTTGATCTTCCAGTCAACCAGCATATCGAAGTTGCCGTAGTCTTTAGCGGTACACAGGCTCTTTCCTTTGCCGTCAAACACCAGCACGCCGTCGACGACTTGCCAGTGTGCTTTCATTTCATCGTCGGCTTTTTTCTGTGCTTCAGCCAGCTCTTCAGGGCTCATCTTCGCCCGGGTTTTAGGACTGCCGACCAGTCCTTTCCAGCCACTCAGGTCCTTGCCGTTGAACAGCGCCTTGTAGCCTTCGGGAGGTTGATTGAGTTTGCATTCTTCTGCTGCGGCAACATTGAGGGCAGAAACAGCCAGCAAAACAGCCAGCATCGTCGCGACATGTTTCATGGTAGTCATAGTCATTGCTTTCATTCTGATATCGGTCGGAAGACTTCCCGCACACAGCGTTAATTGCAGCGCCGGGAAGGACAGTACTCGTCAGGAATTTCTTAATTATCGAAAGGAATTCAGCCCACTTCAAGCCAGTCCCCCCTGATTTCGTCCCTTTCGCGTAAAGTCCCCTGCTTTCCCGGATGTCGATTTGCGATTGCCTTCTGCGGCGATTAGAATGAAATTGAGATTTTCACGACTCTCCTGCAATTGATTCCCGCCTGTTCCTCCAGTGAGAAAGCCACACCATGAATCGATGTCTGATTGGAATCTTCAGCCTGCTGCTGCTGTTTGTCTCCGTTGAATCCGTCTCCGCTGCCGCAAAGCAGAAAAATGTGATTGTGATCGTCGTCGATGACCAGGGTTTTCAGGCAGGCTGCTACGGAAACAAAGTCATCAAAACGCCGGGCATCGATATGCTGGCCGAGTCGGGAACCCGCTTCTCCCGCGCTCACTGCACGACCGCCAGTTGCTCTGCCAGTCGCTCGGTGATTCTGACAGGCCTGTATAATCACGCCACCGGACATTACGGCCACGCGCACAGTTACAATCACTTCAGCACTTACGCCACGGTGAGATCACTCCCTGTGATTTTGGGAGAAGCCGGCTACCGGACCTGTTCGATCGGCAAGTATCATGTGGCTCCCGAATACGTGTACCAGTTTCAGGAATACAGCAATAAAGGCATTCAGGGAAATCGTAACTCCGTAGCGATGGCGGCCAACGCGAAAGCGTTCATCACTGCCGACGATGACCGCCCCTTCTTTCTGTACTACTGCAGCAGCGACCCTCATCGTGGTGGAGGCCCCGACGGTTACTCCAACTTCAATGACGATCCCGACCACTACCCCGGCGTGACTCCGGTCAAATACAAACCCGAACAGATCGTAGTTCCCCCCTGGCTGCCCGATCATCAGGAAGTCAAGGAAGAGCTGGCGGAATACTATCAGGCCATTTCACGTCTCGACCAGGGCGTCGTTTCGCTGATCAACACACTCAAAGAGACCGGCCACTGGGAAGACACCCTCATCATGTTCCTCAGCGATAACGGTCCTCCGTTCCCGGGCGCGAAGACCAACCTGTATCAGCCGGGTATGAATCTGCCTTTAATCGTCCGCGATCCGACTGTGAAGAATCAGGGAATCGTCACTGACGCCCTGGTCACCTGGGCCGACCTGACGCCAACGATTCTGGATTACTGCGATGTCACTCCGAAGAAGGTTCCCAAACTGCGACCGGTCGAGAACAACGGCAAACGCGTCGAAGGAAAAGGCAAGCCGGTTCCTTACGAGTTCCACGGACGCTCGTTCCTGGAGATCCTGGGGAAAGAACATGCACCCGATTTCGATGAAAGCTACGCTTCACACACGTTCCACGAAATCACGATGTACTACCCGATGCGTGTGATTCTGAGCGGCAATTACAAATACATCTTCAATATCGCACACGAACTCCCCTACCCGTTTGCCTCCGATTTATATCGGTCACCCACCTGGCAGGGCGTGTTGAAACGGGGTGACAAGATGTACGGACAGCGGACCGTGTATTCCTACCTGCATCGACCCCGGCACGAGTTGTACGATATCAAAGCCGACCCCTGGGAATCGAAGAATCTGGCATTCGAGCCGGAACATCAGGAGACCCTGACCAAAATGCAGGAGAAACTGAAAGCCTGGCAGGAAAAAACCAAAGATCCCTGGATTTTGAAGTGGGAATACGAGTAAGCCGACCAGAAAACGGGGAGATCAAAGGGTCTCCACCCCGGTTTGAGGCTTGTATAATAGTATGAGAGCCATTCCGGCGCAGGGTCATGCGTTTTAGCTGAAGATTAACGGCTGATTCGACAATCTTCGTACGGAATTATGGGAATTTAGACAAAGTTACTCGACGCAAGCGCGGCACGTGTCTATAATGCCCCCGTACGGTAACGATATTCACTTACTGTATTTAGGGCTTTTAAATATCTAAATAGTGTCTGAAACAGGCATTATTTGCATCTGAAACTGCTCTTAATCAGTCCTTTCAAGGACCCATAACGCGGGGTGGAGCAGCCCGGTAGCTCGCGAGGCTCATAACCTCGAGGTCGCAGGTTCGAATCCTGTCCCCGCCACTTTCAAAACCCCGATGTAGTGATTTTGTCACCGCATCGGGGTTTTTGTTTGCGCTGTTGACTCATTTAGGATAAAGGCACCGCCACGCTGAGCACTCAATGGCTCCTGCACCTCCAGATTGACAGTCCGGTATTTCTGGCTGGTTCGAGCGGTATAATTTAATAAGATAAAAAGAGGTGACCTACTCTGCTGGGAATGACAAAGTCGATGGTTTAAGGCGGCTGATCAGAGCTGATTTAGTATGGACTGTTTTTCTTTCTGGAACTCTTCTTCTGTAAGTATTCCATCACTTTTCAGTTTCGAAAGTCGCTCCAGGGCTGCAATTCTATCGTTGGTTTCATCGGGCTTTCCTGAGATGGAATTGTGTCTGACTGAGTCACTTAACTTAGTTCGTATATGGTCTACAAACACTTTAACTGAAGACTTGGATGTTTGTAATATTTCTGCCTTATTCCCAGCTGCGAAGAGGGTTATTTTCCCAAAGAGAATCCCTGTCTCATAACTGATAGACGTCACTTTATCATACGAGAAATCTTCAACCTTGATTCCAAAAAATATCTTCTTGTCAATGAAAATCAACCTTCGATTCGTTGCGCATAAGATGCCATGCCCATTATTGTAAACTCCCTGAATCAGAGTTTCGAACTCCTCATCTTCCCAAAGAAGCTCTGGGAGTTTTTCGATCTCACGTCTACCAAGGTACTTGCTCCCCCAGTCATACGACTCCAGCTTTTCTTCGATTTGTTTTTTTTGAGAGCTACCCCTGACAGTGGTACTGCTACTGGCACACTGGGCTTTTCTTGCACCGCGACTTTGGGATATTCCCTCTCTGGTTCATGCTTGATCGGCTCTAAATGCTCCGGCATCGGCACAGTAACATTCGCCTTACAGTGGGGGCATTTACTTCTGATCCCGGCAGTAGCTAACGGTGCTTTTATACGATGGCTACAGTGGGGACAACTGAATTTGATCATGAGGCACTCCGACATTAGGCCAATGCACATAATTATACATTCAGCGTAAATTGAACCGTTTTGAATTGCAAGCAAAACAAAGAATACTTACCGATTTACTTCTACTCAGATCAAATTTTTCAGAGGCATGAAAATGGTGTGTTTACACATAACATCACCCTCTAATGGACATCATGTCGGACAATACCTGAGCAGATATTGCTGATAGCCTGGAACCGCTCATCAGCAGTCCCTGGGATACCACTTGCGAAGATTCTATGTTGCCCGCTCCATGAATTTAGTTTTCTCTAAGGATAGAAGGGGGTGGTCGAATCCTGTCCCCGCCACTTTCAAAACCCCGATGTAGTGACATTGTCACCACATCGGGGTTTTTGTTTGCGCTGCTGACTCATTTTTTGAGATGAAGACGCCGCAACATTGCTACCTCAACGGCTCTAACAACTCCCGGATCGACAGTCCGGTACCCTTCTCTGATGAGTCTGAGAGGTCAGGTCTGGAGGAACAGCAGATGAAAAACTACGATCTGGCTGGGTCACTAAAATGACTAAAAGACCTGTTTTCCTGAACGGTTTTACCCATGTTTATTTGTTTACAACTGCTGTCTTAAATTGTAGGATAGGCAGCATGATAAATTTCAAATGTCCACATTGCGGAAATCCAATCAAAGTGCCAGATGAGGCAGCAGGCAGAAAAGGAACCTGCAATGCTTGCGGAAAACTAATGCAGGTTCCCAACAGTAGTGTGGCTCCCCCTGAAAAAGCAGTTGACCAGAAGCCTGATGAACTGACTGCGATGCCCAGAAAAGCAGGAAATAAGAAAAGTCCGATTAAGGCGTTTATTGCTATCTTTGTCTGTCTCTTCATGCTGATGAATACACCGTTCAGTCCAATTCCATTTATTTCAGTATCGCTATTCTGTATTTTTTTTCTTGTCCTTACCGGCGTCGTCGAGACACCAAAACGGACCCTCAAACGTAAAATGCAGGAACAAAATGATGAGGATCTCCAGATATCGTAATCTCTCTGATGGAGGGTAAGCTCATTTACGAGCTTCAGCAAAAACAGGCAGGCACTGAGCGTTACACCTGGGGCATTTTCTGGTTTTTGATGGGCGGCGCCATTGGAACCATTGTCTTATGGTTCCTCTCTGTACTGGCGGTAACTCCTGGATAACATCCTCGGACCAAATAACACCGGGAAGAATGGAGCTGGATCTACCAAAGCATTGCTCAATTCAACTGCCATCAAGCAGTGAGACACTTCTTTAAGTGAGATGTGATGTAGTGAGTGGTCGATTCTCCAGGACCGAGCAGGTAGCAGGAGCCGTTTCAAATAAATTTCTGGAATATCCAGCCGGAGTTGTTTACGATACGTCCATCACGTCATTGGAACGAAAAGCCACCTGGCAGTTCTTTCAGTTAACTTGCCAGAAGTGAGACGGTAGCAGATTCCATCCGGGAAATGTCGGTTCATTTGTTGATGTCAACTTCCATGCAGGAGCAGATTGATGAGTCAAGCCTCTGACGACTTTTCCAAGATCGGTTTTGCCAGGACTTTCTTTCTGCCTGCTCTGTTGATCTTTCTGATCCCCGTCGTTTCTCTTGTCTTCTTTCTGCATATTCAGGGGCATTACGATGGCGAAGCCCGTGATGAAATACTCCGGCAAATACGTGCCGATGCGAGTCTCACCGCAGAAGATAAGGCCGATGCCGAAGCGCTGTACACCAACGTTCCCCTTTCGCGTCTGATTATGCTTCCTGACTTTGCCGACATGGTGAGTTCCCAGGCGTCCTTCGACTATGCGACATTTCGCTGGGCAATTCGCCTTTCACTCTTTTCCATTATCGGCGGAATTGTTGTGTTCGTGCTGAGTGCGCTCTGCGTCGTGGCTTCGCTCCGATCGCAGTGGGTCCAGTATGTGAGCCTGTCAGTCAGTTGGCATGTGCTGCGCATTTTTGGTGCCGCGCAGGTCCTGATCCAGGGAGTGCTGTTATTTGCTTTGTCTTACTGGGTCACCGCGTTCTTTTTCAATATCTATGTTCCCAAGCTGATCATCATAGCCGGAATCCTCGCGCTGGCTGCAATCGCGGCTGTCATCAAGTCGATCTTCATAAAGCTCAACAACGAAACCGTTGTCGAAGGGACTGTGATCGAGCGGGATTCTTCGCCCGCGTTATGGCAGGAACTCAGCACCATCTGCGCGAAAGTCAACACCGAGATGCCCGACCAGGTCATCGCCGGTATCGATGACAACTTCTTCGTTACTGAGCAGAGTCTGACGGTGGGCGAAAAGAAATATAGTGGCCGCTCGCTGTTTGTCAGTCTCTCACTGCTGAAACAAATGAATGGCAGTGAAGCAGATGCCGTGCTGGCCCACGAAATGGCTCACTTCAGCGGCAATGATACGTTATATTCGCAGAAGATTTCCCCTTTACTGGTTCGCTATGAACATTATCTGCACGGGCTTTATGAAGGGGGAGTGTCTCTGCCGATTTTCTATTTCATGAACTGCTTCCGCGCACTGTATGAAGTCTCGCTGAAGCGCTTGAGCCGATCGCGTGAATTCCGTGCCGATCGTATTGCCACGGAAGCCACTTCTCCAGCAGACATGGCCGGTGCGCTCCTGAAAATCATTGCCTACTCAAGCTATCGTGCGAAAGTGGAACAGGATATCTTCGAGAAAGAAGAAGTTCTGGAAACTGCGAATGTGTCCCAGGAGATCGCGCTGGGGTTTGATCACTACGCAGGCAGCTTTCTGTCGACCCCGGACGTTTCACTTCTGCAAACCTCGCATCCTTTTGATACGCACCCCTCACTGGTCGATCGAATGCAGGCCGTGGGCTGTTCCCTGGAATCACCTGATTCACAAGCCATGCTATCTGCCCCAGGTGATGGTCTGTGGTTTCAAAAAATCGAAGGTGCAGAAGAACTGGAAAACGCGCAGTGGCAGGAATATGAAGATCGCTTCCGCGCCTATCACGAGGAATCGCTGCCTTACCGTTTTCTGCCCGAAACCGACGCCGAACTGGCGATCGTGGTCAAAGCATTTCCCGAAGTCCAGATATCGGGAGAGGAGGGCTTGCTGACGATTGATTACGCAGGCATCACGCACCATCCCTGGGAATCTCCCGTACCATTCAGCGAGATCCAGTCGTGTAATATGGACGACAAAGGAAGGTTGAATTTCATTCTCGCAGAGGGCAAACCAAGTAAGATTAACCTCAAGAAGTTTATGGATTCAGACCAGCAGAAAGTGATTGAGGCGGTCGAGCGTTACTACTCCCGCTACCTGGCAGCGAAAGCGTATCAGGAACACGTTAAGCAAGCTGGCACCACCGAAGTCGAGGAGCTGACAGATACGGAAACGTAAAACCATTCTTCTACTTTGGTGCTGTTTTTTTCTTTTCAGACTTCAGGTTACGTGATAGGGGCTCGGGGTAGTTTGCCAGTTTTTGCTTCAGGGTTTCTACAGTCTCCGGTTGGTCGGCTGCCAGGTTTCTGGTTTCCAGCGGGTCGGTGTGGTAGTCGTAGAGTTCGTAGACGGCAGGGGTGCTCGGGTTGTCGTAGGGACGCCATTCGACCAGGCGATAGCGTTCGGTGCGGATTGCGCGGCCCAGTTTCTGTTTGGGGTAGGCGTGATACGCATGGTCGCGCACCCGGGCCCTGGGATTCTTCAGCACGGGAACCAGACTGACGCCATCAATGGGTTGGGGCACTTCGGGAGAAGGCAGACCCGCGAGTTCGGCCAGGGTGGGAAACAGATCCACGCTTTCCGCAGGCTGTTTTGTTGAAGAGCCAGGCAACGTGACGCCGGGCGCTGCGATAAGCAGGGGAATCCGGTTGGCCTGTTCGTAGTTCGTGTGCTTGGTCCAGATGCCCAGGTCGCCCAGATGGAAGCCGTGATCCCCCCACAAAACGACGATTGTATTCTCGGCCAGTCCGAGTTGGTTGAGTTCGTCGAGTACCTTGCCAATCTGGGCGTCGACGAAACTCGTGCTGGCGTAATAGCCGTGAATCAGCTTTCGCTTGAGTTCCTCACTGAACTTCGCGTCCCGTTCGGTCGGCACGGGGCTGTAATTGGTGATCTCTCCGCCCCGCTTGCCGGCGACCGGGGGTGCGTTCGCGGGGAGTTCTTCAAACTGCGGGAGCGGCAGCTGTGACGGATCGTACAGATCCCAGTATTTCTTCGGTGCGCTGAACGGTAAGTGCGGACGTGCGAAGCCGGCCACGATGAAGAACGGCGTCCCCTCCTGCCTGCGGCGCTGCTGTGCGGCTTTGAGCCTTCGAATCGTTTCCGCGGCCACGCGTCCGTCGGCATATTTGATGTCCGCGACATCCGGCGCTTCAAAGGCGGCGCCGCGCGGGAGTGTCTTGATGCGATCGAGTTGCTGATTCGTGAAGTAGGCTTCTTCCCGCGTGAGCTTTCCCCCCTGTGTGCTGGCGGGATCGAGATACTCAATCACCTTGTCGTGAAAATGTGGCACACTGAAAGAGACAGGATCACCCTGATTACCATGCCCGATGTGGAAAACTTTACCCAGCGATTCAGTACGGTAGCCCCCCTGCTGCGCGAAGTATTGCGGCAGCGTGACAGCATCGGGCACGATCTGTCGCAACTGACTGCCCAGCCCGTATAAACCGGTTGACGTCGAATGTGAGCCGAGCATCAGTGTAAACCGCGACGGTGCGCAGACTGCCTGATTGCAGTAGGCCAGATCAAAGCGCATCCCGCGCGCCGCCAGCGAGTCCAGATTCGGAGTGCGGGCAACCGGATCGCCGTAACAGCCGAGCGCGGGCTTCAAGTCGTCGACGAGAATCAGCAGGATATTGGGACGTTCTGCAGCAGGAGCGTCATGGCTCAACAGCATCAGCAGAGGGACGATGAAACACGGGATACAGCGCAAAGAATTCAAGTTCAGCCTCCTGAACGCGGGCGGTGATCGAACTTCGGTTTTGATTCAAACCCCGATTCTATCCCAAACACACCCGGTAAGCGAATCTGTTCTGCACTGATCGGAGCAAAGCTTTAAAACGCGGTGAGTTCCCCGTCTGCTGCGAAGTCGGCAAAGAACTGATCGGAGTCTTCCCAGTCCAGCAGGCGACGTTCGCCGGGAATCAGGCTTGCCTGCATGGCTCCATCGTCTGCGTGTTCGTAACCCAGCAGGTGAGCGAGTTCATGCAGGATGACGGTCCACAGATCCACGTGCCCGGCGGCTTCACTGTCGGGTAGTGCAATCAATGAAAGTTCGCTCGAGAAAGAGAATTCGCTGTTGTCTGTGGGAGTCGCATCAACGAACCAGCCGTAACCGGCGGCGTTGACGTCGATATAAATGGTGCCGGGCACAGCGCGGCCCAAGGTGCCTGCTGACAGATCGATGACTTCGATATTCACCGTTTCCAGTGTTTCCCGTTGATCAGATGTCAGTTGCGGGCTGACCTGTTCGACAACCACTTCTAATACGCTCTCCGCGTCAGCCTGCGTCACCGACTTCGCGTCTATCTGCGGCGGCTGTTGAGCCTCGACTGTCAGCAGCTGGTTCCAGGCATAGGGGAAATACGCTGGATAGTTAACGGGAATGGCATTGGCTTTACTCTTGCCGTAGTTTCCTATGAGCTGTATCAAATCGCGATAATTCACCAGATCATTCTGGTCATAGTCGACGAACCAGGCGGAACCAGAAACCGACTCACTGGGAGCCACGCCGTAGACGGTGACCAGCTGGATCAGATCGCGGTAGTTAATAATATCGTCATCGTTCAGATCGAACGGGTTGGCGTAGATCTGTGTCTGAGGTAGCAGAATTAGAGGATCATCTCTGACGACATCCGCAGTATCCAGAATTTCCAGATCCTCAATAGTAACTGCTACACTCTGCGGATTCAGACTCTGGCCGTCCCAGTCCAGATTGATGGAATCGACTTCAGTGGATTCAAAATAGATGCGGGCAAACAGGACAGGCTCATCATCGCCTACACCAGACAGGCTCGTGTCTGCGGACAAATTAACAACCTGTCCGGTCTGGTCATTGATACTGCCAGTCTGATTTTCAGTAAAGGCGGCACCGTATTCAATTGAGGTGGCAGTTGTAATGTCAGTGTTGTAACTGAAGTCGATCACTACTGACTGAATGCCATGATCGGAGGGAGCCGGTGTACCAACCCAGATTTCCAGCCAGTAACCGCTCCATTCGTCAAGCCAGTCTCTGCTCTGCGGAAGAGCGCTGACTTCACCATTCAAACCGGTAGAGGTCTTAGAACTGACAATGCGGAGGTCGACCTGGGTATGATTGACCTGAGATTCGTAGGCACCTATGTCGACCGTTCCACCGACGATCCGATCAAAGCCGTCACCCCGCTGATCAAAATCGAGTCCCGCTGCACTGACTGCTGTATTATCTCCGGCATCAATGGCGGCACTGCCGGTCAACAAGGCATGTGTTTTCACAGGACCGCCGTTGTCTCTCAGGACGGGGTCGAGCAGGCCCTCGATACTGTCTTGGATAATACTGTTGACAGCACCTCGTCCCACCGTGTTTTGCGGTTTGCCATCTTCAGTCGGATTCCCCGCAACAATACTGTTCATGATCGTAACCGGAACCCAGGTGCCACTGATACCACCTATATAAGTCGCTGAATTCCCTGTAATCGTGCTGTTGGTAATCACAAGTGTTGCAGGTCCTTCATGTCGTGTGTAGATGGCACCGCTGGTTTTTGCACTGTTCCCGGAAATGGTCGTGTTGACGATATCAACATTACCACAATTCGTGAAAAAGCCACCGCCATTATTGGCAGCCTGATTTTCCGATAACGTGCAGTTGAGGATCAGGAGATCTCCTCCACATTCAAAATAGAAAAAACTGCCATTGGCGATTCCGGCACCATACAGTCTCGCATAGTTATGATCGAAGGAACTATTCTGAACTGTTAATTCAGTCCAGAGGTTGCCTATGCCTCCTCCTGACCGGTCCGAAATATTGCCGGTAAAGGTGCAATGGTCTACAAACGCCTGTCCGAAATCAAATAAGATTCCGGCCCCATTGCCATCGGTCACGTTTTCTGAAAAGGTACTGTTCGTCACATTTGCAGTGAAAGTGTAATCTGAATAAGGTGCATCGAAATTGATTCCGCCTCCCCGATCGGCGCTATTTTTTGAAAAGGTGCTGCCTGAGACCGTCAACAGCGTTTCCAAAGCATAGATCCCACCGCCATTAAACGCTGAATTTCCAGTGAATAGAGACCCCATAACAGTCAGGGAGCCTGCGGCACTATAAATACCGCCGCCTCCATAATCGATATTCATCGCTGCCTGGTTTTCAGATATTGTACTGTCGGTGATTGTGAGGTTTTCATAATTGCGAATTGCCCCGCCACTGTCTGCGAATCCGTTTGTCAGAGTCAGTCCGCTCATTTCCACCGTAATCCTGGTTTCAGAATCTCCATCATCAATATTGAATATCCGACTGTTCCCATTCCCATCCAACGTAAGCTGATCTGCCCCCAAACCGAGAATGGTGACGTCATCAGAAATCAATATTTCATCGCTCAGCACAATCGTCTGACTGGCCAGTGATGCATCGAACGTAATCGTATCCTCGCCGGCATTCAAATTGGCCTGTGCGATGGCATCGCGGAGACTGCCTGCTCCCGAGTCGTTGGTATTGACCACCGTGAACGCGGTCAGCAGCGTGCGGTCTTCGAGCGTTTCAATGACATTTCGCGAAACCAGCGACTGCGTTGAGGGAGCTTTCAGATTTTGCTTCCGGGCATGACGTCCGCGGCGAGGACGAGCCGAGCGCATACGGAGCTGGTTCTGCAACGAAGTAAGCCACTGTTGTACTAACATGGATGAGCGTGATCCGATTGTATTGTTGGGACTCGGTTCCGAATGGCAGTCGTGTCATCACTACTGACAGGAAGGGGTAGAGTTTGGTGAGTGAGTTAAAGCAATCTAAACTGGATGAAGTGACACTTGAATATTTCGTGTCAGGTAAATTGTATACTACCAATGATCAGAGAGGACACAAACGTATTTTGTCCATCTTGACATCAGTTTCACGAATCAGAAGGAATACAGGACCACTTAGAAGGAATTTGCTGGCGATTCATTGGGAAATTCCATAAAAAACAGGTCAACCCTGTCTTCCCAGTCCAGCAGGCGACGTTCGCCGACGATCAGGCTTGCCTGCATGGCTCCGTCGTCTGCGTCATCGTAACCCAGCAGGTGCCCGAGTTCATGCAGGAAGACGGTCCTGAGATCGATCTTGCCGAGAGCAATCGTGCTCCCAAATGGGACTGCATACAAAGTGAAAGGCCCGGTCTCATAAAATTCACTGTTGTCGTCGGGGGTGTTATCCACAAACCAGCCGTAACCGGCGGCGTTGACGTCGATATAAATCGTGCCGTGGACTGTATTGCTTAATACCCCTTGGGGAAGATCGGTGATCACGATGTCAACCTGCGCCAGTTTTGCATTTTCTGCGGAAGTCAGTTGCGATTCGAGAGACTCCACGACACTGTTCAACATGGTCTCCGCTGTCGCCTGTTCGACGGGTGTGGCACTCAACTGTGGTAACAGCGTAGGCTCGACTGTTAAATGCTTCTGATGGGATTCGGGGAAATCTCGAGGATAATTAGTCGCAGCCTGATTGGCTTTGCTCTTGCCGTAGTTGCTCACCAGTTGAATCAGATCGCGATAATTGATCAGATCATTCTGATCATAGTCGGCGAACCAGCCATAGTCGGATGCTGTCTCCGTGGGAGCGACTCCATAGATACTGACCAGTTGGATCAGATCACGATAGTCGATCCGGTCGTCATCGTTGAGATCATAAGGATTTGCGAAGACCAGCGTTTCGGGAGCGGTTCCCTGTACCTCTTCCGTAGCGATGTTGCCCACCAGTTGGATCTCGGTCTGGTCAACCGTGAACTCAGGACTCTCTGGAATCATGATCTGACCTGCCAGATCGAGGTCGATGCCATCACTGGCCGTCGATTCAAACCGGATGCGGGCAAACAGCACATGTTGTGAGTCTCCCAGATCGGTCAGGTCTGTTTCAGCGGACAGATTTTCAATCATGCCTGTCAGATCATTGATGGTTCCTGTCTGATTGATGGTGAAACCGGCACCGTATTCAATGCCGACAGCCGTGGTAATCGCGGTGTTGTAGCTCAGGTTCATGGCTGCAGACAACACTCCCAGATCATTTGCAGCGGTTGTACTGATCCAGATTTCGAGCCAGTAACCTTTCCATTCGTCGATCCAGGTCAGGTTGTCCGGCAGGGCAGTCGCCTCTCCGTTGTTTTGAGTGGTCGTCTTTACGTCGACCACCCGGAGCTCAATCTGGGCTAACGTGTGCTGAACTTCGAAGGCACCGATGTCGATGGTCCCATCTGCAATGCGTTCATACCCTTCGCCGCGCTGGTCCTGAGTGACGGCTCTGCGATTGATGATGTCCGGGTTCGTGTCATCCAGAGCATCATTGTCGCCGCCGTTGATGGCGGCACTGCCTGGTAACAGCGCATGTGTTTTCGTTACACCACCATTGTCTCTCAAAACGGGATCGAGTAAACCTGCCACGCTGTCCTGGATGATGCTGTTTGTGTTTGAGACATAGCGTAGAACTTGCGGAGTCGAAGGAGCCGTATTACCGGCTACAATCGAATTGGTGATCTTACCAGAAAGACCGGAAAACGCATAGATCCCCCCCCCGATTCTGGTCGCAGCGTTTCCGGTCAAAGTGGAATTGATGATCTCCCAGGGATAACTCTGATAATCAAAGGCGATGCCGCCACCAACCACGAGAGCCGTATTTCCGGAAAGGGTGCTGTTTTGCAGTACCAGGGATCTCTGAGAATAAATCCCCCCTCCCCAGGCTTGCGCGGAATTCTTTTCGAACAGGCTGTTCTGGATCGTCAGGTTATCACAATAACTGCTGATACCCCCTCCGTTTAATCTTGCCGAATTTTTGATAAAGGTGGAATCCGTGACAAGAATATTTTCTCCACTTAAATACAGCGCGCCTCCCGAACTGGCACTGTTTTCTGAAAAGTGACTGTTTTCGATGTAAGCTGTGTAAAAGGAACTATAAAGAGAGAGCTCAGACCAATAACTCACGGCCCCACCTATGGATGTTGTTGTATTGCCCTGGAAGATACAGTCCGTGATGCTCAATTCCGTAAAGACCGGAGGGAAGGTCGACGAGATCTGATGATAAATCGCCCCCCCTGTACCGGAACTGTTTTCAGTAAAGACCGTATCGCTGACTGTTAAAACTCCCTGCGTGACATAAATGCCTCCGCCTAAGGTATCACTGGTGTTTTGCGTGAATGTGCTGGACGAAACTGTCAGGTCACCGTCTTGAACGAGGACTGCTCCTCCCGCATAGAAGGTTTGATTTTCTGTGAAATCGCATCCCGTAATTCTCAAAAAACCCTCGGTGCTGTAGATGGCGCCGCCAAACCAGTCTGCGGTGTTGCGGAGAAACGTGCTGTTCGTCACCTTCAGATCGCCGGCACTGTAGATGGCTCCGCCGTAGCTGCCGCCGTAAGTTGGACCATTTAAAACACTGGCCTGATTGTCTGCAAACACGACATCGGTAATGGACAAGGTTTCCAGACTGTGAATAGCGCCACCACTTGAGTAGTTGGCGAACCCGTTGTTCAGAGTGAAATCGCTCAATTCCACACTGATGGAAGTCTCTGCCTCCCCGTCATCAATACGAAAGAGACGGTGGGTACCGGAACCGCTGAGAGTCAGGTGCTCGGCTCCGTGTCCGATGATAGTCACGTCATCGGTAATCACCAGCTCATTATTAATGATGAGTGTCTGATCAAAGAGACTGGCAGCAAAGGTGATGGTATCCGTGGTGTCTGATTCATTCGACAACTTGATCGCTTCCCGCAAAGACAAGTTGCCGGCAGAATAATCACCGTCATCGATATCCGTGGCTGAGTCAACGAGAAAGTGTAAGGACTTCGATTCGAAAGCACCGATGTCAACAACCCCATTTTCATAACGGAAGAAACCAGTGCCGCGCTGGTCTGTGGTAAGTGCTAGACTTGCCACTGCGAAAGTATGACCGGCATCGATTGCAGCACTGCCGAAGAGAAGCGCATGTGTTTTAGTGGGACCACCGTTATCTCGAAGGACAGGGTCGATTAAACCCGCAAGACTTGCCTGGATAATATTTGCATACCCTGTGATCTCGCTGGTGGACTCTGCGAATGTTTGAGTCCCGGAACCGGAAATATTCCCTGCAACGATCGAGTTGACAATTCTCACCGTGTCAAAAATGTAAACTGCAACGCCGCCTCCGTCATTCACTGCTTCATTGTTGATAATTGTGCAATTTAAGATTTCTGGAACGTCATGCTCTTCCACACCAGAATAGTATATACCTCCTCCCTTTCCAGCATATGCTGAATAGGAATCTGCACCAGTATAATTTCCAGAGATCGTGCAATTAATTATACTTGATTGGCTGGAAGCGATGTAGATTCCACCTCCTGCGACACCTGACTGGTTATCAGAGATCGTGCAATTTTGAATTCTTAAATCAGGATCGAAAACACTATAAATCCCCCCTCCTGATCCAGCTGCTGAGTTATTTGAAATCGTAGTATTAAAAATTGATAATTCGGAAGAACTGGCATAGATGCCCGCTGCCATCCCTGCTGAATTATCCGAGATGGTACAATCTTCAATCGTGATGAGTCCGTTGAGACTATAAATTCCACCACCTGAACTGCTCGCAATATTTCCGGAAATTACACAGCTTGAAATCAGTCTTGATTCATCCTGGATTCCGAAGGAAAAGTAAATCCCCCCTCCTGATGTAGCAGAGTTCCCAGTGAAAACACTATCCTCAATCGTTGCATTCTCTTTAGAATGGTATACTCCACCACCGGAAAAACCAGAATTCTGATCAAAGACACTATTTCTGATGGTGAGTTCGGCCTCCCGGTTATAAATACCACCCCCACTACTTGAAGCGTGATTATCTAAGAACCTGCTTTCGAAAACATTCAGCTTTGCAGTGAAGCTATTAGTAAAAGATTTCTTATTATAAATTCCTGCGCCATCTCTGGCTGAGTTCTCTGAAAATTCAGAACCTGATACGTTCAACAATTTGGCTTCACTGTAAATCCCGCCACCGAGCCATTCAGCCGTATTTCCAGCAAATGTGGAGTTTGTAACATACACCTCACCCAAAGAACTCAAGGTAGAAATGCCACCGCCTCGACTACTGGCTATATTCCCGACAAAAGAACTGTCACTAACTGATAGTGTCCCACTGATATTATAAATCCCGCCTCCGTGGGAAGCCTCGTTATGCGAGAAGATACATCTTTCGACATTAAGAATATTATCTACTCCATTCCAAATACTCCCGCCGTCAAAATCTACTTCATTATTTGAAAAGGTACAGTCTAAAACCGTCAGATTTTCTCTGTTGAAGATGGCTCCACCGTCTCCTCCGAATTCATACCCATTGATGAGTGAGAGTCCACTCATGACGACAGAAATGAGAGCTTGCGAATTATTGTCTGTGATCTCAAAAATACGACTCTGACGATTTGCATCGAGCGTCAGTTGATCGGCCCCGAGCCCGGTAAGTGTCAGGTCATCAGAAATCCACAACTCATCGCTCAGCACAATCGACTGCCCGGCCAGCGCAGCGTCGAACGTAATCGTATCCGCGCCTTCGTTCGCGTTGGCCTGTGCGATCGCGTCGCGGAGACTGCCTGCACCAGAGTCGTTTGTGTTGACCACTGTGAAGGCGGTCAGCAGCGTGCGGTCTTCCAGCGTCTCAATGACATTGCGGGAAACCAGTGCCTGGACGGACGGGGTCTGAGATCCATACTGCCGATCACGGCGCGCGCGACGGGCGCGGTAACAACGGTTACGGAGCCTGCGGTTTAGTGTGGTCAGCCACTGCGAATGAAACATCTATTAAAATCCGGGTTGGAATCTGGAAGGAACCAGATCAAGCGTATCAGTGTGAGTCATTGTAAAAAAATATTTTGAGTCTAATGAAACAGGGTTATGAGCCCGTTTTGTCAGGGTGGGTTCACTGCCCTTCAGAAGACAATCAAATCTGTTTCCTCTGTCAGGTCTGTGAAGAACTGATCGGCGGCGTCTTCGGTGGAGAATTCGGGGGCTGCGGATGTTGGTATTTTCGGGAGTTCTTCTTCTGTTTCGTCTCGGCTACCGACCAGGGAATCAAGGTCGTTCAAGATGTCTGTTTCTTGATTTTCAACCGGGCTGCCGGGCAGGTCGATCAGAGTCAGTCCGCTGTGATAAGCGAATTCATTGTTCGAGAGGAAATTCGCAGCGGCAAAGGAATAGTCTGGCTGCACATGATAATTGAATAGCAGGGTGCCCGGTATCTGATCATTGAAATCGGGTATGTTGCCGGCAGGCTCCGGATTGATCCAGACCGGATGATCCGGTGACCGATTCACAATCACTTCGCTGGCAGCCCCATCCGTCATGCGAATATTGAGTTGATCGAGTATGATTTCCGGATTGATCAAAGATGTTCGAGATTGATGATCGTGTTCCCAGTCGATGGAATCAACGCTGTTCGCGTGAAACTGAATGCGGACAAACAGTGTATACTGATCATCGCCGACATCTGCGCGGGTTGTTTCTGCCGAGAGATTTTCAATCGTCCCCGTATCCTGATTGATGGTTCCAGACTGATGTTCTGTGAAGGCAGCACCATATTCAATACTGAGGGCAGTCGCGGCGGTGGTGTTGTAATTCAAATTGAAGCTGGCAGACTGAATTCCCGGATTGGTAGAAGCAGGAGTATTGAGCCAGATTTCGAGCCAGTAATTTCCTGTCTCGTCCAGCCAGACCCGGCTTCCCGGCAGCCGTTCCCATTCGCCGTTGTCGAGCCTCCTTGTCTTCGAAGTGGAAAACCGAAAATCAACCTCGGTGAAGGGCCCCTGCACTTCGAACGCCCCAATATCAACGGTTCCCTCTTTGATGCGCTGTGATCCCTCACCGCGCTGGTCTGTAGCAAGACCGGCTGCTGTGGCGGCCTGATTGTCGCCCGCATTAATCGCCGCGCTGCCTGGCAGTAATGCATGCGTTTTCGTAGGGCCGCCGTTATCGCGCAGCACGGGGTCCAGCAGCCCGTCAATACTGTCCTGGATGATATTGAAACCACCGTCAAATTCGCCTTTAAGCTGAGCGGAGGAGGTGGCTACGTTTCCTGCAATGATGTTGTTATTGAGCTTGGGTGTGAGAAATGTAGCGGCTGCGCTGATCGAGATACCGCCGCCTGACTGACCAGCCGAATTACCGGTAATGGTACAATTGGTAATGGAATAAGTTATCGATAAAATTAGATCAGATACAATATAAATAGATGATGGTCGTAAAGCGTAATCAGCGTAATCGTCGTTTTGAACAGGTCGAATTGCCAGAGCTGTTGAATCCACCGTACTCAATGATAGATCTGATGTCAGTAAGTTATCAGTTGTCTCAGGAACCTGCGAAAGCGTGGTGTGAATGGCTGGTTCAATCCGAATGAGGCCTGGATCAGCAACAGTTTCCACTGAAACCAATGGTACCATTGTAATCAAAGGCCTTGGGACAGAGAAACCAGAATACGGAGCATAAGAAACCCCTCCTCCCTCAATCCCAGCATGATTAGCAGAAATGGTACTGTTTAAGAGAACCAGACTGCTAAAATAATTATAGATGCCACCACCATTAAATAACGCCGTATTATGAGCGAGTGTGCTTCCGAAAATTCTCAGGTTTCCGTCAGAGTAAATACCGGCCCCGTACCCGGCTTTATTATTTGTGATGGAAGAGTTCTCGACCGTCAATCCAGAGTGAACCAGAATCCCGCCACCAGCCTGTTGCGCCACATTCCCGGAAATACTGCTGTTGGAAATCGTGAACACACCAGAGCGATGATAAATACCGGCTCCATTTAAAGCGGTATTGGCAGTGACCTGGCTGTCGGTGATTGTGATTGCACCCTGGTTATTGTAAATAGCGCCGCCATTAACGGCCGTATTTGCTGTGAAGGTGCAGTCGGAAATCGTGAATTCTGAACGGGAGCGATCAGTATTGACACTTTGATAAGCTCCTTTTAGCACGGAGGAGCTAATGGGCATGTTGGTACACCAGTCAATATAGTAGTCTGGAGGGCTGATATAAGAACTGTATAAAGCCCCTCCCTGATTTGCTGAATTCTCACTGAAACTGGTACCAGTCATTGTGACCAGATTAAACTGGTAATCTAATGAGCGGATATTAGGTTGAAATAATATAGGATAATAAAGTTCTGCTTGTAGAGTATGAGCTGCATAGCGGGAGACTCCCTGCAGGGTATAGATTCCCCCTCCCAGTTCCGTGGCAGTATTGCGAAAGAATGTGCTCCCCGAAATAATCAAATCCTGTGTAGCGTTATAAATTCCGCCACCATAGGCTGCTGTATTGCCTGCGAACAGAGTATCGGTAATCGTCAACAAGGCACCGATGTGATAGATCCCCCCTCCAGCACTGGACGCTGCATTTTCTGCAACGATGCTGTCAGACAACGAAAGCGTTTCGTAGTTCAGAATGGCGGCTCCCTGTTCAGCGAATCCATTCGTAAATGTGAGACCACTGATTTCAACAGTGATGTTTGTATTTTTGTCACCATCATCGACATTGAAGATACGGGAATTTCCATTTCCACTGATCGTGAGTTGATCGGCGCCCAGCCCGACGATGTGCATCCCGGTTGAAATCAGGAGTTCACTCTCCAGCAATATCGTCCCCCCCGCCAGGGAGTTACTGAAGGTAATCTGATCGGTATCAAATGTCTGATTCGCCAGTTTGATGGCTTCGCGCAATGAGAGGTGACCGCTGGAATAGTCGCCGTCATCTTCGTCGGAAAGTGTATCGACCACCAGATTCAAGGCGTGATATTCCACCGCACCAATATCAACCGTGCCTGCATAAATCCGCTGATGGTCTCCGCCGCGCTGGTCTGTGGTCAGCCCTGCTTCTGTGGCGGCCTGATTGTCGCCCGCATTAATCGCTGCACTGCCTGGCAGTAATGCATGCGTTTTAGTGGGACCGCCGTTATCACGCAACACAGGGTCCAACAGCCCCTCAATACTGTCCTGGATGATGTTGAATTCGGTTGTGATACTACTCGAAACCTGCCGATAAGTCTCTGCAGAATTTCCGGCAATAATATTATTTACCATGTCATCATAGGAATTACCTGAGATGAAAATTCCACCACCCGATCCAAGAGCGGAATTATTGACGATGGTACAATTTTCCAGATTGAATTTCGGTTTGAACGTTTCAATGGTCCTGAGAGATGGACTGATATAAGATAATTCCCAATCAACCAGATCACTTACAGACGGGCTGAGGGTGGAGGGAATGAGCAAACTCATTTCTTCAGAAGTGAGCACGGTTGTAGCACAACCCAGAATTGGTTGAGAAACCGTATAAATTCGAGAGCCAGATAAATAGACTCCTCCCCCATCCAGGTTTGCAGAATTGCCGGAAAGCGTACTGTTGGAGAGCTTGATATTTCCCCCTGAACTGTAAATCCCACCCCCCGATTCTGTCGCCGAGTTTTGAAATATCGTGCTGTTAACTGCTGATATCACTCCGTGGTTAGTATAAATCCCCCCTCCTGATTTCAGTGCGCTATTATCTGAGACAGTACTGTTCGTAATCGTCATGTGCCCAAGCGAGTTACAAAGCCCTCCCCCGTTTGAGCCTGATGAATTATTTGAGATCAGACTATCATTGATATCTATGATACTGTTACCAGAATAGATAGCACCCCCTGATTTCAATGACGTGTTTTCAATGAAAGTGCTGTTTTGGATCAATATTTCCGGCATTGGAATCTGGAGTGCCGTTTCGAAAAATGCTCCACCATGCTCCGCAGAATTATAAGAAAAGCTGGAGTCATTAATGATTATGGAACAGTTAAGTGCACTGATGGCACCTCCATACTCCAAAGCATCGTTGCTGAAAAAATTGCAATTGGTGACTGACAGCATACCATCCGAATGATAGAGTCCTCCCCCCTTGCTCGATGCTTCATTGAAGTAAAGTTGAGTATCAGACAAAGTCAGATTTCCATGACTCAGAATTGCTCCGCCCTTTTCAGCGTAGCCCCTTATCAGGTTGAGGCCACTGATGGAAACCTGGATCGTGGTCTCTGCATCGCCTTCATGAATATTAAAAATACGGCTGTCGCCGTTTCCATCGATTGTGAGTAGACCGCCCAGACCAGTGATGGTCAGATCATCGGTGATCTGCAACTCATCGCCGAGCACTATCGTCCGCCCCCTGAGTGAGGCGTCGAAGGAAATCGTGTCTGCTCCTGCATTCGCATTCGCAGCTTCGATGGCAGCCCGCAGACTGCCCTCTCCTGAGTCGTTGGTGTTGACCACCGTGAAAGCGGTCAGCAGCATACGGTCTTCGAGCAGTTCGACCGCATGGCGGGGGGTGGCGCGCGCGATACAGGGGGTGCAGGCGTGTCTGTTCCGGTGCTGTCTACTACGGGCGCTCTGCCTGGAACGGCTGCGGTATTGCTGCTGGAGAGTACTGAGCCAGTGGAATGGGAACATGGGGATTATCCGGTTGCGAATCACGCTGTCGTAACAATTGGACACATTCAGTTTAGTAACATGTATACTACCGTAAGCTGGAGTAGATACAAAGAATACTTGATGAACCCTGGCAGATATCCATGGTAATTAATGTTCACATGTCGGCTTCGAAATTCAGTACGAAAGCCATTTATAACAAAGGAATTACTGACCTGAGCACTACTGACTGCTGTTTATCTGCAGGTAGATTGTGACATTCGGTTAGAATTCGCAGGCTCTGTTTTGAGACACTGCCTGATGTACAGGCGGGGCTGACGCCTTTCCCAATGTCCGTTCAAAGGAGGTGACTTTTCATGGGATGCTGGTCTGTGATGCTCTCGTATCTGTCTGTCGGATTTCTGAACGGAAGCGCTCTCACGCGCTGCCTGCGATTAGAAAATTCTCGCGAACGGCGTTCACCAGTCAAGGCGATATCCCGCGATACCGGTGTGAAGCTGGCGGACAGCTTGCCACTGCGAAGTGATGTCGCGCCGAACGGTGTCGACCCGCAGGTATTGGAACTGCTCATCGGGAACAGGTGGCAGTGCTGGCTGATGCCAGGGTGTTTTACAAAGGGACTTTTATGGTGCTCTCCCGCGCAGGTGCGAAGTTTTCTACTGCTCATAGAACTGGACACGCGCGCGACTCACTTCAACGCAGTTTCCAAAACCGTATCGGCAGGTCAAGATACATTTTCAGGACCATTTTTATACAGCGGTTGAGAGCAGGTAGGGAAAGTTTGAGTCAGCCGGTGTTATGGATTTTCAGGTAATCTTTGCGAATAAATGAAATTTCATTCAGCCAAACTGTCATACCCGTCGTTCTTCTTCTTTTCAGATGGGAGCGGATGTGTATAATCCGATACGTTTTGAATTTCACCTTTATGGATTGGAGTGAGAATGTTTGAATGGCTGGCCAGCCCGGAAGCCTGGATTGCGTTGGCGACCCTCGCGTCGCTGGAGATCGTTCTGGGAATCGACAACATCATTTTCATATCCATTCTCGTCGGGAGGCTGCCGGAAAAACAACGGGACCTCGCCCGATCACTGGGGCTGGGCCTGGCGATGGTCGCGCGACTGATTCTGCTGTTTTCCATCTCGTGGGTAATGGGATTAACCGAGCCCTGGTTCTCTGTATTCGAATGGGAATTCTCAGGACGGGATCTGATCCTGATTGGTGGCGGCCTGTTTCTGCTGGCGAAAGCGACCCACGAAATTCATAACAGCCTGGAAGGGGGGCCGCATGCAGAAACAGAAACCAACGCTGTGCAGGCCAGTTTTGGATCGGTGCTGGTACAGATTGGTGTGCTGGATATTGTCTTCTCGCTGGATTCGGTAATCACTGCAGTCGGACTGTCGGACCATGTTTCGCTGATGGCGATTGCCATTATCCTGTCTGTCGCCGTAATGCTGTTTGCCGCCAAGCCGATCGGCGATTTTGTGGATGATCACCCGACGATCAAAATTCTGGCGCTGTCATTTCTGATCATGGTTGGCGTGACGCTGATGGTGGAAGGGTTCGGCGTGCATGTGCCCAAAGGATATATCTATTTCGCGATGGCATTTTCCGTTTCGGTCGAAATGCTCAACCTGCGGATGCGAAAAAATCAGTCGAAGCCAGTACAACTGCATAAACAACTGGGCGAGAGTGAAATCAACTCACTCTCACCCGAGAATACTCCATCCTCTCAGGGTTCCTGAACCGTCGGTTCGTGATCGTTCCATTTGACATTGGGGACGGGTTGTTTGACATCACCGGTCGCCGCCCATTCGGTGCCCCGTTGTAATGTGATCTGGAAGCCGGTTCCCTGCAGTGCCGTCACATCATGACCCAGCGTGGTGTGGAATACGCGCCCTTTACCGTAATCGATGGTCATCATGATCGGCTCATGTTCGCCGGTGCCCCGCTGCTCGGGTTCGGAGTAAGCAGTCGCCAGGATGCTGACGTTTTTCGCGGGGCCTCTGAGTTTGCCGTAGACTTCGTCAGCGGGATGCATCCACTCCTGGGGAAGACCTTTCACGATGGGATGCTCGGGCTGGCGGACTTTGACGACGACCGGAATTCTCGCACCGTGTGTGCCTCCACGACCGGCGGAGGTGTCTTCGATCCACTCCCCTTCGCGGAGCCTCAGCATGGGACCCGATTTTTCATCGCGGCCTCCCCAGCCGCCGACGGCGATCATTTCGTTGTACGCAGGCCATTCGGGGAAGGCGTTGTCGGCGGCATGGTACGAAACAAAACCGCCGCCGTTGCTGACGTACTCGTCGAAAGCCTGCTGCACTTCTTTGGGCCAGTTTTCGCCGTTATAGTTGCTGACAATCACATCGTACTTTTTGAAATCGGGGCGCCACTTCTTCCAGAGCGCCGGGTTCTCTTTCTGCAGTCGGGCGACTTCGGCTTCCCAGGCCTTCAGGTATTCTGCGAACTGCTTTTCCTGTTCGGGTGTCAGTTCCTTGTTGGCCGGCTTACGTGGTTTGCGGGGAGCGCCCGGCGGTGTGGTGGAGACTTCCACGGTGAACTTCCCTGAATTCTCCAGGATCTTTTTAATCAGCGGCGTCGTCAACTGCCATTGATGATTGTTCTGTCCGTCTATAAGTAGAACCGAAAGCTTGTCCTGCTGATCCTGGCTGTTTGTCTGTTGTTCTTTCTGTTCCGCCTGATTGGAAGCCAGGCAGGAAACCGAGCAGCAGGTGAGGAAACAGAGCAATGAAAATCGGACTAAAAAAGTTGAGCACTTCAACGGATTTCTCCTCGGTTGGATCGGATATGAATCAGGTTCTGATCATTTTAAGGTAGCAGCAGACGGGCCGTATGTCACGTAAAAACGAAGCGTAGAAGTTCACTTTGGTATTCAAACCGCTGGGATCCATCAACTTATACTGGCCAGCGGAGTTTGATATGAGTGCACTTTGATCGCGATTGAATTATAATTCCAGGATATTGAGATTTCATAAAACCTGGCATCATTCCCAGATCAAAACGGATATAATCATGAAACAAGTCGCCATTATTACCGGTGGAAGTCGAGGCATTGGCGCGGCAACATCGCTGCTGGCTGCACAAAAAGGATACGCCGTCTGTGTGAATTATCGCAGCGATCAAACTTCAGCAGAGGCGGTGGTTTCACGAATTCAGCAGGCGGGAGGATCTGCCATCGCGGTGCAGGCGGATGTCGCCGTGGAAGCTGATGTGGAACGGCTTTTTAAAACGACAGACGAACAACTGGGAACGGTGACGGCGCTGGTAAACAACGCGGGGATTCTGGAACAGCAGATGCCTGTCATCGAAATGGATGTGGCGCGCTGGCAGCGGATCTTTGCCACGAATGTGTTTGGCAGCTTCCTGTGTGCGCGGGCCGCGATCCAGCGAATGTCGACTCTAACGGGGGGACCAGGTGGAGCGATTGTGAATGTCTCCTCGCTGGCAGCGCGGGCGGGATCTCCATTTGAATACGTGGACTATGCGGCTTCGAAAGGAGCCATCGATACGTTTACGATTGGACTGTCGAAGGAAGTCGCCGAGGCAGGGATTCGCGTGAATGCGGTGCGACCCGGATTTATCGATACGGAAATGCACGCCAGTGGCGGAGAGCCGAACCGGATAGAACGTGTGAAAGCCAATGTCCCACTCAAGCGAGGGGGAACAGCGGAGGAAGTCGCATATGCCATTTTGTGGCTGCTGTCTGATGAAGCCGGCTACACTACAGGTGGGTTTATCGATATTGCCGGCGGGCGATAAAAAAAGCAGGAGCCCCGGATGGGAGTCTCCTGCTTGAAATTCGTTTGACGAATGCAAGACGGCTTAGAGAGTCTTTTCGCCTTTTTTCCAGTTACAGGGAACGTTTTCACCTGTCTGGAGTGCATCGAGAACACGCAGAACTTCTTCGACGTTTCGTCCGACGCTCAGACCGTGAATCGCCAGCCACTGACAGACACCGGTTGGATCGATCAGGAAGATACCACGCAGTGCGATACCAGCGTCTTCTTTGAGCACGCCGTAATCGCGAGACAGTTTGTGAGTACCATCGGCCAGCATCGGGTATTTCAGACCACCCAGCTGAGGATCAGCGTCGCACCAGCCTTTGTGAGAGTACTTGCTGTCGGTGCTGGCAGTCAGAACCTGGCAGTTACGTGATTCGAACTCGCCCAGAGATTCATTGAATGCGACCAGTTCTGTTGGACAGACGAATGTGAAGTCCAGCGGATAGAAGAACAGGCAAACCCACTTGCCTTTGAAATCTTCCAGTTTGTAGTCTTTGAATGAATCAGAGGCGCGATCGTAACCCTGCAGTGCAAAATCGGGAGCGGGTTGCATAACTTGAACTGTCATTAGTTTTTACTTACCTTCAAAATATTGGTGATAGAAATATTGTTTCCAACAGCATGCGGGTCGATCGGATAGCGAAGCAACCCGCATGATGAGCGTCAGTTTTAGAGACCAGCCTTGATGACTGCCAGTGAACCGGGAGATTTTTCAGGATCTTTCCCCTGAGTTCCGAAGACGGTCAGATACAGGTTGCCTTCTTTGTCAAAGGCGATGGCGGCTGGCTTGTCCAGTGAGATCACTTTTTCAGCGGTCACTTTATCGCCGTCGATTTTCAGTTCGAACAGTCCACCTTTGGTGGCGTCGACCCAGGAGAAATCAGTGGCGTACAGCTTCTTGGTTTTGGGGCTGTAAGCCAGGCCAGCGATATCGCTCAGACCGGTTTTCAGGCTCTTGGTGAGTTTGCCTGTTTTGGGATCGTAGAAGGTCAGCAGGCTGTCGCCGGCGACATTGACTTCACCCATCTGGCCGATAACCAGTTCTTTTCCATCCAGAGAGAATGTGATCGCGACAGGAGCATCAACATTGGTTGCTTCTTTGGTCGCAATGCTGGGTTCCAGCGGACCGGCTTTACCCTCTTTGATGACGGACTTGGCGACCCAGCCTTTGGTATCGTCGCCATTACAGGTGATGAAGATCGCGCCATCACCGACAGCGACGCCGTAGAAGTTTCCTTCACCCTTGGCAGATTTGTCGCCGGCTTTGATGGGACCGAGAGTCTGGACGGCGGTGTCTTCTTTGACCCATTTTTCCAGAGGTTTGTCGCCGACTTTGTAGATGCGAACCAGTTCTTCTGCATCGGGACGGCTGCCGTCACCTACGACGAGGTGATCTTTATCCATGAAAGCGACGCCCAGGGGTCCAATGTTGTATTTAGGACCTTTGCCGTATACGTCGGTCGGGTAACCGGCGATTTCGAGATCGACGGTTTTCCCTTTGGCGTCATAGCGATACACACCATAGCGGCTGGCAACGAAGACGTGCCCGGTACCATCCTGGATGGCGATACCGCTGGGGCTTTCGAGGTTGGTCACCAGAGTTTTTACAGTGACAGCCGGCTTTTTAGGCTCTTCCTTCTTGGGTTCCTCTTTCTTAGGCTCTTCCTTTTTAGGAGCAGGCTTGGTCTCTTCTTTCTTAGGTTCTTCTTTTTTGGGCTCCTCTTTCTTGGGAGCTTCTTTTTTGGGCTCCTCTTTCTTGGGAGCTTCTTTTTTAGGTTCTTCCTTGGCGGCTTCCTTTTTGTCATCGCCTTTTTTGTCACCTTTTTCATCGGCAACCAGGTAAGAACTTCCGAGCAACAGGCAGGCTGCGGTCAGGCAGAATGCGGTTGCTTTCAAGATTCGTTGTAAATTCCACTGCATGGTGTTCATCTTCCTTTGAAAAAGGGATTTTCAATTAGTTTGCGTCTCGTCTTCAGATAAGAGACATCCGCCGAGAGAGTTTCAATCAGGGTAACTCAGGTTCTTTATGCTCAGGATAATTTGAACTGGAGAGGCCTTCTTTCATGAAGGTCACCAGGTCATCGACTTCCTGAGGGGTTAAATTCAGTTTGAAGATTTCTTCGTCGAGAAATTCGTTGGGAATGCCCCCTTTATTATAGTGATCTACAACTTCTTTCAAAGTCTTCATGCTGCCATCGTGCATATAAGGAGCAGATCGGGCAATATCACGCAACGCGGGTGTTTTGAAGCTGCCATGATCGCCGCCCAGATTACTGATGGCTTTGCGACCGGCGTCCGGTTCTTTCGCATCCATTCCTACGCCGATATTATGAAAGGCATGGTCGGTGAAAGTCGGTCCGGAATGGCAGGAACTGCAGGCGGCTTTCCCGAAGAACAGCTGCATGCCCCGCTGTGCGGATTCGGAGAGCGCCTTTTTGTCGCCTGCTTTAAAGCGATCGTAGGGAGCGTCGCCACACAGAATGGTTCGCTCATAAGTGGCGATGGCCTTCGCGATATTTTCTTCTGTGGCATCAGAGCCAAAGATTTTCTGGAACTGTTTTTTGTAGCCGGGAATCGCGTTGATTCGATCGACAGCTTCTTTATGAGTCAGATTCATCTCAATCGGGTTGGCGATCGGGCCGAGTGCCTGTTCTTCCAGCGATCCGGCACGGCCGTCCCAGAAATGAAATTTGTTGTAGGCGGCATTGATCACCGTGGGTGAGTTGCGGCCCCCCTTCTGGCCTTTGAAGCCGGTCGCAAACTGATCGGCGTTGCTGTAACCCTTTTCAGGGGAATGGCAGCTGGCACAGGAAATGGTATTGTCACGTGAGAGCCGTTTGTCAAAATACAACTGTTTTCCCAACGCGATTTTTTCGGCTGTGGGAGGGTTGTCTTCCGGAAATACAATCGGAGGCAGTCCGAGGGGAACCTTAATGACCGGTTCTTCAGCCTGGCTCAGGGAAATACTGAAACTGGCGGCCAGAGCACACACGACCCCTGCCGACAGGGTTCGCGCGAAGATGCGAGAGGTTGCAGTTGTCATGATTTTTCCTCAGTAGAACGACTCAGATAGCTGATACAGGATCGCAGAACGCCGTTTCAGGGGAGGAAGCATCACATTCTGATAATGTGCACACTGACCGATCAGCCCTGAAACAGAACAGCTGCTTTAACTGTTTATTTTTAGTTGCTCGGCTCAGGACTGCAAGTCACTATCGAGAGGGAATTGCGTTGAAAGTAAGAATTTCACAGGATTTAAGGCGGCAAGCCTGCTGCGTAATCGGTTGAAAGCAGCCGAGTTACCGATGCCGGTTCCAGGAGAGCGCCAGCGGAATCGTGGCGAAGGGAGCATAAGCGAGTGCATATAACGAGAGTAAAAAGACGTACAGACAGATTGTCAGCATCGCATCCCGCTCCGTCGGTGCAGGAAATTTCAGCCAGATCGCGGCCAGAGAACCGACCAGCCACAGTCCGCCGACGATTCCTGCCGTCGATACTTTCGTTAACCCTCTGCGACAGGCGGTGATAAAAGCGGTCACCACACCAACACAGATCAGGAAAGCAAGCAGCAGGAAGAATGCCATCAGCAGATAGCCAAAGTTTTGAGAATCAGAAACTCGATCCGTGAAATAGCCAATAAAGACAAAGAGACCAAAGCAGCCGAAAATGCTTCCGATTACCAGAAAATAAAACCAGGAACGCCCCGTCCAGAACACGGAAATCACATTCGCAGCGATTGCCCAGAAAAGAGCCAGGGAACACAGAAAGTACACAGCATCGCCGAGCCAGAACATCAGCATTCGGTATGCGACCATTGATATCTGTTCTCCCTGCAGCAGCCAGGGGGCGACATATATCAGCATATTCAACATCAAGCCCGCCTGAATCAGCAGACTGGAATAGAGCACGGTTTTGAACAGGTTCCTGAATAAGGCGCCTGCGAAGTCGCGATCCGATAATGGGGCGACTGCCAGAAAACCTTTCATTTCCGTTCTGCCCGGTCCGCATGTCCCTTCTCCGACGATTAGCCCCACCACGAGCGCAGCAATGATCGAGAACATCAGATAGATTTGCACAAAGCCATTGGACATTTGAATGGGACCGGCACCAAACTCTTTTCGCATGACCGTATTGAGAACCAGAACAGCAATCCCAAACAGCCCACCGCCCAAAATCACCGCGCGCTGGCAACTGTCGCGCCAATGCAGTCGAGCAAGTGCCGCCCGATGCGATTCCAGTGTTGTGTGTCTGCTGGAACTCGTACCGGTGATGAGGGAGTGATACCAGTCGCGCGTCCCAATCCATTGGGAACTGGGCACAGCAGTTCCGGAACGGATGCCGGCAAAAGCGCGCGTTCCCTGATACCAGGCCGCCAGACTCACCAGCTGCATCAGCACAAATTCACCAAGCGTGACGTGACTCCAGGGGACGGCTTCCGCCTGAAATCCGTGCGGAAAATAACGGGAGACAAACCACCAGAACAGTGCCACAACAATTCCCACACTCAAGATGATGCGTGTATAGCTGGGGGCATTCAACGTCCAGAAAATCGCATGACCGGTCAGGATCAGAGTCACCAGAAAGAGGACCGGACCCGAAACGGGCCAGTAGTCGGAGAGCCAGCGTTCATCAAAAAACAAAGCCCGGTAGGCACCATTGGTCGCCAGTTGCAGGACGACAACCAGCCCCACCATCGCCAGCATCAGCCACGTCGCAATCGCGCGGGAAGAGATCGGTAATCCGCGACAATACTTCTGGCTGCCGGCCAGCGCCCGCACGGTGATCGTCAGAAAAATCACCCAGGATATTCCCAGATATGTAAAATGCAGGTTGAAGATTTCCTGATCAGTGTAGGGAACTCTATCTCCCTGCAGTCGCATCAGAATTCGAATCATCAAGGGCACGACCACCAGCGCAGCGACGGCGATTGAGGCACCGGGCCAGGCTCGTTTACAGAAACTTTTTGTCGTCGAAATCAAGGCAGATGACATCAGGAGACCTCAGTTTAATCATATCAAAATGGCAATCAGACTCTTTGCATCATTAATCATTCAACTCAAATTTACCGATGCCGGTTCCAGGAGAGCGCCAGCGGAATCGTGGCGAAGGGAGCGAGAACCAGGGCTCCGAGTGACGCGCAGAGCAGTAATAACCCCCAATTGACGCCGTGAACGTTTTGTGAGCCTTCCAGCATCCATATCAGAGTTCCTGCGAGAGAACACAACCAGAGCACCAGTGCCACCATAGCGCCTGTTTGCGAAATCAGCTTCCTGCGCCAGGCAACCACATACGCGACGATGGTGCCCACACAAATCAACTGAGGCGGCAATACCAGCAGCACGATTGACAGGTAATGATAGAGAATCGAATTTCGAAACAAAGTACTTCCGAGATTCAGCAGAACAATATAGAAGGCAATCCCCCCAAAGAAAACGCCGATCGCTGTAAAGTAAAACCAGGTACGACCGGTCCAGAATACGGAAACCATATTGGCTGCTATGACCCAGAAACCGATGACCAGCAAAAACACAGGCATAATTGAACCTCCCCCTCGAATGACGGGAGAGAGCAGCACCTGAAACACCTCAGCTCCATGCCAGATCCCGGCGATGATCAGGCTGAGAGTGAGCGCAACGACGATACTCATAAATATCAACCCCAGTGTTTTGAGCAGATTGCGAAACAGGGTTGAATTCAGATCGCGATCGACCAGCGGCGCTTTGGCAAGGAACTGCTTCATTTCGGTTCGACCTGCTCCCGTGGTCCCTTCCCCTAAAATGACGGCGGCGACAATCGCTGCAATCAGCCCGAAGAACATGGAGGAAACACAAAAAGTCTCTACAAGCTGATTGAAATTGATCTCACTGGCGCGAGCAGGATGAATTTTGAAGATGACCAGGAGATTAATCACCAGACAGGTCAGTCCGAATCCCACACCTGAGATCAACGCTGCCCGTTGACAGGAATCCCGCCAGTGCAATCGGGCCAGCGATGTTTTTCTTGAAAGGGGAACCGTCACCTGCTCGGGGACAGAGCCGGTCAGCAAAGCATTCCACCAGACGCGAACCTGTTCCCACTGAGGGCTGGGCAGAGCCGTACCATTTCGCACGTGGGCAAAGGCACGGGTTCCCTGGAACCATGAGGCAATACACACCACTTGCATCAGAATGAATTCACCCAGAGAGACATTCCGCCAGGGAACGATTTTTTCCTGGTAGCCGGCGGGATAGTAGCGGGAGATGAACCACCAGAACAGCGCGACAATCGCTGCCGTCCAGAAAACGCATTTTGTCAGACTGGGTGCATGCAGGCTCCAGTACGCAGCATGTCCGATCAGAATCAATGTCACCATAAACAGCAGTGGCCCCAGTAAAGGCCAGTAGTCCGTCAGCCAGCGATCGTCGAAAAACAGAACACGATACAGACCGTTGGTCACCAGTTGCAGCGCGACTACCAGCCCCACCATCGAGAGCATCATCCAGGTGGCGATGGAAGTGGAAGAGACCGGTAGACCCAGACAGAATTTCTCGCTGCCGGTCAGCGCCTGCAGACAGACCCCCAGAAAAAAGATGTACGACACCCCGAGGTAGGCAAAGTGATAATCGAACACATTCTGTTCGAGATGTTCCAGGCTCAACCCCTGCAGTCGCATGATGATCCGGGAAATCAACGGTCCCAGCACCAGCGTTCCCACCGCCAGAGCAGCACCGAGCCAGGCACGTTTACAGAAATTTCTGGTCGTCATATAAAAAGCAGATGACATCAGCGACACCTCAACTTTCAGGAAGATTCAATACAACATCCCATTCTCGTTTCACACCATGCATAACCGTCAGCGATGTCGATTCCACGAGAGCGCCAAAGGAATCGTGGCGAACGGCGCAACGATCAAAGCGATCAGTGCAGCAGTCAGCAATATCCAGAACACGTGATCGGACTTTATGGTCTGCTGGTAGACTCCGATTTCAAACAGGGACAGACTGGCAAGGGAAAAGCACAACGCCGCATAACCAGTTCGTTTTTGAATTAAGCAGCGTTTGCCGGCATCCAGAAAAGCGCCGACCGTCACACTGATGATCGTCAGTGTCATCACAAGAATGACGATTTTTTCCAGCAACTGTACGGCTTCATGGAATCCCTGGGAGGCCAGAATCTGACTGATAACCATGATACTGAAATTACCACCTATCACGACGCCGACAATCGTGTTGCAGATCCACTGACGCCCCGTCCAGCACAGAGCTAGTATATTGGCCGCCAGAATCCAGAACCCGATGATCCCCAGGCTGGAATAGATCAGGTTCTGTTTCAGCCAGTCACCCATGTCGTAATTTGAGTGATAGATGGTCGTTCCCTGCATCAACGTAAAGCCGACATAACTGAGCAGCAGCGCCAGTTGCAGCATCACAGTGCACGCCAGGCAGGTTTTCCACAGGTTGCCGAACAGCGAAGCAGACAATTCCCGGTCTGAGAGTGGCGTCATCGCCAGGAAGCGATTCATCTCGGCGTTGCCTGTTCCGGTAACACTGCCCGCCAGCATCACGGTCACGCCAATCGCCGCGATACCTGAAAGCACGAGCGTAGTAATCTGAAAAGTACCGGAAAGTTCCAGCAGGTTATTCAACTCCGGACTGCTGGAATCATACAGGGAAGCAGCCGTCAGGTTGACGATCAGAACTGCCACACTCAACAGCCCCCCACCCACAATGACGGCCCGCTGACAGAAACCACTCCAGTGCATCTGTGCCAGTGTCATTCTCCGAGACAGTGGAACCGGCATCCGTTCGGGAATGTCTCCGGTCATGACCGCCGTCCACCAGAGCTGTACCCGATCCCATTCAGGCGATGGCGTGGCCGCACCATTGCGAATGTGGGAGTAGGCGCGAATCCCCCCCAGCCAGGCAAACAGACTGACCAGTTGCAGTGTGACAAATTCTGTCAGCGTAACATGACTCCAGGGGACAATGCCGCGTGCAAAACCATTGGGATAATACCGGGTAACAAACCAGTAGAACAGCAGACCAAAGGCTGTCGTCCAGCCTGCCACTTTTAGAAAACCGGGAGCATGCAGACTCCAGAAACAGTCATAACCGACAATCACCAGCGTGCCAACAAACAACAGCGGCCCCAGCACGGGCCAATAGTCGGCAAGCCAGTGTTCGTCAAAAAAGACCAGTCGATACAGGCCATTCGTCACCAGGCTGAGCAGGACCACAATCCCCGCTGTAGAAAACATCAGGCCGCTGGCGATCCTGGCAGAAGAAATCGGCAACCCCCGAATCATCTGCTGCGACCCCTGCAGCGCATGCAGACAGACGCCGATAAACGTGATCCAGGAGGTCGCGAGAAACGCAAAGTGAAACGTAAACGGCTTGATACTGCCGAAATCCGTTGGTCCCTCCAGCAGGTAAATCAGCTCCCGAAACGAGAGCGGCCCCAATACCAGCAGACAGACCGCCAGCACCGCTGCCAGCCAGGCACGCTTCGTATATGTTTTTGAGATTACAAAAAGCAGATGTGTCATGATTTCACCACAAACTCATTGATCCAAAATTTACAATTGAAAAACTACTCATCACTGATGCCGGTTCCACGAGACCACCAGGGGAATCGTCGCGAAAGGGAGCACGGTGAATACCAGCAAGGCGGACAATAAAAACAAGTCTGATTTCGAGGAATCCCAGAAGGCGATGCAGAGCAGCAGAGAAAACAGGGCCGCCCGCCAGATCGTCTTCCCGCCGATCAGAGCAGAGCGATACGCGTGCCAAAAAGCGAGAACTGTTCCCCCCAGGATCAGGCAGGCATCCAGTAGAATCACTGGCGTCCGTAAAACGGGCAGCAGTTCACTCACGGTAACGGAAAAAATCAGCAAAACAATCAGCGAGGCTACAACCCACAACCCAACGCTTTGACGGGGGAACCAGAAGACTGAAATGAAATTCAGCATGATGGACCAGTAAGACAATATCCCGATGACACCTAAACCGATCAAAGTCGCAACCAGTTCACGCTCGACCAGCCACTGCCAGTCTGAACTGATCACTCCCAGTCCCTGGATCAGGGCATACAGGAGATAACTCCCTCCCACACCGAGAAGAATCATCGCCAGCAGCACCAGCATCCCCGCCTTGAGAATGTTCTGTTTCAACGCTGCTGCAAGTTCCCGATCTGTGAGAGGGACGGAAACCCAATAGTCCTTGATCTGCTGATTCGGCTGGGGTGCAACTGAGTATGCCTGCTTGAGCCCCAAAACGACAACTGCAATCTGCATGAACAGGTAGGTCAGATACATCACAGGCAGGAGGTAACCAGGTCTCGGATATGCACCGGGTTTCGCCCAGATGAAAAAGGCAGCCAGATTGCAGCAGAATGCCACGCCCGCCAGACCGAATCCGATGAGCACGCCACTGCGACAGGAGTTGCGCCAGTGCACCTGCTTCAGTGTGGCGATCGCAGTTTGCGAACGGGGATCGGTCTCTCTGTCAGAGCGCGCCCCCACTGCCAGTCTGTTCCACCATTGCTTCATCAATTCCCAGGCGGGACCGGGCTGTGCCGTGCCGGAACGGATCTGCGCGAAGGCACCGGTTCCCAGGTACCAGGCGCCCAGCGAGACGCCCAGCATCGTCCCCCATTCCCCCGAGGTCACCCGGTTCCAAGGCTCTAGACCTTCATTGAAACCATCCGGATAAAACCGGGCAACAAACCAGACCAGCATCCCCGGCAACAGGATGATGCCTGCCAGCAGACGAGGCAGACTGGGATTCTGCAGCAGCCAGTAAAAACAATATCCAACAAGAATCAAGGTCACGAGAAATAAGAGCGGTCCCTTCAGTGGCCAAAAATTGCTCAGCCCGCGTTGATCCAGAATCAGGAGACGGTACAGTCCATTTGTCATCAGTTGCATCGCGACAAACATTGCTACCACAGTCAACATCATCCAGCTGGCAATGACACGAGACGATACAGGAAGTCCCAGACAGATCTTCCGACAATCCTTTATCACTTCCATACTGACATTCATGAAAATCGCGCTGGACATGCACAGATACGAAAAATAATACAATGCATAATCGGTGAAGAATCGATTCCCACATCGCCAGGAGACTGGTCCTGCCAGGTACTGTTCGATTCTCAAAAACGCAAAGGGAATGAGTACAAACAACCCCGACCAGAACAGTACCGGCGGCCAGGCACGCTTCCAGATCAGTCGAGTTGTCATGACAAAGGCAGATGACATTGGTTGCACCTAAAACAATTATCGATGCCGGTTCCACGAGACCGCCAGGGGGATCGTCGCGAAGGGGAGCACTGTGAATACCAGCAAGGCAGACAATAAAACCCGGTCGCAAAACAGGTCTGATTTCCAGAAATTCCAGAAGGCGATGCAGAGCAACAGATAAAACAGGGCCGCCCGCCAGATCGTCTTCCCGCCGATCAGAGAAGAGCGATACGCGTGTAGAAAAGCGAGAACCGAGATTCCCCAGATCAGGCAGGCATCCAGCAGAAAGGCCGTCGCTCGTAGCCCAGGAATCAAATCGCTAATTAATAACGAAACACAGAACAGAAATGTGAGGGAGTACAAAGTTTTCCATCCTGCACAATGCACAGGTAGCCAGAAATATAAAATGGCGTTCGCAGCAACTGACCAGAAAAACAGCAGGTTAAGGACAACATAATAAAAGGCATTCAATACAAGATAAGTTTCGTACTCACATATCCATTCCCAGTCAGCTCTGACAAGCCACATTCCCTGGTTCAGGACGAACAGGAAATAACTCCCCCCCAATGCCACTGGAACGATAATCAGAAACAGCAGCGTGACACACCTCAAGATGTTTTCCAGGAACGCAGTTGCAAGTTCCCGATCTGACAGGGGGAGGATGCCCCAGTAACCTTTCATCTGCAGGTTGGCTTTTGTCGAAAGCGAAATCCCTAGTTGGAATACTAACACGATAATGCCAATCAGCAGAAATAGTCCGGTAAAATTCAGGTAACCGGAAATATAGAGTGGTCTAACGTCAGGGAAATAGGGATCCGGACGTTCAAAAAGCGCGGCCAGATTAATCAGAAATGCCATACCTGCCAGAACGCCTCCGATCAGAATTACCTTGCGGCACGATTCTCGCCAGTGTGTTTGCATCAGTGTGGCGGTTGCGGTTTGCGGGTGCTGATTGTGCTGCTTCGCTGCCTTACCTACAGCCAGTGTTTTGTACCATTGCTTGCAGCTTTCCCAGGCGGGGCTGGGAAGTGCCGTGCCGGAGCGAAGTTGAGCAAAGGCGCCGATCCCCAGATACCAGGCTCCGATCGAGACACTGAGCATGGTCCCAAATTCACTCGGAGTCACCCGGCTCCAGGGAAGCACGTCTCCGCCAAAACCGTCGGGATAAAATCGAGAAACAAACCAGACCAGCATCCCGGCGATCAGGATGGCTGAGGCACAAAGTCGCGTCAGACTGGGTGCCTTCATCAACCAGAAAATAGCATGACCAACCAGAATCAGCGTCACAAGAAACAACAGCGTTCCCGTTAGCGGCCAGTAATCCGTCAGCCAGTTTTGGTCAAAGAACAGCAGGCGGTAGAGACCATTTGTCAACAGTTGCATCGAGAGAAACAGTGTCACCGCCGTGAACATCAATCCGCTGGCAATCGTACGAGACGGAACAGGCAAGCCAAGACAATACTTCCTTAAGCCTGATGTCACCCCCACAGAAAGTCCCATAAATACAAAGCTGGAGAGGAAAATATAGTAGATAAAGTGGAAGCCAAACTTGAACATGTCGGAATTACTGCTGCTCCCAGGTTCTGCCATCAATTCCTGCACCTTTAAAATCACGTAGGGAACCAGCACGAACATGGCGACACAAGTCAGCACCAGCGGCCAGGCACGCTTCCAGATGAGTCGAGTTGTCATAACAAAGGCAGATGACATTGGTTGCACCTTGAACAATTATCGATGCCGGTTCCATGAGACCGCCAGCGGGATTGTCGCGAAGGGAAGCACAGGCAGGATCAGCAGTGTGGACAAGAAACAGCGGTCCAACAACTTCTCGGCCCCCCAGTAATTCCAACTGAGTGGAAGCACGACCAGACAAAACAGAATCGCCAGACAGATAGTTCTTCGCGTTACCAATTCACGTCGATAAGCAAAACGATAAGCCAGAATGGTAGTGGTCCAAATGAAACCAATGCTCAATAGTATCCAGGCGATTGAGAATAAGGTCCATTGATTTCTTAATGGCCCCATGGGCAGAATTATTGTTAAAAAAAAGAACACCATACCCAGGTAAAAGACCTGCCCGATGAATTTCGCATGCCCGGTCCAGATCAGTGCCAGTCCGTTGGCGATCAGCGTCCAGACAGTCAGCAGGTAGACCAGTGACACCAGGATGAAATTCTCTTTCGACTGATACTGCAGCATCCAGTTCCAGTCGGCTTTAAGGACAGCCAGTCCCTCGTGGTAGACCATAAAGAGATAGCTGCCTCCCAAACCGACAATCACCACCCAGAACACCAGATGCCCCAGTGATTTGAGCAGGTTGATGACCAGCGCGTTTGACACCTGCCTGTTTGAAACCGGCAATTGGGCCAGATAGTCTTTCATCGATAAGAAATCCCGAGGCGTCAGGGATAGGCCGAGAGTCAGCAATAATGAGAACGAGGATACCAGAAAGACCATCGTGGTGCAGACTGCGGGATTACTGCCAATCACCGGGCTCTCAACGCCGTACGCGTCCTTATACAGGTAGCCGGAGAGATTCAGGAGCAGACTGGCACCGCCAAAGATCATCATCGTTAACACCACGGGTTGACAGCCTTCCTTCCAGTGCAGGCGGGCAAAGGCCTGCGTACGGGAACCGGTGTTTGGAATAGTTTGATTGTGGCAGCGTAGCTGATCGCCATTTAACCAGGCTTCGACTCGCGACCAGATTGGACTTGTTACCGCAGCACCACAGCGAACAGTGGCATACGCACGGATTCCTGCCAGCCAGCCTATCCCACAAACCACCAGCACGGTGATCCATTCCGTTAGTGTCACCACCTTCCAGGGAACCAGCTTTCCCTCAGGATAATAGCGGGAGACCAACCAGGCCACGAGTGCCCCTACCGCGCTGGCCCAGAACAGCAGCCGCCAGAAACCCTTCGCCTGCAGACTCCAGTAAGCCGCCCAGGCAACCATAATGAATGCAGTGATAAACAGAGTCGGCCCCAGTACGGAGTAATCGCGGTCCGGCCAACTGGCGTCCATGAACAGGAGGCGCACCAGACCATTAATCAGCAGGGATGGTACAACCACCATCACCACCGTAGACCACATCACCCAACTGGCAATGCGGGTGGACGAGACTGGCAGCCCGCGGGTGAGCTGCAGCGGGCTCTGATAAGCGGCATGGATACACAAAAAGCCGAAGGCCACCCACGAAAGACCCAGTATAAAGAGTTGACTGTGAAACAACTGAGCAAGATCACCAGCGATAGAATCTGGCAACACCCGGAACACCGCCGGCAAGGTCACCGGCCCCGTCACGAGGAGCAACACTGTAATGAGTGCCCCGAGCCAGGCACGCTTCCAGATCAGTCGAGTTGTCATGACAAAGGCAGATGACATTGGTTGCACCTAAAACAATTATCGATGCCGATTCCACGAGACCGCCAGCGGGGCACGTTTCGTAAACGTTTCTAAAACAACAAAGAACTGATGCATCATGGTTTTACTCCCGGGCAGAAGCGCGTTGTGCTGATTTCATGCGGGCGACGAATATTTCTTCCAGTGTCGGTGCGGTCTGATCGAGGATCTCGGCTTCCAGCTGTTCCAGCTCTGTTTCCAGTTCCTGTTTCTGACCGTTACAGACAATCTTCCACTCTCTGCCGGAACCCGACCACATCAGTGCGCCGGTGAGTTGCGGGAAATAAGGCTGCGGTTCCAGGAAGCGGACCGTCAACTGGTAATGCGAGACGAGCACTTCGTCGAGCGGGCTGGTGAGCAGGAGTTTGCCCTGATCGAGAATCGCGATCTGATCGGAGACGCGCTGTACTTCGTCCAGCAGATGCGAAGAGAACAGCACCGTCCGCCCTTCATCGACGACCGTACGAATGATGGCGTCCAGAATGTCTTTTCGCACCACCGGATCCAGGCCGGACGAAGGTTCGTCCAGCACCAGCAGCGGCGGTCGATGTGCCAGCGCGACGAGCAGACCGGCCCGCGCCAGTTGCCCGCGTGACAGGGTGGGCACTTTCTGATTCAGCGAAAGCTCAAACATGATCCGCAGTTCTTCCGCATAAACCGGGTCCCACTTGGGATAAAAGGCCCGTGTGAATTCAATCAGTTCGCGCACCGTCATCCAGGCAGGCAGATCCCGGTTCTCCGAGAGATGACCAATCCGCCCCAGCACGCCGGGCGGGTCGGCAACCGGGTCCAGGCCAAACACGCGCACGCTCCCCTGCTGCGGTTTGAGAAAACCCAGCACGTGTTTTAACAGTGTGGTTTTACCGGCTCCGTTTTCGCCGACCAGTCCAAACACACAGCCTTCCGGCACCGACAGACTGACATCGGACAACGCCTGTTTCTTACCGAAGCGACGACTCAAATTGCTGATTTCGATGACATGTTCGCTCATTTTCCGACCTCTTGATGTGAATCAAATTTCTGGCTCCGCTGACGGAGCAGTTTCAACAGGGTCTCTTCATCTACGCCCAGTTGACGCGATTCGGTCAGCAGGGCATCCATGCGTTCGTTAAGGATGCGGCGTTTTTCTTTGCTGGAGAGGGGGGAAACGCCATTCGAAATGAAAACGCCGGCACCGCGCCTGGAGATCACGACACCTTCGGCTTCCAGCTCGCGGTACGCGCGCGCGACGGTATTGGGGGTGATCGTCAGCTGCTGTGCCAGGCCACGAACGGAGGGTAACTGTTCGTGGGCTTCGAGACGACCGGAGGCCACCAGAAACTTGATCTGGTTCACCACCTGCTGGTAATAAGGCGTGCCGTCCGCTTCTGATAATTGGATCTGCATGGGAAAAACCTCACTTAGAACTGTATCAACACAGTAATACAATTATCAGACACTGTCAATCAATTTATTTGTGTATTCTTTCTGGAGTTTTTTCACAAAAATTATTTATTCCGCAAATTTGAGCCCCTGCAAATCAATGCTTGCGGAAACGCGAAATGGACTTCAGAATAAAAACAGAGTCCCTTCTAATCGTTTTACATTCTTATCGTGAAAGACCGTGCTCATGATTTTTACTGGCAGACGCCGCTCTCCGCTGGTTCTGATGTTGCTCCTGATCTTCTGCCCTGCTCTCGGTTTACGTTCGGAAGCAGCAGAAAAACCAAACGTGTTGTTCATCGGCACGGATGACCTGCGCTGTGATCTGGCCTGCTACGGTCACCCGCTGGTGAAGACGCCGAACCTCGACAGGCTGGCCTCGCGCGGAGTTCTGTTCAAACAGGCTTACTGCCAGCAGGCGCTGTGCAATCCGTCGCGGGCCTCGCTCATGACAGGCCGCCGGCCGGACAGCCTGCAGATCTGGAATCTGCCGAAGCACTTCCGCGAAGCTGACCCGAACATTGTCACACTGCCTCAATTGTTTAAGCAGAACGGTTATTTCACGCAGAACATTGGCAAGATCTTTCACAACTGGCGACAGAAAATCGAAGGAGATCCCGCTTCCTGGAGTGTGCCCGCCGTCCTGCATTACGCCAGACACGACGATGATCAGCCACAACTGGAAGGCAATCAGGAAATACCGGAGAACCTCGCAACTGCACCGCGAACCGAACGTCGCGACGTACCCGACTCAGCGTACTTCGACGGACGCATTGCCGATCTCGCGGTCAAAGCACTGCAGGAATTCGAACAGAAACAGCAGCCCTTCTTCTTAGCGGTCGGGTTCTGGAAACCACATCTCCCTTTCAATCCCCCCAAACAATACTGGGACATGTATAAAGACAGTTCGGTTCAACCCGCCAGTAATCCCGGACCACCAGAAGGTGTCCCCCCGATTGCGCTGCATGACAGTCGAGAAATCTTGAGAGCCGTGAAGGGGAAGTTGACCGACGCGCAAACCATCGAGTTGCGCACTGGCTACCTGGCAGGCATCAGTTATCTGGATGCGCAGGTGGGCAAGTTACTGGCGGAACTGGACCGTTCAGGACTGAGCGACAACACGATTATTGTGTTCTGGTCAGACCACGGCTTTCACCTGGGCGAACACAGTCTGTGGTGTAAAACGTCGAATTTCGAAAACGATGCACACGTGCCGCTGATGATTTCGGTGCCACACATGAAGACGGCGGGAGAGACATCGGACGCGCTGGTAGAACTGCTCGACATGTACCCCACGCTAGTCGAATTATGTGGTCTCCCCTCCCCCGGCACACTGGAAGGCACGAGCCTGGTCCCGGTATTGAAAGACCCGACGCAGTCAGTCAAACCAGCCGCCTACACGCAGCATCCACGGCCCGCGTATTACAATAAGCAACCCGAGAACATGGGCGTATCGGTTCGCACTCCCCGTTATCGTTACACAGAATGGCGAGAGTTCGAAACGGGAAAGATCATCGCGAAAGAACTTTACGATCACAGTCGCGATCCGGAAGAGAATACAAACATCATCGAACATCCGACGGACCAGGCCGAGTTTGAGAAAGCGGTACAGCTGCTCGAAGCACAGTTTCCACGGAAGCCGGCTGGGAAAGATTGAGGACAATCTTGATGAGTGAATCAAAGCATGGATTCGAGATCCGATCTTCGAACCCGGTGTTGCGGATGTTTGATGAAGCGAAAGCGAAGGACTTCTATCTGGATTATCTGGGCTTTGAGGTCGACTGGGAGTCACGGTTTTCTCCGACGGCACCATTGTATATGCAGATCCATCTGGGCGAGGCGTTCCTGCATCTCAATGGACACGCCACGGAGGAGACTCCCGCTGCCGAAGTGAATATTCCCATCCTGGGATTGCAAAACTTTTGTGACTACCTGATTGCGAAAAACGCGAATTACCCGAAACCGATTGCCGTTGATCCCCGCTATCAGGGGAGGAATACGGATCTGAATCTCTTTGATCCGTTCGGCAACCTTCTGGTCTTCTGCTCACAGACCACCGAAGGATGAGAGAGATCATGTGGCTTACGGCGAACTCATAAAACTGATTTCTTTGAGCGGAATGGCACTCAGAAAAAGCGCAGATAAGCCCAAAGACTTATTCAGGCGGTTGTGTGGCACTGTTGGCTCGCCAACAGTGATTGAGAAATCGCAATCAACTATAGGAAACTCTTCTGAAATGGGTGGGCCCAAATGCAATTCGGGTCGAGCGCAGCGAGCAGGAGGTTGCTGGCTGAGCATTCGATTGTGGTCAGCGACTTCGATGCTTGATTGTATGAGGTGCGATTTCTCACCAGACAACAATTACTCTGCCACCTCCTGTTGCCTCTGGCAATCACGGATTGCAGCCGAGACCACCCCTGGTTGAGTCTATTACCATCTGCAGGCAGTATCAGCCCAGCTCTACAATCGGTTTTCCACTGGGGAGGATCGGCATGGGGCGGCCGCTGTAATCCAGAAATTCGTGGGTCTGATCGATACCCAGGAAACGATAGACGGTGGAAAGCAGATCGTTGGGGTCGAGTTTGTTGTCTTTCGCATAAGCGCCGTTGGCCGTGGTGGAGCCGATGACCTGCCCCATCTGCATACCGCCTCCGGAGACCAGGACCGACATCGCGCCGGGCCAGTGATCGCGGCCGGGCTGCATGACTTTGGAACGGGTCCCCTTCTGTGGATTGATGCGGGGGGTGCGACCGAATTCGCCGGTGACAATGACCATTACTTTTTTATCCAGACCACGCTCGTAGATATCTTCAATCAGCGCAGACACGGCACGGTCGAAGACAGGCAGGCGTCCCCGCAGGTCATCATAGAGGTGCCCATTCACTGCGTGGATGTCCCAGTTACCGGCACATCCTTTGACACCCGGATTCTGCATCTGCATCGTGACGAAACTGCTACCCGCTTCGACCAGGCGGCGGGCCAGCAGGGCACGCTGTCCCCATTTGTGGCGTCCGTATTTTTCGCGGGTTGCGTCGCTCTCCTGTGATATGTCAAAGGCGTTACGGGCCTTGTCGCTGGTGAGCATGTTCAACGCTTTACTGTTGAACTTGTCGATCGATTCCAGTGAGCCGTTCTGATCGATGTCACGTCGCATCTGGTCGAAAGAGGTTAACAGTGTCATGCGATCGTCGAGGCGTTCCTTCAGTTTATCGCCCATCGTGATGTTGGGTACCTGGAAGTTATCCAGGTTCGGATCGGCGCCGACTACGAACGGCAAAGCGGATTCACCCAGGTAGGCGCTGCCGCCCCCATACACGCGGGGCTGGTTACCGATGTAGTTCGGCAGACCATTGTTTACATGGTCGCGAATTTTGGAGACGATCGGTCCAATGGTCGGAAACTGTGAGATCGGATCGAGCGGACGCAGCGGATCGCGGCCGGAAAGAAACCGCCCTGCTCCGCCGGCATGATTGGCAAAGCCGTGTGAGATCGAACGGATAATCGTAAACTTATCGGCGACCTTCGCATGCAGAGGCAGATGTTCGCAGATATCCATGCCCGGCACATTAGTATGAATCGGGTTGAACTCCCCGCGGTATTCGATAGGCGCGTTCGGCTTCATGTCATACGTTTCCATATGACTGGGACCACCCTGCAGCCAGATCAGAATCACCGAGGTATCGGGAGTCGATCCTGATGTCGCAGCCGCTTCGGCTCTGAGCCGCAATAGATCCGCCAGGCCCAGACCTCCCAGTGTCAGAAAACCAGACTGGAGAAAGGAGCGCCGTGAAAGTGTCGCCTGCATCAGATTTGCCGGATCATTCATGTTCAGCACCTCAGCTCGCTGGTATCGGGAAGGAATTTCTGGTGGGATTCAAGCAGTCTCGTTTTGTTGATCTCTTCTATATACAGGTCGGCTGTGCCAGCAGACCATTTCATTTCAAAATTCGTTTATATATCATATCAAATGATTTCCCGCTCACAAACCTTTCCTGCGCAATCAGCGTTTTCCTGTCAAATGTGTTGAAGCAACTCCCCTTAAGCTACTAATATCAATACACTTAAACGTTCTTACATTTATCTACCGGGCTCTCAATCTGGCGATTCACGACGTGATGGCTGGACTGAACGTGTTAACCTGCACAATCGAAACAGTCTTTGTAACCCGTTGGCAGGGAGTGATTAACGGGGCTGTCTCTGGACGAATCTTGGATTCTGAGCAGGAAATGACTCGTTATTGTCCCTGAGAGAAGATAGAATTGACCGCCAATCAAGTGATTGAATACCAGAACGAACATTTGGCGTACGCGGTGCGTCTACGTATTTGTCTGTTGTGGTAACAGCAAGATATCGATCAGCCGGAAGCCGGTTTCGAACCGGTGAGAGTGGATTCTGGTCGGTCCCGTCATTAATAATTGAGACCATTAGAGATTATCGAAACAGAAGGGTGAAGACCGTGGCCACTGCCAACGAAAAAAACACGCAAACGAAGACAATCAATGGCGCTGAGATTCTGGTTCAGGCATTGGTGCGGCAGGGCGTGAAAACCATCTTTGCTTATCCGGGTGGTTGCAGTATGCCGCTGCACCAGGCTTTGATGAAATACAAAGACGATATCCGCACACTACTGCCCCGCCACGAACAGGGGGGCGGCTTTGCTGCTCAGGGGATTGCCCGGACAACCGGCGACGTGGGCGTCTGCATGGCAACCAGTGGCCCCGGTGCCACCAACCTGGTCACCGCACTGGCGGATGCCAAGCTGGATTCGATTCCCATGGTGGCCATCACCGGTCAGGTGCCTCAAGCTGTCATTGGTAGTGACGCATTCCAGGAAACTCCCATGGTGGAAATTTCCCGTGCGATCACCAAACATCATTACATGGTAACTGATGTCAAAGACGTCGCCCGGATCGTGAAAGAAGCATTCTTCATTGCAAACACCGGGCGTCCCGGTCCTGTGCTGATTGACTTCCCGAAAGACTGTCAGCTGGCGACACTGGATGAAGAACCCGATTACAATCCGGATACTTATCTGCCCGGCTATCGTCCTGAAATGCGTAAAGCGGCTCCCGAGCAGATCAAGCAGATTCTGGCAGCCATCAAACGCTCGAAGAAACCAATTCTCTACGTCGGTGGCGGTGCCATCATTTCGGATGCTTCCGAAGAACTGGTGAAGTTCGCCCGCCGCACCAATATTCCCGTAACCACTACAGTCATGGGCCTGGGCGTCTTCCCCGGCGATGATCCACAGAGCCTGGACATGCTGGGTATGCATGGAACCGTTTATGCCAACTACGCTGTGAACGAAGCTGACCTGCTACTGGCATTTGGCGTTCGCTTTGATGACCGCGTGACCGGCAAGCTCGAAGAATTTGCCAAACACGGCAAGATCGTGCACGTGGATATCGATCCTTCCGAGTTACAGAAAAACAAGGAAGCCCATATCCCCATCAATGCCGACCTCAAACAGGTCCTGGTCGCATTGAACGAAACAATCACCGATGACGATCTCCCACAAATTGATAACTGGCTGGCACAGTGCAAAGAGTGGAAAGAGAAATATCCGCTGAAATATCCTGAACTGGGCGACATCATGTCGCAACAGTACGCGATCCACGAACTCTGGCAGCAGACGAAAGATAAAGATCCCTACATCACCGTAGGCGTTGGCCAGCATCAGATGTGGGCGGCTCAGTTCTACAAGTTCAATAAACCACGCCACTGGCTCAGTAGTTCCGGACTGGGAACGATGGGCTTCGGCCTGCCCGCTGCGATGGGTGTCCAGGCACAGTTCCCCAACAGCCTGGTGGTCGACATCGACGGCGATGGTTCGATGCTGATGAATATTCAGGAACTGGCCACACTGCATACTGAGAACCTGCCAGTCAAGATCCTGCTGTTGAACAACCAGCACCTGGGTATGGTGGTGCAGTGGGAAGACCGCTTCATGGAAGGCCGACGTGCCCACACTTATCTGGGTCCCGTCCATCATCCGGAATGGGAAGGAAAGGGATCCGGCGAGCATGGCGAAGCCACCTACCCGGACTTTGTCTCCATCGCCAAAGGATTCGGTCTGCAGGCAAAACAGGTACGTTCCAAAGCAGAATACCCGGCTGCCCTGGCAGAAATGCTGGCATCGGATCAACCTTACCTGCTGGATGTGATCTGCACCTACCAGGAACATGTGCTGCCGATGATTCCCAGTGGCGGTACTGTGAACGACATTATCACAGAGTAATCAAAAGACTGTCGTCTGATATCGATTACCGGGCTCCTCAATCATCGATTGACGGAGCCCGTTTTTTTTCGTCGCAAAGATTCACGGCACCTGAATTCACCTCGCGAGAAATAGTCTGATTATATCAGGATACATACAAGCATATTATTTGCAGCGCTGATTCCACAGTCATCAGAAAGTCGAGAGCGCAGCACATTTCACCATAGCGTCACTCTATTTATAACTCTCAGTCCCAATGCCCCTGGAGACGCTGCAGTAATAGGTCTCGTTGCCACATTATCCATGCTGCATGCTGCGACAAATTGCCCGGGGTCCTGTAAAGTCGAAAAAAATCTCTCTGCCGGGCTGGAGAAACGTTCTCACAGGCCTATAAGATATCCATTACAGAGTTTTTTTCTGCTTCAACGTGAGGAAACCATGAGCCAGCAGAGACAGATCGGCGTGACGGTCTTACCGGAATACCTGCAGTACGAGGGAGTCGAGACAGTTCTCGACAATCTTATGAAGCGCGCAGGCGTCACGGCCGTTTCCACTTCACCTTATGTGATGCAACTGGCTGACGAACAGACAGGCGTACGCGAACCCCCCGCCGACGCTGGTGCCGGTCAGGTCCGCCTGCTGGATCGACCGCTGTGGGAAGGCAAACGGGAACTGTGGGTCAAAACATCGCCCAGTTTTGTGCCCGATCAATCTCTGTACTCTGGTCTGCGCTATCAACCAGCGCAAGCGGATGAATTGACTCACAGCGCGGGTCATGTCGTCGCAGAGTTCATTGAAGCCGCGCATGAACGAGGACTTGAAGTTTACTTCCAGGTTCAGGCTGCGATTCCCCCCGGCTATCGCGTGCAGTTTGGCGGACCGGTCGAAGAAGATATCCCCCGCCTGCCCGATGGATCACTGCCCCGCAGACGCGTCGCCAATAACGGCAGTCTGGCCAGCCCGCATATTATCGAATACCAGCATGCGCTGATTCGCGACTTGCTCAATCAATATCCTGATATCGACGGTCTGCGTTTTGACTGGCCCGAGTATCCCCCTTATTTCCTGGATTCCGCGTTTTTCGATTTCAGTGACCATGCCCGTCAGGCAGCAGAACGGCTGGGATACGATTTTGAACAGATGCGATTAGATTCACAGGGACTGTACCAGAAACTCAATGGGGGACTGACAGATTACGATCTGGAAAACTGGCTCTCGGAAGAAAATCAGGCCGCTAATTTTCCGGTCTGGTTGAACGATCACTTTCCCGGTGCTTCTGCGATGCTGCTCTTGAAAGCCCAGCTTTCCAAAGAGCTGCTGGCGGGCTTCCGAAAAACTATGGATGAATGTGGTAAACCGGGGGTCGAACTGGCACCCAGCGCGTTTCCTCCCCCCTGGTCGATTCTGTCAGGTATGAATTATTCCCTGGCTGCAAAGTACTGTAACTCGGTGAGTGTGAAACTGTATGGGATGCACTGGTCGATGATGCTGCGTTCCTACGGCGATCAGATTCTGGCAGCCAATCCCGGTTTGTCAGAATCGCTACTGGTACGTGCTTTGTTCAAATTTCTGGATATCACAGACTGGGCTCATCCCACACGCCTGTCAGAAGTCTATTATCCGGGCCCCGATCAACCCCACATCGCAGGGCCGCTGGCACAGGAACGAAAAATTCTGGCAGCCAGAAAACTCGCACGCCCCATGCCCATCTATGCTCTCGCGCACGGTTATGGTCCCACCGAAGATTTTCGGGCGCGGATGCAGGTCGCGACTGACATCAGTCCCGATGGTGTCTGGATCAACCGTTACTGCTATCTGAACGATGACAAGCTGGACATCATCGGCCAGTGTGCTGTAGGCTGCAATACATAAAGTTTGCAGAAAAACAGATCCTGCTTCTGATCTTCATTCAAATCTCAGCGCCAGACAGTAGGATAGCAGTACACGCTTTTGAATCCGTACTGATCAACCAGGAGGGCACTGTTCATGCTGCACGGCCAGAAAAATCTGCATCCATCTGACCCCGAATCCTTTATCACCCCCGCCTATGGGGGACGCTTCATTCAGGAACCTGTTCCCAAATACGAAATGCCGGGCGAAGGTCTGCCTCCCAAGGTGGCTTATAACCTGATCCGTGATGAACTGATTCTGGATGGCAACTCGCGATTGAACCTGGCAACCTTCGTCACCACGTGGATGGAAGATGAAGCCCGGCAGCTGATGTCAGAAACGTTCGATAAGAACATGATCGACAAGGATGAATACCCGCAGACTGCTGAGATTGAACTGCGCTGCACCAACATGCTTTCGAAGCTCTGGAATTCACCCGCAGAAGAAAACGCCGTGGGTTGTTCGACCATTGGTTCCAGCGAAGCAGCGATGCTGGGCGGGATGGCCCTCAAATGGAACTGGCGGAAACGCAGAGAAGCTGCTGGGAAGCCCGCGGATAAACCGAACATGGTGATGGGCATCAACGTGCAGGTCTGCTGGGAAAAATTCTGTCGTTACTGGGAAATCGAACCACGTTTTGTACCAATGGAAGGAGACCGCTACTGCCTGACCGCGGAAGAAGCATTAAAACTCGTTGACGAAAATACGATTGGCGTCGTCGTGATCATGGGGAGTACGTTTGATGGTCGTTATGAAAATGTCAAAGAAGTCAACGACGCGCTGCTCAAGCTCAATTCTGAAACCGGCTGGGAAGTCCCGATTCATGTGGACGCTGCTTCGGGCGGATTTGTCGCACCGTTTCTGCAACCGGATCTGGAATGGGATTTCCGTTTGCCGCTGGTGAAATCGATCAATACCTCCGGGCATAAATTCGGACTGGTCTATCCCGGTGTCGGCTGGATCATCTGGCGTGAGAAAGCGGAACTGCCGGAAGAACTGATTTTTCACTGTAATTATCTGGGGGGAGACCTGCCTAACTTTGCATTGAATTTTTCCCGCCCCGGAAACCAGGTTGTCGCGCAATACTATAATTTCCTGCGGCTGGGTCACGAGGGCTATCGTGAAATTCACCAGACATCACAGGATGTCGCCCTGCATTTGTCCGCAGGTATTGCGAAGCTGGGTCCCTTCGATCTGATCTCGGACGGGAGTGACATTCCCGTGTTCGCGTTTACCACGAATGAGACTGCGAATTTCAGCGTGTTCGATATTTCCAATAAAGTACGTGAACGTGGCTGGCTGGTTCCCGCTTATACTTTCCCCAAAAACCGTGACGATCTTGCCGTATTACGCTGTGTCTGCAAAGAAGGTTTCACGCGCGATATGGCAGAGATGCTGTTGGGTGATCTGCAGCACGCGATTGACTATTTCGCCTCTCACCCCCAGCACACTCCCCAGACAAAAGGGAGTGGATTTCACCACTGACCTGTGTCCGGGATTTCGAAAGTATCACCCTGATAGTCAGCGTCAGGAGTTTACCAAGCTAAAAAGCAGCTTTAGTCTTTGAGGTCGAACGTTAATTCGTTCGAACCTGCTTTGACATCTGCTTTGAGTGGCGTATCTTTCATACTGCGGTATTTCTGCGGGATATTGGGGTAGTCTTTTTTGGGAGCCGGATTATCGGGAGTCCCCTCCGGCGGGGTCACCGTCACGGTATAACTGCCGAGCACGACATCAGAGAGTTCCGTCTGCCCTGCTTCGTTCAGTGCGCCCATCGCACCTTCGCCTTGACCATCCATCATCAACCGGAGCTCTGCTTCGGTAACAGGTGCACCAGCATGAGTCACCGTGACGGTAATGTCGGCGCGTTGCTTTTGTTCTTCACTGCCTCCTCCGCAACCAGCCAGAGACACACTGCCACTGCAGAGAAGTAAGAACAATAGAGATCGCTTGATTCTTGTTTGCGTAACCATTTCAGAGTAATTCCAGTAGAGAACAGATTCAGAATACAAAAACAGAGCACAGACCCCGCTGGTCTGATGAGCAGAGTCTGTGCTTTTTTTCTTCAATTCAGCAATGCTGATTTCAGATTAAAACTCGCCCAGTACATTACCGTCATTTTTCGATGCCAGATTAGCCAGGGTGCTGAAGTCAATATTTTCAGAGACAAAGCGGACGGCCCCATCGGTCAGCAGCACATGCGTTCCGCCGGTATGGAATGAGTTCAGAACAGTATTGGCACCATAGGGTGCACTGGCTTCCGTCGGTGCGCCGGAGGTCCAGAAGCTGTTAATGGAGTACATCACCGTGGTTGTTCCTGAACCCCAGTTCGAACCGGAACCCAGAGACGGCATTTTGGAAGCCGTTCCAATTCCGCTCCAGCCGCCATAGTAATTGGAACGACAGTCTTTCCCGTTCACCTGGCCTGACTGCTCTGCCACGATCATCGTATTGGAAGTTCCGTCCTTGACGTCACGGATTCGGAAACTGTCATTGGGAGCCAGCAGTCCGTTGTTACAATAGGTGCCGTTCCCATAACCTGCTCCGGTAACCGAGCAGGAACCGGAACTGCTGCCCGGCGCGGGAGTGGCTCCGGCAATCCCGACGTAGTCCATCGTCTGACCCTGGTTGTAGTTATTCATACCATTGTCGTTGGAAGTATTGGAAAATGGACTGGACGGACAGTTATACACGGGAACCCGTAATGTTTTTAAGACTTCGTTGGTCCCGGCACCGGTCCCATAACCATAGGAACCACCGCTGTTCTCTGACATAAAACCACCCACAGTCGTGCTGATATTAAAGTTCATCTGGTTGTAAGCAGGTGCCTGATCCAGGAACGGCAGAATCGGTGCACGCCAGTTCGGACGGATGTAACCTGCCTGTTCTCCGATGGGAAACCGCAGATAATTATCGTGATAGTTATGCAGCGCCAGGCCAATCTGTTTCAGTTGATTTTTACAGGTACTGCGGCGTGCTGCTTCGCGTGCCTGCTGCACCGCCGGAAGTAACAACGCGATCAGGATCGCAATAATCGCAATCACGACCAGTAATTCAATCAACGTGAAACCACGTATACGTAATTTGTGCCTGCTTAACATGGACTTTGTCCTTCAAGAATAAAATGGAGAATCAGAGAGCTCGTTTCTTCAGAGGGAAGAAGTTATGAATGAGGGCAGGTAATCTGGAAGGAACCAGATTCATCTCAAATAACGTCGACTCTCAAGCTTTTACAATCGATAATTAAACCAGTGCTGTCGATTATGCAGCCCCTGCTGCCAAATCAATTAGCTGACATATCAACTAAGCGAATATCATGCCAATTCCACATGGTGGAACGCTCCCTTGATTCTGAAAAACAGGGAAAAATGGGGGACGAACTCCGTTTTGAAATTCAATTTTTCCCTGTGCCCTTTTTTTCACCAGCCAAAAAGAGGCGAATTATTTCGACTTAGCGTTGATACTCATTTCGCATCATCTTTCACCGATATTTGCGTTCGACGCATCGTTTTTTTAAAAAATTCGATGCAGGTGCCTGACACGCTGCAGGCACCTGCATCCCGGGTTGCACAGTAATAGAGCACATGCCACTTAAATTAATCCTGCTCATCTGACATCTGGAAATTTGCTTCAATAATTGTACTCCCCTTAAGATAACCTCATAATACAGTTTTGACCTACCCCTGTTAGACGAGGAATCACCATGCGCTATCCCGGATACCTTACGGCTCTGTGTTCTTTATTCTTCTTCCTGCCTTCCTGTCCGAGTGTACGGGCAGAAGTGGGTCTTGGTGCCAAAGCTCCCACGGATGCTGAAATCCTGCTGGACGGCAGCCGGGAAATGCTGGATCAGAAATGGACTTACTGGGAAGGCCCCCGCTTCAGTTCCTCCCTGCCGATCAAATGGAAAGTAGTGGACGATCCCATCGAGGCAGGAACGGTCGTCATGTCAGATGACCCGGCTGCAGCAGGTGGTAAATACGGAACCGCCGACATCGTGACAAAAAAGAAATTCCGCGACTTCCGTCTGCATGTGGAATTTCTGGTTTCCAAACCGGGGGGTAATAGCGGCGTCTATCTACAGAACCGTTACGAAATCCAGGTGCTCGATGGCGACAAAACCAAGCATGGGATGGGAGCCGTCATCAACGAAACCGAATCACCCTACCATGCTTATAATGGCACAGGAAAATGGAACGCCTACGACATCACATTTCGCGCAGCCCGCTTTAAAGACGGCAAACTTGTCGAGAAGCCATTAGTTTCAATGTACTTCAACGGGAAAAAAGTCCACGAAAACGTCACTATCAACAAAGTCTGGGGTGGCGCGAACTCCGGCCTGGATGGAGGCAATGATAACGGCTTCGGCATTACCGACACTCCAGGAGGGATTAAACTGCAGTGCGAAGGGCACGATGTCCGGTATCGAAACATCTGGATTGAACCCCTTGATCTGAAAACAGCCGATACCGATTTTAAAGAATAGCCGCTCTCATTAATCAGCCGACTTCCCTCCACCCGCAGGGATGTCGTGCTGGTAGAGCAGCTTTCCTTTTTCATCGTGGAACAGAAACGAGAGGGTCGCGGGGTCCTTATCTTTCTTCGGTGTGATTCTCACCAGCAGAAAGCCGCCGGAACGCGGGTCCTGCAGATAAGGCTGTTTGATCAGCCCCTTGGGGTCTGTCGATTTCGGGTCCCCCGCTTTGCGGCCCAGACGCGAATTCGCATCAACAAGTGCGCCGCTCGAAAATTCTTCGAAGCCGCTCGGATCGATGGCATGATACTGCCAGTGACGATCACCACAGACAATGAAAAAGTTCTGCTGATCCAGCCCGTTCTCTTTAAGCCAGTTGAAGAACTCGTCCCGTTCATGGCGGAATCCGCCGATGTCACAGTGATTGTCGGTCTTGCGCAGATCGTCGGGGCCGATCATCGGGGTCGGCGAAACGAGCACCTTGAACGTCGCATTACTTTCCTTGAGCGTTTTCTTCAGCCACGCTTTCTGCTCTGCTCCCCAGATCGATTTCCCGGGCCCGTCTTTCATGGCATTCGGACTGCGATACATCCGATTTTCCGGCAGCCAGATCTGCAGGTCTTTATTCAGCCGATGCGTACGATACGTCTTCGCTTCAGTATCCAGCATGGGTGCCACGGGCAACTGTTCCAGCATCATCGCACGACCTTCTGCCGGGGTGGGATGATGATCGCCTGTGTTATCGCCGTCATCAATCCGGTAATCGTGATCGTCAATTTCCCAGTAGGTGGGCACGGCTGCAAACAGATCGCGATAGCGGGGCTGCACAAACTGTTCATGCCATTTCCGTCGCATTTCTGGGATCGTTTCCGCGCGGGGTTTGTCGGGTGTGTCGTAATATACGTTATCACCAGTGCCGACAAAGAAGTCTGGTTCCAGTTTGAGTATCGTCTCCAGAGCCGGATAGCCCAGATGCTTATCCGGACCGGAATAAGGCTGTGGAAGCTTTGTGTTGTTTTCTTCAAGATGCTGTTTTTTATCGATTCGATCATCACCGTGAAACTTGGCGTAATTCATTCCGGTCACCACCACAAAATCGACGGGCGTCGTTTTACTGGCTCCGGGCAGCGTTTTGAATCGGGCCGTCGGACCATCGTGCAGTTGCTCTTCTGTCTCGCCGATCCGGGTTTTACACTCATATTCGGTATCAGCCATGAGCCCGTTGAAAGCAGCCCGGGCGATAAAGTCATGCTCGGCTACAGCCTTGACGACCTGGGTATCAACGTGTTTCGATGCCGTCTTTTCGTTCGCGTAAGGGCTGAGCGTAAAGATGACGACTCCCGGCATCCCTGGTACATCGCGATCGACCAGCTGATCCGTCCTGGTCAGGCGCACCTGTACCAGAGCCGTATCAGAAGTGACCTCTCCAGTCATGATGCCCATCCCCGCCTGTGGGAGTGCCTTTTCGCCTTCACCGAGAACTGATGTTGAATCCCCCTGTTTCAAGACAGATGCTGCGACTTCCGGCTTTGGTTTTTCACAGCCGAACACAAACAATAAACAGCAGAGGCAGAAAATTCTCATGCGAGCACTCCTTTGAATAACGGACTTCAATGTGTTTCCGGTTCCCATTCTATTGATTCAGATGACGAGTCCCAACAAAAAAAGCGGCGATTTACGGTATTCCTGAGATGCCGGTTTTTTTAAGAATTCCGCAGTAATCAAACTTGCTGTTCTGATCGTGATCTCATCAGAATAGAACAGAGGTCACCGCCTGACATTCTCACTGTTCCTGCCGATAATCTATTGATAAAAGAAGACGCATCATGAAATCGATCAAAGTGCCTGTCCTGTTCTCCGTCTGCCTGCTTGTATTCTCATCTGCAGTTGTTGCCGAGGAACAGGCGTCTGATGCCTGGAAAAAGCTGGTTCGTTCCCCCCGGTTCAACAGTCGCCCCACTTTTCAGTTTGTAGAGAACGACCCCAAACTGCCCAATGTCTTTCTCTACGGCGATTCAATTTCCATCGCTTATACCGATGCCACTCGCGAAGCCCTCAAAGGCAAAGCCAACGTCTATCGTCTGTACTGCAATGGAGGAGATTCATCCTCGGTCATCACCAAAATGAAAACCATGCACGACACGATGCGCAATCCCAAACTTGCCGGCCACTGGGACTTCGACTGGGATGTGATTCACTTCAACGTCGGCCTGCACGATCTGAAATACATGAACGGCAAAAAACTGGATCGCGTCAAAGGCAAGCAGGTGACTTCCACAGCAGACTACGAAAAGAACCTGCGCGCCATTATCGCCTATCTGAAAGAGCTGGCTCCCAAAGCAAAACTGATTTTTGTAACCACCACCCCGGTCCCCGAAGGAGAAGCAGGCCGCATCGCCGGTGATGCTGCAAAGTACAACGAGGTCGCTCTGAAAGTCCTGAAAGAGTACCCGGAGATCGGCGTCAACGACCTGTATGCATTCACCAAACCACATCACAAAGAATGGTGGACCAAACCGGGCAACGTACATTTCAATGCGGAAGGTGCGACAGCGCAAGGGAAAGAATCCGCCCGCGTCATCGAACAGGAACTGAAGAAACGGGATTAGCCAGACTGATTTTGCGAAGAGCGACTTCCGCTAACTCTTCACAAACCGGACACAATGAATGGGAGGCAGGCTGGTGGAGATCGTCTGCCAGTGGTCGCCTCCGTCTTCGGTGATCCAGAAGTTGCCAGTGGTCGAACCGACGGCCAGACAGTCGCCGGTTTCATCAATGTCCAATGCATGTCGATAGACAATGTCGTAGCTGTGCTCGCCCGGTAATCCGTTCGAGAGGACTTCGGAAGTAACGCCGCCATCGGTCGTGCGGGCGATTACAAATTTCCCGTCGACGGGGATGCGGCACTCGTCTTTCACGCCGGGTGCAAACCAGGCCGTTTCCGGTCGCTGCGGATGGACGGCAACCGCAAAGCCGAACACGGAAGGCTGAATCCCGGTCACTTCCTGCCAGGACTCCGCGCCGTCGGTCGTTTTAAACACGCCGTTATGATGCTGAATCCAGAAATGGTCCGGCTGCGTAGGGGACTGCACCATGCGATGTGCATCCTGAATATTGGGATCATGCGCGAGGTCTGGAGGCATATATTCCGCCCGCAACCCGTCTGCCTTGCAGGTCCAGCTGGCACCGTCATCTTCGGTAATCCACACTCCACCACAGGAAATCGCGATCGCAACATTCTGACTGTTCTGAGGATGCACGCAGATGGAATGAATGCCCGGATCATCCTTGCCGCCGCCAAACCATTTCATCCGTTCGGGCAGATCCCATAACGAATCCACCAGCTGCCAGCTGGAGCCGCGATCATCCGAACGAAACAGTCCGCCGGGAATCGTTCCACACCAGAGACGATAGGGCTGATCGACGCCCCCCGGTTCGAGTGACCAGATTTCGCTCAGACTCGCCGGCTTGGGTTCGGCATTTTCTGTAAAAGGATCACCCGCTTTTTTGGCCCCTTCCGGGTAAACGGGCACCGCACATTCTTCCCAGTTCTCACCCGCATCCGTACTACGGTGTAGTTTGACGCCGAAATGACCGTGATTCAATGCCACATAGGTAGTGTTATCCCGCGTGTCATGCAGAAGCATCGAAACATTTTCCCCCGGAAAATCGTGGCGTTTGATTTTCCAGCCAGCGGGATTGCGTTCGAGTTGAAACAGACCTTTACGGGTACCAATCTGAACCTGAGAACTCATCGCGAATGCCTTTAGAAATGGTGATGACAGAAATTGAACGAAGGGAAAAACAGTTAACCGCCTGAAAGTGCCTGCATCACATAAATCTCACTGTCGGGTGAGATGGAATCACTTAAATTGACCCGGTCCACAATCGTCTGACCATCCACAAAGATTACCATATGCTGACGCAGGCGACTCTGATCATCGAGAATGTAACCGCGGAGCCGCTGCTGAGTTTCAAATACGGCGTCCAATGCTTCCCGTACCGTTGTGCCGGCAACAGTTTCTTCCGGACAACTGAGATGACGTTCCAGATTGGCAGTAAATACAACGCGGGCCATAACCGTGATATCCTACACTGTACAAATTTCAGAGGCAATCAAAATCAATTTTGCGATCGAAAACAGTCGATCGGGGTTTTTGAAATTACGGCCTGAAAATACTCGAAACCATCGACATTCGCCTAGTCTCACCGGTAAAATGGCATGTTCTACATTGAATTATTCTCCAGAAGATGATTCACAATCCTCACTCTCATAAAAGTTGACTCACATGAACAACTTCCTCACCAAGACTATCCGTAGAAGCCCTGCTCTTCTGTTTGTGACTGCCTGCCTGGTCTGTCTGCCGCTTACAAAGGCACACAGTGCCGACAAACCGGCCGAGGATATCCTGGCTGGTCACTCTTATCATGGGGAAGTTTTTAACGAAGGTCCCCGCCGCCAGGCCTACCTGATGGGGGGGACTGGTAATGTGCACTTTGATGTCACGGTGAAGAATCCTGCCGCCCAGAAATTTCTCGACCAGGCTCTGGGACAGCTGCACGGTTTCTGGTATCTGGAAGCCGAACGATCCTTCAGGCACGCCGCGAACCTGGACCCCGACTGTGCGATGGCCTTCTGGGGTGCGGCAATGTGCAATCTGAAAAATGAAAAACGGGCCAAAGGCTTCATCGAAGAGGCTAACAAACGGCTCGACAAAGCCAGCCCCCGCGAGAAGCAGTACATCAAAGCGCTGGCAGCCTATATCAACGCCGATAAGAAAAAATCGAAAGAACGGGATGAAGCTTACACCAAAGCGCTGGAAGATCTGATTATCGAATATCCGGATGACCTGGAAGCCAAAGCCTTTCTGGCGGTCCACCTGTATAACACACGCTCTGCCAGCACAAGCTATATCGCTGCCGAAGCACTGCTGCAGGACATCTTCGCGAAGAACCCGATGCACCCGGCCCACCATTACCGCATTCATCTGTGGGATCACCGCAAACCGGAACAGGCACTGACGTCCGCGGCAAGCTGCGGTCAGACTTCGCCCGGCATCGCCCACATGTGGCATATGCCCGGCCATATTTATTCGCGATTGAACCGCTATGAAGATGCCGTCTGGCAGCAGGAAGCCTCGGCCCGCGTCGATCACGCACACATGATGCGCGACGCTGTCATGCCTGACCAGATCCACAATTATGCACACAACAACGAATGGCTGATCCGCAACCTGATCTTCATCGGCCGCGTCCACGATGCCCTCGCACTCGCCAAAAACATGACCGAGCTGCCTCAGCATCCCAAGTACAATAACTTCAAAAAACGGGGTAGCGCGAAATACGGTCGGATGCGACTGCTGCAGGTGCTGCGGACGTACGAACTGTGGGACGAACTGATCGCCTTGAGTCAGACCCCCTATTTAGAACCGACCGACGAGGAAGAAGAACAGATTAATCGCCTGCGGTATCTGGGGCTCGCCTGTTACCAGACAAAAAACATCAAGCAGGGTGATGCCCAGCTGGCCCAGTTGAAAAAACGACTGGATGATGTCACTACAGAACGTAAACAGTCAGTTGAAAAAGCGGTAACCAAAGCAAAATCCAGCCTGACCGCAGAACCACTGGTCGCACTGAGACCTGACGAAAGTCGTGCCTCGATCATTGATAATGCAAAAAACACAGCAGCGAAACCGTACATCTCACGTGTCCGCAAACTGGAACAGAACATCAAAGCATTAGAAGCCCACCAGGCGATCGCGCAGGGTGATCTGAAAGCGGGTTATGAACTGCTGAAGAAAGCGGGGGGCGCGGATGAAGTTTATCTGCTCGCCCTGCAATGGAAATCAGGCGACCGGAAAAAAGCAGAGAAAGCGTTACGCAAGCTGATCGGCTCTCATAAAAATGAAGTTCACCCTCAGGCGACACTCGTGGAACTGCTCTGGGAAGCTGGTGACAAAGACGCAGCGAAAAAAGAATTCGAAAAGCTGCAGAAGATCTCCGCCTCCATCGACCTCGACATGCCCCTCTTCACCAGACTGGCGCCGATCGCTGCGGAACTGAAATTCAAACCGGACTGGCGGATTGAAAAGACAGTCGCCACCGATGTAGGTGACCGTCCCGATCTGAATTCACTGGGTCCTTTCCGCTGGAAACCCTCCCCGGCTCCCACCTGGGAACTGAAAGACGCCACCGGCAAAGTGCGCCGCTCCGACGAATTTCGCGGCAAGCCACACGTGCTGATTTTCTACCTGGGTTTCAGCTGTCTGCATTGTGCCGAGCAACTGCAGGCGTTCGCTCCCATGGTTCAGGAATTCGAGCAGGCCGGCTTCCCTTTGATGGCCATCAGCACGGACAATCAGGAAGGTTTGAAAACATCGATCAAAAATTACGACAAAGGGGACCTGCCCATCCCGCTGTTTTCCAATGACAAACTGGACGTGTTCAAGTCATTCCACGTCTACGACGATTTTGAAAAACAGCCTCTGCATGGAACCTTCATCATCGATGGTAAAGGCAACGTGGTCTGGCAGGACATCAGCTACGAACCGTTCATGGATCCCAAATTCGTCCTGCAGGAAGCACAACGCTTACTGCCAAATACAGGTAACAAAGAAGTCGTCGGTGCAGTTTCGGAGAATTAAATAGAGTGCCCCTCGAATCGTCACGTATGTCATTCGGGGCTACTCACTTTTTGTTTTCGTATGTTTTCGAGAATTTCGTGGTAGAAAAAACGGTTGGTCCCGAATGCAATTCGCTTAATAGATTTGAGACCTCTCTGTTCCAGTCTTGAGTTGGACTGCCATCTACGCTCGAAGTATTTTCATTTTACATCGTTACGAGATCACCAAGTGATGCCGGAAAGACCGTATGCCTGACGTAACAGCAACGCTCCAGCAGATACTCACTGACCATGGCGTAGAAACAACGCGCAACCCCGACGGGTGGCTCACTTCGGACGGCTCCTATCCCGCGTGTCGCGCGACAACGGATGACCCGCAGTTCGTCAATGGCGGTTATAAGCTGCGAATGGACGTGGAGCTTGCCTTGTCGCACGATCGTGTGATTGTGGAATCGTTTTCCGATTTCGGCGAAGACCCGAGCACTGCGTTCCGTTCGTCTCTGCAAAACTTCTGTACCGGCACGTTGCATGTACTTCTCAGCGCATTCTGGGGTATCGTTGATGACTCGCAGGTAATCGTGGAACAGCACAAATTCGACGGCAAGCTGTGGACTCTGCACCTGGGCAACATAGTCCGCAAAGCCGCTAACGGCGTGGATGTCCCGCCCCCCAATGACCTGATGCCGATTTTCGATCAGGTCATTCCTGGCCTGCAGCCTGATCGATGTGTTCACTGGGGCCGCCTGTTCTATGCAAACATGCCCAACACGAATCACATCGTCGAAGTGCTGCTTGACAACCAGCCTTCTGCAGTAGCCCGGGAACAACTCGCTGCTGCTTCATGGGCAGTCACAGACTACTTCTACAGCCAGCGCATGTTCTGGGTACTGACCCCCAATGAATCGACATAACCAGAAAATGTAACCGAGTGACCGGTCGGACGTTTCCTGGAAGACTTTGTTGTGAATGGAACGCGTGAGCTGTAACCTCCTGCTCGCTGCGCTCGGCCCGAATTACATTCGGGCTTATCTATGAAGAGCATCTTGTCAAGTGGTTTTATTCTTCGCGCATGGGTACCTTTCTGAGACTGAATCAAGCGGTACGCTCAATCATCTATTCGGGATCGATCGCTGTTTCAGATCGTCGCCATTAAACTGGTATACGAAGAACGCCCCATTCACCCTGGCGAAGGTCGAAGAAATTTCCTCGCCTTCATAAGCCCGATCGGGGTCGTTCACACGTTTCCGATTGATGTTGTCTCTGTTTTCATGTAGTTCAATCTGAATTATTTAACAGCCTGCTTCAGGCAGGCTGGTGTGTTACTGAGAACGGTTCGCCTGATTTCATGATTGCCACCATCATTCCCAGCAGACGTCGGGCGATTGCCACGATTGCTTTTTTAGCTTTCAAACGTTTTTTCAATCTCTCATAGATCGTTTTCCAACGTGGGACCCGGCGAACCAGTTGCCAAGCTGCTTCCACAAGAGCCCAGCGCAAATGCCGGGAACCAGACTTCTCGATGTGCAGTTCTTTACTCTTCCCGGCACTTTCCCGTTGTCCTGGTGCCAGGCCAGCATAGGCCACGACCTGCTTCTGTGAGTCGAAACGATCGATGTCCGCAATCTCCGACAACACGACTTCGGTGGTCACAAAGCCAACTCCCGGGATACTCTGGAGCAGTTCCCGCTGGTGTTGCTCACGAATGGGAGCTGCACTGGCAAAAACTTTCAGGGCCTGATTGGCTGCCTGTAACTGCTGGCGAAAGAAATTCCATTCCGCAATCAGCTGGTCCATGGAGAAGCGGTCTGCCGCTGAAAGGGAGTATGTGCTGACAAACTCCTGACCGGCCTTGCTGAACAGATCCTGCCGATCTGCATTGTAATTACTCATGATACGACGGATTCGGTTTTTGACCGAGGTGATCCAGCGTTGAATGGTGTTGCGCTGGCGAACCAGGCTGCGATGATCACGCTGCCTGGGCGTTGCCCGGTAAGAAGTGGGAATGATGTCCAGTGCCAGAAACTCGGCCAGAATCTGAGCGTCAAGACGGTCACTTTTCCGTGTGGATTCAGCAATGATCCGTAGCTTGCCGGGGTGAGCCAGAACGACTTTCTCAGCCAGGGATTCAATGAGTTTTACGAACCATTCGTGGCTGGCTGTCGCTTCGACAACAGCACGAAAGAGCCCCAGCTCTGTGAAAAATGCAATGATGGCAGACTCGTTCGCACACATCAGACGTTTCCGTATCTGAACATTAAGATGTTTATCTACGACGCAAACTGTGATACTCTGTTTGTGAAGGTCGATGCCGGCGTAAAACATGAGTGGCTCCTTTCTTTTGTGGAAACAAGGTTCAATAAACTATGTTTACCACGCGTTAAAGAATACCACCACCGGCTCGACCTTCTTTCATAGTTTCACCCGCTTTTGCTTTCGTGTCCTTTCGTGTTTTTCGTGGTAGAAAAAACAAATTTGAGGATTACATTCGGGGGCTACCTTTTCTTTTTATTTCACCTGTTTGAGGTTCGTTGCGGTTTTGCAGTTCGGGGCATAACCGGAGCTAACGCTCTGCGGCTAATGGGGTTCGTTTTACTGTGGATTTTACACTGTCTCAGTTTAGTGGTGCGGGATGTTTATCTGCTTGGGGGTGGGGGAGATCGGGTAGAATCTGTTAGTAGATAGCTTGGGCACAGTCGGACAAGCCGACTGTGGCACCCGGGAATTAGATAGTTCTACCACGAAAAATATGAAATGACATGAAAGGAAAGTGAATGGTGCAGAGTTGGTGAACCGGTAGTATTATAGTTCTACACAAAATTTCCTGGGTTGTTCTGATTTGCAATATTCATCATACGAGTGAACTGTCATGAACCGGTTTGAAGTAGAAATTTCAGAGAAGATCAATTTACTTAGAGAACAGGTTGCTGCTTTCAATCCTGCGGACGCGAGAGAGAGGCAACTGCTGGCTGCTGAGGAATGGCTCGTACAACATCCCCGGGAGACAATCGAATCCATTCATAAGCTGCAGCTTACCAAGTATGACTGTCACATTGTTGGCCTCATTGAGAGGATTGGTTCTCCTCTAGCTGATATCTGTGCCCGTCAATTAATTGAACTTCTACTGGATATGAACTGGCCCGTTTATCAGTCAGCACTGTCAGCGCTCTTTAGTCTTGATGAGCAAGCTGTTCTGAACGCTGCGGAAGATCTGGTTAATGATGAGTGTTTTAAAGATTTGGACGTGTTTTGTTATCACGTGCTGCAGATTAGACCTCCCTGGATGCAGAAAGTAAAACCCTGTCTGACTGAGGCGATGCATAAAGTTTTAGAGTACGCCAACAATTCAGCATTGTCTGAATTAAATCAGGAATTAGATCCGTCATGAACGATCTCCTGGATATCCAGTCTGTTTCATCAGCAACATTGACTCCTTGCCACTGGAATTAAACTACCACGAAAAATATGAAATGATACGAAAGGGGGGGCGTGATGTCGGGGGTTTGGGAAATCGGGTTTGTTTTTTTGTGCGAGGGTTATCTTAGGGAGTGGCGTATGGGAAGCAAGGGATTTTTTCGAACCTTGTGGCGATACAGGGTGATACCGGGGCGAGCAATTGCGATGTCGAGACGGTGCCGGGCTGAATCTTGTCGATGGTGTGGCGACCCGCAGGGTGACATCACGAACGGGTGTGGTTTCAGGCAGTGCAAATCTGGAAAAAACAGGCCTGAATGCAGTGAAGAGCTGGAACAACTGGCTCGTGTTTCAGTGCACTGTAAACTGGTCACGCGCGCGACTCACTTAGACGCTTATTCTGGTGGGCAGCGAGGGGGAGTCAAGTCGAATCTTTTCAGTGTTTCATCGGAGCAGGGGGCTGCTGTTCAGGCAATAAAGAAAGCTCCCGATCATCATAAAGATCATCGGGAGCTTACCAGGAGCAGCAGGAACAAAGCTCACTTAGTTATTCAACACCTACATAGAGAGCAGGAGTTTTCATGAATACGCTCATATTCGTTTTGTTGCTGAACAGGTACAGACGACCTTTGTACCAGGATGCGAAGTCCAGAGTCCCTTCCTGGTCATCCTGTTTGTCAACCAGCAGCACGATATCACTTCCGCCAGCAGCCGGTGCGTATTTGGCAGGCTCGCGGTCAAACTTCAATTTGTTTTCCAGTGAGGCAAACTGATAGTTCATCGATTTGTAGGAAGAACTGAATTCGGGTCGAGCGTCGACCAGCAGTCGACTGTCTCGCAGTGCGACCGGGCAGAAGCCTTTCAGACCTTTGATATTTCCCCGGCTGGCAATCAGAGCCAGTTTCTGATCAATCGAACTGTCGTGCTCACTTGCGGCGACCTGTTTCTTTGGTGCAGGAGCCGGCGTGTCCAGTTTCTGTTCTGGTTGTGGTTTGAAAGGATTGTCTTCGACTGGTTTTTCAGGTGTATTCTCGACAATCTTTGCTTCAGGCTGAGCAGCCGGCTTTTCGGTCTCCGCAACTTTAGCAGCAGGCATTTCTGCTTTCTCTGCCGTTTTGGCGACGGGGACTTCAAACGGGTTCTCTTCCTTAGCCACTTTTTCCTCGGTGGGTTGAGGCTGTGGCTGTGGTTCGAACGGATTGAATTCTTTCGCCGGTTTTTCCTGAGCAACCTGAGGAGCTTTTTCCTGGGCTGGTGTTGCAGGTTCAGCCGGTTTTTCAGCAGACTTCTTCAGACCTTCTTCTTCGAGGACAAGTCCACTGAAAGGAGTGCTGCCGGCAGCTTTCTCTGCGACCTTCGGTTTTTTCATACCGTCGGCTTCTTCTTCCGACATTTCAGGAAAAAGGTTATTGAAATCGTCTTCCGGATTGATGACCACTTTGGCAGCTCCGGCTTCAGGCGATTGTTCTACGATCACCGGCATTTCTTCGGCTGCTTTTTTCGCCAGTTTCTCTGCAGCGATCCGCTGTTCTTCCAGGCGTTCTTCCGCTTCTTCCCGCAGTTCTTCGAGATCGTCTTCGTCCAGTTCTTCTCCTTCAGGAGACATGGTTTTGACGACGGACTCGGGAGCGGCCGCGGGTTGTTCCGGACCTGTTACGATCGACTGGTTCTCTGGAGCAGGAGCAGGAGGCAACTCAGGTGTGGCGGGTTGCTGTACTGTTTCTGTTTCCGAAGCATCGACGGGGGCCTTCTTCGCAATCTGATTTGCTTTAGGCAGCTTTTTCGGAGATTTCTTCGTTTTGGCTGGCAGGAACATTTCGTACCATTTTTTCTTGTCTTCCGAATCCTGCGCCACGTTTTGCTGTGGTGCCACGATTACATTGCGTGGTGCCGCATTCTGAGGTGCTGCCGTCTGAGGAGCCGCATTCTGTGGAGCAGGTGCGGTTTGTGCTGTGGCAGCTGGTGTCTGCTGCTGAGGAGCAGGAGACTTGCTGACCGTACCCCGTCCGCTGCCGGCATTGCCTGCTGTTTTGGGGAGAGCATCCATCGACATCGGAGGCATCTGACGGCCATCGCGGCGGTACAATGCTTCCAGCTGACGCTGAATTTCACTCTGTCCCGGTTTGGCTTCGGGCAGTGGAACAGCAGTTTTATATTGAGGTGCAGCGGTTTGAGCACCGCTGTTTACAATGATCTGACGTTTCTGTTCCGGTTCGCTGCTCTTTTTCTGAAAGAGTGCTTTGGGGTTCAGCGTGAAACCAGTCTGCTGAATTACTGCAGGCTGCTGTTCTGCCTGAGCAAAACGAACACGAGGCAGTGTGGTATTGCGACGTGCTGAATTCATTTCACGTTGAATGGCATTCTGTAATGTACTTTGCGGGTTCCGCACTGCCTTGGTACTTGAACGTGGTTTTGAATTAATCTCAACGGAAGTGTCCTCCGCAGAAAGGAAATTCAAATTCGTAAGCACTAAGCCAGAAATTGCGCTAAATAAGATAACGCGAGCGGAGAAGCGAGTTCCTGCTATCATCTCCTGAAATCTCCTGGTTCCTGAGTCTTGAATACTGATGAAAGATTTTTTCGACAGCACTCAAAAAAAGTTTCCGAGTGAATGATTTCTCGAATCAATGAGAGTTCATTAATCGGTATATTGCTTTCAACTGGTTGGTTCCGCATAATCGACACAATCATGCAGACTAGCCCTGCTGGGAATTCTATCGTCGTTAATCTGCTCCGGTTTTGATGCCTATGTCGATTGTAGAACTAGATTCTGGCGGGATCTTTGTGACGACCCGAATGACCGTTTTTATCGACAATCTCATCGCAGGGTCGCTATCGGCTGTAATTTTGCTATCTTTACATTTATCATCAGACTGTTTTCTGGGCGGTCAGTTCAACAATTCACCTTATTGTGTGAGCGGTTTCTGGATTCGAAACGGCGGATTTAAAAGGAGTTACAGCGATGCAGGAAGAAAAGGCATCAGCAGAGACATCCGGAGAAAAAGTGACAAAAAGCAGTTCCCCCGCACCGCCGGCAAGACGTTGGATGACACGTAGTCTGGTCGTGCTGTTGATGATTTCCGTGCTGTTTAATCTGGGTTTTTATGCCTGGTATCAGGAATACTTCACCATCGCCGGCGGCCCGACCGAGCAGTTTGAGACCGGCGATCAGTTTGCTTCCGATAAGATCGCGATCATCTCGATTACGGGTACGATCATGCCCCCGTTTACCGAGCGGATTCTGGAATCGATCAAAGCAGCAGCGGAAGACGATCGTGTGAAAGGAATTCTGCTGGAGATTGACAGTCCCGGGGGGCTGGTTGCGGACAGTCATCAGATTTACCATCGCCTGGTCGAGTTACGTAAGAAGAAACCGATTGTGGTTTCGATGAAACGGATGGCCGCTTCCGGCGGTTATTATGTCGCCATGGGGGCCGGTGAAAAAGGTGTGATCTTTGCAGAGCCGACCACCTGGACCGGTTCGCTGGGGGTGATCATTCCCCGCTTTGATTTAAGTGAACTGGCGGAGAAGGTAGGTGTGGTGTCTGACCCGTTGAAGACAGGAGAGTTTAAAGATGCCTTGAATCCGTTTCGCGAGATGACCAAACGGGAACGGGATATCTGGGACCATATTCTGGATGAATCGTACCAGCGGTTTTTAAATATCATCACCGAAAACCGTAAAGATCTTGATTATGAACAGGTAAAGAAACTGGCCACCGGTCAGATTTATCCGGCGACGGATGCCAAGGAGAACGGGTTGATTGATGAGATCGGCTACCAGGAAGATGCGCTGGCCCGATTACAGGAAATTGCAAATCTCAAGAATGTACGTGTGATAAGATATCGACATCCTGTTACACTGGCAGATATCCTGCTGGGATCAGCGGAAGCCAGTCAGGCGGAGAATCGCAAGCAGGCGTTATTGGATTCCACGGTTCCCCGCGCCATGTATTTTGCATCCTGGCTGGGAGAAATGCCTGGTTTACAGTAAGCAATATCTGAATCTATTAAGATCTATCAGAAATTCAAAAATATATGTTTGCACAACAAGAACCTGTTTCAGCTCCCCCGGACCCGTTCCTGAATGACCCGACACTGTATGAGGGTCCTTCGCCGCTCTGGTCATTTCTGGAGAGCGGGTTTGCATTCCTGTATCTGCTGTTCTGGATCTGGATGCTCGTTGATTGTCTCAGGAAAGATCCGGACCGGTTTCTGTGGTTCTGGGTGATCCTGGTCTTTCAGCCTTTTGGTGCAGCGATCTATTTCTTCCTCCGCTGGCTGCCGACGAACCAGTTTCAACTGCCGGAATTTGCCCGACCTCTTCTGCGCCAACGTCGTTTAAACGAACTGGAAACCGCGGCAATGCAGATTGGTAATGCCTACCAGTTTGTGCGCTGGGGGGATGCTTTGAAAGATGCCGGCGTCTTTCACAAAAGTCTGGCAGCTTACCAGCAGGCGTTAGCCAAAGAACCCGACAACCTGCAGGCGTTGTGGGGAGCGGCGCAAATGAAAATGAAGTTCAAGGACTTTCAGGAAGCGCAGTCGCTCTGCCAGAAAGTCCTCGCCATTGATTCAGAATATAAGTTTGGCGATGTTTCACTGATGTACTGCAAAACAATCTGCGAACTGGATACACCAGAGAAGGCACGGGAGCAGTTGGCAATTCATACTAAACGCTGGCGTCAACCGGAGGCGTTGTACATGCTGGCGAGTCTGGAGGCAGACGCAGGAGACTATCAGACCGCCCGAAAAACACTGCAGTCGATGCTGCTGGATATCAATGGCAGTCCCCGGGGAATCGCCCGCAAATTTGTACGCTGGAAAAGTAAAGCGAAAAGGATGCTGAAAAAACTTCCGAATGCATAACGCGAAACGGATACTGCTGCTTCACTGCTGACTGGCTTTACGAAAATTCTCTGCATGGAACTGCATGATTTTCAAACCGTCTTTTTCATAGATCTGGACTGCACTGTGAGGGACGCCGGGAACGATCAGTTTTTCGAAAGGAATCTTCAGTGACTTCAAAAAATCCATATACTCAAGATTGTTCTGATAGTTAAATCCTTTCGTACCGACATGAATCAGGATCGGGAGTTCCGGTTCCGGATGACCGGCGTACTTCCGCGCCAGATCGTAGGTGTTGTCTCCCTTGGCAAAGACCAGCCCGGGTCTTTCCTGACCGTTCTCTTCCGAGATTCGTTTTTCCGTCGAATGCCCGGCACCACCGGGGGCCGCTGAGCAGAAGAGCTGCGGATATTTGAACATGATCCGGGTTGTGCCTCGACCTCCCTGGGAAAAGCCTTCGATGCCCCGGCCTTTCCGATCTGCTATGGTGCGATAAGTGGCGTCGATGTGCGGAATCAGTTCTTTCACAAAGACATCTTCCCCCATCGCATTTTTTCGGTCGGCCATATTGTAATGACTGACTGGTCCGCCGTTAACAAAGACATAGATCATCGGTGCCACTTCACCTTTAGAAATATGCTCATGCATCTGCTGCGCCAGTCGCACACTTTTGGTTTCACTGCCGGGTCGACCGCCGTGCAGATAATAGACTACCGGAAAACGCTTCTGTTCGTTTCCTGCGGCGGTGTACTGGGGAGGCAGATAGATACAGTAGCCGACATCCACGTTCATGGAAGGACTGTGAAACGTCGCATGTTGTACTCCCGGGATTTTCAGCTTGAGTTCATTCACCCACTGGAACGGCGGCTGTTTTTTCTTCGGCTTCTGATTTTGTGCCGACCCGGTGCTGCAAACCACGAGCAGCAAAATGGCGATCGTGACTGGTAAGACTGATTTCAGTTGAGAGCGCAGACGTTGCATGATCAAATCTCGTTTTTAGAAAGACGCATTATTTTTCGTAACTGATGGCCATACAGAAGGGGGCCGCGGCGGTTTCGGTTTTGCGTCCGTTATAATCGATGCTGACTACTTTCTTATCCGGGTGGGGATTTTTCCAGGTCGTCATATAGAGTCGTACCCGGCACTTATATCGGCCGGCGGCTTTGTTGTCGTTTTCCCAGACGACCTTGCTATCAGAAGGTTCCTTTTCATCTTTGCGGAACCACCAGTCGCGTACATCTTTGCCGTAAACGATGGGGATTTCTGCTTTACTCTTGTCGTCATAGTGGATCACATATTCTCCCACCCGGGTACCATCCTCTACATGAGTCCTGGTGCCGAGAACATTGGGACCGCCTCCAAAGGCGGTACCTTGAATGATATGCAGTGCTTTCAGTTTATGATTGACTTCAATTTTTGTAACTTTGTCAGGACATTCGTCTTTGTAGAGACTCCCCAGTTGAATAATGCCTTTGCCAAGTTCAAACTCGACATCGCCAAAATTATATGTGCCGGGCGGCAGGCTCGGATTGTCGTACTCGGCTAATTTCTTCTGCATGGTCTGTGTATATTTTCCGGAAAGATCGACCGGAGTGAATTCCTTCTTCTCTGTCTTTTCCTCCTCGGCAAAAGCAACAGAAAACGAAAGCAGACAGCAGATCAGGGGGAGCAGAAGTCGACAATTCATATTCAGGTCTCCAATCAGGATTTCTACGACGGTTTTCATTTCTCAGAAGACGGCCGCAGATGATAGCAACGAGTTTCGGATTGGTTTTCCACAGAAAGATCCTCTCATGGCGATGGGATCTACTTAAGAGTCGATTCTATCCAAATGTGCACAGTATGTCTAAGAAGAAGAGATTAATTCGTCTTCATAACTGATACCTGGCACACATCAAATAATGGAGATCGCTGTAAACAGCACGCTGTTCGTAACTTCCCGATTTAAATGATCCCATGCAGCGGGCCACCGGGGGCGCCCAGTTGATCGACGCGTCGGGTGATCTCGGGGTCTTCAATCAGAGGCGGGGCGTGCCAGGGTTTAATCCGGGCATCGATCACCAAAGCACCACGACAGCCCCAGTGCTTGTTTTCAGTAAAGGCATCAATGCCGTCTATATCACTGGCGGGATTGGAGCGTGTGAAGACCGTCCATAAAAAGTTGTTGAGGCTGGCTGCCGTAAATTCACTGTCATCGACGAGGACGATCAGCGGGAACTGATTCAGAGCATGACTGGCTGGGAGTTCTGCAGCGAACCGCCGCAGGTCCTGATTCTGCTCCTGATAGGCAGGGGCTTTGATCGCAACGATTCCCGGTCGACAGAGGCGAGGGTGGGAGAAACCGTCGGGCAAAGCACAGTCCGCCGGAATATCTGTTGGCAGTTTTCGTTTCACCGGACCTGCTGCCGCCATGACGACTTTGGAGCCTGAATTGAATCCGGTTCCCGAGTAATCCAGCGTATCGATGGTAGTGCAGGTTTGAAAATGCAGATCACGTTTCCAGTCGATCCGTTCGAGCAGATGAGACAGGAATTCTTCCAGCTCTTCGGCATCCAGATCGGGGCGATCTTCCCGGGCCACGATCATCAGATATTTGGCGAGGCTCAATTGTCCCTGTCCAAGAATCGCATTGGCATTCGTCAGAATTTCCTGAGGCTTGCGTTCCTGGTCATACGGGGTATAGCGTTCGCTTCCTATCGCCAGGAGCAGGGGATGGACGCCGGCTGCATCGACGGCATGTACCTGATGCACGCCTGGGATGACGGACGGAATTGCAGGGCCGGTAATTTCATGGATGATGGCACCAAAGGCGGTGTCTTCCTGGGGAGGTCTGCCGACTACAGTGAAGGGCCAGATGGCATCATTGCGATGATAGACTGCTTCCACATTCATCACCGGAAAGGGGTGTGCCAGGCTGTAATAACCCAGGTGATCGCCGAACGGTCCTTCCGGCAACAGTTTTTCAGGATCGATCCAGCCGGTGATACAAAAGTCGGCATCCGCATAAATCGGCAACCCGTTTTTGTTCTTCACCATGCGGATGGCGCGTTTGCTCAGTGCGCCGGCAAAGGTCAGTTCGGAGAGTCCTTCCGGCAAAGGCATGACCGCTGAGAGCGTCATGGCAGGGCTGCCTCCGACAAAAATATTGACTTTGAGGGGCTCCCCTTTTTCAATCGCTTCTGCATGATGCACGCCGATACTGCGGTGAATCTGGTAGTGCATGCCGATCTGCTGGTCGGGTTGATATTCGTTGCCACTCAACTGGATGCGGTACATGCCCAGGTTGGAATTCATCAGTCCGCCCCGTTTGGGGGATTCCGTATAAACCTGAGGCAGGGTGATAAAGGGACCGCCGTCGTCGGGCCAGCTTTTGAGCTGAGGCAGATCGCTGATGCGAATCTGATTTTCCATCACGGGTCCGGTACGACGAGAGCGGGGCAGCATATGCAGCAGGGAGAACGGGACGTCCCGATATCGCAGAGGATGTTTCCAGAACCGGGTCGGGTCGACTTTCAGTTCCACCAGATGATTGACGGCCTGTAAGGCATCTCGAAAGATGTACCGTGTGCGTTCCAGCGTTCCAAACAGATTGCTCACCATGGGAAATCGGCAGTCTTTGACATTGGCAAAGAAGAGGGCGGGGCCGCCCGCCTGGTAAACGCGACGCTGAATTTCAGCCGCTTCGAGATTCGCATCGATTTCCTGCTCGATTCGAATAAGCTGACCTGTTCGTTCCAGTTCGTTGACACATGCACGCAGTCCACGGTATCCCATCGGGGCACGGTTCCATTATTTAAAAATTCATAGTTGATGAGCTGAGTTTTGCTGGCTGAAGCGTAACGTTTACTGAGGGATTATAGCACTTCAGGCCTGATCTGGTACCACTCTGGAGACTGGTTTCTATTTTCATTCCCGCTTTCATGATCTATGATACGCCGCGTTGTGCCTGCTCGGGATGTGATTTTTTCGGAAGTGCTATTAGAAAACAATTTCATGGATGAATGGATCAATGGCCTGATTTTGATCATGATAGCGATCGGCCATTTAGAGCTCTGGGTGACTTTCATAAACCGGACGCATGCGCTGCCGATACATGAACCAACGCTCAAAAGAACACGACACATTACCTATGTCATGCTGCTGGGTTTCCCACTCGTTCTGTTCGTTACGGTGGGGCTGTACTCTCCTGGAGTGCTGGTTGGCGGAGAGTGGAGTCAACTCTCATTCTGGTGGAAGCCGGTTTTCCTGCTGTGTGGCCTAGGGTTTCTGGGATTTCTCTTATCTGTATTCAGGCATCTGTTCTACCGTGTTCCCCGTCGTCAGACCGAGAGCCGTTATGAGTTAATCGACGTCCGCGAACGGCTGGGGCACGAGTTGATTGGAGACGGGCCTTATCACTATCTCGCCGGTCTGCCTTATAACGAAATCTTCCGTGTTGAGTATTCTCACAAGACCTTTGTCATGGATCGGTTACCTTCTGCATGGGAAGGGCTGACGATCCTGCATTTGAGTGACCTGCATTTCTCGGGAACGCTGACGCGGGATTATTTTAGCGAACTGTGCCGAATCGCTCAGGAATCCAAACCGGATCTGATTATTTTCTCAGGCGACCTCATCGATGAAATGCATTGCCTGGAGTGGCTGGACGAAACTCTGGGTCAACTGGAGGCGCCGCTGGGGCGTTACTTTATCCTGGGTAACCATGACTGGAACCAGTTGAGCGAGCCGATTAGATCGTCGCTGAGTGGTCTGGGGTGGATTGACGTTTCTTCACAGATCGTTCAACTGGAACACGCCGGTCATTCTCTGCTGATTGCCGGAACCGAAGTTCCGTGGATGGGGGAGCATCCTGTGTTGCCAGCTCAAGCGGGAGAGCAATCCGCTGATTTTCTGCTGCTTGTCAGCCACACGCCGGATAATTTTTACTGGGCCTGTGCGCAGGAATATGACCTGGTGCTGTCCGGTCATACGCATGGGGGGCAGGTGAGATTGCCTCTGGTCGGGCCGGTGTTTGCTCCCAGTGTGCATGGAACCCGCTATACCAGTGGTACGTTCTATCGTAAATCGACGTTGATGCACGTCAGTCGGGGCGTCTCAGGAATTCATCCTCTGCGCTGGCTGTGTCGACCGGAATTCAGCCTGTTGACCCTGCGGACGGGAAACTAATTTCATCAACGTTGCACAGGCTGTTGTGCAGACGCCTGTCTGACGGACCCGTTTTCGGAAATATGGAATTCGGCCCAGATCGGCAGATGGTCTGAAACGGTGAGTGCTTCTTTTTCTGACAGTTTGAACCGGGTTCGGAAATCATAAACCCCTGACTTGCCTGTAAATTCCTGAGAACGACGACGGCTGAAGAGAATGTTGTCGTATTGTTTTGATTTTCTGGTATTGGTGGGGGTTTTTGAAACGGTCCACATGATATCGTTGAGTTGCCCGAGTTCACCCAGGTGTTGATCGTCCACATTCAGATCACCCAGTAGAATCACGTCATCTTCCTGACTCCCGTCATTGGCGACGACACGATACACATCGTCCAGAACATTCAGTTCCTGATCGGTTTCATCGGGATCGGTATGGATATTGATCAGAGAAAACGTAAAAGGATTGCTGCTGGAAGGGCTGAGGGTCTGAAAATGAGCGACATAAGGGGGGCGATGTAATTTGTCATATTTATCGATGACCGTATAAGTCCACTTTTCGTTGACGGTAATGCGGGCCGTGTTATAGAAGTAGGCATACTGTTCCTTGCTGGCCGTGCGCCCCTGTCGGGGGCCAACCAGACAACCGTACTGCTGTTCTCCCGCATTGAGAATTTTCAGAAAGTCATCCAGAAACGACTGGTCTAACGCGCGAATTTCCTGGACTGCGACGACATCAAACTGCTGAATGATGCGGGCTAGAATCTGAGGGACTTCCGGTTTCTGCATCTTGCTTTGCCCGAACACCTGAATGTTAAAGGTGGCGATGCGAATGGTTTCCTCGGAGCGGGGCAGATCAATCTCCGTCGCATCCCAGTCAGAGGGAGTCGACGGGGAGACGGTCGAAGAAATAATATCCGTGACCCAGCGCGTAACCTGCTTCGGTTTGACAATGTCGAAATGGAACATGCCTCCGCCCAGCAAGCCGATGAGCAGCAAAGCCAGTCCGCGCAATTTCCATGATTTGACGAGAGATGTTTTCTTTTTAGACTTTTCGGCCATAGTACCATCCGTGGTAATGCGTATGACGGGAGTATCGAGAGAATCAGGGAGGGGAGAAGTCAGGCAGGAATTGAGAGTTGAGAGGCCCGCAATCTAACAGAAATAAGAATCAGCGCGTAGAGCAATTTTCCGTCGGCTTTAAAGTAAGAATTACAACGACTTGTGGTCCGTTCACTGATGCGGTAGTCTTGCTTTTAGTCCGAGATTCTGTTTTACGGTCTTACCGTATCTCACAGGATAACAATACCTTACATAATGGAGTTGCACGCCTTGTCGCGTCGTTTGACCATCACAGTTCCTTCTCTCAGCCTGGGCGGTGCCGAAGGGGTTGCAGCGATGATGGCCAATCATTGGGCATGGCGGGGGGAGGAAGTGACTCTGATTACCCTGGATTCTGCTGAGACCGATAGCTTTTCGCTGGAAGAAAACGTACAGCGGATTGCCTTGGATCTTATGCAGGATTCTAAAAACCTGTTCCAGGCGATTTCCAGTAACAGGTTGAGAATCAATTTCCTGCAGTCAGCGATTGCCCGCTCTCAGCCAGACGTTGTGATCAGTCTGACGGATCGAATGAATGTGTTGACGCTGCTGGCGGCAGGTCGAATGCGCTGTCCGGTAATCATCTCGGAACGTTCAGACCCGCGGCATCATCCGATTGGCAGGCTCTGGTCATTTCTGCGAAAACGGACCTATCCGCGTGCAAGTGCCCTGGTTGTTCAGACACAGGGGGTGGCTGATTTCTGCAGGCAGTGGTTGAAGTCAACTCATATCGAAGTGATCCCGAATGCAGTACCGGCACCCCGTTCTCCAGATGTACCTGCTGTTTCCCCAGAAACGCTTGTCGCCCGAAGTCCCTCCAAATTGATTCTGGGACTGGGGCGTCTTTCTCACGAGAAAGGTTTTGACCGTCTGCTGGATGCATTTGCTTCCATCGCTGGTGACTTTCCGGACTGGCGGTTACGAATTCTGGGAGAGGGCCCCCTGCGCGATTCGCTTCAGGAGCAGATCAATCACCTGGGATTACAGGACCAGGTTACGTTACCGGGCTGGACATCAGAGCCTGAGCTGCAACTGGATCAGGGAGCACTGTTTGTGTTACCTTCCCGCTATGAAGGTTTTCCCAATGCACTTCTGCAGGCAATGTCCCGCGGTTTAGCTTGTATCAGTTATGACTGTGAAAGTGGACCTGCTGAAATCATTCGACCGGAGTTGGATGGTCTGCTGGTTCCTGCGGACAGTGTGACAGAACTCGGTCAGGCATTGAAACGCCTGATGGGGGATGAAGCACTGCGGAGTCGACTGGCGAACGAAGCTTTGCAGGTAACAGAACGTTTTTCTGTCGAGAAGTACTTTCTGCATTGGGAGCAGCTGATCAATCAGGTTATTTCCGAAAGTAAGCCATCATGCAACAGTACGTAATACTCCACCACGATCATCCCAAAGTACACTGGGATCTGATGCTGGAAGAGGAGGGAGTTCTCAAAACCTGGAGGCTGCCGATAGCCCCCGAGATCGATCCTGCATCCGATGAAACATCACTGGATCTGACAGCCGAGTCACTGCCCGATCATCGTCTCGTCTATCTGGAATACGAAGGACCTGTCAGCGGAGAGCGGGGCACCGTGAAACGCTGGGACAGGGGATCGTTCACACTTCTGGAAAAAAAAGAGGGTCTGTATGTTGCGCTGCTGACGGGCGAAGAACTTGCCGGGCGCGTTACGTTGAAGCAGACCACTGAGGAATCTGTCTGGGATCTGAATTACACTCCTTTTTTCTGATGACGCTCAGCCGTCACTCAGAAATTCACTGGCTGTCTGATTCAGACTTACCAGCAATCCGAAAGAGGCCGGTTTCTACGGCTAACGCAGTCAGTTCGGGGAGTTCCGGTTTCCGACGATCCAGGTAAATGATTAACGTATCGTTTCCGTTGGATTCCCCCCATTCGATATACCAGCCTTCTTTACGCGCCTCCTGAATCAGTTCGGTCATGGCTTCGTCAATCGGGATGGGGAGCAAACCGGCGCGGGCCTGTTCAAGCTCGAGTACCAGGCGATTTTCTTTCATCAACCAGGGTTTGAATTTGAGGCTGATGATGCCCGACCATTTGGGGAGCGTCAGGTGAAATCCCAGCTCAACCTGATTCTTTTCGAACCGGATGCGCGGGTCGGTCACACCATCGGGGACCCATTTATCGTATTTCTGGTGCAGTTCCTCAGCCAGCCAGGCATTCACCTGCTGCTCGCTGAATTCCTGTGACCAGAGCGGCTCGTGATTGCGAACATCGTTCACAACCTGCATGGAACGCTGGACAAACTCTTTGGCTTCTTCCTGGCGTACTTCCGGTTCAACCTGTTCCTGTAGCGCCTCCTGATAAAAATCAGGGACCTGAGCAGAGGACCAATACAGCCCCCCCGTGATCCCTCCCAGGAGCAACAGCACTAAAAAAAAGAACAGCAGGAAACGTTTCATGCTGGAATGCTAGATCGCGTCGGGGGAAGCGTCAAGACCGGTACCAGTGGCGAAAGAAGCTCAGAAAACGTGAAAATGCACTAAGTTGTATCTCTAAATATACTTGTCGGATGGGTGGTGGTCTTTTATGATCAGTCGTCTGAATTAAATCTCCCGTGAGACGCCTGGCTGCCCCAGGTGTTTTTCGCGACTTTCCCAAAACCCGATCGCTTTCCCTGCGAATGATAAGAGTCTATTTATGAGTACCGTTCGAACGCGTTTTGCTCCCAGTCCCACCGGCTATATGCACATTGGAGGCATGCGGACCGCACTCTTCAACTGGCTCTGGGCAAGGCACAACGGGGGGCAGTTTATTCTCCGGATTGATGATACCGATCAGGAACGCAATCTGTCCGAGGCACTGGGCCCCATTCTGCAGGCATTTATGTGGCTGGGACTCGACTGGGATGAAGGCCCCGAAGTGGGGGGCGAGCATGGCCCCTATTTTCAATCCGAACGAAATGACCTGTATCGGGCTGCCGTAGATCAATTGCTGGCAGACGGGAAAGCCTACCGGGATTATGATACCCCCGAGCAGATTCAGGCCGATCGCGAAGCCGCCAGCCAGGAAAAGAAAAACTATCTGAATATTCGTCGTTCGCTGGAACTGACGGAGAGTGAACTGGAACAGTATGCAGCGGAAGGACGTCCGTCGGTGGTGCGTCTGCTGGTTCCCCGCGATCAGAAAATCCAGATCGATGATGCCGTACGTGGCCACGTGGAATTTGATGCCGGCCTGATGCCAGATCCGGTGATTCTGCGCGGGAACGGAACGCCGCTGTATAATCTGGCAACCGTGATCGACGATGCACAGATGCAGATTTCGCACGTCATTCGTGCGGAAGAACATCTTTCTAACACGCCGGTCCAGGTACTGATTTATCAGGCGCTGGGATATGACTTGCCGCAGTTCGCCCACATCCCGTTTGTGGCGGCACCGGGTGGGAAAGAAAAACTGAGTAAGCGAAAGCTCGATAAATACCGCAAGAGCCCACAGTTCAAGAAAATGTTCGATAAGGCGGAAGCCGTTTTTCCACGGATTGGACTGGAGAACGCGGGCGGCCTGGATCCGGTGATGGTCGAATATTATGAAAAGATCGGTTATCTGCCGGAAGCGATTTTGAATGCCCTGGCCCGCCTGGGCTGGTCACTGGATGATAAGACCGAAACGATGTCGTTAGACACGATTGTCGAGAACTTTTCCCTCGATCGCATTGTCAAAGCTGCTGCAGGCCTGGATCCCGATAAATTACTCAATTTTCAGTCATACTGGATGAACCAGTTGTCGCTGGAAGAAAAAATTGAACATTGCAGTCCGTTTCTGGAGAAAGCGGGGCTGGTACAGGATGCCAGTCAGCCTGAAACCAGGGAGCGGATCAGTCGCGTGATAGTTGGTATGGAAGATCGATTGAAAGTCTCCAGTGATATCCTGGAGTTCGACGAGTTTTTTGTAGCCGACGATCAACTCGAATATGATGACAAAGCCTTTAAAAAGCGGATTCAGAAATCTGATGACGCAGTCGCTCTGTTAGAAAAGTTAAAGGAGCAACTGGCTCAAGCGGAGGATTTCTCTGCCTCAGCCCTCGATCAGTTGCTGCACGAATTTGTAGAAGCAGAAGGAATTGGCATGGGGCAGATTATCCATGCTTTGAGAGTTGCTGTGAGCGGTAAAGGAACTGGAATCGGGATGTTTGACTGCCTGTCGATTCTGGGAAAAGAAGCTTGTATCAGGCGGATTGACCGGGCAATTGGTCTCACACAGAATGTTTGAGATAAGCTGAAAATTAAAAACAGGTGTGGCTTGTCACTGAAGAATTCCAATAAGGAGTAAGGGATGTCAACTCCCGAAGAAAAAACGTCAACCGACTTCATTCGTACGATCATTCAGGAAGATAACCGCACGGGTAAACACGACGGGCGCGTCTTAACACGTTTTCCCCCGGAACCCAACGGTTATCTGCATATCGGCCATGCCAAGTCGATCTGTCTGAACTTCGGGATTGCCAATGAAAATCCTGGTGGGCTCTGTAATCTGCGATTTGACGATACGAATCCTGAAAAAGAAGATGTCGAATACGTTGACTCCATTAAAGAAGACGTGCGCTGGCTCGGCTTCGACTGGGAAGATCGAGAATTTTACGCCTCCGATTATTTTGATGAGCTGTATGATCACGCTGTCACCCTGATCAAAAAAGGGAAGGCCTACGCTTGCGATCTGCCTGCAGACAAGATGCGCGAGTATCGGGGAACCGCCACCGAACCTGGTAAGCCCAGTCCGGGAAGATCTCGATCGGTAGAAGAGAACCTGGACCTGTTCGAGCGCATGAAGAATGGCGAGTTCAAAGAAGGGGAATTTGTACTGAGGGCGAAGATTGATCTGGCCTCTCCGAATTTCCACATGCGTGATCCGGTCATCTATCGAGTCCGCCATGTGCATCACCACCGGACCGGGGACAAGTGGTGCATTTATCCCATGTACGATTATACGCACTGTATTTCTGATTCGATTGAAAAGGTCACTCATTCAATCTGTACGCTGGAGTTTGAAGATCATCGTCCGCTCTACGACTGGATTCTGGAAGAACTCGAAATCTTTCATCCGCAGCAGATCGAATTCGCACGGCTCAACATGACTTATACCGTGATGAGCAAACGCAAGCTGCTGGAACTCGTGAAAGGCGATTATGTTTCCGGCTGGGATGATCCCCGGATGCCCACGATTTGCGGTATGCGGCGGCGCGGTGTCACACCGGAATCGCTGCGGGCATTCTGTAAAACGATTGGCGTGACCAAGTTCAACTCAATGACTGATAAAGTGGTGTTGGAGAACAGCATTCGCGATCATCTGAATCAGACCGCGCCCCGTGTGATGGGTGTTCTAAATCCACTGCGGGTGGTGATCGACAATTATCCTGAAGATACTTATGAAGAACTCGATGCCATCAATAATCCCAATGACGAATCGGCGGGAACCCGGAAAGTACCATTTTCCAAAGTGATTTACATCGAAAAAGAAGACTTCATGGAAGATCCTCCGAAGAAGTTCTTCCGGTTGTCTCCCGGCAAGGAAGTCCGCCTGCGGTACGCTTATTTCGTGACTTGTGTTGATGTGATCAAAGACGAAAATGGAGAGGTCATTGAGCTGCATTGCACATACGACCCGGAAACCAAAGGGGGAGATGCTCCCGATGGCCGCAAAGTCAAAGCGACCCTGCACTGGGTCTCAGAAGCACACGCGCTGGATGCAGAAGTCAGGTTATACGATCACCTGTTTAGCACACCCGATCCGGAAGATGTCCCCGAAGACGTCGATTACAAAACGAATCTGAATCCCCACTCGCTGCAGGTATTAAGCGGATGTAAACTGGAACCCAGCCTGAAAGAAGCGGGACCGGGAAGCCGATTTCAGTTTGAACGACTGGGCTACTTCTGTGTTGATACCCGCGATTCTACACCGGGGAAACCTGTCTTTAACCGCACGGTGACACTGCGTGACACCTGGGCCCGGCTGGAAAAACAGCAGTAAAACCAGCCGAAAGGCAAAAGTCACAGCGCAAAAAAACACTCGTCGAACTGAGGTTCGACGAGTGAGCCCATGCACTTCAAAGTGCTCATGTTTTAACTTTGAGTTATGGTGTTCGCTGTGCTACGGTAATGTCGCTGCCTGCTGTTACCGGAGCTGACTGTTCAGGACGAGGAACCCGACGGGTCCAGCCACTGGCACGAACGATTGATGGCAGTGGTCGCTCTGAAGTATCAGGTTCGTAACCGGCACGACGTGTGGGGGGGAAGGCCGGTGCCGTTGATTCCTGAGGAACTTCGTAAGAAGAGCGTCGGAAAGACGAATCATCATCCAGGCTGGATCGACGAGGATCTGTCGCAGGATCACGATTGTACTTGTTGGCATCAAACGAGTCATCGTACTTTTTCTTGTTTTCAGCCGACCGTTGACGAATTCGCTCAGGGGCTTCGGCTGACATATAAGGTTCAGGTGTTGGCAGCAATGCGGTTGTCGTTCCATTGAATCCACCATTGGATGGATAGACATAAGCAGTGCGTGTAGTTGGAATCGACCGCATCACGGTAACTGGTTTCATTGCCGTTACAGTGGTTTTGACATAACGTGTTGAATTCACGGCAACCTTACGTGTCGTCGTGTAGGGAACCATTTTCGCGACGTTGTATGTTACCTGACGGGTTTGCTGTACGGCGACCTGTCGTGTGACGGGGACGTTCTGTACAACCACGTTCGGTACATAATGTCGGGTTGTTTTGTATTGTGGCGTAAATGCCATCCGCATGGAGTACCCGGTACGATTCATCCAGCCCATTAAGTTGGCACGGTTATCGTATTCGCAGGGAGCTACACGGGGAACGCACTGGCGTTGTGTCACCCAGCGTCCCATGTCCTTCTGTACCTGACGGCACTCGGTGACATTCTGGTAAGTGGTGCAGGGAACATCGACTGTTCTCGGTTCCATTACCTGGCGATACGCGGTGACCTGCTGATCGACGTATTTAGTTTCAACGACTGGTTTCATCACAGTCTGCTGGACAGGTCGATACTCGGTGACGGGAACCTGACGATAGGTTGTCTGGGTCACAGGAATCGGACACTGCACCACAGGTTGTGGACAACAGTTTTGCACAACCGGAGGTGGTGCACAGGAATTACAGTTGTTAAAGGGCAGCCACTGAGCCTGAGCAGTTCCTGCAGCCAATGAAAAACATGTAATCCCCACTACGGGAATCGAACGAATGACGCTTTTTAACATGAGCATGTCCTACAAAGAGAGTCTTTGAGAGGGGGTATTTGATGGAGTTAATGTGAAGTGTGCAATCTCTGACGGTTAAGGCTGACCGCCGAACCATTGCGATGGGGCAGGTTTTTTATGAAATATTGAAATTGGGGTCAAGTCGGATTCAGCAAAATGCCGATACCGGTCAACCTGAATCATACCGAATCAGATCTAATCTGCTGTTTTCATTAGGGTTATGGAATTCTGATCTTTTTGTGAGTTTGATGGAACCATTAAAAATTTAAGGCAGGATTAACTGGATTAACCGAGAAAGTTGATCTCAACGATACCAGATTGCCGATGAAATCCCTGTTATCGGGCAAATTACGTACGTCACGTGGGGAGGTTCCTCCCTAAAATCACCAGACATTTATATGATCAACACTGAATTAAAGTTTTGATTTTCATGGACTTACACCTTTAATACAGGCTAGATTCATGTTGCCGGCAATACGGAGATTGCTGTAAAATCACAAGTTCGTAATACGCGAAATGCTCTCATAGACTCGATCCCTTCACTTCTGCCCGGTTGTTTAGATCGAACGAGAGATCGACTTAAGTAACACACGGAAGTGTTCTGTGGATAATCTCTCCCCCGACAATCAGGAACGGTCTTTCCTCAGCGAGACTCTGGCTGCGATGACACAGTTTGTGATCTCGCATTCAAAGTTCAGTCTGGCCTTTGCGCTGATCGTCTCGATCGGGTGTGTGCTGCTGACAGTCTTCCGTCTCGAATTCAAAACGGATCGTGCCGATCTAATCGACCCGACGGCTGCCTTTCATAAGAAATGGATCAATTACACCGAGAGCTTCGGCAGTTCATCCGATCTCGTGTGTGTGGTCGAAGCGGATTCACCTGAATCAATCAAATATGTCTTACGAACACTGGGACAGCGTATTGAAAAGCATCCGGAGTTGTTCGAAAATCCGCTGTACCAGATTAATCCTGGCGATTTACCCTCCAAGGGGCTTCAGTATTTAACGCCGCGCCAGTTGCAGGCAGGTCTGAATCGACTCGATGAATATGGACCGATCTACCGCAATGGACGTTGGGATCTGACACAGGTCGACTTACTCTACGATCGTCTGCGTTATCAGATCCAATCACGTTCTGCCAGCTACCGCGGTGCCGACACAGATCAGTATCTGGAACCGCTGTTTCAGCATGCTGCCATACTTTCCAGCAGCATGTCACGCTTTCTGGCTGATCAGAACGATTTCCGGTCTCCCTGGCCTTCAATTGTCCCCGTGAACGAACGCATGCGCGAGCGCTCTCGTGAAGTGATCTACCTGCTCAATGAAAGCGGTACGATGGGCTTCCTGAAAGTGTTCCCTGTTCATCAGCAAGATGGATTTGACGGTGCCACCAAAGCTATTGAAAAAATGCGTGGCATTATTGGGGAAGTGGTTGCTGAGAACCCGGAAGCCAAAATCAGCCTGACGGGAATTCCGGTCCTTGAAAACGATGAGATGCGTAAGTCGAAAGCTGATATGATCAACGCATCAATCATTTCCTGCTTTGGAGTGGGCCTGCTGCTGTTTATCGGGTTTCGCGGTTTTCGTCATCCTCTGCTGACACTGCTGATGCTGGCAGCCGGGATGGCCTGGGCCTTCGGTTATACCACGCTGACAATCGGTCATTTGAATATTCTCTCCGTCTCGTTTGCCGTCATATTGATTGGTCTCGGTATCGATTTTGGCATTCATTATCTGGCGAAATACATTGAGCTGCGGCATCGAGGCAAAGATCTCGAACCAGCGTTACTGCAGACCTCCCGGACAGTGGGAACTGGTATCGTAACTGCTGCGATTACGACGGCTCTTGCGTTTTACTGTGCCGGTCTGACTCCCTTTCTGGGGATCGCCGAGCTGGGTTTTATTGGCGGCGGTGGAATTCTATTGTGTGCGGTGGCAACATTCATTGTTCTGCCAGCACTGTTATCGCGGGCCGATAAAGATGTAGAAGTCAAACAGATGCCAACACCCTTCCAGGGTAAATGGCTGCAGAAAATGATCGTCCGCTTCCCGCGGACCGTTGCCATTGTATCTCTGGGGATCGTTGCTTTCTGTGCCAGCCAGATGGTTCATAAAACGGATGACGGCTGGAGTTCCAAAGTTGTTTACGATTACAATCTGCTGAACCTGCAGGCTTCCGGACTGGAATCGGTCGAAATTCAGAAGCGCATTTTCAATGATGCCCAGAATTCACTGTTATTCGCGGTCTCTGTAGCTGACAGCCCTGAAGAGGCACGTGAACTGCGTAAAAAATTCGAGGCCCTGCCTGCAGTGCATCATGTGGAAGAATTGGCCTCACGCGTTCCCGCTCATTCATCGCAGGAAACCAATCTGCTCGTGCAATCGTATCGAGCACAACTGACACATTTACCTCGTGAAGTACCGTTGGTCACGCGACTCAATCCCTCGACGATCGGACGCAAGCTGGAACAGTTTTATGTACTGTTGTCGCGCTATAATCACCCGACCGCACAGCAGACGGCTCGGATGCTGGACCAGTTTCTCAACCGTTTTGAATCGATGACATTGACTCAGCAGTCCCGGTTCCTGGACGAATTCCAGTACCGCACGACGGCATCTCTGCTCGGACAGTTTCAGGCATTACGTGGCGCATCGGATTCCACCCCGGTTCGTTTTTCCGATCTCCCTCGTTCTCTGACTTCTCGTTTTGTCAGTGCGGAAGGAAAATGGTTGATTCAGATCTATCCCCGCGATCATATCTGGGAGATCGAACCTCTGGAAGAATTTGTGAAGGAAGTCCGTTCCGTAGATCCCGATGTTACCGGTACTCCATTACAAAACTATGAAGCGGCACAACAGATCAAACTGAGTTATAAGACGGCATCGATTTATGCTCTGGCCGTCATTTGCGTTGTTTTGCTGATCGATTATTTGAGCCGCAGTCATGCTACGATGGCATTGGTCCCTGCTGTGATTCTGACGGTCTGTACCTGGTTCATTCTATTCAACCGGGGGACGCCGATCAGCGTTGAAGCAGCGATTGGTATGTTTCTGGTTATGAGTTTTGCTGTCTCCTTCGTTTTAGATCGCAGTAGTGTCTGTCATGCATTACTCACCATGCTGCCGCCAGTCGTGGGGGGGATTGTCATGTTTGGAATCCTGGCAATGACTTCGATTGATCTGAACCCTGCCAATCTGATTGTGCTCCCGTTGATTTTAGGCATTGGCGTCGATGACGGTGTGCATGTGGTACATGACTTCCGCATGAAAAATGGTCCGTACAAGACTTCACCCAGTACTATCAATGCGATTGTGATGACCTCTCTGACCTCGATGATCGGTTTCGGCAGTATGATGGTTGCCACGCACCGCGGGCTCTACAGTGTAGGGCTGGTGCTGGTGATTGGTGTCGCCTGTTGCCTGTTTATCTCGCTGGTAACATTGCCGGCGCTTTTGACCTGGATCTCCAATCGTCAGGAATCAGCTGATTCCCTCAGTATGGATGACGAGGATGATTCCCGGCAGAATCGTAAGAAGAAGCGACAGAATCAGGATCGAATGGAAGCGGCTGCCTGATGCCGCTTACATAATCCAGCCGCCACCCAGGACACGGTCTTCATCATACAGTACCACCGCCTGGCCGGGGGCAACCCCATATTCCGGATTATCAAAGGTGACACGGAAGCGGTCTTCATCGAGTATTTCGACCAGGCAATCTGCTTCTTTATGCTGATATCGAATCTGAGCCTGACAGCGGATCTCTGAGCCTGGATCATCAATCAGCCAGTTGCTGCGATTCGCTTCCAGAGAGTTGCGTGCCAGCTCATCTCGCGTGCCGATAACGACGCGGTTCGTTTCGGGCTCAATTTTGATCACGAAGCGAGGCGTGCCAAAAGCCACACCCAGCCGCTTACGCTGACCGATTGTGTAATTCTCGTAACCCGTATGATGACCTACGACATTGCCGCTGGTATCAACCATTTCCCCTGCGGTTTCCTGCGGTCCACGATAGCGGTTCAGGAATCCGAAATAGTCATTGTCGGGAATGAAGCAGATTTCCTGGCTGTCTGGTTTGTTGGCTGTTCTCAGTCCTGCTTCGCCGGCCATCTCCCGGATTTCCGGTTTAACGAATCCACCGACGGGGAAGATGATTTTATCGAGCAGTCCGCGATTGATTCCGAACAGCACGTAAGACTGATCTTTCGATCGATCGAGCCCGCGAATCAGAGCGGGCTGAGACTCTCCGGGGAGTGACGTCAGTTGTGCATAGTGGCCCGTGGAAATGTAAGAGGCACCTACCTGTTCTGCGAATTCCCAGAGCTTGCCGAACTTCAGCCAGTTGTTGCACATCACACAGGGATTCGGCGTGCGTCCCGCCAGATATTCATCGGCGAAGTAATCTTTGATTCGCCCGAATGCATCTTTAAAGTTGAGGGCATGAAAGGGGATGTCCAGCATATCCGCCACGCGGCGTGCATCCGCGGCGTCGCTGGCCGAGCAGCAGCCCTGTTTGTGCGATTTGAGATTGAGGACGGGCAGACTGTTCTTGTCTTCTATCGCGCAGGCTGTTTCTTCCGTCGCGCCGGACCGCATGAACAGTCCGATGACTTCATAACCCTGTTCCAGTAATAAATGAGCGGCTGCGGAACTGTCCACACCACCACTCATTGCCAGGACAACACGCTGAGACATATCAACTTAACTCGATGTAACATGACGGTAAACTTCGGAAAACTCAGCCCCTATTATAGGCGGCTCCCGGAATGATCACAGTTTAGCAGACCGCGGAAACCCGCGAATTCAAATGAAATCACGGGAATTGTCGCGTTCGTGGGGCACCTTAGTTAGCTTCCAGGTCGAGATGTTGTGCCTCGGGAATCTGACGCTGGATTTCCGCCTCGATCTTGTCAATTTCTTCCGCCAGCATCTCTAAAACATCTTCTGTATAGTTCTGACAAAACAATTCGAAATCCTGTTCGCTTTTGATTTCCGGGTAGGCGGCCAGTGCTTTTTTCTTGAGACGTTTTGACAGCTCTTGAGAATTAAAACTGAGATCGACTTTGATGCGATAATTATCAATGGAAAGAATGCGTGAACGGAGATCGAGGACCTCTTCGACCAGCGGGTTATTTTTCAAAATGCGAACCACCTGTTCGCGGGTCTGAGGAGGGATACTGGGGCCGACCAGCAGTTCCTGATTGCGGATGATCAGCCAGACTGCGATTCCTCCCAGCAGCACACCGATGCCAATGGAACCGATGGCATCCCAGTAGTGGTGTCCCGTCATCTGGGTCAATAGAATTGCGACGAGGGCAATTACTACGCCCAGACAGGCGGCACCATCCTCCAGGATGACAGCGACTGCAGCCGGATCGGCTTCTTTGCGCAGATACTGGTGAAACGGGCGACCTTCGCGGGCGGCATTTTTCCATTCCCCTTTGAGGGCGAGAATAAAAACCACCCCATCAATCACCAGCGCGAACAGCAGGGCGGCGATGGCCCATTTCATTTCTCCCAGGTCCAGTTCCGGCGGATGGATCAGGGACTGCACACCATGATAAACGGTCACGCCACAACCCAGGAAGAAAATACCGACGGCTGAAATGAGTGCCCAGACATACCGCTCGCCAGCGTAGCCGTATTCAAAATGCTTGTCAGGCGCCTGATCAGCGCGGACCAGGCCGATCAACAACAGTACCTGATTCAGAAAGTCAGCGATGGAGTGAATGGTTTCAGACAACATGGCACCGGAGCCGGTAATCAGAAACGTTGCTCCTTTGGCAACCGTGATTAAGGCATTTCCGGTCAGGGCGGCGATGACTGCGAACCGGGAATTGCTTTGTGCCATTCTTTGCTGCTCCACTTCAGGTGAGAAAACTCCATCGGGTGATATTCATGATTAAAATAGCACAACAGAATTGAGAGTTCCATTCATATATTCTCTCTTAAAGGGATCGATATTACTTTTGTTCTCTCAGATTCCAGATTGCAAATGGAAATGACGGACATCTAACTTTCAGTCTACTAACCAGGCGCAGGCAATCAGGTCATTGATTCACTCGTTCTGAGAACGATCTGTAGAAAAACAGAGGGTCGAGATCGACAGGCAATCCCGAGACACCCCCATCACCTGTTTCCACGATTTTGTAAGTACCGTCCGTTAGCGCAGCAACATCAATCGTAATAAAGGGAGATTTAAACTGACATGCGATATTTTCCCATTTCCGGAGTTCGCTTTGCGGTAAAGAGAAATTATCCTGAGGAAGGACGATGATCTTGCCATTCCAGAAGAAGAGTCGTGTTTCTTCTACAAGAGGCATGCCACGCATATCATTTCCATGGGTGATGAGAGGCATGAACTCTCGCAATACGATGCCGCGATTAAATAGATTCCCTCGTTCTTCCCGGAAGACCTTGTAAATTTCCTTAAATCGTATTTCGTCTGTACCGGCAGGAATAAAGCAGCCGTCATTCCAGCGATTTTTCGCTGACTTTACCCAGTCTTTGATCATGACATCGGAATCAGCGAAGTCTGAATAGAGTCGCCAGGCTGATTCAATATCATCGCTTGAATTCCAGGTGGTACGGGCAGTCTCGTGCTTGATGAGTGGATATGCCAGAGGGAGATAGTGTGCCTCTTCATAGGCTTCAGGAGATGTAACCAGTTCATAGCCCTTGGTTCGTACAGCCTGGTAGAGCTTTGCATAGGTTTCACCCGGCAGCATCCAGCCCCTCAAGATGAGTTTCTGTAAAGACGTTGACAGTGGTAATTCCTGTATCGCGAGCGTAGATTCACCCTGTTCAATCGCATCATGATCGTAAAAGACTGCTTTCCATCCAGCTGTCAGTGCCGCTTCATATTCATCTGAGAATGCCGAATCAATTTCATTACGTGAGAACGCTTCATGGGGGAAGAGGATCAGATTGGACATGCAGCAATAGTCCTTATCCAACTATGCGAGTTGATCATGAGGATGTAAATATTTCTGAGGTTACAATGCTATCGGAAATAAGGCGGATTGATATCTTTGTGGATTGTGACACGAAACAGCTCAAACGTGTTCGATTTCTGAGTACAAAAAAAGCCCTTTGAGCTGGTGCTCAAAGGGCTTTAAAAAAATGTGATGCAATTTATTTGGCAGTGCTGGCCTGAGCGTTATTGAATTGCTTGGAGAATTCAATTTCTGCCTGCCAGCGTTTAACTTCATTCTGAGCGGCAGCCAGGGCAGCAGCAGCGGCGTTGGCGGCATTCTGTGAAGCGGTTGCCTTATCGGTGGCTGGCTTCAAAGTCTTCTGAAGTTCGACGACTTTGGCTTTGGCAGCGTTCAACGCATCTGTTGTCTGTTTGATCTGGGGCGTGTACTGAGCAATCTTCTGCTGATTGTCTTTGACTGCTGCCTGATGCGCTGCCAGAGTTTTCTGTTCTGCTGCTTTCGCTGCTTCGCGTTTATCAACGGCTGATTTCAGTTTTGCTGCAGCTTCTGCCAGTTCTTGATCTCCGGCCACCTGCTTGCTGATCGCATCGGCTTTTGCATGTGCTTCTTTGATCGCAGCCAGTGGCGTTTCGATCGCTTTGATCTGGTTTGTGGAATTGGTTTCACCAGCCTGCGCTGCTGCCAGCGCTTTTTGTGCTGCTGCCAGATTCGCATTCAGACCATTCAAACCGTTTTGCAGGTCAGTCTGCTGTTTCTGTGTGGCGGCGAGATCCGCGTTGATTTTCGCGACGGCAGCCTGATCTGCCTGAGCGGCAGCCAGTAATTTCTGATGATTGGCCTGGCTGGCCTGTACGCCGGCAGTTGCCGCTGTCAGACGTTCTGCCAGAGGAACGGGATTCGCAGATAGTTCACCCACTTCTTTCCCGTCTGCGGCATTCCAGACTTTAATCTTACCAGTCCAGTCGCTGGCAATCACGCGGTTGGTTTCATCACAGATGGTCACGCTGACAGCGATGTCTCCGAAGGCGGGAGTTGCTATCAGCTGTTTGCCTGCCTGATCCCAGACTTTGGTAACGCGGTCGCGACCACAGGTCACCAGTCGGCCGTCACGTGCAAATTCGACACTCGATGTTCCGCCGCCATGCGCGTTCCATGATTTGATATTCGTACCATTCTGGACTTCCCAGAGTTTGACAGACTGGTCTTCGCTACTGGTCGCTACCAGATTGGAATCGCTGCGCCAGGTGATTCCCGTGATGCCGCCTTTGTGGCCTTTGAGTGTCAGGTATTCGTTTCCTGAAGCAGCTTCCCAGACAAAGGCGCCGCCATTACGATCGCCGGAGCAAAGCAGAACCGAGTCCGGGCTGAAAGCCAGGGAGGTCATCCAGTCTGTGTGCTTACGAATTTCATAAGCGAGTTCACCAGTGCTGGTTGAGTAAACACGAATCACTTTACTGGGACTTCCCAGCGCAATGAATCGTTGATCGGAACTGATATCGGCACAGAGGACTGAATCCAGTTCATCACCTACTTCAAACAGTCTTTTGCCGGTCTTGACATCCCAGACAACAACACGTCCACTGGCAGCAGCATGACCACCGCCGGCCAGTAACAGGCTGCCGTTACGGCTGAATTTCAGAACATGTGGCACACCTTCAGGGAAGGGGAGCACGCCCAGTAACTGCAGGGTATTTGTGTTGTAGAGGAGCACCTGTTTCTGACCGGCGACAGCAGCTAAAGAGGACCAGGGGTTGGTGGCCAGTGCGGTCACTGTCGTGGGAAGGCTCGTATGAACGATGGGCTCCAGGCTTAAATGTGGCGGCATCGGAGGCGGTCCCGCTGGTTTCCCGGTAGAAGCCCCCTGCAGAGCGAAATCGAATTTAGGTTTTTTGATGGTGACTTTACTGCCGGCGTTTTCTGGAGCACCAGCGGTGATCCATTCCTGGATGAGTGCCAGTTCATTGGCAGGTAATTTATCTGCCTTGGGTGGCATGAAGGGTTCAGATTCATGTGTGACCAGCATATACAGGTAACTGCCTTGTGCATCACCGGGAGCAACGGATTCGCCGGCGGCTCCCCCCTGCATCAGACCTGTGTAGTTCGTCAGGTCCAGTCCTGAAGCCTTTTTGTCTGTATTGTGGCAGGCAAAACACTTGGCACGAAAGATCGGTTTGATGTGCTCATCGTAGGTGATCTTCGGTTTTTTCTTGTCATCCTCTTTTTTCTCTTCGGCTGAAACCGGAGTAGAAAACAGTGCGATCGAAACCAGACCGGAAGCGATCAGAATGCTTCTGGTAAGATTGTGCCACTCAGTAGAAAGTAAATTTTTCATTATGGTAACCATATTATGTCTGGAGCCAGCCGCAGCAGGTTCCGGTGTTAGTTCAACTGGTCTGAAAATTTAGTGATTGAAGATGAATTCACGGGAATTCAACAACGACCAGAATACATCGTTCAATGTATTCGTTTCATCTTTCTTGTTTTCATCCAGGACCTGAACGAGCGAAGAATATTCTTTATCCGTCGGTTTACGGCTCAGGCAGGTGATATACATCTCATCAATGACTTCCAGAGGCTTCTTGCCGGCTTTCAGCCGCGATTCCACAAATTTACCCTGGGCAATTTTCTGGTTGACGGTGTCACCATTCAACAGATGCAGGGCCTGTGACAGGCTGGGTTCCATGCGAACTTCGCAGGAGCAGACTGTATCGCGTTTGGCACGACCGAAGGTTGTCAGGAAGTAGTTTGTTGTATTTCCGTCAGCGATCTGAACCGCACGTGCTCCCAATGGTAACCCGCGGAATTTATTCGGGGCACTGGTGACCTGTGAAATACAGTCCAGCAGAATTTCTGCCCGCAGACGACGAGGTTGTGCATGCGAGAAATTCGTCAGATCACGTTCGTTGGAAGGATTGGTCTGGGTCGAAAGCTGATAAGTCCGCGAAGTACAGATATCGCGTACCAGCTTTTTGAAGTCATAGTTGTATTCGGTGAAGCGTTTTGCCAGTTCGTTCAGCAGTTCCGGATTGACCGGCGGGTTACTGACGCGGACGTCATCCACTTCGTTAATAATCCCTTTTCCAAAGAAGTGAGCCCAGACAATGTTACTCAGGTTGGTTGCAAAGTAGGGGTTCTCGTTTGAGGCCAGCCAGTTTGCCAGCACAACACGTCGGTCCTTGCCACGTGTCTCAGGTTGGGCACCGCCCAGGAATTTAGGCTGCATGACCCGGTTGTCGACGGCGTGGCGAACTTCTCCGCTGCCGCGATTGTAGATGATGGATTCACGAGGGTCTTCACTGCCTTTACGACCGATTTGCGAGAAGAAGGCAGCGAAGCTGTAATAATCATCCATGGTCCAGCGGTCAAAGGGATGGTTATGACACTGAGCACACTGAATCCGCATGCCCATGAAGACCTGGGCCACGTTTTCGGATACTTTGAGTGTATCCCGTTCATTTTCATAATAGTTGGTTGCTGCATTCGCAAAGGTACCACCAGTAGAGCCCAGCAGTTCCTGAACCATCTTGTCGATGGGTACGTTTGAAGCAATCCGCTCCTGCAGCCAGTTGTAATAGAGCAGGGCTGACTTGTAACTGATGCGGTTGTTGACCGTGCGGATCTGCAGTAACTCAGACCATTTCATCACCCACATCTCTACAAATTCTTTTCGATTCAACAGCTGGTCGACCAGTTTGTCCCGTTTTTTAGGGTCTTTATCGGCGACGAAGATATTGAATTCTTCGATGGTCGGCATCACGCCACAGATATCCAGGCTGGCGCGACGCAGGAATTCGGCATCGGAACAGACTTCTGAGGGGACAACGCGCAGTTTCTTGAGCTTATTGTGAATCAGTGTATCGACATAGTTGTACTCAGGTACGCTGGGCCATTCGAAGTCCAGGCCTTTGGGAAGTACAACAAAATGTGAACCGACAGTGTGAGTGTCGAAGCGTGCCATGATGAAGGCTTCGCCACGGTTGCTGGCGGTGATCAGACCTTCTTTTGAAATAGTGGCTGAGTTATCGTTATTGGATGAGAAGAAAGCCAGTGTGGTGACATCACGGGTGGTACCATCCGAGTAGTATGCCAGAACAGATACCTGTTGTGTTGTCCCTTTGCCATCCATGACGCCACCTTCGGGATAGATTTCCACTTTTGTGACAGTCGGGATTTCACCGGCATCATAGGGAGCACCCGCCTGTAACCAGCGGAGTGTAGCGTTGTAGTGTTCGGAATCTTTTTCATACAGTTTTCCACCTGTATGTGGCACGGCACCGGTGGCTTTTTCGAGCAACAGACTTTCATGAGGCAGGCTCAGATTGATGCGGCGTCCACTTAATTCACGAGTCAGGCGGTTGTAGTCTCCCTTGGGATCGAAGCCAAACAGCGAGAGACGGAAACCATCTTTACCACGGGCGGCACCATGACAGCTACCCGTGTTACAGCCTGCTCGCATAAAGGTCGGCATAACGTCCAGATTAAAACTGATGGGACGATCTACTTTACCTTTGACGACTTTGGAGTGCAGTTTGACATCAGCACCACCAAAACTGGCGATGACATCGGTTTCCCCGTCACCCTCAGGATAAACCATGTTTTTATCGATGCGTACAATACCAGGTTGTACTGGTTTTAACTGTAACTGAGCGGTCACATCCTGAGTCAGGCCGTTATCGAAAACTGCCTGGGCAATCACAGATTGACGATCCCGGCTGGTAGTAAGCTGAATATCCGTAGGATACACGTTCAACTTGACCATTTTAGGGGCTGGTTTTGCGGGAGCTGCCGGTTTAGGTTCCGCAGGTTTAGCAGGAGCTGGAGTCGCCGGCTTTGTTTCAGCAGGTTTGGCAGGTGCCGGTTTTGTTTCTGCCGGCTTTGCTGGAGCGGGGGTCGTTGCCGGAGCTGGTTTCGCCTCGGCTGGTTTTGTTTCAGCTGGTTTCGCTTCTGCCGGAACTGGCTTTGCTGGTTCGGGTTTTGCCGGTGCTTTCTCGTCTGCGTGTGAGAGAGAGAGTCCGCTGGCAAAAATCACCAGAGAGAGAACACTACCTGTTAAAAGTCGATGACGCCACATAATTGAAAACCTTTATTCGTCAACAAAATCCAGTTGATGAAGGTAATAATAAACAGAGAAAGTATTTTGAAACTGCGCGAGTTCAGTCCCGTTTATTTCGTGCCAGATTCGAGTCGCTTCTGTGCTTCCAGTCTGAGCTGTTCCAGTCTGGTGAGCCGTTTAGGAGCTTCCTTCTTGGGCTCTTCTTTTTTCGCTACCGTAGCAGGTTTGGCCGGCTCATCTTTCTTGGGAGGGGCCGGTTTGTCAATTCGCAATTCGGTGCGACCGGTTGTATGCACAACGGTTTCGCCGTTGATCGGGATTTCCACCTGACAGAACAGGCTCTTATGCCGTCCCTGTGGGGAAGCCGGATCTGTTTTGACTTTAAAGACCAGTTCTTTGCTCTCTTTATTGAAAGAGATATCTTCGGTGGTCACTTTTGGAGGCAGGCCAACCAGTTTGATCTTGGCATCACCTTCAAACGGGTTCTTCATATTGACTTTGCAGATAATCTCGGTCTCCTGACCCTGCTCGACTGCTGTACGGGCCAGATCAAGATCGACAAAGGAATCTGCGACTTCCAGTGGAGCAAGCTGAGACGAAACCCAGGCATTGCCGCCGACGTTCGCGGAACCAATGACAAAGACCTTCCACTTTTTCATTTCCGCATTGCCATTGGCATTGATCGGATAGAAGACTTCATTCTGTCCCTTGGGAATTGTTACCCGACTGGAAGCACCCACTCCCGGTGGACGGAAAGGAAACTGCAGGGTAATTGGTTCGTCAAACCCTTCTTTTCGTGTCGCCACAACTTTGAGCTGCATGGAGCCATTTCGAGTCAGTGGTGCTTTCGGCTCGACGATATCCAGTTTAAAGGGGAGTTCTTCCACAACGGCGACGGGTATCTGAGCGACATCTTTCATCCACAACAGCTGATTGTTACGGACACGCACCAGGTCAGCCCGGTTGGTGAATACTCCGGAAATATTCTGTTTGGGATCAACATGACGCCCCGTGAGTTCGATCAGTTGACCTTCGATGGGGGCATCAGCGGCAGCTTCGAAGACAACGGGCATGGTTGTCAGGTTGGCAGCCATCGGTTCCGCAACGACACTGATGCCTTTAGGGAAGTTTGAGGCATCGAGGGCAATTTCACCACCGAAGTTGGTCCGTTGGGCACTGACCACGGCAGCAAAGCGATTACCGCGTGCGACCACAATTCTCTGTCGTTCCTGTGAATAGCGGGCATTGCGGGGAATTCCCAGCTCCAGGGCAGGTGAGACAGGCAGCATCTCGATACGGTAGACAAAATCTTCCCCACCACGTGCGAGGTGGTCTGTTACGGAAATAAAGTATTCACCGTCAGCGGGGAATTTGTAGCGGAAGTAGCTGTCTGGTCCTCGGGAGTCATCGTTGCCGCCGAGTCGCTGTGATTTTTCGTTATACAGATTCACGACAGGATCCAGTGGAGAACGAATCCGACGTGCATAACATTCGATTTCCAGAGTCTGGTCTTTTTTGGCCTGGAATTTGAAGAAGTCGATATCGCCTTCTTTTTCAATGATTCCGTTGAATGCATTCGGTAACGCTGCTGCAGATGCCGATTTGAGATCGTTATTGGGTTCCTGTTCCATGGAGTTACCATGAGGGAACAGACGGAAAACGTTTCCTGAGGGGGCACTGCCACCAGCGTCGGAGGCAAACAGTTCGAATTCCGCATCTGGTTTATCGGGGAGCTGGAATTCCTGCACCAGGTTTTCAACGGTATTCCCTTTGAAGGTGACCTGCTGCTTTGTACCCAGTTGGCCTCCCGCCGGATAGACGGCTGTGGGACGCGGGTAAGTTCCTACGTGCAGTCGGTAGAAAGCAGCACCGTTTCCACCATAAGAGCTGTCACGGACGAGAATGGTATATTTCCCGTCTGCAGGAGCAACTACCGAAATGGCCGCATCATTTCGCAGCAGAGGCAGGTCGTCTTCTGCTTTGAGTTCAAAGCGTTTTTCATCCAGAATCGCGATGTATGGATCAAACAGAGTGGTTGCCAGGCGAATGCCTTCAATTTCTGCTGAGATCCGCTGGCCCTTTTTCGCGGTTACCACAAAGTGGTCCACATCTTCGTTCTGAACCACTCCGGTCACGGTATGATTCAGTTCAATTGCCTGAGGCGTTTCGAATTCGCTGTTCGGTTCTTTTTCTGCGACTTCAGGGAACTGTCCGACCCAGAATGTTTTGTAGTCGGAGATGCCGCTTTTCGTGCGAACCTGAAACGTGTGTTCGCCCAGGGCACAGTCGGGAGCAATCTTGACGATGGCAGTACAGACATTTGCGTTTTTGGGATCGGCTTTGACTTCCTTGAATTCAAAGCCTTTTTTGTAGGATAGAATTTCGACGGCGTCAGAAAGTCGGGCACCGATAAAGGTGAGACTGACCTCTGTTCCTCGTTGACCTCCTCGCGGACGAACGTAGTTCAACCCCGGGTCAGCAGCCCATGCTGGAGCAGCCAGCAGTAAGCCCATTGCGATTGTCAAAATTCCGGTGCAAACAGACCTGTACTTCTGCAGCATCACGGTTCCCCCCTTGGAATGTTGATGTTCGAGAATCAGTTTTATTTCCGTCCGAATAAGAATGTCAGCACGGGGACAGGGTCCCCATGCCAACGGTTCTCATTCAATTTTATATCAATTTACCTGGCGGTGATTAAACCAGCAGGTCTTTGATGACTTTACCGCCATCGACGATTTCAATCGGACGATCGCCGGGAGCCATCAGTTCTTTGTCAGCAACAATGCCCATACAGTGGTAGATGGTGGTTGCCCAGTCCATTACAGACAATGGGTTATCTTCGGGTTCGCTGGCAATTGCATCTGACGAACCATAAATGTTTCCACCTTTGATACCACCTCCGGCCATGACAACACTGAAGACTTTCGGCCAGTGGTCGCGACCGGCAGTTCCGTTGATTTTCGGAGTACGACCGAATTCACTACAGACACAAACGAGTGTGCTGTCGAGCAAGCCACGATCGTAAAGGTCGGTAATCAGAGTCGAAAATGCCTGATCGAAGGAAGGTACGTTGCGTTCGATACCGGTCTGAATCCGGTCGTGCATATCCCAGCCACCGTAAGTCATGGTGACGAAACGTGCTCCGGCTTCTACCAGACGACGAGACAGCAGCATGCGGGCACCGGCCTGATTGCGTCCGTAGGCGTCTCTGACTTTGGCGTCTTCTTTATCCAGGTCAAACGCTTCCTGTGATGCTTTGGAAGAGACCATGTCATAGGCCTGCTTGTAGAAGGTATCGACAGCATCGAGTGAGTCTGCTTTTTCTTTCGAGACAAAGTGCTCGTTGACAGCACTCAGCAGAGAACGACGGCGGGTAAACCGGTTGTTGTCCACGCCACCAGGCAGGTTCAGGTCTCGAACTTTGAACCCGTTGGATGCAGGGTCGGCACCTACACTGAAAGGAGCGTAGGAAGAACTCAGGTAACCGGTGCCTGCGAACTCATTGGGCTGATTGGGAATACAGACATATTGTGGCATGCTGTTTTTAGGACCGAATTCATGAGTCACCACACTTCCCATACTGGGGAACTGCAAAGCAGGGCTGGGACGATATCCGGTGAACATATTGTGTGTTCCCCGTTCGTGTGCTGCTTCGCCGTGTGACATGGACCGGCAGACAGTCAGCTTATCCATGATCTTTGCTGTTTTTGCCAGCTTTTCATTGAAACGTACGCCGGCAACATTGGTTTCAATGGATCCCATCGGGCCACGATACTCGACAGGAGCATATGGTTTAGGGTCCCAGGTTTCCTGATGGGCGGCACCACCGGGCAGATAGATGAAGATAACCGACTTAGCTGTACCTTCTTTTGATTCGTATTTTTTAATTTCTGCCTGGGCACTTTTCATACGGAGAAATTCAGGCAGAGTCAGACCGATTCCACCTGCAAAACCAACATGCAAAAAATCGCGGCGTGATTGTCTCAAGCTCATAGTGAAATCTCCATTTTCGTTTGTGGGGATAGTTTTGTGTCTGGGTTTTTGGCTCTCAAAGGCCAGAGGCTTAACACATGCTGTCAGGTTTGAGCACTAAATCTTATCAGGTTGGAATATAGCCAGTTTTCACTGGCGGATGGCTCGGTACTACTCTTCATCTGGCCCGAGTTAGTATGTCAGGTGATTCTGGTAATGTTTCTAATACTATCACATTAAACCAGTGGGGGGAGGAATCGTTTTCAAACCACCTGAGGGTATTATGCCAAATTCCCACTCTGGAATTCAAGGACAATTTTGAAATCCGGCAATCTGGACACACCTCAACACCGCATATATCAAACAAAGTTGATGCGATTGTGTCAAGGATTTACTGTCCAGATTCTGTCAAGTCAGGGAAATATCGGAGATACAGCGGTGTCGAGATGATGCTATTTTTCAACAAGCCCGGATTGTTCTGAAATCCGATATTGCTGGTCGGATTTCAGATTTTTCAGAGAAGTCTCTTTCCCTGAGGGCCATTTAATGGAAACCGACTCGATTTCCTCATTCTTACCCAGTCCAAATGTCACTGGCAGCTCGGTTTGTGCCAGATAACTTCTGGTAGGCATGACCATCCGATTCTGGATGCCAGCGGCTGTCTTGATCTGAATGTGTGCTCCCAGTGCATCGTGCGGAGAAGCAGCCGGGTTCTCCTTTTCAGGTTTGCCTTCACTGAACAGATGAAAGCGAACCCAGTGATTCCCTGTCTGCTGATCATTTCTCAACAGGCGGGGTTTGTTCCCTGTCGTCATGATGATCAGATCCAGGTCGCCGTCCCCGTCAATGTCGCCAAACGTCGCACCGCGTCCAACCAGTGGTTTGACAAAATCCTTGCCCACCAGCGATTCATCCAGGGGAACGAACTCGGTGGTATATTGCGGGCCACAGTTCCAGAAGAGTTGCGGTTCCTGCTCGTAGTGCTGACGCTCCTGAACGATGTTGATGTCTTCTTCCAGGTGTCCGTTTGCGGAAAACAGATCCAGCCGTCCATCCAGGTCCGCATCAAAAAAGAAGACTCCAAAGGTCAATGCCTGGCGTGTCTGGGGTCCCAGGCCATTTGAAATTGCCTCATCAATGAACTGCATCTCTTTTCCTGGAGAGGTATACAGGGCTGTCATTTCATTGGCAAAGTTTCCGATGGCAATCCCGAGGGTGTCATTGTTTCGGAAATTGGCGATGTCGATACCCATGGCACCGCGGGCATTGCCTTCCATGTCAAAGGCCACTCCTGAGAGCGCTGCGGTTTCGCTGAAGGTTCCATCCTGCTGATTTCGGAACAGCAGATTTTGTACGGTATCATTTGTGATGAAGATATCGAGATATCCATCTTCATCAAAATCGTAGAAGTTGAGCCCCAGCGATTTGGCCAGGGGCATACCGGTGCCTGGCGAGAAGACTTTAAGTCCTGCCTGCTCAGTCACGTCCCTGAATGTTCCGTTTCCCTGATTCTGATAGAGCAGGGGATTCACGCCATTAAAATTCTGAGGACGACCATAAGCGCGGATGCCTCCTTTGAGTGTGAAATTCTGCGCGCGGTCATAAGCGGGAGTCCAGTCAAGATAATTGCAGACGAGCAGATCCAGGTCGCCATCCCGATCGTAATCGAACCAGCCACAACTGGTGCTCCAGAGATGGTCTGGACCGCCCACTCCTGCCTGTGCAGTCACGTTTTTGAATCGCGTTCCTTCATTTTTCAGCAGGAGGTTACTCCCCAGAGACGAAATATAGAGGTCAACCAGGCCATCATTGTCATAGTCTCCACAGGCGACTCCCATGCCGTACAGTGACAGAGTCAGTCCCATGCTTTCGGTGACATCCTGAAATTTTCCCGTACCGTCATTCTGGTACAGCGCCAGTGAAGGGACCGATTTCTGTTGTTCAGCCGCTTTACTCCACGGCCAGTGCTGAGACCCTACCAGCAGTAAATCCTGGTCACCGTCGTTATCGTAATCAAAAAACGCGGCTCCTCCGCCCATGGTTTCGGGCAACAGCTTTTCACCGGCGGCACCGTTGTTGTGCACGAAGTGGATGCCGGCCTCTTCTGTGATATCGGTGAACGGAATCTGGGGAAGTGTGATTTCTGCCACTTTCCGTTCAGCGGGAAGACTCAGTGGAGTTTCCTTGACGATTTCTTCCGGTTGCTGCATCTGCTTCCAGGCATAGATGCTGCCACCACAAATGGCGATGATCAGAATCGCTGAGAAGGAATACCAGAATGCTCGTCCGATCGACTCATCATTCTGTTCGGTTTCAATTTCCAGTTCGGGACTCAGATCATCAGGGTTTAAGTCTGACATGAGTATCACTTTCGTTTATCTGTATTCGGCTCCCCGCGCTGCGAATCAGTGCAGGGAGCCGATAAGTTATGGTTTGACGGTTCGGTTCAATGAATAAATCACGGGTTGTTCTGCCGCGTGATTGGCAGCAGGATACTTTTCGCGGGCTTTACGCTCCGCGAAACCTCGTGCGGTATCATCAACCTTATATTTCTGATGCAATTTTCGATGCTTATCAGACAGTTCCGGTTTCTCTAACTGGTCATAAACCAGAGAGAGTCCGTAGTGGGCGGTGACATTCTCCGGGTCCAGGACCAGCGTTTTCTGAAACTGTTCAACTGCCTGGTTGAGCAGTTGATCGCGCTGTTCCCGGTTTTCTTCCGTACGGAACCGCTTGGCCTGATCAAACAGGTTTTGACCGAGATCATTGATGACCACGTAGTCTTTACTGAAGTCAAACCCGCGGCGGGTGCGTTCTTCGGTCTGATCTTCCAGAACACTGCGGAAGTTCTTCTCCGCTTCTTCCAGGTGTCCCTGCTGCTGATTGACCTTGCCACTCAGCCAGGCCAGCGTCCAGGGAGGTGCCGGCGGATCAGTGTAGGATGCCGTCCGTTTCAGGGCATCGACGGCATCTTCCAGACGTCCTTCCGTGAAGTACACTCGTGCCAGATTCAAGGAACCATCGTAGCGGTCGAGTTGATCGACGTGCTCGAACGCTTCTGCTGCCTGGCGTAATTCCGCCTTGCCTTTCAGGAACAGGCCGATGCCATAATCGTTCCAGCGTTGCCAGACAGGAATCTCGACTTCCTTGTTTTTCACTTCCGCGGTCACCCCTTCGATCGGAAACGTAATCGTATCCGAGGCGATCGTTGTGATCGGCAGAGTATTCACATAGGGCACGCCTTTTTCCTTCCAGGAGAGTGTCTGGCCTTTGGCTTCCAGCGATGAAGCGACAAACTGCATGTAATGGGTATCAAATTTACGATACTGCAGTTTTGCCTCAACGGTCACCGGAGCGGTCAGGTCATCGGGTAGATTCAATTCATAATGAATGGTCTGACCAGCACCGGGTGGCATCTGATTATTGTATAAAGGCACAAAAATATCTTCTGGATTTCGTCGTGAGATGCGGTTTCCTTCTCGATCAATCACAAAGGCATTGACGAAATGCGACCAGGGATCCACGGTTCCGTCTTCTTCGCGGGAGCCACTGCGTCCGATAATCCGATCGCCGCTTTTGACCGTCACATCCAGCCAGATCTCGTTTGAATCTGCTGTTCCCTGGGTGAAGTGATGACCGACTTTCAAGGTACGCAAGACGGTTTCCAGCAGATACTTGTTGCCGGGTTTGAGAGTGGGGACTTCCGGTCGCAGAGGCGCGATCAGTTTCCCTTCAATACTACCTTCTTCGCGAATGCCAAAGAAATCAACGCGTAGATTGTCTTTGAGGAAAGCCTGATGAACGGCGACGGTTTCCGGATCATTGCGTAAAGCGGCGATGCCGGTGTTCGCAGCCGGGAACAGGTGATTGTGAACACTGAGTTCTTTCGAATCGTAGAAGTGCCGTGCGCCAAAGTCGTTGGATGGCTTGGCTGGCATGTGACATTTATTGCAGTTCTCCTGGGCTTTGGGGGGATAGTAGAAACTGCGTGCCCCATGACCTGACACGCCGCTCAACAGGAAGGAATCGTAATGGTTCTGCCCGCGGAGGAATTTATACTGATTCAGCTCTTCAGGCAGATGTACTTTATGACAGGTGCCGCAGAACTCCGTTGATTTGTGCAGATCTTTCAGGAAGGTTTTCTTATGGAACGCCGGTTTGGCTTTTACCAGCTGATTGTTGACCCACTGCAGAAACGTATTGTCGCTGTAGGCAAACGGATAATGAATCGGTTCTTCAATCGTGTAGTCACTGTTGCCGCGCACGCTGTTGACGTTCGTAATGGCATGGCAGGTCGTGCAGGTGATGCCCGCCTGCGAGGTGATGTGGTTGATGTCATCAAAATTCGGATCGTCAAAGGCACCACTGAAGAAGGGGACCGGATCGTGGCAGCCGGCACAGAAGCGGGATGCCTGCAGATTCCCGTCGCGTTCGAAGGAGACTTTGCGGGTTTCTCTAACCGAGGCGAGGTACGCGGGATTATTAAACGAACTGAAATGATGCACGCTGTTTTTCCAGTCGGCGTGGGTATCGGGATGACATTTCTGACAATAGTCGTCCATCATCAATGCTTCCGCGGGAATGAAGTCCCCCGTTGAAGTCCGCGAGAGTGAAGGGAAGAAATATTTCTCTCCTGATTTGGGACCGACGACATTCCATTTACGGGGATCGGATGAATGAAACATCAGCATGCCAACCACCATTGCGGTGATGACACCCATGTAAGCGAGCCCGCCTTTCCATTTGATCTTCGGTCCGACCAGACGATGTAGCCAGTACATCCAGAGAGCGAACACCGGCGCAATCACGTGACACCAGTAGGTGACCGATCGCGCGGTGGGGTTTTTCATGTCGAATGAACCAATGCGTAACAATAAGATTCCGGAAACCAGTACCAGGCATGAGATAAAGAAGAGGCCATACCCCACGCGGACAGCACGCCGGTTGAGGCGGTTCTTCGTGTTATAAATGTGTACAATGCCGAACAGGATAAAGGGAGCCAGCAGCACCAGGCCCAGAATCAGATGTGCGAGAAACATGTACTGGTAGAACCAGTTTTCCAGCGTGTCACCACTCAACCAGTCGTAGACGGTAATACTGACCAGGTAGATCGAATTGGCACCCAGCAATGCTACCAGGAAGAAGAGCAGATAGAGAACTTTACGTAATTTCGGTCCGACGGCTTTGCGGACGATACGACGGGGCTTTGTCTCCGTCGTGGAAGAATCAGTGGTTGACATATCGACAAGAAGTCCTGCACTAAATGGCTATCAGGAAAAACTTGCAGGTAAACAGCGCTCAATCAAAGCGCAGGCAAACACGTTGAAGGGAACGGTTCGCGCAGGCAAGTTTCATGAAACAACAGAGACGATGTCCCTGTTTCCAATGTTTCAGATGCCAGAAAGTTGTGGAGGACGGTCGATGCGTTCTCGATTGGCAGAGGAACACATCAATGCGGAGCAGGAAACAAACCTGCTGTGTCGCGGTTCAGAATTCAGCGTCTCAACTCCGACAGAACAGGCGGGTTTGAGAATGGTAATCACGAGCACCGGAGCTTCCGGAGCAGGATCGGGGCGATGTCTTTGACAGCCGGGCCCCGAACAGGGTTGGGCTGGTGGCGTCTGTGTGGGATCAGAGAGCAGTTCCAGCTGCGAACTTTCATCCTGCCCTGCATGAGACAGATAATCTCCACAGGTGGCTTGAGCGGATTCGGGCGATATCAGATTCACAGCGCAGACGGCTATTGCAGTCAACAGCAGACGAAACGCCAATGAAGATCGATCAGCCATGGATAATACGAGAAGGAACAGGAAAGGAAATGAGCTGCTTACATCCAGATCTCTTTATAAATATACTCTGCCAGCTGTTCAATTCCGAGTAAAAAGTAATTGATCCCATGCAGTTTTTGCAGAAATCAAAGGGAACTGATGTCAGGTTAACAGGGGCCAGGATGGGGCTTGACGAAAAACCCGATTCCGTAGACACTTTTACAACTTTGAACCTGAATCCGGAAGCGGAATGGTCATTTATATGATCGTTGTCTTTAAGAGTTAAAGTAAGACATAGTCTGGGGTTCAGTAGAATTCGATCCCGTCTGATCTTCAGGATGAAGCGGGCCATCACAGCAGGGAAGTTGGGGGAACGATCGCATGATCAATTGGCGCATGGCAAGATACCGACTGGAATATCTGATTTTCCAGACACTGGTTTGTATTGTCAGATCTCTACCGCTACGAGAATCGGTAAAGCTGGCGAAAGGGATGGCGTTTTTCATTCATCGTTGTCTCCCCCGTAAATTGACCCGTTATCATGTGGCTGCAGCCAATCTGCGGACCGCCTTTGGCGAAGAATTATCCGATCAGAAAATCGACGAGACGATCTATCAGATGTGGACGCATCTGTTTCGCATGGTGGTGGAAATCATCCAGCTCCCCCGCAAGCTGCATCGTGGGAATATCTTTGATGTGCTGGAATTCGATTATCCACCGGAGTTAATTACCGCGCTCTGTTCCGGCAGGCCGGTGATTTTATTGAGCGGACATTACGGGAACTGGGAGATTGCGGTTTCCGTTTTCGGGCTGTTTGGTTTTCCGATGGGGGTCGTCGCCCGGGAACTGGACAATCCTTTCCTGAACGCATGGTTTGAAAAATTCCGACAGCATACCGGGCATCGTGCGATGGCGAAAAAAGGGGGCTATGATGACATGATTGCCACCATAGAACGCCGCGGGCATCTGGCATTGCTCGGCGATCAGGATGCGGGCAAACGCGGATTGTTCGTTGATTTCTTTGGCAAACCTGCTTCTACTTTCAAATCGATCGCTTTGCTGGCTCTGGAGTACCGGGCTTATATCTGTGTCGGGTATGCCCGCCGTCTGCCCGATTATTTTGAAAACAATCAGTGGGTCAAATTTGAAATGGGCTGCGAGCAGCTGATCGATTCGACTCAGTGTGTCTCAAAAGATCCCGTCGGTGAAATTACCCAGCAGTTTACGACCGCTTTAGAAAATGCTGTGCGGAAATCACCCGAACAGTATTTCTGGGTGCACCGACGCTGGAAGAGTGAGCCAAAGGTTCGTGCGAAAAAGAATCGCCAGACCGAAGCGATTCCGGAAAAAAAGGCAGCCTGAATTGATTCAGACGCTGATCTGCACTACAACCGCAGTCAGAGGTCGCTTCCCTGAAACAGATATCATTTGTTCAGAAGAAGGCCTCTACAGTGACATCAGAATCAGACAGCCGACCTGGAGACAGTCATGGGTAAGAAAATACGAATCGCCGATCTCACGACCGTACCTGAAGGAGAGTCAGGTGAGTTTGTCGCTGAAGATCGTATTATCGCCCTGTTTCATGTGGATGGTGCCTATTATGCAATGGACGGTGTCTGCCCGCATGCAGGAGGCCCGCTGGGGGAAGGGGCGTTGACAGGAAATGTCGTAACGTGCCCCTGGCATGGCTGGCAGTTTGATGTGACGACAGGCAAACACTGTCTGAACGAACGTCTGTGTCACCCGACCTATCCCGTCTTTGTGGAAGAGGACGGGATTTATATCGAACTACCTGAGTCATAGCGAAGTGAGAAGCGAGTCAGCAGGCGACATGAAATACAAAGCGGTAATCTTTGATTGTGATGGTGTGCTGGTCGACAGCGAAACCCTGGGAAATCGCGTTCTGGCCGAGATGATTACAGAGATCGGATTCCCGCTTTCACCCGAACAGGCGGTGGAGCAGTTCAAGGGGGGCAAGCTGGCCGATTGTCTGGCGGTCGTTGAAGATCAGATGGATGCGAAGCTACCGGCAGATTTTGCCACTCAGGTCCGTGCTCAAATGGCAAAGGTTTTCGAGAAAGAACTCCAGGCCATTCAGGGAGTCCGGGAAGCGCTGGAAGCAATTCCCGTTACCAAGTGTGTCGCTTCGAATGGACCTGAAGAAAAGATGGCACTGACTTTGAAGATCACCGATCTGTCACGTTATTTTGACGGTCGTATTTATTCTGCTTATACCGTCGGCGTCTGGAAACCAGAACCCGATCTCTATCTGTATGCGGCTGACCAGATGGGTGTGCATCCGAGCGAGTGCGTGGTCATCGAAGACAGCAAACTGGGAGTGCAGGCAGCAGTGGCAGCGGGCATCCCGGTACTCGGTTACGCCGACCACAGTTCACCTGTTGAACTGGAGTCGTACGGGGCAAAAACCTTTCGCTCAATGTATGAACTTCCCGCCTTACTTGGCGTGCAGTCATCTCTTTCCTGATTCAAGGTGCAGCCAGGCTTCATTTCAGTCGGCAAAGATTGCTGTTTGATAATTCTTTCCGTCATCTCAATGCGCGAATTACGCCGATCGACTGGTAAATTTTACATCTTCGATTTCAAAGTGGCGAAATTGGGTCGACCTTACAGCCGATAAAATCGAAAAAAACTGAACTTTTCGGTCAAGAAGCTAAATTGATTAAGCCGATAAATAATATGAGGCTGGAGTAATCCCGGTCTCCTGTTTTGTTCAGCTCAATCAAAATGATACTGGTTTGCAGGGAATTGCCTCTGCCTGACTGTGGATTCAGTCGGTCCAGAAATCATTGAGTTCGATATAGGAAGGATCCTTATTCATGCAACATCGACTTCGAATTTTTACAGGTGAAGAAGAGACTCTCGAACAGAATGACAGTCTGGTCAATGTTCGATTTGGGGAAATTGCAGATGCCCTGGCGGAAGCAGTTTACTATCGTCGTACCTGGATTTCTGATTTTTCAGAAGACGAAGTGAAGATTCCCTCGGATCTCTACGCCATCCTGTCCGCATATAGCCATCTCCGCCCAGGCGCCTGATGGCCAATCGACCTCTCTCGCAGAAGTTTCTCATCGGTGCGCTCGTTGCTGCAGGTCTCTACCTGGTAGTTATTGGCGCACAACGACTCTATGAGCATTATCGGGTGGAGCAGATCGCGCTTGAGTTTGTGGACGCTCTGGAAACAGGGAATGAATCACAGATTCGCGCTCTGCTTACACCTGAAAAAGCGGATCTGGCGAAGAAACTGAAACAGGAGTCGCACAACGATCCGCTGCCGCTGGAATGCCGCGTCCTGGACGTCAAATTGAACTCAGCTACAGCCCAGGTACGTGTTCAGATTCAGAAAAATGGTTACGCCATCAAACCGGATATTCATCTCGTCAAAAGTCAGACAGGGGTCTGGAAAGTTTCTGAAATCACCCAGGCAAAGGTCGACCCTCTCTGGTATGATCAGGAAGATGAGTTGGCCCGGAAAAAACTGACAGAGGAGGGAGTCCCTCCTGCAGAGGTTCAGGGACGTGTACTTGCAAAAGAACTGGCACGTTCGTTAAATACAACTGTGGAAGACTCGGGTTCGGATCAGGCAGATCCCTGAAACGTATGATTTCTCTCCAGCGATAGCCAGTCTCGACCAGAGCACATCCCTGTTAATCACCTTCCGTGCAACTGCATGGAGATACGAAAAGTAATCTGGAATTCAGCCGGTCTGCTTTTCTCATTTATGCGAGGTATTGATGTCGCAGGCATCTTCAACGGCCCAACGTGCTTTTCAGATCTGGAAAGCCGGAGTCAGAGCGGTCGACTCTGAAACGCTGGTCTCCCAGGCCATCCAGGTGACAGACCAGGAACTGACGATCTGCGGGCATAAAATTCCTCTGAAAGGTCATGAACGACTGCTGGTCACAGGGGCAGGCAAAGCAGGCAGTGGGATGGCTGCAGGTGTGGAATCTGCACTGCGGGGTTCATCGCTGTCTGAAAGAACATCTGGCTGGGTCAATGTTCCCGCAGATTGTGTGCGACCTCTATCAAAAATTCATCTCTATCCGGCGCGACCGGCGAGCCTGAACGAACCGACTGCGGAAGGCGTTTATGGTGCCCGACAGATCCTGCAGAAAATGTCGGATCTGCAACCGGATGATATCTGTATTGTCCTGATCTCTGGTGGCGGGAGTGCATTGCTGCCAGCTCCCCTGCCGCCAGTGACCCTGGAAGACAAACAACGGGTCACCCGGTTGTTGATGTCCTCGGGGGCAACCATTCAGGAATTGAACTGTGTCCGCAAGCAGATCTCTGCAGTGAAAGGGGGACGACTGGCTCAAGCCGCTGGTTGTCGTCAGCTGTTTGCCTTGATTATTTCCGATATTGTCGGCGACCCGCTCGATCTGATCGCTTCCGGTCCGACGGTCGCAGATGAATCGACGGCTCAGGATGCCCTGCAGGTTCTGCAGCGATTTGTTTCCGATCCCGCGCAGATTCCTGACAGCGTATGGAGCATCTTGAAGTCAGAACAGACACCAGCAGATCCGCAAAAGTCGGTGAGTCAGGCGACCGTGTTCAATCAGATTATCGGCAGTAATGCCACGGCGTTGGAAGCAGCCTCAGAGCAGGCTCAGGCATTAGGCTATGAAGTCTATTCGCTTGGTTCAGCGAATGAAGGGACCGCGATTGGTACCGGTGTGGAACTGGCTGAGCTCTGTCTGCAGTTACAGGCGGGAACAGGTCCGGTGCAACGCCCTGCCTGTATCCTCAGCGGCGGAGAGCCGGTTGTCGATCTATCATCGTCCCCCAATCCGGGAAAGGGGGGCCGCAATCAGGAACTGGTACTGGCGGCAATGGAACGTCTCTGGGATGAATCGCTATCGGGGTTCTGCATCCTCTCAGGAGGGACTGATGGAGAAGATGGGCCTACTGATGCAGCCGGTGGAATTCTGGATGAGTTGAGCCTGAAACGTGCCCATGAACGGGGGCTGGATCCTGCGCTCTATTTGCGGGATCACAATGCCTATCCGATTCTGGCCGCAACAGGCAGTCTGCTGAAAACAGGTGCCACACAGACCAACGTGATGGATCTGCGAGTGGCCATCGTCGATTGATTTACGACCCGGTGCTGACTCGCTTACAGATTGAGCGTTTCAAGTTCGGCGTGGGGGATGGCTCGGATGACGCGCAAATCTTCGTGTTCCTGCAGGTTGAAAAGTTCTGAGCTGCCATCGGGATGCAGTACACTGACAACCGGTGCATCATATTTCGTGCGATTTGTTCGCAGTACGGTTGCCAGTTGTCCCTGATTTAATTCGACGACGGATCCCACAGGGTAGAGTGAGATCGACTGCAGCAAGGCGCGAACTGCTCCGCTGTCGAAGGTTCCCTGCGAGGCGCCGTAAATCAACTGTTCTACCGCCTGATAAGGATGGGTTTCAATCTGATCAGCAGCCAGAGAGACCAGCGAAATGAATTCATCTGCCACGGCTGCAATTTTAGCAAGCGGGTGAATCTGATTTGCTCTCTTTCCCCGGGGATAACCGGAACCGTCACAACGTTCGTGAATCTGGTATGCGATAATTCGGGAGACCATGGGGAATTCATTGGATTCATTGAGTAAGTCATATGTAATCGTCGGGTGCTTTTTGAGCTCCAGGCTTTCGAGTGGACTGACAGACTGAAGTCCCTGCTTTCCGGAACAATTTATTTTGACCATGCCGGCATCATGAACCAGACAACCGATGCAGAGTTGAGCTAAATGCTCTTTCTGCAGTCCAAGCTGAGTTCCCATCGCCATTGCCAGGCTCGACATCTGCAAACCGTGCCGACAGAAATTTCCCAGAGTGACGGGAGTGATTCCTTCCAGGACGAACAGATCCATGTCCTTTACCATTTGCGAAAAGGAACTGTCAGTCACATTTTTAATCTGAGCCATGCTGATGCGAGAAGCACCCAGAACCTGACGGTAAATGTCATCGGTTACCTTTGTCAGGACTTCAAATTCTTTTCGATACTCCATTTGTAACGCAGGAGAATAAGCGGTTGCTTCAGGCTGAGTGACTTCATGTAAAAAGGACCGGGACTGAATCTGCCAGGGAGAACTGGTGCGTTCTGTTTCCGCCTGTCGATCTGCAGAAAGGCCTCCAGCCCGGTTTCTTGCCTGCTGGCTGCGCAGTCTCAGGGAAGAAGTGGAAGACTGACTTTCACCGGGCGCCAGCGTCAGGTTGGACAGATCCCGTTCATGGACCCGCACATTGCGAATGCCACGTTTTTTCAGATTCTGGATTGTCGAGTTGGTGATGGTCTTGCCGCTGGCCAGCAGCAGGATGTTTTTTTCCGTTTCGGCGTCGTAAATGGGGGCCTGTAATTTGACCCCCATTCTTAAACGGTCAATATTCAGCGCACTATAGGGGCTGGATTTCTGTTTGATAATTTTGGCAACCATAATGTGAGACGCTGCTGTGCCTGGAGATTTGCAATTTAGATCGTACGATAAAAGCTGAATGATCTGACGACAGTAGAAAAGAATCGGATTGCATAAACCAATTCGCTAGCATAAGCGATTTCTTAAACTTAGTTCAGTCAGACTGTTCGGTCAGATCGGAAGCTCACGAGATGCGCAGACAGGCACATTCAGACAGAGATGATAACGAATCTGTCGGTTACAGCGATTATAGCAGCGGAAAAACGAGCCGTTGATCAGGCTCAGCTCCGTTCCTGCTGATAGAGAGTGGTCAGAAACTCTTCGATGCTTTTGAATTTCTTTCCTTCCGCGGCGATGGTTTCCACCTTGCTGCGCGCTTCGGTTGCCGAATATCCCAGGCTGAGCAGCGCTTCATAGGCTTCGCTGAATACATCGGTGCGGCCTTCGTCGGCGGGAAATTCTTTGGCAACAATCAATGCGAATTTTGTCATCTTGCGTCTGAGCTTGGCGACGATTCGCTCCGCGACAGCCGGACCAATCCCCGGCAGTGTGGTGAGCTGTTTAATATCTTTTTCCTCAATGGCCGTCGCCACTTCTTTGACGGGACGGACCATTGCCCGTAACGTTTTTTTGACTCCCACCCCATCGACCGAGCAGACCAGTTCGAAGAACTCCCGTTCGGCGTGACTCATAAATCCAATCATGCGGGGAGTGAGTCTGCCTTTCTGCGGATTCCCCTCGATGTACTGAATGGTTTTCAGGCTGACTTCGCTGCCAATCAGGGGCTGCAGCTGGCGGCGGACAAATTCGGGAATAAAGACTTCGTAGTCGAAAGCCCCGACTGAAATAATGGCTTCAGTTAAGCTTAACTCAATCAGTTCGCCGCGAATATTTGTAATCATGGATGCTCAGTCGATAAGAGAAACGGGTATCACAGACAGGTGACACGGATAGTGTGGTAATGACATAAAGCAGCCGCGAAGGCATCTGCCACGTCATTGGGTTCCAGAATGGTCTTTAAGCCCAACTCTGTTTTGATAGCGTGCTGCATCTGTTCTTTTGAAGCTCGGCCGCTGCCGGTAATCAGCTTTTTAATCTGAGTCGGAGTGTAATGCACGACCGGTATGCCCGCATCATGGGCTGCAAACAGGATGGCGCCACGGGCATGAGCCATGATGATTGAGCTCTTAGGGAAACGGGGGGTTGTAAATACCTGCTCAATCACCATCACGTCCGGCTGATATTCGGTAATCACTTCCCGGATCCCGGAAGCGATTTCATGAATTCGCGCAGCAAGGTTCGCTTCCTGATTCGAACGGATAATGCCACCTTCGCACAGGACCGGGCCTTTCGCAGACTGCTGTAACAGAGCATAACCCGTCCGATTTAATCCCGGGTCAATTCCCAGAAAGCGGACCGCTTTCGTCAACTCTGTTTCATCCATCATTGAATTCAGATTCATGATTGGCTCAATCTGATCGCAGAAAACGTGATTAGCCGCGTCGCCACAAACTACCTTCCGGACGATCTTCTACCGTGATCTGGCAGGCAGCCAGGCCATCACGGATTTTATCAGCGATGTCCCAGTTTTTGCTGGCTCGGGCATCTTTTCGTATCTCCAGAACCAGTTCCATCAGTTGATTGACCAGTCCGTCATCGGCACCCGAATCTTTGGCAGGGGCTTTACGGAACACACCCAGCAGGTTGGAAAGTTCCTTGAGCTGGCTGGCACCGGTTTTCAGGGCATCAATCATTGCCTGGTTCTGCTTGCCTGCACCTTCCAGGTTCTGCGAATGAATCAAGGCGTTCAAAGTCGAGCGTAACTCAAACAATATGCCAATCGCACCACCTGTATTAAAGTCATCGTCCATTGCTTCCAGGAAGCGCTGACGCAATTCAGAGAGCTGCTGGAAGTATTCTGCCGGATCTCCTTCCAGACCTGTCGACTGCTCCCGCTTCTCTGCCGTGGGAAGCTGGTAGAAACTTTCTCCGGTGATACGTTCAAACGTTTCAAAGAAACGGTAGAAGCCTTCGATACCTTTTCCGGTCTCACGGATATTCTCATCGCTGAAGGCGATCGGGCTGCGATAATGCGTGGAGAGCAGAAACAACCGTACGATTTCCGGCGGGTGAACGGCGAACAGCTCTTTTACGGATGCAGCTCCTTTGGAACCAGAGAGTTTGTCGGCTTCCTGTGCCTGCTGGTCTACGGCGACATCACCGTGACGGTCATGCTGGCCGCCTACTTTTCCAGGAGCATCGCTGGCCTGCATCAATCCGTTATGAACCCAGTAACGTACGTAGGTTTTACCCGTGCAGCATTCTGACTGAGCCCGTTCGTTTTCATGATGCGGGAACATCAGATCGAGGCCACCGCCGTGAATATCAAAGGAATCACCCAGCAGTTTGCGACTCATGGCGGAGCATTCAATATGCCACCCCGGTCGACCGGGGCCCCACGGACTGTCCCACGCAGGCTCACCCGGACGTGATTTCTTCCAGAGCGCGAAGTCTGCCGGGTTCCTCTTTTTATCATTGGCTTCGACACGCGTCCCCGCAATCATTTCCTCGATTTTGCGACCGCTGAGACAGCCATATTTACTGTCTGTTGCAGCGGAGAAATAGACATCACCATCCAGCGGGTAGGCAAAGTCTTTATCAATCAGCGACTGGATGATCTCCTGCATTGCTTCGATATAGTCGGTGGCTTTGGGGAAATCGGTAATCGTATCGACGCCCATGGTATCCAGGTTATCGAAATAATCCTGTGTCATTTCCGCCGCCAGCTTCTCGACAGAGATATTCAGCTCGGCTGCTTTATTGATCAGTTTGTCATCGATGTCGGTGATATTATTGACGAATTTGACTTCGTAATTGTTATAGGTCAGATAGCGGGCGATCGTATCAATAATGACCGGACCAACCATGTGACCGATATGCGAATGCTTGTAAACTGTGGGACCACACAGATAGATGCCAACCTTGCCTGGTTTGATCGTCTGGAAATCTTCTTTTTTGCGACTGAGTGTGTTGTAAATTCTGAGTGTCATTGTGTGCGATACCTGAATTTCTTCCTGTAATCAAATTAATGAGAAACCTGAATGGAAACAGGTTCCGTCTGAGAATGAATATCATTGAGTTCGCGTTAAAAGCACGACAGCATCTGCTGTCATCGCTTCCTGTCTGCCGACGGGGCCAACGCGTTCTCCTGTTTTGGCTTTGATGTTGACTTGTTGTTCGTCCAGCTCGAGTAACCCTGCGACCGATTTCCTGATCTGAGGCTTAATGCTGGCTAGTTTAGGACGTTCTGCCGAAATAGTGCAATCCAGGTTTACAATTTGCCAGCCAGCCTGTTGTACTTCTGAGAACGCTGCTTTCAACAGGTCACCGGAGTCGGCACCTTTCCAGCGGTCATCTGTGTTGGGAAACATCTCTCCAATGTCACCCAGGCCGGCTGCTCCCAGCAGGGCATCGGTGATGGCGTGCAGCAACACATCGGCGTCGCTGTGTCCCACCAGGCCCAGTTCAAATTCAATTTTGACTCCACCCAGTATGAGCGGGTAACCTGCTTCCAGCCGATGGCAGTCCTGGCCTGCGCCGATTCGCAATTCTGGATTTTTCCGGGTTTCAGAGGCAGATGTCATGAGTTCAAATCAATGACCGTCGTCGAAATCATTCAGATCACGGCGAAGGCTGTTCTTATGAATATGGGTTTGGGTCGGGTTCAGCTGAAGCAGGCAAATCATAGCTGGAGCACTCAAACAAGGCAATATGAGCCAGGATTCCCAAGTCGTTCCCTGATCGAGAGTAGCGTAATTGTGGTACAAACCCCGCCGGTTCAGCAGGATGCGGCATATCGGGAATTTCAAATTGACATAAAATCTGATTCCCGTTAGACTCCCGGCCCCTTCAATTCAAAACGCGATATCCTGTCGTGCACTGATCTCTCAAACTGATACCTCTCTCAACTAAACCTTTCATGAAGTTACTCCCTCTCAGATCCTGTTTGGCGGTTGTGACACTGGTTTTACTGGTCGTCAAAATATCCGGCTGCGCATTGATGGAAGAGAGTGCCGTGTTCGGATTGAAGAAATACGCGGAGAAACAGACGGTCAATAAGCTGCCTGCAATTCCGGTTTCTCAGGATGCCATGCAGGTCGAAATTGTCTTTATTGAACGCCCCGTCACAGATCCTCTGCTGGGGTCGGCTCTCTGGAATGAAGTGGATGAAATCGGAGCCATCGAGCTGTTGAACCAGGAAAACCTGAATCAGAATGGCCTGCGAGTCGGCCATGTGAGTTCAGTTCCCCCCATGGCGTTGCAGACGCTCCTCGGTTTGAAATCGCATCTGGGAGGTCTTTCCCGGGAAGATGAGTCACTACTGCTGTCCGGCAGACGTCTGATGCTAAGGTCGGGCGTGCCTACAGATATTCAAACCAGTGACTTCTATGACAAATGCAGCTTGAAACTGCTGACAGGCGATGACGAAGAGCCTGAGGAAGTCAAAGAGTTTGAACAAGCCCGCTGCGTGATGCGAGTCAAAGCACATAAAGTGCAGGATGGCTGGGCGAAACTGGAGTTCACTCCCGAAGTGCATTACGGAGCACAGCAGTTGCGTCGTACGCCAACGACAATTGGCTGGCAGCTGGAAAATCGTCAGAATACCAGCCCTTTCTATAACCAGAAATTTGAAGTCACTCTGAACGTAGGCGAGATGGCGATCATCACTGCCACCGATGGAGTCAAGCAGAACTCGGCAGGGCACCTGTTTTTTCGCGGAGAAGGTTCCAAAGCGGACATTCAGAAAATTCTGGTCGTGCGTCTGTCCAACATGTCGAAGATGGACGTGGTTCGCAGCGAGTAACACGCAGCTCATAAAAAAAGTGAGCTGCTTCGAAAAGAAACAGCTCACTTGAATCTCTGTTTTTCGGCTGAATCACAGCAGTGAATCAGACTTTACCGAAAATCGTTTTTCCGCTGGAGAACAGGTCATCGCAGGCTTCACCCATACGCTGAGCCACTCCCTTTTCACCGGCTTTCAGATAGCTGCGTGGGTCGTAAACTTTCTTGACTCCGACTTCGCCATCGATTTTTAATACGCCGTCGTAGTTCTTCATCATGTGATCCACAACAGGACGGGTGAAGGCGTACTGAGTATCGGTGTCGATATTCATTTTCACAACGCCGTATTCCAGTGTTTCCCGCAGCTGATCTTCGGGAGTTCCGGAACCACCATGAAATACCAGGTCGAATTCTGCTTCTTTACCGTACTTGGCGATCACAGCTTCCTGACCCAGTTTCAGAATTTCCGGACGCAGTTTGACGGCACCTGGTTTGTAGCTGCCATGCACGTTGCCGAAGGTGGCAGCAAACATGTAACGTCCCAGTCCGTTGAGTGCTTCGTAAACGGCGACCATGTCTTCTGGTGAAGTATACAGCTTGTCGGCTGGCTGATCGGAGTTATCCACACCATCTTCTTCACCGCCGACCACGCCGGCTTCTACTTCCAGAATGATTTCGTTGGCCGCACACAGCTTGAGCAGTTCAACCGATAATTCCAGGTTTTCTTTGAGAGGCAGTTCTGAAGCATCCAGCATGTGAGACTGGAACAGGTTCGGCAGACCAGCTTCGCGACGACGGGCGGTTTCTGCAATCAGTGGCTTCAGGAAGGAATCGACTTTACCGGGCTGGCAGTGGTCTGTGTGCAGAGCAATCAGTACATCGTAACGTTCTGCCAGTCGGTGAGTGGCTTCTGCTAAAATGATCGCTCCTAAAACAGCGTCTGCCTGATCCAGACCTGAAGCGAATTGACCGCCGCCGGTAGAAACCTGGATGATTCCGTCTGACTTCTTATCTGCAAATGCTTTCAAAGCTCCGTTGATTGTGGTCAGCGAGGTGACATTCATCGCGGGGTAGGCATAGTTACCTTCTTGAGCGGCATCCAGCATCGCTGCGTATTGAGCTGGGGTTGCAATCGGCATTGGTTTTTCCTGTTCAGTTTAAAGTGATAAAAAGTTTGATTCTGTATGAGCTTTAAGCCGATCCGACACGATGATACCTGATCTGGACCTGCTTGGTTTCCGGATGAATTGACGAGACAATGTTCATCACAGACTGGAAACAGCAGGGAACTGAAAAAGATGATCGAGAGAATGGCCTCTGAGTTTCCGCTGATTCAATCCTTAATCCAGCCAGCCGTCATTGCACTCAGAACATCAGTTCTGGTTAACAAGACCATAGCGATTGTGAATTAAAGTTGGATGCGGTTTGAAAACTGTTTGACAGAGCATAAAACCCCGAGCCAGATTTTCACTCTGTTTATACTGTTTATTATCAAGTTCTGCCCGGTCATTCAAGTGTCGGGGGAAACCGTCAAGCGAAGCTTTGCAGAGGTTTTCGCCGGTGCTGTCATAAAATGCCCGTTTTGACCGGGGATTTGCGAGAAAACCGAGAGAGCGGGGTACGCTTTTACAGGACTCGGAGACGAGCGTTTTCAGTCGTGGTTCCAGGCTTTATTTCGGAACCTTGTTCAGTAATTCGACTCCCGATAAGCCGGTTGCCTTTGCAGGCAGCGCTTCCAGCCCCTGGGTCTGCTGGTAAATTCGGGGCTCAGGGGTATAAGTCATTACCCGTAAATCGTCGAAGAGAATCGCTCCCAGTCCATTCAATGACAGCGTCAGAATGAAGTTTTCGCTTTGTGGCACTTCTCTGATCAGATCAATCTTCTGCCACTCACTCTTTTCATTCCAATGTAAAGCACCGCCAGGTCCCATGATGCTGTCCTGCAGTGTTGCCCCCAGCGGGTTGCCTGTGATCGAAGTTGATACTTTGGCCCAGCCTGTGACATGCACAATCTGTCCGCTGCGAACCGCCAGGGGTGGCGTTGTGAGCTGTACCAGTGGGCCTTCGATATTTTGTGGAATGTCATTCCGGTTCAGCGGGACTGCCAGCAGTCTCAGGCTGAAATCGCCCGAACGTTTGTCACGGGGATACAGCTCGGCAATCGCCTGGGTTCCCTCAATCGCATGTTGCACGTGAGTCCAACCTTCGCCAACCATCGTGTCGATGTCTTCACAATCCCCCGATCGCAGCATATTGGGATCGATGCGTTTGGCACTGCGACCAATCTGTTCAATCATTCTCCAGTGATCGGGCAGGGTACTGTAAGAGACGGTATAAGGGCTCGTCATGGACAGGGAAAGAGTCCGGGTTGCTTCCCGCCATTGAATTCGCTGTAAGATTCGCAACATCTGTCTGCAGTCGCGGGCCGCATTGTGAGCACTATGATAATCCTGCGCGGAAAACGCCGACTCTGCCTGACTCAATCGCTCCCGGGCTCGTTCCAGGATGGCTGGTCCATCCATACGCGCAACCTGGCTCACGCCCAGTTCCAGCAGTTCTGCGTTTGTATTCTGACAGCGCTCCAGCTTGGCGCGGCTCAGTTTTAGACTGGTTTCTGCGGCGTGCGGGCTGATCAGCGCCACTTTTTTTCTCAGCTTCTCAATCAGTCCCTGATCGGAAGTCATGATGATGATTGACGTCATATCGAATTTGGGAAGCGAAATTTCAACGCCCCCGTTCACGCGTTTCCGATCCAGGTTTTTAATTCGGGTCGTGCTCAATTCCCAGACCGAGGCGGATACGTTTCCACCCGGGATGACAATTGTGGCGTCGTTACCCGCCATCTGATCGGGGACAAACTGGGCGCCGTCGCGATACCAGACCGGTAGAATCAATGTCCCATATTCAGAATGAATGACGGCTGCCTGGAGTTCTTCAGCCGCAGCTTTTTCCCGCTGGAGCTGCATTTCCCGTTCAGACAGTTGTTCGTTCACCTGGAGTCGCTTGGAACTGGATTGCTTGAAATCGACCCCTAACTGGGTGATCTGAGGAGTTGATTTTTGCTTAAGCCTGAAAGGGACATGGGAAATTACAGAACCAGTCGCCAGCCACGGCTCAATGAGATCGATCTCGCGATTTAATTGTTCGATGACCAGTTTGCGTTCCAGTGCACCGGGAGTACTCGTATCATCCAGTCGGTTCGTGGTCCAGTAACCGACCGCACGACAACCGGAAGAGAGGGTGGCGTAGACCTGCAGACGGATTTGCTCAGGCTCTATGACAATCGGAAGTTTATTGGAAGAATCTCGCCAGCGTGCATTGGCAAACGTCGGTTCTGTCTGGATCCAGGTCCAGAGAAATCGTCCCGGGGCAAATCGGGTTTTTTCAATCAGTGTATTGCGGTATTCCAGCAGGCTGATATCGGTGTTCAGGATACGCGGGCTGGAACCAATCATCGAAACTTCCCGGGCAATCTGCCGTTCTTTCCCGAGGACGTCTGCCATGATTGGTCGTTTGAACTGCTGGTCGGCACTTTGAATCTGACCGACGCGACTGCGGATTTCATTCCATTTACTGCCGGGAATTTGTGTTCCCAGATACCAGAACACAATCGGCGCTGTCTGCTCATCAAAGGGGATCAGTGTCGCATCGCGAGAGGCAAGAAACGTACCGTCCTGAGCCTGGGGACGCGGCGGCGTTGCCATGGCCCATAATCCCTGGTTGCGCAGTTCTGAGAGAAACCGGTAGTCATCAAACTGGGGGGCCTCGATAATATTCAGACCGGCCTGTTTGAGTGATTCCAGGTTTTCGCCATGATACTGTGACATACGGGGAAAGAATGGTCTTCCCTCCAGTTGAACCCGGTCCAGCAGAAATTCCACGATCGGCTTGGCCTTCTGCTTACTCAGCGCCGCAGCCGTCTGCATGATCGAATCATTGGGGCGGACAATCGGGGTCAGTTTCAGATCGTCCAGCAGGAATTCGACCTGATCTGAGGAAGAACGTGTCACAACCAGAACCCGTTCCACATACATCTCACGGGTATCCAGTTGACGGAGCTTACTGCGTCCGCGTAACAGTCCCAGTGACTGGTTCACCAGTGCTTCGGTAGTTGTGCACTTCAACTGCTGCCATTTGCCTTCTTCCGAATACGTATCTCCAATCAGATACATGCGGGCGACTGCACCGGTTTCCGGATCGATCTGATGGGGCAGGACCGCTTCCAGACCCACGCGCGTCCCGCGTCGATTGGATTTCAGCCACAAAGACACAGTCAGTTCGTTAATAATTCGACTGGAAGGGAGTGGGTGCGACACTTCAATCAGTGAACCCAGGTTTCCTGTCGCCACCTGCAGATGCTCACAGGCAGCACCGGAGTGCATCACCGTTGTATTACGGACATGCCACTTTTTCTGAGCCTGGTTCGGGTCGATGCGCACTTCCCAGCTGACGCGGGAGGTATCATCGAAGTGTTCATGATAAGTTTCTGCGCGCAGAACAGGCTCGCTGAACACTCCCGTCAATAGAAAGATCAGCAGGCAGAGGTGACTCTGAAACAGCTTATTCAATATACGTGGCATCGATGCCTGAACTCGAACCCATCCCTGGGATAAAAATGATCGTAACGCTGCAGTTTCTATACTGATTTACACATCCTGATCACTCAGGAATATGATTTTCCATCCCGACGGTCTACGGAAAATATTCCCCATTTTCCACAAACCAATCACCGTTCAGCATTCTTTACGAAATGTTGTACGCTGTCCGGTTTTCGTTGCAGTCAGTCAACAAAGGTGTTGCCATAATACAACCAGCCATAACATTGCCAAAAATGACTACATTCTCAGAGGATTTTAGAAGAAATTGCAATCTAAGCCAAGACGAAGCCTCTCTTTTTTGTGAATCTGTCATTTGAGAGCGTATGATCAAATGTAGTTCTAACAGGCCTGTATGTAGTGACTTAGAGTAAATCCTTTATTAAATATTCATATTCGGCATGAAATCTGTTCTATTGGCTTTCAGTTCATCCTCTTGATGAAATCATTGATCGTGAAAGTACTGGCACAAGCTGAGAATTGAAACTTATGAATATCCGACTCACCGACGAAACAGATAGTGCAAGTCTGCCCCGCGAAGTAATCGACCTGGGCAAAAAAATCGCTGAACTGCCCCGCGAACAGCAACTGCTGCTGGAAGTCTCTTACTCACGTGTCGTGGAATCAGTAAAGCGTCGCAGACGAATCCTCGGTTTGATCCAGGAAGCACTGGCTCAATTACGTCTGGATGTGAAGTACCTCATGTTCGATCTGGATATCACCAAAAAAGAACGCGACGAACTCAAGGCCCGCCTCGAAGAAACTTAATCTTCAGCGGGCACAACTGAGGGCTCGGTCACTTCTTCGAATCGCTTCAGTGACCAGTACTGTGCCAGAATCGTTCCGGTCAGCATGCAGCCAAACATATACAATGCCGGCGGTAATGCGATCATCTCCTGTCCCGGAAACAGCTGACTCGCCAGAACCGCTCCCAGCCCTGCGTTCTGCATCCCCACTTCTAATGTGAGTGCCCGCCGCATCGACTCATTCAGTCGAATCGCTGCTCCAGCCAGATAGCCACACAGATAGCCCAGCAGGTTAATCACCAGCAGTGCCACCGCCAGCGAAGCAAAGACCTGCTTCAGTTGCGCTTCCTGCAGACTGATGATTGTCGCGATGATCCACAGGATCGAAAAATTCGCGAAAGCAGGCCCAAAAAACTGCATCATTCGACTGAATCCGGAGTGATACAAAGCCAGCAGATGTCCGCTGATGACAGGGAGCACGACCTGCGTCAGCAGCTGGAAGAACGAATCTTTCGCCAGTTCCGCAGCATTGATATCCGTACCACTGACAGCCAGATAAAGCACAATCGGCACAAAGACAGGTGAGAGCAGGGTGGCCGACGCGGTCAGACAGACCGAGTAACTCACATTGCCCCGCGCCGCCAGTGTCAACACATTCGAAGCCATCGCCCCCGGCACACAGCCCACCAGGATGATGCCGATCCGTAATTCCTGTTGATCGATAAATAACAGGCTCATCAGGAAAGCCAGGCTCGGCATCACCGTGTATTGCACAAATGTGCCGCCCAGCACCTGATGCCAGCGCCGAACCACCGCCCGCACCTCATCCGGGGGCAGTAACGACCCGATCACGAACATCGTGGCGGTAAATAAATACGAGAGATATGGCTTCGATTCATGAAACGGATGAAACGTATCGGGCAGGAGCTTGTCCCACAGAATCGCAGCTGCAGAAAGCAGAATCAGCCAGACTAACAGGTAACGTTGCAGCATAAGAGCGTTTCCGGGGCTTAAATGGCGATGACAGGCCTGGGATCGTAAGAATCTGAGAGGTTCACAGCCACGATCATTTGTTGACAGTAATGAATCGGTTATGATTCCTGACTGTAATCAATGCCATTCCGAATTTCTATGAACAACACCATAATGATGCATGCGGACCATCTGGCGGAATTCGTCAGCAACTTTGAAGAAGCAGGGCTGCTCGTCCGGATCTCATCCCCGGTAGAGACACAGCTCGAAATCGCTGCCATCACCGAACAGGTCGTCAAATCCAGTCCGCCCGACTCCGCACCTGCACTGTTGTTCGATCAGGTCGTCGGCCACAAAATCCCCGTGTTGACGAATCTCTTCGGCAGTCTCCCTCGACTGTTGCAGATTCTGCGAACCGATTCGCTCGATTCCATCGCCGACCGTGTCGCCGGACTCCTGTCCCCCGATCTGCCGGAAGGCTGGCTCGATTCGCTGAAAATGATTCCGCAGTTCTCGCAGCTTCTCAACATCAAACCCCGTATCGTCAAAACCGCCAGTTGTCAGCAGGTGGTCAAGCTCGGCCGCGATGTCAATCTCAGCGAATTCCCGCTGCTCACCTGCTGGCCCGATGAAACGGCACCCACCATCACCGCCGCCCAGATCGTTACGTTCGATCCGGAAACCAAAGCCCGTTTCGTCAATACCCGACCCATCCAGGTCCTCTCCGATCAGCAACTGGCGATCCGCTGGAGTCAGCATGACGCCGGTTATCAGCTCCTGCAGAAATTCCAGGCTCGCGGTCAGCAACTGCCCGTCGCCATCGTGCTGGGCGGCGATCCGGTCGGCCTCTATACGGCTCATGCACCATTGCCGAAAATGACCGACCCATATGCCTTTGGTGGCTTTCTGCGAAACAATGCTTTGGAACTGGTTCGGGCCCGCTCCATCGAAATCGATGTCCCCGCGCAGGCGGAAATCGTGATGGAAGGCTTTATCGATCCCGCCTCTGATCCTGTCGAAGTCGGTCCTGTCGCGAATGCCACCGGCTATTACAGCCCGGCTGAAACGGTGATGCCGCTGAATCTGTCCGCGGTCACCCATCGGGCCAATCCCATCTGGCACGCGCTGATCCCGGCTGCACCCCCTTCCGAAGCCGGTTTCTTCGCTCAGGCCACCGAACGTATCTTTCTTCCGCTGTTGAAGCTGATGGTTCCCGAACTCGTCGACATCCATTTTCCCGAAGCCGGTGCAGGCCGTTATCTGATGTTCGTCAGTATTCATAAATCCTATCCGCAGCAGGCCCGTCGGGTCGTTAATGCATTGTGGAGTCTGGAAAGTCTATTATCATTGAAGCTGATCGTGGTCGTCGATGCTGATGTCAACGTGCACGACGAACAGCAGGTCTGGTACCGTGTCAGCACGAATCTCAATCCCGGTCGCGACCTGATTCGCTCGGAAGGGCCCGGCGATGATGATGACCACAGCGCCGTCGTGCAGGGGATCGGCCACAAACTCGGTCTTGATGCCACCCGTAAATCCGCAGCAGAAGGGCATCCCCGCGAATGGCCGTCTGCCTTGAAGATGCCCGCTGAAATATTAGAACGCGTCCAGAGCCGTCTGAATGAACTCGGCCTGTCTTGAAAATATGAAACGATCCTGAAGTTATGAATGTAGATAAAACCGGCTCCCGTGTGCAGCAGATGTTTGGCGAAATCGCGCCCCGCTACGATTTCATGAACCACTTCCTCTCGGGTGGCGTCGACTATTACTGGCGCTGGCGCACCGTGCGGAAAGTCGCTCCTGCTGGCGCTGCGCCCATTCTCGATGTTTGTACCGGTACCGGAGATCTGGCTCTCTCCTATCTCAAAAAAACAGGCGGCAAAACGCAGGTCGTCGGAGCCGACTTCACCCATGAAATGCTGCAGCTGGCGTTGAAGAAAAATACCAGCAGCCAGCTCACCTTTCTGGAAGCAGACACCCAGGAACTCCCCTTCGCCGACAATCAGTTTCAGATCGTCTCCGTCGCGTTCGGTCTGCGCAATGTCGCCGATACCCGACAGGGGCTCAAAGAAATGATCCGCGTCTGTCAGCCTGGCGGTCAGGTGGCCGTCCTCGAATTCTCCATGCCCACCAATCCGCTGTTTCGCGCCTGTTATCAATTTTATTTTCGACATATTCTCCCCAAAATGGGACAATTACTCGCCCGCAACAGACAGTCTGCCTATAACTATCTGCCCGAGTCGGTTTCGGAATTCCCTTATGGAAAAGCTTTAGCCGACCTGATGGATGAATGCGGGCTGGAAGGCACACGCTGGTATCCGCTCACGTTCGGCATCGCCACTCTGTACACAGGCGTGAAACCAGCGGTTTCGAAATAACGTTCAATGAAAGATTGTGAGGTCTCCTCATGTCCAATGTAGTCGTCGCCATGACCGGCGCCAGCGGCGCCATCTATGCTGTCCGCCTGATCGAAGTCCTGATGGCCGCCGGCCGCACCGTGCATCTCACCATGAGTGAATCTGCCGCGCATGTTCTCAGGCATGAACTCGGCTTGAAAATCGACCTGGAAAACTTCAATCCCGGCGAACTCCTCCCCGATTCTTCCAGTCAGCCCGATGACAGCGTCATCCGCAAACTCAGACCGACACACAGTGAAGACTTCGCCCTCAGTTCCGTCCTCGGCGATTCCGAGCTCAAACAGGGGTCTTTGATCTATCATCACTACAAAGACTTCTCCGCCGGCATCGCCAGTGGTTCGTTTCTGACCGATGGCATGGTGATCTGTCCCTGTTCGATGGGAACCCTGGGCAGCATCGCTTCCGGCGCCTGTGGCAATCTCATTCACCGCGCTGCGGACGTGCATCTCAAAGAACGCCGCAAACTGATTCTGCTCGCCCGCGAAACGCCGCTCGGGCTCATTCCGCTGGAGAACATGGTCAAACTCACCCAGGCCGGCGCCATCGTCATGCCTGCAGCGCCCGGCTTTTATCATAACCCGGTCACCATCCACGATCTGGTCGACTTCATGTCGGCCCGCATCTGCGATCATCTGGGAATCAGGCACGAAATCCATCAGCGCTGGGGCAGTCAACCTTCGTAGCTGATTGTGATATGTGTTCAGCACAGTCACTCCTCTCGAACGCTCTTTCTTGCGATTCTTGCCTGGAACCGTTAAAAACAGGTCACACACATTACTTGATTCATCAGTCGGACTGATCAGCCAATGGAACGGAAAGCCGTCGTGGAATCCATTTCCCGCATTCATCAACTCGATACCAGCGTCATCAATAAAATTGCCGCTGGCGAAGTGATCGAACGCCCCGCCAGCGCGGTCAAGGAACTCCTCGATAACAGTATCGACGCCCTCGCCACCCGTATCGAAGTCGACATCATGAATGGCGGTGCCGACTTCATCCGCGTGGTCGATAACGGCGAAGGCATTCATCCCGACGACCTGCTCCTCGCGGTCGCCAGCAATGCGACCAGTAAAATCACAACCGCCGACGACCTGTTCAGCGTGCAGACGATGGGCTTTCGCGGCGAAGCGCTCGCTTCGATTTCCGAAGTCAGCCGCTTCCGCATCCGCACGCGTACCGCCGAGCAGACCCAGGGGCTCGAATTCGAAGTCAACACCGGAACCCCCGGCAAACCGCAACCCTGTGGCTGTCCGCTGGGAACTTCCATTGAAGTCAGGCAGCTGTTCGCCAACACTCCCGTGCGGCGGAAGTTTCTGAAAACCACCAAGACCGAGTTCGGTCACATCAGCGAGCAGTTCACCCGGGCTGCCCTCGCGCATCCGCGACTCTACATGGTGCTCAGGCACAACAACAAAGTCATCTTCGATCTGCCCCCCTCTGACAATCTGCTCGATCGGCTCCGCCTGTTTTATGGCAGCAAACTCGCCGACCAGCTGATCTGGGTCGAATCCGAAGTCGACGACATCCGCATCTGGGGCTACGTCTCGCATCCCAGCGAAAACAAGTCGACCCGCAAAGGGCAGTACCTGTTCCTCAACGGCCGCTGGATTCAGGACCGCACGCTGCAGCATGCGTTGACCGAAGCCTATCGCGGTCTGCTCATGGTCGGGCGGCAGCCGATCTCGTTCCTGTACCTCGACATGCCCGCGTCCCTGGTCGACGTCAACGTACATCCCACGAAATCCGAAGTCCGTTTCCGCGACGGGCAGCACCTGTATCGCCAGTTGCTCTCCACACTCCGCAGTCAGTTTCTCAGCATGGATCTGCAGTCGCAGATGTCGCTCGGCAAAAAAGCCGACTTCGATATTTCCGCACCACCGCCGCCACTCACTCCCGAACAGAAACAGACCCAGCTCGAACTGACCAGCTGGGCCAAGGAACAGCTCAACCAGGTTCACGATAATCTCTCGGATCTCAAAATCAGTGCGGCTCCCCGGTCGATTTCCCCCTCCTCGGATCTCGCCGCCCCCTTTACCGCCGCCGATGCGATTCCGCTGTCGCACTTCCAGCAGAACCGGGAGCAGGCTCCCGTTGAGTCGTCCGAACCCGCCGACCTGGTCGTTCCTGAAATCGAGCGGCCTGCCGACAAATTCACCGACGTCGCGACATCCGACCTGCGACCGATTCAGGTTCTGAACTGTTACATCGTGGTCGAGATCAAAGGCGCGTTGACCATCATCGATCAGCACGCCCTGCACGAACGCATCATGTACGAGTACTTCCGCAAACGGGTCCTCGCGCAATCGGTGGAAGCACAGAAACTGCTGGTTCCGCTGACCCTCGAAATGAGCGCCAAAGAGGCGGCCCTTCTGCTGGACCACGCTGACATGCTCAACAGCTTCGGGCTCGGCATTGAAGAATTTGGGGGCAACACGCTGTTGATCACCAGTTATCCCGTGATGCTCAAGAAGGTCAATCTGGAACAGCTGGTCCGCGACATCGCCGACAATCTCGACAACGCGAAACAGCCTTCGCGCCGTGATCTGCTGGATGAACTGATTACGATGATGTCCTGCAAAGCCGCCATCAAAGCGGGACAGCGACTGACGCAGGAAGAAATCTACAGCCTGCTTGAACAGAGGCACCTGATTGACGATGCTCACCACTGTCCGCATGGTCGTCCTTCCGCGCTGGTTCTCAGTCACGCCGAGCTCGATCGCCAGTTCGGTCGCATGGGCTGATCTCTCTCCCTCTGAAAAAACTGGACTTGACCCCGCCGCGCCAACGGCGATAAGCGTTGTTTCGGGTCGCGCGCGTGCCCAGTTTACAGTGCACTGAAACACGCGACAGTTGTTCGAGATATTCACCGTAAAACAGCCGGTTTTTTCCAGATAAGCAGTTTGCACACCAACATCGGTTCCCCATGTATGCCTGCGGGTCGCCACACATCGCCGCTCGTCACCACAAAACCGCCCCGACGTCGCAGCAGATCGGACTCCTGTCAACCGGTATCGCCACCCGATTCTGTTCATGCCCCCTTGACGCCCCCACGCCCCTGAATAAGATTTTCCATCAATCAAGGAAGACAACGTGATCCTGGAATCCGCTCTCACACAACACTCAACAAGAAAAGTATTATCAAAACGATCCATCACTCTCACACATTCCTCCTGAAGTAAAGCCACCGTAAACGTTCGTGTCTTTTCGTACTTTTCGTGGTAGAAAAAAAACAAAAAGTGCAAACATCCGTGTGCCCTGCTGGCTCGTCCAGCATGAAGATGGCTGATCAAGTTTCAGAAAGCATTATAAAAGAAGTGCATCCCACCCCCGCAGATGAAAATCCGGAACGACTGAATACTCAAAAGCAGTCTGAATTGGGTACCCTGGTGATAAGCTGGAGAACGTCCCCCAATTAGCCGCAGAGCGTTAGCTCCGGTTGTCTCCCGACTTGCAGAAACCGCATCTAACACCGTACAGCTCATGAAAAAGAAAGGGTACCCCCGGATGCAATCCGGGGTTGTCACAGACAACAGGAAACCGTCAGGGAAATCGCCCAATCAGGTTTCCGACCACCAACCTGCCTGGCCTAGGGGCGGAACCCATGTGTCCGCCCGCTGGCGAAGTACAAACCAGTATCACCCCATAATGGGAACTGATGAACCGTTCGAACTGAAATTTTCTACCACGAAAAACACGAAACCACACGAAAGTAAAATCGGGTAAGCCCGGATGTAATCCGGGCCGAGCGCAGCGAGCAGGAAGATGCAGATCCTGGATTCGTTGCAGAACAGAATCTCCTATTCTTTCCCGGCTGGGGCAACATCGGCGTCTGGACGAAAGCCGACGCCGTCACCACGTTCGACAACCTCCGCTCCCGCTACACAGAAAAATTCGCCCTCGAAGGACTCTGAAGAAATCACTTTTTGTGACTTCATTCCTCCAGAACGCAATCGCGTCTGATATGAATCAAAAACAGTCTCATGGCTTTTGCTTTGGGGACTTTCAGCTCATACCAGAAAAGCGGTTCGCCATCGGTCGTGTAAGCATAATAAAGCGTATCACCTTTCGAATTTTTCGAATGCAGATACTCTGGCCCTCTGATAAAACCCTCCTGGTTAGGAGAGCTTTTAATAATGCTCCCGCCATGCAAATGATCGTAAAGTGAATCGACTCGCCAAAAATCATCAGCAGAGAGTTTCAGTTCTAACTCGTCGATCTGTTTAAAAGATGCCATGCCCGTAGGATGTTCTGGATTCAAAGCTACTGTTTTGAGGGCGTCGAATTCTGTCTGATACTTTTCCTCAATCCGCTTCTGTGCCTGTTTTAACTCGTTGAGCCGAGATAAATAGAGCCAGGTCAAACATATCACGATCAACAGCATAAAGCCTGTTGCGATCAGAATGATATTAAACGAAGGCGATCGATTGATGTTTCGGAAAAGGTTCATTGCAGACGGTCAAACTGGTGATTTTAAAACAGGTGCATTGGCCCGTTAGTCTAATATATCAGTTAAGAGAGAAAAGCCAATTATCTCTGAAGCTGCTTAAATAAATCCGGGGTTGTCGCAGACAACAGGGAACCGTCAGAGAAATTGCCCAACCCGGTTTCCGATCACCAACCTGCCTGGCAGTAGGGGCGGAACCATGTGTCCGCCCGCCTGGCGAGGTACAAACCAGTCTCAAACCACAATGGGAACCGATGAACCGTTCGAACTGGATTTTTCTAACACGAAAAACACGAAACCACACGAAAGTAAAAGTGGATGATGGCAGTGTAATCAACGGAATAGCGCCCCAATTAGCCGCAGAGCGTTAGCCCCGGTTGTCTCCCGACCTGCAGAAACCGCGTCTAGCGCCATACAGCTCATGCAAAAGAAAGGCAGCCCCCGTTGCAGCGTCAACAGGTCAATTTCCCGGGTCTGTCTCCCTCCTGGCGAATCTGCTTGCCGTGGTGCTGAACGGATTGTAAAATAATCAGGCCTCAACAGGGCAGTGCAGCAAACCAGAGATTCCCAGCGAGCGACTTCAGGCTGACGGACCGGATTGTTCCGTCTCCCACCTGCAATACCCCCGACCAGAACCCTCCTGCATTCTTTTGGAGAAGAACACGATGCTCTCAATCGCAGGTCCCTCACAACGACAGTGTAACGGCTCGCGCCGCCAGTTCCTCAAGATCGGCGGACTGGCACTGGGCGGACTTTCGCTCCCCCAGATCCTGCAGGCAGAAGCACATGCCAGCAATCCTACGGGCAAACTGGGGCACAAAGCCATCATCATGATCTTCCTGTCCGGCGGACCTTCCCATCAGGACATGTACGATCTGAAGATGGACGCTCCCTCGGAAATTCGCGGCGAATTCCGTCCGATCGACACCAATGTTCCCGGCATCCAGATCTGCGAACACATGCCCCGCCTGGCGACCATGATGGATAAGTTCGCCATCATCCGCTCGCTGCATGGCTGCCCCGATCAACACGCATCGGATCTCTGTATGAGCGGCTGGCCCATCAATGGTGAGGGGCGGCAGTCGGGTCATCCTTCTCTCGGCGCTGTACTCTCGAAAGTACAGGGGCCCGTTGACAGAGCAGTTCCCCCGTTCGTCGGCCTCAGTATCCCGAGCCGCCACGAACCGTACGGCAATCCCGGCTTCCCCGGTTTTCTCGGAAAATCCCACGCCCCGATGCAGCCGACCGGCGAAGGCATGGACAACATGCGACTGCAGGGGATCTCGCTGGATCGACTCCGCGATCGCAAAGCGTTACTCGACGGCTTTGATGCCTTCCGCAACTCCGCCGACAACGCGTATGACGGACTGGATGCCTACTCACAACGGGCTTTCGACGTTCTCACTTCGAGCAAACTGGTGGAAGCGATGGACCTCGATAAGGAAGACCCCGCGCTCCGCGACCGCTACGGACGGGGCGACAACTCCCCCGCGTTCGGCGAAGACGCCGGCCCACACTGGCTGGATCAGTTCCTGATGGCCCGCCGTCTGGTGGAAGCGGGCGTGCGCTGCGTGACCCTCTCGTTCGGCAGCTGGGATCGGCACCATTCCAACTTCGCCCGTCTCCCGCTGCAGTTGAATAAACTGGATCAGGGCATCACTGCTCTGGTTGAAGACCTGCACCTTCGTGGCCTGCAGGATGATGTCAGCGTGATTGCCTGGGGCGAATTCGGACGCACCCCCCGCATCAACGAAAACGCGGGCCGTGATCACTGGCCGCAAGCCTCCTGTGCGCTCCTGGCCGGCGGCGGTATGCGAATGGGGCAGGTCATCGGCTCCACCAATCGACTCGGCGAAGTCCCCCAGGATCGCCCTTTGCATTATCAGAACGTCTTCGCCACGCTCTACCGCCAGTTGGGCATCGACACCATGACGACCACCGTCCCCGACTTCGCCGGCCGCCCGCAGTACATGCTCGACATCCGCGAACCGATCGACGAATTGATCTGAGCAACTTCTGACATTACAGAATTTTCTACCACGAAAAACACGAAACCACACGAAAATAAAACTGGGTGGTGGCAGTGCAATCACCGGTATAACACCCCCCCCAATTAGCCGCAGAGCGTTAGCTCCGGTTGTCTCTCAATTTGCAGAAACCGTGTCTAACAAAGTACAGCTCATGCAAAAGAAAGAGTGCCCCCGGATAAAATCCGGGGTTGTCGCAGACAACAGGAAACCGTCAGTGAAATCATACAACCAGAATTCCGATCACCAACCTGCCTGGCCGTAGGGGCGCGACCCATGTGTCCGCCCGCCTGGCGAGGTACAAACCAGTTTCACACCACGATGGGAACCGATGAACCTCTCGGATTTGATTTTTCTACCACGAAAAATACGAAACTACACGAAAGTATAAGTGGGTAATCCCGAATTCTATTCAGGCCCCCTCCGATATTTTCGTGAGTTTTCGTGTCCTTTCGTGGTAGAAAAAATGAACCCGTCTGCTCGTATGAAAACAGCGGGAATTCGCAGAAAAGTTTTCCCGTTTTTGTTACCCCTTGTTGAGAACTGATTGTTAAACTGGAGTCGGTTGTTTATTCCCTTCAGATCAACTCACTTCAAGAAAGTGGTACCACTCATGAAAAAACTGTTTTCCTGCCTCTGTCTCGCTTTGACATTACTGGTTCCCGCTCTGCTCCAGGCGGAGAAAAATTCGGACATCAAACCGGTACTGGGTAAGACCGGCGAACCGACGGCCGTTGACTCCTTTGACAAACCCAGGCTCAGCAAACAGTGGGCGGCTGCGAAGGGGGAGTGGAAGGTGGAGGATGGCGTGCTGACCGGTAAGGAACTCAAAGCCGACAAACACGCCGCCGTGATGACCTGGAAGCTGCCTCACCGCAATTCCACCATCCGCTGTTCGTTCCAGTTGAAAGACGCCGACTTCTTTCACCTGAGTCTGAATCATCCCAAAGGGCACCTGTTCCGTGTGATTCTCGACGAGTCCGGCATGATCCTGCGGACCGACAGGAACAAGAAAGATCCCAAGTCGAAACCCATCACCCTGGCCCAGGCCAAGCGGACGCTCGAACCAGGCAAGTGGTACACATTGCAGGTCGAGATGCAGGGGGACAAGGTCGTTGCCCAGCTGGACAACGGGTTGAAAGTCGAAGGCCAGCATCCCTCGCTCGACATCGACAAAACCGGCTACCGCTTCATCATGAAAGGCAACACGCTGCTGCTGGATGACATGACCGCCTGGAAGCAGGAATAGTTCGAAGCTGATGCCAAAATACGTCATCAATTACAGTATCGGTACCGTATTTTGTGTTCCGCTCAAAAATGGAAAGTATGCCCGAGGTGTCGTTGCGCGCTCTGATGGAGAGTTGGGGATCTTTGGATATTTTTTCGGCCCCTGTCTGGATTCCGTTCCCGCTGCCCTTGATGAAAGCCAGCTTTGCATTGATGAGGCTGTGTTTGCTGGCATTTTCAGTGGCATGGGGTTGAGCAACGGAGAATGGCAACAACTGGGCACGATCAAGTCGTTTCAACGTAAAGAATGGCCGATGCCGTTATTGATTAACACAGAAGATGAAAGTGACCGGGTAGAACTGGTTGAGTACGATGAAGATACACTGGAAGAGAAGTCTGTCAGCGTCTCAACACGCAGTGAGGTTGACATCGACGCTTACCCGGAAGATGGACTCATGGGGTATAAATACGTTGAAGACGTGCTGACGATGAAGCTGGATCCCTCCTTTCAGAGTCCAGACCAGACAGAGGCAGATACCTGATGCGCATCTGCCTCCGGTCTAAAAAATAATCGATGGTTCTAGATCGCGTCACTTTTAACTATCGCGTCTTTCAATCTAATATACTCGGTCCAAATGGACCTGGAAACGCTATAGTAAAACTGGACACAGTCTAACGCAACAACAGGAAACCGACGGGTGGGCCCGAATGTAATTCGGGCCGAGCGGAGCGAGCAGGAGGTTGCAGATCCCGCGTTTCCTTCAGAACCGGGTTACGTATAGATTCAACCGCAGTTAAAATGAGGCACACTTCCTCACAAGCTCAAGTTCACACCGCCACCTCCTGTTGTCTGCGCCAACACCGAATTACATTCGGTGCCACCCGCCGAGTTGAATTTTCTACCACGAAAAACACGAAAGAAAAATGTGGATGGTCCCGAATATAATTCGGGCCGAGCGGAGCGAGCAGGAAACTGACAGAGGGACCGTTCGATATAGAATAAAAGTTTCCTCAACCTCCATTCTGGAAAGACTACGAATTACCGCGGCAAACTCTCCACCAGTCCGATCACGGCCCAGGTGGTTCCCCAGAAAACAGCCGTCTCCTGAACGCTCTTTTTCTTCTTTTCTTTGGTGCCCCGTACAGGCCACGAACCATCGTCGCGTTGCGTGCTCACCAGAAACTGTTGCGCCCCTTTGACAGCAGGATCGTTCCGATCGACGCCTGCCGAGACGAGCGCGTATAAGGCCAGGCCGGTTCCCAGGGCATCACTGTCGTCGGCGATCATCCAGCCCCAGCCGCCATCCGGATGCTGCTGGCTGCGGAGCTGTTTCACCAACTGATCCCGCACTTCCGTTTCTCCCGACTGGACAGCCAGCAGTAAGCGGACGGCGTACCATTCGACACTTTTGCCTGGTGAACTCGCTGCGATAAATTTCATCGCGCGGGTGAGGACGGGCGTGCTGGCTTCGTTCTTCCCTTCCGCGAGCAGTGCCAGTGTCAGCCACATGGTGGAAACAGCGTCTGTTTCGGCGGCAGGACGTTTCTGAAACGGGAGCTGGCCCCCCGCTTTCCAGGAACCATCGGGCCGTTGTTCTTCGAGCAGGATTGCTGCCAGTTTTTTGCGGGCTTCGACCTGAGCCGTATCAGTGTCAGCGCGATCCGGGCTCAACAGCAGCTGAGCCACTCCTTCTTTATTGCCCAGGCCGGTGACCTTCCCTTTGTCGTTGTTCGCCAGCGACTTGTCGATCGACCACTGCCTCCATTCCGCCAGGCGATCACTGACCATGAAGCCACTCTGTTTCGCGGCCTGCAGGCTCCAGACCATGTTACCCACACGATGGCAGGTGACGCATTTCTTTTCTTCAATCCACCACAGCCCCTTTTCTTCAATGTAGGGAATGCCGCGCTGTACCGTTTCGCGAATCTGAACGGTCGTGGGCTGTGCGTCGGGCAGGGCGCTGATTGAAAGTGTCAGCAGCAGCGAGCTTAATGCAAACATGATGACAGCCATTCCTTAAGTGATGCGTCAGCAGAAAGAGAAAAGCAAACTTGAACAGAACCTCAATTATACACTCACGTCTGCAGGAAAAATACTAAAGATTGAAGGTTGTTTTCTGGCTGGGAAATACCGGGGTACAGGGAATCAGCATCGCTCAGGTGTTCTCTACGGTACCTGAGCTTATTCTTTCTTCTGAATCGGTAAATTCTTACGGCAGGCGGAGAGAATCTGTCGCGCCAGGGCAGGGGACTTGACGGCCCGTGCCAGCGACAGTCCGCCAAAACAGAGTGCCAGGGTCGAAAGTATTTCCTGTCGGGAAAATTCGTTGTGGGAGCGTTCCTCAAACTGCGCGGCCATCCACTGGATTACTTCTTCAAACTGGGCCTTCGTTTCTTCATCGGCGCGGCCCAGATCGGACAGCAGAGGAGGGATCGAACATCCCTCCTCCACATGCTCGCAATGTTTGCTCGACAGGTACCGCTGCATGATCTCGATCAGCTGCTCGGGAGTTTCGCATTCATTGAGTGCCCCGTTCATGGCGGACTGATCTTCGATGAACGACTGCACCAGCGCTGCGCCCAGCACATCCGTTTTCGATTCAAAGTGACCATAAAAGGCCCCCGAGGTCATCCCGGCTTCTTCCATAATGCCGTCCACGCCACTCCCCACGTACCCCTGACGCTTAAACATCCTGAGTGCGGCGTTCAGAATGTTTTTGCGGGAACGGGTTTTACGATCCGTGGGGGGCGTCATCCTCGGGTCCTTCTTTCCAGGCGATCGGGTAATTCTCCAGACGCTCGCCGTCTTGTATGGTGCCGGTCACACTGCTGTCGGCGCGGTACTGGATCACCAGATAGTATAACGGCTCCTCCGAGTGATTTCGCCAGACCCGGGGTACTTCCGGCGAAAGACGAATAAAGAATCCTTCCGAGACGTCGAACACGTCTTCCCCCGCCTGAAACTGTCCCTGCCCCTGAATGACGAAGTAAATCTCGTCGTTCTCCTTGTGACGATGTACGAACGGCATCTCGCGACCTGCGGGCAACGCGTTGACAGACATCTCCAGCCCGTCGGAGTTCAGATACTTCCGCAGAAAATATTTTCCCCGCGCAGGTATCGGCGTATCGGGGGGCGACAGACGAAACCGCGTCCAGCTCTCCATTGGTCCCGCGTTAAAACAGTCGTATCCCTGGCCGTGCATGACGTCTTCACTTACTTGACTCATCCTGTTTCTCCCTGAAATTCAGATTGGAATTGTTAATATAACGATCGTTATATAACGGTCGTTATGTTAAGTCAATCCCGTTTTCAGAATCCGCAGAATCCCTGCAGGCCCGACAACCGGAATGACCCGTGACCGAATTCACAGCGGTTTCTGAACGGCATCGCTGTCGGGAACGGCAACATCAGTCGACATCGACCCTGATTCGCTATAATAAATGGGTCTGAGCGGCAGGCACTTGTTTGAGTCAGCGTCAGAAATTGGGTACACTGGTCGCTCTCTCTGTTGTTCATTCGTCTGCCTGTCAGAAACATGCGTGAAAAATCACGTTCGCTGACAGCCCGGCTCCTTATAGAAAGCTGAAGTAATTCAATGATTTGTGTCAGCATCGGTCGAACCCGACACAAAATGGTGATGATGGAACACCGCTCCCTCGCAGAAAAAGGGGCGGAACTGGTAGAGTTGCGGCTGGACTGGATCGCCCGCGCTCCCGATGTGAGCCGCCTGATAAAAGACAGACCCACGCCGGTCGTCATCACCTGTCGTCGCCAGGAAGACAAAGGCCGCTGGAGCCGCACCGAAGAACAGCGGCAGGCGTTGCTGCGAACCGCCATCGTTTCCGAAGTGGAATACGTCGATATCGAAGATGACATTGCCGGGTCCATCCCCCGTTACGGCAAAACCAAACGCATTATCAGTCATCACAATTTCGATGAGACTCCCGACGACCTCGAAGAAGTTTACGCTTCGATGTGCGAGAAAGATCCCGATATCGTCAAGCTGGTGACCATGGCCAATTCGCCCGGCGACTCGGTCCGCATGCTGCAGCTGGTCGCGAATGCCAAGGTTCCCACCATCGGTTTCTGCATGGGTGAGTACGGCGTGATCAGCCGCATTCTCTGCGGAAAATATGGAGCGCCCTTCACCTACGCCACGTTCAGCCGCGAACGCGAACTGGCTCCCGGACAGCTGGCCTACTCGGAAATGTCGCGAATTTACCGCTACGATCAAATCGGTCCCGAGACCCCCGTGTACGGCGTCATCGGCGATCCGATCGCGCACAGCCTGAGCCCGCTGATTCATAACATCGCGTTCAAGCACGACAAGCTCGACGCTGTCTACCTGCCCTTTCGGATTCCCAAAGACCGGCTCAAGGAAACACTCAAGGAATTCGAATGGCTCAAAGTACAGGGCTACAGCGTGACGATTCCCCACAAAGCCGGCGCACTGGAACTGGCTGATGAAGCCGACGAAGCTTCCAAAAAAATGGGGGTCGCCAACACACTGTTCAAAGATGAAAAAAACGCCTGGCAGGCTCGCAATACCGATTACGATGCCGCCCTCGACAGCATTCGACTGGGACTTGATCCCGCAGGCAAAGCGACCACCGATCCCATTAACGGAAAACAGGTGCTGCTGCTGGGGGCCGGCGGTGTCTCACGGGCGATTGGCGCGGGTATCGTTGCCGCGGGTGGCGTGCTGACGGTTTCGAACCGAAGCCGTGCCCGGGGGGAACAACTGGCGAAAGACCTGGGCTGCAATCATTGCACCTGGGAAAATCGAGGCAGCGGTCGTTACGACATTCTCGTGAATGGCACCGCGGTCGGCATGTATCCCAATGTGAACGATACCCCCTTCGCGCAGAACTTCATGCAGGAAGAAATGCTGGTTTTCGATACCGTGTACAATCCGGAAAATACGCTGCTCCTCAAGCAGGCGCGCGAACGGGGTTGCAAAACGGTTTCGGGAATTGAAATGTTTGTCCGCCAGGCAGCTGCCCAGTACAAGCTGTTTACCGGCAAAGAGGCGCCTCTGGAAGTCATGCGGACCACCCTGCGAAAAGGGATTTCCGCAGTCGGAAAACTGTGAGGGGCACAGCATGACGGTAATCACATTGATCGGCTTACGGGGCAGCGGCAAGAGCAGCGTCGCCGCACCCCTGGCCGCCAGACGAAATGCCACCTGGATCGACGCCGACGACGCAATCGAACGCCGCGCCGGTAAATCGATTTCCGCCATCTTCGCAGACGAGGGGGAACCACACTTTCGCCAGCTGGAACGGTCGGTCATGCAGGATCTGCTATCGCGCGAGTCACTCATCATCGCTGCCGGCGGGGGGGCGATTCTGAATGCCGAGACCCGCGCCGAAATGCGAACCGCCGGACCGGTGGTCTGGCTGAATGCCAGCGTCGGAGCACTCGAACAGCGGATCAATCTGGATGCGACCACAGGCAGCCGCCGACCTGCTTTGACGACGCGTGCTTCCCAGCGCGAAGAGATACAGCATCTGTTCGAACAGCGCGAACCCCTGTACCGGGAGGCCGCGACCATTGTGATTCAGACCGATGACAAATCGGTGACAGAGATCGTCGATGAAATCATTTCCGCTCTGAATTCCTCCTCGTAAGGCACGACGAAAGTTTTAACACCTATGACACCGTTTGGCATCAATCCCTGTTTTTTGCTCGTGCTGCTGTTTCTGCTGGGGGCATGCCTGGGGCGAATTGTCAATCTCTGCATCGAAGAAATTCCCCGCGAAGAACGGGTCGGCCCTGCCTGGCGACGCGTCGGTCGTCGACTGCGGCATCTCTGGTCCCGCTATCATATTCCCATTATCGGCGTCTATTTAACACGCTCGTCTCACTCAACGTTTCCTTACCGCCGCGCTCATCGCGAAGCTTTGGTCGAACTGTTGAACGGCGTGATCTTTGTGCTCCTGTATCTGGCAGAAGTTCCGTTGAGTGCTCAAGCGACGCTGCAGCAGAGCGGCCTGTTTTCCCTGTATGCACCCGATCCGGTCGCGATGAATTCCTGGATGACGCCCGTCATGCTGCTCAACCTGCGGTATGCCTTTCATCTGGTCCTCATCGAATCGCTGATGGTCGCGACCTTCATCGACTTTGATCTCAAAATCATTCCCGACGGCGCGACAATGCCTGCCATGTTCATCGGCGTCGTTGGCTCGTTCGCATTCGGCCTGCTCTATCTGGTGCCGGTCTGGTTCCAGGAACCCTCTGTCGTGCGTCTGCTGGGCGTCTATTTTCCCGAACAGTATCGTAGTGCCTTCGTCGTTGAAAAAGTGCCGCAGTGGGTGACGTTGTATCCGCATCTGCACGGTCTGGCCGTCAGTCTGGTCGGCCTGGTCGTAGGGGGCGGCGTGGTCTGGGCCGTCCGTATTATTGGTCAATGGACACTGCGCCAGGAAGCGATGGGCTTCGGCGATGTGATTCTCATGGCAGTCATCGGCAGCTTTCTGGGCTGGCAGGCGACGGTGACCGTATTTGTGATCTCGCCTCTGTGTGCCCTGGGGGTTGTGGCGGTTTCCATCTTTTTTAAACAGTCGCGCGAAATCCCCTTCGGTCCCTATCTCAGTCTGGGCGCGCTGCTCGTGCTGCTGGGCTGGCCGAAGATCTGGCCGTTCATGGAACGCATCTGTCACCTGGGTCCGCTGCTCCCGATTCTGGCAATTGTCATGATGCTGCTCCTGGGGGCCTGCCTGATGACGACGCAAATGATCAAATGGATGCTGGGCATCCCCCTGTATTACGGCGACGAGTGGGTCGAAGAATGGACGTCCGCCGATCAGCTTACCTATCAGTCGGGCGAAAATGTCAACGAAACCCAGGGCCGCTGGGATCTGACCAGGGAGACACACACCCGGGCCGGGCGGGGAACGCAGCACTATCATCAATGGAAACACGGCAACAGATGATCTGAATTGCCGACGGTTAGCTGACGTCTCTCATATCAAAAATCTAATCGATGGTCGCGCCGGCAATCGCCGGTGATTTGTATGCTTTCGTGATCAGCTTCTTGAGTGTCGGCAGATGCGCGTCAGCCAGCTTTTTGATGTAGAGACAGGACTTGCCGATCTTATGTTTTCCCAGTTTCTCCAGTAAGGCATCCTGCTTTTCCAGTTCACAGTGCAGGTAGAGTACCAGATCCTGTTTGCGGGGAGAGAAGCCGACGTGGAACCAGTCTCCCTCGGACGTTTTCCCCCGATAGTGAAAGCAGCCAAAGCCAACTTTGGCGGCTCCCCACATGACGGCTGGTTCTCCTGTCATTTCCTGCATCAACTCCAGCAAAGCCAGGCAGTCGGCCTGTTGCTGTTCGTCTTTAATACCGGCAAGAAACTGGTCCACACTGGCATCATTCTTCTGCGTTTTCGGTTTTGACATGGGGGATACCCTTTTCAAATGAGACTGGTTCACCAGGTTTGTTTTTTAATTCGTCAAACATCATGCCTTTGTAAAAAGTTTGCGGGAAAGCGGCGTACTTCGATTCACCCTGTCATCCTATTCTCAGTTATACGGCGGTACAAGCAGATTCCAGAGTGATTGACATCTTTTATGCACGTGGTTTCTTTTCTCTCAAGCGCGGGACACACCAGGCCCAGTCGCTGTTTGCAAGCTGCTCCCAGGTAACCTGAAAGTCCGCCGTCGCATTCTTCCCAATCCATGGACGGTCGTTCGGAATTGGACGACCACAACCCAGACAATCAAATGAGCAGTTAAAGACTGAGCAACGTTTGGTGAGGTCGCGTCCATCAAGGTAGGCTGTGTCGACTTCATATTCAATCATGTAAACCCGGTCGCAAAATGGGCACTTGAATAATGCGAAATCTTCGTCGCCGCAGTTATGACCGCCACGCCGATAAACCTCCTCGTAATCAATCTCCTCTTCCGCGACAAAATCACTCATAGCGCGAATGACACCTTACTATTACCATGTAAAAACCAGATTCAATTCCATCTCAATCTACCAGTATTATGTGTCCTGTCATCGTAGTCTCACAAGGACTTACGTGCATGACAGATGATTTCTATTGGACTGACATGACAGTGAACAGTCAAGCTGTTCCCCGGTTATGTGAACTCAGACAAAGATCTCCGGAATGTTGTGAGCATTTGCACGGTCGGTTTTGTGGCATTGATTTTGCAGTAATTAAGGTTCTCTAAATATCTCCTTTGCTTTTTACTTATCTGTTCTGCCTGTTGCACACTTCTCGTGCAATTGTGGATGTTTTCAAGGCAGAAATCATAGAACTGTTATCGTTCACCCAGATTTATTTTTTTATTTCTAAGGAGTTATTAATGTCTCATTCTCTAAAGCGAAGACGCGGCTTTACTCTGATTGAATTGCTGGTGGTAATTGCCATCATTGCCATTTTGATTGCACTCTTATTGCCGGCAGTGCAGCAGGCGCGTGAAGCAGCCCGCAGGAGTACCTGCAAAAATAACCTGAAACAAATCGGCCTGGCGATTCATAACTATCATGATACTCACAGGATCCTGCCTCCCAAGGTCGTCATGCCGGGGGTGACAGACACACCAGCCGTACATGGGGTCGATTCGAGTGGGAATCCGCTTGATCCTGCCACGACGATCCGTAATATCACCGGGCACTTGTTACTGCTTCCCTATCTGGATCAGGCAAACATCTATAATAAGTTGAATTTCAGCATTCCCATGGGGCCTTCGAGTTACTCCAGCAGTAATCCTGACATGACTGGAAATACCAACCCGACCAACACAGATGTGGAATTGCCTGTGTTTGTCTGTCCCAGTGATGTCCCCAATCCCGTTCCGAATGTTGCCACAGGGGCGTATGCCAGAATTAACGGGAAACGAACGAGTTACGCATTTGCCGTGCATACTTATGACAATAACTTCAGGGTGAACTATACGTCGAGCAATACAGCAGCCAAGGGGGCCTTTGGTACGAATGGCGCTGCAGTGATCGGTCATGTCCAGGACGGTACCAGTAACACGATGTTCATGTGCGAAACTCCTCTGCGCAAGACCAGTACCAGCTATGGTCCCTTATGGAACCAGTGGACTTACACGCAAGGTATTGCACCTGGTGCTTATGGCATCAATGTAAATTATGTGAGTGGGACCACTCAATACGATACTGTGTATGCCTTCCGTGCCGGCAGCGCGCACGTGGGTGGCATGCATATTCTGATGGGTGATGGTGCTGTTCGCTTCCTCAGTGAAAATATCGATTTAGCAACTGTCAGAGCCTTAGTCAGTATTAACGGCGGTGAGATCGTTTCAGAATTTTAATGGTGGAAATCATCATTCCATTTTGAGTTTTTGATTTGATCGCGATTTTACTGCGACACAAAGTCGAACTGACAGATCATGTTTTCTTTTTCACTGGAAGCTCGTTCTCTGAGCCATTCTTTTTCATTAAGAGAGAGTTTAAGGGAATCCCAACAATGCGATCGCTTTATAAAATTCTTCTGAGCAGGACGAATCTGCGCAATGCCTGTGTGGTATTGATCATGTCTGTCTTGGTTGCTGGTTGTGGATCTGGTGAGGAGACTCCTCCGTTGGCTGAGGTCAGCGGGACCGTCACCATCGACGGCAAGCCTGTCTCAGGTGCATCGGTTATTTTTGAACCGAAATTTCAAGCCGCTTCCGCTTCAGGGGGGACCGACAAAGACGGTAAATTCACACTCATGTATGGCGACATTTCCGGTGCAGCCATCGGTGATTATATCGTCCGTGTGTTTCACTATGGGGATGATCCGGAACTGCCCCAGGAAAGTCTTGTTCCTGAATCTTATGGTGCTGCCAGTACCTTGACAGCTACCGTAAAAGAGGGGAAAAACGAGATCGATTTCGATCTCAAAGGTAAAAAGAAATAAGCAAAGACCGCCTCTCATTTCCGATGAGAGGCGGTTTTTTAACCGTGTGAGAAACGTTTGGGTATAACGAACGAGGACAAGAATAACTTCTGCTATAACCGGGTCCCCGCAAAGAATTCATGATTTCGAAAGCGAAGTCATTAGCGGCATCACATTCGTGGATTAGTTATTCGCGTTTCTCGATGATGTTCCGGAAATGGACGAAGTCAGTTTTGGCTTCTTCGATTGACAGTCCGGGATTGATCCTTCGATGTTCTTTGATGAATGATATTTTATCGTTTTGCCATGCAAACAATGACAGGTCTTGCGTCGTGACCTTTGGCAGTGGCAATTGGAGATAAATAAAATCGGGTTCCCATGAGCCCCAATCAAGTCCACGCTTGAAGTCGCCCCATTTGTCGTCGTCTTTTCGGCAGTGCAATCCATAAATGCGATCAACATCGAGAAAGATACACTTGGCACATTTTCGCGGAATCTCAACTTTTGATTTGATGAATTCATCTTCGTAGACAATGGGATCAGTCGGGCCGTCAATTCCGCAAGGTCCGTGATCAAGGTGTAGATAGTGCCCGACATCGTCGATGTACCGCGTGCATTCACCCTCGAATAAATGTTGACATTCAGAACATTTCTTTGGCACGCCACCACGTAACACCATGTGGCCGAACGGAACCGGCGGTTCAATTGGACCATCAACAGGACAGGGGGGAAAGTAATTACGGTGCATGCGACTTGAGAGGGAAAATGATTGATAGACAGAATTCGCTTCCTTCTCAATCTACCAGTATTTTGTATAGTGTCAATTAAAAATTACCAGGGCTTCAGGGCATGGAAAGATGATTCAGGGAGGACCGTTATGGCAGCGAACTTTGAAATTCTGAACTCTGTCAGGATTACGTGACCTGTAACTCGAAGTCCAACACATCATTATGGCTTGTGCAGCTCGATTTCACCAAACGTCATGTAGACCAGCGCAGTACCTGAAGGACCACAGTAAGCGCCATTCGCATCAGCCAGGCGTGCCGCAACGGCAGTGAATTCCCACGCCTCGGATTCTGCACACTCCACGATACGTTCCGTGAAATTTGACAGTTTGTGTTGTTCTCCGAATTGTCGTGCAAGTTTGGCGTGAGCACGAAGTGGTTCCTGGATATAGGGATGATCCCAGCCCCAGAGAAATGTGCCGTCATCGGTATTGTAAGTACCAATGATCTGCATGTCTGCCTCAGCAATCGTGCCGTCAGCAAATGAAAACTCAATGCGACCGGAATCCTGCTCGGCCGACCAGTTGTCTTCGTCACCAAGATTCCACGTCGAAGAATGAGCCGCGGTTTGAACACGCAGACCTTCGATAGCCTGTTGAATGTAGAGATCAGCGTCCACGTCTTTTATCCTTTGTCTGCAGCCAAAAAAACCGACAATGTGTTGAAGGCGATCAGGCTCAGTGATGGTGATTGTGCTAAAACAGCGATTCACTCCAAAACCATAACGATTGATAGACTAGAGCGCATCACATTTAAGTATAGCGTCTCTCAATCTAATATACTCGGGCCAGACTGTCCTGGAAACGCTACAGTAAAACTGGACACAGTCTAAATTCGATTTCATCTCAATCTAACAGCATTTAGTATAGTGTCAATTGAAATTCACCAGAGCTTACTGCCATAAAAAAACATTCGTGTCAGGCCCGCATGAAAGTGGATGTGAAACACTCCTCTGTCTCGCTGCTGTCGCGACGGCTTTTTTTCTGATAGGCTATCGCTGCGGTGTATTTCTCTGAAACGTCACACTTCAGCATCAGGATCCTCAATCAGAATGAAACCACTTTTCCTTTTTGTCGCCGTCATGGTTCTGTCGGTCACCGACTGTTTATCCGCAGAGAAACCGCAGCCCGCTTCGGAGCAGTCACTCCTCCAGCGTGACATTGTTGGCCTCTGGTTAATGGGGCAATCGTTATGTGAAGGGGCCGAGTCGCTGCCTGTTGTCACGCACTCTGATGCTGACTGGGGAAACCTGATGTTCCAGCGTGGCGTCCGCACCTGGTCTTATGGGAAATATTGTGACAAGCCACACGAGCGACCTGCCGAACAGTTTTCCCTGGTGCCACTCAAGGCAACCGTCAACGGCGGACTGGGGGAGACCATCGCCAATGGTCTTGCCGATCATTTGAAGTTCAGTCTCACCGCTGCTCAGCAGGATGTGAATCAGAGGCAGAAAAAAACGCCTCATTTTTTAGTGACGTATGCAGGTCAGGGGGGACGGATGATTGATGAACTCTCCAGCGTCGATCAATCGACGGATCCCCGTACGCCTGAGTCCAGGCAGCATGGGGGCGGCTATTATCGAACGAGTCTGGATGATGCCCGCCGCGCCACAGCACAGGCAGCTGCCCGGGGAGAAACGTTTGGAATCGCCGCGTTAGTCTGGATGCAGGGGGAAGGCAATGCCGGGCCGACAGGCGGGATCAATCCCAGTCGCTGGGGCCAAGAAATTCCCCGTCCGGCAGGACTGCACTGGTATCGGGATCGGCTCATCGAATTCCGAAAACAATGGTCGCACGACTTACAGAAGATTACCGGGCAAACCGCTGAGATTCCGCTGTTTACCTATCAGACTTTGAGCACCGCCGGTGAGGCCCAACTGATGGCTGCGGACCTGGACCCGCACATTACGCTGGTCGGCCCGCATTACATGGTGGCGAGTGCCTTGAACAGTCGCTATGCCGGCAGATATGGTGACCCGATCCATCTGTCAGCCGATGGCGAACGCTGGTTCGGCGAACAGGTGGCCAAGGTAATGCACCGTGTTCTCAAACTGGGAGAATCCTGGCAGCCCTTGCGTCCTTTGAATGCATGGGTTTCTCAAGATCGCGCGAGTGTGCTGGTCGACTTTCATGTACCCCGACCGCCGCTGGTGTTGGACGAAACATTTCTTCCCCGCGAACAATTGATTCGTGGCGAAGGTTACCACTCCCTGTATGGATTCCAGGTTCGGAGCTCTACTCAGGCGGTCTCAGCGATCAAGGCCATCGAACTGGAATCGCCTGCCCGCCTGCGAATTCAACTGGTCTCTCCGCTCGAAGCAGGCACACAATTTACGCTCAGCTATGGACTGCCTTACGCAGGGGAGTTGGGAAGCATCACTCAGATCAGAACGGGACCGGTCATCGAGGGGCAGCCCACAACCGAACTGATCCTCAATCAGAAATTCAATCCTCAACTCAAACCGCTACTGGCGGAAGGTGCCTTTTTCGTCTCCAACATGCAAGGAGGCGAAGCATACGCCCAGGCCCCCATTCGTCACGTGGCTGAAGGTGAAGGTAAAACCGTCCTCCGCTTTGAGAACCGGGAGCTTCGGAAGAATACACCTTTCGAGACCGGGCAGACGCTCACCGCTTATCGCGGTTTTTCGTTTGGAAATCTGCGGGATTCTGATCCCGAACAAGCCGTCTATTCATTTGCTGACCCGGGTTATGGCACGCGTGCAGGGGAACCCTATCCGCTCTGGAACTGGTGCGTCCTGTTCAAGCAGTTTCCCATTTCAGATCAGAGGGAAGAGAAGCCAAGCCCGAAACAGTAGTATTCAATACGATTGGCGGAAAGAGGGAAGCTGCATGGGTGAATTCAATCCGTTGAACTGCTACACTCGGGCCTGCCGCAAGTTAAAAATCCGAAGAGGCTTTTCGTTCGGCTGAGTTTTTGACCACACGACGTCGGTCGCGTATTCTGGCATTTCATCCGAGGCGAAGAAAATTGAAAGTGATTGTGATTGGTGGCGGCGCAGCGGGATTCTTCGGAGCGATTGCGGCTGCCGAAAACGGTCACGAGGTGACGATCCTCGAAGCGGCTGCGTCTGTATTGGCCAAGGTCCGTATCTCCGGAGGCGGTCGCTGCAATCTGACGCACAGTTGCTTCGAACCCCGCGAACTGGTCAACAGCTACCCGCGAGGCGGAAAGGCACTGCGGGGGCCCTTCAGCAGGTTTCAGCCGTCCGACACGATCAACTGGTTTGAGTCGCGAGGCGTTCGCACCAAAACCGAGCCGGATGGCCGCATGTTTCCCACAACCGATGATTCCGCCACCATCGTCGATTGTCTGCAGGACGCAGCGAAAGACGCAGGAGTCGTAGTTCGGCTGCGTGCCAACGTGTCGTCAATTCAGAAAACAGACTCGCACTTCCTGGTTACTCTGCATTCGGGTGAAACGCTGCAGACGGACCGGATTCTCCTGGCGACCGGCGGCAGCCGCGCCGGTTTCGAACTGTCGCACAGCCTCGGGCATCAGATCGTTCCGCCGGTCCCCTCGTTGTTCACCTTTAAAGTTGACGATCCACGGATCAAAGACCTGCCCGGCGTTGCTGTGGAACACGTTGAATGTCAGTTAGTCGCCGACGCAAAGACGTTCCAGCAGTCGGGGCCGATCCTCGTGACGCATTGGGGGCTGAGTGGTCCTGCCGTGTTGAAGCTGTCCGCCTGGGCGGCCCGGGAACTGCACGATTCCGGTTACAACGCCACACTCCGCATCAACTGGCTGGCGGGATCGCGTGTCGAGGAGATTCGCGGAGAACTGAATTCCTTCAAGGCAGATCAGTCCCGGAAAACCGTCGATGCAGCGTGCCCCTGGCAGTTGCCAAAACGGTTGTGGAAATCGCTCGTCGATCACGCCGTCGGATCGCAGCCCGTTCGCTGGGCGGAGCTTTCCAAACAGGCAACGCAGGCACTGGTGACCGAACTCTCTGCCGGCGCATTCCAGGTAGCCGGCAAGGGGGTCTTCAAAGAAGAGTTCGTAACCTGTGGCGGCGTGAACCTGAAAGAAGTCGATTTCCGCACGATGGAAAGCCGCGTCTGCCCGGGCCTCTATTTCGCCGGCGAAATACTGGACATCGACGGCATCACAGGCGGCTTCAATTTTCAAAACGCCTGGACCACAGCCTGGATCGCCGGCAACGCGATGTAGGGTCGATGCAAAAAAAGACCAGCTGAAAATTTCTCGTGACTATGACAGTCAAGAGTAGATACAAGGGCGTTAGCCCCGGTTGAGCCACTTTGGCAAAGACCCCTTCAAATTTAGAAACACGACCTGATCAACGATGCAAACCGGGAACCGACTCCACGATGAGGTCCTGCAGATATGTTTTAATGATTTCAAATGTGAAACCTCCGACAACACTAAGGGCATTTCTCCATCGCGTATTGTCTCTCGCGGCAGCTATAAATTCACAACCGTTCCATGTTAGTGGAAAATACAGACATGAATGGCCATTATTTTCAAACTCTCGGCCGTCTACTGGGAAGAAACGCCTTGGGCTACCAATTGGAGATGAGTCAGCGAGGCGTCCGGCAATAAGATTAGCCTCAATCAACCAAATAATGTGCTGATCAATCACATCACTACGAGCATCGGGATATGGCAGTGTGCAATCACTCTCGTAGAACAAAAGGAGCTCACGGATCAGATTCATATCGCGTTTCATAAGTTGATCCTCATTTAGTGTAATGAAATTTAGAGACAACTAACTGACAATGCATTACCGCTAAATTAATCACTTTATCAAATCCGAATTTTATTGGTATCAATTCATCAATGTTTTCTGAAATTGCAATTACTACCTTGAGTATGAACGCCTATTGCCGATGTTTGCGGTTAATCGGAAATGATTTACATTGGGGATTATTTTTTCCAGCTCGACGATAACCGGGGCTAACGCCTAATGGCACTTACTTCAGATCAGTGTGTTTCAATTTTTCTGGAGGTTTTTTTCTTTTTTCG
>NZ_JBLXHC010000004.1:0-566550 GCF_048260065.1 Gimesia sp. | reverse complement strand
AAACCCTTAAAAAATATGCCTATGACGGCAAGCCGTCATAAAAACAATAGAGAGTTTGACGCCAATCAACATCAAACAGGTCGCCTGCCTGATGCGCTACAGATTGGCTCAATAATTTTAGTTACCTGAATATGTTCCATCCACGATTCCCGAAAGAATCACTTCCAGAACATACCGGCTTCCACTCTTAAAATTTGGGGCCACCAACCATTTTGTCAAAGATCAACCACCAAAGCTGTCAGCTCTTAAGTGTCCAGTTTTCATCGACAATTAAGTGCCAGAACTTCAATGGGGACGCGGAGTTTATCGAGGTTTTTCAGAACTGTCAACGCAGTGGGAAAAGTTTTTTGAATATTGTCTGAATTCAAGAATTCTGCTCGTGAGACTGCGATTTTCAATCGTTTTCGGTACCATCTCATAATCAACTTTGATGCGTTCAACGACCTTTTGGAGTTTAGGAAGTTTCATGACTCAGTCCGTAATTGGATCACACAAATTCGATCTCGATACCCCGATTCTCTGCATCGACCTGGATATTATGGAATCAAATATTCAGAAGATGTCCGACTATATTCTCAGCCGCGGCAAGACCTGGCGGCCCCACGAAAAATGCCATAAAACCCCCGCGATTGCCCTGGCCCAGATGGGAGCTGGCGCCATCGGCGTCACCTGTGCGAAAGTCTCCGAAGCCGAAGTCATGGCAGCAGCCGGCGTCAAAGACATCCTGATCGCTAATATGATTGTCGGCAAAACCAAGTGGGAACGGGTTGTCTCCCTCTGCCGTCATGCCCGCCCCATCATCGCCTGTGACCATTATGCCCAGATCGAACCGCTGGCGAAAATGTGTGCCGATGCCGGCGTTGTCTGCCGCATGATGCCGGAAGTCAATATCGGGCTGAACCGCGTCGGCTCCCGACCGGGACAGGATACACTCGATCTCGCCATGGCCATCGACAAGCTGGAAGGGGTCGAACTGGCGGGCATTATGGGCTACGAAGGACACCTGCTGCAGATCCAGGATCAGGCCGAAAAGGAAGAAAAGATCGTCGAAGCGATGCGAACCCTCGTAGGCTGTAAAACGGCGATTGAAGCCAAAGGTATCCCCTGCGAAATCGTCAGCGCCGGCGGCACCGGTTCCTACCAGATCACTTCCAACTGCGAAGGGATCACCGAACTGCAGGCCGGCGGAGGCATTTTCGCGGACCCGATGTATGTCAATAAATGCAACCTGACAGGCCTCGACTACTCATTGAGTGTGCTGGCCACCGTGGTCAGCCGTCCGGAAAAAGGACGTATGGTCCTCGACTGCGGCCGCAAAACGATGCACCCCGACTTCCAGCTCCCCCTGGTCAAAGCCTGGCCGGATGCGGAAGTCACCGCGCTCAGTGCCGAACACTGTGCCGTCACCCTGGGACCGGAATCTCAGGATCTCAAGATCGGCGACAAGATCGAACTGATCCCCGGCTACGCCGACTTCACCACGATCCTGCACGAGAACTTCTATGGCTTCCGCAACGATCGCCTGGAAGTCGTCTGGCCTATCCAGGGACGTGGCAAGATTCAGTAATTCAAACCTGTCGGCAGTGAATGCAGTGAACCACCATCATGTTGCGCAGCCTTCTTGCGCAACATGATGTTTCAGGCTGTGTTCATGCCCTTGATCGTCCCCGAGATTTCTACCAGACCTCTGTATCTCAGCAAGAGTAAGCTGAATGTCAGCCGATCCAGCCTCACCTCTCTTGTTGTGGGACACTACTTAAGCCGCTCTTAACGCCAGTCCCACAAAAGAAATGAACAGATAAAACACAGCAACCAGAGCTAACACGATCAGATACTGACAAAGTACAACTCCCATCGCCCGCTTTAAAGTTGTCGGGAGCAATGAAGAAACGATCGCTGAAAAAATCACAAAAGTGATCGGCAAAACCACCAGATTAAAAAGCAATTCCATCCTGGGATCAATCCCCTCTGGTCCGATCGGAATCAGACCGGTAGCGCCAATAATCGCTCCAATCAAGAAGCCGACAATGACGTCGGCAATCGTTGATAACAACAGAATCCCCATGGCATTCAACATGCCAGGCTCAGGAACTCTGTAGGGACTGGCTTCATCAAAGCTGGCTAAATTGTTAAATAAACTGACGGAAGTACGCAGAATGACAGCCCCGATCAACAGTGCGATGGGAAGTACAAACACTACCACACAAAGCAGTGCCGCCACTGGATTCGCATCCCCCAATACCAGCATCGATGAATCAAGCATATATTTCTCCTCAAATGCCCCTCAAAAGCAATCACAATTGTCTACATAAACTCTAAGTACACATGCAACATAAGTAAGTCAACAACATAAATGGATTTACATGTTTTATTCCCGATTTGATTTCCCTCAGCACGCGTTTGTCACAAGTTGATTCCGTATCGTGTTTTCGTTGCACCCTGCTACAGTTTCCGTTAACATAAACACACTTTGATATGTCGCTCTGATAACAAACCTAAAAGGTCCGTTGAAGAATGAATCGAAGCCGACTACAAGCCGCATGTCCCGAATTTCAAAAAACTCTGCGATTCAATCGACGCGGCTTTTTGAAAGCGGGTGGTTTAGGACTCACAGGTCTGACACTCCCGGAACTCCTGCGCCATGAAGCACACGCAGGACCGGCCGCCAGAAAAGAGAACTCGGTCATCATTCTCTGGATGCGGGGCGGCCCCTCGCAGCATGAAACATGGGATCCCAAACCCCACGCACCCGCCGAATTTCGCGGCGACTTTGGAGCCATCAGAACCTCGATACCCGGAATTGAAATCGTCGACCTGATGCCACGCTGCGCGAAGATCATGGAAAAATGGTCCATCATCCGCAGCCTGCATCACACCAACGCGGGACATTCCGCCGGTGATCAGATCCTGTTTACCGGCCATCCACCGGGAACTGACCCGACCATCAATGTCCATCCCAGTTGTGGTTCCATTGTTTCGGAACAGGTGGGCCATCTGACTCCCGAACTCCCTCCGTATGTCATGATCCCGCGTCAGGTCCCCGGTACCGATTCCGCTTACCTCGGCGTTGCCCATAAGCCATTTGAAACATTAGCTGACCCGGCCAATGATGGACCCTTTACTTTACAGAACTTTTCGCTCGTCGAAGGCATCAACGACAATCGTTTTGCTCGGCGGAAAGATCTGCTGAAGGGCTTTGATCAGTTTCGCACGGACCTGGATCGTTCGGGACAACTCACGGCAATCAGCCAGTTTCAGCAGCAGGCATTTGGCATCCTGAGTTCCGACAAGGCGCGAAAGGCATTCGACCTGGATGCCGAACGCGAAAGCACACGGGAACGATATGGCTTCGTTCCCCGCTACGATCCCATGGATCCCACGCGCTGCAGTGCCAGCGCCTTTTCACAGCGGATGCTCTTAGGCCGCCGTCTGGTGGAAGCGGGTGTGCGACTGGTGACCGTCGACTGTCGCTGGTGGGATACCCACGTCAAAGGGTTCGACTCAATGCGAAACGGCTTCCTGCCTCGCTGGGATCAGGCTTATTCCGCGTTGATCGAAGACCTCGATCAGCGTGGTCTGCTGGAATCGACGCTCGTCGTGGCCTGGGGCGAATTTGGTCGCACTCCCCGCGTCAATAAGAATGCAGGCCGCGACCATTACCCGAATGTGTTCAGCGCCGCAATTGCCGGGGGACCAGTTAAGGGAGGCCGCGTGGTGGGATCATCGGATTCCAAAGGTGCGTTCCCGAAAGATAATCCGAAAACGCCACAGGATGTGCTCGCTACAATTTATCAGCATCTGGGAATTGATACTGAGAAGCATTACCTGGATCACTCAGGACGCCCGATTATCACGCTCCCGTTCGGCGAGCCGTTACACGAGTTGGCTTGAAAAGATCATACAGAACTGTCTCTACTCGTCATCGACACGTTTAATGAGGGCGTTGTAGTCTTTCATACAACGGGTCACCAGATCTTTCAGTTCCTGGAACTCGGCCTGGTTGGCATGAGAAGAGGTTAAGAGGGGCTGCATCCAGCCCTGCATCAGATCGAACTGCGTTTCCAGCACATTCAACAGAGAGCGGGGGATTTTATTCACAACCGTGATTCTGTCATCGGAGGTCGTAGCGGATGATTCGCCAGTTGGAGCAGGAGCAGACCCTGGCTGTGCTGACCTGGTTTTGATTGATTGCTCGAACAGGGAAGTTACATCTTTGGTTCCGGTTGTCAAAGCAGCCTGAATCGCATTCAGACTTTCTGACAGATGCTGAAAACGTTCTGCAAATTCTTTAGCATACAAATCCAGACTGGAATCCTTCTCTTTAGTGAGGCGACTGATGCCGGTATTCATACTTTCGCGTATGTCCTGCAGACCTTCACCGACATTGGCCAGCTGCAATATTGCCTGAGCCATCCGGTCTTCGCCGCCTACACTCTTCAGCTGCTGATTTTTGCGGAACGACTTTTTGATATCGTTCCAGCGTTCCAGTTCGGCTTCAGACAAGATCCCCATCAATTCCTTGAACTTCAGCAGGTTGGCTTCGGCATCGGATGTCAGCGTCTGGACGTCGTTTTCATAATTGGAAACAATCAGTGTCTCCAGTTCCTTCTCATTCATCACCGCAAATACTTTTTCAGCGATACGGTTCATATTGCGGTATGATCCCTGCAGCTTGAAGGCGGGTTCGGTACGATAATCATCCGACTGGGCCGCCGAGCGGATGTATTCGCGATTGACGCTCAAAATCACATCACGCACGCGGATCAGCTTCTTCATCGTGGAAACCATCTCGTTGAGTTCTTCCACCGAGTAGTTTCCTTCGAGATCACCCCGTTCGCCACTCCCGTCCTGGGCCATCTGAATGATGGTGTAGATATCTTTCTGGCTGCGTGAAGAGAGTTGGTTGAGCACGGGATTCGAGGTAATGCAGTTCTCCAGGTAACTCATTTCGAACGCATCCGCATGTTCGCCAATCACTTCACCCAGGTTATAGATGTCGGCACGGTTGGAGAGCATGTCCGGGATCTGGAACTTTTCGCCACTCTCCGTATAGGGGTTACCCGCCATCACGACGGCAACTTTGCGTCCACGTAAATCGTAGGTCCGGGTCTCTCCTTTGTAGACCCCTTCTATTTTTCGCTGGGCATCACAGAGTGAAATAAATTTCTGCAGGAATTCGGGATTACAGTGCTGAATGTCATCCAGATAGATCATGACGTTATCCCCCATCTCGAGCGACAGGTTTAACTTCTTGACCTCTTCACGAGCCCCGGCATTCGGTGCCGCAGCCGGATCGAGTGAAGTCACCTGATGTCCGAGTGCGGGCCCGTTGATCTTCATGAAGATGATCCCCAGACGATTCGCAATGTATTCCATCAATGTGGTTTTACCGTAACCGGGAGGAGAGACCAGCATCAAAAGTCCCATCCTGTCGGTCCGTTTATTCTCGCCTGCTTCGCCCATCTGCTTGGCCAGGTTATCTCCGATTACAGGCAGATAGACTTCATCCAGCAGTCGATTCCGGACAAAGGAAGTCAGAACCCTGGGTCGAAATTCTTCGAGCCGCATGGCATCACGAGCATGATCGACGATCTCTTTCTTGAGCGAGAGGTACGATTCATACCGTGGCACATTCACCGATTGAAACTCAGTCAGTCGCTTTGTGTAGCGGTTAAAGTGCAGATGGTATTCTCCATGCTGAATCCGTGCATGTGATCCGGAGAGACCAGAAATCTGTTCGGTTACCACCGCATCAATCAATCGGCTTCGATCCAGACTGTCATCAAGCAGCAGTAACGCCACTTCATCCAGATAATCGAAGTCTTCTTCTGAATTAAGATGATCCAGGTAAGCCTGCACCCAGTCGCGCGCCAGCAGAAACCAGTTTGCCGGATTGCCTTTCGTGGAGGAGAGACTGTCTTTCAACCGTTTCTCTGCATTGTTGTGTTTCAGAAATTTTTCGAACTCCTGATACAGATCGGCGGCTCGTTTACTGATGACAAAAGTGGAGCCATGTACCAGTTCCTGAAACAGGTACTCAGCAGCTTCAGAAACAAGAGCCTGATCGAGGCAGGAGAGCTGTTGTACGAATTGCGAAAGCTGCTGCCTGAGTTCGTTGATGTAATACTGCTGCTGTCCGGTTTGAGGAAAGACCTGCATCACACTGCCGAAACCAGCCAGCTTGGTTTCAAACAGTGTTTTGGTTTCCGTATCACAAAAATAATTCCAGTATAAACCAGCTAAAGCCCGCGCCGCTGATTGATATCGCAGGAGCCCTAGAGCCGGTTTGATTTTCAACAGAGACTTCAAGAGCAGCAATGCATCCTGATCGTGAACCCCTTTGATGTAACCTTCACTGTAACGCGGCCCCATGAATTTCTGGATATATGCGAGCAGTTCCTCATCGGTTTGTTTTGAAAGTGCCAGCAGCGACTGCTCCGGATCGGCTTCAACCGACTTCAGCAGACAGTAGGTTAAATATTCAACACGGTACACATCCTGGTTTTCAGAGACCACTTCCTGATCCCAGACTTCCCTGGTTGCCAGCAGGCGTTCGTCTTCAATCTCTTCAAAAAAATTGGTTCCGGTCAAATGCAGCTGCAGGCTGTCATCTCGAAAGACGGTGGTAAGATCCAATGTCTGGCGGTTCACCGTAAATTTCCGGTTCCCCAGTTTGATGATATTGTCACCGTCGACAAACAACTCCTGCTTGTCTTTTAACTGCCGAACCGTGTCTTCACGAATGCTTTTGAGACGCCCCTGAATGTCGTCGACTTTGACGGTATCCTGCAGCTCACCCAGCTGGCGGACGATGTCGCGAACTTTGTCGATCATCAGATCCGAAGCAAAATAGCCATTGATCTCGTTGATCGTCTTCAGTTGCTCGGCACGACTGCGAATGCCCGTCAGAATGCGATCGGCTGATTTCGCCAGTGAATTTGCCCGTTTGTTGCGGCTTTCTACAATTGCCAGTTTGCGCGATTCAAAGGCTGCGTAGATTTCTTCCCGTTTTTCAGTGAGCTGCTCGACGAACTCATCAAATTCAGCAAAACGGCCCTCCAGTTCCTCAACCTGAATCATCAGTTTGGTAAGGAAGTCATCGCATTTTTCGGGGGAGTCACAGACATCCAGATAGTTCACCACGCCCTGGTTCAGCAATTTCATCTGCGCGTTGAACTCGGCCACTCCTTCAACCGACATCAGTTCTTTGATGCGACGCTTAAGAGCAGCCCGGGACTGATTGATTTTCGAAAAATTAGTGGAGATATTATCGATGATCGCAGTGCGTTTGGTGGTATCTTCCACCTTCAGATTACTGACGATTTCAATCAGCATTTCCAGCTCTTTTGAACTGGCTTCGATCTCTTCTTCGACCTTCCGCGCATCGGAAACTTTTTCGACGGTTTCAATCTGTCCGCCAGCCGCTGCAATTCGATCTTCGTACGGCTTGAGTGCGTCTTCCCGCATCAGGAAGGAAACGCAACGCGCCGCGAGTTTCTCGTTTTTCTCACTGACACTTTTTTCCAGCTGATCGACCAGGCTGTGATCGACATAGCGTAGATCACGCAGCGAAATGACATCGCCTCGCAGGCTTCTCAAGCTGGCCAGGCTCTGTACGAAATCGTCGATTTTGTCAAAGCGACGATGATCGATGTCGGTCAACGTTTTTTTAGTGACCGTTTCTACTTCAGCTGTTTTCTGTTTCGTATTCTGGCGCAGCTGCAGTACTTTTTCGTACTCGGTGACAGCTGCTTCCGCGGCGCGCCTGATTTCGAGGACAATCTCGCCGAGCGCAAATGTTTCTTCCTGATTGATCCAGAAATAAGAATCAAGTACATCGCTGGTGACTTTCACCAGATCAACGTACAGGTTTTCGTAGGCATCTTTCCGATTAATCAATCCCAGCAGTTCGTGACATTCCGCCATGCCACGCACGATATCTTTATTCCCGATTTTGTTGAGGTACGAATCCTGCTTCTGCTGTACCTGAAACGAATCACTGATGTAGGGGGTCTTCCAGAGCTGCAGGGTATGGTGTTTCTGTGGTTCATCCTGACCGGTGAAACAGATCAGCTCTCCCCCCTCGAACAACGTAAACCCGTGGCAGATCATCGGGGTGTCGAGTTTCTGTTCGATCAGGTTATACCGCAGCAGGACATAGGCCCCCTGATCGGGTTGATAAAACACATACAGAAAATCTTCGCCGTTGGGAGACGCAATTCGCTCCTGGTAGAGCATGTCCTGCAGATCGGTTTCGAATGTTTTGGATTCCCCATTCTGCAGGTAGTAACCATTTGAAAATACGAGACCGTGATCATCGGGAAGCAGAATACAGGCATCCTGAATAGAATCGAGGCGTTGTGCTTTCTGCAGTTTTTCGTTGTAGATGAAGTAGCGGTACTTTGTTTCTTTGTAAGGTCGCACTTTCAGTAGAATCAACGAACCGATGAGGGCATAGAAGATTTCCGCATCATCCAGAATCTGATCGGGATCATCGACCGGTTCCGAATAGATACCTTCGCCGGATTCGGTGTTGTTCTCAATCTTGATGGTGAGATCGCCGCCTACGGTTTCGACAAATAATCGATCATCAATCGAAATATGAGGATGCACGCCAGCATAATGCAGATCGCGATGCGTTCGTGTCCATTGAAACTCCTGCTGCGCCGGATACTGGACTTCGTGATCACTGCGATTATCAATATAAACCAACTGATCACTCTGCAGCGCCCACTTGAAAGATTTAAAATCCTTCGGGCCATCTCCCACCTTGAACAGCATATACAAAAAAGGGCCCTTCGCGAAAAACTTTGCGAAGGTCGCTTTTTTATAGTAGCGGTAGATGTCTTTAAAATCTTTTTCAAACGCGTCGTTTCGAATCAGATCAAGAGGCTGTGCATGATAAGTGCCCTCTTTGAATTCGTAAACTGCGAAGACATCGCTCAGATTGATCTCGGTCTTCAAACCAAAATTGACGTTATAACCAAACAGAAATCGATTGCCGACAGCCAGTATGTCGCGGGGAATACAATTGTGCTCAGTGGTAATCCGATCGCTGCCAACCAGCCGGGTTTCGATCGAACCAAATACTTCTTTGCGAAGATCGTTCAGTTTCCCCAGGCGGGCCTGCAGTTCTTTACCGTGGCCTTTCAGGCGATTTTGAATAATTTCGTAGGTACTGCTTTCCAGGGCAATGCTGTCCGCATTACTTTCTGCAGTCTCTTCTGAATCATTTTTCAAATCGGCCATTGGAATGTATTTCCCGGGGAACTCTATACTGATTATTTTTGCAGACGAAAGAACCGGCTTCAATCGGCGATCTCTCCAGATGGTTTATTTCCAGAAAAGACAGCCGATTGAACGACGTTTCTGATGCAGAGAATGAAGTGCTTACTTCTCGACTTTGGCCTTCATGAAGGAAGACACTTTTTTATCCGCAATACCGAGGTTTTTCACGGTTGCAAGCAGACGGTTCAAAGTTGACCGGTCTTCTTCTCCTTCCGCCTGTACCAGCATCTGCGAAATCAACGCGGCAATCGAGAGGTTTTTGACATCTTCAAACGACATGCCAAACCGGGAAATAAAGGTCTGGAGCTGATCTTCAAAGTAGTCGGGGTTGCCGTTGAAGAACGTATTCTTGATGTCTGTCAGAGTTTCACTGTTGTGAACGAAACGATCGATTGATTTACCACTCTTAATCGAATCCACAATCTTATCGAAGAACGTCGTTTCGCCACCCACAATATCGATACGGGCTGATTTCAATGCTTCGCCCACGATCCCCGCCTGAGCTTCGGCGATCTCCTGTTGAGCAGCGATGGCCGCCAGTTCGATTTCCTTGTCTTTGTTGAGCCGAATTTTGAATTCTTCGTGATCTCGACCGACACCGTCGAAGAGTTTCATTGCCTTGGCTTTGTCTACAATACCAGTCGCTTCCGAGCTGTATTTGAGCTGCATGACCTTGGCTTCCGCAGTCCCGGTCTTTTCCGTGGCTTCCGCTTTGGCGATCAAGACATTGGCTTCCGCCTGACCTGTCTTCTCGGTTGCGGTTGCCTTGGCAATCATGACCTGGGCATCTGCCAGACCAACGGCAGCGCCGTCGGCGGTCTTGGCTTCTGCCATGACTTTGATGGCGTCCGATTTTTTCTCGGTAGCAGTTTTTTCTGCTTCTGCTTCAATGATCACTTTTTCAGCCAGCAGCTCGGCAGACGATTTCTTCGCTTCTGCGGCTTTGACTTCTTTGACCAGATTTTCCTGGGCTTCCATTTCCGCCTTGGTGACAGTGACCTGCTTCAGACGATCGGCAGTCGCAAATTCGTGAGTATCTTTGATCCGTTCTTCTTCTTCGACAACGGCCCGTTCCACGATCACCCGTTCGCGAATCACTTCCTGAATATTGCGTTTTTCCACTTCGATGGCTTTATCTTTGTCAATTTCAGCCAGTCCGACCACGCGGGAACGTTCGGTCACTTCGAGCAGTCGATCTTTTTCGACGCGTTCATTTTCGACCGCTTCTGTACGCTGTTTGCTCTTTTCGGCAACAATCACCTGGCGCAGTTTATTCTCTTCTGCGATTGCCAGTTCTTCATCGGTACGAATACGAGCCGATTCGGCTTTCAACCGTTCTTCGTGTTCGACACGTCGCGCTTCTGCACGCTCACGAGCCGTTAAAGAGGCAATTTCACGAGTCTGTTTCTCAACGGCTTCGACCCGCTGGCGTTCCAGTTCCAGGATTGCTTCCTGGGCTTCCACGTCCTGCTTCTTGATGGTTTTTTCTTTTTCCCGGGTAATATTGTTCGCCAGAACATGCTCGCGGGCTGTCAGATCGGTGATCTTCTTGATCCCCTCTGCATCGAGAATATTCGTGGGGCTCAATTTTTCCAGAGGTGTCTGTTCCAGGTAATCAATGGCACAGTCATCCAGAACATACCCGTTCAGATCGGTTCCAATGATCTTCAGAATCTCTTCCTTGAACTTGTCCCGCTCATTATAGAGTTCGACAAAGTCGAAATGTTTACCAACCGTCTTCAAAGCCTCCGAAAACTTGGCATCGAACAGTTCAACCAGTGCTTCCCGGCTGGAAGCGCGTTTACAGCCCAGAGATTGAGCTACATTGCGAATATCGCCTGCCGTATTATTCACACGTACGAAGAAGGCGACTTCGATATCTGCCCGAATGTTATCCCGGCAAATCAGACCCACTTCCCCTTTTCGGGCAATCTCAATCCGTTTCACCGACAGATCCATTTTGTCTGCCTGGTGCAAAACCGGAATCACAAAGATCCCTTCACCAGTGGCGACTTGTAATTTACGGACACCTGTCCGAACCAGCGCTTCCTCCGGCCCCACTTTGCGGTAGAACCGTGTTACCGCAACGGCAAAGCCAAACAGCGCGATTAAAATGATGGCCCCCCCCAGTGAGATTGACCAACCGAAGAGATCTACACCCAGCAGTTGAACTGAGGCAAGGTGAAACAATGAAATGGACATAATCTTAGGACTCCTGGTTAATCTTTACGACGTAAAAAACCTGTTTCTCTGTATTGAAGTCTGCCAATCGAACCAGATCTCCCTTCTGGATTGTTTCGTCTTCCGAACGAATATGCAGCTTCAGGGGAGCTCCGTCTGTTTCCAGTTCCGCCTGACCAAACTGTTCTGAAACCGTGCTGCTGGTGACACGACACGATTTTCCCAGTAATGTCTCAATCTGATTGGGAGGGGTAAACTGAAAATACCCCTTAAATGGTTGTGTGATCAGCTTCGTTACCACCAGACTGATCCCCAGATTCCTCAGGAATAAAGGTAGATAGTCCAGCCAGGTGTTGATCTCTACATCAGCATCGAAATTGACGGAAAGCATCCACATGCTCAATGAGAAAATACTCATCCAGAGCATCACGGGCACTTCACCAAGATTCAGAATCCGCAGCCCGATGAAACCAAAGTCCAGAACCGATGGACTGTCTGATCCAATGTCGAAATCCAGATCCAAATCCAGAAAATCGAAATCCATAATTCCCAAAATAACACAAAGCCAATACAGCACACACAGAGCAACCAGAACCGTTGCCGGCAGGGTGGGCCACTCCAGACTGACTTTGATTATTTCAGACACTGATTACTCCCGGATTCCGGGGTGATGAAAATAATGAGAGGTGACAAGCAACTCTAGCTGATTTAAAAACAATGCAACGTGTACGGTTCATCAAGTATGAACCTTGAAAGAAGACTTGCAGTCAGAAGAACGTGAAATTTGCTGATCGGATCACGAAAACCTGCGAAACCGGCAGTTTTTTTCCCGATATCGTAATCGTTAGCAAAAAGGGAGTCGTGCAGAGGGCATCCAATTTGAGGCACTGGAATGAGCAAATGCAGAAATTTATGCCACTGAGGAAAGATTCTCTCAAGATTCCAAATAGAACGGACAGGACACTCTGTTAAAGTAGACGTAAAAAAAGCCACCTGTTGTAACGATTGTGTTCAACAGATGGCTTGAATTGATTATAGGGCTTGAGGCTTTCGTTAAGCCTGAGCCTGTTCCTGCTGCAGCTCAATTGGCGGAGCTGCCATGACATGGTAACCGGAATCCACGTGATGATTCTCACCGGAAACACCGCTTGCCAGATCACTCAGCAGATACATGCCGGCTTTGCCAACATCGTCTGGCGTGATGTTTTTCCGAAGTGGCGACATCGTCTGATACAGCTTCATCATCAGGTCGAATTCACCGACTGCTGAGGAGCTGAGTGTCTTCAACGGGCCGGCACTCAGGCTGTTGACACGAATCCCCTGTGGTCCGAGTTCGTTTGCCAGGTACATCACCGAGTTCTCCAGAGCCGACTTGCAGATTCCCATTACGTTGTAACCGGGGATCACTTTCTCTCCGCCGAGATAGCTCAAAGTCAGAATACTGCCGCCTGGCTTCAGGATTTCTTTGGCTCGATTGGCAACTGCCAGCAGACTGTAAACGCTGATTTCCATAGAGAGCTTGAAGCCATCACGGCTCACGTTGTAAACGGGGCCTTTCAGGTCATCCATCGGAGCGTAGGCAATCGAGTGCAATACGAAATCAATCTCACCATATTCTGCTTTCACGGTTTCAAAAACCTGATCCAGGTCTTCGTCCTTCGTTACATCGCATGGAATCATGATTTTGGCGCCCTTAGGCTCGACCAGTTTCCGCAGGCGACGTTCCATGCGGGGACGCTCGGGATCTTTATCGGGAAGGTGTGTGAAAGCAATTTCAGCGCCTTCGTCATAAAGTTTTTCGGTAATGGCCCATGCAATTGAATGGTCATTCGCGATGCCCAGAACCAGACCTTTTTTGCCTTCAAAAAGACCCATTTGTACTACTCCGTAAATATGATGAAATCCAGGAAGATTGAAGTTACCGGAACCTTCAATCCAGGGTGCATCCCATTACTATCGCACCTCTCGTTCTTCTGTACTCGCTCCAGATGCGTATAAACTATTCGAATTGATCGAAATAGAAAAGCCAAAGGCGGCTTGTTGTTCGTGAAAACAGCAAACCGCCTTAAATCTGGTACAGGATGGTATATTTCAGGGCTTACTCAAGTGCCCCGACCATGGTGGAAGATTCCTGATCTGACTGCACGCCCTCTTCACCACCGTTTTCCTCGTCTTCCTTATTCGGGAAGATTGCGTCGACGAAACCTCGCAGATGGGCACTGCGTGTCTGATGCTGCAGTTTTCGCAGCGCCTTGGATTCGATCTGACGAATTCGTTCACGGGTCACTTTGAAGATACGACCGGTTTCTTCCAGTGTATAACTGTAGCCGTCACCCAGGCCATATCGCAGACGGATAATTTCACGCTCACGGTATGTCAGGCTCTTGAGAACATGCTCAATTTTGTCTTTCAGCATTTCACGCATCGCAGCATCTGCAGGAGAAGACTCATGTCCATCTTCCAGGAAATCACCAAAGCTGCTGTCTTCACTTTCCCCAACCGGGGTATCCAGGCTGATGGGATGTTTCCAGGTCTTCATGATCCGTTCGGTCTCTTCCACACCCAGGCCGACAGAGTCTGCCAGTTCTTCCATGGTGGGTTCACGACCGGTTTCCTGACGAATCTGTTCGCTGCGTGCTTTCAGAGTAGAAATGCTCTGGAACATATGCACGGGGATACGAATCGTGCGGGCATGGTCGGCAACGGCACGGGTGATAGCCTGACGAATCCACCAGGTTGCATAAGTGGAGAACTTATAACCACGGCGATATTCATATTTTTCCACACCACGCATCAGGCCGGCGTTTCCTTCCTGAATCAGGTCGAGGAAGCTTAAGCCACGATTTCGGTATTTTTTGGCAATGGAGACAACCAGTCGCAGGTTTCCGCCGGAAAGCTGCTGTTTGGCTTCGGTCCAGTCATCAAAACGACGTTTGATTTCACGGGATCGAGTCTGAAAATCTTCTGAAGATTCAACGACCATACTGGTCAGTTCAGACAGTTCACGTTCGAGCAACCGATGATCGGTCGCTTTATGACGCAGTTGCTTATAATCTTCCAGCTGTTCCTGAACTTCTCGCATCCGGCCGGCGATCTGATGAATTCGCTTCAGTACCGGCTGCAGACGCTGTGTACGCAGACAGAGTTCTTCACAGAGGGTTGCCATTTTCTGGCGACGAACGACCATCCGTTTCCGGGCTTCACGCTGCTCTACTTTTCCGAGTTCCCCAGACTGAATGAGCTCAAAGTCATCACTGTTTTTCTGGAGGAGCGCCTTCAAAGTTTCAATATTAAAAGGCATCCGCCCCATAATCTGATCTTTGGTCGCATCTTCGGTATCAGAGGTCCGTAAGGTCCGCTCAAAGGGAAGTTCTCCTGCGAACACTTTTTCCAGAGTATCGATCGCAATCTTGAGTGCGAAATCAGACTCCAGCACCGTGCGGCGAAATCGTTTACGGGTGATTTCAATTTTCTTGGCCAGAAAAATTTCGCGAGAACGACTCAATAGAGGGATGTTTCCCATCTGACTGAGATACATGCGAATGGGATCACGTGAGGAGAGTGATGTTTCCGGTTCGACGATTGAAGCATTGGCATCATCGGAATCTTCATCTGCCCCCGGGGCCACATCTGAGTGGGCATTCGCTGAAGCGTCGACGGCGGCAACTTCCTCATCTTCAATATCCGCATTCGGATCATCAATGAGATCAAGTTCACGTTCTTCCAGTCCCACGACAATATATTCAATCAGCGCGGGATCGCCTCCTTCGTCAGGGAGAAACGTATGAACCTGTTGAAATGTTAAAAAACCTTGTTTTTCCGCTTCCTGAAATAGTGAGTTCAGATTTGCATCGAAACGGTGCACGGGTCACTCCCTTAATTTGTATTATCAAAAAATTTTACGGCCACACGTCCGTGTGTAACCACGGCGTTTCTGTTTATGAGAATAAAAGCACAGTGAAATCAGCAGGCGTCAGAATTGATCTTTTCACTGTTCTTTTCCAATTTGTATTACTATGTCGACTCAATAACTGTAACTGTCACTCTACTCATCACTCACTCATACCTATAGCGATAGAGCTATGAAATAATCGCAAAAAACTCCAAAACACACTGGTGTTATTTTTACCTGTTGCAGAACCGATCTCCCTGACAGGAGCCAGGCTCAAGCTGGACCCGCAGCACAAGCTGATCGATAGAGGTAAGTTGGGCACTGCGTAGAGCATCTGATAAACTAAGTTGCTCAAATACGCTTTTACGCGCTTCGTCGGAGCATCCGATCCGCCAACAAAATTAATCAAGAGGGTTCTCTCCCAAGACATCCTTACTTCTCCCGAGAACCTGAAAAAAGCTAATAAGCCTCCCGCTCATATCGCCCCATCCTACCACAACTTTTCGTAACGTCTACGGAAATCCATAATGCCGATTTAAAAAATTTTAAAAAACCTCAGCAGCGTTACCAGATAACAACTTACGTATGCTAAAAAGATCCCTCCCCCCACCGGAAAACACCAAAATTCAAAAAACAGCTCAAGTCAGTAAACATTGATAAATCACATCCCGTCTCGATCTGAAAGCATTTCAACAGCAGAAATCGGATGTAACCTGATTCTCTACAGATATTTTCACACCACAGGTTGAATAGTCAATCCCCTGATTTCAAACAGGTGCTGAACAGATAGTGAAGTTATTCCGAAAAGATAGTTCATTTCAACAGGATTTCCGAAGACGTCTTGGGAAACATTTTCGCTTGATTGAACTTATGATCGGGCTTGATATACTGGGATGACACGAGTTTTCCATAGTTTGTTTAGTTAAAAGTCGGGCGACGATTACTGTCTCACCAGTGCCCCTGGTATGTGATCCTGAAACCTTACTGAAATTTATTGGCTGTAGTTGAGAAAGTGGAACCAGTTCAAATGAGCGCAGAAGACGTAGAGAAAACATCGAGCGAAGCTGTCAAGGGGCTGAAAGGGATCATAGCCGCTGACAGTTCTATCTGTTTAGTAAATGGAACCATTGGGAAACTGCTGTATCGTGGATATAACATCGACGATCTGGCAGAGAACGCGACTTTTGAGGAAGTTTCTTTTCTGTTGTTAAACGGAGAGCTTCCTACCGCCACTCAACTCGCTGCCTACCAGGCTGAACTCAAGCAGTACCGTAGTATTCCTGCGGAACTGATTGATACCCTGAAACAACTGCCGACTTCAGCACCGCCGATGGCGCTGCTGAGATCAATCACATCACTGGCAGGTGTTTATGATCCCAACGCGGAAGACGAGACATTTGAGAATCGAATGCAGATTTCGATCAAACTGATTTCTCAGATTCCAACCATCGTGGCGGCCATCCATCGTGTTCGCCAGGGACTGGAGCCAGTCGAACCAGATCCGGAACTGTGCCACGCCGGCAACTTCATGTATATGATCAATGGTGAAAAACCAAGTGAAGATGCAACCCGTGCCATGGACCTCATCCTCACTCTGCATGCAGAGCATGGATTGAATGCCAGTACCTTTACCGGTCGTGTCATCATCGCAACACTGCCTGACATTTATTCTGCGATCACAGGTGCCATCGGCGCCCTGAAAGGGAAACTGCACGGCGGAGCGAACACCGAAGTTCTGAAAACACTCTTCGAAATCGGTTCACTCGAAAATGTAGCTCCTTACGTGAAAAAAGTTCGTGAGGCCAAAGGAAAGTTTATGGGCTTTGGTCACGCTGTTTACCAGGTGGAAGACCCACGTGCAAAGCATCTCAAAGAACTTTCACGACGACTGGGAGAAGAGACCGGCGAACCCAAGTGGTACGAGATGTCCATCGAGATGGAAAAACTCGTCTACGAGGAAATCAAGCGAAACTGCAATGTCGATTTTTACTCAGCCAGTCTGCAGCATTACATGGGCATCCCGGGTGACCTGTTTACCTGCATCTTCGCCGCCAGCCGCATCGCTGGCTGGTGTGCTCATATCCTGGAACAGCTGGATGGGAATAAAATTATCCGGCCCAAAGCCAACTACATCGGGTATGAGGAACGACCTGTTATTCCGGTAACTGAACGATAACAGAGTCAGTATCAGACAAAATCAAAAACCCCGGTTTTCCACCGGGGTTTTTTCTGCTGAGAGAAACAGATTCTCATAGTCATAGAGACAAATTTAAAACACTGAACCAGACAGGAAGCCGCCAATCATGCGAAACGCACATCGTTTTGTAGAATTCCAGAACGGGTTACTTTGTATGCTGCTTCTGTTCTGCTTGATTCGGCCTGCTGAAAGTGGCGTCATCTATGTCGATAACAGGGCTGGAAACAATGCGCTGAATGGAATTTCTCCCAAAATTGTTTCCGGTCAAAACGGACCGGTCAAAACCATCAAAAGAGCCCTGGAGTACGCCCGGCCCGGCGACAAAATCATTCTGATCAAGAACGACACCCCCTACCATGAATCGTTTACTCTCTCGGGGAAACGTTTCAGTGGACTCGGCCAGGAGAAGTTTACAATCCTGGGAAATGGCGCGACGATCAGCGGTGCGATTCCTGTCCCCCAGGATGGCTGGAAGCCATTACAGGACGGCCTCTGGAAGGTCACTCCTTTCCGTAAGGGATACTTTAATCTGTACTTGGATGGCAAAACCCTGCCGGAATTTCGTTCCGAAACAGATGATGAGATCAAGCTGTCTGACATTCCCGCTGGTAGCTGGGCAGTCCATAAAGGGGCGATCGTTTACCGCGAACTGAAAAATCAGCTCCCTCCCAAAGAGGCGTTCTCTCTCGCCGGTATGTCCGTTGGTCTGTCGATGATCGATGTGGAAGGGGTGCAAATATCGGATGTGACTTTTGAAAACTTTCGCATTGACGGCATCAACGTCCATGACCGCTGTAAGGATATTGTCCTGGAAAAAGTCACCTGTACCGGCAACGGGCGGTGTGGCCTGGCTGTCAACGGAACTTCTCAGGTGGAAGTGATCGACTCAAAACTCACCGACAATCGAATGGAAGACCTGCTGATTACTGAGCAGGGCGTTGCCAACCTGAAGCAGACAACTCTGGGAAAGAAAGCCGCTCTGGCCCCCTGACCGGTCGCAAACCAAACGTGAACCGTTTTCCGGTAATGCGGTCTCAGTCTGAGCTACTCTTCTCCTTCCAGTTCTTCAAGCTCTTTCTCTGCTTCCTGCTCCGCTTCACTGAGTTTCAAACCTTCACGATGGGAATAGTATAATCCAATCAAAGTAACGGGGATGTACTGTGAAAGCTGGTAGTAGATTGAAGCAGAAAAAGCATCTGCATTTGACACTCCAAAAGCTTTCAGACTCACTGAAAAACAAAGCTGAACGACACCAAAAAAGCCGGGTGTTGAGGGCACTGTCACCCCGAAAGCAGTGACTCCCAGCACAACAAAGGCAGCCAGAGGTGAAACCTGAATATTAAAACTCCAGAGCGCAACATAAATACTGGCCCCGTTGACCAGCCATTGCGCAAATGATGTCCAGATAATGCCAAAGCAGAGGCGTTTGCTTTTCATGGATGCCATTCCCAGTGCGCCCGACCGCATCATCTCCAGTACGAGATGAGTCAATTTGTCAGGTAGAAATGGCAGGTAACTGAAGATGCTTTTAAATACGTTGATAACGGCCTCTGTCCAGATCAGATAAGCTGCTACCGAAACAATCGTGAACAATATCCCCAACGCGATAAATATACTGATCGTCTGATACTCTTCCGGAAGATTGGGGGCAAAATAAATCCCAATTCCCAGGTAGCAGAGTATCGCAACCACATCGAATAACCGCTCCAGCACCACGGTCGAAAGCACGGTAGTCTTAGGGATCTGAAACTGACGGCTCAGAACATAGACTCGTAGAAACTCTCCCAGGTGAGCGGGTAAAATATTATTGCCCATAAAACCAATCATCATGGCCGGAGTGACCTGGGACGCCGTCAGATTTTTTATCGGCTCCAGAAACATTCGCCAGCGTAATGCTTTGAGCCAGAAAAAGACGAACAGCAAAACCAACATGACAGGCAAAGTCCAGTAGTTAGCGCGTTCAAAGCTTGAGGCAATCTGATCCAGATCAATTCCCCAGAGCGCTGCCACTAAGCAGGCGATAGTGACAATCACGCCGAGAATCAACTTAATCAACTTTGACTTATTGATTGGAACTTCTCCCGATTGAGTCTGTAGAGGGTATCACTGCAACCAATGTTGGAGCGGAGTGAGTATTAACGAATTAGATGAAAAAATCATACAGCATTCTTTCTGGACCTGCTATCTTCCATTATCGCCATACCTCTAACTCTTCCCATTTTCACATATCCAGTCCATTTGCAGCAGGAATTTTTTACAATATTGACACCTTTGAGTTAAAACCTCTTGCCAACTTAATGGGAGAATTTTATCCTGCTTCCCTCTTCGTATGCTTCATCGAACCTTTCCTGTTTCAACAAATATACGAAGTCTACCCCCGGAAACATTCCCGTTCGGATTGACTGGAATATTTAATCAAGGGACTGAACGCAAGGAGCTCATGGATGAGCATTTTAAAAGTCTATTACCCGGAAGAACCCCAGACTGAGCCTGTCGTCTCTCTGGAAGAAAACACCCCGATGATTCTGCCGTTTCAGCGCGCTCATGTGAAGAAATCACAAAGCCGCAGACAGGAAGACTGGGTCCTTAAACGTGCCCGTACTATTTTTCTGAATCAGCACTGCACAGAGTGTGGCAGTTCAGCTGTCGAAAAGCTGGAGCTGCGGGATGGACTGCTGAACCAGAAAAACCGTCTGATTCCCGGTACAGCAACAGTCGTCGGATTCCGCTGCCATTCCTGCGATTCAGAATGGCCAGCCTGATCACGCAGCACAGCTGATTTCACATCACCGAAAAATAGTTTTCGACGGCAAAATCAAAGGCATCAGGCGTGAGTTTTCGCGGGACTTCTTTGTAGACGCAGAAGTTCTTGACCTGCAGTAGCAGGTCGCGCGGCTGACAGGCACGAAACGGTCGGTTGACGGCCTTATAATGAGTATCAACCAGATACTGAAATGCCTGTTCGTCGAACTGAAACCCCATCATCGGTGCCATCAATTCGAACAGAGCCCGAAATTCTTCTTCAGAAGGATCGAGGGCTTCAATTTTGTAGGGAATCCGGCGCAGGAAGGCGGCATCAACCAGATCCTTCGGCTCCAGGTTCGTCGAAAAGATAATCAGCTGGTCAAAGGGGACCTGAATTTTCTTACCGCTGGGCAGGTTCAAAAAGTCGTACCGTTTTTCCAGAGGTACAATCCAGCGGTTGAGCAGTTCATCAACAGGCATGCGCTGACGTCCGAAGTCGTCGATCACAAAAGTCCCACAGTTACTTTTCAGCTGCAGAGGCGCTTCACAGATTTTCGTCTGCGGATTCTGAGTGATTTCCAGTTCTTTCATGGTTAATTCACCACCGGCAATCACAGTCGGACGTACAATTCGAACCCAGCGCGGGTCGATCCCTGATAAATCAAACAACCCCTCTGAATGATCCTCCTGAATCACCTCCTCGTGCAGGCCAGGATCGAATATCCGTATAATGTCCCCATCGATTCCCAGGCAACGGGGAATCCAGATCGTTGAACCAAATGCTTTGGTAATCCGCTCGGCAATACTGGTTTTTCCATTTCCCGCTTCACCGAATAAAAACATCCCGCGTCCCGAATTCACTGCTGGTCCCAGACGATCCAGCATCTTCGGGTTGATAATCAGATCTGAAAAAGCTTCTTTTAAATCGGCTTCTGTCGCTTCCTGTTTGGCGATACTCTGTACTTCCATCGCCTTCAGATAATCCTTGAAGCTCACGGGAGCAGCACCAAAATAGGTACATTCCTGTGTATAACGACGGGCACGTTCGCGTCCCAGCTCCGTGATCGTAAACTCGTAGTCCCCCATCTCGGCTGTGCCACCAAAGGCAACCAGTTGATCCTGCTTGGCCCGTTTCAGAATGGCATCCACAATCCCAAAAGGAAGCTTGATCTGCTTACAGATCTGTCGTCCGGTCTGTGTACCTTTCGCAAGCAGATACTTCAGGATCAGGCGTTCAATTTCATCCTGGGTTAATCCGGTCTCTTCCAGGGTTTCCGGACAATGCGGAATAAACTGACCTTCCGTCTCCTCACTGTCTCCTTTCAACAGGGACTGCACCCGGTTAAACAACTGGCTGAGATGCTGATCTTTTCCGATGACACGCATCGGTTCACTCACCCCCTTTGTCAGAGGTAAGTGCGCAGCAACGATGCTACCTTCGGTTTCGCTCTGTGAATCGCTGGAACTCTCATTGGAACTGAGATTCAACATGCTGAGTGATGCGAGCAGTTCTTCCGTATTGACCGCATTCGAAGCAGTACGACTCGATTTTCCGGAGTCACTGTTCTCAGCTTTCGTATTCACTGCCACAGCTTCGGAGTCATTCACTGACATATTCGGTTCACAATCAATTATCTGCGCTGAATTAATATTGAATGGGTCATCTGATTTCAGGAGTTCCAGATGAATCTGATGTGTCTGTTAGAAAATGCGGCCCGAAATGCAATATGCAAAGTAAGCATAGTCCGCAAAACAAAAGAGTCAAACGGCTTCTCCTCTCCCGGGGATCCGATTACATCACTCATAGCGATTATGCATTCCAAGGCGAGTTGAGCGGTTGTTTTTTTTAAACATTGCGACGCTCAGTGACTTCCAGTTTGACTTGATAACCGTGTGACCTAGATTCCTTCTGTAAGAGTCTTTACTTGCGTAACGACGGATATGATCATTCTCATTAGCGTACTGGCACATCTATGTGTGGAATTGCAGGCATCATTCGCACTGACCAGGCTCCGGTCAAACAGTCTGAATTACAGGCCATGATTGAAACTCTGAACCATCGGGGACCCGATGCGTCGGGAGTGTCAACGAACGGACCAGTCGGTTTTGCACACAGTCGATTGAGTATTGTGGACCTTGCCGGCGGGCTGCAACCGATGCAGACACCCGATGGCCAGTTGACCGTCACATTCAATGGCGAGATTTTCAACCATATCGAATTGCGAGCCCAGCTCAAAAGTAAAGGCTACGAGTTTCGCACCCATTCCGATACCGAAGTCATTCTGCACATGTATGCGGAATACGGCCCGGAGTGTGTCCAGCACTTTAACGGGCAATGGGCGTTTGCCATTCACGATCGTAAACGCCAGGAGGTCTTCCTGTCCCGCGATCGCATGGGAATCCGTCCGCTGGTTTATACACAGACGCAGGGTCGAATTTGTTTTGCCTCCGAAGTCAAAGCATTATTTGCATTACCTGATGTGAAACGGGAAGTTGATCTGACAGCGTTAAACGAGCTGTTTACATTCTGGTCCCCCCTGCCTCCCCGCACATTTTTTGCCGGTATCAAAGAACTGCCTCCCGCACATTCGATGATAGTAAAAGAGGGACAGGTCAAAATCTGGCAATACTGGCATCTCGACTACCAGCCCAATGAAGAAAGCCGCTCACTCGATGACTGGGCAGAAGAATTACGGGCTCTGTTAATCAACGCGACCCAACTGCGATTACGCGCCGATGTCTCCGTCGGTGCCTATCTGAGTGGTGGACTCGATTCCTCCGTCACCGCAGCTATTATCCGTAATTATACGAATGCTCCCCTGAATACATTCTCGGTGAATTTCAACGATAAAGATTATGACGAAAGCAGCTATCAACAAGAGATGATCCGCGAACTGGGAACCGATCACCAGACGGTCTGCTGCTCTTACGAAGATATTGGAAGAGTTTTCCCAACCGTCATTCAACACACAGAAAAGCCGGTCCTGCGAACTGCTCCTGCCCCCATGTATCTGCTGTCAAAACTCGTCCGGGACAGTCAGTTCAAAGTCGTGATGACCGGCGAAGGCGCTGATGAAGTACTGGGCGGTTATGATATATTCAAAGAGACGAAAATCCGCCGCTTCTGGAGCCGTCAACCCGATTCAGTAATCAGGCCGCTGTTGCTGAAACGACTCTATCCCTATATGAAAAATCTGCAGGCACAGTCCCCCGCTTATCTTAAAGCCTTTTTCAAAATCCGTCAGGATGAGATCGACAGCCCGTTCTTCTCACACCTGCCCCGCTGGGACCTGACTGCCAAACTGAAAACGTTTTTCAGTAACGATGTCAAACAGCAACTGGTTAACCAGGATCCCTTTGCTGATTTTGAAAGCCAGCTGCCAGGGAAATTCTCCGAATGGCCTTCGTTCTGTCAGGCTCAATATCTGGAAGCAATCAATCTGATGCCGGGCTATATTCTCTCTTCTCAGGGAGATCGCATGGCGATGGGCAATTCGATTGAAGGCCGCTTCCCGTTCCTGGATTATCGCGTTGTAGAATTCGCATCACGTGTCCCCGTTCGATTCAAAATGAACGGCTTAAACGAAAAATATCTGCTGAAATACGCCATGCGGGATCTGATTCCCGACAGTATCCGCAAACGCCCCAAGCAACCTTACCGCGCCCCGGATGCACACAGTTTTATTGATACAGAGAAACAGTCTTCCCGCTTCGAATATGTGAACCACCTGCTGTCCGCAGAGAAACTCCAGGAAAACGGTCTGTTCCAGCCAGATTCCGTTCAGCGTCTTGTCAAAAAGATTGAGCAGGGTCGTGCTATCGGAACACGCGACAATATGGCCCTGGTCGGAATCCTCTCAACGCAGTTACTGGTCGAACAAATGATCCACGGCCAGACCGTTTCTACAAACCATACCCGCCAGACAAGTGCAACATCACTTGCGTAATCACAACAGTCTTTAGATTTACTTAATACAGAAATAATCAAAGGTAACGATATGAACTCAATCCAAAATGATGTGCGAAACTTTGTCGCGGAAAACTTCCTGTTCGGTGAAGATCCGGCTTCACTTCACAATGACGATTCGTTCCTGGAAACCGGCATCATTGATTCTACAGGCGTGCTGGAACTGGTCGCTTTTATTGAAGATCACTATTCCGTCGCAGTAGATGATGATGAACTGATTCCAGAAAACCTGGACTCCATTGATCGACTGATTGCTTTTATTGAATCCAAACTCAAAGAACTGGCTTAATTTCCAGAGGAGCAGGCCCTTGTTGCTGCAATCATTTTTAGAAAACAGTGCGCGCGAGTATCCCGACAAAGTAGCGTTGATCGTTGGTAATGAACGCTATACCTATCAGGAACTCGAATTACAGAGTAATCGCCTGGCACAGGCACTGCTCCAGCGGGGTCTGGAACGGGGTGATCGCGTTGCGATTCATCTCGAAAATTCACTGGAAGCAACGGTCGCCATCTTCGCTGTATTAAAAGCGGGAGGCGTCTTTGTGATGGTCAACCCCACCACAAAGATTGATAAACTGACTTATGTCCTGAATAACTGCAGAGCCACCGCGCTGATCATTCCGGACAGAAAGCAGGACCTGATCCTGGAACATGCTGCTCTGCTGCCTCACTTGAAAACCGTCATCGCGACTGGTTCGAGCTGTGACCAGCCGGAAAGTACCGAATGGCAACTCCTGCGATTTGAATCATGGGATCAGTTGCAGGATCAATATGCAGATCAGCTGACACCACCGGCGATTAATACCATCAGCATCGATCTGGCGGCACTGGTCTACACATCAGGTTCGACGGGAAATCCGAAAGGAGTCATGCTCACTCACTTGAACATGACCTCCGCCGCCCGATCTATTACGACCTATCTGATGAATGAACCTGCTGACATTATCTTAAATGTCCTGCCTCTCTCGTTCGATTATGGTCTGTACCAGTTACTGATGGCTTTCCGCGTGGGTGCCACTCTGGTTCTCGAAAAATCATTCACATATCCACATGCAGTGTTACAGAAAATCATCGACGAACAGGTTACCGGTTTTCCGCTGGTTCCAACCATGTCGGCGATCCTGCTTAAGATGGATCTCTCGAAGTATGATTTTTCCAGACTGCGTTACATCACCAATACGGGAGCCGCCTTACCCACAGAACACATTCTCACCTTCCGCAAGCGACTGCCTCACGTTCAGATTTTCTCGATGTATGGTCTGACGGAATGTAAACGCGTTTCGTACCTCCCTCTGGACCAGGTTGATATCAGAACTGGTTCCGTCGGGATCGCCATGCCCGACTCGGAAGTCTTCATCGTGGATGATGAAGGACACCGCCTGCCAGCAGAACAGACAGGCGAACTGGTCGTCCGTGGTGCCAATGTCATGCTCGGCTACTGGGAAGCACCAGAGCGCACAGCAGAACGATTAAAGCCGGGCGAACTACCGGGAGAGATGTATCTCTACACCGGGGACCTGTTCCGAATGGATACGGAAGGATACCTGTACTTCGTCGGTCGACGAGATGACATCATTAAAAGCCGAGGTGAGAAAGTCAGTCCCAAAGAAGTTGAAAATGTCCTGTTCGCACACCCGGCAATTTCGGAAGCAGCTATCGTGGGTGACCCCGATCCGGTTCTTGGACAGTCGATTCGTGCCATCGTCACGCTGATGCCGGATCAGGAACTGACAGAGAAAGAAGTCCTCGCCTACTGCCGGAAAAACCTGGAAGATTTCATGGTTCCCCAGAAGGTGGAATTCCGGGATGAACTGCCAAAATCACCCAATGGGAAAGTCGATAAGAAACAGCTGGTTCTTCCCTGAATCAAAACTCAAACATGACTGAATCAATACAGATCGCACAAATTGTGAGCAGCAAAACTCAAGAGGATGAAAAAACGATGATTACACAAACCAGATTCTTCAAACCGGAATTACTCAACCTGGACTGTGCCGCAGAAACAGATCGCATTGTCAAATGGATGCAGGAAACCGTCCGTAAAACGATGAGAAAAAAAGGCGCTGTCCTGGGTCTTTCCGGCGGTATTGACAGCAGCGTTGTCACAGCACTCTGTGTGCGGGCTTTTGGTGCAGATCGGGTACTGGGAATCATGATGCCCGAACATGACACGAAAGACGAAAGCCTGACTTATGGTCAGTTGCTGGCAGATCATTTCAACGTGGAAGCGATCGTCGAAAATATCTCCCCCATGCTGCAGGGAGCCGGGTGTTATGAACGCCGCGACGTTGCCATCAAACAGGTAATCCCCGAATACGAACCGCACTGGAAATCCAAAATTGTTCTCCCCAACCTGCTGAAGGAAGGCGGATACCGGGTCTTTTCGGTGGTCGTTCAGACACCCGAAGGCGAATTCATCAAAAAACGTCTGCCTCTCTCTGCTTATCAGACGATTGTCGCAGCGACAAACTTTAAACAGCGCTGTCGCAAGATGATGGAATACTATCATGCCGACCGTTTGAACTACGCTGTTCCCGGAACCCCTAATCGCCTGGAATACGATCAGGGATTCTTCGTCAAAAACGGCGATGGAGCAGCTGACCTGAAACCGATCGCCCATCTGTATAAGTCTCAGGTTTATCAACTCGCAGAGTATCTTGAGGTACCGGAAGTCATTCGGATGCGTCCACCCACAACAGACACTTATTCACTGGAACAGTCTCAGGAAGAATTTTTCTTTGCTGTTTCCTACGACAAACTCGACTGCTGCCTGTATGGCTTGAATAACGGTTTCACGCCAGAGGAGGTTGCCGCAGGAACCGGGCTGCCAGCAGAACAGGTTGCCCTGGTTTATGGAGATATCGAATCCAAACGCAAAGCAGGCCATTACCTGCATCTGCCGCCTCAGCTGATTGAATCCCTCTGAGAATCAGTTGTGTTATGAAGCTGTATCGCCAGATAAGAAATCGCCTGAAAGGAACCTTCCTTGTGAGTAAAAAAGAATTACTTGCCAAAGCGCTTGACTGGAGCGGAATGAATCTGCTGGCCCGCAATGCCTCCGTATGGAATGGTCTGCTGGTGTTGAATTACCACCGCGTTGGTGATATCAACAATTCTGTGTTTGATCATGACCTGTGGAGTGCAACCGCAGAAGATTTCGAAAAGCAGATACGGTTTCTCAGCCTGAATTTCGATATGATCCGCATCCGCGATCTGGATCACATCTGGAAACAGCCCCGGGGACGGTATGTTCTCGTGACCTTTGACGATGGTTACATTGACAATTATGAATGGGCTTTTCCGATTATTAAATCTTACAATGCGCCTGCCACATTTTTCCTGACAACCGGTTTTCTTGACGACAGAAAAGTAGCCTGGTGGGATGAAATCGCCTGGATGGTCCGTAACGCAACACGCGAGCAGATTCTGTCGAATGAATTGACAGGCGACTGTCTGTCTCTGCATCCCGATGATTCTGAACGGTCAATTAAAACTCTGTTGAGCAGATTCAAAAAACTGAGTGGCGATCAGACTGATAATTTCCTGAACTTCCTGGCAGAAGCAACCGGCTCTGGTCGTTGTCCGGAAGAGATCGCTGATTATGTCTGGATGACCTGGGATATGATTCGCGAAATGAGCGACGCCGGCATGGATATTGGCGGCCACACCGTCACACATCCCATTCTGTCCCGTCACTCTCCTGAAGTTCAACAGTTTGAAATTGAACATTGTAAAAAACGAATTGAAACGGAAATCGGACAGGAGATTACCAGCTTCAGCTACCCGGTCGGCGGCAAAGACTGCTTTAATCAACACACCCGGGACTGTCTGACTCAGGCCGGATTTCGCTGGGGCTTCAGCTATTACGGCGGCTTTGCTCCACTTGGAAAACCCGATCCGTGGGACCTGCCCCGCATTGCCGTGGAATCCGAAGAGCCCCACTCCCTGTTTCGTGCTTCAGTTTCGATCCCACAGGTCTTCAGCAGCAAAAAGTGTACATAAGAACCTGTCCGCTGTCAGATTCGGAGCGCACTCCAGCCTCTTTCCTGATTCTGTCTCCCGATATTTTCTGAGTTTTTCCGATCCTGAAGCCCAGTTGGTTGACGATTCATATGGAATTTGCGATAACAACGGACCGCTTTAAAGGTTGTGTTACGCGCTGTAAAGCTCTGTAACCCAAGACCCTGACTGCTCAAACTGGTCTGATTCTCTTGGCATATGACGGTAAACTATTATGTAAAAATAGTTTACTTCGATCAGACCTTAAGTATATTTCTTTGCCGTTCAACAAGTTAACTGTTCGGCAGCTTGTGATTAATCTGGGAGAAACTCTGAATGGGTCGTTACACAGGACCAAAAGGACGGGTCAACCGTCGTCTGGGAGCTTTGGTTTTTGAAGACGCAGGTGCAACACGTGCATTGGACCAGCGTAACCTTCCACCTGGAATGTCACAACGTCGCCGCAAAGCATCTAACTTCGGTCTGGCCTTAATCGAAAAGCAGAAGATCAAATTCTATTACGGTCTGCGTGAACGTCAGCTGCGTCGCTACTTCGACAAAGCTCGCCGTATCAAAGGGAACACCGGGGAAGCCCTGCTGGTTCTCTGCGAACGTCGTCTCGATAACGTTGTCTGCCGAGCTGGTTTTGCCCAGACTCGTCCACAGGCCCGCCAGGGAATCGTACACTCACACTTCCAGTTGAATGGTCAGACTGTCAACAAACCATCCATCTGGGTGAAACCCGGCGATGTCATCTCCGTTCGAAATCGTCCTAACCTCAAAAAGCTTTATGCAGAGCTGGTTGAATCAGGTCGTCCCGGATGTGCATGGCTCACACTTGAGAAAAAAGAACTGGCAGCAACAGTTGTCACCGCCCCCACCATGGAAGATGTCAGCCTCCCGGTTGACGTCGGTCAGGTCGTGGCTCTGATCTCACGCTAACAGTTACCTGCAAAACATTTCAACACTCCGAAAAACGGTCCGGTTTTCGGAGTGTTTTTTATTTACATTCATTAATAACTACCCGACTAGGGTGAGAATTGTCTGCTGAAACGTTATTGTAATGAACTGAATTCAAACAGTCTGTCTGGATTCAAAAAGCAGTAACCACTGTGGCTACTGAAACCACGATCGATCTAGATACATAGAGGCATAACTATGGCGACGGAACGTAGAAAAGCCGTCCTGCTGTTTGGTGCTCCCGGCGTTGGTAAGGGAACCCAGGGACGAATCCTTGGTCAGATTCCCGGATTCTTTCACCTCTCCAGCGGCGATGTATTCCGCTCGATCGATATCGAGTCGCCTGAAGGTCAGGAGATCTACAAATACAGCTCTCGCGGCGAACTCGTTCCCGATGAACTCAGTATTCGCATCTGGAAACAGGGTCTCGATGCCCGCGCCACCCTCTCGATGTACAAGCCTCGTAAAGACATTCTGATTCTCGACGGTATTCCCCGGAATATCCAGCAGGCCAAAATCCTGGAACAGCACATTGACGTCCTGAAAGTGCTGCATCTGACCTGTAGTGATGAAGAAGAGATGATCCACCGTATCCGTCACCGTGCGATTCGTGAAAACCGGGCCGACGATGCCAACGAAAAAGTCATCCGTCGCCGTTTTGAAATCTACCGTGAAGAATCAGCGCTCGTACTCAGCTGTTATCCGGAAGAAATCGTCGCTCACATCGATGCCATCGGCTCCCCCGCGGGCGTCTTACTCGCATGTCTGGAACAGCTCGTTCCCGTCCAGGATGCCCACTTCCGAGGCGAGTAATTTCCACGAGCATTGAAAAGCAGATCTCCTTTCCGGTAAGCTGGTTGTAAATAAGACACAACCCGATTGCTCACCGGAAAGGTAAATCCATGGCTGATACTGAAACACGATTTCCCTCGCTGCTCGTTAAAAACCGGTTCCACGGTATCAGCTTCCTGATGATCTGTCTGGCAACTCTGTCTCTGCTGCCGCATCAGGCGGAAGCACGACCGGCCCGCCAGCATCCCAACTTCGTCATCATCTTCACCGACGATCAAGGCTATCAGGATGTCGGCGTATTCGGTTCTCCCAATATCAAAACCCCCAACCTCGACCAGATGGCAAAAGAAGGGGTCCGCTTCACTGACTTCTACGCAGCTCAGGCCGTCTGCTCTGCATCGCGTGTCGCGCTGCTCACTGGCTGCTATCCCAATCGCGTTGGCATCCGCGGTGCACTTGGTCCTCATTCCAAAATCGGTATCAATGCCGAAGAAACTACCATCGCTGAAGTCGTCAAACCCCAGGGTTATGCCACCGCTATTTATGGGAAATGGCATCTGGGTGACAATCCCAAATTTCTGCCGACCCGGCATGGCTTTGATGAATACTTCGGACTCCCCTACTCCAACGATATGTGGCCTTTCCATCCCACTGCAGGCAATCGCTTTCCCGATCTCCCGCTGATCGAAAACGAAACCGTCATCAATCCCAAAGTGACCGGCAAAGAACAGGCCCAACTCACCACCTGGTACACCGAACACGCCGTCTCCTTCATCAATAAAAATCACGACAAGCCCTTCTTCCTGTATGTCCCGCATTCAATGCCGCACGTCCCCCTGTTTGTCAGTGATAAATTCAAAGGCAAATCGGAACAGGGTCTTTACGGCGATGTGATCATGGAGATCGACTGGTCCGTCGGTCAGATTCGCCAGGCACTCAAAGAAAACGGCATCGAAGAAAACACGCTGGTCATCTTCACCTCCGACAATGGCCCCTGGCTCTCCTACGGCGATCATGCCGGCTCCGCGCTTCCACTGCGTGAAGGGAAAGGAACCGCCTGGGATGGCGGACAACGCGAGCCCTGCATCATGGCCTGGCCCGGACAGATCCCGGCTGGTTCCGTCTGCAGCCAGATGGCTATGACCATCGACATCCTGCCCACCATAGCCTATCTGTCCGGCGGAAAAGTTCCCCAGGATCGGATCATCGACGGCAAAAATATCTGGCTGCTGATGAGTGGCGAACAGGGAGCCAAATCTCCTCACGATGTCCTCTACTTCTACTGGGGTGATCATCTTAACGCCGTCCGCAGCGGAAAATGGAAACTGCATTTTCCCCATCCTTATCGCAGCCTGAAAGACAAACCCGGTTCAGGTGGCACTCCCGGCCCCTACGTTCAGAAGAAAACCGACCTGGCCCTTTACAATCTGGAAGACGATGTCAGCGAAAGCAAAAACGTCGCCGACCAGCATCCCGATGTCGTCAAACGCCTGACCGCATTGGGAGAACAGGCCCGCGAAGACCTCGGCGATACCGGCACTAAACGCAAAGGCAAAAACAACCGCCAGCCCGGTCGTGTGGATTGAACCCCCGTCACAGCCATCGCTGCCAACTTACTTCGCGAGAAGCTTTGCCTTCCTCTGTTCAAGCTGTTTCTTTTCCTTTTGTAACTGTTTCCGTTTCTCGTTGAGTGAAACCTCTCTGGGAAGTTCGATAAACAGAATCTCGGTCCCCTCAATCGTAATCTGTCCTGCCTTAATCCCGGCTGAAGCGTTGGGGAAATACTTCTCCAGTGTCGCGATGGGAACCGTGGGCTGGCCTTCGTGTGTCGCAATGTAAAGGATATGCCCCTTCGCCAGCGGCAGATAGGTGTCGTAGCCGGTATTGAACGATTTGGCGACAGTCAATCCCTTCTGTTGTGCCAGCTTCGTCAGCTTCTGATAGTAGGGGGAATTCCCAATCACAAAACAGGATTTCCCCAGCACCAGTGATGCGGTCGAATCAACGGGCAGCAGACTCGGATCCAGTTTCGAAAAATACGCTCGGGTCTGCTGTTTCCAATCTTCCCACTGCAGAGACATAATCATTGCTTTGGGATCATTGCCTTTATGGTAGGCGAAGCGATTGCCCGGCAGGATGCGCGTCTCGGGTGAATAATTCAGATAGACACGTTTTGCGCCCGGATCGAGCAGCACCCATTTCCCGTCGAGATATACTTCCAGAAACACATGCCCCGACCAGGTCTGAAACGCGTCTCCTCGTTTCAAAGTCCAGATCCAGGGCACATCCATCGTCTTCACCCAGACTGTCGGGATGCCGGCACTTTTCAGCAGGACACCACAGGTGATGGCATAGTCAGCGCAACCACCATAGCAGCCATCACCGATCACCGAATCATAGTTTCGCCACTGATATGCCAGATCAGACTGATATTTCAGACTGGCATTCATCCAGTCCAGTACATTGGAAACCGTTTTCTGATCGCTGTCCGCCTTCAGAGTCAACGCCTGCGCCTTGATCTTCGCCTGATCTCCCAGGCTCTCAGGAGCGATCAGATATTTCTTGGGGGAAGCATAATCAATGACGTCAAATACAGGCTCCGCAGCCAGCAGACTCGAACCAGATAATAACAACGGAATCAAAAAACGCCACATTGAATCTCTCCTGTGAAAGCCATTCAAAACGATTCATTCTATTCGAACGGGGAGTCAACTCAATCATGTATTATCTGGCTCGAAGCCCCACGACTCAACCTTCCACCATCTCCGCTTCAATCACATTTTTTGCGAAGCTCTCGTAAGCAGATCCCATCTCTTTCGCCAGCGAATCGGGAAAGACATGAAATTCACCCGACTGCAGCGCGGATACAATCCCGTCCGCGACCAGTTCCGGTGGCTCGGCAATTTCATCAAAGCCAGCATCATGGCCCATGTCAGTTGCAATCGGCCCCGGATGCACGCTGACCACCTGGGTCCCCTGTTCCTTAAGCTGATCCTTTAAAGCCTGTGTCACCGCATAGGAAGCCGCCTTCGAAGCACAGTACGTCGTGAAATCGGGAAATGTTTTCAGTGAAGCGACCGAATTCAACTGCACCAGTGCCCCGCCTCCGTTCGCTTTCAGTACAGGAGCAAAGGCCTGCGCGACACGAATCAGACCATACACATTCGCATTCATCTCAAAATCGAGAGATTCCAGCGCATCTTCAGACAGGGCCGATGCCGCTTTCAATACCCCGGCATTATTTACCACCAGAGAGACATCACTGGCAGTTTTAGCAGCACTTTCAATCAAATTCGGCTTCGTCAGATCAAACTCCACAGGCACCACGCGCTCCCCATATTCATCGATCAATCCAGCCACCGATGATGTATCACGAACAGCCGCATACACTTTAGTAGCCCCTTCTTTCAGGAGCCCTTCCAGAATCGCCTTACCAATCCCCCGGTTTGCTCCAGTGACCAATGCCACCTGCCCCTGAATCTCATAGCCCATTTCAGACTCCTTTATCGATATTTCTAAAACACAATCTGGTTTCGTCAAGAACCATTTTGAGCGACAGAGGCATTCTACGCCGTGGCTCGAGTGAGACAATCCCCCATCTGATTCTTCATATTTGAATGACTTCGTATTCGCTTCTACTATTGATTAACAGAGTATTTATTCTTCCGTCGCCAGGACGATCAAACCGCAACGATTAGTCCCGGCTTCTGTAAACTTCCCCAGCAATCGTTCTCCTCTTTCCTCATCAGAAAATCGCACCGTTAGTTGAACCGATTGCCCTGGGAGAATGGAATAATCAGCCTTCCCCGTACCACACCAGTCCCAGTTTGCTTTTCGCCAGAGCCCCCGTCTGAATATTTCCTGATATAACCGGATACCGTCCGAAAATGTTCCTTCATATTCAAGAGACGTTTGCCCCGAATTTTTCACAACGACATGTATCTCGTCCTGCACCCTCTTTCTCGAAATGATCTGGGGACGATTCTTTAACGGCAAAGTTCCCTCAAAATACTCACGCCGCCAGGCAGGATCTGGAATCTGCTCGGGAGGGATCGTCAAGCGGACCCGTTGATCCTCCGCGGTAACTCCTGTTACAAAGCAGAAAGTAAACATCAGGACCAGAAGCCAATGGATTGATTTCATAATTAACCTCCCGCAATCACCAATGAGGTTATCCTTTCACAGATTGATGTACTGCTTCACTGTCATGCTCGGCAATCCACACCGCCAGGTCACGGAACGTTTCATAACCTGCTGGCAAGGGATTGAATCTGTAACAACAAATCGAGAAGACCTTCCAGAGTGCATAGGTTGTCGCAGTGGTTAACACGGGATACAGATAATTGCCATCCAGAAACAAGACCACTGAGATCAACAGAACAGGCCAGAACACCAGACAGCCACACCCCTCCATCAGAAACCAGAAAGATTTCAGCTCAGTCAGTCTGTTATCAGTCCGCCATTTCAGCTCGCTCCAGAAACCATCCAGCTGTCTTCCTCGAAAAGCATCCAGAATTCGTGTGGAGGGTGTTAATCGAGAGGCAGCCGGATAGAACTTTTCCGACAGCTCCAGCATCCCATAAAACGCACCAGCGGGAGCACATTCACGATCAATCACTGTTACGGGTTGAAAGGATATATGAGGAGCACGCTCGGCAATAGACTCAACAAGTGCTCTAAAAGTTAAATGCTGTCCCACATGCTCAATCCATTCTTCCGCAGATTGATAGCCTGCACCGAGCCCGAATATTTTTAGACGTTCCTCGCTCGAAAATTCAAAATGAAAAAAACGTTCGATTTGATAGACAAAGTCAGAAAAATCGAATTCCTGCCACTCATTGGCTTTCTTCAAAGACAGATCGATTCTTAATTCCACATCCGAAACCAGTTCCTGAGCTTCTTCTAGATCAATACCCAGAGTATAAATCAGGCTCTCTACGATACCACTTAATATCTGTTTCTCATTCATCAGGTGAGTCCCTTCCCTGCACTGTCTGTTTTCATGTTGCTTCCCCACACCGCCTCACAATCCAGATTGGCAATCAATACCGCCAGGTCGCGAAAGGTCTGCAGATCGGATGGCAGAGGGTTACTCCAACGCTGATAGATCCAGACTGCAAACATACCCACTGGAACAACTGCAAAAATGCTGGCGATATATACCGGTTCCAGCTTCAACAGACTGATTAATACCGCCACTACGGTCGTAAAACAGATCAGACTGGCGAAAGCAGTTACTTGCAGATAACGCCAGCCGGCGGGAAGTTCAACCACTCCCTGTTCCGTGATCCCGCGAAGTTGTGACCAGAAATAAACGACCGAATCTCCCTTCAAAACATCCCTGATTCTCGTACTTGGCCCGAAGTCCGGAGATCGCTTTTTCAACGATTTAACGAGTCCCTGAAGTCCATAAAACGCGCCCGCCGGTCCGCACTCAGTTCCCAGCACTTCTACCGGCTGAAAGGAAATCGCCGTCGCCCGCGCTGCAATAAATTGCGCCAACCTGCCGAAAGTAAAATCAGCGGCATAGAACTCTTCCCACTTTTCATAATCCGCTTTGTAGATATTGAGTTTGAAATACTCCGACCATTCAGAGTGAGAACTCTTAAACCGGAAGTAATATTCCATGTATTGGAAATATGCAAAGAAATCAGATATTTCAATTTCCTCATCCACCCACGTGGGAATCAATGACTGCAGGTAATGATCAATCCGTACTTCCGCTTTCAATGGAGGACGAGTCACAAGCAAATCCGGACCTAAGCATAACTGTTCCGCTATCCCACACAGAATCTGTTTCTCGCTATATCGTAACGGACTCATTGAGATTTCCTCTTAAGATTAATTTGGTGCGACATTCGCTGGAATCCATTCCGCATCACCACCGTGATCGACAATCCAGACCGCCAGATCCCGAAATGTCTGCAACTCGGGTGGCAGCGGATCAGAATAATGAGTATAGACAGAATCAGTAAACCAGATTGAAATCACATACAGGACTGCTCCAAGCAAGATATAAAAGTTCTCCATAAAGACTAACGCGGGGAAGGCTACCAACAGCACCCAGAAGGCAGTCATGCAGCCCCAGCTTGTGATAAAATCCCAGCGTCGCGTAAGTCTTGGCAGACGCACTTCCGATCTCCAGCTGAGCTCACTCCAGAACGAATTCAGTTGATAACCGCGAAACGCGTCAAGTATCTTTGTACTCGGCGTGACCTGACATTTTGCTGAAACCAGCTGATTCGAAATCTGCTCAATGCCATAAAACACACCCGCCGATCGGCACTCTTTATTGATCACCATCACGGGCTCAAACGAAACCGTATTCACAGCTCGCTTCTGAATAAACCGCGCCAGTGCACCAAAAGTAAATTGAGGCGCAATCTCGTTTTCCCACACTTCCACACTGGGCACATTCGCAATCCCCAGTTCTTCAGTCCATTCTTCCAGAGTGCTTAGAAATTTAAAATGCCTCTCCAGACGATAGAAGATATCCGCCAGATCGGTGTCTGCCCAATCATTGTGCGCTTTCATGTGTAGATCAATGCGAGTTTCGGCACTAAAGGGAGGATCCATTTCCATTTCATCTTCATCATACCCCATCGCATCACACCAGCATTCATACATACCATACAGAATCTGCTTTTCAGTATATCGCGTTTCCTGCATCAGAGTCCCCTTTCTGAATACACGTAAATCGGGATGAACGCATTCGCTGTTCGCCATCACTCAGCATAAAACATCTGACCCGCCAGTTATAGATTTTCTTTGACCATCTGCCCTGAATCTGAAATTTTTTATTTCCCCTGCAAATCAATCTATCGCACAATATGAAGATTTGATGCAGGTTTGATGAACCCGCTTTTTGACGCTTGAGTGAATCGTGAACCAAACTCAAAATGTTTCAACCATTTAGAAGTTTTCTTCCTGTGAAGATTCGAACCGTTTAACTCCCTCCAAAGGATGCACCGATTATGTACGCGAACCGGGCCTCGCTGATTCGGATGCTGATGCTGTTGCTGATCTGGAAAAGTTCTCCTCTCCCCCTCGATGCCTGCACCACCGCCGTCATCAGCGGCAAAGCGACGGTCGACGGCCGACCTCTGCTCTGGAAGAACCGCGATGCCCCTGCCCGGCACAATGAAGTCGCGCTGCTCACAGAAGGTCCACTGCGGGCCGTTGCCGTCGTCAATGCCGGCAGTCGTAAGTCGGCCTGGATGGGCATGAACGAAGCCGGCTTCTGCATCGAAAACTCTCTCAGTACCGACCTCCGCCAACCCGGCAAAAAAACGGGGCCCGCCAATGGTCTGTTGATCAAACGCGCCCTGCTGACCTGCCGCACTGTCGCTGATTTCAAACGACTGCTCGAAGAAACCAACCAGAGCGGTCGACGCACGGTCGCCAATTTCGGCGTCATCGATGCCCAGGGGGGCGCAGCCCTCTTCGAAACAGGCCCCACCAGTTTCACCATGTTCGATGCCAACGACCCGGCGGTCGCTCCGAACGGCTACATCGTCCGGTCCAACTTCGCAACCACCGCCCGCGATTTCCCCGCCAATCCGACACCAGAGCAGTTGGGAACCATCTACTCCGCTGAACGCTATTCGCAGGCCTGTTCTCGACTCGATATTCAAAAATCGAAAGGCATTTCCGTCGAGTATGTGATTCGTCATCTGACACGCGACCTCTCTCAAGCCACTGGCGCTCCCCATCCCGGCACCGTGAACAACGCCGCGAAACCACTGCCTGCGACTATCGCCACGAAAAATACGATCAGCCGCACCACAACGGTTTCCGCCGCTGTCTTTCAGGGAGTGAAACCAGGCGAAGATCCCCGACTGGCAACGATGTGGACGATTCTCGGCGATCCCAGTTTTTCTCTCGCCGTTCCCTCCTGGGTCGACGTTCAGACCATCGCTGATCCCCTGACAGACGAAAACGGAGCCGAACTGGGAGAAATCGCGATCACGCTCCGCGACTGGAATAAAACCGACGACGGAGACAGTATCAACACGGACTGTCTGCCGGGCATCTGGTCCGACCTCTGGCCTGTGGAAGACAAAATCCTCACACTCACCGCTAAATTCCAGGCAGCACGCAGAGAGCATGGCTACCCGACGGGTGCCGTCACCCGCTTTCATCAGAAAATGGCGAACCTCGCGATGAACGCCATGCAGCAGGAACTCCGCGAAATGAAGCAGGCAGCGGTGACGCTCCCTGCACCAGCACCGCCCGCGTTTGCTCCTGTCAAAAAGACGATTGTGATTCCCTGAATTCATCTTTTACTCTAAGGTTATTCCCATGTCACGTGTTTCACAATTTCTGCTGATCGTATTCTGCCTCACTCTGACTTCAGTTCCACAACCTGAAATCCTCGCGGAGGAAAGCAAGGCAGAAGAAACCGCGCCGGTCCGAGTTGCCATTTTTGATTTCCCCGGGTCCGGCTCCCTGGGTGATGAAAGCCTTCCCCGTTTTCTCACCCCGGAAAACGGCTTTCAATGCACGATCATTTCTCCCGAAGAGATTCGCAAAGGTCAGCTCAAAAACTTCGACGTCGTCATCATGCCGGGCGGCAGTGGCAGCGGTCAGGCCAAAGCACTCAAACCCGAAGGCCGGGCAGAAGTCCGTAAGTTTGTGAAAAACGGAGGCGGCTATGTTGGCATCTGCGCTGGTGCTTATCTGGCTTCTTCCCATTACAAATGGTCCCTCGATATTATCAACGCCCGTGTCTGGGATCGCTCCCACTGGAACCGGGGCAAAAGCAACGTCACGATCCAGTTGACCCCCGCCGGCTCTGAAGTCCTCAGCAAATCAAAATCAAAGTACAACATCTATTATTCAAACGGCCCCCTGCTCGTCCCCGACAATCAACCTGATCTTCCCGGCTATGAAGTCCTGGCGACTTTCGAATCCGAAGTCGCCCGGAACGGTGCGCCGGCAGAAGCAATGGTCGGCACTCACGCCATCATCCGGTCCAAATTCGGTTCCGGTCGCGTCATCTGTTTCAGCCCGCATGCGGAATTCAAAAAAGGACCACACTCCCTGATCGCCTCCGGCATCTACTGGGCCGCCAGTCAGGACTGAACCAGCTGCGCTTACTGCAGATCCCATCACCATTCGATTCCGTTTTTCCCATTCCAGTGCGCGATGATCAGCTTGACAGCCTCCCGCATCGGGACATGATGCGTGATCTGCGTCGCGCGCGAGGCAAATTATTGCTTGCCCGCTTTTGCTGTCCCTGACTCGACTTAGCGAAATCTGATGAATTATCCCCTGAGCCACCGAAATAGGAATTCCCTAAACTATAGAAGCTCATTTAACGCTACAGATAAAGATTATACTCGATATCACCCGCCCGATTTAGTTCAGTCTGAGCACCGACAAAAAAAGTGCGGGTCGACACGACTTCGGACCGCTGTCGGCCCCCTGTCAGACACCGTTCACACCCCTGTCGCGACGGGTTCGGCCCCGGATCGCCCCAGTTCGCCATACGGTACACCCCGAAGTCAGCAAAAGAGCAGTTGAACTCTGAAAAAAAAATGAGTTTCTCAGAAATCCCAACGGGAAAACCAGACGCGATTGTGCTCCAGGTCCAGGATCAGTATCTGACCATGTTGCCATTCCGCCCCCCGATCATGCGCCACATATCTGACCTGCGTTGACTCGAGCACCTGCTGAAAATCCAATTTGCTGATTTGATGATCGGGTCCTCCACCAGCGGGATCGGCACTCATCCCTTCGACACCAAAACCAGCCTGCCAACCCATGCCCTCCGGGATCGGTCCGGGATTCCATTTCAGTTGTTCCCACGGCGGTGCTTCTGTCAGCCATTGCTCCAGGGTTGCATGATCTACGTCAAACACCAGATGGAATTCGCCCTCTCCCACAAAGTCTAACCAGATATCTCCGGATGAAACCACCTGAGCCGAAGCAGGCCAGGCGATTCCCGTGTAACGCGTGAAGTCACCCCCGGGATCCGTCACGATACGACGTTGTGGCCCCTCTGGTCCTCCACAGCCAGCGAGCCAGATCCCGCCACACAAAACGAATAAGACCAGCACGATTCGACGGCATTGCGGGGGAGTGTATTCACTCATGAATCGCCTTCACGAAGCCGTTCCAGCTCCATAAACCAGAAACAACCTGGCGATATGCCAGGACTATCGATGCGTGCTAAATCATGATTGAGACGTACCAGAAGCGCTTCTGGAATATCACAATCTAACCAGGCATCCTCACCGTTTTGTTCCTGGCAATCACGAACAAACTGGCGATAGATCAAAAGAGACTCTGCCAGTGCCGTGATGGAAGAATTGATCAACACAGGTTTAAAATTGAGATCATGATTCAGATAAACGACCAGTCCGTTTTCTCCTTCATCAAGACAGACTGGATCACCCGATCCATTACTGCCGATTATCCGGTAGCGGCGAAAAGCGGAATCCTGATTCCATAAGTCCGAAACATCAGGAAGCAGCCCCGCTTCTGGAGCCTGAAAATCCAGAAAGGGAGCTGCGGAATCCGGCAGGCCAGCAGACGTCAAAAACTCACGGGACGTTTCAGGGATAGAAAGCCCCGTAACGGATTGCGCTGGAAATGCAATTAGAACTTCATCTTCATCATCACACCAGCGCTCACAAAATGTTTCAGGCGACATGAATTCTCTCTCATCAGAAGGCAACGGTCTACCTGGTAGTTTACTTCACCCGGACCAGTTTCATCAAACGTCCGGAGACGTTCCAGTCCTGGACATACAGGTTGCCATCTTTGTCCCAGTAGGAACCATGGGTGCCGCTGAAGATGCCTTCGCGCCACTGATCCTGGGGCACATTGAAATTGCGATTCGTTTTGGGATCTTCATTGTTCCCCAGCACAGCGACAATGGTGTTGGTCTTGTCCAGAATCACCAGCCGCCCGTGCAGATCGGGTACTGAAACATAATCACCCTGGATCGAAACAGATGTCGGCATCCCCAGACCGGTGATCACTTCTTCAATAAAGTTGCCTTCCAGATCGTAGTGCAGCAGTCGGCCTTTGGGCTGATGGTTGCGGTCGCAGATCAGCAGACGTGGAGGGTTGTAGCGTGTATCCAGTGTCATGCCATGCGCGGTATTGAATTCCTTCAGACCGTTCCCCTTTTTACCAAAGTGGGACTTGTATTTACCATTTTTGTCAAATTTGAAGATGTAATTGCTGGCATAACCGTCGGACAGAATGATATCGCCGTTCGGAGCGACAGTAATCGCCGTCGGCGCGAACTTCTTCAGATCGAGCCCCGATTCTTTCGGGAACGGCATTTTCAGGATCATCTCACCGGTGAGTGCGTTGAATTTGATGCCTTCCGCGTTCGCATTGCGGGCACCATAAATGAATTCGCCATCTTCTTCTTCGCGAATTTCCATATCATGAATGTTGGAATACTCGTCTCCCAGAAAACGACGCACGACTTTGCCATCGGGTGAAAAAACAACCACGCCGATTTTCGCACTCGTGTAAATATTGCCTGCTTTATCGATCACCACGCCGCCGTGGGTTGGCCCCAGCACCGAACGCCCCTGCTCATCAAAGCCCCAGCCGGGCACCGTGTCGAAGGTCATAATCCCGCAGCCCATCCGCACCGGTTCGACTTTTTCCGCCGCCGAAAGCGAGACAGTGATGCTTAATACCACAGCGACCGCAATACAATTCAAGCACTTTTTCATAATCCGGGTTCCTGTTGATTTCATGTCCAGAGAGGAATGGCGGGCCATTCGCATCCGTTGTAAGTAATGACAGACACCCACCATACAACGACGGCTATCTGTACTTCCAGTATCCCCCTCCGCACCACACTTTGCAACTAAACCCGCCTGAAACGGCTTTTTTTGCCCATTTCGGATTTTTTCTCAATCTCCTGGTAACACTTTCTGGCACCTCTCGCTTGGTAGTACATGCAGGGGGGATGACAACCTGCAACACAACAGTGAATCACCTGTGAAACGGATTCACTTCACCATAACAAAACATTTCAGGAGACAGAACAATGAAACGCATCGCACTCAGCCTGATGATCCTCACGATGGTCTTCAGCACCAGCATGTCAGATTTAGAAGCCGGTAACCGGGGCCGCTCCGGTGGCTCAAGACGCTCAGGTGGCTCCAGCTTTTCCCGCTCTTCACGATCCAGTAACTTTTCACGTGGCAGTATGCAGAGCCGGGCACCAAGAATGCAGTCGTCACAACAGCGGACACGGAATTTTTCCAACGTTCGTAAAAGTCCGACGAACTTTAACCGGAAACCAACAATGAACACGATTCGGGATCACCGCACTCCCACAGTTCGTGATCATCGAACCCCGACGGTCCGCGATCATCGTCAGATGAACGTCAGACCAAAACAGGTGAGTTCGGCTCCACGCCCACGTCAGACACTCAAGCCCATTGATACGGGCATCGGGAATGGCAAACCGGCGGGTGGCGGATTCAATCGTCCGACAACGAAACCCTTCACCGGAATTCGTCCACGACCTGTGAACAGCTCCGCACCGAAACCGCGACCGACGATGAAACCCATCGATTCAGGTATTGGTAACGGCAAACCAGCGGGTGGCGTGTTCAATCGTCCCACGACGAAACCGTTCAACGGGATTCGTCCGCGGCCGACAACTAAACCCCTTGATCCAGGTATCGGAAACGGCAAACCAGCCGGCGGTGGATTCACACGCCCTGTGAAAGATCCTTTTACCGGCATCAGCCCACGCCCCAGACCTAAACCCCTCGATCCGGGAATCGGAAATGGTAAACCAGGAACAGGCGGAATCAAACCTTTTCCCAAACCAGGTACAGGAGCACCTAAACCACGACCTAACCCCAAACCTCCGGTAGGAAACGGTCCTCCAAAACCACGTCCACCAAAGCCAAACCCAAATCCAAATCCGGGACAGGGTAACAACGGCGGCGGACATCATGGCGGAAATAACGGTGGTCATCACAATGGCGGACACCACAATGGTGGTCATCATAATGGACACCATGGACATCACTGGCACAACCATCGTCCCCGGTTCTCCTGGTGGTGGTTCAACTACTGCACGCCACTGCAAAACTATGGACCAGGTAACTACCAGTACTGCAACTATGTGTATCCCACCTGCGACTACGTCGCTCCCAACGGTCAGATCATTGAAGACGTCCGCTGGTACCTGGGAATGAAAGGACTGACATTACCCGGTAAGGGCATCGGAATCGAATCGGTCGAAGCCAATTCTCCCGCCGATCTGACCGGACTCAAACCTGGTATGGTCATCACCAAATGTAACGGCGTCGTCATCACCGACGATGCCACCTTCGGACAGGTCATCACTGCCTCAGGCGGCGTCCTGGAACTGGAACTGCTCGAATCGATCGACGGTCCCCAGCTCGAAGCAACCGTGCAGATGACTCGTCTGCCAGCCGCAAGTTTCTAGTGAGCATTACACTTAACCATGGCGTCCGTCAATCTAATATACTCGATCCAAATGGACTTGGAGACGCCACAGTAAAACTGGACACTGTCCAGGGAGCAGGCAACGCATGAGGCAAACTGGCAACCCCGAGAGAACGTCCGATGAGGTGCAAACCTTGTCGGGCGTTTTTTTGTTTCAGGAGGAAAGACAACCGATAATTCGTCCACTCGTACTCCCGACGTTTTAAAGAATCTGAAATTTTTTCTGACGAATTAATGTGGATTGTCGCAACCAGTTTCCGTTTCTAGTCTCCGAGACTCTCTAAGGACTACCCGCAGTCTTGGGTAGGCCGGTTGATCAACTCTTTTTGTAGGGCGGGCCTTCGTCATTACAAAATAACAACCACGCGTCTGGTGGCTTCTGTCGATCAGTTCGGAAGAACTGCGCGCACGCTGCTTCACGCTCCAGGAGATCCCATCATGCTTTTCTCAAAATCAAATCGCCGTCAGGCAACCCGTCAAGCATCATACATTTCCAATGTAGAACACCTTGAAGATCGCCAGTTGCTCTCGGCGATGAATTCTCCCGCAACAGACATAGTAGACGACACCGATTTGTGCACGATGTCCGATACGACTCCCGAATACGCTTCGATCGATGGAACGGGCAACAACATCGACAATCCGGAACTCGGCAGTACCTACACGGAACTGATCAGACTGGCCGCAGCAGCTTACGAAGACGGCCTGTCGTCTCCCGCCGGGGAAGACCGCCCCAGTGCCCGTGAAATCAGTAACGTCCTGGCTGCCGCAGATACATCCCAGACCAACGATCGCTACCTGACTGATATCTTCTGGGTCTGGGGGCAGTTCATTGATCACGATATCACCCTGACCGAATCCGCACACGATGAATACGGCAATCCACTGGAGTCATTTCCCATCAATGTTCCGACCGGCGACATGTACTTTGATCCCGACGGATCAGGAGATGATGTCATCGATATGAGCCGATCGATCTTTGAAGAAGACGCAAACGGCGTTCGACAGCAGATCAATCAGATTACTGCGTTCATCGATGGTTCGGTAATCTACGGTTCGAGCCACGAAGTGGCAGACAGTTTACGCACGTTTCAGGGAGGCTTGCTAAAGACCAGTGACGGAGATTTGCTCCCCTATGGAGATAACGGATTCTTTCTGGCAGGTGATATCCGCGCCAACGAAAATTCCGCTTTGACTTCGATGCAGACCATCTGGATGCGCGAACACAATCGCATCGCGACCGAACTGGCACTGCATAATCCCGACCTGACCGATGAACAACTCTACCAACAGGCACGGCAGATCGTTGCTGCAGAATTACAGGCGATTACTTTCAACGAATTCCTCCCCGCTCTGCTGGGCTCCAATGCGATCAGCAGATACCAGGGCTACGATTCAACCGTTGATCCGAGTATCGCCAATGAATTCTCCACCGCCGCCTATCGCTTCGGACACACGATGCTCTCCTCCGAACTGCTGCGGCTCGATGAAAATGGCAACGTCGCCGACGAAGGCAATCTCGCGCTCCTGAACGCCTTTTTCAATCCGAGTGAAGTGGCCAACAATGGCGTCGATTCACTGCTACGCGGGTTGACCGTCAACCTGGCTCAGGAAATCGATAACCAGGTCGTGGACGACGTGCGTAACTTCCTGTTTGGCCCTCCCGGTGCCGGCGGCTTCGATCTCGCCTCACTAAATATCCAGCGTGGACGCGATCATGGACTTTCTGACTACAACTCAACCCGGGTTGCCCTCGGACTGGACGCCGTCGAAGACTTCTCCGACATCACCTCAGATCCGGACGTCGCTGCCCGGCTCGAACAACTGTATGGCACTGTCGACAACATCGACCTCTGGGTGGGGGGCCTTGCCGAAGATCATCTGCCGGGCTCCAGCATGGGCGAAACCTTTACGGCGATTATCGTCGATCAATTCGAACGGCTCCGCGATGGAGATCGCTTCTGGTATGAAAACATCTTCTCCGGCGAGGCACTTGAAAAAATCAGTAACACCACGCTGGCCGACGTCATCGAACGCAACTCAGATGTCGCCGGGCTGCAGGAAAATGTTTTCTTTGCCCCCACAGTCATGCAGGTCGACCTGACGGAAACACACTCCGACGATGTATCGCTTCGCGTGAAAAAAGGCAACCTCGAAGTCGTCGACAATCAAACCAGAAGGGTCATCGCCAGTCAATCATTAGACAGTGTCGAACGTCTGATGCTGACAAGCGCCGACCCTGGTTCGCTGCAAATCCGCTTTAGAGGTATCAGACCATCAGACCTTCCAGGTGGACTGGTCGTTGAGGCCTCCCGGGGACGCCATGACACATTGATCGTTAACGGCACTCAACAGGACGATACCATCGTCGTCAACGAGAATACGCTTGAGGTCAACGGCCTGGAAGTGGAATTCACCGGCATCGATCGGATTGTCATTCAGCACACGGACGCTAATGACACGGTCGCAATCGCTGACGAAGTCGACATCGATGTCAACGTGCTGGATATGAATCATCGAGATCCCATGCCTCAGGGATCTCCCGGCAGAGAGCAACCACCACAACAGGATAGCCGTCGCCCCGCACAGGGACCGAACCGGGGACCAGAACAACGAGCTGATGAAAATCAGCAGGATGATTTCGGAATGCTCGACCAGGTCTTCGCTTCTTCTGACCTGGAGCAGGTATTAGATATGCGTCCCCCCAAACGTCGTCCGTAACGGTCTGAAATTCAGTTCAGGACTAACAGAAAGGAAACCCGCGAAAGCGTCCGATGAGGCATCTGCCTTGTCGGGCGTTTTTTTTCAAAACGGCTCCCGTAAAATATTCACTCAGCACCGAACCTTCACGAGAACGAAATTTGTCCTATACTGAGAAAAACCCTGATTCCAGCCTTTTACGAAATAGCGACACAAATCATGCTTCGCGAACTCACACCCGACGATCAGCAGACCATTCTCGATTTCGCGTATCAGCGGGAAATCGAAAACATGTTTGTCATCGGCAGCTTTATATTTTCTCCGAACCCGTTTGAATTCAACACGTATCTGGGTTACTTCGAAAACGGCACGCTGGTCGGTCTCGGCGTTTACTTTGGTCGCTGGAACGACATCACGCTCAACGCCGAGAGCACGACGATCATCAATGCCTTTGTGGATGAATTTGTAAAACAGAATCGCCCCGTCAAATATGTCGTCGCCTTCAAACGCCATGCGCTACCGACCATCGAACGACTGAAAGTCCATGGCATCGTGCCCGACAAGATCAGCGAACAGACTCTGAATCTGCTGACGCAGGAAAATTTCAACGACTGTTCCACCGGGGCAGAGGTCCAGGGAACAGCCGACGACATCGACGCCATCATCCGCCTGGGAAACATCATGGAAGGCCGGGACGCAGACCAACCGGTTACCGCAAATGAACGTGCGCGAATCTCTCCCGCTTATGAATGGCTGCTGAAACAGGAAGGTGAGATCATCGCCAAAGCCAACATTCACGGCATTTCACAACACTACGCCCAGATCGGTGGCGTGATGACGCATCCTGCCCACCAGGGAAATGGTTACGCCAAACAGACCGTGAGTGCGATCTGCAGGCACTGGTTCAACCAGGGAAAACAACTCACGCTGTTTGTCAACAACGATAACATTCCCGCCATCAGAGCGTATGCCAGGCTCGGCTTCCAACCCATCGACAACTATATTCACGCGGAATATCCATGAAGCGCAAGCTCACCGCACATACAGCGCACTGAATCGGATCTCGGATTTCTGTTCCCCCTCAAACGTCACCCGCAGCCGATACCGTTCGGGCAGACCCGTGACGTCCATCTGACCATTCCAGACCACAGGCGTCTGAAAGCCACTCTTCGTCACCACCGCAGCCTGCGCTCCCGCATAGTCAGGCAGCGGGACCGCATTTGCACTCAACAGTTCCACTTTCAGCCGCGCATCTTTTCCCAACCCGTCAGCATTCATGTAGAACTGGAGAGGCCCCTCCCCTTTGCGTGAAATCGCAGCGGTCAGAAATTCACTCGTCGTGACCGGCATCTGGTAGTCCCCGTTCCCGGTGGTCGTATCATCCACCCGCAGATCGGCAAACCGGTCGCGGGGCAGCGTGACAATCCCCACTCCCCCCCGAGGCGGAGAACCCTCCCAGTGCCGCGGATCCCAGGCACCGTAATACACAAACGTCTGCGCGCCGATGTTCTCAAAGCCCTGCCCCTGCAGTAAGCCTCCCTGGTCCCACTCGCCGTCGGCCCCCCGTTTCAAAAAAGTCCACTCATACGCAGGCTGACGAAACTGCACGCCGTCATTACTGACTACAAACCCCAGGTCGATGGTCACATCTTTCCATTCCCGGGCCCCGTGCCAGATCCCGGAAATACCCAGCAGCACATTTCCCCGGTTCCACACGCTTACCCCTTCGTGATTCTGTTCTCCCTCGCGGCTTCGCCCCGGTCCCAGCAGGTGATACTGTTGCGGCCGGACGAAACCGACCGTGCTCGCATGCGACCAGGTCTCGAAGTCAGGCGAAATAAACTGCCGCACCACCCGACCATGATAAGGTCGCGATGCCGCAATCGCATTCTGACCATTCACATAATACAGGCCGTCCCATTTATAGAGCCCGCCGACCGGCTCATAATGTAACGGAGGCAACAGCATCTCTTCCACCTGCAGCTCCGCCTGAACCGGTTTCGCAGCATGCAGCGTTTTCCACCGCAGACCGTCGGCACTCGCGTAGGTCGCCAGCGTTCCCAGCCGGACTTTGTTTTTGGGGAACCAGACATGCGCTCCCATTTTATACCGCCGCGACGGATCGGGATCGTCCGGCTCGTAGAGCACTTTGACGTTTAAAATCCCCATGTGCGGCTCAATCTGCACCAGGTTGTTCTTGCGATTCCCCGCGTACTCCACCAGCCCCAGGTCCGGTTTGGTCCAGTGCACGCCATCGCGGCTCTCGGCATAAGCCACCCGCCACGGAGACGAGCGAGGCACACTCTTATCCAGCCGATCCTCCCCCGCCGCCACATACCACATCCGATACACATCGCCCACGCGAATGACCGAACCATAAAACTGCACGGCCCACGAATCCGGCGTCCCGGCTCCCCCGCGCTGCACAACCGGATTCGCCGGATGCCGTTCAGGCGACCGCATCACCAGTTTCAGATTCTGTGAAAAAGGGAGCGAAACCTCATCAAAGGCAAACAGCGTCGTCGCCTGCGTCTCATCAAAATAACGACCGTGTGCATCACCGCCATGTTCATCACCGCTGTCTTCTGCAGCAGCGATCACACCAGCCAGACCAGCCCAGACAATCCCCGCCACCAGCAACAGACCCCAGCGCATCACCCTGCCCCCCGGAAGAAAGAAAAATTAATGAGATGTGTTCAGTGTAGAAGATTGAACCGGGGAAGCAATGAAATTATTGAGTATTTGAGCCTACGAACGAATGCGATCCAAATTGCGGTTCCAACTAACTGGTCCTGAATAGTATATCAAGATCTGGTCGCGGTTAGCGGGCAAGGTCAGCGTGACGCTGGAAGTATTGCGTAAACACAAATCAAAAAAGCAGCAGTGCCATTCGGACCTGCATCATTAAAATTCAAATCAATTATTAAATTGGGGAATACACTTTTCGCGTGGTGCGTACCCTCGGAGCCAAGTCCCTAATTCTAATGGGCTTACTGATAAAGTATTTGCAATTTCTCGCAAATCCTTTCCACTTCGAAGTTCATCAAGTGCCTGTTTCAGGATAGTTTCGCCTGGAGCATCTGGAAATATCATCTGAAGATTTGATGCTTGCGGATAACACCTGGTCATCTGAGTGATAGACCACTTACTGACACCTTCAGCTGATGCCCAGTCATCAACCTCAAGCTGTTTAAGAAAATGTAAAATGAGTACTTCATCAGCCTTTACAATTCGACATTCAAAAGGAGGAGATGCTCGATCACTCCACGACAACTCAATAATACTTTTGAGATATTCTCCCTTCCCAACGGCTTTCCAACTTGCACTCATATAATTTCCTGAATCGTTTAATTTAAAACCCTCTTCGAGTGTGAGATCGTAAAATTCATGCTCGAATATATGACTGGTGATTCTGGTGAAGAGTATTTCATTAACTGTCGGGAAACTCTCCTGTTTTTAACATGCGAAACTGATAACAGGCTTCGTTGAACTGTGCGCCTTCCAGCCGTGCGTCCTGAAAAGATGTGTTACTCAATACACTCCCGTGAAACTGGGCTCCACGCAAATCGGCGTTTGAAAAATCAGAGCCCTTCAACTCAGCATCCCAGAAATCAGCGCCTCGTAGGGATGCTCCCTGAAATGAAAGCTTCACATAAGCATTTCGGAGCACCAGACCATCCAGTTTACATCCCGACAAAGACTCGCGATCGTCTGTCTCAATACGACTGCCGTTGAAAACTCGTTCTCCTGCCTGGTAACGTGCCAGCAACTCTTCCGCTGAGCGGGCCGGTCGAATACCCCTCTGTGCAATCTCATACGCGGCTAGCAGTCGCGAGGCGATCAACTCATCCCCTCTTGGATCACTCAGACTTACTCCCAGCGAGTTCTCCCGCAGACGCAGCAGATGTGCCGACAACTTGCGTTCATCTGCCCCTTTCCTTAGCAAGTGGATGATACCAGTGATGTAGCTGGAATATTCTCTGGTTGCTGCTTCGTCAGCATTGACTCCCAGAGGATCCCACTCACGGAACAGAATGTCATGCACCAGTCTTAACAAGTGAGAGTCCACGTTCATAATGCTTCTCTTGGAAATGGCTGATATCAGCTGCCTTCAATTGCTCAAGAGAATCCTCTCCTGAAAATGTAAGAGCTATTGAGAAAATGAAATTTTCAGAATTCCACGACGTATAAGCTTATCAATACTTTTCACCCATCTTTCATCAGACAGTTTTATTAGTTCCAAATTATCATTGATTATCGAACAGTTTCTGTTTAATCCCCTGATTCTCTGGTTGTGAATTTCCACCAGTTCCTCAAAACAGACTTTCGGATAGTAAGCAATATCACCACCAGGATCTGAATAACACATAAATCGACCATTACTGGATGTGATATCACCGGTCACGTCGTTTAGAAATGTAAAAATAAAATAAGGACGCTTTTTTACCTGAGCGTCGTCAAAATCCAGAATGACTGATACTACTGAATCTCCTTTCTGATGACGTGAAATGATACCGACTCCCGTTAGCTTCAGTTCATTTAAACGGGAACCAGAAATAACTCCCGTAAGTAGTGGTTCTACAAAACCATAGCTGGCTAACAGATTCAGTTCTGCCTGAACTTCAGCCTGATAAATCACAGGTACCTGTTCCAGTTCCATGAGATTATCCTGAATCGAACGAAATACGGGAAATGGTTTTCGCTTCAGTTGCTTTAAATTAAGCTTGATTAGTATCCAAAACAGAACAGCTCTCAGAATATTTGGATACCACATTCCAATATATTCTCGTAAATAATATCTCTCGTAATGCTGTTCATAAAATTGCATTCGAATTGTTTCCCGCAAATAATATCATGGCGATCTCTATTCGTATTTATTTGAGTGAGGACTGAAAGTGTATCATAAAATGAAGCTTCACAATCTCCAGTCGAAAATCATGACTCAATAATCTATTTCACATAATGCAATATCTCACCATCGACACCCCTCTGGGTGAAATCAATTTTTTCGTTTTCGGCGTCACGAAAGCCGTTTCGATTCATCTCGATTCAGTACCGCTGTCCCTCACGCTTTCGCCTGGGATGTCAGTCTCTGGTCGCGTTGGCATCCTGTTGAGAGTTCACTGCCATGAACCGATTGACAATCTGATCTTCGAATGCCGTCTGCTCGAACATCAATTTACCGATCATGCAATTGACTGCGGAGAGCATCTCTACGCACACTCCTGGGAAAACGATCACACGATTCTGATGATTGGCACTGAAGACGAAGAATGCCTTAACGCCAGACTCCCCGAAGACCAGCAGGTTTACCCCGATTCAGTCGGCAGCGATGTCAAAGGCGTCTCGATTGAGCTGCCTGAATTAGCGAAAGGCAGCGAAAACACATTCCAGATGATCGTCGCCTGGAACGATCTACCCGAATCGACAGAGAGTTCCTGCTGGAACGCGGTTGATTTCAAGCATGCGGAACTGTTGAATGAATTCCATAAAAAAAGCAGCCCGTGAAGGCTGCTCAGCTTTTATCGTAATGGAATATTCCTTACTTATTTCTTTCAGCTTCGTACACATCCAGTACGGTCTGCAATCGTTCCTTCTGTTCGGGAGTCACTTCGAATTTCTGTTCCGGAGTGCTTTCGTGATGGACCGTAACAGTCGGGTCGGCGATCATTGCGCGAAGCATGGGGATTTGATCTGGCGTCAGCGGTGCATCCACCCAGAGCCAGCCCTGCTTATCTCGCTTTCGTCTGATTTCCTGTTCCGCCAGACTGGTATCTTCTAATTGAAGCAGTTCCGCTTCTATAAAATTAAGAGAGATTCCATAATGAAACGCGCGACTGACAATTTTTTTCTGTTCGGCGGTTAAGTTGGCAAAATGTAACTTGATTGCTTTACGTGCATCATCAGACAGTCTGAACTGATTTTGAACCAGGACATTTTTCGAATTCGCCAGCCGATCTTTTCGCTGCACTAATCGCTGGTAGTTACTTTCCGCTGACTGGATTTTCTGATTGAGTCGTTCCATCTCTGTGATCAGAGATAACCGCCGTTGATTGAGTTCCTGATAGGCTTTATCCTTACGGCTCTGATCATACTTAAATCCCTGGAATTCCTGCTTGTACTTCGCTTCAGCCTGTTGAAATTCCTGATGCTTTTCGTCGAGCCAGTCCTCAGATTGAATCAGTAAGATTTCCACTTTGACCGGTTCCCATTCAGGACTTCGCAAAGAACCGGCAAAGAACAGTCCCCGCTGATGGGGTTGTACAACTTCAGACTGGAACACGAAACGACCGCCGGCGGTTGTCACAACAAAAGGACCAGATCTGGACTGACCGGGAAGTAACTGTGCGATCCGCAAATAAAGTTTCTCAGGGCGGCCCGCTCGCTCTGTATAATACAGTTGAAAATTGTTGGGAGCGTAGCGGGTTGCCGGGGCGTGCTTATGGCTGATGCGATAGTAAGGCAGAAATGCACCATCCAGGCTCGGGACTTTTCTGAGCATCAACTTGCGGGCTGCCTCTTCAGAGATAGGTGGCAGGGTAATCGAAATCTGATCCCACTTATCTTCTACGCGGCGGATGATTCCCAGAATCAATTGATCCTGATGGGTGATCATGCTCAGTTTCTGATCTGCAGATCGGGGGGACCGCAGATAGCTGCCATTAATCACGCGGATCAGATCATTTTCCTTGAGACCAGCCAGGGAAGCACGCGAGTTTGATTCGACCAGTTTCACGATCACCGCACTCTCTGTGCGCGGGGGAAAATCAGGAATCTCTGTATTTGCTTCGCGTAGCGTTTTTTTATATTCAAAGACCGTCACGGTCTCAAAACCCATCTCATACTTCCTGGTCGGAAAATCTGCCTGCGCAGAATTGGAACCGAACAGCAACACAGCAACCGTGAACAGTACTCTCATCTTCCTGGCCCTCATCATTCACAACGAACACAACATACGTTCACAGTATAAACAACCGGGCACACATTCAAGTTGACCTGTAAAAAAAGGCAGCCCCGAAGGACTGCCTTTCTGATTGATCTATTTAGCTGAGGGGCTCTACAGCTTCCACCCATCCGCGAGTACGGTTCCTTTCGGGACCACAATGATTCCGTCGCGGATTAAGACGTCGGTGTGATCGAAGTCCTGTTCGCTGTGGCCGTTGGGTTCGATGCGGGCATTTTTGCCGACGCGGCAGTTTTTGTCGACGATCGCGCCTTCAATATAAGCGCCATCGCCGATGCCGATGGCCGGGCGGTCGTCGTTTTCCAGGGTCTCTTTGCATTCGTCCTGGTAGTAGTCGGCTCCCATGATCACCGAATTGCGAATCGTCACGTTCTTGCCGATCCGGCATCGCAGGCCGATCACACTGTTCTCGATCACGGCTCCTTCGTCAATTTCACAACCGTCGGCAATCAGGCTGCGTTTGATCGTCACCCCTTCGCAGCGCGTCGGCGGCAAAAAGCGAGGACGCGAATAGATGGGGGACTTCTCAACCACAAAATCGAAAGGCGGATTGGGATGCGCCAGCGCCAGGTTCGCATCATAGAATGATCGAATCGTGCCGATATCTTCCCAGTAACCATCGAACAGATGCGCGTGCACTTTGTGTGTGCGGATCGACATCGGGAAGATTTCTTTGCCGAAATCTTCGTAGTCGGTCTTCTTCAACAGATCCACCAGCAGATCGCGGTTGAACAGGTAGATCCCCATACTGGCCAGGCAGTCGCGGCCGCGGCTTTCGATCCCCTGCTGGTCGATCCATTCGGGAGGCGTGCGGACCATTTTCAGCTCTTCTTCGGTCTGCGGTTTTTCCAGGAAGCCTTTGACGCGACCGGAGTCATCCACGCGCATGATCCCGAATGCAGCCGCCTGCTCGCTGGAGAGGGGCACGGTCGCGATAGAGACATCGGCATTCGACTCGATATGGTTGGTCAGCATTTCAGCATAATCCATGCGATACAGCTGATCGCCGGAAAGGATCAGTACATAGTCGATGTCCGACTGTTCGATGCAGCGAATGTTCTTACGGACGGCGTCCGCGGTTCCCTGGTACCAGTCGGTCCCTTCCATCGTCTGCTGGGCCGCCAGGATTTCCACAAAGCCACCCCCGAAGGAATCAAACTTGTAAGTCTGACGAATATGGCGATGCAGACTGACCGAGTTGAATTGCGTCAGCAGATAGATGCGGCTCAGTTCACTGTTGATACAGTTGGAAATCGGAATGTCAATCAGCCGATATTTTCCCGCCAGCGGAACGGCCGGCTTGGAGCGAAACTGAGTGAGTGGAAACAGGCGGGTTCCCTTGCCTCCGCCAAGGATAAGGCTGACGACATTTTTCATAGAGCGATCCGATTCTAGTGCAAAAAGCACCTTATAGCGTGAGTTCGTACACTTTTGTTAGCAAACTTAATGAACAGATGGAAGAAGAACAACAGTCTTGCTTAGATGGTTCATGTTACTCAGATTGCGGTTCGCAAGCCAGTTGATAATGCAGTGTACTGCGCGGGTCGGACAAATTTTCTGACCAATTTCAAATCTGTATTGATCAGGCAGATTAGGAGAATCTCAGGCTGTGATCTGCTTAAATAGACCGTTAAGATAGTATCAATTCTTCTTCATCCATTTTCATTACCTGCCAGCCGTCTCGCCGAGGAGTGTCATCTTGTCGTACGTTTTCTGTCATAAACTGTCTCTGCTTCCCCGTCCTGTTGCGCTGGTTGCAGTCGTCTGTTTCGCTTCACTCCTGCCTCAACTGGCGTTTAGTGAAACTCCCTATTCGCCCGCCATCGCGGAGGCCTCGAAAGAAGGCGAACAGGCGATCCAGGGTTTCCGTGTTCCCGAGGGAATGCAGGTCAGCCTGTTTGCCGCCGAACCCCTGCTGGCGAATCCGGTGGCCTTCTGCATTGATGAGCAGGGGCGGTTCTATGTCGCGGAAACCTACCGCCAGGGAAAAGGGGTCGAAGACAACCGCAGTCACATGAACTGGCTGCACGACGATCTGGCAGCAGAAACAATCGAAGACCGGCTGGCCTACTTCCGGAAACACCTCAAAGACAAAATCAACGATTATGCTTTGGAGCACGACCGGATTCGTCTGGTCGAAGACCGCGACGGGGACGGCAAAGCCGACCATGCGAGTGTCTTTGCGGACGGCTTCAATCGTATCGAAGAGGGAACCGGTGCCGGCGTGCTGGCCCGCGGCGGATATGTCTATTACACCTGCATCCCCCACGTCTGGAAACTGAGCGATACCGCCCACGAAGGCAAAGCAACCCTGCGCGAAAAACTAAGCAGCGGTTACGGCATTCGCGTCGCGTTTCGCGGTCACGACCTGCATGGCCTGGTGCTGGGCCCCGACGGACGCCTCTACTTCAGCATCGGCGACCGGGGATATAACGTCACCACCAAAGAAGGCAAACACCTGTTCCGCCCTGATACGGGAGCCGTCTTCCGCTGTAACCTGGACGGGAGCGAACTCGAAGAATTCGCCTACGGTCTGCGCAATCCACAGGAGCTGGCGTTCGACAATTACGGCAACCTCTTCACCGGCGATAACAATTCGGACAGCAGCGACAAGGCCCGCTGGGTCTACGTTGTCGAAGGGGGAGATACCGGCTGGCGGATGTATTATCAGTACCTCAGCGACCGCGGTCCGTTCAACCGGGAAAAGATCTGGCACCCTGCCCATGAGGGACAGCCTGCTTACATGGTCCCGCCGATCATTAACATCGCAGACGGTCCTTCCGGGCTGACCCATTACCCGGGTGTGGGTCTCTCCGACCGTTACAAAGATCACTTTTTCCTCGCCGACTTCCGGGGCACCCCTTCGCAGAGCGGTATTCGTTCGTTCGCCGTCAAACCAAAGGGGGCTTCGTTCGAACTGACCGACGCGCATGAATTCATCTGGCAGATCCTGGCCACCGATCTCGACTTCGGCTACGACGGCAGCCTGTATGTCAGCGACTGGGTGAATGGCTGGAACGGACTGGGCAAAGGCCGCATCTATGAATTTACCGATACGAAGCACGCGAAAGCCGCTCTGGCAGCTCACTCGGCAGAACTGATGAAACAGGGCTTCGCCGAACGTTCTCCCGCAGAACTGACAAAACTGCTGGCCCACGTTGATCAGCGGATTCGCATGGAAGCCCAGTTCGCGCTCGTCGATCAGAATCAGTTAGCGGCCCTGCAGCAGGTCGCGATCTCATCAACAGATCAGTTCGCCCGCCTGCATGCGATCTGGGGCATCGGCCAGCTGGGGCGCAAAACCAGTTCCGCCGTCACCGGCATTCAAAGTCTGCTCCAGGACAGCGACAGGGAAGTCCAGAGTCAGACCGCCAAAGTCATCGGCGAAGCGGGGTTCAAACCTGCGATCCCGGCATTGATCGATCTGCTCAAAAATCCGTACGCCCGCGTGCAGTACTTTGCTGCTGTCGCACTCGGAAAGCTGGAGGCCCCGACAGCGGTCGCCGGTCTGTTGGAACTGCTCAAACAGAACAACAACGCCGATCCCATGCTGCGGCATGCAGGTATGCTCGCTTTGACCCGCATCGGAAATACTGACGCGTTAATCGCAGCCGCCAATCATGAATCAGCCGCGGTACGCCTGGCAGCCGTGGTCGCTCTGCGACGTCTGCAGCGAAAGGAAGTCAGCCTGTTCCTGCAGGATTCCGACCCGCTGGTCGTCCTGGAAGCAGCCCGGGCCATCAACGATGAACCCATTACGGATGCGGTAGCGGATCTGGCCGCCGTTTCGATCACTGCCGACATGTCGGATGCTCTGCTGCGACGCGTCATGAATGCCAATTTCCGCATGGGAACTGCAGAGAACGCTGCTGTTGTTGCCAGGATCGCCGCCGACACGAAAGTGCCCGAAGTACTGCGGCTGGAAGCGATCGAGGAACTCAACCAGTGGAACGAACCCGCGCCCCTCGATCGCGTTTTGGGCCGCTGGCAGCCGATTGAGAATCGCGCGCCGATTGAACTGACGGGCATCGTTGGTCCCATCGTCCCCGACCTGTTCCAGAGTTCTGAAAAGATTAAGGAAGCGGGAACGGGGCTGGCAGCGAAGTACGGCATCAAAGAAGCTGCCCCGATGCTGGCGGAAATGGTCGTCGACACGAAACGTCCGGTGGATGTACGGGTCGCTTCGCTGAATGCCCTCGATAAGCTTGGGTATCCAGAGATTGCGGACATCGCTCAAAAGGCAATCAAAGATCAAAAGCCGGCACTCCGCGTGACCGGTCTGAATGTCCTGGCGAAACACGATCCCCAGGCAGCGTTAACGCCGCTCGAGCAGGCGATTCAGAAAGGAACCACCATTGAGAAACAGGGGGCCCTCGCAACGCTGGCCGAGATAAAGCTACCGGCGGCAACCAGTATTCTGATTGACTGGATGCAGAAACTGGTTCAGCAGCAGGTTCCCGCGGAAATACAGCTCGACCTGCTGAAAGCAGCAAAACAGAAACAGTCTCCCGAACTGGATCAGCTGATTGTCAAGTTTGACGAGAAACGTCCCCAGGATGACCCCATTGGCGGATATCTGGAAACGCTGTCCGGCGGGAACGCTGCCCGGGGGCGTGAGATCTTTTTTGGTCGCAGCGACACTTCATGCCGTCGCTGTCACAAGATCAGAAATAATGGCGGGGAAGTTGGTCCTGACCTGTCGGGAATTGGCATCGATAAAGACCGCCGTTATCTGCTGGAGGCGATTGTCGCGCCCAATAAAGCGATTGCCAAAGGTTTCGAAACCGCCGTGCTGGCGATGCTGGACGGAAAAGTGATCGTCGGCATTATTCGCAACGAAACCGATACGGATCTGGAATTGATGGACGCGAAAGGGACGGTGATTCATGTCTCCAAGGATGAGATTGATGAGCGAGCGTCCGGCAAATCAGCCATGCCGGAAGAAATAGTCAAACAGCTCAGTAAAGATGACCTGCGAGACCTGGTCGAATTTCTGAGCCAGCAGAAGCAGAAACGAAAAGGCACGTCAACGAAACATGAAGGATAAGTAACCGTTGTTGCAACCGTTGATTAATTATAGAATCGTCTCCTTGTCTTGGGTGGACGAGCCGAGTAAAATGAGGACATAACAAAACAGAGAAACAACCTCTGTCATGTTGATTCAAAATCGTGAGTTGACCCTACAAATATTAAACTGGGGACCAACCAGATTCGGCCGCGTGTATATCCGGTATATCCGGCTCACACAACCCGGGTCATCAGGTTCCCACTTTGCAATCACGGGTTCTAATAACACCCGCGTATGAATCACTTGGCGGAGGTTTTTTTATGGGCTTGTTCGACCGGCAGGAATCCGGGAATCTGGAAAAAGCCAAACCGCTGGCCGCCCGCATGCGTCCTCAATCGCTCGATGAATTCGTCGGGCAGTCACATTTCCTCGGCGAAGGCAAACTGCTGCGTCGTATTCTGGCCGCCGACCGTATCGGCTCACTGATCTTTTACGGCTCTCCAGGTACGGGGAAAACGTCGCTGGCCGAACTGATCGCCCGCCAGTCCAACCGCCGCTTCGAAGCGTTGAACGCGGCTTCCGCCGGCATCAAAGAAGTCCGTGCGGCGCTCGACCGCGCCCGCGATGAACTGGCGACCGGCGGCAAACAGACGATTCTATTTATCGACGAGCTGCATCACTTCAGCAAAGTCCAGCAGGACGTGCTGCTGCCCGATGTCGAGTCCGGCGTTGTCGCGCTGATTGGCGCAACAACCTCTAACCCGTTCTTCTCACTTGTCTCGGCGCTCATCAGCCGCAGCCAGATCTTCGAATTTCAACCTTTGTCTGCTGAAGAAATTCAAACACTGATGCAGCGGGCCCTGCAGGACGAAAAGCGGGGACTGGCCCGCTACAACGTGACTGTGGAACAGGAGGCACTCGACTTTCTGATTGAAGTCTGCGACGGCGATGCACGACGCTCTTTGAACGCGCTGGAAATCGGCGTCCTGTCGCTGCATGGCTCAGAACGGGTGTTTGATCTGGACGTCGCGCAGGAATCGATTCAGAAAAAAGCGATCCAGTACGACCAGGATGGGGATGCACATTACGATTCCGCATCTGCATTGATTAAAAGCATGCGCGGCAGTGATCCGGATGCCGCGTTGTACTGGCTGGCGCGGATGATTGAAGCCGGGGAAGACCCGCGGTTTCTGGCCCGCCGCATCGTGATTGCCGCCTCGGAAGATGTGGGGAACGCGGACCCGACCGCATTGACGCTGGCCATGTCCGTGTTCAATGCCGTAGAAAAGATCGGCATGCCCGAAGGACGGATTCTGCTTTCGCAGGCCGTCACATATATCGCGACCGCTCCCAAATCGAACGCGTCATACGTAGCCATCGATGAAGCCCTGAATGATGTCCGCAACAAGGCACTGCTGCCGGTTCCCGTTCACCTGAAAGACTCGCATTACAAAGGGGCTGCACAACTGGGACACGGGGAAGGCTATCAATATGCCCACGCTGCGGAAGAGGGTTGGGTCGATCAGGATTACCTGGGAGTCGAAAAAGAATACTATCGGCCGGTTGAACGGGGTTATGAAGCGACAATCCGAAAACGACTGGATGTCTTCAAACAACGGCGCAAAAAAACAGGAACGGATGAAGACACCCGTTCCTGACCCCCTCAGTGCATCTCGCCGGCGAATCAGCAAATCAACAAAGTGGCTGCTGTTTCAAACCGACGATTGTGATCGCCTTGGCAACTTCGCGTTCCTGCAGCAACCCTTCCAGGTTGGGCATGAAGTCCACCGACATGAACCACTGCATCAGAACGTCAAGCATCGGTTCGATTGATTCTTCATCAATCCCGAACTCTTCTTTCATAGGCAGTGCTTCTTCAGGTGGCATGTCCTGGAACTGACTGATCAGCAGGAAGTCACCTTCGTTGGACAGATTCAAGTGCAGGTTACGAATTTCGGATGAAAGGAAATGATCCACGGAAATGTGCACGTCCAGTGGCCCCCCCGCCAGGTAGCGGCGTGCTTCTTCCGGTTGTTCATCAATGATGCGTGCTGCGGTTTCACAGACGGCATACACGACGCTTTCATCAACAAGGTCGCCTTCGACGTTCTCGCTGGACAGATGCTTTGCCCAGGTAACAGAGAGCAGATCCAGTTGCACGTGTGGCGGGACGCTGCGCAGAAACGGAACTTCGGTCAGAAAACCGAATGAATCAAACGGGTCATCGCCCACCTGCTTTGCCAGAGCGATTCGCTCCAGAGTATCCATGAACGCAATCCGGAATGCGATATAGCTTAGAAATGTTTGAGGCAGGACGTCTTTGGAGATTGTAAGCATGATGATAATCGCTTGGCAAAAGTTGTAATTCTCAGATGCTTCAGGCAATGTCATTCACGCTTCAAACACTGTCCTGAAATCAGTTACACTTCGTAAGTGACAGGTATTACTTTGCCAGACAGGTATCCCAAACACAATAAAAAAGTTTTGAAAATACTTTGAAAAACGGTGGATTGATTAAAGTGCATGACTCTCTGTCAACACTGTAATACAGGGCCTAAATTACTCACCAAACCACATTTCGACTAAAATGTGTAACCGGTAAACTGGCCCTGACTGGCATAATCGCTACAGCACAATAGACGGCGATCACATTGTAGGAATCAGCACTATTCCAAACCCGTTCAACCCGCCTGATCGTTACGGTTTCCACTGGAAGACACGACCATTTTTTTACGAAATCTCAGCGAGAACACCGGTTACGACTCAGATCCAGGCCGGTGTCCAGTTCCCGGGAAATCTGCTCCCAGTGATAACGGGCGGTAATTTTTCCGAGCCTGTCGCGCAGATCAGCGTCTGTTGAATCCGGTTGTGTTGATTGGGATAACGCCTCGATCCGCGCGACAAGAGATTCCGTGCTTCCGTCGTAAAAACATTCGGGCGTCTCAGCAAAGATTTCAGGGTAAGCCAGGCGGCTCGGCAGCACGGGCAGGCAGCCTGCTTCGACTGCTTCCAGAATCGAAATGCCGAAAAACTCGTGAATCGCAGTCGAGATCACCAGATCGGCATGGGCTAATACACGCTGATACTCCGACCGGTCTTCCAGAAATCCCCAGTGATCAATACGATCAGCGTACTCAGTATGCAGGCTGATAAAACAGTCGGGTATTTCGGGAGTCGACTGCCCTAAGACACTCAGTCGAAAATCAACTCCCGCCCGATCCAGCATGCGAATTGCATCACAAAACTGTTCCGGATTTTTGTCGTATTCCCAGCGGGCTACCCAGAGCAGCTGCAGTGATCGCTTCTGGTCTGATCGCGCTGTCATTTCCTTTTTCTGAATACCGGGTGAGATTACTGCTGCTTGCTGCACGCATTCTTCCAGGGCAGCGTTGAAAGCATAGTCGGGCATGCGCTGCAGAAAGTCACGAGACGCCTGAAAGAATTCCTGTTGATGAAAATCGGAATTGAACCAGAGTGAATCTGCAGCCAGCGCTGATTTCAGATTGATGAAGCCATATGTCAGATCGCGTGTTTCGCCTTGTGGAAGCGGATAGGTCCATTGATTTTCATGAAAGTATACAATGCGAGGCAGTGCCGCTGTTGCTGCTGGTATCAGCCCGAGAAATGCAGGCAGATCAAACATGTCGGTGACAAAGATCGCATCCCAGCGTTCACCGGCTTCTATCCGCTTGCGGACCTCCAGAGCCAGCGTTACCGCCGCATGCTGCATCCGCCATTTCCAGTGTCGCGCCGGTAGCGTGAGCGTGGTGAAGTCATGCACGCTGTGGGAAATCCACTGCATCAGAAATTCACGATGGCTGCCGCCATGGTAGGCATTGATTGCCAGAACTCGCATCAAACCGTTCTCTACCCGCATCCGGGCCTGAAATTAACGTTTGTAGAAAAAAACGCCTGCAGAAATAGACTCACTGGAGACAAAACTGCAGGCGTTCTGGTTTGATTAAACGTGTTCCAGAGTATCCTGTTCCACGTGTTCTGAGTGCGATCCCTGCTCCTGTTCAAGGTGCTGGATTCGCAGAATCGCATCATTAAAGGTTGCCAGGCAGTTTTCTTCGGTCACTTTTTCAATGATCTTCAAGCGGGTCAAGGTTCGTTGTACCTGAGGCCTGAGACCGGTGAAAAATACTGTTGCTCCCTGATCATGTGCTTTTTCAATAATATCGTCAAGCAGGTAAGCTCCCGACATATCAACCATGGGAACCCGCGCCATGCGGATAATCAGGTATTTGTAATCGACGAGTGAAGACGAAGCCCGATAGATCGTATCGGAAACGCCAAAGAACAATGGTCCCTCCAGCCGCAGCTTGAGAACTTTCTCCTTGAGTTCATTCGGCATGGAAACATCGGCAGGCAATGTCCGATCCATCTGATTCAGGCTGACGACGTTCTGCTCGTAGGCCTGTCCCAGTTCCTGCACGATGCGTACGAAGGCAATTGTGATGCCGACGCCCATGGCGACCAGCAGGTCGACCGAAATCGTCAAAATCAAAACCGTCCAGAAGCAGATGGAATCCATGAACGGCATCCGATGTAATACGGGCAGCACGCGGTAATCAATAATATCCATACCGACTTTGAGCAGAATCCCTGCCAGACAGGCCATCGGGATATAGCTGGCATACGGTGCCAGGCCCAGCATCAGCGCCAGCAGTACCACACCGTGGGTAATGGAAGCCAGGCCGGTTTTACCGCCACATTTGATATTTGCCACCGTTCGCATGGTAGCGGTTGCCGTGGTGACACCACCCACCAGGCCACAACCGATATTCGCAATCCCCTGCCCAAAGATTTCCCGGTCACTGTTGTGCCGTTCGCCGGTCATGTTATCCGCCACCAGGCAGGTCAGCAGGGAGTCAAAAATACAGAGTCCGGCTAACGCGAAGGCACCGCCAATCATATCACCAAAGCGGGAAAAGTCTGGAATATACAGGTGAGGCAGTCCGACCGGCATGGAACCGATAAACTCAATATCTTCGAAACCAAATCCGTGCGCAATACTGGTCCCCACAATCAGCCCCAGCAGCGGTGCCGGCAGCCATTGTTTCTTTGTCACGCGCGGCCAGAGCAGAATCGTAAAGAATGTCGCCAGCGAGACAATCAATGCATGTGGCTTTTCATGCATGATGTCGAAGGGAATCTGTTTGATGGCTCCTATGACGGAATTGGGTGTCGCGAAACCCAGCATCGGAGGAATTTCCAGCAGGATGATAATCACACCAATCCCGCACATGAATCCGGAAACAACGGAATAAGGCGTGTAATAGATGAAGCGGCCGATTTTCATGAGTGCCAGCGCGATGCAGATCAAGCCACTTAAGAAAACCATCGACATGGCGAACACCACATCCGGTTCGCCTGATGCCAGTTTGGTCGCGGCAATGATTGCCGCCAGCTGAACCACTTTGGGACCGGTGGGACCACTGACGCCGGTATTGGAACCGCCAAACAGTCCGACCAGGATGCCACCGCAGATCGCGGCCCACATCCCCGCTTCCGCTCCTAAACCGGATGCCACTCCAAAAGCCAGTGCCAGAGGCAGTGCGATGATGGCAACCGTAAATCCAGCGAGAATGTCATTGGGCACATTGGTGTGCATAATCCTGATATTATGCCACGGGTTAAAATCATTGATATATTTTGCAAAATTAAATTTGGGTTGATTCGAATCTGGTTGTGACATGTTGGGAATCCATAAAACGATTTACCTGAAATCATTCAGATGAAATCAATGAAGAATAGAGCAATGACTGTTGAAACAGCTCAAAGTAACCCAGATCGAACAGCATCATTTCTCAGGTGAAATGAATGAGGAACTGATCTGAGTGAGCGCAACAGGAAAGCGACCAGTGAAGCGAAATGATAAGCAAACCGAAAAAACGGGCTGCTTCAGCAGAGGGAGGGAGGACCGCGGCTGATATGAATCTCATCGCGGTCAGACTGTTTTACGTTGAAATCAACGTTTTGCAGCAGTAAGCCAAAGTGTGGCTGCGCGATTAAGAATTCGGCATCCTGGATCAGTGTTTCTTCTTCGACCGAGTCTTCACTCTCCTCCAGCTCATATTCAGCACAGAGCCAGTCAGGATTTGACTCGGGATTATCCAGTAAACTCGAACCACCCAATAGAAAAACGATGTCCAGTGCAATCACTGTACAGAGCAGGAACATCAGGTGGTGGCGGGTATTCTGAAGCATGTATCAAGGATATTTTATTTTATCACTTTGTCAATAACGCGTTTGTGAACTAACCTGAGAATAAGTGATTCCGTATTTGCCGGCTTCCGGGCTGCATTCGTAAGTACTTAGGAAGTCTACTCTATCTCGTATTTTCTCAGGACTCCAGTATTCACAAAGAGTACTCGGCATGTGAGAATATGAAAGAGTCTGGCAAAATACGTCCTATATTAAAGTATGGTCTACCAGGGAAGAAATAACGGTTAACGCCTGCCTGGCGTATCTGGTTCTCCAGAACAGATTCACCTTCCTGACTGATATAACCACTAAATATAAACCAATTCAAACAGGGCCAACCGCCCTGAATCCCGAAAGCGTGAGGGGCTGATGAGTCGTTTACATCGTGATAATCTGCTGCGTTCCTGTCTGGTCATGATCTGTCTGGTCTGCTGGTTGATTCAGGGCAGCCAGTCAGCATCGGCACAGATGAAAGAAGAATTGTGTGACTGTTCTCCGGAACTGACACTTCTGTTGCGTGTGAACGATGTGCGTCGCACAGCAGATCTGGTCACCAAAGCGGGAGGAAAAATTGTTTATGATCCGAACCTGGGAATTGGAAACGATATTCCGTTCCTGGTCGTGAATCTGCCTCCGACGAAACTCAACGACAAAAAATTCATCGATTCACTTAAGCTTCCTTCCGGCGTGATGGAAGAAATCGTCCCTACTAAGATCGTTCCCCAGGCGCAACCGGACATTGATCCATCAAACGTCGATTCAACCAACTCAGCAGAGTTGCAGGTGGCCCCGGAAGCCGATTTCGATTCGCTGTACGTCCCTCTCGATGACATCAAGGTACCTGCACTGCGAAAGCGGGTTGCCGGCAAAGGTCTGGGAGAAGGGACTATCGTCGCAATCATCGACACCGGTATTGATACCAGTCACCCCGTTTTTCAGGATCGTGTGATCTTCTGGAATGATGCCACACGGGAAGGTCGTTCGCCTCTGTCCAAGAACAGACAGCTGGATGGCAAGATCGAACTGGAACACAACAAGTTCGTCGCGTTACCCGAAAAAATCAAAGAAAATGAGTACGTCTTTTCCGGCTATATCGACGAGAAAAAGCTGGGATTCCAACAGGGTGACCTCTGGACCACACTCGATAAAGAAGGTGTGGATATCAATCGAAATGGCACCAAAGACGACAAACTGCTGGTCGTCGTCGGTATCATTCCGAACCCGGAACTGGCCAAACTGGAAGAAGCCAGCAAGAAAGCGGCCGAAGAACGCAAAGCGGCTGCGGCCAAAGACGAACCTATTCCAGCTGAAAAACCCGATCTGGAAAAACGGGACATGACCAAAGAATACGCGCTGGCATTCGTCGACGTGAACATGGATGGCAAGTTCAGCAAAGAAGAAGCCGACACCCCGATCATGGACTTCAATAGCGCACGGAAAATGCAGCGGGAAGATCTGAAACCACCGTATCAGATCATGCTGGAATTTCCTTCCCGTACCAAGCGCATTGCCTACCCGCTGTTGTTCCGTCCTGATGCGAAAAAACAGGTTACTGAAATCACCGTCGCTTTCGACCAGCAGTCACACGGCACCCATGTCGCAGGGATTGTGGCCGGCAGTGGTCTGCAGATTGAAGGCGCCGCTCCCAAAGCCGAACTGATGGCCATCAAGGTCTGCTCAGGTCGCAGCTGTACCGACCAGGCGATTCTCCGCGGAATCATCTCCGCCTTCTTCAATCCGCAGGGTTATGTTCCTGATGTGGTCAACATCTCGCTGGGCAGCCACGAAGGCTATCTCAAACGTCCTTTGAGTATTCTGTTGCAGGACCTCTCGGCAAAATTTGGAACGACCTTTTTTGTCTCCGCCTCCAACGATGGTCCCGGTTACCGTACGATCAACGGTCTGGGCGGATCCAGCCCGGCAGTCTTTGTCGGCGCTCATGTTTCTGCTAATACCTTACGCGAACATTATCGACTGGCCGAAGGGGTGAATGCCCCCGAGCATGGTTTGCTCTACTTCTCGTCTCTGGGTCCTTCCTACACCGGTGAAATGCGACCCAACGTGGTTGCCCCCGGATCGGCGCTGTCGTCGACTCCGCTGAACTCGGACGGTTCCAGCATGTTCAACGGGACAAGCATGTCTTCTCCCATCGCCGCAGGTGCAGCTGCCGCCATGCTGTCTCTGATCAAAGCAGACAAAGATTACGCCAAAGTCCTGGAACGACAGGAAAAGAAGATTGAAGCCATCCGGAAAAAATCTTCCGACAGTAAATACTCACTGACCTCGCTGGCATTGAGTATGCGACTGGCACTGGAAAATTCCGCCATGCGAATGAAGGGCTTTACCTACGCACAACAGGGAGCAGGTCTGATCGACATCGATAAAGCCTATCCCGAATTTTTGAGGCTCGCCAATCTGACGCTGGAGGCGAAAAAACAGACTGCGGAATTCAGCATCAATCACTATTCAAAATTCAATCGCCTGTATGATCGTTCGAATAATATCGAAGCACACAAACGCGTGGACCTGGATCTGAATATTGACGGCGAAGTCTCTGACCAGGGAAGCCTGTTATTAAAGAATACCCCGGCGATCGTCAAACTGGAAAAAGTAGAAGTTCAGGACAGTGACGGTACCGTTACAATTCTGGATGTCAACGGAAAGAACGACAAGGTCCCCTTCTCGATCGCGTTACCCGGTAAAGAAGAAGCACAGGGCAACCAGATTTCGCTGGTCCTGTCGAACAGCAGTAAATCGTTCTTCTACAGTACCCGTAAACGCGATCTGATGGAGACCGGAAAAACCTATCTCGCTTATTACACCGTCTCACAACACGGAGAGCGCGAATTCAGTTTCCTCGACGTGGTTCATAAACCGATTGAACTCTCGGACCTGAATACGGAAGTCAGTCTTCCCAGTTTGAATCTGCAGGATTCCGAACGGGTCGCTGCGTTCGTTGTACCACAAAAGACGATCTCCGCCGGTGCCTACCATCGGTACCCCATCGCCGTCACACGCCGCGACAGCAGCCTGACTGTGATGCTGGGTTTTGTTGCCAACAGTTCGGGACGGTTACTGGTCAGTGTCTTCAACCCCGATGGTGAAGAAATCGGTTATCGAGTCATTCAACAGACGGCCCAGCTGGGTGGTGACCGTTCCAATGCGTCTCTGACGGTCTCTACCAAAGATGAAGGCATTCATGAAGTGGTCGTCAGTACGTTCAGTGGAAACTGGTTGAACGAATCGAAATATGATCTGCTGATCGAAGCACAGCGGTTCCGTGCCTCGACAGACGACCTGGCTCTGGCAACGGTTGACTCCGGAAAAGAATCGGAAAAACTGATTACGTTTTCCAATTCTTCGAATCAGGTCAAAAGTATGTCCGCCAGCCTGGGAAGCCTGACCCGGGTTGTCCCTCAGGACAATTTCCCGATCCTGGCCAACTATCGTACATTCCGTAAGCTGGATATCCCTGAGTGGAGACCGGAAAGTGGTGAGAGCCAGACCACCAGCGTGCGGCTCACGTTTCCTCCCGATGACAAAAAATATGAAGGCTTCAGTGGACGCATTGACCACAGGCTCTACAAAAAAGGCCCCGACGGCAGTATGGTCGAAGCCCATAAAGGCATGTTTTTTGGACGCGGAAAATCGTTCAACAATATTCCCCGCCCGGAACCGGGTAAACCTTATGAAACGCTGTATGCTGCCGTCGATACTTATTTCACGGTTCCTTATGACGAAGGCCTGAAAGACAGTCAGGGAACGATCACCCTGGATGCATCCTTCCCCGGAATTCCGGTAAAAATGGAAGGCTCATTCGATCTGAAAATTCTGACTGTCGGCAGACCGGATGTGTATATCCTGCAGATCAAAGGTCCGAAGAGACTGATTAACGCCTCTGCTGCGAAAACGAATTACAGTAACTCATCGGAAGCGATTCTGGAAATCCCGACGCAGATCAATGGGATCTCCAAAATCAAAGTCACCTTACCGGTGACCGTCACTCCCGATATCAAATCCTCACTTGCGAAACAGTTGATTCGATCCTCCATCAGTATTTCGACCAGTGATTCCCGGATCTCAGACACGATTCCGATTGAGATTACGCAATAACCGGGCCATCAGCTTTAGTCAGGAACTGAGATCTCATGCAGGATCAGCAACCTCGTATAGGGGCACAACATTCGATTTCGTTTGAAGTGGAGAGCAGCCAGGCGATTACTTTTTCGCGTGAAGCAGAGATTTCCGTGCTCTCTACGCCGTCTCTGATTTGGTTTCTGGAACAGGCCGCGTTACAATTTCTGCTGCCGTGGCTGGATGAAAAGTCGATCAGCGTGGGCACACATGTGGACGTGGAGCATCTGGCTCCGACTCCCGTGGGTGCAACCGTAAACTGTACCGCGCAATTGATCTTTCAAGATGATCCCGTGTATCGCTTCAAAGTCGAAGCGTATGCCGGTGATGAAAAGATCGCGAAAGGTCTGCATTCCCGACGGATCATTCAAACCAGCCAGTTAGTACGACGCCTGCAGGCATTGGAATCGAAAAGCAGAAAGTAAACACATGATCTTCGTCATCGCTGATATTGAAATCGCAGAGGGTAAACAGGCCGCATTTCTGGAAGCCTTTCATCAGTTAGTTCCCCTGGTCCATGCAGAAGATGGCTGTATCGAATATGGTCCCGCGGTCGATGAAGAGACCGACATCCCGGTCCAGGTGAAGAACGGCAGCCAGATCGTAACCGTCATGGAAAAATGGGAGAGTGTTGAAGCGCTGAAAGCACACCTCGCTGCGCCCCACATGCTGACGTATCGGGAACAGGTCGCTGATCTGGTCAAAGGGACAAAGATCAAAGTTTTAAAACCGGCCTAAGCGAAGCTTATGGTTTAGGAGCAACCAGCGGCAGCTCCTCTGTTTCCGGTTCTGTCTGACCTGCGGGTGCTTCCGGCAGAACCGGGATCAGTTCTCCAGTCAACTGATACAGATAAAATCGGACCACTGGTCGATAAGCCGTCGCTGGTTCCGTTTCCAGTATCTCGCGCAAGTGTCCTGTCGCCAGTTCGGGTTGTCCCGCTTCGATTTCACACCGGGCCAGATTTAACAGCAGGGGAATCTGCTGCTGCGAGAGCCCATACAGATAATTCGCGATCGATACTGCATGCTGAGTAGGCCAGAAGCTGTTGGAAATCGGCTGGATCAGTGGCATGGACTGCAGGACTCCCGCAATGCGGGCTTCTTCATGCGCCCGAATTTCCTGACGCCATAAATCAAAACAGCCACGATAATTCCCATTCCCCAGGTTGGCGAAAGCGGCCTGAGCCCGCCAGGGAATCTGAGGATTCTGCACCGCTTTCTGCTCCAGCATGGACATCTGATTGTCCGCTGCTTCCGACTGACCGACTTCCATCAGAATGCTCGCATTCAGATTCTGTGCCAGTGGATTTTGCGCCAGGTAAACGGGATCATCCAGGTAACGCTGTGCCAGCAGGACAAAGCCGTTCTGATATGCCTGGCTGGCCAGTTGCAGTCGTTCGGCCCCTTTTTCCTGCTGGGCATCCAGTTCCTGCGTGATCTGAGTGATTTGCGAATTCAGTTTTTCCAGATGATCTGTATAAGCTCGCAGACGGGCAAATGCATCATCCGATAACTCATCCTGATCTTCGATCATTTCCAGATACGTTTTCAGTTCACGATGTGCCAGATCAACCTTCCCCATATTGGAATACAGGTCGAACAACATCAGATGCGTCGGTGCAAATTCCGGTTCGATTACCAGTGACTGATTGTAGGCATGCAGAATCTGGAAGTAACGCATCCGATCAATGACGATGGCAGGCGGCTGATTTCGGTCCGTGGGTGGTGCCAGCAGTTGTGCTTCCAGGCTGGCCAGATAACCGTAGGCACTCCCCAGGATGCGAAAAGCTTCTGCACTGTTCGGATCCTCAATTAAACCCCGGTTTGCCTGCTGAATTGCCAGAATCGCAAAGCAGGATGAAAGCTCATGGTTTCCGCCGGACTGTGACATCAGCCCCAGGTAGTGACGGGCCGTCTGCACATCGTTCCCCATACTTGAACTCTGAGGGAGCAGATAGCGGCTGTAAAATGATTTGGGGCGAGCCCAGTCGCTGCGAATTTCCGGAAAGTCTTTCTGTTCCCGAAATGCCTGTTGTTTAAAATCGAGCTGATGATCCGCCAGGAATTTCTTTGTGTTTTCGCTTTCATTATCAGTCCGGTAGAAGACAGCGGTCGCTGCGTTCAATTCCGTCAGTTGCCAGTCGGGAGTGGTCAGCAGATCAAAAAACGTGCGATAATCCGGATTCATGCCAGACAGCCGGGGAATCACATGGGTTACCTGATAATGATTAAACGTCTGCTTCCAGACATCAGGCAGACCGCTGCCGGTCTGATCGTCGCGTTGCACACGCAGAGCGCGTCGCGTTTTATCATGTAGTTCAATCAGGTCATCTTCACCCGTTCCGGCAAACAAAGCCAGGCGGTTATCAACAAATGATTTCTGATCCAGCCAGATCAGCAGGTCCCCCTGCTCCAGCACGAAATGGAACGGCCGATTATCCAGCGATTCTGTTAATGCTTCCTGATATCCTTCAATAGTATGTTGCAGAGAAGGACTGAAACCAATGCCCACGGCATGACGTGTCGAACCCTGCCCCTGAAATCGGCCGCAGACCACCAGGTAAGCCAGTACGAAAAATGTCAGCACCGTCAACGCCCGGCCACCGCGGGAAAACAGCAGCTCGCTGGTTTCAATGCTATATGTCTGGCGGAAATTGTCCCGATACCAGATCTGAAAATTCCGGTTGGCAAAGATCGCACAGAGTACACTGGTCACGACCAGTTCGTGGCTGGCCAGGACAGATAAACCGCAAAAACCAACAAAGACAAACAGCTGCCCCCAGCTCATCTTGGACTGGTTCAACACGAAACTGACAAACGTCAACAGAATCAGAATAAAGGAAGCGACGGTGTAGTGATTCAACGATTTCCAGAACAGAGACGATGTCATGGAAAAATAGCCAAGTTCTTCAGGTCGGACTCCGCCGACAAACATCGAACGCAGCATAGGGTAATCGACCGTATAATAACTCAGTCCAGTGGTGAGCGAATGCCAGCCGACGGGATTGAGCAGCGTCGCGATCAGGCTGCCTCCCAGAACCATCCAGAGTGCCTGATAGTCAGTGTCATCATTTAAGACGGAACGGTCCAGCATGGAAGCAACTGTTTCCCCCAGCGCGAACAGCCCGAGTAATGTAATCCCCAGAAAGACTCGGGGATCCAGATTGGCCCAGACCAGAAACAGGGGAACCAGCATCCACATTGCGCGGGATGAGTTTCGTTCCTGCCACTGATGCAGACAACTCAGGGTTAACACGATCCCCAGGATCGTAATGATTTCCGGTGTGACATTCAGTTGCGGAAAACAGGCGATCAAAGCCAGGACAGCCAGGATCGATCCCCACCAGGTGGAAATCTCTCTCTGGCAAAGATGGACGATGATATAAAACGTAATCCCCAGCAGCAGAATCTTAAACAGCGTTAAGCCGGTATCACCCAGAACGCCATACACGGCCGACAACGTTAAATCGAACAGCCAGGCATTGTTGTACCAGGGACGATCATTGGCGGTATAAGAAAAGACATCGTTCGCGGGAGGCCAGAAGCCATGACTCGCGATATACTGCCCGGTTTTGACATGCACCAGGGTTTCCGTATCCGAGATATAAGTGGCTGCAAACAGACAGGCCAGCAGAATCGCCGCCCAGCGTAACATAAAGTCGCCACGAATGGCTTCGTCTTCCACCAGTTCGGGAGTCAACGGCTCCCACTCAGGCAAACCTTCTTCTTCCGCACTCTGACTCACCAGAGCCGCATCAGACTGACCCGCTCCCGACTGATCCCCGTCAATTTCTTCTGGAGACCTGTTTTGTTCGGAGCTGGATTCAGAAGGATCGGGAGAGTTTTCGTCAGGCAAATCTTTGTCTGGATGATCGTTCACGTAATTACTCAAGATCTGAAACGGGGACGAAATAAGAAAAGTACACCGAGAGCAATTTTGGCGGGACTACACACAGGTTGTCCAGCTAAAACCAGTAATAATCAGGATTTGCTGAAGAGCGTCTCCCGTGAAACTAAAAGTATCTGATATACGTATTTAATTGATTAAGATGGTCTTCGAAACGACTCAAAAAACCTCAGGTCAGAAAAGATTAGACTTTTCCCGGCGGGATGCGTCGAAATACAACTCTCCCTCACTCTTTACGAGTTCCAGATCAACTCCGTTTGCCTGAAATCGGAAGTTTTAACCAATCTGATCTTTTCCAATCCAGGGACGCAGCACTTCGGGCACCAGAATGGTTCCGTCCGCCTGCTGATAATTTTCCAGAACGGCAATAATCGCCCGGGCAATCGAAACGGCAGTCCCGTTCAGGGTATGCACAAACTCCGTTCCCTTCTGTCCGCTGGACTTACAGCGGGTTCCCAGTCTTCTGGACTGGTAATCCGTGCAGTTGGAAGCGGAAGTGACTTCGCCGTATTCGCCTGCTTCGCCACGACCGGGCATCCAGGCTTCGAGATCATATTTTCGATAAGCGGGTGCTCCCAGGTCACCGGTGCAGGTATCGACGACGCGATAATGCAGCCCGAGTCCCTGGAAGATTTCTTCTTCGATCCGCACGATTTCTTCATGCATTGCATCGGAAGCCGCATTAGTTGGTTCTGTGAAAGCAAACATTTCCACTTTTGTGAACTGATGCACGCGATAAATTCCACGCGTTGCCTTACCGTGCGCCCCGGCTTCCGTACGGAAACAGTGTGACAGGCCGGCGATCTTGAGAGGCAGCGTCTCGCGGTCCATGATCTGATCTTTCATGGAGCCCCCCAGTGTAATCTCTGCAGTGGCAACCAGGCTGAGGTCGGTATTCTCAACCGAATAAATCTGGGTTTCATCGCCACGGGGATTGAAACCGATCCCTTCCAGAATCTCTTTGCGGGCCAGATCGGGAGTGCTGTGCAGCACGAAGCCTTCCTTCACCAGTTTCTGCATGGCATACTGGCAGAGTGCCATTTCCAGCAGGACCGCTTCGTTTTTCAGATAATAGAATCCGTGACCGGCGACGCGCGTACCTGCTTCGAAATCAATCAGATCATGCTTCTCGGCCAATGCCACATGATCGAGGGGTGTGAAATCAAATACGGGTTTCTCGCCAGAGGTCCGCACTACGGTATTGGCTTTGTCTTCTTTGCCCACAGGCACATCCGGGTGTGCCAGGTTGGGGACGCGTGCCTGTTCGCTCTTCAGCAGTGTCTCGACTTCGCGCAGTTCGATCTCAATCGCGGAGACCTGCTCGCGCAATTCTTTACCCTGTGCGATCAACGTCTGCCGGGAATCGTTGTCTGCTGCCTTGGGAATTTGTGAGGAGACCGTTTTCTGTTCCTGCCTTAAATTGTCGCCCTGAACAATCAGCTCTCTACGGCGCTGGTCCAGTTTGCTCAGTTGCTCCAGATCGACTTCGATTCCACGATTGCGACAATTCTCAAGAATGACTTCCTGATTCTCGCAGATGAACTGCAAATCCAACATAAGAAATCAACTACTCCATGCAGAGTTCAGAAACTGTGTAATAAACGGTACTTGGGCGAAATTCCCCGAACAGGGAGAACGCATCATATCTAATGACAAATTTATTGTCCAAGGGTAACGCTTTATCGCTGCAAAAAATGGCTGATACAGCCGGAATAATGCAAATTTGCCTGTTACAGCGATTACTTGCGCCCCACCTCCGACGCATCAAAGACGATTTTACCATCCAGAACCGTCAGCACCGGTTTAATCTGACGGATTTCTGCTTCGGGACAGGTCAGATAATCTCGATCGAGTACCACCAGATCGGCCATTTTACCCGGCTCCAGACTGCCTTTGATCTTCTCTTCGAAACTGATGTAAGCCGCATCGATCGTCATACACCGGAGTGCCTGTTCGCGCGAAAGTTTCTGCTCAGGTCCGAACACACGGCCTTCGATGTCTTTTCGACTGACAGCGATATACATCGCCAGAAAAGGATTGAAGGCATTCATCGAATGATCGGGGTCGAAGCCGTTCATGTGATCGCTGTTGATGGCGACCGGCACGCCCCCGTCGACAAACGTCTTCAGCCCCATGAACCGGTTAACCCAGTCCGCTCCGTAAATCGTATTGATGGCATCCGCATCGCGATAGAACAGATAGGTCTGCGTATCGTAACAGACCCCCAGCGCTTTCGACCGTTTCACCGATTCCACCGTAGGAAAGTAAGCATGAGTAATGCAGAACCGGCGCCCCGATACCGGCAACTTCCGATTGACCTCTTCCAGCGCAGTCAGAATCTCATTCACACTGCCATCCCCCGTAGCATGGCAGCACATCTGCCAGCCCAGCTTCTGACCGGCTTCAAAGACTTCTTCCATCAACTCGCGGGAGTAAAACAGGTCCCCCTGGTAGTCCGCATCTTCCAGATTGTAAAACTGACGACGCGTTTCGCCATACGGTTCTGAGAGCCGCGTATTGCCCCAGTGAATGCCTCCGTCGACGGTCATTTTCAAAGGTCCCACGCGCACCCAGTCATCGCCGTCGCCGGTAATCAGTCCCAGTTTTTTTGTGAAGGCTTCGACGGCTGCCGCACTGCGAAGCTGCTGGCGAATCGTCATCGTCATCCGCACGGTCAACTCGTTTTGAGCTTTCAACTGTTCGTACTCGCGATACTCTTCGACGCCCGATCCCCGTTCCAGAATACTGGTGATGCCGACCGAATTATAAATCGCATGCAGACGCTTTAGCGCTTCCCGTGTTTCGGCATCGGAAACCGTTTCCCGGGGAATGAGTTTGCGAATCGCTCCGCCGCCCCCTTCCATCATCAGCGGCTTCCCCTGTTGATCAAACAGAATTCGTGCTCCCGCCAGTCGATCCTCTTTCCCTTTGATTCCCAGCAATTCGAATCCCCGCGTATTCAAAACATCCTTGCGAGCCGCATTCAGATACACCGGATGCGTCGTGCAGGCGGCATCCAGTTCTGCAGGAGTAGGGTGGCGACGTTCTTTCAATCGGGTGATGTCCGTGCGCGGGACCGAAATCCAGCGTCCCGGAGGAAGCTCTCTGGCCCGCTCCCGAATCCACGCCTGCACTTCAGCCACCGAGTTCAATTCCTGATGAGGCTGAATCAGTTCTCCCCGCGCGGCCCGGAGTGCATGCACGTGTGATTCGATCAGCCCGGGGATCACTGTTTTTCCCTTGAGATCGATCACGCGTGTCTGTTGATCTTTCAGACGCTCGATGTCTGAATTACTGCCTGTCGCCAGAACTTTTCCGTCCCGGACTGCAACTGCTTCCGCAATTTGTGAACGACCATCCAGGGTAATCACTTTGCCCTGTATGAAAATCGTATCCGCAGTCTCAGCAGCATTGAGATACGAAACGAAAGTCGAACAGAACAGACAACCATAAATCAGGCCAAGGCGCGAGGTAAGCATGCTGACTCCGATGATGCGGGGGGCGGGGAAGTAATCACATTCCATCTGCGAATGGAATGGACTTCGATTCTTACAATGTATCAGATAATGAATTTCATTAACTAATACAGTCTACCCGCAGCGGACAGTCTTCGGCAATCAATGCGGTTGAATTCCAGCGTCAAACTGGATTCAGAAACCAGCCTGGAATTGCAACGATCTCCCCCCTCAAGAAAACAATCTCCTGCAAATGTTGAAAGTTGAGCAGGAAACTCATCTCTCAATCATCCCGCAGGAGCATCATTTCCCGGGGTCAAACGGCTGTGTTGAGCGCGCCGTCTGTGGTGCTTATTCAGGTAGGGGTAGAGGCATCATTTCGCCGTGAATCGGCTGTGTGCTCTTTACCTGATAGCGATCGTACTCATAACGCTGATACAGCCCTGAATTCATCCGGGCATCGCAGCGTTTGCCGCGATACAGGTGGTAAGAATAACGGGGCCAAGGATACGTGCTGCCTTTAAACTGGCGTCCCTGGTTTTCTTCCTGGCACAATTCACAGAAGGAAAGAAAGAATCGACCGCCCCCAGCCTGCGCTGTCTGCACAGCCAGTCCGGTACCGAACATTCCTAATAAGACAGTAGATACAATAACAGTCTTCCGGAATCCCTTCATCGTACGCTCCATTCCCTTGATTCTGCGTGTTGTGTGTGATGATAGAAAGAGAACCACACTTAATACTCATCATCGGGTAGAGCGAGCCCGGAAAATAAGAGCCGCCTCTCACGGAACGGCTCTCACTGCAGATTCACAGTCAGGTTATTCGGGTTATGCTGCTTTTATCAGTTATATCCGAAATCAGACCAGCCCACGAATCCGCTTTTTCGAGGCGATAATATCATCCAGGATGGCATCCAGCTTCACCTGTGGCTTGCGCCCCAGTGTCTTTTCCAGCCGTTCCAGGTCGGGAACCCGACGCTGCACATCTTCAAAATCTTCATTATAAGCCTTGTTGTAAGGCAGATATTCGATTTTGACTTCCGGATTCACTTTGGCAATGATCGCTTCCGCCAGCCCACGAATCGAAACCGGCTCATCGCTGCCGATGTTGTAAACCTGGCCTTTCGCAGAATCCAGATTGGTCAGGTCGATCACACAATCCACGATTTCGTTCACATGGCCGAAGCAGCGCACCTGACTGCCGTCATCAAAGACCACCACCGGTCCGCCATCCAGCGCCTGATCGATAAAGCGGGGAATCACCATCCCATACTGCCCCACCTGACGGGGACCGACCACATTAAAGAACCGGCCGATGCGAACATCCAGACCATATTTCTGGGAATAAGCCAGCGCCAGAAACTCATCGATGGCTTTCGAAGCACCATAGGCCCAGCGGGGGCGTGTGGTAGGTCCAAAATGCAGATCGTCTTCTTCCGTCCAGCGTTCTTTGGGATTTTTACCGTAAACTTCACTGGTAGAGGCCAGGAAAAACTTATGCCCCCCCTGCACGGCGTGCCGCAACAGGACTTCGGTCGGATAAATATTGGTTTCAATGGTCCGCACCGGATTATCGGCCACCAGTTTTACCCCCACGGCCGCGGCCAGGTGATAAATCGTATCGACCCCCTGCACCATTTCCGCCATTAAGACAGGATCGGTAATCGACCCCGTACGAAACGTGAAGTTGGGATGATCGATGATCCCGTCCAGGTTTTGCAGAAAACCGGTCGACAGGTCATCAACGGCAGTAACCTCTTGTCCCTGCTTAATTAATTGCTCACATAAATGGCTGCCAATGAATCCGGCACCACCGGTGACCAGGCAATGAGACATAAATCAAATCTTTCTCGAGAAAGGAAAAAACCGCAGAACAGCTAAATTCGGTCCAAAGTCGGCGAAGGCATTAAAACAGTTTACACGCTAGAGTTGCATTTCGCTACGAACCTGCCATAATACGGACGTGTCATTCAACAAGACACAAGAAAAACATTGGATTTTCCGATGTATATTGAAAATCCGGGCGATTAGCTCAGTTGGCTAGAGCATCTCGTTTACACCGAGAGGGTCGGGGGTTCGAGTCCCTCATCGCCCACTTATAAAGCACTTTGCATATTTGCAAGGTGCTTTTTTTTGAATATATGCTGGCTATGCTTATCTGTTTCTCTACTGAGAAGGGAAATGTCGAATAAGACATCAGCTATTCAAAGTACTGGAATCTCAGAGCGTGAATGCAGTTTGTATCAATATTCGTCTCCCCAGTGTTCTTTAATATACTCTCGCAATCCTCGTTCAAGCGATTCCATACATTCCTCTAGTGAATTGCAGTTTTTATCTTCATAAACAATTCCACCACGATCATATGCCATTGCCACAAAGCCAAACATTTCGATATCCCCCAACTCAATCCAGCCCCCCTGAATCCATGCTGCGATAGCCGGATACTTGGCTTCCAATCCTTCTGGCATAATTCCACTCCCGAATAAATTAAAGGTTGTGTGCCAGGACGCTTTTATCGACCTCAAAGAAATGAGCCAGAGTGCGGATCAGCTGTCGACTGAACGATTTCTTCCCAGACAGAATTTCTGAAATGGTTGATTTAGGAATTTTAGTACTGCGTTGTAAATCAGCCTGACTTATTCCTCGCGAGTCCATCAGATGACGCAACATCTCTGCATCAGACGCTGGTTGAATCCGATAATGTTCATCCTCATAAGCGGCGACCAGATCACTGAGAGCATCCAGATAGAGTTCTTTACCAGCGGAGAGTTTTCCTTGAGAAAGTAATTCATCCATGACCTCCTGAGCTGCCTGGAGATCCTCTTCCGAATGAACTGATGTCAGCGGGAATTTCATCACCAGTTCGAGGTAATCATCTCGAACCTTCCCTTTAAAACGCTTTGAACGTGCTGTGGTCATCTCAGTTTTCCTTTTCGTTTGGATGAGGCTGTATTGGCTGGTCGACCTGGCCCCTGAGTGATTGTGCTGCCTGGTCCTTTAGATCGGCTGCGTAGCCTTCAGAGGTAACGTAATGGAAATTCAGGATCTGGACTATTGTGTGAGGCTCTGCGTATACCGCGAGTGGGGACAGCAGTAAGAACAGAACTGCCACTCGCACGATACATCCTTAAATATTTAAGGACAATCTACTTGATTTATGCGTGCTAGAGTAACAAAAAAGCCAGCTTGTAAGCTGGCGTAGGTTAAAGTCAAATGAAGGGTTTAATTTTACTGAAACGCCCTAGTCCTCGTTGGATAAGATTTCCTCAGCATTCTTTACCATTTCCTCTGAGTATGGAGTAACTTCAAGCGTGATGGTTTTCTTCCCATCATTATTCGCTTTAGCTAATAGCTCATCGACACTCACGACTGGTTCACCGTTTGGCTTTACCCCATATTTGTTATTTAAATATGTCCGAATTGAGACACTCTTATTTCGTTTCATAGTTCACACTCCTTCAATAAATTTAGTCTCTTCTGAAGTGCCGGGCAAGCCCCAAAGCCGCAGATGCTATTATATTATACCTTGGTTTGTTCTTATCTCCAAAAAAGTTCTCTAATTTCGAATCACAATACAAGACAGCCCTTACCTTACTATTCACAATAACTGGCATGGCTATCCAAGCGTATCGATCAGATGATAATTCGTAAATTTCTTTTGCAGAGTAATTGTAGTCTCTAGCTGCTTCTTTGATGAAATCTTCCATTGTGCTCGACTCGCTTCTCCTGCCATATGCAGGATTAGCGGTTGTAACACATTGACCAATCACACCAGTCTTGGTAGAGAAAGTTCTTCCAGATTTTTTTTCCTCTAAATCCTCTCCAGTGTACTCGGTTAACTGTGTAAGAATCCCTTGATATTCATCGTGATGGAAAACACAGATCCTCAGACCATGATCCATATCCTTATTTTTTTTGTTCATCCAATGTTGTAAGACAATGTCGTACAAAGTGTCTTGGGCTGCATCGAGATGAGTGACTGACTTTTGATTTACTACCTCAATCCTCTTCTTTTGCAGTTTAGACCAGTTTGCATAATAGATAAATAAGCCCAAAGCCCCAATTGTACAAGCTGAGGGCCAGTCAGGAGGATCAACAATGAGACATTTCCGAACTAGAACGCCAGAATAAACCATCGCTCCTATAGCAATCAAATTCTCTTCAAACCACCCTTTTGCCCTTAACGTCTCTTTTACCGACTCAATAGAAGGAAAGGGCATTGACTTATTTACCTACGCTGGAATTCATTTTACGAATCAAATGAATACAAATTACACACAAAAATAATGAATGTCCAGCATAGAAGTGCCTTTATAATTATCGGCACGTTTAGGTCAACAGTGATTACATCTGATCCAATTATAGACACTGAGAGCATAAAATAGTTCAAAAAAAGCGAGAGGATACTGATCTTTTATCCACTGTCAAGTCTGGGTGTAAAAGATCTGTATCTACTAGATATAAAACATGAATAAAACCCTGTTTGAGTTCAAAAAAACTTTTTTGAACGGCCCGCAATTACGCAGTGCTAAAACTGGAATTGGTACAATTCCAGCTTGTTTGGGGTAAAGATTTCTGGCCCTTACCGACCAATTAGCAAATATTTTTGCACACTCACTACAGAGTATTCATTCTGATCTACTCTGACGCGCAAAACGGGCTCATCCCTGTACGGTGATCAGTTTGATGGGGACCTGCCAGGCGGTGTTGCCTGTGAAACCGTTCTGGACGAACTGCTTGAGGGTCTTGCCGATATAAATTCCCACTTCCTCGGGAGTCGGTTGAGGACGGATGTAGGAAAAGTCGCGGAGTTCTTCCCGTTCTTTTCCGAATACGTTTGTGACGAGAATGAATACATTTTTTTGCAGCTGGTTGATGCGAGGATCCAGACTGGCTTTCGCAGCAATTCCCAAAGGCATGCTGCGCGCGATGATTCCGACGGTAGACTGAAAGTGAGGCAACAGTTGGCTGACTTCTGCCTGAATGGCTGACGCATCAGTGGGTAGAGAACGGTAATAAATATTCTGCTGGGAAATGTTGTACTTCGAAAAACATTCCTGCAACGAATCGAGGTAGAGATAATCACCCGGATAAGCGCGCTCGCGCATCAGTACCAGAAACTGCTGACACTGTTTTTCGAGATACAGATGCTCAAACGAGATTTGTGCCACTGCTTTTTGATCCTGATCGATCCAGGGCAACTCCGTAATGGAGGGATAGAGCGATCCGACCACCACCGTCGGTAATCCGCTTTCCACGAGGATCCGCTGGGCATCCAGCGAGGTCGAATACAACACAAAGGCATCCAGCCCTTCGGTGGCCAATGCTTCATTTACCGCTTTTTCAACATATTCCCGCTGATCATGTTGAGGCAGGAAATTGAACTGGATTTCAGCGCGAGACAATTCAGATTGAATTCCAATGACCTGCCCATCCGCAAGAACCCCTTCCTTCTTCAGAAAATCCTCGTTCAACAGAAAGTGAACGCGGCGGATTGACTGAGGATCCAGATCACCGGGCTCTCTGATAAAAGTGCCCCGACGCTGTTTTCGTTCGAGTACCCCTTTTTTTACCAGCAGCTGCAATGCAGAATTCGCTCCTGCATTACTCGTTTTCAGCATGCGCGCCGTTTCAGACAGGCCCAGGTAAGGATCACCGGTCGAAAGCCGGCGCGACTTGATGTCATTCTCGATCAAAGCCGCCAGTTCGGTGATCGGTGGCCTCGCATTTTTTCTACGTTCAGTTTTCATGTTAATTAAACCTGACTGGAATGATGCGAGCGGACCATGATTCACTTCTCAAGTAAAAGAACGTTTCCTTATCCAGGTTATGGCGAGCGTCATAGTATCATACTTTATTCTGAATAATTAACCCACAATTGTAAATCTTCAACCACTACAGGCTTCTTCGCAGCCGATGATAATTGGAATTCAATCCGGTTTTCCCCCTCTCGCACGAACCGCGGATTGATTTCACCAGCCAGAAAACGTGTTTCTGTTAATTTCAGTGCAACAGTTTCACCATTGATGATGACATTCAAGGCTTCCCCATTTTTCGGAACGTCCTTCAGGCGGACTTTCAGGTTCAGTGAGGCATCCGTTGCGACAGGGTTCTCGCCCACCGGTAAGATCACACCGATCGTTTTACCGGGAGAAACGACTCGTGAATGATTTGGCGTCAGGATATCCCGGTTCATAAAGGCACTCCCCTGTTTCCACCAGGAATTCACACTGGCATAGCCACGGGCGGAAGTGAAATAGACCTTGGGCAACGACTTCAACTGTTCCGGCTCTCCCAGTTCGCGCCAGAGAGGATGACGGGGATTGAACGAGTTGAATAAATAGACGCCATCCACTCCCTGAGACCATGCATTCGCTGCTCTGCCTCGAAAGCCTTCCGTCGAAGCATAGACCTTTCGGGCTACTTGATCTTTTTGACGCGATTCACTCAGTCCTGCATACACGGGTACCTGGTATTTGTGCCCCAGTTCCACGGAGACTTTCCAGGGATTCAGGCGAAAGTAACCAGTGACCGTCATGATGTCGACCAGATCTTCCTTAAGCCAGGTCTCTACATCCAGCCCCAGTATTTTCGCATACTCAACTGAATCAGGTACACGAATCGCAATCAAGATCGGGCGTCCCCGCTGCAGGCTCACTTCATCCGCCATTGTTCGAATCCGACGCAGCAAATCATTCATCCGCTGCAGTTCCAGTTCGCCAGCCGGCTCTCCCCAGGAAACGCGTTTGAAATAGTTCAGATGCCTGAAAAAATCGAGCTCCACTCCATCCACATCGTAATTTCGACAGACTTCCTCCACATAGCGAAATGCCAGATCACAGATTTCCTCATGTGTGAAATCTACGGCGGTCCAGCGACCGTTTTTAGGTTTCTGTTTTGCCGACCCCACGAGCCACTCGGGATGTTCTTTCTTCAGAGGCGGAAAGAGCAATGGACCATACCATGCAGTCGACGCGTCGTGTGTATCGTTCATTCGAAATGACCAGAACAGTTCGACATCATTCTCCTTGCACCAGTCGGACATCACGGTAAGCGGATCGTGGCCCCCCTGGATCAGTTCAGCCGTCTTGTTATTAGACAGCTTATCTGCCTTTTCCGTAAAGACGCTGCCCACTTTGGTGTCATGCGTGAAATAACTGAACCCCGATGACCACGTGCAATAAAATATCGTGTCCACCTGACTCCCTTTCAGGGGACTTGTGCGGACATCCAGCAGAGCCTGCGGCGTAGCTTCCTTCAGGGAATACACGGGTTCGTTTCCATCGTTATTGAAAATGATCCGCCGTTTTTTCCAGGCTGCTTTCTCTCTTGCCGCTTTCATGGACTGCTGCTGAGACGGGCTCAACGCGGTAGACTTTTCAGCTGCCTCCACAGGCTGTTCTAAATACGTTTGACCGCTTATCACAATGGCAAGCAGCAGGAGAAGCCGCTTCACATTAAACTGCATGAGAGGAACTTTCTGATCAATGTGTGTTTTGATGTTACGAAGATTAGCACTTGAACGACTCAATGAAATATCATCGCCCGCCACTCCAGATAGAAATCCTGAAAATCACAGGTCTATTCTACTGAATTAGCCACTCTTGCGTTATGAATATAACTATTTTCCATAAAACCATTCTACGTTAATCCGAGCCAGATGCAGGCCTTCATTAGTGTGGTACGCTATCAATGCCAGATGATCGTCAATAAACTCAATGCACTGATACCCGAAATCGTTTGTAGGATCCTGAACAATGTTACGCTGATGAAGAAATGTCTTTCCCTCATCTTTGGAAATCGCAGTCGTCAAGGCAGAACGCATGGGAAGCTTTCTGCCGTTTTCTTCGATTGTTGATTTCTCACTGACCCAGATAAAAAGCAGGTCCCCCGTCGAGGGAATGCGTCGTACCGTTGGCAAACCAGCATAAGGCATCTTCAACTCTCGAATCAGCTTCCCCTCGGACCACGTCTCGCCGCGATCTGTGGAATAGGCACGTACAGGATGTCCGCTGTAACTTCGCGCGAACATCATCAATCGTCCATCTTTCAATTCCACGGCATCTGCTTCCTGAACTTCAATCTTTCGCGTCCCATACAGATCTACCGTGTTTTTGCTGGAATGCCAGCTATGCCCCTGGTCGTCTGAGTAAAATGTGAGCCCGACATAGCCATTGTGGTCATTGGAATCCGGCATGTATTTTTTATTTTCACCGACGGCAATAATCCGCCCATCGCGTAACGAAAACAGTTTATCATTGTGTACAAGATTATAACCGGGGTACGCGGAAACGGGGAGTTGCTCAGTCCAGGTCTGACCTTCATCGGCACTACGTCGGTAAAGAATAGCTGCGAAATAGGGTTTGGCGGGATGTGTTGAATAATTGTACGCCAGCAGAATCTCACCATTTTGGATTCGCAACAGGCTGGGATGCACGTAACGCCCTTTCGCTGGCAACTTCGGTTGAGGCACCAGAGTCCAAGAGTCTGACCAGGTCTTCCCCTGATCAGTAGATTTCTTTGCCATGATGCCGCCGTGATCGCCATACTCAGTATAGCAAAACAGAATCGACCCATCCTTCAAGATCAATAAATCGCCGTTGTTGCCGCGGTAGCCACGCTTTTGTTTTTCTTTTTTGACAATTTGCACGACATCAAAATCTGCACCACAGGCAACTGATACCACGCAATAGCAAAGCACGCCTGCCATAATTTTTCGAAAACTCAACGGTCAATTCCTTACAAGACTGGTAGCTGATTTATTCGAGAGAAAAGTCCAGCTGCAACTCGCCCTCTCCGCTTTTCACAACGGCATTCAAAGTGGAATTGTCGTTGTACTTTGGGGGAATCGCAGTGACAGGAGCCGCATTTTTATCCGGCATTACTTCCGCTTCTACTAACTCCGTCCCGCCGGCAGCACTGCGGATTTCAATGCGGTGATCTCCCAAAGGGACTCCTCCCTTATTTTCCACACGATAGGCACCGTTTTCAATTCGCGCCGAAGCCACAGGACCGCTCGGCTGAGGAATAAAGCGGATTGTGCCTTTCTCAATCGGCTGATTCTGATAAAGCACTTCTCCAGTGACGATACGCCTCTCCGGCGCATCGGCAACTCCGCCACACCCCATCACAAAACAGAGGGGGCATAAAAGTAATAATCGCAAGCCAGTCATGTTGCACATCCTATATCAAATCATCTTACTTTCGATCGTTGAAACCAGTAACAGATTAAAACTCACCAACGACTTCTCCTCCCTGGCGGGTCGTCAGTTTTGAAAGTGTCTGTTGATCAATATTTTCAGATAAGAACCTGACGGCACCATCGCCGAGCAGAAAGTGACACCCTCCCGTATGATAACTGGAGAATTCCATATCCCATTTATCCCAGTAACCACCACCGGGAATGGAATTGGGACCATTGATGCCGCCTGCCGTATCCAGAACATTCCAGATGGTATATCCCTGCCCGTCATAAGAGCCTGTTCTGCCTCCTGTCACTTCGCCGACGAACAGCGTATTGCTTGAGCCGTCGATGATATCGCGAATCTTGACGCGGGAATGATTAAACAGAACACCGTCCCCCGCAACAGTCGGTCGGTAATTAGAAATATCGCAGAGCCAGTTCACGGAATCCGCAATCCCTGCCATATTGGTCTTTCCAATATCGTCTTTTCCTCCAGCCGGTCCCGGGTTCGTAATGCCTCCCGTATGATTCGTACGGTCATCACCTTGAGGATCACTGGGACACTGGAAGGTCGCCACTTTGTAGCCCCCCTGCTGAAGACCTCCATTGGGGGCAACATTGTAGTTCAGTGAAAAGTTAAATCCGTTGTAAACATTGGCGAGATCAAGATAAGGCAGCAGATGCGTTCCCCAGGAGAATCGTGCCGGGTTACCGGGAATCGATCCGGAACAACCGCCTCGTGGCAGAGAACAGCCATAGGGAAACACGCCATGCGTCTCATGGTAATTGTGAAATGCCAGTCCGACCTGCTTGAAATTGTTTTTACACGAGGAGCGGCGGGCCGCCTCACGCGCCTGCTGCACAGCCGGCAATAACAAGGCAATTAATATGGCAATGATGGCGATCACCACCAGCAACTCAATCAGAGTAAAGCCACGACTCACACTGTTTTTTCTATGAGCAAACATCTGCCCTCCCGGAAAAATCGAACAAAAATATTGAAATACTGATACGGAATAAAGCACGAATTCTGTTTGATAATAAACATTTACGTCACATTCATATTGAAATCTATCCAGCGACGGTAAAGCATCTTCCCAGCATACATTAATAATTTTTAATAACAAGAAATAATTTTATTTATATAGAACTATTTAAAAAGTGATTCAAGAGCTGTTGAGACTTCATCATTTCATTGTGTCTGAAAGCATTTCTGATACTGCCGGCCGATGAAATCCTGAGCCTTTACTTGTCTGCTGTCATATCACCTCAACTGAAAGCCAGGTACAGGATTTCGTTTTATCAATGCGTTTGAAATCGGGAGTTCCTCTTTGCATTCCCAACCTGCAATCGTGTATACTCACCCTACACCCACAAATATACATCTGCATCTTCCATTGGCTCAGGCGTAACTAATGGAAGGAAATGGAATCGGGGAGAAATGCGATGGTATGTGCTTGCGGCTCAGGAACAGGGAAATGCCGGCTTCGGTGGCAGTTCTGGACACTACTCTCTCTCAGCGCAGCCCTGCAGCTGTGCCTCTGGCAAAGACCGCTGCTGGCAGCAGATCCACAACAGCCAGAGACCAGTCGCCCCCCCGAAGTCGTAACGATCTATGAACCGGGAAGGCTGGGCGGACATGGTGCCTCGCTGCATCGCGTCACGATTACAGGCACGGCACGGAATGCGGACGGTAAACCGCTCAAAGATGCTGACATTTATGTTGCCAGTCGAGGCTGGATTATTCCAGGCGATTTTGAACAGCTGCGCGGTCACACCCGTAGCGATGAGAACGGACATTATGAACTCAAGGACGTTCAACTGTTTGTCATCAACAATCGCGATCCTCACTCGCGACCGGACGAAAGTGACTTTATCGTCTTCGGCACGAAAGAGAATTATGGCCTCACCTGGCATCCTGCCCGTAATTATCGCCCCGCCGCGCGTCCTGAAGAAATCGATGGTCAGGATCGAAACAGTCACGCCACGAGAAACGCCTTCTTTCAGAATGAACCGATTGTCATCGATCTGCAGTTTGATGCGCCGGCAAAACTGAGAGGCGTCATCACCGACAGGCAGGGACACCCCCTGGCAAATGCAAAAGTGCAACTGGGACACGTTGATGATCAGCGAAACCCTTCAGGTAGAGGAACAGGTTCCTGCCGATATCTCAAACAGGAAAACCCTTATTTAAAACTGATCGATTCATTCCTCAACTTTTCCGTAGTCCCTTCCTCAGTGCGTGAAACCTATACCGACGCGCAGGGACGCTACGAATTCACACAACTCCGTCGCGACACCAGTTATGCAGCGAATATTGATCCGGGGCTCGAATTTGCTCCCTGGCAATTCACCCTGATGACGGCAGATCGCGCTCGTACCCCCCGGGATACAGTCGCCACTGGTTATGATGGTGAATTCAACCATCAGTTTACTGCCCCCCGTGATGTCACCGTGCACGTTGTTCAAAGTGATTCAGGACGACCGCTTTCAAATGTCATGGTAACAGCACACCATATCGGAGAAGTGCTACGCGGTGGATTCCAGGCGCGAACCGACAGCCAGGGAAACGCACAGCTCAGACTCATCCCCGATGAATACAGGCTGGTCGCAGAACCCACGCCGGACCAGCCCTTTCTGTATTTGAGTCAGCAGTATTTTGTTCCCGAACGAGACGCAGCTGAAAAAACCGACTCCCCTCATGTCACCATGAAACTCAACCCGGCGGCGATTGTTAAACTGAAAGCCATCAATGCCAAAACCGGTGCCCCCATTCCGGGGGTCCGCTTCAACTACGAAACTTATGACTCGGGAGAACAGATCCCGGTCTCTACTCAGACCGTCTTTGTTGATTACCCGTTCACGAATGACGCCGGTGAAATCCAGGCCTTTATGGAACCGGGAATGCGAAGGTTTGTCGTCGCTGAACCGTATTCGCTGGCACAGGCAGACGGGAGCCGTTCGGAACGCATCAAACTCACACCAGGACAGATCACAGAAGTGATCATCAGCTTGACGCCAGCCGAATCCCTGCCCACACATCTGGCCGCCCGCGATCTGCAACCTCGTAAAAACTCACTCTACGCGCCTGAGATTCAGAAGAAATGGCACATTCAATCGGAACTGCTGCGGCTCACACCGCTGCGTGTCACCACACAGAAAGTCTCGCTCCGCCGGGAATCATCCTTTGATACCAGGAATCTACTCAAGGATTTGCGTGCACTCGATCCTTATCAGTTGCCGGATATCAAATCGTTGCTCAACAAACATCTCCAGGCAGAAACGGAATGGTGTAAGCAGGTACTCACAGCACACGGTACCCTCAAACATGAAGCGCGCTACTTTAATTCTGAGACTCATCCTGCAGTTTTCTTCAACCTGTCAGGCCAGCCATTACCCAACATCACCAGCATGACCGATGGCTGGACTACTCTTCAACATATCAGCAGTTCCAATCACGCAACCATCAACCTGATCCACAAAGGGAGAGTATATCATTCTGTCGAATCTCCCTCCGATTTATGTGAATGGACTTCTCTGCGTCATCGATTCCCTGCATCTATAAACAGCAAACAGCCAGAAGCAGACATCCGCCGCGAAGGTCAAAAAATCTTTTACAACGTAAAAAAAGAGGAGACCGTTTCCCGCCGTGTCCTGGATCAGGAGACCGGTTTTATATTTGAAACCTATTATCAATCGTACCCCAAACAGTATGAACAGGCCAAACTCTATTTTGCCCCGGTGAAGCTGGCCAATGGTCTGATTCTGCCTGGAATGCAGATCCACTGGAAGACCTACAGGGGAGAACTGCAAATTCTGGAAGCAGTGGTGATCGAAAAAGCGGAAATACTCTCACCTGTTCCCGTCGATGCATTCTCAATCGCGTTGCCAGCAGGAACTGAGATTGTTGATTCCCGCCAGTTACCAGACAATATAAGTTACATCGCAGGTAACCATATGTCGAAAAGAGTTCTCAGGGGACCGGTTAGTGATTTTGCAAATTACCTGAGACGGCATCCTTACTACAGCCATGAAATGCAAACTGATCCTCAGCTCGGCAGATACGCCCCCAAATTGGATCCGGCCCTGTGGTTGACGACGGAGAGTCCGACCGCTGCCCCTGACCTAAACGGAAAAGTGGCCCTGATCCACTTCTGGGGCACGAAAAATCCCGGCAGCCTGGAACAGTTATCGGAAATGAACTCTGCGTACAATAAATACGCTGATCAACCTGTTGTGCTCATCGGCTTCCATGACTGGGCCATCTCACCCTCTCAACTGCAGGAATTCGCCACGCAGCAGGAACTGAAATATATGCTGGCCATCGATCACCGCCCGGAAGAAGCAGGCTGGTTCGGCAAAACCATGCACAACTTTCGAGTACGCGAACTGCCTCAGACAGCCGTCATTGATCAACGCGGGAACCTGTCTTTTGTGGGCACTCTACCCGAAGCAATGCAGAAAGTGGACGAGTTGCTGGAAGATAAGAAGTGAAGCGCCAGGTGCGAATTTTCTGATCTAAGCCTGCACGGCATTCGCTACTCTCAAAGTCAGCTCGATAGAAAGGAAGGGGAATCCCTTCAGCACTGATTGCCAGGGCGACAATCTGTCCTTCGTTCTGTTTTGTTCGCTGAACCTGGTTGACAACCAGCGGCACACGAATATTATCAAGACAATGGTAAGTGATGAGACAGGGATGCTAATAAAATACATCTCATTGAGATTGCCGACAAGACGTCGCCACTTACCTGGTTTGCTCTTCAGTGAACCAGCATTGCGAAACAGCCGGAACTCGATGATTGTACTCCTCTCTTTACCTTTTGGTATTCCCCATTCTCTGTAGAAATGTTTCCTGTTCAATGTACATTGAGCCGGGATCAATTCAACTCTTGAAACCTTTGCTGCAGGATTTGTCGCATTCACAGAAATAGTGTAGACTTCCTGCAGAATCCCGGGATCTGACCGCGTTCCCCTCTCCCGGGTAAAAGCAATTGTAGACAAAAAAACTGTTTTTCAGCCGGAAACAGATCTTAAAGCATCTGAATTCCGTTGAATGGAATGGATCGAGTCAGATGAATCAGCCGGATGAATCAACAGAAAAAATTGCCGTTGAACAACCTGATGCCTGGGATCAGCTGGAACAGATCGTCGCCGCCGGTGACCCCGATGCCGCGCATAAGTTTCTGAAGGAACTTCCCCCCGGCGAAGACGCGCGCATCATGGCGCAGTTGTCGGAAGCGGAACAGCATGAGTTCATCGCCCTGCTGGATGACGAAAACGCCGCGTGGCTGATGGAATCACTCCCGGAGCTGCAGGCGGGTCAGTTGCTCTCCAGCTTGCCCCCCGAGCAGGCGGCCCACATCTTCGACGAGATGAACAGTGACGAGCAGGTCGACCTGCTGGATCAGCTGACGGAAGCCCAGTCCGAAGCCATCCTGGAAGAGATGGATCCAAAAGAAGCCGAGAATGTCCGTTTCCTGGCCAAATACAATCGTCTCTGTGCCGGCGGTCTGATGATCACCGAACTGCTCTCCTTCCAGGAGACAGAGACGGTGGACGACGTGGTTTCCGATCTCCGCAAAAATGCAGAACAGTATGCTGAATACAACGTGCAGTATATCTACGTCATCAATGCCGACCTGCAACTCGTGGGAGTGCTGCGACTCCGCGATCTGCTGATGGCCCCTCCCGGCCGCAAGCTTTCCCGCATGATGATCGCCAACCCGCACAGCTTTTCGGACATGACCCCGCTCCAGGAACTGCTGCACTTCTTCGATGCACACCCCTTGTTTGGTCTGCCCGTCGTTGACGAGAACAACGTGCTGGTCGGCGTGGTCCGGCGGGAAGATGTCGAAGCGGCCAGTGAAGAACTCGCCGGTAAAACCTTCCTGCGATTCGCGGGGATTATGGGCGGGGAAGAACTGCGCAGCCTGCCTCTCAAAACCCGCAGCGCGCGGCGTCTGTCGTGGCTCAGTATCAATATTCTATTGAATATTGTCGCCGCCAGTATCATCGCCATGTACGAAGAGACGCTGGAGAGCGTGATCGCGCTGGCAGTCTTTCTGCCCATCGTATCCGACATGAGTGGCTGCAGCGGCAATCAGGCCATCGCAGTCAGCACGCGGGAACTGGTGCTCGGCGTCATCCGGCCCAGCGACTGGTTACACGTCTTCCGCAAGGAATTCGCCTTGGGGATGGTCAACGGACTCGCGCTGGGAATTCTACTGGGAACCGTCGCCTACATCTGGAAAGGCAATCCCTATCTCGGCCTGGTGATCGGCGGCGCACTCGGCCTCAACACACTGATGGCGGTCTGCCTGGGTGCCTTGATCCCGCTGTTACTGAAGGGATTCAAAATGGACCCCGCCCTCGCCTCCGGCCCGATCCTGACCACCCTCACCGACATGTGCGGCTTCTTCCTCGTCCTCTCCTTCGCCCAGGCCCTGCTCCCCTGGCTGACGTGATAAGCACAGCAGTCAGCATACTTCGGGAAAAAGAAAAAGAGCCGCCGAGGAGAGTCGAACTCCTGACCTACGCATTATGAATGGAGCAAGAGGAATAGCATAATTTACTATAATAGATCCAAACGCTACGCATGCAGTGTTTGGGTCTATCGGTATGATTCCTCTTCATTTGTCGGTTGGTTCTATTCTGAGTGTTGGCTGCGGTTTTTGGTGACGTTCTCGGTGACACTTGCAATTGTTTATCTCACTAGTTAGCTATTGTGGCTTGATCTATTGTTCACGTCGATTGTCATGGCTATAATCAATTATCTAGAGCCTATCTGATGCCATGTTTTGATCTGTACCGATCACTATTCAAACAGTGGCATTTTTGTGGAAAATTATCTAGCCATAAGAGTTGCATATTATGACTGATGAAGGTGAGTACGTCTTTCAGTTCGGCGATTTTAAGACACTGCCACTCTACTGTGTGATGATGAAACTTCTCGAAGAAGCCGCTCCATTCTCTAAGGCCCGTGGATCCGTAACTTATGTAGACCCTGATTATGAGCCTAAATCGTACACACCTACTTCATCGCTTTTAAACAAACTTGGTGGTGACTCAGGGGCTGCTATTCGAGCTGTCAAGTCATGGTCCACGCACTCCGGTGATTTCATGTACTACGTTCAGTTCAAGGATGACCCTGATCGCAGGTTACATCGTGCTTTGCACGACCATACTGAAACTCTCTCTATCCTCTGTGATTCCAGATTAAAACTCGACCCAACACCATTGTGGAAACAGTACGACGGTCTTTTCTCTTTTGCAGCAGTACATAGTGAATATCGTGAAGATCCAGAGCGTGATGAAAAATGGCAGCATTATGCTAACCGGCTTAAGAAAGTACATGAGCGAATGACTGAAGATGGTCATGCCCCCTCTCGACTCATACAACGAATGGTTAGACAGATTGAACTTCAGGCTGTTATCTGGCCAACTTTGCCGGAGATTCACATGTCAAAAAACACCTCAACGCCCACGACATCTATTGAGTTATTTTATAGTTATTCGCATAAAGATGAATTCTTGCGTGATCAGCTACAAACACATCTTTCATCACTAAGGCGAAATGGAGTTATTTCCAATTGGCACGACCGTCGAATTTCCGCTGGTAGAGAATGGGAAGGGCAAATTGATGATCATCTCAATTCAGCTCAAGTTATCCTACTGTTGATTAGTGCGGACTTTTTAGCCTCTGATTACTGTTCTGACATTGAACTTGAAAGAGCAATGGAGAGGCATAATGCGGGTGAGGCTCGCGTCATACCTGTGATTCTCCGCGCTTGCGATTGGGCAGGATCCCAGTTTTGCAAGTTGCAGGCTTTACCAAAGGATGCCGAACCAATAACTAGTTGGCAAAATAGAGACGAGGCGTTTACAGATGTCGCAAAGGGCATTCGCATAGCGGTAGATGAACTCGTTAGAAAAGAGTGAGAGAGTCACTCATATCCTCTGATGCAGGTATTAACTTCATTTTGCTGTCTTTAATTAAAGTCCACGAAGCTTACAACAATTTCGGCTAAGAAAAAGACATTCCACATGGCTTCCATCTTCATCTCCTATAATCACAGTGACAGAGAATTCGCAATTCCGCTGGCCCACGCTCTGGTAGAACAAGGTCACACGATCTCAATCGACTACGAATCGGTTTCTCCTGGGTCAGAATGGCGTCGATCACTTGCCAGATCACTCAAGAAGTCAGATGCCTTCGTAATAATCTGGTCAAAGAATACCGAATCCTCAAAGTTTGTTATTTCAGAGATCGGCTCGGCACTCGCGTATGCTGAATCAGGAGAAATGGCCATTATCCCAGTAATTATTGGCGCTATTCCAGTTCCGCCGATTCTCGATCACATTAACGCGATTTATTCTCATGATGGTGACACTACGCACATCGTGTCCGAAATAGAACGAGCGTTAGCTGCTTTCGAAGGAAGGAAAGCTGCTGAGGAAAAGAAGCAAGATGAAGTTAAGGAACGGATTGAGGCAAATGCAGCCGATTTCATCAAAGATGCAATCAAGGCACTGAATGCCAGGGAGAGCTCGAACCGAATTGCAGCGAATGCCTGGTATATTATTGGATTCCTTACACTAGTGGCTGGTGTCGGTTTTTCCATTACTAGTTTTGTTACCTTTTCTGGGTCAACTGGTACATCGTGGGTTGAACCCACCTTGCTTGCTATCAAGAGTCTTGTGGTTATTGGCCTTTTGATCGCATGTGCTAAATACTCATTCACACTCGGTCGAAGCTTCATGATTGAAGCATTGAAGTGTTCTGACCGTAATCATGCGATATCATTTGGCGAATTTTATTTACGTGCTTTTGGAGCCGATGTGCAGTGGGCTGAACTTAAGGAAGTGTTTCAACATTGGAATATTGACCGAGCGTCGAGTTTCACTGATATCAAAACCAATGATTTCGACCTCAAGTACATTGAGGAGCTACGCGATCTTGCCAAAGCACTTTCTGACGTCAAAGGCAAATAAGGATAATAGTCACCTGAGGACCTATGGCGTGGGCTTGCCGGTCGGAGTTGAGACTGGCTTTTATTATGCGGATCTGATGCTTATGGAAATGTTATTGACTGCCTGTGCAAGGGTGGTAGCATTGGCCACAACAGTCGTGTATTAATTATTCGGATTGGATAGGTGATTGTGATGAGTGATGAGATAAAGTTGCCCAGTAAGCAGGAATTGAGTGAACTCCCCGCAACAGAATTAGGGGTGTACGCCCTGCGGTGTGCGTTGAGGGTTCAGCCCCTTTTAGTATTACTGGGCAAACCCATTTCATCATATAGAAAAGCTGTAGTTACCCTCTCGAAATTAAGTGAAAATCTAGTCTATGGAGATTCTACTTATTCCGCCAACAATAAAGCTTCCGAGGCTGCGATGACCGCCCGTTCCACTGCGGCTAGAACAGCCACCGTCGCCAAGGCGTCCAATGCCGCCGCCCATGTCCATCCAAATGCAGCGGCAGCAGCAGCGGCAGCTGATGCTGCCGTAATTGCCACAACTGACACATCCGCCGAAGGGGCCTTCCGCTGCGCCAGGGCTGCAGTCGCATCTGTTAAAGCAAGATCTACCCCCCAAGATCAGTCCATTGCTAACACTGTTTACGCATCAAGGAAGGATTTCGAGCTTCTGGCGAACTTGAAAACAATAACCACCGACGCATCAGAAGCTGGCCCACTGGGGGACCTCTGGCATGGTTCGACACCAGATTGGTATATCGAAGCGAAAGCAAAATATGACAATACAATTGCGGAATGGGAAGGCGAGCTAAAGGAATCAAAAGGACGGGATCTTGCACAAGAGGTTATGGACTCGCTTTTTGAAATGCCCGTTTTCCCGCCAAATCCAGCTATCGAACTTTATATTGATCCTGGAGATGCCAAAAAAGAGACGATACAAAGCGTCTTGGAGTGCCTCAGTGATCTACATATTGCTGCTGGAGGTTTCGGTCTGGAGTTCAATGCTGATGACATGAACATCAAAGCAATGGAGGGTGTCACCAAATGACAGATACTCTGAAACGCTTTGGTGAGATCATCCGAAAATGGCTTGCCCGTTCTATTGAAACGCCGAGCCAATATGCCCTCTCGACTTGGGCAGCAACTCTTTCACTTGCTGAAGTATTGCTGGAGCTTGTTGATTCAAGATTCTTACCAGATATCGAACGTATCAAAGAAGCCAATCTTCAGGCAATTGAAGCTCATACACGAAAAAAGAATGCTGAGGCTGATAAGGAAGAGGCAGAGGCAAAACTCAAACTCTCAGAAGCTGTTGATGCTGCGAATCAGGCTGCCTTACATAAACGGCACGATGCGTTAGCACGCGCTGAGAAACACCAGAAAACTGCCGAAGCGGCTAAAACGCAGGCGGAAGCTGATGCTGTTCGGATGGATGCTGAGACTCGGCGTATTACTGCAATTGCTGAAGCACAAGCAAATCTGATTTCTGCGATCTCCCAGCTCCGCCAGGAGGGGGGAGAGTTTTTCGTGGATAAGAAGAATCTTGAGCAGATCCTTAAACTTGGTTTACCTGAGGTAAATATTCCCGAACCAGAAGAATGAATTCTGCAATGAGAAATTCTTGAAGATCATTTGGCGTCCAATAGTACTTTAAATTAATAAATCTGTATTCATTTAAAGTACCCTATGGCAAAATATTTTTGGTAAGGACCTCTGGTACCCTGTCATTTAATTTATCGCAACTATGGATGTATGTACGCTCATTCCAATGACTTAAAGAAAACTGCTGCGTGGCCAGTGCCTGACATGTGACACCAGCAGTAGTTACGCTCAACAGATTTAAGATCCGAGTTTCTGTAATCGAGCAGTTCCGATTTAGCTGATTTGAGAGAGCGGCTGCCAGCAACAAACGGGAAAAAGAAAATAAGCCGCCGAGGAGAGTCGAACTCCTGACCTACGCATTACGAATGCGTTGCTCTGCCAACTGAGCTACGGCGGCGTTGAGGTTCAGCTTTTTACTGATAGATTCGTCAGCCGCGGCTGAGGTTCGCCGGGCGAGAATCGTGGGGAGCCGGTTTCGGAAATTACGATCCTGAACAGGGCTCTGGCGGTAGCATACCCCCTTTTTTCGGTTTACGAAAGGATTCCGCCCGTTTTTCGTCCCCGATAAAACGATTTCTCAGGCAAATTTGACGCCTGTAATGACTGCCCCGTTTTTGTGATACCACGCACAGCGGCTGTCAATGCTGTCAGCCGCTGAAATCGGTTCAGGCACAAGACTTCAGATCAAACCGCGTTTATCCTTGCTGTCTGCGCGGGGGTTAGCCACAATCGAAGGAAACGTGTTCCTACCCAGATTATCCAGCCGGAGAAAACCCATGCACAAACTGGCTTCTGCCTGCCTGTTAATGGCCGCACTGCTTCTTTCCCCTTCCCTCCTTTCCGCCGCCGAACCACCGCTCGATTTCGCAGGCGTCACCGAAAAACATGTCATGATCCCCATGCGGGATGGCGTGAAACTGTCCGCCTACCTGTATTTTCCCGACGGAAAAGGTCCCTGGCCGGTGTTGATGGAACAGCGGTATGCCAGCCTGCGGAGTAAAGGGGGACGACTCTCTTTCGCCGAGATGGCATCACACGGTTATGTCGTGTGTGGCGTTAACTTCCGCGGTTCGCAGCTGTCGGAAGGAACCTGGGTTGGTTATCGCGATCTGCAGTGGGGCGAGAAACGGGATGGCTACGATGTCGTCGAATGGCTGGCAAAGCAGCCCTGGTCGACCGGCAAGATCGGAACCTTCGGCAGTTCGCAGGCCGGTTATGCTCAGAATTACCTGGCGATCACACAGCCGCCTCACCTGATCTGTCAGTTCATGATCGACACCGGACTCAGTCTGTACGATGAAGGTTATTTCATCGGTGGCGCTGCCAAGCCAAATCGTTTTATAGGGATGGCCGCGGTCTGCCGCGAACCGGAACACAACATGGCGCTGATGAAAGAATGGTTCTCGCATCCGGATTATGATGACTACTGGAAAGCAGAAGACGCTTCCCTGCATTTCGACAAGATGAATGTCCCCTGCTTTACCGTAGGCAGCTGGTACGACTTTATGTGTGTCGGTTCGGTGCAGAGTTTCATCGGACGCCAGCACAAGGGAGGACCGAATTCACGCGGTCAGCAGAAACTGTATATCGGCCCCTGGCTGCATGGTCGCTTCAACAAGGTCAACAAAGTCGGAGAAATGGAATACCCCGAGAATGCCAACTTCGACATGATGACCGAAATGATCCGCTGGTTTGATCATTATCTCAAAGGGGTCGACAACGGAATCGAGAAAGATCCCAACGTCCGCTATTACGCAATGGGAGCCGTCGGGGAACCGGGGGCGCCAGGCAACGTCTGGCGGGCCGTGGATGACTGGCCGATTAAGACAGTCGAAACACCTTACTACCTGCAGCCCGGCGGCAAACTGTCGACGACCAAACCCAGTGAGACAGACGCATTCACGCAACTCATCGCCGACCCACTGAACCCGGCGAAGATTGAAGCCCGCGGTTTCCCCGGTGCCCGTGATGCCCGCAAGGTTGAAGAGCAGGAAAACGTACTCACCTTCACCACCGACCCGCTGACCGAAGCGGTTGAGTGGACCGGCAATGTCAAAGCGGAACTGCTGGTTTCTTCTTCCGCGAAAGATACCGATTTCATCGTCCGCGTGACGGACGTGTATCCCGATGGCCGTTCGATTCTGATCATCGATATGATCCGCCGCGCCCGCTATCGGGATGGATACGAGCAACAGGTCTTTATGGAACCGGGCGAAGTTTACAAAGTCCCCTTCAATATCGGCTGGCTGAGTCAGGTGTTCAACAAAGGGCATCGCATTCGCGTCACGGTAGCTTCGACGGGTGCCCCCTTCTATGAACCAAACCCGAATACGGGCGAGCCGATCACGATTGAATTTCCTGAGAAAGTGGTCGTGGCGAAAAACAAAATTCATCACAGCCCGCAAAACGCATCACGTATTCTGGCCCCCGTCAAAAAGTGAAACGGACGGGCGTCTGTGATCACGAATTCAAGTTTGTATCAGTTTCCTGCAATTAATGAGGATTATCATGAATCAGAATAAAACCGACCGACGACAGTTTCTGGCGGGCACCGTAGGTGCCGCCGTCGCGCTGGGTGTCACGCAGAATGTACACTCCGCAGACTCGAAAGCGAAACAGCAGTTTTACGAACTGCGAATTTACCGTACCCCTTCGGCAGAGAAGCAGGCAATTGTCGGTAACTATCTGGAGCAGGCGTTGCTGCCGGCGTTAAAACGAATTGGAATTACCCAGGTCGGCGTGTTCAAGCAGATCGATGCCAAAGATGAACACTCCCTGTACGTATTGATTCCCTTTAATTCGCTCGAGCAGTTTGCGTCGCTGAATGATGTGCTGGAAACTGACGAAAAATATCATCAGGCTGCTGCTGAATATTTTTCTTTCCCCAAAGAGTCTCCCGCCTTCACACGGATTGAGAGCCGACTGATGAAAGCCTTCAAAGGGATGCCGCAATTGAAAGGACCGGAAGGGAAGGGACCGAATCTGTTTGAACTGCGAACCTATGAGAGCCACAACGAAAAGCTGGCGAAACTCAAAGTGGACATGTTCAATTCCGGTGAGATTGAAATCATGGAAGACGTAAAACTGGGACCTGTCTTCTTTGGTGAAATGCTGATCGGCGGCGATGTTCCCAACCTGACGTACATGCTGTCTGCTCCCAATCGGGCTGCACATGATGAACACTGGGATGGATTTCGCTCTCATCCGAAATGGGAGAAAATGAAGAACATGGACAAATACAAAGGAACGGTCTCGAAGATCACCAATGTCTATCTGGAACCGCTCCCTTATTCGGCGATTCAGTAGTTCTAAACGCATCGCATTTAACAATAGCGTCTTTCAATCTAATAGACTCGGTCCCAATGGACGTGGAGACGCTACCGTAAAACGGGACACAGTCTAAACGCATCAGGATTGGCTGGTGTAATCTATTGGATACCAACTGACATTCGCTGTTTCTCACCCGCTTTTTCCGAAGTTCGGTGAGATTCCCGACAACCGTCCCCCTGGAATCTTACCAGGGGGACATGTCACCCTAAGTGATTATTTACAAACAAGATACAAACAGACCACCTTTTCCGGTCGATTTCAGAAATGTTAAACAGTGGGGGCAAGGCAGGTTAGAATCTGTTCCGAAACCCGAAATATGCTGAATGGAGGTTAGATTCTGATCTGGATACCGTCTATTCTAGTGCATGTGAGTTAGCAGAGTGTTGCTAAGGCTGGCAAAGACGAATTTTGCAGCCAGGCACTCTCCCATGAACTTAGATTTTCCCTCTTCTAACGTATTGGAATTTGCATGCCTGACAAGCAGGCCAATCGGTGGTCGGCAGAAATTGAGGCGGTATATTTACGAGAAGGTCGAGAAATTTGGGCATTATTATATGCACAATGCTCCGATTCGGATCGTGCCTATGACGCGCTCCAGGAAGCGTTCGTACGTTTACAATCACAAGAAATAGAGTCAATTCGAAATATCCGGGCCTGGGTTTTGACTGTTGCTCAAAACTGGCTGCGCGACTATGCCCGTCGGCAGAATCATGCAGCGAGGCCTGCAGACTATTTAGACAGCATTGTAGGTAAAACTTCAGATCCATCGGAGGATCTGGAAAATGAAGAGAGAAACAGCCGAATCCGGCAAGCACTTCAACAACTTCGAGCCGAGGACCGTGAGGTACTCGTACTTCGTTACGCACTAGGATGGTCGTCAAAACGAATGTCGATAGCGCTCAATACTTCGACGTCAGCTATTGATATGAGGCTTTCTCGATCGAGAAAGCGGCTGTGTGAAGAGTTGGAAAAAGTGGGGATAGATCATGAAACCGTATGACACTTCAGGAATGCTCGGGAATGATGATGAGCTGGAAAGTGTCCTGCGCGAATATTTTCGGCAGGAGATGCCTCCAGAACTTCAGGAACTTGCTGATGTCTCCGATGAAGAGTTCGAAAAACGATTTCGGCAGACACAGACACAAACGGTGGGAAACGCAAACGTTGACCCGTTCACGTCTCGACGTCATCGGGCATTTAAACTGGGCCTGTTGACTTCTGCTCTCTGTGCCTGTGTGGCGCTGGGAATTGGATTGATTCAGTTTTTACCTGAACCCAATCCTGTAGTCGTCGATCGCGTCGCACCGGTTCAACCTGAAACAGACAATACTCCAAAAGTCACTGAGAAGACTGACGATTTCGAAGAACTGGAACCCAACACTCTGGTGGTCGTTGATCATGGCAACAGCCCGATGGAAATGACTCCCAAGGTTGATAAGAACGTTCAGGAATCGATTGATATTACACTTTACAATACAGAACTGGGACCTGTTGAACAGCGAACAGAACTCTCATGGACGAACATTACGGTTGAGAATCCCAGAACGGGTTCGAACGTCAAAATGTCCATGCCGGAGTTAACCATTGATTTCGTTCCGGTAAACAAAGCCGGTCTGTCTCTGATTGGAGACGAGAGCGATGGGAACGGTCAGTAATCAACGATTACTGCGAAATCAATGTTATGAAATGCGGGTAAGTAGGAATTTTTAATACGGGCCACTTGAAGGATCAATCCTGAACGGATGCGATTACGTAACCAGATGAGGGAGCGGTCTTTCTCGAATCAATTCAAGGCAGTACAATGAAACAGTGTCGACGGTTCTTAACGAGCGGTCTCATTTTTTCACTGCTGGCCGGTCAAACAGCGTTCGCAGATGACCAGCCGGTATCGGCGGAAAAACCAGACCAGGCAAATGTCAAACAAAACAATTCCAGTCTTTCAAAACAGGCGATGCCTGCTGCAGCCAAAGCAGCTGCTGAAACCGGCCAAGCAAAAGCCCGGTTTCAGGTTACCAGCAGCCCGACAGGTGAAACCCACCTGCGAAACTTCGTAGGCATCGTGACAGAACCGGTTCAAGCCGCCCTCGCTGCTCAGTTGAACGCCATGATGAAAGAAGGACAGGGAGTCAGTGTCAAACTGGTTCTGCCTGACTCTCCTGCCAAGCAGGCTGGCCTGCAAATGTATGATGTTCTGACGACATTTAACGATCAGGCAATCACCTCTTCTGACACACTTCGCAAATATGTGCTGGATTCCGAAAAAGGAAGCACAGTGAAATTAGGTGTGATCCGTGCATCTAAACAGCAGACAATCGAGGTCACTTTAACCCAGAAACTGTATCGAAATTATAAATTCACCGTGAAACCGGTGGGACATGACATCTCACCTAAGAATCCAGATGTGCTGGAAGACTCGGTTCCCAAAACACGTCCTAAACAGGATGGACCGGTCGCTGCCCGCTCCGGTGAAAAGAATCCGAATAGTAGCAAATCGCCACTCGGGTTCCACCATGTTCCCATGTCGACAATACAGAACCTCTGTATTTTGCTGGTGGGCAGTATCAATGACGGGTACTCGGTCAAAGTCAGCTATCAAGACGAAAGTGAAACACTGCAGACACTGGAGTTCAAAGGCAGTATCGAAGAGATTTCCGATCAGATTATCGATATGCCCAGTCATGTGCAGATGATGATTAATGAGCGACTGCAGGAACTCAAACTGGCGCTGCAGGGGAAAGCCAGTTTTCGGCTGCAGGTCAAACCATATATGCAAGGCAAGAATCGTTTTACCCGTGTCTTTCTCAGTCGAACCACAAAAGACAGATCGGTCCGCATGGTCGAACTCGATCACCACCTGGGAAATCGCCCGGCTTTAAATGTCAACCAGATTCTGGGCAATCAGGTTTTCACAACTGAACTGAAGCAGCTGACGCCGGCGATTCAGGAACAAATTCGAGCTGCCCTGCATCGTGTTCGCATTCCGACGATCCAGATTCATGCGGATAACCCGATTTAATCGTTCGGATATTCTGAATCGAAAAAAGCAGCTGTTCCTGATTATTGGAACAGCTGCTTTTTCATTTGAATGCTGACGCACATGTTGGTTTCTTATAGAAAGCCGCGACGTCGCTGACTGCTGTAACGCTGCAGAGAATCTTCAATGATAGGAAATGCAGCGGAAGCAGACTGGAACTCTTCAACCTCGACCGTTTTTCCTTCCAGCATTTTATAATCCTGGAAAAACCGCCTCAGCATTGCCAGCCGGTGGGGGGGCAGTTCTGAAGCTTCTGTAAACGGGTTATATTCCGGATCGTTCACAGCGACAGCCAGAATCTTGTGGTCAGGCTTACCGCTGTCGATCATGGTCATCACGCCAATAGCCCGGGCATCCAGAATTGTCAGGGGGTCCACAGGTTCCTGACAGAGCACCAGTACATCCAGCGGGTCATCATCTTCAGCCAGTGTCTGGGGAATAAACCCATAGTTGGCGGGGTAATGGACTGCAGAATAAAGCATGCGGTCCAGCCTGAGCAGTCCCGTAGTTTTATCCAACTCATACTTCACTTTGGAAAAGGTCGGAATTTCAATCACGGCGGTGAAATCGCGAGGCAGGTTTTGCCCCGGTGTCACATCATGCCAACAGTGGGTCACTGTTTCTCTCCTGAATTGATTCGATAGATAACAAAAAGAACAGCCGATGTTGCGCGTCATCAACTGCAACGTATCTCATATCACCAGCGCGTCTCATTCTTTCCAACTCGGCCCGGATAGTCTCTGAAACGCAGCAGCATATCCGGGCACAGACTAATTTACTTTAAACAGTTCAACGCGGAAGTGTAACGTCGCTCCGCCTGGAATGACTGGAGGTGAGCCCTGGGCACCGTATCCCAGTTCGGAAGGAATAATCAGTTCGATTTCTCCCCCTTCACCGATCAACTGCAGACCTTCGGTCCAGCCTCTGATGACACCATTCAATGGAAACGAGATGGTCTTTCCACGACTGTAGGAGCTGTCAAATTCAGTGCCGTCTTCCAGTGTGCCACGGTAATGAACGGTCACATGATCAGTTGGTCCCGGTTTAACATCGCTACCTTCACGGACAATCCGGTACTTCAATCCGCTCGCTGTGGTTAAGTAACCTGGCGTTGTTTCGTCACTCACGTAAACTTCCATTTCTTCTGATCTGGTACTTCTCTGTGGCCGGGAATCGGAACTGACCGACACCGAACCTGATTCCTCTTTTGGTTGAAAGTAGCCTTTGCAACCAGTAAAAGTCAGACAGATTAAGCCACATAAAACTAAAAACTGAGATTTTTTCATAGACTCATTACCTTATCTACCGGCAATCAATTATACTGCGGCCGTGACATCAGTAATGGTCATTAGCGATACCATAACTAATAGGCCTTCGAGTTGCACCACCAGAGAGTCTGCCTTTTCCCGACTTCAGAAAAAGAGTCAGAGCTCCTGATTTGATGAAATTCGATGTTCGCACTTCACAATGAGTGTGAACAAATCAACTTTTTTTCATATAACAAAGTTCTTCTTAAATGATTGAGAATATTCACATCCGTACTACAAAACATGAGGATATCAGCAAGCTGGCTGAATTTATTGTCCCTTTTGTGGAGCAGGAAAAAATCTTACCTCGCACGTCGGAAGAACTCGATGTATTAGTGGAAACCGGGTTTGTCGCGGTTGAACAGGTTGAAGAAAACGAGGAAATTGTCGGCTTCGCTTCACTGGAGATCTACTCCAGAAAACTGGCTGAAATTCGCAGCCTGGTCGTCGCCGATCATCGGCAGGGTATTGGTGTCGGTAAAAAACTGGTTTCGGCCTGTGTCGACCGGGCCCGTCAAAGAAATATTCTGGAAGTGATGGTGGTAACATCCTCAGACGTCTTTTTTCAAAACTGTGGCTTTGACTTTACTTTGCCTGGGGAAAAAAAGGCGCTCTTTATTCAACCACATCTCAATGATTGAGTGGTATCGAAACAGCATTCGTTCAATCATGTGTCAGGTATCGTCTGCTACACAGGTCAACAGGAACGTTATCTCACGACGATCGTTGCTCTGGTAATGTAATCCAGCCGGGGAAACTCCCGTTTCAGATAGTGGTTGCCTTCGTATTGAATTCTTGACTGAGTTGGTCCACGACCCGTAGGAGAGCCATCACCATATCCGGAGTACAGTGCCTCCACAATTTTCATATCTGCTTGTGATACGAATCCGAAAGGCGCGAATCCATATCTATCGAGCCTGCGATTATCACCATAGTTAATAAAAACTTGAGTTGTTCTTGAATCGCGTTCGCTGGTCTTGGCAAACGAGACGTAACCTTTGAGATTAGGTTTTCCCACCGGGTCGTCCTGAATCCTCCGATCCCGCCACTGTTTCTGAACTTCCGGATCACCGTTGATACCAAACTGCGCCATAAAGCCATCTATAACTCGAAAAAAAGCACAGTCATTGTAAAACCCGGATTGAACCAGTCTGTAAAACTGATCTGCCCCGTGCGGACTCCAGCTGCGTGTTACATCAATATGAAATGTGCCTTGTGTGGTCTCCATTTTGACACGGTAGTTTTCAGGTGCCTGAGCCTGGAGTGAAGCTTGATTTCCCGCCCAGAGAGAAGCACACAAAGCGACTGCAACAATCAGAAAGTTCTTTCTTGATATCACGCTTTTCATTCCTTTCAAAGACGCTCAATGAAAATTTATATCGGCGAAAGTTTAGTTGAAATCCGGTTTTTATCACAAGATCGATTCAGCAGCCCTGTCTGTACAGAAACGTATATCTGGTGAATCGTTAAAACAAAAAAGCCGCCGCGAATCAGGGGGGGAGAATTCGCGACGGCCAGAGCCCGGGGCTGCTGACGATCAGCCCCTCTGCAGATCCCGCGATCTGCAACTTCGGGGAGTTGCCCACGAGTGGACAACTCCGTTTTCCTTAGTATCCGAGGAGAGCCTCCTCTTCTTCTTCCTGGATGATGATACGGGGAGTGACCATCATCATCAGGCTTTCAGTTTCACGTCCCACACCGGTATTCTTGAACAGACGGCTGACATAAGGCAGTTTATTCAGAATTGGAACACCGGCCATGCTACGACCTTCACGGAGTCGTTTCACACCACCCAGGAGAACAGTACCACCGTCGGGCACACTGACTGTGGTTGTCACAGTCACCTGCTCAACAACAGGCTGCTGAATGGTTGTGGTTCCCAGACCGCCACCCTGCTGACCTTGCTGGCCCTGTTGACCCTGCTGGCCAACCTGGCCCTGCTGGCCACCTGTTTGTCCGGTCCCTCCGGCACCACCGATACCACCAACCCCGGTTCCCACTCCGTTACCGAAGTTACCACCACCCTGCTGACCCAGCTGACCGCCCTGTTGGCCTTGCTGACCCTGCTGGCCCTGCTGGCCGACACCGCCTGTACCACCCTGGAAGGAGAAGGTAAAGACGTCGGTGACGTTGGTGAAGTTAGGATTGACGGAGAGTCGTACATAGCGACGGTCTGCAGAGATCACAGCCGAGACTGTTAAGGAGACCCCTTCAGGAATGTTCGCGATGACAGGTGTAAAGCCGACTGCAAAGTTACCTACGGTTGGCACCAGACTGATCACGAATGGTCGCGATACGTTACTGGTCACAAAGGCAACCTGACCGTTGAAGAGTGTTACTTTCGGAGCAAACATCAGGTTCGACCGTTCATCTGCCTGAGCGGCGTTGATGAAGAAGAAGGCTTCGATGTCACTCAGAATCGCCAGACCCACATTCACACCGGCGTTGGCGTTGAAGCTACCGAATTCAGGTACACCGATTTCAAATGATCCCTGACGGAACTGCACGTCCAGGTCGGGAGTGAATGACTCAGGAGAAGCCATCCCGACAACAGTACCTTTCTTAGGCCAGGTATCATAGTTGAGCAGTGTTCGCGTTGGTGGGTCACTGAAGGGAGCGACACCTTGTCCGCCTGTCTGACCGTTCGTGGTATTCTGCCCCTGCTGACCCTGCTGGCCGCCAGTATTCTGACCACCACCATTCTGGTTCGTACTGTTTAACAGGTTGACCTGACCGAAGCCTGGTACGGGGTTCCCGCTGTTATCAACAGTCGGGTTACCAACGGTATCCTGAACGTTGAAGTCAAAGTCGACACCAATTCGTTCGAAGAACCGGTCTGATACAGTCACGAAGCGAACTTCGATGGTAACCTGCAGGTCCTGCAGTCTTCGCAGCTGCTCCAGCAGGTTGGCAATTTCATCATGCACTTTCTGTGTCTGACGAATGACCAGACTCAAAGTGGTTTCAAAAGGACGCACGCTGCCTGCCCCACCGATCTCTTCCCAGGAATCGGGTTCGACGGTTGAGACAATCAATTCGGTCAGTGAATCAAAGTCGATATTGGATCCACCACCGGCAACCTGAGCTGTCGCTCCGTTGTTGTTCCAGGGATTGGAGCCCGGTACACCACCCATCACAGGATCAGCTACCTGGAAGTTTCCAGGTGTACCCTGGTTACCACCAAATCCAGAACCATAGCTGATCGCTCCCATCTGACTGTAGGGATTAGCGGCCATGCTACCGTTAGCGGCAAAGTTCGGGATCGGTACAACCAGGTCAGCAACAGGGTAGGTCTGTGTAGTCAGAGTTCCCTGCTGACGGATGCGGCTGGTGATCTTCAATACTTCGTTATCAATTGTGTAAGACAGATTCAGAGGTTCGAGCAACAGATTCAAGGCACTTCGCAGCTTGATTCCATTGACGTTGATTGTGACGGGAGCACTCGGTGTGACCCCTTCTTCTTCAAGTCCCAGACTGTCCAGGAAGATGTTGATCCCGGTCAGAGCCTGAATTTTGTTCATCACGTTTGTCAGAGGTTCATCTTCGAACAGCAGGTTGACCGGACGATCCAGGCTCTCTTCGATCTGCAGTTCCTTCTCTGTTTTCTGGTTATGATTTTTAGCATGGTATTTTTCACGTTTTCTAGACAATTCAGCCCACTCTTTGGCATCGTGACCAAACTTGATATCCGGTGTGTAGGCATCTGCCAGAGATTCTTCCACATCGTTCAACTGATTCCAGACATTCTGTTCTTTACGATCACGCATCGCATTGTTGGATGCATCCCGTCTCAGGAACTTGGCTTTCCATTCCATGGTGACGGTCACAGGGTTTTGTGGATCAAGGTCTTTGGCCTGTTTCGCAATCACTTCTGCTTCCGCATAGCGTCGCTGATCGACCAGTTCATTAAATTTCTCTACCAGATCGGCCAGTTCCTGTTCGACCCGAATTTTATTCTTGATGCGAGCATCAATATACTCTTCGACTTCCTGGTTCTGCTTTTTCAGCTCTTCCAGAGGAGCGACCTGCTTACGGAAGGAGTCAATGGACTCGCGGGTCCGCTGCAGTGATCCGATCAGAGTCGCAGTTGATTTCTTATCCAGGCTGGAGCTTTCGACTTTCGCCATGGTCTGATCGATAATACTCAACGCGTCGGTCGGAGCCGATTCACGCATTCTTTCTGCTTTGAAGATGGCATTCAGCACATCAGATCGCAGGCGGCTGAACTCGATGGCCTGTTTCTGCTGAACCAGGTCAATCGTACTTGGTTCACCAGCAGCATCAACAGGTCCGTCGGCAGAGGTCTGGTTCTTCACCAGGCGGATCTTGTCTGCCCGTGAAGGTGCCAGTTCGCGAACGGCATCCTGCAGCTGTTGTGCACGATGATTGTCCAGTTTTTCACCTGACTGATATGCGGCCAGGAAGGACTGGTAAGCGGCTTCCCGATTACCTTCAGCCAGACGTTGCATACCAAGGTTATACAGTTCCAGAGCAGAGGCACCAGGATGAATCACAGCGATTTCGCTGGCTTCATTCTTCTTCATCTGGGCAACCTGTCCCTGTTGTGCAGCCGTACGTGATTCGAGGTCTCGCAGAATTGCCTGTGGACTGTCTTCACCGGGTTTGAATTCGACGCCAACTCTCAAAGCATCCTGGGCATTCACCCGTGCAGAGTCGAGACGACCGGCTTTCAGATCAGTTCTTGCCTGGGCAACCAGTTTCGATGAGATCTGTTTTTTACGTTCATTTTCTGCTGCATACAGCTGTTCCTGTGAGAGTCCGCCCGGTTGTCCGGCCATATTACGGATATCAGCCAGAACCTGTTCGGGACGATCTTCGAACAGACTGTAAGCAGTATCTACCTGTTGAGCTGCTTCGGCTTTCTGTCGAGCATCTTCGATTCGCCCTTGAGCTAAATCGTTTCGTGCTGCAGCGACCAGCTTGCGAGCATACTCAGGATTGTTCATTTCACTGGCGGAATTGCCTGGATTGAACTTGTTTTCCGTGCTGGTTCCGACTCGCTTGATGAAAGCAGAAGGAGATTCGCCGTTGGAAGCAAATTCAATATTCAATGTCTCTGCCAGTTTCTGAGCAGAGGATGCCAGCATCAACGCTTCATCTTTATTACCCTGTTGCAGAGCAACCTGTGCCTGTTCCATCAGACGGTTGATTCGAGGACGAATCGCATCTTGATTTTGCTGCAGACCTTTGATGCCGGAAATTGTAGCAGCTTCGTCGGAGATACGATCGATGGCTGCGAGCACCAGTTCAGGGCGGTCGTCAAACAGATCGTAGGAAACTTTCATTCCCTGAACCTGTTGAACTTTCTGACGAGCTCCTGCAAAATCTCGTTTCTTAATATCCAGGCGAGCCTGTCGCAATAATTCAGTAGCCTGTTCTTTGGTAGCTCCCTCAGCCGCAGTCATCTGGGTAGAACCCGAATTTCCTGCAGCAGCAAGTGAACCTGCACCAGACTGTGCTCGTTTAATTTCGTCGAGTACCAGTTCCGGGCGATCATCAAACAGTCGATAGGCAACATCCAGCTGGCTGGCCTGTTGTGCCAGAGCCCGTGCGGAATCCAGTTGACCCGTCTGCAGTTCTGCGCGAGCCTGTTTCAGCAGTCGTGCAGCCTGTTCTTTTTCAGAGGAAGCAGCAGGTGACTGTGCCATCTGTTGTGCCGGCTCTGATTTACCTGCGAAGATTTTGGTGCCGGTCTTACGTTCGATTTCTGCCAGGATATGTTGTGGGCGTTCTTCGAACAGTTTATAGGCAACATCATAATCCTGAGCCTGCAAAGCGAGTGTGCGGGCATCATCATAGTTACCGGCATTCAATGACTGGCGAGCCTGCTTAAGGAGTACGGAAGCCTGCTCTTTTTCAGTCAGTTTTCTGTCCTGGCTGCCATCAAAAGGATTTGCAGCGGAAGGTGAGAAGGGATTGCTTCCCGCTGGTTCTTCGATACCGGCGACCTGAACGATCTGTGCGTTCTGAGTATTAAATCCTCCCGCCTGTTGAACAGGAGCATTTTTCTGCATGCGTTGTTCCGCGCGAGCGATGGCTGCGAGAACCTGTTCGGGACGTTCTTCAAACGGACCGTATTCCAGTCGCATGGCTGCGGCCTGGCCTGCCTTCTGACGGGCTTTGGCCAGTTCATTCAGCTTAATGTCTTCACGAGCGGACTGAAGTAACTGTCGTGCCAGTTGCTTCTGTTCTTCTGGAGATTTTCCGGAAGGACTCGAAAAGCTTGTCGCGAATTCGGTGTCGGTTGCAGGAGACTGTGCTCGGACAATCTGTTTATTCCGGGGAGCTGCCGCTCTTGTCCGAGCCCTGCCCAGGTACTCGTTCATTTTGCGGAACTCGGCGGAAGACAGCCGTCCCGGAGAGACAGAGGCTTTTTCGAGCACCTCTACCGCTTCGGCGTATTGTCCTCGTTCATAATACTGAGTCCCGAGACTCAGGTAGTAACGAGCTGAGCGTAATTGACGCCCAGAAACAGACTGACCGTTATTCTCGACATCAGCAGCGACCTTCCTGGTCGTGTTGCCGAGATTGGCCAGCCACATCGACGCTGCGATCAACGTCGTACAGGCCAGTACTCCAAATGCCTTGCCCAATGTAGGTCCCTCCTTCAAGCCAGAACACCAACTGTGATTATGTTTTTTTTGAGGAGTCATCATGACTTCCAACTCGCTATCTATTATGGGTAGGATTTTAGTCCGAATTCTGAATTTAGTGCCATACGAGTTTTGCAGGACCAACCAGGATTCCAGAAAAACGAAACGCTATTGAATGTTTGCCATCAGGCAAAATTTAACAAACGATTGTCAGAGAAATGATAGTGTGATTTGATTTTTTGAGAGTAGAGAGAAGTGTGTGCGGGTAATAATCGATTTGCCGAATTCAGGTCAATATGATTTTGACAAATATTTCAATTTAATTTGCATGGTTTTCAAAATACTTTTTCACTCTGTATTTCATGAAGCAAATCTTAACCTGAGCTTCATGATCGGCCTTCACAGGGCCGCTTAATTTGTAATATTTTCATCTGGAGTTTCGTATTCAAACATCGATTCGATGATTGCTTTTTTGTAGAGCTTGTCGAGGGTTTCTCTGGTTGCTTTCATACGGGAATCATTAATCATGGATTGCTCCAGTTTCTCCTGCACATCAGCAAATGGTGTGTGCCCTGCCTCTTTCCGATCTAAAACTTTTACGATCTGAAACGAATTATCGGTTTCGAAGACCTGGCTGGTCTGTCCAATGGGTAACTGAAACAGCGCTTCTTCAACGTCTGATTCAGCCAGGCTGCCTCGACCGGTCCAGCCCCATTGTCCTTTCTTTTCAGCCCGTGGCCCATCTGAATACTTTTCGGCCAACGCACCAAAATCTTCTCCAGCCTGCAGTTTATGAATCACTTCATCAAGCACACCAACGGCTTTGTCTTTACCGCCATGCTTTGCATAGCTGATCCGAATTCGCTGCCAGCGTGCTTTCGCAGGGTAGGCATAATCCTGAATATTGGATTTATAACGCGCCAGAACTTCTTCACGGCTGAAATCATTTTTCGCTTTCGCTTTGACGGCCATGAACTGAAGAGCAGACTGCTGCTTTGTGAACAGTTCTTTCTCATAATACAGCGAACGGCCCTGCTGGTTCAGTTTTTCTTCGAGTTCCTGAGGAGAGCCGGCACCCACACTTTTTTGCAGTTCGGGAACTCGCTCTTCTTCAAACGCTTTGTCCAGATGTTCCTGGAGCATCTCCAGCTGTTCTTTTTTGAGAGTGGTTTTCATCTCATGAATCAGCAACTGCCGGTCAATGTGGCTTTTCAGGTCACGTTTCACCAGAGCAGTTCGTAGTTTCTGATATTCTTCAGGCTCCATTCTCTGTTCAGCCTGCTTCAACTGAAATTCATAGACACCAAGAATATCCGAGACAAAAAGTGGTGTCCCGTTGACCATAGCGACCACAGTGCTGTCTTTTAATTCCTCAACGGAATCATCAACGGCTTTGGTTATGGAAGTATCAGAAGATGATGCGACAGTGATCACCGGTGTTTCGAACGGGTTCTCAGATTCCTGAAAGTCCCCTTCCAGAAGATTTTTTCTCTCATCCGACCGACTGGCCATCTGCGTGTGTTCCAGCTTCTGCTGTTTCAGCGCAGACTCAAGACGTGGAGGGGGTGGCCCCAGCACCGGGTTGTCGACTTTAGGAGTCGTTTCACACCCTGAAATGCTGAGAACAGCAATCATCCATAAATATATTTGCGCGTAGCGCATCAAGATGCATCCTGCATAATGAACGAATTATTTACCGGGAATTTGAGAGACAATCAGTATTTAGTTTTGAATTCAGCCCGAATTACAAGGGAGGTGTAAGGAAGGGAGACAGACTGAATCAGGATTTACATCACTCTTGTCTCAACCAATGAACGTTTTGGGGAGTTCATCTGTTGAGCCTGTCAGGGCGATGCTGCGGGATTATAGGCAGGATCAAAAGATTGTTGCAATACCGTTTTAAGCTCCTGCATCACTGCTTCAACATTCTCAGTAGAATTCGGCAATGGAATGTAGGCTGATTTCTGATCCACAATCCGGACGGGAATCCGGCCTTGATTGCTTTTTGACAGTGCCAGTATGTGATTTTTGTCCCGATAGCCTAGTACAGCGAAGTTATTTTCCAGGCGAATACTGTCAACCTGCCAGCGTTGAGACAGGATTTGTAATTCTTTCAAAATCAATAATTGTCTCGCAGGATGGGGGATGGAACCAAAGCGGTCTTCCATTTCTTCTTCCAGAGCATTCAACTCATCGAGCGTGCGCACTGCCGAGAGTTTTCGATAAAGCTCGATTTTAATACGCCCGGGAGGAACGTAATCGGAAGGCAGATACGCAGCGCAAGGCAGATCAATCGCCACGTGGTGATGTTCACGAATCGGTTCATTTTTCAGTTTCCGGCAGGCGTTTTCCAGTAACTGACAATAGAGTTCGTAACCAACGGCTGCGATATGACCACTCTGTTCGGTTCCCAGGATATTACCGGCACCACGGATTTCCAGATCGCGCATGGCAATTTTGAATCCGGCCCCCAGTTCGCTGTACTCTTCAATGGCCTTCAGTCGCTTGGCAGCAATCGGAGTCAGAATCTGTCCGTCGCGCAACAGCAGATAGCAGTAGGCCCGATGATGTGATCGTCCTACGCGTCCCCGCAACTGATGCAGGTCAGACAATCCATGATTTCCCGCATCATGGATAAAAATGGTATTGGCATTGGGAATATCCAGCCCGCTTTCAATAATCGTCGTGCAGACAAAGATATCCACCTTGCCGGACACAAAGTTCAGCATCGCTTCTTCCAGCTCTGCCTCTTTCATCTGTCCATGGCCGATCCCGATACTGGCTTCCGGGACAATCTGCTGGATTCGATCGGCGTATTTCTGCAGATCATGAACACGATTATGCACGAAATAAACCTGCCCATTACGGTTCAGTTCCCTGACCATCGCATGGCGAATCAACTCCGGATCGAAACGGGTGATCCTCGTCTCAATGGGAACACGATCACGGGGCGCTGTGGTCAGATTGGAAATATCACGGATTCCCAGCAGAGACATATGCAGTGTTCGCGGAACGGGAGTGGCACTTAAGGTCAGCACATCGATCTGTAACCTTAAACGTTTCAGCATCTCTTTGGCTTCCACACCAAAGCGCTGTTCTTCATCGATGATCAACAGCCCCAGATCTTTAAACTTGATATCCTTCTGAATCAGACGGTGTGTGCCGATCACCAGATCAACGCTGCCAGTCGCCATGCCTTCCAGAATCGCCCGCTGCTCTTTTTTTGTTTTAAAGCGGGAGAGTCCTTCAATGGTAATCGGATAGTCGGCCATTCGCTCGCTGAAAGTCCGGGTATGCTGTTCTGCCAGCACCGTTGTCGGCACGAGGACGGCAACCTGTTTCCCGGCGTCAATGGCTTTGAAGGCGGCACGAATGGCGACTTCCGTTTTTCCATATCCGACATCGCCGCAGATCAGACGATCCATGGGTTGAGGCCGTTCCATATCGTGACGAACATCGCTGATAGCATGCAACTGGTCGGAGGTTTCCGTATAGGGAAACGATGCCTCAAATTCTTTCTGCCAGTGACTGTCAGGAGGATAGGAGATGCCGGGTTGCCCTGATCGCATCGCCTGCAGACGCAGCATGTCACTGGCCATATCCCGGACTGCCTGGGCCGCTTTTTCTTTTTTACTGGCCCAGCTCTTCGTACCCAGTTTTGATAACTGAGGTACATGTTTGCCGCCACCAATATATTTCTGAACCAGATGCACCAGTGAAACGGGGACGTACATCTGCACTTTATCACGAAATTCCAGGGAAAGATGCTCTTCTCGATACCCTTCCTTTTCCAGCAGTTCCAGACCACGAAAACGGGCAATTCCATGCGAAAGATGCACAACGAAATCGCCTACATTCAAATCCAGAAAACTGTCAATCGCCCGGCTCTCGACTTTGCGTTTGCGAGGCTTGTGCCTGATGTCAGCTCGCCCAAACAGCTCGTGATCGCTGAGTACCACCAGATGTTCGGGGACGATGCGAAATCCCAGCGCCAGGTTGCCGATACAGGTTTTGACGCGTTGAGAAAGATCCAGGTCAGACTCATCCAGCAGTTCCTGCAGACGATCCTGTTCCCCCTGATTGTGGCAACAGACCAGCACGGTATCCTGCAGGCCGGTGATCGACGCCAGTTCTTCCAGCATTTCCGACTTGGCCCGCGTGAATCGCTCTACCGATTCGATTTGCAGATGACAGGAGATCTCAGTCGATTCAGCAGAGATCGGTGCAATGGTGACAGAAGGAAAATCAGTGCAACGCGACATCGTTGCCGGCACACTGAACAGACCACGTGGATTTTCCAGGCGATCCAGATAACGTTTGCCCTCTTCGATCAACTCGGGAAGTTCCACCAATGCGATGCAGGCATCAGGTGGAAGATTATCCAACAGACTTTCCGAGGCGCTACCGTCTTCGTCACGGGTGAGAGTTTGTGGCTGCCTGTCGGTTGAAGAGGCAGGAACAGGTGAAATCAATGTCAGGTCAACCTGCTGACAGGTTTCGAGAGTTCGCTGAGTTTCCGCATCGAACTGCCTGATCGATTCCACTTCATCCCCGAAGAATTCAATGCGAATCGGCAGGGCGGCATCCGGGGAGTAAAGATCCAGAATCCCCCCATGCATACTGAATTCGCCGGGAAGCTGAATTGCCGTAGTCCGTTCAAAACCACGCTCCAGCAACCATTTCATAAACGCGTCCGTATCGATTTCATCACCGACCTGAATGCGACGCGTCGCTTCCTGCCTCTGTTTTCGACTTGGCACAGGCTGCAACAGTGCCGGAAATGAGGTGACGATCACCTGGGGAGACGACGTTTTTTCCCCTGACTGCTGCAACTGACTCAGTACGCGCAGGCGTCCGCCAAATACCGAATCGGCAACATCATGTTCGTCCGGGAGAGTCTCCCAGGCAGGAAAGATTTCGGGGATGATTCCCAGGAAACTGGCCAGGTCACCGGTAAATTCATCGATTTCAGAGAGACGCGGAAGCACGATCAGCAGTACGGAATCCAGAGCGGAAGCGATACTGGCCGCAGTCAGCGCGCAAGATCCTCCCCAGGCTCCGTCAATTGTCCCGCTCTGTCCGGACCGCAGAGCTGCTGTTACTTCAGCAAATCCATCACTACGACTGAGAACGGGCACCAGATCCTGCATCGACTGAATCTGACTGTCACGGGGTGTCATCATGTTCGGGAATATTTTAGCAGGCGGCACCAGATTGTCACGTGCCTGCTGCCGAAAAACCGTTTCTGATGCTCGATTTGTGTCGATCCGACGTGACTTCATCCCGTATCAGAGTTACGATAGAAGCATGATGAATCGGCCTGCCGAAAGCCTGAGTCAAAATGGTTTTCAATCGGCTATTGACGCGATTTAAAAGCAACAAAGGAAGTAACGTGTCAGAGAATTTAGACGTGAATGTCGCCCTGGGACCTCGCAGTTACCATATTTCGGTTGTCAGCAACCAGTTTGCGCAATTTGCTGAGACTCTGGAAACCTGGATGAACCAGAATCCCGCCTACCGGAATGCGCTGGCTGACGGCAGCAAGACGGCATTGATTATCACTGACAGAAATCTTGCGACGCTGCATACCACCCAGATCGAAAACAGTCTGAAATCAAAAGACTGGAAATTTGAAACCGCGATCATTGAGCCGGGTGAAAAATCGAAATCGCTCGAAGTGATTTCCAGTCTTTACGATAAACTGGTCGCCATGAAAGCAGACCGACAAACCGTCGTGATCGCAGTGGGGGGCGGTGTCACGGGAGATGCTGCCGGTTTTGTCGCAGCAACTTATGTTCGCGGCCTTCCCTTTGTCCAGGTCCCGACTTCACTGCTGGCGCATGTTGACAGTTCAGTCGGTGGTAAAGTGGGAGTGAATCATCCCCAGGCAAAGAATCTGATTGGTGCATTCTACCAGCCTTTAGGCGTTTTCATCGATACCTCGACACTGGAAACACTGCCTCTCAGGGATTACCGCAGCGGCCTGGCTGAAGTAGTGAAGTATGGCGTGATCCTGGATTCTCGCTTCTTTCATTATCTCGAACAGAATATCGAGGCGCTGAATCAGCGCGATCCTGAAGTCCTGCGCAACATCATCGCCCGCAGTTGCGAGCTCAAAGCGGAAGTTGTGGAACAGGATGAACATGAACGCTCCGGACTGCGTGCGATTCTGAACTATGGACATACTTTTGCGCATGCTTTCGAAGCACTCTGTGGTTACGGGGAACTGATGCACGGCGAAGCGGTTTCTATCGGCATGATCTATGCCAGCTATCTCGCTGAGAAACTGGAACTGATTTCTCACCAGGAAACAGAACGGCAAATCCGGCTGCTAGAAGCCCTTGGTTTACCGGTACTTCTGCCGGCTGGCGTCCAGTTGGATAATGACCAGATCATCGATCGGATGAAACTCGATAAAAAAACGGTTGGCGGGAAACTGCGATTTGTACTGCCAACCAGCCTGGGCCGCGTCGAAGTCTTCAAAGAAATTCCAGAGAGTCTGGTCCGGGAAGTTCTCGAAGAACTGGCTCACCCCGCTGCAACAGATGACGACTTTCAAATTTAGAGTATCGCCTGATTTCAATGTCGCGTCGTGATTCACATGACAGACGCTACAGAAAAACGATAACCAGGCGGGACCAGTCGCTACTGCCAGATTTCCTCTGCCGCAGCCTTTCCACGTCTCTGCTTTTTCAGAATTAAGAGCAGTTTTTAACTGGAAACAGAGGTGCGCAACTGCATGCGCGGTACCAAAACAACAGGTAAATACCTCAAACCGCATGTCTCAGGAACGGAACAGAAACATACTAAAGTACAAATTTTGCTGGATTCTTTGCCGATTTTAAACGCTCAATCGACACAGAACTTAGAACTCCTACAAAAAAAACCTCCTACGGTAACTGTTTCTGATGATCTGCCCACATCGCTGAAAAAGGAACCTAATCTTACCTGTAGGCCTGATGATATTTTCACAGAATCTTTGCACTTCAGCGAAATTTCATTTCCCGCAATTCACGCTTGTACTATGCAAAATCCCGGTTAGGAAAATGTAAATGTCGAACACAAATACAACAAACAATGCAGGAGAGTGGCGTCTGATTGACGGTGATCGAATTCTGGATATGGCAATCGGAGATACCGAATTTCTTGCAGAATTGATCGAGCTTTTTATGTGCACTGTTTCCGACCAAATGTGTGAAATCGGTCTGGCTATAGAGCGAAAACAGGCAGAAACATTAGCTCTGACTGCACATGGCTTCAAAGGAACCGTCGCCAACTATACGAAAGGTGAACCCTATCTGCTGCTGCAGACTTTAGAGGATGATGGAAAGTCAAATCGATTACAGGATGCTTCAATCAGTTACGCTGCTTTGGAGAACGAAATGCAGGAGTTGATCACAGAGTTGAACACATTCATGGCTCAAGTCAGCCGTTGAAATCACTTTACCCGCTAAACATGGTTCTGAACCAGAGGTTGATGTAATGAAAATCTTAGTTGTCGATGACGTTGGTTATTCCTGCCACTTTCATGCGCGACTCATCGAAAAGTTCGGTTACCGGTGTTGTTCCGCGACATCCGGCTTTGAAGCATTGAATCTGCTGAAAACGGACAATGATATTAATATCGTCATTACAGACCTGATGATGCGCGGTATGGATGGTGTCGATTTATTCAAAGAAGCTCAGCATCTGGAACGATTTACAGATGACGGCCAGTTAGAGCCCCCCCAGTTCATTCTGATGACGGCATTACGCCTGGAGAAGAATTCAAATGACAAAGATGTACAACGACTTAAACTGGCACAGGAACTGGGTGTTGCCAAAATCATGTTTAAACCCCTGGATCAGGGAGAACTGCGTGAAACATTAAAAGAAATGATGATGGGCGCTCCTGATGGTTCAGCAAACAATCAGTCAGTTGATTTATATACCCCCGCTCAAAAAATCAAAGATGCAGTCAAAAATATCATCGAATCAGGCAATTCTGGAGCTGCGGAACAGTTTATTGAATGCCTGAACGGAGAGGTCTATCAGCTCCAGGAATTTCTGGCAAAGCTGGAAACTGTTCAGAATTAAATGTTTACTAAACACAACAGCATCTCGATAGATCAAAATTTATTGATTCATGGAAGGAGGGATTTGACTGTAATAATTCAAGACCTATAGTTGGAGTAATCCTATACAAACCTTGACCTTTTCAAATTGAATAGGCACCAACTTCCATTTCATTTCTTAAATGGGTGTGTCCCATGAGTCTGATAAATCTAGACCAATATACTGTTAAACAGAACCGGGCCGTCTCACGTGTTCTGGATACATTAGACCGTATTGATCAACGAACCAGCGTGCACTATTCCGAAAAACGGGCACACGAAAGAAAAGACTTTCGAGGAACCGTCTGGATCTCACTCCCGGACAGCGATGCCGTGGACGAGCAGGAGACCACGACGATCAAAGTCTGGTCTCGTTCAATCTCACAATCCGGCCTCTCGTTCATTTACCCGTTTCCGATCTATCGCAACAATATTCTGGTAGGAGTTCCTGTACAGGGGACTCAGATCGCCTGGTTCCGCTCAGAAATTGTCAGACAGAAAGAAATTCAGGAAGAAGAATTCTGGGAATTCGGGGTTCGCTTTACAGGCAAAGTGATCGCTTAAATCTCTGTTTGATATCTGGCTCCCGATTGCATTTCGAAAGTGCCAGAAGATATGATTCAGAGCGTAACCTCAGCATCATTCGTTGCTGAATCTGAGCAAGAATTCTAATAATTTGAACGGGATGATTACCGGTAATGGAAGACCTCTCTGGCCTCCTGCAAAAGAATTTGCTGGGGATAAAAAACCGGATTCAAGCGGCGTGTACCAGAGCAGATCGTGCCACCGAATCGGTAACACTCATCTGCGTTACCAAATATGCCCGACTGGAATGGGTCTCGGAACTGACCAAACTTGATTACCGTGATCTGGCAGAAAGCCGCACTCAGCAACTCGAGGAACGATCTGAACTCCTTCCCCCGGATGTACACTGGCACTTTATCGGCCCTCTGCAGCGCAATAAAGTCAGAAAAACAATCCAGCACAGTCATCTGATTCATTCGGTCGATTCGGAGAAATTACTGAATACCATCGATCGGGTCGCCGGAGAATCTGGCTTGAAGCCGCGTGTTCTGATTGAAGTGAACCTTTCAGGCGAAGCAAATAAAAAAGGCTTTCAAAAAACCGAACTGCAGCAACTCTGGCCATCGCTCTGTCAGAACAGTCACGCCCAGATCAGTGGCCTGATGACAATGGCCCCGCATGTGGATGATCCGGAAGCCGCCCGCCCTGTCTTTCGGGAACTCTCCGTTTTGCGTGATACACTTCAGGCGATTTCTCCCTCGTCCATCCAGCTGCAGGAATTGTCGATGGGCATGAGTGGCGATTTTGAGGTGGGTATCGAAGAAGGAGCCACCCTCATCCGTGTCGGTAGTGCCCTGTTTGAAGGGCTGGACACCTTAACCGGGAATTGAGAATTCAAAGTGAATCTGGCATTAAATCTGGAAATGGACGGCACTGCGATTCTACTGCCTGTTCGTGCGCAACCCCGATCCAGCAGGAACGGGATTGAAGGCATTCATGACGGTCGGCTCAAAGTCTGCGTCACACAGGTCCCTGAAAAAGGGAAAGCCAACAAAGCCCTGCTCAAAGTGATCCAGTCAGCGCTCAATCTGAAACGATCCCAAATAGAGTTATATAAAGGGGAAACGGCGGCCTTAAAGGTCTTTCGGATTCACGAAATCTCCAGAGAAGAGTTGTACACACGGATCGCAGAGGCAGCAGGTCAATCCCGCTAAACGCTGTTTTCTCAGGTCGTCGCCTGCGGGCAGTACCTTTCAGCCCAAAACTCTGTCATTCAAAATTGACTTCCCGAGAGACGGGAACAGGTCAACATAGATTGCAGCCACTCAGACGGGGTCATATAATTATCGGTGCATTCGTGTCTTTCCCCAAGAGGTCTTTGTTGTATCTTTTGAATCACAATTCACTGGAAAACAGCGGCGATCTCTCAAACTAAAAGAGCATTCCCTTAAACCTCCGTGTCTCTCATACAATGGTACTCGGCCCAATTGTTCTGAAGACGCTACTTAAACCCGGACACAGGCAGGATTCCTCCCTCGCCTGGAGATCTCAAAAAGGACTATTTGATTATGAGCTATTCGATGCCTGTTCGCCTCCTGCTGGGCGCCATACTGGTTTGTGGTCTCTCCCTGTCAGCGAAAGCAAACGAACCAACCAAACTGTCTGACTCCTGGGAGCAGTGGCGTGGTCCCAATCGTCAGAACCATTCTGCTGATACCGGACTGATTGAAGACTGGAATGCAACTCCGCCGAAACTGATCTGGACGGCCAGTGGCATGGGCAAAGGATATGCCAGCGTTTCGATCAAGGATAATCGACTCTTCACCACAGGAAACCTCCCGGAAGGTCAGGCGGTCATCGCCGTCAATACCGACGATGGCAAGATCCTCTGGAAAACCAACCTGCTGGAACTGAATCCCGAGCATGGTTATCCCGGAGCACGCTGCACCCCTTCCATCGACGGCGATCGGCTGTATGCTATTGCCTCGAATGGCGCGATTTTCTGTCTGAGTACTGCCGATGGTGAAATTATCTGGCAGAAAAACTTCGAAGAAGAGTGGGACGGAAAAATGATGTCCAAATGGGGTTTTTCCGAATCGCCACTCATCGACGGTGACCGCGTCCTCTGCACACCAGGCGGAAAAAATGCCATGATGGTCGCCCTCGACAAAACTACAGGACGGGAGATCTGGCGAACTCCTGTTACTGATCTCGGAGATAAAGGGAAAGATGGTGCCGGCTATTCTTCCATCGTGATCTCCAACGGAGCCGGTGTTAAACAGTACGTTCAGCTCACCGGACGAGGCGTGATCGGCGTACGTGCCAGTGACGGGAAGCTGCTCTGGCACTACAACCCGGTCGCCAATGGTGTCGCTAATATTCCCACTCCTATTATTTCCGGCGATTACGTCTTCTGTTCAACCGGTTACAAAACGGGCAGTGCCCTGCTGAAACTCTCGAAAGATGGTGACGGCGTCAAAGCGGAAGAAGTTTACTTCCTGGATGCCAAAACCCTGCAGAACCATCATGGTGGTATGATCCTGTATAAAGATCATATCTACTGTGGACACGGTCATAACAATGGATTCCCGCTTTGCCTGAATCTCGAGTCGGGTAAAGTCGTCTGGGGTGGAGACATCCGCGGGGAAGGAAGTGGATCAGCGGCCGTTTTATTTGTAGACGGAAACCTGATCTTCCGCTATGAAAACGGGGAACTCGCCCTGGTGGAAGCAACGACTGAAGGCTACAAGTTGAAAGGTTCCTTCCGAGCAGATCAGGTCCTCGGTAAAGCCTGGGCTCACCCGGTCGTATGTGGCGGAAAGCTTTACCTGCGAGAGCAGGATGTACTGATGTGTTACGACCTGCGAAAGTAAGGTCCCCCACAACGCATACTGAAATAATAAAAGCTCTGTCGATCCGTTCGACAGAGCTTTTATTTATGATTCACAATAATTAACCGGCCGCATTTTTAAAACGACTCAGATCAATTTTCCCATTCCCTTCCACAGGCAACTTGCCGTTAGGACAGTAGCGGGAACGAGCCACGCTGGATGCGATATTATAGGTATAGACGGCATCTTCCCGGATCAGGAAGATCACAGTCCCTTTGTTCTGGGCACCGATCTTATCCAGCAATTCGACGAATGGTAAACTCTTACGAAGGTCGTCGCGGCGGACATGCAGGTCTTTCGAGGGCCCGTCCAGTACGACGATTCCGTTTTTGGTGCATTCGATAAACGTGGGATTCAGATCCACGCCGGACCCACCCGGCTGAATACGAACTTCTGCAGCGACCGGATTTTCCCGTTTATTCAATTCAACCTTGAGCTTGTCTATTTCCTTCTGCAGCGTCATCGGTTCGTCTTTAATTTCCGCAATCCGTTTTTCAAGACGATTGGCTTCCGCCAGCAGCTTTACTTTCTCTTCCGGAGTGATATCCGTCGGGATTTTGCTTTTTTCCTGCTTCAGCTTTTTGAGTTCTTCGAGAGCCAGAATCAGGTCGCGATTCAGTTTAGACAAGTCTTCCACCTGGGTTTGAACCTGTTCCAGTTCCTGCTGCTTCTCGGTAATTTCCTTCTGATCTTTCTCGAATTCTTCAACGCGCTTCAGGGAATCATCCTGTTGATCCATCTGACTGAGTGCCATGGCTGTGATCATCAGCGTCAAAACACCGATCACACACGCCAGAATACTCAGAAACGGAAACAGGGAAACCGTTTCTTCACTATCCTTCTTCTTTCTACCCACGTTATCTTACTCTCTTCGAATTCCCGAATAATCCCCAGCCCTTACGAGGTGCTTCCACCTGCTGAATCAGTACCTGCTTTTCACCCAGGTTCGTCAGAACCGTATTCAGGCCGTTCAATCCCTGCTGAACTCCATTAAAGGATTGAGACAGGACACCGGCGGCTTCTGCCATTTCCGTTGCTTCGCCGTTCATCTTTTCCAGATGTGAGGTATGAGCAGACTGCAGAGCGGTCATTTTCTCTTCCACACTTTCCAGGTGTTTCATGACCTGTTGCACCTCTGCCAGTTGTGCTTCCTGTTGTTCACGAATTTTATCGTCGATCTTACCCCAGGATTTGACAACCTGCTGTGACAGCGTATCCCCGATCCCTTCCAGTTTTTCGATCCACGTCTGCAGCTCGGCATGATGGTTTGCCATCGCTTTATCGATGGTTTTCTGAATCAGACGACGATGGTCTTTTTCATCACCTCCGCCGCCACCATGATCGGGTTCTTTAAGCCGTTTCAGCAGGTTTTCATTACAGTATTCATCCACCCAGTTCAGCAGGTCTTCCTCTGACTTCTGCATGGAACTGCTGGGAAACATCACCAGCATACTCATCACCAGCGCGACCAGTGTCGTATCGAACGCGGTAGACAGACCACCGGTCACACTCCCCAGAGATTCCTTCAAAGCAGAGATATCGGTGGCATTATCCATCCCGCCGGAGAAGCCCCCCACGGCGGCACTAATCCCGATCACGGTTCCGATGAACCCCAGAATCGGGATCGCCCAGATGAATACTTTGAGAATGGTATAGCTGGAATCGACAGCCGTGGCATCGATTTCCGACTGCGACTGCAGACGGCTGGAAACTTCAGAACTGCTTTTCAAGACACTGAAATGTTCCAGGCCCCGTAAAACCCGGTTCACCAGAAAGCTTTCGCGGGGATCAACGGGCAGGTTTTTGACATGATCGATAAACCGGGCAACGGTCTTCTCTGAAATATCCTCAGAAATATCCGTAGGCAGCGTATCGAACAACATCGAATCTTTCTGTTTTCCCAGCTTACGGTATTTCAAAATCAGAATCGTGGCTGACCAGCTCATCAAAAAGACCAGCGCGAAGGGGACCCAGCCTCGATCCAGAAACAATTCACCGAGGTAAAATTTTCGGAAAGGAAACATGATCGCGATAAATGCGATAGAAGCCCCGACCGCAATCACACCACTCTTAGAGAGGCTGACTTCAGTACCATCGGCCCAGCCACTGGAAACATTTTTATTTCCACTGCGACTGCTGCTGCCGGAAGATCTGCTGGAGCTCGTTGAGCTGGCAGCACTGACATCGATCGAAGTATCAATTATCGGTGTCTCAGGTTTTTTCACCAGCATCGTATGGTGACAATAGGGACAACGAACTTTTTTACCCACGTTTTCATCGCGGACTTTGAGCTTTTTCGAACACTTTTCACAGGGAAACTGGAAATACATTGAGGAAACCCCAGGGCGTAGTAAACTTTAGTGTAGCACTCAGACTTTCATTGTAGTCTCAGCAGTAATTCATACAGAATAGTTTAGCCAAGCTACCCCAGTCCCAAAAGTCAACAGCCATCAGCAATCATCTAAACATGGCAAACAACCGGCTTTCCTGCTGAATTTCCAGATATTGAGATCGCTGACGGGACGGACCACCGTTTTCACTGCAAACAGAAATCTCAGACTCCCCCTTGTTAATTGTGTTCTAAATACGTCAGAATACACGACATAAGAACTATCTGTTATAATAATTGCGAGTAGAATGCTTGCGAGAGCAAACTGTTTAAGCTTTCCGTTGACCGCTTCTGAGCGGAGAGTAAATCCTTAAAAGTATAGAAATCAAATTCATGTCTGCAGATTCCGTTGAAACCACCAGCCGCTACTGGGCCGGCTTCGACCTGGGTGGCACTAAAATGCTGGCCAAGATTTTTGACTCAGAATATAAAACACTAGGGAAAAAACGGCGTAAAACCAAAGGACATACCGGGGTCGAAATGGGGCTGGAACGGATGGTCCAGACGATCCATCAGGCTCTGGAGGAGGCCGGCCTGACTCCCCAGGATCTGGCAGGCATTGGTGTCGGTTGTCCTGGCCCGCTGGAACTGCACGCGGGAATCATCTTCGAAGCCCCCAATCTGGGCTGGTATAACGCGCCTGTGAAAGACGTACTGGAAAAAGAGTTCGGTTGCCCCGTTGTGATCTGCAACGATGTCGATGCCGGCGTGTATGGCGAATACCGGTTCGGTGCCGGCAGAGGCGCTCAGTCTGTCATGGGAATCTTCCCGGGAACCGGTATTGGCGGCGGCGCCGTCTACCGCGGTCAACTGATTCAGGGGAGTAAAAGTTCCTGCATGGAGATTGGCCATATCAAGGTCCTGCCGGAAGGCCCCGAATGCGGGTGTGGGCAACATGGATGTCTGGAAGTTCTGGCGAGTCGTCTGGCAATCTCAGCCGCTGCTGCACAGGCCGCTTATCGAGGAGATGCACCAACCCTGCGTTCGATGGTCGGCACAGACCTGTCAGATATTCGCAGTGGGATCCTTGCATCAGCGATCAAAGGTGGTGATGAAAGTGTCAAAAACATCATCCTGCGGGCAGCGGAATATATCGGGATTGCCGCTGGAAACCTGGTCCATACATTTTCCCCGGAAATCATTGTGCTGGGAGGCGGTCTGGTAGAAGCCATGCCCGAACTGATTGTGCCGGCCGTCACGGAAGCCACTCGACGCAATGTGATGCCGACTTTCAAAGACTCCTTCAAAGTCGTCGCCGCACAACTGGGAGATGACTCGTCTGTCATGGGGGTAGCCGCATGGGCCCAGAACGTCATTCAGCAAAACTCTTCGATGAAAATTGAAACGCAGGTATGAACACAAAAGATTCATCTCCGACTGAGGCATCCCCGGGTTCCAGTCGAATGGAATCAGGCACGAATCAGTTGATTGCCGTCATCGATATCGGTACCGGCGCCATTCGTATGGCGATTGCCGAGATCAAAGAAGATGGCTCGGTGTATGCATTGGAACGGCTCGCCCAGGCGGTGACTCTGGGGAAAGATACGTTCCAGACCCGAAATATTCAGAAGTCAACGATGGAGGAATGTGTGCGCATCCTCAAAAGCTACCGTCGGCGTCTGGATGAATATCAGATCACGCGCGACGAGCAGATTCGCGTGGCTGCCACCAGCGCGGTCCGGGAAGCCGACAACCGCCTGGCATTTACAGACCGGATTTTCATCGCGACCGGATTTGAAGTCTCTCCCCTGGATGAAGCGGAAGTCAACCGAATTACCTACCAGGGGATTCGCCCTTACCTGGCAGCAAAACCTAACCTGGACGAAGCACAAACTATTGTGACGGAAATCGGGGGTGGCACGACCGAACTGCTGCTGGTACAGAAAGGCAACGTACTGTTCTCGGGTAACTATCGCCTGGGCGCATTGCGTCTGCGGGAAATGCTCAAGGGTTATCGCGTTCCCCTCTCCAAAGAACGCACGATTATGGAGAATCAGATCGAGCGTGTGATCCAGCAGATCACCCACGAAGTTCCCGGCGACAAATCCGTCAAACTGGTCGTACTGGGAGGTGATGTCCGCTTTGCGCTCGCCCAACTCCGCCCGGACGATGAAATCCCGGATCCAGGAAACTCACCAGATGAACTGGACCGTCTTAAAGTTTCTGAGCTCAGCAAGTTTACCGATAAAATTCTGCAGAAGAACGAAGACGAACTGGTTCAGGAATACCACCTCTCCTTTACCGATGCAGAAACGCTGGGGCCCGCACTGCTCGCCTATACCAAGCTGGCGGAAGCCTATCAGCAAAAACACATTTATGTCACCAAAGCCAACTTCCGTGATGGTCTGTTGAAAGAAATGGCCGACCAGAGTAACTGGTCAGAAGAGTTCAATCAGCAGGTCCTGCGTTCCACAATCGACTTCGGAAAACGCTTCGATTTTGATGAGACGCATGCCAGTCATGTCGCTTTTCTGGCGGATACCCTGTTCCAGTCATTACAGAACGAACACAAACTCGACGCGCGGAATCGATTGCTGCTGTACATCGCCGCCTACCTGCACGAGATCGGGATCTACGTCAATCAACGCGGCTACCACAAACATTCCATGTACCTGATCAGCAATGGCAATCTGTTTGGTCTCGGACAGACCGACCTGCTGCTGGTCGCGCTGATTGCCCGCTATCATCGCCGGGCTTCTCCGAAAGCGACGCATCCGGGATACTCCACACTCGATCGTGTCAGCCGCATTGCCATTGCCAAAATGGCCGCCATCCTGCGTGTCGCTGATGCACTGGATTATTCCTACAGCCAGCGGGTTCAGGAAATTGAATGTGAAATTGACCAGGGACAGTTAATCATCTCGATCCCTCATGTGGAAGACGTCTCGCTGGAACAGATCGCGCTCGTCGAGAAAGGTCCGCTGTTTGAAGAAGTCTTCGGGTTGAAAGTTCACTTGAGAAAGAAACAGTAAATCGGCTGGAAGAATTTTGCGAACACCTTTTAAACTCCCATTCATACACACTACAGACTGAAATTAAACAACAGGTTGACCATGGCCAACGATGCAACGAATTATATCAACCGGGAATTAAGCTGGCTGGAATTCAATCAGCGGGTTCTGGATGAAGCCCATGATCCGGAAATCCCCTTGCTGGAACGACTGAAGTTTCTGGCGATCACCAGTTCTAACCTGGACGAGTTCTTCATGGTCCGCGTGGGGGGACTGCATCTGCTGCAGGCCAGTGGAAATAAAAAAGCAGATCCCTCAGGCATGACACCGCGTGAAACACTCGATGCGGTCAGCCTGCGTGCGCATCAGATGATGGTCGAACAGTATAAGTGCTTACTCGAAGAAATCGAACCACCTCTGGCAGCCGCCGGTTTCCAGCGCGTCAATCCACAGGAACTCTCCGATTCTCAGCGGCGGATTGTCGAACACGTTTTCCGGGATGAAATCTATCCGGTCCTCACACCAATGGCGGTGACTTCAGATATGGAGTTTCCTTACCTGGTGAACCACACGTTAAATCTCGTCGTCCGCCTGGCCCCCGATGACAAAGGTAAAGGCAAAAACAAATCAGGGGAAAACCGGTTTGCGATCATCCCTTTTGGCAGAACCGAATTCCGATTCATCACCCTCCCCTCGGAAGGCGGCTATCAGTATCTACCGATGGAAGATGCCATCTGTCTGTTTATCGAACAGTATTTTCAAGGCGAACACGTTCTGGAGAGTATTCCCTTTCGTGTGACCAAAAATGCGGATGTCAGCCTGCAGGACGAATTCGCTTCTGACCTGCTGCATCAGATGGAAGACATGCTCGACCAGCGTAAGCAGGGGGACTGTATCCGACTGGAAATCGCAGAATCGGTTTCCGTGGAGACCTTGGAATTTCTGGAACGCGGCCTGGGTGTTCTTGATGAAAACGTTTACCGGATTCCTGGACCGCTGGATCTGACGGCGTTTATGCGGCTGACAGAGACATCAGGCTTCGATGCCCTGAAAGATGTCAGCTGGCCACCGCAGCCTTCCCCGGAAGTCAATCCCCGCATCAGCATGTTCGAGAATATTACCCAGCAGGACATCCTGCTGTGCCATCCCTATGAAAGTTTTGAGCCCGTCGTGCGCCTGGTTGAGGAAGCAGCCGTCGATCCGGATGTACTGGCCATCAAGCAGATTCTGTATCGCACGAGTAAACACAGCCCGATTGTGGCGGCATTGATTCGTGCCGCGGAACAGGGAAAACACGTCACAGCAATCGTTGAGCTCAAAGCCCGCTTCGATGAAGCGCGGAATATTGAATGGGCCAAGAACCTGGAACATGCTGGCGTGCAGGTGATCTACGGCGTGAAAGGGCTTAAGACGCATGCCAAGATCTGCTGTATCATCCGCCGCGAACCACACGGTATACAACGCTACCTGCATTTCGGGACCGGCAACTACAACGATGCGACTGCAAAAATCTATAGTGATATCAGCTACTTCACCAACGACGAAGTGCTGGCGTCTGATGCGATCAACTTTTTCAATTCGATCACCGGCTATTCGATCCCGCAGAAATATCAGAAACTGGAAGCAGCCCCCATCAGTCTGCGTGATAAACTGCTCGATCTGATCCATCATGAAACAGAGCGAAAGAAACAGGGACAGAAAGCCCGGATCGTGGCGAAGGTCAATTCCCTGGTCGACCCGGAAATCATTGATGCCCTGTATGAGGCTTCGGAAGCGGGCGTGAAAATTAAGCTCAATATTCGCGGCATCTGCTGCCTGCGTCCCGGCGTCCCCAAGCTCAGTAAGAACATCGAAGTCGTCAGCATTATCGATCGGTTTCTGGAACATGCCCGGATTCTTTACTTCTATCATGGCGGAGACGAACGCGTCTTTATTTCCAGTGCAGACTGGATGCCACGCAACCTGGACCGACGCGTGGAACTGCTCGTTCCCATTGAAGAAGAAAAATGTCACCGCAAGATCATCAAGATTCTCAACAGCTACTTTGAAGACAATGCCAAAGCCCGCGTCTTGAACAGCGAAGGAGTTTACGAGCGGATTACTCCGAACAAAGAAAAGAATCTGGTACGCTGCCAGCAGGTACTGCACGAAGAAGCGGTCGAAGCGATCAAGCAGGCTGAAAAAGTGGGACGCACCGTCTTTGAACCGCATATGGCTCCAGAAGAAAAGTAACAGCCGCGAACCTGTTTCAGAATCCCGTGTCACTACACAAGAAGACAGTGAAGTTGTAAGACCACTCTCAGCCGTCTGTCTTCGTTGAACTGGAATTCGCTGGAATGTTCAAATTCTTATCCTCTGCAATAAGAATATGTTACCGTTTTTAGATTTTCCCGTTCATGAGAATTTCCGCAGGTTCCGTTCAAATAGGTATTGCCTCGATTGAGGGATCTGCAAAAATAACAGTAGAGAATGTATCGCACCCACGCAGTGCGATAGGACTAAAGCCTGTATTCAAATTGGAGCTACAAGCCATGAAGAAACAGGGAGTTTATCCAAGAAAAGGAGGTGATTGAGTGGACAGTTATTGTTGTAGCCAGAAAGGTGGTTGTTCTTAGCGACTACTGGCGGGTTGTCAAAGACAACCACCACTCGTGAGGATCACCTCGATCCAAACGAAAATTAACCGGAGGCTGATCTGCGCCAGCGTGGATCAGCCTCTCTTTATTTCCAGAGTAGTTCATGCAAAAAACCGCACCGGAGACTGACTCCGATGCGGTTTTTATTTTCTGCAACTGTAAGATCAAAATGATCAGACTTCGTTGGGAACCACGAATGGTGCGCGGTATTCACGTGTCAGATATTTATCTGCTTCTGCATCGTTCACAAACTGTTCCGTCTTGGGATCGAAGTTCAGCTGACGTCCCAACCGGAAGGCAATATTCCCCAGGTGAGCAATACCGGAACTGGTATGGGCTGTCTCGACGGGACCATTCAACGTTTCAGCCTTACGTGACCGAACAGCATTCAGGAAGTTCGTGAAGTGAGGAACGACGGGATCGTCGCCACTGTTTTTCGGACCAGGTTCCCCTTTGCGACCCAGGAAGATCTCATAGGAGTTATAGCCTTTCACAACCATATACCCTTCTGAACCGTAGAAGATATTCCCCACGGAGGCGCCCCCTTCATCGTTGGTCATCCAGGGACGAACTTCAAACTGAATCATTTTATTTTCTTCAGGATAGAAGTAATTGGTAGAGAGCACTTCGGGGGTGACCTTGTCGTCATCCCAGAGGAACTTGCCTCCCATTGCCGTGATTTGAGAAGGCAGCTTGACATCCAGACCCCACAGGCACATATCCGTTTCATGCACGCCCTGGTTTCCTACATCACCATTGCCATAATCCCAGGTCCAGTGCCAGTTATAATGGACATAACGCTGTGAGTAATTGGTTTCCTGAGCAGGTCCCTGCCAGAGATTCCAGTCGAGGTAGGCAGGAGCCTTCTCATCCGGTTTGTGTCCGATGGAAGGTCGCCAGCGAAAGACCAGACCGCGTGCCATATACACATCGCCAATCGTACCTTTGCGGAGGTGTTCGACACCTTCCTGAATCGCGGGCTGGCTGCGGAGCTGGACGCCGTGCTGCACGATCCGTTTGTATTTCTTAGCCGCTTCAATCATTTTGCGGCCTTCAAACAGATTGTGAGAACCCGGCTTTTCGACATAAACATCTTTACCGGCCTGACAGGCCCAGATAGTCGCCAGTGAATGCCAGTGGTTCGGTGTGGCTACTGTTACCACATCAATATCATCGCGGTCGAAGACCTTCCGCATATCGGTTTCGGTTTCGACTTTGCGCCCGTATTTCTTTTCGAACTCAGCGGCCCGTTTGGCAAGAACCTGTTCATCGGGATCACACAACAGCACCACATCAGCGCCTTCGATTTCACCAATCGCTTTGATATGTGTTCTACCGCGACCATTCACTCCCAGAACAGCAACTCTGATTTTACTGTTAACATCTGCCCGTGCGGCACCAGTCAGCAGGGATGTGGCTGCGACGGCCCCTGCACTGGTCTGGAGAAAACTGCGACGTGTGACCTCACTCATAATAAACCCTTTGTCTTTTGAATAATAAAAACGTCAACCGGTTTCAGGCTGAACGAAAAATACCTCCTGAGTCAATACATTATCGTAAGCTGCCTGCCCGCCAAAGTCCAGACTTTGGACTGTTGATCCTGAGCTAACAAAACTGGATATTTTCTGAAATTGTTTCTCAACAGTAGACTTAACGTTGTTTACTTTTGGCAACAACAGGCTGTCTACAGGGACAAACGGCGTTTTCAGGGTTTTTGAAGCGACCGACTGCTCCGTATTTGAACTCACGTTGAAACCGGTAAACATCGCTGAAAAATCTGTTCAGGATCTGAATGATTTATCAGAGCGTTTCCATGCGCATCGCTGGAAAATTCAACCTGCCTTTCATGATTTGTGTGATATATTTTTACAGGATCAACTATGAATCAAAAACGAATCACAACCTGTCTTTTAATCCAAGCCTGTAGTCGAATCGTCACTGCAGACACAGTCCACCTGAATTAAAGACATGACAAAACGCTTTCCCGTTTCATGCGGAGAGCGTTTTGTTTTTTCAAAACACAAAACAAGCTTAGAAAGAAGCTGCCTATGAAGGTATTAGTCGTTGATGAAGTAGGATATACCTGCTACGTGCACACCAGACTGCTCGAGGAACTGGGGTACGAAGTCATCTGTGCCTCGTCCGGATTTGAAGCACTCTCGATTCTCGAAATGGACAGTGAAATAAAAATCATGTTCTCCGAGCTCGTGATGCGCGAACTGGACGGTCTGGATCTGTTTCTCAAGGTTCAGAAACAGGAACGCTATAACGACGACGGGCAGCTGGATTCTCCCATGTTTTTCCTGCTCACATCACTCCAGCCCGGCAGCCAGTCTCAAAATCGTCAATTAGAACGACTGGAACTGGCCAAGAAACTGGGCATCACAGGTGTCATTTACAAAACACGCGACCGGGAAGAATTGAAACAGGCTTTTGGTCACAATCTGAAAGCGGCACTGGGTGAACTCTCCGAGGCGGCACCGCTTGACATTCACACCCCGGCACAGCATCTCTGTGAGATCATCAAAGACATCATTGAATCAAAAAATCTGGATGCGGCCGAAGAATTTTTCGATCTGATCAAAACACAGACCGAATACCTGGAATACTTTATTGAAAGCTCTCAGAAACAGGTCGAGACTGCTTAGCACTCGCTAGATGGTATCATAACTTCTCCGCCGAAAGTTTACCTGACAACTGCCCCTTCACCTGCTCACCTGATTACTCTCCCGTCCTTTGCACTTCAATCCAGTGAAAATCATGGTAACCTGATTACCGGCAGTGTAAGATTCATAACAGAGATAAGCGCGACTCTGTTTTTGAATCGCTTCCACTGCAACGCATTTTCACGAAATCAGAAATCATGGCTGATCAGAAAACACTCCTGGCAATTGGCGCCCACTTTGATGACTGCGTCTACGGTGTCCCGGGAATCATGCTCCAGGCTGTTGCCAAAAACTACCGTGTGGTGCAGCTCATCCTCATCGGCGACTACAGCAACTGGCCTCCCACTAAAGGCCGCGAAAAAGAATTCCGTCAGGCCGTCACACAAATCGCCAGCGAATATGGCGTGGAAACCCGGTTCCTCGACTTCGCCTCCCATCAGTACGACACAAACGCAGAAACCAAACAGAAAGTCGCCGCGGCAGTTTATGAAATCAAGCCCGACATTGCCCTGCAACTTTGGGAGTACGACCACCATCACGATCACACAGTCGCATCGCAGCTGAGTAAAATTGCCTTGAATCACGGCGGCCGTGTATTGAATGAAGATCGTTTCCGGGGACCGCGCACCATTTATCATTACGATAACGGCCCGGGACACACCATCGGCTTCGAACCGGACACCTTTGTGGATGTGACCGAATACTGGCAGAAATCCATGGAATGGCTGGGGCGCTATATGGCATTACAGAGAAATATCAAATACGATCCTTCTCAGACAAACGGTGCCCTGCAGGGAAAAGAAACACTGGCCCGCTATCGCGGACAGACGTGCCGCGTCAAATACGCTGAAGCACTCTGGGCGCCCCGCAAGCAGCCCGTCAACATACTTTAAAACTTCAAACTCTTCTGATCAGGAAACGCACTCTCATGAGCCTCGCCGAACATATCAAGTCCTGTCTGCAACTCCCCGCCTTCGTGGTCAACGGGTACCTCGAAGATCTGACGGACGCCGACCTGCTGGTGCGCCCCACAGAAAAATCCAACCACATTAACTGGCAGTTAGGACATCTGATTCAAAGCGAACACTTTCATGCGTCACAGGTCTGCCCTGACGTGGTACCGGATCTTCCCTCCGGTTTCAAAGAGCGTTACGCAAAAACAACCGCGTCCAGTGATAATCCTGCCGACTTTCTCAGCAAAGCAGAACTGGTGGAACTGATGCACAAACAGCGCGAAGTCACCCTCAATGCGCTGTCGAAACTCAGTGATGAAGAACTGATGCAGCCCGCTCCCGAAGCGGTAAGCTACCTCGGCCCCACAGTAGGATGTGTGTTTGCAGGCGAAGCCACACACTGGATGATGCACGCCGGTCAATGGTCGGTCATCAGACGCATTATCGGAAAGCAACCCCTGTTTTAATCAGATGCTTTTCAGGGAACCGCTTTCTCTTCGGGCATCGTAAACGGCTCCGGTTGAATCCATCGCGAGTAACTGCGCGGCGAAACGGGCAGTTGCTCCGCTGCTTCCGCAGTATTCACTGTGGTCGCATATAGATAACCGTTCATTTCTCCCACCAGTTGTGTATGCAGGATCTGATTTCGGGGATTCTGATGGACTAACAACCTGATGCGTCCCTCAAGGGCAGTCGCGATCTTAAAATCTCCCGCAGCCGATTCCTTGAATGTGAATGTTTTTTCGAATTCATCCCGCATACGTTGCGTCGCTCGAAATGTGCCTCCGGTAGGACTGACCACTTTTTTGCCGCGAAACAGAACATTGCGATCGTCATAGGCCATCACAATCAGATTGCGACCTTTGTCAGCCTGCAGCCAGTCGGAAAACTTTTTCCCATGCCCGTCAGTGGTGCTGAAGGAATAGTTCGCATCGAGAAACACAAAACGGTCGACTTCAGGGGGAATCGTATCAGATCCGTTCAGAAATCCCCATAAAAAGCTCCCTCCGCCACTGTGGCAGGCCAGTGTGAGCCGCGGTTCCTTGAGCGGTATCTGTTTCAGAATCCCAGCGATCACATCGCGAATCAATCGAGGATTATCAGGATGGCGGGCTCTCCATGCCGGCCAGCTCAATCCTTTTGCATTCAGGCAGACCAGAATCAAATTCTCACGCTGATTTATAGACTGCCACTGACGATGCTGGGCTGCAATGTGCTGGATATTAAAATGCCAGTCGCGCCCTTCTTTCTGTTCGCATCCCAGTGTCTGTTCCATCGTGTTTCCGTTCGGCGTAGCAAACAATACCACTCGATTGATACGCTCCGGCTTTATTCTTTCAGGACGGGGCGCAACAATGATCGCCCGCACTTCCGGCCCTGGCTTTAGATACTGATACTGCTCTGCAAACCACGGGCTCTGCTCGAAGCCGTCCCAGAGCGGTTCTGCAGCAGAGAGATTTCCACCGCAGACAACAGGCAGAAACAGAAACAACAGTTGAAACAGGTAACGCCGCATGTTGAATTCCTCAGAATCTACCACTGGAAAAAAACAAAGGTGACACTTCCGTTGAGTAGGAATCTTCCCGACCAGCTTCTAAGATACCATACACCATTGAAAAAGAAGCTTCTGAACTGGAAACTTTTAAAACGAACTTTTCATTTTACATATGAGTACAGGACACTCGAAAACAAATGAGCCCGCTTTCGGTAGAAGAACTGTTTGATCACCTGGGAGAAACACAGCTGGAACAACTGGTCGCCGCCTTTTACCGTGGCGTCCGCAGCGACGAGATTCTCAGTCCGATGTATCCCGCTGACGATCTGGACGGAGCAGAATATCGGTTGAAAGAATTCCTGGTATACCGACTGGGTGGGCCACAACGTTACCTGACAGAACGGGGTCACCCTGCACTGCGAATGCGACATGCTCCGTTCGCCATTGATCAAAGTGCCCGCGACCGCTGGATGGAACTGATGACCGCCGCCATGCAGGAAGTCAAACTGGCCGACGAGGTCAGACAGACACTGGAACCCTTCTTCGATCATATGGCAACGTTTCTGATCAATCGATAATCAACTTCCCCATCTAAAGAGCTGAAAACATGAAACTGGACGAGCGACTGAAAGCAGACTGCCATGCCATCTGTGAACTGACAGAATCGACACTGCTACTGTTGAACAATTCCCTGGTCGACTGGTTCATCCTGGTTCCCAATTGCGAAGAAATTGAATTGACCAGCCTGCCCTTCCAGCAGCAGACTGCGATTCTAGGTGAAGTCAACCTGGTTGCCCGCTTCATTGAGCAGAACTGTTCTCCAGATAAACTGAATATCGCTGCATTGGGAAATGTCGTCAGCCAGCTACACATCCATGTGATCGGACGCAAGCATACCGACCCTTACTGGCCTGCTCCTGTCTGGGGACAATCCCCCACTGAGCCTTACACCACAGAACAGGTTCAATTGATCAAAGACCAGTTCACTGCTTTTCAGAACTCAGCCAGTCACCAGATCAGTTAGTACAGACTGCAATCACTGTTACTTTTTTAATATCACAGAGCATTAGCATGACATCTCAACCACTGCGAATCGGAATTCTGGGACTGATCCACGATCACGTCTGGGACCACCTGCCTCAACTGCAACATTCTGAAAACGCGGAACTCGTCGCTGCATTTGATACGAACGCGCCTTTGCGTGAGCGAATTCAATCTGAATATGGTTGCCCCGCATACGCCACTGCAGAGGAACTGTTTACCAGTCATGAACTGGACGGCGTCTATATCTTCAGCAGTAATCAGGAAGGAGCGGCGTTAGCGATTCAGGCATTGAATCGCGGCCTGCCGGTGATGATTGAAAAACCGATGGCGGCGAATCTCGCACAGGCAGAACAGATGCTGGAAACCGCGCGTGCGCAGGGAGTCTGCCTGATGGTGAACTGGCCTTTCGCCTGGTGGCCTCAAATGCAGCATGCCGTCAATGCTGCGCTGGCCGGTGAAATTGGTGCGCTCTGGCAGGTCAAATATCGCGCCGCACATGCGGGACCGAAAGAACTGGGTTGCAGTGACTATTTTTGTGAATGGTTATTCGACCCGGAGCGCAATGGTGGCGGTGCGATGATGGACTACTGCTGTTACGGCAGCGTGCTGGCCAGTTGTCTGATGGGTTTTCCTGAATCCATTCTGGCAAGCGGCGGATCGTTTCGCCCCGAACCTCTGGGAGTCGAAGACAATGCCATCATCGTCATGAATTACCCGGAAGGCATGGCGACTGCGGAAGGCTCCTGGTCGCAAGTGGGCAAACTGACCGCTTACGCCACCGCGATTTACGGCACACAGGGAACCTATATTGTGGAACCGCAGAAAAAAGGACGCCTGATGCTGGCAACAGCCGATCAGCCTGAAGGGGCCGAAGTCAAAGTTCAATGTCCGGTGCTCTCGTTACAGACAGCGACGGAGCACTTTGCGCATTGCATCAGGACGGGCGAAACTCCCTGGGGCCTGTGTGCCCCGGAAACGAGCCTGGAAGCACAACGGATTCTGGAAGCGGGAATGCAGCAACTGAAACAGAGATAAGCTTAGATGAGTCCTGTTTTTAGAATCAGGGGCTTTCATTGCTCAGTCCAGCGTCATAGAATGGAAGTAGACAATGAGCCTGAATCCGGTTGAGTGCCGCGTTTTCAAAAGCAGTCGAACCTCAACCGCTGAGGTTCCATGAAATACGCACAGACTCTTACACAAGGATTTAATCATGTCACCGTCGCATGCAAAAGCGGGTGAAGTGCTAACCGTTTGCCCTCTCGGATCCGATCTGGAATCAACTAAAACAACAACCCTGGTCAAAACCGAAGATCTTGAGATCGTCCGCCTGATCATTAAATCAGGGAATTCTCTGCCCAGTCATTCCGCCTCCGGTGTTTTAACCGTCCAATGTCTGGAAGGCTATGTCCGTTTTAAATGTATGGGTGAAGACCATGACCTGAAAGCCGGTCAACTGATCTATCTGCCTCATGCGGAAACACACAGCGTTGAATGTATCGAATCCGCTGCGCTGCTCTTAACAATAGTACCGACCCACACCAGAAAACCGCCGATGAATACGATTGACGAAGCCTCTGATGAATCGTTCCCGGCAAGCGATCCACCGGCCTGGACCGGAGTGAAGGGGTCCTGAACTCAGATTTCAGGCCCGCTTCAAAGCATATTTTTCATCAACGTTTTTCTGGAAAAGGATCGCGTATCTTCCCAGGACAACCCGGGTCTCTTAAAATCGAGAGAGGCCTGTGTAAAAACTGGTGTCGGGGGCATCGTTTTTTCAGGGTTTGCTGTTACCCGATTACTGGACGACGAGTGCGCAATGAGAACGATTCTACTGATCATCGTATTAGGGCTTTTTTTCACAGGTTCGCAAAACCAGAAAGTGGCTTTTCCTCTCTTGTCATCTCAAGTATCTGATCTGCATGCGGCAAAACCACCAGCCCAAAAGAACGCAACGCAGGAAAAGATTTCACAGTTCATGCGGACCAAGCTGGACAGTTCTAAAGAGGTATTGGAAGGACTGGTTGTGGAAGACTTTGAGTTGATCCAGAAGGGAACTCAAAAAATGATCGAGATGAGCAATGCCACGGAATGGCAACTTGTCGAAGGTCCGATCTTTGCACAGCAGAGTTCTGAATTTCGAAATGCAGCCAAAGATGTTTTAAATTATGCAAAGAAAAAAAATATCGACGGTGCTTCCCTCAGCTATCTGCATCTCACCATGACCTGTATCGCTTGTCACAAGCAGATCAAAAAAACTGCTGTTGTCATGAATGAGCTCTTGCCCCCCGAACAGGTTCTGGTAAAACTCAAGTCAGAGAAAAAATAAGATGCAACGCGAACTTCTCGAGAAGCAGCTGCGGGAACAGAAAATTGAGCTGGTGCGTGCCATTTATGCCGGCCCTGATGGTATCACCCGTGGCAAGGCCTTTCGCCCGAGTGATCTGGATGCCGTCCTGGAAAGTGGCATTGGTCTGACCCAGGCCCAGATGTCGGTAACCGTCTTCGATCATCTCTCACCTTTGAGTCATTATCAACCGGTGGGGGAAGTCCGCATCTGCCCTGATATCAGCACGTTCCAGGTTTTGCCTTATCTGCCGGGTCATGCGCGAATGCTGGCGGATGTGAAAACGCTGCAGGGCGCTGACTGGGAACTCTGCCCGCGCAGCCTGCTTAAAGATTTTCTCCGCAAGCTATTTAAGCAAGGCATGCAGATCCAGGCTGCCTTTGAAAATGAATTTACGTTATTGGAGCAAACAGAAGCAGGCTGGGAACCGGTCGACCAGTTGAACTGTTTCAGTTCTGCTGCGATGGATCTGGCCAGTCCGTTTATTCTGCCGCTGATTTCTGCATTGGAGCAGCAGGGCATCAAAGTAGAAAAATATTACCCCGAAGCGGGCCCGGGGCAGCAGGAAATTCCGGTACAGCATCAAGCCGGGTTGCAAGCCGCCGATCAGCAGGTGGTCTTCAAAGAGACCGTTCGAGGAGTCGCGCAGGCGAACGGGTATCGTGTCTCTTTTATGCCTAAAATTTCTCCCGCCTTTGCCGGCAATGGATGTCATATTCATTTCAGCCTGTGGGATGAAAACCAGAACCTGTTCTACGATCCGAAGGGGGAATTTCATCTCTCGAAAACTGCGCTTCATTTTATGGGAGGCATTCTCAAGCACCTGCCTGCATTGATGGCATTTACCGCCCCTACTACGAATTCTTATCGTCGGTTTGTAGAGCGCTGCTGGAGTTCAAGCTACACCTGCTGGGGTCCCGACAATCGTGAAGCGACGGTCCGCGCTGCATCCGGATTCCAGGGACAGGAGGCAGCCACCGTCAATCTGGAATACCGTCCGTGTGATCCCACCTGCAATCCTTACCTGGCACTCTTGGCTCTCATCTGTGCCGGTCTGGATGGAATTGAGAACCAGTTGGATCCAGGCGATCCCGTTCTGACTGACCCGGCTCTGCTGACTTCGGAAGAACGACGATCATTGAATATAAACGCTTATCCTCTCGATCTGGAAGCTGCTCTGTCGGCGCTGGAACAGAATACAGTACTGCGGTCAGGCTTTGGAGAAAGTCGGATTACTGATTTTCTCACGATGAAACGGGCAGAAATCAGGATGATCGATTCGCTGGAAGATGATGGTGAACGCCAGGCCTATGAGTTTCGATTTTAAGCATTTGATCAGCAGATTCTGATTTTCAGCAATTGGGGAAACTACCATATTTTTCCCGATCTGGCGTCACAATGATTTTACATCAAATCAACAACCGCTTATCATTCAATTGAATAGTAATGTTATCTGCTGCAAGCCTCTTCCAGTAATACTCACCCCTTCTCCCGATGCAGGTCACTATGCCGGATCTCTCGACTACTGTCTCGCAAGATACGTTTTTTCCATCCTCTCCCCAGAGCAGTCAAGTTGCAGAAAAGATCTGTAAACAAATCCAAAAGGAAAAGCTCACTCCCGGAACCTTTCTGGGAACCGTTCAAAGTCTGACGGATCAATATGGGGTTTCACGCTCTGTCATCAGGGAAGCTGTCGGCACACTTCGTGGATTGGGCATTGTCACCGGACGCCCGAAGGTGGGAATCTCGGTTGCCCAGGGAGATATTGGTTCCATCCTGCAGAAAGTTCTGATCCCCCAGGTATCACAACATAAAGGCTGGCTGGAAATCGCCCGCTTCCGCGTTGTGATTGAAATCGGGGCAATGCCACTTGTCGTGGAAAACATCACTCCTCATCAGCTGGAACGGCTGCAGGAACTAATTTCGGAACAGTCTGAACTTCTCGAGAATCAGAACCTGAATCCCGAATTTCTGCTCAAGGAATTTTCACAGAAAGATATGCTGTTTCATGAAATCCTTCTGACTGCTGCCGACCAGAATCTGATTTCTCAGTTTCACCAGGTCGTCTTGAATTATTTTCAGCAGGGAACTCACCACTTTCCTCCTCCCACCCGACTGTTTGTGGAAGACCACCAGCTGATTGTTGATGCCATCAAAGCCGGGGATTCTATTCTTGCAGTAGAACGGATGACTCGACATCTGCAACCGGTTCTCACCATGATCAGTTCCCTGACAGAACATTAACAGAGCATACTTTTCTAAACCTGAAAACACTATCTGAAACAGAAGCGCATCTTTCATTGAAGTAAGGTCTTTTCCATGAAATCAGTTCTGACTGTTCCGATTCTTCTCTGTACTTTGTCCCTGCAATGTCTGGCTGAAGACAATGCCCTTGATATAGGCAGCAGGCGTGAGCTCTTTGTAGATCGTTTTCTGATCGATCAACTCAATAATGTTGAACTGAAGCTGCATTCACCACAACTCATGCCCGCTGTGACTCCACCACGGCCTCACGGTCATTATGCTACAGTTTTGAAATCAGACAGGGGGTATCAGTTTTACTACCGCGGTGATACCAAACCTGGTAATCACTGGAAGCAAGGCTGGGAGCAGTATCACGAAGGCGAAGTCACCCTGTATGCAGAGAGCCCGGATGCGATCCACTGGACACTGCCTGATCTCGGCCTCTACCCCGACCATCCGACATTTCCTGCAGGAAACGTGGTGTTGATGAATGAGTTTCTGGTCAATCACAACTTCACTCCGTTTATCGATACCCGCCCAGGTGTTCCTGAAGCCGAAAAGTACAAGGCTCTGGGAGGACTGGCTTACCAGCCCAATCAGCACCTGGATGTCAAACAACGCCGCGGACCAGGAGGACTCAAAGCCTTCACTTCTCCCGATGGCATCCATTGGAAACCACTTCAGGAAAAGCCGGTCATACCAGAGGAGTGGGGGAAATATTTTGATTCCCAGAACTACGCGTTCTGGTCTGAAAGCGAGCAGGCGTATGTCTGTTATTTTCGTCGCTTTATCAAAGGCTATCGTGGCATCGCCCGCACGACTTCGCAGGACTTTATCCACTGGACCCCGCTGGTCGAAATGCAGGCAAATCTACCGAACGAACACCTTTATACCGCCTGCACGCAACCCTACTTTCGTGCCCCGCATATCTATTTCGCTCTGCCAACCCGGTTCATGGCCAACCGGGGCGCAGCCACCGACATTCTGTTTATGAGTGCCCGTGGCAGTGCACAGTTTGACCGCGAATTCACACAGTCCTATATCCGTCCTGGAATCGGTCAGGATGGCTGGGCGAACCGGGCCAACTACGCTGCGATCGGCATTCATCAGACCGGCCCTGCAGAGATGTCGTTTTTTCTCACAGGTGGTCGTCGTTATGTGACTCGACTGGATGGAATCGCTTCTGTCAATGCGCCTCTCGCCGGGGGAACGCTGGTGACCAGACCAATCAGGTTTTCTGGTGATGAACTGGAGATCAACTATTCCACCAGTGCCGCCGGACAGATTCTGGTGGAGCTGCAGGACGCGGAAGGAAAGCCACTTCCCGGCTTTACACTGGAAGATTGCGAACCGATTTACGGTGATCACATTGCCCGTATCGTGAAATGGAAAGCAGGTTCCGATGTCTCCAGCCTGGCCGGCAAACCGGTCCGACTTCGCTTTGAGATGCAGGACGCCGACCTGTTTGCATTGAAATTCAATCCCGCACTGTAACGCAGAGTCTGACTGCCCCCTGGATTTCGACAAAAAACGGAAATGCCGTCGAGCAGTCGGTTTTGACTCTTCCTGAGAATCGGTATGCTTAGTGCAAGAAGTCTATTTTTGCTACTTTGCTTGAAGGATTATCCAATGAAACCATCTCGAGAAGCGATGATTCTCGTATTCTGTCTCACACTGATCACCGGTTGTGCTGAAAAAGCCGAAGTCAAACCGACTGCTTCCAAAGAGACAGCCAAACCGGATGAAGTCACTCCCCAATCCAATGTGCCGGAAAACGAACTCAAAGCCGCTGAGTCGCTCAAAACCGCCGGTGCGAAGTTAAAACTGGATAAAGAGGGCTACGTGATCGAAGTCGATTTCCGAGGTACAAAAATCGATGATGCAGCCTTAAAAGACATCGCAGGCTTATCCCGCCTCCGTTCTCTGCTGTTAAATGAAACCCCCATCACAGATGCTGCCCTCGAACCGGTGGGAAAGGTGGCGACACTGGAAAACCTGGATCTGAGAAACTGTTCTCTGAACAACAAAGCCATTTCTTATCTGACAGGTCTTTCAAAGCTCAAAGCACTGCGACTGTCCGGCAACTCGGATATCGATGACGACGCCATGGCAGACATTAACCAGTTAACCAACCTGAAAGCATTGATGCTCGATTTTCTCTGGGTCAGTGGCGATGGCCTGACTCAAATGAAAGATCTGAAGAATCTGGAAGAACTCTACCTGGCAAAAACGCTGGTTGATGATGAAGGACTGGCGACCCTCACCCAGTTCCCCAAACTGAAGAAGACAAGACTTTCACAGAACCAGATCTCGGATGAGGGACTGGCTGTGCTGGCACAGATTCCCCAGTTGGAAGAGCTCGATCTAAGTGAAAACAGCCTGCTCTCTGATGCAGGCATGAAACATCTGTCCGGGCTGGGAGAATTGAAGAAGCTCAATCTCTGGAGGGTCGGTCTGACCGATGATGGCGTTGAACCTTTGAAGGGACTGACAAACCTGGAATGGCTGAACCTGGATAATACCCGTCTGACTAATGCCGGTCTGAAATATCTCAAAGACATGCAAAAGTTGGAATTTCTGCACCTCGGATCGACGGCAGTTTCTGATGAAGGATTGAAAGACCTGGAAGGGCTTACCAGTCTCAAAGATTTGAAACTGACTCGAACGGCGGTCACCGAAAAAGGGGTTGCTGAATTGAAGAAGAAACTGCCTAATACGGAAATTCAGCTGAAGTACATCGAAGGCCAGTAAGTCCGGCTCACCCAAAACTGAGGAGCCGGACATTACCCCAAAGGCTTCTCAGATTAAACCACTTCCCAGCCGGCACGGTACTCTTTAGTAATGTACTGGTCGGCTTCGGGACAGTTGGTGGCTTTCAGGCTGGCAGCATCCCAGTCCAGTGCTTTCTTGGCACGGTAGGAGACATTGCCCAGCAGCACTGATTCAGTCAGAGCACCAGAATAATCAAAGTTGCAGGTTGTGGGAGAACCATCTTTGCAGGCCTTGATCCATTCGGCATGATGACCGATCGAATTGGGAATCGTCTGTTTGGGAGGCGTAAAGTCAGCAAATTTTTCCTTGGGGAATAACTTGTAACTGCCGTAGTTGGCAAACATGCTGCCTTCCGATCCGACAAACATCACTCCACTGCCGGGAACGCGCTCGCCGGCAACTTTTTTCGGAATCATGTTTCCGTCGTACCAGGTCAGGTTGACGGGAACCAGATCTCCCCGCTTGGGGAACTTGTAGCGAACCGTCAGACCGTGCGGACAGGCTTCCGGATGAACTTCAGGACCTTCCGCTTCACAATGCGTGGGATGACGCAGTTTCAAAGCCCAGAATGGCAGGTCCATGTAGTGACAGGCCATGTCGCCCAGCGTTCCCTGACCGAACTGCCACCAGCGACGCCATTGTGCGGGATGGTAACGTCCTGCAGCGTAGGGACGTTCGGGAGCTGGTCCCAGCCACAGATCCCAGTTCAGATTTTTGGGAGGAGCCTGAGTTTCTGTGGGCAGATCTCCACCTCCCCAGCCTTTACCAACCCAGACATGGACTTCACCAATATCACCCAGAACACCGGACTCTACAATCTCAACCACACGACGATAATTGTCGCCGGCGTGAATCTGTGTTCCCAGCTGAGTGGCAACGCCCTGCTTCTTTGCTTCTTCTGCAATGATCCGTGCTTCCTGAACCGTGTGGGTCAGAGGTTTCTCACAATAAACGTGCAACCCTTTGCGGATCGCGCGGATGGTCGCGGGAGCATGATGATGGTCGGTCGTACCGATCACGACGGCATCAATTTTTCCTTCTTCGCTTTCCAGCATTTCACGATAGTCGGCATACAGGCGGGCATTCGGAAAACTGGCAGAGGCACGATCGAGATAGTTGCTGTCCACATCAACCAGTGCAACGATATTTTCACCTTTAACACCATCCACGTCAGCGGCAGCGCGGTTTGCTGTCCCGATGCAGGCGATGTTCAATTTCCCATTAGCAGACTTCGAAGCCGCAGGAGCAACTCCCGTCCAGACACCGGCTGAGATCGCAGCGGCACCAGCTGTAGTGGTCTTTAGAAATTCGCGACGGCTGAAATTTGAATTCTTTTGCATTAATCAATCCCATTTAACGAGGTCAGGCATAAACGAAGATGACTGACGGGTGTGAGTATTGATTGACTGTCAGAGTCAATTCATCTTGGTTCGGAAAGCATCTGTCTTACAGTTCCTACGTGCCGGGAATCAATGCGCTGGAGGTTTTCCCAGGGAATCCGGCAGAAAAGGTAACAGCACTCACCCTATATATTAATATTCCTTATTTATGGTAATTTGAATCTGCATCTGTGACCATTCCAGATGCTGCCCGTTTTTCACTTTCTTTGAGAAAGTACCGTTTGAAAAACCAGCCCCACTTACCTCATTCCCTTTGAATTCAACAACTTAAGGAGCAGTCGACTCCGAAGACTTTTGGGTGATGTAAACCATTTTCGGTCCACGTTCGGTCTTACCTTCTACAATTTTGATATCGATGGCCTGTTCCCCCGCATGCAGGGTCACGTTCTGAAAGACATGTTCCTGCTTTCCCGCCGGAACTTCTGCATGAAACAGATCGTGGCCGACCTCTGCTGTAATCTCAACAGCGGACTGATCCTGCTCTTTACCGAACAGCACTTTGATATCATAAGGCCCTGTCTGTTCTATGGTCACCAGCCACTTTCCTCGCGCATCACTGGTCCACCCCTTGCCTTTGGGTCCTGAGTAACGCCAGTCCTGTCGAGTCAGAACTGTCGTCTCTTCTTTCGGGTTCCCGATATGAATCCGGGGTGGGGCGTAATTATCGGGGCGTGTGGAACTCACTTCCTGAAACCAGTTGTTGTACTGTTCTGTCAGGTGGGAAGCCAGTTTTGTTTTTGTCCCCGCCAGATCCTGACGTTCTGCCGGATCATCCTGCAGATGAAACAGCTTGCCTGGCTCATCCGGTTTGGAGAACGTCATTTTATAATCCTGCGTGACCACCGCGGCATTCGTCCGGGGATGAGGTTCATCTCCCCGGTGCCACTGCAGAAACAGAGATCGTTCGGGCCACTGACCGGCATTATTTTTCAGGAGAGGCAGCACATTGACGCCGTCCAGCTTTAACCCCTCTGGTTTTTTCACCCCGGTGGCTGCCAGGATGGTAGGAAACAGATCGTAATGGGCGGCAATCGTGGAATTCACAGTCCCCGCTTTGAGTTGAGCCGGCCAGTGCGCAATCAATACAGAGCGGATGCCCCCTTCATTCACACTCCCCTTCATTCCACGATGTTCGCCCACGTATCGTGGACCATTCGGACCGTTATCATTAAGGAACAGGACGAGCGTATTGTCCAGGGCACCGATTTTTTTGAGATGCTGATATAGTTTGCCGATATTCTGATCAATGTTCTCGATCATCGAGAAGACTCGCGATGTTTTATCGAACTGTTTTTCATTTTTGCGTTTTGGATTTAAATCGAAGCCATATGCGTCTGTCAGATCCATTGCCTGGTATTTTTTGCGAAGACCTTCAGGCACATCATCAAACGGGCCATGCGGTGCATTGGTGGCGATATACATGAATGTCGGCTTGTCCTGCGATTCATTCTGCTCGATGAATTTCATTGCATGATCAAAATAAATATCCGTGCAATAGCCGTGCATCTGTTTCTTTTCACCATTGTGGAACAACACAGGATCGGTATATTTTCCGGCCCCTTCAGGCGGATCACTGGGCTGCCCGATGCCGCCTCCCCGATGTACGAGCACTTCCTGGAACCCCTGATCCTGTGGCCGGAGCGGATACGAATCTCCCAGATGCCATTTACCGAAGATGCCCGTACGGTAGCCGGCAGGTGCGAGTGCTTCGGCAATCGTCACTTCAGTTGGCTCCAGCATGGCGCGACCAATGTAAGTATCGATGGCCCGGGTACGATAGTTGTAACGCCCTGTCATCAGGTTGGCGCGGGTCGGCGTACAGACCGGACTGACATAGAATCGGCTGAGTCGCGCCCCATTCGCAGCCATCATATCCAGGTTAGGCGTGCTCAGATGTTTGTTCCCCTTGAAACCATAATCCCAGCCCCCCTGATCGTCGGTCATGATCAGAATCACATTGGTATGCTGCGCCGCCTGAAGTTGCGTCGTCAGCAGAGAGACAGTTGTCACAAGCAGTAATGCATAGACAATTCGACAATTTTTCAGGTAAAGCATGATATCGGATCCGGAGGCAAGGATGGAAATATTGAATGCGGGTTATCTGGAGTGAATCTCGCGATCCCAGGCTGTCAGAGATTTTAAATCGATGAAAGGCGCTGGTATAATCTCAGTCTATGCATTTCATCGGGACTCTGCAAACAGATTCTTTGCCGCCTCCCCAAAAAGCAATTGACCTTTCCATTTTGAAAGACGGGAACCCATGCAAGCGAAGCGCTTCTGCTGCCTGATTCTGTGTCTGACTGCGATTCTGAATACAGCCCGGGCAGACGAAAAACGCCCCAATATCCTCTATATCATGTCTGACGACCATGCCGCACACGCCATTGGCGCGTATCAGAGCAGGCTGGCAGTCCTGAATCCGACACCCACACTGGACCGGCTGGCCAGTGAAGGCATCCTGCTGAAAAATGTGTTTTGCACCAATTCGATCTGCACCCCCAGTCGTGCCACCTTGATGACAGGACAATACTCGCACGTCAACGGCGTCACCACGCTCAACGGTGCGATCGGACCGGAAAATCAGCACCTGGCAAAACTCATCAAGTCAGCGGGCTATGAAACAGCGATGGTCGGCAAGTGGCATCTTAAAAAAGAGCCGGCTGCATTCGACTTCTATACGGTACTGCCGGGACAGGGCAGTTATTTTAATCCCGTCTTTCGAGTCCGTGGCCCCCTGCCCTGGCCGAAAAACGAATTCCGCACGGGTGGGTATGACTCAAAACATTCCTCCGATGCAATCACGGATATCTCCCTGAAATGGCTGAAGAATCGAAAGCAGAAAGACAAACCGTTCTTCCTGATGCATCACTTCAAAGCCCCGCATGACAATTTTGAAAATGCGGAACGCTATGACTGGTTGTACCAGGATGTCGCTGTTCCCGAGCCTGATTCACTCTGGCACCGTGGTCAACATGGACCGTTGCACCATGCTCTGTATGGCACTTCGATCGGACCTCGCAATGAGCGACGAAACATGGGCCATCACATGTTTGTAGACCCACTTCTTTCTTCTGAGCAATATACACGGGAAGCGTATCAGCGTTATCTGAAGAAATACCTGCGCTGTGTGCGCGGCGTTGACGACAACATTCAACGCCTGGTGGAACATCTGAAACAGACGGGCGAACTGGACAACACGATCATTATTTACACCGCGGATCAGGGTTTCATGCTGGGCGAACACGACTATATTGACAAACGCTGGATGTATGAAGAATCATTACGGATGCCTTTCATTGTTCGTTACCCGAAATGGATCAAAGCAAATTCGAAAAATGAAACCATGATCAACAACGTGGATTTCGCACCGACCATACTGGAAATGGCAGGCGTTGAAAAACCCGAATTCATGCAGGGACGTTCATTCCTGCCGATCCTCAAGGGCGAGGATACTCCTGCTGACTGGCCCGAAGCAACCTACTATCGCTACTGGATGCATATGGCTCACCATGACAATCCGGCCCATTACGGAATCCGTACGAAAGACTTCAAGCTCATCTTCTTCTACGGCCTGCCTCTGGATGCCCCCGGTGCTGTTAAAACTCCGACATCTCCCTATTGGGAACTTTACGATCTGCGCAAAGACCCACATGAAATGCAGAACGTGATTGCAGACCCCGCTTATCGGGATGTGCTTGACAAACTGAAAGGTCAGTTAAAGCAACTGAAAAAACAGACGGGAGACACTGACGAACGTTACCCGGAACTGCAGGCTCTCGGCAACGCATCCTGATATTTACTTGCCGGCATTTTCAGCTGAGTCTGTTTCAGGAAATAGTTTCGTTAAGGCGTCAGCGATCGATACTTCGCCATAGAGACGATCTGGATTGACATTCCCCAGAGTGACAGCCAACTCCCCTTCACGATTATAAATTTGACAGAAGGGAAGTGTGCTGCCTTCGATCCCATACTTTTCGTCACGTACTGCATCTGGCTTGACCGTGCTGATGAAGTTCTCAAAGGGAGCACGCTGTTCGGTTAAATACTCAATCACCGACTTGCGATTACTCTCATTATCTTCATCCAGATTAATTGCCAGGATCACCAGTCCTTTGTCCGCATACTCCTGATGCCATTGACTTAAATGATGAAATGAGTCCAGGCACATCGGACACCAGGTCGCCCAGTAATCTACAAACACCACTTTCCCGCGATGTTTTTCAATTTCTGTCGGCAGGGATTCGGGTGTGATTTCCTTAAGTTGAATTTCAACCGGTGGCAATGACTGAATCAGAGCCTCACGCGCAGTCAACGGTTGCTCTTCTGGCTCCGGAGACTCAACTGAACCGCAGGCTGAAAGTAAACAGAGCATCGTTGAGCAGAGAATCAGTTTTCGTATCATGAAAGTTACCATTGGATCCAGATCAGAAAAATCAGTCAGTTACATTAAAATATAATATCATTATTCGAGTTGAAAACGCTGCATGACGCTATGAATTTCGCGTTGTTTCTGTTTTGTCGCGGATTTCAGTTTCAAAGCTTCATTCAGATAACGGGCAGCATGTGCGGGTTGATCCTGTTGCAGATAGATATCAGCCAGTGCCAGATATGAAGGCAGATGCTCGCGGGAGAGTTCAATGGCATGCTCGTACGATTGAATTGCCTGCTCGGCATTACGCTTGCCCCACCAGGCGTTTCCCAGATTATGATATACTCCGACCTTCAGATGCTGCAACTTTCCATCCAGCAGTTTCAGTGACTGCTGATACAGTTGGATCGCTGCATCATATTGTTGCATCGTCACCAGATCGTTGGCCTGGTTAATCAGAGCTCCTGTAAATTCAGGGTCAATTGCCAGAGCTCGTTCATAACAGGCGATCGCTTCTGCAAACTGACCATGACTGGCGTAAACCAGTCCCAGATGCACATGAGCAGTCGGCGACCGGGGGTTCGTATTCACCCATTGCCGAAAAAAAGTCTCCTCGTTTTCAAAATAAAAACCACGAATCCCGCTGATACAGGCCAGACACACCCCCGCCAGCAGGCCTGTGATGATAAACAGTTTCCGCACCAGAAAACGATCCCAGTACTGACTGACAATTGCCGCGGTCAGCGCCAGGGGTGACAGCATTGCCAGGAAAACGTAACGTTCTGAAAAGGCGCATTCCTGTTCCAGAATATTGGAGGTCGGCAGAATCATCAGCAAAAACCAGGCCCCCCAGAAACAGGCAGACCGGCCCAGCTCGTCTGATTTCCTTCGCACAAAATAGACGAGTATCCCCGTCAGCAGTAATGCGACTGAGATACGAACCGGATCGAACCAGACTTCAACAGGCGGCTCATACACCAGCTCCACGAACGGGAAAAAACTGGTCTGCAGTGAATACAAAAGCGAATAAAACGGCCCCAGTGGCTGCTCTGCCAGCATGAGTTTCACTTCCGTTCCACTAAAGAGCAGCCAGCGCAACAGCAGGTACCCCACTGTGAGCAACAGAAAAGGAGTATAACGCCGTAACCAGTCTGCCTTCTCCTGCTTTTCCGGCAGCCCCGTCAGTTTCAACCAGTCTGCGATCACAAATAACACAGGCAGCACAATCGCCTGTTCTTTAGCAAGAAATGCCAGTCCGCAGGTGATGACGGCCCACCAATAATGCTTTCGCGTCCCTTTCAGGAAGCACCAGGTGGAAAGCAGGATCAGAGCAGCTGGTAATAATGTTTCACGCCCCGAGGCGACAGGATAGACGCAGGAAGAAGCCGCGGGATGCAGCCCAAACAGAGCTACGGCAAACAGAGCTGGAACGACCTGGATTTTAAACACAGGTAAGCGGATCAGCAGCCAGGCAACGCCGACAGTGGTCCCTGCCAGAATCGCATTGAACAGATGAAACCAGCGGGCATCATCCCCATGCAGTGTTTTCTGGAACATGATCGATGCCCGGGTCAGAGGGCGATAGTAAGGCAGCGTTGGAAAACTGGGTTCCGTGAAGACCATAATGAGATCATCGACTGATTCCACAGGCTGCTGTGCCAGTACCTGTTCGGAGTCATCATACAGAAAGGTGTTCGCATAGAAGGAGCCGTACAACGCGGAGATAACGGAAATGACTGCAAGTAAAATCAGAGTTTCCGCTTTACGAGTCATAACAGCCTGTTCGGACAAGAATAGTTTCTAAGTAGTCGCCTGAACCAGCAGTTTTGATACAGGACCTGGAACAGATAAGATAACTGATCCTGCGATGTAGGTACAATGAAAAACGAAAACCGCCCGCTCCTGTATCAGGAAAACGGGAACGGGCGGGCTAGCTACACTCTGATCGTATCAGAGCTGGCTTTTAAGGTTTCAATTACATACTACTCAGTGTCACTGATTGATACTGACGACGTTCCCGTCACTGAACGTATGCAGGTTCTGCCATGTCAGTCCATCAATACTGTCACCAACAAAGTGTACCGAGCCGTCCACCATCAGAGCGTGGACCCCACCGATATGCCAGCTGCGGGCAATCCCGGAATTGGAACCACCAGAACTGGTACCGTTACAGCCATTTGGCGTCGACAGATTGAGAATCGTATAGGCAGTCCCACCCAGTGCGGGTTCCGCCCAACCATACTTGGCCTGATATCCCGCTCCTGTAAAGCCACAGCCTGCATCTTTCGTCCGGTTCTGAGCGAACTCGGAAAATGAGATCGTATTGGACGTCCCATCTGTGATCAGACGCAGCTTCATTGCAGGATGGACCAGCGTTGTTCCCGCTTCAGTTAACAGACCATTTCGTTCGGCAAACACTCCGGAAGTTCCATGCTGTCCACAGAATCCGGAAGGATGTGTCGAACCGGCCCCTGGATAATTGTGCGTTGCCAGACCATTGCCATTGACAGAAGAGTCATGGGTGCGATTGTCGCTGGGACAGATGTAGACCGGAATCTGAGTGGCTCCAGCAGGTAAATTCGTGGCATCATCATAGCGCAGGCTCATGTTGATTTGATTATAAACATTAGCCTGATCGATATAAGGCAAAAGCATGGTATGCAATGTATGAAAACTGTGAGGTATTCCGGTCGTATTGTATGCGGAAGCAGAATACGAACCGCAGCAACAGCCTCTCCCGTTCGGAGAAATAGTAGCCCGCGGAAAGACTTCCGCAGTTCTATCGAGATAATTTGCCAGTGCCAGGCCAATTTGCTTCAAGTTATTTTTGCAGGAACTGCGGCGAGCCGCTTCCCTGGCCTGTTGCACCGCCGGCAAGAGCAATGCAATCAGAATGGCTATGATGGCAATCACAACCAGTAGTTCAATTAACGTAAATGCCTTGCGAATCATCTTAAAGATCACTCCTTCAACAGCTAATACAGAATTTGAATCAGATGCTGAAAAAGATTTTACGATCCTGGCAAAATCAACAGTTTCTACTGGAATTAAATCGACATAAATCAAACTGACTCGAGAGCGCCATTATTTGATGAACCGGTAAATAATTATTTAAAGTACAGTCAGACCGATGAACTATTTACGTTCCTCTGCAGTTCCTGACAGGTTCGGCCTTTCTAAGAATGTGGTTTTCCTCCTTTCAATTTCTCATCTACATTCATGGGAACGTATGAGCTCACAATACTTAGAAGAACAAATCTCTTCCGGCAATCCCTTTTCTTCCACAGATCGTGGTAAGAAAAGTTAAAGTTGAAAGGTCTGAAGATGGATTTCCACCTTCAGACCTATTGAGCGGCTCAACTGGTATCTCTAATATCTCAAACTGACCCGGGTCAGATCAAGAGTTTTTCAACCATTATTGATTAATACTGACAACCTGACCATCACTAAATGAATGCAGATACTGCCAGGTTGGACCATCGATGCTGTCACCAACAAAGTGCACTGATCCATCCACCATCAGAACGTGAACGCCTCCGACATGCCAGCTGCGGGCAATCCCGGAGTTAGAACCGTTGGTGCTGGTACCGTTACAACCATTTGGTGTCGATCCAGATCGGATTGTGTAAGCGGTTCCACCAACGGCTGGACGAGCCCAGCCATATTTTGCCTGACTGGTTCCAGTTGTAAAACCACAACCGGCTGTTTTTGTTCGGTTCTGAGCGAACTCGGACATGCAGATTGTGTTAGAGGTTCCATCGGTAATCAGTCGCAGTTTCATAGCGGGATGAGTGAGTGCCGTTCCGGCTTCATTCAACTGTCCATTCCGTTCTGCAAACACTCCTGAGGTTCCATGATAGCCACACAATCCATAAGGATGTGTCGAGCCAGCACCTGGATAGTTGTGGGTCGCCATCGTGATTGTATCACCGGCTCCATTTGTAACCACGTTTGTGTCAGAAGTCCGGTTATCACTGGGACAGATATAAACGGGAATCTGTGTTTTGACAGCAGGACCATTGACAGTATCATCATAACGCAGGCTCATATTGATCTGGTTATACACAGTTGCCTGATCCAGATAAGGCAGCAGCATCGTATGCATCGTATGAAAACTGTGTGGCACTCCCGTTGTATTCAGAGCGGTTGCGGTGTAATTCTGGCAGCAACACCCTTGTCCGTTTGCGGAAATGGTCGCACGGGGAAAGACCCCCGAAGTTCTATCGAGATAGTTAGCCAGCGCGAGGCCGATCTGCTTCAGATTATTTTTGCAGGTACTGCGACGGGCTGCTTCACGCGCCTGTTGCACGGCTGGCAACAGCAACGCAATCAGAATGGCGATAATTGCGATTACCACCAGAAGTTCAATTAATGTAAATGCCTTACGTTTCATCAAGTGTCTCTCCTTCTATAAAAAATAATAAGCTTAAATTAGAAATTGATGACGAAACAATGTTTGACACCTTGGCAGATAATGCTGTCTCAGAAAACATCGAGCGGCGATGAAACTGACTTTGGAGAAATATTGCGGAAGAGGCGGGTAACTATTATGCGATAGAGGTTTTTATCTGGTTTTGAGATCAGTCAGTTAGCGAAGACACAATTTAACTTATTGCCTGTAAAGGGTCTGGGTCTCGAGTCGTTACTTGCCTCCTCTGCTACCGTAATGGAAATGAATAATAGACATGAATCCTGAAGTCGTTTCTCACTCCAGGAAAAATCAGCCAGACTGACTGGAATTGGCACATCAAACGATAAGCCAGCCAGCATGGGTATCACGGTCAGTACCGATTGGATCGGTTTCTGGCCAGTTTTTGATTACTTAGAAAAGGTCACTTTAAAATTTAACACTCGATCTTTACACACGTTTCGCAATAAATGTTAAGACCGGTAATAAATATTTCACTTAATATTCAACCAGTGTCGAGAGTAGACGTCAATACGAGCTGACATAAAATCGTGGAAACAAACAAGCGTACACACTTGAACACACCCCGAGTCACTAAGTCAAAAGAGCCTGGAATCAGGACATCTGCTTCCAGGCTCATGAAAACCACCAGTTAACTCAATCAGAACGTCTATCACCAGGCTTTATTTATTGATGCTGACGACCTGATTATCGCTGATTGCGCCAAGATATCTCCAGGTAAATCCATCGATACTGTCCCCAACAAAGTGTACCGATCCATCAACCATCAATACATGCACACCACCGGCATGCCAGCTGCGGGCGATTCCAATATTGGATCCGCCGGTACTGGTACCATTACAGCCATTTGGTGTAGAGACTTCGCGAATTGTAAAAGCAGTTCCGCCTGCAGCGGGTCGTGCCCAGCCATATTTTGCCTGGCTGGTACCACCGATGTTGCAGTCGATTTTGGTTTTATTCTGAGCGAACTCTGAAAAAGCGATCGTGTTAGATGTTCCATCTGTAATCAGACGAAGTTTCATTACAGGATGTTCCAGTGCAGTACCGGCCTCATTCAACTGGCCTGCCCGTTCCGCAAAAACACCCGTTCCCGATCCAGTTGTCCCATGTCGTCCACAAAGTCCATAGGGATGATTGGATCCGGTACCAGGATAACTGTGAGTCGCCATCGTGATGGTGTCACCGGCCCCGTTTGTCACAACGTTGGAATCGGAAGTCCGGTTATCGCTGGGACAGATATAGACAGGGATTTGCGTTTTCACGGCAGGCCCATTGGCTGTATCATCATACCGCAGACTCATATTGATCTGGTTATAAACGGTTGCCTGATCAATATAAGGCAGCAACATTGTGTGCACAGTATGAAAACTGTGTGGGATACCCGTTGAATTGAAAGCGGTAGACCCATAGCTTCCACAGCAGCAGTTGCGCCCGTTAGCCGAGATGGTAGCGCGTGGGAACACACCCATCGTCCTGTCAATGTAATTAGCCAGCGCCAACCCGATTTGCTTCAGGTTGTTTTTACAAGTACTCCGTCGTGCTGCTTCTCTTGCCTGTTGCACCGCTGGTAAGAGCAATGCAATCAGAATGGCGATAATGGCAATCACCACCAGAAGCTCGATTAACGTAAATGCCTTGCGTTTCATGAATAAACTCCTTTACAACTACAACAAAAAAATAAAAACGCAGATTCAGTGACAACGATTCAAACACGAATCGCCTCACACCAGATACAAGATTTATGCTCAACATCTCAAACGATAAATTCGCTTAAGAGAAAGTTGCTTTCATCTTCTACTGATTAAATTTCAATGACCGACCTGTAGAATCAGATCAGTAGTTGGGTTTATTATTTTATGTTTTAGCGCAGAGTCCCTGGATCTGTATGAGAGCCAGGGACACTCCGGCTTGTTGAAAGGAATTCGATTATTTAGAAGTTAATTCAAAGTCAAAAGTTTTATTTGCTTCAGTCACCTCTGCAGTTAACTCACTGTTAACACCATATTTTTTATAGGGACCTGTTTCAAAAGCGGCTGCCCCTCCTTCTTCTTCTGCCTTTTCATCCTTTTTCTCATTCACCATCACGGCATATTTCGCCGGGTATACATTTTCGAGACTGTATTTGCCGGCCGAATCCGTTGTCGCAACGTATTGGCGATATTCTGCAGGTGCGCCTGCATCGAGTCTTTTAAAGATTACTTCCACGCCATCAGAGGGTTTGCTATCCAGGGTAATCGTACCAGTCACCGTGACAGCGGTTCCGAGATCTGCTGTGGGATCTTTACCACAACCTGAAAGAGCAATGAGAGAAAACAACAGAACTGAATACAGAGCTGGTCGCACTTGGTGTCTCCTGAATCTTAAGATGTAGTAAATTCGAATGAATTATTCACAAGAAATTTCAGACTGTTTTGATGTGCTGCCTCTAGGCTACCAATAAACATTCATAAAGGAAAGATTTTTTTTATAATAGATATAAAGAAAATGTTATTTTATAAAAAAATACAACGAACATTTCCGCCTGTACAGTAAGACTGCTCGTGTCATCAAAATCAGATAGATTCAGTTTCTTTGAAGTAAGACAAACTGAAAGATCTGTGACAACAGAAACACAGACGCATAATTTTCGGATTAAATGGGATAGATAAACGGTGCGATCGCGCTCCCACTGATGAGAATCAGTAAGCCGATTAATAACAGCGCAATAATGATTGGCGCTAACCACCATTTTTTGTTGTGCTTTAAAAAATCCCAGAACTCAGCCAGGATTCCAGGAGCCTTCGATTCAGATTGTGCCATAAAATCAGAAGTCTGTTCTTCAGATGCATTCGATTGCGAATCGGCCTGTTCTGACATTTTTCACCTCTGATTTTTTATCTCTAAAATCACAACTCAATCGGCTTCAGAACTGACGAAAATAGTCCTGTTCCCTCCTGATGCGACGTTCTGACTTCCAGTAAGAAGTCGCCTGCGTATCAAAGCGTCTGCCAACCAGATTGTGTCCCAGCAGACGCAAGACCAACCCGATGGGCGCGATGATCAGATAATATACCACAGCAATCAACAGACAGGAAACAATCCAGCGAACGGGAAACAGCAGGATCATCCATCCCAGATAAACTGGTTTGACAGTCGCAGGGGCAATCAGCCCGAACAATACAATCAGCAACGCCATTCCCGACAACGTCACTGTCAGAGGAAGCCAGGCCGATGCCCGAAAGCTGAAAAACGCAATCAAGGCGAGCAGACATCCCAGCGCCACAGAGAAAATGCGCAACTCGCGTGCTGAAGGTTTCCAGTTGATTTCTGCTAAAGCCATCTTCAGATACTGCTTTCTAATTTTCCTGCGAGAACATTAATCCGGCGCGTACTGATCCAGGTGCAGGTCATCTTCAAAGACCCGCGCATCAGGCTGCTCTGTCTTGAGAATCACAAACTGTTCCAGCACGAGTACATCCATATTCGTTGCCATAAAACACTGATAAGCGTCTTCTGGACTGCAGACGATGGGCTCGCCACGTACATTGAAGCTGGTATTGATAATGACCGGCGACTCTGTCATTTTTTCAAACGCTGTGATCAGTTTGAAATACCGTCCATGACGATCTGCATCGACCGTCTGCAGGCGGGAAGAAAAATCCACATGCGTAATCGCCGGCACACTCGAACGGATCAAATGCAGCTTCTGCAGGCCTGTGAGCTGTTCGCTTTCTGCGGGGAGTGTATTGCGTTGATGAATCTGAACGTCAGCAACCTGCAGCATATAAGGGCTGTCCACTTGAGGTGGAAAATCAAAATAATCAGCGACCCTGCTTTGTAAAACGGAAGGGGCAAAAGGACGAAATGATTCCCGAAACTTGATCTTTCGGTTCATGATTGACTGCATTGTCGTACTGCGTGCATCGCCCAGAATGCTCCGTCCGCCCAATGCACGAGGCCCAAATTCCATACGCCCCTGCATCCAGCCCACCACTTTCTCATTCGCGATGTAACCGGCTACTTCGTTACACAGTTCCTCTTCATCCTGGCGATAGTGGTACACAACGCCCCTCTCATCCAGAAATTTCCGGATCTGTGCCTCAGAATAACGAGGCCCCAGGAAACTTCCCTGCTGCTGATCTTCGGGTTGGATCTTGCGTGGTTTCCTGAGCAGTTGATTCCAGATAAACAGCGCCACCCCTAACGCGCCGCCAGCATCTCCAGCGGCCGGCTGGATCCAGATTTCTTCAAAGGGACCATCCCGCAGAATCTTGCCGTTGGCAACGCAATTCAAGGCGACTCCACCAGCCATGCAGAGCCGCGACTGTCCGGTCCGGGCATGCACATGCTGAACCATTTTCATCAGAATCTCTTCGGTCACTACCTGGATGGAAGCAGCCAGGTCCATGTCGCGCTGCGTGATTTGTGATTCCGGCTGGCGCGGCTCGCCGCCGAACAACTGGTGAAACTTCTGCGAAGTCATGGTCAGTCCATGACAATAATTGAAGTAGGATAAATCGAGGCGAATCGAACCGTCGGCCTTGATATCGACCAGTTTTTCACGAATCAGATCGGCAAAACGGGGCTCACCATAGGGAGCCAGCCCCATCAGTTTATATTCGCCTGAGTTCACTTTGAACCCGCAATAGTAGGTAAAAGCAGAATACAACAACCCGACGGAGTGAGGAAAATAGAGTTCGCTCTGAATTTCGATCTGATTCCCCCGCCCGATCCCAAAACTGGCGGTCGCCCATTCTCCGACACCATCGACCGTCAGAAAAGCTGCTTCTTCAAAGGGTGAAGGGAAGAAGGCACTGGCGGCGTGTGACTCGTGATGTTCCACAAACACAATCCGCTTGTTGTACTGCTGATTTAATCCCTCATAGATCACGCGAGGCAGATGCAGCTTGGTTTTGAGCCAGCTGGGAATTGTATTCAGAAATGCTTTGAAGCCCCACGGCGCGAAAGCCAGCGTTGTTTCCAGCAGGCGTTCAAACTTTAGGAACGGTTTTTCATAGAAACCAACCAGATCAATCTGATCGGGTGTTAAACCTGCTTCTTCCAGACAGTAGGCGATTGCCTGTTCCGGAAATGCTGCATCATGTTTGATGCGGGTGAACCGTTCTTCCTGGGCAGCCGCAACAATCTGGCCATCCACAACAATGGCGGCGGCTGAATCATGATAGAAAGCAGAGATCCCCAGAATCGCGGTCATGCAGAACTCAGTCTGAATATTGAGCTAATCAAAGCGTGTTGAACTGATTAATAGTAGAACACCGTAGTACCACAAACAAAAGTGCAACTGCAAGAGCGGTTATTGTCCTGTCCCCTGAATCAGCGTCAATTCTTTCTGGATGGGTAGATTGTTCCACTCTTCGCGACTGCCATCGGGCCAGGTGAGTACCAGGCTTTGAATTGTAGCGGCATTCCCGGCAGGTACGATCACACGCGGATCGCTGGACGCCTGATAGCTGCCTCCCGCGGGAATGACCAGAATCTGTTCCACATCGTCAGTCACAACTTTCAGTGTGCAGCCCAGAGGTTCCCGCGGACCTTTCACACCGATGAATCGCAGACGGACACTCTTCCCCTGCATCGGACTCTCATTTTGCAGGAGCGCGGCGGGTTTGATCTCATGCGTTGCCAGCAGGTCCGCATCCCCATCATTATCGATATCCCCGGCTGCGGTCGCACGTCCAAGAAACTTCTCTTTAAAGTAGTCACCCGAGTTCTGTGAGACATCCTGAAACCGCTTTCCCTGCTGATTATAAAAGAGCTGTTGGGTCATTTCGTATTCATGCTCGGTTCCAAGTGTGCTCAGATCCCAGATATGTCCGTTCGCGACAAACAGATCAGGCCACTGATCCAGATTGAAATCGGCAAAGATGGTCCCGAATGCCAGCATCGGGCGGGATGTCGTATCCAGGCCGAGGCGGGAATTTGTGGTCAGATAACCGCCCACCTCCAGTTGTTCATAAAAATCGTTGGCTGCATTTTCGAAATTCGTGACGAACAGATCCAGCAGACCATTGCGATTGAAGTCGGCACAGGCAATTCCCATTGAGGACTGCGGTTCCCCCTGGTCCCCCACCGCAACACCGAGCACCAGCGCCTGTTCTTCAAATTTCAGATTCCCCTGGTTCAGGAACAGAAAGTTATCGGTGGTGTCGTTGGCAACAAAAATATCGAGCAGGCCATCCCGATTCAGATCCACAATCTGTACGGCCAGTCCTTTTCCGCCGGTCGCCTGAATGATGCCTGCCGACTCGGAACGATCAGCAAACCGACCATCCCCCAGATTTTCATACAGGAGATCCTGCTGCGCAATTCTGCCGATCGGACCACAGGAAATCTTTACCCGCTGAGCGCCAATCGTTGTATAGCAGGGAGGATCGTCGCGGGAATACTCGACATAATTGGCAACATACAGGTCCAGGTCTCCGTCCCCGTCCAGATCACCAAAGGCGGCACTGGCGCCCCAGCGTTCGTCTCCAGTCAGGGTTGTCTCGGTGATATCGGAAAAAGTGCCATCCCCGTTATTTTGCCAGAAATAGTTTTTCCCGTACGTGCATAAATACAGGTCGACAAACCCGTCATTGTTATAGTCTCCAGCGGCAACCCCCATGCCGAAGTCAGACCGTTCTACTCCTGCCGCCGCAGCAACGTTTTCAAATTTCAGCGCTTGCGGGAGCTTTCCTGAAGAACGATACAGCTGATGCACTTCACCTGCTTCTTCAGCCGGGCGATCAAAATGGGAACCATTGGAAAGAAATACATCCAGACTGTGGTCACCATCAAAATCAAACAGCGCGACGCCACCTCCATTCTGTTCGACCATGTAATGCTGCGGACTGGGATTTCCATAATAAGTAAATTTGATACCGCTCTGGTGAGCGATGTCCACAAACTGAAACGGGGATGGCTTCGCAGGGACCTGCGTGGTCGACCGGTTTACCTTGATCACGGGGGCAACCTGACTGTCAGGCGATTGCTCTGGTTCGGATTTGTTCTCTTCACAACCATAGACAGAAAAAATGCAGAACAGGAACAGTACTACCGGAAGTCGGTGATCTATTTTGAACGGGACCAAATTTATCTCACCCCTGAAACGGCAACTAATTTGAATGCGACGGACTGCCAGATCATTATTTGTAAGAGTCCACTCAGATTCAATCGAATTCTCTGATTCTTCCGCGAGCACACCGATGAAGAACAGGGGACAGACTTCTCTCAACCTGAATCAGGATTGATTTGCTTTCCCTCAATAAACATTGTTAAATAGGATCATACAACGGTTGCAGTACCGAAGCGAGTCAATCCTCGGCGGAATTCCCTGAGTCGATCCTCCGGAAGATCACCCAGACACAGGATGGCATAGTAAGATCACCATCAATGAATGATATTGTTCCTGTAGAATCAGCCCCTTCCTCTCTGACATCTGAAAATGTAGAGCAACATTCTGCACTGAAAATTTCTGTACTCTATCTGGTTCTTCTGCTTCTCGTCTTCTCCCGTTGTCTGTCCTATCCACTTCTGGACTGGGACGACGAAATGCATCTTACACAGAACCCCAACCTGAATCCCGTCACTCTCAGCAGCCTGGGAACCATCTGGTCCGAACCTTACGAAGGTTTGTACATCCCCCTCAGCTACACTTTTTTTGCAGCGGAAACCGCAATCACGCGTCTGCTGGGAGGACAGAATCAGGACGAACTCTCACCCTACCTGTTTCATGCAGGCAGTCTGTGCCTGCATCTCATCAATTCGCTGCTGATCTATCGGATTCTGTTACTGCTGATCAATGACAGACGTGCTGCCTGCCTGGGGGGCCTGTTATTTCTGCTGCATCCCCTGCAGGTGGAATCGGTCGCCTGGATCAGCGAAACGCGGGGACTGCTGAGTAACTGTTTTTCTATCGCCGCCATTTATTATTCGCTCAAATTTGCAAGTCGAAATGAGACGCGCGAGCTGCCAGCTGCTTCTCCCACTTCAAACTCAGAAGCAGTCTCGCGAGGACCTCTGATTGTCGCCAGCGCCTGTTTCCTGCTCTCCCTACTGGCCAAACCCAGTTCTGTCACGACTCCACTGATCATTGGCATTCTCATACTGGGATTTTTCCCTGCTCAATTCAAATCTTTGCGTCTCTGGATTGGCGGCTGGTTGATCCTGGCGGTCGCGTTCATTCTGTTGAATCGGGGAGAACAGGCAGAACTCATCTTTGAAAGTCCGCTCTGGGCACGCCCGTTGATCGCTGGCGACTCGCTGGCTTTCTATTTATGGAAGCTGGTTGCCCCCTATCCACTGGCGATGCAGTATGACAAAAGTATCCGTCTGATTCTGGACGAGGGATCATTGTACTCGGCCTGGCTCATACCCTGTGTTCTGTTAGTGGCTGCCTGCTTTGCCAGACAGCGTCGAATCTGGTTAACGATCGCGGGAATCTTCATCGCGGGTCTGCTGCCGGTCCTGGGACTGATTCCCTTTGCGTATCAGTTTGTTTCCAATGTTGCAGACCGCTATGTTTATCTTTCCATGCTGGCCCCTGCGCTGGCGGTGGCCTGGCTGCTGCGAGGCGTTTCCAGTCTGGCGCCGCGGATCGTGGTTATAGTCATCCTTATGATTTGCGCCGGCCTGAGTTTTTTTCAGACAGCGACCTGGGCCAGCAACCAGAGCCTGTACCAGCATTGCCTGGCGGTGAACCCGCGTGCGTTCATCGCATTGAGCAATCTCGGACATCTGGCTTATCAGGCAGATAAATATGACACTGCCCGGCATTACTTTGAAAAGTCTCTGGCAATAATCCCCGATGATGCAGGTACTCATCAGAACTTGGGCGCCACCCTGTCGAAACTCGGTAAGGAGTCAGAAGCACTCAAACATTATCAACGCGTGCTGGAAATCGATCCGCAGCATCCCGGAGCCCACCAGGCATTGGGAGTGTATCAGGAATCACAAAACCAGCTCGAAACTGCCTTCGAGCATTATCTGCAGGCCGTACAGACAGACCCGCAAAACAGCAGTGCACTGCAGGGACTGGGAAATATTGCCCGCAAACAGCAGAAATTTGACGATGCCTTAAAATATTATCAGCGGGCATTACGCTTTCAACCTGATGACGCTGGCCTGCACCAAAACCTGGGAATGCTCTACCTGGAACGGGGAGAAGAGCAGCGTGCCCAGCAGGAATTTGAACTGGCAAAAAAACTGGGGGCCATCAATCCCGCCAGCGAATTCAACCTGGGTCTGATGGCTGCCAAAAACCAAAATCTGCCTCTGGCAATCCAGCATTATGAAACGGTTCTGAAAAATATCGATCCACAGACTTCGGCAGAACTGTATCAGACCGTACGCCAGGAACTGGCGCTCACTTCCAATCTGCTGGGCACCATTCTCCAGCAACAGGGACAGCACGCGGAAGCAGTACGCCGATTTGAAACTGCAATCAATTATGCGGATGACTTTGCTCCTGCCTATTACAATCTCGCAGAATCATTGCAGCAACTGCAACAAACGACAGCTGCACTCTCCGCGCTGAATAAAGCCCTGAAACTGGTCCCGGCAGGATCGGAGCCGGCACGAGATATCCAAAATCGAATTGATTTGTATCAAAAACAATAGAATCCACGTGTTCGCAGAACTTATAATCAAAGACTCCAGCTTCTGAAACCTTTTCCGTCAGATCGAAACGCCCTTGAACCAGTCTTCCGAAAATCCAACCACTCAGAACACAACCGGGACGACGGAACGCAGCAGAAAAAAAACTATTCTGTTTCGTTTCGCTGCTCTGGGAGTGGGACTGCTGCTCAGTCTGGTCGTCGTGGAAACGGTCGTACGTATCTTCCATGTCGACCCTCCCCGACTGATTTCCAAGCGACAACTCACCGAGCTGACCGGACTGACCAATCAGAAGCCGATCACTTACTATCAATGCTATCCCGACAATCCTCACGACGAATTCTCTCCCCTGCCCGATACCTCACAGGGAAAATGGGAACTGTTGACCTATACGCTCAACCCGAAACCACTCCCCCTGGACCGTTTGAATGAGACCCCCTGGTGCGTGAAATACACACATTCTACAAAGGGAATCAGGGACCGTGAATATCCAGACAAAGCGCCTGAAGGAGTGATGCGCATTGCCTGTGTGGGAGATTCGTTTGTCTTCGGCGAAGGGGTTCCCATTGAAAAAACCATCTCCCGTCAACTGGAGTCTCAACTGGGCAAAAAATATGAAGTCATCAACGGCGGTCAGGTCGGTGCAAACACGATGGATGAGCTGCAGATCCTGGCGGCCATTGCACAGGGAGCCGACTGCCATCGTGCGATCTTTGTCTTTATCCCGAATGACATTCCGCTGCACCCGCGACTCGCGGACCGTCAGAAGTACATCAACGACCTGGTTCAGATCCGCGATCAATACCTCGACGATTACAAAAAGAACAGCTGGCATGGAGGCAATCTGAAATCAGTGGCCCTGCTCACTGCTCCTTTCGAAATGGACAAAATCAAGCGGGAAACCGTGCAGTGGTATCTTGATTCGTACAACCCTGAATTCAACAAAGAAAACCTGCGTGTTTTCAAAGAAACAATTCAGACCATCCCCAAGATCCCGGGCTGCCGCTCCGTGTTTGTCATCTACCCTCTGATGGAAGGTTTTGAATCGGAGTACCCGCTCAAGCCCATTCATACTCAGGTCGCAGCGATCGCGGAACAGGCAGGCTTACCTGTTCTGGACCTGACCAGCGCCTTTGCAGGACAGAAGACCTCTGATCTCTGGGTACACGCCACAGACCATCACCCCAACGGCACAGCCAATGCGATTGCCAGTCAAGCCATCATCGATTGGCTGAAAAAAGATGTCCCCTGGTTTCTTGAACCAGACACACCACAAGAGACAAAGCCGGACACCGGGTTCTAGCGACTAAGCAGACCTGCTCTCAGTAAAATCATCACAGTACAGAAAAACTTCACTATAAAATTGCGATAAGAAAGTAAAACGATGCGACAGCGAGACATTCGATTCATTATGCTGATACTCACAGTGATGATATCTCCATTGCAGATCACCCAGGCTGAAGACACCGCCGCCGACTATAAAACCCTGAATGACATCCCGTATTACACAGAAGAGCAGACGCAACAGAACGAATACAAACAGGAACGCTGTAAGCTGGATCTGTACTACCCCACAAAGATCAAAGGATTTCCCACGGTCGTCTGGTTTCATGGCGGTGGCCTGAAAGGGGGAAGTAAATCGATTCCGAAAGAACTGCAGAACCAGGGACTGGCAATTGTCGCCGTCAATTACCGTCTGTTTCCTAAAGCCAAAAAACCCGCCTATCTGGAAGATGCTGCCGCCGCCGTTGCCTGGACGTTTCAGCATATCAAAGAGTATGGCGGCAATCCCGAACTGATTTTTGTCGCCGGTCATTCCGCAGGCGGCTATCTGACCAGCATGCTGGGACTGGATAAACGCTGGCTGGCCGCGCATGACATTGACGCGAATCAGATCGCCGGACTGATCCCCTACAGCGGGCACTGCATCACACACATGACCGTGCGCGAAGAGATGGGAATTAAACGCGATCAGCCCATCATCGATGACATGGCGCCGCTGTTCCACGCCCGTAAAGATGCTCCGCCGATCCTGTTGATTACCGGCGACCGGGAACTGGAATTTCCCACACGTTACGAAGAAAATGCCTACATGCATCGCCTGTTACAGGTGGTCAAACATCCGCAGGCACAACTGTTTGAGCTGGACGGTTTCACGCATGGCACCATGGTCAAACCGGGACATTTCCTTCTTCTGGAAGAAGTCAAACGCATTGTCAAAGCGAAAAAACAGGCAGACTGAACCAGTCCTCAGGACTGTGAACGCAACCTGAGTGCATTGCCAATCACAGAGATCGAGCTGAAACTCATGGCCGCAGCAGCAATCATCGGGCTTAACAACGCATGCATTCCCAGGAAGGGATACAGAACCCCTGCCGCAATCGGAATGCCCAAGACATTGTAACCGAAGGCAAACAGCAGGTTCTGATGAATGTTCTTCATGACCAGCCGACTGAGATCGATGGCATCGACGACGCCCCGCAGGTCCCCTTTGACGAGTGTCACTTCGGCGCTTTCAATGGCGACATCGGTGCCGGTCCCCATCGCGATGCCTACGTCGGCTTCGGCCAATGCGGGAGCATCGTTAATGCCGTCACCCGCCATCGCGACTTTGTGACCTGCATTTCGCAGCGCTTTAATTTTTTCGTATTTGTCCTGTGGCTTCACTCCTGCTTCCACATCATCGATGTTGAGTGACTTCGCAACCGCACGGGCTGTCTTTTCGTTATCCCCCGTCACCATCACAATCGAGAGCCCCAGTTCGTGTAACTTCTGAATTGCCTGTGCGGTCGTCTCTTTGATGGGATCGGAGACCGATAAAAAACCGGCAAACTCATTCGCCACTGCGACAAAAATCACGCCCTGCCCCTGTTCACGGAGCTGGTCTGCCTGTGTACTCAATTCTTCTTTGATGCTGATGGACTGATCCTGCAGAAAAGCAGCACTGCCAACCAGCACCAGTTTCCCATCGACGGTCCCCTGCACCCCCGCACCGGTGACGGAATCAAAGTCGCTGACGTTCGTCAGTTTCAGTTCACGTTCTTTGGCAGCGACCACGACGGCCTGTGAGAGGGGATGTTCGCTGTGCTGTTCGACGGAAGCAGCAATCTGCAGCAGATCCGCTTCGCTGTAATCGGCGGCGGGCACGCATTCCGTCAGTCGTGGCCGACCTTCGGTGAGTGTCCCCGTCTTATCGACAACCAGCGTATCGACTTTCTGCAGGGTCTCAAGCACTTCCGCATTTTTAATCAGGATGCCATGCTTTGCACCTCGTCCCACACCCACCATGATTGACATGGGAGTCGCCAGTCCGAGTGCACAGGGGCAGGCGATGATTAACACCGCCACCGCATTGATCAGAGCGTAGGCAAAGCGGGGTTCCGGTCCCAGCCAGCTCCAGAGCAGGAAGGTCAGCACGGAAGCAGCCAGAACAGCGGGCACAAAATAAGAGGCAATCGTATCCACCACCCGTTGAATCGGTGCGCGGCTGCGCTGCGCACTGGAGACCATCTGGATGATCTGTGAGAGGAGTGTCTCTCCCCCGACTTTCTCGGCTTTCATCAGGAAGGAACCAGTCTGATTGACTGTTCCGCCGATGACATCGGCCCCCTGCTCTTTGGAGACAGGAACCGATTCGCCGGTAATCATCGATTCATCGACCAGGCTTTTTCCCTCCTGGACAACGCCATCCACGGGCACTTTTTCTCCGGGACGCACGCGCAACAGGTTACCGGCCTGCACTTCTTCCAGAGCAATCTCCCGTTCTTCGCCATCCACGACCAGATGGGCGGTTGGCGGTGAAAGTGAGAGCAGTTCCTGGATCGCACTGTTGGTCCGTTTGCGCGCCCTGAGTTCCAGCATCTGTCCCAGCAGCACCAGCACCGTGATCACCACGGTCGCTTCGAAATAGAGTTCGACAGTTCCTTCATGTTGAAAAGAAGCGGGAAAGATTCCGGGCGCCACTAATGCGATCAGACTGTAGATATACGCAGTGCCCGTACCAATCCCGATCAGCGTGAACATGTTCAGATTCATGCTGATGATGGAGCGGTAAGCGCGTTCGAACAGAGGCCAGCCGGCCCAGAACATCACCGGCGTACTCAACAGGAACTGAATCCAGCCAGAGACTTTTGGTGAGATCCAGCTATGCACGGGAACTCCAAACATCGGCAGCATTGCCAGCAGGAACACCGGCAATCCCAAGATCAGCCCGCCCCAGAAACGACGGGACATCCGCTCATACTCGGCCGCTTCTTCCGGCGATTCCTCTTTCTGAGGCATCAGCGGTTCCAGATCCATGCCACAAATCGGGCAACTGCCGGGGCCTACCTGCTCAATCTCCGGATGCATGGGACAGGAATAGATCGTACCGGCGGGCACATCTTTAGGTTCCTGCTTGTGAGACGCATGCTGTCCGTGGTGATCATGCTGCTGATGTTGTTCGTGGTGACAGCAGCTGTTTTTTTGCTCCGGCTCAGGCTCTGCATGCTGCGCAACGAACTTGTCGCGACACCCCTTGCTGCAAAAATACCATTCCTGACCATCGACGGTTTCGTGCAGAGCAGTGGATTCGTCGACTTCCATGTGGCAGATCGGATCTGTGGCAGTCATGAAGTGCTTTTCTATTAGAGTTCTAATTTAATGATTGAGTTTCGCCTGTTCCTTCTCAATCATTTTTTCTTTCAGGCTTGTCGTACTGGAAGGGCCGAACACCTTGATGGCGTGAAACACAATGCCAATCCCCCAGCCACACAAAGGCCAGATGAACCAGTATTTGTCGGGAGACCGCGTCAGGTTTAACGCGATCAGGCCGGCATTGACTACTACGTAGACACCGCTATGAATCACAAACCCCATTTTCTTCTCGACCCGTTCTTTCGCCAGATCGTAATTTTTTTGATTTTCAGTCATTACGGTTCCTCCTGTCTCAGATTTTATACCGCAGACCCTGGTAAAAAAAGAGTTCGCTTGTGAGTTGTCTGCCTGGAATAAGAATCGCAATTGCTATGCCAGTCTGGCACGACAGTCCCACATTGTCCGTAAGTAGCTGAAATTCCGGTATTAGAGGTAAATCACTGTGATTGGCATCGTTCTTTACCGGACTTGAGGATTAAAAAAACGGTTGCTGTCCAGTCAGAATGAGAGATCAGCAACCGTTCGATTAATTATTTTTTGAAGGAAATTACTCTTTTGAAAGATCCAGAGACAGGGAAACCGTGTCGTTTTTAGACTCTTTTTCAGCCTGTAGAGGAATGTTCCATTGTGCAGAGTGCTGTTTACATAAGCCGCCTACTCCATCGCGACAGTAGCCAAACCGCAGATTCAAAACGTAGGTGCCCGTCAGTTGCTTCATGGCGGGTAACTGCAGTACCAGTCGATCTCCTTCGACGGCCCCTTTTCCCCGAGCCAGAACCACGTCAGGATTCTCTGCTGACTTGAGGGTAAACTTCACCGGTGCCAAAGGGGAAAGTTTATATTCTGCAGGCAGTCGGGGAGAGACATTAATTTTTACAGCAACACCAGGAATCACTTTCTGGGATGCCACTTTCAGCGTTTTGTCTGCAGCAGCAGTAAAACTGTCATCGACGGTTTTCGGCAGACTGGGAGGCGTTAAACCTGCGATTTTGAATTCACTGACTTTGTTATCATCCAGATTCACCACACAGATTCGCTGGTTGTTGGTATCAGCCACAAACAGTCGATTGCCCACTTTCGCCAGACCTGATGGTTCAGAAAACTCAACCGGGTTCAGGCTGTTTCCATCCTTGCCGGTTCCCAGAAACGTTTTTACTTCGTTCGTCTTCAGATCAATGGTCTTCAGTTTATGATTATACGTGTCGGCGATAAACAGACGCCCGTTATCATAGAGCACGCCCAGCGGATGCTGCAGACGGGCTTCTTCGCCGACTCCATCTTTATCGCCGAATTCGAACAGTGAGCGTCCCCGTTCGAGATCTGATGTTCCAGCGACGGTCGTCACAGTTTTGTTTTTCGTGTCCACTTTGCGAACCGCAGAACCTTCACTGTCGACTACGTAGAACACTTCACCGTCAACAGCGATGCCTGATGTCTGCGCAAACGCAGAGGTTTCGAGTGGTCCGTTGGTAATATCTTCGCGTCCGGAGCCGGCGTAAACGCCGATCTCGTCGGAGCCAAGTTTGTGCGACCAGATCTGATGTGGTCCCGCCATGCAGATGTAGAGTACATCATCGATGACCGCCAGAGCCCAGGGACTGTTGAGAGCGGCTTCTTTCAGTTTCCCGCCAGCAGAACGAAAACGCGCCTGTTCTCCGGTACCTGCCAGAGTCGCGACCTGTTTTTTATCGAGATCGACGGTCCGGATCAGATGATTTTCCGTATCAGCCACATAGAGCGTGTTCCCCACCAGAGTCATTCCCTGCGGGTGATCGAAGGCAGCGGTTTTGTAATCGCCGTCTTTGTTACCAATCTGACCGGAGCCGATCACATCGATCAGTTTTCCATCCAGCGACGCAATGACGATCCGGTTATGATTACTATCGGAAATGAATAATCTTTGATGTGCCGGATCAGCCAGCAGTTTGCCCGGAAACTTGAGTGGCGTCGGTTTTAATTTGGCCGACTCCAGTTCAAAATGCACGGGAGTCTCATCGAGTGTGCCTTTGGCGCGATGATAGGCGATCACTTTCTCCAGAACTTTATCGAGCAGTTCCCGATTGCCTTCACCTGACAGATGCCCGCAGTAATTTCCTTCCGGGTCAATCAGGACCATCGACGGCCAGGCACGCACCCCAAACTTCCGCCAGACCGTCATGTTGGCATCATTGATGACCGGGTGTTTGATTTCGTAACGCTGAATGGCGCGGCGAATATTATCGGTCTCTTTTTCATTATCAAATTTGGCAGAGTGACAGCCGATAACGACCAGTTCGTTGGGATACTTCTTTTCCAGGTACGCCAGGTCAGGCAGCACATGCATGCAGTTGATACAGCAATAAGTCCAGAAATCAATCAGGACGACTTTGCCTCTCAGGTCTTTCAGTGTGATTTCACCGGAAGTATTCAACCACTCGACGCCACCATCAATGTTGGGTGCTTTGGGACGATCCGGAAAGGGATTTTTGATTTCGGTATCTGCCGGATCACCGGGAGTTTTTTCATCAGCCTGAGCGGACGAAACACAGCCGGCGAACAGCAGAGTAATAAGTGCAACAGTGCAGGGGATCTGATTCAGAAAAGCTGGCTTTCCTGGCATGCCTGATTCTCCATCTTCTGGTTGGCAAACTGGGGCAGGTTCAAAATAGGATGCGGGTGCTGCGATGTGAGCACACTGCTATTGTAAGTGGCAGGCAGTGCAGGGGAACAGTTCAACCTGATTTTTTCACAGAGGAAATCAGATTCTTTCCATTCCATATAATGAAACGAACTGTGAAACTGCAGAGAGAAACCAGAAGTTTACTCGTGCCTGAGTGCTTCAATCGGGTCGAGGCGTGCTGCAGAAATCGCCGGGTAAATGCCGGAGATAATCCCGATGGTCACCGAGATTCCAAAAGCAACAGGCAGGCTCCAGAAAGCAATCTGGGGTTGCAGATCAAAAAACATGCGGCCGACTTCCGATCCCGCTGAGCTCCCTTCCATGACAAAATTCTGCACGAACCACTGAATCCCCAGAAAGGTAACGGGCGTCAGCAATCCAAACACCACTCCAATCAATCCTCCCGACCCGGCAAGCACGATGGTTTCCGTCAGGAACTGTTCGATGATGTCTCTTTGACGCGCGCCCAGCGCGCGTCGCACTCCGATTTCACGTGTGCGCTCAGTCACGGTCGCCAGCATGATGTTCATAATCCCGATGCCACCCACCACCAGACTGATGGCGGCGATCGATCCCAACACGACGTTAAAGATCATCCGGATCTGTTCTGCCTGTTTTAACAGTTCCAAAGGTACTACTACTGCATAGTCTTTCGTGCGCGGGTGTGACTGATCGAGTGTCTCTCGAATTGCCTGGGCGGTTGGCAATACAGCATCTTTATGATTCACACGCAGCGTGATCTGATTGAGTTCAATGTGTTCGGCTGTCATACTGCCAGCCTGATTTTTGATATCCAGATCCCCTTCGCGCGCCTGCAGGGTTTTGATGGGAATATAGACGTCTTTGTTATAATCCTGCCCGGAAAGGCTGCCGCCAATCGCCGCGGAGGCGGTTCTGTCTTTCGTAACGCCTACCACAATGTAAAACATGGGACCGATACGAATGGACTTGCCGAGCGGGTCCTCAAATTTAAACAGGCTGTTGGCCACTTCATTCGCAATGACGGCCACATTCAACAGTTTCTCTTGATCACTGCCTGTCAGGAACCGCCCTTGTGAGAGCATAAGATGATTCATATCCAGATAGTCGGCGGTGCAACCCACGACGCGGGCATTCATGGCTTCTTTGAGATAACGGATTTCCCGATCGACTTCGCGAATCGGGGCGGCACTGGTAATGGTGGGCAGGGTCTCTGTCAGGATTTTATAATCAGAACGCAGCAGGCCGTACTGCAGCACGCGGCTGCGTGTGGAAGACTGCGTGACCTCATGCGGCGGCTTGACACTGCGGACGATGACATTTGTGGCCCCCAGTTCGAGCACCTGCTTCTGTGCCTGGGCACTGGCACCTTCGCCAATCGCCAGCATCGCAATCACGGAGAATACACCAAACACGATACCCAGCATCGTCAGCCCGGACCTCAGCTTATGCAGCATCAGGCTTTTTAAAGCGAGCCGAACGATACGAATGATACGGGACATGCGAAGTGCCTGGATGTAAAACAGAATGAAGAATTAAAAGGGCGACGCTCCGTCGCGTTAAGAGGCAGGGACGGCCTGTTGCAGAATGGTTTCACTTTCGATGAGACCATCTTTCATCACAATCTGACGCTTGGTCTGTTTGGCGATCCCCGGTTCGTGGGTCACCATGATAATCGTACGCCCCTCCGCATTCAGATTGTGGAGGATACCCATGATTTCCGCTTCGGTAGCGGAATCCAGGTTACCCGTAGGTTCGTCTGCGAGAATAATTTGTGGATCATTGACTAAGGCGCGGGCAATAGACACGCGCTGCTGCTGTCCCCCGGACAACTGAAAAGGGCGGTGATCCATGCGATCACCCAGCCCGACCATGCGGGCCAGTTCCATACACCACTCCCGCTCAACGCGTCCAATCGCCGGGTAACCGGCCCGGTAGAGCAGGGGGACTTCAATATTTTCGAGTACGGTATATTGCGAGATCAGATTGAACGACTGAAAGATAAAACCGATCATATCGTTCCGCATCTCGGAGAGTTCATCATCATCCAGGGTCGAGACATCGCGTCCGCCGAGGATGTACTGGCCGCTGGTGGGACGGTCCAGCGCCCCCAGCAGGTTCAGCATGGTACTTTTACCGCTTCCAGAAGAACCCATGATGGCTACAAAATCCCCTTCAGGAAAGTCTGTAGACACACCTCTCAGCGCTTTGACGACGACCGATCCCAGATCATAGAACTTGGTGAGATCGACAACTTGAGCAGCAAGTTTCATGGTCGTTTCTCTCCGCCAGGTCTCGGGCCTCCTGATCCACCACCAGGGCCGCCTGCACCTCGGAGCTTACTGAGTTCGCCTGCATCCAGAAAACCATCCTTGTTGGCATCGAGTTCATCAAAGCGTTCCTGCATGCGTTCCGGAGCTTCCTCTTTGGAAATTTTCCCATCCGAGTCCTTATCCAGACGCTGCAGCATGCCGCCTGCATTTCCGCCAGCAGGTTTTTTCTTTTCTGATGATTCGCCACTCGGTTTTTGACCGCCAGCATTTCCAGGAGCGGGACCACCCGACTTTGCATCGACACTACCGGGGCCCTGTTTCTCAGCCTGCTTTTTCTTTGCCATGGCCAGTTGTTCTTCCAGATCGATCAGCTCATCGGCAAAGTGGGTCCGTGGATTTAAAATCACTTCTTCACCCGCTTCGACACCCGACATGATTTCGATCATGGTATCACTGGCCTGTCCGATTTTGACTTCTCTGCGATCTGCCGATCCATCCGGACTTAGAATAAAGATATAGCGCTGTTCGCCAATCGTGATCACAGACTGTACTGGCACCTGAAGAATATCGGGGCGCTGATCAACGCGAATTTCAATTTCGGCAGTCAAACCTGGTTTGAGTTTGGTGATGTCACCATTATCAGGCAGAATGCGGATTGTGGCTTTGTACTCTTTCAAGTCGGGCCGCATCCAGTTGGATGAAATCGGCACTGAGGAAACCTGATCGACAACCCCGCGATAGAGTTGTTCCGGAAAGGCATCGACGCGAATATCAACAGGCAGACCCTGCTTGATCATACTGATTTTTGATTCGTGAATGCGGGCATCCACTTTCATCTGCGAGAAGTCAGGGAGTTGAATAATGGATTGACGTTCGCGAACTTCCGTTCCTTCTTCAATGACATCTTCACCACTGCTGCGACGACCGCTGTCCTGGTTGGCATAGACGACCTGACCATTCTGGGGCGCAATCAGTTTACAGGCCACGATCTGCTCTCGGATCCGTTCCAGCTCACTCTTTTCCACTTCGTAGGTCAGTTGACTGGCTTTCAGGCGTGCGTCAAACTGAGCGAGTGTGGCAACCCCCTGGCGTTTGACACGTTCCAGGTTTCGTTCTTTTTCAGTGACGTCCGCTTCCAGCTCTTTATGCTTGCGGGTCTGAACGTAGTCTTTTTCTACTTTGAGATCTTCCTTGGCGATCTCCAGATCAATCTCTGCTTTCACGACAGTAATGCGGTCAGCTTCCACGTCGTTCTGGTTTTTATAGCCTTTTTTGGCGATGCGTTTCGAAAATTCAAATGTCTCTTCAGCTCGCTGCAGGTCTTCACGCGCTTTGGTGATCGCGCCCTCTTTCACGTTGAGATCGCGCTGCGATTCCCCTTCGAGAAATTTCGCCAGATCAAGTTTCGCCAGTACCAATGCCAGTTCCGCAGCCGAGGTATCGCTTTCATTCTGGGTCTTCTGGATCGCCACGTTCTCTTCAGCCTGTTTCAGTTCGGCTTCGGCCTGGGTCACCTGAATCTGCTGCTGTTTTTCTTTATCGACCAGCAGGGATGAGTCAAGTTCACAAACGACGTCCCCTTTCTCAACCATTGTCCCTTCGGGAACAATACTGATGATGGTCGTAAAGCCTTTGACTTTGCTGGACAGGGTCACATTGTTCAAACTGTCAAGCTGACCGCGTTCGGTCACTGACACCCGGAACGGACCTCTGGTCACCTTGTCGGTGATGTAAGTGGTATTCTTCTTTGAACCAGAAGAAAAAGCAGAAAAGAGTGGTGCGCGCAAGACGGGTATCGTCAGGACAAGGATCCCGACAACAAGCAGTGTGATGATCAGCACTACTGATTTACTGGGGCGCCTGCGCTGGCTCTTCTTCTGTTTCGGTGAGTGCGTTGAGTTCGGCTGCAGGCCGGAAGACGACTGGTTGGATGTCTTCTCCTGCAGTGACTCTTGTTTCTGTTGTTCCTGGGGTGGATTGGCGGTGCTCATTGGTAGGCCTGATTATTCCCGCGCGGTGTTGATAGAAATCGTCTTTCCAAATGCCATTTTCATCTATCTCCATGATACCCATATCTCGATAGATGTTAAGTCGGTTTTGTTCATAATTTACCCAGTTGCTGATTAAACTGTTTTGTGCTTCCAATACGGAAGATAACGCATTTAACAGATTTAACCCCTGGTTTCGACCGGCCTGGGCAGGATCGGAGGTCGCCTCGACTGCACTGTCGTACTGCAGTGCTGCCAGACGAATCTGAACCCGAGATGTTTCAAAGTTTTGACGGAGTACATTCAGCTGTCGCCAGCTCTCACGAATATCATATTTGACATTGTCCTGTGCCTCCATGAAGGTACGACGCTGTCTCTGATATTCGATTTGAGATTCACGATAGGCATTTCGTTCCTGTACTAATGACAATGGAGCCGTAAATTCGACACCTGCCCGCAATCCAGCCTGACTACCGCGGAAGTCGAGAGGCTTATTTTGGCCGAGAGGCGTACTTACGTCTCCTTCTACTACGACATTTAACACCGCTTCGAGAGAATTAGACCGCACTTCCATCAATCTTCTGGCATCCATCACGAATCCGCGCTGGTTCATCAGGTCGAGCCGGTTCTCCAGACCAATCTGTACCACTTCAGAAATATCCATCGTAAATGGTTCCAGGGTAATGAGTTCCACCCGTAGACCGATTTCGATCACCTGCATCCCCTGCGAAGTTCTGAGCATGTCTTCCCGCAGGTTAGCCATTTCCAGAATAATTTGTTTTTTCTGGGCATTGGAGAGCGTTTCCTCGCTCAAAAAGCCTTTGAGTCCCTGCAGACGACTTTTGATCTCCTGAATTTCCTTGCGGACACCAGAGTACAGTCGTATATCATTTGCCGTACTTTGGCGGACCCGGTCCCGATCGTCGTTCGACAGGAAGCGGCGTTTGCGTAAGGCCAGAATTTCCTCAGAGACCCCTTCCTGGCTGTCGCCCAGCAACAGATCCACATTCTTGATGTCCTGTTCCAGCGTCAGCAGAGCATCTTTTTCGAGGCGATTCTGCAAGACTTCCAGGCCTTCCACCACCTTGAGCAGTTCAGCCGTTGTGGGCGGGACCAGATTGGGATCTTCCCAGTCTTCGACATAGACCTGAGCCCAGACTTCGACATAGTCATAGATCTCCTGTTCAATTTCCGGCAGCAGGGGATCAATCAACTGGAATGGCTTCAGCAATGATTCATCAATGCTCATGGGCATGTTGGGAGGCAGACCCAGAAAGAGTTTGAAACTTCCCAGTGAATCCTGATAGGACCGCTCGAGAGTACGCAGACGATTGATCGACTGTGCCAGTCTGGTTTCCAGCTGGGCGACATCCAGTGTGACCACTTCGGTACGAATGCGCTGCACGAGTTCGCCTGCTGTCGCCTGAAAAGAATCTTCATCACTCAGTGCCAGCAGTCGTTTTTCCTGAGCTGCGGTCATATCACCTTTCCAGGAGAGCAAACGCGACTCTTCATCGAATTCGAGTTTCTCTACCAGGTCTGGCGGAATGATCCAGTTCTCGGGCAGTTTTTCCAGACGCTCCGACTGCACTTTCGGTTTTTGTGAAGAGAGCGCTCTCAGGATTTCCACCTGGCGTTCGAGTCGCTTGATGTTATCACGTTCGTTGTAAATCACCTGCAGCTGCTGTAACAACTGTAGAAACCCGTTTCCGCCTGCCACGTTCTGTGTAAAAAATATTTTACGGAAGCGCGCGAGCGTTCGTGTCTGATATAAAACGTTTCGTTCATCCTGTGTCAGATTATTCAAGACCACTTTCCGTCCCGCCCCGAACAGCAGGGGTTGCACGAGTGAATAAGAAAGCACACTGACAGACGTTGTCTGATTTGAACCGGAAAAGAGCCAGAGCGTATTATTCGCCAGCTCCGCCGCCCATTGTGCACCACTGGGCAGTACCTGGTTAACGCCAATACGGCTGCCGAGGTCCAGTTCCTGAGTCCCGTTTTGCAGTCGACGACGATTCAGATCCACCTGGGGATTCTGTCCCCCTACGCCCAGGTAACGCACATCAAACTGGAACCGTCCGAACGTCAGATCCAGAGCGGCCAGAAACAGGTTTTCAATTTGAAACTGATACTCCCGGCTATTAATGTTAGCAATCTCAATGGTTTCCCGCAGGGTCACATCTTCGAGCGCCGGTAATTGCGTACCAGGCAACGAATTCCCCGAAGCAGCGATTTCGGCACTTAATTCAGGGCTGATGCCGTACTGCACGAGCCAGTCCGGGTTTTCGATACTGAGAGCACGGCCAAATTTGTGCCAGCTCTTATAGCCTTTTTTGCACTGCAGCCAGTGCATGTAAACATTGGCCGCCGGATCGTCGGGAGGCAGGGGTTCGTGGTTCGGATCATAGGGATCATAAAAACGACTGCGGGGATCAGGTTCCACATCATAACGTGGAACTTCCCACGCCGGATCGTTGGCTTTCTCAGCCAGAATTTCATAGCTGTCCGTGTTAGCCTGATCGGCCCAGAATGTAGGAGAACAACCGGCTGTCAGTACGACCAGACAAACCGTCATCGCGACAGAAAGAACTGGCTTGTACGTTTCACAACAGGAAATCAGACTTGTGCGCCTCATGAATGAGCATCCGTTACAGAATTAGTTAATAGCCTGGTAGTTTTGAAGAGAGATATAAGGAATGACTATGCGGCGGGTGAGCCCTGAAATGGAAACGGTCCCGTTGTATCGGGAAACGACTTCACGGTTTCCCGTTGCGAACGCTGAATGTGCGCCGACTTTAACAATGACTGCAGCATGCCATTCAACTGTCTGCGCTGATCGGCAGAGAGTGTTCCCAGCAGGCGCTGCGATACGATCCCGTGAAAGGTCTTCACCCGTTCCAGTAATTGAGCACCCTGCTCAGTCACTTCGAGCACGCGCTTCCGCCGATCCTTTTGAGACTGACGGCGAATGACCAGCTGGTCGCCTTCCATGCGTTCAATCAAAGTACAGATATTGGACTCCGATTGCCCCAGCTTGCGTGCCAGTTCTGATTGTGAACAGCCGGCCTCGGTGACCGAGTCGATTACCTTCAATGCAGAATAGCGAACTTCATTGATTTCCAGCTGTGAGAAACTTTGATTCAAAGCAACCCGTATCAGATGTGCGGTGCGGATTAAAAGATCGATCTGCTCGACGCTCTCATGATGCTGCAGGGAACGCCAGTCAGCGGGACCAGACATTGAATCGAATTTCGAATTATTTTCCACTTCCATATATTTCAGCCTTCAACTGATTCTTCCAACCCATTTCCAATAATGAACGCTGCAAACGACGGACAGCGCAAATGCCCTTCTTCATATTTCGGACATGAAGTATTAGTATCTGAAGGAGTTATCGGCATAACCCGCAAAGTTTTACATAAGTAAAAACCGATTTCAGGTTGCACTGCCGCTGGAAAGTCGGAACAATCAATAAGAAACAGTTAGATTGAATTACTCGAAACCCCATCCGGGAGAACGCTTTACATGAAACGATCCGCCCTCGCTCGTCACTCAGCATCCAAGTACGCGGCCACCCTGTTTGCCCTATTTTCACTCTTGTCCTCAACCCACGGAATTTACGCAGCTCCCAAACCGAATGTCATCGTGATTTACGCCGACGACCTTGGATATGGGGATCTGGCCTGCTTCGGGCACCCGACGATCAAGACTCCTGCCCTGGATCAGATGGCAGCAGAGGGGATGAAATTCACCCAGTTTTACTCGGCTGCGCCGGTGTGCACTCCCAGTCGAGCCGCTTTGATGACGGGGCGCTATCCCATCCGCTCAGGCATGTGCAGTGACAAACGAAGAGTGCTGTTCCCCAATTCAGGCGGCGGAATTCCTGCGAGCGAAGTCACTTTGGCGGAAGCTTTAAAAGCAGCCGGTTATCAGACGGCGTGTGTCGGTAAATGGCACCTGGGTCATTTGCCTCAGTTTCTGCCTACGAGTAACGGCTTCGACAGCTATTTCGGGATTCCTTACTCCAACGACATGGATCGAATCGCAGACCGTAAGCTGGGGCGTAGTATTTTCCTGAAACCGGAAGTCAAATACTGGAACGTCCCCCTGATGCGTGATCAGGAAATCGTTGAACAGCCGGCTGATCAAACCACAATCACAAAACGCTATACGGAAGGAACAATCAAGCTGATTCAACAGTACAAAAAGCAGCCCTTCTTTATCTACCTCGCACACAATATGCCTCACGTGCCTCTCTTTCGTTCCAAAGAGTTTCAGGATCAAAGCCGTCGCGGATTGTACGGCGACGTGATTGAAGAAATTGACTGGAGCGTCGGTCAGATTCTGGAAGAACTCAAAACACAAGGCCTGGACCAGAATACGATTGTCTGGTTCTGCAGTGATAATGGTCCCTGGCTGATCTTTAACGAGCAGGGGGGATCAGCTGGTCTGTTGCGGGACGGAAAAGGAAGCACCTGGGAAGGGGGGATGCGTGAACCAACGCTCGCCTGGTGGCCCGGTCATATCCCTTCCGGTTCCGTATCGCAGGAGCTGGGGAGCACGCTGGACATCTACACCACATCCATCAAACTGGCGGGAGGAAACGTCCCCACTGACCGGGTGGTGGATGGAGTGGATCTCACCCCTGTTTTGCTGGAAGGGGGGAACAGTCCCCGCGAAATCATGGCCTACTATCGAGGCACAAAACTGATGGCGTTACGCAAGGGTCCGTGGAAAGCACACTTTATCACGAAACCCGCCTATGGAAACGAGCCATTTCAGGAACACAATCCGCCGGTTCTGTATCACCTCGAACATGATCCGTCCGAAAAGTACGACGTGGCCAAAAACCATCCTAATGTCATCAAAGAGCTGAAAGCGGCAGCAGAGCAGTTTCAGAAAACAGTAAAACCGGTTCCGTCACAACTGGAAATTCCACTGCCGAATTAGCCGGTTTCCGGATACGATAACAGACTGACAGAGCAATCTGGATCGAGAAGAACAGAGAAGGGGACGCTATCAAACAGCGATAGCGTTCTTCCGTGGGGCTCTACCTACCAGTAGCAGATATAACGGGGGCCATCCGGTTCTTCCCTGATGCGAAAATGGACTGCTTTACTGTATTTTTCCTGGTCGAAACGGTCCCATTCCGCACAGAAGAGGGGTAATTGAATCGCATCAAATCCCGGTCGCGGATCAGGCAGACGCATGTAGGCATCATGAATTAAAGCCATCGCGACCATCAGGGGGTGCTTATCAGTATCGGGCTGAGAAAGCAGGAGTTCCAGAGAGCGGGCTGCCTGCAGACAGTCTTCGAAGCGAGCCTCTCGCATACACTCAGAAGCCATGCGCTCGACAAATTTCAGCAGGTTATCTACGCCACGCTGATTCAGCAGAAAATCTTTACGGCTTTCAAACTGCAGTGCTATTTCGATCTGTTCCTGGAGCTCTTCATCGGTTTCGCAGGGAATCGACATGCGGCCGTAGCCATCGGGAGCGATTGACTCAATGGCTTTGATCGTCTGTGCCATATCAGGTGAGTTATGATTCATTTTTTTAACTGTCAAAGAGGTGATAAAATACATTCGAATACAGGAATCAGATTCACTGCTGTCAGATTATATATGAAAACTGAAAAACGATTCATCCCCGTTTTGAAAATAAAAAAAGAGCCGATTGAGTCTGGCCTCAATCGGCTCTTTATAAATGATCTGTGATCTCACTGCCTGACTGCTTATTTCAGGAAGAAGTCATCTGGCCCTTTGTGCGTGTAATATGGATACTGCACAATCCCCAGTGGCTGATTTGGCTGTGGATAGACGGCCGCAGGAGGGACATACTTGTATGTCTGATAGTGCTTCGGACGTTTATTTTGGTGATAGGTATTTTTATGACCGGTTTTCCAGCCACCTGCACCCGGTGGGCAGTAAGCGCCGCCATGGCGATAATGTCCCATCTGCTGGATGGGAGCCTGCTGGCCTGCATACTGTTGATGCATTGCCTGCTGATGCTTCTGCATCATTTCAGCCTGCTGCTGCATCAGGAACTCTCCGTCGGCCGACTGACCCCGAATGACCTGGCTATTCGAACATCCCACGCACAATGGTAGAATCAGACAAGCGGCCATCTGACATAAAAAGTGAGGCTTCATTGGCTTCCTTTCCCCCGGTTTCACTGAATTTGAGCGTGTTTCCGTTCGCGCTCATCATTGGGTATAATTTGATACCTGCTGAGAATTCTACGGATACTGACTGGTTTGAAATCGTACAGGATCTGCAAAAGACTTAATTCTTTTATCGGCCATTCCGAGTCAAACAATAGTTAAAATCACCAAGAATCGGAAAACCGGCGTAATATTCAAATCTGATCGACCTTGCAGAATCGTTAAAACCGGGATAGATTATCGGAGTTTCCTACTCTACAAAATCATACCAGTGAAATTAGTTAAAGTGGGCTGTTTTAAAGTTTGCGTTTTTTTCAGGCAAGACATCGTCTGTGACGAAGTGCTCATATTGCTTTGTTCTTTGCCAACAAGGGAGTGTTCGGCGTGTTTGTAGCTGCATCATCACGTTGCTTTTCTGATGAATCATTTGAAGTCAGTTGTGAGCGTCTCACCGATCTGGAGTTCGATAAAATCGAAATCTGGATGAGTGAAGAGAGCGACCATCTGAAACCATCTGAAGTCGTCACATCACCGGAAGAGTTTTATTCGCGTTTTCGGGAAACAACCCGGTTGACCCCGATCGCCTTCTGCCTGGAGAACGATATCAAGCCGGCGGAATTCAAATCCCTGTGCAAAGCGGCCAAGATGTTGCGGATTGCACAGATTACTATCCCGGCATCTCCACTGGGAACGCCATTCAATACGGAAATTGATCGACTCAAAGCATTACTGGAAATTGCCAGCCGTGACGGGATTCGACTTTCCATCAAAACGAAAACAGGGCAACTGACCGAAGACCCGCGGACCGCGACAGAACTCTGTCAGTCTGTGAAAGGTCTGGGACTGACGCTTGACCCGAGTTACTATACCTGTGGCCCCTTCAGTAATACGTCTTACGACCTGGTATTTCCGTATGTCTGCCACATTCATCTGCGTGATTCCACTACCGATCAGATTCAGGTTCCTGTCGGACTGGGAGAAATCGATTACAGTCGCCTGATCAGCATGCTGGAACGTCAGGACTATCATCAGTTTCTTTCTGTTGAACTCCTCCCGGAACTGTTAAAAGATACCGACCGGGCACTGGAATTGAGAAAACTGAGAATGCTGCTGGAATCCGTTGTGATCTGAGCTTCTGCCAGTCACCATACAGAAACAGACAGAGCCTTCCGCATCAGCTGAAGGCTCTGTCTGTTTTATTTTGATCTGAAGTGGAAGAGATCGCTTATTTGTAATCGTTGGGATTACCAAACAGACCACCGCTTCCACCACCGGTTGATTCATCCGCATTTCCACCCAGCAGTGGTCCTTTGCGTTTGCGTTCGTAAGCAGGCTGCTCTTCAACTGGTTCTTCAGCTGCTTCCGGCTTGTCGATCATTGCTTTAATCGACAGGCTGATCCGTTTACGGTTGGGATCGACTTCCAGAACTTTCGCAGTCGCCTCCTGGCCGGTCGATAAAACTTCTGTCACACGTTTCACGCGACGATGATCCAGTTCGCTGATGTGAATCAAACCTTCCAGGCCTGGCTCCAACTCGATGAATGCACCGAAGTCTGTCGTACGGGTGACCTTTCCGGAGACGGTTGAACCGGTGGCATAACGGTCTTCGGCCATTTTCCAGGGATCCTGCTGCAGTTGTTTCATGCCCAGGCTGATGCGATTCTTTTCTTTATCGATCTTCAGAATTTTCACATTGATCTGCTGATGTTCGCTGAGAGCATCTTTGGGATGTTTGATCCGGTTCCAGCTGATCTCGCCGATATGCAGGAAGCCATCAATGCCTCCCAGATCCACGAACGCACCATAATCTTTGATGTTCTTCACGACTCCGGTATGTTCCTGACCGATGGCCAGTTTTTCCCACAGCTCTTTCTGAATTTCTTCGCGTTCTGATTCGAGATACTTGCGTCGGCTCACAACCAGATTGCGTTTTTTGGGATTCACTTCCGTAATCTGAACCGTCAGTTTCTGGCCCACGAAAGGCTCGAGGTCACCCACAAAATACAGGTCGACCTGACTGGCGGGGAGAAAGCCTCTCAAGCTTCCCACGTTGACTTCCAGTCCCCCTTTGTTCGATTTATTGACAACACATTCGACAACCTGGCCGGCAGAGACCGCATCCCAGTCACCGGATGGTTTATGATGTCCGCGTGGCAGTGAAAGCTGGATCAGACCTTCTGCTTCTTTCACGCTGGTGACTTTGACGTCAACTTCCTGGCCGATGACAGGTGTTTTCTCGCCGAACTGACGCAGGGGAACAATTCCGGGAACTCCCATTGCTTTGGCACCGAGATCGATAAAGACATCGTCGTTGTTGATGGATTCGACGATCCCTTTTAACTTATCGCCTTCGCTAATGCCTTCTTCAGCGGCACCCGATTTTGCAGCAGGTGCAGCGGGAGCATCTTCTGATTTGGCTTCGGCAGCAGCTTCTTCATCACTCAGAGTTTTGGGAAGTTCCTTTGCTCCCTGTCCTGATAAAGCTGCTGCGAGTTCGGCTTCCAGATCCCCATCCAGATCATCAACACCAGGAATATCAACTGGCTTCGCAGCTTCTGCAATCTGCATCATCGCTGCTTCCTGAAGCTGTTCCTGGGTGGGTTCAACCGCTGGTTCTGTCTCGCCATCTTCTGCTTTCGCAGCAGGAGCAGCGCTGGAGCCCTTTGCGGGAATGGCTTTGAACTGATTCGGATCGACCGTCGGCTTCAACTGAACTTTGCGTTCCGTTTTTTCCGCTTCCTGTGCTGCGGCTGCTTCTGGTTCCGCAGGTGTTTCGGCCTGGGGAGTTTCTGCAGGAGCTGAAGAGGTCGCCTCATTCACGCCGGCATCGGACTCCTGAGGAGTCTCTGTCTGGTCCTGATCGGCTGGTGATTTCGCTTCCAAAGCTTCTTCACTCGTATTAACTTCTTCAGTAGATGGTCGTTCTGAACTCATGGGAGATGAACTTTCTCGCCTAATTACTTACTTCAAGATACAGGAATGTTTCACAGGCTCGTCAGGCCCGCTGCAGACAGACATCCACCCGACTGCAGTAACTTCTTCATTTCAGGCTCGAAAACCTGTCGGACTAATTAAAAGGGTATCACCGCTGCAGCAGACCTGCAATTCGCAGGGCCTAGTTTTCCGATTTTTTCACTTTTGCCTTCACACAACGTAACCCCAGTGCAGGACTGACTGAAGTTGCTGCCTCTTTCTTTCGAAAGCCGGATCGCAACTGGTCGTATCGGTCCATCCAGCTGCCTCCCCGCACGACAATGGGCTGATCAACTGTCACAGTACCCCAGACACTGCCATCCGCGGGCGCATTTTGATAACTGTCATGCCAGGGATCTGAAACGAATTCCCACAGGTAACCGTGCATGTCGTATAACCCCCAGGGATTGGGCTTGAGGGCTCCGACTGGGGGATCATTACCGGCTGCATTCCCAGTATGCCATGCATATTCGTCCAGAATACGAGCCAGTTTTCCCTCATCTCCGGCTTTTTGAGCCTGATCCCCGAAACTGTATTCCGTGTCTGTCCCGGCCCGGCAGCAGTACTCCCACTCGGCTTCACTGGGCAGTCGAATCTCTTCGTCCGCCGCAATCAGTTTCGCGTTCCTTAATTCAGCAGTCAGTTTCCGGCAGAATTCATTCGCGGTTTTCCAGTCAAACATTTCCGCAGAATTGCGCGGGCCTTTCCAGCGACTGGGGTTATTTCCCATCACGGCCAGATACAGATTCTGGGGGACTTCATACCGACTCATCCAGAAATCATCCGACATTGTAACTTTATGAACAGGTCTTTCTGCAGCCTCCCCTTTCGCCGATCCCATTTGAAACGTCTGAGGAAACTTTCCTTTACCGGGAGTGATCGGCACCAGTTCTTTGACGAACTGTTTCAGCAACTCAGTTTTCTGGCTGGCCTCAGCAGTGGGAGAATCCTGTTTTTTCTCTGCTGACAGCTGATTCAGCCCGATGAACGTGGAAAACAAAAAAGCGACCGGAACAGCCAGTCGCCTGACCAATGTGATATTTTTCAGATGGTTCATATGCTTCACTACTGGTTCGGATTTTGTTAGGGTACAACTGGAAACATATTTTACCAATGCCGGGTTGAATTCGAAAGCAGACAGGGTGCCTGAAACCAGCACACCATGCAAACATCACGGCATTCTCAATTCTCATATATCGCGGTTCGGGTTTCGCTTTCAGGTTCCTAGTTGAGTCAGGTCTATTCATGTCAGAGTCTCCCCACTTAATTCCGCGCAGCATTGATCTCCTGTCGCATCAGGAATGTCAGCTGGTTGTGGTCGATGTTCAGGAAAAACTGCTCCCGGTCATCCCCGACGCCAGCAACCTGACGTATCGTATCCGCCAACTGCTCCAGGCAGCCCGCCTGTTTGAAATCCCGCTACACTGTTCCGAACAATATCCCAAAGGTCTGGGAGCCACCGTACCCGAATTAGCAGAATTACTGCCTGCACCCCGGGAAAAACTGCGATTCAGTGCCGCCGCGTGTCTAGGCTGGGAAACGGCCGCCAATACCATCGACAGCCGCACCCGAATTGTGTTGACTGGAATTGAAGCACATATTTGCGTGCAGCAGACGGCTCTGGATTTGTTAGCCGCCGGTTATCGCGTTATCATTCCAGTAGATGCGATTGCCAGTCGGAACCAGCTGGACTGGGAAATGGCAATCAAACGCATGGAAAACTCAGGAGCCTGCATCACCACAACGGAATCGATTCTGTTTGAATGGTGTGAGGTCGCCGGTACTCCGGAATTCAAACAGATCAGCAAACTGGTGACAGAAAAACCGTAGACGCCAATCAGGGAAATCCATCTTTTTTGAGCACTTCAAATCATAAAGAACCACTCTCATGACTATTGAACATCATCTGCATCCCCCCATTAATCCTCCCCAACGCATCCTGATGGGCCCTGGTCCCAGCGATGTTGCCGCCAGTGTGCTGGCAGCGCTGGGCGCACCCACAGTCGGTCACCTGGACCCGTATTTTCTGAAGGTGATGGATGAAGTTCAGGATATGCTGCGGACCATTTTCCACACCACGAACGAACTCACTCTCGCCGTCAGTGGCACCGGGAGTGCGGGAATGGAAGCCTGCGTGGTCAATCTGCTCGAACCGGGAGATAAAATCGTCGTCTGTACGAACGGCGTCTTTGGCGGCCGCATGGCTGATGTCGCAGGTCGTATCGGTGCGGAAGTGGTGCAGATTCATCGCCCGTTCGGTGAAGTCTTCTCAGTGGAAGAAATAATTGATGTGCTGCAGAAAGAGAAACCCAAGGTGCTGGGCATCGTGCATGCAGAAACATCCACGGGCGCTGCCCAGTCGCTCAAAGAGATTTCAGAAGCCGTGCATGAAGCAGATGCGCTGCTGCTCGTCGATTGTGTCACCTCCCTGGGAGGGATGCCGGTGAAAATTGATGAATGGAATATCGACGCTGCTTATAGTGGGACTCAGAAATGTCTGAGCTGTCCTCCCGGACTCTCTCCCGTGACATTCAGCTCGCGCGCGGTCGCCGCCATGGACGCACGTAAAACCAAAGTTTCCAGCTGGTATCTGGACATGTCGATGGTCCGTTCCTACTGGGGCGATTCACGCGCCTATCACCATACTGCACCAATTAACATGAATTTCGGGCTGCATCAGGCATTACGCCTGGTACTCGAAGAGGGCATGGAGAACCGCTATTCGCGTCATTATGCCAATCACTGCGCCCTCAAAGCGGGTCTGCAGGCGATGGGAATTGAATTTGCGGTCGCCGAAAGCGATCAACTTCCGATGTTGAACGCCGTGAAAATTCCCGATGGCGTGGATGATGTTACAATCCGTGGTCAGTTACTGCAGCGGTTCGGCATTGAAATTGGCGGTGGTCTGGGACCTCTGAAAGGCAAGACCTGGCGCATTGGTCTGATGGGAGAAAGCAGCCAGACTTCACATGTGCTGCTGTTTCTGGCGGCTCTGGAGCAATGCCTGTTACAGGCCGGCTATCAGCTGACTCCCGGTGCCGGCGTAGCTGCTGCAAATGATTTTTACCGCACAACAATTACAGCCTGACCTCAAGTCAGTAAGAACTTTCGATTTCTACAGGAATCGCAGGCTGTTTTATTAATGAGTCCGGCCTGGATTTCCGATTCCTAAGATACGACTCTCATATGACTTGCTGTCCGATGAAAGTCGCGGTATAGTGAAAAAAGAACAGGACGTCATGCGTCTGTGTTCGAGTGGAGAATTTTTCGAACATTCTCACGAATTTTGTGTCGAATGAGTGGCAATCGAGAAAATGATCGCCTAGAATTTCCGACCACCTGTAAGGGGCCGTAGCTCAATCGGTTAGAGTACCGGACTGTCGATCCGGGGGTTGCGGGTTCAAGTCCCGTCGGCCTCGCTTACAACGCTCGTTGTCAATATTTGACAGCGAGCGTTTTTTTGTGCGCCAGGAGTCTGATCCCACTTCAGAATCGGGAGATTGATACTTCATCTCGCTTATCAATTTGTGATTTCTGGTTGAGTGCTCACTACATTAAGTTCGTATCAACCTGCTTTTAGATTTCCAGATACTGTGAATCGTCATGAAATCAAAAAAATCCTTTCTTGTCTGCCTGGCGACACTCGGAAAACCCCTGATAGATTTTTCCATCCATCTGCAACCAGACCAGAGTTGTGACGAAGTCATGCACCTGATGAACGAACTTGCCGATGATCTGGAAATCTTTCCCTCGCCTTATAATGATCCGGGTGATTCAGAAAGCCACTCGCTCTGGGGAACGGCGACGCGGGAGGCACTTGCACGTGAATTTGGTTGGATCATCCACCGAGTGAAATTTCGAGCAGGTAATCTTGAACCAGATCAAGGGGAGGGAACGAATCAAAATTACTTTCACTGGGAAGAAATGACACCAGTTCAATATTATCCGGAAAGCATCAGAGGAAAAATCAAAAGCATGGGGATAGATCAACCAGGCGCAGACGACGATGGACAAGACGATGTGATTACGTATGGAGATTCCATCTGAATGAATGCGCGGCAGAACACGCTCACTTCCCAAGACCTCAATTGACAGTATACCCGTGTCTGATACGATTCGAATCTGATTCGTCCGCTGCTTTCGGATCATCAATCCATCGAACCAGGTACATGAACGGAGTCAGAACACCATGCAAACGGTATTAATCACAGGAGCGTCCGCCGGATTCGGAAAACTGGTTGCGGAAAAACTGCTGGCCAAAGGGTACACCGTCTATGCCGCCGCCCGTCGGGTCGAGAAGATGCGCGACCTGGAATCCCTGGGCGCGCATATCATGCATATGGATGTGACGGATACCGAATCGGTCAACGCAGGTGTCGCGAAAGTGATCGAAGAACAGCAGCGCATTGACGTGCTGTTCAACAACGCGGGCTACGGTTCGTATGGCACGATTGAAGATGTTCCCCTGGAAGAGATTCAGCGTCAATACGATGTCAACGTGTTCGGCATGGGCCGCCTCGTACAGGCGGTGCTGCCGCAGATGCGGAAACAGGGCTCCGGTCGAATCATCAATACTGCGTCCGTCGTCGGCCACGTCTCGACCGCGGTGCTGGGCTGGTATGCATCGACGAAACACGCGGTCGAAGCCTTCTCCGATGCGCTGCGGATGGAAGTCAAAGCGCTGGGGATCGATGTCGTCGTGATCGAACCGGGAGCCGTCAAAACCGAATTTGACGAAGTCGCATTCGCCACGCTGGACAGCCTGGACCACGCGGAAGATTACAAACCGCTGGTTGCCGCCTTTCGCAAATTCACCGGCGATCTTTATTCAAAAAGCCCAGGGCCAGAGAGTACTGCGAACGCGGTAATCAAAGCCATCGAAGCGAAAAAGCCCAAAACCCGCTACGCAACAACGCTGGATGCCAAACTGCTCCCCCGGGTCAAACGACTCTTCAGCGATAAACTGTTCGATAAGATTGTCCTCAGTCAGATGAAGTAGAGTTTATTCTTCCTGCCTTCCCCAAAGCCTGAGTTCTACTTCTCATCTCATCAGATCACCGTGCTAATTACTGTGACGGCAGTCTCAACATGCAGGTGCGCGTTCCTGTCACATATACATCAGTATGAAACATGAGCAATCGTGATCCATTCAGGGACGACTTCCCACATTGCTGGCTGGTTTAAGAGCGAGCTGTTCGCTGATCATCCAGCTGTGTGATCGACAATCAGCAGATCTGCTTTCCATTTCAGACAACCTGTCGCACTTTAGCCAATTTTCGCCTTTTTTGGGGGTATTTTTGAAGTTGGCATAGCCTTTGCAATTCTCTTCCATCGTGGCCAGGAATGAAACCACTTTAATACGAAACTACAATATGGAAGGAAATGAAATGTTACGCCGAAACATAAAACTGTTAGCCGCTGCCGCCGTTCTGGGAATCAGTCCTGCAATGCTGTCTGCCCAGTCTCCTCTGGATGGAGCAGGCGCTGCACTGGAATCACAGTCCAAGGCCGCAGGCCAAGTCACTAATCCAGCACCGAAAGTGCCGGGTAAAGACGCACAGATTGATGCCAAGTCTCAACTGGATGCTCAGTCACAACTGAAGAACAATCAGTTGGATGCCAAGTCCAATCTGGATACCAAGTCTCAGTTGAACAACAACCAGCTGGACACTGAATCAAATCTGGACGCCAAATCAAAACTGGATGCGGATTCACAGCTGAAACCCAAAACACAGCTGGATGCCGATGTGGATGCGAAAGCAAAGGGAACTGCTCCCAACCTGCAGACGCCTCCTCAGACACCTGATGCTGCAGACGGTGCCATTCAGAACGTGCCTGGTAATGTCCAGATGAAGGGGAAAGTTCAGGGCGATGCAGACGTTGATCTGAATCAGCCACAACGTCATCAGACGAACCGCCCTCAAACTTTCGAAAATCAGAGCGGCGTTGAAATCGACGATTTTGTTCGACAGGGAACCGCTCATCTGGATATCGATGATGCAACCCGTGCCCGATATCGTCACCACAATGGTCACTGGTGGTACAAGACCGAACAGGGTGCCTGGTTAATTCACACGAATGGTCAGTGGGAACCATTTGATCCTGTAACCTACCGTAGTCCCGGTCAGCCTATGGACCAGGATTATTATCAGGATGATGCAAACTATCAGTCCAGTAACTATTACGATGACGGAAGTTACTACCAGGGAGGTTCTTACTACAACCCCGGCTATTACAATAATGGTTATGGAAACTTCTACCGAGGAAATCGTTACTACAACGGTCGTGGTTATGGACGCGGTTTTTATAACAACCGGGGAAATGGCTATAACGGCAACTGGGGAAGTGGTTACCGTGGTTTGAACCGTGATCAACGACGTGGTGCCGCCATTGGTGCCGGCATCGGCGGAGCGATCGGTGGTAACCAGGGTGCAGCCATCGGTGCTGGAATTGGTGCTGGTGTCGCTGACTAATTGAATTGAAAAACAAGGAACTATTTCCTGACCGCAATACTGAATGATGGAGTGAAGTATTGCTCTTGAAGCAGGCCAGCAGATGCCCCTCTGCTGGCCTGCTTAGTTTTGCGCGCGGACAACTGATCTTATAAATCAGTCAAACTTTTAGACCGTGTCCAGTTTTACTGTAGCGTTTCCAAGTCCATTTGGTCCGAGTATATTAGATTGAAAGACGTTATAGTTAAATGTGACGCGCTCTAGTTTTGATCTTTCATAAATTCATCAACGTGAATGGAAAAATAATATCCGGTCAGTGGTGTCGGCTTTCCGGTCCGAGGGTCGCTCCTTGTTTTCAATTGTAACTGGGCACGTTCAGCCAGTTCTTTTTTCATGTGAGCCCGCACCCTGGTTTTTCCGTCAACCGTACTGGTGGCCAGCGAGACCGACAGATCGGGGCGCCCCGTTTTTCCTTCAGACGGAATATAAAGCGAAATCGAATTGATCGGTTTCAGTTTCCCTTCATCGGTAATATCCAGCACCACGGTCACACGACCGGTCCCATGATCGGTGACGGACAGTTCATATTTGAGTCCGAGTTCTTCTTTCGACTGACCGATTCCAAACTCAATCGCCCGGGCCTCCTGCACCATCAACATCAGTGCCAGAAAACTGAACAGCAGCGTGAATTGTTTACGAAGCGACATCGTTTCTCTCCCCGTTCTAGAAACCAGCAATGCTCACAATTCCGAGCGTTATTTTTTCTGAGCCTTCAGAAACTGCTGGATCTGTTTGAGCGTCTGCTGATGCTGTTGTTCCGCTTCGGATTGATCCTCTGCGGTTTCAATGATTTTAATTGTTTCTTCAAGGCGTTTTTTCAAAGCGGCATCATCAGTGTTGAGCCGGGAGCGCAAATCAGCCAGCAGGGGAGTCGCTTTTTTTCCAAAGGCCGCCAGTGCGCCGGCGGCATTCAGTCGAACCCAGACTTCTTTGTCATCCAGCAGCTTTGCGATGGCATTCATATTTCTGGTACTGTAAGGATTGAGACTCGCCAGTTGACCGGCATCCCAGCCGCGCACCGTAATATCGGTACTGACGAGCGCTTCGGAAAACCGTTTTTCCAGATCGGCTAATTCCAGCAGCGTGACCCCGGCGGGTATTTTGAGTTTCTCCAGCGGGATCGTCTCGTCTACATAAATACTGAGCATCGGGTACGGGTTCCAGATTTTTTCCCCCTGGTCTTTCTTCGCCACCGCCCGGGCAATGCCGCCTACCAGATGCAGATCCCATTGATAGGGAATCGTCTGTGTCGCTCGAAATGACTTTGCCGAAGCGGGGCCGGGGCGCAGTACGACTTCATGCTGTTTCTGATCCGTCGCGGCAAACTTCTGCAGGACATCGTTCAACGCATCCATATCGCCGCGATAATAAGCGTACTCATTGCCATTGACCCAGAGATAATAGACGCGACTCTCATGATTGATGACGGGCACAATCCCCGGCCAGTCACTGTAATTCAGCGCATTCAACGGTTTATTGCCAAACGTCTCTTCTCCCATGCCCCAGACGAGGGACGGGATACAACTCACCATCAAGAGGGTAGACAATAAAACCGGAAACGAGCGTCGCATGGCAGTACTCCTGAAATGAGAAACCGGGAACTTTTTCAGAAGAGACGTAAGCCAGGAGGAATTTGTTTCAAAGATTCTGATGCAATTCAGGAAATCTCGTTTTTTTGCTGCGTGCTTGGGATCAATACTACAGAATACGCCACCTCCAGACTTTTGATCAGGGCTCGGGAATAATCTGTTTCACCCAGGTGGCGTTTTTAATCTTGCCGTCATAATGATTTTCCGACTCATCGTGGGCAACGTCACCGGTCCCTTCATCGAAGTGATAGAGTACCAGGGTATCCTTGTCCGGCTCAAAGCGCTGCGCGGGTTCAAAGTCTTCCGCATAGCGGGCGACTTTGGAAATGCGAACTTCGTCGATGGCACCTTTAAAAAACTGGTGAGGCAACCCTTTACCGTTCGGATCTGCGCCAATCATGAAATCGTGGGGAGAAGCCACATGCTTTAATGTCGTTTCGTTAACGGACTCCTGCTTCTTCCCATTGACGAACAGTAAAACATTTTTGCCATCGTAAACGGCGGCCAGATGCACCGGTTTGTCATTCTCTGCCAGTGCATCAGAGACAACCGAAGCATAACCGGCGTTTGACTTGCGACCTTCGTTGATGTGCATCATCCAGTGACCGCCCGAATAATGAATGCCCACCCCCGCCAGTTGCAGATTGGCCACCACGGACGCTCGAATATAATTGTCATCCCGCGCCTCAGGCTTGGCCCAGGCTTCCAGGGTAATCGGATGATCGCCGTCATATCGCAGTTTCGGGATAACCACCTGGCCTTTGCCCTGAAACTCCAGACTGGATTTACCCGCTTCTGGCTGGGAATTGTCTTCCCCCTGTACAGACAACAGAGTAAAGTGAACAGGCAGCAAGAGACAAAGTATCAGAAACAAAGGGCGAACAAACATTTTCCAGCTCCCTTCTGAAATATTGACAAGGCAGAACATACTGAACAAACATCGTAGCCTGATTCTGGTCGGTGATGCCAGATGAAAACGGAAATTCATGAGGAAATCCACGAACCTGCGCCAGAGAAAGGGAAGTCTTTTGAGAAAGTTCTATGCTACAACGATTATCCTCTGCTGCTTTATTGGCAGAAAACGAGGTGAATCATGCTGAAACAGGTTACCGTTTTTCTCCTGCTGTTATCTTTGGGACCGGGCTGTGATGATCGGCCGGATATCGCGCTGAATTATGTTGTTAACATACCGGAATCCATTCCGCAACATGCTACGTTTCATCCCAAACACGACGCACCGGAACAGAGGGATGCCCATAAAATGTATTTAGAGGCACATCGCACAGGATGGGATCATTGTAAGGCACAATTCCTGGAAAATGGATTTCGAGACGAACCTGATCCCTATTCGGATTCTCTGATGCAACAATTTAAACTGCAACTGGACGCAAAAAACGCCGGATATTCGGAATGTAAAACGGCTATCAAATTGTTAATTGATCAGTATGGAGAAAACGCTGTAAGAGAAGCGTTGCGAAAATCAAAATGAACATCTACAAGAGACTGATTACAGGATAGCTGGCGGCATCATGCTGTAATACTCTCACTGGCTGCTTCTATCCTGATTGTCATTCGCAGCAGGCAAAAAGATGAAGCAGGTATAAACGAACTTTCTGAAAACCAATGAGTCACAAACCCGTTCCGCCCACCGGGCCTTATCATGATTTCTGGATTTTTGCAGAAGGTTCTCGCGCTTATGCCGACTATGGTGATTTAGCGGGTCGAAAAGATGCCCCCGTTCGAGTTCCCGATGATGTGCTCCGCTATTTTCACGACTGGTTCAACTGGGTTCCCACACTGAACCCTGCGCTCAACAGTGAGCAGCAAGCCGGCTGCGGATTGAATTACTATGGGCCAACCATCGTCAACCGACAGGGAGCGGAGCAGTGGGAACGAATATTGCTTCATCTCAAGGAACTCTATCAAGGTGCTCCCGATCGCATACACCTGACTGGCCTCTGGACCGTGGATTCAGCAGACCTCACTCATGCAGGTGGCTACTATGAAGTCCTTGAGATTGAAAAATCGTGGCTGATTGAAGTACTTTCGCTGCTACATGAATTTGCCCGACAGGCTTCCATCGGTTCTCACTTTGTACTGCATCTCGGAGTCTGATTCACCTTAAGGTTCTTCAGTCACATCAGGTCTGGCTACGTCTGTACTTCCACTGCCACCTCCCATCCAGAAAGCAACACCCAAACAGAGTCCCACCAGCAGGACGGAAATCGGAATCGAATACGTTCTCAACAGATTGGCGATGGAGATTCGCTGCAGTAAACCGCCGGGAAGTTTGGTGCCCCTATCCTGTTCGATTTCCCAACCCTGTTCCCGGGCCAACTGGCGCATCTCGCCTTCCGTTTTCCAGATGAAACCGAACATCGCCAGAATTAAAAAACCTGCCGCGATGGCAGCGATCAGATATTTCAGCATTGTCGGCTCCGTAACTGAAGTTCAGGATTCTTCCGATTTGTGTTTTTTTCTCCAGCCCGATTTGACATCGGGGGGCTGATGATCGGAATAGAGTTGTTTGATGTGGACTTTCGGATCGCCGGTAATTAATCGGGAACGGCGGGTTTTCCAAATGTAGTTCCAGCACCAGTCGAGCATCACCTTAAAGCGGTTGCGAAAGCCGACCAGGAACATCACGTGCAGAATGTTCCAGGAGATCCAACCCAGAATGCCGCCGTAATGGATTTTGCCGATCGCGGCGATGGCATTACCGCGTCCGATCATCGCCATCGAACCTTTATCGTAATAACTGAACTGCGGCCGCTCTTTTGGTGCGTTGCCGTTGATTTCCTGCTTGATGATCTCTGCAACGAAACGTCCGGTCTGAATGGCTCCCTGCGCCAGTCCGGGCACCGGCTTCCCGGTTTTGGCATCCGTCGCATGCGCAGCGTCGCCGATGACAAAGACTTCAGGACGCCCGGGAATCGACATATCAGGCCCCACAATAATCCGACTGCCTCGATCCACCTCGACATCCAGTGTTTTCGCCAGATCCTGTCCCTGAACTCCTGCCGCCCAGAAGACGTTCTCGGCGTTAATGGTCTCATCGCCGATCTTCACGCCATCTTCCGTCACGTCGGTCACGTGCACATTCAGATGGATTTCGACCCCCATCTTTTCCAGCACCTTCTGCGCACGGGCGCTCAGATCTTCGGGCATGGGACCTACCAGCCGCGAACCGCCGTCAACGAGAATGACCCGGGCCATATCACAGTGAATGTTTCGAAATTCGCGAGGCAGAGTTTCCGAGGCGACTTCTTTGATCGCGCCGGCCAGTTCGACTCCCGTTGGTCCGCCCCCCACAACCACGAACGTCAGAATTTTGCGGCGGGCTTCTTCGTCGGCTTCCCATTCCGCTTCTTCAAACGCAAGATAGAGCCGCCTGCGGATTTCCAGCGCATCATCGATGGACTTCAATCCGGGGGCGTGGACTCGATACTCATCGTGACCGAAATAAGACTGCCGGGCACCGGTGGCGATCACCAGGTAATCGTAATCGAGTTCGCCGCCATCAAAGCAGACCAGCTTTTTATCAAAGTCGATTGCGGTGACTTCGCCTAAAGCGACGTGCACGTTCTTCTGCTTCCAGAGAATCTTTCGAATGGGAGCCGCGATGTTCGCCGGATCCAGTTCCCCCGTTGCCACCTGATACAGCAGTGGCTGAAACAGGTGGTAATTCCGCTTGTCAATCAGATCGATTTCGACCGCTTCATTCTTAAATGCTTTGGCAACATTAATGCCGCCAAACCCGCCTCCGATGATGACGATCCGTGGCAGGTCCTTAGAAGTCTGATTCATAGTGATCTCAATTTCTGAAGTGAGTAGAGCAGCGCAGAATTCCGGGAGACGTCAGGCGCCGACTCTCAGTCGAAAACGTGCCCGTGATCATAGCGTTCGTCTTTGCCGGCGGCTTCCGTCAGAGCAGCGACGTTCGACTTCGTAAAGAAGCCCTCGTAGGCATGACAGCGTTCGACATACTCGGTGATCAGAATCGAATACTGGGAGTGCTTGGAGAAAATCTGCTTCAGGTTGGGTTCATCCAGACATTCTCCAACGACATGCGCCAGGAACGGGATGCCTTTATCTTTGAGCGTCTGCACAACGTAGTCCACGTTCTTTTCGCCTCCCCGATGATCGCCGTCCAGCACTTCATACGCGACGTGATGCAGACGGCGTCCGTAATTGCGGACGAAGTCTTCTGTAGGCATCGGCAGATTTTCAAACGAGTTCACAAAGGAAGGGGTGTTGTTCGCGGTGAAAACTTTCGCGGGTGACTTCTTATCGTTATCGACATAACCGTTCCGCGTCACGTTTGTGGAAGAGTTCATCTCTGAAATGTTATAAGCACCCCAGAAGTAATGGTTGGACATCGTCAGAAATTCGAGGATTGCATCTTCCCGCTCGCCGGCCAGAATCCGGGTGGCCAGGTGGTCGACGCCGAGCACGAGTTTATTCAGCTGATGCGCTTCGCCAAACGCGAGCACCTGGTTCAGCGACTCCATGACTTCGGGTGCCAGTTCGAATGGCTTTCCCAGCTGCAGTACATCGTAGTCGTCGATGTCTTCCTGTGTGTAGCCCACCCGGTTACAGGTGAAATCGGAAGGGAAGGTGAATACAAAATGGGCGTCGGTGAAGAACGGATTTTTGGTTTCGTGGTGGTAGTTAAAACGCACGCTATGAGATTCGAGCGTGCTCCGCGTTTCGTTGACATCTTTCGTGCTGAAGATTTCACCGATGTAACGGGCGTTGGGTTTTTTGCTGGAGAGCGGATAGAGCCGATTGAACATCGTGATTTCGTCGGAGTAGTCCTTGTCGAGAGGCTCCAGGATGAACATCCGCGGATAATCGGGATGCGAGGTGAGGATGTATACATTGTGCGTATTATTTCGGAAAGCCGCCGAAAAACGGTAAGGTCCCATCAGATAGAGTTCATGCAGATAAGGCAGGACTTCACCCGTTTCCACCTGCAGTACGATCCCCCGCATCGTCCCCAGAAGATCTTCGATGCCGCTGGAGATACGGCGTTCGAAAATCTTCATCCGGTAGTCTTCAAAAAACTCCGAATTTTTTTTGTCGCCGCCCGGTTGATACTCTAATGTATTGATGCTCACTGGAATCTTCCCTTCCTGAAACTGTGACGCGTTTGATTTTTGGCTTGGAAACCTGAGAGGAACCGCAGCCCACACGACTTCCTGATTCGATTTCATAGACTGCAGCAGGTGTTATGTTACCGCGCCAATCCGATTTTGTAATGTTTGTATTGCTTTCTTTTCATTTTTTTCACAGGCCGTCGGGCTGCCTCCTGCGGAATGGCGTTGCGGCGAAAGTGGAATTTCGCCACGCAGATTCGGAATGACAGTCCTTCCACCTGAAGTTATGCTGAAATACTGGAAACCATCTCGATTTCATTGTGGAGAGACACGAGCCGATGAAGCGCCTTCCAAGCGATGTATTATCTGAATTCAGGAAATTATTTTTTGTGATCCTGACCCTCTCTGTTTTCCTCGGCAGTCAGGGGAAGCTGGCCGCAGCAGAACCGGCGCGTTCTCCCAATATTGTGATGATTATTTCAGACGATCAGACGTTCCGCGATTTCGGCTTCATGGGCAACAAAGAAATCCAGACGCCTCACATCGATCAGCTGGCAGTACAATCGGCCCGCTACGTGAATGGTTATCTGCCAACCAGTGTCTGCAGTCCTTCGCTGGCGACCCTGCTGACCGGCCTGTATCCGCATCAGAGCGGGATTCACTACAATCATCCGCCTCCAGGGAACAGTGCCTTCAACAAAATGACCTCACGCCGGGAATACGAGTCGACCCGCAGCCAGGCGTTTCGACTGATTCAAAACGTCGACACACTGCCACGCATTCTGGCGGCGAACGGGTATCGCTGTCTGCAGACGGGCAAGTTCTGGGAAGGCCACTATCGCAATGCCGGCTTCACAGACGGGATGACCATTTTTAAACCGGTTCCCGGACAGTCGTTCGGCGGGAACCGCAAACTGGCCAGCGGAGAACTGGCGGCGCACGGCAACGGGGACTGGGGCTTGAAGATCGGCAGGGAGACGATGCAGCCGATCTATGATTTCGTCAAGGACTGCGAACAACAGTCAACGCCGTGGCTGATCTGGTATGCGCCCTATCTGCCTCACCAGCCTCACGATTCACCCCGCAAGTATTTCGACCGGTATCGCAACAATCCGCGTGTGGCGAAAAATGAGATCGCGTATTACGCGAGCTGTTCGCAGTTCGATGATACCGTGGGTGAACTGGTTCAGTTCGTGGAACAGCAGGCCGACCCGAAGAATACGCTGTTTCTGTTCGTCATCGACAACGGCTGGTCTCCGGGTGAAAAACCGATGAAGCCACGCGAGAACTTTCATCACACCAAAGAGAGTAAACGCTCTCCCTACGAAGATGGTCTGCGGTCCCCCATCCTGATCCGCTGGGACGGACACACTAAACCAGCCAAGCATACAGCGCTGGTCAGCAGTATTGATATCGTGCCGACACTGCTGCATGCAGCCGGGCAGGGGAAACAGGCAGCCGCGCTGCCGGGAGTGAATCTGCTCCCTTCCGCGCGCGGTGAAACAACATTGCCTGAAGATCGAGCCGTGTATGGTGAGGTGTTTCCGGGAGATGCGGAAGCATTAAACCAGCCGGAACACGAAGTCGCACACCGCTGGATTCGTAAAGGAAATCTGAAACTGATTACTTCGCACAACCCGAACGCGCAGGGGAAAACCTGGAACGATTACACGCGCGGCGACGTGCTGTTTGATCTGATACACGATCCGGGTGAGACGCAGAACCTCATCCACGATCCGAAGTCCGCCGCGTCGCTGGCAGAACTGCGACGGTTACTGGATGCCTGGTGGAACCCTGCGAAACCGGATTAGCGATTGAGATTATAAAATCCCGTATTTCGCGAAGGCTTCCGTCGCCGACATGCCATTCTTGATGCTGTCGCGGAACGTGTTTTCTTCGTGCACTTTTTTCCAGGCGGACTGAATCACTTCCGCTTCGACCGCCTGTGGCACGACGGCAATGCCATCCACGTCGGCAAAGACCAGATCGCCGGGCGCAAAGCAGACGCCGCCGATTTCCACGGGCACATCAATGTCGATAATGCGCTGTCGATCCTTACTGTCATAAGGAGAAGTGCCCACGGCCCAGACGGGAAACTGCATGGATCGCATCTGTCTGACATCGCGAACCGCACCATCAATGATGGCGCCGGTACAACCTCGATGTTTGACGGCGGTCGACAGCAGCTCCCCCCAGATGCCAGATCGCATTGAACCGCTGGCAGCGGCTATAAACACTTCATCGGCGTTGATCGAATCCACCGCTTTCAGTTCCAACTCGTAGGGGCTCGGATCGACGTGGTACATGTCAGCCCAGAGACTGGTTTTGCAGCGTCCCACAACGACCGATTCCACCGTCATCGGCAGCAGTTCTTTACGCGGCGACTGATTCGTATAACCCAGCGAATCGAGTGCATCACAAATGATGGCTGAGTGCAGATGCTCCCGCATCATGTCGAGAGTAATCGTTTCCGGTTGTGGCTGATTCATGGTTGTCTCATGTCTGGGGTTGAAGTTGTAAAGAAATCTGATGCGCCGTCCGCACCACGGCTTTGATAAACCGCTGCAGCGCTTTCGCATCGGCACGCGCGGTTGGCACACTCAGACTGATTGCAGCGACGATCTGCGTTCCTTCATAGAGTGGCGCTCCGATGCAGGTGACGCCCACATCATTCTGATCCTGCTCGACAGAATAACCGTCGGCCTGAGTCTGTTGATGAATTTTACGAAGCTGTCTGGTATCGATGACGGTCTCCGTCGTTCGAGCGACCAGTCGAGTTCGCGCGATCAACGCATCCCAGGCATCATCCGTCAATTGTGAAGTGATCGCACGGCCCAGGGAAGTGGAATAAAACGGATCGGTGCTGCTGGGCTCGACAATCCGTCTTAAAGGATGAGTACTCTCCAGCACTGTCAGGTAACGAACATGGGTGCCTCGCAAAACGCCGAGATTGACGGTCTCCCCGGTCTGCTCATGCAGTTCCCTCAACAGGGGCGCTGCCTGCTCCGTTAATCGGTCTTCCAGAGAACCGGAAGCCAGCCGCCTCAGTTTTGGCGTAATCTGGTACATGCCTTTCTCAACGCGGCTCACATATCCCATTTCAACCAGTTCTTTAAGAATTCGATGCACGGTTGGTTTAGGCAGTCCAAGTTCCTGTACCATTTCCAGCAGAGCCAGCGGTCCGTCCGCGGAAGCCAGCACCTCAAGCACCAGAAATGCCTTACCCAGCGATGTGACTTCTTTGGTAACCAGCATGACAATGGACGTTCAGAAAGACGGAAAACGGAGGATTTACCGGCTGCTTGCAACCAGACCTGCATTCCATTATACTGAATACTGCGTTCCATTTTAAGATATAACTGCTCGTTTTCTTCTGGAATTCCGGCAGTCCAAAATTTATTTTTTTCTACAGGAGCCGGTGATGCGTGTCGGAATCATTGCGTTGCAACACGAGTCCAATACGTTTATTCAGACGGCGACGGAACTGTCCGATTTTGAATATGATGTGCGGGCGACCGGGGACGCGATCTACCCGATATTTAAAGACGCGGCGCATGAAATTGGCGGATTTTTTGCCAGCCTGGCGGAAACGGACATCGAAGCGGTGCCGATTTTTGTCGCCCGGGCACTTCCCGGCGGCACAATCACTGAGTCAACGGTACAGATTCTTGTGGAACAGATGTTGGAAGAATTGAAAAACGCAGGTCCCCTGGATGGTCTGCTGGTCGCACCGCATGGTGCAGGTGTCAGTGAAGGGGCCCGTGATCTGGATGGATACTGGCTGACACAGGTCCGCGATGCTGTCGGACCAGATCTTCCCATCGTCTGCACACTGGATGCACACGCGAATGTCTCACAGGCAATGATCGATGCCTGCGACGCGACGATTGTGTACCGTTCCAATCCCCACATCGACCAGAAGGACCGGGGTATCGAAGCGGCGCGGCTGATGCAACGCATTCTCAACGGGGAAGTCAAACCGACTCAGGCCGCCTGCCTGGTTCCCGTGGCAATCAATATTGAACGGCAGCATACGTCGTCTGAACCCTGTGTTTCACTCTATCGCCAGGCGGATGAAATGCTGAAAACGCCGGGAGTGCTCAGTAACAGCATTATCCTGGGATTTCCTTATGCCGACGTGCACGAAATGGGTTCCGGTTTCATTGTCGTGACTGACAACGATCGGGAACTGGCACAACAGCTGGCAGACCAACTGGGTGAAACGTTGATTAAGCGTCGCGATGAATTCCAGGCACATCTGATCGGCATTGATGATGCTTTGGATCGCGCGGAACAGCTGCAGGGACCGGTCTGTTTTCTGGATATGGGGGATAATATCGGCGGGGGTTCCCCGGCGGACGGCACGACGATTTTACATGCGATCAAACAGCGCGGCGGCCCCACCAGTTTTGCCTGTCTCTACGATCCGGAAGCAGCACAACAGGCAATCGCCGCCGGCCCGGGTGCGAGTCTGTCTCAGCTGAAAATGGGAGGCAAGACCGACGATCAACATGGTCCGCCGCTCATCGCCGATGTGACGGTGGTCAGTGTGCATGACGGGCATTTTAAAGAACCGGAAGTCAGGCACGGCGGTAAAACCGAATTTCATATGGGACCCACTGCGGTCGTCAAAACCGACTTTGGCCTGACGATTATGCTCAACAGTCATCGCACGCCCCCGTTCAGCCTGGGGCAGTTGACTTCGTGTGGCATTGAACCTGCCGCATATCAGATCCTGATTGCCAAGGGTGTGCAGGCACCGCTGGCGGCTTACAGTCCGGTCTGCCCGAATTTGATTCGCGTCAATACGCCGGGCGTGACCTCTGCGGATATGGAACAGTTTCAGTATCAATACCGCCGTCAGCCACTGTTTCCGTTTGAACCGATCACTTAAATTGAATTCCACACCAGGTCTCTTTCACTTCAGAAAGACAGCGCATGCAGATTACAAAAATTGAAACTTCGATTGCCGATTCGATCATGCCCGGTCTGCTGCTGGTGCGGATTCATACCAGCGAGGGCATCGTTGGTTGTGGCGAAACGTATTACGCACCGCATGCGGTGGCAGCGATGATCCATGACTGGATGTCGCATTACCTGATGGGGAAGAACCCGCTCGATATTGAAGCCCACTGGCGGTTCCTGTATGAACGGGCGACGAACTTCGGTTCGCGGGGGACCGAGCTGCGGGCGATCTCGGCGATTGATCTCGCGTTGTGGGACATCTTCGGCCAAGTAACATCACAGCCGGTCTGGCAGTTGCTCGGAGGCTGTGTGCAGGAATCGATTCGCACCTACAACAGTTGTGGCGGCCCTTCTTATGGGGGTGCCAATCAAGAAAAGAAGACACACACCTGGCCCGGACATGGTTCCGTAGGAAATCAGGGGCCGTTGAATGATTACTGGTCTGCCGTGAATGAACCGGTCGAACTGGCACGCGCACTGATTTCGGAAGGGTATCAGGCGCTCAAAGTCTGGACACTGGATTTCGCCGCTCACAAAACAAACGGGCCGCTGCACATCACCCACAAAGATATTACCCGGGCACTGGAACCCTTTCAGAAAATCCGGGAGTCGCTGGGCAGCAATATTGAACTGATCATCGACGGGCACGGCTTCTTTCAACTTGCCCCCGCGCTGCGCATTGCGAAACGTCTGCAGGAATATGACATCCTGTGGGCCGAGGACCTGCTGCGGATTGACTGCGTGGATACACTGGCCGATTTCCGCGACAAAGCAGGCATCCCCGTCGCCGTCAGTGAGATGTTCAACGGTCCGGACGACTATCGTCTGGCGCTGGAAAAAAGAGCCGCGGACTTCGTGATGATCGATCCGACCTGGGTGGGCGGAATTTCACAGACAAGGAACATCACCCGGCTGGCGCAGTTCTACAACATTCCCGTGGTCATGCATGACTGCACGGGACCGCTGACATTACTCAACGGCGTACATGTCGCTGCGAGTTCGAACAATGTGGCCTGGCAGGAAAGTTTGCGAGCCCACCTGCGAATACTGTATCCCCAGTTGATCGACACGCCGATCGAAGTGGAAGCGGGGCGGATCAAAGTGCCGCAGAAACCAGGGTTGGGAGTCGCCTGGTTGCCTGAACTGTTTACGCCGGGGACAAACCAGTATCGTGCGACAGAGCTGACTTAGCAGTTTCTATGGTCCACTCTAAGTTCGAATGGACCATAGCTATGACGCATAACCGCGACTAACGCCGTGCGGCTAATTTTTAGACAAGCTGCCCCTCAATGCAGTCCGATGATTTTGCCGGAATCGTCGATGTCGATCTGCAGTACGGCCGGGTCTGAGGGGAGGCCGGGCATCGTGCGGATTTCGCCGCTCAACGCGTAGAGAAAACCGGCTCCCGCGGAGAGGCGCAGATCGCGAACCGGGAAAGTGAAGCCGCTCGGTCGTCCCGATAGATGCGGATCGTGGGAGAGCGAGTATTGTGTTTTGGCGATGCAGATCGGCAGATCGCCGTATCCCAGTTGTTCGTATTCCTGCATCCGTCGACGGGCCAGCGGTTCGAAGTCGACGGAGTCGGCTCCATAGATGCGGGTCGCGATCGTTTCGATTTTCTCCGCGATCGGCATTTCGAGCGGGTAGAGGTACTGAAACTCATTGGGTTGTGCAGCAGCCTCGACGACCGCTTCGGCCAGCGCGAGTGAGCCTTCGCCCCCTTCGCTGAAGGCCCGCGTGATGACGGCCGCGGAAGCGCCCTGTTCGAGCGCAATCTTCTGAATCTCTTCCAGCTCGCGTTCGGAATCATCGGGGAAGGCATTGATGGCGACCACGGTGGGGAGATGAAACTGCTGAATGATCTCCAGGTGCGCCCGCAGATTGACGGCTCCCGCATGGAGCGCTTCCAGATTTTCTTCGAGCAGTGCCGCGGGCAGCGGTTTTCCCGGTTGAACGTTGAACAGACCACTCTGCAGCTTCAGCGCCCGGGCCGTACAGACGAGGACTTCCGCGTCGGGGTGCAGACCACTGGTGCGACATTTAATATCGAAGAACTTTTCTGCGCCGCAGTCTGCACCAAAGCCGCTTTCCGTGACGACATAATCGGCCAGTCGCAGGGCGATCTGGTCGGCGATGATGGAGCTGTTGCCGTGCGCTATGTTGCCGAAGGGACCGGCGTGAACGAGAAACGGAGTCGCTTCACAGCTCTGCACCAGATTGGGTCTTAAAGCATCGACGAGCAGGGCGGCCATCGCACCGGCACAGCCCAGCTGTTCAACGGTCACCGGCTGGCGGTCATATGTCATGCCGACGACAATGCGTGCCAGTCGCTGGCGCAGATCGCGGGGATTGCTGGCCAGCGCGAGGATTGCCATCACTTCCGAGGCAGCGGTCAGGTCGAAACCGGTCTCGCGGAGGGGGGCTTGCGGCAGCTGATCCAGTCCACTGATGATGTGGGCCAGCCCTTTGTCGCAGAGGTCCAGGGTCCGTTTCCAGGTGATGGTCTTCGGATTGATTTCGGGAGTTTTCCGCCGGGCGATGTGGTTATCGATGATACTGGCCAACAGGTTCGTGGCCGAAGTGACTGCGTGCAGATCGCCGGTAAAATGCAGGTTGATATCGGACTGGGGCTCCAGCGTGCAGTTGCCTCCACCGGCTCCGCCCCCCTTGATGCCGAATATCGGCGCGAGTGAAGGTTCGCGGAGTGTACCAATTGTGGTGTGCCCGAGTTGTGAAAGGGCCATCGCCAGACCGATCGTGGTCACCGTTTTGCCTTCACCCAGGGGAGTGGGGTTGATGGCGGTGACGCCAATGTACTTTGCCAGGGGACGATCGGCCAGTTTGTCTGCGAGTCCGTGGACCAGCTTGGCTTTGAGGCGGCCGTACGGTTCGTAGTCGCCTGGCCCCAGACCGATTTCTTTCGCGAGGGAATCAATGTCTCTGAGAATCGGCCCGCCGGGGCTGGATGGAGTAATACGATGCATCTGAGAGCGCCTGTCAGATAAATGAATTCGTTCGCTGGTTGATAAAGTGTGTCGGATTCTACCTCAATTTCAACATTTGAGAAAAGAGAGAACCTGTTAATTCTGTACGTCGATGATTGTGAAATCAGTGGAAAAACATGAAAATGAAACCAGAGTACACATACATTAATCAATATTTTTTGAACTTCATCTGAGCTGAGAACGGGAACCCACAATGCAACTGACCTCTGTCGTGACGCCATTTACCGATGATAATCTGCAGCTGCTTTCACAAATTGGTGTCACGCATGTCACGATCCGTTATCCGGGACCTGGTCTGGAAAAACTGCAGTCGATTCAAAAACAGGTGACCGACTGCGGTCTGCAGATTGCCGCGATTGAAGGTTATCTGCCCATCGAAAACATCAAGCTGGGGAATGCACGGTTTGATGAAGAGATCGCGGAAATGAAAACGCTGCTGCAGAACATGCAGGCAGTGGGCATACCGTTTGTCTGCTACAACTTCATGGCGGGGACTGACTGGGTGCGCACAGAACTGAAAGCACCAGAGCGGGGCGGCGCGCTGGTCACCGGCTTTGATGTCGAACAGGCCGAGCAGGCGGTTTCACTTTCGGAAACCACACGTGATCAGGAATCGGACCCGATTACCGCTGAGGAACTCTGGACCAATCTGGAACGCTTTCTGAGAGAACTGCTGCCGGTCGCAGAAGCATGTGGTGTAACACTGGCAATGCACCCCGATGATCCGCCGCTCGATGTATTCATGGGAAAGGCGCGCATCATGAATTCCGTGGAGTGTTTTGAGCGATTGATGGCGCTCTCTTCGAGTCCGGCGAATGGCATCTGTTTCTGCCAGGGCACGTTTGCGGAAATGGGCGTTGATATTCCCGCTACAATCGAGCGACTGGGAACTCATATCCGCTATGTGCATTTTCGGGATATCCGGGGAACGCGGGAACGGTTTGTCGAAACGTTTCACGATAATGGCCCGACCGACATGTTCGCCGCCGTCAAAGCATATCAGAAAATCGGTTTCACAGGACCGATTCGCCCCGATCATGTGCCTCAACTGGTGGGTGAAGAAGCGGGAGAACCCGGATATACGATGCTGGGTCGCCTGCATGCCTTCGGATACCTGCAGGGGCTGATTGAAGCAGCTCAGAAGGCGTGAAAGCGGTTCCTGTACCCCAACGGGGCTGATTTTCCGGAAAACCTGAATCCATCACAGTTTATTGATTTGTCAGAGATTGAAAAAACATGATCTGGCTGGTGGCTGTACGCGGAATTCCCGGTATAATCGGTAAAGAGGGCACAACTTACCCAGTTGTTGACGTCTGACAGGGAAGTCGAAATCAGAGGCAGGAGGCACCTTTCTGGAAGAAGTGCCTGACCAGAATGAACTGTGCCCGGTTCATCAGAAACGAAATTCGATTTTCCACTCATTAGGAGTCAGACCCATGCGTATTCGAATGCTGTTCACTGCGGCGGCTCTCGTCGCCTGTTTCACATTGATGTCCTCCGTTTCCGAAGCGGGCGGACGCATCACTTACTACAGTTCCCCCTTCCCCTACGTGGGACCGGCACCCGTTTACTCGGTGCCCGCACCGGTGAGTACTGCCTACTATGTGCCCGCGATGACCGCGTATTACACACCAGCGCTCGTACCCGCGCCGGTTGTGACTCCGGTTTACTATCAGACACCTGTCGTGGTACAGCCTGTAACTACCTACTATGCACCCGCAGTCTCGACCTACTCTTACTACGGTCCAGGCAGAGTCGTCTACAAGAGCCGCGGTCCCCGGTTTTTAGCCCCCAACTATAAAACCGTTGTGAAATACAGATAAGCGACTGCGATTCAAAGTCACAAAACAGAAAGAGCCTGCTGAGTTAATCTCGGCAGGCTCTATGTTATTGAGGGGAGATTGATGACAGCTTTCGACGACGATTTGTGGGCCATAGTGCTTGCCAACGAAGATACTAATTTGAATTCTCCTGCTTCAGTAGAAGATATCACATCGTTCGAAAAAAATCACCAATTCGCACTTCCACCAAGCCACCGCGAATTTCTGTTGAGAGGTAATGGCGGTACTGTCGGGTATGTTCGACTCTTCGGTGTAGCACTACCAAATGCACTTGATCTTGATCAGCAGGTGTCAGAGATGCGACAAGATCTCGAAGAAATGGCGAATGGTCCGGTGATACCTTTTGCCAGCGATTGGGGCGGGAGTTATTTCTGCTACGATCTAAGAAAGCCGGGGGCTGATGGTGAACTCCCAGTGTTATATTGGGATCACGAATACTCTGAAGAACCAGAGGATCTACCCATGGTGTGTTCTGGATTTGCACTAAACTTTGTAGAATTTATTCAAAAAGTCATCTCCTGAATTCCGTCTTACTTAGATCTTCTTTTTTCTCCTCATATCAAACTGGTATAAGTTTAAACAATATATCTGAACCATCATATTGACAGGTATCACCGGAAATAAATCGAATCCTGTTGTTTACTGACTGCCCATGTGGAAGTGATCACAGAAAGAGCCTGCTGAAACCAATTCAGCAGGCTCTTTTTTTATCTTGTGACGTAGCAAAGTTCGTCAGACTGATTCTTATCGTTTACAGCGTCCAGCCTTCGCGGTATTCGCGTTTGATGTACTGGGCGGCTTCGGGGACGTTGGTGACTTTGAGATTGTCGGCGTCCCATTCCAGTTTCTTCTGACCGACGCGGTAGGAAACATTGCCCAGCAGCACGGTCTCGGTGAGGGGACCGGCGTAACCGAAGTTACTTCCGGTCGGAGTGCCATTGCGGATCGCGTTGAGCCATTCGATGTGGTGGCTCTTGGGCCGAGTCAGATAAGGTTCGACCGGTTTGGCTTCTTTGCCGGCTTCCATGAAGACCTTGTTCGTCCCATAGTCGGCGAGCAGGCGTCCGTCATCCCCTTCAAAGAGAACTGCACTGTTTTTCTCATACACTTCGGCGCCTTTGGGTTTCCAGCCGCCATGATACCAGGTCATATGAACCGGAGGCAGATCTTCGCGGGCCTCGTATTCGTAATCGACCTTCATCAGGCTGGGGCATTCATTCACGCCGCCATGTCCTTTTTCCCCGACAGCGACGACCGTTTTGGGATATTTCAGTTTCAATGCCCAGAAGGGGAGATCCATATAGTGACAGCCGAAGTCACCCAGCTGGCCGTTTCCAAAGTCCCACCAGTAGCGCCAGTTGAAGTGGAAACTCGTTTCGTTGTAGGGACGGAAAGGAGCCGGCCCGATCCATTGATCGTAGTTGACGTAGGAGGGGGGATTGTTTTCTTTGGAGCGTTTCCCTTCAAGGCTAACTCCGCCCCCCACCCAGACATGCACGCGACGGACGGGGCCAATCACACCAGACTGAACCATCTCCACGACTTTGCGATAATTGTCTGTGGCGTGAATCTGGTTCCCCATCTGAGTGGCAACACCGGCTTTGGCAGCCAGATCGGTCAGGACGCGTGCTTCATACACAGAATGGGTGAGCGGTTTTTCACAGTAAACGGGCAGGCCTTTTCGCAGGGCTGCAGCGGCAGCCGGGGCATGCATGTGATCGGGAGTGCTGACGAGTACGCCGTCCAGGTCATTGCGTTCGAGTACTTTGCGATAGTCATCGTAAGTATCTGCTTTGGGAAATTCTTTGGCTGCGACCTCCAGACGTTTCGCATCAATGTCACATAGAGCAACGAAATTTTCTGATTTCGTGCCACTGATATTCGCATAAGCGCGGGCGGCCACGCCGATCGAAGCCAGATTCAGTTTTTCGTTCGGACTTTTACTTTGGGAAGCGGCTTCCAGCGGCAGCAGAGGCAGCGCCCCTGTTAAGGCAGGCACAGCAGTCCCCGCAATCAAGGCTTTCTTGAGGAACTCGCGGCGGTCGACAGTATTTGACATGAATATCTCCTGGTGAGGAAGTGAGCTGCAGTGTGACTGATATGAATATGCCGGGCGATGAGTCGTGTTAAAAACTCGTCATCTCAAATGAGACGGCCCCAATAATTTAACTTTTTTAATATATCGCAGGCTCGGAGCGAAATCGAGACTGTATTTTGAAAACGGAAAAATGAGCGAGTGGAAAAGGGGAATCGACAAGTCGAGAACAGCGTGAAGCAGGAACTTCAATTCGAAGTTTCAGAGGTGATATCTTCCGAGATGCTGACGGCTTTTTCGACGCCGGAAATCAGCTGGTCGAGCCGGAACGGTTTGTAGAGGACGCATTTCAAACCAAGCTGCCGGGCTTTGACGATCGAGTGCGTGGGATCGTACCCAAAACCTGTCATCAGGATCACAGGCAGGTGCTCATGAATCTCCCGGATCTGGGAGAAGCATTCGTACCCGTTCATATCGGGTAGCCGGATATCGGCGATGACCACATCGTAGTGAAAGCTGCGGACCATCAGGAATGCTTCTTCTCCATCGTGAGCGGTTTCTACCTCACAGCCCAGTCGGCCCAGCAGTTCGTGTGCGGCTCGTCTGACAGTGGCATCACTGTCGACGACCAGAATCCGCTTGTTGACCAGTTTGGGATTCACCTGTCTCATCGTGGGCACTTTATGATGATGAGGTGTCTGGGGAGCCATTTCGTCTCCCACCTGTTGAATCAGTTGCTTAATGTGGCGAGTATCTTTAAGGATACGCTGCAATCGCTCGCACACACTTGGCTCGTGACCGATATACCGCTCCAGAATCCAGGCCGTATCGTTGAGGATCTCATCCACCGGATCAACGACCCCACGCATAATTAACTCAGTACTGGCAGAAGCGGTTGTCAGTTTTTCGACTACCAGCAGGTCCAGTGTATTTAAAGCAATCGCGACTTCGCGACTGAAGAGCTCCAGGAAGTGCAGATCATTCTCATCAAAGGCCCCCGCATGCGGGCTTTCCACATTGAACGTGCCCAGGACTTCATCGTGCAGATTGAGGGGAACCGTCAGCGAACTGCGGGCGTTGGGAGCCCCGGTCATATAGAGGGGATCGTGTGCCGTGTCTTCACAGAGGTAACTTTTCCCCGTGGCGGCGACAAAGCCGGTCACGCCGTTTCCTTCGGGGTCTGCATAAAGCGTACGGTTCGTTGCCACCTGCTCCATGCCGACTGCCAGCAGGACTTCCAGACGATTCGAGGCTTTATCCAGCAGACGGATTTCCACGGTCTCAAATTCGAGCAGATCCTGAGTGTAATGCAGAATCTTGGCTTTCAGAAGTTCGATGCGATCTTCTGTTGTCATCTCGAAAATTTCTTCGGGAGAGAGATCGCCGAGCTCGAGTCCGGCCTGATAGATGGCATTGAGTTTCTGACGCTGTAAGACTTCTTCCGAAATGTCACGCACGCTGGCCACCAGGTACGCGGGCTCCTGCTTACTGTCGGAAGAGGTCAGGACCGGCATGACTTCGACATCAAAATAACTTTTATCGCCGACCCGCAGACCGCTCTTGGCAATCTTGCGTGTGGAAAAAGCGGAGTGAAACGGACTGAAGTCGGGGCCCAGGATTTCAGGGGCACCGAAGGCATCGTAGAAGGAATGACCGATCAGCGAGTTTTCCTGACAACAAAGCTGGCCCAGCTGATGATTCGCCCAGATGATTCGCAGGTCAGCATCCAGCACGACGACGGCGTGCGGAAGAAATTCCAGCAGCGTACCCGACTGAATCAACGCCAGGGGTAAGGTACCGGTAGTGGCTGGCACGACCAGGGCAGAAATATTCCCCTGATCAAATTCCGCGATGCCTTCCGCCAGATTTTCGGGGGTTACGACCACATAGTCTTCATTGGAGAACTGTTCTCGCAACTCAGAAGTCTGCTCGTCTGAGGGCCCACAGAAGAGAATTTTTTGCGGATTGGTCACTACGAAAACAGCCTTTGTCCACTAAGACATTTGATGCTTCACTAAACTTTGTATTACCAACGGGGACATTTGTTGTTCCAGTCTACTTAATTTGTAGTAACAACCGGAATAAAAACAAGATGCCTCAATCCTGTATTACGTAGATTCAGGTACGATTGATAGAATACCTGCCGTAGTATTTATGCTTTTCACCAAAATCTTGAACAACATAAACAGTATAACGATATCGTACCTATGAAATCGGCTTTCTGTCAGCCAAAATTAAGATCCAACGAAAGGAATCTGGGAATTTCTTCAAATTCTGCCCGATTCCGGATATTTTTTCTCAAGTTTTTCCGCCTGTTTTGATGACTGAGTCCCTTTCCAGCGAACCGTTTCACCCCCCTGCCGCCGCAGAAAGAATGACTGCAAATGAGTTTACCCTGGGTCGCCATTCAAAGAAATCCGATCTCCGGAACAGGTAACCGAGCCTCACTGATTATGGATCTGATCCGCCAGCTGAAGCGGAAAGGCATCCGCCCTCGGCTGTTTTCCAATCGGGAACGCATGCAGGAACTTTTGAAAAACCAGTCAACGGAAACTCCGCCACTCTGTGTGGTCGCCGCCGGCGGTGACGGAACAGTTCAGGATCTGATCAACCGATATCCTGATCAGCGAATCGCGATTTTACCATTGGGAACCGAAAACCTGATGGCCCGGTATCTGGGAATCCAGAAATCCGGCACATTCGTTGCAAATATGATCAGCCAGGGAGCGACGCGCGAAATCGACCTGTGCCAGATGCAGCAGCAGCGATTTATCCTGATGGCAAGCGTGGGTTTCGACGCTGCAGTGGTCGCCGATCTGACCGAATTTCGCAAAGGAAATATTTCCCATCTGAGTTATCTGAAACCAGTCTGGCGTACGATTCGGTCCTATCCTTATGAACCGCTGCTGATCACCACCGATCAGAGTACTGACGAAATCACCGCCTACCATGCGATCATCGTTAATATTCCCGCTTACGGGCTGAATCTGAATTTTTCTCCTACAGCAAATGATGAAGACGGGCTGCTCGACGTGATTCTGTTTAAGAGAAAAGGGCTGTTCAGCACTCTGAAATATCTGTACCAGATCATTCGGGGCACACATTTGAATTCACCTGATGTGCAACGGATACAGGCGAATCGCATTCAAATTCGCTCGGCACAACCCGTTCCGGTTCAGACCGATGGGGATGCTTCCGGTCTGACGCCACTGGAAATCAGGGTGCTTCCCCGGGCAGGCCGATTTATCGTCCCTTGCTGAACTGGGAGAATTCCACCATAATTCGCGAAGCTTCATTTCAAGTAATACTGTTGGAAAGGATTCTCAGGTGGCACAAAACCCGGTTTCAATCGGTCAGGTTCAATGCGGAAAACAACTTCCACTGGTCTTCATTGCCGGACCGTGCGTGATTGAAAGTGAAGAAGTGGTCCTGGCCACGGCCAGACGACTCGCTGAAATCGCTTCGCAGGAAAATCTGTCGCTAATCTTCAAGTGCAGTTTCGACAAAGCCAATCGGACGAGTGTCGACAGCTTCCGTGGTCCGGGTCTGGAACGCGGCCTGGAGATCCTGGCAAAAGTGAAACAGGAAACAGGACTGGAAGTCACAACCGATATCCATGAACCGGGTCAGGCGGCGCCTGCAGCTGAGGTCTGTCGGATTTTACAGATCCCTGCATTTCTGGCACGTCAGACCGATCTGCTGGAAGCAGCTTCCAAAGCCGCAATCAAATATGATGGCGTGGTGAATATCAAAAAGCCGCAGTTTGTGGCCCCCGAAGACTGTATTCACGCGGTTAAAAAATGTGAGGCATTCGGGCTGGAGCGACTGATGCTGACCGAACGGGGAACCACATTTGGCTATGGGCGGCTGGTGAATGATCTGCGTTGCATTCCCATCATGAAGTCGATGGGCCCCCCTGTGATTTTTGATGCGACACACAGCGTCCAGACACCAGGGGGAAAATCAACCGGAGGACAGCGGGAAATGATTCCGTTCCTGGCCCGGGCCGCTGTGGCCTGCGGCTGTGATGGCATCTTCGCTGAAACACATCCTGATCCTTCACAGGCGCTCAGTGATGGCCCGAATATGCTGCCTCTGGATGATTTTGCAGCTTTTGCCACCCAGATGCAGAAATTCCGCGATCTGTTCAATGAAATCGTTGGGGCATCAGACATTCCATCTGCTTGAAAATTGGTTATAGTATCTGGTACAGCATGTTCTCCTCTGATATTCATTGAATTCCTTCCAGAGGCCTTACTGATCTTTGACAGTCACAGTCCCGTCTGATGCGAGACGGTTCTGTACAGTACCATGAAGCTGCAACTGATATGACCTTCTCGAATCTGATACGACGCGTCCCTGCTCTCCGGCTGGGGTTGATTCCTGGTGTTTGCTGTTTTGCCCTGCTGATCTCCCTTTCAGGCTGTAAAGATCAGAAAACGACGACCAAGCCTGCGAAAAAAGGCACATCCCAGACGGCAACCGGCACGTCGGGTTCTTCCAGTCAGACGAAATCGGACTGCAACAACTACATCGATAACGCAATGAGCATGCTGGAACCCGAACGACTGGGCATCAGTTCGTTCGTAGGTCGTGCCGTGGGCCTGTTGAATCAGTGGGCGTCAAATTGTGGAAATTTTGATACAGATAAACCCACCCTGACCGATTCCCAGAAGCCATTTTTCAAAAAGTACCTGGGAGAAGCCCAGCTGGCGAAAATGGATTTAATCCGATTTACAGAGTCGGATGCAAAATTCGTCCGCGATTCACAGCTTTTTAACGGAATGATCAACGCCGCGATAGAAGGCAAAGCGAATGATGTCGAACGCATCACGGCTGCCTTCTATTACTGCATGGGGAATGTGGCACTCGTGACCAACGAACAGAATGTGCTCCCGTTGTCCCCGTATGAAATCTGCATTCTGGGCGCCGGTTCTGCAGAACAGCGTGCCTGGATCTATATCGACATGCTCAGACAACTGCGACTGGACGCGGTCCTGTTGAAGCCTGCCAAAGAGGCCCCCTTTAAACTACTGATCGGCGTTCTGCTGAATGATGACATTTACCTGTTTGATCCCACGCTGGGTCTGCCGATTCCCGCGAAGGACCAGCCAGCCGATGCAATCCTGATCCCGAACCCGGCGACCCTGGCCGATGTTTTGAAATCTCCTGAGATCCTGAAAGATTTTTATGGAGAAGACGCGGCGAACCGTTTTTCCGCCGAAGAACTGAAAACGCCCCAGGCCATCATTATTGGACGTAGTTGTGAATGGTCGACCCGGATGCGACGCCTGGAAGATTCGCTGTCGCGCAAACAGACGTTCGTACTGTTCCGCAATCTGGAAGAACTAAAAGGGGACCCCGGTTTCATCGCACATCTGCAGACCATTGGAAAAGGAATTCTGAAAGAAGCGGAAATCAAAGTTTCTGAATATCCCGACAAACAAGTCGATGCCAGTGAATCCGTCACCGGCGATCTGGCAAAACGAATCTCTTCGATCAAATTACCATTTCGCGCACCGGTCCCTTATGATGTGAAGTTGAGAAAAGAGACCCCCGAAGGTTTTGTCGTTCCCTGGGGCGCCCCTTCCAGGAAATTACTGAAAACGCGCACTGCTCAATTGCTGGGAGACCAGACAGAAGCCATTTCGAGTTATGTCACAACCCGACTGGAGGCTGGTTTTCCTTCCGACCTGGTTGTCCCGCAGGAAACGCGGTTAATGCATTTGATGGCAGCCCAGCAGGCCACCTATTTCCTCGCGATCGGCCAATACCTGCAGGGAAATTATTCTTCTGCCAGCCAGACGTTTAACGATTATTTCCGGCTCTATTCCCGCGTGGATCCGGAGCGCACGGTTGCCGCCATTTATCTGATGGCAATCTGTGATGCCCAGTCGGGCAAATTATCCAGTGCGATTGTAGCCGTCGGCGAGAATAAACCTCCCGAAGCACTTAAACCGGTGTTCCCCTACCTGGAACAGCGGTGGCGCGCAATTCGCGAAAATGCATCAAAAAAATAAACGCTCAATACGGCACTCCTCCAACTGAAATCTGAGTCATGCTTGCCTTCCTTCGTCGTCGCTGGTTTTTAGTCTGCATTACAATTGTGATTACGATCGGCGTCTATGCAGGCCATGAAGGATCTCAGGAAACTTTGTCGCAGGTGAAGCAGTTCATTCGCCCCTCCTGGTTGACGGCAATCGTACTGTTTCTGATGTCGCTGAGTCTGAACTCCGAACACCTGCTGACATCGATCAAAAAACCAGGACCGCTGATTCTATCACTGGTGACGAATGTCGTCTTATTACCGGTCATAGCCTGGGCGTTATTGCCGCTGCAGTTGTCGGCTGATTTTGGAATCGGGCTGATTATCATGGCCTGTGTGCCCTGCACGCTGTGTGGCGCATCGGTCTGGACCCGTCGCGGGGGAGGCAATGATGGCGTCTCCCTGATGGTCACCATGATCACCAATGGGGCCTGCTTCATCACAGTTCCGTTCTGGATTCTGCTGATCACGTCGCGTGAGATCGAATTCGATCGCGTCGCCATGATTACCAAACTGTTTTATGCGGCGATGCTGCCCGTCGTCTTCGGACAGATTCTCCGGATGAACCGGCAGATCAAAGCATTTGCAGACCGGATTACATCCCGGCTGGGAACGGTGGCATTGATCTTTGTGTTGTTTATGGTGCTGCTCGCGGCAGTGCAGACGGGCTACGGTATCCAGACCTCCGAGATGGGAATTTCGCTGGCAGCGGTTGCCGTCGTCTGGATCAGTTGTATTGCAGTGCATGTCAGCGGATTTGCTGCCAATCTGCTGCTGGGAAAATCATTTGGCTTTGCCCCCCGCGACCGGATTGCCAGTGCGATTGCCGGCAGTCAGAAAACGCTGCCTATCGCGGTCTTCGTCGCCACCGATGCCTCCATGTTCGGCAACGCGGGCATTCCGTCTGCCGTCTTTCCGCTATTGATGTTTCATACGTCACAGTTCTTTATCGATACGATTCTCGCTGATCGACATCGCGAGAAATATTTCGAACTCGAACTGTCAGAGCCCGAAGTGGAAACCGAACCGAGCCTGACCGCCTGCGAACAGTAGATATCACTGTCATCAGTTCTGGTAGATGACGACCAGAAACAGAACCGCTTCGCCGCGCCCAACGTTGACAATGGCATGAGGCACATCGACGCGATAGCTGGCAGAGTCACCTGGTCCCAGTAAAGTGCTGTCCTCTCCCGAATCGACCTGGACTTTGCCTTTCTCAACGGTCAGGAATTCACGGGTGCCCCGAAAATGGGGCGCGCTCTGCAGTTTCCCGCTGGTGTGCAGCTGGACTTCGTAGAACTCGACATCCTTTTCCAGATGCAGGGGAGAGAGTGTACGAATGCGACACTCAGAATCCGAGCGGTAATGAAACGTTCGATCCTCAGCGCGGATGACTTCAATGGAAGAAGTAGAAACCGGTGCTTCCACCAGTTCGCCTAATGCGATGCCGAACGCCTGAGAGATTCGCACGGTGACCGCCAGAGTCGGGTTTGCTTCACCACGTTCAATCTGACTGAGCATCGATCGGCTCACGCCACAAGCGGCGGAGAGAGAATCGAGCGACCAGCCCCGCTCCTTGCGCAGTTCCCGTACGCGCTGCGAAAGCTGCCCGCTGATTTCATCAGGGGACAACTCGGAACCTGCTGCTGCAGTAGACTGTTTTCTGGCGGAGTTTGCCGACATGGCACTACATTCCAATATAATGGATTTATTCTCTTGCAAATTGGATACACACTTTCTATTATAATGGATAATGAGTCAATATAAAGGATTCTCCCGTGTGAATTTCTTCAATTTTCCCGAGTGAAATGGGTTCTGTTATGAAGGCATTGGTCAAAAAAGAGTCAAAGCCGGGGCTTTGGCTGGAAGACGTTCCTGTTCCCACGATCGGCATCAACGATGTGCTGATCAAAGTCGACCGCACGGGCATCTGCGGGACCGACGTGCATATTTATAAATGGGACGACTGGGCGCAGAAGACCATTCCCGTCCCGATGGTGGTCGGTCATGAATTCGTCGGCGAAATAGTGGAGGTCGGATCAAATGTGGTCGACTACACGCCGGGAGAAATTGTGAGTGGTGAAGGGCACGTTGTCTGTGGACGCTGTCGGAACTGCTTTGCCGGTCGACGGCATCTGTGTGCTCATACGCGGGGCGTGGGAGTGAATCGTCCCGGTGCGTTTGCAGAATACATTTCTCTGCCGATGACAAACATCTGGCATCACGACGATTCGATCGACCGCGATATTGCATCGATCTTCGATCCGTTTGGAAACGCCGTGCATACTGCGCTCTCCTTTGATGTTCTGGGAGAAGATGTGCTGATCACGGGGGCCGGCCCGATTGGAGTGATGGCAGCGGCTGTCGTCCGGCATGCAGGTGCCCGGCATGTGGTGGTCACCGATGTGAACCCGTATCGACTCGACCTGGCGCGTAAGATGGGTGCCACACTGGCGCTGGATGTCCGCGAGAATTCCATTGCCGATGCACAACAGCAGTTAGGCATGACCGAAGGCTTTGATGTCGGGCTGGAAATGTCAGGCAATCCGCAGGCGTTTCGCGACATGCTGAATAACATGTGTCATGGCGGCAAAATTGCAATGCTGGGAATTCCGGAAAAAGAAATTGCCATCGACTGGAACGTGGTCGTGTTCAACATGCTGACGCTGAAAGGAATCTACGGTCGCGAAATGTACGAGACCTGGTATAAAATGACAGTGATGCTGCAGAGTGGACTGGATATCAGCCCGGTCATCACACACCGTTTCCATGCCAGTGAATATGAAGCGGGTTTTGAAGTGATGATGTCCGGTCAGTCCGGCAAAGTCATTCTTGACTGGAACAATATTTAACGAACTTCAAGCAACTTAATTGATACTCATTTAACCAGAACGGGACTTGTCTCATGTATGGATCGATCAAACAGGAACTGGAACAGACACTCTCGACGATCCGCGAGGAAGGGCTTTATAAGTCAGAGCGGATTATCACCACGCCTCAGGATGCTCATATTCGTGTCGCAGAGGGAGAGCCGGTTCTGAATATGTGTGCCAATAATTATCTGGGACTGGCAGAACACCCGGCTGTCATTGCCGCCGCTCATGCCGGCCTGGATGAGTGGGGCTACGGTCTCTCTTCGGTCCGTTTCATCTGTGGGACACAGTCGATTCACAAACAGCTGGAACAGAAACTGAGCCAGTTTCTGGAGACCGAAGATACGATTCTTTATACGTCCTGTTTCGATGCCAACGGCGGCCTGTTTGAAACGCTGTTAACGGCTGAAGATGCGATTATTTCCGATGAACTGAACCATGCCAGCATCATCGATGGCGTGCGGCTGTGTAAAGCACAGCGGTTCCGCTACAAAAACAACAACATGCAGGACCTCGAAGAACAACTGAAAGCAGCTTCGTCGGCCCGCTATCGCATGATCGCGACTGACGGCGTGTTCTCGATGGACGGTTACATTGCCAATCTACCGGCCATCTGTGATCTTGCGGAAAAATACGATGCCCTGGTGATGGTCGATGACTCCCACTCGGTTGGCTTCATGGGACAGCATGGCAAAGGGACCCATGAATTTCATGGCGTGATGGATCGAATTGACATCATCACAGGTACGCTGGGCAAAGCGCTCGGCGGTGCCAGCGGTGGTTACACCAGCGGACGCAAAGAGATCATCGAACTGTTAAGACAGCGTTCACGCCCCTACCTGTTTTCCAACTCGGTGGCTCCAGCGATTGTGACGGCTTCGATTGCCGCCATTGATCTGCTGACTGCTTCCACGGAACTCCGCGACAAACTGGAAGCCAATACGAAACATTTTCGTGCAGGAATTTCACAAGTCGGTTTTGAAGTCCTGCCCGGCGAACATCCGATTGTCCCGATCATGCTGGGCGATGCGGCTCTCGCAGCCCGCGTGGCCGATGCGTTACTGCAGAAAGGCATCTACGTCATCGGCTTCTCGTTCCCGGTGGTTCCCAAAGGAAAAGCCCGGATTCGAACGCAGATCTCAGCCGCCCATTCGATTGAAGACCTGGATTTTGCGATTGAGAAATTCAAAGAAGTCAAAGCCGAACTGGGGATTTAGAATACATCTGAAGGTTAAACCGATAATAATTTATAGAATTCAGCATTTCTCATAATATCACTCTGTATTTGAGTTTTTATATAACTCTAAATGATAACTCAGCGGCTCTGGAAATCGATTGGTAATTTCTTTAGGTGAAGTCCGTGACTCACAAGCTTCGGTAAATGAATTATAGCAAACCGCATTAGCAGGATTCTCGACTAGACCAGTGGGACCAACAAATATGGGCTGCACGTCATTCGCCCAGAGTGGACGAATTAATGTCAGAACCCATCCATTCTTTTCGTGCTTTTCCATTTCGACTGCACCTCTCAGAAATTTAGCAGCATTCTTTCTATGTTCTGCCGCCTTAGTATCGTTGCCCGATGCCTCTGCAAATGCAGCTTCTGCGTTATAGCGTTCTGACATATGAATCCGTCGTCGCCAGACTCGATATTCGTTTTCATCCATTTGCATCTTTCCCATTTTTGAAAGTGATTATCATAAAATAGCTTTTCAAATGCACTCCAAACCTGATGGATAATTATTTCGATTTTACAGTATTTATGCCAGACACCCCAAGTCCTTCATGTATTTATTTCATTTCATTTTTTTCAATGTAATAAGTTAAATGAGTAGTCGTTCCTTAATCTACATCTGCTTTTTATTGTTTTCTTAATTGTATTCAGCAGTTTTACATTTAGCTCTATTTATACCGTATGACTCATTTTCTTCCTAAGAAATCAATGCACGATTGAATCATTCAAATTATCACAAAAAGTCCAGCGATGCTGTTCTTATTTTACAACTTCCCGTTTTTCCGGGGCAAAGCCCATCACCGCGTATTCGTAGCGTGTGCGGCCGCTGCTGTCGGTTCGCATGCGTTCGGCGACCAGAGGCAGACCTTGCGTCGCAGCAAACCGCACGGAGGCCCGGGCGTCGCCGTAGGAGAAGAGGATGATCACCAGGCTTTTGGGCTGAGGCACCGTTTTATAGACCGCATAAAAACGATCCACAAAGTCCTGTGGCGTATCCGCCCGAAAATCGGTGGACTTAGCGCCGATCTTCAGCCTGAAAACGCCGTTCTCCGTCAGATAGAGTTCCCAGATATCGCTGCGTTTGGTGAGCTCATCATATGTCAGAAAATGTTTGACCACATCAATGGCCTTGCCTCCCGCCAGTTCCTGCAGCTGTTTTTTGATGCGCTCGATCTCCGCTTTCGTCTGTTCGGAATCCGGATCCGGTTTGGCCTTTAACAGCGGGTCCAGTAATGAATCGGGGAGTTGAAACAGCTGCTGCGCCATTTCGCCGACGAGATCGCGCTGCTCCCGCGTGTGCTTCAACTCTTCGTTGAGTTCACGATTCTGTTTCTCCGACAGTTGCGCACTTTCACGCGCCTGGTCCCGCGTTTTCATCGCATTCTGCTCTGCCTGCATCGCATCGCGTAAGGCCTGCTCTTTTGACCGTTTCAGTTCGGCAATTTCTTTCAGTGCGATTCGTTGTTCTTCCCTGAGCGTTTTTACTTCCTGCTCGGCTTGCGTCACCTGCTGTTGAGAACGCTGCTCAATGCGAGCCGTCGACTCCTGGGTGTCCATGAACTGCGCAAAGATCACGATCAGGAGCAGGTCCAGCAGGGGAGTCAGTTGAAATGTCAGGCGGCGACGGCTGATCATGCGGGTGTCTCGCCTCCCCCGGCCAGCACGAGTTCCCGTTTGGCGCGGACCACGGTATCACGGACATGCTGGCGATTCTCTACCAGTCCCAGAAAGGACATCTCGAGGACACTGTTCACAAACATCAGCAGGATGGCGGCAGCCAGGCCGGCAAACGTCGACCAGATGGCATCACCGAAATGGCTGACAATCGAACTGATGGCATTGGTCGTTTCAGGCCCCGCGTTGGCCTGCAGCGCGGCTCCCATCGCGAGGATGGTTCCCAGCACCCCTGCCAGGGGATACGCTTCAATCATGGTGCGACAGATGTTGTAACAGGTCTCAAAAAAATGCGAATCCAGGTAGCGGCGCTTTTCATCCAGGATGTGCACCCGTTCGGAAAGTGCTTTGCGGTCGGCGGGATTCGCTTTGGGATCGAGCGTTTCATTCACGTCTGCCAGGAAGGCTTCGATCTGATCGGACAGGTGGCCCGTCGAATCGAGCAGGCTGCGGTGTTTCAAGCCACGGGTGAAATCGTCCAGTGAAGAAGCGATGCCCCGCAGGTCGCGGCGGGACCAGACCCAGAGCACAAAGAAAAAAAACAGGTGTGCGCCACAGGCCAAGGTAATGACCATTGTGGAGAGCCCGGAAAGCTGGCTTAAATACTGCGACATCGATTCCACCTGCTAAAGTTTGTGATTCTGCTGTCTGATGTTTCAGGAACGGCGGCGGCCTGTTTTTGAAACGGTGCTATTAACAGAATCGATCATAAAACCCCTGATTCCTTGAAGATTCCTGAAGATATTCTCCAGCACCTCTGCAGTTCTTCCAGTCACAACGAATATAACGAAAAAGGATGCAGACCTCACGCGGAAGACTGCATCCCTGATTCGTTTAACGCTGATTGATTCTCAAATCAGGCACCATATTTTTCCAGGCGACCGGCGTGAGCCATGGCCAGCCACATCAGGTATTTGGCTTCAAACTGCCCCAGTCCGCCTTGAATGCACTCGGATTCGCCGAAACTCTGACAGCCGTCGAAGCGGGCGTTTTCCGCAGAGAGTAGCACGGGCACGGGATGCCAGCTGTGCGACTTCATTTTGGAAGGGGTGCTGTGGTCACCGGTGACGATCAGCACGTCCGGGTTCAAAGCCGTAATCCGCGGAATGCAGGTATCCACTTCTTCCGTCTTGGCGACTTTCGCAGCAAAGTTACCGTCTTCGCCTGTGGAGTCGGTGTACTTGTAATGCACGAAGAAGAAGTCGTAGTCATCCCAGTTTTTTTCCAGACAGTCCATCTGTGACTCCAGTGTCTGGCCAGCGTCTTTCACATCCATACTGACCAGGCGCGCCAGTCCCCGGTACATCGGGTAGACGGCAATCGCAGCGGCGCGGGTGCCATAGACTTCTTCGAAGGTCGGGATCTCGGGCATCTTGGCAATGCCACGCATGGTGAGCAGATTCGCGGGACGATCGTCTTTCAGAATTTCGCCAGCCTGTTTGAGGAATTCTTTACAGAGTTCAGCGGTCTTCTGAGATGCTTCGTTTGCACCGACGGGTTCCAGTGGAGGCACGCCGGTTTTCTGAGGATCGGTATCGTTGATGTCTCCCCCCAGCCCTTTGCCACGGAGCACGATCACCAGACGATATTCTTTGACGTGCCTTACGAAAACTTCTACGCCGGGAATCTCGATTTTGTCGAGCTTCTTGCAGAGCTCGGCTCCGATTTCACTGGCGATGCGACCTGCGCGACGGTCGGTGATGTTTCCATCATCGTCGAGCGTACAGAAGTTACCGCGGATGGCGACATCATCGGGACCGAGTTCAAAGTCGATGCCCAGAGCTTCGAGTACGCCACGACCAATATTAAATTCGAGGGGATCATAGCCGAACAATCCCAGGTGACCGGGGCCACTACCAGGAGTGATGCCGGGAATCACGGGGATACTGCGTCCCAGGGTTCCCTTTTTCGCGAGGGCATCCAGGTTGGGAGTGTTCGCGGTTTCCAGTTCGGTTTTTCCACCCGGTTCCAGAGGCAGGCCCCCCAGTCCGTCCGAAACGAGGAGTACAATTTTGGAATCATTCTTCTTTTGCAGTTTTTTCATTAACGCGTGCAGGTCTGCCATCGCAATCTCAATACCTTATGATGGAACGTTTATAAATTCAGTGGTCCACAAATGAGAACCAGTACTGTCAGCGGGATACGAAAGCGTATCAAATTTTACCTTAGCGTCTGCCTGTCTAATCGACTCGGTCCAAATGGACCTGGAGACACTGCCAGTAAGACTGGATACAGTCTATACGATACAGAAATCAGAGCCGGTTGTTAAGCAGTACGCCGCGACAATCAGGGATCGGGCGTCAATTGAGGCGTGTTCTGCTTTAAACCGGCGGCATCGACCCATTTCTGGAAGAAGCTCAGGCTTTCGGTCGCCATCAGCTCGGCACTATAGAACTGACGAACACGTTCGTACCCCTGCCGGGCCAGCTGGAGGCGATATTCCCGGTCCTGATAAAGCCGTTCCCAGGCATCAGCGAGCGCCTGCGGATCTCCGGGAGGAACCAGCAGGCCGCCTGCCGTCTGTTCGATCAATTCCGGGAAGGCACCATGGGCCGGCTGAACGACGGGCACCCCGTTCGCCATTGCTTCCAGAACGAACAGCCCCTTGGGTTCGTGGTAGTCGGTCGGAACCGAGAGCACCGACAGACTCTTGTAGAACGCGATTTTTTCTTCGCGTGTATCGGGACTGCCCCAGTATTTGTACGACTCGTTGAGGGCCGGCAGATTTTTTGTTGTTTCGTGAAAATACGCTTCACTTTCTTTACCCAGGAATCCCCCCACACACAGGCGACTGTCGGGATGGGCTTTGTGAAAGATCTCGAACGCCTCAACGACGTTGTGCAGTCCTTTCTCTTTACAGATCCGGGCGAAGAAACCGATGGTGAAGGGCTCATCCGTGTGATCAGCGGGAGTGCCGTCGTGTCCTTCCAGATTGATGCCCAGCAGCACTTTATGAATGTGATCGATGGGGACATCCAGATAATCGGACATGAACTCGCGATAGTAGTCGCTGTGAACCAGTACGCCATCCACCTGCTGCACATTGTTGCGAATCAGTTCCAGCGAACGGCTGCGATAAGGTTCCCCCAGTTCTTCCAGAAAGACATCGTCTCCCTGCAGAATACAGAACAGGGGCCCCTGAAAATGTTCCCTGATTTTTTTAATCGTACCAGAGAGCAATGCGTTACTCAGGCAGATCACATCAGGCTTGAGGTGAGAACCCAGGAACTGCGCCAGCTCTTCGATTTCTCTCCCTTCAGCGCCCTGGTCTCCCTCCAGCAACGTGACCGTCAGCGCGCCCAGTTCGTGGGCATCATTGCTGACGCCAAATTTCGTGGCCAGGTTGATGATCCAGGGCGTGTTGAGCCAGTGTTTCATGAAACCGGGCAGCTTACGCCAGAGCTTCGAGCGGTAATTCAGATAGACATTGATGCCCCCCAGAAATACGGGAGAACCTGTCATGTTTTCTTCATCCACACGGATCGGCGTGTAGGTCGGGACGAGAGTGGCTTCTGCTCCCTGCAGCATCATGGCCCGGGTCCAGGTGTTGTCGTGCATACAGGCACCACAAAACATCCCGGCACCTCCCGAGGTGATGATGGCCACATGTAATTTTTGGGGTGATGGTTCTGACATAAACTCTCTGCCTGGCGGTGAGCGGGAGATCGCTTCAGGTTTGATCCAGATGGAGTGGGGCAATCTGTTGCACAAATCGTTTTAACAGAGCGGCGGCTTCAGGTGTATCATGAATAGAATCGCGAAACTCATCCAGCGACAGACCCGCGATTTTTTCGACATACTCAGGATAGCTGTTCAATCGCCCGAGAAACGACTGACGATCCAGTTCCGGATGAAACTGCGTGCAGTAAATGGGTCGATCGACGAACCGGTAGGCCTGATTCTGTACTCGATCTGTCGAGGCCAGCAATTCGGCACCGGGAGGGAGATCAATCACAGTATCTTCATGTCCCATCAGACCTTGCAGCACTGGTCCAGAGGCGCCAAACACGGGATCGGCGGCTCCGGCTGAAGTGAGTCTGACATGATGCACGCCGATCTCGGCTTTGTCGAGATCGTGTATCACGCGTCCCCCCATGGCCCGGGCCATCGCCTGAAACCCCCAGCAGGAGGCAAACGTCGGCTTGCGGGAATCATGAACCAGACGCAGACTGTCGAGTGCGATTTCCAGCCAGTCCCCTTCACCGGCGGCTGAATAATGGCCACTCCCTCCGACCAGAACAATATCCACTTCCAGCAGATCATGTTCCTGTAGTGCGCCTCCCAGGAGATCGAAAACTGCCACCTGACTCTGATCCACTTCCAGGGTGTCTGCGAAGCAAGCCACTTCCTGGCTCAACATGGGGTCGTCTGCGTTTCGCACCTGTAACAATAAATAGCGAAGTGGCTCTAACATCAAAGTCCGTTCAATCTCGTTTTAGTTCATTTCAGTTTTCAGTGCTCATATCACCAGTAGCAACCGAGTTCGAGAGCTTGTTGCCATTGTAGCCTGAAAGCATTCAGAGATGACCCGAAATTCTCAACTCAGCAGTTGATTTCCGTGATTCAGGTCCCTGTTTTCGCTAACATCACGATCTGTTTATATTACATTTTCCAAACTCGAAATGATATCCAGACAGTCAGAATTCACCCGATACGACAGTCTGTCAGAGACAAACCGACGCGGTTTTGCAGACAACCGGAAAATCTATAGAATTTTTCCCGAAGATTTCATTTAGTATTTATATTTGACTTGACAATTTTGATCCATCAAAAGATAGTAGACCCATCAACAAAATTCGTTTTTATCTCATGCATTATCTCCTGAGAGGATCATCAGTTTTCCTTTTCTTTAACCTCTTCAATGCATGATTATTCACGCCAGTCAGCTCGTCTTGACTGGCGTTTTTTTGTTTCTGCCGTCTTTCTTCCGGGTATAATGACAGGTAACGGGTCTCGACGAACACTTCATTCAATGGAAGGAACTAGTCATGTCCAGGTTACCACTTCTCAAAACACTGCTCTGTTTCAGCCTGCTTGCTCTCGCACTGCCCGTATCCGCCGAACCGGAAACCGAGACGAACCCCCAGGAACTGAAATCCATTTCCCTGGGACAGATTACGCCTCTCTATCGCAGCAAGCTGATTTATCTGGCAGGTCAGCCAACCAAAGAAGATTTGCCCCTGATTCAGAAGGATGGCGTTAAAACCGTGGTCAATCTGCGAACTGAAAAAGAACTCGACTGGGATGAAGCCGGTTTAGTGCGCATGCTGGAACTGGATTACGTGGCGATCCCGTTTCTGACACCGGAAACACTCACACCCGCTGTCTTTGACCAGTGTCGCGGCGTATTGAATGACCAGGCTCGACACCCGCTGATTCTGCATTCAGCTTCCGCCAACCGGGTTGGAGCGATCTGGCTCGTGCATCGTGTGTTGGACGATGACGTTGAGTTTGACGCCGCATTAAAAGAAGCGAAACAGGTTGGCCTGAGAACCCCCGGTTATATCGATCAGGCAAAAGCGTATATCGCCGCGCAGAAGAAATAGTGATTCTGACATCAGGTACCTGATACTGCTTTTTTGAGGATGTCGACCCCTTCGTCAACCGTGCGAAAATGGTATTCCTCTTCTCGCACACTCTTGATGGGAGCATACAGAGAATAGACCAGACCGGCCGCTGCATTGTTCGCATAGACTTCAGCCAGTCGAGTCTGTTTATGAAATACATCGACCTTCAGGTATCCCGGTTCAAACAGATCCAGTTCAACCGAGAAGTCTGAACTGAGATCGAGCACTGCTTGAGATAATTTCCGTAAAGCCTGTAATTCCAGTGAGGCCTGTGGTTCAAAGTTCTGATGCCAGTCCGGAGGAATCTGCCAGGTATCGGGGTTAGTCTGTTTCATCGGAGGTTCTTCATGAGGATGGGTTCCCGATTCAAGCAGTTGATTCCTGGTAATCAATCCTTGAAAACAGGTTGTTTAAATATTCAATCCAGAACAGATCACTCCCGTAGCTGACAGGTTTGAAACCGTCATACTCGGCGGATTGCCAGTTGATCTCAAACGCTGCTGCCAGACAGGAAATCATTTTTTGAATTTTTATTAGCCGAAGTCGGTCCTTCACTGGATTGGTTGTGACAAACCAGAGTTCCGGAATATGGATTTCCAGCTGCGTCTGTGTCAAAAAGAGAAACATTTTGAATTGCCTGTTTTTCTCAAGAAAGAAATGACAATGGACCGGGAGTTTCAGACTTTCAACGCCGCCTGGACACCATTCCTGCTGCGAATTGACAGGCCCGTGAAAATAGAGCGCACCGTTCAGGCACTGATCAACCTGTGATTGAAGCTTACGATTCTGGCTAAAATCAGCCTGCTTCCTGAAGTCTGACCACAGCACCAGATCGCCAGTGTCGGTTGCATCGAAAACACGATAAGTCTGAGCTGGTATTTTCAGCGTTCTCTCAATGTGACTTAAATCTCGCGATAATTCTTTTATCTCATCCGCGGGACAGATCAGTGAAACCTGCTCCCAGCCACATTGGATGCACTTCTGCGTTACCATGTGACCGCATAAATCTGTGAGCAGAGTCGCATTACATTGAGGACAGTCTGAAGAACACATCGTAGACTTATTCCCTGCCGAATGGAATCAGGCAGCCTGGGGAGAAAAAATGACGTTGCAACAGACGCGCATTCTATCAAAAGATTTCAATACAGGGAATTTTTTTGAAGTCTGTTATTTCAAAGCGGGTGGTACAAGTACGTGAGATGCTTCTAAGGAATCCGTCTCCGCTGTTTTTTCCCAGAGGTAGATTTCCAGGGGAGGCAGATTCCACAAGACGAAGGCGCGGCTCTGGGGGGCGCCGAAACAGTCTTCGGCGAGCTCGCAGACACTGTTGCGAAACTGGTAGGTGACGAATGCACCGCCCGGGGCAAGTACCCGATGGATGGTTTCGATCAACTGGCGACCTTCTTCAGGCGTCATCACCGAAAAGGGAACGCCGGAGACTATCACATCGGGAGCCTGCAGCTGATTTCGCCTCAGGATTTCTTCGAGATATAACGCAGAGTCTTCCACTACGGTCAGACGGGGGTCGGCGAACTCCTGCAGATGATTTACAAACTCAGAAACGACCTCCACGCACAACAGCTGTGTGGCCGCAGGAATGGCATCCAGCAGAGTTTGTGTAGTCTCCCCTGTCCCCGGGCCGAGTTCCACAACGCAGCGGGCGGACTGCAGGCAGGCCAGGGAACTCAGTTTTCGCTGCAGGTAACCTGAACTTGGAACAAATGAGGCAACCTGTAACGGGTTCTCAAAGAACCCCCGGAGAAAACAGGGGATAAATGACGAACGTGATGCCGACTCCTGTGCTGAAAGTTGAGTGCTGCTCATTTCTGTTTCCTGCCGAGTTGGTTGAATTACCAAAGATTGAGCCAGGTCTCGAATTCCGTCGGACCTGCACTCTCCTTTCAGTCTTAGATATCAAATTTCCGGTGAATCAATTCTACACTATTTAACGCTTGTCACGAAGGGCTTTGATCAGTTCCGCCTTCTTCATCTTGCTGCGACCTTTGATATTATTTTCAGCAGCCAGATTCTGAAGCTCTTCGACCGTGCGATCTTCCAGTCTCGTATTCGGGTTTCCTGTACCTTGTGTCGTTTTGTTGGGCGTCTTTCCAGACTGTCTTCTCTGTTTGTTGACAGTCCGGGCAGCAATCTCTTCTGCTTTGTCTTCCGAACGGCCTCGATCCAGCGCACTCTCTTTAATGTGTTGATACTGTCTTTCTTCTTTTTGATTCCATGTCGTAGGCATTGTTCCTGCTCCTGTCTGCTGTCAGTTACAGATCAATTCGATCCGTTGTGGGAATCGACATAGTCTCTGACAAATTCCTTCAGTTCCGGCTTATTACATTCAAAGCCGATCTCTTTTGCTTTCTGCAACGTCTGTTCGCCCGTCTTTCCCTGTTCGACGGCCAGATTCATCATGACCGCCGCACCAGCCCGTTTACCGCTTTTGCAGTGCGCATAAATCGGTTTGGGAAGCGCAGCATACTTTTCGCGAAACTGATCAATCTGCGCGTCATTCAGAGAATTCATCGACATCGGGATATGCAGGTACTCCATTCCCGCTGCATGCACGACCTGATCTTCCGCCTGAGGCGAAATCGGCTGATCCTGTTCGTGAGGTGCGCGGAAGTTGACAATGGTCTTAAAACCTTCCTGTCCAAATTCATAAATTTCCTGAGAGTCAGGCTGCGGGCCGACAGTGATTTCTTCGTTGATTTTCATTGTGCCTTCCATTTTGGTCTCCTTATCTGAGAGCTCGATTGATTCCATAAACTCGGCAACAGAAAATAAATCGCAAAATCCATGCCAGCATGGTTTCACATGGCGGATTTTCTCAGAATCTGTACACACCACTTTCCATGAGCGTTTCTCACGATTTGAATTGAGAAACAGTGATCGTTCAGCTACCAGACTGGTTGTCAGGCTACCGATCCGATCGTTTTCTGAAAAAAATAGTGTGATATTTTCGGTTCCAGTACGCCTTATCTGATGGATGGTCATTCCCGGTCGGCTATCTGCAGACTACAGTATGACTTATGGCACAATCACTGGGGTTCTTTTCAGGGAGTACACTCATGCGAAGCAGGTTTCTACTTACAGTTTTTGCTGGCACATTACTGCTTTCCACACATCTGGTGAGCGCAGCCCCGCTGGCGGAGGAGTACCTGAAAACAGGTCAGTTGAGTGAAGGCGCGACAGCGCTGCAGGCACAACTGAAAAAGAATCCGGATGACGACCAGGCGCGGTTTGGTCTGGGGGTGATTCAGTTCTTCCAGTCTCTGGAACATCTGGGAAACAACCTGTACCAGTATGGGTTGAGAACCGAGCGGGCCTTTGGTGGTATGCCTGGAGAAATCAGGGAAGTCCTGCCTCAAAACCCGGCCCCCAAAACCCTCTCTTACACTGAGACACGAAAGATCATCCAGACCTGGGTCAATGATTTGAACGCCGCCGAACAGACGCTGTCAGCCGTAAAAGATTCTGATGTCAAACTCCCTTTGCATGTGGGATTGATCAAGGTTGATTTGACAGGCACGGGTAAACCGATCGATGCCGGATTTCTTCTGGGTGGATTCAATACTCCCGAAGAGCAACAGCAGGTCGCCGCTTTCGTACTCGATTTTGATCGCGGTGATGCAGACTGGCTGGCGGGCTACTGTAACTTTCTGTGTGCCTGGGGAGAAGTTTTACTGGCCGTTGATGGCGAAGAGATGTTCAACTGCACGTCCCACCTGTTCTTTGAAAAGGTCGACACTCCCTATCCATTTCTCATGGACGGCACCCGACGATTTGACACCGTTTACAATCCTGCCACGGGAGTGAACCGACCGCTCGTCTCTGACATTCTGGCCTTCATTCACCTCTGGCGATTTGAATTGAAAGAACCGGAACGGATGAAAGCAGCACTCGCGCATCTGGAAGACATGCAGCGTCACGCGAAATCGATGTGGAAATATTATCTGGCGGAGACTGACAATGAAAATGAATGGATTCCCAATCCAAACCAGACCGGCGTTTTAGAAATCAAAGTTACGCAGGAAATGGTGGATACCTGGCTGGTGGTGCTGGATGAAGCGGGTGAGGTCTTGCAGGGAAAGAAACTGATTCCCTTCTGGCGCGGGCAGCCGGGCGTCAAAGGGGTCAATTTACGTCGCGTGTTTACAGAACCGCGAAAGATTGATCCGTTTCTCTGGTTCCAGGGGACCGCGGCGGCTCCTTATCTGGAAAAGGGAACAATCACCGACTTTGCCAACCCGGAACTGTGGCGCCGCATCAACCAGACGTTTGGCCGCAATCGCTTTTTCACCCTGGCGTTCTGGTTTAATTAAGTCGTCTGATCCGAGGCTGTCGTTTCCAGACAATCATCAAACAGCTGAGTCAGTTCCTGAGCGTCAAAACCAGATCCGATGGCGACGATCCGGGTGCGCGGCGGTCGCGTGACCCAGTCGTCGAGGGCCGTCAGTTCCGTACGCCGTCCGACGGCCTGCAGGGCAAATCGCTGTTGTGGATCATCGCTGCAGTAAACGATGCCTTTACAGCGATAGATGGAAGCGGGCAGTTGGCGGCGGACCATCTCCTGCAGATTTTTAACGGAAAAGGGCCGATCGGTTTCGTAGCTCCAGGTTTCAAACAGCTGACTGACGGCGTGTTTCTGTGGAGAGGTTTCGCTCATCGAGATCTGTTTTTGTGCTTCCAGATGAACAGGATCAAACCGACCCACGGCCAGTAGAACTTCCAGTGGAACGTCACAACACTCTGCAGTGACAATCCGAATCCGCTGCAGATGCTGACCAATCCATTCATTGATCACTTCCAGATGTGTCGGTCCCACCAGATCGACTTTATTCAGAATCACCATATCCGCAAAGCCGATCTGCCTCAGCTTGAGTGCGGTCAGCTCTTCATTGTCAGCATGTAAGAAGATGGCTTCCGCATCGACAACACAGGTAATACTGTCCAGCCGCAACAGTTTTTCGTAGCGGGCATTCAAGAATGTCATCACGACCCCTTCCGGATCGGCGACGCCGCTCGCCTCCAGAATCACGTAGTCGATCACATCTTCACGCGTCAGCAGTTGCTCCAGCGAATTGACCAGGTCATCGCGTATTTCGCAGCAGATACATCCATTCGTGAGATTGATGGTATTTTCTTCAACCCCTTCGACGAGTTCCGCATCGATGTTGATGGCACCGAAGTCATTGACGAGCACCCCGACGCGCAGACCATGATCGCCGTTCAGAATTCGATTCAACAGCGTCGTCTTGCCTGCACCCAGGAATCCGGTCAGCAGTGTCACCGGTACGGGGTCGCGGCCTTCTATTTCAATCGGTTCAAGCCGCGGGGCCGGCGCGAGGATCGGACGTTCGTCTTCAGTCATATCGCAATTCTTTTTTTAACAGACAGACACGACAACAGGGAACTACGATGCGTCTATAGTTCTCCCATCAAGAGTTACTTATCGTCGTCAACTTTAATACCGCGTGCTTCGAGCATCTCGCGCGGATTGAGGGTGATGCCGGGCCATTTCTGAACCGGTTTGCGATACGCATCGGGCGGATAATATTTGTGCGGATCGATTTCCAGCTCCCGCAGAAATTCAGACTGCTGTTTTTCACGAGGCAGTCGAGGTGTGGGCAATTTGATTTCCGCAGGCAGTTTTTCTCCCGGCTTGAGCAGCCAGCGCGGGTCCATCGAAGCAGGGGCCGCACCATCGGGCAGCAACGCTTCGCGAGACCAGATCGCATCTTTGGTCACATTGATGACCTGCACATCGGGTCCGCCAAACATGAACAGTCCATCCCAGTTCGCACGAACTTCAGCCGTCGATTCTGCTTCGAGCGCGGGGCCGGCATATTCGTAATGACAGATGGCGGCCATGCGGGGCTGCGTCTGTTTGAACAGATACCCGGCGGCATAATACATCGTGTGGAAAATGTCGATCGTATATTCCCAGAGTTCTGCAGGCGCGCCCAGTTTCATCGACGACAACTGAGGAACATCGATGGTTCCCTCGGAGACAAAAACGTCAACACCTTTTCCATATTTGGCTGACAGTTCATCCGGACGTCCATCGCCGGTCCAGACAAAGGAGAGCCCGGCGTCTTCCCAGTCCAGACGGTAGGCAGACGCGCCGTCTTTCACATGCGAGCGAGGCCAGTGTCGCACCTTCACACCATCTTTGTCGTAACAGAGTCCGTTCTCCTCTTTCCAGTCGAACTCGGTCACTTCAATCTCCATACCATCGCCGATCGGGCAGGCATTGAAGTTTTCTTCATGCCAGCGGTTCATCTCGCGCATATGCTTCACCATATGCTTGATCCCCAACTCAGGTGTGCGACCGGAAGGACCATACACCCGTAGCGGCGTATATCCTCCAGAAAACGCGCGAAAGGGATAAAAGTAAGGCAGATCGGCAAAATGATCGGAGTGCAGGTGGCTGATGAAAATATCATTGATCAGTGGTGCAGGGACCTGCATGGCAACGGCATTCGAAATACTGCCATTTCCCAGATCGAAAAAAAAGCGTCGTGGTTGCGTTTCACCATTCCCCAGTTCGACCAGAATGGAAGTGCCGGACTGCAACCGCGTGGGAGGCCAGGGCGTACTGCCCAGAAATGAGATGCGCATTTCGTTTTTCGGCAAGATTTCCGTGCCCGGCATATAGACATTGCGATTTTTGATCGCCGGCCAGGGCTTGTAATAGTCGGGCAGACTGATCCCCCCGCCGGGACGAGGGCCATACGGGTTTTTCATTTCACAGTCACCGTCCGCCGCAGATGCCATTCCGGGAACGGAAGCAGCCAGTCCCGCTCCGACGGCAGCAGCACTCCCTTTCAGAAAATTACGTCGGCCCTGATCGTTTTCCGGCTGCTTCTGATTCTTATCGTTTTGCGTCAAGGCGCTCTCCTCTGTCGGTTGTGATAAACTCTTAGACTGCGTTCAGTTTTACGGTATCGTTTTCAAGGCTGTTTGACCCGAGTCGATTCGATTGCGAGACGTCATCCTGAAATGTGATGCGCTCTGGCTGATTACGTCTGGCCAACAGCGTTGTGGCAGGGGTATTTCATATTTTGAACAGGGAATCAGCAAAGGCTGCTGTGATTGACGGTAACTTCGTAACGCTTGCGACGTAAGAAAGTTCCATGGATGTGAAAGAACGTTTATCGATTGTATCGGTTCTCTGAATGCGATGCCAAGAGTTTCTTTGCGATTTTGAGAAATCATAGTGACCCGTAACTCAATTAAGATGCATCATCGATCTGTCTCTCATAACTGATTTTAATGGAAGCTGGTCGCTCACTTTTCAGTCAGATCAGCGCGAATTCATCAATCCTTGTTTGAAGCCCTCGTAGAACATAAGTATATTCACCAATGTGGGCAGCGTTTTCTGTTTCTCACAGGCATCATCAATGACGAACACTACTTAATATCTATTACCACTGAGTTACGGACTGCAAGATGATTAAAATCGACTTTAGAGTGCTACTGAAATGTTATCCCGGTGAAGTTCTATTTTATGCCGTGGGAGTGATTGTCGGAATTGCTTTACTCACTGTCTCTCCTGCGTTAGGAGGAGTGGTTGCCGGGATTGCAATTGTTGCCGGCTTTATGAACGTCTACACCTGGAAGGGTCACTTTGCCGCTGGTGCGCTGATGCCGGCTGTTGTGGTGAATCCGGATAAAAATCTGATTGCCGTCCTGGCAGATATGAATGCTCAGGGAGGCAAACCTTACCTGATGTTAAAGATTGCCAAGCGCCCCATTAAAGGCGCCACAGGTGCACCGTTCAAAAAAGGATCGAAACTGGCGACAGTCACCACATTTCACAATACGAATCTCGTCGACAAAAAACGCTGGACCGATATCAACCCGATCGTTGTGAATTGTGCGACGGGCAATCGTAAAACGATCAAGCGTGCCCTGAACGCGATTGATGAAGAAGAGTGGGACGATTTAATGCGAGCAGTAAAAAAGATGAAACAGCCGATGAAACCGGGGATTTATCCTGTATGATCTGATGATCTGATGATCTGATTCAGTAAAACCAGCCTGAAAGGGGATGACCAATGCGTGCGCAGCCGATGATCGTCGTGAATGATGTGGAAGCCAGCAGTCTCTGGTATCAGCGTTTACTGAATGTGAAAAGCGGACATGGCGGCGCTGAATACGAACAGTTGATGAATGCAGAAGGAACACTGATTCTGCAACTGCATCTGTGGGACACCCACGAGCATCCATTTCTGGGTGATCCGCAAGCCATCAAAGGGAACGGCGCACTGCTCTGGTTCGAAATCGACGATTTTGAAGATGCCGTCCAGCGGGCCGAAGACCTGGCAGTGGAAATTCTGGACGGACCACTGGTCAATCCCCTCGCGCAACATCGGGAGATCTGGATTCGCGATCCGGACGGCTATACGATCGTACTGGCGACAAAATACGGGGATCTGTGATCTCATACGAATCATTTTTCAGGCTTCCCTTTCTGATTCAACAGGATTGCATGCACTATGACATTCACATCGATTCAAGTCCCCGGAACAGAGGCGGTCGAACGGTTAAATGAGTTGAGAGATCAGTTTGCGAAAACAGGAAAATACCCATTCCTGATTGGGCCACACCAGGATCAGGAGACAATGATCAAATCTGCTGAATTCAACCGGCAGTCACCTGAGGAAATCATACGCGCCTCTCAGAAGCTCGATCTCGAAGAATGGGTGGCAGAACGCAAGGCGGAAGTGGAAGAGTATGGTTATTCTCCCTATGAGGACCTGGGAGAATGGCCTGGAGAAATCCATGACAAAGGTTCCCTCATTTTGCACAAAAACGCTGTGACGGGAAAATTTCTCCCCGAAGTCTATATCGGACTGGCAGAGGTTGAAACGTCCTGGCAGCTTCCCGCCGTTTTAAAATTTGGTGGCTGGAATGATTGCCCTGATGCGGAGGTTCAATGTGCCTTCCATCGCAAGTGGCAAACCGAGTTTGGAGCAGAAATCTGCAGTGTCGGGGGTGGTGTTATCGAATGCACAGTCAATCGACCTCCGCAAGATCAGCACTCAGCCATGCAACTGGCCTGGGAACAGTACTGGTATTGTGCAGATATTGTGGATCAGGGTTGTGAAACGATCAGTAATCTGGGTGCCACGCTTCTGAAATCTCCCTACTGGTTCTTCTGGTGGGATTAAGAGAAATCCCTGCGAAAGCCCTACCAGAACAGCCGGTGAGAACTATAATCTCGAAAGTTTGTTACAGGATCCATGTACTGAAGTACTTGATATTAGCGGGGAACAGGGCTGTCCATGTCGCAGGAAATTACATCAGAAATTATTGCTTCCTTTTCCGAACAGCTGGAAAATCATCCGATCTATGAAGCGATCGCCTCACTCGATGATCTGCAGCGATTCATGGAGCACCATGTCTACTCGGTCTGGGACTTCATGTCGCTGGTCAAGTACCTGCAGGCTGTGATTGCACCGACCGGCGCCCCCTGGCTGCCTCGTGGTGATGCCAGTGTCAGACGGTTCATTAATGAAATCGTACTGGAAGAAGAATGCGACGAAACTGCGGATGGCGCGTTTTCCAGCCACTTCGAACTCTACCAGACAGCGATGACCGAAGTGGGTGCCAGCACGGAAACCCTGACGCAATTCATCAGGATCGTCGATCAGCAGGGCATTGAAGCGGCTCTCCAGTTCCCCGGGATGCCGGAACCGTCACGGCAGTTTACGAAACAGACCTTTGCCTTCATCGCAGACGGAGCGCCGCATAAAATCGCTGCGGCGTTCGCGCTGGGTCGCGAGCACATTATTCCCGGCATGTTCCGTTCGATTCTGAAACAGACCGGCGTCACGGAAGAACAGGCTCCGGTATTTCACTACTATCTGAACCGGCACGTCGAACTGGATGGCGACTTCCACGCCCCGCTTTCACTGCGTTTGCTCAACGGGTTGTGTGACAATGACCCCGTGAAAATTCAGGAAGCAATCACCGCGGCACAGGCTGCTGTGGAGGCACGGCTGCAATTATGGGATGGCGTGCTGGAGTGTATTCAGGCGAAGGTGTGACATTCTGATTCTCCAGGATTGATCAGACAACTTCATTTTGCAGCTGTTCTCTCTATTAATCATCTATCAGAATCCTCTCTTACGGAAGTGCCTCATGAGTTATCCCACATTCAAAGCGGCTCTCGCGCATGTCGCTCCCGTGTTTCTCAATAAAGACACGACCGTCGAGAAAGCCTGTTCGCTGATTCGTGAAGCCGCCGGTAACGGGGCGCAGATCATTGTCTTTCCCGAGACGTACATTCCCGCATTTCCGGTCTGGTGTGCATTGCAGGCACCGATTCATAATCATGATCTGTTCTGCGAGCTGGCAGCGAACTCCATCAAGGTGGATGGTCCCGAACTGGCTCTCATCGCTAAGACGGCTCGCGAATGTGAGATGTTTGTTTCGATGGGCTTCAATGAGGGAACGACCGTCAGTAGCGGCTGTATCTGGAATGCGAACGCGTTGATCGGCGATGACGGCAGTATCCTCTGTCATCACAGAAAGATCGTCCCGACCTTTTATGAAAAACTGGTCTGGTCTCCCGGCGATGGCGCGGGGCTGGAAGTCTGTCCGACGCGACTGGGACGACTGGGCATGCTGATCTGCGGTGAGAACACAAACCCTCTGGCCCGGTTCACGCTGCTGGCCCAGGGAGAGCAGGTCCACATGTCGACGTATCCGCCGGTCTGGCCCTCACACGATCCGACGGTCCATGAAAACTATGATCTCAAGAATGCGATTCTCATTCGCGCCGGGGCGCACTCATTCGAAGGCAAACTGTTCAATCTGGTCGCCGCCGGTTATCTGGACCAGGCAGCCTTCGACCTGCTGAAACAGCGTGATCCCGATTCCGCCCGCATCCTGGAAGGGAGCCCCCGTGGTATCTCGGTCGCGATTGGACCGAACGGCACTCCCATCAGTGAGATCATGCAGGCGGACGAAGGAATTCTCTACGCCGACATCGACCTCTCCCTCTGCGTCGAACCGAAGCAGCTTCACGATCTGGCGGGGGGATACAACCGTTTTGATATTTTCCAGCTGACCGTTGATCGAACGGCGCAGCGGCCCATCCGGTTTCGAACGGATCACGGTTCACAGGATGACGAAGCGTCTGAAGGTGACACGCTGACGTTTCATTCCTGAACGGCAGCCGAACCGACTGACACTATTTTTGTGTCAGAGCAGCCTGACTCCCGACCAGCTTCTCTGCAGTATAAACGTGAATGTCCTGCTGCGGGAATGGAATTGAAATTCCGGCCTGATCGAACCGACGTTTGACTTCGCGGGTGACAGCGGTTTTCACATCCCACCAGTTCTCCGTTTTAGCCCACGGACGACAGACAATATTCACGGAAGAATCTGCCAGCGCGTGTGTCACAACAACCGGTGCCGGGTCTTTGAGAACCAGTTCGTGCTCCTCGACCACGTCTTTGATAATCTGTTCGGCCTGTTCGAAATCGTCGTCGTAGCCGATGCAGAATTCGAGATCGACGCGACGAACTTTATTGGCAGTGATATTAGTGATCACATTATTCCAGATCGAGTTGTTGGGCACATGAATGGTCTGGTTGTCAAAGGTACGAAAGGTTGTGGAAACCAGGTTCATCTGTTTGACGGTTCCAGTGACGCCCCCCGCGGTCACGACATTCCCCACATCAAAGGGACGATTGATCAGAATCATTAATCCGCTGGCAAAGTTGCTGAGAGTCCCTTGCAATGCCAGACCGACGACGAGTCCGGTTGCCCCGATGGCTGCCAGAATCGGAGTCACATCCACTTCCAATGCAGTGAGTGCAATAGCAAACCCAATGAGCAACAGCACGTTTTTGATCACACTGCTGATGAGATTTTCAGCGAGTTGGGTCAGCCTGACCTTACGCTCTAATACCCAGCGAATCATCATTGATCCCACTCTGGCAACCAGCCAGGTAATCAGCAGAATCACAATAAATTTACCAAGATTCCAGGCCATCCGCTGTCCCCCTTCTTTGGAGATGATCCAGCCTTTAATCCCGGACAAGGTGGCAGTGGCATCAGAGGTATCCAGTTCAATTCCGGAAACGGCGGTAATGTATTTTCGGTAAGTGTCGACATCGCCTCCCTTCAGAGCGAGTGAAGTCAGTACGACTTCCAGCCGATCGCTCAACGCGGTCCTTTCGTCCTGCAGTTTTGTCAGGTTGACCAGAAACTGTTCCTTCATCGCTTCTGCAGATTGCGTGGGAGTCGCAGAGGTATCGACTTCTGGCGTGGTTATTTTTTCAGAACCCGCTGTTTCCGAACTGCTGGCGACGGGTTCCGCATCTGCCGTTGACTGTGCGGCATCACTCTGATCCGGTTTGGTGGCATCAACGGCCACATCCACGCCCAGGTTTTCCTGCGCTGTTTTGACCAGTTCGTCTTCTGTCTTCTTTGCCAGTTTGTCGGCGGTCTTCTGAACGGATTCCGCTTTTTTCAGCGAATCGAGGGCCCGTTGATCATCGTTGGTACTCAACGCTTCGTTTGTTTTTTTCACTCCCAGTCGGGCGGCTGCAATCTGACGTGCTTTATTCTGCAGTAATTTAAACCAGGCATCCGCTTCAACCTGCAGTTCCTGTTTTGTCAGCGGTCGGACCATGATTTTTAACTGGTCGAGTGGAATTGTGGGATCGATGGTGGTGACCGGTTTCAGGTCTTGTACGGATTGAGTCGATTGTACCTCTTTTGACTTTTCCGTCTCTTTTTTTTCCTGGGCAAAAGCCGGCAGACAGGGAACGGCACAGAACACAACCAGCATCAACAACAGCTTTTCAAATCGCACTTCTAAACTCCACTACTATCACGTGAGAATACATATCAATTGGCGCACCCGCAGCCCGGGTATTGCTATCCTAGCATATAGTATTCGTCCTTCCAAATTTTTCTCAAAAGGCGCAGCTGATTCACAAAAAATGCGACACGATGTCACACTGAATTCAAAATCTTTTTGAATTCAGGTAGGAGATCTTCACAGGCTTACGTTATATTTCTGTAAACCTGACGAGGTAATTCACCCCATAACATCTCAACATCACCTGGTTAAGGCAGCCGCTCCATGACGACGAACTACGACCCCATCGCCGAGCAGTACAAACGATCCAAACAGCAGCCCTGGCGGACGTTCATTGAAGGTTACACACTGCTGAATCTGGCCGGCACTCCAGCAGGGTTGTCCGTGCTGGATGTCGCGTGTGGTGAAGGATTCTACACCCGCATGCTCCGCGAACGCGGTGCCACGCGCGTCGTAGGCGTCGATCTGTCACAGGGGATGATTGAACTCGCTCAGAAACAGGAAACGCAGAATCAGCAGGGCATCGACTACATCGTCGGTGATGCCCGGGAGCTGCCTGTCACAGAACAGTTCGATCTGGCAGTCGCCGCTTACCTGCTGAACTATGCCCGCACGCGCGACGAACTGCAGTCGATGTGCAACGGCATCGCGAATGCACTCAAACCGGGCGGACGCTTCGTGACCGTCAACAGCAGCCCGATGTTTCATTTTCCCGGCAGCCCGTCGTTTCGTCATTTCGGGTTTGAAACCTCTGCCAGCGATGACTGGATCGAGGGGACGCCGATCACCTGGACCTTTCATCTGGAGGACGGTCCGTTTGATATTGAAAACTATCACCTGACCGCTGACACCCATGAAGCCGCCTTTCGCGAGGCCGGCTTTAATGAGGTCCGCTGGCATGCCCCGCAACTCTCACCGGACGGACTGACCGACAACACGCCGGACTACTGGTCCCCCCTGTTGACCAATTCCCCTATCACGTTCATTGAGTGCGTGAAATAGCTTCCCCCGGCCCTAGACGCCCCGGTTTCGACTCCGGAGATATTTTCCGCCCCATTAATCGTCCCGACAATAGTTGTCTTGACAAGTATTGTTGAGACGTTCATAATTTCCAGCATGACAGCACCCGTGCCCCAACCCAATATCGAACAGGTTCAATTCGACTCGCCCGAGCAGGAAGTCTATCTGCAGCTCTGGCGGACCTACGACTGCCTGAAGGCCCTCGAAGAAGCCCTGTTCGTGCAGTACGACCTGTCTGCACAGCAATACAATGTATTGCGTCTGCTGCAGGCCGTCGCACCGGGTACGATGCAGACAATGGAACTGGGACGCCGGCTGATTTCCCGTGCCCCCGATACCACACGTCTGCTGGATCGACTGGAGAAGCGTTCGTTAATTCAGCGCAGTCGGCTCCCCGAGAATCGGCGGGTGGTGGAAATCGCCATCACAAAGCAGGGGCAGTCTCTGCTGGCAAAGATGGCGAACGCGGTGGTGGAGATGCACCAGAGCCAGCTGGGCCATCTGAGTGCAGCCCAGCAGAAACAACTGGTGAAACTGCTGAAACGTACCCGGGAGCCGCATGAAGATGCGAGCTGTGACTGGCTGGAATCAGATTGATCGACCGGGCAGCGCATTCTTGTCGATCAAAGAGATAAAGTAAATCGAGATAATGAGATGACGAATCAGGCCTGGCGGAATTCTGTGAAACAACTTTGGCCCTTTGGTCTCTGGCTGCTGGCGTTTTATACGGTCTGGCTGACGATCATCATCGCCACTGATGGCTGGCAGTCACTGCAGCATCACTGGCCGATCGCTTTGGCGATGGCTTTGGGCTCGTATATCGCCGGTTCCACTCCCATGGGTGGGGGAACCGTGGGTTTTCCCGTGCTCGTATTACTGTTTGACATGCCCGGTTCCCTGGGACGCAATTTTGGTCTGGCGGTGCAGTCGATCGGCATGGTATCAGCTGCGATCTATATTTTCTCTGCAAGACGTCCGCTCGACTGGGGACTGTTGCGCCCCGCGCTCGTTGGTGCGCTCATTGGTACGCCCCTGGGAGCGGCCTGCGTCGCGCCGTTTGTACCCGACCTGTGGGTGAAACTGACGTTTGCCGTCGTCTGGTGCAGTTTCGGTATCATGCATCTGATGAAAATGCGCGAGCTGGTCTCTGCGACGGGCGTCAGTGATCGCTGGCGGAACTACGACCGCTGGCTGGGACTGGCGGTCGGCTTCACGGGAGGCATCGTCGCCTCGGTGACCGGGGTGGGCATTGATATGATGGTCTATGCGACGCTGGTGCTCCTGTATCGCGCCGATCTGAAAATTGCGATTCCGACGTCAGTGGTCATCATGGCGTTTGCGTCGGTCGTGGGAATTACGACAAATGCAATTCTGTCGCACATCAATCCCGGCCTGTATTACATGGATCCCGAAGTGTATGCCAACTGGCTGGCGGCCGCCCCGATTGTCGCGCTGGGGGCCCCCTTCGGTGCGCTGGTGGTGAATCTGATTCCGCGCACGCCGACACTGCTGCTGGTTTCCCTGTTGTGTATCGGTCAGTTCTTCTGGACGATTGCGCATGAAGGGGTCTCCGGACTGGTCCTGCTCTGTGCCATCGCGGGGGTACTCGCTGTCAACTTTCTGTTTCACCTGCTCTACCACTGGGGACGCAACGAAGGTGCCTTCCCCGTTCTCCAGCAGACCACTGTAGAATCGCAGGCCGTCCAGCTTGCCAGTGAAGAGAACGTCGGCTGACATCTGCTCTCTCAGCAAAACAGAAAACTTCGCAATTCACTCTGAGATAACGGTTCTTACTTGGCTCATGTAATCTTGTCGAGTAGTATGAAGGGCAACAGTTCAAAAACACTTCCCCCTGTTGACGTTCAGAAGAGAAGCGGGTTCATGAGCAATGCGAAGAAGCTGGAATCGATGCTCGAATTCCTGTGCAACGATGTTTACGAGGTTCTTTCATCTGACATAGATGAGGCACTGAAATATACAGCCCCGGGTCAATTTGCAAATCGTATTTCCGGACTGCTGCAGTTAGCCGTTGATGTCGAGGGGGAACACCTCAAATCTGTAATTAATGCGGCGGCGATATGCGATGTCCTATTCATTCTCCGTCGAAGTATTCTGACAGACGAGTTGGTAGATGACTCTGAACTGCAGGTCTCCGCGGAACTGATGAAGTATTCCCTGCATCGTTTCAGTTTCATGGAAGATTACAAACCGTATCTGTATGGCTGTGATGCTGAAGAATTTCGAGCACTGCTGATCCAGTGGGAATCGGACAACAGCTGGTTAGGAGGTGCGATTCTGGACGGTGCCTTACATGAACCTTTCCGATTGCTGGTCATGATTGCCTGTATAATCAAAAAATCTCCTGAGTTATTTCAATCTTACAGCAAAATGCAGCTGCTGACTGCGAAACTGGTATTGAATGCCAATGGAATTCAAAAGGAAGACCAGACCTTTTTCACAAAGCAGTGTAATGACCTGCGCGAATTTGAGGAAGTAATCTTCGAATATCTGGACGCATCGGCCGAATCGCAGAAGAAGAAAAAGACGGACGAGGTCAATAGCGTAAGTGATGTGCCAATCCAGATCACTCCCGAAGAATCTTTAAAGCAGGGACTGCAGGAACTCAACACGTTGATTGGTCTGGATGCGGTCAAAGCGGAAGTCACGCGCATGGCCAACTTTCTGAATATCCGCCAGCAGAGACAGTCGCAGGGGATGCCTGTCGCCTCGCAGACGCTGCATTTCGTCTTTACGGGAAATCCGGGAACCGGAAAAACGACGGTGGCCCGGATCATCGCGAAGATTTTGTACGGTTATCAGATTTTAAGAACCCCGAATTTCCTCGAAGCGGACCGGGCAACCATGGTGGGAGGCTACGTCGGTCAGACGGCGATTAAAACTAACGAAGTCATCGCGAAAGCCACCGACGGCGTGCTGTTCATCGACGAAGCCTACACACTGGCAAAATCGAGCGGGCAGGATTACGGCCAGGAAGCCATCGATACACTCCTTAAGAAAATGGAAGATCTGCGGGAGCGTCTCGTCGTCATTGTTGCCGGCTATCCGGTCGAAATGGCGGACTTCATCGAATCCAATCCGGGTCTGGAAAGCCGCTTCAGCCGCTATATTGTGTTTGAAGACTACCACGTTTCCGATCTGTGTCAGATTTTTGAAATGATGTGCAACGCCAACGCGTATCAGTTAACGCCCGCCGCCCGCGGCAACCTGGCAATTCTGCTGAACCGGATCTTCACCGACCGCGATCAGAATTTCGGGAATGCCCGCCTGGTCCGCAACGCCTACGAACGTACGCTGGGCAATCATGCCGACCGCCTGTCAATGAGCACCGAGCCGATCACCCGCGAAGCGCTGTCCACCATCGAAGCGGTCGACCTCCCGTTTCGCATTGCCAGGGGAATGTCAGGGCCCGTCGATCTGAAGACGTCACGCTGGAGAGTGAACTGCCCTAACTGTGAAAACACGACGACCGCCAGTCTCCCTTTTCTGGGACAGATCGTCAAATGCAATGCCTGTGGCACCCATTTCCGCTGCCCGTGGTGGAACCTGGACCGCAGTTCGGTCCCCGGTTTAAACGGCTTTGAACTCTACGAACGCCCGAGTGATCTGGATGGATACGATATTCAACCGGAAGAAGCAACTGCAAAAACTTAAGAGAGGTCGAACCATGTTGCCTGTATTGAAACGCGTCTGTCTATGCAGTCTGATTCTCCTTGGCAGCACCTTCACACAAGGCGAAGAACAGCAGCAAACCAGCAATGACTGGGCAGCCCGACCGGCGGGGAAGTATGAATTCCTGCAGGCGCCGTTTGAATCAGGCAAAGAAGAGGCCATTCGTCAATCGCTGCCGTTTCGGCGAATCAAACTGAAACACATGTCACCCGGCGGTTATTCCGTTATCACAGGCAAAGGAATTCCCGCGATCATCTATTACGTGGAATTTCACGCGAACGGCGATGCGGTTCTGCACGCGATTTCGGGACTGGACAGGAATGGCGTCTACACAGGAAAAATCTCACTGACCGAATACGCCCGCCTCTGTCTGCTCTACGAAACACTGATTGCAGAAGCCGGCGATCCCGCGAAATTCGGTTTGGAAATCCAGTCTTCCCATCCCGTGATTTCCGAATTGACACTGACGCTCAATGAAAACAAACCAGACCGCGTACATCGAAACGACCTCAACTTCGGTGATTTTAAATTCTGGGTGTTTGAAAATGTATTCGAGAATATTGAGTCCCGGGTAAAGTGGGTCAAAGCAGAGGAGTGACTATTATGCAGAAAATAAAACTCTTTTGAGCGAAATGACATCAGAGAGTGTCTCTGACTTCGAACCTGTCTACGTAAAAGATAAAAACAGTTTGTGCAATCAATACGGACTGGATCATAACCGAGACTAAGGCCCTGCGGCTCATTTTTTTCGCCATGTGTTCCGGTTCAAATATGTTACGAACGTTTATCCATTTTTCGTTCAAAATGATGAGCCACCTGGCACTACGACACTTTTTCACATCATTGATTCCCGCTTGATAACACTTCTTACGTAACTAAAACGCATATTTTCGGAACGTGATAAAAAACTGCAGTCATATTCTGGCCATGAATCGACTATAATGAAATCAGCAAAACACCAACCTGCATCTCAATTGAGGGGAGACATCATATGACCGCCCATCAAATTACCCGTCGTGAAGCACTGCAGACAACGGCTGCCCTGGGAGCGGGGCTCTGGCTGGGAACCTCGACGCAACCGACGCGGGCTGCTGCGAATGAGAAACTGAATGTTGCGGTGATCGGCATTGGTGGGCGCGGGGTGGCGAACCTGAATGGGGTCGCCAAAACCGAAAACATTGTTGCGTTGTGCGATGTCGACGACAAACGGGCGGGCAAAGCGTACGAACGATTTCCCCAGGCAAAAAAATACGCCGACTACCGCCGCATGCTGGATGACATGGAAAACCAGATTGACGCGGTCGTCGTGAGTACTCCCGATCATACGCACTTCCATCCCTCCATGATCGCGATGACGATGGGCAAGCATCTGTACTGCGAAAAGCCGATGGCCCATTCGGTCTGGGAAGTGCGCGAGATGACGAAACTCGCTGCTAAGAACAAGCTGGCGACTCAACTGGGTATGCAGCGACACGCACTGGCCAACATGCACCGGGCTGTCGAACTGATCAAGTCGGGCACGATTGGCGATGTGAGTGAAGTCTACAGCTGGATCAGTTCCACGCGAGGTTTGCCCCCCGAGCCGGTCAAAACGGCTCCCGTTCCCGAAACGCTGGACTGGGATATGTGGATCGGCCCGGCGAAGTTTCGTCCTTACGCCGTGAACTCCAAAGGGGAAGGCGTGCTGGCACCGTACAACTGGCGTTTCTGGTGGGATTATGGCACCGGGGAGACCGGTAACTGGGGCTGCCACATTCTGGACATCCCGTTCTGGGCCCTCGATCTGAAATACCCGACCCGCGTGGAGGCATCGGGACCAAAGATCGACGCCGAGCGCACGCCGACCGAAATGTTGACGAGTTTCGACTTCCCGGCCAACGACAAGCGGGGCCCCGTAAAACTGCACTGGTCGCAGGAGAAGAATGGCCCTGCGATTCTCAAAGAAAAGGGAATCAGCCTGAAAGGAGCTAACACGCTGTTTGTCGGTTCCAAAGGCATGCTGCTGACCGGGTTCGGCTCATTAAAGCTCTTCCCCGAAAAATCCTTCGACGGGTTCAAAGCGCCAGAACCATTCATTCCCGATTCGCCCGGGTTCTATAAGGAATGGACAGACGCCTGCAAAGGAGAAGGTCCCGCGACCTGCAACTTCGACTATTCAGGACCGCTCTCGGAAACTGTGCTGCTGGGCAATACCGCCTACCGCGCCGGCGGCGGCTTCGACTGGGATGCCGACACACTCACGGCCACCGGCAATGAGAGCGCGAAACCATTTTTGCATTCCAAATTTCGCAAGGGGTGGGAAGAGTTCACGAGTTAGGAAATTCAGAGATTTTAAGTGATGAAACAACGCACCCGAATTTGGATCTCTCTGCTGTGTGTGATCTTACTGGGGTGTTTTATTTATCTCTTTACAGATGCCCGTGAACGAGCACGAATCCTAACACGATCACGTGATTATAAGAGTGCGATTCATCTGCTGAACCCGGTAATCATGACTTCTCCTGATTTCGATTTCAAAGCGTTTGAAGCCGGAACAATACCAATGCCTCCCTTGATCCGCTGTGATCAGAATGGGAATCCGCTTTACAGTTGGCGGTTTGCCGAATTTCTGACCCTGCCGGTACCGATCGCGCATGATCTTCACTGGAAAGCAGAGGAATATAGCTTCATCAGGGAAGAGTCAGAAACTCGATTCCATTTCAGCGGTAAGGGAGAACACAATACTCGTATCTTTGCTATGGGGGGACCAGATACCGCCTTTGATCAGAACAATCCGTCACCAGCAAAAGCATTGCCAGAAGATCTCATTCTGTTTGCGGACGTGTACGATAGCAACACACACTGGATGCAACCGGGCGACTTTAATGTGGAATCGCTGCCTGACCAGATCAACGTACCGGGAGGCCTGGGATCTGCAGACTATTCTGGGTTTTTCGTCTGTTTTGTGGATGGAAAGATCTGGCGATTGAGTGATGCGACTCCAATTGAACTCATCAAACGTTTTTGTACGATTACTGGTGCCCGTCAGGCGAATCGAAGTCTACTGGAACCTTATTGTCTTGAGAAATTCGAGTTTACCGGCGGGTCTCTTCTCTGGTTGAATGAATAATAAGCGTCTCATGAATCATGAGTGAAACGCAATTGAGCAGCGAACCAGAATCAGAGAACCGGCGTCATTAATCAACAGAGCACTCCCGCGGTTTCGGGCAACCGCTGATCTGTCTCCTGTTTCCAATTCACAAAAGGTATGGCGGCGATGAATATTCGGCGAGCGACATTAGCGGATCTCGAGGCGATGACCGAGATTTATAACGAAGCCATTCTGACGACAACAGCAACCTTCGATATGGAACCGATGACGCGGGACGAACGCTTGCCCTGGTTTGAATCGCATGATGCACGACATCCGATTCTGGTCGCTGTCGTAGAGAAGCAGATCGCGGGCTGGGCCTGTCTTTCGCAGTGGCGTCCCCGACAGGCTTATGCGGATACGGCGGAAACCTCGTTTTATGTCAAAGCCTCTCATCGCGGTCAGGGGATTGGACGACAGTTGAAGCAGGCGATTATTGAAGAAGCACGTCGCCTCGGTTTTCACACGTTGATCGCCGGCGTCGCGGAAGGGAACGAGGTCAGCCTGCATCTGAATCAGAGTTTTGGATTCGAAGTCGTGGGAACCTTTAAAGAGGTGGGAAAGAAATTCGGCAAGGTTCTGGACGTGACGTATCTGCAACTCATGCTGAACTGACATGCGATGAAGGGCACCAGAATTCACTTCGGAATTGCACTTTCGGTCCGAAGCTGGTAAGAAAAATAGAGCGACCTGCCTGATCCTGTTCTAATTTCTCCTGCTGAGGAAAGACTCTGCCCATGAAACGCTCGCATGTCCTGGCTGTCTGTCTCTGTCTGTTCGTCGCGTCCTGGCTTAACGCTGCCGAATCGCCTGCCATCACAAAGGAAACCGTCATGGTCCCGATGCGGGATGGCGTGCTGCTGGCAACCGACGTCTATCGCGATCCCAGTCTCAAACAGGCTCCCGTGCTGTTGATGCGAACTCCTTACAACAAAGACCGCGTTAAAAAATCGGCAGAGCGGTTTGCGGCGGCCGGTTATGTGGCCGTCGTGCAGGACTGTCGCGGCAAGTTTCAATCGGAGGGTGAATTCTACCCATACGATAATGAAGGCCGCGACGGCTACGACGCGATTGAATGGCTGGGGAAACAACCGTGGTGCAACGGTCGCATCGGCATGTGGGGCGCATCCTATGTCGGTGCCACTCAATGGCTGGCAGCCAACGAACGGCCGCCGGGACTGGTGACGATTGCACCGACGGCAACCTTCAGCAGTTTTTATCGCAACCTGTATCTGGGCGGCGCGATGCGGCTTTCGCTGATCACGCGCTGGGCATCGGGAAATTCTCAAAAGCCGGAAGAGGCGACTGTCACAGACGACTGGCGGAAAACGCTGCTGCATCTGCCGATGAGTGAAATCGACGAACAGATTGGCTGGTCGATCCCCTGGCTGGAAGGCATGCTGACGCATCCGGAACATGACGGCTACTGGAAGCCAACCGAGATGTCGACAGAGATGGTCGAATTGAAACTGCCGATGCAGCATATTGTGGGTTACTACGATTTCTTCTCGCGGGAAACGGTAGGCAACTTCAGTCGGATGCAGCACTGGTCCACCGATCTGGCAACGCAGCAACGCCAGCAACTGATTCTGGGTCCCTGGGATCATGGCTCAATCGGTCGTGCGCAAGTGGGGGACGTCAATTTTGGTGAGAACGCGGTCATCGACAAGGATGGCGAGAACCTGAAATGGTTCGAACAATACCTGAAAGCGGACGCTGCGAATTCGCCTGCCGTCGCGGTGCCTGTGAGATATTTTTCGATGGGCGATAACGTCTGGCAGGAAGCACAGACCTGGCCGCCCCAGGGTTTTACGCCGACTCCCTTTTATCTGCATTCCGAGGGGAGTGCGAATACCGGTGCGGGGAATGGCAGGCTCGATTATTGTCCGCCTGTCACTGCGGAACCTGCTGACAGTTTCAAAGCTGATCCGGCTGATCCCACACCTGCCTGCCCGGTGACGGAGAAACGTCCGTTGATCGCAGCGACCTGGGCTCCCGTAGATCAGCGTCCGATTGAGAAACGAAACGACGTGCTGGTTTATACGTCGGAACCTCACACGGAGCCTGTGACGTTCGCCGGTAATGCCGAGGCCAAGCTGTATGTTTCCGCTGACACGCCTGATGCGGACTGGGTGGTGAAACTGATTGACGTGCACCCGGACGGATTCGCACAGAATCTGGCAGTCGGAATTTTGCGCGGACGGTTCCGTTATTCAGAACAGAAACCGACGGCTCTGCATCCGGGTGAAGAATACGAAATCACCGTCGACCTGGGACCGATCGCCGCCCAGATCGGAGCCGGACATCGACTGCGCGTGGATATCTGCGGTGCCTACTTCCCGCTGTTCGACCGAAACCCGAATACAGGGGAAGGACCATTCGGCAAGGAAACGAAAATCGCGACCGAAAACGTGTATCACGATGCAGTCCGACCGTCGCGGATTATTCTGCCTTGCCGGGAGTGAGAGGATTGCTAGCGTTGTGAATAGAAAAATCAGCAACAAAGCCAAAACGACCGGACAATCAGATGAAGTGGTTTTGAACAGTAAAAGTCAACTCATGTGTGTTTTGTCGTGTATCGCATCAATTGTCAACTTGACGTTTTTTACTGCCTGCTACTTCCTCCAGCAAGATACTGTAAGAAACCACTCCGAAAGTATACTGCTAACTTTAGTGATATTATTCTGTGTTAACGTTGCTTATGTTTCATACACGCTAATTGCCAAAATGAAATCCACTAGCATATTTATTGCGGCTTTAGTTTCTTTCTCCATGATTTTATCAATCATATTAATTGTGATGATCCCACTTGCGATGCTGCAAGTATTTTTTGGTACATTGCGATAGCAGTTACTCAATGTCATTTCCAGCCTGGAGCAGACTGCTCAATTCGATGGAATCGGGACGACTTTCAGATTGACTTTGGAGTCGTCAATGATGCTCAGCACGTCGCGGCAGTATTCGTGGCAGTTGATGCAGGTATTCAGTGAATGCATGTAGGAATACGTGGCACCGTCGAGATTTTTTTCTTCGGCCATCTTCGCGAGTTTCTGTGCCTGTTTGCGCAGTTCGGTCCGATGGTGGGCATACACGGGATCTTCGTGAGCCGCCCACGCTGTCGCATTGCAGATGCTGCTGAGTTCGTTGGCGCCGCGGTGAATCTGGTCAAAATTTTTCGTGACCAGACCACTGGTGATTTTCTGACTGCAGGCCAGTTTGGCCAGCATCAATGCCGCCTGCTGATCATCGGGGTCGGCTTCCGGTTTGTCGGACTGACTGGAAGCGGAAACGGCGCCCGCAACTAAGAGAACGACCGCAGTCACCAGTAACCATCGTTGCGTCATGCTCATAATACATCCTCAAATTCATGCAGCGGAAAAGATTGCCTGATCATTACAATCGGCCTGATGGTTTATATCGGCGCCGGAGGTCCGATTTCTAAAACGGATCGCCGGGAAAGATTCAAGAAATCACATCCGACTGCAGCAGCGTTGAAGAAAATGTAGATTTTACAAGGAAATGGGAGATGCCCAGCCCAACAGTCGAGGTATGCGACTCAGAAAAGCCCCAGACTTCGAAACGCTTCGACTGCAACAGGGAATACAAGCAGAAACACCAGACAACCGACTGCGATGATTCGTTCATCCCAGTCGGGGTGCTTGCGGATGATGTGATTCCAGGAGAGAACTCCCATCAACAGACCCAGCAGAGCACCGATAATCTGCGCGATCCACTGCTGTAACTGTTCGACAGTGGAGAGCCTGGTCATCCCGTCCAGTTGCATCGCCGCTGTGTTCAGCCACAAAAACAACACGGATGTTGTGAATGCCACTGTCAGGACATGCAGAATTTTCTGGAACGGTGATTCGCGGTGCATAGAGTAGACTCCTGCCTTCATTTTATCACTACGTTGTGGATTGCAACAGATTCTTTTCAAGTATTGAAGTAAGGAAACATCCATGTCTTTGCAGCTCCACTTTGGCTTCCGTTCGATGCGGACTCTGATAGAATAAAGATAGCTGCCTGAAGAATCAGAAATCACTATCAAACAGGAATATCACATGCGTCACTTACTGTTGAGAAATATGGCCTGCCCCCTGGTTGCGACGGCGATTGTGTATGCGTTGTGTCAATCTGTCGCAGCTGCTGAGAAGTACGAACTGCAAGTGGTAACGGATCGACCCGATGCCATCTACAAAGCCGGGGAAGAAGCGACGTTTCTGATTTCACTGACTAAAGACGGAAAACCGCTGACCGGTGAGAATGGCGAGACGGTGATGTACCGTGTGGACGACTTCATCAGCAGTGGCCCCGATTATCCGAATGGAAAACTGACTGTAGGCAGTGAGCCGGCAACAGTGAAAGTGACATCCCCCAAGCCGGGCTTTCTGCGCTGCATCGTCACGATGGATGAAAACAAACAGCTGACCAAAACAGCCGGGGCTGCGTTCTCACCGCTGGAGATTCAACCCAGCCTGCCTGCGCCAGCTGACTTTGACGAATTCTGGGCAGAACAGAAGCGCAAGCTGGCGGAAGTTCCCGCGAAAGCGAAGCTGACCCCCGTCAAACAGGGGAACTCTAAAATAGAGTGCTTCGATCTGCAGGTCGACTGCCTGGGGGGAGCGCCGGTTTCCGGCTATCTGGGCAAACCGAAAGATGCGCAGCCGAACAGCCTGCCTGCGATTCTGTGGGTGCACGGCGCGGGTGTCCGCAGTTCTTCACTGGGCAAGGCCGTCAAAGGGGCAAATGAGGGGATGCTGTCGCTGGACATCAACGCGCACGGGCTGCCCAATGGTAAGTCAGCGGACTTTTATCGAGAACAGTTTGCGGGTCCCCTGAGAGGTTATCCGCATTTTGGTCGCGAGAACCGCGAAACGACTTATTTTGTCGGGATGTTCTTACGACTGATTCGCGCAATGGATTATCTCACTTCTCAACCGGAATGGGACGGGAAAACGCTGATTGTCATCGGCCACAGTCAGGGGGGCGGACAGGCGCTGGCCGCGGGAGGCCTGAATGAACGTGTCTCATTCATCGCGAGCGGCGTACCTGCGATCTGCGATCATTCCGGGCGCGCTGCCGGCCGCATCAATGGCTGGCCCAAACTGGTAACCACACTACCTGACGGCACGCCTGCCGCCGAGGAACTCAAAGCGGCCCAGTACGTAGACGGCGTCAACTTCGCCAGCCGCTGTAAAGCCGATGCGATCATGAGCGTCGGTTTCATCGATGTCACCTGTCCTCCTTCCAGCTGTTACGCCGCCTACAACCAGCTGAAAGGGAAGAAGCAGGTCATCAACAAACCCCTGATGGGCCACGCCGCCCCCCCTGAAATTCACAAAGCATTTTTTGATGCAGTGAAAGCACATGTGAAGGAGCAGGCAGGGAAGTGATGCGTATTCAGGTTGTTTTATAAAGGTGTTACTGGTTCCTGGAACCTTTCTACTTTCGTGTCATTTCGTGTTTTTCGTGGTAGAAAGTTTCTCTTCGAAAGTTTCATCGGTTCCCGTTGCGGTGTGAAACCAGTTCGATTCTCGACAGGTGGGTGGACACGTGGGTCATACCCCTACGGAGGGAGGTCGGTTTTGTGTCTCTGGTTCGCGTGTCTGCACTGACAATTTCCTGTTGTCTGCGACAACCCCGGATTGCATCCGGGGGCATCCATTGCTTCATCGCAGCAATTCCCCTTGAATATGTTTCCGTGCGGTGCCTGGCTTGATAGAATCATTATTACTTACCTGAAACAACCTTCCGCGACGATCCCGAAACAGGAACACACCATGCCTCCACGAACTCTGAGAAAACTGTTACTGACCTGCCTGCATCTCGCTCTCTTCCTGTCCCTGTCGGCGTTCGCCGTGGCGGCGGACAAATACGAATTGAAAGTCGTGACCGATCGTCCCGATGCACTTTATAAAACAGGTGAGACGGCGAAGTTCCTGATTTCGGTGCTCAAGAACGGCGAGCCGGATTCTGGCTATTCAGTTGAGTATTTCGTAGATGATTTTATATCCGGTGCAGCAGACTTTCCCAAAGGTAGACTGACATTGGGCAAGAAACCGATCCTTTCGTTACCCGTGACATCCGACAAGCCTGGTTTTCTGCGGTGCGTGGTCAAGGTGGGTGCGCCGGTGAATCAGACAAAAATCGCAGGAGCCGGGTTCTCACCGCAGGAGATTCAGCTCAGCCAACCGGTCCCGGCCGACTTTGATCAGTTCTGGGCCGATCAGAAACAACAGCTGGCTCAAATCCCGATGGAGGCAAAGCTGACGCCTGTCAAACAGAAGGACGCTGAAGTCGAAGCATTCGACGTACAGGTGGACTGCGCGGGGGGTGCACCGGTCTCCGGTTATTTCGGTAAGCCGAAGGATGCGAAAGCGAAGAGTCTGCCGGCGATTCTGTGGGTGCACGGCGCCGGGGTGCGAAGTTCGTCGCTGGCCAATGCCGTCAAAGGGGCCAGCAACGGCATGCTGTCGATGGACATCAACGCACACGGCCTGCCGAACGGGAAGCCGAATCAATTTTATAAAGACCTGGCTGACGGCAAGTTGAAAGGGTATCGGCAGGAAGGGCGTGAGAGTCGCGAGACGGTTTACTTCCGCGGGATGTTCCTGCGTCTGGTACGGGCGATTGATTTTCTGACATCACAGCCTGAGTGGGATGGAAAGACCGTGATTGTGATCGGCCACAGCCAGGGGGGCGGTCAGGCACTGGCAGCCGGCGGCCTGGATGACCGCGTGACGTTTATCGCGACGGGGGTCCCTGCCATCTGCGATCATTCCGGACGCGCAGCCGGTCGGATTAACGGCTGGCCTAAGCTGGTCGAAACAGGTGCGGACGGAAAACCCGATCCCACCCAGTTGGAAGCAGCAGCGTATGTCGACGCGGTCAACTTCGCGACACGGGCGAAAGCGGATGCGATCATGAGCGTGGGTTTTATCGACGCAGTCTGTCCTCCATCGAGCTGTTATGCGGCTTATAACCAGTTGAAGGGGAACAAGCAGATCATCAACAAACCCCTGATGGGCCACGCTGCCCCGGCTGATATTCAAAAGGCATTTTTTGATGCGGTGCTGGAACATGTGGAGGAGCAGGCGAAGAAGTAGGAAGTTGTTCCCAGGAACCATAAAACATCTCGAAGTTCATTTCGATGTTGAAATTATTGTTCTGCGGGAAAAAGACTGGCCACATCTCGGACATCAGACAGGATGGTCCCGAGATGTGGGCTACGTTTTAACCAATCAATAATGCAACGCCACTGTTGCCTATGTGGAAATTTATTACTGATGAAAATAATATCGATGTCGATCCACCATTCCCCCGGAAATTTCTGGATGATGCGTCCTGAATGATTGAAGACGAAAATGGAGAGCGATAGACGATTTTTCTACCAGCTGATTATGACGATGGTACGATCAGCTGACGTTGACGGGGTTGATCAGTGAAATAAGTTCTCCAAACCGAACTATCGTATTCTAGGATCCCCTCAGATGACATACCTCTTCGAGAGCAAAGATTGGGAATGCTATTTACAATTCGCTGGAGAATCCCCTCTAAGTATACCTCAACTATTTCAAGATGTAATTTCATCGGATGCTGAAGTCCGCCAATCAGCCAGAGGGACAATTTTCCAGTGGCCCGAAGAGATGCTCTGGGAACTTGGTCAAATTGGAGCAATTCCATCAGTCGTGGACTGTCTATTGGACCTTGCATTCCACCCTGATGTAACTCGTCCTGGAGAACTGCTCGGACTGACTGCAAAGCTCGTATCTGGTCTTCCTAATTTTCTTCTATCTGAAGAGTTCTATGCGGACTCTCCACTCATTCTGGCGGAAGGCATTTGGTGCGCGTTTTCAAGTTATGCCGATCGATTTTGTAAAGCTGTCACTTCATCCGACGCAGAAATTCGGATTGGGGCCGTGCGGTGTCTCCAAACATTAGGGCGGCCAGAGGATGGAACAGCAATTGTTCAACAGATTCTGTGTGAAGTGGATCAGAATGTGATTGAAGCGTGCCTGGAAGCGCTCTCTTATTTTCCTTTTACAGACTGTATCGAAATTGCGAAATCACATACCTCTCATAAGGATCAGAAGGTTCAGTGTCGAGCCTGGCTATTACTGGCTGTCAATGACAATTCATATCCCAATGAAGCGATCAAAGAACTCGCGCGTCTGGTGATGGATTCATCTAACGATCTTTCGGAGTATACAAAGAACGTCCTCAGCGAATCAAAGGGACACGTCCTTTTGGGTTGTGTGCTAATCTGGATTGAGGAATTAAAAACAATCTCTGCCGATCAACTGAGCAGCTTTGTGCATTCGGCGATCACCGCCACGTTCAAATGTATCAACTATAGTCGAACGCAACTCTCGACAGCAGAAAGACTACTATTAACTGCCCTCTGCAACACAGATCATTACTGGAACCAGAAAAATTCGGAGTCGACTCAGAAAACTGAAGCGTATCTATCCACAGCCTTGCGCCTTCCATTTGAGAGAACTGCACTGGAGGATAGGCTTCAAAATGAAAGCGTTTATATACGAAGACATTAAAAGGGAGCATAGCATGGCCAGTTCGTACATCAGCGTCTGACGAAGGTGTTATCGTTTCCTGGAACCTTTTTCTTCTTAGCCATTCAAAGGTCAATGTCATGGACGTGTCGTTTACAAACATACGTGAGGAAGTCGCTGCGGCGAAGCGGGTCGAAACAGACTGGGCCGCGTTGAGTACAGGACAACAGATTCGTTCGCTGGAACTGGATGGATATGTCGTCGTGCCGGACCTGTTGTCGGCGGAGCAGATCGCAGGGATCCGTGCAGAGCTGATGCGACTGCCGACACAAGGAACTGATTACAGCGCGCATCAGCGGGGATTCAGCGGTGTGCAGTGGACCGACTCGCCGACCGCGATCTCGGTGATTGCGCTGCCGGCGCTGATCTCCTTTCTGGAACGGCTGTTCGGGGATGAGCTGATCTGTACGTCGTGTACCTACGCGGTTTCACAGCCGGGGCATCCGGGAATCGCCATCCATACGGACGCGCAGCCTTATGGTTCGAAAATCTTCGGGCTGGGTGCCAGTTCGCCCTGCCTGGTGCGGGTGCTGTATTACCTGGATGATCTGACGCCTGAGCACAGCCCGTTCAAAGTGATTCCTGGTTCGCATCTTTCACTGCACGCGGACGGCAACCCGTATCGACGTTACCTGTCGCACGAGGATGAAATGATGGTCACCTGCCGGGCGGGGTCGGCGGTGATCATCAACCAGAAAGTATTCCATGCCAACTATCCGAATTTTAGCGATACCGACCGGCACCTGCTGGCGATTGCCTATCGCCCGGCGTGGGCGGGGCCGATTGGAGAAGTGCCCGACTACGACCCGGAGCAGGTGCAGACGTTACCCGAAAACGTGCGACCGCTGTTTCGCAGCCTGAACACGCAGAAGATCGACTATGATCTGCCGAACCGGCCTGACAACATGGCACGGTCGGCGCCGGGAATCAGTCCGCAGCGGTATGAGTGAGTAAGTGAGTGAGGGCAGGTTGCAGGTTGATCGCTGATTGGGTAGGGTGAGGGTTCTCTTACCAAATGTGTTCAACCTGCAAGGAGTGTTTTGATGAGCGAACGAATTATCATGCGTACGGGGGAATGTCTGGTTGCCGGCGGTCCGCCGTTTACGGCTGCGGAACCGGAAGTGGTGATTGGCGAACTGGATGGCCCCGTGGGGACGGCGATTGCCACGCTGACCGGCGGGCAGTCTGCGGGTCACTCGAAAGTGTTCGCGATTCTGAATACCGACATTCAGGTGCGCCCCGTCACGCTGATGGTGAGTAAGGTCACGGTCAAGAGCAGTGCCTACACGAATATTCTGATGGGAACCGTGCAGGCGGCAATTGCCAATGGTGTGCTGGATGCGGTGCGGGCCGGTGATCTGCCGAAAGAGAAAGCGAACGACCTGGGCATTATCTGTTCGGTCTGGCTGAATCCGGGAGCAGCCACCGATGAGAACCTGGATCACAAAGCGCTGTTCGAGATCCATCGCAAAGCGACCGCACAGGCGATTCATAAAGCGATGCACAACGAACCGTCCATCGACTGGCTGCTGGAACACCAGGACGAGATCACGCACAAGTACTACCAGAAGGGCCTGGACGGTACGCTGTAACTGCCACGTGATGTGTGATCGAATCACACTAAAAAGCTGTCTTCCCCGGTGATATCGTTTCTGGTTCAGACTTTGATATCACACAGGGGGATGATGGTGCTCGTTGATTCCAGCAGCTGTTTGATCGTGACGCGCGAGAAGGCGGCTTCGGTTTCGGCGTAGACGCGATCCAGTTCCGCGTGCAGCGGGCAGAGACTGGTGTGCGATTTGAGCCCCAGCGGACAGGCGTTGATCCGCTCCAGCGGGGCGATGGCGTTGACGATATCCAGAATTGTCAGGTCGCCGCTCTCTGCTTTCAGTTCATAGCCCCCTTTGGGGCCGCTTTTGGAACTCACGATCCCCGATGCCGCCAGGTCCTGCAGCACGCGGGTCAGGTAACGGCGGGGGACTTTTGTCTTCTCGGCCAGGAAGTCGGCTGACGCCGGTTGTCCGGGTTGTCCTGCCAGACAGGCGACCGCGCGCAGGGCATATTCGTGAGTTTTTGAAAGCATTTTGGAGTTCCGGGTCGTTTTTTAAAAATATCCTCAATTCTACACCTTGACATGCAGAATTATATTCTATACCTTTTGGTGTAGTATAACAGTTTCAACCTGTATTTCAAGGTTTCTCTGGGGAGAACTCATTATGTTAAGCGCGAAAACGATCCAAATTGTCAAAGAAATCACGCCGGCCGTCGCCGCAAATGCCGAGACCGTGACCCGGGTATTCTACAAACGCATGTTCAGTGAAAATCCTGAAGTGCAGGCCTATTTCAACCAGGCCCACCAGCATTCGGGCGGACAGCAGAAAGCGCTGGCCGGTGCCATCTGTGCCTACTTCACACACATTGACGATCTGGCAGCGTTGACGCCCGCGGTGGAACTGATCGCGCAGAAACACTGTTCGCTGGGGATTCAACCCGAACAGTATCCGATTGTCGGCAAGCATCTGCTGGCGGCCATCAAGGAAGTGATGGGGGACGGTGCGACAGATGAAGTTCTCGCCGCCGTTGGGGAAGCGTATCAACTGCTGGCGGATGTCTGTATTGGACGCGAGCAACAGATCTACGCCGACCAGCAGGCGGCAGTGGGTGGCTGGAATGGTTACCGGGATTTTGTTGTCGATCGTAAGGAACCGGAAAGTGATGTGATTACTTCGTTCTACCTCAAGCCGGCCGACGGTCAGGCGATTCCCGCTTATCTGCCGGGACAGTACATCACGGTGAAGATTGATGAAACCGCAACGCCAACCTCGCCGCGAAACTACAGCCTTTCCGATCAGCCCGGCCAGGGTTATTTTCGAATCAGTGTGAAGAAAGAAGGTCCATTGACGGCGGATGCACCTGGTGGCGTGATTTCGAATTATCTTCACGAACAGGTGGAGCCGGGAGACACGCTGCAGATTGGTCCTCCCTGTGGTGAGTTCACCCTGGCAGCAGATGTGCCGTCAACGCGTCCCGTAGTGCTGCTGGCGGGCGGAATTGGTGTGACCCCGTTACTGTCGATGGCCAAATCACTGGTGGCCACTCAACCGGAGCGGCCCGTTTTTCTGCTGCAGGCCGCCCGCAACAGCAGCACGCATGCCTTCGCAGAAGAAGTTCAGCAGTTGCAGCAGAGTGGTTCGAACGTGCAGACGCGCGTGATCTACGATCAGCCCCTGGAAGGGGATGTGGAACAGCAGCGGTGTGATGCAACGGGAGTTGTCAGCGAAAGCCTGCTGCGGGAATGGACGCCGTTTGAAGAGGCCGAGTACTATTTCTGCGGGCCGAAAGCCTTTATGCAGAACGTGTATCGCAGTCTGCAGGCCCTGGATGTGGGCGACGATCGGATTCACTTTGAATTCTTCGGTCCGCGTCAGGATATCGAGAGCGCAGCGGCGGTGGGCTGATACGTTTTTATAGAGACGATCGATACGAGACGGCTTCTGGATGGATGGTCATTCAGGAGCCGTTTGTTATTTGGAAGTTGAATGACAGTTGAGGCAGAACCGGGGCTAATGCTCTGCGGCTAATTTTGTGTTCGCTGCGAGTAATATTACCTCTCATCGGGTGGTGCGTTTTCGTCGCATTTTTTGCAGTTGAGCTGATGCCCCAGCATCGAGTCTCTGCCGGCAGCGGTGGTGACCCAGGTGCGTTCTTCGAGCGGCGGGTTGTGGCGGACATGCTGATTGTGGCCGCAGGCGAGCTCTGCGACCCAGTGTCCTTCTGCGTCAGTGTGATAGCCGGTAATGGGCTGCTGCATGGAGAGTCCTGCTGAAAACGATTGCTCAGTCGCTGGCACTTTTTTTGAACAGCTCGTTGATTGATTTGAGCGTTTCTTCGGTGAGGACCTGGCCCCCCTTCGGGCCGACGTTGTTGCTTTCGATGATCGCGCTGTAGCTGCCGCCTCGCACGGCGCGTTCGTTGGGCACATAAGAACCGGGGCCACAGAGCTGTATGATAAACGTCTGCAGAGCTGGGCTGCGGGATTTCATTTGAGTACCGAAGTCGGTGAAGAGTTCGAAATCGTTGGTGGCCAGCGCCACATCGCCCAGTCGCAGGGTATGCAGTTCCATCTGATACGGCTTTTCCGTGCCGGCGTGCTGGGCGTCGTAACGATCGAGGACACGCTGTTTCCAGTTTTTGATCCAGACCTTCGAAGGATCATCGGCGTATGCGACGACCTCTTGTTTCACGCGGGCATAATCTTCGTCGGAAACGATCTGCCGGGGGAGTTCGATGGTTCTGACTTCGTGAATCAGAATCGGATCGGCGTGTTTTTCCTGTTGCGCGCCGGCGTAAGCTTCTTCCCAGGCGTAAACGATGCGGCGTGAAATCTCATCCAACAGTGTCAGTTCGCGGAGTTTCATCATGCGGGCTTCGGCCTGTTTGCGATACATGGGGCGGGGAACCTGATCGCCGGCGGCACCGGTCCAGCCGAGCACGCAGAGCTGATCGCCATATTTCTTTTTCAGTGTTTCGCGGACGGGGTGCCAGAAGTCGGCGTTGACCGCGGATCTTCCTTCAACGGCCTGCGCGGGACAGGCGACATTGATCGCAGTGGCGATCAGTTTGCCCGCGTTGTTCCAGAAAAAGAGGACTTCGATGCCATGATCTTCGTAGCCTTCGATGCCACGAAAATCTTTGGCGCTGGTGCTGCCGTACATTTTTGCCCAGCCCCCCTCGTACAGGGACCGTCGATTCTGTGCGACAACCGCGTGCCCCAGTCCCCAGCCAGCACGGGCGGGCTGGCGATTGTTCCAGGCCTCGAGAATGGCATCGGCAATTTTCTGCGAAGCGAATTTCACGAACTCGGCTGGTCGGGTGACGCCGGTTTCCGGCAGCGTGTAGCGTCCTTCAATCATCGTCGGGGCAGTGTGGGTGTGCGTGGCGTTCATGATGATCTTCTTAAGATCGAGGCCGGGCACTTTGCCTTTGAGTTTCTCGCGCACCGCTTCATGAATGCCGCCACGAATGCAGACCAGATCGCAGGAGACGAAGACCGCGTGTTCGACTGACTTGTCTTCCTCACGTGATTCCAGCACCAGCGCGGTCGCGGTGACCGGGCTTTCCACTGTTTTAGCAATGCGGGTTCGCATCTGCCCCGTCAGCGAGACCGGCAGTTGGGGAGTGATATCGGTCGTCGCAGCGCCGACGTATAATTCCGCTGCCTGCGATGGCGTCACCAGCAGCAGAACCAGGAGTATCAGTGAGTACAAACGCTTCAAATCTGAAAACAGGTGTGCGGACATGGGAAACTCCTCCGGGTTAACTGTAATTGGTTTCAGGCGCTCTCAAGGGGTTCGAAGTCGGCTTCCTGGAAATCGTCGACGCTGGTGAGCCAGTGCTCCTGAATGAATGTCTGATGCGCAGCGTGATTGCTGTAGAAGTCGTATTGTTCCTGCGTGTCAAACCACATGCTGATACCGAAGGTATGCTGATTTTTTGGACTGGTCTGGCGTCGAATCACGAAGTTTTTGACATCCGGAATTTCAGCCAGTGCAGCGGCGGCAGAAAGAAAAGTGGTTTCTTCCTCAGAGCCATGCGGGTGTTTCAGACGAAAGGTGACGGTGTGTTCAATCACGGTGTTTTTCCTGTTGTAGTGCGATTTAATTTTACGGTATCACTGCACTGCATGTTAAATTAAGAATGTTTATTTTACCATCGTGTAACAGTTCGTTTTTTCTACCACGAAAAGCACGAAATGACACGAACGACTTCTGGTGACCGGTATCTGAACGAGGTAGCATGAATAATAAACCAGTCATTGATTAATTCATTCCAGGTAATATGACATCGAAGCATACACATACTGATAGCGAGCTTATGAACCACTTACGAATCAGACCATTTTTTATTTTGAAGTTTTTCATTGTGCTCTGTCTCTGCAGTCTCACGGTTCAGGGAGCAGAGCCGGATCGGAATGCCTTGCTGAAACAGCAGATCGATCAGGCATGGGAAGTGACCTGGACCCGTTTTTATCGACCGGAGACGCATCTGTTTTATGATTATCTCAGCAGCTATGAGCCGGGCAAAGAACTCGGCCATCTGCCGACCGCGGCAGAGGTCAAGCGGCAGTTTCCCAATCCGTGTGGATACAGCACCGGGATGGAAGACGGCATGATTCTGGGTGGTGCCATGCTGAGTACCATTGTTGACATGTACGACGTCACCGGGAAGGAAACACTGAAGACGGATATCGACAACGTGTTTCAAGGCATCAAGCTCTGCGCGACCGTACATGGCGTCCCCGGTTTCATTGCCCGCGCGGTCTGTGTCGAAGATGGGAAAAGCGTCTACATCAACTCGTCCCGCGATCAATACACGCACTGTGTGCACGGCTTATGGCGGTACTATCACAGCCCACTCTGCGATGCTGAAACGAAACAGGAGATCCGTGCGATTCTGTCTGCGGTCGCCGACCGGATGATTGCCAATGTGACGGCGGAGACGAACTATGATTTTCTGCGGGCGGACGGAAAACGCTGTCCACTGGGGATCTGTCGCATGTGGAACGTGCGCCCTCACGAAGCAGCGAGGCTGCCTATGATCTACGCGGCGGCCTGGGATGTGACGGGGGAGGAAAAATATCGGAAACAGTACCGTCACTACCTGACGCCGGCAATCCGACAGACCCAGTCGATGAAACCGGACGAACATCATTCGGCTTACGTGTATGTGCAGATGCAGTGTTCGTTCGAGTTACTGCATCAGCTGGAACAGGATCCCGAACTCAAAGCCGACCTGCAGGGACTGATGAAACGGACGGGGAACAAGGCACTCTCGAAAATCAGTCATGCCCGCAAAGCCCTGTATGACCTGGACCTGACAGTGCTGGGGCCCGACTGGCGAGCAGCTGAAAAATGGATCACGCAAGGCGAGTACCGCAATCCGCAGTGGGGTGATTACCGACGCGTGTGGCATGCGATCCGCGAAGCAGGGGAACTTTCGCTCGTCCCGTTGATGGTGACCGACCTGGCGATCACCGACGCACAGAAACAGGACCTGGAAAAGATCATCCTGCGGATGGACTACGAACAGACCTCCAGTTGCGGCATCATCTACCATCTGGCCGCCTACTGGAAAGCCCGCAAACGCGGGTTGTTTTGAGGGAATGGTGATACTTTTTTCTACCACGAAAAACACGAAAACACACTAATTGAATTTAAATGGCTGCAGGTTTTGACTGATGACACAGCAGGAAAAGATAGACCGGTTCTGGTTGTGGTTTGAAAGCCAGGCGGAACGGCTTTTCGAACAGCCTTCGCTGGAAATCATTGATGAACTGACAGAACAGCTGGCGACGGTTGACCGCGGCATCAGCTGTGAAGTGTCTCAGGTAACGACCTGTTCTGATCGCGAACTGATTCTGACCGCGCACAGCGATACTTCTCGTTTTAAACTGATCGGGACACTGGTGCAACGGGCGCCGCAGATCCCGGGCTGGCGGGTTCTGGCTTTGAAACCGCCCCGTGGATTTGCGTTTCACATTGATGGGAAAGAGCGTCTCTCGATCAGTGACTGGCGGTTTGTGCCTCTCAAATCCTCGCCCGACTTCAGCGAATTCGGCGTACGCATTGAGATGCCCGAACAGGATGCCCACTTGCTCGATGCGGATTCATTATCGCTCATCCTGGAATCAGGGGTGGGTGAGGTGTTATTGTCGCTATGTGCCCATATTGAATTCAGAAGCAGCAAGACAGCCGGCGCGCTGTCGATCCATTCTCTGGCCGAAACGATCTCTGACTGGGCCTTCGTGCGGGGGCCGGAATCCGTGCGAGCCTGGTTACCAACACTGGAGCAGCACTGATGTTTGCCTGGCTTGTCGAAGAGATGGCGTCGATCAACACCAACAAGTTTCACCTTGTCGATGGCCCGCTGCCGCCTGAAAAACGAAAACTGGTGGAAACGACGAAAATCCCCGTTCCCCCTTCGTACAAAAACTTCGTGATTCAGTTCGGTAACGCGCGGCTGTATCGGAAAGGGAGTAATTACGTCGTGCAGATCTACGCGGTTCCGCAGGACGCAGAATCGGAAGAGGGAGAACCGCTGTTGAATATTGGCAAAGCGGGGATGGGCTGGGTTTACTTTAAAGAGTCACTGCTGGTGGAAGGAGAAGAGTCTCCGATCTTTGAGTGGAGGTACCAGCAGGGGCTGCGCCAGACGGCGGACGGCTTTGAAGAATGGTTGAGAAAAAAGTGTACTGCCACCCGAAAGCAGTTCAAGAAAAAAGATTGGCGGCTGATCGAAGAGGGCCCCGCACCTTTCACAGAACAGGAACAGGCCATCGTGGATGCGCGCAGCCAATTTCGCTGGCGCGTGGTGGGAATTGCCGCCAGCGGCGATCTGCAGTTCGAAGTTCATAACGGTTCGGAGATGGTGCTCCCCTATCTTTCGATTGGGATTCGAGGAAAAATCCACGGAGGCGTTTATCTGCCCATTGCCGAGATCCAGCCGGGAGAGACTCGGGTGATAGAACGCGGTTGCTATAAAGACTATGCCGCCGCCGAGGAAGTAGAAGCATACGAAAAGCCGGAACCTGGCCCTGAAGATCGTCAACAGTACTGGGAGTTTAAAGCGCTGAAGAAGACGGAGTGATTGCATGCGAAATGAAACAGTAGAGATCTACTCGGACGAGTCGAATTATGCCATCATGCGGCATCCGGGGCGGATCACTGATACAGGGTGACTCACTGACGAGCCTGTGCCATGCCGCTGATGCCGTGCGACGAGAAATCGATCGTGGTGATCTGGAAGAAGCGAAGGCCGAGCTTGAGATGCTGAGAGAACTGCTCTGGTTCCGATTGCAGCATTACGAAACCGTGCTGGTTGAGCATGAATGTGAGTTGCCATTTCCACGGGGACTGCAGCCCGAGCCTCCCCTGGATGTGTTTGATGACGAGGATGAGTAAAACAGCCGGTTATTTTTCTACCACGAAAAACACGAAAGTAGTGGTGCTTTTACATGACACACAACGTGATGTTTCTAATGCCTGGATAAAGCCATGGGATATACCGAAGACGATATTCAAATATTTGATAAGCGTGACCATATGGGATTTGTCAGATCTCATCCGAAGATGTTTCTGCCTCACGAAAATGTGAGCTGTGGTTTTTTTCTGGGGATGATGACTGATCAGGTCGTTTCGATTACTGAAACACCAATACTCGCATGTCGCTTTCAGGACTGGTGGTGCCTGGCCGCAACAACCGACTGGATTCCCGAAACACACCTGAAGGATCTGCCAAACTATTTTCAATCAATGATCGCCTGCCCGGAATGGGCGATTAACACGGTCCGATTTGAAATTGTGATGAATGTTTTCCTGGACGACGTGTTTACTTTCACACAAAAGGAAACAACGCTTATCAAGGGAGAGTTACCGGCGGCAGAAGTGATTGCCGAGGCGCGAAAGTGCAGTAGTGACTGGCAGCGGATCCTGTTGTTTCGGAAATCAAACCCTTGAGGATCTGAATCACGTATCTTCCAGAACGCGTTGGAGCGTGGTCAGGCCGAGGGGCATGTGACGGGGTTCGTTGCTGTCGAGCAGGGTCAGGCCCATGTGCAGAGCCCAGCCCTGGGCGCGTCTGATCTGCGCCGGTTCGGCATTGTAGAGGGAAAAGAATTCCTGCCGTTTACCTGCTGTATCGAGAAGCAGCCAGGCACAGGCCAGGTCGGTGGCGGCGTCGCCTCCGTTCAGATCGCCCCAGTCGATGATGCCGACCAGTGCTCCGTCTCGAATGATGACATTGCGGGGATGCAGGTCGCCATGCAACCAGACGCGATCGGTACTGGCGGGAGTGGAACAGAGTTCTTCCCAGAGTGCTGCCAGTCGGGGGACATCCACTTCGGGTCGGTTCTCCTGCCGTATGAGTCGTTCGACGACTCCCGGATGGCGGGTGTGCAGGGGGACGCCTCGAAAGGGATTTTCGGGGGCATCGGACGACGCGGGCTGATGCAGGGACTGTAACGTTGCGACCAGCAGTTGTATCTCAGCGGCGCTGAAATCATGCGCGTCGGCGGTGGTGCCGGGAATCCAGCGGACGATGCTCCACGGCCAGGGGAACTCGGAGTCTGGCTGGCCGAAATGAATGGGCACGGGAATTTCGAGCGGCAGGCGGTCCGCTAAAACGGGAAGCCAGAGCTGTTCGTGCAGAAGTAGTTTGACGGCCAGTTCGCGGCGGGGGAGACGGACCGCGTATTCGGTTCCCAGTAGAAAGGTAACGTTGTCCCAGCCTTCATCGACGAGCGACAGTGGCAGATTGGCCAGCGCAGGAAACTGAGCTGACAGGAGTCGTTGGGCTGTTGAGAGGTCGATCTGAATTTCTGCGCGGGGCTGGTTCACGGGGGAGGTGCTTCTATGGTCTGAGTGAAACCTGTTAAAGCTCTAAAATGATTCTCTGTCTCGCAAGGGCTGATGTTTAGAGGTTCGCGTTTTATAAATCGAAATCAAAACCAGCGTTACTACTCCCAGACTCAGCAGGACCAGCCAGAACAGAAAGGGGCTGTTTCGCAGTCGAGGGAACAGTGTTTCGCTTTTTTCATCCAGCGATTCCGGGCGTTTCAGAGTTTCGAGTTTCCCGTCTTTTTCGATGGCAACGGGATCGTTGAAAAGGAACAGAGAATCCAGTTGAAGGACGGAATCATCTTTCCAGACCTGATAATCGCTGAAATCGATGACGTAATGCTCGGGTTCGCGGTCGGTCAGTTGCGTCCGGGTATCGAAAATATACTGGCGGACGACCGGACCGATCTGGGGATGCTGCTCGGGTATCACCTGGATTTTCACGGATGTCTCGAGACCTGGAATCTCATCGTTCCATTCTTCCACGAGCATTGTTTTCAGATTGAGGCGCACTTTCACGCCTTGTTCGCCGGTCGCCGGGCTGCAGATTCTGGTCTGCAGAACCGGTTTTCCGTCCTGCGAAATCACTTCTGTATCCGGCAAGACACAGAAATTCGGGATGGAGTAATGACCGACTTCATAGAGACTGTTGACGGGCGAAATGAATTTCTGATCGAGAGTCGTCATGATAGACAGATCATGGGCAGGATGTTCTGACACCAGAATTGACCGGCTGGGGGAGCGGACGTACTGAATGATCTTATCCTTACGCACCAGATAACCCGAGGTCACGCCGGGATTGCCGGGAGCAAAGATCGGAGTGCCTGCCAGGGGAGTCTGCAGATAATCGATGCGCCAGGAGTCATTGATTTTATAAAGTCGTGCGACGGTCTGTGTTGACTGCTCAGCCTGACCTTTTGTCATCGTAACCAGGCAGCAGAAACCGGTGTGCTTCCGTTGTGTCGCTTCAAAGCCGCGCACGATTTCAGAAAGATCGGGAGCCGCCAGGGCAACGGCGAGCAGGAAACAGGACATCAATATACTCCACAAAACAGTGTGAGTTTCAACTGAAGATGAAACCAACGGCAATCAGAGTCGATTGATTTCATTATAACAACTGAACATGGAGATACTACCGCATTCTGCTTTGGGGGGAGATTGATTCACTGATTTATTCTGGATGTGGACTGCTGTCTGAGTTGGATGTTTCGTGACATTTCGTGGTAGGAAATTTCAGTTCGAACGTTTCATCGGTTCCCGTTGTGGTGTGATACCGGTGCGATACTCGCCAGGCGGGCGGACACTTGGGTCGCGCCCCTACGATGGAGGTCGGTTTTGTTGATCTAGTTTGTTTGTCTGTTCTGACGGTTTCCTGTTGTCTGCGACAACCCCGGATTGCATCCGGGGGCACCCCTTTGCATCAAATCAGCCGCGGTAAATGCAATTTGATGACTACCACGAAAAGCACGAAACCACACGAAAATATATCACTTTCATCTGGAGTTACCCGTTCTACATTGAGAGATCCGGAGAGGGTTCTCTCATGTGGCATCGGCACCATCGGTCAAGCCGAGCGGTGGCACACGGACGACTGATATAACAGGAATGAACACAATACACAAAAGACGTTCCCGTGTGCCACGGTCCGGCTCGTCCGGCCGTGACGGAAAGTACAGGACGCTCGAATCTGGAAGGATCGCGGGAGCGGTGACATCCTGCTTACCCACTTTTACTTTCGTGTCATTTCGTGTTTTTCGTGGTAGAAAATTTCAGTTCGAGCGTTTCATCGGTTCCCGTTGTGGTGTGATACCGGTGCGATACTCGTCAGGCGGGCGGACACATGGGGCACGCCCCGACGGTGGAGGTTGGTTTTGTTGATCTAGTTTGTTTGTCTGTTCTGACGGTTTCCTGTTGTCTGCGACAACCACGGATTGCATCCGGGGGTACCCTTTTTTACTTTCGTGTCATTTCGTGTTTTTCGTGGTAGGAAATTTCAGTTTGAACGTTTCATCGGTTCCCGTTGTGGTGTGATATCGGTGCGATACTCACCAGGCGGGCGGACACATGGGTCACGCCCCTACGGAGGAGGTCGGTTTTGTTGATCTAGTTTGTTTCTCTGTTCTGACGGTTTCCTGTTGTCTGCGACAACCACGGATTGCATCCGGGGCTACCCCTTGTTTGTGTTTAGTGGTTTGGGATTTTCATCTGCGGGGGTGGGAGGCATCTCTTTTATAATGCTTCACGAAACGTGAACTGTCATTGTGTTACCAGCATCGTTGGACGAGCCGACTGTTGCATACGGACGGTTTTTCTCTGGTTGGACTGGTTCTGTTTTTTTTACTACGAAAAGTATGAAACGACGCGAACGTTTCATGTGACTTTACGCAATGGGGAATGAGGTGGAGTGATGGATTGTTTTCATAGTTTACTCAAGCATACGTTTTGTGAGAGACCTGTCATCGGGATCAGTCTGTGTTCGTTGATCGCAGGATTATTCTCTGCAGAGGCGCGGGGGTGTCAAGGGGGGATGAACAGAATCAGGTGGCGATACAGGTTGATCAAAGGACGATCCGGGGCGACATTTGGACCGCTTCAGGACGATGTGGTGCGATATGCAGGCGACCCGCAGGCATACATTCGGAACTGGTGAAATCATGCAAACTGCTTATCTGGAAAAAAGGGGCTGTTTTATGGTGAAGCTGACGAACAAGTGTCGCGTGTTTCAGTGCACTGTAAACTGGGCACGCGCGCGACTCAGAACAGCGCTTATCGCCGTTGGCGCGGCGGCGTCAAGGGGAAGTTGTGCAGTGAAGCGTATGGACGGTGCGCGAAAGAGCAGTCGAATTTTTTAACCACTGTGGTTTCAGTACCAGAGACTTTTGTCGGCGAGAGTCAGGAAGGGCTGATCATTGATGAAGCAGCGAATATTTTCCAGGAGGGTTTCCAGATGACGTTCGGGAACGCGGGTCGAGGCGGCGGCGATGTGCGGGGTGATGATCACGTTATCCCTCTGCCAAAGCGGATGATTCGCGGGCAGCGGTTCGATCTCGAAGACATCGAGGGCAGCGCCGGCGATCTCTTTCTGCTCCAGCGCAGTGGTGAGGTCCTGCAGATCAACGATGGCACCGCGGCCGATGTTGATCAGGTATGCGGAAGATTTCATCTGTCGAAACTGTCTGGTGCGAAACAGTTTTTCGGTCTGTGGTGTATGGGGAGCAGCGATGACGACAAAATCACTGACAGCCAGGAGGTCGGGCAGACGATCAATGTCCCAGACATCATCGACAACGCCGGGCACTTCGCGGGTGATGGGATCGACGGCGTAGACAGTCATGCCAAAGGCTGCGGCGCGGTGACAGATTTCCGCACCGATGGAGCCGGCTCCCACAACGCCGAGCGAACAGTCGGAGAGATGCAGATGGCTGCGATCGACTTCGCTGACCTGACCGGGTCCGGTGACGAAATCGGGTTTGCCGGCAACACCGCCGATGGGCTGCCAGTCTGCTTCATACTGCTGACGGATGTAGCGGTGCAGATTGCGGGCGAAGCAGAGGACGAAGCCGAGCACATGGTCGGCGATGACATCATAGAACAGGCCGCGCATGTTGGTGAGCTGGCAGGGATGTTCGACCAGTTCGGGGAAGACATAATGTTCGAGACTGGCGGTAGGGGACTGGACCCACTGGAGATTTTCTGCAGCGGCCAGCAGTTCGGGAGTGATCTTACCGAAGAAGGCGTCGGCATCTTTAATTTCACTCAATGCCTGCGAGAGATCACGGGCATTACAGACGGTGAGCTGGTTCGAGACTTCCTGAATTCGCGCAAGCCGCGCGTCATCAATGGCGGGATAGATGAGTAGCTTTTTCATAATACGATATCTTAATCAGAACTGTTCGATGGTGCCACTGATGATGCGTTCGATACCGGTTTCAGTCTGGAGGATGAGGAAGCCCTGGTCGTCGACTTCGAGGCAGGTTCCCTGTTTGACTTCGAGGCCGGTATTGATGCGAAGGGAGCGGCCGGTGAGCAGGCAGTAGCGTCGCCAGTCAGCCATGAAAGAGTTGGTTTCGCCGGCAACATCGTAGAGACGATTTTCGATGCCATTGATCAGATCGATGAGGATGGAAGAAAGAGAATATTTCTGGCCGGTCGTTTCGTAAAGGGAAGTGCCCAGCGACTGAAGTTCTGCTTCAGCGGAAAGGAAGGAGTTATTAAGATTCACCCCGACACCAATGACAACCAGCCCGGGTTGAGTGGCTGCCGTTTCAACCAGAATGCCGGCCACTTTTTTCTGCTGCAGATAGACATCGTTAGGCCACTTGAGCTGCAGAGAGAAATCGGGCAGATGCTTCTCCAGCGTTTCACAGACCGCCAGTCCGGTGGCGAGTGCAATGAGGGGCTGCTGTTCGAGCTGAATCTGCAGAGTTCGGGTATCGACGATGAGAGAGAAGGTGAGTCCCCCTTCAGGAGACCACCAGGAATTGCTGCCTCGACCTCGTCCGGCGGTCTGACTGGCGGTCAGGACCAGACTGGGAAAGCTGGTTTCGCGGCTGGTTGCAGATCCTGCGGGGACACAATGCGTACTGAGCGCCCAGGAGTTGGTGGAGGCCAGACTTTCGAAGTAGTCCAGATGCTCGATAAAGGTTTCGGTCTGGATTGCTTTCAGATCGTCGGCTGTGAACGGCAGCATTCCAGGCTCACTACAATTCAGAAAAAGAGAAGACAATCAATTCGCGGAGATGGCAGTGACGGCGTCTTCGCGGGTTCCGTACAGAGGCCAGAGGCTGCCGACTTTGATGCATTTTAAGATGTTCTGCATATTTTCGCAGGCATTACAGAAAACGGCCTGACCGCCGGTCTGCCGGGCGCGCTGCAGGAGCCGAATGATGGAGCCGATGATGATGGAATCGAGATAATCAACCTTGGAGAGATCAATGATCACATTTTTAATTTCCGGCGCGTCAAAGAGCCTGAGTACTTTGTTGGATTCAATCTGGACATTGCTGTACAAAAACTGCAGCGTCGATCCCTGAGGAATGACGACCAGATTCGGTGCAGAGACTTCAACCTCAAAAATTTCCAGATTTTCTACCATTATCAATCCTGTTTGCGTACTAATCAGATACCAGCTGAAAACGTCAAAAAGAACAGGATATCAAGAGCACTACCTGTTCTCAGAAGAGAGCATAACCAACATGTTTAGAAATTTCAGGCTCTGATTACAAAAAACATACTGTTTCCGAAAAAGTGTACAAAGTATACAATACACAGATGTTGCAACACTGTTTTCAGGGGGCAGGACTTTACTGCGGCTGGAGATTGAGCCGTTGATATCAGTTGCCTAACCAGAAAAAGCTTAACTAGAATAGATCTCTATTGTTAATCATAGAGTAAGTGATGGGGGCTGGAGCCGTTGATTCGTATAATCGGCTCGACTGTAACAGTCAGCTGTGATAATACAACGACTGGGAAAGAACATCCGATAAAGTAGCGGAATTTTGCCCGGTTCCAGCCGATAAAATAATCCAGAAACACCGATTAAGTAAAATGTGGTCTTTATCCAGCCTGTGAACCGACTGGAAAAGTCTCATCGATAAAACCTGTTGAAATAGCGATATGTCTTCACAGAAACCAGCCTGGAAATACAGCCCTCGAATGCTGCTGCGTTCGATATTAATGCTGGACGACAGTGCCCATTCGATTGCTTTGGGAACAGCCATCGGGATGTTCATTGCGCTGACGCCTACGGTTGGGATCCAAATGCTGATGGTCGTCTGCGTGGCTTTTCTGACCCGCCCATTCTTTAAGTTCAACCAGGTCGCTTCCCTGATCACCGTCTACATTTCGAATCCACTGACGATCGTGCCGATCTACTGGTTCGACTATAAAATTGGAACCTACTATGTAGGCGGTTCGCTGACCCAGAAAGATTTCGCGAGGATCCTGGAATTTGAGGGATTCAGTGGCTGGTGGGAAACGGTGAAGCAGCTGCTGCTGGAAGTGGGCTCTCCGCTGATTATTGGATCGCTGATTGTCGCTACCTTTTTCTCGCTGATGACATACCCGATCATGCTCAGGCTATTGATGCATTTCAGAAAGCAGAAACCGACCGACAGCCCGGACGATCCGGAAACTCAGACCGTGCTTCCCACCCAGGCAGCTGACCCGGGGCAGAACTTAAAATCTGTGCATCTACATTCCAGTTAGGTGTTGATCTCTACCTGCACTCTCGCATAATAATCAGTTCGTGAAATATCTGACTGTATCGAGAAAAAAGGTTATCGAATGTCGTCTCCCAGGTTTGACTGTTTGTGTGCGGGCATCATTGTTGCAGACCATGTGTGTAAAGCCATTGATCATCTGCCCCGACCGGGAGAACTGGTGCTGACTGATCAGATGGAACTGACGATTGGCGGCTGTGCCTCGAATGTAGCTACAGATCTGGCTCGACTCGACAGGCAGGCCGCGATCGCGGGAATTGTCGGTCAGGATGTTTTCGGGCGTTATGTGGAAGAGAGCCTGATTCAAGCGGGTGTGCACTGCGACTACCTGATGAAGTCAGACCAGTTGCCGACCAGCGGTTCCTTTGTGATTAATGTGCAGGGGGAAGATCGCCGCTTCATTCACTCTGTCGCAGCGAATGCCCTGTTTACAGGCGAAACGGTCACACCGGAGCAGATTGAATCGAGCCGCATTCTGTACCTGGGGGGTTACTGTCTGTCAGAAGAACTGTCGCCGGAAAACGTCGCGGAAATGTTTCGTCTGGCGAAGGAGGCAGGCGTGACGACTGTTCTGGATGTGGTGACTCCCAAACCGGCGGACTACTGGAGCATGCTGAAACCGGTGTTACCATTAAGTGATTATTTCCTGCCTAATAATGACGAGGGTGAGTTAATCACAGGTAAAACGGACCCGCTGGAACAGGCACGTGCATTCCACGAAGCGGGAGCCAAAAACGTGATCATCACCTGTGGCGGCACGGGGAGTATTCTGATGAATGCCGAACGGACGATTCAATCTGATATTTACCCGGTCAACCTGGTCGATGGAACAGGGAGCGGCGATGCGTTTGTCGCGGGCTTCATTCACGGGTTACTCGAAGGTGCCAGCCCGGAAGACTGCCTGAAATTTGGATCTGCTCTGGGACACAGCTGTGTCCGGGCAACCGGCGCGACAGCGGGAATCTTCACACGCGGGGAACTGGATGAGTTTGTCGAATCGCATGACCTGCAAGTCAGAACCATCTGACCTGCAGGCTGCTGTGAAAGGGATCGGTTATTTCTGGTCCATGTAAGGCTGAACGGCTTTTTTCCAGATCAGATAACCGGCGTGTTCCATGTGCAGACCATCGGATTTGAAGAGTTCCGGCCGCGGTTTTCCGTCTTCACCCAGCATCGGTTCCCAGACGTCTGCGAATTCGAGCAGATCATCTTTTGCACACTGAGCAGCGATGAGTTTGTTGGCCTTTTGAATGGTATCCGCCAGTTTCCAGCGACTGAGACTGGGTTTAATGGCGATGAAGACGATCCGGGTTTCCGGCAGGCTTTTATGCACTTTGGCGACAAACTCTTTGAAATCGTTTGAGACTTCTTCCGCTGTTTTCTTGCGGGCCAGATCGTTATCGCCGGCGTACAGGAAGATCAGCTTTGGTTGATGTTTGATGATAATCCGATCGGCAAAGTGGGTGGAATCAACAATTTCTGAGCCGCCAAAACCACGATTGAGTACAGGCTGATCGGGGAAGTATTTATCGAGATCCCACATCCGGATGCTGGAACTGCCGACAAACAGGATGCCCCCTGTTTTGACTCCCTGTTCCTGATCCTGCTTTTCAAACTGAGAGATCGACTTTTCCCAGCGATCAAAATTGTGCTCTGTTTTTTCAGCAGCGAAGCCATTAATGGAAAGCAGGGTCATCAGCACCAGGGTCAAAGACCGCGCGAAGAGATTCAGATTCATATCGATTCCTTATATTATTTTGTTCTGATGGAATTAGAGCGAATCACATTTAACCATAGCGTCATTCAATCTAATATACTCGTCCCAAATGGCATTGGAGACGCTGCAGTAAAACTAGACACAGTCTAGGTTGTGCTTGGGGAAGTCACTGCCTGCCAGGCAGCAATGGCATCCCGGTTGGCGGCAATATCGTGCAGCCTTAAGATTTCGACCCCCTGTTGTGCCAGGGCCACGGAAACTCCGATGGTACCAGCCAGTCGTTCTTCGAGCGAGCGACCGAGCAGTTTTGATAAAAAACGCTTGCGGGAATGACCGATCAGCACGGGAAATCCGAGCGAATGAAAAGCAGAAATCTGCGAAAGAATCTGCAGGTTATGGTCTGCCGTCTTGCCGAAACCGACGCCGGGATCGAGGACAATTCGCTCCGGTTCCACGCCCGCATCCAGAAGTGCCTGAATCCGCAGCTGAAACCAGCTTTTCAGATCAGAGACGACGTCTTCGTATTCCGGATTGTCCTGCATCGTTTGCGGCGTCCCCTGGATGTGCATACAAATCACCCCCGCCTTTGATTCGGCAGCCAGAGGAATCATCGCAGGATCAAAGGTCAACCCGGAAATGTCATTGATAATCACAGCGCCCGCCTGCAGCGCCTGTCGTGCGACTTCTGCTTTGGTGGTATCAATCGAAATGGGTGCTGTCGTTCGAGCCGAAAGTGCTTCTATGACAGGGACAACCCGGCGCAGCTCTTCTTCCAGAGGAACAGGGTCGGCACCGGGCCTGGTGGATTCTCCCCCGATATCCAGGATGTCTGCCCCGTCTTCTACCAGTTGCAACCCTTTTTGGACGGCAGACTCAACTTCAGTGGCTTCACCTCCATCAGAGAAACTGTCTGGAGTGACATTCAGAATACCCATCAACAACGGTAACTGACCAAAGACCAGTGTTTCAGAAGCACACTTCCAGATTCGCTGAGATTCGGATTGACGGGGTGGGGAATCTGGAGAAGGTATATTCACAATGTGATCTACTCATATACAAGGTGTGGTCAGAATTCATCCGGCAGAATGGTTCTCTACAAACGGAGTAAAGACGAGCAATTCCTGCCCCGCCAATGATGGTTGATTTTCGGAAACATGACTCAGAGAAATCGAATGACTGTTTTTACTACTCGCGGATATGGGTTGCAAGGAAATTAGCGGAAAGAGGACCTTGAAAGACCTGTACACCCTGCGTTTTGAAGAACAATTGGTAAATTTTATCAAGGCTCGAAAATATGACCTATGCTTCAGTCAGAGTCCTCAGGTCTGGCGAACAAGGAGTAGTCATAACTGCTTGAAAATCAAGTAAAAACAGGCACTATTTGAGACTTCAGGAAATAAAGGATTTTTAGAGAAACTTTATTTTTAGTGTTGTCTTTACTTTGACATCGTATTTCGTTCTGGTATTGTAATCAGCGTATTTGCTGTAACCGGCAAATCTTACCAAACCAGAAAAACAGACCTGTTTTCCCCAAGTGCGTAGGCTTGGGGACATCGCCGGGGGGTGAAGTAGTGACTCATCTTTCAGCGAAGTGGAACCACTTTAATTATTGAATCTGAGGAGTACACCATGATTCGAAAAACTGTCACACTTTCTTTGGTCGCTGTTCTGACAATGATCGCTGCTTCTTTCAGCGTTTCTGACGCTGAAGCTTTCGGTTTCCGTAACCGTTGCTGCAAACCAGAACGAGTAAAATGCTGCAAGCCAGTTAAAGTTCGTTGCTGCAAGCCCAAAAAAGAACGTTGCTGCAAACCAGTACGCGTTCGTTGCTGCAAGCCAGCTAAATGCTGTGCACCAGCTCCTGTAAAGTGCTGTGCACCAGCTCCAACCTGCTGTGCACCAGCTCCTGCTTGTGCTCCAGCTCCTTGCTCAAGCTGTGCTCCTGCTACACCAGCAAAGCCTAAAGTAGAAGAAGCACCAGCTCCTCCAAAGAAAGCTCCCGCACCAGCTCCTAAGAAAGCCTAATGCGGAATGAGCTCCTTGCGGAGCAAACATGAATTCAGACGGCCCCATTGCTTTAAGCAATCGGGCCGTTTTTTTATTTCCCGGTTGAATTCAGAGAGCAATTCGGTTCAGAAGTAATAGAACCGGATCCACATTGGGGAATCAAAAGAGCGATTCCATTCCCAGGAGATCAGGCAGATCTGGCATAGTCCTGTTCGACAGGCTCTTCCTGCTCAGCGGTCTGGGTCGCGAGCAGTTTACGGAGCTTTTTCTCCAGCTTCGGGAGCATTTTATTCCCGGCATTCGTGACTTTATAGAAGACCCCGGAATCTCGGCTGGCAATCTGGAACTTGAGCAGATCAAAGGCGATCAACTTGCCATGAATGCGAGGCAGATGTTCGGCAACAACCCCCTCGACCTCATTCTGGCGAATGATCCAGCCATCTGACTCCGGATCCTGCTCCTTTGTCTGGACCTGCATTTGACTGTAGTGACTCAAAACGAGACACCACTCGGGATTTTCCAGCATCTGTTCCTGTTCGAAATCTATCATGTTGTAGATATCGACACGACCCCGAATCCAGTGTGATGGAATTCTCTTAGTCGACACGACCGACACAACAGGACCTCTGTCTTACCCCTTTGGGCAAAAAATCGCCGAAAACAGCTCAAGATTTTCCAAACTATTTCAGGTGAGACCATCATCAACGGATCGTAATGATTCACAGGAGTTCACAGTCAAGACTGTCACTATATTCGGTGAGAGATTCAGTCTTTAACCCAGAACTACATATTGGTTTTGGAATCGGAGACTTCACCCAAAGCCGCATTGAGCGCATTGGTCATCTCAAAATCGTGCAGATGGTCTCGAGTATAAATACGGAAGATCAGAAAACTGACCGGGAGTGCACGAAACAACTCATCGTCGTGCAGTTCCTGAGTCTTTTCTGTCCCCTGGTCCAGCAGGAAGTTCTGACCTCCCGCGGGCAGTCGGCCACTGGGACGATGATAGTGCCTGGCAACATCGATGCGCAGAGGAATCTGTTTCAATTTCGCGGGCAGTTTGGCACGAACCCGCTTTTCCACGAGTTCCGGTTCAGAAAAAATCGAAGTATGGACAGAGGTGCCTGAATGAAAATTGATTGATCGTTCGCAGGCCATTTTCCACTCAACATTCCGTGAAAGAATCCCCTGCCAGCGTTCTCCCAGATCTTGAACCGCCGGGTCTGAACTCTTTTTAAAACGGCCTACATCAACCAGAAACGAGGATTCCGTGAACCCCAGATACTCGTCCAGATGCTCCAGCGGATTCCCGTGAAACAGGTGCTGCATGGTTTCCGCAAAGATTTCTTCCAGCGCCAGATCCAGTGCGCGAACGGTTCGGTGATAATAGATCGTACGAAACAGATTCGCCCGGGTTTCGATAAAATTCACAAGCGCCTGTAATCCGCGCCCGTGAATGGTTAAACCTTCGGCTGTAAAGAAGCTGTAATGGATTAGCCGGGAGACATCGACCGCACGAATATTATACCCTGACATATACGCATCACGCAGGACGAAATCCATATTGTCCACGGTATAAATCCCGCTGAACATGGCACGTAGTTTGCAAAGCCAGTCCGGGTTCCCCTCTTCACTCTGTCGATCTCCAGAGGGGCGACGGATCAGCCAGCCCACCTGTTTCGGATCCAGTTCTTCCAGCGGGTTGAGCCGCCCATTGGGATTTCTGCGAATCCCGCGAATCAGATCCCCCAGTTCATGCTCGATAATATGGGCCCCGATATCTTCATGAGTTAATCCAAACTGATCGAGATAATGATCATCAAAGAAATGACCAAATGGTCCATGGCCGACATCATGCAGCAGTGCCGCCAGACGTACCAGGCTCTCCACATAGGGCAGAGAAGGGACATTGCGACAGGCACTATTGAGTGAATCATACCAGGCATGAATGGCGACCGACGCCAGATGCATTGCCCCAAGCACATGTTGAAACCGCATGTGTTCTGCAGACGGGAAAACCCACCACGCTGTCTGTAGCTGATGAATGTGCCTTAATCGCTGCACCCAGGGATGATCGATAATATCCTGTTCTGAGGATTCTTCGTCGGGTATACCCGTTTTAGATGTAAACGGAATATACCCGTGAATCGGATCATGGGCCAAACTTTCGGAAATAAAATCGCGTACCATAATCTCACTGTTTCAATTGTATTATTAAGCGAATAGAATCTGTACGAGTCTTCATAAATTCTTATTTATTGCAGCTAATATTCTTATGACGTTGTCGCACCTTCCCAGCCGGATTCAGTTCGAGACACATCATCCCAAACGGTGTAAACTGCTGCGCCGTTATGAAATCATTGCATTGATTGTCGCGGTGATTGCCACTGTTATTCTACATGGCCTGCTGAAGATTACCACTATCGTCCATTGGGAATTAGGGGTGATCATCTTCGCGGTGATGTTGTACTTCACATTCAGCCTGGGGGTTCGCTATTACTGGCATCTCTCCCGCAAAGAATTTCTTCGTAGGCACTCTATTAATGTCTTTCTGTCATCTCTCTGGGTTGGTAGTGTGGTGCTGATTGTCATTTTTCAGGACCTGCTCCCGGACTCTGCTCCTGATCGCCTGGTCCTGATCCTGGGAGCCTCTGAATTCTGTATCATCCTGAGAAGTCTTTATGAATCCATACTCCTGATACGGCGTGTCTCTTCGCGTGGCTGGAATCCGGCTCTGATTGTGGTCTCGTCATTTCTGGTACTGATTTCAGTCGGTACGATTCTGCTGATGTTTCCCTCAGCCCGAGTTCAGGACCCCACCACCGTCAACACAGAGGGTGCGCCATTTCTGACTGCTCTGTTTACCTCGACCAGCGCCAGCTGTGTGACCGGGTTGATCATTGTTCCCACAGGCACCTACTGGAGCAGAACAGGCCAAACCATCATCATGTTTCTGTTTCAGATTGGTGGACTGGGAATCCTGACGTTTGGTGCCTTCTTTGCGGCGGCATTCGGTCGGTCGATGCAGATTCGCGAGAGTGTCACCTTCGGTGAAATGCTCGAATCTCACCAGCGTGGCGATGTCAGACGACTGCTGATGGCGATCCTGGGAATTACGATCTTTACCGAATTGACGGGAGCTGTCTGCATTTCAGGGTTATGGCCGGAACTCTCCTGGGGAGATCGTATCTTTCACAGCCTGTTTCACTCGATCAGCGCCTACTGCAATGCAGGCTTCAGTCTGATGGATGACAACCTGCTTGGTATGGGTCACCACTGGCAGGTCTGGGCTGTGATGCCGACGTTAATCATCATTGGCGGACTTGGCTTTGCCGTGAACTATAATTTCATGTTGTACGGCATTACTCATTTCTCCAATATGAGAGTACGCAAACCCCTGTTTCACCACCCGACTCAGAAAGTCAGGCTGACTATTTCATCACGTCTGGTTTTCTTCACAACCCTCTTTCTGCTCCTGGGGGGAACCATTGGTATTTACCTTCTAGAATCGGTCCATGGAAACCATGAGATTCCTTTCTGGGAGCGTTTGAATCAAGCCTGGTTTCAGTCGGTAACAATGAGAACTGCCGGATTTAATACAGTCGACCTGGGTGAATTTCAACCTCAGTCGAAACTGTTCTCTGTACTGCTGATGTTTGTAGGCGCCTCACCCGGTTCCACAGGTGGCGGAGTCAAAACGACTGTATTCGCACTATCGATTCTGTCAGTCTGGGCTCTGCTCAAAGGCAGGGACCGTGTCGAAATCATGGGGAGAACCATACCGCCAACACTGATTCACAGATCATTAACGATCATCTCACTGGGAATTCTGGTGCTAATGACATCCACGCTGCTGGTCGTATTATTTGAAAATCGAGAGGACATCTTTCTGGATCACCTGTTTGAAACGACCAGTGCTTTTGCAACCGTCGGCGTTTCGACTGGGATTACTGCAGAATTGACAACCCCCTCACACTGGGTGATTATTTTTACCATGTTGATTGGAAGGGTCGGGCCACTGACGGCTCTGATCGCATTATCGAACCGTGGCCCTTCCTATCGGTATCGCTACCCGGAAGAAAGTGTGAACCTGGGTTAATCCCTGTGACAACAACCGTTAAAATAGAGATTCATAAAGCTAATTCAAATTTCATCCCCAAGGGAGTAATGATCCAGTGATAAAAGTAGCCGTCATCGGTTTAGGACGATTCGGAACGGAACTGGCAAAACGCCTGGGTGCCAGTCGAGTAGAAGTCATTGCCATCGACAATTCCGACAAGCTGGTCAACGAAGTCAAAGATGATGTTGCCATTGCAGTCCGCCTGAATGCGACGGACGAGTTGGCATTGAAAAGTCAGGATATCGACAAGGTGGATGCCTGTGTGATCTCCATCGGCGAAAACTTTGAAGCGGCTCTATTGACAACAGTCATTCTCAAAAAACTGGGTGTCCCTAAAATTATCTGTCGCGCACAGACCAAGTTCCACGCGGAAATTTTTACCCAGGTCGGTGCAACCGATGTCATTCAACCCGAAGTACAGGCGGGTGCACACCTCGCACGCCTGCTGGCAAATCCTCACCTGGAAGATTATATCCAGGTAGGCGATGGCTACACGATGATCGAGCTGATCACACCGAAAGAATTCATTGGGAAAAACCTGACGGAGCTTTCTCTGCGTTCGACCTACTCAGTGAATGTCGTCGCAATTCGCAAACGGAATTCGCCTGAAGTGGAACAGAAAACAGGAAAATTATACACGACCGACTGTGTTCCTCACCCGGATTACCAGATCAAGGAATCAGACATCCTGTTAATTATTGGAACGGATCAGAATCTGCTGCGGCTTCCCACCAGTAATACCTGAGCCGGCGATTGTCCTCTGACAGATCAGGCCCAGTCTTTAGAACGTTCGATGGCCTTTTTCCAGCGTTGATACAGATGCGTTCGCCGCTCGGATTCCATCGCAGGCTGAAATTCAACATCCAGAGCCCAGTTCTGAGTCACTTCCTTCTGATCATGCCAGAAGCCGACTGCGAGCCCTGCCAGATAGGCGGCCCCCAATGCCGTCGTCTCATGCACAACTGGTCGTTGCGCGGGCACATCCAGCATATCTGCCTGGAACTGCATCAACAGCTGATTGGCAGCTGCGCCTCCATCTACTTTGAGGTTTTTCAGCTTGATTCCGGAATCCTGCTCCATTGCATGCAGGACATCACAACTTTGATAAGCCAGCGATTCCAGAACGGCTCGCGCTACATGTGCTTTCGTAGAGCCGCGCGTTAAACCGATTAAAGTTCCCCGCGCATTCTGATTCCAGTAAGGCGCTCCCAGACCAACGAACGCAGGCACAAAGAATACGTCTCCTGAATCTTCTACCTGCGCGGCCAGACTTTCTACTTCTTCGGCTGATTTAATGATCTGCAAACCATCACGGAGCCACTGAATCGCAGCGCCGGCAATAAACACAGATCCTTCCAGACAGTAAGTAACTTTCCCATTGATACTCCAGCCAATCGTCGTCAACAGCCCCGTGGTAGAGGGAACAGGCTTGTCGCCCGTATTCATCAGCATGAAACAGCCGGTCCCATATGTATTCTTGGCAGAGCCTGTTTCAAAGCAGCCCTGTCCGAATGTTGCTGCCTGCTGATCGCCGGCAATTCCCGCTATTTTGATCGGTGCGCCGAACAGTTCGGGCGATGTTTCTCCATAGACTTCACTGGAACTTTTCACCTCCGGCAGCATTGCCCGTGGTATATCGAATATCTTCAGCAGTTCATCGTCCCATTCGTGCGTATGGATGTTGTACAACAGAGTTCGACAAGCATTGGTGGGATCGGTGACATGGACTTTGCCCCCTGTCAGTCGCCAGATGATAAAAGAGTCGATTGTACCGAACAGCACTTCACCCTTCGCAGCTTTCTCCCTGAGCCCTTCAATCTCGTTCAACAGATATTCAATTTTAGTACCTGAGAAATAAGCATCGAGGACCAGTCCCGTTTTCTCACGGAACAGTTTTTCGTATCCTTCCGCTTTCAGCTGATCACAGCGTTCTGCGGTCAAGCGGCTCTGCCAGACGATCGCATTGGAAACCGGTTTACCTGTATCACGATCCCAGATCACGATCGTCTCACGCTGATTCGTAATACCGATGGCAGCGATCTCCGAATGGCTGGCACCAGACTGCTCTATTACTTTTTGAGCGGTTGACAGCTGCGATTCCCAGATCGCGTCAGGATCATGTTCGACCAGGCCGGGCGAGGGAAAGATCTGTTCAAATTCCTGTTGAGCAGTCACCTCAATTCTTCCCTGATGATTAAACAGGATCGAGCGGCTGGATGTCGTTCCCTGATCCAGCGCTAATACATACTTAGCCATTTGAAACTCCTTGAGGCGAACACAAACTCCAAAGCAAGATACTTGAATGCTTACATCCTGTTACATTAAGTAAGCAGAGCCGGGTACACAAGGAATTCCTGAGAAATCTTACGGAGTGCGAGGTTTGCAGGTCTCTTTAACTCGATCCGATGTTCTCAGGAGTGCGCATAAAAAAACTGATGGCGAGAGAAATCATTTCTCAAGCCATCAGTCAGTCACACTTAATGGTACCTCCTGCAAAGTACCAGTGTTTCAGCAGTCTGTCCTAGTGGTATGCTTGCATTCCGTGCTCAGACAGGTCCAGACCTTTCAACTCATCTTCTTCCGATACTCTCAGTTGTCCGATCACTTTCAGGATCGTGAAGAGAATGAACATGGTGACAAAGGCGTAAACAGGGATAACAACAGATCCCAGAATCTGAACACCCAGGTCATAGTCTCCAAAGATACCAGTGGCTACTCCACCCCAGACACCACACAAGCCGTGGACAGGGAAAGCACCAACAGGATCGTCGATTTTCAGTTTTTCCAGTGCCAGGATGCCGAAGACAACCAGCAGACCAGCGACGACTCCGATGATCAGAGCTTCGATGTTGGTCACACTGTCACAGTTAGCAGTAATACCAACCAGACCAGCCAGAACACCGTTCAGAGCCATGGAAATATCAGGCTTACCGTACATGATCCAGCCAAGGATCATGGCTCCTACACCACCGGCTGCAGCAGCCAGAGTTGTATTCGTTGCAATTAACATCACAGCGTTAGTATTGTCTGTTCCGGCGAATGCCAGCTGACTACCAGGGTTGAATCCATACCAGCCGACCCACAGGATGAATACACCCAGTGTTGCCTGTGCAATATTGTGTCCTGGAATTGGAACTGACTTGCCGTCTTTGAAGCGACCGATACGGGGTCCCAGAACCAGAGCACCAGCCAGACCGGCAAATCCACCAACAGCGTGTACAACAATTGAACCAGCAAAGTCATAGAAACCTTTGGCATCCAACCAGCCACCGCCCCATTTCCAGTAACCGCTGATTGGATAAATAATCCCGGTCAGAATGATACTGTAAATCAGGTAAGAGCTGAATTTCAGACGACCGGCGACAGCACCGGAGACGATAGTAGCAGCGGTAGCAGCAAACGCGACCTGGAACAGGAAGTCAACCTGTGGGTGAAGTACGCCTGGACCTGCTTCACCGGCATCACCGATTCCAAATCCTGCGTATCCAAAGTAGCCGTTTCCTGCATCACCAGGATACATCAGTCCGTAGCCGACGGCGAAATAAATCAGCACGCCAACACAGACATCCATTAAGTTCTTAAAGAGAATATTGATCGTGTTCTTGGAAGAGTTAAATCCTGACTCAACCATTGCGAAACCGGCCTGCATGAACAGAACCAGAACAGCACACAACAACAGCATGCTGTTATCAAGAGCGTAGTAAACTTCAGATAATGAAAGTGGGGGGGCTTCTTCAGCGGGAGCTTCCTCAGCGGGAGCTTCCTCAGCAGGAGCCTGTGTCTCCGCCGTCGCTTCTGCTGCGGGCTTTTCTGTCGGTTCAGCTTCATCAAAAGCCAAAGTGGGTTGAGAGAACGCTAATACTACGACAAGGCTTGCCGTTAAGCCTGTGAGCGCATGTTTCCAATTCATTTTGTCGCAAACCTTTCCCGGAGTCTAATCAGTCGTTGTTTCTTCTACGGTTTTGACAATCGTTATCCTGATTAAGGCCCCTAAATACCAATCAATAATTTGAGCACTTTCTTTGGTGGTTGGACTTAATGCAAACAGTGTGCCTCAATCATATTCCGGGAGAGGTTCAATGCACTTATCGTGTTTGTTAACAGTCACTTAAAAACTATCACAATAAATTCATATTTGTTGGTTTTAACATTTTGTAACATTTTCAATGCAGGTTAATCAGGCATGATTCAGCGATCCTGCCTTCTGTTTAAGCAGATCGACTGCATTTTTCTTCCGCAATCTGAATCCGCCCATTTTCATTGGACACTTATGAGCGGATCTCATGATTCCAGAATCAACCTGCGGCCTCTTGATCATCTGGCTTCAGCGACACCCCGCTCGCTGCCAACTTGGCAGTCAGACTGCGAATCTCGAAACACACTGTTATTGCAATCCCTTGCAATAAAGTATCTTACGACTCCTAAATCTGATTGGCATGATGATTGCATTTATCCACCGGCGTGGTCAGGGTCCAGACAAATCCCTGCCAACTTTGTTGTATTACACCTAAACGTACTCACGTGACAGAGAGTGCATGCAAGTCAATCTGTCATCTGCGTGAGAGATCATCGTGGTCATGGGCAAATATTATTGGCCATTATTGCTGGTTGAGGAGAGACTGTGGCAAAACTTTTAAGCTTTGACGAAGAGGCCAGGAAGAGTTTATTGGCAGGAGTCGCCAAATTGTCGCGAGCTGTAAGCAGTACGCTTGGGCCGCGAGGGCGAAATGCTGTCTTGGACAAAGGCTGGGGAACACCAAAAGTAACTAAGGACGGTGTCACCGTAGCAGAAGACATCGAACTGGAAGATCCCTTCGAGAACATGGGAGTCCAGCTGGTAAAAGAAGCAGCTTCAAAAACAAATGATGTTGCCGGCGACGGAACCACCACTGCAACGGTTCTGGCAGAAGCCATTTTCCGTGAAGGTCTGAAGTACATCGCTTCAGGTGCTGATCCAATGGCATTGAGCCGTGGTGTTCAGCAAGCCGTTGAAGCAGTCGTCGAGCAGATCGGAAAGATCTCCAAGGAAGTCAAAGGCAAAGACAAAAAAGCCATTGAAACCGTGGCTACGATTGCCGGAAACAATGATCCGGAAATCGGAAAAATTCTGGCAGACGCCCTGTTAAAAGTGGGCGCTGATGGCGTGATCACTGTCGAAGAAGGACGTGGCGTCTCAACCGAAGTCGACCTGGTCGAAGGGATGCAGTTCGAACGCGGTTTCCTGTCACCTCACTTTGTTACCGATGAAGATAACCAGGTATGTGATATGGAACGGGCTCACATTCTGATCTACGAAGAAAAGATCAGTTCAGCCCAGGCTCTGGTACCACTGCTGGAACAGGTTTCCAAAGATGGCTCTCCACTGCTGATCATTGCAGAAGATATTGAAGGTGAAGCACTGGCAACTCTGGTTGTCAATAAATTACGCGGCATCCTCAAAGTTTGTGCCGTGAAAGCTCCCGGATATGGCGACCGTCGCAAAGCGATGCTGGAAGACATCGCCGTGCTGACAGGCGGTAAAGCAATTTTCAAAGATCTGGGCATCAAGCTGGAAGCTGTTGAACTGAAGGATCTTGGCCAGGCCAAGAAGATCCATATCAGCTCTGACAACACTACGATTGTCAGCGGCGGCGGAAACAAAGCTGCTGTCAGCGGTCGTGCTGATCAGATCCGAGCTGAAATCGAAGTCACCGACAGCGAATATGATCGCGAAAAACTTCAGGAACGCCTGGCCAAACTGGCAGGGGGAGTGGCTCAGATCAATGTAGGTGCTGCTACCGAAACCGAAATGAAGGAACGCAAAGACCTGATCGACGATGCTCTCGCCGCAACGCGTGCTGCCATCGAAGAAGGTATTGTTCCCGGTGGTGGAATTGCTCTGCTGCGATCCAGCAAAGCACTCGACAGCCTCAAACTGTCTGGCGATCAGGCACTGGGTGTCGCACTGGTTCAGAAAGTTCTGGAAATGCCTCTGCGAGCGATTGCAGAAAACGCAGGACAGGATGGCTCTGTGGTTGCAAACCGTGTCAAAAAAGACAAAAGCAGCTCATACGGTTATGATGCTCTGAATGATCGTTATGGCGACATGTTTGATTTCGGTGTTGTCGATCCTGCTAAAGTGGTTCGCTCCACACTGCAGAACGGTGCCAGTGTTGCCTGCCTGCTGATGACAACTGATTCCATTGTTGTCGAAGAACCCAAGGACGAAGAAGACGATCACCACCATGATGACCACCACGACATGGGTGGTATGGGCGGCATGCCCGGAATGGGTGGTGGTATGCCTGGAATGGGCGGCATGCCCGGCATGGGTGGCTTCTAAGTCACAATCGCCATCCTCTTCTCAAATTCATGAAAGAGGATGGCAACAGGGCCTGCATCGGCTCATGACGACATAAGACAAATTACTTCCGGGAACTGCTCCCGGATTCACACATACAACCAGACTAATTGGAATACTTGGGAGTTAACATAATGGAACTGAATCCTCTTGATGACCGTATCGTGATTGAACCCAATGTTGCAGAAGAAAAAACTGCTGGTGGGATTGTTCTGCCTGACACAGCTCAGGAAAAACCACAGAGCGGTACTGTAATCGCTGTGGGTCCTGGCCGTCTGCTGGAAAGCGGTGAACGTTGTCCGGTTGCCGTTGAAGTCGGTGATGAAGTTCTCTACGGAAAATACGGCGGAACTGACATCGAAGTCAGTGGCAAAGACGTGAAAATCCTGCGGGAAAGCGACATTCTTGCTAAAATCATCAAGTAAAGAACGTATCTGAATCGAACAACCAGGACAGAGATCTGCATTGCAACACACAAGCTTATCTCTGTCTGCTTCGAGTATCTTAATCAATCACAAATCACGCAGGGGAGAACGGAGCAATCCGATCGAAAGTTCGTTCCTGTTAAACAGAGGAGTTTATAAGCGTGGCAAAGCAACTATTGTTTGAAGATCGCGCACGTACCAAGCTGCAAAAAGGCGTGCAAACTATCAGCGACGCTGTAGCCATCACCATGGGCCCTACCGGGCGCAACGTGATCATCGATAAAAATTTTGGCAACCCCTTGGTGACCAAAGACGGTGTTACAGTCAGTAAAGAAGTAGAACTCGAAGACCCGTTCGAAAACATGGGAGCGAAACTGGTTAACGAAGTGGCTACCAAAACCAGTGATATCGCCGGTGATGGAACTACAACTGCGACCGTTCTGGCCCGCTCTATCTATCAGGAAGGCCTGCGTGGCCTGTCGCTGGGTGCCAACCCCATGATCGTTCGTCGTGGCATCGACAAAGCAGTCGAAGCTGCTGTCGCTGCGATCGAAGCACTGGCGAAACCTGTGACTGAAAAAGCAGAAATTGCCCAGGTTGGTGCCATCTCTGCTAACAATGACAACGTCATCGGAAACCTGATTGCCGATGCTGTTGAAAAAGTAGGCCGTGACGGCGTGATCACCGTTGAAGAAGGTAAGGGTAACGAAACCACTCTCTCTTTCGCTGACGGGATGCAGTTTGACAAAGGTTACATTTCTCCTTACTTCGTGACTGATACAGAAGGTATGAAATGTATTCTGGAAGACTGCTATATTCTGATTCACGAATCCAAAATCTCCGCTCTGCGAGATCTGGTACCTCTGCTCGAAAAAGTTTCGCAGACAGGGAAACCACTGTTGATTATTGCTGAAGACGTTGAAGGCGAACCACTGACCGCACTGGTCGTCAACAAACTTCGTGGCGTGCTCAACATTGCTGCTGTTAAAGCTCCTGGCTTCGGTGATCGTCGCAAAGCCATGCTGGCCGACATCGCTGTACTGACAGGTGGTACCGTTATTTCTGAAGATCTGGGAATCAAACTGGAATCAGTGGAACTGGCTCAACTGGGTCAGGCCAAACAGGTTGAAATCACCAAAGATTCCTGCACCCTGATCGAAGGTGCCGGCGAAACTGAAGCTCTGCAGGCACGGGTCGCTCAGATCCGCGGACAGCTGCAGAAAACGGACAGCGAATACGATCGTGAAAAGTATCAGGAACGTCTGGCAAAACTGACTGGTGGCGTTGCCATCATTTCTGTCGGTGCAGCAACTGAAGCAGAAATGAAGCAGACCAAAGCCCGTATGGAAGACGCTCTGCATGCAACTCGGGCTGCTGTGGAAGAAGGCATTCTCCCCGGCGGTGGCGTTGCTCTGCTGCGATCCATTGAAGCCGTTGAAAAAGTCAAAGGCAAAAACGACGACGAGAAAATCGGTATCAATATTGTTGCCCGTGCTCTCGAAGGCCCAATTCGTCAGATCGCAGAAAACTGCGGAACTGATGGTGCCGTTGTTGCCGATGAAGTCAAACAGCTGACCGGCTCCAAAGGTTATAATGCCAACAGTGGCGAATACGTCGACATGTTCAAAGCAGGAATTATTGATCCGGCCAAGGTCGTGAAAAACGCCCTGAAAAATGCTGCTTCAATCGCCAGCCTGATGCTGACGACCCAGGTACTCGTCACCCGCAGTGACAGCACCGAAGGTAAAAAGCTGGCTGACGTCGAAGGCAGTGTTCGATAGTTTCTGAAAACGACTGAGTCCAGTAACTGGAATTCAGGAGAAACGTTGAGATAACAGACGGGCCGCCGTAAAATGGTGGCCCGTTTTTTTCGGTTCTGATTAGAACTACAATTGTGAGAACTTCACCAGAGCGGACATGGTGGTGTTCAAAACTTTTAGATATACGACGAGTTGTGATTTATGGCATCGAAACGCGATTATTATGAAATTCTCGGCGTATCGCGCGAAGTGACCACCGTAGAAATCAAAAAAGCGTACAAGAAACTGGCGCTGGCAAATCATCCGGATCGCAACCCCGGGGATGAAGAAGCCGTCAAACGTTTCAAAGAAGCCGCTGAAGCATTCGAAGTTCTGGGTGATGATAAAAAACGCGCCCATTACGACCGCTATGGGCACGCCGATTTCGGAGCAGGCGGCGCGCATCAGTTCCACGATGTGTCCGACATCTTCAGTGCTTTTGGAGACTTGTTTGGAGGTTTTGGCTCCCGGTCTTCCCAGCGCAGCGGGAATCACCCCCGCCAGGGCGAGAGTCTGCAGACGACCATTCAGATTGATCTGCTCGAAGCTGCCTCAGGCGTCGAGCGGGAAATTCAAATCATGCGGCAAGAGCCGTGTGAAACCTGTAACGGTTCCGGAGCCAAACCAGGGACATCTCCTGACACCTGTGACTATTGTGGCGGAGCCGGTCAGGTCGTACAGTCCCAGGGATTTTTTCGCGTACAAACCACGTGCCCCCGCTGTCGTGGCGGAGGTACGATAATTAAAGAAAAATGTAGCGACTGCCGGGGTGACGGTCGGATCAATCTGGAAAGCTCACTGACAGTTGACGTTCCTCCCGGTGTCGATAATGGAACCCGGCTTTGCCTGAGAGGTCAGGGGAATCCCGGCTATAACGGCGGACCCCGCGGCGATCTGTTTGTCAGCGTGGGCGTCGATGAGCATCCGCTCTTCAAGCGACACGACGAACAACTCAGTTGCCACGTTCCTATTACTTATACCCAGGCCGTTCTGGGGGCAACCATTGAAATTCCCACACTGGAAGGGCGGCACGAACTCAAAGTGCGTTCGGGAACCCAGCCGGGTGAAGTGTATCGCCTGAAAGGTCTGGGCATGCCGAATGTCCACGGCGGTCGTCGCGGCGACCTGCATGTGGTCGTTCAAATTGATGTCCCCAGGAAAATTTCAGAGCGGGAAGAAGAGCTGCTGCGTGAACTGGCAGAGATTGAGCACGCGGAAGTCTCATCCCACCGCAGCCCGAACCGTAATTCGTTTTTTGACAAATTGAAGGAATACTTCACACACTCTGATTAGAGAGTGTGAAATTTGAGTCCGTCAATTTGGTTTCTATATAATCAAAACAGTTTGAGAGAACGTAGCAGGTCAGAAACATGACAGACATGGAACAACCAGAAGAGATTCAAAACCAGGCCGAAGAAATTCCGGTTGAGGAGAATGAAGTGGCAGAAGAAGCGCCAACCGTTGAAGAACAGTTGCAGACCGCAATTTCTGAACGAGATGAGAATCAGAATCGCTTTCTGCGTTCTCAGGCCGAGCTGGATAATGTCCGCAAACGCTACCAGAAAGAAATGGAACAGGTCCGCCAGTATGCGGCGGCTCCCTTTATCCAGGATCTGTTACCGGCGCTGGATAATCTGAAACGAGCCGTTGACGCTGCCGAAAGTGCCGACCAGGTTGGTGACCTGAAACAGGGCGTCGAAATGGTGGTAAAACAGATCGTCGATGTCTTCTCAAAGCATAATGTGACAGCCATCGATGCCCTGGGAAAACCGTTCGATCCGAATCTGCATGAAGCACTGCAGCAGATGCCTTCTGATGAACATCCACCGATGACAGTCATTCATGAGCTGGAACAGGGTTTTATTCTCAATGACCGAGTGGTACGCCCCACCAAAGTCATTGTTTCATCCGGTCCTGCCCAAAGTTAATTACTTCTCATTGCCTTTTTAATTGTGAGTCTCTATCGATGCCAACTTATGATTATGAATGTTCCCAGTGTGGTCATAAATGGGAAGAATTTCAGTCGATTACCGCAAAACCCCTGAGGAAATGCCCCGAGTGCGGAAAACTGAAAGCGAAACGTGTGATCGGTGCCGGTGGCGGAATCATTTTCAAAGGTTCTGGCTTTTACCAAACTGATTACCGGAGCAGCTCTTACAAAAAAGACGCTGCCGCTGATTCCAAAGCCCAATCATCCAGTTCGGATTCAAAAAGCGGCAGTGATTCAGGTGCTTCCAGCAAGAGTGGATCTTCCGATTCCTGATTACCTTTGATATTTTCACGGGAATGATCTATAAGAGAATCAAACTCCTGGTCCATCACCCCTGTATTGACAGGTGGTCAATGTCAGGCGAGCACGTGAGCGTGCGGACCATTTCGACCAACGTGCCATTTCAGGTCTGATAAGACTCTCTGAATTCGCTCCACTTTTTGTCTGAGGATCCGATGATCCAACCACAAACATGTCCCATATGTCGAAAAGTCGTCACGCTCCAGGCGAACGACGATCAGTCCCCCTTTCCATTCTGCAGCAAGAAGTGCCGCGATGTTGACTTCTTTCGCTGGTCGGATGGCCGCTATGCGATTGTAGAAGAACTCGATCCGCGTCTCATCGAGTTGCAGCAACTGGAGCAAGAAGGTGAAGACTATTAAAGAGACTTCATCGGACGTTCCAGTTCTCCCCGAAAACCCTGACAGCGAACACACTACTGGCCTCTCTCCCATTGCAAAAGGAACGATTTACGGCCTGTTATCGGCGCTGGCATACACGGCAGCCAACATCTCTTTGCGCGAAGCGGCTGTCGATAACAATGCGGACTGGGCCATCTGGATTTCTGCTTTAAAATCAGTCCCTGCCACCATTGTGGGCTGGGCTCTGGTTATCTACCGCGGATCTCAGGGACTTCCCGCACTGCCTCCACGACGACTGGTCATCCCCTTGATTCTGACCGGGCTGGTGATGCAGTTTGGCGGCAACGTCATGTTTCAATGGTCGCTCAGTCTGGGAGGACTGGCCTTTACCGTCCCCCTCTGCTTCGCCACATTGTTGACCACGGGAGCTTTGCTGGGACGGATCTTTCTGGAGGAAGCGATCACGCCGCGCATGTTTGCATCCATGCTCATTCTCACTGCGGCGATCGTGATCCTCAGCCTGGGAGCCCATCAGGCTGAGGAATCCGTTTTCGAAAATATGGAACATCATTCCAACGCAATGGCGACTGTGGCATTGACGATTTTTGTAGCAGGCTTTGCCGGCTGCTCGTATGGTGCAGGCGGCGCAGTGATTCGCGGTTCAGTCCGCGGTGAAACATCTATCTCCGCCACTCTCGTATTGATCAGCACAACAGGACTGATCTGCCTGACAGGTGTTGCCGTTTATCGACTGGGAATCTCCATATTCTGGATCACCACCCCCTGGCAGTACCTGGTTATGCTGGTAGGCGGTATCATGAACGCCATCGCGTTTTTCGCCATTGGTGCCTCCATGAAATATCTGACGGTCACCCGGGTCAACCTGTTAAACGCATCTCAGACAGCAATGGCAGCGTTTGCCGGTGTCCTCTGTTTTGGTGAGCAGTTAACTGTGTGGCTGTTATGTGGAACCGCTCTGACAATCGGCGGTTTATTCCTGATGGAAAAGAAACGACCTACAATCCCGAACAGCAGCCTGACTCAGCCAGCCAATATTTCAGACCCACAGGAAAAAGGTCCTTCAGATGAATCATGATTCCGCTTCACCCGACTGGCCCCGCATGCAGGCGGAGATTCCCGTCCCTCCCGAATTACCCTATCCGGAAGTGGATTGCGACTGGCAGGCACTCCATTCTTCACCGATCATCGATCCAACAGCCTGGGTTACACCGGACGCTATTGTTACGGGTAGAGTTCGCCTCAAAGCACGCAGTACGGTCTGGCATCAATGTGTACTGCGCGGCGATCTGGAATATATCGAAGTCGGAGAAGAGACCAACGTGCAGGATGGATCGATCCTGCATACCGATTATCAACACCCCTGTATTCTCGGCGATCGTGTGACACTGGGACACGCTGCCATCGTGCACGGCTCGATCGTGGAAGATGACGCCATGATCGCCATCGGTGCTACAGTCCTCAGTCGATGTGTCATCGGTAAAGGTGCGTTAATCGCAGCAGGTGCTCTGGTACGGGAAGGCATCCACGTTCCCCCCGGTACGCTCTGGGCTGGTTGCCCGGCCCGGCAGATCAAAGTACTCACCGAACAGCAGCAGGAACGTCTCAAAGCGACCTGGCAACACTATGTGAATCTGGGCGCTGCCAGTCTGCAGCGTTTCGGTAGAGATCATATCGATGCACTGATGACTGAGATTTAATGGCCGATGAACCTGTTCACAGGTTCAAACTCTCTTATAAAAACCTCTTACCACATCTGCTTTTTGCCTCGAAAACAGTCGACTGAGTATGGTATCCTGAGGATTCAGTTTTTCAATGAAACTAATTAATTCAGGATTATCCAATGAATACCGACCGACCTCAGACTTCCCCCACAACGACGCGACGTGAATTTATCAAGAACGGCACTGCAGCAGTTGCTGCTGCTTCTACTTTTACGAGTGCCGCATTCGCTGATTCCTCTCAGCTGACATCCCTGCAAACCGGTCTGTTTGCCGGAAGCAGTGATGTAATTCGTGTCGGTCTGGTTGGTTGTGGTGGACGGGGAACCGGGGCCGCCGCACAGGCGCTGGCAGCAGATCCAAATGCCAAACTGGTTGCCATGGGGGATACCTTTTATGACCACCTTGATAAGAGCTTCCAGAACCTGAAAAAGAATCCGGTCGCCGAACAGGTTCAGGTCGACGCCGATCACAAATTTGTCGGCTTTGATGCATATCAGAAAGTGATCGACTGTGTCGACGTCGTGCTGCTGACAACCCCGCCTCACTTCCGTCCCATGCAGCTGCGGGCTGCGATTGAAGCGGGTAAACATGTCTTCGCAGAGAAGCCGGTTGCCGTTGATGCCCCCGGTGTGCGTTCCGTTCTGGAAACCTGCAAGCTGGCTAAACAAAAAAATCTTTCGATTGTCTCCGGACTCTGCTGGCGATATCACCAGGGTATGCGGGAAACGTTCAAGCAGATTCACGAGGGAGCGGTCGGCGATGTAATGGCCATTCAATGCAGTTACAACACCCGTGGATTATGGATGTTTGAGCGGCAGCCTGAATGGAGCGACATGGAATGGCAGATGCGAAACTGGCTGTATTTCACCTGGCTTTCCGGGGATTTCAATACAGAACAGCATGTTCACAGCCTGGACAAAATGGCGTGGACGATGAAAGATCAGACCCCGCTTGCCTGTAGTGGGACCGGCGGCCGACAGACGCGTACTGGCAAAGAATATGGCAATATCTATGACCACTTTGCCATTGTCTATGAATATCCCAATGGCGTGAAAGGGTTCAGCCGCTGCCGTCAGCAGGATGGCTGTGCCGTCGATGTCTCTGATCATGTCTTTGGTACCAAGGGACGTGTCGATGTCTTTAAACATCGCATCTATGATCCAAAAGGTGAAAAGACCTGGGAATTCCGAAACAAAAGTAAAAACATGTATCAGGTCGAACATGACGAATTCTTCGCAAGCATTCGCTCAGGTGAACCAATCAATAACGGCGATTACATGACAAAGAGTACCATGCTGGCGATCATGGGACGTATGGCTGCTTATACCGGGAAATCGATTACCTGGGAAGAAGCCATGAATTCAAAAGAAGACCTCACTCCTGCCAGTTATGATTGGGGTCCGATTCCGGTCCCCCCCGTCGCGATGCCCGGGGTCACCGCGTTCAAATAACATCAGTTTGATCGTAGTTTTCCATCCGATAGATTTTAAAACGTCTGCAGTTTACCTGCAGGCGTTTTTTTTGCGACAAATTGTCTCTACACCAGATTTTCATGTTCGCAGAAATTCTTTGAGATTATTGAGTTTTTCGAAACATTTTCTCGTCTCCCGGGTTTGATTTTTGTAGCTTAAATGTGATCGAGGTACACAGTCACTTCCACAAACATATCAATGCATCCTGAAGGATATTGATCGGTGGAAAATCGACCTTGAACCTGATCTCAATTTGACAGATTACCAGTGCTGTAAACCCACTGGATCAAGAGACTTAACATTTCTAAATTACATTTCTGGAGACCCTCAAATGCGTATGTCACGTCTATTATCAGTTGGTGCTGCTTTGTTTGCAATCAGTGCCTCCACACTTGTATCTGCACAGCCTCCTGAAGGGGGAGATCGTCCAGGCAGAGGCGATAATCCCGAAGGACGTCAACGTGGAGATCGTGACCGCGGTCCCCGGGAAGGTGGCCCCCGTGATGGCAGAGGAGGTCCAGGCGGACGTCCTAATTTCATGCTGATGCTGCCAATCTTCATTACACTCGATGTCAACAAAGACGGTGAGCTCTCTAAAGAAGAGATCGAAAACGCGACTGTCGCACTTCAGAAACTGGACAAAGACAAAAACGGAAAACTGACCGAAGATGAACTGCGCCCCGATTTTGGTGGCTTCGGTCGTCGTGACGGTGATCGTCGTGGCCCGGGAGGATTCGGTGGTTTTGGCGGTCGTCGTGAAGGTGATCGTGGAAATAGTGGCGGCGACTTTGTTGAACGCATGATGGCCAATGATAAAAATAAAGACGGCAAACTTACCAAGGAAGAACTCCCCGAAAGAATGCAGTCTTTGTTTGATCGAATTGATGCCAACAAAGACAAGGAAGTCGATAAAGACGAGTTGAAGAAAATGTCAGAACAGTTCAACGCTCGCAACCGATCAGGTGGCAGAGATCGTGGCGACCGCGGTGGTCGTGAATCAGATGGGGATCGCCCCAAGCGTCCCGAATCTGACAACTAATCTGCGTCCTGACTCAACAACCGCTGTAATCCGTTTGGTTCATTAACGTATCCAGTTCCAGGGAAGATGCCATGCAGCTTAAAATCGCTGTCTTCGCTTTGTTGATGTTAATTTCCTCAAGCGTTCAGGCAGACTGGATGCGTTTTCGTGGACCAAATGGCTCAGGGGTTTCAGAAGAAAAGCAGGCGACGCCTGACAGATGGAGTCCTCAGCAGAACCTCAAATGGAAAGTGGCTCTGCCAGGACATGGTTCATCCAGTCCGATCATTGTAGGTGATAAAGTTTTTGTCACCTGCTGGTCGGGCTACGGGATGACTCGCAATGATCCCGGAGATCAAAAAGATCTGCTCAGACACCTGGTCTGCCTGGATCGAAAATCGGGGAAAATCCTCTGGGACAAAACGGTGAAACCGGTACTTCCCGAAGATGTCTACACAGGCATGTTCGCCGAGCATGGATATGCATCGCATACCCCCACTTCAGATGGCAAAAATGTCTACGCCTATTTTGGTAAATCGGGAGCAGTCGCCTACGATCTGGATGGCAACAAGTTGTGGCAGACGATCGTCGGAGATGAACTGGATCCTCGCAGATGGGGTTCTTCATCAAGCCCGATTCTTTACAAGGACCTGCTGATTGTGACCGCTTCGGCTGAAAGTGAAGCCCTCGTGGGTCTCGATAAAAAGACCGGTAAAGAGGTCTGGCGCCAGGAATCAACGGGCTTTAACGCAACCTGGGGCACTCCTGTTCTGGTTAAAGGGGATGATGGTGAAACCGATCTGGTTCTGGGTGTCCCCTATGAAATCTGGGGCATGAATCCAGAAAACGGCAAACTACGCTGGTACTGCCAGGCTATGGACACAGACACCTATTGCTCCAGTGTGATTGCAGAGAACGGCATCGTCTACGGCATTGAAGGTCGTAACGGTGGATCGATTGCCGTCAAAGCAGGGGGCAAAGGGGACATTACCAAAACAAACATCCTCTGGACGGGTCGAGATGCCAACCGGATTGAAACACCGGTGCTGTACCAGGGACGAATTTATTTCTTCTCGCGCGGTATCGTCAACTGTATCGACGCTAAAAACGGAGAACGGATCTTCCGTGGTCGGCTGGAATCAGGAGATTCCGTCGCCTCGGATAACCGGGATGAGGAAGCCGGCGGCAACCGCTTTGGTGGACGCGGGGGTCGAGGTGGCGGCGGAGGCTTTCGAGGCAGCGATTATTCGTCACCGGTCATTGCAGACGGAAAGATTTATTTCACATCCCGCTCCGGTGAAACCTATGTCATCAAGGCCAGCGATCAACTGGAACAGATCTCTGTGAATCGCCTGACCGATGACAATGAAGATTTCAGCGCATCACCTGCCATCAGCGATGGAGACCTCTTTATCCGCTCAGACAAACATCTTTACTGCGTGGGAAAGTAAAGGTCGTCAGAGTCGAATCTATTCGGACGTTTCACCCTGAATCGTTACGACCAGACGGCGGCTCCCCCCATGATTGCGGTGCTCGCATAGATAGATTCCCTGCCAGGTCCCCAGACAGAGACGACCTTCGCTGATCGGGATCGTCAGAGAATTTCCGAGCAGAGAGGCTTTGACATGTGCAGGCATATCGTCGGGGCCTTCACAGGTATGCACGTAAGGAAATGATTCCGGTGCAATCTTATTGAAAGACATCTCCAGATCGACGGGGACATCGGGGTCCGCATTTTCATTGATCGAGAGTGAAGCGGAAGTATGCATAATAAAAACATGCATCAGCCCGACTTTGATTGTTGAGAGTTCGGGGATTTCACTGAGCACTTCTCGAGTGACAATATGAAACCCACGTCGAAACGCAGGCAGACGAATCTGCTTTTGTATCCAGGCCATGTTGGATTTCTCTCTTAAACGTTGTGAGTACGATCCGGAGCCGCCGCACATTGAGCTCGCCAGCGGAGCCAGTGGTCCACCAGTGTGATCGCAATCATTGCTTCCGCAATCGGAACAAAGCGGGGCAGCAGACAGGGATCATGCCGCCCTTTCGTGCGAATCGTGGTTGCCTCTCCCTGGCTGGTGACCGTCGGTTGTTCAATCAGCAGACTGCTTGTTGGCTTGACGGCGGCACGAAAGACAAGTGGTTGCCCTGTGGAGATTCCCCCCAGACTGCCACCATGACGATTCGTGGCTGTCGCGATCACAGGTGATTCACTGTCGTCACTTTCCTCTGCAACAAAGTGATCGTTGTTCTCACTGCCACGCATGGTCGCACAGCCGAACCCTGAACCATATTCGACGCCCAGAACGGCGGGAATGCTGAACAGGGCTTTGGCTATATCCGCTTTCAGTTTGTCGAATACAGGCTCTCCCAGTCCTGCAGGAACATTGATGGCGGCAATTTCTGCAACGCCGCCGATGGAATCCCCATCTTTTCGGACCGAATCGATGAAGTCAAACATCTGGCGCGCCAGATCATGATCGGGGCAACGGACCGGGTTCATCGTGCCATCCGCATAAGTTTCGACCTGCTCCGAAGTGATCGACGTTGGATCGGAGATTTCTGCTTTGAGATGCCCCACTTGAGTCACATAACCAATGACTCGTCCGCCGAATGCGGCATCCAGAATCTTCTTGGCGACCACTCCCGCGGCAACACGGACATTCGTTTCGCGTGCACTGGAACGACCACCACCGCGATAATCACGGAAGCCGTATTTAGCATCGTACGTGTAGTCCGCATGACCGGGGCGATACTTGTCTTTGATATCGCTGTAGTCTTTACTGCGTTGATCTTCATTGCGGATGAGAATCGCCAGGCTGGTTCCGGTGGTGATGCCCTCAAATACACCGGAGAGGATTTCCGGGTGATCTGCTTCTTTCCGCTGCGTGACAATCTTGCTTTGTCCCGGTTTGCGGCGATTGAGGTCAACCAGCAGATCTTCCACGCTGATCGGAATTCCCGGGGGAACGCCATCAATAATCACTACATTGCCCGGACCGTGGCTTTCGCCTGCTGTTGTAATCCGAAACGCTTGTCCAAAACTGTTTCCTGCCATACCCTGATTGTAGCGGGACTTCGGGGAATTTCATCCTTCCCGGCTCTCTCCGCGGTATGAATTCAGCGAGAAGGTAGGAATTGTTCCGAATATTCCCGCTTCAAACCTGCAGGAATTGGTAATGCCCGCTAAAATACCGGCTCAACAGGGTTCATAAAACCGGACCCTGTTTAAATGTATCGAACCAGCAGGTCTGGTCATGGAACAGAAAAGAAAGACGAGAGACAGTGTCGACCCAGCCACCACAGCAATTTCAGACGCCTCCCGTTTCAGGCTGCATGATTCTGAGTCTGATGATTTTCATGGGCTGTATGCTGCCTCTGATCTTCGTCGATCTGGCTGAGACCGCCTTACGCAATCTGCACCTCAGTCCTCAGGCTGCCATCCTGGTTCTGTTTGGGATGATCTTTGGCTCGCTGATTAACTTCCCCATCTCTCGCTTTCCACTCGACCGGGAAGTAAACGTCCCTGTCTTTGAATCCCTGGCGGGTATGCAGTTGATGCCGAGAATGCAACGAATGCGACAGGAAGCAGTCATCGCCGTCAATCTGGGGGGCTGCGTGATTCCCGTCCTGCTGGCGGTCTGGCTCTCTCGTTTTATTATTGGAGGAGGCCTGACACCAGTCCTGGTAACCATCGTGGGAATCTGCCTGAATACGATAGTCTGTTATCGTACTTCGCGGCTGGTACCGGGAATGGGTATCGCGATGCCTGTCTTCATTCCGCCATTGGTGTCGGTAATCGCGACGATCCTTGGTTTTGGGATCATCGGACCTTTAACGGGCAATGCCGATATGAATTATCAGGCACTGTATGCCCCCATCGCTTTTGTGATCGGCATTTCAGGTCCGCTGATTGGAGCTGACCTGTTTCACTGGAATGACTTCAAAAAACTGGATTCCCCATCAATCAGCATCGGCGGAGCAGGGACCTGGGACGGAATTGTGCTCTCAGGCATGATTGCTGCTCTCATTGTTTAGGCGGAGCCGTTCTCAGCAGACCCTCCACCAGGGGGACCACATCTCGCTTGTAAGTGTATCCATCCTTACCATATTCACGACGCTCGTTATCGAAGCGTTTCACCAGTTTCCCCTGCCGATCATAAACATAAGTCGCCGGCATTGATGCCAGATCCAGCGTGGGAAACAATTCCTCCGCGGGCACATTATTGATGATGTTGGTCATGTAGGCTTTCTGTTCGGTGAGAAATTTTTCGACCGGCGCGCGATAATACTCGGGTGGATAATTCTTACCTCCGAAGTAATCACAATTGAAGGAAATACAGACGACCTCAACCGGGTTCTGGTCCTGCAAAGCAACAAGATCAGGAAATTCTCGCAGACAGGGAGGACAGGAGGTCGACCACAGATCGACCACCACAATTTTCCCCTGACTTTTACTCACGACCTGCTCGACGTAGCGCCAGTCTGCAATTTTCAGCGAAGGTTTCTCAACCGAGCCCCCGCTCACTGTACCTGCCCCTGTTTGTTCTTTGGTGTCAGAGCCACAGCTGGAAAACAGAAATAAAAGTGTCGCAGCAATCAGTGGAAGCCGGATTCGCTTTTTTTGAAAAAAGATTGTGAATGTTTGTTGTAAATTGAACTTCATTCTCTTGGTACTCTCTCGGGGAAAGCTTTACACTTTAGTCTCTGTTCAAGTTTACTATACTGTGCTGAAAACGAACAGACGAGAACAAGAGACGAAACATATAAGCAGCAGGGCCCTTTGGTCCCTCAATCGAATTCGATTCCCACACCGTGAGAACTGTCAGAGCTTCTAACTCAATTTCTGAAAGAAAGTAGAAACCGTTGGTCTGGTGGCATTATCTTTTACTGGCGGGCATCGGCTGTATTGCCGGCATACTGAATGTTCTGGCAGGTGGTGGCTCGCTGATCCTGATGCCGATCATGGTATTCTTGGATATCCCCGGTGCCGTCACGAATGGTACGGTTCGTATCGCGATTTTAGGTCAGAACCTGACAGCCATCGCAGGCTTTAAACAGAAAGGCTTCTCCGATTACCGCCTCAGTCTGACTCTGGCTCTGTGCGCATTGCCGGGAACCGTCATTGGAGCTTTTTTAGGCACGAAACTCACCAATGCCTGGTTTAACAAAATTCTGGCAATTGTCATGCTGGGAGTCCTGGTAACAATGGTACTTGGTAATCGCAAAAAGAAAAAACCGGAACCGAAAGTTATCGATTCGTCTTCCGATATCGCTGACAGTGAAAACCATTCTGCGAGTGAGACTGCAAACGATCGCATACCAGTTACCGGTTATCTGCTGATGATCCTGGCAGGGTTTTATGGCGGATTTATTCAAGCAGGTGTCGGCTTCATTCTGATTGCCATTATTCACAATGTGATGAATATCGATTTATTACGAACTAACATGCACAAGGTGTTTATCGTTGCCGTTTATACGGTCGCAGCCATTGGAATCTTTGCCTGGCAAGGACAGATCTGGTGGGGGACCGGACTGATCCTGATGATTGGTATGTCGGTTGGGGGCTGGATTGGATCCAATCTGGCTGTGAAAAAAGGGGATGCCTTCATCCGCACGGTTTTATATATTGCTCTTGTCTGCATGTCGATCAAATTACTGTTTATGTAACAGCAATCGTTTATTTGTGGATGATCTTCTTTTTCAGATCATGAAACGGGTACTTATGTTGTGGCGACTGAAACAAACGACGGTTTATCTGTCCTTTTTAATCCTGGCTGGAATGGTTTCCCTGAATGGCAGCATCGCAGCTGAACCTGAAAACAGACCCGAATTTGATGCTAAACGCGCGTTTGGATATCTGACTAAAATTTGTCGCCTCGAATCACGCATGAGTGGTTCACCCGGCATGGCAGCGCAGCAGAAACTTATTCTGGACCATTTCAGGGAACTCAAAGCCAAAGTCCAGTTCCAGTCCTTTGATGCACCACACCCCATTACCGGTAACCCGGTCCGCATGAATAACATGATTGTCAGCTGGCATCCGGAAGCCAAAAAACGAATACTGCTGGCCTGTCACTACGACACCAGGCCGTTTCCAGATCGCGATCGAAACAACCCGCAGGGCCTCTTCATTGGTGCCAACGATGGCGGTAGTGGTGTCGCCTTTCTGATGGAACTGGGAAACCTGATGCCATCACTCAAAATCAGCCAGGGCTATGGAGTCGATTTCGTCTTCTTTGATGGCGAGGAACTGGTCTTCCGCCAGAATGATCCTTATTTCCTGGGTTCAAAATATTTTGCCACCCAGTACAAAAATGAACCGCGTGACTTTGAGTACGTCTATGGAGTTCTGCTGGACATGATTGCCGACAGGAACCTGGGAATCTTCATGGAAAAAAACAGCCTGAAGTATGCACCTCAATTAACTCGCAGCATCTGGGAAGCAGCCCGCAAGACCGGAGTACGGGAGTTTATTCCTCAAGCCAAGTTTGAAATCCGGGACGATCATCTCCCCCTGAATGAGATCGCCGGCATCCCGACATGTGACATTATTGATTTTGATTACCCAGCGTGGCATACCACGCGCGATGTTCCCCGCAACTGCTCGGGAACCAGCCTGGAAAAAGTAGGAACCGTGATTATCTACTGGCTGCAGAATCTCCCTGAGTAAAAGAACCATTAATATGAGTACATTGCCTGATTCAATGATTACCGCCAGCTACGAAATGGAATCAGTGGCATGATTGATTCACTGTTGTTACATCGCGTGCAATTTGGTTTCACGGCTTCCTTTCATTACCTGTTTCCCCAGTTGACGATGGGGCTGGCCCTATTAATCTTCATACTGAAATGTATAGGCTTGAAAGGTAATCCCTGGGCCGATGCCGCCGCGCGGTTCTGGTTGAAGATCTTCGGGCTCACGTTCCTGATGGGGGTCGTCACAGGCATTCCCCTCGAATTCCAGTTCGGAACCAACTGGGCACAACTCGTGAAATCGACCGGTTCGATCCTGGGTCAAACTCTGGCGATGGAGGGGGTCTTTGCGTTCTTCCTGGAGTCAACCTTTCTCTATCTGCTGATCTTCGGTGAAAAGAAACTGGGGAAGCGTATGCATTGCCTGGTCTCCTTCCTTCTGTTTCTGGGAACCTGGTTGAGCGGCTATTTTATCATTTGTACGAATGCTTTCCTGCAGCACCCGGTCGGCTATCAAATCGGTGAAGATGGCGTTTATCAATTAACCAGTATCGGAGCATTACTCAGCAATCCCTGGGCAATCAAACAATATCTTCACACCATGACAGGATCTGTCATCACGGGCAGTTTCACCATGGCATCGATTGCCGCCTTTCATCTTTTGAAACAGCAGCATCAGGAAGTTTCTCGTCGATACCTGACCATCGCAGTGCTGGTTGGTTTTCCCGCCAGCATGATTGCCGCGATGCCCACCGGGGACTGGGAAGCCAAACAGGTACAACAACATCAGCCTGTCAAATTCGCAGCCATGGAAGGGCACTTTCATACTGAAGACGGTGCTGGACTGATCATCCTGGGGCAACCCAATCTTCAGGAAATGAAAATCGATAACCCGATCATCATTCCCAAAGCACTTTCGTTTCTCACACACGCCAGTTGGAATGCGCGTGTGAAAGGGTTGACCGAATACGATCGTGATCTCTGGCCAGACAACATTGAGTTGCTGTATTTTTCCTATCACATCATGGCGGGGCTGGGGACGTTGTTCATCGCATTGATGGGCGTCAGCCTGGTACTTGTGTTGAAAGGAAAACTGCATACGAGCCGTCTTGTCCTCTGGCTGCTGATGCTCTCGCTCCCCTTTCCCTTTATTGCCAATACAGCAGGCTGGTTTACGGCGGAGATCGGACGTCAGCCCTGGTTGATTTATAACCTGATGAAGACCGCAGACGGCGCTTCCAATAATATTTCACAGGGAAATGTCATGTTTACGCTCCTCGGGTTTATGGGCCTGTATCTGTTACTGTCAGTTTTGTATTTCTTCCTGGTAACTCGAATCATCGGCCGGGGACCTGAACTTCTCAATCAGCCAGAATCAGAAACTGAGGGAGCAGTATAACATGGAAACAGTCTGGTTGATCCTGCTGGTATTAATGATCGCGACCTATATCGTCCTGGATGGATTTGATCTGGGAGTGGGAGTTCTGCATTTGCTGATTGCCCGCGATCGTTCGGAGCAGAAACAGATCATGCAGTCAATCGCCCCGGTCTGGGATGGGAATGAAGTCTGGCTGATTGCTGCAGGGGGCACGATGATGATGGCCTTCCCCGGTTTTCTCAGCTCCATGTTCAGCGGATTTTATCTGCCGTTAACCATGGTAGTCTGGCTGTTGATCTTTCGAGCCATCAGTATTGAACTGCCTCACTATCTCTCAGATTCCTTATGGATTCATTTCTGGAATATGATGTTGTTCGTGGCCAGCGGATTACTGATCATCATCTTAGGGGCCGCCATGGCCAACATTTTTCGAGGTGTCCCCCTGGATGCCAATGGCAGTTTCTTTGAGCCTTTGTGGACGAATTTTCGCATCGGGCAACAGACGGGAATTCTGGACTGGTACACAATCCTGAGTGGCGTAACCTCAGCGACCTTCCTGTTACATCATGGTGCGCTCTGGCTTGTGGCAAAAACGGATGGCAGAGTTCAGCAGCATGCCCGTCAGGCAGCCGCCTGGCTCTGGTTCGGTTCAATCGGCCTGACCGTGATCATTCTCATTGCCAGCTGGTATGTTCAACCCCTCGCCCGGACCAGCTTTTCAGAAACACCCTGGAAAATTATCCTGCCTCTGGCTGCAGTCCTGTCATTGCTTGCATCTGGTTATCTCCGCTGGAAGAATAAAAACATGCCGGCATTTCTGACTTCAGGCCTGTTTATTTATCTCGTGATTTTCACAGGAGCCGCTGCGATCTATCCCAATATTCTGCCCGGATTAAATCCCGAATATCATCTTACGATCTATAATACTTCGCCTGGACCGGAAAAACTGACCACCACCTTGTACTGGTGGATTCCCGGAATTCTGCTCGTAGGCGTGTATTTCACGATCCTGTTCCGATCCCTGCCTGCCGTGATATCAGCCAGTTCGGAAGAGGACCACTAAACCCTACAACTCAAGCGTGTTGAGAAAAAGCACCATTCCCGTTCATTCACTCCAGTAGGCCCTCAAATGAGGCAATTCTGGAAACGTAAAGAAACCACACTGTTCCCGCCTCTTATTCCGTCTGCAAAATAAATTCCATCACACACGTTTCATCTGAAACTGAATTTGTTAGACTGAAAACGAGAGGACTGGAAGTTTGAAATGTTAACATTTCAGCAGGCAAAGGGATTCCCCCCACCATCACTCAAGGACGCAGTAATAGTGACAGATACGATCCCAGGCATAATCGTTGGTACACTTCTTGTGCTGTTTGGAGCAGGACTGATTCAACTGCATCGTACTTCCTGGTTCCATCGACAGCACGATGATGATCTCGGGGACGATGACTATCAGTTCTTCGCGAAACAGTATCGGCGACGGATGCAAACATCGAGCCTGTTAATTGTGATCGGCTTTCTGATCGTAATCGGCGATTCCCCTTATATGCCCTGGAAATCGTATCCTGGATTATTCGCGGCTTACTGGGGAGGGATCCTGCTGATCGCATTCTGGGTGATCCTGTGTGCGATTGGCGACATGAGTGCCTCCCGCATTCGATCAACGCATCTGATTTCGCGGGTTCACGATCAACAGCGCCTGCTGGAAAAACAGCTTTCAGAACTGCGTAAGAACCATCAGAAATCGGTAGACGAAGATACCAATTCGTCGCCTGACCAGGAGAAATGAAGGTTTATTAAGCGGGCTGCTCAGGAAGCCACACGTGCCTTCTGCACCAAGTCTTCTGAGGCAAGTCGCTCGTACCCGAACATCTCGAATGCTTTCTGCCAGCGCTCGTAGATTTTCTTCTCCTGGGCGGCATCCATTTCGTATTTGTTTTTCTTATAGGATTTCTGATCCTTCAGATACGGCTGCATATTCTTCTCCAGCCCTTCAAAGCCTGAGAGATTCAGATGCTCATAAACTTTTCTGAGTTCACCTACGGGATCTTCTTCCAAGTCTTCAAACCGGACTTCATGCAGTTGCCCTTCAGGGACAGTCTGTCGATCACGCTCATAAACATTCAGGTGATTCACGTAAATGTTCGACATGTCCTCTTCCAGCTTTTCCATATCCAGTGGAGCAAAACCGTTATCGCCAAACATGGTTTTCCGCAGATGGAGTGTCGAATTATAAACTTTATAGGGATCCCGATAGATATATACAAAACGAGCATCGGGGAACATTTCCAGCAGAAATGGGATCCGGAATGTGTGAGTGGGTGACTTCAACAGCACATGTTTGTTGGCACCTGCTTTGTACGTCAGTTTCTTCATGAAATACAGAAACGTCTTTTTCCAGATCGATGTTTCCCGTGGAGTGAGCCGATCAAGTTCGTAATACCGATCATAGACTTCCGGCTGATCGCTGAAAGTGATCGCCAGGTAAGGCGACATCAGATGCAACAGCATGATCGATGTTTCATCTTCCTGGGGCAGATCCCAGGTCACAGGCATGTTATCCATGGGCCGCTGTTTCGGGATCAGATGTTTTACAACATGCTTCAGAACCCGTTCAGTCAGGAGAAAATGCGCGGGAAACAGCATCGCTCCCATATTCGGATAAATAAACTGATCGTCCTTCGACATCAGATTATGCAGCAACGTGGTCCCACTCCGCCAGTGACCAATGATAAAGACGGGGGACTCAAGCTGTGTTTTTTTGACTTTACGGCTGTAGATCAGGTTTTCCAGTAGACTGAAAAACGAGTTGGACACACTCAGCAAACCGGAAGAAATGAGCCGCCCCAGACCTGACCAGCGAATTGTCGGACGCAGCCTCATCAGCTTGACAAAATTTGTGAATCCGATTCCAGACCAGACACAAAAAGGGCCTTGGGTCGATCCACTGTTCTTTTCCTGGGGTTTAGTCATCTGGGGAGACTGTCCTGCTTTTTTTCAACACACTTCATAGCCCGACTAGCAAACGAATGCCCGTTTTCAGCATGGTTGATGAGCTCAACACTGCTGGAAGGTCAAGATTATACTCGATTTATATGAGATTGTCTTCAGGCAGGCAGAGTAGAATAGCGGCTAAGAGATTGTTTTTCTACCACAATATCCAAATTTGAACTGATCCGAATTACTGGATCTATAATGAATTTATTTCGGCATCCCGTGTATCAGACTTCGATGAACTCTTTCCCGTTTCACAGGATTACGGAATACAATACGTCAAACGCAGCATAATGCATGCGTATTTACCCTGTTTAAATTAACTGTTTACCCCCAGTTACACAATTGATAGGGACTAAAATGTTTCACTCCCGCCTACGCACAGCTCATAGTGAAACCATGTATCTATCATTCGGACTTGCCGCCAAGGGTGTCTAACTCTAATCCAGCAGGTGACATATCTGCTGAAAATCAGGTTTTAAAGAAGAGTAAAGCTTTTGATAGACTGGGAATGCCTGATTATAAACTTTCTTATCCTTAGAATTGACGCTGGTACTTTCCACCACCCGAATCGTCGCAGAACAGGCCTCTACGACATCTTTATAGGCACCAGTCCCCGCAGCAGCCAGTAGCGCAACTCCGTATGCAGGGCCTTCTTCCGCGTTGATAGTGACGACTTTTTGTCCGTAGACATCGGCCTGAACCTGTCGCCAGAAAGGACTCCGGGCACCACCCCCAGACAGACGGATCTCTTTCACAGGAATATTCAGTTCCTGAATGATTTCGAGCGAATCCCGCATCGCATAAGTGGCCCCCTCGATCACCGCTCGACTCAGGTGAGAGCGACCGTGCCTCAAACTCAGACCAATCCAGGCTGCCCGTGCGTAAGGGTCTGCATGCGGAGTCCGCTCCCCCGTCAGATAGGGTAAAAAGAACAGACCTTCGCTGCCTGCTGGCGCCTCCGCTGCCTGGGCCGTAATCAATTGATACGGGTCTACTTTCTGCTTTTTGGCGGCAGCGACCTGCTGTTCACAAAGCTGATTGCGATACCACTGTAGACTTCCCCCGGCTGACAGCACCACCCCCATCACATGCCACTTATCACGAACCGCGTGACAGAAAGTATGCACGCGTCCTGCGGGGTCAATCTGAACTTCATCACTGTGAGCAAACACGACACCGCTGGTTCCCATGGTTGCAGAGATGACGCCACGCTTCACAATCCCGTTTCCGATTGCTCCTGCTGCCTGGTCGCCGCCTCCCCCGACAACCGCGACCCCGGCAGAGAGCCCCAGTAGACTTGCAGACTCTGTAGTTAAATGCCCGCTGACATCCTCTGATTCATAAACTTCGGGCAAAAGTGATTCGTCCAGTTCCAGTTTACTCAACAGGGGACGGCTCCACTTTCTCTGTTTCACATCCAGCAATAAAGTACCTGAGGCATCGCTGACTTCCGTGGCGAATTCCCCGGTCAGTCGAAAACGAATGTAATCCTTAGGCAGGAGCACCTGAACTGTTTTGTCAAAATTCCTGGGTTCATGATTTCTTAACCAGAGAACCTTAGGAGCCGTGAAACCGGTCAAGGCGGGGTTCGCAACCAGGCCGATCAGTTTTTTTCGACCGCCGGCCCTTTGCTCAATCTCGGCACACTCCGCAGCGGTCCGCTGATCGTTCCAGAGTAGAGCAGGACGGATGACTTCGTGTTTCTTATTGAGAAACACACTGCCATGCATCTGCCCGCTCAGTCCAATGCCTTTAACATCGGCTGGCTTGATGTTGCCCGATTTCAAAACCTTGCGAACACTCTTGATCGTTGCCTGCCACCAGTCCTCCGGATTCTGTTCCGACCAGCCCGGATGCGGACTATAGAGAGGATACTCCACGGTGGCGGAAGATAGAATCGTTCCATCTTCCTGCATCGCCAGTGTTTTTGTTCCACTGGTTCCAACATCAACGCCCAGAAAAACTGCCATGCCTCAGGTCCTTCTCAAAGTCAGTCACTCAATTGTTGTAAACAGAAACCAGACAGAAATTCCAACCCTGAAACTTATTCGGGACAGACACAGCCAATCGGCTGGATCTCGGAAAGTTCACGTACCCAGATATTTCGGAACTGAGTATCGTTACGATGGAACTGAAGTTGAATCGGCAGTTTTTCTTCATGAGCCGTATAGAAAGGTGGCTGATGATAGAAAGTCGCTCCCTGCAGTTCGGTATGATTCTGGACGACTACGCCATTCTGAATCACTGTGACATAAGCAGGTTTGACCAGCTGTCCGTAGTCGTTGAAGCGGGGTGCGGTAAAAATAATATCATAAGTCTGCCATTCACCCGGTTTTCGGCAGGCATTTACCAGAGGGGGATACTGCTTGTAAATCGAACCGGCCTGGCCATCGAAATACGTTGTATTCTCGTAGGAATCCAGAATCTGAACTTCATACTTCCCCATCAGAAAGACGCCACTGTTGCCGCGCCCCTGGCCTTTTCCTTCAATTTTTTTAGGCGTCGCCCATTCAATATGCAACTGACAGTCTCCGAATGACTGTTTGGTTTCAATATTTTTGTTGGCAGTTATCGCATAGCCGTCTTTGATCTTCCACTGATCGCCGTCTTTCCATTTGTCGAGGTTCTTACCATCAAACAGCACAATCGCATCGGAGGGGGGCTGATGGGGAGGCGTCTGTACGACTTCGGGTTCTTTCCAGATCAGACCATTCTTGTATTCTTCCACCAGATTCCCATAGGTGTGATAAGCAGTTCCCAGAAAAACTGCGACCACCAGAATCCGAAATGCTTTATGTAAACCTGTCATAACGTTCTCCCGTTTTATCATTAATTTGGATTTGAATATTGATAAAGAATGATGATTCTGCTGTTCAGGCTTTAAGAGAATCCCGTCAGCAGAATCAGTAATCGAGGCTGGCGCCCCCTTCGGCTTCAATGGCCTGCCCCGTCAGAAAACTGGAATCCTCGGTCGCGAGAAATAATGCCAGCTTTCCCATTTCTTCGATAGTGCCCATGCGTTTGAAAACCTGCAGATCGGCTACCGTTTTCAATGCGTTCTCAGCATCAGGCAGAGTTGCGGCCCAGTCTCGCATGAGAGGCGTATCGATATTGCTCGGCAGGATCGCATTCACGCGCACTCCGGCTTCACCGAGTTCGATGGCCAGTGACTTGGTAAAGCTGACCTGCGCCCCTTTGGTGGAACAGTATGCTGTCGAATGATGCTGTCCTAAAACGGCTGTCATTGACGACATGTTAATGATCGTCCCTTTGTTTTTTCGCAGATGGGGCAGGGCATATTTCGCGCCGGCAAAAGTACTCAGGAAGTTGACTCGCATCAACTGTTCCATTTCCTCAATACTGGTCTCTTCCAGCGACATGGCGGGAGGATGCACGCCGGCATTGTTGATGATGCAGTCCAGTCTGCCAAACTGTTCCACGACCAGATCGATCGCCGAGCGAATCTGTTCATGCTCGCCAACATCGCATTGCACGAACATTGCCTGGCCTGGTCCTGTTTCATTCAACTCGCGTGCCAGGTCCTGTCCAGCACGCAAGCCGCGTGCGAGGATTGCGACCTTACCTCCCTCTGCACAAAATACACGCGAACAGCCTTCACCAATACCTTTACTGCCACCAGTGACGATCACGACACGATCTTGAAATCTCATATTTCCCTCAACCGTTTTATCTTGCAGGAACAAACTTGGAACCGATGCTAGAAACGTTCCAGTTCGTCATTTACGGTAACAATTACCGGGAGGGAATTCCAATCCAACGCAGTTTTGAATTGAGGGGACACGACTAAATAAAAGAGCTTTATTTTATCCGTGTGTTGATTGTAACGGTTTTAAAGCGCATCACATAAATTCATAGAAAAGCTCGTTCTGATATACTCGTCCCAAATGGCCTTGGAGACGCTACAGTAAAACTGGACACAGTTTAGAAAGTTGACCGCTGCGAACCAATGCGCAAGATTTCAGGTAATTCTGCCAGATTCAGATTTCCGCCACTGAGAACGGCGACAACCTTCTTACCCGCAAATCGTGCTGGATGATTCAAGACCGCAGCCAGCGCTGCCGCACCGGCTCCTTCCGCCAGATTGTGGGTCTGCTTCAAAATATGGTAAGCGGCGATTCGCATGTCATCTTCGCTGACCAGCAGAAAGTCGTCCAGGACGGATTTCATGATCTCCTGTGTGAATTCCGCGCCGGCGCGAGTGGCGACTCCCTCGGCCCAGGTAGCTGCGGTAGGCGTAGTCTGCATCGTTCCCGTTTTCCAGGAAAGCTGGTTGGCAGGCGCATTTTCGGCCTGCACTCCAATCACTTCCGTCTGAGGGCGCATCGCGCGGGCCACAATTCCCGTTCCACATACCCCACTCCCCATGCCGACAGGAACCAGGATGACATCCGGATTGGGAAGCGTATCAAAAATTTCTACTCCCTGTGTTCCCACACCGGCAATCAGCTTCGGTTCATTGGCAGAATGAACATAACGCCGCCTGCCATCCACCAGTTCTTCTTCGAGAAACTGTTTGGCTTCATTGAAGTCTTCTCCCGCTTCAATGATCTCTGCTCCCAGCATGCGAATCGCTTCGACTTTATCCGGATTATTATTGCGGGGAACGACGATCGTACATTTCACACCATACTTTCGCGCCGCATAAGCCAGGGACTGTCCATGATTGCCTGTGGAGCACCCCATGATTCCTGCCTGCCGTTCTTCCTCTGAAAGTGTACTCACCAGATTGATACCGCCCCGCACTTTGAAAGCTCCGACCGGCTGGTGATTTTCGTGCTTCAGAAACAGTTTCGCTCCAGTCAGTCGGCTCAAGCCAGGCCATTCAATCAGAGGCGTCGGTGGTAAGATACTATGGACACGAGGCATTGCCTCCAGAATATCCTGATAAGTCGGGGCTCGCATGTTCCATTCCTGAAGCTGGATATTGATCGGTAGAGCAGTGTATAAAAACGGAGACACAGTTCTACCTTTGAAGTTCGTTACCGGAGCGACAATTGTCAAGTTTGGGAAGCCATAAGTTCAGCCCCGGATCAATTTGGAATTCTTGCATCTGCTCTATATGCCTGATATGATTTTACTTGAGATCGCTGACTCTGAAACATAAATCTGTCAGCGTCGATGAACCTGCCTGCTGAACATTGGTAGTTCAGCTACCGTTAACACCATTCGTTACGGACCGGTATCACCAAACAGTTCTCAACGCGTTTGATGTGCCAGGAATTCCGGGAAGAAATCCATCCCCCGGCGCTTCTCACGTGTCCTCAACTGAGGGCGACTTAAACATGCCTTGGGTAATACTGCGATCACTGGTAGTCTGCTGCTTTGCCATTTTGAGCCTGGTCATTCCACTCGAAGCGCTGGCAGGGAATGTCGATTTTAACCGGGATATCAGACCGATTCTCTCCCGTAACTGTTTTTACTGTCACGGCCCCGATGCCACTCACCGCGAAGCAGACCTGCGGCTTGATCAGGAACAGGGACTGAAATCAACAGACGAATCCGCGATGATTCACCCTGGTCAACCGAGTCAAAGCGTATTGTTCGCGCGGGTTTCCAGTAAAGACTCTGACCTGGTCATGCCCCCTGCTGATTCCGGGAAAAAGTTAAAGCCAGCTGAAATTAACCTGATCCGTCAATGGATTGCCGAAGGTGCCCCCTGGTCTCAACACTGGTCGTACATTCAACCGCAGCCAGTCAAAACCCCAACCGTCAAAGATCAGAACTGGCCCGTCAACTGGATCGACAATTTTATCCTGGCACGACTGGAAACAGAAAACCTGAAGCCGGCTGAAGAAGCGGATAAAATCACTCTCATCCGCCGACTGAGTTTTGATCTGACAGGACTGCCACCCACTACTGAGGAAGTGAAACGCTTCGTTGATGACACCGATCCTCAAGCTTATGAAAAACTCGTCGACCGTTTACTATCCTCTCCTCAGTATGGCGAACGAATGGCGATTTACTGGCTGGACCTGGTCCGCTTTGCTGATACCGTCGGCTACCACGGAGACCAGGACCACCACATCTCTCCTTACCGGGATTACGTGATAGACGCCTTCAATCAGAACCTGCCGTACGATCAGTTTGTGCGAGAACAACTGGCTGGTGATTTGTTGCCTGAACCATCCCTACAACAGAAAATAGCGACCGGATATAACCGCGTATTGCAGACATCGCATGAAGGGGGCGTCCAACGCAAGGAATATCTGGCGATGTACGCCGCCGACCGGATTCGTAATTTTTCCGGTGTATTCATGGGTGCCACCATGGGTTGTTGTCAGTGCCACGATCACAAGTACGATCCCTATACGATCAAAGACTTTTATTCGATGGTCGCATTCTTTGCGGATATCGATGAAGACCGACACTTAATACGGGGCTCTGACCGTATTCCCACGATCCGTGAGCCGGAAATCTTTCTCTATACCGATCAGGAAAAAGAGCAGATCGCTCAACTCGAAACAAGTATTAAAACAAAACAAGCGGAATTGAAATCCGCAGCAGAAAAACAGGATCAGAAAAAGCTCAAACAGGAACTGGCGAAGCTGAAAAAATCGCGTGAGGCGATTGACCGTAGTGCGATAAAAACGATGATCACGGTCTCAATCAAGCCCCGGGAAATTCGTATTCTACCGCGTGGCAACTGGCTGGATGAAACAGGCCCCGTCGTGCAACCTGCGATCCCCGAATTTCTGGGAACCGTGCGCAGCGAACAGGAACGACCGACTCGCCTGGATCTGGCTGACTGGCTCTCCGACAAACAAGGCTACGGGCCGCTCATGGCCCGTGTGATGGCAAACCGCTTCTGGTATCTCTTTTTTGGTCGCGGAATTGCACCTGTTCTGGATGATTTTGGCGGACAGGGAGGTCCCCCTCATTATCCTGAACTGCTTGATCAACTGGCGATCAAATTTCTCGACGATCAATGGGACATCAAGCAGATGGTCAAGTTCATCGTCATGAGCAGAACGTATCGACAGTCCTCAATTGAATCAGACAAACAACGAACTGCAGACCCCTTTAACCACTGGCTGAATCGGCAGGCACGATTTCGACTCCCCGCGGAAATGATTCGCGATAATGCACTCGCTGTGAGCGGCTTGCTGGTGAAGGAAGTTGGTGGCCCCAGTGTAAAGCCTTACCAGCCTGCAGGCTATTATCGGCACTTGAATTTCCCCAAACGAAAATATGCAGCAGACACCGACGAACGTCAGTGGCGACGCGGACTGTATGTGCATTGGCAACGCCAGTTCCTGCATCCAATGCTCAAAGCATTTGACGCCCCCAGTCGCGAAGAATGTACGGCACAGCGTCCCCGTTCAAATACGCCGATTGCTGCAATCACACTGCTCAACGATCCGACTTTTGTCGAAGCATCTCGAAAATTTGCGGAAGACATTGTGCAGAATGGCGGAAACCCGGATTCTGCAAAAATTCAGTATGCCTTCAGAAAAGCGACCTCTCGCCAACCAGAGAAAATGGAACAGGAGGTTCTGCTGACGTTATTGGACTCCAACCGGACTGCATTTTCCACCAAACCCAAGTCAGCCGATTTATTGACTCACACCGGACTGGCAAAAACAAATTCATCACTGGATGCGATTGAACTGGCAGCCTGGACTGAAGTCGCGCGGGCACTGTTAAACCTGAATGAAGTGGTGACGAGGAACTGAGAACATGCGGAACTGGAATCAATTTCAAACTGGTTTGAATCGTCGTACATTCCTGAATAACACTGGCGTCGGTCTGGGTGCCGCCGCACTGGGAAGCCTGCTGACTGGAGAAAATTTATCAGCGGCAAACAAACAATCTACTAATGGCGGTTTCCTGGGTTTACCGCATTTCGCTCCCAAAGCAAAGCGGGTCATTTTTCTCTGCATGGCCGGCGGTCCTACTCACCTGGAAACCTTCGACTACAAACCCAAACTGGCAGAGATGGATGGAAAACCATTCCCTGAAAGTTTTACTAAAGGTCAACCCATCGCGCAGCTGCAGGGGAAAGAACTCAAGTGCCAGGGTCCTTTAACCAGATTTCGCAAGTATGGTCACAACGGCCAGGAGATCAGTGACTTCCTTCCCTGGACGGCAAAGATCGCTGACGAAATCTGCATAATCCGTTCGATGGTGACCGAGCAGATCAATCATGATCCTGCCCATACTTTTCTCAATACAGGTACAGCCATCAGCGGTCGACCATCAATGGGCTCCTGGATCACTTATGGGCTCGGAAGTGAAACGGAAGAGTTGCCTGGTTTTGTGGTACTCACCAGTGTCGGTGGGCGGAATCCACAACCGATTGCATCGCGGCAGTGGGGCACGGGGTTCCTTCCCAGTCGTTATCAGGGCGTTCAGTTTAACTCGACCGGCGATCCGGTAAACTATCTCAAGAATCCAGAAGGCATCAGCAATTCCCAGCAGAAACAGTTAATTGAAACCGTTCAGAAGCTGGATCGTTATCGAAACGAACGCGTCACCAATCCGGAAATTGAAACCCGCATCGCTGCTTATGAAATGGCTTTCAAAATGCAGACCTCGGTTCCCGAACTGATGGATCTTTCCGGCGAAACCAGGCAGACTCTGGAAATGTATGGTGCGGAACCGGGTTCAGGCAGCTATGCCAATAACTGTCTGCTGGCACGGCGTCTGGCAGAGCGGGGTTCACGATTCATCCACCTCTACCATCGAGGCTGGGACCATCACGGCGATCTGGTTCGCTATATGAATACCTGCTGTGGCCTGACCGATAAACCAACCTGGGCACTCATTACTGATCTCAAACTTCGGGGTTTGCTGGATGAAACCCTTGTCATCTGGGGAGGGGAATTCGGCAGAACCCCCATGTTTCAGGGCAAAGGAGGCATAGGCCGTGACCACCATATTAAGGGCTTTTCCATGTGGATGGCCGGAGGAGGAATAAAAGGTGGAATTACCTATGGCGAAACTGATGAACTGGGCTATAATTCAGTAGAGAACATTGTACACGTCCGTGATCTGCATGCGACAATGCTGCATTTGCTGGGAATCAATCACCATCAATTCAGTGTCGAATTCCAGGGTTTGGATACCAGACTCACAGGTGTAGAAGAAGCACACGTCATCGATCAGATTCTGACGTAGCATGGCACTAGAAGTCCCTGAGGGGCGCCCCGATGAATATTCATCGGGGCGTTTTCTTTTCACAATCTTTGTAACTGAAGCTAAATTGAGCAGTTACACTTTCAAATCTTCTACAGACTGCTGCAGATCTGCCTGGTACTTCTCCCGGACCGGATCGATGATCTCGGCGATAAAGGCATCAACCTGTTCCGGTGCCCGACCAATGTACTTGCGGGCATCAAGGGCACTGTTCAAATCACAGTCTTTGAAAGCCGGGTCTTTCTGTAGACGTTCAATCAGATCATTCTTGCCGCCATGCACCTTCACTTCGGCGCCCGCTGCCTGGCTATGAACGCGAATCAGTTCATGCAGTTCCTGGCGATCACCGCCGGCTTCGACTCCAGCCATCAGGAATTCTTCGGTCGCCATGAATGGCAGCTCTTCATTCAAATGTTTCTCAATGACTTTAGGATAGACCACCATGCCATCCACAATGTTGCGGTATAAAATCAGCACCGCATCGATTGCCAGAAAGGATTGAGGAAGTGACAGCCGCCGATTGGCACTGTCATCCAGTGTCCGCTCCATCCATTGTGTCGCCGCGGTATCTTCTGCATTCGCAGTCAGGCTGATTGCAAACCGGGCCAGCGAACACATCCGTTCCGAGCGCATCGGATTACGTTTGTAAGCCATGGCTGAAGAACCGATCTGGTGTTTTTCAAATGGTTCTTCCAGTTCCTTGCGGTTCTGAAGGATGCGAACATCGTTCCCGGCTTTATGAGCTGACTGACCAATACCACTCAAAGCAGACAGAACCTGAGCATCCACTTTGCGTGAGTAAGTTTGTCCGGTAACCGCATAACGTTCTGCGAAACCCATTTTCTCCGTAACGCGCCGATCCAGTTCATCAACTTTGGCATGGTCACCTTGAAACAGTTGCAGGAATGTTGCCTGGGTTCCCGTCGTTCCTTTGACACCGCGAAAACGAAGTTTTTCCAGACGATATTCAATTTCTTCCAGATCCAGAATCAGATCATAACACCAGAGTGTAGCCCGCTTACCGACTGTCGTGGGCTGTGCAGGCTGCAGGTGTGTGAAACCCAGACAGGGCAAATCACGATATTCCGCAGCAAATTTTGCCAGTTGATCGATGACTGAAACAAGACGTTTGCGAACCTGTTCCAGGCTTTCGCGAATCATAATCAATTCACTGTTATCAGTAACAAAACAGCTGGTCGCCCCCAGGTGGATGATCGCCAGCGCATCCGGGCAGCGTTCCCCATAAGTATGGACGTGTGCCATCACATCATGACGACGCTTTTTTTCTTCTCTGGCAGCGACTTCAAAGTCAATATCATCAATGGCTGATCTAAGCGATTCCACTTGAGCGGCTGTGACAGGCAGTCCCATTTCATGCTGCGATTCGGCCAGCGCCACCCACAGTCTGCGCCAGGTGGAATGCTTCTTCTGCGCCGACCAGATCTGACTCATTTCCTGTGAGGCGTAACGACTGATTAACGGATTTTCATAGGTAAGATGACTCAATTTTTTCTCTTTCTTCTACACTAACTGGTGAAGCAACTTTCACCCAGATTCAATACGAGTACGTCTGACTGACGATACTAATTTTCCGGAACGGGAACCACTTTCATGTTCTCGGCAACATGGATGCCCATGGAGATCTGCTGGCCACTCCATTCGGAAATCACAATTCCGGCTTCGATATTTTTTTCTGTTACTTTCCCCACTGATCCGATCTCCAGACCGGTGCGGGAAAGAAACCGCAGGAATTCCGGTTCCTGGTCGGTCACCTGTACGATCCGTAGTTTGACTCCTGCCGGACAGGCTGCGAGAGTTGTCAGATTAGGATAAGCCCGCCGCATTTGTCCATCAATCGAAGGAATCGGATCGCCATGCGGATCGGTCTCAGGAAATCCCAGGTATTCATCAATATGATCCACCAGGAAATCACTCACTGCGTGTTCCATATTTTCTGCTTCCGCATGGATCTGATCCCAGGAGAGCTTCAATGTTTGGAACAGAAACAATTCGATCAGTCGATGCCGTCGCAAAACGCGGATGGCAGACTGTTTCCCTGCATCAGTTAAACTGGCCCCTTCGTAAGGACGATACTCCACAAGTTTAGACTGCTTCAGAGTTTTCAGCATACTGGTGACTGTGCCGGGAGCCACATTCATATATTTGGCTAATTCACCCGTACTGATCCATTCTGAGCTGGATTGCAGACTGATCTGCAAAATCGCCTTCAGATAATTCTCGACGGTCAAACTAGTTACGTTCACAAGATTTCCTGCTTCTTCAGATAGATAACTCTAATTCAGTTGAAGCGACCTCGAACACAAGGTACAGAGCCCTCAACAGAATCAGCTGGCACATGCCTGTTTATCCTAGCAACATCGTATTTCACTTGGAATCAATACTACACTCGAAATCAATGGCATTTCGAGATAGCGATGAGTTCCCTCCCTATATGGTGAACTCACTCAAGTCATACTGAAATAAACACTTACTGATATCTAATTCAACAGCACGGAATCATTCCTTTTTCCAAAAAACCGGTAGTTTGAATCATGCTGAATGTTAGAATCTGCCGATTTTAATGATTATACGGTATCCTCTCCTCCACTCACATTCTCTCTTTTCAATATATATGTAAGGAAGGCCGGATGATTAGCTGGCGCCAGGTTGGTATCAGGTTGCTGATCGTGTTCCTGTTCACGGGAACATATCAGGATGCCCGTGCGCAAACCATTGTCCGTGAAATCGGATTACCGCAGGAACAAGTCAGACAAACCGCTGTTGTCGGGCTGCTGGGTGAATTTAATCGCTGTGCCGCCTATGAACTCTCAAATGAAGAGCTGCAACTCAGCCAGGTTGTCTCGGGGGCAGGAGGACTCACCACTGATTCTTCAGGTGTCATCCGCGTGATTCGGGGCGGTCGCAGCAGCCAGGATCTGTTCTTCAATTCTGACATCGATTTTCCCCTCATGCATGGGGATGTTCTGATTGCGTTGAAATCGTCGTCAAACGTCATGAATGTCTCGTTCAGCACACCAGCTCAAACAGCACAGCTGCAACAGCCCCGGAACTCTGAATTGATTCAGATTGCGATTCTCAACCTGTTAGATCGCCCTGTTGTTTTCGGGGTCAGACCTGAAATTGCAGATCTTGCAGGCATTCTGAAATGTCTTCGACAACCGCTGGAACAATATGCCCAACTGGCTGAGTCGATTCAAATCATCCCCCCTTATCGCAGTCGGGGCAATTCCGATTTCAAATCGAGAAAACTGACTTCCCGATTTCCCTCGGGAACAGTCATTGTATTAAAATCACCGCAGGTACTGAATCTGTCTATGGTTCCACAATCCCTGCCGGCACCACGTCGATTATGCCCCACACAAAGTACAAATCCAAATCCTTTCATGGAGACGTCGACACCGGGAACTCTGGAGAAATCTGTTTCTCCAGTGGGAGAAGAAGCACCCGAATTACAGAAGGTGACACATCCGGAAGAAACTTCACAACCCTCTGAAGATTCATCCCTGAAAGTAGAAACCAATCCACCACTGCTGCGTGGACCAATGTTGCAACAGACTGCCGCCAGTCTGGCAGAGATCCCCAATCCAGTGAAACCACATTCAGAAGATCACAAAACGGATATTCTGAATGACAATACCGATGAAAAGAGTCAACTCCTGGCAGATTCTTCTTCCGTTCCAGACCTGGATTTGAAGGCAGCTCCCGCGCCTCCGGTGGAATCAATAGACCGACGTCTGGACGAAGACCTGTCTAAATATGAAGAGATTGATACGTCTGCCGAATCATCCTTCTGGCCACCGGGAACCGCTTATATTCTGCTTGCTGGAATCGCATTCCTGCTCTGGAAATATCTGCACAGGAAACCTCGGAAACAGCAGGTAAATGCTGAGCTGGAACAAACTGACCAAGACGAGCACAGCACAATCATTACTCAATGGGAGACGCTGCCTCCGTTGCCGGAAAAATCATTGCTGGAACAGATTCTCGAAAACCAGATACCTGTGATTGATGAAACTCCTCAAATTCCGACACAAGCATTCATTTATGGACGACATCAGTCTCGTGCTCTGCGAGTCGACAAAGCAGAACCCACATTAAAGGGACCGCACTTCAACCAGAAATCCCGTCGTGATTCGAAAACTCCAGAGCAACCTGAGTTTTCCAGCGCGGGCACGGTCATTGCTCCGGAAAAACCACAAGGCAAGAAAACCAGATCACCTGCGTTCCGTTTTGACCGCTCACATCAAAATACTTCTAAGGCTGGTGAAGAAAAACAGCCACCCACTGATTCAACGCGTCTGGGACACACCAGCCAGTCAGAGAAGAAGGGGCATTACACAATTCTTGACCGAGTGCTGCAGGCAGTACAGGGAGTATTACCTAAATGAGCAGCGCCTTGCAGATCGATTCCACCTGCCTCCGCACATTACAGAATGACGCGAGTCACAAACTGACACGACGTTCGATCGAAGCGTTGTATACGATCCTGGAAGACAACAGTGAAAATCGGGCGATGTTGCACAAAATAGGTGTTCCGTTTCTCAATTCCGAAGAAACGCTGATCATCCCCGGCGGAAATGCAACACAGATTTCACGTTTTTCGAATGTGCCCCTCTATACACTGTTTGCAAATGGTGAACTGGTATTGAACGATCCGGTGCACCGCCAGTTGCTTTCGACTTTGATTCAGTCTGTACTCCCCAAAGCCAGAACCAGCGGGGAATATTGTGCATTCATCGTACCAGGCAACGACTCGCAATCACCACTCAACAAACTGACGGCCCAGTTGATCTCTTTACAGGGATTCACGCCTTTTGCCACCACCATCACACTGGCAGCCGGTTTGTCTGCCTTTCCAGCAGCAACTCGATTTTCAGGTTATGTGATCTACCTGGGACATTCTCATTCCGAAATGGGACTGGTCCACCAGAGCCGAGTGGTCGCACGACATTCGGTACCATTTGGGAGCGAATGGATGGACGAACAACTGGCACATTCCTGGAAAATGTTCAAGAGAGACTCGGAAGGAAAACAGCGGATCGACTCAAAGCAGGCTAAAGAGAAAAGACTCAGTCCACAAATCAGCCTGAGTCCTTATCTGTCACATCACTCGGTAGTGACCTCCTGGTATGAATCATTGCTGGACAGCCTGCTGGATGAATTTGCGACTCAACTGGATGCGATTCAAACCTATATCGCCACTCTGAAACGGTTACCAGTCGTCTGCCTGGGTGACCTCGCACAGACAGCCGGTTTCAACGAACTACTCAGTCAGAATCTGGTAAACCACAAAATCCCCTTCAATCAAAGCGAAGTGATTCTGGTTCCGGATGAACAGACAGCGATTACGCGCGGCACGCTGGTCGTCGCCGCGATGGAAGAAGAAGCCACGGCGCGGGCTGCTTAATTCTGTTTGACCAGATCGGCTGTCAGTTGTTCCACAAACCGCAGATAGTCTGCTTCCAGCGTTTGAATATTTGTTTTAAACGCTTTCTTGAAGTCCTGTTCCCGGGCATCAGCAGAGTATACCTGCAGAGGATCGCGTTCCGAAATCGTTTTGAGATAACGGGCATAACGGGCCGGTTGAGTCTCCACCAGAAAAAATGTGAGCGCCCAGGCTTCCGCATAGGCATCCAGAGTCGAAGAGCGAAACTTTGAATCATCGCGAATGAATGCCCGTAGTGAACCATTCTCTCGACGTGTACGGGAATAATTCACAAACCAGATCAAGCGATCTCGATTGATTCGAGAGAGAGAATTGGCGCTGCCTCCCGTATGTGTCCGCAACTCATCAGATTCAAATGTGGTTGCCAGCCCCTCAACGACCCAGCGTGGATTTTCGCCGATCCGGGTATGCAGTCCGGTATTGAAGGCAACCTGATGTGTGGCTTCGTGAATCATCGTATCCCGCAACGCTTCTGCCATATTCTTACCATCCGCGGAAACCCGTGCATAGCTCAACGGTGTCCCATGCTGATTCAGATCAGCATCATGCAGCGCAGTCGCCGCTCCCTGATCGAAGAGAGCAGTACGATTGGTATGCGGGTGATAGTACCCGAGCAAACCCTGGCCGGCACGCACGCCATCTTTTTTACAATAGTCAAAGAATTGTGCCTGGTCGGGAAAAATGACGGCGACCATCAGAAACTCAGGTGCTTTGACCTGATAGCCACGCAGGGAAAAATAGTGTGAGAACGATTCATAAAGATCTTCGAACACACCCCCATACGCTTTGGCTTTCCCCCGCGGGGCACAAATCAGGTAGTGTCGCGTCGCAATAATTTCGTACAACGGGCCGAATTCATTCTGCAACTGCAACTTCATCTTGTTCAAGGGAAGCTTTTGAAATTCGGAAGCGACTCGACGAAAGGATTTGACTTTCTTTAATGAGACTTCCGATAGCATCCCCGACTGATCCATCATCCAGCAGATATCATCGTTATGCGCAATCGACTTCCCTACGAACACCGTATTATCGGTTTTCATCTCAATCAGTGAGGGTGGTTTTGCGCAGACGGGTTCTAAAGTTAGCCAGAACAGACTGGCCCCCAGCAGAGTGAGTGGTATCAGACGCAGGCAGGACAGCATCGGGACGACCTCAAATCGGATGGCGGGAACTCGGGAGTTGAGAGAAGTTTGTCTCTATAGATAGTCTAACCGCCGATTCGGAGTCCGGCCCCTGAAAACAGAGATAGACTCCGATCCCGAAGTGGGGTCACAGCAAACATAACGGTTATAATCAATAGATAAATGGAGAAGCGAGATCACGGGGTATTTTCCTGTCACATTGAACAGTTACAATAGAAAAGACAGGTTTTATATTTTCCATCAATTCAATGGGATCGAATTGTGAGTCGACTCTTACAACTGACAGCAATAACGCTTCTGACTCTTACGCACTGTCATCTGCAACTCTCTGCAGTTGAACCGAATTCGGTTCAGAACCAGGCGGAACTGAAAAGCCAGGTGGATCAACTTATCACACAACTCGACGACAACCAGCGCCAGGTCAGAGAGCAGGCGGAGAGCAAACTGATCAACCTGGGAAAACCCGTACTCTCGCTGCTGCCTCCTCCTGAACTGGCGGCAACAGCATCGGTACGAGAAGCGATTCGGCGTGTGAAACTCCAGATAGAAAAACAGGCAGCCCTGGATTCACTACACTCATCATTGATAACTCTCAAAGGCAGCTACGCTCTCAAAACCGTCCTGCAGCAAATCTCCACACAGTCTGGGAATCAACTGGATCTGCACAAAATCAGCGAAGACATTCTCAATAAAAAAATCCAGGTTGAATTTGATAAGACTCCCTTCTGGCAGGCCATCGATAAATTGATTCAAAAGCAGGCTCTAACTTACCAGATTAACGGATCCAATGATTCGCTGCAGTTCCAGCTGCGATCTGAACCTGATTCCATCAGACCTTTTATCGATCAGCGAGTCTATTATGATGGTCCCTTCAGAATTGCTGTGCTCGATCTCAAGAGCCGTCCCCTGAGAGGAAGCACCGGAAATTTGCTGTCTGTCAAATTTCATGTCGAAGTCGAACCCCGCCTGCGACCCCTGTTTCTCAGCTACGCTGCCAAAGAAATCCATTGCCGTACCAGTCAGTCAAACCAGCTCTCTCCCTTCACTCCACAGGCAAAGCTGGAACTCCCTCTGGGGGAAGGGGGGAAGAATGTTAATTTTACCATGACGTGGATTCTCAACAGTGAGCAGAAGAATTCGACATTCGATATCCGGGGCGCACTGCAAATGGAACTAGCCGTGGAAACACTGCCCATTACGTTTGATAATCTAGATCAGTCAGAGGGGGCCATTCGACGTCGGGGTAATGTGTCCGTAGAACTCGTCGATGTCGAACAGACAAAACTTCCAGCCAGCCAGACTTTGAATGTGAGAATCGCTCTGAGTTACGATTATGGTGGCCCGGCGTTTGAGTCCCATCGCACCTGGATCTATCACAACCGGGCTTACCTGGAAAATCCGGATGGTCAGAAATACTGGTTAAACGGTGCTTCACATACGACGCTGGAAAGCGCGGGCAAAATCGGGGTTTCGTATGAATTTAAAGAACTGCCGCTGCAATTAAACAAACCGCGGTTCACCTATCTCGCTCCCACTTTAATCACCGCTGCTCCGATCAGGTTTCATTTTGAAAACCTCAAACTCCCGAAGGACAGTGAGAAAAGTAAACCCTGATCTCAATGATCCAAGCCCCGGGTCAGTTTCCTTCCACCACCTGCTTGGCTTCACTCTGGACACGTTCTACCATTCCGAACAGTCCATTTTTGCGTTGAGAACTCAGATATTTATCGAGTTGAAGTTGTGAGAAATACTGCCTGACGTCTGTATTCAGAATCTCTTCTGGGGTTTTATCATTATAGATCGCCAGCAGGACTGCGATCAGCCCTTTCACAATCAGCGCATCACTGTCTGCATTGATATGCAGCACATTCTGACCTTCTGTATTTTTCAGCTCCGTTGTCAGCCAGACCATGCTCTGACAGCCATGCACTCGATTTGCTTCAGTCTTTTCCGACTCGGGCATGGCAGGTAGTTCAAATCCCAGATCGATCAGAAAGTCACAGCGTTCTTCCCAGTCGTTCAGAAATCCAAACTCCTCTATCAGTTCGTCGATGGTAATCATGTTCTGAGTTATATCTGCTGTTGTAGAGTTTTCTTTCGAGGACATATCATTTTCAATTACAGTAACAAGCGTTTCACTACCAGAGACCAGACAATAAAGCCTCGACCTCTTATATTATTATAGTATTTCGAGAGGAGGTCTTGAAGGTTTTTCAATCAGGGTACGGGCAATTTCAATCGCAGTATTTTCTGCCACTTTCAGTAAATACTGTTGGGATTCGAGCCCTGCTGTCAGTAACTCTGAGATATTACCCGAATCGGATTTCTCACGAATCTCTGCATTCATCGGGATTTCCCCCAAACAGGGAATCTGCAGTTCTTTGCCCTTCTCCTGAGCGCCTCCGCGTCCAAAAATATCGCCCGACATATTTTCGACGATGCCCAGTACGGGAATCTTCACCTGTCGAAACATCTGGACGGCTTTGACAGCATCCAGTAAGGCGACCTGCTGGGGGGAACAGACCACAACAGCGCCTGCCAGATCAATTAATTGTGAGAGGGTCAATGAAACATCTCCCGTCCCCGGCGGCATATCAATAATCAGGTAATCGAGTTCTCCCCATTCAGTATCCTGCAGAAACTGTGTAATCGCCTTATGCAGCATCGGTCCGCGCCAGATCACCGCCTGATCCGGTTCGACAAAGAATGCCATCGACATTACTTTGAGTCCCCTGGCTTCAACAGGAACAATACGGGTGACTGCCTGCCCCTCTTTATTGTGAAACTCTTGAGCGACGGGTTTTTCTCTCGTACCCACCAGATGCGGAATGCTCGGACCATACACATCAGCATCCACCAGTCCGACTCGAGCCCCAAACTGTTGCAAAGCATAAGCCAGGCTTGCTGCGACCGTACTCTTACCAACACCACCTTTGCCGGCACCAACCGCAATGATATTTTTTACATTGAGCCCGATTCGCCCACCAGACTGCTTGCCGCGGATATTAATACTGTAATTGATGCTGACATTCTGACATTCCGGAAAAGTCTGCTGGATTGCCGCTCGTATTAACTCCGACAGTTCAGATTCCTTCGGATACGAAGGTACCGGTAATTCAATCTCAATCGAAGCCCCAGATGATTCATCTGCAGTGGCTGATTTTAAAAATCCGGAGGCAGACAGAGGTTTTTCGAATACAGGATCAATAATGGAAGAGAGACAACTCTTAAGATTCGCTTCATTCAGTTCAGCATTCGCCATCAGCTTTTCTGCTTTCCTTGTATTATATCAATATCTGTTGAATGGGTGGTCGGAACGTTGCAGGGGTTCTATCTGAGAATCTGACCCTGCTGACTGAAACGCAACCAGGCTCGTATCAGCTTATTAGCTGGATCACTAATCAACCTGCAAAGGAAATTCCTGTTCCGGTCTCTGCAGATTAAAATGCCAGCGGCAGATCTTCGCAATTCGCTCTGGTTCCAGACTTCCCAGCTGTAAATGAAGGACTCCCAGTTCCCGTAAGGCCCATTCCAGATTCAGCTTTGGATCTTCTGAGAAAATGATCACAGGAAAGGAACCACGAGATCCCATGAATCGTTGTAAAAACTGAAGACAAACCTGCTTGCCTACACTTAAATCAAGGATGACCAGGAATTCTTCTGAATTTTCTCTCAGAACATGTTGAAATAAATCGAGCTCGGCAGAAAACCCACGAATCTGCCAGTCAACTTCCCCTTCAAACTGCCATTGAAGCTCAGATACAATATGTGCCCGCTCCTCTAGAACAAACACTCTTCTCATAAAGCTCCCATCAGGTTGAACATAAGGTCAGATCAACTGTCGCAGCTGATCGCAGACTGCCAGTCTATAACACAATCGTATACACCGCCGCCTTGATTACAACTCATATGCAGCCTCCGGTTTCACCGGCTGAAGTTTTTTTTCCAGAATCTGATGCGATGCCTCCGAATACACTCAGATGCTGAATGAGAAAATATACATAATATCACTTATCCACAGTGTAATTGGTAAATCTGCACCACCAACTAACTACAGCACTTAAACCATGGTCGTCATAATCGATACAAGCGTATTTTCAGGACCCACTTTGCGTTCAGAAGGGTCAATTTCGTGTTTCTTCAAGGACTCCCTCAGAAATCTGGCCGAAAAAATAATCAGGTTTACCTTTTTAATTACGTGAGGCTATGGACTCCCAGGTTGATCAGAAAACCTCATCTGAATCAACCATGATTGAGTACCTCACTACCGTCCACGAAGCGAATCCTTGGAGATTGCCTAAATGAAATTGTTAAGTTATGTTGCCGCCTTAGCGGTTGTTTGTTGTGCTGGTGTCAATGCTGAAGCTGCTGGCTTCCTGGGTAAAGGATGCTGTGCTCCTGCCCCTACATGCTGTGCCCCAGCTCCTAAAACCTGCTGTGCTCCAGCTCCTAAGTGCTGTGCCCCAGCACCAAAGACCTGCTGTGCTCCAGCTCCCAAGACCTGCTGTGCCCCAGCTCCTAAAACTTGCTGTGCCCCAGCTCCTACTTCTTGCTGCAATACATGTGACACCTGCTGCGGTCACAAGAAGATCTTCAACGGAGGTTTCCTGCGAGGATGTAAAGATCGTTGCGGTAAAATGTTCAACCGTTGCAAAGACCGTTGCTGCAAAGTAAAGGTTAAATGCTGCAAAGTTAAGAAAAGCTGCTGTGCACCAGCTCCAACTTGCTGTGCTCCAGCTCCAAAACCAACTTGCTGTGCACCAGCTCCTAAGTCTTGCTGTGCACCATCTCCCAAGTCTTGCTGCAACTAGTCAGATTTGAGGGTTTCTGTAATCCCGGCACTACGGGATTGGCCTATCAGGTCCGAAGGGCAGCTTCAAAAATCGTGAACGTCAAGTCCGAGGGAAATTATTCCCTCGGACGGACTTCACCAGAAGCTGAGTTTTAAAGTTCAGAAATCTAAGTTATCTGATCATTTGAGCTGACAATTGAGAATATTTAAAAATGGTGTCTCTCTTTTTGAGAAACATCATTTTTTTATTGATAGACCTTTCTGCCGGTTCACATCAAATCCGGCTCCTTTGCATTTTCGGCTCAACTTCCTAAACTTGATTCCTATCTGTTTGGATCATGATCCATTTCTCAATTGACTCTTCTTTCTGCCAGCCATCTGTATCAAAATGAAAATTGAAGACCTGCTGAAACGCTTCCAATGGGAGCAGATCCCAGATACCAACGGACGATTTACCTTGAATAAATCGGAGCCTTCCCGCTCGGTCCAGGAACTGGTGAATTCAGAAGAGATTGAGATTAAACAGTACCCGTCAGCACATCAGCAGGAACAGATCTTTGTCGTGGAACTCGAAGATGGCGGGCTGGTCTCCTACCAGAGAAAAGATGGTTCACTCATTCATACTTTGAACTCACTTAACATGTTCAAACGTAAGCAATGGGAACTCGGGATCATATCCTACAGTCCACGTGGGGTTCCCGACGACACCAGTCACGACTCCTGATTTTTACAGGATTCACCTCATTTCAAATACAACCCTCATGTGATCTGGTCGAATCGATTTCAGAAAAGAGATCCCTTTTTTCAAAAATTTTGATGGTTTTCAGATAAAACTTGTCTACGATGTTTGTGGGCAACCTCATTCCGATCCATTCTCATATCGTTGATAAGTTCATATCAAAGTACTTAGCGATGAGGAGTGCGGTGTGCCTAAAGCAATCTGGAATGAGGCGATACTGGTAGATTCTGAAGACACTGTCATCGTTGATGGTGATGTGTACTTTCCACTCGAATCCGTCAACAGTAACTTTCTTAAGAAAAGCTCTTCTACTTCTACCAGTCCCCAGAAAGGCAAAGCATTCTTCTACGATGTGGTAGTAGATGACAAAGTCAATCGTGATGCCGCCTGGTATTATCTTGATCCACAAAAAGAGTATGGAGAACTCAAAAATCGAATCGCGTTCTGGAAGGGCGTAGAGCTACATAGAGATTCCTGACTGGACTGTCTGGATAAATTATAAACTATACCAGCTGATCAGTTTTTTGATATCTTGAGAACGAGACAGGTTTTTAACCCTGCTCCGAAAATGAGGCAGCCCAAATACGGGAGAGTAACCGTGATGATGATCGGCAATCGCCATCGCTTCATTCACATCTTCCGGTTTCAAGTTCGTTCTACCTTCCCCCGCTGCAATCCACCGTGCAATCCACATGATCGCGGGAAACATTAGTGCCAGATGATAAAACCCCTCCGCGAAGGGAATATCATAGTAGGCAGCCCCCAGGAAATGCAGGCCTTCGATTTTCACACGATAATAGCGTAAAAACAATTTCTCGCTTTCTGCTGGTACACCGCCAAAAGAGTGTTCGACCTGTGAGAAGGGAACCGGTGAAAACCGTTCCTGCAGACAGGGGATCCGGCCTGTACCCAGTGTGAACTTCAGCGCAGACTGCAATAATGCAAGCCGTCGTCCCAGCCCTCGAGAAGATTCTGCATACGTGTCTTTACGGGCATATTGAGCCACCAGAAGTCGAAACTGAATCCCCCCCAGTCGACTGGGTTTCACCGGATCCAGCTCCAGATCGTCAGGCAGTTCCTGCAGGGTCGCCTGAAAAATCAACTCCAGAAACTCTTCCAGCCGCTCACCCCGAATCGTTTCGAATCGAGAATGTTCGATCAGTTCCACAAAGCCGATCGCGCGCAGCAGACAAATCTGAAACGGCGTCTCTTTTGATTCAAAAAACTGATTTAATTTTGCCACAACTTGCAGGGTATCAGGCCAGCTCACCGATTCCCGGGAAGTCAGCCGGGGTGCAGGAGGAGTTTTGCGACGTTTGGGAAGTACCTGATTCACAATCTTGCGGATCGCAGGCTCCTGCCGATCAACCCGTTCACCCAGATTCGAAACAACCGAAGGGCAACTGAATCGCAGACTGACAGCCACATCATTACCAGCCGGATGAAACGCATAAGGATAAACCTGACAGGCCAGTGGCTTCGCGGGTTCTCCAAACTTCGCATGAATGCGGCACAGTCCCTCTTCATTCAGGAAAATACAGGAACCATCTGCCTGGTGAGCCAGTCGATATCTCTTGCTGGTTGGAGACAGCCCCATCTTTTCGATGACAGGTTTTCCCGCCGGTAACGATTCGTCCTGGTCCCAGCGCTGCTTTTCAATGCGTTCTTTTTCTTCAACCGTGATCTCAATCTCATGCTGTTTGCAGCAACCACCACAATTATGGCAATTCCAGTTCTGGATCACAGGCAGCTTCAAGCGGGGCGACGACATACATACTCTTTAATCAGTGGCGGAATCTGTTCAAATACACTGTGGTTTATTGTAAAGATTACAAAAACCAAACGCAAAGTAGCCTGAGCGGCTGATTTTCTTCCCAACTTTTAAAGAGGAAGAATCAGAATCGCAGTTTCGGTATAGACACATATTCAAGATTCCCTAAAATCCCGCTCGCTTACTGGAAACAAGACCGTTTTTGTTGTTGTCTCCCCGCAGAGACCGTTCACATCAATCCCCGCTGTATGTGATGCAAAAACTCCCGAAATCCTGTATCCAGCAGGCATCCCGTCCATAGATTTTTCCCTATTCTGCAGATGACCAGTCTCTTCCGGGAAAGTACTTGGAACTTTAAGGACCCAATCATGTCGATACGTTATCTTTTCAATATGAGCTGGTGCGCTCTTCTGAGCTGCGCTGTCACCGGATGCTATTCCCATCATCAATATCCGTATGGTGGAGCTTATCCCGGCCCTTACGGAGCTCCTGGTCCTTATGAAATGGCCCCTGGAACGGTGATGCCCGGCAGCATTCCGCCTGGCAGTTATCCCGTGCAACCAGAACTTGGTCAGCCGGTTCCTCCGCCACAGGGATCACTCCCCTCTTCTAATTCACAAGCTTATAGCGACGCGTTCCCGGGAAACACCAATAATACCAACTACGATGGCGTCGATTCCCAGTGGAAACAGCCCGCCAACAGTAATCCCGGAGCAGCCACCCCCTTTGATGCCAATTCAACCGCTTCAGGACGAAACCTCAATCCCGGCAGCGGAGTCAATAATTCCCTTCCCGGTAACCCGGTCCCCAGTTATCAGGACCCTAACCAGATCCAACCCAACAATCAGTCATTCAATAACGAATTTCCCGGCAACAGCAACCCTGCTCCCGGCAGCAACGCATTCCCGGGAGATTCCGGGGATACCTTCGAAAGTAATTCAAGGCCGCAGCCGTCCGCAGGAACTTCAAACCAGATGAATGACCAGTTCGGCCCCAGTGGCGGCGATCAGTTTCAGAACAACCAGTTACCCGACCAGTTCGAACAACCGGATCAGTTCCAGCCATCAGGCAATGAATTCGATTCCAATAAGAACGAAGGCTTCAGTGTTCCCAATCCCGTTCAACCACAAAACCCGGTTGAACAGCAGAGTTTCGAAAGCGGCGACGATGCCTTCGGTGCGAATCCCCAAAAATTCAAAGCCAATCCGATTCCAGCCGACGATACATTCAACCAGAACTCGTTTGACAGCAGCCAGGAATTTCAACCCCCTTCCAAACCATTTCCAGGCAACAACGGCGACGACGAAACGTTCGGCCCGAACAGCAGTTCAACCATGAAGCCATCGTCAGGACAAGTCAGTCATGCTGATCACCAGCGATCCGCATCAGGACCGGAACTGGTCAGAGACGATTCCTTCATGACGCCGGCCCGGTTTCAACCCGCTTCATTCGACCTGCCTGTCGGCGGCAGCCAGCAATCCCCCTCTCCCTTCAATTACGATAAACAAAACTACCGCTGGTTACGCGGAGTCATTGAGTATGATGAACAGGAAAAATCCTGGAACATCACCTACAATGTCACTCCCGACAAATCAGATAAATTTGGCGGGAACATCGTGCTCATCGATCAGGGAAAACTCAACCGCTTTACCAACGGCGATGTCGTCCTTCTGGATGGCACGATCGATGGTTCAAAACAGGACCGCATGGGAAAACCCTGTTATCGTATCTCCAAAGCACAACGCCTCATTCCCAAAAAATAATCGGTGAAACTGAGATATCAGATTTCCAGCTCCAAAGCAGAAAACCCCAGCCCTGTCCGCAGGGCTTTTTTTATTGTCTATGCGTGAAATCACTTTTTTTTATCCACTGCCAGCATTCTCACCTGTCGAAACCATCACCATAAAACCTGCGGATGGCAGACGAATCTGAAATTTGAACCAGTAAAACCGTTCCGGAGAAACAGTGATCAGTTAAGCGTAAAACGTCATTTTTGCGCCAATATTCCGCCACTATGCGCCTGCTGATCGTCACAAACATACGATACCTGTACCACATGCTGACCAGACACAGGCATAACATGGACGCGGCATACTGATGTCGAACTGAAAATGATCCACTAAACTCTACGAATCGGAACATCATCATTGCCTCCTGCTTGATTTTCATTTTTCTGCTCCTTTCCTCAGACTGCTACTGCTAGAGCGCATCACATGTAACCATAGCGTCTCACAATCTAATATACTCGGTCCAAATGGACCTGGAGACGCTATAGTAAAACTGGACACAGTCTCATTTTAAGGAAAGTCTCCAGATCGCTTAGATGAACAGGAAGCACTCACAGTCTCACGCGAACTTCGTACTCTGATTCCGTGTCCTGCCCGTAACAAAGCGTTGCCCTGTCAAACGTTACTGTAATAAGTAAAAAACCGCATTTTCGGGGCTCCCTTTTCATTGGCTGAATTCGTGTTAAAATTCCTGATGAACAACCTCATTAATATTTAACAGTCTGAAGCAGGCAGCAATGGTCGCCAATCTCGCATCCGTTCGGGACGATTTCCCGATTCTGAATCAGAAACTCCCCAATGGACAGCCACTTGTCTATCTGGACAGCGGCGCATCTGCGCAGCGCCCCCGTTCGGTGATCAATAAAATTACAGAAGTCTACGAACAATATTATTCCAACGTGCATCGCGGCGTGCATCAGCTGGGGGATCGTGTCACGACGGAAATGGAAGCCGCCCGTTCCCGGATTCAATCCTTCATCGGTGCGGCAGCTCCTGAAGAAATCATCTTCACCTCCGGCACCACCATGTCGGTCAACCTGATCGCCCAGACCTGGGGACGCCATTTCCTCAACGGGGGTGACGAAATCATCCTCAATGAAATGGAGCACCATGCGAACTTCGTCCCCTGGCAGGCCATCGCCCGAGAGCGCGGTGCGGTCCTCAAATTCATCCGGCTGACATCCGACGGCCGTCTTGACCTGGAACACTACCAGAGCCTGCTGACAGCAAAAACAAAACTCGTCGCCGTGACAGGCATGTCGAACGTGCTGGGAACCATTAACCCCATCTCTGAAATGGCACACAAGGCCCACGAAGCCGGTGCGCTGATTTTTGTCGACGGCGCACAAAGTGTTCCCCATCAGCCGGTCGATGTGGTCAACAGCGACATTGACTTCCTCGCCTTTTCCGGTCATAAACTGTTCGGCCCCTCAGGCATCGGCGTCCTCTACGGGCGAAAAGCACTCCTGGAAAATCTCCCTCCCTTCCTGTACGGAGGCAATATGATTTCGGAAGTGCATCTCGAAGAATCTCACTGGGCTGGACTACCGGCCCGCTTTGAAGCGGGAACGCCTCCGATTGCTGAAGCAGTCGCGCTGGGCACCGCAATCGAGTATCTCACCGATCTCGGCTTTGACGCGATTCAGGAACAGGAGCATCTCCTCGGTGAATACGCACTGCAGAAACTGCTTGAAGTTCCCGGCCTGGAAATTTACGGACCGCAGGAACTTGAGCAGCGGGGAACCATCTTCAGCTTTAATGTCGCGGGGGCGCATCCGGAAGATCTCGCCACGCTCCTGGACCGAAAAGGGGTCGCCGTCCGACACGGGCATCACTGCACCATGCCCCTGCACCAGCATCTGAACATCGCTGCCAGCGTGCGTGCCAGCCTGGCGTTCTATAACACCACAGAGGAAATCGATGCCCTGATCGACGCCATCGACTTCGCCCGTAAGCGACTGCGGCTGACTTAAGTCAGGCGGCATTCATATTGAATCATGTGGATATAAAAAAAGAAGCCGGCGTTTTTGCGCCGGCTTCTCTGAGTTTCTGAATGTTACCATTCTCTAGTCTAAACTAGATAGGCTTAACATTTTCTGCTCTTGGTCCCTTTTCCCCACGTCCTTCTGTAAAGGAAACGCGTTGCCCTTCGTAGAGCTGCTCAAATGACACACCTTCGAGGTTTGACGAGTGGAAGAACAGATCTTTTCCACTTTGTGTGTCGATAAACCCGAATCCTTTTTGTGTCACTTTTTTGATAGTACCTTCAGCCATCTTCTTTTCCGATTCTTTAAAAAACAAAAAATGCGGCCTCTCCCGAAACAACTGGTTCAGAAAGTTCAGCCGCAAGATTTGATTCTAACCGCGCCCCATAATAAAACAAGCTGAGTGAACAGGAATCTCCTGTCCCGCCACTTCTGAGATAAAATATTCCAATGAGAAGTGCCTGTTTTCCAGCTCCACAAGCCCAAAAAAAACTTTTATTCTTTTACTCAATTCGTCTGGTTTGCCAGAATTCCTACCCAATTCCCCGAACCGGTCTGAAAACTGGTCAAACTAACAAACCGCAGATATCACCCGCCTCCCCTGAACTCGCAATATCGCAGCCTGCCTCCCTGGAAACACAATTCAGTTCTCCACAGGGATTCCGGGGATCTCAACCCCCACATTTCAGATACTACTTGACAATTGTATCAGTTCAGCAGACGATAAGAGTAGGTTCTGATAACAGAGCATCACTTCGAATCATTTCATCTCAGAAAGCGAGTACTCATGATGGATCCTCGCCCTGTATCACCTGTTTTTCGCGCGCAGCCCAGAGGCCTGCTGGTAATACTGCTGGCTTTCGTGGTCACCACAAACCAGGCAGACGCACAGCGACGCACGACCCGTCTCAACGCCAGTCCAGCCAATACGGTGGAAGCAGCTGTATTGGAATTTGCGCTCAACGCAGAAGAAGTCGAACAGCTGGTCGGCAAAACGGCTGACATCACCGCTTCAAATGGAAAAGCAGAGCAGGGTGTGGAGATCACCCGCTTCTTAACCGGCCGCGACAAGAGTCAGATCAAATCCATCGAAGTCAAAGCCCCCAACGCAACCCGTAGCAAACGACTGCTGGTCACACGCCTGGATGAAATGAAGATCGACGACAAAGTCTACCAGTTCCAGTATCTCTCCTCGATCAAAGCAGCCATGCTGGAAGATATCAGTAAAAAGAACGCAGCCATCTCTGAAAAGCTCCGTGCCTCCAACGAAGAATTATGGGAAGAAATCCCCGAAGAAGAGCAACTGAAATACGTCAACGAATACAAAGACTTTCTCGACAAAGTCGGCAAACATTACGCCGGCTTCAACATGAAATTGTATGAAACCAGATACTTCCTGTTTTATACCGACATGCCCGCCAATCAGGTTGCCCCCTATCTGGTGCAACTCGACAAAATGAATGAACTGCTCGGTCAGTCGTTCGGCTTCAAACCCGGCCACAACATCTGGCGCGGCAAAGCAGTGATCGTGGCGTTTCTCGCGAAATCCGCGTTCCTGGAATTTGAACAACAGTTTTATAATCGTACGGAAACCGGTAACGCGATCGGGCTCTGCCATTCACACGGCGATGGGAAAGTCATCGTCTCCTGCTATCGTGGCAACGATCCGAATTTCTTTGGCGCCGTACTCGTCCACGAAACGGCACACGGTTACATTCACCGCTACAAATCGACCGTCAATATCCCAACCTGGATCAACGAAGGCATTGCTGACTGGATCGCCATGATGGTCGTCCCCAGTTCGAAAGAAGTCCGCTACCGCCAGGTCGAAGCAGCGTCCCGCCTGAAACAGGTCCAGACGTTCGGCGGGCAGTTCTTCAATAACGAACGCCTCGAGAGCTGGCAGTACGGCTCTGCCAGCGCGATCATTCAACTTATGCTCAAAGCCAGTCCGGAACAGTTCAAACTCTTCTTCAACGGCATCAAAGAAGGACTCACCTGGCAGGACAGCCTGCAACGCGCTTACGGTTTAACGGTCGAACAACTCAGCCTGGCCTACGGCCGCAGCATTGGCATCCCGGCTCTGACTCCCTGAAAAAGTGGAGAACAGATTCACCCTGGCAACGGAAAAAGTCACAACGACATGACTGAGAGACGAGTGTGGGAAGAAATCGAAATCAAAACAGCTGATCCCACTGGGATCAATCAAGGTCATCCTGTTTGGCAGAAGATCTCTATACAGGGTGAGATACCATCATGAATCAGAGCATCACTCTTGAGAGTCAACGCCTGGATCATTCCTCATCACCCGGATTAAGTCGCCGCAGATTGTATTTATCGATGACCCTCGGATTGGTATTATTCATCTGCTTCGTACCTTTGATCTTAAAACGCTGGGGGCCTGCATCTCTGGATGATTTAATCCGCAGTCATGGCGGAGAAATCGAATACTCTCATCCCTGGACAAGTTTTTTAGGTCCCCAGTTCGGAGGAATCAAATCGATCTCAATTCCGAACTCAGCCGACTACCAGATCGACGATGAGTTCATTAATTCCCTGGGTGAGCAACGACATTTATCTGTGTTGACATTAGGCAACGCTGAAAATCCGTCTCTCGTCACAGACCAGGGGCTTACCGCGTTGAAAAATTATCCGCTGCAATATCTCAGCATTACCGGTGGATCATTCACTGATTCAGGATTCAATCAACTGCAGAAGATCCCCACTCTGTCAACCCTCTCACTTTACGATTCAGAGATTACGGGAGAACAACTTCAGACGACTCCTGCCTGGACAAAACTGGAGATACTTCAACTCTCTGGATCAAAGATCACTGATAACGGATTGAAAAATATTTCTGCGATTCCCAACCTGTTCTTTCTCAACATCAGTAATTCAACCTTCGATGAAGACAGTTTCCGGCATTTGTCAAACTTAACAAAATTGTCAGACCTGAATTTAAATAACTCGATATTCTCCGCCGGCAGCCTCAGACATCTGGCTGCAATAAAATCACTTCGTGCTCTGACAATGCAAGGTAATGCAATCAACGACGATCATGTAAAGCAAATCGCGAATGTGAAACAAATCACGTTTCTCATGCTGGACCATTCAAAAGTCACAGATCAGGGACTGGTCGCTTTACAAAAAATAAAAAATCTGGAGCAACTGTTTCTCTCCCATACGAACATTACCGATGCAGGTGTTAAACATCTGACTGAGATCAAAACCTTACAACGTCTGGATCTGGCAAATACACAGATCACCGACGCAGCAATGGAAACACTCTTACAGATTCCACAACTGAAGGAATTAGACTTACAAGATTTAAGATTGTCAGCAGCGACAATTGAATCGCTGAGAAATGCAGGGATCAAGGTAAATTCAGGTGAGCAGAATGTTGTCCAACAGTAATTTTTAAATCTGAATATCACCAACCGGGAAATAAACGACTTTATTTCTGTGACGACTCTTAATAGAAATCACGGCAGAGATCTTATTTCGTGTTTTTTCATGCCTTTCGTGGTTAATAATATTCTCAATCAGAACTGCGATTTCGCTATCATGTTAGCATCGAAATCGCTGCCGACTGTTTGACCTACATCATCTTCAACGAATCGCAGCCCATGACAGGACACAGTGATTGTACTCTCTCTGAAACTCTGACAGCTGATCCCCAGCGCTGGATGAGTCTTCGTACTTTGTGGCTGATTCTTTCCGTCAGTATTTTCATACTGTTGATCCCGGAAGGCCTGCAACGCTGGCGTGCCATAAAGCTGGCCGAAAAAGTAAAGCAGCATGGGGGACACCTCACCTTAAAAAAAAGCCTGCTGGACCAGATAAGTCTGGGGCCGATGTCCCTGCAGGCAAACGCTTTCTGGGGGAACATCCAGGGGATCTATTTGCGTCCTGCAGACAGTTTTCAGATCGACGATGAATTTCTGCTGGAACTGGGCAATCTGCATTCTATCAAATACCTGACTTTAGGCACCGCTGAGAATCCCACCAGCATCACGGATCAGGGTATTAGATCGTTCAATCAGCCGAATCTGTGGCACCTCAGTATTACCGGTGGCTCCATGACAGACAACGGCTTCAACAGACTGGCAGAAATAAGGGCGCTGGGAACTCTCGGACTGCATCATATGGAGATCACAGGGGCTCAGCTCCCCCAGAACGCTTTCCCAAAGCTGATATTTCTCGACTTGTCTGATACAAAGTTTACAGATCAGGGTCTGCAGAAACTCTCACCCAATTCCGGCCTGGCCTATCTGCATCTCAGCAATACCTGTATCAGCAGCGCCGGACTGCAGGAGTTATCAAAGTTCCCGAATCTGCGTGCTCTTCGCCTGGGAAATCTGAAAATCGAAGCGGCGGCATTCGCAAAACTGGCGAATCTGAAGAAGCTCTATCAACTCGAACTGCAGGGAACCGCAGTCAACGATGCCGTAGCCCTGCAACTCTCTCAACTGGATCAAATCACAGCACTGAGATTATACGAATCCCAGGTAACTGACCAGGGTCTCCAGAATCTGGCAACAATGAAAAACCTGGAAACGTTGTTCCTGCCAGGAGCAAAGATCACCGATGCTGGCTTAAAAGTTCTGCAGCAACTTCCGAAGCTGGATTATCTGGATCTATCAGACACACAAATCAGTGATGCGGGGCTGCGGCAACTGAGCGAATTGCCGGCTCTCAGAATGCTCAACCTGTCCCACACTCGCGTTACCGACCAGGCGAAATCAATTCTCCTGCAGCTTCCAGCTCTAGAGTCTATTGAAGCATTCAATACCAGCATCTCCCCCGCCACCATCGAAGAGATTCGTGATGCGGGAATCGACGTTACAAAATTTGACACGGAAATAAGCCCGTTATAGTTCCACCACACATGCCACAGGATACCCGCTCATGGAACCATCCGAACTGGATTCCCGTATCGTCACGCTTAGAAACTGTGCCATCGTGGTGACTCTGGTTGGCCTGTTTGAGCTTTGTTGCATTCCAGCAGCCATTCATATTCAACCGTTGATGGTGGAAGATGCCCTGCGTTTCGAACTGGAAGGCCTCAACTGTAAAACCGAAGCCATTCAGAGAATTGTGGCTTGGGAAGAACGCCACAAAGACCATCCGATGCTCATCCTCTTTCTGAGCGGCCTCGTACTCCTTTGCATCTCGACAGCGATTTTCTATCAATTGTCCCAATTTAAAAGACAGCAGTAACGTTTCTACCCGCTTTCCCGAAATCCGGATTCCCACATGAATTCGAATCGCCTAAACTACAAACGCATTCCGTTTTCTTGATATCAGGACATCCAATCAGAGGATAAACATTCCATGTCGACCGCGGCTCCAAGTATTAATACCGAAGAAACGGATACTAAAAAGGTCCGGGTCCTGGCGGCTGGTTTTATCGGCAATATTCTGGAGTGGTATGACTTCGCCGTCTATGGGTTTTTCGCCCCCACGATTGGCAATCTCTTCTTCCCGGCGGAAGATCCCCGGGTCTCACTCATCGCTGCGTTCGGTGCCTTCGCCGCCGGCTTTCTGATGCGACCGGTGGGAGCCGTTCTGTTCGGTCATATCGGCGATCGCATTGGTCGTAAGAAAGCGCTGACCCTCTCCGTTATGATGATGGCCATCCCCACGATGCTCGTCGGCATTCTTCCCACACACGCGCAGATCGGCATGTTTGCTGCGATCATCATGGTTTTTCTTCGCATGATACAGGGTATTTCGGTCGGCGGGGAATACACCAGTTCGTTCGTCTTCCTTGTCGAACATGCCCCCGCCGGTCGCCGCGCCTTTTTTGGTGCCTGGAGCATGATCGGCGCCACCTGTGGCATTCTGCTTGGCTCGGCTGTCGGCGCGTTAATCAACACATTTACAACCAGTGAGCAACTGATTGCCTGGGGCTGGCGGATTCCGTTCCTGGCCGGCGTACTTGTCGCCTTCGTCGGTTACTTCATCAGGCATGGCATCCCCGATCAACCGATCGCAGAAGAACTCTCTGAACAGGAAGTCTATTCCCCCCTCAAACAGGCCTGGGGCAGCCATAAAAAAGAACTGCTGCAGTCATCCGGCCTGAATATGATGAATGCCGTCACCTTTTATACCGTCTTCATTTATCTCTCTACCTGGCTCGTAGAAGAAGTGGGAGAGTCCCGCGCGGAAGCCTTGGACATCAACACCATCAGCATGGCTGCTCTGACCGTGATGGTTCCCTTTGCGGCAATACTCGCTGATAAATACGGGCGTAAACCACTCCTGCTGATCGGCGCCGCCGGGGTAACGCTGCTCTCTTACCCTCTGTTATGGCTGATGCACCACCATCAGTACCAGATGATCCTCGCCGGCCAGATCGGCTTTGCCCTGCTCGTCGCCTGCTTCGCCGGTGCCATCCCCGCCACGATTACCGAACTCTTCCAGCGTGGCGTCCGCGTCAGTGCTGCCAGCGTCAGCTATAACATCCCCTTCGCCATCTTCGGAGGGACCGCCCCCATGGTCGCCGCCTGGCTGGTCCATTCGACCGGTAATCCACTCTCCATCGCCTGGTACCTCTCCGGCATCGCCGCCATTTCGTTCTGCATCACCCTCACCATCAAAGAAACCCGTCACAATTCACTGGAGGAATGAGGTCAGAAAGTCACTCGCATGAAAACAGGCAAACGTAGAAACTGGTATCTGCTTTTCAGCCTTGTACTGATCATCGCCTGTATTTTGAGTCTACTTCTCTACCAGCAGAGCATCGCCATTTCGCAGGCGGAAGACAATATCCGTGCGCGAGGATGTAAAGTGAACTCGAGCAGCAGCCTCGATCCCCTTTTTCGACTCGTCAGCAACGCGCTGCCGGGAGTTTCTCTCCCCCGGTTCTCGCGCGGTGAAATCAGAATTATCTGCAGCATCTTCAATTCCCCCGGTAAGGTCGCGGAGATTCACGAGGACCTCGAAATACTGGCACCTCTGGTCAAAGAATTTCACTGCGAACGGGCCTTGGTCAGTGACCGGGAAGCCCCAACCGTGGGAAAGATGATTCACCTTTCCCGGCTCAGCTTTGACGGGACTGAATTAACGGACGCCGGGGCCCGGGAACTGGCTCCACTGAAAAACCTGGGCTGGTTGTCAATCCACGGTCCTCAACTTACCGATGACGGCTTGAGCTGGATCGGTGACTGCCGGGATTTGTGGCGTATCTATCTTGTGAATACACAGATCGGGGATGCCACTCTGCAGAGAATCGCAACGTTACCAGAACTGGATACACTGTATCTCTCCGGTTCCACAGTCGCTTCAACTGATCTGCGTCATCTGAAACAACTCAAAAAATTACGCTGGCTTGTTCTCAGCGGAACTGAAATCGATGATCGGGCTGCGCCGTTTCTGGGCGAACTGCATTCCGTGAAAACTCTCGAGCTGGGAGAAACGCAGGTCGGTGACGAAGTCTGTGCCGCACTCGCCCGGCTTGATCAACTGGAAAAGCTGATGCTGGATGAGACCGCTGTTACCGACACAGGCGTCCGCGCGCTGCTGGAGGGGAGTCCTTACCTGGAAGAGCTCAACTTACGTAACTGTCACATCACCGCAGCAGCCTTTCGGAACCTGAAATCATGGCCGCCCCGTCTGACCAGGATCATGCTGAATGGAACCGACATGTCAGATCACGAAGCCCTGCAGATATTTCAGGAGCATCCCCAACTGACCGGAGTTAGCTATTACGCCAAAGACATGGAGCCCGGCATGCTGGAACAGTTTGATCGAATCCGGGAACAACGTCGGGCGCAGGAAAATTGAGCAACAGACCTGAAATGAATTCCCCTCAGAAACAGAATGACTCGAACGCCCCACACGCCTGTGCCCGGTGTGAGTCGCTCTTCGGCCAGCAGCGACACTCGCTCAAAATGTGGGATGGAAAACGCTACTGTGTCGCATGTATCAACGCAGTTTCACCCGAGCTGCTCGCCTGGGCCAGAGAACATGCTTACCTCGAAGAAACCCTGACACTCGATGCGATCTCCCGTAAGAAATTCTACAAGAACAATTTTTTCTATCCGCTGATTGGTATTTTAGTAATCTTTTTTCCCTTAGGTTTGTTCGTCGTCGGCTTCTGGAATGGCTTCCTGCTTGCCATGTTACCGGTTGCCTTTCTGTTACCGCTCTATCTGCTATCTCTGAAGCTCGATGCTGCAGACAAAAGAGCAGCTGAGGAACTGCCCCGCACGCTGGTCGCACAAAACAATCAACTGATCGTCGTGCACGAACAGGAATCGCACTTCTACGATCTTTCTGAACTCTATTATTATGAGAGCGACACGAATCGTACGGTCGACAATCTCTATCTGGAAAACCGTCCCGCGTTGATTCTGGAAAAAACACCCGGCTGGAACTGGCAGCGCTTCGAGTTTGAAGAAATCCGCTATGCTTGTGGTCTCACTCCCGAGAAACGAGTGCTCTGGAACAGTTTCTTTCAATTGATCGAACTACCCCGCAAAGAAATGATGAGCACCCGCCGGTATCATCTCGTCACTTTCTTACTGGTCATGACGATCGTGCTGGCCTTTTTAGCGATCATGGTAATCAGCTATCCCGCTGGTCTCATGTTGATTGCCTTGCTGATGTGGATTCTACCTCTACAGGCATTGAATACCGCAAAAGAGACTTTTACGAAAGTGGTGATGGTCTGCGGGACACTGTTTACCAACGGGTTTGTGTTTTATGCCTTCGTCAGCCGTAACCCGATGTATGCAGGTCTGTTCTGTCTGGCAGAGATGTGCCTGTTCCTGGTCGCAATGTTCTATATCAGAAATCGATTGAACCAGAACCCTGACTGATTACAACATGGGCTTCCCGGTCCCCGCGGAGAATCTCATTTTCTGGCCTTTGTTGAGCAGCATGTTTTTACCATGTTTTTCCTGCAGCACAAATTTGTTCAACTGGCCTTCAAAATAATCTCTGCCCGCTTTGGCGCATTCAAAGTGAGCGGCTATCGTCGCCGGATCCAGTGCGTAATCATAGAATGCGACTTCATCAATCACACCACTAAACGGCTCGCGGCCTACGAATGATTCAAAATCAGAGGTGATCAGGTTACCTATCACTGCAGGTGTCGAGCCACCGCTGATGATCATCGTGCCGACTGGAAATCGATGGCTCATTCGCAGCTTGCCATCAATATAAATTGCTTTCACACCCGTCCAGCCATTATAAGTGGCAACGATATGATGCGGCTTGCCATCTCGCATTTCAGCCAGCGTGGGGCGTCCCTCTTTCCCGTCTAAAGGCATATCCAGTTCGTTGTAACCCAGACCTGACAAAAACAGACCAAATGACAGACACGGACCTCCCTTCACTACAGGAATCTGAGATACACCGGCTTTATCATCATTTTGAAAACTCAACAGAATCCGGTAGCTGCCATCCTCTTTACGAAATATTTCATCGTAATCATAAGGCTTTTTAGCAGGTTGATGATCCGAAATTTGCCACTCAGATATCACCATCGCTTCTATAGACACCCCTGTCGAAACTGCATAATCACCGGTCCCCACTTCCTTACCGCCTCCATTGCCCAGCAGCAGACTCGCATCAGGGTGATTATTAAACCGTATTGCACCACTGCCAATGATGCCTTCCACCCGTACTGCATTTTTGCCGGCACGAATTGCTCCCATGCCTATCGCATCCTGTAATGACTCCGATTCTCTCTGATCGAAATTCCAGTAGAATCGAGGTAAACGTCCACGGAGCTTCACTTCAACCTGGCCATCCAGAACATGCACATAAGTTTCAGACTCTTCGTTCACACTGACTTCGTATTCGGTTCCCCGATTGATCAGCTCCACACTGGGTGTTTCCAGTTTAAAGGGAGCTTTGCCATCTGAGCGATGTGTGAGCAGCTTCCCGGAAAAAAGTGTACCCTGATCTTTGCCTTCCATACCGAACAGGGAAGGACTTGTCAGGGAAACATCGGCACCGCCCGAAAAAGCAAAGTCCACGTTACCGGAAGTCACCTTTACAGTGCCTGGCTGAAAGTGATCTGTCATCATCGGATTCTTGCCCAGCAGTTCCCATTTCGCCTGGAGCGTCGACTGCACAAAAGCGACTTCTGAGGGAGGGACAGCATTTTCATCAAAATAATATTGAGACCGATCCTGCACGATATCAGGCGCACCAGCCTTTTGAGGTGCACTCTGTACGGAGAGAAACAGCCCGACCGCACACAGACAGACGAGCAGACTGAAGCCTGGTATAAGCAGAAACCGGGCAGGCACACGCCTTGGTTTCTGTGGAATCGTGGGAGCTTCTGCTTCAGCAGGCGGTAACTGTGCGGATTTTGCTGCACTCGCCAGCCCGATATGCAGAAACACGAAATTCAGGTATTCGCGACGGTACTCGGGATGCTCCGTCAGAAACTGCTCCAGGGCTGCCAGCTCTACTTCAGTGATGATCCCCGAACATTGCGCGTCAGCCAGTTCCAGAATTTGCTCCGGCAGTATGGAGTCAGATTTTTTCATGAAGTCATCTCACTGGAAAGACGGCGGTTGACACAATCAAATAATACTTTCCGGATTTTTTTAATTGTTTTATAGATCGCATGAGAAGAACATTTCCAGCGGTCGGCGACTGTGGCCGCCGTCTCCCGGTCTCCATAATACGCGTCGATCAGATCACGTTCGCGCGGACTCAGCTTTTGCATACACTGGGTGAGCGCCAATTGACGCTGACTCTGTTCCTCCACCATGCTCGAAACGTCCTCTGCCAGTTCCGTCACCAGGTTATCACTGAAGATCAGCCGTTTATTCTGATACTTCCGTCTGTATTTTCGCACCTGGTTGAATGCAATCCCGTTCGCCCAGTTCAGGAAACTGCGATCTGAATCATATCCTGAAAATTCTTTCCACAGGATCACACAGGTTTCCTGGAAAATGTCTTCCGCAGCAGAGACATCCAGTACCAGGGCGAGAATAAACCCGTAGATTTTGCGGTCTTCCCGCGAGAACAGTCGAAAGAACTCTTCACTCATGACCGGATTGTCTAAATGCTTACTCATAGCGTGGTAAAGTCTATCAATCACTGAGATCGGAAGAAAACATTCAGGCGACAGAAATGCGCGCAGAAACAAACCCGCGAAACTGCCTTCTATAGTATGTGGCGCGCAGTCTGCCTGATTGGTACTGGAAAATTATGAATTCCGCATTTTTTTATGAAAAGCAGAAAGTTCTGGTACGAACCGGCTACTCAGCGCGCCATATACCTATTGAGGGCCCGCTGCGTTTTTACCGTTCTCCCTTCTGAAATGCAGTTCCGATGATTGCTATTTCCCTCATATCCAAGGAGTTCTGTTTTCTATCTCGATTTATTTTCATCTGATTCAACCCAAGGAGAACTTATGTTCGTCGCTCGCAAACATGATTTTCGCATGCGTTCCGCGTTTACTTTAATTGAATTGCTGGTCGTCATCGCCATCATAGCGATTTTGATCGCCCTGCTACTACCTGCAGTTCAGCAGGCACGCGAAGCAGCCCGCCGCAGTACCTGTAAAAACAATTTAAAGCAACTGGGACTGGCACTTCATAATTATCACGAAACACATCGACTGTTTCCTCCTGGAATGATATATCGAGTTGTGACGCCATCCTCACCATCAGGAAAACGAACTCCTTTCTGCCTGCATCTGCTGCCTTTTCTCGATAAAGCCAACATATACAACCTGTACGATCATAACCAGAACTGGCACGCTACCGTGCATGATCCTCAACCCGCCGGCAACGGTGTGCGGCTGGTGCCGATTCCTGTCTGGCAATGCCCTACCGATCGAGATGCCATCTGGAATTCCAATTCGGATGGAAGTATTCGAGGAAACTATGGTGTCAACTGGGGGCAGGGCACATTTGGAACTCAAATCAAACCTGCGCCGTTCAAAAATGCATTCGGAGCTAAAATGCGGGATATCACCGATGGTTCCAGCAACACACTGGCCATGCTGGAAATGCTGAAGCCTGCCACGGGTGCAGACGATTATCGAGCCTGGATCTGGAATGACGAACCGGAAAGTGTCGTCATGACACGCGTCGGTCCCAACAGTTCGGCTCCTGATCTGGTTACGCATTGTGTCTCGGAAGGAGATCGACTTCCCTGCACAGGCTCTATCGCGGGAAATGATCGCAGCAATGCTTCACGAAGTCTGCACGTGGGCGGGGTGCATGCACTGATGTGTGACGGTGCTGTCAGATTCGTCTCTGATAATATTGACCTCAACACCTGGCAAAGCCTGAGCAGCATGAGCGGTGGAGAAGTGATCGGCGAATTTTAAACCATTCGCATCGACTCACTTCCTGAACATCCATCAAATACGACCTGCTTAAAGGAATCCTGGAGATTCCAAGAAGGGCTGAACAAATGAAAACACAGACTTGTCTCATGTTGATGTTATACAGCGCAGCTGTTATCGGGCTGGGTGGTTGTAACAACCAGAGTGCATTCGAGCGAACCCAGGTGGAAGGTATTGTGACTCTGAATGGCACTCCGGTGGAACAGGGGGTCATCACATTTATCCCTGCCGGCAAAGGAGCTTCTGCGGGTGCGAAAATTGAATCGGGAAAATTTGTCATTCCTAAAGAAACTGGCCCCAGCCCGGGAGAGTATAAAGTGGAAATTGATTCCAGTATTCCTACCGGAAAACAGATTCTGGATACCGATGGTGAAACAATGGTTACCGAATATGCAAACGGCATCCCTCCCCGCTTCAACAGGCAAACGGAACTGACAGTCACGCTCAAAGAGGGCAATAATCAACAGCTTTTCGATCTGGAAACCAAATAGAGAATCGCCTGCTTCACTCTGGCATCTCTCAATTTATCCCCTGAGACCCCTGACTCAGGTTAGTTTTTCCAATCAAACATACATTAAATGTCTCTGTCGTTTATAATGAAATAGTCAGAGCAGACACAGCTCACGTGTATGAACTATTACTTCTCACTTCTGAGAGATAGAAAAAACAGATGATTGCTTTTCCTCCGTTCTTTGTTTCACGACTCTTTTGCCTGGCTCTCTTTCTGACAATTGCTGTCCCAACAACGCGCGCTGCACCTGATTTTAAAGAACAGGTTGCCCCGATCCTGCAGCAGCACTGTATCCACTGTCATAACGACAGCACAAAAGATGGCGGTCTCTCGCTGGAGACGATACAGAGTGCTCTGAAAGGAGGCGATAATGGACGCATCCTGACCCCCGGCGTCGCGGAGGAAAGTCTACTACTCGATTATGTCGCAGGCCCCGAACCGGAGATGCCCAAAAAGGGGGAACCGCTCAACGAAACGGAAATTGGAATACTTCGCAACTGGATCAAAGCCGGTGCCGTCTGGCCTGCGGAGCATCGAATTCAGGAAGCCCAGCTCAATGACCATGACTGGTGGTCCTTTCGACCGTTATCACAACCGGCTCTGCCTGAGCTGCCCGCCAAAGAACAAAAGCAGGTCCGCACCCCCGTCGATGCCTTTCTGCTGGCCAGGCTTCGCCAGGCAGGGCTGAATTATTCGCCGCCCGCTGACCGTCGTACGCTGATCCGCCGCATCTATTTTGACCTGATCGGACTCCCCCCCACACCGGAAGAAATCGAACAGTTTGTCAAAGACACCGATCCGCGTGCTTACGAGCGACTCATCGACCGACTGCTGGCTTCCCCCCGTTACGGGGAACGCTGGGCGCGGCACTGGCTGGATGTGGTTCATTACGCGGACACGCATGGCTACGACAAAGACAAACTCCGCGAAAACGCCTGGCCTTATCGGGATTACGTCATCCGCTCACTGAATGAAGACCGGCCATATGGGCAATTTATTCAGCAGCAGCTGGCCGGCGATCTCCTCAAACCCCACTCACCAGACGGCGTACCCGCGACCGGATTCATCGTCGCGGGTCCCTTCGACTGGGTCGGCCAGATTGAGATCAGCGAAAAACTGATCGAGAAAAAGATCACCCGTAATCTCGACCGCGACGACATGGTCGCCACCGTCATGAACACCACCGTCAGTCTCACAGTTCAGTGTGCCCGCTGCCACAATCATAAGTTCGACCCGATCTCACAGGAAGACTACTACGGGCTGCAGGCAGTCTTCGCCGGCATCGATCGCGCCGAACGCAGCTATGATCCTGATCCCGAAACCGCTCAACGACGTAACATTCTGTTATCGGAACAGGCCCGGGCTCAGCAATTACATCAGGAACTCGATACTCAGATCAGAAAACGGGGTGGAGCCGCACTGACTCGTCTCGAAGCAGAACTCAAACAGGCTCAGAATGCAAAAGAAGGGCAGGGGGTCGAATTTGGCTATCACAGCCAGATTGAAAAATCAGACAGCTCTCCCAAATGGGTGCAACTCAACTTCAAACAGCCGGTGACTGCCGAAAAGATCAGACTGATTCCCGCCTTTGACAATTACAACAACATCGGAGCCGGCTTCGGTTTCCCCCGGCGGTTCAAACTGGAAATTTCAGAGACCCCTGATTTCAAATCGACCACCATCATCGCCGATTTTACAGGCCAGGATTACGCAAACCCCGGTACAACACCTTTGGAGATTGCGCTCAAAGGAGAACGGATTCAGTATCTGCGAATGACCGCCACAAAACTCGCCCCCCGCTCCAATGATTTCATTTTCGCGCTGGGAGAAATTCAGGTCGTCGCGAAAGGACACCGAAATCTCGCCGATCAGGCGCAGGTAACTTCGCTGGATTCTATCGAAGCTCACCCCCGCTGGGCCCGCAAGAATCTGATCGATGGCAAGTTTTATCAGAGCCTTGAATACTACGAGGATCTGGCCAAGCTGAAACAGAAACGGGATGATCTGCTGGCCAGCCTGTCGTCCGAAGAAGAGAAAAAAACACTCCACGAATGGTCCCAGAGAATCAAATGGGCTCAGTCGCATCTCGACAAACTTCCGAAGTCCAAAAAGGTATTTGCAGCGGCTACCGATTTCCCCGCGAAAGGCAATTTCCGACCGACGGGGGGAGAGCCGCGTCCTGTGTTCCTGCTCAGTCGAGGCAGTGAAAAAGCACCGGTCCGGGAGGTTGCCGCTTCCGTCCCCAACCTGATAGACGGAATCAATGGTGATTTGTATCTGAAAGATCCCGGCAACGAAGGCTCTCGACGCCTGGCACTGGCAAACTGGATCATCAGCCCCCGCAACCCGCTCACTTGGCGTTCGATTGTGAATCGAGTCTGGCTCTATCATTTTGGGAAAGCCATCGTCGACACACCGAATGACTTTGGCAAAATGGGCGCCAAACCCACACATCCCGAGCTGCTCGATTATCTGGCCAGTCGCTTCCGCGATGAAGGCCAGTCCCTGAAACAACTGCACCGCTGGATCGTACTCAGTACTGCTTATCAGCAGTCATCCCTCAGCAATGAGCAAGGGAGTCAGCTTGACGGCGACAACCGTCTGCTCTGGCGGATGAATCGTCGCAAACTGGAAGCGGAAGCCATTCGCGATTCCGTCCTGCAGATCAGTGGAAAGCTGGACCTCGAAATGTACGGTCCGGGGGATCGGCTCTTTGTACTGGAAAAGCCACAGCATTCTCCCCACTATCTTTATCAGAAGTATGATCCCGCCACCGCAGAGCGACATCGTCGCTCGATTTATCGTTTCATCGTTCGTTCGGTTCCCGACCCGTTCATGGAATCACTGGATTGTGCCGATCCCTCACAGATTACTCCCAAACGCATTGAAACCCTGACGGCACTCCAGGCGCTCTCCCTGTTAAACGACCAGTTTATGATCAGTATGTCCCGTTTTTTTGCAGCCAGTCTCGAGACTCACTCAGACGACTTAACAACGCAAATCAACCAGGCCTTTCAAACGGCGCTGGGTAGAAAACCCGAACCGGATGAACTGAAGCTCTTAAAGACCATCGGCGAACAACATGGACTGAAAAACGTCTGCCGACTGATATTGAACAGCAACGAATTCATCTTTATCGATTAATCAAGCAGAAAGTGATCTCATGGATCGTCGAGAGTTTCTGATGTCAGCCGGTGGGGGACTGGGGGGAATTGCCCTGGCTTCACTACTGCAAAACGATCAACTGCTGGCAACTCCTCAGACCAGTACGCAGACGCTGCATCACCCGCCGAAAGCAAAGCGGGTAATCCAGCTCTACATGTCGGGGGCCGCCAGCCAGTGTGATACGTTCGATTATAAACCACTGCTCATTAAAGACAACGGTAACAACTGGGATCCGGGGGAACAGGTCCAGCTCTTTCAATCATCGCCTGGTAAAACGATGCAGGCCCCCTGGAAGTGGAAACAGTACGGTCAATCGGGTAAGTGGCTGAATGAATGCGTCGCACCGCTGGGAGACTGTGTAGACGATATGGCGTTCATTCACAACATGGTCAGCAAATCGAACGTGCATGGCCCGGCAACCTTTATGCAGGCCACCGGTTTCATTCTGCCCGGCTTTCCCGGCATGGGTGCCTGGATCAGTTATGGACTCGGCAGCATGACGGACAACCTGCCCACATTTGTCGTACTCCCCGACCCGCGCGGCTTTGCTCCCAACGGAGCCGCAAACTGGTCAGCCGGTTTTTTGCCCGCCAGTAATCAGGGAACCATGATTCGCCCGAATTCCCAAACACCCATTTCGAATTTGTTTCCCCCTGAGAATGACTTTGTCACGCGAAAAAGCGATCGCGATGTTTTAACAGCCCTGAAACAGCTCAATCAGAAACACGAACAGGAACGCACGGGGGATTCGCGTCTGAATGCGCGGATTCAATCTTATGAACTCGCAGCCAGGATGCAGCTGCAGGCACCGGAAGTTCTCGATCTTTCCGGGGAAACGAAAAGCACACTCCAGATGTACGGTCTGGATTCCGTTGACTTTGAAGTCCAGGAAGGCATCAGCGAAGCCGCAGAGATCGCTTATTTTGGCAGAAACTGTCTGGTCGCCCGTCGCATGCTGGAGCAGGGGGTACGATTCGTGCAGATCTGGTCGGGAGCAGACAACGGTTTTCCACGTCGCAACTGGGACTCTCATGAAGATATCAAACGCGATCACTGGCCTTTAGGACGGGGTATGTCCATCGGGGCTGCCGCCTTGATTAAAGATCTGAAACAGCGAGGCATGCTCGACGATACCATCATTCTCTGGACTACCGAATTCGGCAGAATGCCCTGCAGTCAAGGCAGCAAAGGTCGCGACCACAATCCGTTTGTCTTCACCAACTGGCTGGCGGGAGGCGGTATTAAAGGGGGAACGACTTATGGGGAATCGGATCAATGGTCATTTAAACCCGCAGATCCAGCTAACCCGACAATGTGCTATGACGTGCACGCCACCATTCTGCATCAGCTGGGCATCGATCATGAAAAACTGACCTTCAGACATAATGGCATCGATCGCCGTCTGACTGATGTGCATGGTCACGTGATCAAAGAGATCATTTCATAATATGAAGTGACTGTGACTTCGGCTGCACTTCTACCAATAAAAAACGAGTGACTGGTACAGAACCAGCCACTCGTTTGTTTTATTACTTACAGTCAAGTCAGGACTTCGAGATTATTCGAAGTTACCTTTCGTGATCTGAGCATCCAGCCAGGGACCGGAGAAAACCTCAGAAGGACGAAGTTCAACTGTTCCATCGGTGTATCCTGATCCAGTACCGGAGGCTGGGAAACCAGGATTCAGGAAGCCGTCACCATTCAGGTCAACGATTGCTTTCACACTTCCGTCAGCCATCAGGATGTTGCAGATTTTGTTACGACCACGACCGTGCCATGCAAACCAGTCACGTGAATCCTGTAACCACAGGTTTCCGTCAACACCGGGAGTTCCAGTACGGTTCGGGTCTGGCAGTACAGCAGGAGTGGCATTGACCACATTGGTACCAGAAGGCATCAGAGCGATGGCAGTACCATCCCACATACCGGGACCGTCGTTGAACGATTCAGCCAGACGTTCGCCAGAATCCAGAAAACCCGGAATCGAGTGGCTCAATACCGCTTCGCCCACATCCCCGGGAGCTCCACAACCCATGAAGGAAACAGCAGAAGAAGCAACGCGGGAAGAATCCAGACGACGGATCGTCAATGGTCCCAGTGAACCACCAAAACCTTTCAGACCTGATACGGTTGCACCAGCACTGGTTTTCGCACCGGAACGTACGAGATACCAGCTGGATGCGTAGTTGGTTCCGTAACCATCTTCCAGCAGCTTGGCAACCTGAAGCAGACGAGCCTCGGTTCCTTCCGTTCCACTGGTCCAGGTAGCACAGATACCTTCACTCAGACGGGAAAGAGGAGCAGAGTCTTTGTTACTGGTGTTAGCAACACCAATCATGTCGTTCAGTTTTTCAGATCCGAGCAATGTGGAGGAAGGGCACAGCATCTTCTGAGGAAGACCAGAGCCACTGTTAACCATGTCGGCTACCCAACCCCATGTGTCAGGACATCCATCACGACGGAAGTCGTAGGCACCGGTACAATAACGACCACTGGGGTCGGTAGAGGCAAAAGAGTGCATGGAAAGACCGAACTGACGCAGGTTGCTTTTGCACTGTGAAGACCGTGCAGATTCCCGAGCTGCGAAGACTGCTGGAATCAGCAGAGCAGCCAGCAAAGCGATGATCGAGATCACCACCAGAAGTTCAATCAGAGTAAAACCTGATCGTTTCGTGTTATGAGCACGTAATTTTTGCATTGTGTTTCCTGTTTTTTTAAAAGATGTTTGACGGTTAAGCGAACAATGAAGGCTTAAAACACTTTAAATTTGATTCTGAAAGAAACAGGCCATCCCCAGCAGTTTGGCACTGGATGTATGAAACTGAACTGCTTCCCCCCCTTGATTTTTAAAGACTCACTCAGATTTCTTAAAATTGACTTTTCTTAAAACTCACTCACTTCGAATTCGAATGATTGCATGCATCTGAAATTTACTTTGCCGGCTGTATTTCTCAGATGGGCATACGGTATCGTGCAACTGTGAAGTTTTTTCCCCCCGTTACATTAAGAAGCAGTGAATAATGCGTAGCAAAATTGATCAAAACGCACCTTTTGTTAGTGTTTCATGAATATACAATTAGGTTTCTGCAGGGAGCTTCATAAAAATGTGCTGTGTTTCATGCCGCCTGAGAGAGACAAAACTTGAATTTCCTCATTCCAGGTTCGTATAATTACTGGAGAGATATCAAGAGTCTGGGTTAACACCCCTGGCTCCTAAGTCGCCTGCTCAAAAAGTGTTAGAACCACAACGAGCTACCCCCACTTTGAGGAAAGTGGCGGACCGGTATTCACTCGTGTTTGATTTTGAGATTGAGAAATCATTCCGACACACAGAAAATCCGGGTTTGCAGCCTGCCTGACCAGACTTCACGTTTTGTCAAAGCCGCCTCGCTTTTTTCCTGTAACGGTTCTGATTTCTGATCTTTCTCCGTAAACCGAAAGAGAAGATCATGGTCGCTCGAACGATCAGCCTGTTCGCAGTTTTCAGTATCGCTGTCGCCTGCATTCTGTTTCAAAATGTCGAAGCGGAAACTCCTGTCGCTTCCACTTCCGATCAGACGACTCTCGACTTTGCGACCGATATTCGCCCTTTACTTTCCGATGCCTGCTTCTCATGTCATGGCCCTGATCCCGAACACCGTGAAGCAGATCTCCGACTCGATTTGAAAGAAGCTGTTTTTGCACAGCATAACGGGCAGGCTTTGATCGTTCCGGGGAAACCCGCCGACAGTCTGCTCTATCAGCGAATGACTGCTGCAGATGAAAGCGAGCGTATGCCCCCCGTTGATTCGGGGAAAAAACTGTCTGCTTCGGACATCGCAAATATTCGAAAGTGGATTGAAGCCGGCGCTCCCTGGGCTTCACACTGGGCCTTTCAAACACCTGTTAAACCACAGATCCCAGAAGTCAGACAACCGAAATTAATTCAAAACCCGATTGATGCATTCATCCTGGAAAAACTGGAACAGCAACACCTTTCTTTCTCTGAGTCCGCAGATCGTACGACGCTCCTGCGCCGATTGAGTCTGGACCTGACAGGCCTGCCGCCGCGCATCGAAGAGATCGACACTTTTCTCGCGGACAAGAGCCCCGATGCATACCAGAAACAGGTAACACGCCTGCTGGCTTCACCCCATTACGGAGAACGCTGGGGACGTCTCTGGCTCGACGCAGCCCGCTATGCTGATTCCAACGGTTATGAAAAAGATGCCCCGCGCGAAGTCTGGCTCTATCGGGACTGGGTCATTGATGCTTTGAATCAGAATATGCCTTACGATCAGTTTATTATCGAACAGGTCGCCGGTGATCTGCTTCCACAGGCAACACAGGATCAGCAAATCGCCACCGGATTCATGCGTAATTCCATGCTCAATGAAGAAGGGGGCATCGATCCCGAAGAATTTCGCATGGCTGCCATGTTTGACCGCATGGATACGATCGGAAAAAGTATTCTCGGACTGACACTGCAGTGCAGCCAGTGCCACTCCCACAAGTACGATCCGTTAACTCAGGAAAACTACTATCAGATCTTCGCGTGTATTAACAACTCTTACGAAGCCAGTATGCGGGGCTATACAGATGAAGAACAGCAGCAGCGGGAGCAGTTGTTGACCGAAATCAGATTGATAGAGCAGTCCCTCAAAAACACATTGCCCGACTGGCGGCAACGCATGGCTGCCTGGGAAAAGCAGGTCAAAGAAAATCAACTGGTCTGGCATGTTTTAAAACTGAAAAATATCGACAGCAATTCTCAGCGCTACTTTGAACAACCCGATCATTCCATGCTGGCGCAGGGTTATGCTCCATCCCGATTCACTTCCAACTTTGAAGCTGAGACAGATGCCTCCGCAATCACGGCCATCCGACTGGAACTGTTAAATCACCCCAATCTGCCGGCAGGCGGTCCCGGTCGCGCGACATCCGGTTTGTGTGCTCTCACAGACATCAAACTGTCTGTCGAAGATCCTAAGGACCCCAAGCAGAAAGACAACGTCAAATTCACGGAAGCCACTGCGGATTTCAGTAATCCCCGTCTGCAGTTGCAATACCCCTATGAAGATAAAAAAGGAGTTCGCGGCTTCACAGGACCAGTCAGCTACGCGATTGACGGAGACAACGCGACCGCCTGGGGAATCGACGCCGGCCCCGGGCGACAGAATCAGCCCCACGAAGCGGTCTTTCGTGCCGAGAAACCGTTCGGCTATCCGGAGGGGAGCAAATTAAAAATCAGTCTCGTGCAGATGCATGGTGGCTGGAACAGTGACAATAACCAAACAATGAATCTCGGTCGCTTTCGCATTTCCTGGAGTAACAGCCCGAATGCACACGCTGATCCTGTTCCCGATCAAGTCAGAGAGATTCTGGCGATTCCTGATGCAGAACGCACACCCCGTCAACAGGACCTGGTTTTCAGTTACTGGCGGACAACCGTTCCTGAATGGAAAACAGAAAACGAGCGTATCGAAGCCATCTGGAAGCGGCACCCGGAAGGGACCACTCAACTGGTCTACCAGGAGCGTCCTCAACCCCGACAAACCCATCTGCTGGATCGAGGCGACTTCCTGAAACAAAAACAGGTGGTACAGCCAGGTGTTCCCGGTTTCCTGAATTCACTTCCCGCAGAGACCCCCGTTGATCGTTTGACATTTGCCCGCTGGCTTGTTGATCGCCAGTCTCCAACCACGGCTCGCGCCATAGTAAACCGGGTCTGGCAGGCCTACTTTGGCCAGGGGATCGTTTCCACCAGTGAGGACCTGGGCTCTCAAGGCGCCGCGCCCACGCATCGAAAGCTGCTGGACTGGCTGGCAGTCTGGTTCATGGACGAAGGCTGGGATCTGAAGAAGCTGCATACGCTGATCGTGACCTCCCGGACCTATCAACAGTCATCCCGGGTCAGCCCGGATTTATATGCCAAAGATCCGTACAACCGCCTGCTGGCGCGGGGACCGCGGTATCGCGTCGACGCAGAAATCGTCCGCGATATTGCGTTGCAGGCCAGTGGCCTGTTGAACCCGAAAATTGGCGGCCCCTCTGTCTATCCGCCTGCCCCCGCCTTCCTGTTTGATAAACCGGCTAGTTATGGACCGAAAACGTGGAATGTCGAAGAAGATTCCGAACGCTACCGGCGTGCGATCTATACATTCCGCTTCCGCTCGGTTCCTTATCCGATGCTTCAGGCATTTGATGCCCCTAATGGTGATATCTCCACCGTGAAAAGAACGCGTTCCAATACGCCGCTACAGGCTTTAACTACGCTCAATGAAACCCTGTTTATGGAATGTGCGGTGGGACTCGCAGAGACAACACTCTCACCCAAAACAGATTCAGATGAATCACGAATTGAAACGGCGTTCCGACGCTGTGTTTCCCGTTATCCGTCAGCGGAAGAAAAACAGGTACTGACCGATTTCCTGAACCGGCAGCGCGAATACTTCAACACACATCCGGAAGAAGCGAAACAGATTTCAGAACAGAAAAAAGTCAAAGATGCTACCGCAGATTTTGCAGCCTGGGTCGCGCTTTCGCGGGTGCTGCTCAACATGGACGAAACGATCACGAAAGAATAACCAACCTCGCATCATCGAGATAACTGAAACAGGTGACACGAATGAATCACATAAATCATCCGGCAAATCCCATTGCCCGCCGCTGGTTTCTGGAACAATGTGGAGTCGGTCTCGGAGCGATTGCCGTTAATCAACTGCTCCAGGAATCGGGTTATGCCGCCGGTTCAAAAGCTGATGGAACGCAAGACCCGCTGGCTCCGCATCAGCCCCACCATCCTCCCAAGGCAAAAAATATCATCTTTCTGTTTATGGGGGGCGGTCCCAGCCACCTGGAGCTCTTCGATAACAAACCGGTGCTGGGAAAATTCGACGGTCAACTGCCACCCGAGGACCTGCTGAAAGGGTATCGGGCCGCGTTCATTGACCCCAAATCTAAATTCCTGGGCCCGAAATTTAAATTTGCAAGACATGGGGAATGCGGGGCAGAAGTCTCGGAAATCCTGCCTCATCTGGCGGAAGTCGTCGATGACATCGCCATTGTGAAAAGCATGAAAACCGACGCCTTCAATCATGCCCCTGCGCAAATACAAGCCCTCACCGGATCTCAATTATTCGGCAAACCAAGTCTGGGTGCCTGGACCATCTATGGACTGGGGAGCGAATCGAAAAATCTTCCGGGCTTTGTTGTCTTCAGTTCTGGAAATAAAGGCCCCAGTGGTGGCAGCTCCTGCTGGGGCAGCGGCTTTCTGCCTACCGTTCATCAGGGAGTCATGTTTCGAGGCGGGCAGGAACCCGTGCTCTACCTGCAGAATCCCCCCGGAGTCTCTGCACAGCTGCAACGTGACTCGCTGGACACCCTGAAGGCTTTGAACCAGAAACACCTCGATCAGGTTGGCGATCCCGAAATTTCGACCAGGATCAATTCTTTTGAGATGGCGTATCGCATGCAGTCGAGCGCCCCCGATGTCATGGACCTGGGACAGGAAACCAAAGAAACCCTCGAACTGTACGGTGCGGAACCAGGGAAAACCTCGTTCGCCAACAACTGCCTGCTGGCACGACGACTGGTGGAACGGGGAGTTCGCTGCGTGCAACTCTTCCATGAATCCTGGGATCAGCATGGCGGACTGGTCAGCGGATTAAAAAGTAACTGCCAAGCCACCGATCAGGCTTCTGCCGCTTTAATCAAAGACCTGAAACAACGCGGCCTCTTGAAAGACACACTGGTGGTCTGGGGAGGAGAATTCGGTCGTACTCCCATGGTGCAGGGGGGCAACGACGGTCGTGATCATCACCCCAATGCCTTCACCATGTGGCTCGCCGGCGGCGGAATCAAAGGGGGAACGACCATTGGTGGTTCTGATGATTTCGGCTTCAATGTGATTGAAGATGAAGTCCCCGTTTACGACCTGCATGCCACGATTTTGCATCTGCTGGGATTGAATCCAGATCGACTTTCGTTCCGTTTCCAGGGGCTGGATCAGAAACTGATCGGAGTCAATCCTGCGAAAATCGTCACGAAAATCCTGGCCTGATCAAAAAGAAAACCCCTTACCAAGACTGGCAAGGGGTTTCTTTTTTCATTCTTTTGACCTGGTTCAGGCAGCAATTTCCTGCTCATAGAGACGAGCGGGTGCATTGTTCAACCGGTTCAGATAACCGTTGTGCTGCTGATCGAACAGTCGCTGCAATCCGTCATCCAGCATCGGCATGGAAATGCTGAGTGACCGACGAATTTTTCGTGTATGCAACGAAGTTTCTCCGTTTGCAAAACCTGTTGTGCGTTCATTGAGAACGGTGGCCCGGGGAAGTACCGGCACCGTCAGGCCGAAAGTTGCAGCCAGCCGCTGCACGAATTCGATCGGGCTGATCCGTTCGCCACCTGCGACATGGAAGGTCCCCGTCAATCGTTCCTGATAAGCGTGTTCGATGATCGCTGCCAGATCTGTTGCCAGCAAAGGTGTGGCATGTCGATAACAGTCCTGCTCGGAAAATGACCCGTTTTCCAGCGACTGTACCAGTTTTTCAATCTGTCCCTGACCATACGAGGCAGGAGTCCAGCCAAACACGTTGGTGCGAATAATCAGTGTGTTGTCACACAGGCTGACTTCGCGTTCAATCGCACGCAGGACTTCTGCCTGTCGACTTTCACACAGCCCCTGGCAGTCCTCTTCATGGAACATCCAGGGTCCTGTAAAGACCGCATCAGAAGAAATGTGTGTAAAGCGGGCCGAATGCAGTTCCGCGGCATTCACCCAGTTACGCACTGCGAGCACAGGATCTTTGGTTGAAAACTTCTCAGGATCAACAGTCCAGGCGGAATTTGCGGCAACGCCACAGTAGACCACCCAGTTTGGACGAACCATCGACAACCAGTGCTCGGCTGTTTCGACATCGTCTTCCTGATAAGTATGAGTTTCACATCCCTGGATGGAAACTGGTGAAGCTGAAGTTAATCCGACAACCCGATATCGACTGGATAAACAGGTTGCAATATTTGCTCCGGCAACCGTTTCAAGTCCAATAACCAGAACTGTTTCCACGCCGCGCCTCCATGCTTAGACGTTGTTGTTATATCAGTCAGTAAAAGTTTCGTTCCTTAAACTCTCGTTCAGAACGGAACTGTTTGACATCTCAGTAGTTCTACGAAAGTTGCACTCGTAAACCAATCCATTTGGTTCGCGAGGGGCGGATTATAGTTGGCATTCCTGATTTTCACCAACCCCAATTTTAAAGAGAAATTCACGCCCCCTGTTTCACCATTTTCATCGATTTCTTTTTGAGGTTTCGAATGCAGAAAACGTTACCCCTTTCCAAAATTCAGTCGACATGACGGTCTCTTCGGGAAGCTGATTCTGACCTGTTTTTGATTCCCGCGACTAAATTTTTTTTGAAAAAACAGATTGAAAATCGAAAAAAGATTAAAGGTTTTGCGCTTTTTGATTTCATTTCTCGCTTTCGTATTGACCTGATTCTGGAAAAGCAATATCTTCCCGCCTCACATTAGTGATCTCTGCGCCTGTTCTATAGGCTGGTCACTCACCTCCCACACTGATTACCCTTCAATTGATTCACAACCAACACATCGAGTTGATACCGCAGTGATTTGTTTTTGATAAAACAAATTTACTCAACACCCCATATCATTTCTTATAAAGACTTTTGAAACCATGTCCGTCTCGCGTCACTTACCGGATTATCCGATCCTGCTGGCTGGAGTTTCGACTCCTGTCGTAAAAGGACTGCGCGAAATGGGACTGCCGGTGACTGAACTTCAGGACGACCTGGCACAGCTGTTGGGATATCAGTCATCCCGCTGGAATCTGCTGCTGGTTGGTTCTCAGAAATGCTTCAATGAACAGGAACTGCAGACTCTCTCTCACTGCAGAATCCCCATCATTGACCTGGCAGAATTCAATAATAAGACCGGTCTGGGCCGCACACTTCCGGAACTGGCTAAAAAAGCCAACTCCGGAGTAGAACAATTCAATTCACAGTTTGTGGTTCAACTGAAAACACGGATTCAACAGTCGGGAGGCGCCTGGATTCGTCTCAGCGATTTTCCCTATCCCTACCAGGGTGTGATCTGTTTTGACGAATCCGCACTCGGAAAAGACTTTCGCGAATTCGCAAATCTGATGAGCCCCTTACCTGTGTCGCTGGATTTGCTGCATTGCAAAGCGGAAGCGGAATGGCAGGCGGACTCAAATCCGGAAACTCAGAGAAAACTGCGTGTGGAACTGGTCAGCAGATACCGCCAGGGATTACCGGTTTCGCTGTCGGCTGCTTCCTCACGCGGAGAACTCAATCAATTATTGCAAGACATTCACCTGGATCGCAAACAGATGCCTCTGGTCTGGATGACTTCACTCGATACATTCTTTCGCTGGTGGAAACTGAGAAGTGAATTCTCAGTCAGCATCAACCGACTTTCCACCGGCTGGGAAACCATTATCTCCGGAAACTTCGAAGGATTCAGCCCCGGGCTGCAGATCTGGAGAAGTCAGCATTCCGCCACGGTCCCCTTATACCGGGGAGTGAATGAAATCAGAGATGATGTTACCGCATTTGCAAACAACCCCGAACGCCATCCTGGCGGATTTACAGCTCATTGGGCGGGAGACTCTTCCAGCCTGATTCCATTGAACTTTAAAAACATTGCAGCTGCTGCTGCTTCGTAAAAACTGATTTTCCCCATGAAAGCTTGATTTCAGCGATAGAATTTTTCTTTCGCTATTTTGTAGAAGAAAAGGATTGAACTCATGAAACGTTTCGGAATTACGATGCTGGGTCTTGCGTTGATCGCCCTGACAACAGGTTGCCAGTGCGGAAGATATGGCTCATGTGGCAGCTGTAATTACGGCCCCACAATGGCCCCCTTCAGTGGTGGTGGCTGTTCAACCGGGAACTGTGGTGTTGGTGCTCCTACCTATGCACCTCAGGGAGCGTACAACACCTATGACACCTATCAGTCAACAGCTGCTGCTCCTGTGATTCAGGGAACGGTACCAACTACCGCTTACGCACCACTCGATCCACTGCCGATGTATTAACAGACCCCGGGAATTCACTACTCCCGGGCGTTCTATCAGCTCGGCCTGGTTCAGGCCGACAGGCAGGTGAAGGTGCGCCCTGTACTGACCCCGGTCCGTGCGGAACAAAATACTGCAACAAACCCATTGTTCGCAGAGATATGGATTGTATCTCCAGTTCAGCCTTGATATACAGTAACTTATGGTTATCCGTCATGCCTGCTGCGCATACCCAGGGGGCAGAATGATGGTCTTTGGTCACTGGAACTTCGTCTGTATATCATGCCCCGCCGGGGTATCCGTTATTATGCCTGCTTTGCAAATCGTCAATTATCCGCATCCAGCACTTCGCTGGAAATCCAAACCCATCAAAAGCATCACTCCTGAGTTGCGTGATATTGTACGGAAAATGTTCGATCTCATGTACGAAGCGCGTGGTATCGGCCTGGCTGCCAATCAGGTCGCACTGCCCTACCGCCTGTTTGTGATCAACCTCACTTCGGATCCCAATGAACCGGAAGAAGAATTTGTGTTCATCAATCCAGAGATCACAAAACGCAAAGGGACCGCGGAAGGGGAAGAAGGCTGCTTGAGCCTGCCTCAGGTTTATGGCGACGTGAAACGGTCTGAAGAAATCACAGTCGAAGCCTATGATCTGGACGGCCAGCTGTTTGAAATCACACTGGATGATCTCGCTGCCCGCGCCGTGCAACACGAACATGATCACATAGAAGGTATCATGTTCCCTGACCGGATGGTGGAAGCCAAACGCAATGAAATCGACGTACTGATTGCCGATTTTGAAGCAGAATTTCGCCATAAACAGGAGACGGGAGAGTACCTGTCTGATGAAGAAATCCGTAAACAACTGGCGCAACTCGAACAGGAACTGGGCTGAGTCGACAGCGTCTCTGCAGCAGTTTGATAAGCTTTACGATTTCATTCGAACTGCGGAATCGTCCTGACCTCGACGCTTCATGTTCTAATTCTAAACGGTCCGCTATGAGGAGACACCACAAGTGGCATTAAAAGTGGTCATGATGGGAACCGGTACTTTCGCCATCCCCGCCTTCCAGGCACTCATCGATTCGCGACATGAAGTCCTCGGACTGTATACGCAGCCCGATCGCACGGGTCGGGGACATCATCGCCATAAAAATCCGATGAAAGAACTCGCGCTGGAACATGACATCCCTGTTTTCCAGCCTGCGAAAATCAATACACCGGAGTCCCTCGAAGAACTCGCACAACTGCAGGCCGATGTTCTGCTCGTCGCCGCTTATGGACAGATCCTCTCACAAAAACTGCTGGATCTGCCTCGCCTGGGGGCATTCAATCTACACGCTTCACTGCTGCCCGCGTATCGGGGAGCAGCCCCCATTCTTTACGCCATTCGCAATGGTGAGACCCGGTCCGGCGTCTCCCTGTTTCGCATTGAACGCGCCCTCGATTCCGGTCCTGTCGCCGCGATGGTGGAAACTCCCATCGAGCCAAAAGAAACGACCGGCATGTTACAGGATCGGCTGGCAGAACTGGCTGCCCCCCTGGCAATGGATGTACTCGATCAGATTGAACAGGGAACACTGGTCGAAACGCCGCAGGATCACTCTGCAGCCACATTCGCTCCCACGCTTGATAAGCAGGAAGGTGCGATCGACTGGAATCAGTCCGCCAAACAGATTGCCTGCCATGTACGGGCGATGCAACCCTGGCCCAGTCCCTTCTCGTTCCTGCTGCAATCCGGTCATGAACCATTCAGATTATTGATTCTGGATGTCGAATCACTCTCTGAAGCAGCAGTGGATTCGCTGGAAATTGATCCGCAACAGCTGGATTCCCCGCCAGGAACCGTGGTTTTCAGCAATACAAAACGTGTGGTACTTTGCACAGGAGAGGGGCTGCTGGAAATCAGGCAGATCCAGCCACAGGGGAAACGAGCCATGGAAATCAGTCAGTTTTTGTGCGGGAAACAGATCAGGCCCGGCGATGCCTTTGGTAACCCGCCTGCAGAAGTTGACTAGCGTACACACATCTTGCTTAAAACGGGCAGTTCACTCTTGCCGCGTTTTACGGATTCTGAGATGATTCCGCCCCTGAACTGAGGCGAAGCAGTTTTAAAAAACACAAGGAAGTGAATTAGATGCGCCGAATCATCGCGGCACTGATCTTCATGCTCATTGGAGCGGGAGGCATGTATGCTGCCTTTGAATATCATATTGTCCAATCCAGGGAAGGCTGGCTCTTTATCCCCAAGGCTCAAGTAGGTTTGCAGGATACTTACGCAGATATCCGTAAATGGCAGGCCGCCACCTGGAAAAGCCATCCCCAGCTTGCACAGTCGCTGATCCAGAATGGGAAAGGAAATCTCATTATCCAATCCGCAACGAACGGTAGTTTTTTCGACGGACTGTTTCAGAGCTCAGATAAAAAACGTTCTGCTTCCAGACAGGCGACGCCTGATTATCGCTGATCAGAAATTTGATTGACCTTCCATTTAAATACTTTCATTGCCACATGAGATAACACTGCCAACCGTGAAACCAGCAAATACCGTCAGTCAGGACAAGACTTCAGACATGTTGTCACGAGTCGCATTCAAAGCAGCAGTTTTGTATGCCTGTGTGTTGTCTTGCCTGTTGCTTTCTCCCGGTTGTCACTCGGTTGCCAAAAACCAGACCGTCCATCTGCCTGCCCGACACAGCGTCAGTGCAGAGCAGCTCATCGTGCTCAGTGATTTTAAACTGGGACAGGACCACGAACTCTTTCAGGACCTGATTCAACTCCGCGAAGATGTTGCTGAGACGCTGAATATTCCTCTCAACAGTGAGCAGGTCACCGTTTACCTGTTTACGAACCAGGAAGAATACCGTAATTATCTGGACTTAACTTATCCGGGATTACCTCCGCGACGCGCTTACTTTGTCGGGACGCCGAAGGAACTCGCCGTCTATACCTTCTGGGGCGATCGCATCCAGGAAGATTTGCGACACGAATTCACACACGGGTTATTACATGCCAGTCTGAAGACCGTCCCCCTCTGGCTGGATGAAGGTCTGGCCGAATACTTCGAAGTCGCCGGTAACACCCCCGGGCAGATTAACCGCGATCATGCTTCAAGACTCTCCGCCGCTCTGAATAATGGCTGGAAACCCGATATGAAACGGCTGGAACAGTTGGAGAAAGTGTCGCAGATGCAGCGGGTTGACTACCAGGAAGCCTGGGCCTGGGTCCATTTCATGCTCAACAGCACTCCGGAAACCAAAGACACATTGCTCGAATATCTGGCGGAACTGAGAAGTAACGAAAAGCCGGAAGTCTTAAGTGCCCGGCTCCCCCGCAATATTCCCGGCGTGGATGAGCGTTTTTTGAATTACGTGGCTTCTCTGAATACCTTTCCGACCAGATAGCCTGCGTCTGATACCGATTTCCCCCGGAGCTCCAATAGTTTCAGCAGGCTCTGGGTTGGGTGTCCTCTCCCCATCCGCTAAGATACAGCGTATACTGCGTGCTTCCATCCTGCCCGGCGGGATCTTTTCCAACTGTTAACCGGATCTATGTAATGCTGGCCCGACTGCGCCTTCTTCTGGAACTGATTCGTTTCAGCCATACGATTTTTGCTCTCCCGTTTGCCCTCTTATCAGCGGTTCTGGCCTGGCGGGGACAGCCGGTTCGCTGGCAGGAACTGGTAGGAATTCTGCTCTGTATGCTGTTTGCCCGTTCCGCAGCCATGGCGTTCAATCGACTCGTTGACCGCGAGATCGATGCACGAAACCCGCGAACCCAAAGCCGCCATCTCCCTGCCGGCCTGCTCAGTGTCCGCACGGTCACAATATTTACGATCCTGACCTCACTGGCCTTTATCGCGTCGACGCTCCTGTTTCTGCCCAATCGCTGGCCCCTGTATCTTTCGATCCCTGTGCTGCTGTTTCTGCTGGGATATTCCTATGCGAAACGCTTCACCATTTTCTGTCATTACTGGCTTTCCACTGCCCTGATGCTCTCCCCCATCGCAGCCTGGATCGCCATTCGCGGCAGCCTGTCGCTGGAACCACTGTTGCTGGGAGCCGTCGTCTTTTTCTGGGTAGGCGGATTCGACATCATCTACGCTTGTCAGGATGTCCATTTCGATCAGGAGACCAGACTGTCCAGTATTCCCTCACGCTGGGGGATCAGAAAAGCGTTGCGATTTGCCATGTTCAGTCATTTCATGACGATCGTCTGCCTGTTCAGCCTCTGGTATGTTGCAGCGTTGGGAATCCCCTTTTTAATTGCGGTATTCGCAGTCGCCGGACTCCTGGTTTATGAACACATGCTGGTTAATCCGGATGATCTGGGACGCGTTAATCTGGCCTTTTTTCATGTGAACGCCGTCATCAGTATTGGATTGTTCTTTGTGGGATTGATTGACGTCTGGCTCGCATAAGCGTCTCTGAAACGCAATAATAGAAGCAATCTTGCATTGAGTGGTCTTCGCGACCGCCAGATACTGAATCTGATATTCCCACAGCGAAAAGAATCAACAGTAAGTCTGATGAATCTGAATCAAAACGAACAGGAACTACTGGATACCATCACCCGCAAAGTCGACGCGGGAGAACGCATCACCTTTGATGAAGGCGTTTTTCTGGATGAGAAAGTCGACATTCTGACACTGGGTGATCTGGCCAACCGCATCCGCGAACGCAAAAACGGCAACTTCGCATTCTATAACACCAACATTCATTTGAATCCCACGAATGTTTGTGTTTATCGCTGCAAGTTCTGCGCATTCCGGGCAGACCTGAAATCACCCCGCGGCTACACGTTCACCGAAGAGATGATCCGCGAACGCGTTCAGGAAGCGCGCAGCACCGGCGCGACTGAAATTCACGTCGTCGGCGGTCTGCATCATCAGAAGAAATTTGAGTGGTATCTGGATGTAGTCCGCACCATTCATGACGAATACCCGGAGCTGCATATCAAAGCCTGGACTCCCGTGGAAATCAACTGGTTCAGCTTCATGACCAAAAAGCCGGTCCGCTGGGTACTGGAACAGATGATGGAAGCCGGCCTCTCCAGTATGCCGGGCGGCGGCGCGGAAATCTTTCATCCCGAAATTCGCGAACAGATCTGCGAACATAAGGCGGACGCGGAGAGCTGGTTCGAAATTCATCGCGAAGCACATAACCTGGGTCTGCGCAGTAATGCCACCATTCTGTACGGACACTATGAGCAGGCAAAGCACCGCGTCGATCACCTCTGTCGCCTGCGGGAACTGCAGGACGAAACAGGTGGATTCCAGACGTTCATCCCGCTGGCCTTCCATCCCGAAAATACGGGAATGTCCGAAATCAAGAAGCCATCCGGCCTGATGGACCTGAAAGTGATCGCATTGTCACGGATCATGCTCGATAACTTTGATCACATCAAAGCCTACTGGATCATGCTCGGTGAGAAGACCGCACAAACCGCGTTGAGCTTCGGTGCAGACGACCTGGATGGCACCGTTGTCCATGAACTCATCTATCATGATGCCGGCGCCAAAACCCCCGAAGGCCTGACGGTCGAACAGTTACACCGGCTTATTGAAGAGGCCGGACGTATTCCTGTCGAACGCGATACGCTCTACAGGCACATCGTCCGCGATGGTGCTAACTGGAGTGTCGGCGAACCGATTATGGCTTCCGCCGCATCCTGATTCACTTCAATACGGGAGAGAAAGCGACTCATGAGTGATTCTGCCCTGACTGAAAATCTGAAAGTCCAGTCTTTTGATCACATCACACTGGTGGTCAAGGATCTGGAAGCATCCCGCCAGTTCTATGTCGATTTTCTTGGCATGGACCATGTTCCGCGCCCCGCGTTTACATTCGACGGACACTGGTTTCAGATTGGTAATCAGCAGATCCACCTGATCCTGGAGCACGATCAGTCGGGCAGGGCAGGCAATGCCAACCCGGAACAGAATACGCGTACGCATCACTTTGCCTTTCAGGTGGCCGATGCAAAACAGGCTTACGAAAAAGCAGTCGAGCAGGGGATTCGCATCGTTTCTCCCCCTAAATCCCGACCGGACGGTGCCACGCAGACATTCGTCAACGACCCGGACGGACATATTATTGAGCTCTGTTCGCTCTCCTGAACTGCTGATTATCGGCATTGTGCCGGTTTTATTGAGCTGATTATGAGATCCAGAGTCTTTCAAGTCAGGACAAAAAACCTGCGGGAGAATCGACTGGAATTTACACCAGACAATACGCTATACTTAGGAAAACAGAGCTCACACGGGGTCTGATTTATTTACTGAAAGTGCAGCTCAGACGTACATCCTTAAATCATACAGCTTCAGCATGAGTAGAGAGGGACGGGAATCGCCATGGCGGATGCACCCAAAAAAATGATTATGGGCTCAATGGCCGTATCCGGAATCGTGGCATTACTCGCACTCGTAGACATTGCCATGGGAATCCCCTTCCGGGGCAGTACCATGATGGACATCATGTTTCTGATCTCTGCCGGGCTGGTCCTGTTCCTTTGTTGGGATGCCTGGAAGGATCTGCGTTAATCCCGCGGATCCAGAATCTCTTCAATGCTTCTGGAATCGGTCTCCTGAAGATCAACTTCAGCAGGCTTCACTGCTGCACTCTGCCCCTGTGTCTGACGACTCTTTTTTGCTGCAAGCTGAATTGCGGCCCCCTGACCTACCGTCAGTTCTGTCAGTTGCTCCAGCAGATTGCGGATGATTTCTTCTGCAGAGACTTTCTCCTGCAACCAGATCTCCCGCTTCTGTCCCCAGGCGGCGTCACGCACTGCCAGTTGTTCTGCTTCAAATCGTAGTTGTTCGCTACGCTGGCGCAGTTGTTCGTCGCGCTCCGAGACCCATTCTGAAAGGTCCTGGCGTTCTTTACGGAATTCATCCCGGTGACGATGAAAGAGCTCCTGAGAATGATCGAGTTCCTGGCGTTCGACAGACAGAGATTCACGCAATTGCCGGTAATGAGCAGCCAGCGCCTCTCTGGCTTTTTCCAGTCGTTCACGCGCACCATCATCGCCTTCCGCCTGTGTCAGTTGTGCCCAGCCTTCTTCCAGCGCCAGTCGCATTTCCAGGGTACCGCGATGCGTCTCTTCGACTTCTGCCCGGAGCGTATCCAGCCGTTCGCGCCGCCGTTCCAGGTTTTCTGCATGCAGCGCCAGCATGTCGTGTTGCCGCCGCAGTTCTGATTTCTGGGCATCCCGTTCTTTCTGCCAGACCTCGTACTCGCCTGACATTCTCTGCTTCTGGTTCTGCTCATAACGTTCGACAGAACGACGCAGTTCCGCATGCAGTGACCGTTCCTTGGCCAGCGACTGTTCGCGCTGCTGTAACAGATCGCGAAAGCGATCCAGCTGTTTCATTCGCAGAATATGAATCCGCTCATTCTGCTCATGCTGCTGCTGTTGAATCTGCTGCTGGCGCTGAAACTCGTGCTGTTCTTTTTCAATCTGTTTTCGCAGTCGCAGCAGGTGATTTTCCTGAAATTTGATCCGGTTCTCGATTAAGGTTCGTTTCTGATCAAATTCTTCTTCCCGTGCACCGTATTCGCGCTGCAGATCTTCGCGTTGAATTTTGAGCTGATGTTCAATCTCTTCGGAACTGATCACAAAATCCCGCTTGCGAGCTTCCAGTGATTCCAGTTCCGCCTGGCGTTTCGACTCCCAGTCGGACTGCCGCGTTTTCAGTTCCAGTTCAAATTTTTCTTTACGTGAAGCCAGTTCGGATTCGACTTTCCGCACCGCCTCTTCATGAACTTCACGTTCCCGTTTCAGGTGGTTCAGTTCCGTCTGCTTGACTCCCTGCCACTCAGCGCGGTCATGTTCCAGTTCATGACGTTGTTCGGCCAGTGATTCGAGTACCTGCTCGCGAATCCGCTTCTGTTCGTTAAGCAGATCCAGTCGCTGTCGCTCCAGCGATTCCCGCTGTTCCGCAAATTCCTGCAGGATATGGTCCCGCATTTCTGCGCGTTCCTGCTCCAGTGTATCCTGGGCTTCGAATACCTTTTCCTGTTCGTGCTGTACAGTCTTCGCCAGTTTTTCGCATTCAACGGCTTTGCGAATCAGTTCGGTTTCTTTTTCACGAACACTGGCTTCCCGCTCGTCGTACTGTTCTTCAATCTGACCGACCCACATGCGGATTTTGCGTCGCTCGCTGTCGATTTCATTCAGTTGACTGGTGAGTGTCTGTTCGCGGCGACTGATCTCCGCAAACTGGGATTTCAGGTAATTGGCAATCTCGCCTGCCTGGGAAAGTAACTCGGCACCGGTTAACGATGCACCTGCCTCCGCAGCCCCCTGACTCTGGATCTCAGCCGCTTGCGCTGCATGCGACAGACTCTCTTCCAGTGCCTTCTGATTCTGATCGCTGAAGAAAGAGTTCTCTTCCGGCATCCCGGGTTCAGTGAAAGAATGCGGCGCATCCGCACGGCGTTCCACTCCCGGAGGACTGCTCAACGGACGTGAGTCGGCTGAGTCACTGGCAGGACGTTTGATGCCTGAAAACGGGGAGGGTGCCTGAGATTTCTGATCGGCCCGGGTCTCTTCGCTCATGCCGGGATTCCTTTCCCTGAAAAGCGTCTCGCAACGTTACTCGAATCGGGATCGAAGCTGAGGAATCCAATTCCTGAGTGCAGCATTCCATCCGGAATAACGCAAATACTCTTATGACAAAAAGGGCAGAGAAGGAGTTAAAACAACTCCTCTGCCCACTCTAAGCTCATATTACTGCAACAAGCGGTTATAACTGGCTGTCCAGCGAAGCTGCAAAGCGTTCCTTAGGAGTCACGCCGACAAACTTCTCGACAACTTCACCATTCTTGTAAAGCATGACGGTTGGGATCGCATTGATGCTGCTGGCCGAAGCAATACCGGGGTTCTCGTCTGTATTCAATTTACCGACGCGAACGCGACCTGAATAATCACTGGCAATTTCCTCAATGGTGGGCATCATCATTTTGCAGGGACCACACCAGGGAGCCCAAAAATCGACCAGGACAGGTTCAGATGCTTCCAATACTTCAGACTGGAAGTTTGCATCAGTAAACTCCAAAACATTTTCAGCCATTACTGGTTGTCTCCGTTACAATTGGATTCGATATATACTTTGAAAAAAAGCAGAGAAGATCTTCTCGACTACCCTGCAATGACATCACTTTTCGAATGGGGGATCGCTCTCACCTGTAATAATTCAAGCAATCAACAGCATTTAGTCTGCCTGCGATTGAAGGGAATTATAGAGATCCTCGGTTTTGTGTCAATGCTCTCTATCAGCAGCAGGACGCCAAAACCTCTTGTCAAATAAGGAATTACGCCCAGCATCCTATCTCGCCGCGATTTATTTTTAACCTCGACAAATCGTCGGACTCTCGACAAAATAGATCCTGCAGGCAATTGCCATAATACTGTTATATTAAAGAACTTAAAGAAGTGAAACCCTGGGAGCAGGATATGCTGTCTTACATCAGAATTTTGGGAGCCGCTGTTTGCCTGGCTGTTACGGCCTCTCAGACCTCAGTCGCAGACGAATCCCAGGCAGATCCCTTCAGACCATTTCCGGATCAACTTGCCCCATCACTGTTCAATGAAGTCAAAGATAAAGCCTTTGGCGGCGTTATGGATGAGGAGAAGGCACTCTATTATTACGTCCTCAAGCACCTGCGCGAGACCAGCCTGAAAGATCAGAAACAGGCGGCGGCTTTCAACCTGCAACAGCGCCGGTCTGAGATCAAAACTTACCGCGATCACCCCGAACGGGAATTCCCCGTCTTTCTGGATCTCTTCAAAAACAGTGACCGCTACAAAGGTCGACCCGTCACGCTCACTGGACGAGTCCGCAAACTGATCCACTATCCAGCCGCGGAAGACAACCAGTATGGGATCAAGACACTCTATGAAGCCTGGCTGTTTACCGATGACTCACAACAGAACCCAACCGTCGTCATATGCACGGAAGTCCCTCCCGCTTTAAAAGACGGACTGCCGGAAGGAACAGACGTCATTGATCACGTTACAGTGACTGGCTATCTGTTTAAAATGTACGTCTACAACGCACAAGATACATCCCGGGTCGCGCCCCTGATTCTGGCGAAACAACTGGAGTGGAACCCTCGGACCGTCGACGAACGGGGGAGCCGGTTGTTTTCACAAATTCTGGCCGGTACACTGGTCGTCCTGATCGTTGGCATCGCAATCGTCATGTGGAAAGCCAGTCAGCGTGACAAGCGATTCCGCGAAAGACGCCTGCAGAAATCTCAGACCGAAGTTGACTTCAGCCAGTTGGAATCATCGCCGGAAAAAACGCAATCGGAAAAAGCAACACCGGAAATCAAGACTTCTGAATCGAAACCGCAAGCCGATTCAGATACTTAACCGTTTCACTTGTTTCATCATTTCAAAGTATTGTTCTGACAGTATGAATTTGGACCACACTCCCGACACTTCCTCAAATCGCCCTTTGAAACTGGCCGTGCTCATCTCGGGAGGCGGCACAACCCTCACCAATTTCCTGGAGAAACGTGCTGCCGGTGAACTCAATATTGAAGTGCCACTGGTCATTGCCAGTCGACCGGACTGTGGAGGGGTCGCCAAAGCAAAGGCAGCCGGACTGCGCTGCGAGGTTGTTCGCCGCCGGGACTTTCAGGATATCAGTGAGTTCAGCACGACCATTTTTGGACTCTGTCGCGAAGTGGGTGCCGATCTGGTCACTCTGGCCGGTTATCTCTCCCTGATACATATTCCGGAAGACTTTCAACACCGCGTGATGAATATCCATCCGGCTCTCATCCCTGCATTCTGCGGGCATGGCTTTTATGGGCATAAAGTGCATGAAGCCGTCGTGGCGCGGGGCGTAAAAGTCAGCGGCTGTACGGTCCACTTCGCCGACAATGAGTACGATCACGGTCCGATCATCGGTCAGAAAACCGTTCCCGTCTCTGGAACTGACACACCGGACCAAGTCGCCGCCAATGTCTTCCAGGCGGAATGCGAGCTCTACCCGGAAATGATCCGCCTGTTCGCTGCCGGTAAAATCAAAGTCGTCGATCGTCGGACCGTGATCGAAGATTGAACAGGACCTCGCTGTTAAATTTTCTGGCTCCCCTTAGGCGGATTAAGCGGCGTGCTTGAGTTAGGCGGAATCGGCTCGTCTGTATTCATCACCTTATCGTACAGATCGGGCGGCAGTACCCGCATCACGGTAAACAATCCTTTCACCCCTTTAAACCAGCCTTCCCGCATCCCCTGGACTTCACGACGCCCATTAATTTTCCGCATGTCCTCTGTGGTCATCGGCATTGAGTAATCATCAAAAGGCAACTTCTCTCCCTCGGGGAGAACTTTCATATCCGACATGCCCTTCATCATCTGTGGATAACCGGGGACCTTAAATCCGGGGTCATCTTTTTTCTGGCGAATGATCGGCCCTACCTGTGAAACCATATGGTTCATCATGTGATGAAACATATGACAGTGCAGCACCCAGTCACCCGGATTGTTGGCTATCAGTTCCACATCACGCGACTGCGCCACACCGACAATCACCGTGTTACCGGGAATCCAGGCCGACTCAGGAATGCGTCCCCCCTCAGTCCCTGTTACCCAGAACGTATGACCGTGCAAATGCATCGGATGCTGATGGAGCGTACTGAAATTCAGAAACCGAATCCGGATTCGTTCACCCAGTTTGCAGACCAGGGGAGTGGTATAGGGACCACAGCGACCATTGATGGTCAGGAAATTCCAATCCATCGACATCGTATTCGGAATATGAGCATTAGGCAGCATCGCAAACTGCTGGGTCATCAATACGAAATCACGGTCGACCGTCGGTTCAAAGGCCTTTTTCGGATGTATGATGAAAGGGACAACCATGCCAATCGCTTCCTGCATCGCCACATGCGGATGCAGAAAATAACTCCCTTCCTGGTGCACGTCATATTCATAGACAAACGTGTGGCCCGGCTTGACCAGATCCTGTGTCACTGCGGGAATCCCATCGAAACTGATGGGAAGTTCCAGGCCGTGCGAATGCAGTGTGGTTGGCTCGGGAAGATCGTTGCGAAAGATAATCCGGATACGCTCCCCCTGGTACATTTCCAGAACCGGTCCGGGAAACTGACCGTTAAACCCATAAGCGTCCATCCAGATACCCGGCAGCACTTCCCGACGGACCGGCATCGCATGCAGATGGAATTCGCGTGCACCATTCACGATTTTTCCCCAGGTCGTTTTCAGATCCGGTGCGGTCACATTCACAGGTGCCTGGCCTGCTACCCTGAAGCCTGGTACCAGCTTTCCCCGATCCGTGGGACTGCCGATGGGACCTCCCAGCCCCGGATGCATCCGCGGAAAAGTATCGTCCTGAGACTGAGTAGTGCCCGTTTCAGCTGCCTTGCCCCTCGCAGCGCTACCAGCAAACAGTCCAGCCGTTGCAACTGCACCATGCTTCAGAAAATCCCGACGATCGTTCGGTGAACCCATTGGTAAACCTCTTTCCTTGATTCCTGTTTCATACTTTCAGTAGAGCATGCATCTATTATCGTGGTTTCGGTACCGCATCGATGTGTCCGCCAGACATGGGAGCAGCGGGAACTTCCAGCCCCCCTGTCAGCAGCATGCCTCGAATCGCAATTTCGCTCTCATGATACTGCAACTGGCTCATGATGTACTCTGCCTGCAGATCGTAATAAATCTTCTGTGCCATCAGCACTTCAGGCCAGGGTGCACGTCTGCGCTTATAACTTTCATGCAGCAGATCGTACGCCTCTTTCGCTTTTGGCAGCATTTCGTTCCGGTAAGTTTCCACATGCTGCCGCGATGTTCGATAATCCCGATATTTATCTGACAGCTTACTCATCAGAGATAATTCCAGACGTTTCACATTCGCCCGCGACTGATTCAGGTCGGCCAGCGCCTGATCGACGGTCCCCTGATTGCGGTCAAAAATGGGTAGCGGCAGACCTGCGGTAACTCCTGCAACATTGTTGTTGGTCTCAAAATTATGACCAAAGTCCACATTCAGCAGGACGTTCGGAATCGGCTGCACACGCTCACGCTCCACTGTGATTTCATCGTGCTGCACCTTCTCCCAGGCCGCAACAATTTCCGGACTGTTTTCCAGCAGCTGATGCATGGCCGAACTCCAGTCATATTCTTCAGTCGTCGGCTCCAGCGATCCCTTGAGTGTGGTACACTGCAGATCGGGAACTCCCACCATCGCGACCAGATCACGCCACTCCTGTTCCAGATTATTTTGTGCCGCCATCTGCTTCAAACGTGCACGATGTAAATCGACCTCCGCCTGCAACAACCCTGCCTGATTAGTCTGTCCCAGATTGAGCATCTCTTTATGCGTCTGCAGATTGTCCTCAGAGTTCGCCAGCAACTGATTGTGAACTGACACCATCTGCTGTGCAGCCAGCGTACGATAGAAGTGAATGCGTACGTCATTGAGTACCCGGGTGTACTGAGCCGATAGATTCGTTTCGGCAATACAGACCTGTTGCGTCCACTTGGCACGACTTAACTTCAGTTTGCCGCCGGTGACAAATTCCTGAGAGACAAACCCACCCTGCAGTTCCCCCGCGGTTCCATCAATGCCAATCTGATCGCTGGCATAACCCACCACCGGGTTCGGATAAAGTCCGGCCTGATACGCGGCACCGCGCGAGGCTTCCACCTGAGCCGCCGATTGAATCAATGTCGGATTATTCGCCTGAGCCAGTGATTCCAGATCACTTAATGAATAAGCTGTTTGCTGATGCGCCTCGGTCGCTCCCGAAACAGGGAGCAGGGGGATCTCGTATTCGGCAAAAGGAAGCGCTTCCGCCTGTTCGTGTGATACCTGCTTTGTTTGAGATTCCGTGGAGGCAGGGAGCTGCGAAGAGTCTGCCGTCTTGACTTTGACCGGAGAGGACTCCCGAATCGCAATCGATACGGGCTTCGACTCTCCCAGGTCGGTGACCTGTCGCTCGGGGCTGGATGCACACCCGCCAATCAATGCGGTGAATAAACCGACGGCGACGGGAAATCCGGTTTTCATCCTGCCCTCCATGAAAGATTCAACCTGCACGCCATCCTGGCGCGCTCAAAAGTGGTCTCTCAATCTTCATCGGAGAGAAATGCCTTCTAACCTGCCGACAATCACCCGAAATTGAGGACAGATATTCAGATCAACGGCAATAATCCGGGTATTCAGGACAAATGTCATTTTCGGAACCGGCTCACTCCAGCCGCTGCAGATTGACAGCATCCGGGAGAATTTCGGATTTGAGGCAGGCCTGAACTGAAATTAAGACAGATACTCTGGGGAGACTTTAATGATTTCCGTCCTAAAGTGAATATTTCCTTTAGGTAAGATGAAGTCTTTAGGAAAATCCAAAACAACTGACAGTTTTTGATTGTTTCTGAAAGTTTTTGATGGTATTTTGGATATATTGATTGAAAGTCAGCGCTTTGAGAGGCATATTCTACAGGGAACTATATCGTCTCAGGAGGAGTTTGCATGTCAATGTTGCTTGACGAAAGACGGGAAAGCATATTAAAGATAGTCGAAAACAAGGGTTTTGTCTCCCTTGTTGATTTGATGGATTCTGTGGGCGCTTCCGAATCTACCATTAGAAGGGATTTGGAGTATCTTGACGGAATCGGTCAGATCAGGCGGACCCGAGGTGGGGCTGCTTATAGTGGAGAGTCTTTAGCCACTTTTGAAGACAGGTCTTTTATGTCATCCAGGCAAAAAAGGCAGGTTGCTCAAGCAGTGGCCAACATGATCTCTCCCGGAGAGGCGGTGCTGATGGATGGAGGCACAACCACTCTGGAAGTCGCCCGGCAACTGGCGGGCAAACAGTTACAGGTCGTCACTAATTCATTACCGATCGCCAATCTGCTGGTCAATCAGCCAGAGATTGACCTGATGCTGATCGGAGGATTTCTGTTTCCCAAAACAGGGGTCGCATTAGGGAAGACCGCTGTGGAATCACTGAAAAGTGTCCATGTCCGACGACTGATTATCAGTGTCGGGGGAATCACAGAAGGCGGACTCTATAACAGCAACATGCTGTTAGTCGAAACAGAACAGCAGATGTTTGAAGCAGCAGAAGAAGTGATTGTGGTAACAGACAGTACCAAGTTCGGACACTCGGCTCTCGCTTATCTGTGTCCATTGGACACGGTCGACCACATCGTCGTGGATGACGGCATCACCGAAGAATGGAAAGACGTCATTCGCAAGGCAGGCATCGAACTCACAGTCGTCGAAACATAATTCATCCCTTTCTGAAGTCATTACCAAATCAAAAAATTGAGATCCGATATTATGACACAACTTACCAATTCCATCTCACGCTCGCAGGTAGAACAACTGGTTCGTCAGGCTTTATCACAACAACTGGGGGGAGCTGCTTCAGCACCTCAGACCGCTCCTAACCCGCTGGTCGTCAACATCTCTGCCCGGCACATCCATCTTTCAGAAGAACATCTGGAAGTCCTGTTCGGCAAAGGTGCCCAGCTGGAAGTCCAGAAAGATCTCTACCAGGAAGGTTACTTCGCAGCGACTCAAACAGTCGCCGTCGTGGGCCCCCGCCGTCGCATGATTCCGAATGTACGCGTCCTGGGTCCCTGCCGTGGCGATACTCAGGTCGAACTCGCGTTTACCGATACCATCTCACTGGGTCTCGATGTCCCCATTCGCATCAGCGGTGATCTCAAAGGTACCCCCGGCTGCGTACTGATGGGTCCCAAAGGAGTTGTTGAACTGGAATTCGGCGTAATCCGAGCTGCCCGCCACGTGCATATGTCGCCCGCTGACTGTGCTTACTATGGCTGCTCCAACGGCGATAACCTGCACCTGCGAATTGAATCCGCTGGTTGCACAACCGTCCTAGAAGATGTTGTCGTCCGCGAAAATCCCGATGTCAAACTCGAAGTTCACATCGACACCGATGAAGGCAACGCCGTCGACCTCGACCATGCCACTTCAGTGAAACTCTATGTGCCTGAAGGCTGCAAATGCAAACACAGCTGATCTGAAAATGATCGGCAACAGATTCATCTGCAAATACAGACAGATGACATCTTGAAACCCTGTCGCAGAACCAGATTTCCGATTCTGCAGAAACAACAAACTGTTTTTTTTCTTAACACTCTCTAAAAGGAGAATTGACTCATGGCGAAAGCAATGGAAGCCCTGGGAATGGTGGAAACAAAAGGGCTGATCAGCCTGATTGAAGCCGCCGATGCAATGTTGAAAGCAGCCAATGTCCAGATGATTGGCTGGGAAAAAGTTGGTAGCGGCCTGGTTACAGGTTTTGTCGTCGGTGATGTTGCCGCTGTGAAAGCAGCTGTTGACGCCGGTGCTGCTGCTGCCAGCAAAGTTGGTGAAGTTGTGAGCGTTCAGGTTATCCCACGTCCTCACGAAGAACTCGCCAGCGTTCTGCCCAAGACTGCTGCCAAGAAATCCTAATCGGGTTATGAACCTTGACGGCTGACATTCCTGAACCTGATCGTACCGACGATGAACATAACCAGTTGACGTTCAACTGGGATGCAGATTCAGGCAATTCAGCTCAACCCATCACAACTAAAATAATCGAGGACAAAATGAGTTCTGAAGCCATTGGTTTAATTGAAACAAAAGGTCTGGTTGCTCAAATCGAAGCTTCCGACGCCATGCTGAAAGCTGCCAACGTGACTCTGGTTGACCAGATCCAGATTGGTGGTGCCTACATCACAACCGTGATTCAGGGAGATATCGGATCAGTTCGCGCTGCTGTTGACGCTGGTGCTGCTGCCGCTTCTCAAATCGGAGAACTGGTTGGCGCTCACGTGATCGCACGCCCCTCCGAAAGCCTGATGTCAAACTTTATGTAAGACGCATACTGTTGGTTCTTCCCGCTGTTCTACGTGTGAGCAACGGGGAAATGGAAGTCGAAACACCAGTCCTTAAGTCACAGAATGGATTCCTGCAATGAAAGTACTTGTTGCCAATTTAGGTTCCACCAGTTTCAAATATCGCCTGTTCGATATGCCCGCCGAGGTGCAGCTTGCCCGCGGAGGCATCGATCGCATTGGCGGGGAACAGAGTCATTGTTTCGTCGAAATTGGTTCGCATCGGGAAGAGCACGAACAGAACGTGCCCGACCATGCGGCTGCCGTCAATTTGTGTCTGTCGCAATTAACCAACTCCGAATGGGGTTGTCTTGATTCTGCAGATGAAGTGGCCGGTATTGGTTTCAAAGCAGTCTTTGCCGGTAACATGAGTGGCGTACGACTGGTCGATGAAGCGTTGCTGACCAAAATGGAGGCGCTGGCAGATATTGCACCTGCTCATAACCCTCCTTATGCCCGGGCCATGCGACAACTGCGTCAGGCATTCCCTGAAATCCCGCTGGTTGCCGCACTGGAAACCGCCTTCCATGAAACCATCGCTCCTGAAAATCGTGCTTATGCCATTCCCCATGAATGGCAGGAAGAGTACGAAGTCCAGCGCTGGGGGTTTCATGGTGCCAGTCATCGGTATATCGGCTCTCGTATGGCCGAACTCACCGGAAAAGACGACTTGAAGGTTATTTCCTGCCACCTGGGAGGCAGTAGCTCTTTATGTGCCATCGAAGGTGGTGTCTCCCGAGCCAACAGTCTGGGAATGAGCCCTCAGACAGGATTGCCTCACAATAATCGTGTTGGTGATTTTGACCCGTTTGCTTTGCCGGTTCTGATTAAGGCCACCGGGAAATCCCTGGCGGAACTTCTGGAAGACCTGTCGAGCAAAGGAGGCTTACTGGGCATGAGCGGATTGAGTGGTGACTGTCGCGATCTGGAAGAAGCGGCCGCTAACGGACACAAACGGGCACAGCTTGCCCTGGGCGTGTTCCACTCAGCCATTCGTCAATACCTGGGAGCTTACATGACGGTCCTGGGGGGTGTGGATGCGATTGTTTTCACGGGTGGAATCGGTGAGAACAGTGTCAGCTTAAGAGAAAAAGTCTGCAGCAACCTGGAATGGGCGGGAATTCGTCTGGATTCTGAAAAGAACAAATCGGCTTCGCATGAAGCACAGATCCAGGCGGACGACAGCAAAGTACAGATCTGGGTTGTGCCTACGAATGAGGAGATTGTAGTAGGCAGGCAGACCGTGGAAGTCATTGAAGGGCGTTCGTAACGCCTGGAGAATACAGTTATCCCTTAGAGGATTTTACAGGAGTTGGTTCGATGTTTATAGGACGCATAACCGGCAGTGTTGTTTCGTCTCAGAAAGTCGAAACGATGGTCGGTCAGAAACTGCTGATTGTCGAACCGTTGCGCGTCAACGAAAAAGACCAGAGTGATCTGACTCCCACCGGACGATCGTTTATCGTCGTCGATACAGTGGGAGCAGGGCAGGGGGAAGTCGTATTGTGTGTGCAGGGCTCATCGGCCCGCTTCACACCTGAGACCAAAACACTGCCCATCGATGCTGCCATCATCGGCATTGTCGATCAGGTTCACATTGGTCCGAAAGAAATATTTAACTCGAAGGATTGAATTTCGATCAGTTCCGGAAGCACAACATGTCACGCGAATTACCACAAATCACTCTGCAACAGCGACAAATGATGATGACCGTCATCTGGCTCGCATTGATCATGGGTGTAGTGACATTCGGAATTGTTGTGACTTTTATCGGACTGAAAGAAGAGCCGGGGAAGGGATTACCAGTCATTACTTATCTGGGAATGGGCCTGGCGGCACTGATGCTGGTGCTGCGAATGTTTCTTCCCAACATGATTGCCCGGAATCAGTTTAAACAGGCAATGCAGGAAGCGAGAAAAGAGGGGAATCAGGATGAAGAACAGATGCTGGGAATATTTTATCAGATCTTTATGGTGCGACTGATTATCGGACTGGCGTTACTGGAAGGTGCCGCCATGCTCAATCTCGTTGCCGTAATGGTAGAAAACCAGCCGCTGGCTTTCATCCCGGTCGTAATTTTACTGCTGGTCATGATTGCCTCAATGCCCACGAAATCAAAACTGGACGGATGGATTCGCAACCAGATGGAAAACTATAACCTGGAACACCAAAACTGAATTTTACAGACTGAGTCAGCAGCATTGAGTTTTCGATTCAATGCCGGATCACTCGGGGAGAAATAAATTATGCAGGCGACTGAAGAAGCCATTCGTAGTGTCGTACAGGAAGTGTTATCACAACTTAATAATAAAGGCGGTTATGGTTCCGCTTCCGCCACCACACAAACGGATGGCGACTGGGGTGTCTTCCAGAGCGTCGACCAGGCCGTTGCTGCTGCCACCGCCGGACAGAAGCAACTGCTGAGCGCCTCACTGGCTGATCGGGCCAAGGCGTTGGAAATCGTACGGCAGATCTGTTCCACCCAGGCCGATGAACTCGGTCGCATGGAAATGGAAGAGACCAAAATCGGTCGCCTCGATCATAAAATCGAAAAACTGCATCTGATCAAAAATATTCCCGGTATGGAATTCCTCAAAACGGAAGCTGTTTCCGGAGACTACGGTGTCAGCCTCACTGAATATGCCCCGTTCGGCGTCATCGGTGCGATCACTCCAGTGACCCACTCGCTGCCGACACTGGCCTGTAACTTTATCAACATGGTCGCTGCCGGTAATACACTGGTCGTCAACCCGCACCCCAGCGGTGCGAAAATCGCCTGCGAAGGGGTTCGCCGCTTCAACCGCGCCATTTACCAGGCAACCGGACTGCAGAACCTGGTGACCATCGTCGGAAATCCGACTCTGGAAACTGCTGACGAAATCTTCAATCACCGCGGTATTCCGCTGCTCGTCGTCACCGGGGGACCAGGTGTCGCTCGTGCGGCCCTTGCTGCCAAGAAACGGGCCATCGTCGCCGGTCCGGGAAATCCTCCCGTGGTCGTCGATGAAACCGCCGACATTGAAAACGCAGCCAAATCAATCATCATCGGAGCAGCCTACGACAACAACCTGCTCTGCATTGGCGAAAAAGAAGTCTTCGCCGTCGACAGTATTTTCGACCAGTTGATGTCAGCGATGGGCCGTCATGGCGGATTCCAGCTGAACGCACAGCAGGTCGCACAACTCACATCGCTGGCCTTTGCTCCTCCCAAAGAACCGGGTGGACACGCGATCCTCAACCGCGACATGATCGGCAAAGACGCCGCTGTACTCGCCGGGATGATCGGCGTCAGCGTGCCGGCAGGAACCCAATTACTTTACGGCGAAACGGATACGAACAACCCGTTCGTACCTGAAGAGCAGATGATGCCCTTCGTGCCTTTTGTTCGCTGTCGCAATGCGGATCACGGAATCGAGCTGGCCAAAGAATTCGAACACGGATTCCGGCACACCAGCATGATTCACTCACGCAATATTGAAACAATCACCAAAATGGGTCGCATCATGGATACGACTCTGTTCGTACAGAATGGTCCCTGTGGAGCCGCTTTGGGTAATGGTGGTGAAGGGTATGCATCCTTCAGTATCGCGACACCAACCGGAGAAGGGGTCACCAACCCGCTGACCTTCACCCGCTTCCGTCGTTCCACAACCGTCGGACATTTACGAGTTATTTAAGTTAAGTTGAGCGAATTACCGCTTCAGGATTGAAATCATATGTTGACAGGACAGGTCATAGGACGGGCAACCGCAACGGCAAAACATCCCAGTCTTGCCGGCTGGCGATTATTGCTGGTCCAGACTCTGGACATTCAGGGCAACGCAGATGGATTTCCTGAACTGGTCATCGATCGCCTGGGATGTGGCAAAGGGGATATCGTCCTGCTGACATCCGATGGCGCAGCCGTCCGGGAGATGGTCGGAACTGATAATACTCCCATCCGCTGGGCCACCATGGGCGTCATTGACCGCGAATCATCGCAAACAAAATAAAGTGAATTACTGAGTCATGCAGTTTTCTGAAGAATTAGTCAACCAGGTCGTTGCCAATGTACTGTCGACCCTCTCCCGCCAGGGACAGGTCGCGCAGCACACCGGCACTGCCTCTTCTGATGCTTCAGTCGTACTCACAGACAAAGTCATAACAGCAGATTTACTGGCAGCAAAAGTGAAGGGGCAGACAGCCGTCGGCATTGCCGCGGGGGCTATCCTGACACCGACTGCCAAAGATTATTTACGACAGAATCAGATCAGCGTGCATCGTACTTCGACCTCAGCTGCTTCCACAAAGCAGGGGGCAAAGTGGCGGGCCATTGTGCTCTCACATTCGCCGGCGGTGGAAAATGCCCTGACTGATCTGGAACAACAGACTGGTTCACGCTGGTCGCTGGAATTAAGTACGTCTCTGGCTGACTCTGTGCAGGATGCGATCAGCAGCCTGTGCCGTGCTGACGCCGCAGGAGTGGTTCTGTTTGCCTCGATGGCTGAAAAAGCAGCCTGCCTGGCAAATCGAAATCAGAAAATCCGTGCGGCAGCAGTACAGGATGTGAATCACTTAAGAGAAGTGATCTCGCAGCTGGGACCGAATCTGATCTGCGTGAATCCGAAACAGAAATCGTTTATCGAACTCAGAAACCTGATCAAAACATTCGTCAAAGCAGGCGTTCCTCAGGAAAAGTAACCTGCCGAAAGTAAAGAATTATGAAAATCGCAGAAGTCATCGGAAAAGTGACCTTGTCTCGCAGGCATCCCAGTCTGGATGGTGCCCGCTGGCTGGTTGCGATTCCACTGAAAAGCGATGAACTGAATTCAAAGAAACTGAATTCAAAGAAGAAGAAAAAAACGGAACCTTTTGTCATTTACGATGAGCTGGGTGCCTCACCTGGCTGCCAGATTGCAGTCAGCGAAGGAGCAGAAGCAGCCGCTCCCTTTCATCCTGATGTGAAACCGATTGACGCTTACGTGTCAGCGATTCTCGATCAGGTTGAAGTTTACTAAGACAAGTTTGAAATTTAATCCCCTAACTGAAATCACATATTTTTATTAACGTTTGGAGCTAATACCATGTCAAATCAATGGAACAGTGGAATTCATGATCGGAAGCTGAAAGAAGAAATCTGCGAAATCGGACGTCGCGTCTACAACAAAGGATTCGCAGCAGCCAACGACGGAAACATTTCCATTCGCGTCGGCGAAAACGAAGTGCTCTGCTCTCCTACGATGATCTGCAAAGGCTTCATGAAACCAGACGACATCTGTGCCGTCGACCTGGACGGAAACCAGATTGCCGGTACACGCAAACGCACCAGTGAAATCCTGTTGCACCTGGCGATCATGAAAGAACGTCCGGATGTCAAAGCCGTTGTGCACTGCCATCCTCCTCACGCAACCGCTTTCGCTGTGGCCCGCGAGCCGATTCCTCAGTGTGTACTGCCTGAAGTGGAAGTCTTCATGGGTGAAGTTCCTATGGCTCCTTACGAAACACCAGGCGGACAGAAATTCGCCGACACGGTTGTGCCGTTCCTCAAAGGGGGCACAAACACCATCATCCTGACCGGGCACGGCACCGTGACCTTTGGTAAATCACTGGAAGATGCATACTGGAAAACAGAAATCCTGGATGCTTACTGCAACATTCTGCTGCTTTCCAAGCAACTGGGTCGCGTGACTTACTTCACCGAAAACGAAACCCGGGAACTGCTCGACCTGAAGAAGAAACTTGGATTTGATGATCCTCGTTTCCATGTCGAAGACTGTGACCTGTGTGGAAACAGCGCATTTCGTGATGGTTATAAAGAGGGGCTGCCTCAGCAGAAATCATTCGAACCTGCTCCCAGCTATCCCGGATACCTGTCGAAACCTTCGACACAGGCAACACCGACAACCGGCAACGGAGACTCAGATCAGTTAATCAAAGCGATTACTGATCAGGTCATGTCGGCTCTGGGTAAATAATCCCTGTGTCATCAAATTTATAAAATACGCATCACATCGTCATATAGAAAAGATATTAACATGAATGTCAGTATTATCGGTGGTGGCGGGCTCGTAGGCTCCTGTGCCGCCTTTGCTTTACAGGCCGGAGGCATCGTCCGGGAAATCGCTCTGGTAGACGTGAATCAGGATCTGGTCGAAGGCCAGGCACTGGACCTGCTGCATGGCAGTTCCTTAACCGCCGATCAGAAAATCTACGCTGGCGGCACTGAACTGGTGAAAGACAGCGATGTCATCGTGATCACCGCCGGTCTGCGACGGAAACCGGATGAAAGCCGCCTGGATCTGATCAACCGGAACGTGGCTCTGTTCAAAAACATTCTGGAAGATGTGAAACGTGTCGGTACCAAACCGGGAGCGATTGTTTTCGTCGTATCCAATCCGGTCGACGTGCTCACCTATCTGGCAATGAAAGAACTCGGACTGCCACCACAACAGGTCATCGGCCTGGGTACAGTTCTGGATACGACCCGTCTCCGCAGCATGCTGGCTGCCCGACTCGACGTGCCTCCGACTCAGGTTTCAACCCTGATTCTGGGTGAGCATGGCGACAGCATGGTTCCGATCTGGTCTGCTGCTCAAATTGGCGGACTGCCACTCGAAAAGTTCCCAGGCTGCAATCCCAGCCTGATTGCCGAAGTCGAAAAGAAAACACGTGGCAGTGGAGCCGAAGTCATCAAGAAAAAAGGGGGAGCCGGTTTTGCTGTCGGCGTGAGCATCGCGGATGTCGTGCATTGCATCGCCCTCGATCAGCGTCGCATTCTGCCGGTCTCTTCACTGCAGAATGGTGCTTTCGGTTTGCGAGATGTCTGCATTTCCGTTCCGACCGTAATGGGTCGCTCCGGTGTCATGCAGCACCTGGAAATCGAACTCTGGCCGAAAGAACAGCTGGCACTGACCCAGTCCGGAAAAGTGCTGCGGGAAACCGTGGATAAAGTGCTTGGCGGCATCTAAGCCGGAATTGACACCTTGAGTTTTGTTGCGTTCAGTCTAGTTGCGTTTTGTTTTGAAATGATTGTCTGATGGAAAAATCACTCGACAGGAAGCTGAAGTCGATTCACGCGGACCCCACCGGTTCCAAAGAGTTTATTATCGCGGATGCGAAAGACGCCGACATGGCGTTTGGAATTGGTGCTCCGGGTCTGTCACCGGAACGGCATGATCAGGAACTCAAATACAAAACGCTGGCAGAATACCGGGAACAGATCCGGGAAGTGATCAAGCAGGAAGTGGTCGACATCGTGCTGATGTCGGCCAGTACCAGCGAGAAACTGACGATCGACGAACGCCTGTTCGACAATTCGCCAATCACTCCCGCTGCCAGGGCCAACGACACAACCGACGTGCATGTGCCTCGCGGTGGTAAAATCCATCTGGCTCCTGCGAAACCATTTCGTTCGGCCAGCCTGGATCACATTCAATGTGGTCACCTCGATTGTTCTCCTGAAGAACGCGCCTATGGTGCTGACCTGGGTCTTTACTCAGTAACCTTTAATAATAATCTCGAAGAGGACCTGGCGACTCTCGAACGGTACAAAGAATTTCGGGAAGAAGCCGAACGCAAAAAGTTCCGTCACTTCCTGGAAATTTTTGATCCCAATATCAGTAATGCGGTCGCTGCTGACCTTGCTCCCGGATTTATCAATGACCTGATTGCCCGCACTTTAGCCGGCGTGGCATCGGCAGGACGCCCCACCTTTTTGAAGATGGTTTATCATGGTCCCCGGGCGATGGAAGAACTGGTCGCCTACGATCCACATCTGATTGTGGGAATTCTGGGCGGTTCCGCAGGAACGACTCTGGATGCGTTCCAGCTGATCTACGATGCCAAAAAGTATGGTGGTCGTGTGGCTTTGTTTGGACGCAAGATCAACCAGGCCGAACATCAGCTGGCATTCATTCAATTCCTGCGTTACCTGGTCGAAGACAAAATCCAGCCGGTCGAAGCGGTCAAAGCCTATCATGGCGTACTCCAGGAGTTGGGCATCAAACCAACGCGTGAACTGGAAGTCGACCTGACTTATCAGACCGCAGTCATGAGCTACGGGGGAGAAGACGGCAAAACGTTCAGCTTTCCGGCACAGAAGACAGACAGCAAACCGGCTGCCAGCAGTTCAAAAACAACGACAGCCAGTCAAGCTGCGACAAACGGTAAGGGAACCCCAGATTTCGCTGCGATGAGCTCTGCAGAGAAGCTGGCTTACCACCAGGCACGATTAAACCGCATGTTTGGTGAATAACTCTTACTGCTGTAAGTTGAGACATCATATCCAGCGGCTTAGAATACAAGACTTGTTATTCCAGGCCGCTTTTATTTTGTCAGCACAAGGTTCAGTCGTTTGAGTCGTTCTTCCAGAAAGAAAACACAGGCACCCCAGCCGGATACACCCACAGCTGCAGGTACTCCTGTTTTCGCTGGCACAATCCTCGTCATTGCCATCGGCTTAACCTGGATCTTCTGGTACGGCCTCTGGTCGGGCGGGGGACTGATCGGCGGAGACCTCTACACATACTTCTTTCCACAAAAGACCTTCTTTGCAGAACGTCTGCAGGCGGGTGAATTTCCCCTCTGGAATTCCAACATCGGACACGGCGTCCCTCTGGTGGCAGAGAGTCAGACCGGGGCATTCTACCCGTTCAACTACTTTGCCTATCGGTTTCTGCCCGTCAATACCGCCTACAACTTCGTCCAGATTCTGCATTATATTCTGGCGTTCGTGTTTACCGGCATGTATGTGAGACGGCTGGGGTATTCCCTGGTCGCTGCACTGTTTGCGGGCCTTGTCTATACATACGGCTGGTTTCCCTCACGCATCTGTCTGGAATGGGCCATCATTGGTGGTGCCTGGCTGCCATTGACGCTGTGGTGTGTCGAATCCTTTTTCCAGACACGCTACTGGCGGTATGCGATCTTGTTGTGTTTCGCTTTGACGATGCAGATTCTACCCGGCCACTTCAACCTGGCTTTCATCACACAATTAATGCTGGTCGTCTACATTCCCGCACGCATCTGGTTCAGTCGCGATGAAACAACCGAAGCACTCAAACCCTATCGCAAGCGAACCATCATCCTGTTATTACTCGCGTTGATTTCCACGTATGCTCTCTCAGCGGTTCAACTCGCACCGACCTGGGAGTTAAAACAACTCAGTCAGCGGGCAGAGGTAGGAGAACGCTCGCATCAGCCCGGCTATGGTCATATCCCGGTCTGGTATCTCACACAAATTGTCGCCCCCTGGGCCTGGTATCCCTACGAAGTGAACCTCGATGCCGGTCTGGCCCCCGGTGGTGATGCCACCAATCAGGTGGAAGCACATCTGTATTTTGGCATTGCTTCAATACTACTGCTGATATATGGCACATGGAGTGGTGCCTGGACGCGTGACCGCAGGCTGATCCTGCTGGCAATCATCGGTTTCCTGGCGCTGCTCTATACGCCGGGCTGGTTGCTACCGATTGCGAAACACCTGCCTGGTTTCAGTTTTTTCACCGGTCCCGGTCGCTATGGAATTCTGACCACGTTTGCTGTCGCCGTCATCGCCGGAGTCTGCCTGGAACGACTGACTGCGAACTGGAATCGGAATCTGCAGCTGCTGGTTGTTGCTATGATCTGTCTGTTTACCACAGCGGATTTCTGGGTTGTCAGTCGCTATGTCACCTACGCCGCTATTGTGCCTGATCCACCAATCAATCATGTCGATCAGAGTGCGCTCAAGAAGATCGTCACAGAGTACGGGAAACCGGTCCGCCTGTTTGCACCAGGTGCCAACTTGCCGACTCTGCTGGGTGTCTCTTCCACTCCTGTTTACCTGGGAATAGGACCCGAACAGTATTTTGATCCCCAATTGACGATGCCTCAGCCACTGCCGTTCAAAGAACCTGCGACTCCCGAGCAGATTGAATGGCTCCGTAAAGCAGGCGTGACGCATATCCTGAGCCAGCATCCCCTCGACTTGAATCATTGGCCGGTTGAACCGATCTTAAGCGATTTCGATGCCGTGATTAATCCTGCCTGGGGACGCTTTGACGAACCAGTTTACTTTTATGAACTCCAGGATTCGCGAGGTCGACTTACCTGGACTCATCCAGAAGCAAACCAGAGCGCCACTATCACAGGTTATCGGGCGAATGAAATCAAAATAGAAGCCGAGACGCCGACAGCGGATACGCTGATCTTAACCGACCTTATGTATCCAGGCTGGAAGGTCTATGTCGATGGGCAACCGGCTGAGGCTGAACTGATTGAAGGCATGTACCGCGGCGTGAAACTTTCAGCGGGTAAACATGAAGTGATCTGGGCATACCAGTCCGGCTGGTTTCTGATTGGAGCGATCGTCAGCTGTATCACACTCCTGGTTATCTTGACGATTGCCCACTTCCGGTTCTGGCATCCGATATTATTTCAGATGAAGCAGAGAACTGTGGAAGTGCAGCCTGATCTACCTGAGAGCGAGATTACGAAGAAGAAATAAATTCGACGTTGGAACCAGTCCCTTCAAAACGGTGACTGTCGGAATAATTTTCGTCTTCATCTTCGTCGTCAATCCCTTCCAGCTGATCGCTGGGCAGCATTTCATTGGCACTCACGTTATGGCCACTGTCGGAAATGGCAACCGGGAACTGCTGTGAGATATCGACATCTTTGGTCGGTTTTTTGAAGTGCTGTACCGAAGGTGCTTTTGTTGGCGTGCTGTCACTCACAGACTGACTGTCTGACTGTTCTTTTTTCTTATGGAAGTCGGCACCAATATTTTCCAGATGATAGGCAACGTTCCCAATCTTCAGCTCGTCATTCAGTTTGAGCCAGGCCTGCTGGTCAATCTTTTTGCCGTTCACATAAACGCCGTTCATGCTGCCCAGATCTCGGACAACGGGACGGTCATTCACAATCGCAAGACAACAATGTTTGCGAGAGATCTTGGGACTGTCATTGATCACAATATCACAGTCGGGATGACGTCCAACAAGAATGATCGCCTTATCAAGCACGATCGGGCGACCTTGATTTACCGGGACTAAGCAGACTGCCATAGAAGACTCCAGTCAGGAACGTTAGCAAACTTAATGAATTTTTATTATACGAGTCATCCAGATCCAAGTAAAAGAAAAAAGGCCCGAGGTCAACGAGTGTGACAGAATTTCACACTATCACCCATATATCTTACACGGATACTTAATATGTTAATTATTGATAAATATCGACTATTTATAGATATACACTCAATAAAGTCCTGTTCTTTTTGACAAATTTGAGTCATTCAATCCGGCATTGTGGCCTCAAAATCTTCCCAGATCGACATGGACACTCCGGCTCTCAACAGTCACAACCCCTACAAACAGACTGTAGTACATAGTGTAAAAGGGAGCACGGCCTCTGGCAGGACTGATTTTCAGTGACTAAAGCAGTTGTCTTGCTTTGATATCCAGATAGCGGCTGATCAGGTTGACCGACAGGTTCTCCGGCAATGTGTCGAGAACGAGCAGTCCTGATTTCTGTAACGCGGCGATTTGAGTCGCCTGGGAAGAAACGATCTCAGCGGCGGCGGCAATTTGAAATGCTTCCCGGTCCGTCTCTGGTATTGAGTTCATTCGGTTTTCGAGCGGAACGTTTCGCAAAAATGCGGACAAGACCAGATGCGGCCAGCGCATCATTTGTAGTGCGCTTCCCAGGTATTCCAGATGAACCTCGTCCAGCGCGTGCGTCAGTACGACCACCAGCGCGCGTTTACGGTAACGCAGTTGCAGCTGTTCGGACATCAGCTGATAATCGGAAGCTTCGTAGATCGGTTCCAGGTCATAGACCTGACGGATCAGTTTCTGAATCGAACCGGCACCACGAATGGGTGGGACCCAGCATTCCACCTTGTTGGAACAAGCCATCAGCGAGACAGTATCACCCTGCCTGAGTGCGACATAGCTTAACAGGATCGCAGCGTTCAATGCGCGGTCAAAATGCGTCACCCCTTCATCGGCATTGCACATCGAACGACCACAGTCGAGAAGAAAGATGATGTTCTGATTTTTCTCCACCACGTATTCACGACTGATTAACTCCTGATGCCGAGAGGTCGCTTTCCAGTCGATGCTGCGAAATTCGTCTCCCCGTCGGTATTCACGCAATCGGTCGAAATCGGTTCCCCGTCCCCGTAAACGCGACAGTTTGATTCCCGCTTCGGCCAGACGGTTGCGACGCGCCAGCAGTTCTACTCCGCGCACCGATTGGATGTCGGGATAAATCCTGACTTCCTGGCGAATGTCCCGTTCGTCGTAAACGGTCCAGAGCCCAAACCGACTTTTCATCTGTAAAAACACACGGCGAAAACGGTTCTTTCCGCGATGATGGGGCTCTACATGATAAATGCTGTATTGATGCTTATTGGGAAAGAGCTCGATATCAAACGGGAGATCGGTGTACTGACAGGGCATCGGGGGTTCGTCATGCACATGAATCTTGAGCGGGACTGTGCCCCGATTATTAAACCAGAGTCTGACGCTGTTCGAAGCACCGACACTCAACACATCTTTCACTTCCCGATGTACTTCAATCGTCAGCAGCGAGGGTGTCAGTACCAGGTCGACCAGTGAGAACAGAAAGACCAGCAGACAGATCAATACACCAGCCTGACCCACTTCCGGCCAGATCGTCCCCAGGGCAAATGGAAGCATGGCCGCAGCGAACAGATACAACAGCGTCAAACGGGGCATCATTGGCGGGGGGCCTCAACGCTTTCCAGAATATCCCGAATGACTTCGTCCACTTTCATACCTTCTATTTCCGCTTCCGGATGTAGTCGAATCCGATGACGTAGAATCGGGAGTGAAAGTTCTTTCACATCATCGGGGACAACAAAATCACGCCCCTGACAGGCAGCCATGACACGAGTACTGATCAGAAGATTCACACTGGCCCGGGGACTCGCTCCCACTTCGATGGTATGCCAGCTCCGCGTTCGTGACACGATGGATGTGATGTATTGAATGATGGAAGGTTCAACAATAATTTCTGTCGCACGCTGCTGAATCGCCAGGATCGTTTCCGTATTCAGCACTGGTTGAATTTCAAAAGTGCCCAGATCCCGGTTGTCCTTGCCGGCAGCGTACAGATCCAGAATCGCATTTTCCTGGTCCTGTGTGGGATAATCAACGAGCAACTTGAACATGAAGCGGTCCAGTTGGGCTTCCGGGAGTGGATAAGTCCCTTCCTGTTCCAGCGGGTTCTGAGTCGCAATCGTGAGGAACGGCCGCTGCAGCGGATAGGTTTTCCCGTCGACAGATACCTGACGTTCCTGCATTGCTTCCAGGAGTGCCGACTGCGTCTTGGCGGGAGCCCGGTTGACTTCATCGGCAAGCAACAGATTTGTAAACAATGGTCCCTGGTTAAATGTAAATTTCTGCTCGTGCATATCGTACACGGAATGCCCGGTAATATCCGAGGGCATCAGGTCAGGAGTGAATTGAATGCGTCGAAACTCGCTGGAGAGCACATGACTGAGTGCATTGACCAGCAGTGTTTTACCCAGGCCTGGTACGCCTTCGATCAGGACGTTCCCTTCACAAAATAATGCAATCAGCACCCCTTCCACCAGGTCTTCCTGCCCCATGAGCACCTTACCTACTTCAGCCATTGACCGCTGGTAGTAATCTTCAATTTGTGATACATCCATGAATGAACCGTAACCCCGATTGTCTGTCTGAAGTAAGTAAAATCAAATGTGATCTGGGATCACTTTGCGGGAACTGATGTTCCCTGTGACGTTTATTCTAAAGCGAATCCGGTTCATATTTCGAGCATCCGGGTCGAGAACTGGCATGTTTTTTCAAATTGTCCGGTTCGATCCTGGTGCAGGATGTAAAAAAAGGCCCCCATTAGAATGGAGGCCTTTTTCATTTGGATGATCACGAATCGTAGCGTTTAAGCAAATTCAGGGCGACGTCGACCCAGCTGTTCTTTCAGGCGGTTGACGATACTCGAATGCATCTGACTGACGCGAGATTCCGACAGACCCAGCGTACTGCCGATCTCTTTCATGGTCAGTTCTTCATAATAATACAGAATGATAATCAGACGCTCATTCCGATTCAGTCCTTTGGTCACCAGTCGCATCAGATCCCGTTTCTGAATGCTCTTGGTGGGATCTTCCCCTTTGGCATCTTCGAGGATATCCACTTCCCGAACATCTTTATAGCTGTCGGTTTCGTACCATTTTTTATTCAGACTCACCAAGCCGACTGCATTGGCCTCGTTTTTGAGTTTTTCAAATTCCTTGCGGGACAATTGCATTTTCCGGGCAATTTCCTCGTCCGCCGGGGGGCGTCCATATTCCGCTTCGGCTGCTTTACGGGCTGCTTCCAGCTTGCTGGCTTTGCTGCGAACCAGGCGTGGTACCCAGTCCATCGTGCGCAGTTCATCCAGCATGGCTCCACGAATACGGGGGACACAGTAGGTCTCAAACTTGACGCCCCGCTCCAGGTCGAATGCATTAATTGCATCCATCAGTCCAAATACACCAGCCGAAATCAAGTCGTTCAAATCTACCCCTTCAGGCAGCTTGGCCCAGACTCGTTCTGCATTGTAACGAACCAGGGGAACATATTGCTCAATGAGCATGTTACGCAAGGCCTGGTTGGATTGATCCTGCTTGAACACCTTCCAGATTTCTGCGATTTCTTCACTGGCTTTGATGGCCATTTACTCCTCCGTGATCAACTTACAGTCGTTTCATATGGATTCGATAATGAAAACGATGACTGCTAAAACGTTATATATTTAAGCAAGATTATTTTTCCATTTTTCAAAACTTGCTCGTGCTGATTCTTCAACAACACGAGAAGCAACTTCTCCGAACAACAGACCAAGACCGAAAAAGATGACGGCTGCTATGAGTGCGGATTGTGTCGCGCCAAGAAAATCAGCATGAGAAATCACTCCCCTTACTGATTCAGTCGCAAAAGCGATTAGCGATAATCGAAATGCATAATGCAGGGCCACAGAATATTCCCGGATAGAGTTTGAAAAACGTTTGCGAGAGAAAATTCGCTTCGCTCCAAAGGTACCTTCGCTCGTCTATCCTTAAGTATCGGCGTCCTGCTCCAGAATATTTAACCTTTCTCCTACAATTTAATTAACCGTTAAACATTAACATTTATAGTTTCCCTGATGCGTAATCCAACCCTTTTGGTAATCCCATAAGTCGTGGAAATACCAGTGGTTGAAGTACGCAACCACAGACCGAAATCTGCAGCAACAGAGAATGAAATTAATTGTTAAGGGATTTAAAAGTGACGTGACTCAAGCGAGGGAATAAAAGGAAACGAGAGAGAGAGATGTGAGATTGTTTCCTGTGATTTTAATCCTTTTGCCTGAGGGTTTACGCGGCTTCACCCAGCAATCGCTGCCAAAGTCGCGGAAAGTAAGACTCTTGTTTGTGTTGTTGTTCGGTAGCCTGGTGTCGTTCCAGCAGGTCATGCGCCAGGCGAAAAATGGATTCCGCAGCAGGGCAATGCGGGTAGCTTAATACAAAAGGCTCCCGATCATAAACTGACTGAACGACATGCATATCGTGGGGGATCTGACCGGCTTGAGTTAATCCGGTATGTAAAAACAGCTCCGTTGTTTTCTTGAGTTGCTGGAAGACCTTCTCTGACTGATCATCTGAAGTACACTGATTGATCAACGTCTGAATTTCCAGCGATTGAATCGTTGACAGTGATTTGATTGTCGCGTAGGCATCAGCAATGGCCGTCGGTTCGGGTGTGGTTACGACCAGAACATCGTCAGCGGTCGTCACGAACTGTCGGATACTGCGATGGATGCCTGTCCCATTATCAAGAATCAGATAATCGTGAGTGGCTTCCAGTTCCTGCATCTGCCCCAGTACATCCTTACGAACTACTTCCGAACAGTCTGCCAGGTCCGTCAGTCCACTGGCGCCGGTGACAACATTGACCCCCAGCGGCCCTTCCAGTTGAATTTCTTTTAAAGAGCGGGCACCACTTACGACATGTGACAGATTCCAGTAACCATTCAGTCGACACAATAAATCGATATTGCCCAGCGCCAGATTGACATCAATCAGACAGACCGAAGCTCCGGACTGGGCCAGTGCCAAGGCCAGATTGAGTGACAACACCGACTTGCCGACGCCCCCTTTTCCACTGCAGACAGCCAGTGTTCTGCAATGAGAGGTTTGACGCTTCTCAATGACACCAGGTCGTCTCTGTTGCATCAGCCCGCGCAGAACCTTGGCCTGATCCCCCCGCGAAGACACAGTCGACTGTGCTTCGGGTGAATTGACAGGAGGAACTGTTTCCACCTGTTTCAGGTTCCATTCATTGACGGCTGGAGCCATCGCAACTTCCTTTTATCTGAATCTCGTTTATGACGATTTGATCTACGCTATTATGTAATGTTTGAACGAATGCTGTAATGCGACTTTTTAACGCAGCTGATCCTCGCCTAAAATCAGTCGCGCCATACGAGCAGCATTGGCTGGCTCGATGTCATCGGGAACATCCTGACCGGTTGTAAGATATCGTACTGGCAGTTTGACATTCTGGCTGAGAGTCAACAGACTGCCCATCACAGGCGCTTCATCCAGTTTGGTCAGAATCAGAGAGGTCGGACGAGCAACCTGGAATCGCTGGGCGATCGCTTCGAGTGTTTTGACGCTGGAAGTCATGCTCATGACCAGAGAGACTTCATCGATCGGCACTTCACGGAACAGGCTTTCGAGTTCCTGAATTTTGAGATCATCACTGGGACTGCGACCGGCTGTATCGATCAGCACCAGATCCAGCCCGACCATCTCATCAAGTGCCTGCTGCATTTCTTTAGGCGTGCTGACGACCTTCATAGGCAGATCGATAATTTCCGCATAGGTCCGCAACTGCTCGACGGCGGCAATCCGATATGTGTCGACGGTCACCAGGCCCATTTTAATATTATCACGCAGGCGAAAATTGGCAGCCAGCTTGGCAATGGTTGTTGTTTTGCCCACTCCGGTCGGCCCTACCAGTGCAACCACTTTCCTTTGTCCGGGAACAGGACGAATTGGCGGGGAACAGTCTAATTGAGATTCAATCAATGCGGCGAGGAGGGACTTACTGGCAGCGGAATCTTTCAGCTGTTCGGGACTCGCATGCTCTTTCAGCCGGGCAATCAGATCGTGGGCAATGCTTTCGTCCACTTCCGCATCGATCAGATCAGTATAGATATGAAACAGTTCTGAAGGCACTTCAGTCGATCGATGAGAACGGGTCCGTCGATCCAGAGACTCCAGCATCTCCTGAATCGCATTCAGTTTCTCGGCAAACTCTTCTGTCGGATCAAACTGTTTCTGGGTTGTTTTTACTTCACGAGGTGCCGCTTCTTCGAAACGTTGACGGAACCGCGGTTGCTCCGGCGGTTGGGAATACGTTGATTCGCGACGGGGTACTGTTTCACGTCGAACGGGGGTTCTTTCCTGCTGTCCTGCCATTGATTGCGAGGCTGGTTGTCGGTGACGATTGTCTGGCTGCAGATTGGAAGCCCGGTGTCTTAAAACGGAGCTGGCACTGGAAGCACGATTCGTTTTCTGTAATGCGGCCGGCGTTTGTGTTTCGATTCCCAGTCCCGCTGTGATCTCATAGGCTTCCTGAGTTCTCGACCAGGGCAACAGGCTTTTACGCCCCGGAATCTGTCGCGTCTGCAGGATGACGGCTTCACTACCCATCTCCTCCCGCACCAGCGTCAGGGCTTCCTGCATCGAGGCTGCTTTAAATGTTCGAACATCTGACATGATTGATGTTTCCTCTATTGTATTCCGTTGAGATCGTTTTGATTTGTGTTTATTGAATGTTTACCAGGAAAACCGTTTATGCTGCTCCCGCCGCAACTTCTTTTTTCAAACGACCGGCTGAGATCTGTCCGATCGCTTCGACATCGGTATCACGGGTGATTTCATTGAGACTCAGTACAATTAACCGGGGAATCATCGGAGACGTAATCTGCTTCAAGCCGGCTCTGATCTGAGGATTACATAATACGATGGGATGCCCGCCTGCTTCGACCAGAGGTTCGATCTGATCTGCAATCGCCTGTGTGATGATTTCTCCCGTCTGGGGAGCCAGCTTGATAACCAGACCATGTTCGTTGTAATCAATGCCTGACATCAGTACGTCTTCCAGTTCCGGGTCAAGTGTGACCACTCTTAAGAGTCGTTTGCTGTCCCGATACTGTTGGCAGATGGCACGTGCCAGACCGTTACGAACATATTCCGTCAGAAGCATGGGTTCCTTGGTTCGGTCTGCATAATCGCCCAGAGACTGCAGAATGGTTTCCAGATCGCGAATCGGCACCCGTTCGCGAAGCAGATTCGAAAGGACATGCTGTACCTGTGAGATCTTCAATACATCAGGGATCAGGTCTTCAACGACTTTGGGAGAAGACTCTTTCAGATTTTCAATCAGGGCATGCACCTGTTCCCGTGTCAGCAGTTCGCTACTGTGCTCGCGAACCACTTCGGTCAGGTGTGTGATCACGACAGCCGAAGGTTCGACCACGTTAAAGCCCATCAGTTCCGCACGTTCTTTCTGTCCCAGTTCAATCCACTTGGCGGGACGACCGAATGCGGGTTCTACAGTATCAATGCCCGGGATATCGCCATTGGTTGCTCCCGTGTCGATGGCCAGCAATCCATCAGGATAGATCGCGCCCCAGGCGACGGCCACATCGCGGATTTTAATCTGGTAATCGCGTTGACCGAGCCGGATGTTATCGCGAATACGTACCTTGGGAAGAATAATTCCCAGTTCCTGAGCAATCTTGTGTCTGATGCGAGTCACCCGGTCGAGCAGATCACCGCCTGTCGCGGGATCAGCCAGTCTCAACAGGCCGACTCCCAGTTCCAGTTCCAGAGGATCGACAAACAGGTGGTCTTCCGGTTTGGGCTCAGGCTGGCTTTGTGTCTGCTGTTGTGTTTCCGCTTTTTGTTTCTTGACCTCGGCAGCCTGCATTCCTTTTCGTCGCATCATACCAGTGGTGGCACAACCAACGGCTAACGCCAGCATCGGACCAGCAGGCAGACCTGTGAATGCCAGAGCGAATAAAAAGGTGGATGCCAGAAACAGTGCTTCAGGATGACCGGAGAACTGCTTGACCACGTCGCCAGGCAGGTTACTGTCGACTGAAGTTCGCGTGACAATCAGACCGGCTGCCAGTGAAATCAGGAAGCCGGGAACCTGTGTGACCAGACCATCGCCGATCGTTAGTGTGGTAAATACGGTCGCAGCCTTGGAGAGCTCCATGCCGTGATCGACCATTCCGACATACAGTCCCCCGACGACATTGATCAGGGTGATAATGATACTGGCAATCGAGTCGCCGCGGACAAACTTACTGGCACCGTCCATGGAACCATAGAAGTCGGCCTGCTCTGTAATTTCACTGCGACGTGCTTTGGCTTCATCGGAACTGATTAAACCGGCATTCAGATCGGCGTCGATCGCCATCTGCTTACCGGGCATACTGTCTAATGCAAAACGGGCGGCGACTTCACTGATACGAGTCGCACCTTTTGTGATTACCATAAACTGAATTGTGACCAGGATCACAAAGATGATCAGTCCCACGACCAGCTGACCGCCGGCAACGAACTGACCGAAAGCTTCAATCACGCCCCCGGCAGCAGCCGTCCCATCGGCGGCACCACGCGTTAAAATCAAACGGGTGGAGGCCACGTTCAGCACCAGTCGTGCCAGGGTTGTACCGAGCAGAATCGCGGGAAATACGCTGAATTCCAGCGGACGTTTGACATAAATCGTTGTCATCAAAATCACTACGGAAACAGTGATATTGCAGGACAACAGAAAGTCCATCACGAACGGAGGCAATGGCGCAATGATTACCAGGACTGAACTCACTATGACTAGTGGGAAAATCAGCCCGGTGTTGCGCAAAATCGATCCGGATAGACCGGTATTGGACTCCGGTGGCATCCATGCCTCCGTGATTACAGGGTAAATGGGAATTAAGACTTAGAAGTGACAGAAAGGTAGTGAAGAGATATGTTAAGATTTAGAGATGTGTGAGAGAGAGGCGAGTGATAATGGAATCTGCAAAATCTGTCCAGAGGATTTCTTAATATTTCGCTCAAGTTTTTTTCAGCTTGAGCCGAACCCCTGATTTCAGGCCAGCATTTTCTTCACCAGATGCGCTTCTTCGACCCCCGTTAAGCGGAAATCGAGACCCTGGTAAAAATAGGAAAGTTCATGATGATCGATCCCCAGCAGATGCAGGACTGTCGCATGAAAATCACGGACATGAATAGTATCGTTTACTGAGTAATATCCCAGCTCGTCAGTTTCTCCTATTGTGACACCGGGTTTGGAGCCACCGCCGGCGACCCACATGGTGAATGCATCAATATGATGATCGCGTCCGATGAGATCCCGAGGTTCTCCCTGAGGGGTCCGACCAAATTCGCCTCCCCAGATCACCAGAGTATCCTCTAACAGACCACGCTGTTTCAGATCTTTCACCAGAGCCGCCGAGGCACGATCTGTCTCCAGGCAGCGGGCATCTAAAGATTCTTCCAGGTCTGTCCCTTTATTCCCATGATGATCCCAGTCCGTATGATAGAGTTGGACAAAACGGCACCCTTTTTCAATTAATCTGCGTGCCAGTAAGCAGTTACGCGCGTAAGAAGGAGTTGCCGGGTCGACGCCGTATAAATCCAGGGTTTCCTTTGTTTCACCGGAAAGATCCATTAACTCTGGTGCACTCGACTGCATCCGATAGGCCATTTCGTACGCGGAGATGCGTGTTGAAATTTCGGGATCCCGCGTTTTCTCTAACCGCAGTGAGTTCAACTGATTGACCGTCTCAATAAACTCCGACTGCCGTTTCGCATCAATTCCCGACGGATTAGACAGATTGAGAATCGGATCAGCACCGTTTAAAAATGGGACCCCCTGGTATGTCGTTGGCAGAAAGCCACTGCCCCACAAGGGAGCACCACCGCGCGGACCACGGGGACCGGACTGCAGTACCACAAAGCCAGGCAGGTTCTGCGATTCACTGCCAATCCCATAGGTCACCCAGGCTCCCATACTGGGGCGTCCAAACTGCTGGGTTCCGGTATTCATAAACAGTTTGGCGGGACCATGATTGAATACATCCGTTTTCATACTCTTCAGAATCGTGATGTCATCCACGATACTCGCCAGATGCGGCACCACATCGGACAACTCCGTTCCCGATTCGCCATGTTTTCTGAATTTGCGTCGTGTGCCCAGCAGCTTCGCATCTTTTTTCAGAAAGGCAAACTGTTTGCCTTCGACATACGATTCCGGAATCACCTGTCCTTCCAGTTCCTGCAGTTTCGGCTTAAAGTCGAACATTTCCAGCTGACTGGGTCCCCCCGCCATGAACATGTAAATGACATTTTTGGCTTTGGGAGGATGGTGAGTTTTACCGAGAGCAGAAGTCGCTGCCTGGGCCTGCTGTTCTGACTGCATCAGAGTTGCCAGACCAATGGCCCCTGCTCCCACGGCGCAGTTTTCAAAAAAATGGCGTCGTGTCAGATCCTGTAATCCCAAATCGTTGAAATTCATTTCTCTCTCCCCGAATGTCACTTTCAATATAGAGACGCAACATTCATCGCGAAGAAGTTATTATTCCCGCGTGATAAATTCATCCAGATTCATCAACACACGTGCGACAGCAGTCCAACTGGCAGCTTCCGCGACTTCGATTTCTTTCGGCACATCACTGGATGCAACCTGCTTTGCCTGGTGAGGTGATTTTTTAAACCACGTTCTCTGTTCATTCAGGTAACGGGTCAATACTTCCAGTTCGTGATCGGAAGGGGTCCGGGACAGACAGATTTGAAATGCCTGTCGCAATCGCCCCTCGTCATAATCAGGGCCTTCCTGCAGAATCCGTAGTGCGAATCCCTGAATGAGCTCAAATAGAGACTCGTCGTTCGCGAGCGTTAATGCCTGTAACGGTGTATTGGAACGAACACGGCGGGTACACGTTGTATTACTGTTGGGTGCATCGAAGGTCGGCAGCATCGGATAAGGGCTCGAACGCCAGAAATAGGTATACATGCCTCGGCGAAAGCGATCAGCGCCTTTTTCTTCTGGCCAGCTTTTCTTGTTCTGGGTCAGAACATAAATCCCCTCCGGTTGAGGAGGATACACACTCGGGCCACCGATCTTTCGTGTCAGTAAACCGCTGCTGGCCAGGAACAGATCTCGAATGGACTCCGCTTCCATGCGAAAACGGTTCTGCCTAGAAAGCAGCAGATTGCGGGGATCCTGCTCCTGGTAATCCGGCCTGAAGTCAGAAGCCTGTCGATAGGTCGCAGAAGTCACAATCAGCTTGTGCAACTGTTTAACATCCCAGTCGAGACGCATGAACTCGGATGACAGCCAGTCTAGCAGTTGGGGATGAGTCGGCAGGGTCCCTTGAGTCCCGAAATCATTTTCCGTCTCTACAATACCTCTGCCGAAAAATCGTTGCCAGTAGCGGTTAACCGTTACGCGCGCGGTCAAAGGCTGTTCCGGGCTGGTGAGCCAGCGGGCGAAATCCAGGCGGGTTGGCGCTTTCACTTCATCTGGAAAGGGAGGTAACACAGCGGGTACATCCGGGCTGACCCGCGCACCTGGTGCCAGAAAATTCCCTCGCAGCAGGATAAAGGTCTCACGCGGCTTAGGCAGCTCTTTCATAACCATCGTTGTGACAATGGCTTTTGTCAGACTGGTCTGCTCTGATTTCAACTTCGTCAGTCGTTGATTGAATTCAGACCATTGAGTATCTGACTTATGAAACGCCTGAGTGATCGTTGTCTTCTGTTTTTCATCCCATTTTTCTTCTGGCAGCTTCAAAATGGCAAGCACGGCAGGATCGAGATTGAACAATCCAGGATCGACGACTGTCGCAGACAGTCGAAAACGCCCGACATTGTATTTCGCATTGCGTGTCTGTGATAATGTCACCCGCAATTTCATCGGTTCGGAATGCTGCAAAGGTGTTTTCAATGAAAACAGAACCCTGCGATTCACGTTCATATTCCCCTTAGAGACATTGATGGCCCATCCGGTTTTCAGATCTCCGTCGATCAGGTATTGCGCCGGAAATTTATTCTGCGAATGGTCTGCGGTGGCCTGAACCAGTTTCACAGGTTCATAATCCGTCCATTTATCTCCCACTTTTTTTGCTGCTTCGACGATCACTTCGTCCAGCACAAAGTTACCGTTGCCTGCCCAGCCAGGTCCCTTTTTGGGCAGACTGTCATGGGTGAGAACTTCCAGCCTCAGCCCCTTCGTCCCCGGTGGAATATTTTCTGCTTCCACATGATAGACATCATTGTCGGGAATCTCTCCGCCGACCAGTAAAGACTGATCGTCCAGGATGGTAATCGTCGCTCCATTTTCCGAAGAAACGTTTTGTGCCTTGAGAACAGTCCACTGTTTTTCGGCATCTTTCATGTTCTGCTGCAGGGAAGTTTTCCACGTTTGTAACGCGGGAGCGAGCATCTTTTCCTGCTCAGTCAATTGCTTCGTAACAGCTGCAATCTGCTGTTTGAGTTCGTCCTGCCTGGTTTTCTGTTTGTCCGTGGGCAACGCAAGCGTGGGTGGCGCGCTGTTAATATCGGCCGTACTGTTGAAGATGGCATACAGCTGATAAAAATCGCGCTGTGTCAGTGGATCGTACTTATGCTTGTGACACTGTGCACAACCAACGGTCAGCCCCAGAAAAGCAGCTCCCGTTGTATTCACCCGGTCGACTACTGCTTCCACGCGGAACTGCTCGGGGTTCGTTCCCCCTTCCTGGTTAATCAGCGTGTTACGATGAAAGCCGGTCGCGATTAACTGCTCGGTCGTTGGCTGCGCCAGCAGATCTCCGGCTAACTGTTCCGTAACAAACTGATCGAAGGGCATGTTATCGTTGATCGCTTTGATGACCCAGTCCCGGTATTTCCAGATGGAACGCGGACCATCAATTGTAAATCCATTCGAATCTGCATAACGGGCAACATCAAGCCAGTGTCGGGCCCAGCGTTCTCCATAGTGTGGAGAGGCCAGCAGGCGATCGACGAGTCGTTCATAAGCGTCTGGCTCAGTATCTGCCAGAAATTCTTCAACCTGCTCCACCGTGGGAGGCAGACCTGTTAAATCCAGACTTAACCTGCGGATCAGTGTCTGCCGATCTGCTTCTGCTGCAGGAGTCAGCTTGCTCTGAGTCAATCGTTTGAGAATGAAGGCATCAATCGGATTTCGAATCCAGGCCTGATTGGAGACATCAGGAACGACGGGACGCTGGATGGGTTGAAAGGCCCAGTGCTCCGATGAGACTGCGGTCTGCTTCAAGACAGATTCGGATTCAGGGATGTGGCCCCCCTGCTCGATCCATGCTCCAATCAGTTTGATCTCTTCAGGTTTCAATGGTGGCAGATCATGAGGCATCCGGGGGATTTTGGCTTGTCCCAACAGACTCTGATACAGCGGGCTCTCGTCTTTTTTACCGGGGACAACAGCAGCGCCCCGGTCACCCCCTTTGAGAATGCTCGCCCCATAGTCGAGACGCAACCCCGATTCTTCGGCATCTACTGAATGACAGTCATAACAATGCTGTTTCAAGAGAGGTCGAATCTGCCGTTCGAAATCAATCTCGACGTTCTTGTCCGCTGCAAATCCGATCTGCACCATGGCCGAGGTGCACAATACAGCGGCTGTCACTTGTCTTAACAAATTCCGCATGGAAAAACCCGAAGAATGAAGGTAAACCGCGTTGCTGTGATACGGGATCAAATTCGTTCCCACTCAGGAATACGAAACAGAATGCGGGATCGCTGGAGAAGCAGGCAGGTCGTTCATATAATGAGCCTGTTGAAGAGTAGCATTGCAACTTCTTCGTAACGAACTTTCGATTCAGTTCGTTCGGAAGACTTGGCACTGAACCCGTTTTCAGACTCTCATTCAGATTAACAGCAGCAGGAGCGGATTGCAAGTTTTTGTTGAATGTATAGCTGTTTACACTCAGCGAATTTCCCATTTCCGCAGAATCCGCTACAGATTCACTCACCTTCGATTCGCAGCGATGTCAGTTTGACATGCTGCCGATTGGTCAGAAAGCAGAGAAAACATTCTTTTCCCGACTGCAAAGCAGGTTGGGCACACGTGAGCACACGTCGCCTGCCAATACTGAGTACAAAACGGTTCCCGGTTCCCACCAGCCGTACAGGCACAGCCTCCGGTTCTGGACGGGATAAATCTAATTTGATCCGCTTCAGTTCCTGGCTCGTATTCTTTGCTGTTTCCGTAACACTGACAGCATCGTTCTGGAAATGAATCACACTGGAAACGAGAACCTGATCGGGATGATCAGGATGCCTGGTCAGCAGTTGTAGTTCGAAGTCAGGAAATTTCTTCTCGACCTGCACCCGAAAACTGACACTGATTTTCTGGTAAGGCCTGATAAAAGTCGCTACCGAAAGCTGATCTGCCGCCGACTCCATGCCGTCCTCTGTGAACTGCCAGCCCCGACTTTTCCAGAACAGTTTATAAAAAGGATTTTGCCAGCTGGTTGATTCCAGCTCTCCCTCTTTTACGGTATCCAGATCGGGCAATAAAGGTTTTCGACTGGCAGTTTGCGTCAGAACGAGATCCGAAGAGGATGCAGACGTAACATGATCGGTCTGTAAATCGATGTCATCTGGCTCAACCACGGAAGGGGACGAATTATTTACGACAGCGGGTAGTGCATGCACGTGAGCAGCACTAGAAACTGACGGCTCCTGCTGATGGCTTTGAATCCAATAAACCAGAAATGCCGAGACCAGGATAATACAGACAAACAGCATCGCACCGGACTGAATGCGTATTCGTTTTGGTTTAATTTCTGATTCCTCAGATATCATCGAATCTATCCATCATTTCCTGTCATTGCATACCCTGGCATCTGGCATAACTTTTTAAATTGTTCCCCCAATGCCTGTTCCAGGTAAAATGTATTGATGCCATACTGATCCTTTAATGAACGAAACTGGTGTACCAGTTCACGCAGTTCCCTCCCGGGGAGTTGACGCTGTCGTTTCACCGCTCGAATCAGCAGGTTCTTTGGAGTATGTTCCGTCTCAATAAACTCGATCACTTGAGTGCGATAACCACAAATCTCCAGTACCAGCGCCCGCAGAGCATCTGTCACCAGAGACGCAATTTTCTCTTTCAGAATTCCATGTTTCAGTAATCCTGCCTGGGACAGGCTGCTGATCTGCTGGAAGAGTTCATGCTGGCAACAGGGAACAGCCATAATGACATCCGTATCAGAAGAGACAGCTGCCGCGATCGCCGCATCGGTGGCAGTATCACAGGCATGCAGTGAAATGGAAAGATCATATTTATTCGCACCAGACTGAAAGCGGGAGATGTCTCCTGTTTCGAACGTCAGGCCCTGGCATTGCAGATCTTTGGCAATCTGCTGGCAGTGGGCTACAACAGACTGTTTTAAGTCGAGTCCTGTGATGTTCACTCTGCGCTTCAGAATTTTGGTAAATAAGTAATGAGTCGCGAAAGTCAGGTAACTCTTACCGCAACCAAAATCGACGATATTAAGTTCTCCACTCCCTGGAAGTGATGGCACAATATCGTTAATGAATTCCATGTACCGATTGATCTGTCGAAATTTATGGTATTGCGCTGCCTTCACCTTCCCCGCACCTGACATCACACCGATGGCTTCCAGAAAAGCGCAGGGAACCCCTTCTGGAATCAGATATTGTTTCGAACGGTTGTGTGTTTCCGCTTCCTTTTGCTGTGCTTTCGTCGGGGCATGTTTTTTCATGGATACATGGCCCTGTTTGGTTTTGCGAAAATGATAGTCTGCCTGCTGCGTAAAAAGATAGCCCTCACGAAAATGTTCCGTCCAGAGTTCTTTGATACGCGGTATGCTTTCTTCCCACAGCAGATTCTCGTGTACTTCCTGCCTGCCTCGCAGGAGAGCAAACTGATAATGTGATTTCCCTTTGATAATAAGCGGTCTCAAGGTCACTTTTTTGAAAGCGGAAACCTGCTTATCACTCGGTTTACATAACAGCAGTTGAATGCATTCTCCACTTTGAAGCGACTGTAAAACGATATCAGGCAATGTGAGTTCAGAATGTGATGGATCTGGATTCATCAATTGAAATCTGGTCCTGTGTTTTAGTTTGCATTATCCGTTTCAGATAGATCGACTGCGACACACCAGTCAGTACAGGGATTGCAATGATCTGGAAGCCTGTTACCAGCAGATAACTCAGGTAACTCATGTGATAGGGTAGAATAGTCAGATACTTACCAAACAATAACTGCAACGTAAGTATCGCTACAATAAATGCTGAAGCAGGCAATCGCAATAGAAACTGTCTGTTTCCACCAGATGACAGATTAAGACAAAACAGTCCGCATGCCGCCAGAAAGCCAAGTGTCACGGTCTGCTGCCAGCCCAGGTAGACCCCAGCCAGAATCAACAGCCACGAAGTTCGTTGCGGAAACAGACTGGCCGACTGTTGCCTGAAAAAGCCTGGCCAGCAGAAGAGCACGCCCGTAATGGCTCCATATAACAGCCCCCAGACAAGCGTTTTAAGCGTCTCTACTGTAATCCCGACATGCAGTGTCCCGTAATAATAAAGTTCGTTAAGAAGTGCTTCCGTATTGGAAACTTCAGCTCGAGTCGAAATCAAAGCCGGGACCGGATGTAATTCGGGGATCAATACACCTGCCGTGATTCCGATGGCAAAGCACCAGATTAACAGCCTTCGGGGAATCAGCTGACCATCAAACTGGATATAGGCGGATGCCAGCAGGACGATAAACAGATAACTGTAATAAACGTCCAAAGCGATCAGATCCCAGGTCCGACCTTCCAGAATCTGATAACTGCCCCAAAAACGGTTCGGAGTCCGGTAGGGTAGAAACTGTCCTCCGGAATGAACCAGCAGAATATATAAGAAGAGAAAGAATAAACCAGTCAGAGCCTCAACGATTGGATACCGAACCGAAATGGGGGCTTGACAGGTTCGACATTTTCCTCGCAGCAGCAGCCAGCCCAGAATCGGAAGATTGTCTCGCGTCTGGATCGGTGTTTGACAGACAGGGCAACGGGACTTGGGCTTCGAAATGTTTAACCCCAGTGGCATCCGATAAATGACCACATTCAAAAAACTGCCGATCACAGAGCCCATCACAAAACACCACAGGGCAGTAAAAACCTCCAGAACCCACAATTGCGAACTTGAGGAAATCTCTAACATCAGTTGCATGGTTCAGGGTCTATCAAAAGTGCCATTTGTTGCATAACTAAGTCTTACCGCCAGCTGTACGTATCACACCGTTTTTTATCAATAGATTCAAGTTCTGAAATCGATCGATGCGGACAGTATCGACTTTACTCAAAAAGAATTCTATTCGGGATTTTGCAGAATTCCCTTACTTCAATCCGTGCGAAGTCTCCGGAATCGGAGAATAAGCATTTCAACTCAAAACATCATAATTGGATCCGAAATAAAAATACATACACCAGTTTACGTAACTGGTACTTGAAATTTAACAAAGTCGGTGGAGATTACTCTTTCTCCAAAACCCCGGTCAACAGATTGAATTACAACTACCGATAATCCATGTATCTCCAGATACAAATATAAACGAACCATGACTCCTTCGGATACGAACTAACTCTCTCAAATTGAATCTATTGTCCGAAATCCGAATGAGCTCGCCGACAACAAATCCTGAGTCATTTACCGACCTCAGGTTTAAAACGGCAGTTGAAAGTGACAAGTTTCAGCAACGCTGTTAACAGAAGTTGTCCCCTTACATCAAACCAAGATATTACCCAGAAGTTGCAGGATATTTCCCAGGCTCACGGAAGTTACCTGCCCTGTTTCGAATACAAATTGTAGATTTGGAAAGCACACAGCAATGAATTCAAGGATGACACCCCACCTTTGGATTAAATGTTCGACTTTAATTGTATTCACCACGATAATTCAGATTGCCTGTAATCTTCAGGGTGCCTCGGGACCTAAGTTGCTGGTCCCCGATTTGAAATCTCAATCTACAGGAATCAGACAGGTCACGACGACTCCTGAAGACATGGAAGCTCCGCTGGTTGCCCGTAAGCCTGATTTCAGTATTGAGGCCAAAAAACCGGAAATTCTGGCCGATGATTCCACCAAAAGCAAAGCGGACGCTGTCCCGGAACCCAAACCGTTTCCTGGTATTGCCAGTAAGTCTTCCCCAGAGATGAAAAAACCAGCAGTCCCCAAAGCGCCACCGGTTCCTGAAATTGTGGACCCGCTGGACAAACTGGTTGATGAAGCAATTGAAGTCTCGCACCGCAGAATGCTTTCCACCAACGTACACACTCCCTGGCAGATTGCCCATGGAATTCTCGCGTTACGCTGGGAATATACGCTTTACCAGAACAATAAACGCATTCGTGCCATTGACTGGGTTTCGACCGGTCCCAGTTTCCGTGGACGCCCCTGGTTCATTACCACCCCTCATGGCGGTAAAGGACATCCATTTACAGAGCCTTATGCCTTTGAAGGTCATCCGAATCAGTTCCTGGCGTTCTACGCCATGGCGGGAATTCCAATCGACCATGAATTCAAAGCAGGGGAAAAAACGATTACGATCGCCGACATGATCAGCAATGCCAAGGCGGAAGTAAATACAAACGAAGAGATCACCTGGACGCTCTGGGCATTTTCCCGCTATCTCCCCTGGGATACGGAATGGGTGAGTGATCGTCAGGAAGAGTGGAGTATGGAAAAGCTGGTGCGGGTGCAGATGCAGTCTGAACCGACCAAATCGGCCTGCGGGGGAACCCATGGCCTGTTCGCAACCGCCAGTGCCGTTAACTGCTACCTCAAAGATCAGAAACAACTCAGGGGAACCTGGCTGGAAGCCAGTATGCGGGTTCGCCAGTACGCCGAATACGCCCGTTCGATGCAGAACCGTGATGGTTCGTTTTCATCAAAATACTTTGAAGGTCCAGAGTACGCCAGTGACGTCAACAAACGCGTCTCAACAACCGGACACACTCTGGAATTCATTATGGAGGCATTGCCTCAGAACCGGCTGGATGAGCAGTGGGTCCGCAGTGCTGTGTACCGTATCGCAACGGACCTGATTGAATATAAAAGTCAGCCTCTGGAACCAGGTGGAATGTACCACGCCATTGACTCACTGGTCATTTATCGTGAACGGACTCGACCTGAGTACGCTAAATACCTGGAAGAACTGGCTAAGTACAAAGACTTTGAAAAACCAGAGCCTTCTGACCAGATCATTGGATACTCTAAGCAATTTCTGCAGCAGCAAAACGCGGCTCAGTACAATCAACAGCCACAATACCGACAGAACACCAGTTCAAATGATGATCCATCACGTCAGGCTCGTCGTCGCGGTCTGTTCTCCCGATACCGATAAGCTCTGCTCACGCGGCGAGTTTATTCAGCACGCTCAGACTGGGGACCCTCTGGAATCTCTTTGATGTTCCGAATCGAGGGGACCCAGGTTCGCTGATCATCGGCCGCTTCCCGGATCGATTCGAGAGTTGGTGGCTGATTGGTACCGTATTCGGTACGGCTCGATTTTTTTCGAGGACGCGGTTTGTACTCGTAAGGATCTGCTTCTTCCTTCTTCCACCAGTGCCACAACCGGAGTTTCTCCTGCTGTGACTCCGGGGGCTTTTCGCGCAACAGCCAGAGCGTTAACAGCAATACGGTGATGATACCGATGGCGACCATCATAGGTCTTCCCGGTGGTTCGCCGCTGGTTACCACCACGAAGATACAGGCAAATAATCCGCCGGTCAGCGTGAATACCGTTGCCAGCCAGGCCGCTGCCTGATCTCCTGAACCATGAGGGGATCGACCTGCAGTCATAAATTAAATCTCCGCTGTGCTCCCAAAATGCGACAGGATCTTCCACGTCTGACGTCTCGTGTACGTCAGCAGTTACTTTCATTTTAACAGATCGTAAGAAAGATCCCAATCATTTTTTGAAGCCGCTCCGAAATTGAGATTAAGATAATGCCCGCAGGAAGATGTCCAGATACAGAACAAAGATCATCAGCCCCAGCACGAAGATCATCCCGACATAAGTCGCAGCCGTCAGAACTTTTTCATTAGGTCGCTTGCGGGTGATGCCTTCCCAGCAGAGGAACACCATGTGACCACCGTCCAGAACAGGAATGGGCAGGAAGTTCAACACAGCCAGGTTCACACTCAGAAAGCCCAGAAACAGCAGCAGTTGTGCATATCCATCATGGGCCACTTCATAAGCGACTTTGGCAATAGTCACTGGTCCACTCAACTCCATAGGAGAGACACGACCGGTAATCAGACTTCGCAGAGTCAGATAGATGTCTTTGGCAGAGTTTGTTGTGTACTGCACTCCCATTCCCAGTGCCTGCCCCATGCTGTCAGCCTTCTGGATTTCACGCAGTGACTGTAAGCGGATACCACGAACAGGCAACGACCATTGCTCACCTGGTTTCTGCTTGGGGTTTACCCAGGGATTGATCTTCTTCTCGACGATTTTACCATCCTGACTGAAAGTCAATTCGACGGGCCAGCCCGGACGAACCTGCATCTCCCAGAATGCATTCGCCCAGTTCTTGTTTTTATCATCGAATTCATAAGTGACTTCCGGGATGGGTCCCCAATCGGCCGCGGTTTGATTTTCCGGATAGAGAATTTTGATTTTCTTAATCAAAGCATTCGGTTTAATCCCTGCTTGCGCTGCCGGACTCTCTTCTTCCACTTTGAGGACCGTAGGAATCAGATGAAAGGCAATCCCCAGTGACTCTACTGCCAGTGGTGTATTGGAAAAGACAGGGTGTTCCAGCCAGGCAGGATTGTCGAGAGGAACGACATTCAGGCTGACCTCTGTCGGCTGTGCACCATCCTGCTTGCGATTCACGACGATGGGAATGGTCTCGCCGGCGCGACCCGAGAAATAATTGGGAAGTCGCAGCGGATTCAATGCCTTACCCACATCCTGGCCGTCGATATGCGTAATCTTATCGCCGACTTTCAATCCTGCTCGATCGGCAGGAGAACCTTTCTGAATCGATTCGATCGGACCAATTTCCATCCACAATCCCAGGGTTCGAAACGGATTGTTCTTCACCTCGATTTCGACAATCTCGGTGTCGGGGGTCCCTTCACGGACGACGCCGGTCTTTACTGTCTCACTGCTTTTTGCTGCGTAAGTCCGCTGTAGTTCTGCATAATTTTCAATCTTTTGTCCGTCGATGGTTTTAATCGTATCACCGGGTAAAAAGCGGGGCTCTGCGTCGGCGGCCGCGGTCCCTTTACTGGTGATACGCTCATTCGGATCCTGGTAGACGGGAATCTGCAGACTCTGTGCCGGCAGCAGTCCAATTTGTGGCCGGGTCCCTGTCTGATCGGGCGTCACTTTGACTTCGAACTTTTCGCCATTCAGATGCGTTCCTTCCATCATGATATCGCCATCACTGAAAGCGGAACTGCGAATAATATCCATAAAGGAGGTAGTCTCGTTGCCATTGATCTTATGAATGACATCGCCTGGTTGAATACCCGATTCCCACGCCGGCATTCCCGGAACGGCAGTACCAACGATACAGGGCGTCGATGCCACTCCCAGCCGAAATGCAAATGCGAAAAACAGCATGCCGGTAATGATATTCATGATCACACCTGCAGAGATAATTCCCATTCGCTGATAAACGGGTTTAGCCGAATAAGAACGGGGATCGAGGGCAATCTCTTCGCTGCTCAACTGGCTCGGATCAACATCGTCCTGCCCCAGCATTTTTACGTAACCGCCGAACGGAATGATCGACAGCGCATATTCAGTTTCACCATATTTGAAACTGTAGATGATCGGACCGAAGCCGATACTGAAACGCTCGACTTTGACATCACACCACTTGGCGACCGCGAAGTGCCCCAACTCATGGAAAAAAATCACCAGCCCCAGCCCGAGAGCGACCATGGCAATATTGGCGATTTTTCCTGTCAGTGTTCCTAACAATAAACTGGTCAGCACTACTTCCACTGTTTAATCTCCTTGCGAGCCCAGTCATCCAGCAGAAACAGTTCTTCCAGACTTGGATTGGGATCGAATTGATGTGATTCTAATATTTGTTGACAGGAGGTCGCGATATCGCAGAAACGCAATTCACCCGACAAAAATCGTTCTACAGCAGCTTCATTGGCTGCGTTTAATACCGCACCGCACGTCCCCCCCTGCTCTGCGACTTCGTATCCAAGACGCAATGCGGGGAACGCTTCCAGATCAGGTGGTTCAAAGGTTAGCTCAAATGACCGACTCCAGTCCATCGGAGTATTCTGGCCTGTTTTCCTATCAGGATACGTAAGTGCGTACTGAATGGGAAGCCTCATATCAGGTGGTGAAAGCTGGGCGATCACTGAACCGTCCACAAATTCCACCATGGAATGTACGATGGACTGGGGATGTACGACAACAGAGATCTGATCGGAAGTCAGGTTGAACAACCATTTTGCTTCAATAATCTCTAACGCCTTATTCATCATCGTCGCGGAATCGATTGTGATTTTCGGCCCCATCTCCCAGGTTGGGTGCGCCAACGCTTTTTCAGGCGTCACGTCTTTCAGTTCAGCCGGGCTGCAACCACGAAAAGGTCCGCCGCTGGCTGTCAGAATCACCCGTTTAACATCCTGAGCTCTGCCCGCCTGCAACGCTTGAAAGATTGCATTATGTTCACTGTCCACCGGAAGCAGAGTCGCCTGGTTTCGTTCAGCCAGGTCCATTATTAATGGTCCGGCGACGACTAAGGTCTCTTTATTGGCGATTCCCACTGTCTTTCCAGCTTCAACCGCCGCCCAGGCCCCTTTCAGGCCCGCTGCACCGACAATCCCACAGATGACGACATCGACTTCTTCCGAGGACGCCACCCGTTCGATCTGATCTTCACCAAACAAAACTTCTGTGTCCGCAGCAAAATCACCTGTGGAAACGGAAGATGCCTGTTGCGTGTTGCTCAATACAGCCCAGCGGGGGTGAAACTGCTGTGACTGTTCCGCCAGCTGCTTCCAGCTGTTATGTGCGGTAATCGCAGTCAATTCCATTTCCTGTGGATGGGCGGCGATTACATCGAGAGTACTGGTACCAATCGAACCCGTAGACCCGAGAACGGCTATTCGCTTCATTCGACCCTGTTTTTTCATCCTCAGTCGGTATAATTGACTGTTTTATTGTTTCTTGAGGAGAGCGGAAAAAAGACATTCCCTGGTACTGTTTTTTTGTCCTAACCACCAACGAATCCGCATTTTAGGCGTAATAATTAAACATGGCAAGGGGCATTCACGTCGTAAAAGACCCTTTTCAACGGAGTTTCAACTAAGATCCCGCATTTCTCCGAAAACGTTTGATTGACCCCTCTGCTGAAACGACATACATTACCTTAAAGACAAGATGCATTCTGTGTTAAGATCCCTTCTTCTCTGAAATGATCTCTCACTGAGGGCTTAACCAACTGACCTTATGTTCCGTGCGATTCAATGACCGGAATTCTGCCATTCGCACGCTTGTGAAAAGATAAAGCTCCATGTCAAACCCGGATCCGAACCGAAAAGACCGTCCCGCCCCACCTGAGCGCACACCGAAAGGGGATGGCAAACGTCCCGAACCCAAAGGCCCCAAAAGTAATGCCCTCTGGTATCTCGTCGTCGGCGGATTGATTCTGGTCATCACACTCTCCATCGTTTCGAACAATAAGCGGGGAGAGAAGCTCAAGTTTGGTGATTTCGTCAAAGGTCTGGATGATGGTAAATACAATAAAACCAACGTCCACGAGTTGAAGTTTGGAACGGATTACATCGTCTTCCAGGATCAGCCCAAACAGGAAGGGTCTGAAAAAGGAACGCTGGCTGACACCACTAAAAATTACTACATCCCGGTCTGGGGTATTGCTTCCGAGAAACGCGCGCAACTGCAGTCCAAACTGGAAAGCAAAGATATCGTCGTCGATTCCGAAAGCCGCCCTTCCGAATGGGAATCACTGATTGCCGTTCTGTTCTTTCCCATCGTGCTGTTAATTTTTGTGATCTACCTCTTCCGTCGGATGGGAGGGGCCGGTTCGCCGATGTCATTCGGACGCAGCCGCGGACGCATGTATGCACAGGATGACATCGAAGTCACGTTCAATGATGTCGCCGGCATCGATGAAGCCGTCGAAGAACTCCGCGAAGTGGTTGAGTTCCTGAGAACGCCGGCAAAGTATCAGGCCCTCGGTGGTCGTATTCCTAAGGGTGTCCTCCTGGTAGGTCCTCCTGGTACCGGGAAAACGATGCTCGCCAAAGCGGTCGCCGGCGAAGCGGGAGTTCCCTTTTACGGACTTTCCGGTTCTGATTTTGTTGAAATGTTTGTCGGCGTCGGGGCGGCTCGCGTGCGGGACATGTTCCAGCAGGCAGCACAACGCTCACCGGCAATCATTTTTATCGATGAGCTTGATGCTCTCGGCAAAACTCGAGGCAGCGGCATGCCCGGCGGTCACGATGAACGGGAACAGACCCTCAACGCCCTGCTGGTTGAAATGGATGGATTTGGCTCCGATCAGAGTGTGATCGTCATGGGTGCCACCAACCGCCCGGAAACACTCGATCCTGCCCTGATGCGTCCTGGTCGATTCGACAGACACGTACTCGTTGACCGTCCGGATGTACGCGGACGGGAAGCGATTCTCAAAGTCCACAGTGCCAAGATCAAGATGGATGATTCCGTCAATCTGCAGCACATCGCGAAAATCACTCCCGGTTTCGTCGGTGCCGACCTGGCCAATCTGATTAACGAAGCCGCTTTGCTCGCTGCACGAAACAATAAAGATGCAGTCACGATGCGCGAATGTGAAGAAGGTGTCGAACGCGTCGTCGCCGGACTGGAAAAATCGACGCGTCTGATCCATGAAGACGAAAAGAATCGCGTCGCCTATCACGAATGTGGTCATGCTCTGGTAGCCTGCTCACTCCCCAACGTCGACCCGGTTCATAAAATTTCGATTGTTCCCCGCGGACTGGGAGCACTCGGCTATACATTGCAGCGCCCCGAAGAAGAGAAACAGCTGGTCACTCAAAGCGAGCTGGAAAACCGCATCTGTGTCCTGCTGGGGGGCATTGCTGCAGAAGAAATCATTTATCAGGAAACTTCAACCGGCGCCCAGAATGACCTGCAGCGTGCGACCGATCTGGCCCGTCGCATGGTCACTGAGTTCGGCATGAGCCCCAAACTGGGCCGCGTGCATTACAGCGAAACCAGACGGTCTCCGTTCCTTGGCGATTCTCAAGCTGGTGTCGAAAGTATCCACAGTGAAAATACGTTACGGGAAATCGACCTGGAGATTCGGCGTATCATTGATCAATGTTCGAAAATTGCCTACGAAGTGCTCGATGAGCGGCGTGAGTTGCTGGAGCACATGACACGGGATCTTCTGGAAGTTGAAGTCATGGATATGGATCAACTCCAGGCCATCCTGAAAGAACATCAGCGCGGCCCGCAGATCAAACCGGGAACTTTTAAAGGAAGTACTTCGGAAGGGAAAACCGGAGAGCAGGTTCAGGAAGATAATTCTTCCGAGAACGATCAGGCAGCCGACGGTACCGGAGCATGAGCACACTCAAAAGCATCTGCGTCTTTTGTGGTTCTAAATCGGGAAATGATGCGCAGTATCAGCAATCCGCTATTGAACTCGGACGGCTGATGGCTGAGCGGAAGATCTCTCTGGTTTATGGTGGCGGTAGTGTGGGACTGATGGGAATTATCGCCGACGCCGTACTGGATGCCGGCGGTGAAGTCATCGGTGTCATACCGCAACAACTGGCTGTAAAAGAGCTGATCCACCCCCGCGTTGAGCAGATGCATATCGTGGATAATATGCATACGCGCAAGGCTATGATGTCGGAATTGTGTGATGCATTTATTGCCATGCCTGGTGGCTTTGGAACTCTGGAAGAACTTTTTGAAGTCGTCTCATGGGTTCAACTTGGCATCTACCGCAAACCGGTTGGGTTGCTCAATACGTCCGGTTTTTATGATCCACTGCTGAATTTAATCGATCACTGTATCGAAACCGAATTTGTCAAACCCAAATACCGCGATCTGATCATTGCCGATGAAACACCGGCCACCCTGGTCGACCATTTGACTCATCACCAGTTGCCCGTCATCGAAAAGATTCTGGACCTCAAAGAGACGTGATACACAGAGATCAGCCGACGGCAAATCACTTTGCCTGACCTAAGGCAATCGCAGTCGCCGTGGCAAATTCGCGACTGTGAGAGATCGTAATCAGAATCTCACTGATGCCCATCTCCCCTGCGTGCCGCTCGACTCCTCCCGAAATGACGATCGTCGGTTTGCCGCTCTGCAGATTGACAACTTCGATCTCTTTCCAGCCAATTCCTTTTATAAAGCCGGTCCCCAGTGTCTTCATGACGGCTTCTTTAGCTGCCCAGCGCCCCGCATAATGCTGTTCTTTATTCTTTTTCGAGCCACAATAGGCGTTTTCGTTTTCCGTGAAGACCCGATTCAGGAATGTATCTCCATGACGTTCGATCATCTGACCAATCCGCGAGATTTCAACAATGTCTGTTCCCAATCCTACGATCACTGATATTTACCTTGCTTCTGGTCACTTGTATAATAATTAAAAATCAGATCTTTTCCTGAATTCTGAAACAGATTCACCTCAGTCAGGGTAACTACCTATCGAGTTGGCCAATGAAACTGGATCGAAACAGACACTCAACGGGTCTGTGAAGATTGGACGAAATAACGCCAATTCACGCTACCATCAATGCCCGTCAGGGGTTAGATGCTAACCACAGTTTTCGAAACTCAAGTTGCGCCCATCATTAAATATGAGTTGAGAGGGGAGTTCAAGGTCGAATGCGATGCTTCTATTATCTAATCACAGGAATGCTGGCCGGCTGTCTGTTCACAGCCACAGCATCAGCCGAAACCAAAGATTCCCTGCTCGGCAAAGAGGTTAAGAACTTCACGCTGCAGGATTTTCGTGGAAAACCGGTTCAACTGGACGATCAACGGGAACAGAAACTGGTAGTCATCGCGTTCCTGGGAACCGAATGTCCTCTGGCGAAGCTCTACGGCGGGCGACTGCAGAAACTGGCGGACGAATTTAACAGCCAGGGAGTCGCCTTTTATGCCATCATGTCCAATCAGCAGGATTCTCTGACTGAAATCGCCGCTTATGCCCGGAAACATGAAATCAATTTTCCCGTGCTGAAAGATGCGGGCAACCATGTCGCTGACCAGATCGGTGCCCAGCGCACTCCGGAAATTTTCATCCTCGATCAGAACCGCAAGATCTGCTATCACGGACGCGTCGATGATCAGTATGGCGTAGGCTATCTTCGTGATGAACCCCAGAGAGAAGATCTGAAAGTGGCTCTCACGGAATTACTCGCCAGTAAACCAGTCAGTCAGCCCTCAACAAAACCGGTGGGTTGTTTTATCGGTCGCATCCGGGAACCCAATACCGACAGTAAGGTCACCTACTCCAACCAGATCGCCCGTCTGTTTCAGAAACATTGTGTGGAATGCCATCGCGAAGGAGAAATCGCTCCCTTTGCACTCAACGAATATGAAGAAGTAGCCGGCTGGGCAGAAACCATCGCAGAGGTCGTCCGCGATCAGCGGATGCCTCCCTGGCATGCGGATCCCAAACATGGAAAATTCGCCAATGATCGCAGCCTGACGAAAGAGGAAAAAGAGCTGATCTTTACCTGGGTCGAAAACGGAGCCCCCCAGGGCAACCCCAAGGATCTTCCGAAACCACAGACATACGTCACCGGCTGGAAGTTACCCCAGAAACCGGATGCCGTCTTCTACATGGATGACAAACCTTTTACTGTCCCCGCGCAAGCCGGGAAACGTGGCGTCAAATATCAGTACTTCACAGTGGACCCCGGTTTCACGGAAGATAAATGGCTGAAAGGGGCTGAAGCACTGCCGGGCAACCGTGCTGTCGTTCATCATATTCTGGTCTTTGCACGTCCACCGCAGGGAAAACGAGTCCGTGTGTTCGGCGAAGGAGATCAATTCCTGGTCGGTTATGTTCCAGGCTCACGCGAAGTCATGCTCCCCGAAGGCATGGCAAAAAAAGTTCCCGCCGGTTCCAAGCTGGTATTCCAGATGCATTACACTCCCATCGGCACCGAACAGCAGGATCGCAGCAAAGTCGGTCTGGTATTTACAGATGAATCCAAGGTAACCCATCAGGTCGTCACAGCTCAGGTTATCAATCAAGACTTTGTTCGCCGTCGCTTCTCGATTGCCGCCAATGATGATAATTTCAAAATTGAAGCCACCTCTCCTCCCAGCGATCGCGATGCTTTAATCCTGAGCTTTATGCCTCACATGCATCTGCGGGGAAAAGCATTTCGCTATGAACTGCGGAAAACCCCCGATCAACCGGGAGAAGTTCTGATTGATATTCCCGCGTTCGATTTCAACTGGCAGACCGCTTATGGTGTGGAAAAACCGATCCCCATTCAGACTGGCGAATACATTCACTGTGTCGCACATTACAACAATTCCGACAGCAATTTATCGAATCCGGATCCAACGAAAGACGTTTCCTGGGGCGATCAGACCTGGAATGAAATGATGATTGGCTATTTCAATGTGGCCATTCCCAAGGAGACCGCTGAGGCCGAAAACCAGTTCAAAACAATCGCGTTTAAACTGGTACGACGACGCGATAAAAACTCGAATGGCAAGCTGGAACGCGATGAAGTCCCACTGCACGAACTCCCTCTGTTCTTCAAAGCGGATCAGGACAAAGATTCGATTGTCACTGTTGATGAACTCGCTGCCATGATCGAGAAAACGCGGGGAAAGAAAACGGAATAACCCGTATTTTATGAGTCACAAAGTTGATAAAAGGGATGTTGTCCTATTTCGGAATCGAACTGGACAACATCCCTATTTTTTCGTCGACTGCTTTTTCTTTTTCCCCTGCCCCTGCTTTTTCTTGTTCTGATTTCCACTCCGCTTCGGATCATGGGGGGCGTCGAGTGCATTTTTACTGGGGAACGACTTTGCCAGTCGCTGCTTGACTTCCGCATACTGAGGATCGTCAGCCAGGTTTTTCCATTCCATGGGGTCCGTTTTGTGATCATAGAGTTCTTCACTGCCATCCTGATAACGAATCAGTCGATACTGATTATCTCGTAACGCGTGATTCAGGCGACCATGGGTCGTCAATGCCGGTCGCTCCCAGATGATCTCTGGATCCTTCAACAGGGGAACCATGCTGACTCCATCCAGGTATCCGCCAATCGGTAAATTACACAAGTCGCAGAGCGTCGGATAGATATTCATAAAGTCGACTGCCTGATCACAGCGTAATTCAGGCTGCGTCACCCCGGGAACGACCATCATTAAAGGAGCCCGTGTTGCCTCTTCCCAGAGCGAGAACTTTCGCCAGTGATGTTTCTCCCCCAGATGCCAGCCATGATCTCCCCATAACACCACAATCGTATTCTTCGCATACGGACTGGCATCAAGGGCATCCAGCACTCGACCGACCTGGACATCCGCGAAAGCGATGCTGGCTAGATACGCCTGCACGGAATATCGCCAGTTATCCGTTTTCAGAATTTTAGCGTGATCACCGGTTGGTTTTGCCATCCGAATTCCCGTAGCGGGGATGTCATCCAGATCGTCATCCGGTACTTTGGGGAGCTGGATTTTATCCAGGGGATACATGTCATAATATTTGCGAGGCACCTGCCAGGGCATATGCGGACGATAAATGCCGCAGGCCAGGAAGAACGGTTTGTCATGTTTTTTTCCCAGATAATCGATGGCATAATTCGCCATCTTGTAATCGCTCATCTCCCGGTCATCGACATCCAGCACACCCCAGATAATTGTTCCGGCGCGGCTGTGCGGATCATTCAAGACTGCGGGAACCGGTTTGGGATCTCCGGTCTGCTTGAGATAATCGTCCCACGAACCGAGATCGTTATAACCGCCATGAAAGATTTTGCCAGAACCGATCGCTTCATAGCCGTTGTTGCGAAAATGCTGAGGCAACGTAACGACATCGGGCATCACGGGACGCCAGGGTTGAGAGTTGAGATACACGCCTGAACTCGAAGGTCGAATTCCCGTCATCAATGCAGCCCGTGAAGGATTGCAGGCAGGAGCCGCACAGTGGGCATTGGTAAACAGCACGCCACGCGAAGCCAGTCGATCAATGTTCGGCGTCTTACAGTCCGGATGACCGCCCAGACAACTGATCCAGTCATTCAGGTCATCTACGGCAATAAACAATACGTTGGGCTGTGTTGCCTCAGCAGCAGCAACGTCATATCCCGGGGAAAACGCCAGACAGATCAGAAACAGTATTGCCAAAATCGAGCGACTCATGCCATTCCCCTGAAAACTTGTTGGTCTTTAATTTATTAAAACAGACGATTATAGCCGTTTAAAGCAGCCACACGATAAGCCTCTGCCATGGTTGGATAGTTGAAGGTCGTATTAATGAAATACAGCAGTGTATTCGCTTCCCCTGGCTGCGACATGATCGCCTGACCAATGTGAATGATTTCCGATGCGTTGGGACCGAAACAATGAATCCCCAGAATTTCCAGCGTCTCCCGGTGGAACAGAAGTTTCAGCATCCCGATCGGACGGTTCATGATCTGGGCGCGTGCCAGATGTTTAAACATCGAATGCCCGACTTCGTAAGGGATTTTTGCTTCGGTCAGTTCCCGCTCGGTTTTTCCCAGCGAACTGATTTCCGGGCTGGTATAAATCCCTGTCGGAATATCACGAATCAATGCCCGCTCGCATTCGCCATTATCCAGATGGCTGGCAGCATAACGTCCCTGCACATAGGCGGCACTGGCCAGTGATGGATATCCGATGATATCACCCACTGCATAGATATGCGGTTGTGAGGTCTGAAAATCATCATTGACTTCGATCTGTCCGCGTGAATCGGGGGTAATCTCCACCGTTTCCAGTCCCAGATTTTCCGAATTCCCTGCCCGACCGGCTGCGAACAGGAATATATCCGTTTTCAGCTTCTTTCCTGACTGCAGTGAGAGAATCACACCATCATCCGTCCCCTGGATCGATTCGTAATGCTCGCAGTGCCTTAACAGAACACCACTCTCCCGCATGTGATAACTGAGCGCATCACTGATCTCATCATCCAGAAAGTCCAACAGAGAACTGCGGGTATTGACCAGATTAACTTTCATCCCCATCGTGCGCAGCATGGAGGCATATTCACAGCCAATCACACCGGCACCATAAACGCTGATCGAACGCGGCGTAAAGTTCAGATCGAGAATCGTATCACTGCAGAAGATGCGCGGATGGTTGAAATCGACATCGGCTGGTCGATACGGCCGGGAGCCTGTCGCGATAATCGCATAATCAAACGTGATCTCTTCGGTCAGACCGTTGGGAGTATCAATGTGAATCCGATGAGGGTCCAGAAAACGTGCCTGCCCTTCGACCAGATCGACACCGTTCCGTTCATAAAACGTACGTCGCATGCCCACCTGCTTCTGGATCACCGAAGCCGCCGTCTTCCGCAGATCGGGAAATTCCAGATCCAGCACCATTCCCAGACGGCCCATCTGCCGCATGTAGTTATTGATCTCTGACATCTGCAGAATCGAATATCGCAGGGCCTTACTGGGAATCGTTCCCTTGTGTGTGCAATTACCGCCGATCTCGTAAAATTTCTCAATCGAAATGACCGACTTACCCTGCTTGATGGCCTGCATCGCAGCCCCTTCTCCACCGGGTCCGGTACCGATTATTGCCACATCGTAGTGTGCATCTGGCATCCCTGAATATTCCTTGCATCTTTACGCATTAATACTACTGAGACGAGCGACCTGACTGCAGTAGCGTATATTGGTCTACGAATCACATTGTGAGACCGATTATGTTTACCTTACCACCAATCCGGTTCTGCGAACAAGTCTTTCACAGGCATCACAAAACCCGGCAGCACATTTTTACCAGTCAGCTTGCCCTGCACATCGATCACCTCACTCTCTTTTCCCGGTTGATATTCCAGGACTTCCCGGGAATCGGGGTCAATCACCCAGATCAGATCAATTCCCCAGCTGACATAATCCTTGATGTGCCCTGGCATGGACTTTCGTCGAGGATTCGTAGAAGCAATCTCGATCACGGCATCAGGTTTCCGTTCGGAAACGGTTTTGTCAGTCTCTTCAAATCGATTGCCACTGTTAAACAGACTGACCGCAGGAAATCGAACCGTATCCGGGTCCCGCTTGACCAGCAGACCTAAATCGAAGCAGGCGTAACCCTGATTGACTTTATGCAGATAGACTGAAAGCACCTTGGAAATATTAAGAACGATCGTTCCGTGCCCAATATCGGGCGGGTCCAGATTAATAATTTTTCCCTGGTTTAATTCCGTCCAGCGGCCGGCGTCGGGTAATTCCAGCCTGATATCCAGAAACTCGTCTGCCGTATAGGTTGCTGAATCATCCATACCCTGTTCCCATCAATTGATAGCAATATTAAGAGTAAAAACTCTAAGAAAGGATTCCCTCAGGCTCCTTTAATTTTTGACAGCAACATCATAGCATACATCAGTCGCTCCCGTCACTCTTTTCAGAAGTTACATTTCGTAATCCTGTTTGAATCACCGCCATGAAAATACGTGCTTATCAACCTGCAGACCTGGAAACCCTGAAATCCATCACGGTAGAAGCCTTTCAGGGTGTTTCGATTGATGAAGGAATTGAGCGCGAATACGGCCCGATCAATGGTCACGACTGGAAGTGGCGGAAAGCAGGACACGTCGAAGCCGATGCCCGTCGAGAGCCCGAAGGCATTTTCATCGCGGAAGTGGACGGCGTGATAGCGGGATATATTTCAACCTGGCACGACCTGGAAGCGGGCATAGGTTATATTCCCAATATGGCATTTGCCCCTGAGTATCGAGGACAGGGTATGGGGCGAAAACTGCTGGAACATGCACTTCAGCATTTTCGGGATCTCAAACTGACTCTGGCAAAAATCGAAACGCTCGAGCAGAATGACGTCGGTAACCATCTTTATACTTCGCTCGGGTTCAGAGAGATCGTCAAACAGGTTCACTTCGTTGCTCCACTGACGTCAACCATAGATAAGACATAGGAGATGAGCAGACTGCACCGGCGGTTTGAAGTTTCATTTTCGTTAGCAAATACAAAAGGTATTTTTTATGCGACGTATTTCGGTAATTGGTTCTCGCGGCCAACTGGGACACGACCTGATGGAATCTCTGACTTCTGCCGGGCATCACGTCACTGGTCTGACGCATCAACAGATTTCTATTGAAGACCCCGATAGCATTGCAGGTGCATTGGAACAATCTACACCTGACCTGATCATCAATACCGCCGCCTATAATAAAGTCGATCTGGCAGAACAGGAACCTGATGTCGCTTACGCGGTCAATGCATTAGGGCCACGGCTTCTTGCCCGCTACTGTTCTGAAAAAAACATCTGTTTGATGCATATCAGTTCTGACTTCGTTTATGGTCTCGATACCACGCGAACAATTCCTTTTCAGGAGCATGAAGCGCCAGGTCCAGTCAGTGCGTACGGTCTCAGCAAACTGGCGGGAGAATATTTCGTCCGCGCCCTTTGCCCACAGCATTATGTGATTCGCACCTGTGGTCTGTATGGAGTCGCCGGGAAAACGGGAAATGGAAACTTTGTGGAAACCATGCTCCGCCTGGGAAAAGACCGGGACGAGCTGTCCATCATCAATGATCAGAACTGCACTCCTACCGCCACGAAGGATCTGGCTGCGGCGTTAACACGATTGATCGAAACCGAACAGTTCGGCCTGTATCACGCAACATGCGCAGGCCAGACGACCTGGTACGAATTCGCCTGTACGATCTTCGAACTGGCGGGGATCTCTGTAAAGACGCACCCTATTACAACCGAGCAATATAACGCTCCAGCAGACCGCCCCCGCTTCAGTGTCCTTGACTGTTCCCGCCTGACGGCTGCTATCGGTACTGCGATCCCCGACTGGAAATCGTCGCTCAGGCAGTACCTTGAAACCCAGGGGGAAATCTGACCTAAGTAACATGTAATAAATAGCTTATACGTTTCTTCACCCGTTAGTTAATGGGTGTCGAATCTAGCGATTTTCACTGTGATCACAGCTTAAGATTAGCTGGTTTTCCGCTTTCAGACTTCAAAATGACGAAACTATTGCAGCTGGGTTTTTGGTTTGATACACTCCCTGTCCGCTGTATTGTCAATTTACCGAAGTCTCTGCATATTCAAGGCTTCAATCGTTGACATCCAGCATGAAAAACAGCATAAAGAGTGCTGTCTGTCACCATTGCGTGGCGGTCAAAGCATTCAGGAGAGATGGCAGAGTGGCCGAATGCGCCGGTTTGCTAAACCGGTGAGCCGTGTAAACGGTTCCACGGGTTCGAATCCCGTTCTCTCCGTTTAAAAAATTGAGCCGCTGGAAACTCTTATACTTACTGTTTCCAGCGGCTTTTTTGATGCTGTATCGCTTCCTGGAGAGCCAGAGCCCTGCCTGCAGTCTCTAAATTCATGCCAGCAACTCTCCCTGTACGGTCCTATTCCGGCTTCTTTTCTTGAGACCTTCCTCGCATGGAATTCCCGATACAGGGAAAAACCTGTAGTCCTTTTCTTGCCCACTCGCACAGCTGATACAAGTCTCCTGCTCCGATTAATTGAAACAATCACTATTCGTTAACGGCCAGCGGATTTTCTGATTGTTCGTTGTTCCAGTTGACGAAATTCCCAATACAGGTATTTGCCTGAATTTGATCATTCCATTTGTATGCACAGCAACACGCCCTCAATTATTCGATCTTAGTGTCGTTTCAAAAGCTGAATGGATTAGAACTCTCCGAAACTCACTCAAGATAGATTTCGCCGTTCAATGCACACCGTTTCCAGGATTAGTCAGATTCTCTCATCTCGATCTATACGGGCTGCCATTTTCAGCATCTTTCTGCTGATGCTGGGAGCAGGCCTCTGCAGCTATGTCATATCGAATTATAAAAGGCTTGAAACTTCGCGATTCGAACAGATTCACTCAGTCGGGTCACAGCAGGTCGTTCTGAACCGAATCACTCAAAATGTCATCCAGTTGGCGAAAGACCCTGAGAATGAGTCAAGCTATACTCAACTCGACTCGGATTTGACGCGATTCTCTCATCAGCATGAAGAACTTCTGCATGCCAAGCCTTCAGAGCAGGCTTCCAGGGAGATCCTGACCAGTCAGATTTCCCCTCTAGTCCTACAGTTGACCAGGAACGTTGCCCGGGTGCTTTCAGGTTCCCAGCACGCCAACACCGTGCTCAGATCAATCTTGATCGAAGAAAAACACCTGATTTCATTTTTGGCACAATATCAGTCTGCATTGATTTCAGAACATCAGTTACTCATTCAGCGTGACCAGAATCAGCAGGCTGTCATCATCAGTCTGATTTGGATCTGTACTGGATCTCTAATCTTTTTCACCTGGCGTTATGCCGGAAACAGGAATTATCCACTGTATTCACTTTTTTCCGGATCCGAAGCTGGTGCTTTCCCGGTGGAACCTGAATCCAGCACTGAAAGTGAATTACTGCTTTCTAAAGTTGGAGAAGTGGGAAAAATCGGGGGCTGGCATCTGAATCTGAAAACTCAGGAACTTTTCTGGACTGCAGAGACGTGCGCGATTCATGAAGTCGAACCTGATTTCAAACCGACGCTCGAAAATGCCATTGAATTTTACACTCTCGATTCACGCCCACAAATTCAGAATGCCGTCAAACAAGCCATCAAAACCGGTCAACCCTGGGATCTGAAATTGCCATTCATCACAGCCAAAGGTCGACATATCTGGGTTCGCGCGCAGGGAGAACTGGAATATCAGAATAACGAACCAGTCCGACTGGTAGGCGCCTTTCAGGACATTACGAAAGAGAAGCAGCTTGAGGCAGAATTTTTGCTGCTGCAAGACCATGAATATGCATCGCGGGCCCGACTCGAAGGCATCATTCGTTCTGCCACGGAAGTTTCCATAATTACAACCGACCCTGAGGGTATCATTACATTATTCAGCCCCGGTGCTGAACGGTTACTGGGCTACTCTGCCAAAGAAATGATCGGCTTGAAAACACCTTCTGTCATCCATCTGACCGAGGAACTCCAACAGCGAAGTCACGAATTATCAGCCACTCTGGGTAGAAAAATTGAAAATTTCGAAGTCTTCGTCACCCTGGCAAAGGAAGGTGGCTTTGACAAACGCGAATGGACTTACGTCTGTAAAGATGGTTCTCACCGCGCAGTCGAACTGACTGTGACCGCAATTCACGATCAGCAGAACCAGATTGAAGGTTACCTGGGAGTAGCCATCGATATTACGGAAAAAAAACGTCAACAGGATCGACTTCAGGAAACAAACGAACGTATCCGTCATCTGATTGATGCACTGCCCGCTGCCGCCTACACGTGCGATAATTCAGGTTTAATCACCTACTACAATCAGGCAGCTGTGGATTTCTGGGGGCGAAAACCAGAACTCAACAGTCCGACTGACCGATTTTGTGGTTCATTTAAACTCTTTAGCATTGAAGGTGTTTCAATCCCGCATGATGAATGCTGGATGGCGGTAGCTCTACGGGACAGTAGAATTATCCATGGCAAGGAAGTCGTTGTTGAGTGTGAAGACGGTAGCCGAAAAACAGCACTCGCACACGCCAGTCCACTCCTCAATACGGAAGGCGAAATCACCGGTGCTGTCAACGTACTGGTCGACATTTCAGAGCGAATTACCCTGGAGAAATCTTTAAGAGAAACGACCGCGCGACTTGAATTGTGCCTCAAAGTACTGGATCAGCATGCGATTGTTGCAGAAACAGAACTTAATGGTGTGATCCGTCATGTCAATGACATGTTCTGTAAGGTGAGTGGTTTTGAACGGGAAGAAACCATCGGCCAGACGCACCGGATTGTCAATTCCGGATTACATCCAAAAGAATTCTGGCAGAACGTTTTCAAAACCATTTCAACTGACGGTATGTGGCAGGGAGAGATCTGCAATCGTCGGAAAAATGGAGAGCTCTACTGGCTGGATACCACAATTGCAGCCATGCAGGATGGTGATGGCAAGGCCACCGGGTACCTCGCAATACGAAATGATATTACAGAACTTAGACTGGCTCAGGAAGCCGCTCTGGCCGCTTCGCATAGTAAAAGTGAATTCCTTGCTAACATGAGTCATGAAATCAGGACGCCTCTGACGGCGATTCTCGGATATGCAGATCTCCTCAGGAATGATCTCGAGTTTGCCAGATCAAAAGACAAAAGAGAGCAGGCAGTCAAAACGATTCAGGAAGCGGGCAACCATCTCCTGACGGTGATCAATGACATTCTGGATCTTTCTAAAATTGAAGCTGGGAAATTCGAAATAGAAGAGACTCCAACACAACTCTTCAACATTCTCGATCATATAGAAAGCCTGCTCAGACCGCCGGCAATCGACAAAGGCGTCGAACTGATCACCCGGATCGAAACGCCGCTTCCGGACCTCATCGAAACAGATTCGACTCGAGTCAGGCAGATCCTGATGAATCTGGTTGGTAATGCCGTAAAATTTACCGACAAGGGTCGTATCCAGATTAATGTCACTTTCCTGGACGAAGATAATTACCGGTTTCTGAAAATCGAAATAGTGGACTCCGGGCCGGGAATGTCTGACAGGCAGGCCGCTAAAATGTTTATGGCATTCTCACAAGCAGATACTTCCGTCACCCGACAACATGGCGGAACCGGGTTGGGACTGGTCATCTCACGCAAACTGGCGCGGCTCATGGGCGGCGATGTTTCACTCGCCTGGACTGAACCTGGAAAAGGAACCTGCTTCCGCCTGATGCTCCCCGTACGCACTCTGCCGGAAACTCGATATACGACAAGTCGCATCCAGGATGGACACGAACAGACCGATAAAAAATCGCCCAAGTCCTCATTTAAACTTCCCGCTGGCACTCGTGTGCTACTTGCCGAAGATGGGCCAGACAATCAACGTCTCATTTCATTCCTGCTGAAAAAAATGGGAGCCGACGTGGATGTTGCCGACAATGGAGTCATCGCCTGTCGAAAATTCCTGGAAGCAGAGACAGCAGACGAACCCTACGATCTCTTACTGACCGACATGCAGATGCCGGAAATGGATGGTTATACTCTGGCGCGAAAATTCCGGGAATCGGGTGCAACGCTCCCCATCATCGCTTTAACAGCACACGCCATGTCCGATGACCGGCAGAAATGTCTGGATGCAGGCTGTGATGATTATCTGAGCAAACCGCTCAACAGCAGAATTCTGGGACAGACCATACTGCACTGGCTGATTCTCAAGACAGAAAAGAAGCTCGAACCCCCTTCGACTTCTTAAGACAGTCTGTTCAAATCTGCTTCAGATCAGGCTGGATGTGCTCCCGGTTGACCGGCTTCAACAACAAATGCAGCACGCCGGCTGACGTTACCACCAGGTCGTGTTACATCATCCACAACCATGTAATCGGTTGTCCATTTCTGCGGAGTCAAAGTACAACGTACATATCCACGTTCGGAATTCTGAAACTGGATACAGGGGTTATTTGACAGGATCTCAGCATGTCCTTTGCGTTTTTCAACACCATTTCCACCACTGGTGATGGATGTCCCTACAAATTCGGTAGCGATCACCGGAGTTTCTGTCTGACGATCATCGACTCGTAAATTATTCACCCAGTTGGAATGAATATCTCCCGTCAATACGACCGGGTTGGAAATCTGACGATCCCCCAGGAACTGAACCAGCCCCATCCGTTCATAAGTACAACCAGGCCATTGATCCATCGAATAGGCGAGTGGGCCTTCTTTCTGCGGAAATCCGACCATGCCCATCATCACCTGCTGTGCCAGCACATTCCAGACCCCATCGGATGAAATCAGTCTCGACTGCAGCCAGTGTCGCTGGCGACTTCCCAGCAATGTATTTTTACGAGCCAGCGCCGCATCATTGATTGGCGACTTTTTGTCTCCATTAGGCTGATCGGTACGGTACTGACGAGTATCGAGTACAAAGAAATCCGCCAGACGACCGAACGAGGCCTGACGATAGAGTTGCATATGAGGTCCCTGGGGAAGAGACTGTGGCCTGAGCGGCATCATTTCATAATACGCCTGATAGGCATTGGCGCGACGCAACAGAAAATCGACAGGATCGACCTGTGATTCTTCAGAAATATCGTTGGCACAGTTGTTATCAAATTCATGATCGTCCCAGGTCACCATCCACGGACATTTTGCATGCATACCATGCAGGAGCGGATCAGAACGATACTGAGAGTGTCTGGTGCGATAGTGCTCCAGCGTTTCGATTTCAGGCCCGAAATGAGCACGGATCGCTTTTTTATTGCGGTTCTCTCTTTCGTAAATGTAGTCTCCCAGGTGAAACACCAGATCCAGATCATCCTGAGCCATCTGCTCATAAGCGGTATACAAACCCGACTCATAATGCTGGCATGAAGCGAACGCGAACTTCAATTGTTCCGGCATTTCTGACTCGAGAGGCATCGTCCGTGTTCGCCCGACAGGGCTTTTTGCATCCCCGGCCTGAAAACGATACCAGTACCAGCGATCGGGTTGCAGTCCTTTCACTTCCACATGCACGGTATGTCCCAGTTGAGGCGTAGCCTGAGCAGTTCCTGATGCAACCAGTTTCGTGAACCCTTCGTCATCGGCAACCTCCCATGTGACAGCAACCGCCTGAGGTCCCATACCTGCATGAGGAGCCAGTGGTTCGGGAGCCAGCCGCGTCCATAAAATGATGCTACTGGAATCAGGATCGCCGGAAGCCACCCCCAGGCTGAACGGATCTTTCTGAAATACGGGAGAAGGATCTGCCCAGCTGGCACGCCCGATGAAAGGCAGAGTAGAAAGTGCCGCCCCGTAAGAGAGAAATAAACGTCGGCTGACGCCATTTTCTGATCTGACTGCTTCCTGGAGACGTTTGTAATCGAACATATTTGAATCTACCTGTGCTGAGCAAAAAGTGCGAGGAAGGATAAGTGAGGATTGAAATCACGAACAGTAGGTGAACGATCTGAAATGGCGGGATGATACTTCACTGATCAATTTATTCTAAAAGCGACCCAGATCGCAGACAACTGTTATGTCTGTCAAAAATAAGAGCTTCGCAAGCTATTAACGTGAACTTAACGTTCTCGTCGAATCAGCTTAAGATCTCCCGAATCACATGCCCGTGCACGTCAGTCAATCGGTGATCCCTGCCGCCATGACGGAAGGTGAGAGTCTCATGATCGATTCCCATTTGATGTAGAATCGTGGCATGAATGTCGTGAATCGTCAGCGGATGTTCCACAACACTGTTCCCGAATTCATCAGTCTCACCAAAAGCGATCCCCCCTTTGAAACCCCCTCCCGCCATAAACAGGCTGTAACCATTCACATGATGATCGCGTCCGCAGGTCGCAGTAACTCTGGGTGTATGAGGTGTGCGACCCATTTCTCCCGCCCAGACCACGAGTGTCTCATCCAGCAGACCGCGCCGTTTTAAATCTGTAATTAACGCCGCAACCGATTGCTCTGTGATCCGCGCATTTTTCTCATGATTCTGTTTCAGTAATCCATGCTGGTCCCAGGGCGAATTATTACTGTCAAAACTGGGACAGGTAATCTCGACAAATCGAACCCCCGCTTCGACCAGTCGCCGTGCCCTGATCGCCTGGGTCGCATAATAATGCTGATGCTCATCCTGCGAATCAACGCCATACTCTTTTTGGATATATTCAGGTTCTCGGGAAATATCTGCGACTTCCGGAACCAGGGTCTGCATTCGAAATGCCGTCTCATAATTTGCAATAGCACTCTCTATGGGTGAAGACTCTGAAGCCTGTGTGGCAAAGGCGAAATCCTGTTCTGCCAGTAACGCCAGTTTACGCTTCTGCAGAGCAAGTGGATCTCCCGGCTGAATATTATCGACAGGACTCCCCTTGGCCCGCACCTGTGTGGCCTGATGGGTGGCGGGTAGAAAGGAACTGCCAAAATTTTCCAGCCCCCCATTGGGAACCCAGTCATTGTTTAAGACGACATAAGCAGGCAGATTATTATTTTCTGTCCCCAGACCATAGGAAACCCAGGCCCCCATGCTCGGAGCCTGCCCGATGATACGCCCCGTGTGCAATAACAGATTCTGCTGGCCATGCAGCGGAAGTTCTCCCACCATCGAACGCACAACACATAACTCATCTGCAATCGATGCCAGATGGGGAAACAGATCACTGACCCACAGACCGCTCTCACACCGCTTGCGAAATTCCCAGGGACTTCCCAGCCAGACTCGACTGGCGTTCGACTGAGAGCGTTTTGAAACCGCCTCTTTGCCGATTGCCTTCCCTTCATGAGCCTTCAGTGCCGGCTTGGGATCAAAGGTATCAACATGACTCGGCCCGCCATCCATAAAACAGAAGATTACGTTTTTCACAGGCGCAACGAACTGGGGGATCTGGTTCTCTGACGCCGCAAGGGACGGTTTTCCCATTAATCCAGTACATGCCAGCCAGCCGAAACCCGCGCTGCTGGTTTGCAGAAAACCACGTCGGTTCATCGCAGCCAGGGAACCAGGACAGCCACAGGAATTGTTTTGTCGTCGCATGGTTTTACCTGTAATAAATAAATTCTTTTGTATTAAACAGGGTATGTGCCATCTGCTGCCAGACACGCGAGTCTGTCAGCAGATACGGTTCGTCCTGGCTGCCCCCCAGTTCGAATACGAGATCAGACCAGCGATTGAGTTCCTCTTGAACCGGTTCCCGTCCATAAGCCTTTCGGAACATCTGACGGATGCGATCTTGAATGGAGTCAGCAGGTTGTTTGAGCAATTGTGTTGCCCACTCATCGGCCTGGGCTTTCACGAAGGGATCGTTCATCAGGATCAATGCCTGATTAGGTACATTCGTCACATCCCGTTTCCCGGTCGGCAGTTTCAGGTCGGGTAAATTGAAGCCCACCAGAAACCGGGGCGGATCCATAATCGACATTCTTAAATAAATGGAACGTCGCCCTTCTCCATCCAGCGGACCACTGAAGAGTCGTTTGGAGGCATCTTCTTTGGAACGGGGCGCATCGATCGGACGACCATACAGCCGGCGGTCCAGTCGTCCTGATACAGCCAGCAGCGTATCACGAATTGCTTCCGCTTCCAGCCGCCGGGTCGGATAATGCTGCCATAGAACATTATCCGGGTCCTTTTGCCGCGCTGCCTCAGTCACGTAACCCGACTGATGAAAAGCCTGCGTCATCACCAGTCTGCGAATCAGACGTTTGGTTGACCAGCCATCATCGATAAATTCTCGCGCCAGATAATCCAGCAGTTCCGGATGGCTGGGCCGGGCTCCCAGATGCCCGAAATCATTCGGCGTTCGTACCAGACCGGCTCCAAAGATCCACTGCCAGACCCGGTTCACATAAACCCGCGCTGTCAACGGTTGATCCGGGCTAACCAGAAATTCGGCCAGTTCCTGTCTGCCACTTCCCTGGCTCCGTCGGACTGCGTGCCGCCCTGCAAATACTTCCAGAAAATCGGGCTCGATCAGCGCCCCCAGTTCGTCGACATTCCCGCGAACATTCAATGGGTATTTCGCAGAAGTCATTCCACGTTCATCCATGCTGTTGGCCGTACGGGCAAATGTGATCTGTGCTTCTACTCTTCGATATTCCGTGAGTAACTCTGTCAGCCGCGAATCTGCTTCAGGTGTATTATTTAACAGCTTCCGTTCCAGCAACCAGTTGATGAGTTCCACGTCAGCCGTCGTCGCCTGATCAACGCTCCAGCGCTGCACGGCGGAAGACAACCAGTCACCGATTCGATCACAGGCTTCCCCCCGGTCTCCGGGAACCGTCATGAGATACAACGGAGCAAAACAATCCAGCTCATCCGCTGGTGTTCCCATGGAGTCATGCGAGACAATGCCCGTCACGCTGAACCAGCTCCGTTTCTCAAACCCAAAATCGTCAGCGGGCAGCAGCTTGCCACCCGCTCGGGTCTTTCCCGTTCGTGGCGGAAAATCGGGATTCAGGTCGCTGGTGGCAATTTCAAGTGTCAGCCGCTGAATTCCGTTGACCAGCGGTCGGTCGGCAAAAGTCTGCCACTGAGTCTGTTCCCGATCAAGGAAAATGACGTTCTCAGTCTGAAAGGCATTATCGGGAACGCGTAGAAAGCCGCTCCATTCCCCCCCTGCCAGATTCAGACTAATGATTTTACCCGGAATATCCCGTTCTGCAGGGGGCCTGATCGCCCCCGGTAACTTCGAAGACAAAGCATGTGTATGATAACCACGAGTCAACAGACGCTGTACGACTCGCTCCCCCTCCAGAGAAATCAGAGGAACGCCATCACTGACGTAACCATGGCGTATTCCTTCTCCTTCCGTCTGCCAGCCGTCAGGAAAACCTGGTTTTTCAAAACGTGTAACAAACTCAAACCGCTGCTGATTGTCCCGCCGATGTGTCTCGCTAGCGACCTGCCACTCTTCCGATAATTCGCGCCACGATTTCTGCAGATCGACTGGTTGTGAAAGACTTAACAGACGCTGTGCCGGGTAGGCAATTTCGCCTGACTTCAATTCAGCTTGTTTTTTCGAAGGATCTGCATCCAGTTGGAGAACTTCTCGCCAGAGCCGGGCACGCGGGCTGTCCGCATTCTCACTGACTGCCTGACGAAGTTCCGTTTTAAACTGATTTGCCTGCGTCTTCCAGACTGGTTTCAGTTCCTGATATATCTGATGTCGCAGTTGTTTGAGTTCCTCAATCACTGCATCCTGCCTGCCGGGTGCATCAATCACGCGGGTCGTCCAGCGGGGCGTCATAAAGACCGCCGCCAGTGCATAGTAATCCCGCTGCGAAATCGCATCCAGTTTATGGTCATGACATCGTGCACAAGCCACTGTGCTGGCGAGGAACGCTTTGGAAAACGCATCAATTTTATTATTGATCATCTCCTGATGAATGCCGTTGAAATCTACACTGTCTCCGTGCCGATGCTCTCCCATATGATAAAACATCGGTCCGATCAGGCTTTCCTGGAATCCACTGATTTCATCAATGCGAGGTTGCTGCAGCAGGTCGCCGGCAATCTGCTCACGAATCAGCTGATCGAAACCCACATCCTGGTTGAAGGCCCGAATCAGATAATCGCGATACTCCCACGATCCCTTCGCTGGATTATCCCATTCATAGCCGTAGGTATCGGTGTAACGCACCACGTCCATCCAGTGCCGGGCAAATCGCTCCCCATAATGCGGTGAAGCCAGCAGATGATCGACGAGTCTCTCATAGGCAGCCTCGGGATTCTGTTTCGCATCTGCTGCAAACTGTTTGACCAGTTGCGGCGCAGGCGGAAGTCCGGTCAACACAAAAGACAGACGGCGAGCCAGTACTTCTGACTCTGCAACAGGCGCAGGATGTAACTCTGCTTCACGCAGCTTTTCGAGCAGAAACCGATCAACGGGTTGAGTCGACCAGTTGTTTTCTTTTAGAACAGGAGGCTTCGCAGACTGCAGTGGTTGTAGACTCCACCACTTGCGTCGTTTTTCGAAAATCGTTTTCCATGAGAGGGAGGCAGCCTCTTCCCCTGTCGGTGCCCGATCCCGCGAATCCGGCGCTCCCAGTTCCACCCACTTGACGAAATCAGCGATGACCTCATCAGACAGTTTCTTGCCGGGAGGCATCTCGAATGATTCGTGCTTCAACGCCTCCAGCAGCAGGCTCTCATCCACTTTGTGAGGCACGACGGCTGCACCCGTTTCTCCGCCGGAACGAATCGCATCACGGCTATCAACCCGCAATCCCCCTTTGACAATCGAGGTTGCTGCAGAATGACATTCGTAACAGTGCTCAATCAGCACCGGGCGAATTTTTGTCTCAAAGAGTTCCAGACCCGGCGTCGATTTCTCTGCAGCGGTAACCTCACTGGTGAAGAACAACTGCAGCGAAATGCAGGCAACAACGATTCCCAGCAGATTACAGCGACAGGCCGGAAGCATCTGATCTCTCCGGAAAGAAAATGGACTGGCTGTTCCTCTGAGAGAAAACCAGCAGCCTCACATCAAAGATCTCTTATCAATTATCATCTTATGAAACTACTGATGGAAACTCAACAAGAGAAACGACTTTCGTATGAACAACCGTTATTTCTTATCCTCGGTCTTCAGACCTGCATCCAGTTCCAGCACCTTGCCGATAATTCGTTCTTCGACATCCGGCTTATAAGGGCGGCTCGCTTCATAGCCCCCTTCCAGCAGAACCCGTTTGCTGGGAATGTAGCCCGAATACACGTTCGAATAACCGGCAACCCAGATGGCAGGTCCCTCGGGTTCAAACAGTTCCTGCTTGATCCGCAGTGAATAATCCACGACCACTTCAGTCCCCAATGCCACCAGCGTCAGGTCGTTTCCAAACTGAATCACCTGAACCGGATAGTTCCAGGGGTCACGTTTCTTCTCAGGCAGATACTCCAGTTCTACCGTTCCGTAAGCGGTTTTCAATGGGCCATGTAACACGCGCTGATGCAGTGGAGTTCGCTGATTCACTTCCAACGCCGCTTCAATTGAAGTTGCCAGTGATCGACCATGCCTGTGGGCATAGTGCAGTTCACTGCGGGGATATGGATTCTGATCGCCACCGCAGCCCATCATAAACAGCGCCGTCACTCCCGGGTGATCCTTCTCGAAATACTCCTGTGCAAATCCGGCATAGTCCCCCAGCCACTTGCGAAATCCCATGGTCGTATTGTGACAGGCATAACCAAACATCACGGCTTTCAATTCTCCGTTGCCATCATCCACTCTTAATACGGGAACCTGATGATCCACGAGTCCATTCGGATTAGGATGATTCCGATAACCGGTCGCTGTCGGCGTGCGACGGTTCATCGCGACAGAGCACCGTGCTGCCGACCAGCTCAAACGGGCTGGTTGCATTTTTTCCAGTGCCGTGCCAATGGTTTTTACGAGTGTAGGAACAAGAACATCATAATATTCTTTCGCATCGTCCCGACTGTAGGCAGGACCACAGTGTGTATGTGAGGCATTCATCAGCAGTGATTGTGGGGGCAGTTGAAATTGCTCCTGAACCTGACTGGTCACATCCGCTCGTAACTGCTCGGTCACGCCAATCAGATCTAAGGTCAGAAAAACGACCCGGTTCCCTGCAGCATCTTCGACTGCCAATGCCTTCGCAAACAGATCCTGTTCGGTTCCCTCTGCTGGTTCTTTACGCCCGGCATAGCCTGCCATGTGCAAGGGTTGTATGGGAGTAATTCTGGCAGACGCGGCTCCCGCCTTCCATTCGGGCGATTCCGATTTAGCAGGCTCCGCTGCCAGTAAAGTCAGACCATGGCTGAACACAAAAGCAAGACTGAGCAAAATGCGATGCATGAGGAGGGCTTTCCGGATTTCAGGTGAGCAGGACTGCGAATTCAGATGGCTCTGATCGCGGTAAGAAGCAGTACCATCATCCTAACCCGCCAGCAATCGGGGATCAAGAAAATTAGCCATTACGGTCTGAAATACCCGATTCGGTTCTCAGTAAGTAACTTTATTCTCGCAGCGCATTCTGCCCCTTGCGTGAATAATCGATCGATTCCGCCAGAATTCGTGCAGCTTCCTGTCCCGCATGAAATCCCGAGGAATTTTCTGCTTCCACGTAGTCCACATAGAATGTAGCTTTACGCTGCCACTGTTGGGCGGCTTTGATTTTTTCTTCACTCACCCCCTGTTTTTCAGCGGCTTTGATGTCATCAATCAATTCGACTACCGCATCCAAAGCGATTTTCACGAGTTTCTGATGACGTGCCTGAATCGTTTCAGTACGTGCAATTAACTCCTGGTCTCCGGTTTTATGACAGGTCCCACAGGATGCATTTACATTCAGCAAAGGACTGCGAATATGATGATCGCTGATCTTCATCGCCCCCACTCGTTTGTAAGCCATATGACAGTCAGCGCAAGCCACACCAGCGCGGGAATGGATTCCCTGTGACCAGAGTTCAAACTCCGGATGCTGGGCCTTCAGCATGGGTGCCCCCGTCTCCGCATGAGTCCAGTCCTTAAATCCCGTATCCTCGTAATGAGCATATGCTGCATCCACTGTCAGTCCCTGCGTCCATGGATACGTCAGGCGTTTTTTATCACCTTTAAAATAGTACTCAACATGACATTGACCACAGACATACGACCGCATCTCCTGACGCGTCGCATCGCGATTGACGTCATAATCTTCAACGCCTTGAGATTTCTTGTAAGCCGCTATGCCTTCCATAAAGGCAGGTCGCGTAATCCGCAGTGCCATCGTTTCCGGTTCGTGGCAGTCGATGCAGGCTACCGGATGTTTCACATGTTCTTTAGCCTCCATGTAGGGCATGGAATTCAGTTTTTCAAAACCGGCCAGGATATCTCCCTTACCTAGCTCCTTCATTACAACATATGTCGATGCATGACAGTGAATACAGGTTCCTGGCTGACCGACCTTCTGACGCTCTGTATAAATCTGATCGGCTAGCATATAGGCATGCCCCCGTTTTTCCCGATAGTCTTTGGAAAAAGCGTAACCTGCCCAGAGGCGTTTTAATTGTGGAATACTTTCCAGTTTACTCCGGGAAACCAGGTCTCGTGGATCTTCATCGGTGGGAGTCCGGGGAATTGCTTCACTCCCTCCATACGTTGTCTGAATCATGTCCGCGGTCTTCAGATAGTCATCATACTGCAGCGGAAAATTTTGCCCCCACACCGCAGGATCGGATGTGTTATCGTCCACATCAACGACTTTCAAAACAGTGGTTCTGGCTTCCTGCTGACGTTCAAAAATATTTGTCAGCAGCAGTACCATGCCGAAGCAGATGATAGCCGAAAGTAGCGCGACGAGCAGGAGCGTCGAAAACGAAATCGAAGATTTTTTCTGATTCATATTTTAATCCAGTCAGTTTGATTCGCTTCTGACCTGTTGTGCTTCAGGTATCATGCCCTACTGTTGAGTGACAACGGATACAGGCATTCGACTCCAGATTCTCCGCCTGCGATTGTTTAAATTCACCAACCGCTCGAATATCGATCTGATGCACCAGATCCGCGTGGCAGTTCCGACAAGCCTGTTCGGTAACCCGCCGGTTATAATCAGTGATGCGCAGGTTCTCTTCAAAATTACCGGTTGTAAAAGCCAGAGAGTGGAAGAAGCCGTTGCGGGCTTTGCAGTAGTAAGCAGAAGCGGCACTGTCATGGGGAGAATGACAGTCATTGCAGGCAGCAAATTTTCCGTGGGACGACTTGACCCACGCATCGAAGTGCCCCTGCATGACGTGACAGTTTGCACAGGATTGCGAATCTGCTTTGAGATACGAGGCGCCTTTAGCATAACCAAAGGTAAATGTTCCCACACCGACAATCGCACCGATAAAAATCGCAATGACCAGATAGAGAACTGTTTCCCGTTTCAGTTTATGCATTATCTGTTTCAGTCACAGAAAGAAGACATACTTGAAATGACATGCCCAATCAGAAAGGATCTTAAAATCAAGTCTGGCGATTTCTCGAAAAAATGCAAGAACGTTTTTTCAGCATCTTGAAATTAACTCGATCTTCTCCCGAAATTCCGATTTCTGACTGCTTTAATCATTCTTTACTGCAGGTTATCATTTCGTAGAGTAGATTCGTTTTCAATTCAAATAATCGTCAGACCCAGCTGTTCGGAGTCCACCATGATGAAATATCTTTACCTTACTGTATTCGCTCTGTTCTCGCTCGCAGCGGCGCCCATCGAAACTCCTGAACCAACCGAAAGCGTCGCTATCTGGCCGGACCGACCGCTGCTGGATAAAAGTGATGACGAAATCAAATACAGCAACATCATTCGAATTACCAAAGTCAATCGGCCGGCAATTGAATTCTATAAAGCCGCCGATGCCAAACCGAATGCGCCGGCCGTCGTGATCTTCCCTGGTGGCGGATACAATATTCTTGCGTATGACCTGGAAGGAACTGAGATTGCCGAGTGGCTCAATTCGCTCGGCATTCATGCAGTCGTTGTCAAATATACGGTGCCCGGCAATCAACGTGAGGCGGCTCTCAAAGATGCACAACGTGCCATGGGTATTGTCCGCAGCAAAGCCAAAGAGTGGGGCATCAACCCGAATGAAGTCGGCGTACTCGGTTTTTCCGCTGGTGGTCATCTGGCAGCCAATCTTTCTACCAACTATGAGAAACGCAATTACGCAGCGATTGACGAAGCCGACCAGCTCAGCTGTCGTCCGGATTTCACGGTCCTCATCTACCCTGCTTACATTTACAAAGACGACGATAAGAAACAGTCCGCCCCCGAGATCAAAGTCGATGCGAAAACACCTCCCGCGTTTATCGTTCAAACCCTCGATGACCGTCGTCTGGTCGACAGCGCCTTCAACTACACCCGCGATCTGAAAGACGCGAAAGTTGATGCCGAACTGCACCTCTATGCCAAAGGGGGGCACGGCTACGGAATGCGTCCTTCCGAAAACCCTGTTTCAGGCTGGCCAAAACTCTGTGGCGAATGGCTCAAACGTACCACACAGCAGGATTGAAGTAAGCCAGATTTCCCTCAGGGCCCGCCTACCACTTTGAAGCGGCCCTCGGGGGATACACTGGCTTTCTGAAATTCGACGCGCAATCCCAATTCGCCACGCAGGCTGTGATCTACTTCAAACGTCAACTGATTACGACCGGTCGGCAGAACCAGTTGCGTCGACTCCTCGACTGGAAGTGGTGATCCGTTCTGCCAGACCTTGAGCCCTTTCACAGAATTCAGTTTCAACTGCACGTTGCCTGCCTGAGTCACATCCACAAAAGCGATTGCCTGCGTCAGCGGCTTTTCTAAATTCAGATCAGCAGTCGGCAGCGTTCCGTCGACCATACTGTAGGCGGCGACGCCTGTATCAGCCAGTGTTTTGAATTCCTGCATCTGCTCTGCAGTCAAAGCCTGATCCGCTCCCCGAACGCGCCAGCGCCGCACCACCTGTGCCACACTCGTCGCATAGGGACCGGGACGTCCCAGCTCTGTCACGAATTTTACCAGGTCCAGAAATTCCTGGCGATTTTTCAACTTGCCCGCCAGTCCCTGAGGCATCAATGACGGCAACTTCTTCGTGAGTTCGATCTGTTCTGCGGGAATCGTCACCAGTTCTCCCTGATGGGCCGCATCCTTGAGCACGACTTTTGTGTCATCATGTACCACCATAATTCCGGTATACACGCGACCTTCGTCGGTCACGACCATGATGCTCTCGTAAAACTCCTTGATGACCTTGGACGGACGGAGAAATGAATCGACAATATAGTCCGGCGGCGAACTGGATCCGATGGCCGCCAGATCGGGGCCCAGTACCGGACCGGCATTGGAAATACTGTGACATTTCATGCACGCCAGCTCGCTGCGTCGGAAAATTAATTCACCCCGCGCGGCATCACCTTCTTCGCGAGCTGCGGTCGCCAGTTCGAGTACGTTCTCTTTCAGGAGCTGTGCTTCCAGCGAATCCTGCATCACCGCTCCCCCGAATACATCGATCAACGCCTGGCTGGTTTCTCCTGTTTCAATCAGAGCCTGCCTGATCTGTGAATTAACCCGTGGGTGAATCGATGCCCCTTTCAATGCATCCGCCAGAATCTCAGCCCCCCCTTTGCGCAGTGTAAACGCCTGCAGGAACCAGGCAGGATCTTCCTCTTTGGGGTCATCCTTCAGAATGTTGGACAACAATCCTGCCGCCTGTTTCTGATCATGGGCCGCCAGACCATAAACGCCCAGCAGTCGCTGATTCATCGATTTCTTCGACTCTGCCAGTGATTTCAGAAACTTCAGAGAAGCCGCATCTCCCAGCATGCCCAGCGATTCTGCAGCCAGTTGTTTCACCTCAAAATCTGAATCTGCGGCATTAATCTCTCGCTGCAGACGTTTCCCTTCGCGCGTCAGTTTCCAGGATCCAATCAACCGGGCCACTGATTTTTGAACCGGTAAGCCTGGTACCACAGCAGAGCGACTCAACATCGAACCAATATTTCCATGGGGAATCACTCCCCGTTCCCGGGCGGCTCGATCCAGGGCATCCAATAAAATACTCAACGCTTCCGGTGAAATTCCCTTCCCCCCCTGCGTTTTGTATTCTCGTGTCACTTCCACCAGACTCAACACCAGTGGTTCCAGCTGATTCGCATTCGCTCGTTCGGCGACTGTCTGAGCCGGCCCCTGCAACAGATTGGCATCAATACTGCCCGCGTTCAACAGATCGATAATCACATCGATCGATTCATTCGACAGCAGATTCGCCAACGCATAATTCTTATGAGCCGGTTTTTCGAATGTCACTTTTCCCTGTCGCTGAGGTTCCAGCCATTGTGACTGCAGCCCGTCGATGGTCAACTTCAACGCGTGTTCCAGATAACGATCCATGGGCGCGTCGATCGCTTTGACGGCAATCGTGACCGAACGTGGATCGGGAATATAGCCAGCTGTCAGAACAGCTTCCAGTCGCACACGCGGATGCGGATCGTGGATCGCGGCCTCCACCAGTTCCAGCGGATTCTTAATCTCCGCCTGCCAGTACCGCAGCACCCGCATGGCGGCAGCGCGGGCCCGGGCATCCTTTGCCTGCAGAAGATCACGCAGCAATTCTTCATGCACCACACCAATGGTCTGATAACACCAGAGTGCCTCGAGCCGATGGTGATCGTAATTCGGTTCCTGGGGAACCAGCGTCAGCAGCCATTCATCCAGAGCCTGCTTCGCCTGCTGCTGGTCGGCATCGTACAAAACCCGTTTCACCTGCTGACGGGTAAAGCTTTCCGGATCGCGTAAATGAGAAACGACTTTCGTGAGTGGCACTCCCGTCAGTTGCGGACGTTCAACCAGCGGGCGTGATTTGTGAGTGACTCTCCAGACGCGGCCGTGTGTGGTATCGCGGCGTTCATCCCGGAAACTGTGCTGCATATGGCCGATCAGTGGATTATACCAGTCCAGAATATACGCTGCGCCATCCGGGCCCATCTTCAGATCAACAGGTCGAAAGTAAGAACTGCTGGATTGAATCAACGGGTCCAGCCCCTTAATCGTATAGCCGGCACCATCATCCGAGACTTCATAGCGGGCCACCACATGTGACTTGTATTGATTGGTCCAGATTTCTCCCTGCACTTCCGGCGGAAAATGACTGCTCGCCACGAACTCGCCGCCACACTGTTTGGTTCCTTCACCGCTGGCGTCATAAGCCAGCTTGGCACGACTGTTGGCGGTCAGCGGCGCGCTGAAATAAAGTCGTGGGTTATCAATCACAAAGGACTGACCCCAGTCATCAAACATATGGCCCCACGGATTCGAAGCACGATAATCCGCAAACACTTTTAACTTGAGCGTACGTGGTTGAAACTGAAATACACCCCCGTTTTCCAGACGGACGGTTCCATAGGGAGTCTCCACCTGTGTATGCATGAAAGTCCCTTCCTGGAAATACAGCCAGCCTCCCGGCCCCCAGCGCCAGGCACTGATAGAGTGGTGGTTATCCTCCGTGGCAAATCCGGTCAGGATGACTTCGCGATGGTCGGCTTTCCCGTCACCGTTTGTATCTTTCAGGAACAACAGATCCGGAGCATTGGCAACATAAACGCCTCCGTCTCCCAGTTCCAGTCCCGTAGGAACGTAGAGGCCATCTGCAAAAACAGTGGACTTGTCTGCGCGTCCGTCTCCATCGGTGTCTTCCAGAATCACGATCTGATCGTTGGGTTTCTCACCCGGTGAGACCTGCGGATAGGAGGTCGAACAGATCACCCACAGACGACCCTGTGGATCCCAGGTCATATGGATCGGATTGACCAGCATCGGCTCGGCTGCGAACAGATTCACCTCGTACCCCGGCAACATTTGAAACGTTTTCCGCTCGGCTTCGGGAGAATGATCCTGTGTCAGTTCAAACGGTCGCTTCAGATTGGGGGCCGAGTTCGCAACGGCCATTCGCTCGGGAGTCGTCCCCACCGGTTTCTCCAGACACCAGTGGACCGCGTTAATCAACAGCCGATTAAAGGCATCCAGACCAAACGATCGTTCGACGCCCAGCGTGGTCGTAAACACCCGGCTGCCCCATTCGTTTTTCCACGTCCAGGCCACGGGAAAGCTCATCTCGCCGGTCAGCTCATAGGTACCAAACTGATTCTTGAAGATCCCCTTTCGTTTGGAATTACCGGTCCCCATCAGTAACGGAGTCGCATCCGCGGGTGGGTTCGCCTGATACAAAGTCCCCGGATCAAGAAATTTCGCCGCCACACCGTTCAGAACTTCGTGATCGCGATGCTTCTGAATATGTTCGACCACAGTCTCACCTGTCAGATCAAACAGAAACTCAGAACCCAGTACCCGTTTCCCAAACCCCTGGTTCCATTCTTCGAGCGGAAGCCCTTTCTGATAGTCAAAGGCATGTGTACTCGTTCGCAGTCCGATCACCGGTTTTCCGGACTCAATATAATTGTGCAGATGGGCAAACTCACCCGGCGCCATACGCTGAAATCGCAGGTAAAACACCGCGACATCCGCGTCTTTCAAAACTTTGAGCCCGGTGACTTCTTCGCGTTGGTTCTCTTTCTCCCCCGTTTTCTCAGGAAGCAGAACCGTCGTTTTGAAGCCATGCTGTTCGAGTCGTCTGGCGAACGCGGGAATGGTATTGCGCGGCAAATTATGTGTGGTTCCCACCACAAACACGACGTGAGGTTGATCCTGCCCGGCAGCGATGCAGTCAGTTTCGTTCCACAGCAGCAGACTCACGATAGATATAACAAAGGCAACACTTGCCAGGATTGATCGTTGATACATGATTCACTCTGATATCTGAGAAGATTGAATAATCAAATAAAAATATTGTCGTGCTCTGTAAGAAATGCGTTAATCGACACGAAACAGTCCCCACTTCGTTTCCTCTAATGGTCGAGCCTCTGCTTTAATGGTCGCTTCACGGGCTTCGATCAGTCTACCGAACGTTTCCATTTCCGGGGGAAAAGAAACCGCCCCGAATGGCTTGGTGCGACGCCCGAACACATACTCCGCGTTGTGTGCCCGATACACATAGAAAAACAGTTCATTCTTCCGATCGATATCAGACCGCAGATCGCGGACCCGTTCCTGGGACGGCAGATTCAATAACAGCAGACCCCGCGCCCAGTCAGAATGCCGGGCTTCTGTTACCTGAGTCCCATCCACCAGCAGTCGATACTTCCCCGCCGGCAGGTTTTTAACCGTCAGTCGAGGTTGTTTCTCCAGTAGTTCACTGGCGGGGATCGAAACTTTGGGCGGTAGAGGCAGCGGCAGCGATTCCGCCTGAAGCGTAAATTCGATCTGATCCGGTTGAAATTTCGAACCACTGATTTTCGCATGAGTGGCCTCGATCTGTTTCTGCGAAACGTCGATTACAACAGAGGGACTTTCCAGATTCCGTCCCAGTAGCTGTTCCGCTACAAAATGACTGATTGCCCAGTACCCATATTCATTCAAGTGAATTCCGTTTCGCGTCAGTTTCTGAGAGATGTTTTCCTGCATCATTTTTTTCGACCTGGAATACAGGTCCACGAACGGAATCTGGTGTCGCTCCGCAACCGACTGCATTGCCTGTGTGTATTTCGCCAGACTCTGATTATGTTCGACAGGATCTGGTAACGGGGGGCCCATATTTTCATGTGCGATCGGAGAAATCATGACCACCCGCGGTGCCGATTTGCCATTGTATTTCTGTGATGCCAGATGCTGCAGAAACTGTTCCCACGCCTCGGTATAGTCGGCCAGACCTGCTTCGCCGTCGAACGACTCATTCATTCCGAAACAGGCGATAATCACATCAGCCCGCTGTGCTTTCAGGTGATCGTCCAGCGAACCAAAATTCAAAGGCCGCGGCCTCAGCTTCAACGTATCCCCCGACCACGCCAAATTCCGGAATGTCAAACCAGGCACCGCCGCCTGCGAGGTCAGCAGGGTCTCCAGATAATTATTCAGCCTTAACTGATCGGCGAAAGTATTCCCGATAAAAACAATTCGATCCCCTGCTTTCAACTCAAATGCAGCAGACGATTTTTGACGCGGTGTATCTGCGACGGAAACTTTCGCTGGCAGGAGAACAATCGAACTGATCAGTATCAGCAGTAACGGACAAAGGCGTAAAAACATAAAATTAAATCCCGGTTTCTGGTCTGTGAATTCCACAACGGTCCAGGCGCTGTCCCTTTATTATGCGACTCCGCCGGGGCAAAGGAAAGTCCAGCTCTAAAACACTTTCTGCTGATGAAATCGATTTCATACTGGATTCACATTGAATTGATTTGCCAGCCTCCTCACAATACAGACTGGACCGCTCGATTTTTTGACGAGAAAAGGAACCGCCATGCACAAGTCTTCCCCACAACCCCGACGACGTTTTCTGCAAACACTGCTGCAGGGCTGCACGGCAGGGGCGCTGCTCCCCCAGCTCAATACTCTGCTGGCCGAAGAAACCAGTCAATCTTCCCGGTCCATTCCCCCGGTTCCCGGAAAGTTCGCTGTGACGCTCCGTAAACGTGGCAAAGAAAACGGTGCACCCGCTACGACCGAGAAGACCGAGTGGAACGCTTCTGAAACTGCCATCATCATTTGCGACATGTGGGCCGATCATCCCTGCAAACTGGCAGCACAGCGAGTGGACCGCATGGCGCCTCGGATGAACGAGGTCATCTCGAAAGCCCGCGATCAGGGTGTCGCCATCATTCATGCTCCCAGCGGTGGGATTCAACTTTATGAGGACACCCCGTACCGCCAGCGCATCAAGGAAGCCAAACCATCCAAACCACCAGTTCCCATTCAAAGCTGGTGTTACCTCAATCCTGAGAAAGAACCACCGCTCCCGGTTGACGACACGGTGCAACGCTCTACTGAATCCAGTATTCGTGGCTGCGATGATCCGATCGCCGACTACAAAAAGAATACCGACCGCCACGAACACCCGGCGATCAAAATTATCGGCTACGATGTCATCAGTGCCAACGGGCAGGAGATTTTTAATTTCCTCGAACAGGAACAGCGGAAGAACATCGTGATCATGGGCGTGCACACCAACATGTGTGTTCTTGGCAGGCCGTTCGGTATTCGCCAGATGAGATACCTTGATAAAAACGTCGTGCTCTGCAGAGACCTGACCGACGCCCTCTACGATCCCCGCGACCGCCCTTATGTCAGCCACGCGCGTGGTACGGAAATGATCATCGAACACATCGAACGTCACTGGTGCCCATCCATCCTTGGCAAAGATCTCACGAAAGTCATCTCCGGCTCCAACAACCCGGACAGTTAAAAAACATTTCCACTTCGATAGACAGTCTACCAGCATTACTCAGATACCCCCTGAATCTATCGCAGTGGTCCTGTTGTGTACCGGTCTGAATTTCCTCTGGTCAGATTCCACTTGACCGGTTCGCGCCGCTGGAGAATCTTTGATTTCTGCGTCGCGCGCGCGAGAAAAAAAATCAGCATGGTGATCACGCTCGAACCACTATCATGTCATCACTATAAAACCCTCTCGTTTCGTTAACTTTTGCGAATCACACTGAACATCAAATCCCCGGTTATCGACAGACTTCGCCCCACGATGACACAGCTTTCGTCATTCGATCACCATGCCATCGCAGCCTGTCACACCTTTATCGCCAGTCAATTTTCTGAGATCCTGCTTGACTCCGCCACGCCTTTGAAGATGATTCCATTGTCTCAACGAAAACACAAAAATCACTGGATCAAAAACTCTCATTCCGCACTCCTGGATCAATCCCGGGTTTTCTCAGTGTTCAAATCAAACAAACACACACGCTGCATCCATTTTACAGAAAGCACTTCCAGTCACTCAGATGAATCTCCGACACCTGTTACAAAGCGTCCCCTGTTTTCGTGTCAGCGAAAAATCAAATTTTAAACGAACCTGTTCCGCTCTATTTCCTCTTACTGACGACTGATATTAAAATCGGTTTGATACCAGTCCCGGCCAGCCAGTCATTTTGAGCAGAAGCCAGCCCCATGACATTCGATCTGCAACCCACACTCCAAGGCGAACTGCTTCAGCTGCGTCCCCTTGAGCCTGCTGACTTTGCCGCTCTGTATGCTGTCGCCTCAGACCCACTCCTCTGGGAACAGCACCCTGCCCGCACGCGTTATCAGGAACCCGTATTTCAAAAACTGTTTCAGCAATCCCTGGCATCAGGAGGTGCATTAGTCGCGATTGATAACAGCACGGGAACAGTCATAGGTTCCTCGCGGTTTAACGGTTACAACCCCGCCGCCTCTGAAATCGAGATCGGCTGGAGCTTCCTGGCTCGTTCTCACTGGGGCGGTCGCTATAACGGCGAAATGAAACGGCTCATGCTGCAGCACGCCTTCCGCTTTGTCGATTCCGTCATCTTCCTCATCGGCCCCGACAATCTCCGCTCCCAGCGCGCCGTCGAAAAAATCGGTGCCTTCCGCGACGGAAGTCGTACCGACGGCACGGGATGCGAAAGCTGGTTGTATCGCATCCGGGCCCTAAAACAGCCTGGGTAAGCAATTTATGTATGTTTCTCATCAAAGTATGAATCAGTGTATGAATTTCCAAATATTCACAAATAAAAACATACTAATCGTTGTCTATGCAATAGGACTTCCTAAACTTAATAAAAATCAAAACCCTCACACATCAGAATTCTGAATCAAACTAAGATAGCGAAATACGCTTCAGTCTGTTCATTTTCATTCGAAATCAAAAACAGACCCAAGACTTATAAATCCTGCAGGCACATCCAATTCATTCACTTTAATGAAGGTGTATCATGCTTTCGCGTGTCATCGTCCTGCTGAATTCGTTGCTTTACGGGCCCGTAACGCTCTGCGTTGGACTGTTTGTTTTCCTGATCTCGGTTATGTATTTGACAAGCCAGGAAATACAGGTCGACGTCGATGGTATGCCCCTGAGTTCCAGAATAACCAACGTCCAGCCTATGTCTGACAACATGCGGGAGTTACTTGAACTCTCTAGTAAAACCGGCTGGAAGAAAGACCCCAAAGTCAGAGCCAGAGTCATGGAATTAAGTAAAGTGATCGAGGAAAAAAAGACTCTCCCAAAAACTCCAGAAAAGAAACCAAAAGCGGTTCTGGTTGCTCCCAAAGATTAATTTTCTCAGGAGTCTCGTGAGCAAATCTCCCCTCTCCGATCAATCAATTCCCGGCAGGTTTTCTCGATCGAGGGTCTGCATTTGAAATTCCACTTTTTCTGCCATCACAAACCCGTCGAGCCCACAACTGCCTCTCACTCGGTACATTTTGAGTCCCCGTTCGCTCAGCTGCTGCTCCAGCTCTGAAACTGTTTTCCAGGAGGAGAGAGGCCACCCATAATTTTTCTGTTTGAGAAACAGCCATTCCCACTCGTTCAGAAGTGTCGGGATGGTCTGGCATTCCACATCAAATAGAATACTCGGAACCATGACGTGATTAAAATGATGCGTCAGTACTCCGGAAAAGCGTAAGACTGTCAGTTCTTCACATTGATTCATTTGCTGATAACGCGTCTTCAGAATGAGTGTCCCCCGCTCCAGATCGATTGACAAAGCTGTGACCAGGTTATCGTGCACCGGAGGAATCTGCATTCCCTGGCTGGCATCAATTTCACATTCCTGCCACTCGATCGTCTCACCCATATTTTCTGCGTGTCCTCACATTCCATCCAAACGGTAAACGTTTTTTAGTTTGATTCTTTCCCCAGCAGTTCTCCCGCCAGTCGACCGCTGGTGATCGCCCAGGCGATGTGCAGTCCATGCCCCCACAGCACCTGGCCTCCCATACCGTTACTGCCGATGGCATACAGACCGGGAATGGGCTCGCCGCTTTCATCCAGCGCCTGCAGTTCTGTATTGATCGCCACGCTCCCTTCTGTCGTTGTGAAAAACGCTTTTGCCGGCCCCAGCAGTACCCAGCGATTCCCCGCCAGCGGACTTTCATCATCGGTTCGACCAAAGTGATCTGACTGGGCACCACTGACGTACTCATTGAACTGCTCGACAGTCTCTTTCAACTTTACCACATCGAACCCGCGCTGCACGGCGACTGCTTCCAGTGAATTCGCTGCCACACTCACATCCGGGCGAAGCCTGAGATAATCATCCACGTACGCATACGCAATTTTTGGTGCCGTCGAGATAAAGCAGGGCCACTGGCTGTAGCGCGCGGCGATGCGTTCGTCTAACAGAATGTAAGCAGCTTTACCCGGCTGCTCGGAAATCACGATCTCCCTCTCCGGTGATATTGTTTCATTACAAAAACGCTGTCCTGCTGCGTTGACCAGAATCGCCCCATCTTTAAACAGCGAATTCTCCGGATGCTGCCAGGTTAATAACAGACGTTTAATCCGCCAGTTGACGACGGCCTGTGGCAGCAATGGGACCAGGCGACCCAGCAGCTTCGCGAAGAAGCCGCCGGTCGGCAGTAACTGTTCGAACGGATCTCCCGGGGGTGGCACAAACCGCAGTTCCGGTCCATAGGTGATGTCCATATTCAGCAGTCGCGCTCCCGCTCGTTCCGCCAGCAGATGCCCATCACCACAAGCCTTGGGGTTCACACCCTCAATTGTTTGAAACCGGTCCCCTTTGAATCGCGCAATCATCTCGGGGGCACTGGAATAATCGCCGGCCGCCAGCACCACCCCGCGTTTAGCAGTGATCGTGGTTCGCGTCCCCTCGATCTCTGCGACCACGCCCGTAATCCGCGTTCCATCAGACACCAGTTCTACAACCGGTGCGCTGCAGAGAATGGTTCCCTTCAGACGAATGATCCTCGCCTGAAAGGCAGCGATATAGGCTTTCGCGTTCGGCACGATATTATGCATGCGAGGCACCCGGTTGGGAGGTTCCGGATTGGGGCCATGAAAATACAGGCCCATGCCCCGCAACCATTCCAGCGTCTTTGCAGTCTCCCCCAGAAAAAACCGACGCAGTTCACTGTTGTTCTGCGCTTCGACTTCAGCAGCCGCGAACTGCCCCGCGTCTGTCTCATGGTCGTCTGCGTTATCATTTACCCCCGCGTCACGCTGCAGACTCGTTCCATTCGCAGTAAACGAACCGATGGCCATTCCCGTGGTGCCCCCCAGTTGGGACTGCTTCTCCAGCACAAGCACACTTGCCCCCTGCTCCAGTCCCCGTACGGCCGCTGCCAGACCACTGCCACCTCCGCCAACAATAATCACATCATAGGTTGATAACACGCTGTTCACTCACTGTCAGTATGCACTTTGATTTCGAAACAGATCACAATCGTAGCAGAACAGCACATCACATCAATCAGGTAAGCCTTAGCGATTAACGTTTTATCAGGCCCGCTCACAAAAGTCTGGCGATTGGCTCTGCTGCACGCCGAAAGATATTTAAGATTGTTGACTTAAACGCATCAACCAAGTATGATCTATCCTTGTTCACTATATCTTGCCTGAACGCGTACGACTACTCCTGCCTGCATAGAATTCGTCGGCCATGCGTAAGCTCACCACCCTGATTTCTGCTGCCTGCTGCTTTCTTGCGATCTCGTTCTATCCGCTTGATCCTGCTTTCGCTGCCAGCAAGCCCTCGAAAAAACCGGTGCACGCGAAGATGAATCCCGCGCAACGGTCTTTTTTCGAAAATAAAATCCGCCCCGTACTCGTCGAGAAATGTTACTCGTGTCATTCCGCCAAATCAGAAGAACTGGGTGGCAAACTGCGTATGGATACCCGCGATGGCATGCGTGAGGGGGGCGAATCCGGACCGGCGTTTGTCGAAGGACGTCCCGATGAAAGCCTGTTGATCCAGGCACTCCGTTATGACGGGCTGGAGATGCCTCCCAATGAACCACTGCCTGAAGCAGTGATCACCGACTTCGTCAAATGGGTGGAGATGGGTGTCCCCGATCCCCGCAGCGATGTCCCCCTTATCGCGAAAAAACCGAATACGGTTTCCGCCTCTGCCGACCCCGCACTCTGGTCGTTCCAACCGGTTGCGAATCCCAAACTTCCTGCCGTACAGAATCAGCACTGGGGCGTCGACCCGCTCGATCAGTTTGTGTTGGCCCGCATTGAAGCTGCCGGCCTGAAGCCCACTTATGATGCTGCCCCCAGGCAACTGGTAAGACGATTGTATTATGACCTGATCGGTCTCCCCCCCACGCTGCAACAGGTCGAAACTTTTCTGGACGACTATCAGCGTCGACAACAGGTCGCTGTGAAAACACTGGTTGATGAGCTGCTGGCCTCGCCTCATTTCGGCGAACGCTGGGGGCGGCACTGGCTTGACGTCGCCCGCTATGGTGAATCGAACGGGAACGATGGCCTCAGTCGCAATCCGACCTTCCCCCATGCCTGGCGGTATCGTGACTATGTCATTCAGGCCTTCAACAATGATCTCCCCTACGATCGTTTCCTCGCCGAGCAGATCGCCGGCGACCTGATTCCCGCCGAGACACCTGCAGAGCGCGACCGCCTGCTGATCGCCACCGGTTTCCTGGCTCTGGGCTCTAAACCCGCGAAAGCGATGAACGTCAACTTCGACATGGACGTGGTCAACGATCAGATTGATGTCGTCAGCACCGGCGTCATGGGACTCAGCGTCGCCTGTGCCCGCTGTCACGATCACAAACACGACCCCATTCCCACCAGCGACTACTACGCGATGGCGGGAATCTTCCTCAGTACCGAAACCATGTGGGGCGCCGCGGCGCACCAGCCTTTGACCGCACCGGAAACACCGCTGCATGTTCTGAAAGGGAAACAGCATTACGTCGCCCCTCCCGACAGCGGGGCCAAACCGGTCTTGAACAAACGCGTTCAATCCAGAAAAAAGAAACCGCAATATGTTTATCCCGCCGGTACAGCACTGGCAATGGGGGTCCGGGAAAAGAAAAAACCGGCAGACTGTAAAATCAATATCAAAGGGGAATCCAAAAAGCTCGGTCCCAGTGTGCCTCGTGGTTTCCTGACCGCCTGCAACATGGCATCAGCACCCAAAATCGATGCTGCACAAAGTGGTCGCCTGCAACTGGCGGAATGGCTCACTGCTGACGATCATCCCCAGACCTCACGCGTGATGGTGAACCGTATCTGGCTGCATCTGTTCGGCCAGGCCCTGGTCCGTACTCCCGATGATTTCGGCGTCTACGGCGAACGCCCCACGCATCCCGAACTGCTCGATCACCTGGCAACCCGCTTCCGCAGTGAAGGCTGGTCGATCAAACAGCTGATTCGCAGCATCGTCCTCAGCCGTACCTATCAGCAGAGCAGCTTCTGTGAAGCCGACGTGCTTGATGCCGATCCGGACAACAAACTTCTCTGTCGTCACAATCGTCGTCGCCTGGATGCCGAATCGCTGCGAGACAGTATTCTCTCAGCCAGTGGTCAGCTCAATCCGAATCCTGGTCTGGGCTCTTCCATTGCCAATGTCGACGAACTCGTCAACACGGCGGGCAACCTGCATCTGCCTTCCAACCATCGCAGTATTTATCTCTGTATGTTACGTCATTCCGAACCGGCACAGCTGGCCGCCTTCGATCTTCCCGATTCCACCAAACCGGTCGGTCAACGCAACGAAACCACACTGCCTACCCAGAGTCTGTTTCTGCTCAACAGTAATTTTCTGATCGAACAGTCGCAGGCCTTTGCCCGGGTTGTGCTGAGCGATTCGAAACTGAAAGAAACAGATCGTATCAATCTGGCCTATCAGCGGGCCTTCAACCGGGTACCCGAATCCTTTGAACTGCAACGCACACTGACACTGCTGCAGGATCTCGATCAAAGTCTGCAATCAGAAATATCACAAACGGAACAGCGACAGCTCATTGTCTGGTCTACACTCTGCCAGGCATTACTGACCACCAGCGAATTTCGCTACGTCGATTAAGAACTGAAATCACTAAGTAAATACGAAAACAACCAGAGGAATGACCTCATGCTCGATTTATCACGCCGCGAAATGTTACGCTCGGCTTCCTGCGGTTTCGGTTACCTCGCACTCTCTGCTCTGTGTGGTCAGAAAGCGAAGGCCAGCGATTCAGCAGTGCCAGTCAGCCTGACGGCCCGCACGCCTCAACTTCCCGCGCGAGCCAAACGGGTGATCTTCCTCTGCATGAGTGGCGGCCCGGCACAACTGGATACATTCGACTACAAACCGCAGACCGGCAAGAAAAAGCATCCGGGGTCGGTCTTCAATTTCTCACAGCACGGCGAAAGCGGACTCTGGATTTCTGAACTGCTTCCCGAAACCGCAAAACACGCCGACAAACTCTGCGTTCTGAACGGGATGTACGCCGACATCACCAACCACGCGCAATCGTTTTTGCAGCTGCACACGGGAGATCGACTCCGTCCCCGCCCCAGTCTGGGCTCCTGGGTTCTATATGGTCTCGGAACCGAAAACCAGAATGTGCCCGGCTTCATCAGTCTGTATCCTAAAAAGCCCTCCGTCTACTCCAGTGCGTTTCTGCCTCCCGTTTTTGCGGGAACACCGATTGGTCTCAATACCACGGACATGTCTACTGCCACCATTGGCAATATTCAAAGCGATCATCTGCCAGCCTCCGTGAAACGACGCCAGCTCGACTTCGTACAGGCGATGAATCGGGAACACGCCACTCTGCGTCCCGAAGATGCCCGTCTCGACGCCGTGATCCAGTCGATGGAACTCGGCTTCCGCATGCAGATGGCGGCACCCGAACTGCTCGATTTGAGTCAGGAAACAAAATCGACACTCGAACGTTATCGCGTCGGACAGGGGAAAACACTCGGTACCTGTAAAGACTCCGACTTCGGTCGCCAGTGTCTGCTCGCGCGTCGCTTTGCCGAAGCGGGGGTCCGTTTTATCGAAGTCAATCATGGCAGCTGGGATCAGCACAAAAACCATCGTGCCGACCTGACCGCAAACTGCGAATCGACGGATGCCCCGATCGCCGCCCTGCTGGAAGACCTCGAACAACGGGGCTTGCTCGAAGAAACGCTGGTGGTCTGGGGGGGTGAATTTGGTCGTCCCGGTCTTGTCCCCGAAACCAAAAAAGATGAAACCGGCCACAACGCTCGTGGCTTCACTTTCTGGATGGCCGGCGGTGGCATCAAACGCGGTCTGGCTTACGGCAAAACCGATCCGACCGGTGCCCGTGCCGTGGAAGGCAAAGTCCATTTCCGCGATCTGCACGCCACGATTCTGCATCAGCTCGGCCTGCAGCATGACCGACTGACGTTCCACCAGGGAAATCGTGAATTCCGACTCACGGGGACCGAAGGGGGCAACGTCGTACACGACATCATTGCCTGACAGTCGCTTTTCATGCACAATAGTGAGTGACCCGACTATCACCGTCTGATTGATTCAACTCACTCTGGCAGGAATCCGATGTTACATACTCCCCGTCGCTCAATCTTGATGCTGCTATTATCTCTGTTCGCAATCTGCTCTCACCTGCAGGCTGCGGAACGTCCAAATGTTCTGATCATTTTCACGGATGACCAGGGGATCAATGATGTCGGCTGTTACGGCAGTGAAATCCCGACCCCCAATATCGATCAACTGGCGAAAGAAGGCTTACTGTTTCGCCAGTACTATTCCGCTTCAGCCATCTGCACCCCCTCCCGCTTTGGCATCCTCACGGGCCGCAACCCGACGCGCTCGCAGGATCAACTGCTGGGAGCATTGATGTTCATGAGCGATATCGATCAGAATCGCGGCATTCAACCCAGCGAAACGACGATCGCTGAGGTCCTGCAACACAACGGCTACCAGACCGCCCTGATCGGCAAATGGCATCTGGGGCATGGTACGGAATCGTTCCTGCCTACCGCGCACGGCTTCGATCTGTTTCGTGGACACACCGGCGGCTGCATCGATTATTTCACGATGACCTATGGCAACATCCCCGACTGGTATCATAACCAGCGACATGTCTCCGAGAATGGTTACGCCACTGATCTCATCACCGAAGAAGCAGAGCACTTTCTGAAAAACCAGCAGACCGCTGACAAACCTTTCTTTCTGTTCCTGGCTTATAACGCTCCTCATTTCGGGAAAGGCTGGTCTCCCGGCGATCAAAGCCCGGTCAACATCATGCAGGCGCGAGGCACTGATCTGAAACGGGTGGGAACGATCAAAGACAAAGTCCGCCGCGAATTCGCCGCCATGACGGTAGCCCTCGACGATGGTATCGGGCGCGTCATGTCCTCGCTGAAAAATAACGGGCTGGATCAGAATACGCTGGTCATCTTCATGACCGATCATGGAGGCGACTATGTGTATGGCGGTAACAATCAACCCTTTCGAGGCGGAAAGGCAACTCTGTTCGAAGGGGGCATCCGCGTCCCCTGCATCATCCGCTGGCCCGGTAAAATCAAAGCAGGTATCGAAACAGACGAAGTCACCTGGGCCCTGGACCTGTTCCCCACGATCTGTCATTTCGCCAATGCAAAAACGGACGGACTGACTCTGGACGGCAAAGACATCTCCGGTCTCTTAACCAGCCAGACGCCGGTGGGAACCAGGGAGCTCTACTGGCAACTCGGTCCTCACGCCGAACTGAAACGGGGTCGCTGGTCTGCATTAAGGCAAGGCAACTGGAAATATATCGAGGATGCGAACGGCGAAGAGTTTCTGTTCGATCTCAAAACCGATCCACACGAGAAACAGAACCTGATGCAATCTCAACCAGAGAAACTCACGGAACTCCAGACGCGTCGCGATGCTCTGGTAAAAACACTGACGCCAGAGGCACAGGCCATCAATCCCTAAACACTTCATTATTTTTTGCAGCAAAGATGTTCGTTCATGTCACAGCACGTTAAAAAAAGTTTCGGCTTTCTGAAAACCACCGCGATCGGGGGGCTGATTTTTCTGCTACCATTAATCGTGATCGGCGCACTCGTCGGGCAGATCGTGCCCATCGTGCTCTCCATCGCCACATTCCTCTCGGATTATATTCCCGTCAAAACCCCAGCGGGCATCGCCATGCTGATTGGCCTCTCATTGGGGATCGTATTGTTGATGTGTTTTGCCGCTGGCCTGGTAGCCCGCTGGTCGATCGGCAGAAGCCTGTCCCGATTTGTCGAGCGGAATCTGATCCTGCTCTTCCCCCGTTATGCCATCTACCGCGAACAGCTGAAAGGCAGCATCGGCGGCGATCACAATAAACCGGAAATGCTGCCCATCCTCGTCCGCCTGGATGACATGACCCGGATCGCCTTCGAAGCCGAACGCACCGACGACAAACTCGTCTCCGTCTATCTGCCCGGCTCCCCCGATCCCTGGTCCGGCTGGGTCGTCTTCATGTCCCCCGATCGCGTTGAGAGACTGGATATCCCATTCTCAGAAGCACTGGGAATCTGCGAACGCATGGGACGGGAATCATTACACCTGCTGGACTCCTTACCCACACTCACCCAAAAATAATTCAAGTTTTGGTTTCGTATCGTCCACGCGTCGTTTACGATAAGAATGACACATTACTGAAATCATCCTGCACAACACACTCCCATTAAGAGAGCCCTGCCATGCCCGTACATCTCCCCGCACAAAATCGACGTCAGTTCCTCTTCACGTTAGGCGCGGGTTTCGTCACCTGCTCAACTGGGCTGCTGGCGAAGGAACAAAGCTCTCAGCAAATGGACATCGTCTATCTGCTGAACGATACGCACATCGGCGAAAAACATCCCCCCAAATCTCCCGTCCCCACCCATCTGCGGGAGGTCGTCACAGAGCTGGTAGAACTGCCTCAAAAACCAGCGTGTGTGCTGATTAACGGTGATCTGGCATTACGCGACGGTCAGCCCGGCGACTACCGACATTTCGCCCGACTGATTCAGCCATTGCAGGACGCAAAAATCGATATGCATCTGACACTCGGGAACCACGATAATCGCGATGTCTTCTATGAAGTCATGCAGGAACAGAAACCGTCTGCTCCGCCTGTAAAATCACGTCATATCTCCGTAGTGCAGACAAAGTACGCTAACTTCTTCCTGCTCGATTCCCTGCAGAAAACCATGGTCACCCAGGGCACCCTGGGGAAAGAGCAGCGTACCTGGCTGGCCAATGCACTTGACGCCCACACTGACAAACCGGCCATCATCTTCACGCATCACAACCCGCGGCTCGGCGGCGACCCGGCACATTTCCCCGGCGGACTGACCGATTCGGAAGAACTCTGGGAACTGCTCGCTGCACGATCACAGGTGAAGGCCTATATCCACGGACACATTCACCATCGCAGCAATGCCGAGCATAAAGGCATTCACATTATCAACACGCCGGCCACATCCTATGTGGGCAACCCCGATCAGTCCACGACAGGCTGGACCGTAGCGCAGCTCACGCCGACCGGCGTCACACTGACAACGCGTACCAACATCAAAGATCACGCCTGGAACCACCAGACCAAAACACTCACCTGGCGCTGAACAGCCAGGCGAGTTGAATTGGGGAGTTAGAGCGCATCACATTTAACCATAGCGTCTTTCAATCTAATATACTAGTTCCAAAAGGACCTGGAGACGCTACAGTAAAACTAGACACAGTCTAGTCCTGGCGGGGTAGAAACAGGCCTAATCGTTTCCCGTCGCGTAGAACCGTGACCGGAACCGATTCGCCTGGTTTCAATTCATTCACACCATACGCCAGCAGGTCGGTCTCTCGCTTCAGATCTTTTCTGCCGTTGTAGGAAAGGATCAGATCCCCTTTTCGGAAACCCGCCTTCTTCGCTGCAGCATGGGCGCCGTACTGCCCCAGATGCTTGATCCGCAGCGTCATATCGGGGGCCGCCATCGTCAGCCCGATCTGTTTGCGTTCCTCGCGAGTCGCTTCTTCCAGGACGGCTCCTCCCAGTACCATCCGTCGTAAAGGCCAGCTGCTCACGCGCCAGGAAAGATCATCCTTGCGCCTCCAGTCTTTAGGAAGTGAAACCGTCAGATCAAGTTCCTGACCACCGCGGTTCACGCGAGCCGCCAGTTGATCGGTCTCTTTCGCATGCTGTAGCACCCACTGCACGTCGGCAATCGAAAGCAGAGGCTGACCTTCCAGTGAGATAATCTGATCCCCCGGTTTAAACCCGGCCCGCGCAGCGATGGAGTCGTCAGTGACTTCCTGCACGGTGGCTTTCTCCTGCGGATCAAGAATCAGTCCCAGGATTTTAGGATGCGGATACGAAAACAGAATCTGATCGGGCAATGGCCTGTGATCGCGGAGGTAATAATCGCGCTGCGCATCACCAATCTGGTGACAGTGGATGCAGCTTTTCACAATATTCTGCTTCTCGTTAATACGCGAATTATATTTGCCCGCCAGCAGGGGAAACTTTTCCGGCGATGTGACCAGTGGTTTCGTTCCCTGTTTCCCCTTAAGCGAAGCCTTCGTCGTCGCGTAGTTCTGGTGGAGCTCCAACGCTCCTGCAATCGCTTTGCGCAGACCGGTAATCGAAACGTCTTCGGTCCACATCGTACGGTGAGAACGGGTTCCAAACCGCCCGTAGATCGTCCGGTCAGGATTCAGCATGAAGACAGCAAACGACTGATCGTAGTCATACTGAAACAGGGATAGATCCAGTCCGTTGGTGGAAATCAGCCGCACACGCACGAACTGATCCATTAATGGCTTCAAGTTCTGATCCTGTTCCATCAGCTGTTCATCCAGCTTCACACACTCCTCACAGGGAATGCAGCGCAGCACAACCAGTAGCGGTTTATTCGACTCTTTTGCTGCCTGAAAGCCCTGCTCCAGATCGTTGTAGATCCAGTACCCTGTCGATTCGACATGGGCACGATCCTGTTTAACTTTTTCTTCACGCGTCTGAGCATGAGACTCGGTCGTGAATTGAACCAATAGCGCAGCTGTTACCAGAAAGCATTTCCACATCGCTCCGTCTCCTGACACCGGCGGGTTAATAAGAGAAGTCAAACAAGTAGAATCAAATTACTGCAGCAGGTTGTCGCCACCATTTTCTTTCTGGTGAATCGTCACAGGCCAGCCGGGGAACTGATTGGATTCTTTCCCGTCCGTTGCATCCACCAGGAAGCGGTAGCTGTTGATTGTGTAGGTCTTCTTTTCCGGATCGATCAAAACCAGACCAAATCCGCTCCCCTTCTGATGCGCCAGATCGTAGCGGTTCTTTTCAGAAGCTGGTTCCGGATTACCGACGGCATACACATACACTTTATTACCGAAGCCATCGATAAATTCGCCTGTATCTGCCAGTCCATGTTTGGGACGGTTTTTGTGAGGCATTTCCAGTTCATCAGGTCGCCACCAGCGAGGGTAACCAGCTGAGATCGCCGGCGTACAGAACGCCCAGCAGCTGTCCCGCTGTTCGTCGGCTCCGTACTGGGATAGGGTGGTCAGATGCTGATCGCCGTTCACATGTAACGGCATCCCCTTGCGAATGATTTTGACCGTTCGATTCCGCGCAGTCTGAGGCCAGCTGCCACAATCCAGGTCGGCTTTGAGGTAACCGTCATAACCGCCATGATGAGTGGCAACGCCGGCAAACACGGTCTGGCTGAACAGCACCTTGATGTTGTGTGCCCGCCAGTCTTCGCACCAGCGTTCCAGGAATTTTTCCTGACGCTCGCCCAGCAGCTGCAGTCCAGGTTTATCGAGTTTCGCTGTATCGAAGTTGGCATCTGTCACATGGTCGGCCCGGCCGCTGCCCGTGTCAACATGCTCGGGACCGCTCTTGAACTGACGGTCGGCAATGATGGCAAACCCTACGCCGCCATAGACCATATCACCGTAGTAGACGCTGATATTCTGCTTGCAGGGAGTCGGGTCGGCGTAATCGGGATGATGGGCGGTACACGTTTTGTGAACGACATTCACCATCCGCGCCGGTTCCCGATAACCGCCATTGGAAGACGTGGTGCCTTCCTTCATTTTCATCCCGCCTTCCCCCCAGATATTTCCCTGGAAGACGTCATGATCGTCGGGCAGACAGATGACAGGACGGTCCCGCATCGCTTCCCCAAACGCCCAGCCATGCATATAGAATTTACGCAGATAATTCAGAATCGCCGGCTCCGCAGGTTCACGGATCAGACCAAAGCCGCCGTGATCTTCATACAGCTGATCGCCTGAAAAATAGAGCAGATCCGGATCGACCTTCAGCAGATTGTTTGCCACCGGCTCATACGGGAACCCGTAATCTTTCTGGCAGGTCAGTGCGCCCAGTTTGAGCGGACGTCCGACAGGATTGGCGCGAATGATACCCGTTCGATCTGCATTGATCTCGGTGCCATCCTTCAGTTGTTCCTGATAGACCAGTTTGAAAGGCGTATCCTCTTTTTCGTTCCAGTTGGGAACCCGAAAGGTGGCTGTCCAGGCATCCGTATCCAGTTGAGCCGATCCCGCCGGTTTCCATTCGTTCCCCTTCTTGATGAACAGTTTCACTTCTTTGTTATCCTGCTCACCCAGGGGACCTGTCAGAGCAGTCATCTTCATCACGAAACCATCGTCACTGCGCGAATCACTGAGTGAATACTGCGACCATAAGATGGGACCAAATTTGTGATCGACGGAAACCGAAAACGCATCACCTGTCACGGTCCAGTCGCTGAACCGATAGCGGGCACCGATCTTTCGGTTGAATCGGGGATCAAAATTGCTGACCACCGCCACGTTGCCCAGCACAGCTTGCAGCGGGAACGTATGCGAAATCGTATCGAGTGGCTTGTCCGATTCAGAACCGCTGACCATCAGCGTTAATGAATACTTTTCCCCCTCGGGTTTACCAGCAACGGTCAAGACACAGTCTTTCAGATTGACCGGCTGTTTGAGCTTCTGTTCCTTATTCCCCAGGATCAGTTTCCCATTCAGGATACCGGCTTTGATTCCGCTCTTCGCAAAACAGTTGCTGCGGTATTCGTTTATATCACTCTTCACACCAATGCGAAAACCGACGCCGCCATCCTGCTGTTTGACTTCAACCTGGCTGGCATGAACCGACATCGTGAAAGCTGCCTGGGGATTGGTCAGCTGATGCATCAATAATTGAATATTGCGGCTACCGCCGGTCGACATGCACTCTGCGGCTCCGTCAACGATCCGCCAGTCTTCCATCGGATTGGCCCAGAACTCTTCTCCCAGCCAGACCCGGTCATGTGTATTTTTCCAGCGGCCGATCACGGCAGCATCGTTGCCTGCCTCCGCTGCTGTCAGTGTCTTCGATTTCTTCAGACCGAAAAAAGTCGTCCCCAGGGCAAACAGTTTCAGCGCCATCCGTCGGGTTAATGATTGCATTTAATGTCTCCTGTCGAGCACAAACCGCCGCGCATGCGGGCGGGGATGATATGACGTAAATAAAGTCCAGAACTGTCATTATTAAGGGCGCAGCAGGCTTTGTCCAGCGTGGTTCATCGAAGAACGAACTGTTTAAACTTGTTTAGAAATGCCTGTTCAGTTCAGGGCTTACTCGTTGCCAGCCCCGCTTTGACGTCAGCCGGGTGGGAGACCTTCACCCGTTCTTTTCCAGTCAGTGTGATCAGGTTCGGCAGATCGTAGACCTTGAGCGATCCATGCACCGTATTGATCAATTGATTCTGGGTTTCGGGAGTCTTGACGACTTCCCCCCAGGATGAAATCATCCGGCTCAGCTTGATCTCTGAAAACAGCTCGGGTTCCAGGGCAGCTGCATGCAGAGCCGGGATCGCGGTTTCTCCAATCGCGACCAGCTCTACCTGTTGAGGTTTCTCCTGAGACTGATATTCCGACAGGAACCGGGTGGCGACCAGAACGTCTTCGGCCCGCAGTTTGACCATCGATTCCCCTAACAGAAAAGCCACCGCCCATTCGTGATAGTTGGGTCCCAGGAGCCCATGCGACCAGCCGATTTTACGGTTGTTCTTTCGGGAAGTCTCTCCGATCGCGCGAATATCCACCGCCAGTACCGTCTCGCCCTGTTTGACCCGCTCTTCTATCGGCCCCCCAGGTACTGCATCCACCTGCTTGCCTTCCCCATGCAGATAGAGAGTCCGTTTTCCAGAGGGCGCCTCCGGTTCAAACAGTAGTGCCGGCAGAGGCACGCCGTGGTCTGGCTTCAGGATCAGCTTAGTGATCTTGTACCCTGGTCGCTCAATGGAGCTGACTGTTTTGGATTCCGGACGGGGAATGTTTGCCAGTCGCTTAATTCCGCTCACTTCACGCACCTGATCTCGCAGGGTGCCGAGGTCACCACTGCTCCAGAGTTCAGCTCGTTCCTGCGCCAGTTGCTGATTCAGACCATCGTTGATTTCAAACAGCGAACGTTCGCCCGCGTCGAGCAGGATCTGCCCTGATTGTGAACACTGCAGCTCTTCATCCGTAAAGACCGGTTGATCCTCGTCCTCAAAGATCGCGTTTTCCTTGTGCATCAGCCAGCGGTTCATCCAGCGTGCCGAACCTTCCCGCAGCTTGATAGTGAATCCGTGCGGGGCGTCTGCTTCGATGATATCTACCCGTTCCGCATAGCCCATGCGTGTGTAGAACCGTTTGGCTTCGCGGAACAGTTCCCAGGTACCATCAATTTTAAAAGTGGAGTCATGTGTGCCGGCGCAGATCAGCGTCGGTTTGGGAGCCCGCATCAACGTGTAGTCGGCGATGTCCATGCCGTACGCCAGTTGACCGAAGATGTTCTGTTCGCCGTCCTGCGGACCGTTAAAGTCGATCAGGTAACGATACATGGTTGAGTAACAGACAGGAGCAGCAACCTGTACCCGATCGTCCAGTGCCATGATGTAACTCGTCAGTGTTCCGCCACCCGAGTTCCCCGTACAGCCGATGCGGCTGGCATCGATTTCCGGGCGACTGATCAGGTAGTCAATGCTTCGCATGCCGTCCCAGATCCGGTAGCGGGCTGAGTTACTGCCCAGCGGAATCGCACTCACCGTCATCAGCGTATGCTCTGCCGTGCAGTAGTACTGCACCTGCGGATGAGGGGGACGATAGCGGCTCCCTCCTTTAAAGAATTCGTTAGGTTGCTCAGACAGTACCTGGTACCGCTCACCCTGCCCGATCGGATCGTAACACAGCGCTGCCATCCCGTTCTTTGCCAGCAGAATACAGGCCCGCTGGTAAGCCGCAGAGGCTTTTCCGTTATGGCTGTGTCCGCAGGGAACCAGCACACCCGGATAAGGGGGCGGCGTAGCAGGCAGATACAGGTTGGCGGTCACATGATGTCCGGGCCAGCTTTCATAAATTACATTCTCGACCCGAAACCCATCCCCCTTCAATTTTCCGATCACACGGGGATTCAGCGGGGTCCGTTCAGGAAACCCGCCGATCTGAGTCTGAAAAAATTCTTTCATCCGCTTCTGGTAAGCTTCACAGTCTTCAGGCGTTTTGATGTTTTCGTAGACTTCTTTCCGCTTGGCGAAGGCTGCATGCGCCCGTTTTTGCAGAGCCTGATAAACCAGGCCGGACTCGGCCGCTTCACCACTCAAGGAAGGCAGAACGGTCAGATCTTCAACGGCATACACAAGCAGTGTGGTATGCAGCGTGGCAGTAAAAGCGAACAGTGAAAGCAGCAGGCATTTCATCATGGAAGACCTCGACAGCAGGAGTGCGGGCAGGATTCAAATGTCGCTGCAGAAACGGCGACCGGCGGATAATTAAACAATATTAATTATGATACCTGTGGTGGGGACCAGACTCAATCGAATCCTGAGGGGCCAGGCGGGATTTAAGATTATTTCGCTGCAGCCGCAATCTCATGGCTCAGACAATGCAGCGTTCCCAGTCCCCAGACCAGATCGACTGCGTGAATGCCGATGACACGGCGATCACTAAACAGCTCACTCAGAATGCCCCATGCGATCGCGTCGTTCGGATCGTTGAACGTCGGCACCAGTACACAGCCATTCGTCACCAGAAAATTGACGTAGCTGGCAGGTAAACGTAAATCTTCGAAGTCAAGTCGTGCCGGCATCGGCATTTCTACTACTTTGAGTTTGCTGCCGTCTTCGAGACGTGCGTTTTTCAAACGCTCCCGATTCTGTGCCAGGCGACGATGATTGACATCTCTGGTGTTCGCCTCCACACAGGCGACGACAGTCGTCGGATTCACGAACCGGCAGATGTCATCCACGTGTCCGTGCGTGTCATCCCCTTCAATGCCGTCCCCCAGCCAGATCACATTCGTGACGCCCAGGTATTCATGAAAAATTGCCGCGTAATCTTCTTTCGTGAAACCGGGATTACGAACCTGGGTTTTCTGGTCAAGCAGACATTCTTCAGTCGTAATCAGGGTGCCTCGTCCATTGACTTCGATGGCGCCCCCTTCCAGAACCACCGGGCGTCCCTGGTAGCAGACCTCCGTCACAGGAACCTTGAGCGATTTCGCTACTGCGGAGGGGACCTGCCAGTCGAGGCGATGGTTGGGATACTTGGCCCAACCGTTGAAGCGGAACTGCAACGCTTCCCGTTTGCCGTCACTTCGCTGCACGACGATCGGCCCCGAATCGCGCATCCAGCTGCGGTTCGTATTTTGCAGGATATATTTGACCTGCTTCGTATTGGCGTGCGCCTGCTGCAGCATGGCATCGACCTTCTGCTGCAGTTCCTCATCTTTCACAACGAGCAGAACGCGCTCATACTCCGCCACCCTGCGAATGATTTCCACAAACGCCCACTTGATGACCTCGTACTTGCCCGGCCAGTCATTGCCGTTATGCGGAAAACAGAGGAGTGTTGCCTGGTGCGTTTCCCACTCTGCAGGCAGCCTACGTGTGATTTCGCTCATGGCGTGGAATCGTCATGATAGAGTTTCAGGATGTTGCCATACGCGTCAATCCGGCGGTCGCGGAGGAAGGGCCAGTTCTGCCGGACTTCGGCCATCGCATCCAGGTTGACCTCGGCGATCAGAATCTCTTCCTGGTCGTGTGAAGCCTGGGCAATGATTTCTCCCTGTGGACCACAAATAAACGAAGCGCCCCAGAATTCCAGTCCCGGCTGTTCGGGTTCAGGCTGTTCAAATCCAACCCGGTTGACGGCTGCGACAAAGGTGCCGTTGGCAATAGCATGGCTCCGCTGAATCGTCATCCAGGAGTCGTGCTGCTTGACGCCATACTCTTCTTTTTCGTGGGGGTGCCAGCCGATGGCGGTCGGGTAGATCAATACATTCGCGCCGCTTAACGCGGTGATCCGGGCACCTTCGGGGAACCACTGGTCCCAGCAGATCAGGGTGCCGATTTTCCCGAAGCGGGTCTGAATGGCTTTGAAACCCAGATCCCCGGGCGTGAAATAAAACTTCTCGTAGAAACAAGGGTCATCGGGAATATGCATCTTGCGATACAGGCCTGCTTCACTGCCGTCTGCGTCAATCACGTAAGCGCTGTTATGATACAGGCCTTCGGTCCGTTTCTCGAAAAACGGGACAATAATGACTACGCCGAGTTCTTCCGCCAGCTTACTGAACGCGATGAACGACTTGTCATACAGCGGCTCAGCGAACTCAAAATACTTTGTCGTCTCTTTCTGACAGAAATAAAACGAGCTGTAGAGCTCGGGCAGACAGATCACCTGCCCCCCTTCACCGGCGGCAGTGCGGACCCAGTCGAGGCACTTGATGAGATTCTCATCGGGGGTGCCGTTCAGCGAGACCTGCACCAGAGCGATATTAAAATGACGAGACATAAACGGAGTTTTCCAGATACATGAATAAACGGTGAAGACCTGTTTCTGCAACCTGCGTGCAGATCAATCACACGGTGCTGATATGTACGAAATCTGAAAGTGAGTTGCAAGTCGTGCATCACCAACTTCCGATGTTTCCCGGCAAATCATCAGACAGACTTCACAGCTCAAACTCCAGCTTACAGGAATCCGTCCAGTTTCTTAAGAGTAACATCGACAGACTCACCACTTTTCTACTATTCTATGCCTGATACAGGAAGCCCCTGTTGGATCAGGCTGCCGTATCACTTCCTCACCCACGACTCTTCACATCGGGACAGTATTTGACATGAACACAGGACGTACGACAGAAGAATTTTCGATCGAGAAGCGCGGCACCCTGCTGGTGGAAGACCCCCTGTTGAATAAAGGGACCGCTTTTACGACTGAGGAACGAATCAGGCACGGACTGCTCGGGCTCCTGCCTCCGCATGTCGATACACTGGAAGAACAGGTCGAACGCGCTTACGAAGCCTTTTGCGACTTCAACGAACCGATAAACAAACACATTTATCTCAGACAGCTCCAGGACGAAAACGAAACGCTGTTTTATCGCCTGATGCTGGGACACATCACCGAGATGATGCCCATCGTCTATACGCCGATTGTCGGTCTGGCATGTGAACGATTCAGCCATATTTATCGTCGCCCCCGTGGTATCTTCATTTCCTACCCCGAACGCGATTCCATGGACGCGATTCTGGAAAACATCGAGCGGGACATTGATGTGATTGTCGTCACAGACGGCGAGCGAATTCTGGGTCTGGGCGACCAGGGGGTCGGCGGCATGGGCATTCCCATCGGCAAACTCTCTCTGTACACACTGTGTGGCGGAGTGGCCCCCGAGAAAACGCTCCCCATCGTCCTGGATCTGGGAACCAATAATCAGGAACGCCTCGACGATCCCCGCTACATCGGCTGGCGTGAGAATCGTATCAAAGGGGAAGAGTACGACAAATTCATCGACCTGTTCGTCACCGCAGTCAAAAAACGTTTCCCGAATGTACTGCTGCAGTGGGAAGATTTCGCCTCGGTCGACGCCGAGCGGATTCTCGATCGATACCGGGACGACCTGTGCACCTTCAATGACGACATACAAGGGACCGCCGCCGTCACCACGGGAACGATTCTCGCTGCCATCGCTGCCGGGGGCGGAGAATTAAAAGACCAGAATATTGTGATGCTGGGTGCCGGCTCGGCCGGGGTCGGCATCTGCCTGCAGTTGAAACAGACCATGATGTCAGGCGGCATGAGCGAACCCGAGGCCCGCTCCCATTTTTATGTGATTGACAAGGACGGACTGCTGCACGCCGGACGCACCGATCTGGACGAACTGCATCAGCAGCTGGCACAGCCTTCAGAAAATCTGAAGAGCTGGGACTGTGATACAACGGGAGCCGTCTCGTTTGCGGATGTGGTTCGCAATGCAAAACCAGGCGTACTGATCGGCGCGACTGGACAGGCGGGTGCCTTCACAGAATCCATCATTCGCGAAATGGCATCGCACGTCGAACACCCGGTCATCTTTCCACTTTCTAACCCGACTTCCCGGGCAGAAGCCACGCCTGCAGATCTGCTGGAATGGACGAAGGGTAAAGCTGTGATTGCCACCGGCAGCCCGTTCGATCCCGTTGATCATAACGGCGTGACACACGTCATCGCACAATGCAATAACAGCTATATCTTCCCGGCAATGGGTCTGGGCATCCTCGCTTCGCGGGCACGACGCGTTACCGATTCCATGTTTATCGCTGCTGCGGAAGCCTTGAAAGAAACATCTCCCGCGCTCAAAGACCGGACCGCTTCCCTGCTCCCCTCGTTGAAAATCATTCGTGATGTCAGTCGTAAAATTGGTCATGCGGTTGCGCTGGCTGCCATCGCAGACGGAGTCGCCGACTCAATGACGGACGCCGAAATCGACCAGCGAATTGAAGAAACCATGTGGCATCCTGAATATTAAATTTCCGGCTCAGCACACATCAGGATGAATTGCACTTAATCTATAGAAGGAACTTTGATGTCTGATAACAGCACTACCGTCGGTTCGTATCTGGCTTCCCGTCTGGAAGAAATTGGTCTGAAACACTATTTCGCAGTCCCGGGAGATTACAACCTGGTACTGCTCGACAAGCTGCTGGAAAACAAAAACCTGCAGATGATTTCCTGCTGTAATGAATTGAACGCCGGTTATGCTGCCGACGGATACTGTCGCGCCACCGGCGGCGCCAGCGCGGTCTTCGTGACTTACAGTGTCGGCGGTTTGAGCCTGCTCAATGCGGTTGCGGGCGCGTATGCAGAAGACCTGCCGATGATTGCCGTTTCGGGTGGTCCGAATACCAACTCGGAAGCCGAGTTCGAAATGCTGCACCACACGCTGGGTCTGCTGGATTATGATTATCAGCGCGACATCTTTTCCAAGGTGACCGCGGAAGCAGTGACGATCCACGATCCCCGCGAAGCACCGACGCAGATTGATCATGCCATACAGACGGCGCTCCGTTTTCGCAAACCCGTCTATCTTGAAATTGCCTGTAATATCGCCGATGCAGTAACCTCCACTCCGAACGTCCGTTCGTTCGGCGGTCCGACCGCCAGTGATCCGCTGTCGCTGAACGCCGCCGTCGATCGCGCTGTCGAGCTGCTGAATGCAGCAACAAAACCGGTTCTGGTCGCAGGTGTGAAACTCCGCTCGTTTGGTGCGGAGGCTAATTTTCGGAAACTGGCCGATGCCAGTGGTTACGCCATCGCCAGTATGCCCAATGCAAAAGGCTTCTTCTGTGAACAACATCCACACTACATGGGGATCTACTGGGGCCCGGTGGGAACGCCCGGCTGTGGTGAGATTGTAGATTCGTCTGATCTCTGCCTGTTCGCAGGTGGTACGTTTACCGACTACACCACCACAGGACATGCGGCTCTCATCAATCCGGCCAAAGTCATTCAGGCCCGCCCGAACAGCGTCGTTTTTCCCAATCAGACTTTCAGCAATGTGAAACTCACCGAATTCCTGGAACTGCTGGCAACAAAATTGAAACCGAACGACGGTTCCATGATCGCCTATAATCGAATCAAAGAAGAAGCCACTCCTCTGAGGCCAGGTGCTCCCGAAACAGAACTTTCCACCCGCCAGCTGTTCTCACGCATTCAACAGATGCTGGGCCCCGATTCCGCAGTCATCGCCGAAACGGGTGACTCCTGGTTCAATGGCATGCAGCTGGATCTGCCGGAAGGAGCACGCTTCGAAGTGCAGATGCAGTACGGTTCGATCGGCTGGTCGGTAGGTGCCACTCTGGGCTACAGTGTCGGAGCGCCGGATCGACGGCCGATTGCTTTGATCGGCGACGGCTCGTTCCAGTTGACGGCTCAGGAAGTCTCCACCATCATTCGCTACGGTCTCAAACCAATCATCTTCCTGATCAATAACGGCGGCTACACCATTGAAGTCGAAATTCATGACGGCCCCTATAATACGATTAAGAACTGGAACTACGCGGAGCTGGTGCATGTCTTCAATGCAGAAGACGGCAATGGCTTCAGTTGCAAGGCCCGTACGGAAGGCGAACTGGATGAAGCCATCCGACAGGCGACGGCACACGACGGACCGGCTCTGATCGAAGTACTCATCCACCGGGATGACTGCAGTAAAAATCTGCTGGTCTGGGGAGGCCACGTGGCGAAAAATAATGGACGACCACCACACGTTCATTAACAGTCACCCGCCGAAGTACTGATGTGTTCGAGGAACATAATAATACGCTGTGATACAGGATCGTTGCACTATGGAAGAAATCTGTGAGCTGCCGGACGGCAAACTGATTTTAAGAACGCTGGCGATGCCGGCAGACACGAATGCCAACGGGGACATTTTCGGCGGCTGGATCATGTCGCAGATGGATATCGCCGGCGGCATTCTTTCCAAAGAGGTTTCCGGCACCCGCACGGTGACGATCGCTGTGGAGTCGATGAAATTCATTCGACCGGTCAAAGTCGGAGATGTTGTCTGCTGCTATGGAACCGTGGAACGGATCGGCACGACTTCGGTCACACTGCAACTCGAGGTCTGGGTCGAACCCGTCTTACGGCATGAAGAATCAAACTGTCCCTGCTTCAAAGTCACCGAAGCTGCCTTCACCTACGTCGCTATCGATAATCAGGGAAAAAAGACACCTATCGTCAAGTAGAAACACGGAACGACATCGCCGCTTTTCCAGCAAACCCGGGGAACAATGCCTGCTGCCTGTTACTCGTGTTCTCCGCCGGGTACAATTGATGCACTTCCTGAAGCCGTTTTGAATTACTTCGAAACAGCGGGAATCTCCGTTGGCTGTGCAATCATTCCGGTACCCCGAGTTGACTGTGAAAGGACCAGAGGCCCATGAAGAAAGTGGCGATTATTGGAGGTGGTTTCAGTGGAACGATGGCGGCGGTCAATCTGGCCCGCTTAAGCAGCAGCCCGCTCTGCATTCAACTGATTAACGATAAGTATCCACTCGGTCGTGGCGTCGCTTATGGAACACGCCGCGAAGAGCATCTGCTGAATGTCGCCGCACGAAACATGTCCGCCGTCCCCGATCATGCCAATCACTTTCTGGACTGGCTCCGCACGCGGGTTGACTACAGCGATCTGCCCGATCCCCAGCTCCGCGAAACCTATGTTCCGCGCCGCATTTATGGAGATTATCTGCGCAGCATCCTTGCCACTTACATGCAGCCAATTGACCGACATCATCCCGCAGAAATCCAGGTGATCGAACAGGAAGCCGTCGACATCGAATTCAATTTTGAGGGCACAGCAGAAATTACACTCAAAGATGGTTCGATGATTGATGCCGACCGCGTTCTGCTGGCGACGGGTAATCAGCCCCCCTGTCCACTGGCGGAAGATGCATTCTCTCATCCGGGTTATTGTGCCGAGCCCTGGGGCAACTGGATGGAACACATTCCCGATCCCTCTGAAAACATCATTGTCATGGGAACGGGACTCTCCATGATTGACGTCTTCCTGACTCTCAGCGAACAGAACTGGCAGGGTAATCTGATTGCCATTTCTCATAACGGCATGATCCCCCAGGCCCATTTTCGTGGCATTGAGTATCCTGACTTTCTCCCGGAAGAACCCGAAAATCTGGGATTGGAAAATCTGGTCCAGCTGCTCGAAAAACATTGTCGCCAGCTGCAGCGGATTGGTGAAAACCCGGGCATCGTCGTGGATCGACTGCGACCGCATACCCAGAAGATCTGGCAGAAGTTTGAGCTCGCGGAAAAGCAGGAGTTCCTCAAAAAGTATGCGGCACGCTGGAACGTTATCCGACACCGGATCGCCCAGCCCATTCACCAGCGCGTGACAGAAGCAATTACGGAAGGTCGACTGAGCGTCGTTCGCGGCCGCATCACCGGACTGGAAGCAGACGGAGATCGCGTTTGCGTGAACGTCCTGAATCGGGCGGGTGAATTTCAACAGGTGAAAGGCGGACTGGTGATTAACTGCACGGGGCCTAACTCCGGCTTTTCAGATACCACTGTCCCCCTGTTTCAGAATCTGCTGCAGCGCGGTCTGATCCGACCGGATGAACTGGATATGGGCATCGATGTCGGAGCGGACTTCGCTACGATCGACGAGGAAGGCAGCCCCTCCGAATTTCTGTTCGCCATTGGACCGCTGATGAAAGGCACGCTCTGGGAAACAACGGCGGTCCCCGAACTGCGCGGGCAGGCGATGCGCGTGGCGCAGCTGCTGCTGGATGATGCGGCTCTCGTCTCACCCGGACACGATTACCGCATCTCGGTCGAAGAAGAACATGTGATTGAATACTATATTTAATCCCCCAAACGACTCTTGCAGAAAATAAATCGAAATGCTTTAACCTGTATCATCACAGGATGATACGGTGTTGCTGATCATTTCATCTGTCGATGCTACCGTGTTTGCAATAGCGAATATGTCGCAAGTTCAGTTCGTTTAACGAACCCCTGTCTGAACACCGGGACCTTTCACTAAAGTTCCCTTGAGAAACCAGTCTGATCGAAAGGGGTAACGAACATGGCACGCTGTATCCTGCTGGCGATTTTTGCGATTGCGATCATGAAAAGTTCCTGTCTGCAGGCAGGTGAGACACGGACCTGGGAAGGGAAATGGAATAATCGCAAGTATAATACCACCGGTCCATTGAAGTGTGTGGCGACATCAGATGACAGTGGAAAATGGAAAGCCACCTTTACCGGTCTGTTTAAAGGAGATCCTTTTCAATATGAGGCAACGTTTCAATCGAAGCCGATGGGCAATCAGCTCAACCTGACAGGCGACGCCGTCATTCGCGGTCATCAGTATCAGTGGATCGGCTCGATGAAAGGCAACATGCTCAACGGAAAATACAAATCGAACATCGGCTATTACGGCGAATTCGTTTTGAAAGAGAAAAAATAGTCTGTGGTACACTGAAGAGAACGTTTTCAACCACCCTCATTTTCTGCAGTGATGTGCTCTTTAATTCGCTCCAGGTGTGTAGATCCGGTTGGCTTGCCGATCAGCATGATGAACTTGACCAGCAGCCAGCCCCAGAAAGGAATGGACCGTTCAAAGATCACCCGCTCGATCACTTTCGTATATCTGCCTTGAGGCACAATCTCGTAGACGACCGTCAGATGCTCTGTCTGATCCTTCTCGGAGTTTGTCTGTACGACAATGTTACAGGTCACTTTCAGGGGATCATTGTCTTCGGGAACCATGCCGGCAAAATCGATGGTCTTCCCTTTAAAAACCAGCTCCCCAATACATTTATCGCCTTCAACGGTAATCGACCGAATCTTATCATTGATCTTCGGCCAGTTTTCCAGATCGCTTAACCAGTCGTGAATCTGATCAGGGGGCGCTTCCAGTTTTGTTTTTTCGGTCAGTTCCAGTTGCATCGCATCAACTTCTTTGAGATCAGAGGGAAAAAGGTCTCTGCGAAGTATGCGGGCTTTGGAAATCTGCTGCAAGACTGATTTGGCCTGACGTGAATCAACAGGAATATCAGGGCATTATATTCAGATTTACATTGTTCTCTCCCTCTGCTTTCACCTCTGCAGTCAAAGTCGTCGTTCCACGCTGAGTAAATTTGACCGGTATCTGGGGTGTCTTCTGGGGAACCGCGGTGCCATCGGGACTGCCATGCGAAACCTGGATAACCACTTTATGCTTCCCCACAACGGCACCATCCCCTGATTCATAGGTGGAAAGATGAAATGCGCCGTCAGTTCCAATCATGCCCACAGCATGTTTGCCTCCTGAATCAGGGAAAAACATAATGTTTCCCGCAGTGAGAGGCTGTCCGTCTAAGGCAATGGTTCCCGAGACCCTGGCAGTGGGTTGTCGGTCATCGGGTTGACCACAGCCTGAACAGAGAAATAGAACCAGCAACAGCAACAGTCCAGACCGAATATTCATGTCGTATTCTTTCTCAAAGTAAAATGAAATACGCGCTTCTGTTACTTGTTGAATCCGCCCGTGGGTAATCCATCGCTGGCATGCCCCAGTTGCTGATAAAGAGTAAGGTCCATGTTTTCACTCAGAAAATGAACACTGCCATCCGCCAGCAGGAAATGGGCACCGCCTGTATGAAAGCTTTGCGATGCGGTCGTCTGCGGCCAGCCGATCGTCGGGTACTGACAGGGGCTGGGCCCGCATAACAACGACGAACTGTTGATTGCCGCTGAAGTATGTACGGGACTGTCACTGGGAACCCAGGCACTGAAGGGATTATAGCTGGGTGACATTTCACCAATGGCTAATACATTTGAAGCGCCATCTGTCAGATCGCGAAATCGCATCACAAATGTCTGACGACGACGGAACATCCCCCCGGGACCACTGTCCGGATGCAGTCCACAGACTTCTCCATATGTCGTGACAGCAGCCGTCGTATCGTAGGTACTCCCGGAAATGTCACACACATTCGTAGAAGTCAACGCACCACTGGCTCCCGTCGCGTTGCCCGGAAAACACCAGTTAACGTGCAAGTCTCTTTTCACCGCGGGAGTCGGATCACTGGGACACAGAAAAACAGGAATGATATTTTGACACAGTTTCAGATGTGCCGGATCGGTAATCCGTAAACTGGAATTGAACTGATTGAATAAAGGCCCCTGATCGATATAAGGCAGCACTTTCATCCGCCAGCTGAAGCCGTTCGGCAGGTTGGGATCAGCGCCATTGGAATTCGGCGGGAACACATTGAATGCATCATGATAATTATGCAATGCCAGTCCGATCTGCTTCAGATTATTCTTACAGGTAGAACGACGGGCCGCTTCCCGTGCCTGTTGAACCGCTGGTAAGAGCAGCGCGATCAGAATCGCGATGATGGCGATGACCACCAGCAATTCTATGAGAGTAAACGCACGACGTAGTCTTTTCGAATTCAGCATGATGGACCTCAATATGATTCTGGAATTGATAAAGCGGAGCCTGATCGAATGATTCGGCTGAGAACGCTGCTTAGAAAGCCTATGTCACATTGCCACCAAAATATATTATATTGCCGGCAATGGCAAATATAATTTACATTGGTGACAATATATTTTGACAGTTTTTTACCGATTCCCGATGCGGCAGCGGCTGAGTAATCCCTGCACCGTAGACTTTGCGTGTGCGTAATCGCATACTTATTAAAGAGTTATGCGATCTCCACGACGCGACACATCAACAGACATTGTTGTATTTCAAACTCTACAGTTTTATAATCGCAGACCTTATGAATTGACTTTCCGGATGAACCAGACGAGGAGTACACCGATGACAGGATCAATCACTCGAAGACAGGCACTGATGGCGGCAGGGAGTCTGTGCTGTACTCTGCTGCTGCTGGGGCATTCGCAGGCTGCCGAAACTCCACATAAAAAGGTGCTCAAAGCAGGTGCCGCCACCAGCAATATCACGCCGCCTCTGGGCGAAGCAATTGTGGGTGGCTTCGCTCCCTTCCCCGCGGAAAATGTGCACGATGAACTGCACGCCCGCTGCCTGGTCCTCGATAATGGCGAAACAAAAATCGCATTTGTGATTTGTGACAACCTGGGAATCACCGAAGACGTTTACGACGCAGCCCGAGCGTTTATCAAAGCGGAAACGGATCTGCCTCCCGAAAACGTTCTGATGGCGGCAACGCACACTCATTCGGCAACACGCGCCAGTAGCCCCAAATACCGCGACTTCCTTTCCCGCCGTATCGCGGATTGTGTCCGACGCGCGCTGGAAAAAGTGGAACCGGCCCAGATTGGCTGGGGAGGCGTTGATGAACCCTCCGAAGTCTTCAACCGCCGCTGGTACACCACCAATCCGGACTTCTGCAAGAACCCGTTTGGTGGCGTCGATCAGGTTCGTATGAATCCACCCCGTGGCAATGCAGCCCTGGTCAAACCGGCTGGTCCCATCGATCCCGAAATTTCATTCATCAGCGTACAGTCGCTTGATGGCCGACCGCTGGCACTGCTGGCTAACTACTCGCTGCATTATGTCGGCGGTGTGAAGAAGGGAGAGATCTCGGCAGACTACTTCGGCATCTTTTCAGAAAAAATTGGCACGCTCATCGGTGCCAGCCCGGAAGAAGGTTCTTTTGTAGGTATGCTCTCGAATGGGACCAGCGGCGACATCAATAATATCAATTTCAGTCAACCTGGAAAACGATCGGCGGCTTATGAGAAAATGACACAAGTCGCAGACCTCGTCGCAAAGCGCGTTGCGGAAGCATATAAAAATATCAAATATCAGACCTGGGTTCCCCTGGGCTCTGCCAATGCAGAACTGACGTTGCAGGTTCGCAAACCAGATGCCGCCATGCAGGCGTACTTCAAAAAAGTTCTGGCACAACCGGAAGACGCACCACAACACCATCGCTATGAACGAAACTATGCAGCACGCGTGCAAAGCCTGCTCGAAGGTCCGGATGAAGTGACAGTGAAATTACAGGCTCTCAAAATCGGTGATTTGACTGTCGCTGCCATTCCCTTTGAAACCTTCTGTGAAATCGGCCTGGAAATCAAGGACAAATCCCCCTTTAAAGATGCCTTCACAATTGAGCTTGCAAACGGCTATTACGGATATCTGCCCACACCGGCCCAGCATAAACTGGGGGGATACGAAACCTGGATGGGAACCAATCGCGTTCAACTGGATGCTTCAGACAAAATCCTGGCTGTACTCTTTGAGCTCATGGGAGAGCTGAATTCAGGGAAGTAGTGGAACCTGTTATATCCCTGTTTGACTGAGCAGTTCCGTAATCATTCCGGTTCCCTGGAAATGATTGCGAAATTGGCCTGTTCCATCTCAAAACGAATCCACTACAATGCAGAGACAGTCGGGCACATTTTGTAACGGGAATCAGTTATGGGTAAACGACCCAAAAAAATGATGTATGCGGGAGGAGGAATTCTGGCTCTGGGTATCATCCTGGGACAGTATTTTGGTCTGACTCCCGGTATTAACTCCGGCCCGGGAGAGGCTGAGAAGTCAGCAGCCCCGGCGGAGGATGACTCAAGGGCGATTATGGCTTCCAGCGAGTCCGAAGTCATCCCGGTACTGATCCAGCCCGAACCGAAACAGGAAAAATCGCTCGCCGAACTGCCTCTGAAAGTCCTGGACATCCTGATTGTCGATCGCAGTTACCTGGTCAAAGCCGCCTCACAGCCCAAAGACAAATATCGTCCGGCAGAACTGGAGGAAATTCTCACCCTCGCGAAACAGGCATCAGGCGATGAAGACGGGATTCATGTGCGCGTTTACCGAAAGCGTTCTGCGCGGGTTGTCCCTGAAGACAAATTGAAAGAGGAACTCGGCAAATCCGGTCTGCAGCCGCAAATGATCGACTGGAAAGTTCATCTGATCGATTGAACGTCAATTTTCTTCAATCGACCTTCCCGCTCCACCAGCAGGCTGAAGGGAAGTTTCTGAGCACTGACCAGTTTGCGGAACTCATCACTGCTCTCGAAGGATTTGCCGGAAACCTCATATATCCGGTCATTGATTTTGAGATCTGCGAGATCAGCGGGCGATGACTCGACGATATCGGAAACGACAATGACCTTCGGATCGGCTTCGTCGGTCTCCCACTGGATCCCCAGTTTCACCGGTTTTCCGGAAAGTGTTACCGGTAACTCCAGCAGTTCGTCCTCCCCCTTGCGACGGACCTGCAGAACAATCTGATTGGACGAATTCTGTATCAAGGCTCCAAAACCCTGGTCTGAAATGGGAGACTTACCATCAATTTTTACAATCTCATCGCCGATTTCCAAACCGGCTTTTTTCGCCGGGGTATTGGCCATCACCTGCGTCAGGATCAGTTTTCCCTGTGAATAAATATCGGCATTCCAGGCCACTCCCAGCCGCGGAGGATCGCTGTTATCAATGCGAGCCTGCTGATCGACACCAGCCAGAATATCCTGATTGGCATTTCGGAATTCGGGCTTTTCCGACTGTAATGCGAAGTCGAGTGCCAGTTGTGTTAACAACTGGGCACTTTTACGCGCTCCCTGATAATCAATTTTATAAGCGTCGTCTTCCGGACGATGATAGTCTGCATGCTTGCCTGTGTGAAACATCAGGAAGGGAATCCCTTTCTGATAGAAGGGCCAGTGGTCACTGTCAGGGCGGATGGCAGAATCAAAATCAATTTTGAGATCCGTTTCGCGCTCATTGGATCGTACGGTACTGGACCTCAGACCATAAGCAGAACGGGAGCCAAACAGAGTGAGAGGCTTGTCTTTTAATCGCCCCACCATATCGAGATTCAGATAAAGAGCGACCTTATCCAGAGGAACGGTGGGATAATTCATCCAGTGTCGTGATCCCAGCAGCCCCATTTCTTCTGCATCCCAGAATACAAACAGTATCGAACGACGGGGAAGTTCTTTGTGCAGAGACAGCGCTTCAATTACTTCCAGTAATGCTGCAGTTCCACTCGCATTATCATCGGCACCATTATGGATCTGTCCTACGCCCCCCCGGCTGTTGGAGGGTTTACCGTATCCCACATGATCGTAGTGCGCACCGATGACGATATATTCTTTTTTCAACTCGGGATCATTTCCGGGAATCACTGCGATGATATTCCGGAAGCCGCCATCAAATTCCTGGAAGTAGCCTTCGTCAGCCATTCCCGGTTGAATCCCATGTTTCTGGAGAAAGGCCCGGATATAGGTTCCCGCTGCCTGACCTCCCTGTGAACCTGCTTCGCGACCTTCCAGTGAATCGCTGGCCAGAAATTCAATATGCGATTTCAGCTCATCAACAGTAATCGAATTCGCTGCCGCTTTATAAACCGCTGTCGAATTTGTCTCAGCCTGCAGCCTTGCACCGGAACCGGCTATGAATACTACCAGACTTGCCAGCATGATCCGAAGTGAAAGTGGCGCAATCTGACACCCTCGACTGGTGATCGGATTCTCAATGGAATGGAAATTCGAAGCAGTTTTCACTCTGAGATATTTCTATGGCAAAGGGCTGAAGCAGATCAGGAGAACAACCTATTTTTACTCCACTACGCATTTTTGTCTAGTGAAGTGTACATTAGCTATCGAACAAATACGATCTCAACGGTGATACAACGACTGGTATTGCATATATTTACGTATTTTCGATAAAACACGGACTAACCCGCCCTGCGCATCAACCGGCATTTTTTGCTGCTAAGGGACGTTTGGGAAATGACTTAGAGTAAGCTACTTTAAGTCGAGATGCAATTCTGATTTCTTAATAACGACAGGCAAGGAAGCCATGATACGTTCGTTCGCCCAAAATCTACTCCATTTTTCCCACTTTTTTGTACAACAGAGATTGGGAATCACATTTCTGCTGGGATCGATTAGCGGCCTGTATGTTCTTTCCTGTGTCCAGCGTTTTCAAAATCTGGTCAGCGACAGCCCCGATGTCATGACGGGAATCGGACTGTCCACTGTGATGGGCATCTGGCTCGGCTTACCAAAGCAGGCCACCTTCTACCGTGAAGACACTACGAGCAACACAACATCTGAAGCGAAACGCATCCGCATTACGCTCATCATATTTTCATTCTGGTCGATCTGCTATCCATTTTTACTGTCTCAGCTCAATCAGGTTCTGCACTGGATTACACTCTCACAGCTGACGAACGCCATCTTTCTGACCGGTCTGATGACGCTCTCCGCGATGGCACTGATTCTGCCGACCGTGTTCTGGTCAACCCGTCTGTTCTGGTTTACAACATTGCCAGCCAGTGATGCAAACAATTCGCATTCGACACTCCATTCAAATCTGGCCCGATTCCTGACTGGTGCCAGTATTTCATTGTTACTGTCAGCTTACTGGCTCGTTCCCGCATTCGGCTGGAATGCTGCTTTACTGATCCCGCTCAGCGCAACTCTGATTTTCTGCAGCATTCCCTGGATTGCTTCACTCTGCAGGAGCTATCTTCCTGAATATGCGCACTGGTTCAAACCTGTTTCATTTCAGACCGATCAACCATCCCTTACCGGTCTCAACACTGTAAAGCAAGCCGGCCTCCCTGCCCGCATTCCAGTTGCAATCCAGGTCGGCTCGTATCTGATGAGTCTGGCAACCGGCATCCTGCTGGTCGCCGTCAGTCGGATTCTGTTTCAGCTTTACCCGGATTCAGTCTATCTGAAAGTCACCATCTGGGCCGGTTTTCTAATGGGAACTTCAGTAGCTTTTGCATTCATTCAGGCGCGAAAACCAGGCAAACTCGTACAGAAGACTTCCAGCCTGTCCCTGTTCATGGCGCTGACAGGCGTCGGCTGCCTGGCACTCTTCCCGCTACTGGTTTCCTGGATGCTGTATGCCAATGCCTATATCGAATACGCACTGCTGCTGTCAGTCATCCGTGGTGGTTTAACGGCAACGGTCTTTGGCCTGTTGGGAATCTGCTGGGGTGGGTGGCTCAAACTCTCCAGTAGAGTACGTTACTCCGCAGCAGAAAAAATGACCTCCATCACTCTGCCTGTCTGGCAGCCATCCTGTCTGCTGGCTGGTATGCTTGGCTGTGTCTGGCTCATCGGTTCGGCAGGGATTGAACTCAAAACAATCATCGTGCTCACCAGCCTGACCCTGCTTTGCCTGGCGGCTCTGGTTCGACTGATACACTACCGTATGCCGATGACACGCTGGCGGGCCGCTGGAACGGTCTGCAACCTGGCTCTGCTTGTGGCCGGTCTGTTTTATCAAAATAACTATGATGTTCGTCATTCTGCCAAACTGTTGTTCTCGACGAATACCTTTACCGGATTGCGTTATGGTTTGAAACCAGAACTGCTGCCTCACCTGGATGAAGGGCGCTGCCTGTCACAGGTGGAAGGTCAGTATGGTACATTTACCATCTGGTCTTATCGGGAAAACCAGCTCCAGATTCGTAGAAGCGGTCTCCCGTTCGCTGTCACCAGTGTCGATGCCGGCTTATGCCCGCATACCACCGGCGAACTGATGCCCTTTGTGATTCCCGTAGTATTGCATGAACGTCCTGCAGATGTCCTGTTTCTCGGACTGGGTGCCGGCGTAGGCGTGAATTCCAGTCTCGATTTTCCGGTACAGCATGTAACCTGCCTGGAACCGGATCGCAGCCTCGTCAAATTATATCATGAAGAAATTGTACCACGGAATGCGATCTCCGCCTTCGAATCAGATCGCGTCGAACTGATTCAGACCCCCATCGCTCTGGCAATGGCAGCCAGTGCGGATGCAGAGAACCGCTACGACCTGATTATCAGCAATCCGACCCAGTCGGTGGTCACACAATCCCAGGCAGAATTCACTACGGAATTTTATCGCAACGTTTCGCGACATCTGAATGAGGATGGTATTTTCTGCCAGCGATTTCAGCATATCGATTTTGGTGCACAGCCACTGCGTGTGATGGCACAGACTTTTCGAACGGCATTCCAGCAGGTTCTGGCGATTGAAATTGCCAACGGCGAAACACTGTTTATGGGCACCAATTCTGAAAAAGGTTTTGTCAGAGGTCACCTCATCGAGCGCGTCCAGGCGCCTCAGGTCAGACGCACGCTGGCACAGGTCGGCTGGGACTGGTCGGTGCTGTTGAACCTGGCTGCTTACTCAGATGAAGCGCTGGCAGATATGGCCGCCGATGTCAAAACCAGTGTGAACAACACATCATCCGGAAACTTCGCTTTCACTCTCCCTTACGAAATGATGCGCTGGGGAATGAAACAGGAAGAAATCCGGAAAATGGTTGCTACGGAAATCCACAGCGATCACCCCGTTAAAGAGTACCGTAGCAGCCGTCTGTTAAACTGGATGGATGGTGAGAAAAACGATCCCATCGTGCTCAGACGACTTTCAGAAGTGACGGCTCAAAACAAACTGATGGCCCGCTATCCCGATCAATACTGGAAGTACCGTAAACCGGCCAAAGATCAGATAACGGAAAATCCCCGTTCCCTCATCAGGCAGGTTGCTGCAGAAAATCTGCACAAAGAAGATTACATCCACGACGAAGACAAACGCCGCATGTATTATTTCAAAGCACTATCGGACGCGATGGAGAAAGCCAATCCCTCCGTCGACCAGATTGGTCGCGTCACGACGTTCACTTCCACATACGATCCGATGATCAGCTACTTCATGCATGACGAAGTCGCGGAACTCTACAAGAAATCAGAAGAGGCGCCGGACATCCTCGAATTTTCACATCGTCTGCATGCCATCAATTATGGCGCTTCCAACGATCGTTCGATTGTCTCAGTCGTACGGGCACTGGAAATGGCTGCTTCCGATGCCAGTCTGTTTCAGGAACCGGGGCAGCAATGGGATCACCTGAATGGCTTACTGCAGGCTTTGAAATATCGCTGGGACAACCGCTCTCAAGCACGACCTGTGACATCCAAGCAGGCTTTACATGACATCGAACTCAGTATTTCCGGAATCGAAGTCGCATTCGAAACCATGGACAAGCTTCAGGCACAAACGAATGTCAGCGAAGATGACTGGCGGCTTCGAAAACGGGTCCTGGAACGTACCCTGGTTCGACCATTGGAAACCTATCACGAACGGGTCCTGCCTCATCACTACAAGAAGTCCCGTGAAGAACGAAAAAAGCTGCTGGACGGTCTTAACCTGCCCGCAATTCCATCGCTGTAAATGATTCAATCGCTTGAGGTTGTCGCTTACATGCTTGCCCGTCTGACCAAAAACCGGAAACACTGAATCTTTTTGTTTTCGAATTGGGTATACTGAGTGGCTGGTAATCGTTTGTATTTCATTCGAAATGATTCCCAGCCACCCTGATCGGGAAATAAGTACACAAAATCACAGGCTGATGATGTCTATTTTCCGGTCGGGTCCTGCGTTTTCAACAGCGTGAGAAAACGCCTCCGTTTCAATACGAATCTCAACTCTACGGAAAAGGCATCGTATGCGATCCTCCTGCACTTCGGACTCACAGGGCATGTTCACAAAAACTCTGTTCCTTTTCGGACGTCATTTGACTTTTCTCGTCCTGATCTGTATCTGCAGCAGCACGCTTTATGCACAGGAGCCTGAGACTGAAAAACCCGAGGCGGAAAAGAAAGAGGAACAGCGGGAGAAGAAGGCTGCCGGGGTGGAATCCATCCTCCCCAAACCACTGATCGTGATTAACTTCGCCAGCGTGGAACGGATCCTCTCGGATATCGATTTTATTTTCGAACTGGCGGGACGTCCGGAAATTGCTGAGATCGCGTCAGCATCCCTGTCAAACGTCAACGATCTGGAAGGCATCGATCGCAATAAAAATCTGGGTGTGGAGTTGTATCTGAAAACCGGGTTACTGCCTCAGCCAGTTCCTACCTTATATCTGCCGATCAAAAAAGTTCGTACATTTCTTGATACGCTGGAAATCCTGATTCCAGGCGATGAAGAGACCATTAAAAAGTCACAGGACCGGGATGACCTGTATATTCTCGACGGTCGACGAGGGACATCGGTCATCCGCTTCCAGGAAGATTATGTGCACATGCTCTTTCAGGGTGTTGAGAATGAAACCAGCCTGGACATGATTGCCTCTCGCGACTTTGGAGATCCGTCTCAAAAACTGCAGGATCTGACTTCTGCCTACGATCTCGCTTTCAAAATCGATCTGAATGCGATCCCCGAACTGATGCGCACGACTTTCCTGGGATTCTTCCGGACTGCCATTGAAACACAACTGCAGCAGCGGGATGGCGAATCCAAAGCCGCCTACGAACTCCGGCGCATGTCCGGAAAACAGAATCTGGAAAACATCGAATACTTTTTGACAGAAGGCCAGGAGATGGTGTTTGGTGGCCGCCTCGAAAAGGAAGAAAAACGGGGAATCGTGGACATGCTGATCAAAGCCAGACCCAACAGCGATCTGGCGCGTGCCGTTAAAAATATTCCCGGCAAAGCGAGTTACTTCAGTGTGATCACCTCCCGCGAAAACCTGCCCCTTGCTGTGTCGGCATCCATGAACATCGCCCGCCGGGATCGTCTTATCTATCAGAAATATTTAAACTACTTCGAAAAACAACTGAGTGGTAAACTCCTGACCGAAGAGGAACGCCTGCAGAATACCAGTTCGATTCAACAGTTCTTCAGCCCGGTAAAAACCATGGTTGATAAAGGGCACATCGATGTGTTTACCCAGCTGGTCTCAACACCAACGAAAAAATTTGCCTTGATCGGGGGGATTAAACTCGCCCCTTCCTCGAATCTGCCTGCCTCCCTGCTGGATATCATCAATCGCGTTGATCAACTGCCTGACAACAAATTAAACATCTACACGAATGCTGAAACGGTTCAGGGCATCGCATTACATCAGTTACAGCCCGAATCGAAATCTGCCGATGATAAACAGCAGCGTTTTCTGGGAGGTGTCCCTTCTCTGTATATTGGAGCCGACAACGAAGTCATCTGGTTTGCCATGGGAACTGAAATTGCCGTCGCCGCTTTAAATGAAGCCATCGAGACAATCAACACCGCAACCCCTGAAGCCAGAAAAGAACAACGGACCGCTCCCGTACAAATGGAATTTCATATCCGTCCGTGGCTCAACCTGTTCTCGGAAGCGGAGATCCAGGAAAGCGGGATCATGGCAATTCTTGATACCACCTTCCAGCCAGGAAATGATCTGATTCTGGTGACCACACAACCTACGGAAACGGGAGTCCGTACCCGAATTCGATTTGACGAAGGTTACCTGAAACTGCTCGGAATTTCGATCGCGAAACGCTTCGATAGAAATCAGGAACGGAAACTGGATCAGCAGCATAAGAGGGCAAGAGAGATCGAAAAGAACCTGGGAATCGATGATAAATAACTCTGGTCCATCCAATCGATCGTGTTCTGCCTCTTACTTCTTCTTCAGTTCCACGTAATGCTTTACAAACTGTTCCTGAGACATGGTCACGGTCAGGTCGATGTTTGCCTGTTCAAACATCCGCCGCATGGAACGGCTCTTTTTCCATTCTTCGGGTGATACGGAACCATCTTTATCCCGGTCGACCAGTTTAAAGAAATAACCTGCCTGAGCAACCAGTGGATCGGTACTGGGTGCAGAGACTTGAACCGACTCCGGCTGGGATGGCTTCTCAGGTGTGGACTGCTTCGGTGCCTCAGTTGATCCGGGAGCAGATGGATTGCCGCTCGCAGCCAGGGGGTTTGTAGCAGGCTGTCCCGTATTCAAAGCAAACATGAATGAGGCTGCACTCCGTTGTGTTTTCCCCTCTTTAGCGAGCTTGATTTCTTTTGGCGTCAGAAAACCATCTCCATTCAGATCCATTGCAAAAAAATCACCGAGTTTGGTCGGATTATTTTTGCGCCATTCGTAGAGACCAATCTGACCATCCTGATCCATATCGTGCTGCACGAATTCCTGATTCAGATCCACTGTTGTCCGCTGAGGTTTGGTCGGTTCATTCTTTGAGGAACTGCTACTGGAACGATCACTTGAAGAACTACCTGGAGCGCCCCGGTCCGACTCAAACGAACCATAGCGGCTGCGCATGGCATCACGATCAAAACCTCCCCTGTCAAATCCACCACTTCGGTCGTCATCGTCGTCACGATCACCGCCTGGCCGGGAAAAGCCGCCTGGAGGACCACCAAATCCCCCCGGTGGACCACCGAAACCTCGTGAAGAACCGAAGCGACTGCGATCATCCCCTCCACGACTGCCGCGATCCCCTCGACTAAACGAGCTGCGCATCCGCTCCATCACCTGAGGCATGATTCGTTCAAATTCCTGCTGGCTCATGTCGCGTGAGGTATTCACGCCGGCTGCTTCCAGGGATTCCCTGAAACGGTCAGGCATTTGAGCAAATTCTGAGGCCTCAATCACCCCGTTTCGGTTGCGATCCAGAAACGAGATAAAGCCGCGTGATCGACTATCACCACCTGGCTGTGCATATGCCAGATCAGCGCAAAACCCTACTAACAGTACAGAAGGAATCAGGAGAGTGGTAAAACGGAACATTTTCTTACTCCGCAACATTTAGAGCGGTCTTCGACGGGTATTACCGTGTTTAATAAACAGATACCGTGATTTTGCGCATCTGTCTCCCAGTCTTGCAAGCAGAATTTCGGCACCTGACATTAGAAACACCGGTCGAAAGGGAACCGATCGATGAATTCTCAAAGAAACCCAAGATCTTTGAAACGAGCCGTAAACTGTTGAAGTATAACATGATAGTACACCATTCGCAGAATGTTTTTGTCTTTGTTTTTGAGGTAACTCAGGCCGTAATCAGTAGATTCAGCGAATCCATAACCACGTTCAAAATAACTGGTTGGTGGAAATCAATCTTGTAACCTGCTGTGACACACCTCAAAATAGTGATCACTCGAACATTTTCATAATAAATATTTTTTCCGCCTGATATCAGAATCGCCATGCAAATGATGAGAAGTATCAAATTCCAATTCTTTTTTATGATTGCCCTGATGGGTCTGATTCCCTGCTCTGACATGCTCACAAGAACAGTACAGGCACAGGAATCTGAAGACCGAGGTGATCGGGGTAGCAGACGTGGTTTTGGTGGTGATCGCGGAGGCTTTGGCGGAGACCGGGGCGGCTTTGGTGGTCGCGGCAGTTTTGGGGGCGGCTTCGGCGGAGGAGGATTCGGCAGCCGGGGAGGCTTTGGTGGTCCTCGTGGCGGCATCGGTTCGCTGGTCAATCGTGAGGAAGTCCAGAAAGAACTCCAGCTCACCGAAGACCAGATCAAACAGCTTGAAGAAGCCGCAGCTGCCATGCGCCCCACTCGCGAAAGCATGGAACCCTTCATGACACGCATGCGGGATGCTCAGACGGATGAAGAACGTACCAAAGTCCGTGAAGAAATGAGTGCCTCCTTCGAAAAAACGCGAACTGAAGGCGAAGCCAAACTGATGAGTCTGCTGAACGAAAAACAGGTCGCCCGACTCAAACAGCTCCAGCTTCAGGAAGGCGGCTATCGACAGCTGACCAATGAAGACACAGCAAAACAGCTCAAGCTGACTGAAGATCAACTGAAACAGATCACCGAACTGGAAGAACAGCGATCAAATGCCCGTCGTGAACTGGGCCGTCGTGCCACTTCAGAAGAACGCGATAAAGTCCAGCAGGAATTCGATCAGAAAATCGAAGCCGTGCTGACCAAAGACCAGCAGGCTCAGTGGAAGCAGATGCTGGGGCCTGCTCTGGTGACAGAAACAAAGCCGGCTGAACCGGGTGCCCCCGCTGTCAGCAGTAATGCCAGCCCGACTCCACGACCACGTCCACAGATTCCCATGGAACCGGAAGGTTTGAAACCGGAAGACCGTCGCATTTCGTTCGGCGGTAATGCTGTTGTCATGAATGATGCAACCAGTAAACCTGCCGATCCCGATCAACCTCAGACAGCAAAGAAACCGGGACCCGTCAATAAAATGTCCTTCAACTTCCGGTTTGCCCCCTGGGGCGATGTGCTGAAGCTGTTTGCAGAATCAGCCGGCTACACACTCGATTTGAATGATGTTCCTCCGGGAACCTTCAATTACTTCGACCAGGGAACCTACACTCCGACGGAAGCACTCGACATCATCAATGGCTATCTCCTGCAGAAAGGGTATGTCATTGTCCGCCGCGATCAGTTTCTGGTGGTTCTGAACATCGATAACGGAATTCCTCCTAACCTCGTACCAATTGTCGATTCCGAAAAAATTACCGAGCACGGCAAGAACGAGCTGATGAGCGTGACCTTCCAGCTGGAAGGGGTCGACGTCAATCAGGTCGCCAAAGAAGTTCAAGCCATCCTGGGCCCACAGGGCAAGTCAGTAGCATTGAATACTGCCAACTCCATCATCGTTACCGATATCGGCAGCAATCTGTCACGAGTCAAAAAACTGCTGGAAGGGGCCATGGCAAACGCAGGCCCGTCTGACCTGATCTTTCGCTCTTTTGAATTGAAATTCATCGATGCAACAGAAGCGGAAAAAATTGTCCGTAACCAGTTCGGTCTGCCTGCTGCCACACAGAATGTCAGTGCCAGTGCAACCTCGTCCTCATCACGTTACTACGACTACCGTTCCCGCAGCAGCAGGGATCGAGGCAGCAGCCCGCCACAGCCGCAACCCACTAAAGAATCAAATACTCAGGTGACCGCTGATCCTCGTACGAATCGTCTGCTGGTCACTGCAACTCCGGACCAGATTAAAATTGCGGATGAAATCATCAAGTCCATTGATGTGGATGAAGGGAACCTGCTGGGCCCCGGGGGGAACAAACCCTTCCTGCGTGTTTATACCGTCAGCTCTGCTGATTCCCGAGAAGTCACCAAAACTCTGGATGCCATGATGCCGGGCGTGGTTGTCAATGAAGATGCCCGCAACGATAAAATTCATATTCTGGCCACCCACAAAGAGCACGAAAAAATTGAAGAAATGATTCGACAGCTCGACGGCGAAGGAGGCAGCCAGTCTGTTTCTGTGATCAACCTCAGCTCCATGGATCCCATTTCAGCCACCACCACACTGCGGTCCCTCTTCTTACGTGATGGCGATGATGCCCCCACCATCGAAGCCGACCTGCTGGGTCGTCGCCTTCTGGTACGTGGAACTCCCGATCAGGTGATTCAGGTCAAAGCACTCCTGGCGCAACTGGGGGAAGACGGAACAGGTCGTCCCAATGAAAATCGTGCTCAGGGTCCTGTCCGAACGATTCCACTGGGCGGACGGGATTCTCGTGAAATCATAGATCTGATCAATAAACTCTGGTCCGCCTCTTCAGGCGACGAGAACCCGATTCGTATTGTTGTTCCTTCGGAAAATACTCTGATTCGTGAACGTGTTATCGGAGGTGAAGACGAAGCCCCGAGCCGAAACCGGGGGTTTCGTAATCCATCACAAAACACCAGTGCTCCCTTGAATCGTCCCATTCAAAGGCAGCAACCAGCTCGCGAGACAGAACAACAGCGATTTTTCTTCACAGCCAGTGATGAGAAGTCAGAACCGGCTGTCGAACAGACTGACGATTCCGATCGGGCTCCAGAAAATAAAAAACAACCAGAACCCGACAAACCGTCTGCCGGCGAACCTCAGGGTGAAAAAAAGAAGCCAGTTGCCGTCTCCACAAATGGAGATAATCTGATTATCTCTTCAACGGATATCGAAGCCCTCAATCGCCTGGAAAAAATGATTGATGCACTGACACAGGCGATTCCTCCGAAAAATCAGTGGACTGTCTTTTACCTGCGTTCTGCCGATGCCACCGCGACTGCCAAAATGCTGGAAAGTCTGTTTCCCAGCAGTTCAGTCTCCGAGATGGACTCAGGTTCCGGCATGTTCAGTGGGATCTCCAATATTGGCGGCAGCCTGATGGATGCCACCGGACTCTCCACACTGGGCATGGGACCGCAGACACTGCGTATCATTCCGGAAGTCCGTTCTAATGCACTTTATGTAACCGGCCCTGCCGACAAGGTTCAATCTGTAGAACAGATGCTGAAAGTTCTGGATGCATCAGAGCTGCCTGCATCTCTGCGAGATCGTTCTCCGGGAATCATTCCTGTGGAATTCGCTTCTGCCACAGAAGTAGGCAACATCGTCAAAGAACTCTACAAAGATTATCTGCAGCCCCCGCAACAGCAGAACAATTCTCGCAGAGGCGGCAATCCTTTCGCTGCCATGATGGGGGGAGGCTCACAAGGAGGCTCCACTGCACAACCGGCAGAAGCCCGTCTTGCTGTCAGCGTGGATGAGAACGCCAACCAGCTGCTCGTCTCCGCCAGTGATTCCCTGTTCCAGGAAATTGAATCGCTGGTACGTGAACTGGATTATTCCGCGAAGATGTCACGAAAGTCAGTTCAAGTCGTCACGTTGAATAATGGAAACTCAGCTTTGATTCAGAACGCCCTGACTTCACTGCTTCCGAATGTCACTGTAAGTACGACCGGTGATGCACGCAAAAAAACAACCACCCCGACACCAGACTCACCCTCTCAGTCCACTTCTCCATCCAACTCGGGTGACCGTGGCGAAGAAATCCGAAACTTCTTCGAACAGCGGATGCGCGAACGTATGGGATCCGGTGGTCCACCGGGAGGCGATTCCAGCCGCGGCAGCTCCCCCTTCAGCGGTCGCAGCTCACGTGGTTTCCGTTTCCCGGGCAGCGATGGTGGCAGCTCGCGCGGCGGCAGCAGTCGCTCCAGTCGTGGTCGCGGTCGCTGATACAACAAAATAATTTCCATCCCAACCTTTTCATAATATCCCATTGAGTCAACTCCATGGAAATCGGTGAAATTCTTCAAAGACGTGGCATCCTTGACGAACGCCAGCTGCTCATGGCACAGCAGTCGGCGAACGGAGATCGTCTGGACCGTGTCGTCATGGAGATGGGCCTGGCTTCAGAAGAAGACCTGCTCAAAGCCTTTGCCGACGAACTGGGCATGAAATACTTTGAGCTCAAAGACTACCAGGTCGATAAAGCTCTGCTGGCCCAGTTCCCTGCGACTCCCATCTTTCGAAATGCTCTGCTCCCTCTGCAGCGTGACAATGGTCGCGTCCTGGTCGCTTCTGCAGATCCTTTTGACTTTGAAGCCATCGACGAACTCAGTTCATTAAGCGGCCTGAACCTCGAACCGGTGCTGGCACTCCATGACGATGTTGTAGAACTCATCAAGGAAAACCTGGGGGTCGGCGGCGATACGATTAACGAACTCGTATCACAACGGGCGGCAGAAGACGGTGTCGAACTGCTCGAGGAAGTCTCGGAAGAACATGGCGAACTGGCCGACATGGCGCAGACCGCTTCCGTCATTCGCCTGGTCAATGAACTGCTGATTGAAGCACTGCAGCAGCAGGCCAGTGACGTCCACATTGAACCACACGAAACCGGGCTCGTCATTCGTTACCGGGTTGACGGTTTGCTGCGAGTCCAGTCAGTGCCCCCGGAAATCAATCATTTTTATTCGGCTATCGTGACGCGTCTCAAAATCATGTCGCATCTGAATATCGCAGAAAAGCGACTGCCTCAAGACGGGCGCATCAAGCTCCGCATCACCGGACGGGAAATCGACGTCCGTGTTTCGATCATCCCCATGATCTACGGCGAAGGCATCGTGATGCGTCTGCTCGATAAAGAACGCATGGTCTTTCGCCTGGATAATGTCGGGCTGAACCCCACGATGCTGAAAACGTTTCGTGAAATGATCGAACTACCACACGGCATCATTCTGGTTACCGGCCCGACAGGTAGTGGTAAAACTTCGACTCTCTACAGTGCGCTTAACGAAATCAAAAACCCGGAAACCAAAATTATCACCGTGGAAGACCCGGTTGAATACCACAGTGAAGGCATCAGCCAGATTCAGGTGAATTCGAAAATCGGCCTGACCTTCGCCGCCGGACTCCGCAGTATTTTACGTCACGACCCCGATGTCGTACTGATCGGGGAAATCCGGGACGGCGAGACTGCCAACAGCGCGATCCAGGCATCGCTGACCGGCCACCTGGTATTCAGCACGCTGCACACCAACGACTCCCCCGGCGCCTTCACGCGACTGATCGACATGGGGGTTGAATCCTACCTGGTCGCCAGCACGGTGGAAGCCGTTCTGGCACAACGTCTGGTCCGCGTGCTCTGCAAACATTGTAAACGACCTTACGAACCGCATCCGGATAAGATTCCCCCCGACTTTCCCGTGCAGGATATCAAGGAACTCTGGGAACCGGTCGGCTGTCGACACTGTCGCGAAATGGGATACTCCGGGCGAATCGGGATTCTCGAACTGCTGGTCAATGATGCCGTCATTCGAAGATTATGTACCGAACATGCCAGTTCCGGTCAGATCCGTGACTACGCTCGCAAAAATGGCTGGCAGACGCTGCGTGACGCAGGTTGGCAGAAAGTTCTGGAGGGAGTCACATCCATTGACGAAATCCTCCGCGTCACTAAAGGTGATATCTGATCGAAATTAAATCAACCCAGGAATCAAGTTTTAAACCGTAAACGCTACCAGAGTCAGAACCATGCCGGATTTTCAATACATCGCACGCGAAGCAACGGGCCGCCAGGTCACGGGAATTCTGTCGGCGTCCAACCAGCAGGATGCCTTGAATTCGCTGGCAGCGCGCAGTCTGTTTCCGGTGAAAGTCGATCTGGCAGACCAGGCAAAAGCACAGTTGAAACACTCCGGACGCCGTGTTCGCGCCCGTTATCTGTCTATCTTTTATACCCAGCTGGCGGATCTGCTCAAATCGGGTGTCCCCCTGCTCCGTTCGCTGGAACTGTTAAATAAACAGTCCACCAACCCTTCACTCAAACAGGTGCTGGAAGAAGTCCGGGCAGAAGTTGCCGACGGAACCCGGTTAGCTGTGGCGATGGGACAGCATCCGAAGGTCTTTTCCGAACTCGCGGTCAGCATGGTCCGCGCAGGAGAAGAGGGAAGTTTTCTGGAAGACGTACTCAAACGCATTGCCAGTTTCACCGATCACCAGGAAGAACTGAAGAACCGCGTGGTGGGTGCGATGATCTACCCGGCCTTTCTCACCACATTCGGCACGGTCATCGTCAGTTTTCTCCTGGTTTACTTCGTACCGAAATTCGAACCGATTTTTGCGAGAATGTCCGAGCGGGGCGAACTCCCCTGGGCCACGACAACCCTGCTGGGTTTCAGCGCATTTATGCAATCTTACTGGTTTATTATATTTTTCACGATCGGAATGGTGTTCGTCGCGGTTTATAAATATATCGAAACCACAGAAGGTCGCTACAAATTCGATCAGTTCCGCCTGAATGCCTATGGACTCGGTGATGTTGTTCGCAGTCTGGCAATTGCCCGTTTCTGCCGCATTCTGGGAACACTGCTTGCTAATGGTGTCCCCATCCTGCAGTCACTCCGAATCGCCAAAGATGCCGCCGGCAATAAAGTCATCAGTAATGCCATCGGAGAAGCCGCAGAAAGTATCTCGGCTGGAAAATCGATCGCACACCCTTTTGCATCGAGTGGTCAGTTCCCCGAAGAAGTCGTCGAGATGATTGCCGTCGGGGAAGAAGCCAATAACCTCGAACAGGTGTTAATCGATATTGCCGACAATATGGAACGGCAGACCAACCGCAAGCTCGACATGTTCGTTCGCATGCTGGAGCCGTTAATGCTCCTGCTGATGGCTGCAGTTGTGGTTTTTGTGATGTTAGCGTTGCTTTTACCGGTCTTTCAAAGCTCCGGTTTACTATAATAAAGAGAGTCACAACGAATTGGTTTTATCTTCACACGGGTAGAACCCAGAATCATTCCTTCTGGAAATGTATAAAGCGAAAAGGATGGAGACATGTATCGAATCAAATCACAAACCAAACAACAACGTCGCGGCTTTACCCTGCTGGAAATGCTGATCGTACTGGGAATCATTCTCGTGATCGCAGCCATGGTGGTCCCCAACCTGCTGGGCAGCCAGAAAAAAGCCAATATCAAGGCCACCCGGGCCAGTATTCATAACCTGGAACAGGCCTTCAAACTATATGCCGCCGAGAACAACGGCGAATACCCGCAAGGGGGCGCTGAACAGTTGGAACTGTTGATGCAGCCTGTCAGCACTGATGGCCAGACAGCCGAACCGTTCATCGAATCGATTCCCCTCGATGCCTGGGGACAGGTCTTTCACTATGAATACCCCAACAACAAAGCCAAGTCCACCAAGCCGGCCATCTGGTCCTCCGGTCCGAATCAACAGGATGAAAACGGTTCAGGCGATGACGTCAACAACTGGGATCTGAACGAATAATCTGTCTTTGCCAAAGGACTGCAGCAGATGAGTTCAGAGGATGTAGCGCATGACAAAACAGCCACACCCATTCAGAAACGCGCATCAGCGTCGAGCGGCCTTTACGCTGTTCGAAATGCTGCTGGTACTGGCATTGCTGCTGGTGCTCGTTTCCGTGGTCTGGCCGGCTGTCTTGCGAATCAGTTCCAGTAACCGCCTGCGTCAAAGTATGCAGGACGTCAATTCCGCTTTCGCAGCCGCCCGTATCCGCGCGATTGAGCACGGCGTGAATTATCACGTTTATCTGGAACTGGGCGGAAATCAGTATCTGGTCGTTCCGGTTGACCAGGGATTGCTGGGCATCAATACCGAAGACAGCAGTCCAGCTACCACTGGTACCAGCGATGCATTTCTTGTCCGCGAACTGCCTGAAGAATTTCAATTCAGCAAAACGGTCTCTGCTACCGTTACCGAACCGATCATCCCGCTGGAATGGCTGTCCGGCCTTCCCAATGCAAAAGATTTACGCTGGGTGGAAAGCTCATTCCCCATCACCTTCTATCCCGATGGCACCGCGGCTCTCAGTCTGCAACATGACATTCTGAAAAAAGAGCAAAAAGTAGCGAGCATCGAAGTTCGCGGACTGACTGGTAACACGACGATTTCTTACAAGCAGGAGAAATCGCAATGATTGTTCACCGGCAGATCAATGAGAAACGCATCTCATCCCGTGCAGGTTTGACCCTGCTGGAAGTTCTGATTTCGCTCTCCATCTTTCTGGGGGCGCTTACTGCTCTCAGCCAGTTGATTGGGATCGGCTCCCGGGCCGCCGTACAGACACAGCTAAAAACACAGGCGATTTTCCGATGTCAGTCCATCCTGGCAGAGGTTCTCGCGGGTGCCCGGCCGATGGAATCGGTGGCGATGGCTGCGTTCGACGACGACAATGAATACTGGAAATGGAGTCTGAATGTCGAACCGGGTGACTACGACAACATGCTGAGACTGACCGTCCTCGTACAATATATCGGCGACTCGGAAACGGTCTCCACCAGTTATCAGCTGATTCGCCAGGTACGCGATCCCGCCATGCTGCTTGATGCCGCCAACACCGTAGAGACTACGACCGATACCACACTGGAGGAACAGTTATGAGAATCAATACTGTCCGCCAGAACAGAAAATTCACTCGTGCTTCCGGCTTTACGATGCTGGAAGTCATACTGGCCATCGGCCTGACAAGTCTGCTGCTGGCTGCCATCTATTCTGCTCTCGACCTCTACTGGAAATATACCACAATTGGTCAGCAGCAGGTCGAGCGGGCACAGATCGCCCGCGCTGTTTTCCAGAAGATTTCACAGGACTTACATTCTGTTACCTACATGCAGAATACAGCGGAAGAAGAGGATTCCACCTCGGACTCTACCGATACAGAGACTGAAGAAACTGTCATCGAGGTGACGAATCCGGATGATGCTTACACCGCAAGCAACATCGGTGTATTCGGTGATGCACAATCGCTGGTTTTGCACACCAGTCGTCCCGGCAGACAGCCACTGCTCGTCTCCAGTTCAGGCAGCTCCTCCGCAATGCAGAGCGATCTGCTCTCGATCTCTTATTTTCTGGCGGTCGCTGGTGGTGAAGGCTTGCAGGGGGCCGTCGGAGATCAATACCGCAGCACTGCCACCACCGGACAGAGCACGCAGGGTCTTGCCCGACTTGAAGGTGATCGACTGGCGATGAGCATGGCCGATAATTCTGCTGACGTCCAGGTACTGGCACAACAGACACAACTGCTGGCAGCGGAAATTACCAGCCTGCAGTTTCAATATTTTGATGGTGCAGACTGGCTGGAAGTCTGGGACAGCATCGAATACGGAACCGTTCCCCAGGCAATCAGAGTGACGATCGGCTTTCAAAATGAAAATATTGAAGGTCTCGAAAAAATCGCCAACGATAAAATCAATGGTTACGAGAATAAATTCAGTATGGTGATTGCCCTCCCGCTGGCTTTACCATCAACGTTGCAGGCCACAACCCAGGACACCACGACCACGACTTTTTAATTTATTGACGACTGTATGAAATCGTATCCCTCACAACACGTTCAGAACGCTGGTTTTTCAGTACAGAAAAACGGGCGGAACTTACGGACCGGCAGTACGCTGCTCGTGGTGCTGGTCGTGGTCGTCATGCTCACGCTGGGTGCTTACACATTTTCAGAATTAATGATCGTCGAAGTGGAAGCGACAAATATTTATGGTCGATCCATCCAGTCACGAGAGCTGGCACTCTCCGGAATTGAACTTGCCGCCGCTTACGTAGGAGACCGCTCAGACATTGATGGCTGGAACTCCTATCATAATCCGGACCAGTTTCAGAACATCAATTTACTCCCTTCTGATGCGCCGCGTGCCAGCGGTTATTTCAGTATTGTCGCGCCCGTCACAAAAGATGCTGCTTCGAAAACAATTCGCTTCGGCTTGACCAACGAATCAGGTAAGCTGAATCTGAATATCCTCGCCAGTGAAGAAGAGGAAGAAGAAGGGGATGCCGTCAATCGCCTGATGTATATTCCCAATATGACCGAAGACATCGCAGCAGCGATACTCGACTGGATCGACGATGATGACGAAACCCGCTCCTATGGTGCAGAAACCGATTACTACGAAACATTAGAGACTCCCTATTTCACAAAAAATGGACCTCTCGAATCGCTGGATGAACTGCTGCTGGTACGAGGCGTTACTCCGGAACTGCTTTACGGGGAAGATACCAACCGCAACGGGATCCTGGATTTCAACGAGAATGACGGCGATGCGACTTTACCCAATGATAATGCCGATGGTGTTCTCAATGCAGGCTGGTGCGAGTACTTTACCGTTCACAGTCGCGAAATTAATATCCGACCCGATGGTTCTCAAAAGATCAACGTCAATCAGACCATGCTCACTGAGCTTTATGATGCGCTTGAAACAGAACTCGGCCCCGATGAAGCCCGGTTCATCGTTGCTTACCGGTTAAGTGGTCCCGTTGTTACAGAAGGTGATCTGTCTACTGGTTTGTCAGGCACAACCGTAGGTGGCAGCATGAGTGAGAAACAGGCCCTGAATGAGCTGGCCAACGGTATTGCCAAAGCGATGTTTGCCGAAGATGGCGCCTCTGTCACACGGGGCGGCATGGATCTCACCCCCGGTGGCGCCTTTACCATTAATTCACTCTTCGATCTGATTGGTTCTGAAGTCGAAACCGAAATCGATGGCACGAAAACCACGCTTTCCAGTCCCTGGCTGGCTGACCCCGCAGCCATGACTACGGATTTACCCGTCCTGCATGACCTGCTGACGACATCAAAAAACCAGTACATTGAAGGGCGTATCCAGATTGATGAAGCACGCCTGGAAACATTGCTGGGCATTCCCGGTATGGAAGAAGACCTGGCAAATGCGATCGTTAATTCCCAGATGACTGCTACAAACGGAGCCCCTTCTACAGAAATCAGTCAGGCACGCCAGACAACAGGATGGCTTGTGATTGAAGGGCTTACGACAATAGAACAGATACGGTTACTGGCTCCTTATATCTGTAGTGGCGGAGACGTCTTTCGCGTGCAGTCCCTGGGCTATTTCGGTCAGGGAGGCCCGCTGACACGTATGGAAGCCGTGATTGATGGCACGTTTATCCCGCCACGCATCACGGCGATTCGTGATCTCAGCAACCTGGGTAGCGGCTACCCCGTTTCTACCCTGCAGGGATTGTCGCAGGAAGAATAACTTCGGCACTAACCCGAATCAGAACCTATAATTGATATATCCATCACTGACGTTTTTTGAGAAACAGATCATGGCAGATTATCTGGCAATCAACTGGGAAAAAACAGGGCTCACCGGCGTGGAAGGTCACCTCGGTGTTTCCGGAGTCTCCGTGAAACGTACGTTTCAGATCAACTGGCCCGAACAGTTGCATCCGGAGAAAGATCCGGTCTCTGCAGGCAGCTGGTTGAAAAATGAATTCAACCGCCTGAAACTGACAGCAAAACAGATTCTGATCTCATTCCCCCGCCACGATACAACGATACGCTTGCTGGAAATCCCCGAAGTTCCGCTCGAAGAAGTTCCGGAAATTGTTCAACTGCAGACTGCCACCCGTTCTTCCGTTCCGTTGAATCAACTGTTGCTGGACTATCTGCTGTTACCACCCCGCGAAGGAAAAGCAACGCGTGAAGTTCTGGTGGCCAGTATCGCAAAACAGACGCACGACCAGGTACTCAAAACATTTCAATCGATGGGTCTGGAAACCGCAGCCACGGGAATCAGTTCGATCAACACCGCGGTCTGGATCACCCACATCAGACCTGCTGTTATCGAAGCGCCGACACTGATTGTCAATCAGGTTGATACCAACCTGGAAATCACTCTGATCCATCAGCGACAAATATTATTTACCAGCTCAACGGCAATGGGTTCCTCAGACCCCGCAGTGGTTGATCAGACCATCCAGACAGAAATCAACCGGTTTCTCCTCTCGCGCAGTTCACAACTCGGCGGTGAAAAGATCAGTCAGATCTTACTGATTGGCGGTCGACCGCAATGTGCTGCAGTATTACAGGAACGACAGCAGTGTGACGTCGAAATCATCGACCCACTGCAACAGGAACAGTTCTCACATGAGCCCTCAGAAGAACTGACCTCCCCCGGTGTGCTGGCCGGCCCACTGGGTATCCTGTATTCACTTCAGCAGAAGCGTCTGGAAACCGTCGATTTTCTACATCCCCACAAAGCCGATCAAAAGCCGGATCGTCGCAAACTGCAGATTGGACTGGGGGTCGCTGGAGCAGTACTGATTCTATTAACGGCGCTGTACATGACCCATCAGAGTGTATCGGATCTTGATGAACAAATTGCCGAGCGGCAAAAGATACAACGTGACCTTGATGAACTGCTCAAACGGGGACAGCCGACATTAGAATCTGTCGCCTTGATTCAGAAGTGGGAAAACTCAAATTCCAAATCATTGAAAGTGCTGCAGGAACTGGAAACCATACTACCAGGTACCGATCGCATCTATCTGAACGAACTCGATGTTAACCGCTCAGCGAGCCAGACTTCGATCAGTCGCCTGCGGGCAATTGGCAATGCGAAAGATGATCTGGATGCCCGGGATCTCAATCAGCAGTTGTCCAAAAATAATTTTCGAGTACAACCAAAACGCAGTACAAACAAAACTTATGATTCTGAATATCCGGTTCCTTTTGAAATTGATGCAGAAAAACTTCCTCCGCGAGCTGAAGCAGCACAGCCCGCAGTACCAGTGAAGCAGAACGGGAATTGATCAGGTCTGGAACAAACCTGTTTCATCCACTTTTTTGAGTTGAATGTTGAGACAATGCAAAAACGTGAAAAAATATTAGCCGCAGCCTTTGGTGCCGTCATTTTGATCTGGCTGGGAATGCCTCTGATCAACAGTACGTTCATTGAACCTGTGGAATCGCGTCAGAATCAGTTAAAGGCTTTGAATCAGCAGATCGATCAGCGCGAACAGAAAGAACTGCAACTGCTTCGCTCCGCCAAACAACTGGGTGCCTGGGTGGATAACAGTCTGCCCCCCGACGAACACGATGCACAAAGGCTTTACCTGGAATGGCTCAATGATCTGGCGGAACTCTCCGGTTTTACCAACCTCAAACTTTCTCCCGGCCGACGAATCCGGGAAGGAAAAACGTATATCGCAATTCAGGCATCACTGGAAGGATCTGCCACTTACGCCCAGTTATGTCAGTTTCTGCTCCATTTCTACCAGACCGATCTGCAGCAGAATATCATCAGCCTGGAACTGGACAGCACCGGCACGCGTCAGTCTGACCCTCTCGAAGTCAAACTGACAGCAGAAGGGCTCGCTCTGACCAAAGCCCGACCGCGCGAACTGCTGTTCCCCCGCGGAAAACTGGCAGCAACATTGAATTTTGATGCCACGAAAATGAAAGTTCAGGACGGACTCGATTTCCCGGGTCAGACTCCGTTTCGAATCCGCCTGGATCAGGAATACCTCACCGTCGAAAAAATCGAAGGGGACACCTGGACGGTCAGCCGCGGCGCGAACATGACCGTTCCCGCGCGTTATGAACCGGGGACGCCCCTCGAACTGGCACCGTTAAATCAATTCAGTGAAGGCAGCTCACGCCTGCAGCAACCTCTGACACAGGACGCCGAACTGCTCAAGGTGCTCAGTACAACTCAATTTCCCGTTGATCAGACGTTTCTGATTCAAATCGACAACGAACTGCTGAACGTCACTAAAAGTGGTCCCACCGAATGGAGGGTCCAGCGGGGCGTGCTGGATACGAAGCCGGCAGCACATGCGAAAGGCGCCACTGTCAACCAGGCACCCCAGTATCTACAGGCCTTATACGATTACCGCTTGATTGCTCAGTCCAACCCGTTTGCAAAACCGGTTCCTGATAAAGTCTATCAACTGGATTTAAAAGAAATTGGAAAACAGACCGTTGTTCGGGGTAATGTACTGAACCTGACGATTCCGCTGGAAGGCGTCAATCCGGCTCTGGCGAATCCTCAAATCAACGTCAAATCGGATCTTCCCGGCCTGGTCGCAGAAGCTGACAAAATAAAGTGGTCACCTGAGAAAGAACAAAAACCGGGGATTTTCCCGATCACCGTCACGGTCGTTCAGGAAGGACAAAAAGTCGAGCGCAGCTTTCAACTCGAATTTATGGAACAGAATACTCCGCCAAAGATTGAAGCGGTTGCTTCCGCTGTTGCATATCAGACACAGCCACTCTCTCTCTTCGTCAAAGCATCCGACACAGACCTTCCGGCACAGAGACTGCGATTTGGTCTCGCAGCTGGCGCTCCCGAAGGAGTTCGAATTCATCCTGAGACAGGAGAATTGACCTGGACTCCCTCTGCATCAACAGATTTAAAAGAGTATCCAATTACGGTAACCGTATCCGACTCTGGAATTCCCCCCGTCACCGCTTCGAAGCAGATTAATGTGCAAGTCTCACTGGATGATGCATTTTTTACATTTTTAACAGGCAGCATCGAAATCGACGGTAAAAAGATTGCCTGGATCAGAAATCGGGCGACCAACCAGAAACGGGAAGTTCAAGAAGGAGACACACTCGATGTCGCCGACATTCATGGTGTCGTAAAGTCGATTACAGACCAGCATCTGATCCTGGAAATTGATGGTAAACCCTGGATGCTCTCATTGGGAGAAAATTTCAGATCTCTGCGAAACCTGACCTCTCTTCCCGTGTTAAATTAGTACCTCTCATTCCCTTTTCAAACAGGTGAAGTCTCAACACTTCTAAATCACCTGTCCCCCAATCCATTTACCCAACCCAGTCTCACGCGACCTGCCTATATCCACATTTAGTTCGACTCACTCAAGAGTACGAGCAAGCTTCAATATGCGCATCTCACTTTATTTTAAGCACTTACAACAAACTGAGATTGTCAGAAAAGTCCATATTTCTTTTGTTTTCTGCAACCTTTGTTCAACAACAATGTCAAACTTTACCGATATTAACGATTGTAGGGATTCTGTCGGAGTCGATCTCACCAGAGATGCGTCCACACTTCTTGACTCTCAATCCTGAAATCAAATCCTGATAAACACGGGGTGAAACGGTGTTGTCTTACAAACGATTTACCAGAAAATTTTCCAGGCATCTACGATGTCTCCTGGCGGCGCTCGTCTTGAGTGGTCCGTCCATGTCTGCACATGCCGAAGGCAAATTTGGTTTCTGGAACCGTCTTCGCAAACCGGCCGAAACACAAACCAGAGAGGCAGGCACAGCCGTCGTTGGTTCAAAGCAACAGGTCGAAGCGATTGAAAAACAGGCTCGTAAATCAAGCGACGTTGCTGATATCTCCCTGAACCATGTCCAGGCAACCTGGGCACAAGTATTAAAACGACTCGCAGAACAGAGTGAATTGACCCTGGTCATGGATGTCGTTCCGAAAGGATTCTTCTCTCGAATCGATAAACGACCTCATACCTTGAGTGAAGCATTTCAGATATTAAACCGGGAACTTGAACCCAAGGGATTTCGGTTACTGCAAAAAGACAGTTTTCTGATTGTCCTTGATCTGCGGGAAGCAAAAGCCAAATACATTCGTCCCACAATTCAGTCGGCAGATCTGACCCCCGAAGGAAAACAGCCTGAAGAAAATGGCATTCGCCAGGTCGAGCATCTGGAGCAGACAGAACACATTCAACCACCTGTCGCACAGCAGGATGTTCCCGCCAGATTCGAAAAGAGTGCACGCAAAATTCAGCAGAAAGAAGTAACGCCTCAGGTCGTAACGTTTACGGTCCGTCCTCGGACCTTGAACAGTACGGAAATTCTCCGACAGTTCTACCATGCCTTTGAGTCGCGGGCTGAATTACAGGGTGAAGGTCCCAATGGATTTCCCGGACTGGTCGTCTTTAAAAGCCAGGAAGCCAGCCTGATCGATGAACAGACTCAGGAACCATTGCAAATCATCAATACTCAAATCGATTTTCGCGTCGGTATTGATAAAGAGAATAACGAGTTGATATTTGAAGCGGCACCGGCCAAAGCACAGGCATTGAAAACGACTGCCTTCAGACTGGATCAGGCTGCCAAAGGTTTTTCACAATCGATTCAACTGGTCACCGGATCTCCGCAGATTGGTCAGGTCGCACAGAAATTACACCAGCAGACGAATGCCGCGACAGCTGCTTCAGCAGCACCACAACGCTTGCCCGTCAAAACGTATTCAGACAATTTTGTTTCACCGCGTGATCAGCAGATCAATCAGCTGAGACAGCGCGTAGATCAGATTGCATTTCAGCAAGAACAACCGGAGGCTGCACAAAATCCACAGCAGCCGCAACCAGCTGATAAACCAGCTGAAGGTGGGAATCAGCGTTCTCTGCCGGAACTGCTGCAGGATCTGAGTGGAAACGTCAATATCGAATCCGTCCCGGATCTGGGTGTGCTGATCCTGCGGGGTAAAGATGAAGACGTGAATGCCTTGATGAAAATCATCAAAGAGCTGGAAAAACTCAGCGAAGGCACGCGTCCCGATATTCATTTGTTAAATTTGCGACATGTGAATTCGACCGCACTCGCTGAGTTACTGAACGGCGTTTATGAAGACCTGGTCAAGTTGCGGGCTATTCAGGGACAGATCCAGAAAATTAAAATCATTCCCCTGGTGAAACCGAATGCACTGCTGATTCTGGCGCCGGATACAGATATGCCATCAATTCTCAAACTGGCAGAAGAGCTGGACCAACCGGTCAATCCTTCGACTGAGTTTGGGGTCTTCCAGCTCAAGAGCGCCAGTGCCAGCCAGGTCGCAACAACCATTCGCGAGTTCTATAACGAACGGGGCGGACTGGGGACTCGTATCCTTGTGTCTCCCAATATTCGCACCAACTCAATTATCGTACAGGCCCAGCCCCGCGATATGCAGGAAGTTGCTGCCCTGATCCAAAAAATTGATCTGGATCAGTCCCAGGCTGTCAGTCGTGTGAAAATTTTTCCTTTAAAAAATGCCATCGCTGCTGATCTGGCAGAAACGCTGAACGCCACGCTGCAAAGCGTTCTGAACCCTGCTGCCGCTCAGACAGCCGGCCTGGGAACCAACATCGGCGGTGCCGGTGGTGAAGCCGCACAGCAGTTACAGGAAGCCCGTTCTGTCGTCCTGGAATATCTGTCCCAGGAAGGTGCTCAAAGTCGCGTTCTCCGCTCAGGTTTACTGGCAGACATTCGCGTGATTCCTGATCCTCGTGCAAACACATTGGTGGTCACTGCACCTAAAGACAGCCTGGAGATGATTGGCGCGTTGATCAATCAGTTTGATGCTCGCGTTGCATCTGTGGCTGAACTTAAAGTATTCACACTGAAAAATGCAGATGCCGAATCAATGGTCACTCTGCTGCAGGCGACCTTTTCCTCAGAAAATCAGCAGACCGATCTGGGAATTCAGATTGCCGGCGTGAATGACGCAAACAGTAATCTGATTCCATTAAAGTTTTCGGTTGATCGTCGCACGAACTCTGTGGTGGCACAGGGGGGCGCTGATGCCCTGCAGATCGTCGAAGCAATTCTCTTGAAGCTGGATGGAGCCGACAGCCGCAAACGAGAAACAACCGTAATTCAATTGAAAAACACACCGGTTGCCGATGTTTCGGTGGCCATCAATGAATTCCTCGATACGCAGCGTGCACTCATCGCACAGGACCCGGATCTGATCAGCAGTTTCGAACTCCTGGAACGTGAAGTCATCGTGGTTCCTGAAGCGATCAACAACAACCTGATCATCAGTGCCACCCCCCGTTATTTCGAACAGATCTCCAACCTCGTGAAACAGCTGGATAAGGAAGCACCTCAGGTGATTATCCAGGCATTGATTGTGGAAGTGGAGCTGGATAACGACGATGAATTCGGAGTGGAACTCGGACTGCAGGATTCCCTGCTCTTCAACCGCAGTATTATCGATAATGTATTGACCATTCAACAGACGGTTACCGGATCAAGTAATGTGACACAGACGAACCAGACCATCGTTTCTCAGGAAGCGACGCCAGGCTTCCTGTTTAACAGCATCAATCCTCTGGGAACAAACAATTCACAAAACACCGGTAACACTGCGGGGCAGGCTCTCAGTAACTTTTCACTGCAAAGAGGAAACAGCGATCTGGGATTTGGCGGTCTGGTTTTGTCCGCCAGTTCCGAATCAGTCAGTATTCTGATCCGTGCCCTGGCTGCCAAGCGAAATGTGCACGTCTTAAGTCGTCCGCAGATTCGTACGGTGGACAATGTCACCGCCCAGATCCAGGTCGGGCAGATCGTCCCGGTTGTCAATGGAGTTTCGGTGACGGCCGTCGGTTCGGCCAACCCGGTAATCCAACAGTCGGAAGCAGGGATTATTTTGACCGTGACTCCCCGCATCAGTCCTGATGGAAACATTGTGATGGAGACTCAGGCTGAGAAGAGTGACTTTAACGGCTCAAGCGTTCCCATCTTCACCGATGCGACTACAGGGAACGTCGTGGAATCACCAATCAAAAATATTACACAGGTACAGACAACCGTCAGCGTTCCCAACGGACAGACAGTTGTTCTGGGTGGTATGATTACCGAATCAGATACGACGATCGAACGTAAAGTCCCCTGGCTGGGCGACATCCCCCTGCTGGGAATTCCGTTCCGCTATGACTATACCTCAACACGTCGTAAAGAACTGCTCGTGTTCCTGACGCCTCGTATCATTCGCAACGATGCTGACTCCGAATTTATCAAACAGGTTGAATCGGAACGCATTCACCTGCAGGTTGAAAAAGCAGAACAGATGCATGGCCCGATCTTCGCAGTACCTCCGGGAGAACCAGAATTCATTCCTGAAGGAGAAGGTCTGCTGGAACCGATTCCAACAACCGTGATGCCCCAGGAAAATCTGAATCCTGAGGTGATCAATAACCAACAGCCAGGTGGCATGATTCAACAGATGAGCCATCAGGAACCAGCGAAAAAGACAAAGAAGAAACCATTGATACAACCGAAATTTCCCTATTGGGGGCGAGACTGAGAGATGAATCACCGGATTGTGCCTGTCAGAATTTTCGTGCTGTTGATGTTATGTGCCTCGACTTCCCTCACAGGATGTACGACACTCGCACTTTCACACTGGAACTGGAAATCGGACCATAAATATGCAACGGCCAAAAAACCTGCCATTGAAATCGTAGCGCTCTGGGAAGCGTCCGAAGGCAAAGGCGTGGATGGTAAACCGACTCGTGGTTTTGCAGGCCAGCTGTTGTTCTTCCAGCACAACAACACGTCCCCGGTTTATGTGAAGGGAGAAGTCTATGTTGACCTCTATGATGAACAGGGAAATCTGGTTGCTCCGAATAAACCGATTCATCAATATAAGTTTGATTCAGGAGCCTGGCAGGTCCATGCGGTGGAATCAACATTGGGGCCAGCTTATCAGGTCTTTATTCCTTACGTCCGAAAAGGCAGAGACCAGGTAGAATGTGCCCTGCGAGTGAAACTGGTTCAGAAGGATGCCCCTGAAATTTACTCACGCATGATATCGGTAAAACTGGATGGAAATACTCCAGAATCAAAAGAGGAATCCGTTGTACAAAACGCACAAAAGACCGCCGGCGAACAAACTGACTCGGAAATTGAAGTCGATACCCTGGCACGTCGCGAAAGTGGTAAACGACTCGAAATTTCTCCGCAGAACAAACTCAGACAACTGAAACGGGCACTGGAAGAAAACAGCGAAATTCAGCAGGTTAAGGCAGAGGCCCCGGCTCCAGTGGAAGATGAACGCGATGAGCGCATCCGCCGTCTGGAACAACAGTTGGGTGAATTACTCAACCAGCAGAATCGGGCCACACAGGCAAGTTACCAGACGACCAGCCAGCAGTCTTCTTCCGTGCAGCCTGTCCGATATCAACAGTTTCGATTGAACGGTGCCGAACAATAACCGGAAATCAGATTATTTTCTTTGCGGGTAAGTGGACGATGTTATAATTGAGGGGAAGAAGATTGCCCCAAAGTCATCTCATACCGGATAAACTTATGATACGTCTGACCTTCAAAAGTACCTGCTCGGCCATGCTTTATGCATGCATGGTTTTTGTGTTCCCCATTATCGGTCAGGCACAGGTACAAACTCTGTCCAACAGCAACTCTCAGGGAGGCGGAAGTACAGGGACCACCATCGGCAATCTGAACTCCGGAAACCAGGCAGGTGGCGCTGGCAATGCTCAGTCCGGCCTCTCGACCATGGGGAATTTTCAGAACCTCAACCCGCAGAGTGGGTTTATCGGGCGATCTGATGATACACAGAATAATTTTATCGGCCGCACAAACACGCAAGGTGCCACAGGCGTAAATAACGGACAGAGCCGGAACTTCAACAGAGCCACAACCGGTGGTTCAGGAAGCAGGCAGAATCTGACGAACACGGGACAGACAGGCCCCAAGGTTCCCGAATTCCGACCTCAATTACGCGTCGCGTTTTCCGCTGCCCCTCTCCCACTGAGTAACGTACAGACATCAATGGGAGATTCCTTCACGCGGATCAAAGAACGACACGAACAGTTACGGAATGTCGAATTCCAGCTGAATCCCGATCACAGTGTCACTTTACGAGGCGAAGTTGAATCAGCGGGAGCAAAAAAACTGGTCGAATTTATGGCGATGCTGGAACCTGGAGTGAGAACCGTCAAGAACGAGCTCACCATCGCTGCTCAACCAGTGATCCCGGCACCTGGAACTCAAACCAATCAGCCCAAATAGACGCTTCAAGCCAGTGAAGGTTCAGCCGGTGTTTTGACGGACTTCATCAGCAGTGCATACTGGTAATCATGCGCTGTCAGTTGATCAGCCCGGTCTCCCAGTTGATTTTCGGCGTAGGGAATTTTCACAACGTGACCACTTCCCGGAGCGACGTCGATCGAATCAGATTTCTGACTCAGCAACGCATTGAGATTGAAGACTGTGTTCCCGGTCGGTGTCATCAGTTCCAGTTCGTCGTTAAGACCGAACTTGTTTTTGACATCCACGATGATGCCATCTTCATCGCGGTCGATGATATCGCCGACAAACTGCTGTTTATTCGCCACCGAACGGCCATGCTCATAGTTCTGCATGCTTTCAGAAGCATGCCGCTGGAAGAAGCCTTCGGTATAACCACGATTGGAGAGGCTGTCGAGCATTTCCAGCAGACTCTCATTGAACTCGACTCCCGCAGCAGCGTCATCAATGGCCTTACGATAAACCTGGGCCGTCCGGGCGGCATAAAAGAAGGACTTGGTCCGACCTTCGATCTTCAATGAGCTGATTCCCATATCGGTGAATGTTTTCACATGCTGGACGGCACGGAGGTCCTTCGAGTTCATAATGTAAGTGCCATGCTCGTCCTCATACGCGGGCATGTATTCGCCGGGTCGCTGCGGTTCTTCCAGCAGAAAGACCTGGTCGATAATCGGCAGTTGTGGTATTTGTGGCGGAGGAGGATTCTTCAACACGATATCCCCTTCCATGGTCTGCACGGCTTCATTCACTTTGTAATCCCAGCGGCAGGCGTTGGTGCAGTTCCCCTGATTGGAATCGCGGTGATTCATATACCCCGATAACAGACACCGACCGGAATAGGCAATACAGAGTGCACCGTGTACGAAGACTTCCAGTTCCATATCCGGACACTCTTCCTGGATCTCAGCCACTTCTTTGATCGACAGTTCGCGCGAAAGAATAATGCGGGTCAGACCAAACTTCTGCCAGAACTTGACAGTTGCATAATTGACGGCATTCGCCTGGACCGACAGGTGGATGGGAACATCAGGCCAGCGCTCCCGTACCATCATAATCAGACCCGGATCGGACATGATCAGCGCATCGGGCTTCATATCAATCACCGGTTCCATATTCTTCAGGTAGCTTCGTACCTTCAGATTATGGGGAGCGATGTTGCTGGCGATATAGAATTTTTTGCCGAGTCGATGTGCTTCTTCGACTGCTTCAGCCATCACTTCCAGTTTGTTGAATTCGTTTTCCCGGACACGCAGACTGTAACGGGGCTGACCTGCATAAACGGCGTCTGCTCCAAATGCATACGCGTATTGCATGGCTTTTCGGGTTCCCGCGGGTGAAAGAAGTTCCGGTTTCATTCTGATACCTGTATCACTTTTCGTATTCAAAAACGTCAATTAGAAAGCACAACGCTCAAGGCAGGATAGTATTAGTTCCGGGGAACTTTCCATAGGGTCTGGGCAAAATTCCTGCCTAAATCCAGATAACCTTCTGAATTATAGTGCCAACGATCAGAATAACCATACTCATCCGTACTCGTTACGAGCGCTGCACGCTTGTCTTTTTCAACAAATGCGGCCTGCCCGGCACGCACAATCTCACCATATTTCCAGACCTTTCCCTCCGGATTATTCCCCGAATCCGAAATGCGTCCGATCACCACAGGCAGGTCGTCGGTATAGAGTGTTGCTCGAATTAAGTCCATAAGACGCTTGAGGTTCGCTTCATACTGCTTTGCAATTTCTTCAGTATAGGCGGCGTCACTTTCTCCCTGCATCCAGACAATTCCAGCAGGAACCAGGGTATCCGCTTCTCCATCATGGTCGATGTCGGTCGTTTGCAGCGCCCGTTTCATGCCTGCCAGAAAATGATCGTACTGATTGATCCCCTGCCCTTTCCCGGTCCCTTTTTCAAAATCGGGATCCCAGCATCCGAAGTTGCCGGCGGCATCCACGGCGATCGACGTTCCGCCCCGCGAGATTTTGATCAATGCGATGTTGGCATCCGGCGCCAGTTCCTGCAGCGTTTTTGCAAAAGACAGCTCGACACCAAAACGATTCGAATACGTGTTCTCTTTCCCATCCGACTTGAAACCAACTCCGTGCCCCGGTTTTAACCCGGACCAGAGACCTCGCCCGTCGACGGGAACCGCATCCGGAGCAGGATTCGCATGAAAGATCATTACGCCTGGAACCGATTCCTTCATATCATCGGGCAGGTCTTTGGCATAGCCATAGCCATCCATATTGGATTGACCGCCCAGAAAATAAACCTGATAGGTTTTGGCATCTGCAAAATCAGGTTTCACCAGCAACGAAAATACAACCAGTGAGCAGACCATACACAGAGAGCGAATCATCGGGAACCCTTTCACTTTAACAGTCAGTGATACAACAGCGGCGAATCAATTTCGCAGCTCTGCATTATACCGACGTAGAGGGTCCCGTAAAATCGTAGCGGGGTAGATCAGGCGATGATCTCATCAATCGGATGACCAAAGTCCATTTCAATGCGTTTATGGCCGGGGACTTCCATGCGATGGGAATTCAGCCCCAGTTGTTTCAACAGGGTCGCGTGCACGTCCGTCACATAATGGGGATTCTCCTCCGCATGGAATCCCAGTTCATCTGTTGTCCCATGCGCCACGCCCCCCTTGATACCACCACCGGCCATCCAGATCGAAAAGCCGTAGGGATGATGATCGCGGCCATTACTTCCCTGGGAACCGGGAGTTCGGCCGAATTCCGTTGCGAATACCACGATGGTATCTTTCAACAAACCGCGACGTTTCAAATCTTTCAGCAGACCTGCGGCTGGCTGGTCGACCTGTTTCGCCAGTTTGGAATGACTGGACTTGAGATTGGAATGGGAATCCCAGGCACCCGCGGCGCCGTCGCCGTGCATGATCTGAATGAAGCGTACGCCTTTCTCCACAAAACGTCGCGCCGCCAGTAACTGCATGCCGAACGCCTTGGTTTCCGGCTGATTCAGACCATACAACTCCTGAGTCTCTTTGGTTTCCTGGTCGAAGCGAATCACTTCTGGTACGGCAGTCTGCATCCGGAATGCCAGCTCGTAAGATTTGATGCGGGCCTGCAGTGTGCTGTCATTGGGAAACTTTTCCGCACTGAGTTGATTGAGTTGATTGATTAATGAAAACTCAATCTTCTGTTCGGCACTCGAGAGATCCAGTTCAGGTTTCGCATAAGGCAGCGGATTTTTGGGATCGACTTTGAGGGGAACAGAATCATAGGCCGGCCCCAGATAATGGCCGTCTCGCACATCAAAGTACCGCGGTCCCATGTTGATAAACTGAGGCAGATTCTGATTGAGTGATCCGAGCCCGTAGTTCACCCAGGCACCGATCGTTGGCACGCGACCATCCAGCATATGCCTGCCGGAATGGAACTGGACCTGTGCGCCATGATTGTCATCCGTCGTCCACATGGAACGCACGATCGACAGATCATCCACGCAACCTCCCAGGTGAGGGAACCAGTCACTGACTTCAATCCCACTCTCCCCGTATTTTTTATAACCAACCTGTAGCGGATAGACTTTATTCCGCTGCTGCCCATTGGCATCGTTGACGACAACCACGCGAACGCGCTTCAGCTTTTCTGATTCCTGGACCGATTTCCACGGAGTTTCGCTGATCGACTTCCCGGCGTACTTATTCAGCATTGGCTTGGGATCGAAACTTTCCATGTGGCTCACGCCGCCCCGCATAAACAGCCAGATCACACTTTTGGCTTTAGGAGAGAAATGCGGTTTTCCGTCAGGAGCCTGATGCGTACCGGCAGCGCGGGCTTCATCCTGCAGGAGAGAAGCGAGAGAAATCCCCGCCAGCCCGGAACTGAGGTTCGTCAGAAAGTTGCGGCGGGGTAATCCAGTTTGTTGAATATGATTTGACATGACGCACCTTCAGCGGATCGTGATGAAATCGTTGTGGTTGAGTAAAGCGTGCACCAGATTTTCACGTGAGCGCCAGATCGGACTCTGATGGTTTGCTGCTTTTAAAGTCGTCTGTGTTTGTGATAATGCCTGGCTACAGATCTCAAATTCGCGAGGAGTCGGTTCTTCACACAGAATTTGGATATAGGCGAGCCTGATAAATTCCTGATCAGACAGCGAGGGTTGCTGCGCACGAATATTTTCTACGATTTTTCGTGCCATCTGCAGTGATACCTTACTGTTCGCCAGTGTGAGTGCCTGCTGAGGAACCACGCTTTCGTTGCGACGATAACAGCCAAAGATATCAGCGGCATCAAACATGCCGATAAACTTATCCTGCGAATCACGAGAGTACGTGAAATACAGGCTGCGGCGTCTGCTCTCCTTATTTTTGTCAGGATCAATTGTGGGCCCCCCCAGAGTCAGGTCCAGTTCTCCCGCCAGATGCAGCAGACTGTCACGAATTACCTCTGATTCCATTCTCACGGTATTCCGTTTCCAGTAGTACTGGTTCGTTTCGTCTTTGGTCAGATTCTGTGGGTCGGCCTTTAATGTGGAACTGCTGAGCTGGTATGCCTGCGAAGTCACCATCAGCGTATGCAGATGCTTCATACTCCAGTTGTGTTCCATAAACTCCACGGCCAGCCAGTCGAGCAGTTCCTGATGGATGGGACGTTTCGCCCGCAAACCAAAATCGGTCACATCTTCGACCAGTGGTTCGCCAAAATGACGGAGCCAGATATGATTGACGGCCACCCGTGCTGTTAACGGATTTTTCTGATTCGTGATCCAATGGGCCAGTGCCGATCGACGGCCGGTACTGGTCTGGGGATAGGGTTGCAGCCGAGTATCATCTTTTTCAGCGGGGCCTTCCAGAGCCTTAAGTGAAGCGCGAATCCGCGTGTATTTTTCACCCGGTTTACTGACAGCTTCTTTTGCAGCATCTACTTTTTTCTCAGCGGCTGCGATCTCATTGCTGAGTTTCTGTTTCGCATCTCCGCTGGCGGTTTCCAGTTTTTCTCTGGCTTGAGCCAGTTTCTCTTCCGCTACTGCCAGCTCATATTTTCGAGCCGCCAATGCTGCGGCCTGCGTTAATACGGTCAATTCATTTTCGGGTAAATTGTCCAGGCGGGCTTTTTCAGCGGCATAAGCTGTTCGCAAAGTTTCAGGGTACAGGTTTGCGACGTTCAATTTTGCCTGAGCAAGTCCCGTCTTCGCCTGCGCCAGTTCCAGTGACAGCTTTGCGGGCTGCTTACCTTCAATCATAGTCTCATCGGTCGCCAGAGTCTGAACAGTGATCTGCTCAAACTCTGCTGCCGCATCAAACGTCAGGAGTTCCAGCTTGCCGGTTTCACGCGGAATAGGGAGACGATACGAAAGGGTATGCTCTCCATTGATGGCGATATTCACCAGTTGATCGCGAACTTTCAGTTCCAGTTCGTAAGGCTGGTTCAGTTTGACGTCGCAGGCGTGACGCCCCTCAGCGGGATAAATGGATTTTCCGTTCTCTTTATAAGAGACCTGCAGTTTTGAGCCCGGCTGAACCGCACTCAGGTAGATCATCTTTTCCCGATCACCGGTCACATCAAATGCCAGGCCGACAGAACGCCACTTGTCCCCCCCTGTGGTTTTAAATTTGAAGCGGGCTTTGAAATTGTGGGGATGGTCCTGTTTCGAACGCAGGAAAGCGCGACCATAGCCGGTTTTGGTCTGAAGCAGACTGCCATCCAGATAAGACCATTCACCGGTTCCCGGCACCCAGATCGCGGGATTCTCTTTCTGAAAATCATCTTCTAGAAAAGTGACTGCCTGATCTGAGATATCGGCGGCCACTCTGTTCTGAGCCGCCTGCTCCAGCTGCGCCAGTTGTTTTGTCGCCTGATCTGAAGCTTTCCTCGCAGCCACAATTTTTTCATTGGCGGCTTTTAACTGATCTTTCAGCACAAACTCCTGCAAGGCCGGGTAGTGAGCTTTTGCCGGGAGATTCACTGGTGTGACTTTGAATTCGTCGAACGTGAAAAGTTCCGGAGTAGCCGGCTGTATCTCCTGACTCTTATCCGGATTTTTTTCATCGCCGCGAATATGTAGATAAGTTTTAGCGTCCGCATGCGCGTCAAAGATCCGTGGTAAGCCATCCTGCTCCAGATCAGTTTCTCCCGGCAGCGGATCCAGGCGAACCTGATACGGCTCGAAGATGGCCCGCATCGAATAGTAGTCTACATGGGTCAGCGGATCGTATTTATGATCATGACACTTGGCACAATTCATCGTCAGCCCGAGGAATGCTTTCGAGGTATGCTCCAGGGTGCTGTCCAGCCAGGTGGTACGGTTAAACAGATAATAGTGCCGCGCCAGAAAACCGGTGGCACGCAGGGCATCGTGGTCGGTTGGCTTCAGCTCATCCGCCGCGAGCATATCCTGAACCATTTCCGCATAGCTGCTGTCTTGATTCAGCGATTCAATGATCCAGTCGCGCCAGTGCCAGATATGCTTCTGACTGTAACGCAGTTGTTTTCCCAGGCCGTACCAGTCGGTGTACCGCCAGATATCCATCCAGTGGCGGCCCCAGCGTTCGCCGTATTGCGGGCTCGCCAGTAATTTTTGTACGACTTTCGTGTAGGCATCTTCATCAGGATCGTTTACAAACTGCTCGATCTCCTCCTGCGTCGGAGGCAGACCGATCAGATCCAGATAAACCCGTCGGATCAAAACGCGCCTTGAAGCGGGTGGAACCGTCACCAGCCCCTGCTGTTTACGTTTGACTTCCAGAAAGGCGTCGATCGGATTTTTGAACCCGACTGCGGGGATCTTCGCTTTCACTGGCGTCTGAAAGGCCCAGTGATCTTTGGGGCTGCCTGGTATTTCTTCTTTGGGTGTGACCGCCCCCTGTTTGAGCCAGGTTCTGATGAGGGCAATATCATGTTCAGAAAGGCGAGATCCTTCCTCAGGAGGCGGCATCTGCTCATCTCCTTTCGCCAGGATCCGCTCCAGTAAAATGCTCTCGTCAGGCTTTCCCGGATGGATGACGGCTCCCGAGTAACTTCCCTTCAGCATCAGCTCCCGCGTCTCAAGACGTAACTCAGCCTCCTCTTTCAGGGCGCTGTGGCAGGCGAAACATTTCTCTGCCAGGAGAGGCTTGATCTCTTTCAGGTAGTCTACCTTTTCAGCAGACTGGACCATCCCCGCAGATCCTGTCAGCAGGAACAGCAGTATGCAGAAAGAGGTGGAATAGATTTGGGGAGAATATCGTATGCTCATACATTAATATGTACCAAGGAACTCAAACCGTGATAAGAGCTTACTTTTGATTTTTATATATTATATATATTTTTCTTTGTATATTTTATACAAAGTAGAGCTGATTTCACACATAATCAGGATGATGCGAGGTTTGACTGGGCTTCCATGAGCACTTTGAGCCCCTGTCTCAAGAAATGCGACTTGACGCTTCTGATTTGATCAGCCTTGAAGTCGGAACATTTCGCGTCTACTATTGCTCCACGGAAAACAGGAAGTTCAAACGCGGTAAACTGAATTCACGTCCGTATTTCTGATGCAGGAAGTCGATTACTCATTTCCTGGAAAAGCAGAAAGTTGTCGTGGGTTTCATGATCCGAACCGGGCATCGAAACGTTTACTGCTACGAGAGATAACACAGAATCACATCCGCGTCATTCAACCAGCGATTACAGATAAGGGATTTGACAATGACTGACGATACTAATTTGAGCAAAGAGCCAGGGTCACACAACGAGTTTTCTCAGGATAGTATCTACTTGATTTCTTATCCCAAAATTGTGTTTCTGTACCCGACACTGCTGGTTTCGATAGCCGCAGCAATTTACATGACTTTTGCAGGAGAGTCTGCCCATATTGGCGGTAAAAGCGAGCATATGGCAGAGGTCATGGCATTGATCTTTCTCGGAGTCTTCGGTTTTAATCTGACTGTACTGGCATTTGATTTCCCGCGTACGACCTCGCTGACACTCTTCTTCCTGGGTGCCGCATTATTCATGGGGGCCTGGATGATCCTGCGATTTAATCCAGATATCATCCCCCCTCTGACCAACATGCTGAAGGGTTTACGTCCGTGGGCAAACTCGCAGATGTACTGGCTGTTTTCCGCGATATTGGGAATGATCTTTATCTGCGTGGCGATCTATGTCCGCTTTGATTATTGGGAAGTCAAAGGGAACGAACTCCTGCATCACCACGGATTCCTGAGCGATCTGGAACGTTTTTCCGCACCTAACCTGAAGATCGATAAAGAAATCAGCGATATCTTTGAGTATATCCTGCTGCGTTCCGGTCGCCTGGTACTGCATCCGCGTAATGAACCCCGGGCAATTGTACTGGACAATGTCCCCTTCATTTCCAGTAAGGAAAAACAGATCACACGTATGCTGGGGGCTCTACAGGTTCAGGTACGGACAGACAATAACTCCTGATCATACTGAACCTCTATCAACGGGCGCGTGTCGATCAGGAACGGGTTGAGCCCGATTCAAAGTAAGATTTAACATCAAGTAGTATTCTGTCGCTTCACCAGTCTGGTTGACGGCAGTCGGAGATTCTGGCAATGGGTAAACAAGGGAAAAAGAAAGCTTCGAAAGAAGACCCGAATTCACGTACCGTCTGCCAGAACCGTAAAGCCCGACACAACTACGAAATTCTGGATACGCTGGACTGTGGAATCGTGCTGGCAGGCAGTGAAGTGAAAAGTATTCGTGCGAACAAGGTCTCGATCGAAGAAGGCTTTGCGCGGATGCAGAACGGTGAAGTCTGGCTGTTCAATGTTGATATCGCTTTGTACCCACAAGCCAATACTATGAACCACCAGACCCGCAGGCCACGTAAACTGCTGATGAAGAAAGCCGAGATCCGTAAATTCGCCGAGCGATCGGAAAACTCCAGTCTGACGTTGATCCCGCTTACCATGTACTTCACTCGCGGACTGGTGAAGGTCAAGCTGGGAATCGCCAAAGGCCGCAAACTGCACGACAAGCGCGAAAAGCTCAAGAAAGACTCCGCCCGCATGGACATCCAGCGGGCGATGCGGTCCCGCAATAATTAAGGCCCTCTGAAAACTTCAAAGGGCCTTAACGATTCCGCGTACTCTGGTGTCTATTTAGTTCTTTGGTTTGCTGGGATCAGTATAGAGCTTCAAATGGATGATCCCTCCCTGCTGTATTACCTCGCCCGGAACTGGTTTCTGCAGATACACGTGATAGATCTGCTGTCCTGGTTCCTGAGCAGGATCACCCGGATAAATTTTTGATTCCAGTCCCATCTGCTTCAGCAGTTTCTGAGCTGTCTGGTAATCTCTGCCCACCATATTGGGAACTTTGAAAGTTGCCTGCTGGACAGGGGCGGCAGCTTGTTGAACAGGACGCTTTACGTTTTCTTCTCCAGCGACTGCGACTACTTTTCCTTCCAGGCGATAATCGTCCAGGTCGGGAGTGAAGGGATCCTTTCCAAAGATTCCTCCGAGGATTCCTCGGCTCTTATTAGCAACCACATTTTCAAAAATATAAACCGTTGACTGATTTCCACTGGGATGAATCAGCTGCACGGCTGCTGGTAAATAGGTCTTCGGATCGAGTTTAATTTTGGCTTCGCGGTAATTCTGTGAATCCAACCTACGACGCGGTTTAGCGGCAATGATGATCTGATCGGGAGTATTCACCAGCAGTTTCAGAAAGTAACGCTGCTTGGCGACATTGGCAGGCATACCAAACAGGAATGGCAGAGGGCCTTCCATGATGTTGGTACCACGACGCTCCAGGGGAATTGGATAGACTTCGTATTTCTTTTCGTTTTCATCGATCGAAAAGATTCGCTTGCCGTCGCAGATCCAACGTTCATCGTTGCCCGGCTTCAAGGCATAAAAACCACCCTTGTTGTTGGGTTTGTCACTTTTCGCACCCTCTGGAATTTTCTTTCCAGCGATGTCGATTCGCCCTTTATCAGGATGCTCGTAATAGAACTTTCCTTCTGACTGCTTTTCGACCTGAAAGACATCGTCGTACTCGCGGCGAATGTGGTTGCCTTCCAGCTTTTGGATTTTCGCAGACTCCCGTTCCCAGTTTTCCAGGATCTGTTCCAATGCAGCGGGCAGTTGCTGGACCTCGGGTGCCTGATTGGCGGCAGGTTGTTGACCCAGCGCTTGAGAAAGCTGATTACACAGCAGCAGGCCTGCGGAGGCACAACAGGTGACAACGAGAGCACTTTGAAGTAAGACGGGTTTCAATTTCATTGTTTATCCAAATCCTTCCCTGAATTGCAGGTCTGGCAGTTCTCTGTGCCAGTAAAACTGGCTGTAGTGGCCCGATATGATAATGCAATCCGTGCTTTTGAAGAAGACAGGTTCATCGAGTGAGGTGGGGAGTGAATTTCAGCTGTTTTGACGTGAGATATGGTTATCGGAGACAAGTGTTCGAATTTTAGCAGGTTCCGAAAATTGTGACTATCCAGATTTTGAGATCAAATTTACCAGGGTGTTTCCATTAATTGCACAATCTGGTTCGCCAGACTGTCCGTTGCGGTTTGAGTGGCCGTCGCCAGAGACTGCCCGACTTCAGGTGCAAATGCAGCCTGCGAAACCAGTTGAACGACATCCGCAGAGATCGGCACTTCCTGTTGTGACAGAATCTGCCCCGTCCGCATATCTTCCCAGGTCACCTCAACCACAAATTTCAAGTTCAGATTTCTCGGGTCGTTATTTTGTGTTGTTCCTAAAACGCTTTTATCGATTTGCTTGATCGTTCCCGTTAAACGAGTGTCCGCTTCGCCCCCTTTGGCCAGCCGGAAGGGAGTACGTGACTGAATTTTTCGCTGGACTGCTTCGGTCAGCTGATATTCATAACCGCGCCGAAACGTATTGTTTTCGAAGATCGGTACATAAACGGTCTGCACATCTGTCTGATAGGAATTACCGACGGTGTACCCGCAGCCTGTCATATCAAAAGACATTAGAACCAGTAACAACATTTTAACCACAAAACGTTCCATATATTTATTCAACAGATCACTTAGACTGTGTCCAGTTTTACTGTAGCGTCTCCAGGTCGATTGGGACCCGGTATATTAGATAAACAGACGCTATGGTTAAATGTGATGTGCTTTAAAATCTGACCTGCAGAGACAGCTGTTACAGTTTGACTCGAGCTGGCTCTGGCTCGTCTTCCAGGGGAATCTTTCTGATCGGTTCACCAAAACCATCCAGTTGCAAACGTGCCGGCGGATTCAGTTCGCGAGGTGCCGGAGCCGCGTTGGCAGGTGCCTTCACAGGAGCCGGTTCCGATTTTCCAAATCCAGGCAGACTCGGCAAAATTGATTTTGGTGGTTCAGCCTGTTCGGCAACCTGCTTTTTCGGTGTCGCATAATTCGCCCACAGATGGCTTGTATTCTCTTTCCCCAGTTCGGCCAGTAAATCACGAGCCTGATTCGCAAACGGCGAAGTGGGATAATGTTCAATCAGCAGATTACAATAAATGGCTGCCGACTTGGGCTTACCTCGACGCATCCAGTATTGCACCGTTTCCCATTCACGTTTGGCTTTCGCCTGTTCGATTTTTTTCAGTTCTTCCTTTAACCGGGCCTGCTGGGCATCCGGAAACAGCCTGAGTGTCGTCTCTTTTAATTCTCCCGCATCCTTCAGCACAGTAGCATCGTAGGCAGGTCCCTGATACGACATCAGTTTCACATGCGTCCCGAGCATGAAGGCATCTTTCAGATGCGGACTTTTAGGATATTCTTCTCGCAGCAGGCTGAAGGTCCGGTCGGCATCCATGTAACGACCTTTTCTCAGGTAGTGACTGGCAGTCAGCATCAGAGCATCATCTGCCAGCGGGCCGGTCGGATCGTGAAGCCAGATTGACTTGAGTGCTTCCAGTGCCCTGTTTTCGGTATCAAATACCGGACGGCTGCGGTCGAAGAGGTTCGGTACTAAAGCCCAGCGTGATTTTCGATCTTTACCGTCAGTGGGAATCTCAGGCGTTTCAGAACCAGGTTTTTCCAGGTTGACCTGCTCAATGTCATTGCCTTTGACCACGGATGGTTCCTGCAGCCAGTAACGAGCGATGGTAAACAGTCTTTTGGTTGTCTGATCAAGATGACGCGTCGAAGGGAAATCGATCAGCAACTGGTCATAACTGTCTTGCGCCCAGGAATATTTCTTTTGAGCAAATTGCGATTCTGCCACCATGAACTGGGCATCTTCTTTGATGGGATCGTTTTTAAACTTCTTGACGATCGCCTTGAACTCTTTTTCAGCCGTTTTGTACTCCTGCGCTTTGAACGTGGCATTGGCCTTCTGATATTCGGCGGCACCGACAGAAGGCTCTATGAAGTTGGCATCTTTCTTCTTTTCCCAGAGCGCAGTCTGCATGATGCGTTGCATCGGACCACGTATTCCATCGATTGAGGGGTCATCTGTTTCGCTCTTTTTGGACCATGGAGGTTTCATCGCAGAAAAGTCAGAAGTGCGATCACCAAACATGGCGCAACCCGAAACCAGACCGCATACTAACAGCGATAAACTGAGTAGCATGCATCGAAACAGGCTAGAAGATTGATATTGTAAGTCTGAAGTGGACATGGTCATCCCTGACTTCCACCTGGCGGAAATGATTTGTTTATAGTTGAAGGTAGGGCGCCATTTTGGGGCGGCGACCCAGGATATGAGACATGGTCGTTGACAGTAGCTGTCGAATTTCTCGTTGTTGCTGAAGGGACAGGTTTAATCGTTGGGAAAGTAATGTATTCTCGTCAGACAGCTTCTGCAAGATCGTTATCGTGCCACGGGAAACGCGTACGTTACCGTGTCGCTGCTGTTCACAATCCTGACAGTACAGCCCGCCATTACCGGCATCATACAGATACGATTCTGACGGCCCCAGTTCTTGACTGCATCCTGCACAGTATTCGAACTGAGGTAACTGACCAATTTCTTCTAAAATGGTTAACTCAAATTTTATCAACGATTTCTGGAAGTCATCATGTTCCTGCAGGTGTTGTAAGACTTCACAAGCCGCATCATAGAGCTCCGGATGAGGATCATACTCCTCAGTCAAAGCGTCCAGTAATTCGGCAATGTAATAGCCCACATACAGGTTGGATAAGCTTCCAGGATAAGGGCGAAAACGATTTACCAGTTGAGCTTCGGTTAAAATATCGAGCCCGCCGGAAGATTTTCGGATGAAGACTATCCGACATGTGGCTAACAAGTCAATAGCAGCCTCAAACGAGCTTTTCAGCCTTTTTGCACCCTTTGCCAATGCCGCAGTCTTCCCAAAATCCCGGGTAAACCAGGTGATCACTTTACTGGATTCGCTGAAATCAGCCAGTCGGATCACAATACCTTCGGTTTTTTCATTCGACATGGATTAAGCCGGAATACGCTGTAAGAGTACAAGCAGGTTCACCTGTCCCGGTAAGCAGAAACAGAAACCAGTAATTCTCAGGGAGTACGGATGAATGGATTTTAGGAAGTGACCTGTCGTTCTGAAAAGCAGAAATCAGAGTATTTCAGGATCCTGGCGGGGAAATAAAAAAAGCCTGCGAAAGATTTCGCAGGCTGAATTGTTGCACACTGGCAACCAGCACTCAATTGGAGACACACTTTTAAACCAAAAGCGTGTATTCATTCAGGAGGCCCGAAAGGATCCTATGCGAGATCCTTTATTTCAGGCAGGCCAGTACAAGCCTGCTGGTGATTCTTAAAAGACGTCCAGATAAAAGTGATTGCCTTTATGGTAGGGACGATCACTGGGATAGAAATTATGCCAGTCTTTGTTGTAGACAGGAATTCTCATGTTTTCGGGATAGCGGTAGTAAAGGTTATCGTAACTACCCTGTGGTCTCTGGAAGTTCTGGGGATAATACACATAGGGGTAGTGGTAGAAACGATTCCAGTCAGTTGGTTGTCCACGACCAGCCGCCATAGCATCGGAAGGCGAAAATGTAGACGTGGCCAACCCAACCACAAACAGGAACAACCCTGCGAGCATGAGACGCCGCACCATCATAGTTCTCTCCTTGCCAGTCAGTAGAATAAAGCGATCAGTCCAGCCTGGACTGTCTTTGGAATATCAACAGAGGGAATTCCTGAACCACAGGACTCCACTGTATTCATCGGCCTGGAGAGCGGCGTCACAACAGGAAACTTCTGCATAAACGGATTAATCGTCGTAATTCAACCTGATCACGTGTATCAGAACACGAATTCTCGTTGATTCAGTCGTTAAACCAGCCAGGCTGTGGAAATACCTTCCATAATCCAGCGGTCCAGAATTCGGAACAACTCAATATCCTGAGTGGCTTCCGGTTTCAGAGAGTTGACTGTTTGAATGTCTGCCCCCGTGGTTTCCCACATACGGCTCAACCACTGTGCAGAGTGCTTGCTGTCGGCATGATTTGAAGAACGACGGTCGAGCAAGACCCGATTTCCCTTCAGACTGGTGCCGGATGTTTTCTGGAAATCTTTGTCACTGAAACTCCCATTTAACAATGCAGCGCCCGCAAAAAGGCGAGGTGCTTTCAGTAACAGCTTTGTGGCAATCGAACAACCACTGCCCGTCCCTGCCAGATAGATCCGGTCCTCATGAATATTCAGCACTTTTCTCAGTTCGAGAATCGTTTTCTGAATACTTTCCATGAACTGAGCGGTAAACAGATGACTGTCGGGCCAGTGATACCCGTTTTCCGGTACTGCAGGATCGATCGCAGGCGCACGGAAGGAGAGCCCGAGATAATTTCGCAGGCTGATTTGTGGCATGATCTGATGCAGGTCGTGTTCGGAACCCCCATCCGCATGCAGCCAGATCACCAGGGGATAGGCATACCCCGGTTCATAATGCTCAGGTCGAAACAGTGAAATATGTTTGAGGGGCAGGTTTACCTGTAGTTCGGCATTCTCCTGCATTCCCAGGAACCGATTTTCAGCTGGTGAATGCAGATTCTCGGTTTGCTCTGCATTTAATACCTGTTCAATCCATTTAAGACGCTGCGTAAAATCCATTGTCAGTCTGCTTTCGAAGAGTAAATCAGGGGGTAGTCTTAAATGTGGGGGAAGTTATGGTTTTATTTCCGGGTGGCCAGTTCCATTTTTGAGGCAGGAGTCTTTCCGGCAGGTTCAGTTGCACCATAAACGGGAAGATCAATGGCTGAAGCCACTTCGTTCATCGGGAAGTATTTACCCGGACAGGCAGTCGCTTTGACATCGCGGTGTCCCTGTACGTGATCACTGTTAATGTTGTATTCCGCTTTGAGAACTCCCACCAGTTTCTTCACAGCTGCCAGCTGTGCGTCGGTAGGGGGTTCATTCTCGAAGTTCCCAACCAGACAGATTCCGATCCCGTGCTGATTATACTTGGTATTCCCGGCATGAGCACCATGCATCTGCTCGCGCCAGCGGAACGTGGATTCGATTGCGCCGTCGGGCATGCCGTTCCCGTTACCAATCACAAAATGATACCCAATTCCCAGCCAGGAGTTACCCGATTTGTCTTTTTTCTTACTGTGCAGCTCATGGATACTTTCCACACTTCCCGTTGAAGAGGCAGTATGGTGAATCACAATGTATTCCCAGTCGCGCACTTCCGCCTCGGGTTTCCAGGGATTCTGCGGTTCGATCTCCAGTGGTTGAACCGCAATCGTTGGAGGCGTCGTAAATAACGGGGCACCAGGCGCTGGTTTGGCGACCTGAGGTGAATACTGGGGAGCCGGTGTTGGAGAATTAATCGCCACGGGAGGTAAGGAGTTCCGTTGAGTGCATCCTGAGATTTCAAAGGCCGGCAACATCGCGACGCAACACATTATGATGCCCTTCATATTGCTGCCCTCCCTGACAGCCAACCTGCAGATCAACTCATATGAATAATAGAAACAGAATTATTTGATTCTGGATGATAGAAACTTTAAGTCGGGACTGTAATTCCGAGCCCTTTTTGTGTCAATGCGGGGAGTACTGGTGCTTTGAGTGGTGCTCAAACAGTGACCGGAAAACTTGAATTCAAGTAGTCAGAAATGAGAAAATACTCCTTATTTCTCCTAAACCCGGGACGCAGCCTCAACCCTGTTAATCCAGTTTATCTATTTTGCGCAACAGACACGATTTTGACCAAAAAATGAAGATCCGGGATTTCAACCTCAAACAGACCGCTTTCTCAGCCGACATGCAATGTGGTCGAAAGCAATTACCGCTGTAACTAACAGAGTAGCCTGACGTTACCGCTGCTTTCAGCGTTTGCTACGTATGACACCGATGAAATAGGCAGACTCGGTCCAGTGCTTGAACCAGACATGCAGTTGTCCTGCCAGTTGTTCCGGCTGCATGAGTCCTGCTTCCGCGAATTCGTTGATCGCATCCCCAACTTTTTGCCCCTGTTGCAGTCGGGAAAGCAGAAAATGCTCTGCCTCTGAAATCGAAGCACGACGCACGATATAATTGCGACGGGTGATTGCCAGGCGGGTAGTTTGGGCTGCGGGGATGTCTGGAATCTCTCCACGTTTTGTGCTGGAGATATATTCCTGTACTGGGAACTGAAATTCCATCAGCCGAAAACAGGGAGCCATCTGTAAGGCCAGATCGGGCCATTCTTCCGGAGAGATCGTGTTCAGAGTCTCCGTTATCAGTAGTTCCTGCTTTTCGATTCCTGGCCCATCGAATACTTCACTGTAGACGCGTTCCAGTGTCGCCAGTTCGATCAGAAAATCGGTCCAGTCAGGTGTGTCTGCATTCGTTTCCGGTTCGGGTCGACTCTCCTGCAGGAATCGGGGAAACCGGGCCCCCAGTTCCCCGAGTGTATAACTGGCAGGAGGATATTTTTGCAGATATTGCAGACTGAATGCGCCGAAGGCAGCGGTCCCCATCGCTGTCACCAGGGCCGCATATTCTTCACTGAGGCATTCCAGCAGACGCGCGTAGTAGGCGTTGGCATAAATGCCGATGCGCTCGTGACTCGTTTGCTGACTGGATCGGGTAATCACCGATTCCAGTTGATCGTTGCCCAGCGGGATCTCGCGTTGTGCCTCATCTGAAGCAATTCCCGCTTCGACGCCACCAGGATCGCTGATCACGGTCTGCATCCAGCGCTGAATCTGATCCAGTTTACGTTGCTTCGGGTTCATTCGAAGTCCGCCACGATGAACGAAGCGGGATGTGGAATGGCTCGCGAATCGACGTGAACAGTCTCTGCTTCTGTATCCACTTCGTTTGGCACAGGGAGATTTTCATCCATGTACTGACGGGCTTTCAACACTTCCTGATGCACGACAGGGAACGGTGGGATCTCTGCATCCCATTCCAGCAAAGTCGCGACTCCGCCAGTGCGCTGGTGCAGTAACCGGAACAGATTCCAGACCGGGTCAACCACATGCCCGTCATGCGTATCGATCAGATGCGTACCACAGTTGGTGTGCCCGGCCAGATGACATTGCACAACGCGTTCGGCTGGAATCGCCTCCACATAAGCGACGGGATCAAATTCATGATTCACACTGGAAACATAGACATTATTGACGTCCAGCAGTAGTCCACAGTCTGCTTCTTCCGCCATCCGACAGACGAATTCAGATTCACTCATTGTGGAATCTTGAAATTCGAGGTAGCTGCTGGGGTTCTCCAGGACCAGTGGTCGTTCGAGGATGTCTTGTACGATCCCGATCCGTTCGACCAGATGCGAAAGCGTCGCTTCATTATAAGGAATAGGCAGCAGATCGTGTGAATTACGGCCGGCCACACCGGTCCAGCAGACGTGGTCGGAAATCCAGCGTGCGTTAATCCCTTCTGCCAGCCGTTTCAGTTTTTGCAGATAGTCACGGTTCAGTGGGTCCGTACTGCCTATCGACAGTGAGACGCCATGCATGACGATCGGATAGCGTTCCGCAATCTGTTCGAGTACGGCACGCGGGCGACCGTTTGAATCCATGAAGTTTTCTGAAATGATCTCGAACCAGTCGACATCCGGCTGATGTTCCAGAATGTGAGAGAAGTGAACCGTTCGCAGCCCGACTCCCAAACCCAGATTCTCATGTCCCAGACGCGGTTTCCGCATTTGTCTCTACTTTCGTGCCTCGAGAGAAATTACAAAGCAGTGCATTTACCTCAGGTCATGATACGAAGCGGGCTCCTTGACAATCAATTGAAAAGGAGCCCGACTTCCATGTCTGAGAAATGACCCTAATTTTTCTTGGGTTCCGGGGCAGGTCCGACTTTCTTACCCGCTTTCTCCATTGCTTTTTCAAATTCTGCTCGTGCGAGCTTCCAGGCATCCGGCATCAGAGGAATGTGGCATCCCCCTTTACCTTTACATGAATTCATGCCAGGATTGCTGCCGCAACCTCCCTGGCCTTTGCATTCGTTTTCGCCAGAACAACTGTGTTCTGCTACAGAAGCACAGGCCCCCAGACCGGCACATTCATTTTCAATTCCCGCATGTTTCCCTTTGCAGGTATTCAATCCACGACAGACATGAGGTTCCGTCATCAACAGGCTGACATCTTTATCGCCAGTTTCAGCTCCTCCTTCAGCAGCATGATCATGACCGTCATGACCATCGGCAGTTGTGCTGCCCGCTTCAGGATCAGTGGCCGGAGCAGGCGGAGTCGCAGGCTGACAGCCTGTCATGGAACCAGCAACCACTCCACCAAATGCAGCAATGGTCAGTCGATTAAAATCGCGTCGATTCATTTCTGGACGTTTCATGTATTACCTCGAAGTTTCTATATGGCAAAAAGATGTGATATCAAACCGAATGCTCAGACTAAACCGAGTTCTACACCCGTTCTGTGAGTTATCTCACATTTGAACTCAGAATTAAACTGAGGAACCTGGTTTTCAATCATTTTTTGAACTTCTTTTACACAACGGAATCATGGATTTTTGACTATATTTCCGCTGCGTTTCCTGAATGAGGTCAGATTAATTCAAGACTCTTTCAGGCTCATGTAATCCATCTCACAATTTCAATTTCCGAAACGTTCGATACCTGTTTCAGGTAAACAGAACTTCTGATTCTCACTAAGAACAACGAGATCTTCGTATTTCTGATTTCACGTTTCAGAAGTAATGGTATCAAATGGAAACTGCAATTTTTTGAACGATGTGGAGACAGTGTGCCTTCATGAAAACTCTTTGAACCGGTCCTGTTTCCGAATGAAAAAAGACATAAAAAGCCAATTAAATCAGAATAATTGACGTATAAAGTATAAGCCCTGAGTCTGGCGTTTTATCTGAGCCAGACTGGTTCTAATAAACTCAAACAATATAAGCACTTACACCAACCCATAATCGAACTGGTCTGCTCTCAAATACAAGTTCAGACTATTCACGAATTCATTCCCTGTTAATCCCGCATCGTGTTTCTCCACCAGAGAAAGCGACAAATTTTGCTTAAGTTTCGGGGCTCTTATGGAGCATCCTTTTCAACTCTGACTGTAGGTCAAGACAGTGTTTGACAGCAATCGACTCCCCTTCTCTGTCAACTCAGAGAAGTTAGACAGACTGCAAAACATCCAAGCTCTAACGGAAATCAGAAATCGTCATAAACCCTAAATCAATTACAAAAATCTGAACCAGAATAATCCTGCAAACTGATTAGACCATCAAATATTACCGATATGTAAAGCGTGTAGGACTTCTGGATATTTATCATAAGGAACCATTATGCGTGCCGGGCACTTAATTTTATTTTCGCTTAGTTTAGTCACTCTTCCTTTATTTTCTGTCACCACACATGCAGAAGAGATCAAATGGCAAACCAATCTGAAGCAGGCCGCACAACAGGCCCGTGCTGAAGACAAAGCCATGTTGATCCAAATTGGTGCTTCATGGTGTGGATTCTGCCATAAAATGGATCGGGAAACATACAAAGACCCGAAAGTCATCAAACACGTAAACTCCTGCTTTGTTCCCATTCGTGTGGATGCAGACGAAAACTCTGAGCTGGTTGAAGCGATTGGCGTTGCCGGGCTGCCTACGACAGTCATCATTACTCCAGAACTGAAAATTGTGAAAAAGATTTCCGGTTATGTCGCTGCTCCGGAAATGCAGGGACATCTCAGCAAAATTTGCCTGGTAAATCACGAACAGGCAGCGCCTGCCCGGAAACAGCAGGCGATTCAGAAAATGAGTCAGAAACAGGTCGCCCCTGAATTCGCCTTCAAGGGTATCTGTCTGGTAAGCATGCTGGATGATCAGGAACTGTCTGAAGGAAAACCCGAATTTACATCGAACTATCGAAACCAGACAGTCTGCTTCGCTTCGCAAGAGCACAAGCAGAAATTTGATGCAGCTCCTGAGCACTACTGGCCTGCCTTCGAAGGCAAGTGTCGCGTCTCACAACTGGAACGCAATCAGTCTGTAGAAGGAGATCCCTACGCGGGAGGCGTGTATCGTGAACGGCTGGTATTCTTCACCTCAGAATCAGAACGCGATAAATTTACTGCCAATCCAGGTTACTACCTGATCAAGAAATAAAGAAAACCACCTGACAGCCATCCTCAACTCTGGTTGGAAGGGAGAGGAACAGAATCGCTGCCAGGTGTCGTATCAAATTTCATCAACAGCCTGTTATCGCTTGCGGTAACAGGCTGTTTTACTTCAATTCTGGTTACTTCACGTTTTCAATCGACTGGGGTTCCAGCCAGACAAACTTTCCTTTGTGAGCAATCTGTTTGCCTTTCACGCTGACCTTTAAGCTCTGAAACCGGGATTTGTATAAATCCGGATGGGAAGCATGTGCTCCTTCAATGACATAAATTTTTCCGTCATCGCTTTTGACAGCCAGACCTAATTCATCCGGATTCTGTTTGGGATGCACGCCAAATTCACAGGCGGCACAACCGGTGGTCCCGCTGATGGAAACCAGCTCAGATGCAGCAGGCGAACTGCTGACAGCAGCCTGCTTCGCAGTTAAGCCGGCGACATATTCAGCAGGAGCTTTCTGGAATTTCTGCATGACAGCCTCGCTGGGGAACTGATATCGCAGTCCCTGGTAGATGGCCGTAAACTCCGGTTTTCCAGGTACGTCCTTCCCGCCATCAACTTTACAGACGATACATTTTCCGTCGCAGGCCAGATCGACGTCAGCATATTCTGCGGGTGATTTATCAAAAACGGCTTTGATACTCTCATTCGGAAACAGAAAAACGCGTCCTTCATAAAAACTGATATGATCAATCTTGCCCGGGTTCCGCAATCCATCATGATGAGCAAAGCAGACGGTACAGTCTCCTTTCAATGCGGGAACATATTTTTCCGGAGCCTCTTCAAATTTCTGTTTTACTGCTTCTGATGGAAACAGATAGGTCTGACCATCATAGACGACGGCAAACTCCGGCTTTCCAGCAACTACTTTCTTTCCATTCACCAGACAGACCGCACATTTTCCATCAAGGGCTAAAGGGGCCTGTTTTTTCTGACCGCTTTCTGCAGCATTCACAGCACCACTGAGACAGACTACGGATACCAGTACCGCTGCTGTCATGACAAAACGAAATAAATTCATCTGCATCTCCTGAAACATTGACTCTCTATTTTCCTGAAGGGAATTCGTGCTGCGAACATTCAGTCCGTCAACCTCGATCAGATTCCCTGACGCACACTGATCCATATCCATGGCTGATGAATCAGAACAGTCACAGTATTGCGACGACCTGGGGTACATTCTGTGGTGTACTTCACAGTCACGAATTATTTTCGTGATTCTACAAGCGTGCCTGCGAAGCAAACTCTGGCGCATAAAGCGGTATTGCATCAAATGGCCAAGTATTGATAATCAGGGCCTCTCTCCAATTCAAAATCAGATCCAGACATTTCTCAAGTCCTCTCTAATTCTTAAGTTATAACAAACCAGGTGCCTTATGTGGTGCACAAGTTGCCAGTCCGATGTGGCTGCAGAAGTTTCGTCCGACTCCAAACGAGTACAATGTGCTACGTGCGGGAGCGATCTTGGAACAACGGCTGCGGCACGCATCAGTGATAAAACCAAAGAAGCGCGCGAACTTCTGGCTCGTTGGTCGAATCGTGAAATCCTGGACCCATACGGTCCTATTACCCGATCCGAATCTCGCGCGCAAAGTTCCGCTTCCCTGTTTCAACAACCTGAACCACAGCGTACGGAACCCCTGCCACAACCAGTTCAGAAATCAACCACGGAACCAGCGCATGCTCTGCAGAGAAGCAATCCAAATTTTGATTCAGATACTGCAGTGGAAGAGACTTATGCTTATGAAGCGCCAGAACCGGAATATGAAGACGACTTCGAAGAAACAATCGTCCCCCGATTACATTCCGAGTATCGTGATATTCAGGATCTGATTGAAGAAGATGATCAGAAACCCAACTGGCTGGGACTGGTGGGACAATTGATGGCCTATGGTGGTGTTGCCGTTTTAACGATTGGTACAACGCTGGTCTTGTGGGGCTATTATGGCGGACCTGCTAACTATGCTTCCACAGGCTGGCTCATCAGTACGGCTGGGCAGATGCTGCTGTTCCTGGGAGTCATCACACTCGTATCTGCAGGCATGGAACAGACAACCATTTCTGTCAGCCGCCGGATTGATCGCCTGGGGAAACGCATTTTTCTGTTTGAACAGGCGATGCTGGAACAACAGCAGTCTCAACAACGCAAACGACGTACTCCATCAACACCACCTCCCAGGACAGCAGATCCGGTGTCACGTAAGTCGGCATAAAGAGCCTGACTCAATTCTGACAGGAGTCTGATCAGAACTGCGCCCGTGATTCCAGCATCAGCAGATGTTCTTTAAGCGAAGTTCCCTGTGGTGCTGAGAAGCCACCCAGCTTTCCTCCGGATGCGATCACGCGATGGCAGGGAATCAGAATCGGAATTCGATTCGAAGCCATCACGGTACCCACCGCTCGCGCTGCACGCGGCGATCCTGCCTGCTCCGCAAGTTCGCCGTAAGTAATCTGACCGCCATAGCCAATCTGCTGCAGCGCGTGAATGACGCGAGCTTGAAATGGCGTCATCTTTGTCAATTTCAGTTTGACATCCCGAAATTCTACCTGGGCTCCCTGGAAATAATCCTGCAGCCGTTCCTGCAGTTCCGGATACCAGTTTGTCTCGATAATCTGATTCGCAGAAACGGGTCCCTCCACAGCTGCCTCGGACTCAATTAGATGCAGCAGATCAGAGCGACGAGGCAATCCCATCAGGAAGCGTTCTACAGTCTCATCCCTCCCCTGCAGACCACACCAGCCGATTTCCGTCTGAAACAGCGACCAGCAGGAGGCCATTTCGGAAGAAGAAGTGGTTAAATGTTCTGTTTCCGGAACAACGCTCTTTCGAGAAACAGTTCTTTGACCCATCTTAAATTCTCCGATAGAATAAGTTTCACAAACGAATCTCGACTGACTCCTTCTTGCCCGAGTCGTCAGTCTCAATTATATGATGATCGAGAGAATATGCATCCTTACAGCATGCTGTCAGATGATTATTTCATCAACTTAAACCTGTGCACAGAAATGACACTGCCTTCCTCCCGGGAAACAGTTTTGAATTTTTTTGAACGGGTCCAGAAATCGTTTCCCAGCATGCGGAATTTCTACAATCGCGGCGAAGGCGGATTCATCCTTGAAGAAGATAAGGAAGAAGTCGGTCAGCAGCGCTGGATGTCCCTGGAGTCTCAGCGAATCTGCAGCGGTTATCTGAATCCTAAAGATCCGGAAGACTGCCTGGAACAGAACCGGCTGATGCTGGAACTGGTTCCTTACATGCTCTCTGTCAGCCCACTGGACTGCGAAGCCCTGGATTATATCGTCGGTTTCGATTTTTCTTATCGAGGCAATCACGATGCGCTGGTCGCCGAAGTGCTCGGCGCAAATCATGCGGTTGACAGCCTGCTGCAGATTCCCGGTTCTCAGGCACTCAACTACGAACCTTCGATTACTCTGAGCCTGGATGATTCCTGTCGCTGCCAGGCACGACTGCTGATCGAAACCCGCACCAACGCTTACCAGGTGAAACGCGATGAATATCCCGACGAACAGATTACCGTTTTCTTTACACTCAGACAGTACGGGAGTCAGTCCGCAGACACCAGACTCGAAGACACGATGCTCGATCTGAAAGCGAAATCGGACCGCCTGCTGAACGAGTATGTGATCGATCAGGTGCTGCGTCCGCTGGCCCAGGCCATTTCAACGAAATGAACTGAGTTTTACAGAATCGGGGCTGGTCCAGTTTCAAAAACCGGTTTCCCGCTATAGAGTAATAGTGGTCGATCAATCCAGTCTGAAAAGATAATAATGCATATTGAGAATGCTTCTGGACTAATTTCAAACTTAAAGGGGATACCTTCGTGGCGCTAACATTAAGTGATTTCGCTCAGTCTCTTACCGTGGAAACCGCATTCAGTGTACTGGCCGTCGCCAAACAGCTTAAGGCAGAAGGTAAAGATGTCGTCGAACTCGAAGTCGGCGACAGTCCGTTTGACAGTACTGCCTCTGCCAAATCCTCCGGGATTGAAGCCATCCAGAACAATCAGTCACACTATTGTGCCTCACCGGGAATTCCCGAGTTCCGCAAAGCTGCAGCCGAATTCGTCTCCCGGGAATTCAATGTCGACGCAAAACCGGAAAACATCGTAGTCGGCCCCGGCGCTAAAGTGTTTGAGCAGTTCTTCTGCGAGGCATTCCTGAACCCCGGTGATGGTGTGCTGGTTTTCAGCCCGTATTTCCCCACGTATCTGCCTAACATCGAGCGACGCGGTGCCCGCATGGTGCTGTCTGATCTGAAACAGGCGAAAGAATTCCGACCCGATATCGCGGACATCGAAAAATTCCTAGCAGAAGATCCTTCCCCCAAAGCAATCTTCCTCAACTCTCCCCACAATCCTACTGGTGGCGTCATTCAGGAAGAGGATCTGAAAGCGATCGCCGATCTGATTCGCGGCAAAAACATTGCCGTGTTCAGCGATGAACCTTATTGCCATATGGTCTGGCAGGGTAAACATCACTCCATCCTTGCACAACCGGGGATGATGGATCAATGTGTCTCCGCATACACTTTCAGTAAATCATACAGCATGAGTGGCTGGCGTCTGGGTTTCTGTGTGGCTTCTGAAGCGGTCGCAACATCCATCGGCAAAATGGTAAATACTACCCTCTCCTGCACGCCTCCCATTGTTCAGTTAGCAGGTGCTGCTGCACTCAACTGTGATTCCGTCGAACGGGACGAAGTCATGCTGAAATTCCGTGAGAAAGTGGTCCTGTTAACCAACAAGCTCAATGCGATCGAAAATTTTCATGCGCTTGATCCCCATGCTACGTTTTACGTTTTTGTGAATGTTGCTCCGGTCTGCAATCAACTTGGGATTACCAGTCATGGGCTGGCCCTGTATCTGCTTGAAGGGGCTGACGATGACTTCGGTATTGCCTGCCTGGGGGGAGAGTGTTTCGGAGAAGCCGGACATGGGTTTTTGCGGTTCAGCTGTGCCGAGCCGAATGATCGTCTGGAACAGGCGATTGATTTCATCCCCGAAGCGCTCTCGCGAACAGACCGCATTGCCAGCTACCTGGAATCACATCCAGGCGCACGGTTGAAAGCACCATACCCGGCTCCGGAATAAATCGAGACCGTAATACTCGACTACCGCAAGTCAGACCAGTTTACAGGGATGTTATGAACCGTTATCAATTACTGATACGCAGCGGATTGATTCTTTACTGGATTCTTCTGTTCACGGCGACTCATATTCCATTGAAGAAGGGAACCATCCCCCAGGGGACCGATGTGCCTCTGCATTTCATTGCTTATGCCGGGTTGGCCTTTCTACTGACCTGGTGGCTGTCACTGAAGTGGGACAGGCTGACACCCAAGCGTCTATTACTGATATTTGCTGGCGTCAGCCTGTTTGGTGTCATTGACGAACTGCTGCAGGGCATTCCCGTCCTGCAACGTGAACCGAGCATCAAGGACTGGATCGCCGATACGACCGGCGCGCTGCTTGGAATTATTCTGTTTCTGCTGGTAAGCAAGTCGCTGAATTCCATCAGCAGCCGCTTCCAGCAGAAACCAGATCAATCGGATTAAACAGTGCAGTTACTGTTTCGCCGATTCCATTACAGCTTCTTGCTCGTGGAGGGAGTCCGCCAGCGTCGCTTTGATTTCTCTAAGAGCTGGATCGCTCCTGCGGGTCCCCAGGTACCAGCGTAATACGGTTCGGGCGTATGCTCGGGTCGCTCCCATTGTTCCAGTACAGGCGTTACAAATTTCCAGGCTGCTTCGAGTTCATCACTACGGGTAAACAAAGTGGAATCGCCGCGCAGAACATCCATCAGCAGTCGTTCGTAAGCTTCAGGCAGACTCGTGTGATACGCGTCTTCAAACGCGAAGTCCATCGTGACCGGCTGAATCTGATACTGCATACCAGGTCGCTTCGTCGAAAATTTCATCGAGATTGACTCTTTCGGCTGTATGCGGAAGATCAACTCGTTCGGCTTGCGTTCCACCAGCGAACAGATATCGCCATCACATTCTACTGTTGTAAACAGATTCATCGGGGGATGCTTGAACTGAATTGCAATTTCACTCACACGCTCAGGCAGACGTTTTCCGGTTCGCAGATAAAAGGGAACTCCTTCCCAGCGCCAGTTTTCCACCAGGACTTCCATCGCCACAAATGTTTCTCGATGGGAATCAGCGGGTACGCGTTCTTCTTCCCGATAACCGGGAACTGCCTGATCCTGTGACTGCCCTGCAGTATACTGACCGGCGACAGCCCATTCCGAAATGGGTCCTTTTGATCCGGGAGTCAGAGTTTTGAGAACCTTGAGTTTTTCATCACGAATTTCTTCGCCACTGAAGAGTGCCGGCGGTTCCATGGCGATCAGACACAGCAACTGCAGCACATGGTTCTGCAGAACATCCCGCAAGGCACCGGAACGGTCATAGTAACCGCCACGCCCATGTTCGATCCCCTGTGATTCCGCCACAGTGATCTGGACATGATCCACGTGATTGCGATTCAGCAGTGGTTCAAAAATAGAGTTACTCAACCGGAACAATAAAATATTCTGGACAGTCTCTTTGCCAAGATAATGATCGATGCGGTAAATCTGGTCTTCGGATAAGAGTTCGCTCAATTCCTGACTCAGTTTCTGTGCCGACTCCAGATCGTGGCCAAACGGTTTTTCGATCACCACCCGCAACCATTGATCATCGGTATTCCGGGGAATCATCTCTGCGCGAGACAGCGCCTGCACGGCTGGGTAAAACAGCGAAGGGGCTGTTGCCAGATAAGCGACCCGTTTGGAAATCACATCTCCCACCGTCTCGCGTTCGACAGTTTCGATCGTGGATTTCAGCGCGGCATGATCGCTTTCGTCCGTGATATCGACCTCACGATAATAGAGGCGTTTGGAAAAAGTGGCCCACTTCTCATCGGTGACCGTTCCCGTACGGGTAAACTGCGCCACCGATTCACGCTGTTCATCGCGAAACTGTTCGTCGGTTTTAGAACGACGTGCCAGCCCGATGATCGGCAGATCTTCACAGAGAAAGCCTTCACTCCAGAGATCATATAATGCAGGGATCAGTTTTCGCGCTGTCAGGTCACCTGAAGCACCAAAAATCAGAATGGTTGCTGTGGTCAGGTCGCCTGAAGAACTTGAATTGGCCATGAGTTACATCCATGCCTTTGATTGAGAAATGAGTTTCGGTAAATAGGAGGCGCGCTACAAACTGTGAATTAAATCTTTGCCGACTGCTGTTCAATCAGCGCGTCCAGTTCGCCTTTGAGTCGAGGCAGTATGTCATCATAAGAATAGCGTCCCAGAGATTCACTCCCCTTTTTCAGATTGACGTAATTGGGCCCGCACCAGAGCCCCAGGTCGGCGTCGTCTGTTTCGCCCGGGCCATTCACGCGGCAGCCCATCACTGCAATTGTGATTTTGTGATCTTTGGCATACGCGGTCATCTGTTTGACATCGGCCGCCAGATCAACAAAGACTTCGTTCTCGACACGGGAACAGCTGGGACAACTGATGATATTCAATCCTTTCTGGTCAAAATCGACAACAGATCGAACGCGGCCGGCAGCAATATCATTCAGAATGGAATGCCCGGCTTCAATCTCTTCGCCTTTACGGTCATTGGGAACAGTCAGGGAGACGCGAATCGTATCCCCGATGCCTTTGCTGACCAGTTGCTCGAATGCAATTCGGGTTTTAATGACCCCATCCGGAGGCATCCCCGCTTCCGTGACCCCCAGATGCAACGGGATGTCAGGTCGTTTTGCAGCAAACCGGGTGTTGACTTCAATCACTTTCGCAGGATCAGAATCTTTCAGCGAAACGCAGAACCGCGTGAAGTCAATCGATTCCAGAAATTCACAATGATCCAGTGCGCTCTCCAGCATGGGTGAGATGGAATCATGCGGATCATACTTTTCCAGCTTGGCCGGATCGACAGATCCACAATTCACCCCTACGCGGATCGCACAGTCATTGTCTTTCGCGACTTCGGCGATGAAACGGACTTTTTCCTGCCAGGCTTTTTCCGGCTCATGGTGATACAGATGCCCGGGGTTGTATCGCAGCTTGTTGACATACGGTGCAATCACTTCCGCCAGACGGTAATTTTCCTGCAGATCGACCGTCAGTGGCACGGTGGTCTGCTTACGGATTTCGATCAATGCAGCTGCTTCCCGCTTATTATCGACGGCAATTCTCACGATATCCGCCCCCGCCTGTTCGAGCGAGTGAATCTGGGCAACGGTCGCGTCGATGTTGCTGGTCTTGGTAGCAGTCATACTTTGAACGGCGATTGGATGCGCGTTTCCAATCGTAACTGTACCAATTCTCACCTCTCTGGTTGGGTTACGTGGTAATTGCAAGTTGTTTATTCCTTATAAGATAAAACCGCTGATTGACCTTTGAATGGGCTCCCGGATTGTAAAAGATCCCGGGCTCAACGTCCATTGATGAAAAAAGCGAAAAATCAATTGGGATTGACAGATTTTGGATGTCGATTTACAAGCCTTCGGTCAATTAATTGCATTTTATGCAAAAAGTGCGGATACACAAAGTAGGTGATATAAAAAATGAATCGTCAGATTGCAGGGATGCTAGTCGGTTTATCGCTTTTCAGTGGTTGTGGTACTGAGTCGCAACCAGCTTCACAGCAAGCAGTTAAGCCTGGGAATACTGCCCAGACAACAGCTCAGACTGCAGCGGTCGCGAAACCAGAACCCGCGAAACCGGAATCGAAGGAGCAGCAAAAGCCGACCACAGCAGCAACTTCCCCTTCGCAGCTCACCCTCGATGCTGCAGCAATTCAGAAGGCGGAAGAATTTTACCTGCGCGGGATACAATTCCAGAAACAGGGCAAGCTGGCTGAATCGATCCAGGAACTGACCATGGCGATCAAACTGAATCCCCAGGTTTCCAAGTACTATTTTCATCGGGGCAGTGCCTGGGCCGATCTAAAACAGGACGCCAATGCCATCGTCGATCTGACCAAGGCAATTGAGATGAGCCCCCAGAACGCACAATACTATTACACACGCGCCCTGTTTTTCATGACACGCGGTGGTGCTGAACTTGCAGTAAAAGATTTCACCAAAGCCATCGAGTACAAACCTGACAGCCATTCAGCGTTAAACAATCGCGGGCTCCTGTTTGCGACAACCGGTAAACTGAAGGAAGCCCGTGCCGATTTCGAACGGGTTCTGGAAATCAAACCAGACAGTATCGATGCGATGAACAACCTTGGATTCGCTTTAATGAATCTGAATGAAACGGATAAAGCATTAGAAGTTCTGGACAAAGTACTTAAGCGGAACCCTGAATATTTGAACGCTTACGATAACCGGGGCCTGGTCTGGAAGAAACGTAAAGAGTACGACAAAGCCATCGCTGATTTTTCCAAAGCCATCGAACTCAGCCCGAACAGTCTGAAATTTTATCGGCAGCGAATGGCCGTCTATCAGCTGGCAAAACAGCCTGAGAAAGAGAAAGCGGATGCCGAAAAAATCGTCTGGCTGCAGAAGCTGGCTGGATTGAACGAACGACTTGCCAAAGCACCCGAAGATACTGAGTTGATCCTGGAACGTGCTCAGTTTTATCTGGCGTCGGAGATGCGTGAGCAGGCAATGAAGGATTATGCGAAAATCGTCGAGCTCACACAGGATACAGGCCGCGGTTATTATATTCGCGGGGCGCTCTATTTAGAGGAAAACAAGCTGGATCGCTGCATCCAGGAATGTTCCCGGGCGATCAAAATTCAGCCTCAACCCGAAGCATATTCCATTCGAGGCGACGCCTTTATGAAACAGGGAGATGTGGAACACGCACTGCGCGATTTCGAACGCGCCAAGCGGATCGATGAAATCGTCGCCAAAGCCTACCTGATGCGGTCGAAATCATACAAAGAGCGTGGCGAACATGAAAAAGCAGCGGAAGATTACGAACGCGCCGTTGCCATCGACCCCTCGCTCGGACCGGGAAAACTGGACAAAGAAAAAACAGCCGGCAAACCTGTAATTCGTCCTATCCAATAAGGCATTTGCTCCAGGCCTTCGATTTCTAGAGCGCATCACATTTAACTATAGCGTCTCTCAATCTAATATACTCGGTCCAAATGGATCTGGAGACGCTACAGTAAAACTGGACACAGTCTAATCAGGTCGATTTTTATCCACAATTGTTCAACACCAGGCAGATCTATATGAGCGGTGGTTTTCTGGATGACAATGAGTATGCAGCGCATCCTGCTCAACCCGCAAACGAACTGGAGATCAACGATCTGCTGTTCGTCAGTTTCAATTCACGGGTGGTCGCTTTGAACCGGGATACGGGGACTCTGCTCTGGTCCTGGAAATCCCCCAAAGGACGTTCCAATTATCTGGCGATCCTGGTGGATGATGAACAACTCTTCGTCTCAATCGATGGTTACACCTACTGCCTGGATCCCTACTCCGGACGCGAAATCTGGTTCAATCCCCTTAAAGGGTATGGATACGGAATTCCCAGTCTTGCAACCGCGAATTTCAATACCGGATCGTCAGCGGCAGCAGAGTTAATCGCCCGGGAACAGAATCGGCAACAGCGTGGTGCGCAGTAACTGAATCAGAAAACTGCAAAACCAGGGCCAGTTCAGGAAAGCAGTTCTGCATTGGTCAGATGCCAGCGATTGGGATCCAGCAAAGGCTCGAGAGAGAAGTCCGGGTAAGCCGGATTGGCATACACAAACACGTTCGTCTGTGAATGCCTCTGGAAAAAACCAAAGCGGGACAGCAGTTTCGAAACTTCTTCTCGCCCGAAGTAGCTGATCACAATGGTTTCCATCCCAATCTGACGGCAGTAACCACTGAAAGCGGTCATCATCAGTCGGAATGATTTCAGATCACGATAGAAAAAATCCTGAATGCCCGCAGCATAATCCCCACCGCGTCCCGTTTCTCCCAGCACAAACACCATATATCCCAGCAGGCGCTGATTGCGGTCTTCCAGAGTCATGATCTGGAAACGGGTACTGGGTTCCTGTCGAAAACGCCATTCCAGAAACTCACGCGTCCGCTCAACCATCACCAGGCCGTCAGAATGCTCTCGAAACAGAGCTTCGAAACGTTCATCAATCGGGGCATCAAAATTGATTTTGTTCTGATGCGGCAAAAATGTCCGTGTCTCCTGGGAATAAAGACGTAAGCCCAGATCGGACAGACAGGAAACTCCTTTTCTGAGTAATGGTGAGGAGATTCTATCTTTGAATTTGTATTCCGTCCGAATCGGTTTCACCCAGTGCCGAAACGTTCCCACCTGTTGATAACGGCAACGCTTGAATACAGCAGTTGCAGTATCAGTCATGCCATACACAAATTTGAAATCCGTCTCGGGCAGGTTTGCGATCAGAGCCCGTTGTAATTTCAAAGCAGCCTGGGCAGAGCGGTGTTCTACATCGATATTGATCGATTCTGCCTGGCCAACGGCGAATGGTTTGCCGTCATAACACATGCGACGTGCCAGCAAACCGGTTGAGCCAATCAGCTTTCCCGCTGATTCTTCATGCGCGAGCCAGCAATAGTTCTCACCGAATGGATTTTGACGGTGAGACCAGTTAAACCACAGGGAGTTGGTTTTATTAAAATTCCGATTAATCAGGGAAATTAATTCTTCCTGATCGTCACTCGGGGTCGCCTGAGTGATTGAATAGCCCATGCCCTGAAAACCTGTCAATGCATTCTGATGAGAAGTGAAACTGTCGCGCGATATATTTGGTGAAGTCTAGGTCACGCGTGACGAAAGTCAAATCAGATCAATATCGATTGATATCTTTTCCAGCCTGACTGCTGCTGCGTTTTCTCTCTGGAATGAATTGATTTCAGCCGCGAAATTATTCAGCAGCAAACTGTTTTACCAGCAGTTCCACGATCTCTGAATTCGCTGCCGGAAAACTTAAATCAGGCAGTTCTTCAGCAGGTATCCAGTGAAACCCATGCAGGGTCTGTTTGAATAATTCATCTGAGGCATCTGCAGGCCGACAGAGCCAGAAATCCAGATCCAGTTCGGCATGGTCGTAGTTGTGGTGAACCGACAGCAGTTCATGGACCGGAATGACATCCAGGCCGGTCTCTTCCCTGCACTCTCTGACTGCACAGGCTGATGATGGTTCCCCGGTATGGCATTTCCCGCCTGGAAACTCATGATAGCCTGCCAGAGGCGAATCCCCATTTCGAATTCCAACGAGGAATCGCCGCTGATATTCCACAACGGCAATTCCTATATGACTTACTTTCCGGTTACTCATGATCGCGCTCCATTTTCCGCCGGAAGAGAGATACCTGTCTCAACGACTTTCGGTCACTCGACCGAAAATCATGCGACCTGCACTACTCTGTAGAACACTGGTAACAACAGCATCAACATCTCGTCCGACAAGATGATTGGCTTGTTCACAAACCACCATTGTACCATCATCCAGATATCCTACACCCTGGGCTTGTGATTCTCCTTCTTTAATGATTTTTAACTGAATGTGTTCGCCAGGCAGGTAGCGTGGTTTTAGTGAATTGGCAACATCATTCAGGTTGATCACATCGACTCCCTGTACGCTGGCTACCTTATTCAGATTGAAATCGTTGGTGACGACTTTTCCACCCAGTTTTTTCGCGGCAACCACCAGCCGCTGATCGACGGTGAGCCCTTTTTCCTTGTCGGTTTCCTTGGCTTCGTACATCGAAATATCAACGGTTGGGTTATTCTGCAGAGTCGATAGAATGTCCAGCCCACGTCGGCCTCGCACACGACGGACCTTATCGCTGCTGTCGGCGATATCCTGAACTTCTTTAAGAATAAAATCGGGAACCACCATTTCGGAATCCAGAATTTTCGTTTCGACGACATCCGCAATTCGTCCGTCAATCAAAGCACTGCTGTCCAGCACTAGGGGACGGCCCCCTTTCAGTTCTCGAGAGAACTCAACGTAAGGAACAATAAAACGAAAGTCATCTTTGGTTTGCAGCAGAAACGAAATACACAGATAAGGCAGGGTGAGTGTCGTAATCATGACCACTCCCTCACCCCACGGTGTCTTGGATATCACCGGATCTAAAGCCAGTTTCAGTAAGAAACTCAGCAACACACCGACCAGCAGGCCGAAATAGATGGCCGAGACCAGTTCGATCCGTTTACGTCCAATGAGCAGATCCAGGCAGGTCACTGCCTGTGTCAGAATCATCAGCAGAACAAACGCGAGCAGTGGCGACTGATCGACGGGGCTGGGCGGGTTAGAACTGACAAAGGTGGCGATGGCTCCTGCGCATACAAATGCGTAGAGCACACGAATACTGATTAACAACATTACAAATGAATCACTTTAAGTCTAAGGCAAGATACTAGTTACTTGTCCCCATTGATTCTCGCATGTTGAAACTCATTGTAAAAACAGGTGATTCAAGCTAATAGATTTGCTTGAATCTGATCCAGTAACATCCCTGTTCTCCGGAAATAAGTCTCAGACATCCAAGAGATTGGGAATGATTTTGATTTTGCTCAAACAGGCAATTCGCAAACCGGGACATGCATACGCTGTACTCAGCCTTATGAACGATCCAGGTCGGAAATTTCCAGACAGCACTTCGTTCGCTCTATGATAATTCTGAATTGTGACAGTCAGTCAGGTTTCGATTCAGGACCTCGTCTGTTCCTTCACTGAAACTTCATCTTAATAACCGACTTTCACTCCTCCTGATCTTCAAAGAGAACGAGGTTACAAAATCATTGTGTGATCTCCCAAACACACAACAAACATCAGCTGTTATATTCAGGTCTGTTAAACCATTAAACACAAAGCTGTTATTAAAAACCTTGATACCCGTTTCGGGCAAAGGATAATCGTACACTATAGCCAAACAAAATGGCGGTTGCTACTGAAAAGGAAATCAGAACCATTGATTCTAACATGAATTTCGCAAACATTCCGCGTGTGTCTGCCCTGAAGAACTGTCTCTATTTCCATCATTTTGACAAAACGAAAACAGCTCACAGACAAGCGTGTCTGTGAGCTGTTCAAAGATTTATTCCCATGAATCGATTAGCCGCCTTCAGTTGGACGGCCCACGGGTGGTGCAAATTTGATTTTTTCGATGTAACGGACAATATGTTTCCCGGAAGGATCCAGGCGACCGGTACAGGCACTCACCGCTTTCAGGGTATATTCGTAATGCAGGTTGTAATCGGCTTCCAGCTCGACTTCCATATCTTTAGAAATCGCGCTCCCTGGTTTAATGATATACAACAGAATCTCATTATTCAGGCCGGCAAATACATTGGGACCGTTACCCAGATTGTTTTGTCCTACTCGAATGTTGTTGAGAGAACCATCTTCATTCGCAATCAGCCTGACTTTAATATCAGTCTGCAGCAGTGGTTCATCTGAAGCTTCCGAACTGTTAGTAATCGGCATGTTGACATTAAAGTCGCCTTCCGGCTCCACGATATTCAGCGTCAACATAAAGAAAATCAGAAGCTGAAAAACCACATCGATCATCGGCGCCATCTGTGGCTCGATCTTTTCCGCTTCTCGACCTGAATTGCGTAACTTCATAGGAATTGATCCTGACAAATAAAAAACGATTCCGTCAACAGTAGCCTGTTAAGGGTCGTTATTCGATTTTTTGAGTTGCTTTGAAGGCAAATTTGGTAAAGCCGTTTTCCTGCGCCAATTTAATCAGATCCTGAACCAGACCTGTTTTCACCAGTGCATCGGCTCTCAGAATCACAGGTACGTCTTTCGGATCCTGATTTTTCTGCTTGTAAATACGCGCTTCCTGTTCGAATTTTGGTCCGAATTTCAGCACGGGAATCTGCTCACCATTATAAAAAATATAGGCTTCGGGATCGGTAATTTCCCCTGCAGCGTTCCGGTCAAAACCGATATTCAGCACCAGTTCATCCGCAGCTTTCACTTCGGGTGGTTTTGCCAGAGAATCCGAAGGCAGTTTCACACGTTCATCCGCCTGAATCTGTTCGAAGTTGGTAATCACCATGAAAAACGCGATCAGCTGGAATACGATGTCGATCATCGGCGTCATATCCACGTCAGCTACTGCCGGCTTTTTTCCTTTAATTTTCATTGAATCACTCTCTGCTCAATCAGGGTTTGACAGGATGCAAAGTGCATCCTGTCTGTTTGATCGATGACATTTTTATTTGCTGCTGGAAGAGAAGCGATTCATCAGGCTTTCGCTGATCATGCCGACTTCCAGTGAAAAACGGGCGACCCGGTTTCGCAGCAGACTGTAGAAAATCATCGCGGGAATCGCGACGGTCAAACCTTCCAGAGTCGTAAACAACGCTGTGGAAATACCGTCTGCCAGCTCGGAGGGCTTAGGCGAAGTCGCAGAGTTGGCAATCGTCTGGAAACTCAAAATCATACCATAAACAGTACCCATCAGTCCGATCATCGGAGCAATCGCACCGATCAGAGCCAGGTAGCTCAGCTTGTGCTCCATGGCCATGTTTTCGTCTTCGCCCACTTCCTGCATGCCCTCGACTGCTTCGGAGTAGCCCTGATTGAGTTTACTCAATCCGGCAGCCAATACCCGGGCAACAAAAGAATCGTCACTTTTTGCCAGTTCGTAGGCTCCCTGGTAATCCTTGTTATTGATTTTCTCTTCAAAAGCACCAATCAGATCGGGAGGCATCAGGTTGTCGCGACGGATGGAAAGGACATTCGCCATGATCAACGCCACCATCAGAAAAGAGAGCAGCAACAGGATCAGACCGAAAAATCCGGAAGCACGAATCATCCACGCCAGGAAACTTTCCTGTGCTGCAGGTGGTGCATTCCCGGCAGGAGCAGCTGCAGGGGCTTCACCACCGCCGGCAGCAGGAGCTTCGCCCGCTGCTGGTTCAGCAGCCGGAGCGGCAGCTTCATTCGCAGCCGGTGCATCACTTGCAGCAGGTGCCGCTTCGTCCTGATAGGCCCAACTGTTCGCTGTCAGACCAAAGGGTGTCAGTACGACAGCCAGAAGTAATAATATGCTCAGGCTACGAAAAGCCAGTGAAGTCTGATTCCGTTCCAAGGAATTCCCCATCATCATCGTTGTGGTCTCCGGTCTACTGAAAGGAGTGTTAATCGTGGATATCTTGCTGTAGGACTCAAAGTGTCTTAAATACGAGTGTGCTATTATTTATAGGCCGAAATTGCATTGTAAAGGGTAGACCTGACGAATCTTGCCAGCAATCTGACTTTCACGTCAATTTATCAGCCTTTAGCGGCTTTTTGCGCCCATTCACTGTCGGGATACTGCTGCTGCAATACTGCTCGTGCCTCTGCTCCCCGCTCTTTATTCTGAACTTTTCCCCAAAGTGTTGACAGGTGATATAAAGCCTCTGCATGCACAGCGGGATCCGAAGGAAAGAGAACGTCAACGTGCAGATAGGCAATCAGCGCTTCCTTCGATTCACCTAAAGCCTGGTAACAGTCCCCTTTTTTCAGATAGACTTCTGCCAGCAGACTACTCTGCGTGGAGCTGACATTTTTGATAATTTCATCCAGGACTTTGATGGCATCCTGAGGTTTGCCTTCTTTTTCCAGACAGATGGCACTTCCCAGCTGCGCGGCATGCTTACTGGCCAGCTCACCTGGTGTCTTGCCATCCATTTTGGCGACCGTTTCGAATGCGGCCAAAGCCCCTTTTGTATTTCCCTGAGCCAGCAGCACCCGTGCTTTCATATTCTTGGCGTACATCTGGTAATCTTTCCAGGGGGAACGCTCAACGGTTCCAAATGCGGAATTGGCAGCCGCATAATCTTTCTTTGCCAGATAGGATTCTCCCAGGAGTTTCATCGCAGGATAATAACTGAAGTGATCAGCGTTGGCTTTGACAAAATCATCCAGCATTTTAATGCCATTATCCAATTGAGCGGGATTTGCTTTAGCACTGCTGGCAGTCGCCCGGGCAATCATGTACTGCAGGCTCTTTTTCAGATTCGGACTCGCAGAACCTTCTGCTTTCTTATACTCTTCCAAAGCTGCTGCAAAATTTCCGTTCTGCTCCTGATTGCGGGCAATATTCAACTGTGGTGGCTCACCGTCCCAGCGCACGCGTTCAATCTCGTTCGCTGGAATTTTGACATTGGTAGCACCGCGTTTTAAAGTCAGTTCCGTCTTTGTATAGCCACTGACATCTCCCAGCAGCGGACTGTTGCTGTCATATTGATAAATCGTATCTGCAGCAGTAGCTTTTGACGCGGTCAGAACCGAAAGCCCTGCCAGCAGAATCAAACTTGACCAGATCGGACGTTTCATGAGTTAATTGCTCCTCAACGATAATTGGTATCTCATCTCGAGTGGATTTCTAAATTCAGAGTCATACCAGCTGAATCATCAGCTGTCCTGGGATTCACTTTCGGGACGAGGACGTGACTGTTTCTGTTGTTTTGCCTGAGCTGCTTTTTTCTTGGCAATCGCGGCTTTGCGTGCTGCGATTTCTTCCGGCGACATTTGCGCCAGTTTTGCTTTGCGAGCAGCAATCTGTTCCGGGGTCAGCTTGCGTTTTTCGTTACCCGAATCACTTTTACCGGAATCTGATTTCTCAGTCGGCTGTTTGCTTTTGGTTTTCGCAGGTTCTGCTTTACTGCGAGGCTTCTCTATAGAGAAATCAGGCACGGATGACTTTGACGGTTCCGCGCGACTCGGTTTAGGACTCGAAGGCGCTGGTGCCGGAATCTCGGAAGGCATAATGACATTCGTCGCCAGCTGATAAGAGGGACGCGGTGCTTTCTTCCCAGGTTTCAATCCAAAGAAGTAGAAAGCAACGGCTCCACCAACTCCAACCAGCAGAACCAGTACGATGATCATCGTACTGGATCCCCCTGCTGCCTGTTCTGTCGGCTGCTGTGCCACTTTCTGCCGGGTATCCGCTGGAGTCTGTGTTTTCAGTGATGAGGTCGCATCATTGGCTGCGACCGTTTCGCTGGCACTAAAGCGTCGTGCCAGATCCTGTGGATCTTCACCCATATCGGTCTGGACTTGACGATACAGCTCGTTGAACCGCTTCCAGACATCATCAGGAAGATCAACGTTAGTCTGACCAAAGACATTGATTTCAGATTTCGTGCGATCCAGACTACCCGCATCATTGACGGCAATCGCATATTTTCTGAGTGAATCCACCTTATTGTACTGAGCATCATAGTACATCTTCCGATACATCTTCTTCAGATCTTCACTACTCGCGTTTTCCATAGAATTTTGTAATAACCGCGCCAGATAATTCCAGCCACGAATCACTGCACCGTTTTCCAGTTCCTTCCCGTTAATGGCTTCCAGATATTTTGCATTGTTATCACCTTGACCGCTTCCAGCCCACGCCTGCAAAAGACTGGCGGCTTCAAACTGCACTTCAGGCGAAGTACTCTTTTCCTTCACAATCGGGGCAAGCAGTTTCATTGCTGCTTCATACTCACCCTGTTCCCGCTTGCAGTTTACCAGACGCAGTGTAATCCCGACTTGAAACTTACCTGGCATGAAATCACTGGTTGCTTCCTGACGTTTCAGAATTTCTTCGAACGCTGCAGCGGCTTTGTCGTAATAGCCACGGGCCACCGTCGGGTTTTCACTGGCTCCCTGTCCCATGCCATAATAGGTTTCACCAATCCAGACCAGTGACCCATAGGTCTGGTCTTTGCGTTTGAAGATATCAGTCAGGAATGTTTCCAGTGATTTTCGCACATCATCAATTCGTTTGGTGTCTCCAGTGGCTTTCAGGCGCTCAATCTCTTCTGTAATTTTCTCACCCAGCTGACGATACATCTCGGTAATCGATTCCCCTCCAGAGCCTGAGGCGGATTCTTCCAGCTCCTTCATCGCTTTTCGCGCCAGGTCGATTTGCTGCAGACCAATATATCCACGCAGTTGCAACTGGTAGACAAGATTTGCAAACTCGCTGCTCTGTACCCCCCTGGCAGGCCTTTTAGTTCCTTTTGCGACATGAATGGCTTTGAGAACGGAATGCGGGTCTTTGGTCAGGATGTCAATTGCTTCCTGATACTTACCGTTATTCAAGGCAATTTGTGCCAGTGATGTCTTTGCAGCAGTTAAATCTTCTGGAGTCTTTGCATTGGGAGCGAGAGACTTCAAAGTTGCTGCGATACCGATGCGAAGATGCTTGTCTGCTAATGCAGACCATTCTTTCGCACTTTCCGGAGTTGCCTCGGAACGACGTGACATGGCTGTCAGATAGCTGTTCCAGTAAGCCTGGCCGGCTCTAATCTGCGCGTCAGTATATTGAGGTGCAGTCGGTGGAACCTGAGAAAACCATTTTGCTGCTTCGGCTGGTCGTTCAGTGGAACTGTAGATATTACCCAGCTGAATCCGGGCATCATTGGCACGTCCGCTTTCAGGCCATCGACTGGTAATCTGGTTACAGATCGCCTCCATGTGCTGATTGTCAACGTAACGCAAATTCTTCGGAGAATCATTATACGCCTGCAGATAGCCAGCCAAAGCCAGGTAAGCCGCATCCAATGACATGCCACCATTGACTTTATCATCGCTCTTCGAAATGAACTCTGCCAGAATCGCACATTCATAACTGCGTCTGAGATTATAATAAGTATAACTCAGCAGAAAACGGGCATGATCCAGTTCCTTGGGATCCGTTTTACTATCTGCCAGTTTCAAGGCGATTCGCAGAATGCGGGCAGTCTCTTCCATGTATTGTGTCAGTTCGACCTGCGCCTTCTTTTTGTCCGCTGCAGACTTGGCTGCTGCCAGTTTATCTTTCAACGTCTGAGTCTGCTTGTGGCGATCCTGTCCCAGCCCGTACGCAGTTGCAAAATCCTGCGGATCTCCGCCTGAATTTTTCTGTAATTTGGCATTGATTCGGCCCATCATCAGCCGGGAAACATCTCGATATTTCCCCCGAAAGGCATTCACGAAACGGGCATTTACCAGAGCCTGTCTGAGAATCCGTTCCTGATCTGCCTTGTCTGTTCCTTCCTTATTAGCCAATGCTTCCTGAGCACGTGCCAGCTCCCAGGTAATCCCCTGCCCGATAGCTGTGCGGCTGCGAGAACGATTTTGCTTCAGCCACTGTTCCGCTTCATTGATCACCAGTTGATAGTCTTTTTTCTTTTCGTCATTCATGCAGATTAACCGAAACTGCAGACAGTTATCTTTCAAGCTTTTGATAGCCGGTGAATTACCGGGGTGTCCCAGCAGCTCATTGTAGACTCCCAGAGCCTGTCCCAGTTCACCCTGCTCTTCAAAACACTTTCCCTGCCACATACGGGCATATAATCCACCAACCTGACTGCGATAACGTTCGTGAATTTTGGCATACTCTTCAGCAGCCTTTTTCAGAAGCCGATTAAAATCAGCACTGCCGGGATCGTAGGTTTGTGCTTCAGCATAAGTACATTGTGCCAGATCCAGTTGGGCACTCATGAATTGAATTTCCGCTTTGGCCCGGGCTTCATATTTTTCCGGTTCTTTTTGCTTGTCAATGAAAGTTGCGGGAAATGATTTCCAGGTCTTTTCGTGCAGATTATAGGCTTTCTGAAATATGTCCCTGGCCTGGGCAACCAGTTTTCGAGCCTCTGCCTGATGTGCTTTTTTATTATTCTGTTCTGCAGGAGACTGTGCTTTGCGGCCTTCTACTTCCGCTTTTTCCAGTATAATTTTACCGCGTTCTGTATTCGCAGTCCCTGCCATCGGATGATTGGGAGACTGTTTCGTGAATAACGACAGCTGTGCCAGAGCCTGATTGAGTGTTTCTTCCTGCTCATCCGGCTGAGTTTGAGTCCGCGAGAACATCAACAGTGTCATCGCACGCTCGAAGGGAATTAACTCCTGAATCTCTTTAGGCGTCGACTTGTCGGCTGCAATTTTATCGAGATACAGCAATGCCGTGTCGTGATAGTTTTTATCCCGTAACCCCTGAAGAAATTCGAGATACTGCTCCTCTGCGGAGACAGAAGAGACGGTTGTCAAAATCGTAAACAGACTTACGATCGAAACAAAATGGAATAGACGCATATTATAAATTCCATCGCTAATGAACGGATGAACCGAGGTCGTGAAAGAGAGGACGCTAGACCTGTGAAATCACGAGTTTAAAGGCTGCCACACAGAACATGGACATACCCCGGCTCTCATTATACCTACTTCATCTACTAAATGTTCGCTGTCAGATAGCGATTTTCTGTACCTGTTGATTTTCCAAAGTTGATGGTGAACCAATCTTTACAGAAAATATCTATAAATAACAGCATATCCCGACGACAGAGAGTCTGCAAGAAAGATGCAGGGAAACGTTTATATTTCCAGTCCTTCAACAGAATCTGACTGTATAACGGGATTTCGAGACGAAGACACACTGATATTCTTACGACAAAACAGCAGAGGTAGTTGGCAGTGAAGCCCGGCGGTGCCAGTACAATCGATATGAAGTTCGACCTGTTCGAATTTGACGCTGCACAGTGATCTGACTATGCTGTCTGTTCATTCGAGAGAACAGAATGAAATAAATACGAGAACATCCAACCGGAGAGGTGACAGAGTGGCCGAATGTGCCGGTCTCGAAAACCGGTGTGCCGCAAGGTACCGGGGGTTCGAATCCCCCTCTCTCCGCTTATTTGATTGCCGTTGAGTTGTAACCCTATAACTCAGCGGCATTTGCTTTATCTGGACCGCTCCAGAGCTTCCCATTTGTGGCACATTTTGTGGCGTTTTGTGGCACGGGGGTTCTCTGAAAGGCTCTGTTGATGAAGCAATCATCAAATCAAAACCGTAAGGCAACGTTCCGGATCGGCAAAGTTCGTGGCGATCTCCGCGGGAAAATCTGGTACCTCACCTACCACGAAAATGGCAAGCGTTTGCGACCCAAAATTGGTCCGGACAAAGAACAGGCCCGGCAGATGGCCGCGCGTATCAATTCCCAGTTAGAGTCTCACACTCATTCTGTATTCAATTTTGAACCCGTTCAAATCGATGATTTGCAAACCAGATGGCTCAACCATCACGAACAGGTATTGCGATCTTCATTACAGACCATCCGCCGCTACCGTGCTGCGACAACCCACCTGATTAACTTCATCGCGCATAAAGGTGTGGCTTCAAAAACATCACTATTCCAGGTCGGACACGCAGAAGAGTTTGTACATTATCTACGCACAATCAAAGTCGCTCCCAATGGTCATGAGAATTCGCAGAAACGCCACCTGCTCGACAAAGGCATCAAATACATCCTGCAATGCTGCCGAAGTATGTTTGGCTACGCGATAAAACGACGGCACCTTTCTCCGTATGCCGAAAACCCATTCTCCAGTCTCGATCTGGACCGCATCCCAATCGAAAACGCTAAAGTTATTTCCATTTTCAGCCCCGATCAGGAAAAGAAATTCCTGGAAACCTGCGACGACTGGCAGTTTCCTATCTTTCTCACGCTCATGCTGACGGGGCTCCGGCCAGGAGAGCTCACGCACTTGTTGTTACCAGAAGATCTCGATCTGAATGTGGGTATGCTCTACGTCAGAAATAAACCTCATTTAGGCTGGCAGGTTAAGACACGCAATGAACGTGAAATCCCATTGATCGATGAACTCAGAGATGTTCTGACAATCTCAGTTGGTGATCGAGTCACAGGCCCAGTCTTTTTGCAACGTCGTTATTCATCAGGCTCCGTTCGACCTGAGATAAATGACCATTCGGAAAAGCAACTCGAAGACTTACTCCAGCAACGACTGGCTCAAGAAGAGACCGCCTCCGGCAAGGCTATCAATAGAAACCAGTGGCTGAATATCTCACGAACAATCTGGCGCGATAGTGGTGCGTTGAAAACCGATCGGATACGAACAGAATTCATCAGGCTGACAAAGCAGATAGATCTACCTCAGTTTACCGCCCCCAAATCACTGCGACATCTCTTTGCCACATGTTTACAGGATGGAAACGTGGATCCATTGATCCGCAGTGAATTAATGGGACATTCTACTTCAGCAACAAATGGGGCAAGCCATGGCCTGGGGATGACTGCCACTTATACACATTCACGTCCCGAAACGAAAAGAAAACAACTTGCCAATGCGCTATTGATTCGACTGGCCGTGCAAATAGCTAAAACATGGTATATTCGATACTCAACTAAATTTAACAACTTAGACGATCAAACTAAATTCAAAGGAAATATGTGGCATATTAAATAGGATTATATGCAGCGTGTTAGCATTCAGGTGGAGCGGTTTTTCGGGGTACTCAACACGCGGCATATGATCTATTGGACTGAACCGCAGGGGCGATTTCGACTATGGGGATTGAATGCCCGCAGGGTGAAAACAGCGTTCTGTTTTCGCTGTGATTGCGGGCATAATTCTACGACGGGATCGTTCGCTCAAGTGTCGAGGCAGGCCGCTGTGGCGGGTTGTAATTGCCAGGACGGTTGTGCGGGGCGTCCCGGAGACGGTATCCGTCACCGGCGCAGACCCCGACCGAAACACCCCGCGATGGGAGATCGAAACGACGAACAGATTCTCTTCCTGAGAGCTCATGAGGTGTCACAGACCTCCCAGAGTTCGGAAGCCGACAGCGAAGCACGAACCAAACATGGAGCAGGAAGTCGCTCCCAGCGGGAGGGCAATTCCTGCGACCTCTGGAGCGCGGCCTGGCCACAGGATGGACAGATTGCAGGCAACTCCCCCGCCACCGGGGAATCTTCAAGGGAATGATTTTCGTTCAGAGACGCCGATCCTTCCAGCAGTTCGCGGCACAGCGCGGTCTTCTCTGCCCGATAGCGGTTGGCCAGAAAGCCATAATGCCGAATCCGCATCAGTCCGTCCGGAAGCACGTGCTGCAGGAACCGGCGGAGAAACTCTGTGGCGGCGAGCGTCATGGTCCGCTTCCGACTGCCTTGGGCATAGTCTTTATAGCGAAACGTGACCTGGCCGTCTGCGACGTTCAACAGCCGGCTGTTCGAGATCGCCACGCGGTGCGTGTAGCGTGCCAGGTATTTCAGTACCGACTCGGGGCCGCCGAACGGCGGCCGGGCATACACGACCCATTCGGTCTGCACGGACCGGTTGAGAAGACGCTTGAAGTCCGCAGAATTGACGGTGGAAGCCAGCTGCCCGGGGAATTTCAGTTTCCCTGCGACATACGCCTGTCTGAGCAGGTCCAGAAACTTGCCACGAAACAACCGGCTGAGTACGCGCACGGGCAGGAAGAAATCGGCCCCTCCCGCGACCCAGCGTGTGCGGTCGCCAGTCCGCCGGAAGGGACCACGCAATGCAGGAGCGAAACTATGGCGGAGCATGTGCGGCGTGACGGCTTTGTCCAGGCCGGCTTCGTTGCGTGCGTCCCGGCAGACCTGTTGCACCGTTCCTACGGCGATCGGCTTGACCCGTGAAGGACCGAGAAACAGTCAGTCGTCCGGACGGGCGGCCCACCAGTAGTGCCGCAGCATTTGCAGCAACAGTGGTGAGAGCAGCGTATAGCGATCTTTGTTTCCCTTACTCTGTACGACATGGATCACCATTCGCTGGCTGTCGATGTCACAGACCCGTAGACGGACGGCTTCGGAAATCCGCAGCCCTGCCGCGTAGGCCGTCATCAGGATGGTGCGGTGCTTGAACGAGTGCACTGCCTGAAAGAAACGGCGCACCTCGTCAAAACTCAGCACCTCGGGTAAATGCCGCTCGGGCCGGGGGCAGCGAATGTCGTGCACGATCTCGCCGCGTTGGAGCGTGTTCCGATACAGGAACCGTAGCGAGGCCAGCACCTGCTTATAGGTTCCCCAGGCGACTTGCCGGTCCTGGACCAGATACAGCAGGTAAGTCCGGATGGCCTCCGGTCCCAGGACTTCCGGGCTTTTGCCGAAGTGCCGGGCAAAGCGGGAGACGTTGTCGATGTAAAGCTTGATTGTTTTCGGGGACAGGTTCCGTAGTTCCATGTCTTCGATCATGCGCTGCCGCAGTGGAGTCATCACTGGACCTTTCGTGAAACAGAGATTTCAGAGACCGGGAAGGTACTGAAATATGCCTCACAAATGGCGGAAGCGCAAATCGGAATATTCGGAACAGACCGTACAGACGGACCGGGGTACCTACGCGTGCTTTGCAGTCCGGGGTCGTAAACCGCCAGCGGAGCGAGCGGTGTCATTCCAAAACTTGCGACGGTGTGTACAGATTCGGAGCACTTTTGTAGGTCGAAGTCAGTGTCTTCGAGGTAGATTGGAGATGAATATAAAACCTCGCTGTTCGATATTGTTGAGGTCTTCGCCGGTTGCCTCGAAGACCTCAACCTGCTGACAGACGATGCGGCGATCGTCCATTTAATCCTCGAGCCGTACAAAATCGCGTGGTGAATCCGGTTAGATGTGACGTGCCCCCAAGTATGCCACCAGTCACAAACCTTCGTTTTTATTCAGCGACCAATCTGCCTCACGATCTACATGACGTTTCAATGGAATTTGCCTTGCCGTATTCGATAAGTTGTGGCTTACTCTTCATTGCACGCACGATTGCTGGGTCAACCATAAATTTTTGGCCATTCCAGTTCGTCCAGAAAGGAAATGGCTTTCCGTCTGGCAACTTATTTCGGTAATTCCCACGATCTACAGCCCAGACATCATTCACATGCTTGTCTTTGATTTGATGTCCTTCGGGGTTCGTTAACTTAGTCATTGCAAAAGCAAATGCTAGTTCATCAGCAATTTGTTCGATTCCTTTCTTATTCTTAACAGCATGAAATCCTTCCCAACAAGCATCATATACTTTTTTCCATTCATCTCGCTTGATGACAAAGAACCCGCCATTCAAATTGTAAACGCTTTTTTCTTCCATGCCCCGTTCAGCCCAGATGTCAACAATGTCTTGAAGTGTGATACCCCGCCACTGCCAGCTCTGGGTTTGTGCGTTTGAGAATGCTTCATCATTGATTTTAGATTCCACTGATAAGTGGAGTGGGTCAGCTAGTTGCAATAGCGTGTGAATAGATTCATCTGACGGCTTCCGCGTGAAGTAGTTATCCGGGTCTAAAAATACATAGTAATCATACTCGTATTTATTCAGGTTTTTCAGAACCTCTACCTTGAACATATTTCTTAGCGAAGGATTGCAAGGCCGATCAATTTCATGTATCTCACTTCCCGGAATTGTGATGCCATGATCGGTCCAAATATGAAAGTCTTCTTCTACACCAACGGACCGAGCAGACTGGACAAGGCTACAAAGCATAGCATGATGATCTACGCTTCCAAATCCAATTGACCAATAGCAAAAACTGGGCGTACGAGGCATGCCTTGCTTAAGCATCAACCAACTCGAATAATTCTCAGGAGTTGTTGCAAAAAAACGAACATTATGATTCCGGACGAATTCGTCAACTGCTTCAATCACACCGTACTTTACGTGCTTCGAGTCCTTAGCGATATAATCGTGACCGGCGAGAATTCCACCAGTTCGCACTTTAGGATACCAGTCTTCAAGATCTCGTTTAACTGCTTCGTAGCTATGGTCTGCATCAATATAAATGTAATCGAAGTAGCCATCCGGAAACTGACTGCACACCTCAAAAGAGTAACCTCGAATAATCCTCCCGCGTTCACCATACTTTGCAAATTTATTGCGCACTTGAGATTCTAACTGATCTTGTTTCACTTGAGAGAATCCAACATCATTTTGGCTGGAGATTTCGCCAGAATCCCAAGAATCGATTCCAACGAACTCGCTCGGTTTACTCCCTTGAACGATTTGATCCAGATTCTGTCCCGCGCGAACTCCGATTTCGCAAACGTGATGGTTCAACCCCGCGCGGCGCAGCATGCTAGGAATGTTGTTACGGTGCCCCAACGCTTTCATTTGATCAAAAAGATGTTCATTGTTGTTATATTCCTGCCAATTAGCAATCGACAGTCCTCTCCGAATGATTTGGCTGATGACCATAGAACTCCTTAGCACAGAATCTATCGGCAGCTGCTTAAACCATACAGGAAACATAGCATTATAAAGGTACGCAACCAATGTATCTTGACGAATGTCGCAATCTGCAGCACTCAGTTCGTCAAGACTGCGATGATCGAAATACGCTCGAAATCTGCTTGGATGAATTGGAATACAAATCCGAAAATCATATTGAAAATAAGAATAGTTTTTTGTCAAAGGCCAGAGCAAGTTATACCCTAACTCGGTCCATTTAAATCGTAAATTGTTATTACGAGATTGAATTAACGCATCCATGGATTCAATATATTTCCCAAGCAGGATCGATCCTGCTTTGCCACCAAAGAACCCATTTGAGGGTCGATTTCCGGGACGTCCACATCCGATAAAATCTGAGCCGGACTCATGAAGACGGTCCATTACCGGAGAAAGATTGCTCAACGCAATCATGTCACTATCTAACCACAGTCCTCCATAACGGTGAACTAGAACTGCTCTTAAATAATCGGCTTTATGTGCAAGACATTGTATACCATGCCACTCAGGAATGATGTCGGGGACATATTGTTGAATATTTTCTGGAGAAACGCGAACAATTTCAAAATCATCACCACATTGATGATGCCAAGTTTCTTCACAAAGATCGAGATATTTTGGGCGAGTATGATTTTTCATCGTCTCCCAATATGTCCATATCGTATGTTTGCGATCGCGGTGTTTTTGCAGGTTAACCAGCAGAAGCGTGGTATCCCTATACTCAGCTAATTTTTCACATTCGTAACCTGCAAAGGTCTGCATGAGTGACTCGTGAAAATGGATAACTTTACTCTTGGTTATCTCTGGAGTTGCTTGGGTATACCCCGATACGAGAATCGATTTCACCGCGAATCGTTTGAGACGTTCAGTAAATCGGCGATAATCAATCGGGTCATCAAGATGTATTAGAACATCAAGACAAACAACCAGATCGAACGTGCGATTGAAGTCGAACTCAAAGAAGTCTTCACAAAAGACATTAAGCTGGCCTGATTGTGCTTTTAGTTGGTCGATTGCAAATTGCGAGGAGTCGATACCAACATAGTCAACACCTGTGAGATCCACATGTTTGATAACAAATTGATCTCCACAACCCACATCCAAAATAGATTTTGGTTGATTGATTGCGATTGCATGCTCAATAGCAGTAACCTTTTTTTTTGCACATGCCCCTCTAGATCCGTGTCCACTATACATACCTCGCGACTCATAGATTTTATCCCAATTAAGAATCATTTAAATCCTCTGCGAATTAAAAAACACGCTATTCTTGGACCATCAATATTTGGTCATCCACCCAATCGTTTCAACAAGTATTGTAATTGTTTCTCATATGAGTCCAGCGAAAGTGACGAGCGTCGAGTTTGCACCTGAATGAGATCTTCCAATGTATGTTCGACTGGGAATAAGGATTCCAAGTCAATGACTTTTAACTTTCCATCAGAGAAAAGGAAGGAATCTGTAGTAAGATCCAGCATAAAAAGATTGCTCTCTGCAAGATAAGCATAGAAAAGGGAGAGTTCGTCGGCTGAAAAACAGCCATCTTCTTTGACGTATTCCAGCTCAATCCACTGAAAACCCTTCTCTGTACCACTATCCAATAACTGGGGGAAAAACCGAACCCCTTTGAGCTTTCTATACATTTCTCTTTCGTGCGACAGGTCGGTTTGGATCCAAGTGTGAGTGCCGCCAGTATTTAATTCTCGCTTCACTACTGACGTTGTCCCGTCACGCTTCACTCTAAACACACCACGCGAGTTGACCAAATTATTTTCTTTTATGTTCCGATACACATTCCCATTGCAACGATTCGAGCCATACCATGTTTTTCGGGTTCGATGACCGCTGCCATAACGATCATTTGTTTCCAAGACCTCTTCGAGCTGCCAGTAAAATGCAAATAAAAGATTAAAACCGTACCCAGCCCCATCCATTTCAACATAGGCATGAGGATATGTTTCTGCCATCTTCTTCAACGTCTCAACCTTTTGTTTACCTAAGTGGTGAAGAACGGAAAAGCAAAGAACAAGATCATAGTCGTGATAATTGGAGAGTGTCTCTACTGACAACTTATCATGAAAGAACTGAGGCGTTTCTGGAAAGTCATTTGTCCTCGCCAAATAACGGCATAATTCGACATTCTCTCGGTTGCTGTCAATCCCTGTCACTTGGTGACCCAGCTTTGCTAGCTCAAAGCAAAAGAAACCAAGATTGCACCCCCAATCGATGATCTTCAAACGCTTATCACCGAACTCCGCTTGTAAATGCGCAGCAATCGCCTCGCTTCGATCAAAACAATTCCTACCACAGTTTGACAGAGTTTCCCCATAACCCGGCAAGTTGATTGGCTGATAGTTAAACCATGTGTAGGGACGTCCGCGTTGTGCCTCTTGGCGATAGCGAGTCAAAATGATCTCTTGAGTCCAATTACTCATCTTTCTCCTCAATACTAAGCAGGAAATGCCGTTAATGAATTCTTCTTTGTCAATGTTTCCCATTGTTCAAAGACTTGAGACCAAGAGTCCATGGCAGGCTGCAGCCCCCATTCGTTTTGAAGTTTATTTAGTGCGGCGAGTCGCATTTGGTTGCGCTCTTCAAATTCGAAGGCACAGCGAGAGGCCTTGTAGACGAATTCACGCCCGTCATTACAGAGCCAACCTGTCACACCATCTTCGACCTCAAGTTTCCAGCCTCCTCGATTGTCAACAATCAAAATCGACCCTGAGGCCATTGCTTCAAAACCAATGCGGGGAAGATTTTCGAAAGTGTCTGTTGTCATAATAATTGCTTCACATTGAGTATAAAATGCCCGCTGCGTTAATGCCCCCTCGGGAAGTGCCTGAATATACTCCGCTGGTCTTGTGCCAAACTTACGCTCTGTATTAGCCCCCCACCCTAGAATGAGGCCTTCTTTTGTAACAGGGGCCGTCATTGTTTCGTAAATCCATAACTGCTCTCTACCAAATTTTTCGCTATCATTTCGCGAAATGCGGCCAAATCGGAATTTGTCCATCGGCCGATTATCGATATAGGGGAACTCATCAGCATGAAAATATGGTTTGAAAAACAAAGGCCGATAGATATCATGCTCTTTTAATTTTTTGCTAACCTGTTCGTACGAATGCTCTGTTTGATACAAATGAAAATCAATCAACCCTTGCTTTTGATGTTCAATCTCCAGTTCAAAATTCCACGACATGCAGTTAACAAATGATGTGGTACGCGAATATTTTATTATCTCTGGTAGAGATTTCAGGAATTCTTCGTTGCAAAATGAAATGCAGTGCATCCCTTCGAGAGACGCCCAATCACAATGCTCGTGATACACACAACCCAACTGCTCAAATCCCATCGCTTTCTGACTACTATCCAAGGGAGAAGTAGGGCATAAATGCACTTTAATCCCCATTGCCAACCAACAACGTATTTGATGATCCAGCTCTGTATCTGCCCCACCCAATCGACTTGGATGGCCAATCACACACAAACTTTCAATCATGTTGCTCTCCCAAATATTTGCAGTGTACGTCAAGACGCACTTATCATTATTAGCGTTAACTATACAAAAGTAATGGAAAGTGAAACGGTATTTGAGCTCAACCAAAGATTCCAGAGTGTTTAGGGGCTACTCATGAGCCAACACAAACCAACAATAGAATTAATGTGCAAAAAGCTATCTGCAAACTCAATATGACGATAACTTAATACAATAGAATCTTTATGGTTCACCGGACTGAATGATTGGAGAAGATATAGATAAGACATATAGATTGGTTACTCTTAAAAAATTGAACAGGTGAATGCATCATACTACGGACATGCTTAAGAAAATTTATTTCTGAAAACGCTTTCAGGATATAAACGATGACAGTCAATCGAATATTGATATTGCTTACTGAGTTGAAAACCAGATTTTCAAAGAAAATTGTTGGCGTCGAAAAAATGATCGTTAAACTTTTGAAAATTAGATGTGTTTAGTTTTTAGGTTTGAGCTTAGTAAGTGGAAGCTACATTCAATTACACTAGAGATATTAAACTACTAATGTATATTTAAAAAAAACACTTAACTACATTAAAACAGAAATATTTAGAACAAAAAAACACTATTCATCCTTTGTACTCGGGCCAGAATGTGGTATATAAGTTTTCATACTTCTCTTACCTCAACGCATGTAAAGCAAACAAAGTTAAAAAATACCGAGTGACTGATTAACCAGTCACTATGAGGAAATCGACTGATGGCTGAGATCACAGGATCAATCACCACGTTCAAACCAGACGATGGATCAACATTCGCTTCAGGTACCACAGTGGAAGTCTATGCCCAAGGAAGTGGTACTATCCCGGCAGCACAAGGAGGTGTGCAAAATACGTACAGGGTAACTGTCAAACTTAGCATCTATAATGGAACAAACTGCACAGCAGTGGGCGGATCTAGCTATCGCGACATACAGCAAGCATTCGTCCAAAATCCATATACGACAACGAAGACATCTCAGAACGTCACTGCCGATGGCTACTACCTAGTGACAGCGGAGATGTACTCACAAAAGAAACCGCCCGGTGGTGTATTTGGTACGGCAACTCTATTAGATCGGAAAACTTGGCAATTCAAAATAGGAAGTCCAAACGACTTACAACCGATTGGATTCTTCTGTACGGGAGAAAATACACCAGTAACAGTTTGCGAGGGGCCGACTCCACCCGATGGTGAGGAATCTCCCCCCGGGCTCGTCGGGATTGATGGACATTACAAAGTGGTTGGATCAGCTTCAAGCACCAAAAAATATAAATTCACCATGGAATTTATTGCAACAGGGCCTGAGCCTCTAAGGGTGATATCATATAGGGATACTCCTGGAGGTCCTGTTCCTATAACTCGCTTTACCCTCTTCACTGCGGTCACTATGGAAGGAGACTACGATGCGTTCGCAACTATACATGTTCAACGAACTGATAAGGGTTCGACTGACCCTAACTGCTTTAAGAAACACCTCCTAGCTGAAACAAGCTGGCAGTTTAGTATCAAGAAAAAATCTTCATCGTCGTCCTCCAGTTCATCGTCCTCCAGTTCATCGTCCTCCAGTTCATCGTCCTCCAGTTCATCGTCCTCCAGTTCATCGTCACCATCTAGTTCGTCGCCACCGTCCAGTTCGTCGCCACCGTCCAGTTCGTCGCCACCGTCCAGTTCGTCGCCACCGTCCAGTTCGTCGCCACCGTCCAGTTCGTCTCCACCGTCCAGTTCGTCGCCACCGTCCAGTTCGTCCCCACCATCCAGTTCGTCGCCACCATCCAGTTCGTCGCCACCATCCAGTTCGTCGCCACCATCCAGTTCGTCGTCATCATCCAGTTCGTCGTCATCATCCAGTTCGTCGTCATCATCCAGTTCGTCGTCATCATCCCATCCAGTTCGTCGTCATCATCCAGTTCGTCGTCATCATCCAGTTCGTCGTCATCATCCAGTTCGTCGTCATCATCCAGTTCGTCGCCACCATCTAGTTCGTCGTCATCATCCAGTTCGTCGCCACCATCTAGTTCGTCGCCACCATCTAGTTCATCGCCACCATCTAGTTCGTCGCCACCATCTAGTTCGTCGCCACCATCTAGTTCGTCGTCATCATCTATTTCGTCGTCATCATCTAGTTCGTCGCCACCATCTAGTTCATCGCCACCATCTAGTTCATCGCCACCATCTAGTTCATCGCCACCATCTAGTTCGTCGCCACCATCTAGTTCGTCGCCACCATCTAGTTCGTCGCCACCATCTAGTTCGTCGCCACCATCTAGTTCGTCGCCACCATCTAGTTCGTCGTCATCATCCAGTTCGTCGCCACCACCTAGTTCGTCGTCATCATCCAGTTCGTCGCCACCACCTAGTTCGTCGTCCCCTTAGAAATCAAGGCTATTTATCACTTTTTAGTTTCTCGATTGACAATTGCCCTTCAGAAAGTAGAGAATTTGCCTTCATGATTAATTTAATTTCAAAGGAGTGATCAGTGATCCAACGGAATCTTCTATCGTTTTGGTTTTATCAATTTGCAACTGTTTTGTTTTTGAGCATTCTAGCCTTCAGTGTCGTTGCTGAAGAAAATCCGAAACAGAAGCGAACTGAGATCAGTAAATGTGATCTACAATCATATCAAATGCTGGCGCGTGTCGCATATCAAATTGGAAAAGAGGATCTCTCCTTACCCGAGGATGGTATGACGGACACTCTGATGACCTACAATGGTCCTTTAGAAGCCTCAATAAACAAACTGACTCCAATTGCGGGTTCTAACATTAAGTCGTCTGAAGCACAAGAAATCTCCTGTAACGCAATTTTTGATTGTCCCGAGTTTCCAATCGCGAAAGCAGACACGTCGATTCCCGTAATCATGGTTCTCTCTTGTGAAGATTCAGCAACGGGACATGTCTGGACTGACTTTAACCGGCCTCTGCTGAGGATCTCAAAAGGTCAACCGACGTCGAAAGAATTGTCTATGGGGCGTTCTAGCTCTATGAATCCCGGTAAGTATATATTAACTGCCATGTTGTTTGTTAAGCTTTCACCTGAAAAATCCCTGGCGCTATTAGATCTCAAGCGGACACAGTTTACAGTCGAACCAGTAAAATCAAATCAGAAACAAATGAAAACCAGTGAAAGAGATCTGCAAACATATCAAATACTTACAAGAGTCGCATACCAAATCGGAAAAGATGATTTCACTTTACCCAAGGATAGTAGATTAGCTGCTCTGATGACCGAAAATGGTCCAATAGAAGCCTCGATACACAAACTGACGCCCGTTGCAGGTACTTCTACTATGGCGTCAGAAAGTCAAGTAATCTCCTGTAACACAAAGTATAATTGGCCCGAGTTTCCAATTTCGAAGGCAGATTTGTTGATCCCCACCTTTCTGATTTTCTCTTGTGAAGACTCGAAGTCGAGGCATGTCTGGACGCAATATAGTCGGCCTGAGTTGAGGATCCAAAAAGGGAACCTGGCTGTGGCAGGAGCGTCTCTTAGTCGCAGCAGCTTTATGAACCCTGGAAAATATATGTTAACAGCCATGATGTTTCTTAAGCTTTCGCCTGAGAGCCCCCTTACTCTATTAGATTTCAAGCGGACACAATTTACAGTCGAAGCAGAAAAGAAGAAGACACAATAAAAACAGAAAAGTGATGGCTTAAAAGAAAAAAGTAAGAAGTAGAAATCCTTGCTGTAACGAGTCTCAAATATGGCCAGAGATTTTATCAATGACTGATAGTACATCGGGGAAATCCTGGATGAAGTTGAGGAGCCGGACAAAAACGATACAAACTTTGCCGGAGTAACGGTCACAACGAACCGTAGGAGCGTTGTTCGTTATAGTAGTCCTCTTTCCAGGCCCCTGTCTGCCTTCGGGCTGCTTTCAGCTTTCAAATTCCCTCTGTCAGAAATTCATAGCTGGAACGACTGCTGAAGCTTTCCGTATATCCATTCTCCCAGGGTGCCCCCGTTCGATATACAACGACCTGATCTTCAGCGGCAGCAGTCAGCGTTGGTCCACCTGATCTAGCCCCCGTAGGGTAAAAAAACTCAGCCGACCCGTATTTGCATGGATATTCGGCACTTGGGTCTCGTTTGATTTACTCATCTCAGACGTCTACAGCTCCACAATCTCAAACGTACTCCAATACGTACCTTAATACCATTGTTTTCGCTTACGCAGCATTGCAATTCGTTTTGAAACTGACCCCAGGCAGGTGGTAACCGGCCCACAAAATACACCTTGACGTGTGCAGTATTCTGAATGTGCTTCAACCCCAACATATTCAGGAGCGAATTCGATGCCCGCATCCCAGCCAACACAACGTGCCGACCAGCGGCGGAACCCGGACCGTGAAGTGTTCTGGCGAACAACGATTTCAGACCGGCTGCAATCAGAGCTTTCGATCCGTGCCTTCTGCCAGCGTGAGGGACTGAGCGAACCAGCTTACCATTACTGGCGACGCGAATTGAAAAAACGGGATGCCGAGAACACCGCTGCAGCTTCCTTCCTGCCCGTTGAAATTCAACTCCCTGCTACGCCGATTGAAATCGTGTTCTCGCACGGCACGACTGTTCGCGTCGGAAGCGGCTGTGATCGGACCACGCTCGAAACCGTGCTCGCCGCGCTGGAGCAGCGCGCATGCTGAATCTGCCGACCCGCATTTATTTCTGCACGGTCCCCACAGATATGCGTAATTATGCGGTCATCCATGCTTATGAACGCGGAACTCCCTCCGACAGAAGCCCGATCGAGTGGAAACTGTTGACCAACCTGCCTGTAGACGACCTTTTGTCGGCCATCGAGAAACTGGATTGGTATGCGCAGCGGTGGAAAATTGAGACGTTTCATAAAGTGTTGAAGTCAGGATGTAAAGCTGAAGAATCCAAACTTCGTACAGCCGAGCGATTGACCAACCAGTTAGCCGTGTTCTGTATTATCGCCTGGAGAGTGTTCTGGTTAACGATGGTCAATCGGACTGAACCTAATCTGTCGGTCGAGGTTGCCTTTACCAAATCCGAAATTCAAATACTGAATCACCTTGCAAAAAGCACAAAGCCATCATTCCCAGCAACGGTTAGTGATTACATCACAGAAGTTGCCAAGCTGGGAGGTTATCTGGCGCGCGGGAAAGACCCACCCGCGGGTAATATGGTGCTCTGGCGCGGCTTATCACGACTTACTGATATCCAAATAGGATTCGAACTAAGAAGGGGAGTTGTGGGTAATTGAAAGTTTCGTGAGACGGTTACGGCAGGTGTTCCACTCAATTCTGTCCGCGAAACTCGTCATTTACGGTACGTGTTAAAATTCGACCGTTTTCGCTTGCACCCTACGTGTACGCGGTATTCGCACGTTTTTGTGTGGACTCAAGCTCGATAAGACAATTTCCTTCTGGTAGGTCTTCAGCATGCACGTTTTAATCAACGTTTTCTGACACGAGTGGCTGGCTCTACCATAGGCGTTTAATCCGCTCTGGTCTTTCAGCTGAAAATGTTCTATATTGGGCTCGATCGACGAAATGGACTTTGTCACTCGAACAGAAAGGCCCCGGCATGAATCGCTGTCTTCCACTCCTTATTCTGACCCAAATCGTTTTCAGTATAGCTGCTAGTTCCACTGCTGAAGCTGCAGATACACAGCCTCTTACAATTAAAGAGATCAACAAGACCTGGCAACAGCGCCGCGATCGTCTGCAGGCAATACGGGTCGAGCTGTCTCTAGAAATAGCGACCAGTAAGCTGCTTCTATTTTCTGAAGAAGAAGAACCCGTCAATCCCCCCAGTACCTATTCTCCTCTGACTAAAGCAGATATGAAGCGTCTCAAAAAAGAACTGGTGATCTATCATGCCAGGTATTCAATACTGCTTGATTCCCCCAGGATTCGTTACCGCCAATGGGGACGTGTTCCTTCTGACCGCATGAAAGAGACCGTCTCATTTGATAATTCCTGCTTCAGCAATGGGCTGACAGTGACCAGACTGATGCAGTCACAAGGGACACCCTCGATCGATATATTCCAAAAAACTGAGACAAGTGATGTGTTTTCTGCCCTGTCAGAACTTCCGCTCCGCTGGGCACTCCTGGCAGGAGATCACGACCTTGGAGAAACCCTGGAGAGTTTTACAGTCCGAAGCAAAACGGAACCCATTTTGGATCTCGACTGTACCGTTTTGGAACGAACAGATTCAGAGGGTACAGCTTGTCTCTGGGTCGCTCCCAAATCACACGAATGTACGGTGCTGAAATATGAGTATCATAATGCAGATAAGTTATTGGTCTCGAGTCAAATTCAATACAAAATTGATAAAGACTGGGGGCAGGTCCCCACGACTTGCGATCTGAAATCTTTTTACGGAAATGAAGATTTACTGCGAAACAGCTACAAATATTTTTTCGATGTCCTACATGCCAAAGCAAGCATTCCAGCAGAAGAGTTCCAGGTAAAGTTTCCCCAGGGAGCACGTGTCTGGGATTCCCGTAAACGGGACGCCGACGGCAAGGTCATCCCTTATACGGTGAAATAAATTACCATTCCTTGATAAAAATGGGACACTCGCCATGCACACTCGCGCCGCCGTGTTGTATGAAATGGAGAAACCGACTCCCTATGCCGAATCGAAACCGCTGGTGATTGAAGAGCTGCAACTGGACGATCCCGGTTAAGAGACAATCATTAAATATAGTGACCGGGTAAATGATGTTAATCCTACTCGATCTTCCAGGCATAGTGCATCACTCGCAACTTATTTCGCATCTGGTCAAGGAGTTTGGGCGATTGGTAAACGGCAGTGGTCATGTTACATGATCCTGATAGAGAGAAGAGGATCAACATCCGCTGTCATGTTGGTCTTCCCTGAATAATCCTAAAAATGGACGTAAGTTCACATTGCGACAATTAATAATAGACAGAAATCCTGATAAATTTAGACAGAATCAAATTCTGTCTATCAATAATTCTGTCGCCAAGGCCCACCGATGCAATACACTTTGATCGCCGCCGCTGGTCTCGCAGAAGCAGCTTGGATGATGGCCATGATGCTAATGGGCGGAGGCATGCTAGTCATCTGCTTCGTCGCTTTTCTGACCTTAGAAACTGCCTCACGAAAACTCGCGGTTACTTCTGTCGTGTTGCTTATCGCATTCACATTGTTTTTCTAACCTTGGTATTGTTTTGTTCCGTTCGAGGCTGATGCGTATGATGATCCGGATGTCGTTTCAGCTGCGGACGATTTCCGAATCGTCGGAATTGCGTGGGTCCTCACATCACTTTTTGTACTCGTATCTTCAACAATTGCACGGCTAAAGAAACGGTGGCCATCTTCAATGGATACAGCTCAAACCACATTGTAGAATCATGGACTGACATTAATGTCTGTTCAGTTGGCGTACGGCGCATCGGCGCGGCAGAAATCGGGTATGGGCCGCCATCGCTGACGACCCTCCCCACACCACCTGACATGCGGGTCCGCATCAGGCGATTCCTCGAAGCGGAGCAAGGTCGCACCAGAGTTGTTTGAGCGAAAGAAGTCCTAACTGTTCGTGCAGCCATCTGTTGGGCATTGCAAATCGCATTGCTGGTGTCCGCGAGAGACGCCAGTAGCTTTTGCGACTGATCGCGTGTTTGATCGCAAAGTCGAGGCTCACCCCCCAGACGCACAAGGTTCTTCACCTTCGTGCGTGGACGACGCCACTGTTTCCAGAAGCACATCCGAATCCGGCGGCGAACCCACCCATCCAGTTTGTCGAATAAATCAAACTGTTGAGCCAGTCCGAAGTAACCGATCCAGCCTCGCACATAACGGTTGAGGTCGGTCAAGCGACGCTGCATCGAAACGCCACTGCTACAACCGCTGAGTTCTTTGACGCGTCGTTTAAAGGATTTCAGCTTCTTAGGTGCGACAGAAATCGTCACACGCTTACTCGTAAATGCAAACCCGAGATATTCGCAGTCTCGGGATAATCTCACGCTGCTCTTTTCCTCGTTCACAACGAGTTTCAGAACCTGCGTCAGATATCGCTGCACCGACGAGAACACACGCAGAGCACTTCATTCGCTGCGAACGAAGATGACAAAGTCATCCGCGTAACGCACGAACTTTAGCTTGCGGCGTTCCAGTTCCTTGTCGAGATCATCCAGCAGGATGTTACTCAACAAAGGTGACAGAGGTCCGCCTTGCGGAGAGCCTTCGTCCGTCGGTTGAACCACGCCCTCGACCATTACGCCCGCTCGCAGGAAGCAGCCGATCAGTCGCAGCACACGCACGTCGTGAACCTTGCGGCTCACACGAGACATTAACACGTCATGTTGGACTCGGTCAAAGAATTTTGAGAGATCCACATCGATGCAATGTTCGTGACGTTGCCGGATGATCTGCTGAACCCGCTTCGCGGCTCCATGAGCGGATCGGCCGGGGCGAAAACCGAAACTCGATTCCGAAAACTCCGGATCGAAGATCGGTGTCAAAACCTGAGCGATGGCTTGTTGAATGAGACGATCGAGCACGTTTGGAGTACCGAGCGATCTCTCGCCGCCACTGTCTTTCGGGATGGTTTTCCGACGCACCGGAGCGGGTCGGTAAGTGCCATCCAGAAGCTGCTGTTGAATCGCGGGCCAGTGTTCAGGACACCAGCTCTCGAACTCGCGGATCGTCATGCCATCAGGACCGGGAGCTCCTCGGTTCTTCTTCATACTTCGCCACGCACGTTCAAGATTTCCCGAATCAACAACTTTTTCTAACAAGTCTGCGTCTGGTGAGACGCTCAGGGACGGCGTGTCAACGAATACCGGATCGGTCACCTCCGGGCGGAGGAATTTCGCGGACAGTGTTGGTTCGTCTTCGTTCCCGAAGTCGAACGTTCGCTACGTGGCACCTCGATCCAAATTCGTCGGTCGCTCCTCTCTGTTCTTCATGGTTCGGTCCTTCCTGTCGTCGCTGGAATGCGACGATGCAGTACAATGACCTCGGCTGACTTCCGCCACACACCAACATCGTTATCCGAAGCACCTCGGTAGCATCCGAATGCTGAAGCACTTCATCAAAGAAGTTGTCGATGTCCCGTCGCTGGAGTGCTTTAGTCTTTTGAAAGAACTGCGCACTCTTAGTTGTGTGAATGTCGTCAGACATCGGACCTGGCCTCGAACATAATGTAGACGTGTCAGCCCACTCCTTTGCTTTTTTGTTAGACCGATCCATCGACAGTGGAGAATCTCCTCGACCGAGCACCAGTGTAATGCACAAAGTTACTCATCATCACACTTATGTACGGTTTTCATCGCATCATTCGCCCCGTACCTTCCTCAGCGACGGCAGCCGACAGTTGGTAGCCAATCGCAACTATGGCACAAGGAGACACGAAATGCCAACACAAATCAGCTTTCAGAATGGCAAAAGCAAGGCTGCTGGCTTTAATCCGCGCCCCTGTGTGAGGGGCGATTCATTTCGCCCACGCCGCAACCGGGGCAACTGCTGTTTCAATCCGCGCCCCTGCGTGAGGGGCGATTCTGAGTCTGAGGAGTGACATTAACAGAACTTAGTTTCAATCCGCGCCCCTGCGTGAGGAGCGATCTTATCAGCAGGTATTAGAGCAGCTTCGCAACTTGGTTTCAATCCGGGCCTCTGCGTGAGGGACGATATTTTCTTATGTTGTTACCAATAAAGAGGAAATCGAGTTTCAATCCGCGCCCCTACGTGAGGGGCGATGTTCCATGCTTTCCCCCCCCCTTCAATCATAGGGATTACGTGAGGGGCGATGGCGCGATGTTGTAAATCGTTAGCTGGAATGCGGCCAAATTGATTGATCCGCGAAACAACCGTTTTTTTGAATTGATTTACTTGTTCGCTATAATTCAAAATATCTAAACCTTTATTTAGAATCAAGTTAATAGAATTGCGAACCTATAGGCTTCAATGAGCGCGCATCAGGTTCGCAATCAGAAACACTGATGTCGGGAACGTTTACATAATCAAGGGACCATCAATATTATAGGATGCTTTTGTCCCATGATGTTCTACTCTGCGTTCCCAGTTATTTCCCAGATTATAAAAGCGGAGACTGTCCTGGGAAAGGTCAGCAATATCTAAAAGCATTGCTTTATAAATAGTCCACTGGCCGGCATCGGCCTTGATTTCGAAAACCGAATTTTGGACGCGCTGACCGATATTCTCGCAAGCCTTGGCGATTCGACGCAGTCGTTTCTGGCCTTTTGGATCTGATGTGGAAATATCATAGGTGACAAGGACATACACGAGAATAGTGTCCTTTATTTCCAGAGAAAAGGAGGGTAGAGATCCAGATCACCTCTGAGATGACGGGCGAGCAGACGTGCCTGGATGAGTGGCAGGATTCCGATCGTGATCTTTTCATTGATAAAAGGATGGAAGATATCTTCACTTTTTCGCTGTTGCCAGGATGTGAGAATTGTGCGTCTGGCTTCTGGGGAGATGAGCACAGCACCGTTTTCCAGTGTCTGAAAAGCAGAAGCAGTGAGTTGCTGCCGATTGATTAAAGAGAATACTAAACGGTCTGCGAGCCAGGGACGAAATTCTTCCATCAGGTCGAGAGCCAGACCAGGCCTGCCGGGACGATCACGGTGCAGATATCCGACGGCGGCATCTAAACCAGTGGCTTCACACGCAGATCGTATATCATGTGTGAGCAGCGTATACACAAAAGACATTAGTGAATTGATTGGATCAAGGGGAGGTCGTTTAGATCGCTTTTGGAATGCGAAGCGTTCCTGAAACTGGGTTTGTAGAGAGTTAAAAGCAGAGAAGTACTGTGCGGCTGCTTCTCCTTCGATTCCGCGTAGTTCACTAATGTCTGAGGAAGTCGTAGCTGCTTCGATGGCAATTTTCATCCGAGTGGCTGACTTATCGATTGTCTGGACACGCGGTTCTAATTCGTTGGCATCTCGAATGGCTCTGCGTAAAACAGTCCGACAGTTGGCAAGTTTTCCCAAAACAAAAGCACGTGCCAGTTCAAACGTCCGATTTTCGCTATCCGCGGCCCGATACTGTTCCCTGCGAAGCAATACATTACCAGATGTAAATCCCTGGATCAAAGCTCGAAAACGTCCCCGTTCGTCAAGGAGTGAAATCGAAATGCCAGACTGGCTGGCAGCCTGCATTAATTGCGGACTTAACCCGATCCGTCCAATGCAAATGATACTATCGAGATTATGAAAGGGAAGACGTGCCTGAGTTTTGTGATCCAGGCGAATTGAAACGGTATCTCCCTCCTTGGCTAAGTAAGATCCTTCCGTTGTGACAAAGAGCGTATTTAAATGGGTTTTCATAATCAACTCACTGTCATTTAAAAGAATGATTGACCTGCTGGCTCAGCCACTGACTGGCTGAGTTTTGTTGGAACGATTGTGGTAAACATAGATCGTAAAGTGAGCAACTTTGGCACTTCGGACCAAATTCAGCTTGTGGTGTGCGGCCGGATGTAATCAGATCATGCATTTGC
>NZ_JBLXHC010000003.1:0-594752 GCF_048260065.1 Gimesia sp. | reverse complement strand
CAAGAATAAAAATCTGCGCAAATCCCATACCAAACGGCAGGGGTAACCAACTTAATTTAAAGTAAGTGCCATTAGGCTAACGCCCTTCGGCTAATTTTGTTACTGATGTTCTCTGTCTTTTCGATCCTGAACTTCGCCTGCGTATAATATTGCCTGTTCCAGTTCGCTCTCTGAATTGATACATTGCCAATCCCCGCCGACAGACCACACAGGTCGATCAATGAAAACAGGCAAACCCTGCCTGAGAACTCGCGTGCAGTTGGCTTTGATTTGGTCTCGAACCTTGGCACCATTGATGTCTGACGCAGAAACAACGATATGGACATGATTACTGCGGGCGTTGGCTATCCAGAGTTTCCAAGTTCGAAAATTGCAAAGTCGTGCAATTTCGCTCTCAACCGCCGATCGTTGCGGTTTGCCGAGCAGAATGATGTCGTGTTTGAGCCGTTCGCGGTGCCACTGTTCCAGTGATGGCTGAGGAGGCTGAGAGCCTTTACCCCGAGACCGCCACAAACGCCAGTCGCCCTGCAGAAAGGTACCGTAAACCGTGAATGTAATGAAATAAGCCAGCGGTTGATCATGCATCACTATCCCACCATATCAGACGTCCGGCATTAGTAATCATTAGCCGCAGGGCGTTAGCCCCGGTTGTGTAACGAGATGTGTATCCACCGCAGCTATGGTCTAAATGTTGATGGTGTTTACAGTCATATATCAGAATCGAAAACCACTCCTGAATACATTTCAGGATTATGTTGCTGTTTCAGTGTTACGATTCTTCCCAGGTCAGTGAGCCAATTTGTCCAAATATTCTCAGTAGATCTAATAATATATCGTTGGGGCAGTATACCTCGGTTACGAAAAACAAGGATGTAGCACCGTGGTGATTAGTATCAACGAAAAAATGGAATCCGTGGTATTCAAAACGAATGTGCCAGATCGAGCTCTGTTCTGCGGCTGCATCTATACTGTGAGATTCGATGTTGAGTCGTTCTATCTTTTTGAGATGATTTATGGTTGGTTTGAGATTAAAGTCCGGTGAGTCAAAGAATAGTCGACCCAATTCTGAACCGAAGTTTTCATCTCGCAAATCGTCGGTAGACAGGTTTGTTGGGGGCGTCCGGCGTTTCATAAACTCAATCCGATATAGACTAAATAGAACAGAATACAATTCGTGCGAATTAATTCAGATTCATGTTCCGGTGTCCTTGATAATGTCAGCGATTACCGAATCTGGACGGCAACTCCGGTGCAACGGTTTGTTATGTACTCGTACTGTCGGGGATGTTCGTAAGAATTTTCAGGAGATTTCCTGCCTGATCATAGTGTTCGATAGAGTAACCGATGCCATTCTCTTCGAGTATCGCGACAACAGAAGAGGCATTACTGTCGAAATCGGCAATGGCACCATGCATAAGAATCGTTTCGTCTCCCTCAATGATCAGTTCCGCATAATCAGAGTCGATTTCATAATCAGTCCAGGTACATTTTCGCATCGACCAACCAGCCTTCTTGAAACATGAAGTAATCCAATCTTTACTGCGCCGCGTTGAGAGTAAACCGTAAACGTTGCTGAACTCTGGAATCATGGTGACCTCCAAGTGTGCATAATTCTTAATAGACCGAATACGATTCCGTCTCAAACTACCAGTACATTCAATCGAATCTGTTTTCAAGATTCATTTCGGAGATTATTAAGCAGTGCCTGCATTGCTTCCTGCATCCCCGGAATGTCTTTTAACTTTTCTTCAAGTTGATCTGCCAGTTCTGCGTCTGTCTGCTCAGGGGCATCTTCTATTGGGGCAATCGTTCCTGCAGCCACCAGACGATCGTATTTTTCAATCGCCTGGAGGGTTCCCTGGAGTCGCCTTTTGATAATCGATCGTGATTCTTTGTGGTCGGGACTGTTTACGAATCCTTCAAAAAAGTCTCGTTGTGAACGCAGGCGTTGAATCAGAGAGGCATTCTGGTGTTGGGGATCGCGATGATCAAACCGAAGACCATGATCGATTAAAGCGTTGACAATATTAAAATGATGGAAGGCAATCGCAAGAAAGACGGGATGCTGAGGAAGAGGTGAATAGTTCAAGTCAAATCCGTCCTGGGCTAATTTCGCGATTTTACCTGGACCGTGTTGTTGATTCTGGACCGCGATCTGCAATTGTTCAAAAGCTTCGTCGTTATTCATGTGTGCGAATCATTCTATGATGGTGTGGTTTCAGGTTGGAAAACTCGAAGTGAAAACAGTTCCTGAAAACTTTTCTGATAGATATTAGAAATTCAACTTCGATTCTTGTCGAGGAAATTTCGGAGAGCCTCAATCCGAAGACGGTGATTCACCTTCCATTCCTGCATTTCTGCTTGTTCTTCGTCTGGAGTTTTCACAGGTGGTTCGCATCCAGGAAAGTGGCATCCTGACTTAATATGGATGTACTTTGCCGCGTCCCATTCTGCGTCAGTCTCTGGCTCAGATTCAACGACGGATTTAAGATATTGCTGTACTTCTTCCGGCAGAGTTAAGTAGACGTCTGAGGCATTATGCGGTGTGATAGATTCGAGGATTATTGTGCCGATTTCAAGTAACGTGTAGATACCACGATTATAGCCATCAATCTTGTGTGCAATCTTTTTGATTGAGTCGGATTCTGCCACGATATCTTCTGCCTCCTGGTCATAAAGAATCACGATTTGCGTCTATTCGGCTTCTTTTGATTCAACTTGATCTGCCAGTTTCCTGCATTCGCGGTAGGTGAGATTAAAGTGGTATCGTAATACACGGAAGATGTTCTGTTGATTGTTCCGTTTGCCGTTTGGTTTGATTCTGATGAGCCGATACAGCGATTCTGGTCCTGCGAGAATCGCTTCCTTCAGTTTGAGCAGGTACTCGCGATGATCGTCCGAAAGACGCTGGTTTCCTAAAGGTTGCCTCTGTGAAAGTCGAGAAATTTCCTCGAGCATGCCGTTGCCAAAATGGGGTTCCAATTGAATGACGTCGTGCCACCAGTTCGCTGTTCGTTGCTGGCGGTCGCGAATCGACTTCATCGCCTTGACGGAAGGCTTTCCGAGCAGCATTTGTTGAAGCGAGACGGGGGTAAAGCCGTCTGGTACAGCGACACACTGTCCAGCGTTTCCAAGTTGCACGAATTCCTCGGGGGTTGTGCAATATGTCACATTTTCGGAGCAGGCATCACAGTAACGAACGCCGGGTCTGTCAGTTGGAGTCAGGTCCGACCATCGTTTAGGACAGAGATTGGAAAACGCGTGTTCGCAATTCCAAAGCTCTGTTCCCAGGTGATTCAGTGATTCAGCCATGCTTGTCGCTTCGTCGTACCATTTAGTGATTGAGAGACCAAATAGGGTTCCGTCTCAAACTACCAGCATTTTGTATAGTGTCAACCAGAAATCACCAGAACCTGCGCGCACAGAAAAAACATTCAACACAGACCAGGCGGGCGTAAAAATCGCTGAAGCAGCCATTTTTGCGGGCATCATTCACAAAAACGGGTGGAGAGACTAGAATCGGTCGCACGTACTGAACTTTGCCGGGGCGGATGTGTCCTCTCCCTGTCGCGGTACGCCTGAAATTGAGACCTTAAGTTAGAAACCACTATGATTACAATTGTCGATTATGGAATGGGGAATCTGCGGAGCGTCCAGAAGGCCTTTGAGAAGGTCGGGGTGGAAGCAGAGATCTGTGCCGATCCGGATAAAATTGCGCAGGCCTCCAAACTGATTCTGCCCGGCGTCGGTGCCTTTCGCGATGCGATTCAGGCACTCAAAGATCAGTCGCTGGTGGAGCCGATTCTGGAACATGCGAAGTCCGGCAAACCCTTTCTGGGTATCTGCCTGGGACTGCAGCTCTTATTTGATGTCAGCTACGAGGACGGCGAATACGAAGGGCTGGGCATCATTCCCGGTAAGGTCGTCCGCTTTGAAGATCAACCCGATCTGAAGATTCCCCACATGGGCTGGAACCAGATCGAACGGACCGCCGAACACCCCATCCTGGCAGGCGTGCCCGCCCACGAATATTTCTATTTTGTACACAGCTACTATGTGGCTCCCGATAACGCAGAAGACGTCGCCGCGTATACCGAGTATGGCTGCCGCTTCGCTTCGATGGTCGCCCGCGATAACATCGTCGCGTCACAGTTTCACCCGGAAAAAAGTCAGAACGCGGGACTCAAACTCCTGCAGAATTTTGCTTCCTTTTAACACCACCACATCAGCGAAAAGAAAGTCAGCTCAGTTATGGAAATACTGCCCGCCATCGATATCCGGGGAGGCAAATGCGTACGTCTGCGACAAGGCGATTACGGACAGGAAACCGTGTTCGGCGATGATCCGACCGAAATGGCCCGTCGCTGGGCTGACGGCGGTGCGCAGCGTCTGCATCTGGTCGACCTCGACGGTGCCAAAGCCGGGCAGCCTGTGAACCATGAAGTCGTCCGCAGGATTGTGGAAGCCGTTTCGGTTCCCTGTCAGATGGGGGGCGGCATCCGCGATGAAGCGTCGATTCAACTCATGCTGGATGACGTCGGCATCGACCGTGTGATCGTCGGCACCCAGGCGTTGAAAGATCCCCAGTGGTTCAAACAGATGGTACAGCGCTATCCCAACCGTCTGGCGCTGGGACTGGATGCCCGCGATTCCAAAGTCGCGACGGAAGGCTGGCTGGACGTTTCCGAAACCTTTGCCATCGATCTGGCGAAAGAATATGTCGGCGTTGAGCTGGCGGCGGTGATCTACACCAACATCGCCAATGACGGCATGATGCAGGGCGTCGATGAAGGGACCATCCAGGACATGATCGCGCTGGCGGAACTGGGGCTGCCCGTGATAGCGTCCGGCGGAGTGACGACGCTGAAAGATGTCACACGTCTGGCAGAAGTCAGCCAATCACAACCTAAACTGGTCGGCGCGATTATCGGTCGCGCTTTGTATGAGGGGACCATCGAAGTTCCCGCAGCGATTGAAGCAGCCGGTTCATAACATTTCCAGCAGGGCAGGATCGGAACACAGGGTATGACCGAAGACGTCGATCAGGCTAAGCTGTTACGTGCGCGGTTGCTGGTGCTGCTGGCATCGGTGCTCTGGAGCCTGAGCGGCGTGTTCATCAAATCGCCGCCGTTTCAGTCCATACCCGAAGCGGATCGGGGGCTGATCCTCGCCTGCTATCGTGCTTTATTTGCCGGCCTGTTTCTCGTCCCCTTCGTAAAATTCCAGTATGTCCGCTGGCGGCCCGGACTGATTCCCCTGCTGATCGCGTTTGCCTCGATGAACCTGCTGTTCGTGACCGCGATGACAAAAACCTCTGCCGCCGCTGCGATCTTTCTGCAGAACACAAGTGTGGTCTGGGCGATGGTGTTCGGCTTTCTGTTCCTGAAAGAACGCATCGAAGCCGGTTCGGTCCTTGCCATCTTCATCGTACTGACGGGCATCGTCTGCATTGTCGCCGGCGACTGGTCCGGGGAAAACTTCGCTGGTAACCTGATCGCGCTGTTCAGCGGGATTTCCTATGCGCTGGTGGTGATCTTTTTTCGCGTGCTCCGCGATGAGCATCCTGCCTGGCTCGTTGCGCTTTGCCTGCTGGTGTCAGCGGCAATCGTGGCACCCTGGGTCATGGCGCTGGGAATTTCATTGACCTGGCTGCAGCTGTCTCTGATTGCGTTGCTCGGCGTCGTGCAGATGGGTACGCCTTACGTGGTCTTTTCACATGCGGTCAAAACGGTCAAGTCGCAGGAGGCGGCACTGCTGGTGCTGGTGGAGCCCATCTTAAATCCGATCTGGGTCTGGCTGTTCTGGGGAGAGACCGTTTCGCTGCACACACTTATCGGCTGTTCGCTGATCATTCTGGGGCTGCTTGTCCGGTTCCTGTTCTTCCGACCAAAGCCACTCCCCCGGCCGGCTAGCGCTTAACGCTGAGGCAGCTTCACCGTCTGCATTTCGTGGTAGCGGGCCTGTGGCGTTTTGAGTTCTGACTGGAAAAACTTGATCGTGTCGACAGTCACTTCTCCCCATTCCGCGAGCTTGCGGTCCCGCAGAATATCGAACAGCTCGTCGGCAGGTTTGGCTTTGACGCGCGCCAGCGTGAGATGCGGATGAAAGCCTTTCCGCTCGCGGGGGTAACCCAGTTTTTCGGTCTCTTCTTCCAGGAATTCCGCCATCTCCGTCAACGCGGCAGCATCCGAGATGCCGGCCCAGATGACGTTGGGATGATCTTCGCGCGGGAACGCACCCAGCCCTCTGAAAGCCAGCTTCACGCGTTTGAAGCGGTTGCGCATCTCTTTCAGAATTCTGCTGACGGGCATGATGTCTTCCAGTTCGGTCGGCCCGAGGAACTTCAGCGTGATATGCATCTGTTCGACATCAACGGTTTTGACAGCCGGCGCCAGCTTTTCCAGGCGGGGCATCAGCTTTTTCAGCCCGCGGGGGGGCTGGATGGGAACGGCGATAAAGGTACGGGTACGCTGATTGGTATGCATCATGGTTCAAGTGGTGAGCCAGCAGAACGACAGGGAACGTGACTCCCTATTTCTTCTTCTGGTTCCAAAGTGCTTTCAATTGATCAAAGCCCTGCAGGGGCTGGTCTCCGGTTTTCATTTCATCTGTCAGCTTAGGCAGCGGGCCTTTATTACTGGCCCGTTTCCGATTTTGCTGCTGTGGCTTTTTCTGCTGGTGGCCTGAATTGTTTCCGCCACGCGAAGCATTTTTGGCAGGCGCCGCTGCCGGCTTTGCTGTTTCTGAAGTCGCAGGTTTCTCAGCGGGTTTGGGACGCTGTGCTTTTTTGGGCTGACGATCTGTGCCCGGTCTGATCAAAGTCAGAGAGACACGGCGACGCTCCAGATCCACGCCCAGCACCCAGGCTGTAATCACATCACCGACAGAGACGAACTGGTACGGATTTTCAATAAAGTGATTGGCCATCTCACTGACGTGAATCAGGGCACTGTCTTTGAGGCCAACATCCACAAAGGCGCCGAAGTCGACCACATTGAGTACCGTGCCCTGCAGTTCCATTCCTTCGGTCAGCTGTTCCAGTTTGAGCACCCCCTGTTTGAAAATCGGCCCGGGCAGATCAGCGCGGGGGTCGCGACGGGGCCTGACGATCGCTTCCAGGATATCTTCCAGGGTGGGCAAACCGATTTTCAGATTCTTACTCAGACTCCCTTTGTCGATCTGGCTGACTTTTTCCAGAATCGAAGCACGATCCTGGGCCGACGACTTCAGACTGTCGGGGGAGAGTTCCAGTTGTTCGAAAACTTTATGCGCCTGTTCGTAGCTTTCGGGATGAATCCACGTGGAATCCAGTGGTTCCGTTCCCTGGTCGATTTTCAGGAAACCGGCGGCCTGGGTAAATGTTGCTTCACCGACGCCCGCGACATCCAGTAGCTGTTTGCGATTTTGAAACGAACCATGCTTTTCGCGCCATTCGGTTATCCGGCGGGCGATTAACTGATTCATGCCGGAGACGTGCCGCAGCAGCGAGGCACTGGCGGTATTCAGATTCACGCCGACATAGTTCACGCACGATTCAATCACTTCATCCAGGGATTCTTTGAGCCGTTTGGAATTGACGTCATGCTGATACATGCCGACACCCAGATGCTGTGGATCGATTTTAACCAGCTCACTCAACGGGTCCTGCAGGCGGCGGCCAATCGAGATGGTGCCGCGAATTGTCGCGTCCAGTTCCGGAAACTCTTCGCGTGCGACCGGGCTCGCCGAATAGATGCTGGCACCCGCTTCATTCACAATCAGATAGCGGGCCTCGGGCAGATCCTGTTCGATCATCTCCGTGATGATCTCTTCGGTTTCGCGACAGGCGGTTCCATTGCCGATCGCTACCAGCTGGCACTGATGTTCGGTCATAACCTCTGCCAGTTTTTTGCGGGCGAATTCTTTTTTATCAGCCGAACCGGTCACGTATACCAGGTCAGTCGCGACGCAGTACCCCAGTTCATCGAGGACCGCCAGCTTGCAGCCCGTTCGTAAACCGGGATCGATGGCCAGAATCCGCTTGCCCTGCAGAGGAGGCTGCAGCAGCAGATTTTTCAGGTTCTGTGCGAAGACGGAAACCGCATGCTTTTCTGCTTTCTCGGTCAGTTCGCGGCGGATTTCGCGATCGAGGCTGGGCTGGATCAGTCGCGAGAGGGCATCGTTGATGACTTCGGTCAGAAATTCATGGAAGCGATGTCCGTTGAGATTCAGGTGACGGGCGATCGACAGGCAGGCGGAATCATCGGCCCACTCGAAGCGGACCCGCAGTGCTCCCGATTTCTCGCCGCGGTTCAATGCCATCGTGCGATGGTGGGGGACTTTGACCACCTGTTCCGAGTAGTTGAAGTAATCGCGATATTCCTGCCCGGACTCTTCTGCTTTTTTGGTGGCGTTGACGGTCAGTTTGCCGGAACGCCAGGCGATCTTCCGCGAGATCTCGCGCACGTCGGGATCTTCACCGATCTTTTCGACCAGAATGTCGGCGGCTCCTTTTAGTACCTCTTCGGTCGTGCGGGCACCGTCTTCCGCTTTGGTGTATTGCAGTGCGGCGCTCGTCAGATTTTCAATGCTGGCATCGCCGGCCCAGATTGCATTCGCCAGCGGTTCAAAACCGTGTTCCCGCGCGCTCGCAGCACGCGATGTTCGTTTGGGACGATACGGGCGATACAGGTCTTCCAGGCGCTTGAGTGTATCCGCTTTTTCGATCTCGGCTTTCAGTTCGGGAGTGAGCTGCTGTTGTGCTTCGATCAATCGCAGGATGGTTGAGGCGCGTTCCCAGATCTGGCGTTTAGACTGCACGCGTTTCTGGATATCGCGGATCTGCACTTCATCCAGATTGCCTGTCCGTTCTTTACGATAGCGGGTAATGAAGGGGACGGTGTTTCCTTCATCCAGCAGCGCAATGACATTCAGAATCTGTTGTGATGTGAGATTCAGTTCCGACGCGATCTGCTCTGCGTCTCGTTCAGAGAAGCGGGCGCTGGAATCGTTTACTTGTATCTCAACCGCATCCATTTCGATCTCGATTCGTTTCGGTTACAGGATCCGAAAACTGAGTCTGGAAATTTGAAAGTTACAGGATCTACTTTTCAGTTACTTAAGGATAACTGTTTTGAGAAAAAATAGAAATGGTCTTGTTACGACACACGTGCCAGAGGCAGGAGCGCGTCTGTCCCGGCTCTCGAAAGTGTAGTGGCAGTGACAGTACTTTAACAGGCTCAGACAACCGAAAATCGAGCGCCCGTCTGCAGCCTTAGAAGGAGGATCAGTTTGTTAAGACTCTTTTCAAAGCAGGTGTTTCCGTTCCCACTCTATTTCCTTCACCGGGAAGTGTCTCTTAAGTGTGATTTGCGGCAGTCGTCTTGCGGACAGTATCGTTCGTGGGGGGAATATATAACTGCATTTTGAGGTATAAATTATCTCTCTTATTCTCCCGGTAGAATCGTTTTTCTCGTCAGGACCAGACCTGCCTGCAGCCGATAAATTGAGAAAGGAGTGTCGCAACAGAGATCTGTTCTGGCTTGCGCAAATCAATCTTTCGTGCAGGATCTGGCGATTCCGGCACAATCAACTCAGGGGGGAGATGGCATGCCTACTGCCGTCAAAGTGCAATCGTATCTACTTATCATTTTTGCAGTTAGCCTGATGAATGGCGTGACAGCAGAAGCGGGTTGGCCGTGGTCCAGCAGCACCTGTTCGGAAGATAATTCCAAAGAAGCGAAATGGGCCGAACGGGCCTCGCGACCTGTAGGTTCTCGACAGAAATACAAGTTTGGAGAGCTCTGGCCTCCTTACCCGCGTCCTACCGGACCGAAGCAGCATTTCTGGAACCGCTACCATCATGCCCACTACTGGCCTTACCCCTATACCTGTGAAGACCGTGCTTACGTCACTGATATCATGGAACGGCAGATTCACAATGGCTGGACCGATCAGAATACGTTGTATGCTTACCACTTTGACAAAGATGGTAACAAGTTGACAGAAGCCGGTTTAATGCATCTGCGCTGGATCATGCAGCACGCACCGGAAAATCGTCGCATGATTTTTGTCCAGACTGCGGACAGCTCGATTTCCAGCCAGCAACGACTGGCCAATGTCCAGTATGCCGCCAGCGAAATGTCTGATGGACAGAATGTGCCTTCCGCCATGTTGCGGGTCACCCAGTCGAATGGTCGTCCGGCACGTGAAGAAGATATGAAATACCGTGCCTATATTGGTTCGATCCTGGCACCCCGAATTCAGTACACAACGGGTGGCGGTTCGGCTGCTAATGGAAGCAATTAAAGTACTGCGGTAATCCGCCGGTTTCTATTCTTTTTTCTATTAACAAGTCTGCTTGAACGTTACCTCCTGCCATGATTGATCGCCCTGGTGAAGATGAATCAAAAGATGCCTCCGGGCAGGCATTCCGGGAAACCGACACGAACAACGATCTGAGTGATCTGTATAGTGATCTGTTTCCCGGCTCTGAGGAAGGGGAATGGAAGCAGCCGGAAAAGAAAGCTGCAGCGGCAAGGAAACAGGATCTTTCGATTCCTGCCCCGACGACGCTGGAACAGACCGGCCTGTCGTTGAACCAGCTGTGTAACCTGGTGTTGAAACAGCTGTACTTGCAGGGGAGTGCGCTGGGCATTGAAATATCACGCAGTGCCCATCTGCCGTTTACGATTATCGATACGGCCCTGGTGTTTCTGAAAGATGATAAATGCATCGAAGTCACGTCAGGGAATCTGATCGGCCGTTCTTCGTATCGATTTAATCTGACCGAACTGGGCCGAATTCGCGCGCGGGAAGCATTCGAGCAATGCCGTTATGTGGGACCGGCGCCGGTGCCTCTGGAAGCGTATGTCAGGCAGTGTGCCCTCCAGACTGTGGTCGGCATCGACTGTACCCCGGAGCGGCTCGAAGATTCCTTTTCCGATTTTATTATTCGCGAAGGACTGCTGGATGAGCTCGGACCTGCGGTCTGCAGTGGGCGTTCTATCTTTATTTATGGACCTCCGGGGAACGGTAAGACCTTGATTGCCAAGGGGCTGGGACGTTTTCTGAATCGGCAGGGGGGAGAAATCTATATCCCCTACGCGTTGCAGATGGAAAACAGCATCATCACGCTGTTCGACCCGACCATTCATCAGACCACAGACGATCTGGAACTGCAGGAACGGGCTCCCACTGATCTGCAGAAGGGGAGTCGCATTCCGGAAATGAAGGACTGGGCCAAACCCGAAACCGACCTCCGCTGGCGACGCATCCGGCGCCCGGTTGTGATTACGGGGGGGGAACTGAATCTGGAGATGCTGGATCTGCGTTACAACAAAGTCAGCAACTTTTATACAGCGCCTCTGCATATCAAAGCCAACGGCGGCGTCTTCCTGATTGACGACTTTGGTAGACAACTCGTCAGTCCTAAAGACCTGTTGAACCGGTGGATTATGCCGCTCGAAGACCGGATTGACTATCTGACGCTGGCCACCGGAAAGAAATTTGCGGTTCCTTTCGAACAATTAATCGTCTTCTCAACCAACCTTGATCCGAAGGAACTGGTCGACGAAGCATTCCTCAGACGTATTCGACATAAGATCGAAATCACTGCCCCGTCTCAAGATGTGTTCACAGAGATCGTCAAGCTCTGTTGTCGGCAACGTGATATTGAATATGACCCAGTTTTCGTAAATTACCTGTATGAAAATTTCTACAAGCAGGGAAAATCGCCGAGGTCGAGTGACCCGCGAGATTTACTGGAGATTATTCAGTCAATTTGTCGATTTAAAGGAAAGAAACCCGTCTTAACCACTCAATTAATTTCTGAAGCTGCGCAACGCTTCTTCTGTCAACTATAAAGTCCTTTCCCGAAAATCTTGATCAGTCTGAAATGGACCAGACTGAAAAAGAACCCTGATTCACTCATGATCCTCGTTTCTAATATGACCGATTCAGCATCATCTGCATTCCATAGCAGGTACGCTTTGTTCGGAACTGGCGGAATTCAAAGGCGTGTTCTTTTGAGCGTCGACTGAGAAGTTCTCACATCACGCCTTGTAAGTGGACCTCATGGAGGTAATAAAAATGTCCGGATTATTTACCAAACAGACATGGATGGCTGGTCTGGCCTGTGCCTTACTTTTTTGTAACGGCTGCGGTTCGATGCGGGATAAGTTTGTCGCGAAATCAGATGAAGCTCCCACGTCACTGAAAGACAAAATCTCAGTCGCGAAAGAAAAGCTGAAAAATCCGGATAAGTTTTATGTGACTCATGGACAGCTCCAGGAAAAAATGGGCGATCTGGATTCCGCCCGTACTTCTTATGAAGTCGCGCTGGGAGAGAACCCCAAATCTGTCGATGCCGTACTCGGGCTGGCCCGCCTGGATCAGGTTGCCGGTCGCAAAGTCGAAGCTGAGAGAGGGTTCCAGAAAGCGTTGGAGATGTCTCCCAAAGATCCACAGGTTCGCGCCAGCATTGGTCAGTTCTATGCTGCTGAGAAAAAGTGGGATCAGGCAATTGCTCTGCTGGGTGAAGCCAGCAAGGCGGCACCTGCCGATAAAAACATTCGTTATCAGCTGGGGATCGCCATGGCATCCGCCGGTGATTACCAGGCAGCCATGCCTCACCTGATTCGTGCGGTTGGCGAAGCGGAAGCACACTATAACATTGGTTACATCTTACGGGACCGGGGAGAACTGCAGGCCAGCGAGCAGCAGTTCCTGCAGGCGGTCCTCCTGAAACCAGAGTTCAATGAAGCACAGTACTGGCTCGATGAAATCCGCCGCGAAAAAGAAAACCGCCTGATGCTGGCTGGTGTCTCTACCGATGCCAACACCGGTATGAATCAGGGAACCAGACAGGCCTCTTACTCTCAGGCCGGACCGAAAAAGACAGCCGCTGTGAAAACCAATGCCCAGGCCAGTGGCATGCAGGCTGCCAATGTCTCTCCCTCTGCAACGACGACCAGTGCTGCGAAACCTCCGGCAAATCTGACAGCCGAACAGTTGGAACAGTGGCGCAATCAACGACAGCTGTAATCGCTGATCGAGTAAATCAGTCATCAATAAAAAACAGGCCCCGAATCAATCCGGGGCCTGTTTTGTATTTTGAACATCAACTGGTTTTAAGCAGATGCGGTTGCACCCTGCAGTTGTTCGGCCAGCTTGACGCACAACCGGTTCAGCAGAGCGATGGAGGCTTCTGCTTCAGCGACAGTCATTGTCATCGGTGGGCTGACGCGTAACACATTGCCGGCCAGTGCACCCAGCAGGTGAATGCCGTCGCCGTCTGTTTCACCCAGGTAGCAGGCTTTGACGAGTTCGATGGCAACTTCCTGGCTGGTTTTGCCACCCAGTTCGGCACACTCGATTCCGAAAACCATGCCTTCGCCACGTACTTTGGCAATGATGCCGGTCTCTTTGAGAGCCTTCAGTCCCTCGGTATAAAGCTGGGACAGTTTCTGAGTGTTGTCCATCACGTCGGTGCTTTCGAACTCATCCAGTGTTGCCAGTACGGCGGCGGAAGAGAGCGGGTTGGCACTCCAGGTGTCAGACGCTTCACCATATTTCAGGCTGGCAATCACATCACTGCGACCGACGGCAGCAGCGACAGGTACACCGTTCCCCAGACCTTTACCCAGGACGACAAAGTCGGGTTCGATCTGATACTTTTCGAAAGCATACATGCAGCCGGTACGACCGAAGTTGGCCTGCACTTCGTCCAGGATCAGCATGATGTCGTGAGCACGGCAGAAGTCCTGCAGAACTTTGTGATAAGCCACCTGCGGATGATAACTTCCCCCGCCGCCCAGGTAAGGCTCGGTAATCAGGCAGTTGATCCGTGTGCCATATTCCGTCCACATCTCTTCCAGTTCTTTCTGGTAGACAGAGACGTCAAGCGTATCGTCCGCTTTATTGATGTCATCGCATTCCGTACGGGGGAAGCTGATGAACTTCACGCGTGGATCACGGTCGGCATCGGTTTCAGAACCGGTGACAGCGCCGGCCAGACCTTTCTTGCCGTGGAATCCGTAGCGGGTTGCCAGAATGATATCGCGTTCCGGATCGCGGTGCAGACAGGCCCAGAGTGCTTTCTGGACGGCTTCTGAACCGGAGGCGGCCCACATGACTTTATCGCAGCGGTTGCCCCCTTTGAAGGATTGGATGCTGGCGATCAGTCGTTTGCTGGCTTCGGTTTCAATTGGAGTTACAGCGTTATAAGCGGTCATGGTGAGGGCGTCGAAATATTCGCCTTCTCCTTCGCCGGTCACGTGTTCCGGTTTCCAGCCCATGTATTCGCTGAAGCGTTTCATCCAGCTGCGGGGATTGTGACCCAGGTTGGCCACCAGCACGCCGGAAGTGAAGTCATACAGACGACGTCCTTCCGGAGTCCAGTGATAGCAGCCCGCTGATTTTGCGAGTACGGCCTGGCTGGGGGTAAAAGTTCGGAGTGCCAGTGGCTCGGTCTGGAACAGATCGTCGCGGACGGCGTTAGATTGATTTTCATTGTCGAAGTGAATGGCTGTGGTCATGATTTTCTCTTTTACAAATCAGGTAATGGACAGTTTGAATGAAAATGAATCGAAGTCAGATGGATTCTGAAGTGATTCGCATGATTTTTACTTACACAGTTCCGTCGTACAGGACTTCTGCTTCATCCGAGCCGGGACGATACAGGACGAGTCCCCCTTTTTCATCGTTTACACGCACGACACAGTCTGGATCGCCGGCGGCCTGATGCTCCAGAATTGCTTCCAGAGCCTGTACGGTGGCGACGGTCTGACGGTCGGCGGATAAGTCGTTGTAACCCAGCGAGCGAACCTTCTCGAGTCGTGCCTGGCGTTCCGATTCGGGGCCGCCAAATTCAATCTGCGCGACTTCTTTCGCAAACTGCTCAATGACTTCGATGCCGTATCCACGCTGCGAACGCTCGTTCCAGGGTTCGATGAACGTGGCATTGAAATGATTGTTCATCGAGTTCTTGATTTCGAATGGCGTTTTCTCTTCGACCGTGCATTCCACTCCACGCTTGCGGGAATGTCCGTTCCATAACCCGTTGTCAAAGCGGAACGAGACTTCCTGCTCGACGTAGCCGGGGAAGTTGTCCGGCGTGACCCAGGATGTATGAATATCGAAGGCGGCTTCACGACCGGATTCGTATTCATAAATCATCCGCAACTGGCAGCTGTCCCAGGTGGGGCCGTCTTTATCGCCGACCAGTCCACGTTGCCCGGTGGCAGTGATGGTCTTCAGTTTTCCGCCGAAGGTGTAGTCGATCAGTTTGATATAATGGACGGCGACATAAGTGCCGGGGTTACGACCGGTAATCCACTGTGCGAACTGCTTACCGGAAATGGCCTTGGGTTCCAGCAGTGAGCAGTACCCGCTGTTGACGTGTTTCAGGATTCCGTCGTAGACCAGGGTCCGCATCTTTTTGTGATCCGGATCGAACAGCTTGTGATAGACGACTTTGGCGGTGACGTTATTTTTCTCCGCCAGTGCCACCAGTTCGTCCAGTTCCTGCAGTTTGAGGACAGACGGTTTTTCGACAATCAGGTGGGTGCCTGCTTCCAGCAGTTTTTTACAGGAATCGAAGTGACGGTCATCGGGAGAAGCCACGCAGGCAAAGTTCAGTCCGTTCGCTGTCATCTCTTCAATCGCGTTGTCGCCGGCGAAGCTCTTGAATCCGCCGACTTTGTCGCCGCGTTCTGCGAGATACTTCTCAGCCCGAGAACCGGTGCGGGTGGCGACGGCATCCAGGGAAACCTCGACCGGGCCCGTTGATCGCTGGTACAAAGCAGTCTCATGGACCGTTTCAAAGAACGGGCGATAGGTTTCGTCGACGATCATGCCGAACCCGACCAGGCCGGCTTTCAGGGTTTTTTCGTTTCCCGCAGAACTCATGGTAGTATCCCTAAGTGAATTCAAAAATGTTTGGTTTTATGGGTGTAGATTTCCGATTTCTTGCTATAATAAGCCGTGTAACGCTGTTTGAAGCGTCTCAGTTGCTCAAAAGTGAATTCACTTTATGGGCCGAGAGCCGAATTGTCAAGCCTTTGAATCGAGATTCATGTGAAAAAAGAAATCTCTACAACCATGGAACCTGAAGATCAGGAGCTGCAGCAGGAAGACGAGAGTCTTTCCCTGGTGGATGAGGTCTATCAGAAGCTGCTTCTGCGGATTATTCGCTGTGAACTTCCCGGCGGGAGTGAGTTGAAAAGCACGCGTCTGGCCCGGGAAATTGGCGTCAGTCGTACACCGGTCGTGCAGGCATTGGCCCGTCTGCAGGCTGACGGTATTGTGATCCAGCAGAAAAATCACCGTGCGGTCGTGCGGGAAGGGGCGGAAAACTGGCTGGTGGAGATCCACGAACTGCGTCTGCTGCTGGAACCGAGCGCCGCGGGCATGGCCGCTGAGCATATCAGTGAAGCAGAAATCATCCGTCTGCAGGGGATGGCGGCGGAAGTCAAAGCGTGCCAGCTGCAGTTTGAAAACGGCGATCAGTCAGCCGAACTCCTGCAGAAATGGGGGACGGCATCCCGTTCGTTCGATTATGCACTGCACCTCACCATCGCCGATCATTGTGGCAATCTGCCTATCTCAGAAGCCATCCATAAATGCTGGAGCTACAAGCGGGTTTCCTATTCTGCAGCCGGTGAAACTCCCGAGATTATGACCCGGGGGCTGTATGATCATCTGGTGCTGCTGGATGCCCTGAAACAGCATGACGCCGAGACCGCTGCTGCCGCGATGACCATGCATCTCAGAAATGCGTCCCGCATGCGACCTGATCGTTTGATTGTGTAATCTGTTTCCCGCAGTACTTGAGGCTTGATTTGTGAAATGACATCGAAAAAGGAGCGTCGAACTTCGCGTAGCTCTTGAAACTTGACCCGAACCTGTCAAAAATGACTCCCGCACAGTCCTTGGCGTCGAATACGTGCATGGGACTCTTCTCACTCGCTTACGAATTAGAAATTAAAGGCAAACATCCGTCATGTCAGATAACCCCAGTGTGATTTTAAGTGCTTTTGCAGATGAAGCAGCAAACCATAAAACAGCCGTTGAGCAGATGGTGGCACTTTCGGCATTAGGACTGCGATATTACAGCCCCCGGTTTATTGATGTGAACGGCGATGGCAACATCAAGCATGTGGTCGATCTGAATAAAGCCGAGTACAAGTCGCTGCTCAAGCTGCACGACGAATACGGCATCAATGTGACCAGTATCGGTGCCCGCGTAGGGAAGATTAAACTCGTCGACAAAGACGATGGTTCACACAATGTTTTCGTGCCTTTCAAAGATTATCTGAAAAAAGAAGTCGCGAACACAATCAATGCAGCGACCACACTGGGTACCAAACTGATTCGCGGTTTTTCTTTCTATCCACCGAAGGGTGAAGATCCCAAGCCCTATATGAACCAGGCCGTCGATCAGATTGGTCAGATCGTCGATCTGTGTGCAAAAGAAGGTCTGGTTTACGGTCTGGAAATCGAACCCAACCTGATTGGGGAAACCGGACCGCTGCTGGCCGAACTGGCCCGCAAGGTGAACCGACCGAACATGGTTACCATTTATGACGGCGGTAACATCGCCGCCCAGAATAAAGATGCGATGCAGTGTCTGAGCGAATTCCACGACATGAAAAAATCCATGGGCTGGCTGCACATCAAAGATTACGCCGTCGATCCCGATCTGGAATGGACGGGCGTTGTGGATGAAGAACGCCTGAAGAATTTCGTTCCTTCCAATGTGGGTGATGCCGGTCATGAATTTATTCTGCGTGAACTGCGCGACATGCTTCCTAAAATGGAAAAGAAAATGAAGAAGCTCGGCGTCCCCGGCGTCTTTCTGGAAGTCGAGCCTCACTTGAAGGGGGGCGGGCAGTTTGGTGGTTTCAGTGGTCCCGATGGAATCGGCGTCGCAGTGCGGGCACTGTGCTCCGTTCTGGATTATGTCGGCATCGACTATAACCTGCGGACCTTCAAGGACATTCAGGAACTGCGTGGTTTCTGATTTAACAGCTCAGTCAGTCTGAGCGGGTCTCGTGTTTCAGGAACGTCAGCTTTGTGAGAAAAACTGTCGATTCGCTGTTCTATCTGCTACAATAAAGCGAAAGTCGTTCGAGAGTAAGAACCAATGTCATTTGATCCACAGCATCTGCAGGATATTATTGCCTGCCCGAAAACCAAGGCGAAACTGATCTGCGAAGGTGAGTTTCTGATTTCTGTCGATCCTGAAACACGACTCAAGTACCCGATTAAAGATGGAATTCCAGTGATGCTGGTTGACGAAGCGGTGGAGGTCCCTCAGACAGAGTGGGCTGAAGTCATGCAGCGTCACCAGCGGAATCCTGAAACAGGAGAACTCGTCTCCTGAAACCTTCCACCGTCTGAGGAGATCTGATGAGAACTGCGTCGAAGAATTTCCTGTCTGTCAACCGCTTCCTCAGTCCTCTCAGTTTTTCACTGGCAGTGCTCCTCGTGTTCGCTTCTCTTCAGGCAGATGAGCCGACGTTAGAGAAGTCGAATGACGAGAAAGCACGCTATTCCTACAGCCTGCGGGATCACGACCCGAACGGGATCGGCAAATTTTATCTGGGACGTGAAATTGCCCGGGTGATGGGTTACCAGGGAGCGCCCTGGCTGGAACGCAAAACACGCGAACAGGAAGAACGACTCTCACTGCTTCCCAAGGCACTTAAGCTCAAGCCCGGCATGGCGGTTGCCGACATCGGTGCCGGCAGCGGCGTGATCTCCGTCATCCTTGCAGAGCATGTCAGCCCTGATGGAAAAGTCTATGCCGTCGATGTGCAGCAGGAGATGCTGGATCTGCTGGATAAGAAGATGAAGAAGCAGGGCGTGGATAACATTGTACCCGTGCTGGGCACACAGAAGTCGCCGGGTCTCAAACCGGAGTCGATCGACCTGGCAATTATGGTCGACGTTTACCACGAGTTCGAATTCCCTTATGAGATGATGCAGGAGATCTCCAAAGCCCTCAAACCCCAGGGCCGCGTCGTGCTCGTCGAATACCGCAAAGAAGATCCAGCCGTTCCCATCAAACTCGTCCACAAGATGTCGGAGGCCCAGGCCAAAAAAGAGGTCGCCCGCCCCGAGTTGAACCTCAAGTGGAAAGAAACGATCGGCATTCTTCCCCGCCAGCACATTCTGGTGTTTGAAAAAACTGCAGAGAAGTAAGCCGTTTTTTTAAGCGCCAAAGCTTTCAGATCCGGGTGGCCTCGAATGAAATTCGAGGTTGTCGCAGACAACAGGAAACTGTCAGAGCAACGTTCCAAATTCAGAGCAGACTCTGGAAATCAGTCCGGTTCTATATAGGACTACTGTGCCTATAAAGAAAAAAACAGGCTCATACCACATTGATGTGAGCCTGCGTCGTTTTCTCTATTCACGGTCGAGCAAATCAATACTCGCCGATCACTTCGCCTCCGGCAATCGTACTCAGAGAGGTGTAGAGTCCGAAGTCAATGCTGGAGCCGATCAGTCTGACCGATCCATCTCCCAGCAGAAACTGGGCAAACCCCACATGCGGAGCCGAGACATCGCGGTCATCACTGGCCGGATTGTTGGGGACATGGCCTGATTGAAACAGGATCATGTGTCCGTGGTCATCGCTGGCATCGGTGATTTCACGCACCGCACCCGCCCAGGTGGTCTCGTATTCAAAATGGTTCCCATGGGCGGCACCATTTCTGAACACGCCGTTCTGCCGTTCTCCCACACAAAGTGTGTTAGAGAGTCCGTCGATCACGTCACGTGGACGAGTCGAACTGTTACGGCTGAACATGCCTTCGCGTTTTTCCTGGGTCGCATCCAGATCCGGAGGACCGAAACTGGCGACATAGCAGCCCATGGCATAACGCTCGGCGGAACTTCCCATTTCGATAAAACCGTTTTCCGAAACCGGGTCGGACGGACAGAGCAGGCCGGGAATCTGACGTTCTCGCGGAACCAGATTCACGGAACTGAAAATCGGCTCATTGAAGTTGAACTGATTGTACAGATTCGCCTGATCGATCATTGGCAGAATCATCGTGACCCAGCCAAAGCCGGCATTGTTTCCCCCGGTTCCGGGTTTATACACATAACCGGGGGGATAACAGCCGTGAGTTTCCTGGTAGTTGTGTAAGCCCAGGCCCAGCTGTTTCAGGTTGTTTTTACACGAAAGTCTTCTGGCTGCTTCCCGTGCCTGCTGGACGGCGGGCAAGAGTAAGGCAATCAGAATGGCGATGATCGCAATCACCACCAGGAGTTCAATCAGAGTGAACCCCCTGTGAAAGTAACGTTTCGTTTTCATGGTCTTCAAATCAGCTTTCTAGTAGAGGCGCGTACTCAGTCTGCAACATCAGCGCAGACAGAGCCCTGTCTCTGAAAATCATTCGAGTGAAAGGAGCGCAGCAAAAAACCTGCGCACTTTTCCCGGCATGTCCTACACAGACATCTCAGCGGGAATTACGTGAATGAAACAGAAAGCGGAATTTCAGGTGGGGGAACGGGAGGCGCCTCTGCCTGGCATTGATAACAGCTGCCGGAGAGTGACAGCAGCGCGGACAACGCCTGTTGAGCAGGAATCTGATTGGGAGCAGGGGGCAGGACAGAGTTCCAGCTTGAATAGAGTTCGGCAAGGATCTGCCCCCAGGTGACCGATGTGAACAGCGGTCCGGATGAACGCCTGGTCGGATGTTTGTGGAGATGCGAATCGGCAGGCTCGTCGTCTGATTGTTCTGAATTAGAAACTACGGGCGTTGGTTGACTCTGGTCTGCATCGACATTCAGGGTGAATTCCCACCAGAGCAACAATACGTGAATGTGCGTCTGCGGAACTTCAGCAGTGCTCGTTTTGTGAGAATGCGAATGACCCTGATGACTGTGAGAGTGGCCGTGTCCATGGGAATGCGAATGGCCGTGACCGTGCGAGTGACTGTGTCCATGTGAATGACTGTGCCCGTGTGAGTGGCTGTGTTCTACATTTCCTGCAGAGTGCGTATGTTCCACCTGGACCTGCAGGCTCTGGAGAATCATCCCCACCAGCCCCAGGCATGACAGCACCCAGACAAGTTTACGAGACAGTTTTTGCATCACTATCGACGATAATTCTCACCTGAAGCAAAATCAATGAAATCAAGGCGGGAACGGATCATCTCTCTTCAAATATTGGTCTGACGCCAGAATTTCTGCAGTCTGTTTGAATGTACACAGTCTGGTGGGCTGCAGGGACCACATAAGTGGTTTCGATGGATGATCTCTGTTCAAATAACCCCTGAAAAACAGGGGTATTATAACGGATTGACCCATTTTTACGTTCCCGGTATACTCCGCCGCGGTTGAGTAACAAATGTTTTTCAGAGCTGTCCTTGCTGTAAAATCGCGGAGCGCTGTAAACAGAAAAGTACTCTCAAAAGAATTCCAATTCACTTCGTCGTTTTCAGTAGCCTGTATTGCTCTGTGTCTCAGGTCCATGTCATTTTCTAAAAGGTATCGTTGACAAATGATGTTCGACAGCTTGATGATACCGGGCCTGATCGCTGTCGGCGTGTTTCTGGTATCTTTCACTTGTACCTGTGCCATTCTGAAGCTGGCTCCCCAACTGGGGCTGGTGAAGTCCCCGACCAGTCGCTGTTCGCATGTGATGCCCACACCTCGAGGGGGTGGTGTCTCTTTTGTCGTCTCAAGTCTGTTTGCGTTTTCGGTTTTGTTCTTTTCCACAGATCTGTCGGGAACAGTCATTCCTGTCATTCTCTGTGGAGGGACTCTAATTGCTGCATTAGGATTTTGGGATGACCTCTATAATGTTCCAGTCAGATATCGGCTTGTGGCCCAGGCTTCGATTATCGCGGCCTCTGTATATGCATTCTCCCCCTTACCCGCGCTGGAATTCTGGGGGTGGAAGCTGGATATCGCTCTGCTCAGCTGGGGGATTGCGACAGTTGCTCTGATCTGGTGGTTGAACCTGTTTAATTTCATGGACGGGATCGACGGCATTGCCGGCGTAGAAGCCACGAGTATACTGGTCGCGGCGACACTGCTGATTTTTTTCAAAACAGGATCTTTTGCATCCACCGAACAGGCGATCATGCTGCTGCTGGCCGTTTCTCTGCTGGGGTTCATGATATTTAATATGCCTCCCGCGAAAATTTTTATGGGTGACGCCGGCAGTACTTTCCTCGGATTTACTTTGGGGATCGTCGCTCTGAGCTCTCTTAATTCCGGCTCATTGAATCTCTGGGTCTGGTTGATTCTCCCGGCTGTCTTCTGGGTCGATGCCACGTTCACACTACTCAGACGAATGATTCGCCGCGACTGCTGGTATCAGGCACATCAGAGCCATGCGTATCAAAGGCTCTCGCGTTTTCTGGAAGCAACGCAGTCCGGAAGCAAAGCGCGGCATCGTGCACATCGCAAGGTCAGCTTGGGGACGCTGTATATCAATGTTGGCTGGTTACTTCCCCTGTCTGTGATTGCCTTGTATTGGCCTGCCTGGGGACTGCTTACGGTCGCTGTCGCCTGGACTCCGCTTGTTCTGCTGGTCGCCAGTTGCGGCGCAGGGAAGCCGGGAAATATCGAACTGCAGCAGAAGCACACGAAAAAACTCGAATTCCAGGAAGGGGTTTCGCTCGAAGTTTGAGCAGGAATCCTGGAGTTTCTATTTACGAGACCGCTACATCTTCGCTGTGCAGTTCAAACGGTCGTGGCTGAAATCCGAAATCGTGCGCTGCCTCTGAATGATCAAAAACGAGGTCCGCATTCATGCGTTCGGCCATGCCCGCAGTCAGATTTTTATAGCGGGGCAAATGACGAACGACGGCGATACCCGCGCGAAACAGAAGCAGCGGGATTCGCACAAATCGGGGTTTCAATTTCAGAGCCGCGAAGACACGCTCGACCATTTCCCGGTAAGTCAATGTTTCTGCTCCGGAGATATTATAGGCTTTGTTTACGACGGTATCCGTTCGTAATGCCTGCAGGCTGGCGGTCGCGACATCAGCCGCATGAATGGGCTGCCGTTTCCCTTGTGCGTTTCCCAGTAGCGGAAAGCATTTCCAGCGCTTGATGAACCGGGCGACAGAGGCAATATTTTTATCGCGGCCAAAACCATAGATCAAAGTCGGCCGCAGGATGACCCAGGAAACCTGCTGGGCTTCTGCCCAGTTTTGCAGTTCTGTTTCGCCTGCGGTCAGCTGTTGAGCCGATTGCTGTTCGCCGGCGTCGATCGAATCGGTTTTGGTAAAGCGGCTCGTGGAACTTAAAACAACGATCCGCTGGGCACCATAATCTGAGAGCAGCTTAAAGTGCTGGGAAAGTGCCCAGACCGGCGCCAGACTGATCCAGTCCGTAATCGTCTCCCGTTGATCATTTGATTGAAGAGAGCCATCTAAACGCCGCCAGCGAACCGGCGCACTGGGATCCTGCTCAACTGGCAGGTCTTTTCTGGTAAACGCGACAAACTGTTGATCACCGTCTGCAGCAGGTGAGACCTCATCTGAGAACAGACACTGCCCGACCGGGCTTCTGGCTCCGATGACTCCAATCACGCGCTGCTGATTCGACATGGTCCTGCGGTTCCTTCAGTGGCTCTCTGGTGCAGCGGGAAATAAAAGCGTTTTCAACTCGGTGAGCGTCTCCGCATAGACGTCGGCCGCCTGCTGATCTTCAGGACTGACAGCATGCCCGGTTCCTACCAGGGCCTTCGTACCAATATGGGCTGCCTGTCCCGCCTGAATGTCGCTGCGTTTATCTCCCACGATGATTGACTGTGACAGGTCCAGATCGTACTTCTGTGCTGCATCCAGCAGCATCTGTGGACCCGGTTTGCGACAATCGCAGTCCGTTCGGTAATGGCCTGTCCCTTTAGTGGGATGATGAGGGCAGTAGAAATAATCAGTGATGGTCAGGCCATGTCGGTCAAACTCGGCCAGTACCCAGGTCATCAGATGCTGGAATTGTGTTTCTGTGTAGTAACCGCGGGCGATGCCTGACTGATTGGTGACGATAATCAGCGTGTAACCCGCTTCCGTCGCTGCCTGGCACAATTCAAAAATGCCGTCGATGAATTCGAAATCCTGAATCCGGTGCAGGTACTCTTTTTCGACGTTGATCACTCCATCACGATCGAGAAACAGCGATTTTTTACGTGATGACGAAACCTGCATTACTCAATCAGGCTGCCAGTCGGGGGCGATTGGTCTGGTTCAGATCGGATGAGCCGCAATCCAGATCAAAATTGAACAGGGCCGCTTCGACACATTCACAGAGCGTATGCTCCAGCACGAGATGCACTTCCTGAATCTGGCTGGTTAACTGGCCGGGAGCAATCACGCACACATCGCAGAGCCGTCGTACGGCGCCGCCGTCGTTTCCGGTAAAGACAATGCTGGGAACATTTTTTTTCCGGCAGGCCTCTACCGCTTTGACGATGTTGGGCGAATTACCGGAAGTGGTGATTCCCAGGAAAACATCATTGGCAGTCAGCTTGCCTTCCAGCTGCCGGGAGAAGACCACATCGTAACCGTAGTCATTCCCGATAGCGGTGATAATGGAACTGTCGGTGGTTAATGCTTCAGCCGGCAGAGAAGCGCGATCCTTGCCCAGGCGGCAGACAAATTCTGCTGCCAGATGCTGTGCATCCGCTGCGGAGCCTCCGTTACCTGCAAGGTACAGTCGACCACCCTGCTGATAACTCTGCAGAATGAGATCTACGGCCTTTGAAAATTCCTGCTGTATCTCGACGTTTTCCAGTAGTTGTTTTTTGGCGGCAATCGATCGTTCCAGATTGCGGCAGATGATTTTTCTGGCTTGATGCATGAGAGCAGCTTTCCGTCCCTGGTATATGCTCTTTCGAAATCAGGAGGATTCCGTTGCGGTCCGTCCCGTAGACCGTCCGAGAGCCTTTTTGAATGGTGATCACTTCAAGTGTGGCACCAGTATACTTCATTTCGAAAAACCGGGGCAATATAAGTTTTAGCTTCGCGAGGTCCCCTGATGGCACAAATCAACCCTGTTTCGTGCCGCGCGCTGTCTGTAGCGTCATTTTGGTCTCTGGGAAGAAATCTGGGCAGAAAGCAGAATTTGTTGTGGGTGTGAAACGGGAACTGTGCCGAGTACAGGTACGAAGAAAGAGATTGTAAGAATTACAATCGTAGACAGCAGGGGCAACCCGGTCCGACTTCAGAATGATCAGGGACCGTTGGTTTGTGTGGTTCGTCACACGGAGGAAGAAAAGGGTGAGTAACGGGGTTCGAACCCGCGACCTCCGGAATCACAATCCGGCGCTCTAACCAACTGAGCTATACCCACCATATCGATGATTTCATCAAGCAAGACCTGATTTTAACCAATTGTTGTGCTGCTGAAAAGCCTCTATTTCAAGACAACAGGAGCAAACGCTACGTTATCGAAGCTGTTTTCGGGATGCAAGTATTCCAAGCCTTGGAATCAGGAATATTTCCTCTATACGTGCATCTCCTGCGGAGAATCTGTAGAATTGAACCCTCTTATGTTCCCGTATCAAGTCACACTGATCTATCCGAAAAAACAGGGAAAAAAAGCATGAAAACCATTAGATTCACCTGCATGATTTTAACAACCTGCGTTTTGAGCCTCGCTCAGTCTGAGCTATCTGCTCAGGATTCCACTAATTATCCCACGCTGGGGGAAGTCGTTCGGCTCGATCCCGGCCTGGATGCTCTTATAGACAAGGATGCCCGGATTGAGGTTCTCTCGTCTGGCTTCGACTGGTCGGAAGGCCCGGTCTGGATGGGCGATGCGAAGGACGGATTTCTACTGTTTTCTGATATTCCCCGCAACTCCGTCATGAAATGGAAAGAGGGGGAAGGGGCATCCCTGTTCATGAAGCCGTCAGGCTATACAGGAGTCGCTCCCTACGGAAATGAACCGGGTTGCAATGGCCTGTTTCTTGATCCCCAGGGACGCCTGGTATCCTGCGAGCACGGCGATCGCCGCGTCTCAGTGCTGACGAAAGAGGGGGGCAAGCGAACGCTGGTCGACAACTATATGGGCAAGCGGTTGAACAGTCCCAATGATGGTGTGTTCAAATCCAACGGCGATCTGTATTTCACCGATCCACCTTACGGACTTCCCAACCGTTATGACGATCCCCGCCGCGAACTCGATTTTTGTGGCGTCTATCGCCTGGCGAAGGATGGCAGTTTAACACTGCTGACCAAGGAAATGACGCGACCGAACGGGATTGCATTTTCACCCGATGAAAAAACACTGTATGTCGCCCAGTCCGATCCCGAGGCGGCACTCTGGAAAGCGTTCCCCGTTAACGAGGATGGGACACTGGGAGCCAGCAAAATCTTTTATGATGTCACAGACAAAGTCGGCAAACTGCCTGGTCTGCCCGATGGACTCAAAACCGACGTCAACGGAAATCTGTTTGCGACCGGGCCAGGCGGCTGCTACATCTTCACTCCCGAAGGCAAGTTGCTGGGACGGATCAGTACGGGCGAACGAACAGCCAACTGTGCCTGGGGGAACGATGGTTCGGTGCTCTATCTGACCGCAGACACCTACCTGGTTCGGATTCCGACAAAAACCAAAGGACGCGTTGGTCCTGCGAAATAAATCCGTTCAGAAATGTGATTCTCCGCTGCTGCACCGCTGCCCGTTACTGGGGAGCGGTGGGGAGCGCGGGAGTTTCTGAATTTTTAAAGACAAACAGGACTTTGACGGGAGCCTCGGAGATCAGTGATTCCGCGCTCTGTTTTCCAGCCTGTCGGGAATTCGCAGTATTGAAACCGGTGGGCTTGGCTGCCATCAGGGGGACATCGGCGAATGAGGGAGATTTCTGATCAGCCTCTTTTTTCTTCAACGCGCCGGACTGAACCATCCGCTTGAGAGCAGGGGCTTGCTCAGCGGGGACCTGCATCCGGTATCGCATCTGGTAAGAGCGTTGCGATACTGCTGGGGCTTGCGGTTTTGCTTGTGCAAGTCCCTCCGTTGCCGTCTTCCTGTTTTCCGGATTATTAATGTATTGATCTGATACTTCTGTCTCCGGCTGTAGACCCAGATTAACAGACTTGTCTTTTTTATAGGATGCGGACTGCTGTGTCAGCAGTTGAGGCAGGCTTGCTACTTCTTCTTTGAGAGATTGTTCCGTGATGGCCGGTTGCAATGCCAGGCTTAACTTCTGATCCCGTTTGAGACCTCGCTGGAATTCTTCCAGGGTGGAAGCCAGCTGTGCATCGGTGGCTTCCACATAGACGGCAAACAGCTGCTGGTCTAATTCTGCTTTGCTCTGATCTGCTGTCGTTTTGGAATCAGCTGCTTTGTAGAACATCGATTGTGTACGCTGTAACTGGCGTTCGACTTCCGACTGTTTAAGTTGGTCGACGGGGATATTATTTTGTGCCAACAGCAGTTCCATTGTTCCCAGGGCCTGTTTGACGTCGACGACGCGAACTTCGATCACAGCCACTTTGCCATCAATGTCGCGAAAGTAAGGTAGAACATCTCCTATGCGGATGGAATCCAGTGGAATATGGCTGGGAATCCCGGAAGAGGCGGCCAGACCCTGCGTTGTCTGGTTGAGCTGCCTGGCAGCGGAATTCAGTTCGGCCAGCGTATTATGCACGGAAAAGTCGGCAGGCGATTTTTCATTCATAGATCGCATTGCCAGTTTCTCTTCCGCTTCCATTTTAGGCGCTTCCACTTTAGGGAGCTGCATTCCCCGCTTGTTCAACTGAAGCTCGACTGAGGGAACAGGATGCGGCTGGCCGGGCTTTCCAATGTCTGTGCCTGCCTGAAAACTGAATTCATTCGATCGTGCGGCAACCATTTTATCATTGCGGGCAACCGTCGTATTGAGAGCAGACTCTTTCGCTGGTGATAGTACCATGCGATCTGACTGTGTGAGTTGCCAGCTGCTTTCCGGGGAACCCGTATTCAAAAGTAAGACGAATAAGACCAGCGCAGCTACCGAAGAGCAGGCACTGATGGCAATGGCAATCCGGTAACGCAGCATGGAAGGCACACGTTTGACGGGAACCGTCTCGGGGGAAGCAAGCAGGGTTTCCTGTTCGATGCGGCGGCGGATGGAGGGAGCCAGTTCGGGAGACGCCGATTCCGTAGCGGTCTCCTGCAGCAGGCGCGAGAGTTCGCCGAACTCATGCAGTTCCTGCCGTGCAGCAGGGGACTGTTCCAGTCGCGACTCCAGCTCAAGACGTTCCTCGGGGGAGACTTCATGGTCGAAGTAGGCGGACAGATTTTCGTTAAAGGGGGGCTGGCTACTCATTTTGTTTCACTTATCGATGACTGACGGTCAGACTCGGATACACGTGTTAAAGGCTCGTCCTGAAACAACGCGTTCAGTTTCTGTTTTAGTTCGTTCCTTCCTCTGAAAATTCGGCTCCTGACAGTTCCCAGTGGGATCTCTGTGATTTCGGCAATTTCTCCGTATGACATGCCTTCCAGTTCCCGCAGGATCAAAGGCGTGCGGTATTCTTCCTGTAACTCATTCAATGCCTGATGCACCAGTTTTTTTCGCTCGGCGAGTTCAGCGACTTCGGGAGGGTGGTTTTCGGAGTGTGTATCAACCAGCCAGGTACCGGCCGGATTCTCTTGTGGATCTATGGTTGCAGAGGTTCGCTTTGTTTTTCGTTTCTGGGTAATCGCGGCATTAAAAGAAATGCGAAACAGCCAGGAATAAAAGGCGGCTGTTCCTTTGAATGTATTCAATTTAAAAAAGGCCTGGGTGAACCCTTCCTGGGCCGCATCGCGCGCATCGTCGCTGGAGCCCAGAATCCGCACAAGTGTTCGAAACAGTCGGTCCTGATATTTCAGTACCAGTTGATCAAACGCCTCTGTACGACCTGCCAAACATTCTTGAATCAGGTATTGATCATTGTTGGTCACAGTACCTCTTGGACGATCCGGGGGAAAACGAAGTTCCCGTGGTTTGTCAAAAACCGGGATTTTCCGCGAAAAACGATTAGATTAACGTGTATCTTCTTACTTTTCAGTATCTTACGTCAATGTCAATCTGTACGAACAGCAGTCTGTTCAGGTTTATTCTGCAGGAGCGGGAGTCAACTGACAGTTATCGATCAGTCGCGTCGTGCCCACCCAGGCGGCAATCAGCGCGACCATCTCGGATTGCGCAGTGGAGATATCTTCCAGCGTAGTCGGATCAGCGATGCTAGCATAATCGAGTTTTAACAGCGGGGTGGAATTCAACAGCTGATGCATGGCGGCTTTGATCTGCGCGAGATCCGTTTCGCCGGCCGCAATTTTTTCTTGCGCCAGTCGCAGAGCGCGTGAGAGGGCTAAACCTGCCTCGCGTTCTTCTGCGGAAAGATATGCGTTGCGACTGCTGAGTGCCAAACCGTCCGTATCCCGGATAATGGGACAGGTTTTGATCTCGACAGGAATATTCAGATCGAGGCACATTCTTCTGATGATGGCCTGCTGCTGAAAATCTTTCGCACCAAAATAAGCGATATCAGGCAGGCAGCTTAACAGCAGTTTGGTGACAACGGTGGTCACCCCCTGGAAATGATTCGTGCGGGTGGCGCCTTCCAGAATGCGCGAAAGGGCCTCAACGGTCACATAGGTTGAATACCCGTCCGGGTACATGATGCTGGTATCCGGAGTCCAGACGAGGTCTGCCCCCGCAGTCGCACATTTTGCCAGATCCTGTTCCAGCACGCGCGGGTATTTTTCAAAGTCTTCATCGGGGCCAAATTGAGTCGGGTTGACGAAGATGGAAACGACCACAAAATCGCAGTCAGCGCCGGCAGCTTCAATGAGACTGGTATGCCCTGCATGCAGCGCTCCCATGGTAGGCACAAAACCGATCTTCTCGCCCTGCTGGCGACGTGTTGTGACGCGCTTCCGCAAGGTAGAAATTTCACTGACGGTTTCCAGAGCCGGTTCAGACATGATCGAAAACTTTCAGAACGGGCGCAAAGGCCGCTTCAGGCTGGATGATTCAGCCTGGTAGATACTGTGTGGTTTTGATTATGTTTTTTTCGGAGCCTGGCTTCGGTTACCGCTGCCGCCCCGTTTGCTGGAACGTCTTCTTTTGGGGCGTCTGCGACTCTGGTCATCCGCTTCCGCTGACGGCGGATTTTTCTTAGGATCTTCATCCTTGTCGCTTTTACCGCCGACCAGTTTGGGATTCAGCAGATAGGAAATCGCTTCTTCCCAGCTGGGGACGTTCGGGTATTTATTTTCGACCACCTGTTTTTTCGGATTGGTAGACTCAACTTCTTCGATGTCTGCCGTTTCGGAACTTGTTTCGCCTTCTTCGGTTTCCGCAGTCACTTCGCTCTTTCGTCTGCGAGAGCGGCGTCGGGACCGTTTAGGCTTCGGTTCGGTTTCTTCTTCGGAATCGTCCTCGTCGGCTTCATCACTTTCCGCCTGGACTTCCTGCTCTTCGTCTTCGGTTTCTTCTTCGGAAGAATCGGTAGTTTCTTCGGTCTTGCGAGAGCGTGAGCGTCGGCGACGACGACGGCGGCGGGGACGTTTGGTTTCCGCTGTTTCTTCTTCTCCCTCGGTTTCGCTGTCTGCTTCTGCTACCGCTTCACTCTGTTCTTCATCGTCGTCATCCTCTTCGTCGGCAGCAAATGCTTCTTCCTGGAAGGCGACTTCTTCTGAGATGAGACCGAAACCAAATCCATTATCATCCTCAAGACGTTCGTCTGTTCGAGATGTAGCCTGAGGAGGGGCAGGTTTCTGTTTCTTTTCGGGACGAGGCTTCTTCTGTGATGTTACCGGTGCCGCTTCGACTTCCGCAACTTCTTCGTCTTCGAAGTCTTCATCATCCTCATCACTGTCGGCGACTGCTTTGGTGGCATGAGACGAATCATCTTCGTCCCAGTTCCAGCCATCCAGCGCATCCCAGTAAGTATCTTCTTCCTCTTCATCCGAGGAGGCTTCTTCAGTCAGTGAGGCCGCAGGGGCAAAGTCTTCTTCGACTTCGTCTGCTTCATCATCCTCGTCTTCATCGTCATCAAAAGAGGCGATGATCTCATCTTCGTCATCATCTTCCTCATCCTCATCGAAGTCGATTCCCGAGTCTACTGACTCAACGGGATCTGCAGTTTTGCTGCTGGCAGGGGGTACTTCATCGTCGTCTTCAAAGATCGAGGCACCGAAGAACTGATCGTCATCGTCGTCTTCAACTGCCTCTGATTTCGCTGCAGCCGGAGTTTCGGCTTGCACTTTCTCAGCAGGCGCAGACTCTTCGGCCTGTTCAGAAGTATCGTCGTCTTCTGCGAGATCATCCTCAAAGTCGATGGGGAGCGGCTCAACCTGCTGGTCAAAATCGATGCCAAACAGATCACCTGCGAGAGACTCCCAGGAGTCACCTTCACCCGACGGATTGATGCCAAACGGCTCTTTGCTTTTATTCATATGCGCAAAGTACACGTTCCGTAGAGTTTTTTCAAGATTTGCGCCCGTCCCGAATTACTATATCTCAGGGAAATCAGTGGCTCTCTGAGTATTCGATATGGTGGATGACGGCCTGCAGTTTGCGGGCTTTTTCCAGCATCGAATGATAACGGGGAACCTTGGCATAACCGACCTGACGGGCCAGAAGATCAGCTTCTGAGCTCAAAACTACGGTGCAGGGGATCGATTTGACATCCAGAACGTCGGCAATCTTACGGTCTTTATCGAAATCGAGGTGAACCGGTTCGAAGGCCTGATTCAGATAGCGGGACATCCGCGGATCAGAAAGCGTCTCCTTTTCCAGTTTACGGCAGTAAGTGCACCAGCTGGCGTCGAATACGATAAATACAGGCTTGTTGCTCTTGAGTGAGGCCTTGTGAGCAGATTCCAGATCAGTATGCCAGTTGATCGCATCTGCTTTCTTAGTCTCGGCTTTCGATAATTCAATTGAGATACCAACCAGGGCAACGATCGAAAAACCAATAATGCCCCATTGAATGGATTTGGGAAGTCTTTTCATTTCTGTGACTCCTTCACAAGTCTGAGCTGTCGTCTCTGACAACTGAACTTATGTAGTTAAAACATGATGACCCGGTTAAGAGTGAGCAACTGATCTGAACGTATTTGATTGATTTCAGGCAGGACAGTTGCAGTAGATGCGCAATCTGAAATGCCTGTACGAAGTGACGAACCGCCTGATTTCAGGATCAATCGTCATAAATCATTCATTAAGCTTTATCGGAGTGAGGCGAGGAACTTCTATGATTGATTCGACCGGAATCACCTGAATAACTGGAACATCGCCGGCAAAGTTTACCTAACCGGAACAGAATCGACGCAGAAAGCAGAAAAAGCCAAAGCCGCAGACAGATTTGATGGGAAATCTGTCACAGCTTTGGCCTGAAAGATCAGCCTGTGGTCTTATGATCAGTTTTTGGGCTTGGGTTCCGGCTTCTCCTGCGGAGGTGTCTCTTTGGGAGTGGCTGCAGGTTTGCTGTCTGGTTTCTCAGCCGCGGGTTTTTTCGCAGCCTCAGCAGCTTTTTCCGTTTTGCCAGCCTCAGGCTTTTTGGCTTCTGGCTTCGCAGGAGCCGGTTTTTCAGCAGGCGCCGGAGACGGTTTATTCCCTGTTGGTGGTAACGACGGGAATCCGGTGGGCGGCGTTGCAGGGCCAGGCTTCGCAGCATCCCCTTCCGGTTTTTCGATCGGTTCCACCAATGCTTTGCGTTTCAATTTCAAAGCTTCGAAGCTGTTTGCAGAAATGACATAGTACCAGTCAGCAAATCGCTTGTTGAGCTCTTGAGCCAGTTCATTCCCTTTGACCACCTTGTCATCGTATTCCTTCAGCTTTCGTTCATACGTTTTCAGCTGAGACTCATAGGCTTTCATGGCTTTTTCGTAAGCGGCTTCGGGAGTCGGTTTCTCGTCTGCCTTGTCCTCTTTTTTGTCGTCCGCTTTTTTATCCTGATCGGCTTTGTCTGTTTCCGGTTTCTCTTTCAGCCCGGCTGGTTTTTCCGGCGCTTCCGGTTTTTGTGGAGGGTCGCCGAGGAAGGATGGATCGAATGAAACGGTCACGAGCAGGTAACGGCTGGTTTTCAGCGCACTGTCGTTCCCATTCTCGGACTTTTCTTTTTCCGGCGATTTCTTATCGTCGATTTTGTCACTTTCTTTCTTCTCTTTCGCGTCGGACTTTTTATCTTTCTTTTCGTTGCTGTTACCAACTTCGATGTCGAGTGTGCTGCCTGTGAAAATTTCGCCGAAGTACAGGGAGTACACGACTCCCTGATTGGTAGCCAGAACCACTTCACCTTCATTGGAAGCCAGCTGAGGAGTTCCCGAGGGGCCTCGTGCCAGTACAAAACCTCGACTCTGCAGATCGAACAGATCGAGCTGTGTCTTAGGCTTTAAAGATCCCGATTCTTTCAGCCCCGCTGCGAGATCACTCGACTTGGGGCGGATCCCCTGCAGTTTCAGGTCCGTCAAGGTATTCACCAGCTGGTTGACGTCGGCAGTGTTGAGCTTTTGTGTCGCAGTATCCAGCCCCTGCATCTCCCAGGGGGTTGTTGAATTTTTGCGTGTGAGCACCGTCACGTTTTCTTCTCGTTTGTCACTTTCGTAAACGATTTTCTGTTGTGCTTCATCAATCGAATAATGGCTGATCAGAATTTCCACCAGTCGATCGCGGTCGACTTTCAGGATATCGGGTTCAATCCAGTCAGAGAATTCGGACGAAAGATCGACATTCAGTTTCGTACGATAGACGGCGTCTTCATCGACTTTGCGGACATAATATTGATCAGCCTGGTCGGGAACTTTCTTTCCGACGATGAAGTCTACCAGAGGGGCACCACCTTCTTTCGAAAGCGTCAGTCGCTGTCCGCGGCCTTTCAGGTTGGTGTTCGAATCATCGAGGGGATCAATCACGCCGAAACGTTCGTGATCACTCTTGCGACGACTCTCCAGGGCACCACGCACGACACCTACCAGTGAGGTGGCGGTTTCCGCCAGTTCGTCTTCCGCATCCGCCGGGTAGTCGTGATGCGAGGGGATGATCCAGGAACCGTTTTTGAATTCCACATTGAAGACTTTCAACGTTGCCAGGTCTTCATTGTAGCTCACGACGCGCAGAGATCTGGCTTGCGTCGGGTCTGTAAAATCGGGATAGAATTCTTTACCTACATTTTCATAACCGGTCAGTTGCACCGGCTGTGAAGCACGATCGGTGAAATAGGCGGCGACTAAAGCAACCGCTGCGATTCCTGCAAATGTCAGTGTTCTGGTCGTTTCATTCATGGCAAACGATTTTACTTATTAAACAGTGAGTTAATGGAATTCTAGGTTTATTTCCTGATCTGATTTCTGCACGACAGGCATGCGTTATTTTTTCAGTCTCCGGTCGGGAGAAATATTCTGGTTTTCATTTTTCATTCTGAAAAACAGGAAGCAGATTCCCAGCAATATCGCTGGAAACGGAGGGAAGAGGATCGCATACCAGCGGATGCGGTCTTCGATGGTCCGAATCTGTCGTTCCGTCTGCGCTTTGATTTTTTCAATCTGACGCTGTTTTTCACGTTCGATATTGGCTTCATCGACTTCCAGACGCCGGCTCTCATTTTCCTCAGCCATCCGCAGCATCTGCTGTTTGGTATTTCCGTCGATGGTGGTGTCTTTGATGATTTTATCACGCTCCGCTTTCAGACGATCGCGGGCTTCTTTCAGTTTTTCGTCTGCAGTTTCCGTCGCTTTTTCTCGTTCCGCATTTCGTTCTTTCACGAAGACCGATGTTTCACGTTCGACAAGAGTCAGCGTGCGAAGTTTGGAGCGGCGTTTGCGGAGTTTGATATAGGAATCATCGCCGGCCAGCTGGTCGACACAGTTCAATAAAAACGTGACGTTATCAATTTTCAAACCGAAGGCCTGACGTTCCCGGATATTGAACAGTTCATCTGAAATCAGGTCGGCATCCGCCACGAAGATGACATTGATGTTCTTTATCGGTGACTTATCGGTGGAAGTAATGTGTGCCGCCAGTACGTGCGAATCGTCGTCGATCAGGCGAGGTGGATCCTGCGCGATACGGACGGAATTAAAGAACGGGCTGGTGATCTGGCCCCAGGATAACAGACCCGAGTTGAGCCCGGTTCTCAGCAGGGGCTCGAAGTTCAATGTGGAATCTGATCGAGGACGAATATTACCCGGGAAGAATGTCAGGATTTCCTGCAGCCCGCTGGTGATATTACTGTTATTACTGAAGGCGCCTTTGACGCCGTTTTTCGGACTGATGAAAATCAGTTCGGGACGCACGACTTCGGCAAACTCCGGATGCGGGTTGAAATAGTCAAACACCACCTGACCGTTGTCCCAGGCAATCTGCAGCAGGCTCAACAGGGGTGTTAATCGACCCTGATCCGCTTTGGGGGTTGAGGGTGGCTGCTGCATCCCGAACATGCCTCCTCCCGGACTGGGTTTGGGCATGCGCGGTGCATTCTGAATGCCGCGTCCCCCGCCGTAGACAGGCAGCGGGTCGTCACAGATCAGCGTTGGTTTTCCTTTTTTGACGTACTCGACCAGATTGTTTAACTGCGGTTCCGTTAAAGAAGAGGGCAGTACAGCGATCAGGACATCGTAGGCAGTATCGCTGATCGGAGAATCGGGTGAGACCTGCTCGACTTTGTATTGTTTCTTGAGTTCACTGACGATCAGCCACGGCGGCTGGTTGCCCCCCATACCCATATTCAGGCCGCCAAAGATACTGGCATCGGTGTTGAGAATGCCGACGGTCAGCCGTTCATCTTTTGAAACGGTACGGATGGAACGCGTGAGTTCATATTCAATCGGTGTGCCCACGTTGAAGAACGGGATCACCACTTCATCGGTGCCGCTTTTGACAACCGCTCCCATGAAAATCGTATCGACAAATGCACGACCGCCACGTTCGGTCTGGACCTGTTGAGGCGAAATATTCAGCAGGCGGGCTTCTTCTTCCGCTTTACTGAAAGGCTCAACATCGACGAAGCGCACCTGAAGCCGTTTGCCGCCCAGCTGGTTGTACTCCCGCAATAGACCAATCAGTCGTTTGCGGATCGGAACGTATTCGCGTGAGACTTCCGGGCTGATGAAGGCTTCAATGGTAATCGGATTTTTTTCATCAATCTTGGTCAGCAGATCTTTTGTGGTCTGCGACAGGCTGAAAACTTTTTCGCCCGTCATATCCATGCGGCTGCTGCCGTACGAGACGATGACATTCACGCTGATCAGAATCACCGCCAATGAGACGGTACGGATCAGATACTGCAGTCCCATGGAATTCTGCTGTTGCGAACTCCAGTGCCTGCGTGTAATCAGGATGCGGTTGAGGTACAGCATCATCACGGCCAGCGAAACAAAATAGAGAACCGCGCCGAGGGGAATGACCCCGGTGCTGAAATCCTGGAACTGTTCGACCAGACTCAGTCCCTGAACCAGGTTACTGGAAGGTGCAATCTGGCCGATGAAAATGGGAATGGCACAGATGACCGTTCCCAGCACAAACGCGACTGTAGTACTGCTGGTAAGTGCCGAGGCAAACATGCCAGCCGCCAGCAGCGATGCGCCCGCCAGCCAGTATCCAAAGTAGGTGGTAAACATCAGGCCCATATCAGGATTACCAATCTTCCAGAGCACAAACACGTGCGTCACAGAAAACAGCAGTGCGATCGTGTAGACGGCGAGTACGGCGAAGAATTTTCCCAGCAGGATTTCCAGATCGGAAGCGGGCAGGGTGAAAAGCAGTTCGTCGGTGCCCATTTTTTTCTCATCGGCCCAGACCCCCATGGTGATGGCAGGGATAATGAACAGCAGCAGCAGCGGGTACCACAGGCTCAACTGGTCGAGGTTTGCCTGATTGTTCGCGAAGAACTGCTGGTTAAATGCTGCAAATGCGCCGGCTACCACGAACACGACGATAAACAGATATCCCAGCACTCCGGAAAAGTAACTCTGTACGTTTCGCTTGAATACGGCCAATACAACGTTGTTCCGCAACATAACAGAAGGGTCCTTACGTCAGCTTTATCTGAAACTATAAATTGGTCGGTAAAAGAAAAATTACGCGTGTGTCATTTTGTGGAAACTGGCTTCCATGTCGTCCTGGCTGTTTCCCAGTTCATTCACAGAACCGTCAAACACAATGGAACCCTGATTGATCAGGATCACCCGGCTGCAGACCGCTTTGACTTCCTGCAGGATATGGGTCGATAGAAGAATCGTCTTGGTCTTACCCAGGTCGCGAATCAGATCGCGCACAGACTGGTTTTGATTCGGGTCGAGTCCACTGGTCGGTTCGTCCAGAATCAGAATATCAGGGTCGTGCAGTAACGCCTGCGCCATACCCACGCGTTGTCGAAAACCACGAGAGAGTTTTCGGATTGGTTTGTTCCACACACTGCCCAGGTCGCACTTGTCCATAACGAATTCCAGGCGATTCCGGAGTTCCGCGGTCGACATGCCGCGCACTCTTCCGGCATAAGACAGAAAGCCCTGGGGAGTCATCTCTTCATAGAGCGGGCCGTTTTCCGGCAGATATCCGAGTTTCTGGCTGGCTTCGATCCGGTGGGTGCTCACATCATACCCGCCGACTCGCGCCTGGCCTTCACTGGGAGAGAGGAACCCGGTCAGCAGCTTCATCGTCGTGGATTTGCCGGCACCGTTAGGACCCAGGAACGCAGCGACCTGGCCGCGGGGGACAGAAAAAGTGACATCTTTTGTCGCGGCGAACTGGCCATAGAATTTACTCAATCCAATGGCTTCAATCATGTTCTCCCGGGACGAAGTTTCAGACTGCTCTGCAGGAGATTGCTGAACCTGTTCCGACATTACAATAATACTCCCGATGAATTATCTCGTGGGTTGATTCAACAGAAAAGACTGTAAGTTCATGGTCTGCCAGCGGCCTCGCACAAATCTTTTTACGAGAGAAGTCAGCCGGCAGTTGGATGACTTGTCCATTTTTAACTGGAAACTGTTAAAAACACAACAAAGGGGGAGAGTACGTTTTGACTTACGTGGATCTTATCCCAATTCAGCCTGACGCCTGGAGTCTGGCCGTACTGACGGGAAAATGTCCCTGCCTGATTCTATAGGAATAATCCCCGAAATTCGTGATGTCCAGTCTTTTTGAACCTGGTTTCTGAATTTTTTTGCCGGATCAGTTAAAAATCAGACAGCATCCTCACACACAACAAAAAAATCGGTTGTACCAGCTCCGGATACAACCGATTTCAATTTTTCAAAACGCAACCTTAACTACTCAGCAACGATTTCAGGGCCTTCAACCTGCTGAAAGTATTTTTCAACCTGGTACTTGGCTTCCAGTTCCTGGCTCCATTCGTAGTTGGTCTGCTGCTGTTCCATCTGGGCCATCGGCAGATAAGGAGAGAAGAAGAAGAACATGTCTTCCTTCAGAAACTCCTGGTACATGGCAGTCAATCCGCCTGGTGTAGAGGGAATACGATTGATGACTTTCACGACATAACAGATCGATTTGTCGGCATTCATTATGACGCCGACCTCTCCCTCGTCCAGGTTATCAAAGACCTGTTCCATGAATTCATTACCGGCACCTTCCACAGCAGAAATGCTCGACAGTTCAGGGCGGGGCATGGAGAACGGGTTGCTGGCATTGGCGGTTGAGGTCCTCATCCAGCTGAACGATTCGGTTGTCGTTGTGGACAGTTCGGTCCCTTCCTTCTTACCGGTAATCGTCTGACCTTCGATTGCAGCTGTCATTTCTTTGTCGCCGCTGATCAGTTTTTTCAGTTCTTCTCCCCGCTTCTGAGCCAGGGGGCGGGCTTTTTCCAGCTTCAACTGTTCCGTGATCTGCTGATCGATTTCAGGATCATCAAATTTAGGAATGACGGCATCGACATGTTTGACCTTCCAGTAGCAGAGTAATCCGCTGGAGAAGGAGTCTTCTGCTTCGTAAGGGATGTAGATCAAATTAACGGGAGTCTCAAACAGCTGTTCGATGACAGACCGTGGTTGAGCTGCAAACTGATTGATCGTGGGTTCTTTGGCAGTGCCCAGCGGGTATTTCTCCGATTCTGACATCTCCTGAGCGGACATCATGGGAGTGACGTTGTAAATCAACTGATTTTTAGCTGCGTACTCTTTCAAAGCCTTGGTTGCTTCTTCTGGAGTTGGCGGCGTCGCCCCTTCTTCCGGGTTGGTGATTTTGTCGCTGAGTTCATTCATGAACATCACTGCGTCAGAAATTTTATCTTTCATCAACTCCAGTGTGCGTTCCCGTAACAGCTGATCGCGGATTTCGCTTTTCAAATCATCATTCAGCGGACGATACGGTTCCAGCGGAGGGGGAGTCGTTGTTGTAGGTTCCGGTTTTGCTTTCCCTGCTTCATCGCCCGGTTTGGGAGCGACAACGGGAGTGTTGGCTGGTTTTTCATCTAACAGAGAGACGAAAACCGCTGACTCAGAATCCAGCGCACTTGACTCTTCTTTCTTTTCCGGTTTCGGTTCGGGTTTTGATTCCGGCGCTGGCTTGGTATCAGCCTTGGGTTTCGCTGGTGACTCCGGTTTGGCAGGAGTTTCTGTTTTCGCAGGAGCCGCTGCCGGTTTCTCTGCTGGTTTTTCTTCCGTTCCCGGTTTTGCTGCTTCCGCTGGTTTCTCGGTTTTTGGGCCAGCAGGAGCAGGCAGTTCAGGGGCCGTTGGTACGGTTGAACCTGCAGGAAGATCCGGGATGGTATTGTTTTTGTAGAGGGTTTCTTTGTTGTCTTCGTAGAATGCGGCAATTTCTTTGTCTGTTACCGGTGGAACCTGTTTTTCGGTATCCACGTAATCCGCCATCAGGTATTCCACCTGCACCTTTTGTGGCTGCCGCAGACCAGGTGATCCGGGACCCTTTTCGCCTGGGAAGACCGTTTTATAGGTTTCAAAGAATGCTTTTTTCTCAGCGGTTGTTGGTGCGGGAACCTCACCTTCAAAGTCTTTGACAGGCAAGGCAACCAGTTCCAGTTCTTCCCGGACATTGAACTTTTTGTAGAAGTTCCAGTATTGATCGGGAGTCAGAGAAACTTCAGGACGCAGCATCTGGAAGGCCAGACGTGCCTGCAGCTGATCGCGGAAGATGTCATAAATCTGACCTTCAGTCTTGCCGAGTTGCTGGCAGGTTTGCTGAAAGGCTTTGCGGCTGAGTTTATTATTCGTGTAGCGGGAAATGTAGTTGGAGATCGCATCATCTGAAACGATCAGGTTCATCTTTTCCGCTTCTTTGCGGAACAGGTATTCCAGAATGATGTCATCTTCCATGTCCCGACCAAAGCCAAACATGGCGCCGCGTGGTGGTTGCGGACGCTGCTGCTCTTCTTCTGTCAGGGAAGCCATGTAAGACTGCATGATAAACTGATTGGCGATCTGGCGATTCTGGACCATCTCCTGGTACTGCCGCATGTCAATGTTGCCGGCGGTACTCTTAACCACTGTTTCGGCACCGACTTTGGGGATGTAGAGATAACCGACGAAGAAGCCGATGACGACCCCCACTACCGCAAACTGGGTTCCTTTACCCCGGTCACGACCGAGGTACCAGAACACGAACCCGAACAACAGCATTCCCGCAATCGGAGGGAACTGTGCCGGAGTCAGCTGGTCCATAACAATAAAGGCGAACAACGCCAGAATGGTGAGCGGAACCATTAATACTTTTTGTTTTTTACGAAACAATTCCAGTGGCGAGGCCATTCTGTTTCCTTCTTCAGTCTGCAAGTCGAATGAATTCGATTTCCTGTAGTGAACTTCCGGGGTCAACGAGATCCGATTGAAGTAATCGCTGGTTTTCGTATCTTCCAATTGGAAAAGAGTTTTCCGTTGATTTCATGTGTTGTAATTTATTCTGGCCATTCGTGAAAGTCTTCTCTCAAAGAATCCTGCTGTTTCCTGTCTGTTCCTATGCCGAAAAGTACCCGGTTTCGGGACAGCCAGCCATATGAAAAAATAAATACAGGCTTGACAGAGAGTTTTAAGACGGTTAGAGATTGCCGAATGAAGTTTACAAACTGATCCGGATTTAACAGATCTAAAATAGAATAAACGGGAAACATTGAGCCGCGTATTGTAGCCAGCTGGACTCTGGAGGCAAGGTCGACGTCGGTTCTCAGGAAGGGCATGTCTGGTGGCAAAGAAGAAGCTGAAGGCACTGGTGATCGTGGAATCACCGGCGAAAGCCAAGAAAATCGGCAGCTATTTAGGCAGTGATTATAAGGTTCTGGCCAGCATGGGCCACGTACGCGATCTGCCTGCCAAAGCCTCCGATGTTCCTTCTGAATTCAAGAAAAAACATAAATGGGCGACCCTGGGGGTCAATGTCGAATCCGAGTTCGAACCTTATTATCTGGTCCCCAAAGAGAAGAAAAAGACGGTCAAAGAACTCAAAGATGCCCTCAAAGATGCTGAAGAGCTCATTCTCGCGACCGACGAAGACCGCGAAGGTGAAAGTATCGGCTGGCATCTGGCCGAGCTGCTGAAGCCCAAAGTCCCCGTTAAACGCATGGTTTTCTCGGAAATTACCGAGGAAGCCATTCAGGAAGCGATCGCCAACCCGCGCGACCTCGATCTGAACCTTGTTTCTGCCCAGGAGACCAGACGGGTACTGGACCGTCTGTACGGATTTACATTGAGCCCCCTGCTATGGAAGAAGATTGCCCGTGGCTTGTCAGCCGGTCGCGTCCAGTCGGTCGCCGTGCGGATTCTCGTCCAGCGCGAACTGGAACGCCTCGCCTTTAAAAGTGGTACTTACTGGGATTTGAAAGCCCAGCTGAAGACCGGCGAAGGTGCGGAATTCGAATCGATGCTGATGACGGTGGACGGCAAAAAGGTCGCCAGCGGAAAAGACTTCGACGAATCAACGGGTAAACTCAAAGAGGGATCCGATGTCCTGCTGCTCAATGAACAGCAGGCAGAGGAACTGCTGGAGCGGGTTAAAAAATCAGACTGGACTGTGACATCTGTTGAACAGCGCATGCAGTCGCGTAAGCCGCCTGCTCCGTTTACGACCAGTACGCTGCAGCAGGAAGGGAACCGCAAGCTCAACATGTCGGCCCGGGAAACCATGCAGGTCGCTCAGCGGCTGTATGAAGATGGTCACATTACTTATATGCGTACCGACAGCGTCAATCTGTCCAACGAAGCGGTCTCTGCTTCGCGGAAACGGATTGAAGATCTGTACGGCAAAGATTATCTCAGTCCGGAAATTCGCCGCTTCGATACCAAGTCCAAAGGGGCACAGGAAGCACACGAAGCGATCCGACCTGCCGGTAAATCGATGAAAACGGTAGAAGAGATCGGCCTCACCGGGCAACAGGCCAAACTGTATGCCATGATCTGGAAGCGGACGATGGCCACCCAGATGGAAGAAGCCCGTCTGCGGTTCCAGACCGTTACGATTCAGGCGGACAATGCCGAGTTTCGTGCCACCGGTCGTCATGTCGAATTTCCCGGTTTCTTCCGTGCGTACGTGGAAGGCTCTGATGATCCCGAAGCCGCATTGGACGACAGCGAATCGATGCTGCCTCCGCTGGAAGAGAATCAGGCGCTGGAAGCCAGCGAAGTCGAACCGCTCAAGCACGAAACCAAGCCGCCGGCCCGTTACACGGAAGCAACCATTGTCCGCAAGCTGGAAAGCGAAGGAGTAGGGCGTCCGAGTACGTATGCCTCCATCATCGGCACGATTCAGGATCGTGGCTACGTCAACAAGTCGGGCAGTCAGCTGGTGCCGACATTCACGGCGCTGGCCGTCACACGTCTATTGGAGAAGTTTTTCCCGAACCTGGTCGATCTGCAGTTCACCGCTGCCATGGAGCAGGAGTTGGATGATATTGCCGTCGGTGAAGGGGATCGCCTGCCTTATCTGAACCAGTTTTATCGTGGCGAAGAAGGTCTGGACGAGCAGGTGAAAGCCAAGGAAGAGACCATTGACGCGCGGGAAATCTGCACGCTGGATCTGGAAGGAATCACGTCGGCGGTGCGTGTGGGTCGCTATGGACCTTATGTATCTAATGATGCGGATGAAGAACCGGTTTCGGCTTCGATTCCCGATAATATTGCCCCGGCGGACCTGACGAACGAAATGGCGGAAAAATTGATTCGCCTGAAAGCGGAAGGCCCTAAAGCGCTCGGCATGCACCCTGAGGAAAACACACCCATATATAAACTGCATGGACCGTTTGGTCCGTATCTGCAACTGGGAGATGTGACCGAAGACGGGCCGAAGCCTAAACGCGTCAGTATTCCCAAGAACGTTGATCCCGATACGATCGATTTTGAAACCGCGTTGAAGTATCTGAAACTGCCTCGCGCACTGGGCGAGCATCCGGAGACCGGAAAAAAAGTCAACGCAGGCATCGGTCGATTTGGTCCTTATGTTCTGCACGATAAAGTTTATAAATCACTGGGTAAGGAAGATGACATCCTGACCATTGATCTGCCTCGGGCTGTCGAGCTGCTCAAACAGGCGCGCAAGCGAAGTGCGCCGACTCCGATTCGGGACCTGGGTAAACATCCGGAAGACGAAGAACCGATCGGTATTTTCGATGGTCGCTACGGGCCTTATGTCAAACACGGCAAAATTAACGCAACGATTCCCAAAGAGTACGAAGTCGAAAATGTAACTCTGGAACAGGCTGTCGAATGGCTGGATGCCAAGGCCGCGAAAAAAGGCGTGAAAAAGAAAGGCACGAAGAAGGCGGCAGAGAAGAAGGCCACTAAAAAAACAGCCGCCAAAAAGACAACAAAAAAAGCGGCTGCCAAAAAGAAGACTACAAAAAAGAAAGCAGCGAAAAAAACAACGAAGAAAAAAGCCGCTAAGAAAGCAGACTCAGAAGAATAACTTCAAACTTCCATTCAGGCTGACGCTTTCGAGGCGTCGGTCTGTGTATTTTTCGACTCGACCTGCTCCTGCTCGATCTCTTCGCACCGCTTGCGGTCTGCTTCATCAACCTCTTCCTGATCCAGATCAAATTCTTCGATCAGCTCGCGCCGTCGCATTGTGACTTTACGATCAAATTCGCTCAGGACATCCAGGGCGCGATCTCGCGAAGTCACCAGGCCGATAATCAGATATTGTGTAATTGCCATGCCGTAACAGACCCAGCCTACGGTGCCTTCTGTCGTTGCGCAGAGAATTGCAAACACTGGTGAGGAACGATTGATATGCTGGCAGATCACGCCCTTCAAAATTGCGCGCCATTTTTCTTTTAACTCGCGCCAGATCCCGTATTCGCGCGATAACTTCAATTGCGGAGGACCCGGGTGAATAATCGAAAACAGTTCCTGGTCAGGCATCGCTTCGATCACACCGATCGCCAGAAGAATTCGAAGTCCTGTCAGAATGGAAAGCTCAGTTCCCTGCAGGCTAAGTGGCACCCATCCTGCAAATAACGCCGACTCCATATTGGCAGTCGCTGCCAGCAGTAAGAGTGAACCGCGAAACCATTGTTCGAGGTCCTTCTCCAGCTCGTCATCGATTTCCTGAACTCGAATCACCTTGTTGAGCATCAGATGGAATATCGGAATGGCAATCAGACCGATAAAGAATCTCATCAAAGGCTTTAACAGGATGCGAATAAATCCACCCACGATAATTCCTATCTGATCGAAGGGTATTGGCACGAGTTTGTCTCCTGACAGTGGAAACGCAGGGGGTACTGTCAGGGATTAAAAAAGACCGCGGGAAATCCGGGTCTTGAGCGTAAATCGTTTATCTATTATGCCTTAAAATGCTCCAGTCAGACAAGGTAAATCTGACGCAGCCGGTTTACCAGCGAATCTGTTCATACAGTTGCAGTAAACGTTGCCCACGGTTCGGGTTGAGTTGCTGCACATACGCGACACGCCCGCGCAGATGACTGGCAAAATCCGGATGATTTTCGCGGTTCTGAGTGGCGGGACCCTGTCGAATGCAGTTTGTGAGAATCGCTTTCAACAGATCAAATTCTTTGCGCGGCACATTCGGATGCTCGTTAACGACGACGCCGGTTACTTTCTGCTGCTGATTATCTCGCAGTACGCGGCGTTTCATCTGGTTCACCTGAAATCGTTCTGATTTGATGATCTGATTGACCAGGGGAAGGAACACGCGCAGGGATCGCAGAAACTGTTCCGATCCTGAAAAGGTCAGATCGTCTGCATAACGTGTGTAGTCGGCATCGAAGGCGCGCGCCAAACCGGAGAGCCGAACGTCCAGCGAGTAGGCAGACAGGTTTGCCAGGGCCGGCGAAGTCGGCGCACCTTGAGGCAGATGACGCGACAGGTAAGGAATCAAAGGACGCAGGCTGCCATCCGGGAAGGGCAGGCTCATCGGGATTACTGAAGTTGTTAACCGCGCCAGATACAGTGATGCTTCGCGGCAGTAACCCAGGTTGCGAAAGATGGCAACGACGCGGGAAAATTTGACGCTGGTATAAAAATTTTCCAGATCGAATTTCACAACGACTCGTTTGCCCGTGTGGGGGGCCGCGTTCGTTACAGAAGACCGGCCCTGCACGAATCCATGCGCTGCAGAATGTAGCGGGATCTGGTTTAAGATCTCCTGCAGGATCTGCTGCTGCGCCATTTTTAAAAACGGTCGCGGCGATTCGATCAGGCGAAACCCGGAGCGTTTGGGTTTCCAGTGATAAATATAATGTGATTCCTGTTCTTCGTCAGGTCGATCAAACTGGGTGAAGCGATGCGTGAGCCAGGCCAGTTTACCCAGGGGAATATTCAGCCACTCTGCCAGTTCGACCGGCGTAGAGAACTGAGGCAGTTCGTTGCGCGCCAGTTTTTCCGCATCCCCGTCTCTGGTCATGTCGAAATAATGACCGGTACGCGCTCCGTAGCGCGCCAGTTCATAAGGGGGGGAAGACACTTCTTCGATATTCTCGACCCGGCTCGCATGACGGCTGCTGTAGCGTAACGGTTCCAGCTTTGTTTTGGTTCGGGGCTGGCGCGGACTGGACTCTTCCGGAACGGGGGTTGATTCGACTGGCGAGACAGACTGGCTCTGGCTCGGTGGAGAACCGAAAAAGATCCGTCGTAAGAAATCAAATAAACCCATTGAGAAAACCTGCAGTCATTCCGTTTCGATTTGAAGGCATCAGCAATGCCTAAAAAAATGGCCAGCGGGCCGCACAACCGATCCTGTGACGAAGTGTTGCTACGATAAGCGTCTATCGTAGCGACACTTCAAGTGTCGTCGTATGGTCAATCCTTCTCCCGCGGGGTATCCCCGCAGAACTCTGAGTCATCAGTCAAGATTCAGTCAGAGTCAGAACTTGTGCGACCCACTGCCCATTCTGTCTGCAAATCGTAGCCTTTTCGTGAGATGCGTCAATGTTAAGTCTTGTGAATCTGGCCAATGCCTCTATTTTCCATCAGGATAAAAGTTTAGTAAACTGAAAGGACCAGTCGTGCAGTACCCAGCGCTGAAACTCAGGATCTGAACTGCAATTGCTTCGATTGACAGACCCGGCTACAGTGCGATCATTCATGGGAGCACATTCTCGCACGATAACAGAAAACTGGTGCAATCCTGCTGCTGAAGAGCATGATCTGCGTCAGAAACAGATAGATATACAAACAGAAAGTTGAGCAGATGCTGGGAAATGTCTCTCCCACCGAATTTGATTTGCGTTTTTCCCTGTTTGGCATACCGGTGCGCGTTCATCCTCTGTTCTGGGTGATGGCGGCGTTCATGGGCTGGTATCCCGATGATCCAAAAATCACGATTATCTGGATTGCCTGCGTTTTCGTCTCGATCCTGATGCACGAACTGGGGCATGCTGTCATGGCCAAATATTTTGGCTGGCCCCCCGAGATTGTGCTGTATCACTTTGGAGGGCTGGCGATTTATCAGCCTTATTCCGGGCTGACCACACAACGTTCGATCATTATTTCCGCGGCAGGACCCATGGCTGGATTCGGGCTGTATGGGGCCGTGCTGTTTTTCAGATATATCACAGTCGGATATGGTGTCTGGGACGGGTTCAGTGAACAGGCTCGATTTTATATCGGCATGGCTATTCACGACCTGTTGTTCATCAACCTGATCTGGGGTTTAATCAACCTCGCACCGGTGCTGCCGCTGGATGGGGGGCATATCTGTGAAGATATCTGTAAATCAGTGAAACGTTCGCGCGGCGATGTACTGGCGATGCAGATCTCGATGGTTGTGGCCGGCGGCCTGGCTGCTTATTTCTTCACACACCATCAGCGCTATGCAGGAATCATGTTCGCACTGTTCGCGTTCTTCAACTTCCAGGCGTACCAGCAGCGCAACAATATCTGGTAAGATGCGATGTCGTTAACCGAAACCGGGCTTAAAAGCCCAGTCCGTCACCGTTCAGTTCTGCTGTTTTCACGGTACCATCAGTGATATTGAACATGCCGGGATAAGAGCGTTTCCACTTCTTGTTCGGGCCGGGACAGTACTGACGACCATTGCCTTCAATCGCAGCAATCGTGGGAATACGTGCCGCCAGACTGGCTGAATGCAGGAATGAATAACCGCAGCAGGTCAGGTCCTGCACGCAGAGGAACATATCAAACTTCTGGGCAGCGGCCCCCAGGAACAATGATTCTGTCTGTCCCTTGCAGGCTTTCAATGCCACGCCTGAATAACCCAGGTCGCGACTCAGCAGCAGCGATTCATAATCGACCAGTGATTCGTCGATCACCACCGGTTTGATTTTGGCTGCTTCGTGCATTTTGTTTTCGGGGTTGGCTTTCAGATCGCGGTTGGTAGGCTGTTCGATGTATTGCACGCGATCGAAGGCAGCCGGTGTCTGCTCGCGAATTTTGTTGAGGAATTCGAGTACGTAATCCACGTTCTCACATTTCTCATTGAAATCGAGCGAGTAAACCCACGAATCCTGTCCGCGTTCTCCCTGTGCTTTGACGGCTTCGTTTTCGACAGCGATGACGCGGCTGATATCCCAGTCCAGGTTATCGCCGGAGAGTTTAATTTTCAGATGCGTCAGGCCGTCAGCTTTAATCCATTCCCCCAGCGTTTCAGGCAGACCGTCGTTGACACGTTCGGTGATGTCCGCTTCTGTAATCGGGTCTAAGGCACCAACCAGGTGGTACAGCGGCAGGGTCGGCTTGGGATCGCGCAGTGTGTACTGATCCAGGTATTCCCCTGTGAATTGATCGTCGAGATACTCGGCCAGATCGTGGCTCATGTATTCTGCAGAGAGACCGTTGTAGCTGTTGATATGGTTCGCGCGACCAAAGCCGTCATGGATCGCCGCATCCAGTGGGCTCGATGCGACCAGCTGTGCCAGTTCAGGAATTTCTTCCGCCAGACCGAGTCGCTTGGAAAGCTTCTTCGCCATGAAATGGTATTCGGCCGAGATGTGATACATCAGGTCGATCGGGTGTGCGACTTCCGGGCAGATATTCGCGATCTCAACCGCTTCTTCCAGAAACTCGATCATCGCTTTCAGCGACTCTTCGGGACTGACGGTTGCGGATGGCCAGGCCCAGATGTTACCTGCCGGCATACTGCCGATTCCGATACCCTGTTTTCCATTGCGCGTTTCAACGATGACTTCCACATTCAACAGAACACTGCTGTCCATGACCCGGCCACCAAATTTGAGTGGGGTCCGGAAGGGGACTTCTTCAGTTGAAAATTTTGCCTCAACAATTTTGATATCTGTTGACTTGGGCATCGGTCCGAAATTATTCCTTCATGTTGCGTGAAAACCAGACGAAATCTTCGTCTGTGAATTATATGTCGTCCTCGGGAACGTCAGTTCTAAACTGGATTTTATAACCATTCAGTTCAATCTTCAAGAAACGAACGTCATACATTCCTGCTTGAGAAAAAACCTGAAAAAAACAGTTTTTCCGATTCCTTTCGAGGCCAGAGCATGTTACAGACTTCCTGCCTGTTCAGATCCCTGGTCAGCTCTGGCTGAATCTGCCGTTGACAGTTGAGAATTTGATCTGCCAGTGAAGTCAGGCAGCTTTCATGGTCAGAGCCTGTCCCAAAAAGTGTGCAGACAGGAGTCCCGGCCGGAATGATAGCTCCCGGATCAGGGATATCCGCGAAAGCGGGAATCTGCCAGGCTTGCTGTGCGTTAAAAGATTCGAAGTCCAGTTCAGGGGCAGCCAGATCCGTTGATGCATAGAAAATTCCCTTGGAAACAGGTGATAAATGCTGTTTCTTTCTGATTTCCAATAATCGGATCAGTTCCTCGACGGAGTATTCTGCAGCAATTGGCGACTCCTCCCGGGAGCGACAGGCGGCAAAATGCCACCGCAGCAGAGGCAACTGAAGTAGCTGCTCAAACAGTTCAGTCAAAGCAGTGTAACGGGGATTTACTTCGGTCAGCCAGAATCCCGGTTGCTGGTCCGGATTCCAGATCAGATCGCAGCCAAACAGCCCTCTGAGCTGACATTCGCGCGCGACATTTTGTCCCAGTTTCTCCAGGATATCACGCCATTCCGCTGGGACCGGGGACAATGTCATTCCACCACAAAACTGAAACCCGTCAGCCTGCAGGGCCGGGTTTCCAATAAATTGCACCGCAGTACCCACCAGCACGCAACCGTCTCGATCAGCAAGAAACAGGGCAGACAGAGGGATTCCAGGCTGATACTGCTGCAGGTAATAGAGCGCAGAGTCGGCTGGATTGATTGCGTGTTCCCCTGCAAAACGGATTCCCTGACCGGCGGCACTCAACCGGGGTTTAGACAGCCAGAGTTCCTGAGGGGAAGTCTGTGCAGCGGCAGGCAGACAGGGGGCGAGTGGGATTGGCTGACTGGCGAGCAGCTCCTGCAGAAAAAACGGATCGCGCACTTTTTCTAGCGATTCTCCTGCGTTTCCCAGCAGCGTATGACGTTGATTGATCTGTTGAATGAGTTCCGGTCGGTTTTCCAGTGCGCCGGTGTAGATCCAGTCTTGTGGTTCCTGTTTCAGAATCTCTTCCAGCCAGTGATTGCTGTCATCAATTTTAAAAATGACCTCTGTGACAGCGCGTAGATCCCGGTCTGCAAACTGATCTGCACAGACAGGCTGAAAGCCGGCACGGATGGCAGAACAGGCGGCTGCCCGCGTACTGGCGCCGACGATCAGTACAGAAGTTGTTGCGGGAAAATTCACTGTTTTTTTCTATGCATCTGAGAGAGTACCGATGGTGTAACACGACAATTTTATGAGGATTTAGAGTGATTACCAGCGGTTTACTGGCAATCCTCTTCTTAAATTGTTATTACTTGTTAGAGGCTACGAATGATCCAAGGTGAACCAGGCTTGAATAGTTTGTTTCGCCGTCCCTTCTGGACTGCGGTATTCGTGATCCGTTTTTAATTGTGCTAACAGCATAACTATGTGAACCTGATAAGAAATGGAGAACGAAGAATGTCAATGTTTGTCGGTGAGTCACTTGTGGGTGAAGGTAATGAAGTTGCTCATATCGATTTGTTGATTGGTGACAAATCCGGTCCTGTCGGTGCAGCTTTTGCAAACGCTCTGTCCAGCCAGAAAATGGGTCATAGTAACCTGCTGGCTGTCTTGTCACCAAACCTGGCAGTGAAGCCAGCTACCGTGATGGTCACCAAAGTCACCATCAAAGGTGCAAAACAGGCCGTGCAGATGTTCGGCCCCGCTCAATACGCCGTCGCGAAAGCCGTCGCTGACAGTGTTGAAGCCGGCGTGATTCCTAAGGATCAATGCGAAGATCTCGTTATTGTCTGTGGCGTCTTCATCCACTGGGAAGCGGACGACGATAAGAAAATCTTCGATTACAATTATGAAGCAACCAAAGAAGCAATCGCTCGTGCTATGAAGAACGAGCCTTCTGCTGATGAAATGATCGCCAAGAAGAGTGAAGCAACTCACCCCTTCTACGCTGGCTGAACCAGACAGTAGGGATGGCGAAATCGAATACATACCCCTGTTCTTCCGGAACAGGGGTATTTCTTTGGATCGTTTCTGATTTGATAGAGTGATTGAGATTTCACATGAAAAAAATACTGATTCAACTGGATACCGATGCGCACGCCAGCACATTTGACCGAGTCGTCGCCGTGGATGCCGGCGTTGATGAATTAATGAGCTACAGCGATGTTTCTCCCGTGAATGTGGAGCCGCTCGTGCATGGCGCAATATTTACCCGGGGCCCCAAAGAGTTAAACAATACGGCTCTTTTTGTGGGTGGCAGTGATGTACATTCCGGAGAAAATCTGTTTCAGAAAATCCAGGACACTTTTTTCGGTCCCATGCGGGTTTCCGTCATGATGGATTCGAACGGTTCCAACACAACCGCAGCCGCTGCGGTTCTTGCAGCAGGAAAACATCTCGACTTTTCCGAGACGACGGCTTTGGTGCTGGGAGGAACCGGTCCCGTTGGTTTAAGAGCCGCCCAACTGCTGGCAAAACGGGGCGCAAAGGTGATTGTTGCTTCTCGCTCCGTCGAACGCGCGCAGGCGAGCTGTGATGCGATCGCCCGGATTGTCGAAGGGGCACAGCTGACACCGCTGGCACTCAAAGATCACAAACAGATCGAAGCGGCGAACCACGATACCAGTCTCATCATTTCCGCCGGAGCCGCCGGAGTCAAACTGCTGCCTGCCGCCTGCTGGAAACCGATGAAACAGCTCAAGGTGGTCATCGACCTCAACGCGGTTCCCCCTGCGGGTATCGAAGAAGTCGATGTGATGGATAAAGCAACCGACCGGGACGGAATTCTCTGTTATGGAGCCATCGGTGTTGGCGGGACGAAAATGAAGATTCATAAAGCCGCCATCCAGAAGCTGTTTGCATCCAATGATCTGCTGCTCGATACGGAAGAAATCTATCAGATTGGTGTCGAACTACAGTCTTGATTCCTGGCAGCAAAATGCCTCGGAACGACAGGTTCCGGTTGCATTGACTCATCGAGAGCAGCTAGAATTGAGCTTCCGAATTAAATGTAATCCTGATGGAAACAGGTGTTTCTCCAGACGTTTTCTCCGATGGCCGCGAACCCAGATGAATCAAAATCTGAATGATGCCGAGATCATGAAACGCGTTTGTGCAGGCGATTTTCTCCTGTTCGACGCGCTGGTACTGCGCTACCGCGAACGACTTTTGAAATTTGCCTGGAGTAAATACGGTCGGCAGGTCGCCGCGGAAGATCTGGTACAGGAAGCGTTTCTCGCAGCTTTTGCTGCCAGGAATTCCTATAACCCGTCCTTTGCCTTTTCGACATGGCTCTGGACGATTTTTCTGAACCTGTGTCGCCGGCATTATAAACAACAGATACGTCAACCACGTGAAGTGGTGCGTTCTTCTTTCAGTACCTCCGAAGAGACGGTAATACCGGAACCCAGTTCCTCAGAAACTCCTCTGCAGGCGGTACTGAAAACAGAACAGTTTGAACTGCTGACGATGTATCTCGCAGAACTGCCTGAAGTTCAGGCCGATTCACTGCGGTTACGTTTTTTTGGCGGTATGAAATTTACGGAAATCGCGTTAACAATGGACTGCAGTTTATCGGCAGCAAAAATTCGTGTGAAAAACGGGCTGCTTCAACTGGCTCATCGTTTTTCTGAAGATACAGCTTCGGAAGGAGATGTCTCATGAACTGTGACGAAGCATTTGAACTGATCACCCATCCTACAGACCATCAGTGTGAAGAACTGCAATGGCATCTGCAGTTGTGTCCACGTTGTCGGCAGATGCAGGAAACACTGGCGCCTGCGCTCAGTTCGTTCCAGCAGATTCTGGACGAGTCTGCTGAGACAGATGAATTGACGGACCTCTACTCCGAGTTACAACAGCCCGCCGACCATAATGCGCTGCCCGCATTTCCCGCTGCAGGAAAACCATTTCTCTCAGCCGAAACGGTGCGGATGGCTGAACAGGCTGCCACACGACTGACCGCTGAAACAGGAGTCAACCGGAAGGCAGACAGGCCTGCTCCTCTCAAGTCGAATCACAAACGACTGATGAACGCCGCCCTGATTCTGATGGCCGGAATTCTGATGGGTTGGGGGATTTCGCTGGACGTTCCGGAAAAATCAATCACCGGCGCAGCTGGAGTACCGCAGGGAAAACAGTCCTGTCTCTGGATCGCGCAGCGGGACGAGAACGCCGGTGCTTCTACCCGGATGGAAAAATCGTCCGTCAACAGTGTGGTTCTGTCTTGTGTCGCCTGCCACCTGCAGTCGACGGCTGAATAATTTCGCCTGCAAACCACACAGCCATTCCTCCCGCATTGCCTGTAATTCTTACGTAAAACAACTCAAAAACCGTCCGGTTTTGTAAGACTTACAAGCTGCAATCTTCTGCAGAGTGTTTTTTTCAAACGATCTCAGTAATTCTGAATGTCAATGAAAAACTCATCTTGCGGCTGTTTTGCTTTTCCGTTATTTCTACGCAACCCACAATTAACCTGAGGGCAACTATCCTGTCTGACACTCCCTTTTCTCAAATCCTCTCTGAGATCACAGGGCTTGAAACAACGTGAATTCCATCCTGTCACATTTGAGTGAACCTCATATCTTTTCTCGTAAATATTACAATTGGATTCGACATGATAAGAGGTGTCTTGTCTGACACCAGATGCGGAAACGCATTTCGATTGGCTTTATGCCTGATCCTGGTACAGCTTACATTGTTCGGAGACTGTATCAACGGAATAATTCCGTTGATCAATACAGCCTGCGCTCAGGAACCAGCTAAGAAATCGTTCTCTTTAAATGATCCGATTTTTGATATCCAGGTAGAAGGCAATCACTCGATTCCCGCTCTGGCAATTTTACAGAAAACAAAAATTCAACGCGGTCGACCTGCCACCCGTGATCAGGTTCTGGAAGATGTTCGACTGCTGTTTGCCACCCGCTGGTTCTCCAGTGTGCAACCCGTTTATCGAAATACAGAGCAGGGGCTGGTACTGGTTTTCAAAGTGAAAGAACGACCAATTGTAGAAAAGGTCGAATTTCGTGGTAATAAAAAAGTGAAGACCAAACGACTGGAAGCAACCACTGGTTTGAAAGTCGGTTCCCCTTTTGATGTCTCTGCCAATCAGGAATCCGTACAGCGCATTAAACAGCTGTATGTCGAACGTGGTTACCGCTTTGCCGAAATCAGTCTGCTGAAAGGGGGCGACCCCGAGGACCGTCAGGTCATCTTTGAAATCAAAGAAGGCCCTAAGGTCATCGTCACAGGTATCAAGTTCAGCGGTAACAAATTCGTCAGCGACGGCGTCTTGAAAACAAAGCTTCTTACCAAAAAAGCACCATTGGGTATGGGGGTTTTCGGGGGTAAATTTGATCCTTCTACCGTGGAAGACGATCTGGTTGCTCTTAAACAGTATTACAACAGCCTGGGTTTCTTCGATGTGAAAATCGACGAGAAGATCGGTTTCAATAAAGAACGTTCTCACGTTCAGATTGAATATACCGTCAACGAAGGAAAACGCTACAAGATCCGGGACATCCTGATCGAAGGGAACCGCATCTTTTCGGAAGATGAAATCCGCGATAACATCAAACTGGCTTCCGGCGAGTATTTTAACAGCCGCACGCTCTCGAAGGATGTGGATCAACTGACGGTCAAATATGGCGAACTCGGACACCTGTTTGCCAAAGTGAATCCCGTTCCCCGTTTTCTGGAAGCACCGGGTGAAGTCGATCTCGTTTATCAGATCAGCGAAGACAAACCCTATCGCATCCGCAAAATTACACCGCATATCTCCGGGGACAACCCTCGAACCAAAAGTTCTGTCTTAACCAATCCCCTGATGGTTGCGCCCGGCGATCTGGCGAATCAACGACTGATCACCAAGAGTAAACGGCGCATTGAAGGTAACAAAGTCTTCCAGACCGGACCACAGAATGGACCTCGCATTAATGTGACCCGCGTTGATCCCCAGCGCGAACTGGCCGAGGTCCGACGGGACGATGTCGTACGTGGTCAGAATTATGAACTCGATCAGAAGCTTGATCAGGGAGTGATTTATGATGACGGCATCATTCATGAACAGCAGCGAACCCAGGAAGTGTTCCGTGGTCAGAATTACGACAACGGTATTCCCGAACCTTTGAATCCGTTGTTCGGTAACAGTCCTCTGGGGGATCCCATGGGAACCGAGTTTCCACAACAGCAGCCGGGCTGGGTCGATCTGGATGTGTACGCTTCAGAAAGTCGTACCGGCCGTCTGATGTTCGGCGTTGGTGTAAACAGTGACGCAGGGGTCGTCGGTTCGATCGTACTGCAGGAAGAAAACTTCGATATCCTGAGACCACCACGCAGCATGGAAGACATTCTGGATGGTACCGCCTGGCGCGGTGGCGGACAGCGTTTCCGTGCAGAAGCCGTTCCCGGTGATCAGGTCAGCCGATATCTGGTGAACTGGACCGATCCTTATTTCCTGGATACGAATTTCAGCCTGGGCGTCAGTGGATTTTACTTTACCCGGTTCTATACAGACTGGGATGAAGAGCGTGTTGGTATGCGACTCAATCTGGGGCGACAGTTGACACAGGAATGGTCGGTGAACGGTCAATTCCGACTGGAAAATGTTGACCTCAGAAATCCCCGCCAGCCGACGCCGCCCATCGTGCAAGAATCTGTGGGCAACAATCTGCTCAACACATTCCGCCTGTCAGCCACACATGATACACGCGATGCAGCATTCCTGCCTGCTGAAGGACATATCCTGGAATTTGCTGCCGAGCAGGCTGTGGGTGATTTCGATTACAGCCGCCTGGAAACGAACGCCAGTCAGTACTTTACCATCTACAAACGACCTGATGGTGGCGGACGTCACATTCTTTCATTGAGTGCCTCACTGGGCTGGACGGATACCGATACCCCTGTCTTCGAACGATACTATGCCGGTGGTTTCCAGACCTTCCGCGGTTTCGAATTCCGTGGTGTGACACCCCGCCAGTACGGCGTCGCCATCGGTGGTCGCTGGAGCTTCCTGGGTAGTGCTCAGTACATGGTGCCGATTACGGCCGACGAAATGATTCAGATGGTCTTCTTCAGTGACTTCGGTACCGTGGAAGAAGATGTCTCTCTAGACCAGTTCCGTGTCTCCGTCGGTGCCGGTCTGCGATTGACGGTGCCTGCTATGGGACCTGTTCCTGTTGCACTCGACTTCTCTGTGCCACTGGCGAAAGAAACATTCGACCAGACACAGGTCTTCAGTTTCTATGTCGGCTTCACCCGCTAACGGTTTGAAACACCTGCTGTCGAGTTGATCTGCTGTCGGGTTCCACTTTCAGAGCCGGCACTGGTTCCAAAGTCTCAGACTCTCGCTTATGATACAAGCTTGATGGACCACCGGTTATTTGGAATTCGAAATACTTCAGGAAGCGGCAGGCATGATTCTGGAAGGAATTGTCACCAGTCAAAATGAACTGGGAGAACTGAATATCGCTCCCATGGGCCCCCAGGTCGATCAGGGAATGACCCAGCTCGTATTGCGCCCTTTTCAGACCTCGCGCACCTTCAGCAATCTGAAGGAAACCCGGTGTGGCATTTTTCACGTGGTCGACGATGTCTTGCTGCTGGCAAAAACCGCAATCGGTACACTGCAGGAAATTCCGGAAACCTTTCCCGCGGAGAAAGTCTCCGGTCGCGTGCTGGCTTCGGCCTGTCGCTGGTATGAATTTCAGGTTGAATCCATTGATGAGTCAGAAGCCCGCACGGTCATGCAGGCAAACGTAATCCATCAGGGGCGTATACGCGATTATTTCGGTTTGAATCGCGCGAAGCATGCAGTCCTGGAAGCAGCCATTCTTGCTACCCGTACACATCTGATTGCACAGGGGGAACTGCTGGCACAATATCAGGCGCTGGCTGAAATTGTCAGAAAAACAGCGGGACCAGATGAACAGACGGCGTTCCGTTTACTGGAAGAATTCATTTCAAAAGCGTATGCTGAAACGCAGTCATGAAACCACTGTTTTTTAATCGAACTCACTCAGTCTGAAACTGAATCTGTCATGTCGCGTGAAGTGAACATCACGACGGGAAGTCGTCTGCATTGGGGGTTACTCTCCCTCGCTCCTCAAGTGGGACGCGAGTTTGGCGGCATTGGTCTGATGATCCAGGAGCCGCAACTGAAACTCTCGGTCACAGAATCAACTGGCAGTTCAGACAGTGTAAAGGGCAGCCCTGGTAGTAACGAAAAAATCAGCGAAGCACTTGCTGCGATCCGCAGGGAGTGTCCCGATCTGTATCAGGATCGGTTCTATGAACTGGAACTGCAATCGGAAATCCCCCAGCACTGCGGGTTCGGTTCCGGGACACAGTTGAGTCTGGCTGTCGCGCAGGCACTGGCATCGTTGTCTGAAGAACCTGCATTGACCGCTGTAGAACTGGCACAGCGGGTTCAGCGCGGTGCCCGCTCGGCTCTGGGCATTCATGGATTTACAACAGGTGGCTTCCTGATTGAAGGAGGCAAGCAGTCTGCAGATGAGATCAGTCCGCTGGTGGTCCGCTCTGATTTCCCTGAAGACTGGCAGATCCTCCTGGTGACTCCCGAAAATCGTGCGGGAATCTCAGGTTACATTGAAGCCGATGCCATGCAGCAGCTGGGCCCCATGCCCACAGCGACCACCGAAAAACTCTGCCGCCTGGCGCTGATGCGGCTGGCACCCGCTGTCCAGACCCATGATTTCGAAGAATTTACAGCGGGTCTGACCGAATTCGGGCACGTGGTTGGCGAATTTTTTCGACCCGCCCAGGGGGGAATCTTCGCGGATCCCCAGATGGCGGAACTGGAACAGAGACTGATTTCCCGGGGAATTCGGGGAATCGCACAAACTTCGTGGGGGCCGACCCTGTCCATCATCTGTCAGGATGTCGAAATGGTGACAAGTCTAATCACAGAATACGGTTACAGTGAATTCTGTGAATTGAGAACAGTCCATCCCCTGAACGAAGGGGCGCAAATTCAGATCAACCAGATCCGCTAAACTTTGCCTTTTGTAGCGGAAGTTCCAGAATCAGGTTGAATTCCGGAGAGGAATTCTACGACTATAGGGGAAGGCTGTTATAATATGGTGACCCCGATTAAGTCGAAACACACTGAAAAGAAGTGAGTAATATACACTATGAGTTCCAGGCAAAATCAATCGGAAGTTTCACGACGTGATTTCCTGCGTGTGGGCAGTTTGAGTTTCGTCGGGCTGTCGATCGCAGAACGTGCCGCGCTGGCGGCCACGCAGCGGGACCGCTCTCATAAAAACTGTATTTTCATCATGATGACCGGCGGCGCGAGCCAGCTGGAAACCTTCGATCCCAAGCCGGAGGCACCCTCAGAATTCAGAGGGCCACTCAAAGCAATCTCCACCACCATTCCCGGCGTCTATCTGAGTGAAGCGTTTCCCCAGTTGGCGCAGCGAACGGGGCAGTTTTCCCTCGTCCGTTCTCTGTACCACGATGCCGCACCGATTCACGAAACCGGCCATCAACTGCTCATGACCGGACGATTGTCACGGGGCGCATTGAATTATCCCTGCTTTGGTTCCGTCATCGCGCGTCAGTGGGGACCTCGTGGCGATGCCCCACCGTTTGTCGTGTTACCCCGCCAGGTCACTTCCCTCGGAGTGAATACCTATCGCGGACAGCAGGCATCGTTCCTGGGAGCAGAATTCGAACCCGCCACGGCAGTCGGATCATCTTCGGCTGAATTTGAAATCGAAATTACCGGAGAGTCCAAGGCGATTCAACAGCAGTATGGTAAACATCGCTTTGGTCAACTGTTACTGCAGGCACGTCAGCTGGTGGAACGGGGAACGCGGTGTGTGGTCGTCAATCTGTTTGATGATCTGCATCAGCAGTTAACATGGGACTGCCACGGGACCGGTGCAGGGACTTCCGGTAAAGTCTACGAGTATCGGGATTCACTGGGCCCCGCGTTTGACAAAGCTCTCTCGACGTTACTCGACGATCTTTCGACGCGAGGCTTACTCGATGATACGCTGGTCATCGCGACAGGAGAATTCGGTCGTACGCCTCAGGTGAATGCCCACGGCGGCCGCGATCACTGGCCGCACGTCTGGTCTGCACTCGTTGCCGGCGGCGGAACTCCCGGCGGCCAGGTGATTGGTGCCAGCGATGCCCGGGCCAGTGCACCTGTCGAACGTCCAGTACATGCTTCTGAGTTGACCGCGACGGTTTACCATCATCTGGGATTAAATCCGGGCAGCTGTCTGGCACGATCGGAACAGGACGAAATCAGACTCGTTGATGCTTCTCCCGTGGGCGAATTGATCAGCGGCTGATCTGCAATGATGCTGAACTCAAACCTCACGCGATTTCTGATCCGGGGGGACAGTCTTCGGACAGTACGCGTTCAACATCCTCGCGGGGGCACTGAAAACAGTTGCTGATTTCCTGAGCTGAAAAACCGGCCTGGCTGAGATAAACCATCATCAATCGCTTTTCCGCACTGGCAGAAAGGGGCTGCGATTTTTCATAAACGAGGATATCGGGCCCCGCTTCCTGACTCGGGTCCTTCTGCTTCTGTTGTGTCAGCGCCAGCTGCTGGCGCAGCCGGTTGATTTCCTGATCGGCTTCCCGCAGCAGTTCATCGAGAACACGCAGGCGGTCGTCGCTCCGTGATTCTACTTCTCGGCCATATTCATACAGCTTGATTTCCAGCTGATTGAGGCGGTTGAACTGGCTCTGTTCCAGGCTGGAAAGCTCCTGTTGCGCTTCGTCCAGCGGGTTGCGGCTTCTCACCTGATGCTGATAGCGAAAGTTTTTTCGCAGCATCCAGGCAACCGTTAAGAGTAACACTCCCGTCAGTATCAGATTGGGATCGCTCAAATTGAACATGATTGGTCAGTCATCCTTTACTACCAGACAAATTTGAACTGCGGCTCTCTTTTTTTAACGCTCGCTGGATCTTCCTGATCCTTTTACGCGCGCCTACCCGTGATCGTGATCGTGATCGTGATCGTGATCGTGATCGTGATCGTGGTCGTGGTCGTGGTCGTGGTCGTGGTCGTGGTCGTGGTCGTGGTCGTGGTCGTGGTCGTGGTCGTGGTCGTGGTCGTGGGGAACATTTGCTGCGGGTAAAGCAGGACTCATTTGTGTTCCATCAAACAGATAAGCTGCTTCTGCTGCCCGGTAAATGGTTCTCAACGAGACCTGTTTTTCAGCCGCCAGTTGAGCACATGCTTCATATTCCGGCGTGAAGACGGATTGATGGCTCGGAGTCAGTGACAGTTTGCCGGCGACTTCTCCCCAGGTTGTTTTGACGGTGTGTGGCTGTCGAGGGCGAATGGTGCGCTGCAGCACATGCCGCCTGATTCCCAGGGTTTCGGTTTCCTGAAACAGGATCGCTTCCAGACGTTCGACGTCCGCGGGTTGACAGATCACGCTCAACATGACAGCCGGGCGATCTTTTTTCATGTGAATCGCAGCCGTATAAACATCCAGGGCGCCGGCTTCCATCAGTTTCTGTTTGGTATAGCCGATGACTTCCGGAGTGATGTCATCCAGATTGGTTTCCAGCAGTGTGACGTAATCGGTATTGCTGGAATGCGACAGTTCACCGACAAAAATCCGCAGCAGATTTGCCCGTTCGGGGAAATTCTTCGTGCCGGCCCCATAACCGATTCCTTCAATTGTCATCGCAGGCAGCATCGAAAAACGATCGACGAGTGTTGAGATGATGGCAGCGCCTGTCGGAGTTGTCAGTTCTGCCTGAATCGGAATGTCAGCCAGGGGAATCCCTTTCAGAATTTCGGCCGTCCCCGGTGCAGGGACCGTACAGATCCCGTGATCAATTTTGATCTGACCATAGCCGGTAGGCACCGGACTGGAAATGATCTGTTCTACTCCCAGTAGGTCAAAGCCGATGGCGACGCCGACAATGTCCACGATGGAATCGATGGCTCCCACTTCGTGAAAGTGGACTTTGTCGATAGTGGACCCGTGGACTTTGGCTTCCGCAGCAGCAATTGCGGAGAACAGCGCCAGCGACAGTTCATACTGCCGGGCAGTCAGGCGGTCTGACTGTTTGAGGATCTTGATAATATCACTTAGATGGCGGTGTGCGTGCTGCTCGGGATGTTCGATTTTGACGGAAGTCGCATGGAATCCTCCCTTCACGGTTGAAGAGAAAGTGAGTTTCACACCAGGCAGACCGAGTGAGTCGATGCCGGCACAAATCTGATCGGCGTCCACTCCGGCGTCCACGAGAGCCGCCAGAGTCATATCACCACTAATTCCAGTTGAACAATCTAAGTAAGCAATCCGCACAGTCAGGTATCCAGAGGGGTTAAGGTCGAGGGAAGCAGGCAAAAATCAGAAGCGAATTTTAAAGATAACCAGCGGGTTCACCAAGGTCAATTCGTGGCAGCCCTCGATTCATGGAATGGAGTAACCCGTTTGTTGACAGGGAGATACTTAGAGACGGCACTGAACAGGAACACCGGGTTTCGTTGGTATTTGCAGGAAAGTTTTCTGAAACAGCTGTGAATCAGCACATTCCCTCTAATGAAAGGCTGAGACCTTATCGCTGGTAGATAGGCAGATATTGGTATTCCACCGCCAGAGCAAGGACTGCCAGGGAGGTCGCATACACTTTTCCTGCCTGCTTTTCACTCCCCTTGGTGGCGAGCCAGCTGCCGTCATGTTTCTGAGTTTCCAGCAGTTGCGGAACAATCGTGTCCCGTGTTTTACGCCAGTACTCGCCTCCCATCTGAAACATTCCGACGCTGCAGTAGTAGGCACCGTAAAAGTAATAGAATTCATCCGGATGCAATGGTTTCTGCATCAGGTAATCGCTGGCTTCCAGTGCATCCCGGGTGTGATGTTGACCGCAGATTTCCAGAGCTAAAATTCCGGTGCCTGTACGCGTTGCACTGGGAGCGCCACCCGGTTGATAAGCAAAACCCACGTTATTGCGTCCACGACAGTTGCGGACATAAGCGACGGCTTTGTCGATGTGATCTTTGGAAATATCACAGCCAATATTCTTGGCAGCCCGTAAAGCCAGTAACTGCCAGCCGGTCACGCTGAGATCACTGTCGGTACTGGTCTGTGTGTAGCGCCAGCCTCCCGCGTTCCGTTTGTCTTTGTTGACGTTCTGAGCAGAGACGATCAGTTTTATGGCGCGTTCCAGCACTTCTCTGCATTTTTTCTCGCGCTCGCCTTTCAGCATCCCGGCGACTTCTGCCAGCATCAGCGTACTGATACCGTGGCTGTACATCGGCCCGTGGCTTTTATGATGAACCACCAGACCATTATCTGCCTGATGATCCAGAACCCAGTCAATTCCTTTGTTGATCTGGTCCCCGTACGGTCCTTCTTCGGGAACATAACCGGCGGCCATGAATGCCATAATCGCCAGCGAAGTGGCAGCCGTCGATTCGCCGTAGGAATTAAACGACCACGCGCCGGAAGGCTGTTGTGAGTTAGACAGAAACTGAACCGCCCGCTGAATACTGGCATCCAGCTGTTTCTTCTGTGCGTCCAGTTCCTGAGCCTGACTGATGTTGGCAGGCAGTAACAGGGAAATGACGAGTATCAGCGGGAGTGACCAGCGAATCATAAATGAATCCAGAAGATTTGATCAGAGTAACCGGTTCAGTTACTCTCAGGTTTTGATTTGGAAATCGCTTCAAAATAATGTTTGATCAGCCGGGCATATTCGGGATCGGTACGGGTGCGCGAGCCTTGCAGGATTTCGGTATTCAACTGCCCGGGAAGTTCACCCCAGTTTTGATCCGACATCGCCTGCAGTTTAATCTTCAGTTCAGAGAAGTCCACGCTGGTCTGTGCACCGCCGCCTTCACTTTCGCCTTGCCCTTTGCCTTGCGCCATATTTTTTGAAGCGGTCTGTGACTGTTGTCCTTTGCCCGGATCGGAACCCTGCTGTGCTTTTGATTTCAGTTCGGTTGCCGCCTGAGACAATGATTCCGCGGCCCGCTTCAGCGACTCGGCTGCTTCCCGAGACTTCGACGGCTTGCCCTGCTGCTGGGAATCGCCCTGCTGACTGTTCGCGTTTTCCGCCATCTGTTCCTGTGATTGCGATTTGTCTCCCGCTTCAGAATTCGCCTGTGCTTTGGCATCTCCCGATTCGGTCGCTTTCTCTTTCTGATCAGCAGGACTGGACTGTTGAGAATTTTCTTTCGCATCGCCGGGTGAGGACTGCTGCTGTTGTGCCATCTTCTGGTCTGACTGGTCTTTGAATTCCGGACTCTGTTCCAGCTGCTTCTGAGCTTCACGCAGTTGTTGAGCGGCATCAGTTACCTGGTTCCCCACTTTTTCGGGGACGGGAGATTCCTTGGCTTTCTGCCTGCTGGCCTGCTGTGCCTGTCGGGCTGCTTCCTGAAGTGCCTGGGCTGCCTGTTGCGCCTGCTCTGCTGCCTGTGCCAGATTTTCTTCCTGCAGACCTGCGACTGCTTTTTCCATGGCCTGGCCGGCGGTCTCAGTTTTCTGGCGAGTCCGGTCCGCCTGCTGGCTCTCTTTTTTCAAGCCAATCGGGTCGGTCTCCAGCTTACGCGAGGTCTCAGACAGTTCCTGTGATAATGCCTGGGTCTGTTGGGCGAGCGCCTGTTGTGTATTCTGCAAGGCTTCCTGTCGCTTCGATTCGGAAGCAGAAGCCTGTTCCATTTTTTCCGCCTGGGACTGCTGCAGGTTTGCCATGAGTTCCGCCTGCTCCAGAAAAGGATCCCGCTCGGTATTTTCCGGATTTTGGTCTTTGTGGGCCTGCATGATTTCATCAGCCACTTTTGACGCCCGATTTGCTGCCTGGCTGGCTTCATGCAGTCGACCTGCATCGGCTGCCTGTTTCGCTTTGATGGATTCTTCAGCGAGTTCAGTGGCTTTGCGGGTCGGTTCAGAATCAGGACCGAACTGCTGGGCGGTTTCCAAAACAAAATTGGTCGCCGCTTCTGCCAGCATCTGCTGCTGCCTTTGCAGATCAAGCACGGAATCCTCTTTCACAGGCTCCGCTTTTGCCCGGGAAGGCTCATTGCTCATATTGCGTTCGGCCGTTTGCATAGCGGTCGTGGGCTTACCATCGGCGGCTACCCCGGCGGCATTCTGGGTAGACTCTGCAGTGGCAGGCGCCGCTTGTCCGGCGGAGGCTGTTGCTGGTGCAGCATTATTGCCAGCAGGTTGATTTTCTCCCTGCACGGTCGCGGGGGGATTGGCTTCCGCCGGTTGTTCTGCTGGCTGGGGGACCGTGGGTCTTGGTGCGGCTACGGGAGCCTGTTCCTGGATGGCTTCCGCCAGTTGAGTTTGCGGTTCCACCAGTTGTGAAGTCTGTCGGACCAGTGAATCCAGTTGTTTCATCTGATAGTTACGGGCGGCATCCACGAGTTCAGGACGACGTTCCAGCAGTTGATCCAGGTCTTTCGCCAGGCGGCTCTGGCGATGTTTCAGTTCCGCCTGCAGATTGGCCAGTTCTTTTTCCATCTCGGGGGAACGCTGTTGATGAGCTTCCTCTTTTTTGCGATCCATTTCCGATTTTTCAGTCGCCTGTTGTGTGCCGTCTTTGTTTTCCTGTGACTGTGGCTTCGTCGATTCCAGTTTGTCGTTGAAGGCCAGCAGATCTTCGGCCAGATGATTGGTTTCATCCGCCAGTCGATTCAGATTTAACAGATCATTTTCCAGTTCGACGAGTTTATCATACTGACGGGCCAGCTGATCGAGCTTCTGTTCGGTCCCCTGCATGGCTTTGGGGACCGGCTTCAGTTCGTTTTGGGCCTGTTTGATATCTTCGGCGTCTGCGGTTGATTTCAGCGTGTCATGATTTTTCACGAAGTCAGTTCGCGCCACTTCCTGTGTCTGCGCTGCCAGTTTCTGATACAGGGGAAGCTGTAGAAATTCGTTGGCAAGGTTTTCCAGCTTTTGAGCCAGCTTGCGTTCCTGATTACTCAATTCCTGCAGTTGTTCCTGATCGGCCGCTTTCAGAGCTTCTTTTTCTTTGGCTTTTTTCAGCTCTGCAATTTTCTGGTCGACCTGATTTTTGTGTTCTTTGTATTCCTGTTGAATTTTCTGCAGCTCATCCCGCAGTTTTTCCTGACGAGAGACAACGCCCGCGGAGAGCTGCTGGTCTGCATTCTGATCAATTCCAAAAACGCGTGGAGTGGTCCAGACGATATTGGGTTCCGGAATTTCCCGATTGTCAGCTGCCCGCACACGATAGGTATAGATATCGCCCTGTTGTGCACGCAGCCCTTCCAGATCGATTTCAAACTCGTATTCAATTGCAGGCTTACCCAGCAGTTGTGCGGGAACCTTGACCACAGTGGCTTTCTCGTCCAGTTTCTGGACATGGATTTCCAGTTCAGCGACCGAAAAGTCATCCAGTACTTTTACAGGTACCTTTAATCCGTCCGTAGGTTTAATGAATTCCGCCTGATTGTAGAGGGAAAGTTCAATTTCAGGAGCCCGGTCTGGAATGACCTTCACCAGATGCTCTGAGGTCTGAGTCGTCAGTTTCCCCTCCAGACTTTCCAGTTTGAGGTGATACAGAAAGCTGTTTTTGTGAACCGGAAGCGAGAGTTCTGCAGATAACTGGTCTTCGCTGATGGAAAACGCTTTCTGTTCCACGGGGTGCCGCTCTTCTGTGCCCGATGCGTAGCTCTGTTGTTCAAGAGTGACAGCAGTGACAGGACGGTCAAATTTCAATTTGAAATCCAGGCGGCTCTGTTCGATGACGCGGAGCTCGCTGGGGAGGACGGTCAGTTGCTCTGTTAGTTTCTGAGTGTAGCCGGGAGAATTGACTGTCAGCAGCGTTTCGGTAATCGAAGGCGGTTCCGCAATTTCAATCGTATATTGCTTTGAGCGACTGCGATCGGATGAAATCGTGTACTGGAATCCGCTGAGAAGACGCGGAAACTGCGTCAGATAAAAACCGGTTTCCTGATCCAGATCCATGCGGCGTGCGTTTGATTTGCCGGCGCTGTCTTTCCATTCGATCCAGACCTCATTGATCTGTCCTGGTTTTTTGGTATGCCAGTGAGGTTCCGCTACAATTTTCAGATCGGTTCCGCGAGCGATGGTTTCATCACCGGGCTGGACTTCGAAATAAAGAGAACTCACTGTCGCGAAGTTCCCCCACGGGATCACGCTCCGCGAGAGCAGCAGTCGGTATGCGTCGGGCCAGAACAGCAGGGGCGTAATAAAAATCAGAATGGCGATGCCGGCACTCATGATAAATCGCATGGCGCGATCCGAAGGAACCGAATCGGTGATATTAAATGTGGTCAGAGAGGCGATGGTCTCACGTGCCAGTCGTTCCCGCATCATGACGGAACTGGTTTCATTCTGGGCGGTAGCCAGTTCCAGAACTGAGGTCAGTCGTTCATTCAGCGAGGATTGTGACTCTTCCACAATCGCGGCCAGTTCGACCGGGGTGCGTTTTTGCATGACCCGCCGCAGGATTCCAAACCAGAGACATCCCGTCAGCACAGCCAGTGAGATTGAACTCATGATAATGCGGGCAGTGGAGTCGAGCGAAAAGACAAAGTCGATACTGATCTGCAGCGTAATCAGACAGACCAGTACAAGGATCACCAGACCCAGTCCGCGTAACAGCGCCAGGGAGCGAATCCGGCGATCAAGCTGGTTCAATTGCCGTTTCAATTCGTTCACAAATTGATCTAACTGACCATCCATAGCTTATCTCAGCAGGAAGTGATTGAGGAATCTGTTTCAGCGAGCACACTTTGTTTTGCAGGCACCCGGGTCAAGAGCCTTCATAGCGCAGACCTCGCCCCCTGATATTGTAACAAGATCCAGGTTGAAATAGGGATAAAAAAACGGATTCAGAGCCAAAAACCTGGCAGCTGGTTCAAGGTAATCCGTTCAATTTACGGATAGCCCATTCTACTGTGAGGATACCCATGATCAGAATCAGGAAAAACCAGTGGTCCCAGACCGAAATTTCATCCTGTTTTGTCGTTTCCTGCTTGAGAGAAGGGAGTAATTCCATGAGTTCGTTGATTGTCTGCGGCGTCAGCAGCTTACCCCCGCTCGATTCTGCCATTTCTGTCAGCAGTTGCGGATTCGAGGTCAGATTGCCCAGTTCAATCGTTTTGACGCCATGAACAAACAGCGGGGTCGTGATTTCTTTTTCGCCCGCGATGGGGGGCGTCGTCTGCAGTTTCAACAGGTATTCCCCTTCGGACAGGGCAGGCAGATTGGCTTCCTGCAGCAGGGGCTGATTTTTTTGATTGAGCAGTTCCAGTGAGGCAATCACCTTTTCTGGTTCCGATGCTCTCACAATCGAGACCGTCGATTTGACTTCCGGGAACTGATCTCGGTATTCCTGGGTCCAGCGGGCGCTGGCTGTGGTGATTTCACCCGCATCAATGTCCGTTTTGGTTAAGCTGAATTTGACGAATTCGTTTCCAGCGGCTGCTTTATTCTTCGCCGCCCAGCGGGCCAGTTGTCCCCAGAAACGGTGGTGGTAGCGATCACCCACGCGAAACCGCCAGCGCCAGGTGCTGTCGATTCCAATCCAGACGACCTGTCCGGCACCATATTGACGATGGATGATGACGCCGTCCGTTTTTTCATTGGGGGGGGCATTGAACGGGGAGATCCCATACGCGAGCACGGTTGCCCCCGGTTTCAGTTCGCCTTGCAGAAACCAGAGATGTCCCGGCAGTTCCTGCCAGATATCGCGGTTGATTTCCGCATTGGCATCAAACTGCAGCAGCGGTTCCGCTTCCCCTTCCGGCGTCAGTCGCAGCCGCATGCCCCGTTCGCCGGGAGGAACTTTGAAATTCGCCTGGTTCCAGTCAATGACTTTAGGAGATTTCAAAGGCAGCAGTTCGTTCAACGTGGGAGAACGATGTCCCAGAGGCATGTATTTTTTTCCTGCCAGCAGAACCAGGGTCCCCCCCTGATCGCCGACAAACGTCTGGATATGCTTCCAGTTTTCTTCTTCCAGATGCTCCGGCGAGACATCTCCGATGATAATCAGATCCTGATCGGCAAACGGATGAGGTTTCGAGCCCGGATCCTCATTCGGTTTTGCCACCGGCACATTAATTTTGAGTTGATTGGGAAAAAACGGTTGCGGCAGCAATCCCATGTAAGGCTGTTCGAACAGAACCTGTTCCAAGGCGATCCGTTTATCACGCTCCAGTGCATGATGCAGAAATCGATATTCCCAGCGCGCGGTTTCTTCGACCAGCAGTACGTGTGATTTATCGTCCACGATGTTAATGGCAAACTTTTTGTCGTTATTGTCGTCACGCGTTTCGCCTGGCAGGACTTCGGTTTCCAGTGTGAATTCCTGCCGACCCAGCTTGTCCGAATCCAGTTCAAATTCCAGCAGCTTGCTGATTCCCTGAGACGTAAAACGCTTTATCGCCAGTTCCTGGTCACCCTGTTTCAGGATCACACTGATTTCCTGGCCTTCATACCCATTGGTTCCAATACGGGCCTTCAGCAGGGGGCGGTCATCCTTGAATGCCGTCTGCGGGTAATCCAGGTTAGCAATGGAAATGTCTTTCGGCTCGTGATCGGTGCCCACTACCACCGGATAAATGGGGACTTTCATCTGCCCCAGCTGTGCGGCCATGGTGACGGGATTCAACTGGCTGTTATCTCGCCCGTCCGTCAACAGGATGTAGCCTGCGATCGGTGCCTCTCCGGTTTCTGCTCCGCTGCCTGTGTTTTTCAATGCCTGTGTCAGATTGGAAAGTTCCATATGTACTTTATCGGGAACTTCTTTCAACGACTTCTCCAGTGTGGTCTGATCTGTAGTGACAGCATCGCCGGCAAACAGGACCACATCGACCTGTCCCCGTTCCTGAAGTTTTTCCAGGATCGGATTAGCCGGATTTAACAGCAGTTTTTGCGCAATTTCCTTGCGCGACATCTGATCAATGTCGGCAAAAATCGCTGTCAGATTCTCTTTCCGGCTGGCCGCCAGTTCTTCCCGTTTTTGCGGGTTGGCCGTTTCATCTTCATCCACCCACGGCGGTTCCTGGTCGGCTGCATAAGCAGCTTCCCAGCGATCCAGACGGCTGTTGACCTGATCATTGCCAATCATTTTCAACGCGCGTGCCAGTCTCAGTTTTTCCAGATCGCTGGCGTGACGATCCTGGGTATTCATACTGTCTGACACATCTACGGCGACAATCAACCGGCCGGTTTTATTCACATTGAATGACCAGGTCAGCACCGGTTCCAGAAAGGTGAGCAGGATCAGAATCAGAGCGGCAATGCGCAGCGAGATAAGTACGTTACCAATCGAGGATGAGACCAGGCGACGTTCATAACGGAACAGCATGACGATGGAGACGAGCGCCGCCACGACGGCACAGACGCTGAAAATCGTCCATCCGCTCCATTCGAAGCCGTTAAACTGAAAGTGCCTTTCAATCATTTCAATCCGTCATCTCTGTATAAGTTAGCTGCATCATGTTTCGTTCTGTTCGGGAAGAGTGGAATGGCCTCCTTGAACCAGTCTTCTGGTCAGAAACATTTCTCCTACCATCAACAGCAGGAAAATCAGTAACAGGACCCGCCAGAATTCGGTTTCGGAAACATCCGAAAACATGGCCTGTTTCAATTCGTCGAGGGTCTTGAAAAATGTCAGGTGTGATTCATCCGTCAGTGTTTTCTGTTGTGCTTCACTTAATGGCGTCAGGTCGGATTCACTCCGGTCGAAGTTCACCACAAAACGATCTGCTTTGAGATCGGTCTGCACACCTGGCTTGGGAGACAGGCTGTAGATGCCGGGCAGAGAGGTATTCTGAGACTGAAACGTGGCCGCGTTAGCAGCAGGATCTGCTTCGATCATGCCGGTAATCGCTTTGCCGTTCGGGTCGAGAAATTCGATCTGTTCTACCGTGGTCTTTGCAGGGACCGGAACCACGATGGGTTCGTCTGTCTGCAGGTTTCGATAGACGCGACCTGAAGACAGTTCAAAGACCGCCTCATGCAGAAAAGGGACGTAATCGGGTTTTGCCGGCAGGTTGTTCCAGTCCGCATCGAGGGAAGAGGTCAGCAGCAGCACACGTCCCCGTTCATGGTTCATCATCAGCATGAAGGGGGAATTATTACTCAACGTTGCCAGTTCCACCGGTGTTTTCGGGTCGCTTTTCTCACCTTGCTGTTCCTCTTCAGGCTGATCGGATTGTGTGATGGCTGAGGTATCCCACCAGTCACTGAACCGGGCCGACGTCAGTCCATTGGCGTACTCGCCGCGAAAGCGATTGAGCCACGGACTCTGCAGGCTGTCGGAACGAATCTGTGTCAGGTTCCCGAATTCAGCTCCCGGATTGGATTCCCGGGACTTCAGCTCCACCGGAATCAACGCTTTATCGTGGAACAGCAGTCGCTGGTAATCGTCGGCGTTGATCTGATCACCCAGCGCGATCAATACGCCTCCCCCCTGGTGATTGACAAAATCGATTAAAGCGCCTGCCTGTGTTTCCGAGAGGGTATCCACATTCGCGAGTACGACGACAGCCTGATTTTTCAGGATATCCGCATTGAGCTGACTTTTCTCAATGACGGTGGTCTGAATCCAGGGGGTCCGGTTCGCAGGCGCCATCAATGCCAGGTTGGCAAAAAAGACTTCGCTGCGGGTCGGGTCAAAACTGGGGGTGCCGTCTACCAGCAGGACGGGTAAAGCACTGGTAACATGCAGGGCAGCATCAGACCGATCATCGCCGGGCAACGGGTCGGGATCGACGACGATGCTGACAATGTGAGTCCCTTCATCTTCAAAGCGATGTTGAAACTCGACGGCGGTCTCGCCATGATTTTCGATTTTCACCGATTGGGTTTTTTCCGGCAGCTGTTGTCCGTCGACTTCAAAGTAAACCGGGCAGATCAGATTCTCCTCCGGTCCGTCATAACGAATGGTCGTCGAAATTCGGACGGGCAGATTTTTTACACAGACTTCGCGAGAGACAGAAAGCTGTTCTACTTTGCGATTGGTGAGCAGTCCCTCATTCTTTTCGCCGGCGACGTTGGTGGCCCACAGGTCAACGGGGACTGCAGACTGCTGCAGCAGGTCATTGACCTGGGCCCACAAGATAGAATCTTCCGGTGTCCAGCAGAAGGCCTGGTCGTCTGTCAGTACGATGACTTCCCGTTCCAGATTGGAAGTTTTACTGAGTGTCTGAATGGCTTTGGAAATGGAATTTGCCAGATTGGAGGAACCGGCAGGGGGAGGCAGCTGATTTAATTTCTCGCGGACGACATCAAACTGGGATGTGGGGGACTCGGTAATCAATCGGGGCTGGTCGCGGGCATCAATCAGGGTGATGGTATCGCCGGGGTTCAGTTCTTCTAAAAAGCGGTGCACCCATTGGATGGCAGCGGCATGCGGCGTTTCTGCTTCGCCTTCCCAGCCCATGCTGTAGGAACCGTCGATCACGAAGACGACATCACGGGATTGCGTAGAAATAAATTTCGATAAAAATCCGCCGGAAACCCAGGGGCGGGATAACGCGAGGGCAATCAATGCAATCAACAGCATCCGCATCGCCAGCAGCAACCAGCCTTCCAGCCGAATCCGGCGTCGCGTGCGGCGTCCCAGTTCCAGAAACTGCATTGCCCCCCATTGCACCACATCGTATTTTTTACGACTGAGCAGATGCACGAGCACAGGCAGTGAAATTCCCAGTAAACCGAGCAGCATCATCGGATTAAGGAAATCAAAACTCATGTCAGCCTGCTGGGGATTGGAGTTGGTAGGGAACGGCGCGCCTGGGATGGTTTCATAAAAGAGACGGTTACAATTATATGGTGAAATCGTCCTAAATGGTATTGCTCACATATTTAACAATTTAAGTCCGACATAAATTCAGAATTGCCGTAAGCCTGTTTAGATATTCCACCGTAATGATTATGATGGACGAAACGGGCCTGTGTAAACATGTCCGCTAACGAATAATATTTGATTTGTCCACACCAGCCGAGTGAGAAGGTCGTCTGCATGCTGCCTGTTTCTACGAAAATAATCCGATTTGCGTTAATTCTGATTTCCTGGGTGGGGATTTCAACTTTCTCTCAGGCACAGGAAATCAAACCGGAACAGCTCAAATCCAGCTATGACGTGGTCGTCTATGGCGGAACGTCCGGGGGCATCGCCGCAGCACTTCAGGCAGACCGTATGGGGAAAAGCGTGCTGCTGATCGAACCGGGAACGCATCTGGGCGGTCTCTCTTCAGGGGGACTGGGGGCCACCGACATCGGGAATAAGGCGGCGATTGGCGGCATCGCGCGTGAATTTTATCGACGACTGGGCAACTATTACAGCCTGGACTCCTCCTGGGAATATCAGAAAAAGGGGGACTACAAAAATCGATACAGCAAAGGGGCTGAAAAAGAGATGTGGACTTTCGAGCCACATGTCGCAGAAGCAACGTTTGAAAAAATGCTCGGCGAACAGGCCATCCCCGTTCTGAAACAGCAGCGTCTGGATCTGAAGCAGGGCGTGAAAAAAGAACAGGCACGAATTACTTCGATCAAGATGGAGAGTGGCCTCGTTATTTCCGGGAAAGTGTTTATCGATGCGACCTATGAAGGGGATCTGATGGCAGTGGCCGGTGTCTCCTACCATGTGGGGCGAGAAGCGAATGCGACTTACGGTGAAACGTTGAATGGAATTCAGACTCGCAATGCGGTCTCTCACCAGTTCATCAAGCCGGTCGATCCCTATGTGGTGCCCGGCGATAAGAGTAGTGGTTTGTTGCCAGGCGTGCAGCAGGAAGGACCGGGAGGCAAAGACGGCGACGGCGATCATCGCGTGCAGGCCTACTGTTTTCGGATGTGTACGACGGACGTACCCGAGAATCAACGGGAATGGGTGAAGCCCGACAATTATGATCCACTGCATTATGAACTGCTGTTGCGAAACTTTGAAGCCGGCGATTTACGGGTGCCCTGGAATCCGGTTCTGATGCCGAACCGCAAAACAGACACGAATAATAATTTTGCGATCTCCACCGACAATATCGGGATGAACTACGAATATCCCGACGCCGACTATCAAAAACGGGCAGAGATCATTCAGGAACATCTGACTTATCAGCAGGGGCTCATGTGGACGCTGGCAAACAATCCGCGTGTTCCCGCTGAAGTGCGAAAGCAGTTCCAGACCTGGAAGCCGGCCAAAGATGAATTTCAGGATACTGCAGGCTGGCCGTTCCAGTTGTACATTCGCGAAGCCCGCCGCCTGATCTCCGAATATGTCATGACGGAAAAGAACTGTATTTCGGAACTGGTCGCGGAAGACAGTATCGGTCTGGCAGCTTACACAATGGATTCTCACAACCAGCAGCGCTACGCCATCGATGGAAAAACGTTGAACGAAGGTGATGTGCAGGTGGGAGTGCCAAACCCTTATCCGATTTCTTACCGGTCGATTCGTCCCAAAAAAGAAGAATGTGAAAACCTGATGGTACCAGTTGCGATGGCAGCCTCTCATATCGCCTATGGTTCAATTCGTATGGAACCGGTCTTTATGGTGTTAGGTCAGTCCGCAGCGACCGCGGCCTGCCAGTCGATTGATGCCGGTCAGGCAGTGCAGGATATTGACTATGCACCACTGCGAAAAAAATTACTCGAAGACAGGCAGATCCTCATCTGGGACGGACCCCGCCGGGAACCGCCGATCCGTACCAGTTCTCTGAAAGGCATCGTTGTCGACGATCGCGATGCGAAACGCAGCCTGGGCTGGAAAAGCAGTTCCGCCAGCGCTCCTTACGTCGGGCAAGGCTATCAGCATGATGGCGATGCCGATAAAGGGGAACGGGAAATTTCCTTCACCGCAGACATCCCGCAGAGTGGTCTGTATGAAGTCCGCGTCTATTACGCTCCCGGTTCCAATCGTTCAATTAATACACCCTATATTGTGACCAGTTCTACAGGCACCAAAGAGATCCTGGTCAATCAGAAGCAGCAACCCAATCAGGGGAAATACCATCTGCTGGGACGGTTCCCGTTCGAGCAGGGGAAAAGGGAAGTGCTGCGTGTGACGAACCAGGGGACGAAAGGGCATGTCATTGTCGATGCGCTCCAGCTCGTTCCCGCAAATGCAGACTGACTTTGAATCAAAGTCGCATCAGAAAGCATCAAGGTGCCCTATGCATAACATTATTACCAGGCAGTTTCTCAGCCTGTTTGTTATCACAGTATCTCTCTCACTCTGCAGCCCGGATCTGCAGGCTGATATTTTTACTTACGTCGATGAGTCGGGCAAAACCGTCACTCTTGAAGCATCGTTGTACGGATCCGGCAAACGCCGTGGTGAGATGATGCACGGACTGTTAAAACCGGATGGTTCGATAGTGCTGGTTCCCCAGGGGAAAATTCAAAAACGCGAACTCAAAGCGGCACCAAAACCGCTGACCGTCGAACAGATGTCGGAAGACCTGACGAAGAAATTCGGCAAAGAGAAATTTCGCTTCCATCTCGAGAGTCCGTTTCTGGTAGGTGTTGTGCTGGCGGCGCCCCTGGATGGTTCGGACCGTACGGAACTCCGTGTCAAAACGTTCCTGGAAAAAGCAGGGCGGTTCATGCGGAACGTGGATGTCATCTTTGAAACTTACTCCCGGAAAATGGGAATCGAACTGGCGGACTACGAGTTTCCAATGGCGATGCTGATCTTCGAATCGGACGCTGATTTTGAATCGTTCGCGAAAGAGACGACGGGGTTGGGGGATGGCGTCGAAAATATCCTGGCGTATTATTCTCATGTGTCGAACAACCTGATCCTCAGAATGAGTGAGTGCAGTTCCTTCGAGACGCCTTTGCATGAAGCGATTCACCTGCAGACGATTAACCGCGGCGTTGTCAAACGTTTTGCTCCGGTGCCGACCTGGTTTATGGAAGGCATCGCGACCGGTTTTGAAGGAAAAGGAGACCGGATTAACGTCAGCCCGGATCGAATCAATACGCACTATGCTTTGATGTCCGGTGTTGCCAAGTTGCTGAACTGGGGGGAAGTCGTGGCCTTGGATGGGGTCTTCGGGGGGAGTGTGCTTTCCGGTGACGCCTATGTGCATGCCTGGGGTCTGCACTGGATGCTGGTGACGGAACATCCGAATGAATATCTCAAATATGTACAAAATCTTTCTACGAAAGAACCGTTCGCGGAAATTTCTCCGAAGGATCAGTACAAAGAATTTGTCGAGATTCTCAAAGTCCGCCCGGAGGAACTGCAGCTGAAATTTAAAGTGCAACTGATTGAATCGATTCTCAAAGAGAAGATCAAATTGCCGCCACTCGACGATAAATATGTGCATCTGGAAAAACACAAACAGGAGATGGCCATTGTGAAAATGACGGCGGTATCGTATTCTCCAGCTCTGCCTCCACGAATTGAGGGCTGGCTGCAGAATATTTCGCCTTTTCGTCCGATGACATTTCATATCACCGTGCTGACCGATGCGGGAACGTATGCGGAATGGTATCTGCCAGATGTGGGGATTCGCCGAAAAATAAAACTGAAGCCTCAGAATGCCAGTAAGATCATGCGAGGTGCCACCGGAGGCCGCTGGCGTACCTATCATGTTGAGGTGGATTCTGCTTATCCGGGGAGTGAAAAAGCAGAAGCCTGGGCAGCCGGTAAATTTCCGATTCCCGTCGTGTCACGTCGCGTTCAGGTTGATCCCTCGGGAGCAGATCAATAATCAGTTGAAGGAAACTCGATGAAGCTATCACTTTCAGTGCGGATCGCTGAAGCAGCCTGTAAGACAAAATTAAATATTCCCTTTCCCCAGGTCGCAGAGATTGCCGCCAGAGCTGGCTATTCTGCACTCTGTATGCGGGCCAGTGTTGCCGGCGTCCAAAGTTCACAGGCGGAACTGGAAGAGATTCGCGGCATCGTGGATCAGGCAGGGCTCGTCGTTTCGATGGTGACAGCTGATCTGAATATTCCCCAGAACAACTCTGAAGCACCGCTGGCATTACGTGATATAGAACCTTCGCTGCATGTGGCGGAAGTTCTGGGCAGTCAACTCGTACGAGTCTGTCTCAAAACGAGTGACGATATTCCGTATGCACAACAGGCCTGTGACCTGGCGGCGGAGCGGGGTATTCAGCTCGTGCACCAGTTCCATCCCGCCTGCCTGTTCGAAGAGCTGGACAAATCGATTGAAGTTCTGAAGCAGATCAATCGCCCCAATTTCGGGTTGATCTATGAACCGGCGAGCCTGTTAATGTGTGGCCAGAAATACGGCAAAGAAGCGATTCAGGAAATTCTTCCCTGGCTCAAAAACGCGTACGTTCAGAATCTTGTGATCACCGACGATGGTCCCGATCATCTGGAAACCTGGTGTCTGGGAGACCGGCCTTTTCGATTACTTCCCTACTGGGATGAGTCCGGCCAGGGAATTGATTTTGCTGAGGTCTTCTCCGGTTTGCAGGCAGTCGATTACCAGGGATTTATGACAATTCATCAGGCAGAAGGCATCGTGACCGCTGACGACGCCTTTGCGTATGTCACACGCTGTCGAAACTGGGTTGAATCTTTTTCATCATAACTTAAGACCATAGCTCACATGAAAAAAGCGTTTGTTGTCAGTTTTGAAGAGTTACCCGCGTGTATGCTGGGCTGCTACGGACATCAATGGATCGAGACACCCAACCTGGATCGACTGGCGTCTCTGTCTGTTCTGTTTGATCAGCATTATGCGAACGATCTTGCTACAACTGAGAACTCGTTTCCCTGGTGGACCGGGCAGACAGTTCCCCGTGCCTTTCAATCGGACAGCCAGAAGCCTCACTGTTTCCTTTCGGAATTGAAACACCAGGGGATTGACACTTCGCTGCTACTGGAAATGGATTCCGGTTCGGGACGGAATGCTGTACATAGAGCGCAAGAGCCTTACTTCTCCCGTTTTGACCACGTCGATACGATCACAGGAAGTAACGATTATCAGGACAGCGAAGTCCAGACGCCTGTGGCGAAACTGATGCAGGCTGCCGTCGATCGTTTGCCCGGGTGGATGGAAGAGTCGCGCGATCAACTGATCTGGATTCGCTCGGAAGGAGTTCCCGCAATGCCGCTGGCTCCCGAATTTTTTGCGACCCTGTATCTGGATGAAGTGCTCGATCAGGATGTACCTGATGACGTTTCAGAAGAGACGCTTCAGGACTTTGATGATCTTCCCGAGGAGGATGAATCAGAATCAGACCTGGAGGAAGAAGACTGGCAGGAACTGGTTTCCGCCGTCGCAGAACTGTTTACCAGTCCGGAAGAATGGTCGGAGCTGGATGAGCAGGAGCGCCAGATGGCGCGGGTGGTCTACGCCGGTTATGTCACGCTGCTGGATCAGTGGTTTGGTCGTTTCCTGGATCGACTGCTGGAATATGCTGAATCGCATTCCTTTCTGCTGATCGTGACGGCGGCGCGCGGGGGAAATTCTCTGCTGGGCCCGGTAAGAGAGTCTGAAATGGCAGGGATGCTGGAAGAATCAACCCACATACCGTTGATGATCTTCCGATCCGAAACCGAACAGTCCGGCAGCCGACGCCAGTTTCTGACACAACCTGCCGATCTACCTGTCTCGCTGCTTTCCTGGTGGAACGTCAAACCAGAACATGGGTCTTATCGCGGAACCGATTTGCTGTCATTGCTGGAGGGGGCACGGGAGGCAATAGAATCGCCTGTCTTTGCAGCCGACGATGCTACGTTAGCAATTCGAACCAGCGAATATTATTATCTGGAGTCTCAGGACCAGCAGGAGACGGAAGAAGCGGAATTGTCTGATGATTCACAGAAAAGTGAGCTGTATCACAAGCCCGTTGATCGCTGGGATGTTGCCGATGTGTATCTGCAGTCTCCGGAAGTGGTCGCAGAGTTTGCCAGCCAGCTTAAGGAATTGAAAAAGAAAAACCATGATCACAATCTATCATAATCCCCGTTGTGGCAAGAGCCGACAGACTCTGGCTTTAATCCAGGAATCCGGACAGGAACCGCAGGTGATCGAATATCTGAAAACACCGCCGACTGCGACGGAACTGGATTCGCTGTTAAAGAAGCTGAAGATGGAACCCCGCGATTTAATGCGGAAGGGGGAAGACATCTATAAGGAACTGAAGCTGGCAGAGAAAGAACTCTCACGGGAGGCAGCGATTGAACTGATGATCGCGCATCCCAAATTGATTGAACGCCCGATTGTGGTGAAAGGCAGGCAAGCCGTGCTCGGACGTCCTCCCGAGAATGTAAAAGAACTGCTTTGATTCTGTGTGGAAGAGAATCAGCGGTCATCGAGATTACAGCACATTCCGCCCGATCAGTAAGCCGATGGAGAATGTCAGCGCGCCAAACGTGATCAGGAGAATCACCCAGGTGATGGTTGGTAACTCAAACCGGGCGGAGCGTTTCAGCCTGTTCTTCTTCTTTTCTGCCAGCACTCCTGCTGCCCGTTTCTGCGCGAGGCTTGCCAGATTCGAGAGCTCCTCTGCATGGTCGACTTCGCTCTGATCTGCAGATTCCGCTGGTAACTGGCTGACGGGCACCACCTGATTCTCTGGTGCCGTTGATACATGAACCGGTTCCAACTGCCGTGAAGGCTCAGAGGCGGGGATTGATCTCACCGGAATCGCTTTGAATGCTTCCTCCGGAATCGCGTTGCGCTCTGAAATTTGTGCCGGGGCTGACGGAGACAGTGACTCCTGTTTCGGCTCAGAAATCTTCTGTTTGTCGAGCGTGACATTGGCGCCGATCGCTGCCAGCTCATCCAGAGCGTTGGCGAGTTCTGCGTCTTTCAGATCGAGCCGCGGTTGTGGAATCGGTGCGACTTCGCCGTCCAGTCCGGGGACACGGACGGATAATCCACAGGTAGGACAATCGACCACCTCTCCCGCTTTGGAACGCGAGATCCCCATCAATTGATCGCAATGTTGGCATCGAAATTTAATCGGCATGCTGCAAGTTCTTTATTGGATTAACATAACGACTGTTGAAAGCGCTCCAGATACATTCCATTCACTGAACCGGAAATCCATCGGAAACGACGGTCAACGGTACTCAACTTTAGGGATTGGTACTCATAAAATGTGACAGAAATGCGTAATGTATGTAGAATGACAGGATATATTCAGTACTGTTATCTGTTATAATAGACATTGAGTTGTTGAGAATAAATCCATGATTGGGAACAATTTCAAAAGTTCCCATTTCACAGGGAGTTAACACAAGAGGTTTTAAGTGGACGTAGAAGAATTTCTGAAACGGGACGTCAATCGCAGACAGTTTCTGGATCGTAGTGCACGCAATGCAGCGGGGATGGCAGCCGGAGTGGTGGGCCTGGCAAGTAATCTTGCACGCGCTGAATCTTCGCCTAACGAACGGGTTGTACTGGCGGGGATCGGCGTTCGCGGACAAGGGAAATTCCTGACTTCCAGCATGGCCGAATTCCCGGATGTACGTGTTAAGACCATTTGTGATGTCGATGAATCGGTCGCACCCGCGGCAATCAAGTCGATTGAAAAAGGGCAGGGAGTCGCTCCCGAGTTCATCACCGATTTCCGCCGCATTCTGGATGACCCGGAGATTGACGGGGTGGTCATCGCGACCCCTGATCACTGGCATGCACTCATGGCAATTATGGCCTGCCAGGCGGGAAAAGATGTCTATGTGGAAAAACCGGTTTCCCATAATCTCAACGAAGGTCTGAAAATTATTGAAGCGGCGAGGAAACACCAGCGCGTCGTTCAATCCGGCATTCATCAACGCAGTGGCTCCCACTTTCAGTCCGCCGTCGATTTTGTTCAGAGTGGAAAACTGGGGGAAGTCAAACTGGCGAAGGCCTGGATCATTCATCGTCGCAAGCCCATCGGTAAAAAGAAAAATACCACCGTCCCTGCCGGCGTGAATTATGATCTCTGGCTGGGTCCCGCCGCCAGTCGTCCCTTTAACCCGAATCGCTTTCACTATAACTGGCACTGGTTCTGGGATTACGGGACCGGTGAAATGGGGAACTGGGGCGTTCACATGCTGGACATTGCCCGCTGGGGACTGGGAGTTGATCTGCCTGAGCGAATCTCTGCGTCAGGGGGAAAATATTTCTTCAACGATGATCAGGAAACACCGGACACCCAGGTCGTTCAATACAACTATGCCGACAAAACGATTGTCTGGGAACATCGTCTCTGGAGTACGCATGGTATGGAAGGACGAAATGCCGCGGCTGCATTTTATGGGGATAAGGGCACGCTGGTCGTCGATCGTGGCGGCTGGAAAGTCTATGACCAGAAAGACGCAGCTACTTCCGGGACCAGCGACCAGGCGACAACCCACCATCGAAACTTCATCGATTGTATCAAAACCCGCAAAACGCCGACTTCAGATATTGAGATTGGTCATATCTCCAGCGCTCTGTGCCATCTGGGAAATGTGGCGTTTCGTGCCGGGCAGGAAATTCAGTTTGATACCCGACTCAATCAGATTGTCGGTAACGAACAGGCCAATGCACTTCTCGGTCGTGAGTATCGATCCGAATGGGAACTGCCTCAAGTCTGATTCCTGGAAAAACAGTCTGCAAAAAATAAAACATCCTGACAGCATAAGTTGTCAGGATGTTTTTAAGTAAAGAGACTGTCTGCCTGAAATTAAGGGCCACCAACTTGCTGGAACATATCGGTGGTACTGTTCAAGCTGTCGCGACCTCCGGAATGGAAGAAGTCGGAGAGTTCCACAATCGCGGGACCAAGCAGAAAGATGTAAATTGCCGGCATCAGACAGAGTACCGTGGGGAACAGCAGTTTAAATGTCGCTTTGTTGGCTTTTTCATCAGCCCGCTGTGACAGACTTTCTCGCATGTTATCACTGTATTCCTGCAGGGCTGAAGTCACGTTCGTACCCATCTGATCTGTCTGGATCAGCAGTGCGGCGAAGGAGTGCACTTCCGGTACGTCGATACGTTTGCTGAAGTTGGCAAGTGCCTGCGAGAAGGTTCCGATCGAAGATTGTTCAATCACGATTTTCAATTCATGGGCCAGTGCCGGATAAACTTTGGCCAGTTCGCGGATGATTTTCTTTAAGGCATGTGGTACCGTCATCCCCTGAGACACACACATGTTAAGCATGTCCAGCATGTCGGGGATCCCCTGTTCGATTTCACTTCTACGGTCAGATGCTTTACCGGTGACAACCAGGAACGGGACCGCCCAGACCAGGATCGGCACGATGAGCATGGCTACCAGAATCGGGATTTCAAAACGTTCGGGAGCAAGCAGTAATACAACAGCAAACAACAGCAGCGTTCCCATGATGGAAACGAAGCGGATTGCTGAGAAATTATGTAACGCGTGAGGCTGGTAGTAACCTGCTGCCTGTAATTCTTTTTTCGTTTTCGCACGACGCTCTTCTGACTCGGGCATCATCTCAGCCAGAGCGGGAGTCGCCGAGCCGAAGATGTAATCATCACCACCCATGGACGGCACATCACCGGCTTCGATGGGAGGTAAGGTAGTCGCAGCCTGCTTTTTGGTATTGATCTCAGAAAACAGCTCACGATGTTCCCAGGTCGCAGCAGTCGTACTGGCAGACATCGTAGAGGGAGTCAGAGAAGCACGTTCCGGTTGAGCCTCTACTTCCTGCTGCTCGCGTCTGGGTTCTTCCGTCTTCGGGTTCCGCTTACGGATGATACGAAACAGCATCCATAAGATGATCAGACCACAGATCGTGTAGAAGATGGAAATGGTAATTGTTGGTGTAAACATGGGATTACCCTCGCCAGTTACTGGCAGGTTTCTAATAAATCTTTGTTATCAGCTACGTTGACTGGTTTTCAAAACTCGCAAGACCCACAATGAGCCGATGACCTGTAGCGCGATAGCGGTAAACGTTGCACCACGCCCCCAGGAAGATGCCATCAAAGTCGTCAGGTACGTCGGGTCCCGTAAGATGAAGAAGCCTAAAATCAGTGGTGGCAGCAAAATCATCAGCACCGCGGTGGCACGGCTACCGGCAGTCGCAGTTCGCAGACGTCCCAGGAACAAGACACGGTCGCGAATGGTTCGTGCCAGACGTTCCAGAACTTTCACCAGGTCCCCCCCGGTTTCCTGATGGACGATCAATGCCATCGAAAGAATGTTCAGACTCGCGACGCCCGTTCGCTCATACAAGCCATCCAGAGCGGCCTTCATGGAAACACCCATCTGCAAACGACGCGATGCTTCCTGCAGTTCATCTCCCAGAGGAGCCGGTGTTTTTTCAGCCACACTGATGAAACAGTGTGTCAGGCTGCGCCCCGTTTTCGCGGCACGCGCAAGTTCGTCAATCATATCGGACAGCTGGTCATTGATCTTTTTCTGACGGCGTGATCTGCTGAAGATCAGATATCCGATCGGCGCCATTCCACCTACCATAAAGGCAATTGAAGTGGAAAGGAAATTTTCCTGTAAAATGAAAATCAGGCCACCAGCCAGCATGGAGCTGATCAGGCAGAGGAACAGGATGACCCCTGGATTGGCTTCAACACCGGAGTGGACGATCAATTCATCGAAGCCGCCGTTCAAACGGTTTCCCAGCTGCTTTGAATCGCTGACGGCGTACCGGTCCTGATCGCGGAGAATCTCCGAAAAGTCTTCCAGTTTTTTCGTATTAATTGCGGTGTCCGTAGCCATATTGATTACTCCTGTCCATCCTGTTGATCTGATTGACTGTTATCGGTGAGTTTCAGTTCACGGGCGTGGAACAGCGCTTCGCAGTCGTCGAAGTTCGTCTGTGTTAACCAGTTCATCGCGACGGGATGATGGCCGGTAGCATAGAAGGCACCATGCACGTGACCATTTTTCTCGACGCCGGTAATTCGAAAGACAAACAGGTCTTCCACCATGTATTCGCCGTTCTGAAAACCGATCAGTTCCGAGATACGCATCACTTTTCGCTCGCCGTTAGGGAGACGGCTGATGTGGACCAGCAGGTGAACCGCCGAAGCGATATACCGCCGGGCAATCGAGTTCGGAAGCTCGGCACCTGATAACGCGATCATCAGTTCCAGACGGTCCAGCGCGTCGCGGGTATCGTTGGCGTGTACGGTACTCATCGAACCATCGTGACCCGTATTCATCGCCTGCAGCATTTCCAATACCTCACCACCGCGGGATTCCCCGACGATTACACGGTCAGGACGCATTCGCAGACTGTTCTTCAACAGGTCACGCTGGTTGATTTCCCCCTGACCTTCGATGTTGGAAGGACGGGCTTCCAGGGAAACGACGTCCGGTTGCTGCAGCTGCAGCTCCGCCGTCTGTTCGATGGTCACAATACGTTCTTTGCTGGAAATGTAACGACTCAAATTATTCAGCAACGTTGTTTTACCGGCACCAGTACCACCACTGATCAGAATATTGAGACGCCCGTGAACGGCCATCTCAAGAAAGCGGGCCATATCCGGCGCTAATGATCCTTTTTTGACCATGTCGTCAAATAACAGAGCCTGGGTACGAAAACGACGAATCGAAAGAGTAGGGCCCTTTAATGCCAGTGGAGGAATTACCGCGTTCAGACGGGAGCCATCGGGAAGTTTGGCGTCGACCATCGGAGAAACTTCATCGATACGACGACCGGCCCGCCCGACCAGACGATGGATCAACTGCAGTAAGTGTTCATCGTCAGCAAAACTGATGTCGGTCTCTTCCAGCAGACCATTGCGTTCGACGAACACACGGTCGGCTCCGTTGACCAGTACATCGCTGATGTCCGGGTCACTCATCAACGGTTCCAGAGGACCAAACCCGTAAATTTCATCCAGGATTTCCCGAACCATGATATCGCGGTTTGACTGATCAAGGGCAATGTCCTGCTGCATACACAGATGCTCTGCCAGGCCACGCAGTTTGATACGCAACTCTTCTTCCGGCAGTTCTCCCGCCTTGGAAAAGTCGATGGCGTCCACCATCTGATGATGCAGTTGTGTCTTGAGCCTCTGGAAGGCTTTTTTCGCATCAGCATTAGGATTGGCTACGGTTGTTTCGCTCTGTAATACCATGGAACTCTCCACCCTTAACGGGTCAGATAAAGCTTGTAAATGTATTTATTGGTAACTGGTTTTGATGTGTCTGCCGCCTGTTTCAGATCCGGTTTGGATTGGCTGGCAGAGGAATCTGATTCCGGTTTCGCCAGAATCGCAGTACGTGTTGTGAGTACTCCGGGTTGCAGGATGATTTCGATTGTCTGATTCTCAATTTTCTTAACAGACATGATTCGCCCTGCCACCAGGTTCGTGCAGTCTGCCGTTCCGTCATATTTCTGACTGGAAGCGGTGACCTGGTCATATAAAAAACAGATGCGACACTGTCCGGTCATCGACTCGAACGCATCCTGTTCCGCATTTTCAAAATCGGGACTGCAATGTACGGGCAGCGGGTTTCCGTTGAACAGCAGTTCCCCGTGAAAGTGTTTTAAATCGTTTCTGGTGATTCCTGAAAGGATCTGCCGAACGATTGGTTTCGATTTTAAATCAGAACCAAAATCCAGAAGCTGCATGTTGGCGTCTGTGATTTCTCCCCGGCGTGGTTTTCCGGTCAGAATGATTTCCGGGATGCCGTCCGAACCGCGACTGACGGTTTTCGTTTCAGGGTTGAAACGATATTCGTCTTTCCCGCGTTTCTGATTGATCTGAAGTTCCCAGGTTTCGGTCTGCTTTCCTGTCGGGTCATTTTTCAAAATCGCCAGGGGATAAGCGGGCACAGGAACATTCTCAAAAGGACGGACACCCACGACGTGATTGTCCAGTGTTGCTTCGATTTGTGCGCCGGTGCTGCCCAGATCGGTGTGGGTCAGGTCCGACATGAAATCCGCCACCGGATTCGCCAGTCGACTGGATTTGAGTGTTTTAATCTGAATGCTCTGCGGCTCGTGATCGGTCTGCAGGAACTTCCTCAACCCTGTCTCTTCAACAGGAACTAACTTCCCGAAGAGCAGATTGTCGCCTTTGGTGAGATTGATTCCGATTTGCTGGCCGGCAACGGTGTTCAGTTTCAGAGCCTGATTGGCTGACGTTTCTGCCCGTTCCATCAGCAGATTATAATCCGGTTTTTCTTTCAGGAGTTCATCGGAAACCATTTCATGCCCGGCTGCCAGTGCTGCTGTCTCCACGCAGGTCGTGACTTCCAGCGAAGCCGCGTCCAGCCAGAGCCGATTCACAATCAGCGCAATGCCCGTCATAACGGCAAGCAGTACAATCGCAGCCAGAGGGGTAATCACCCCCCGGCGTGCAATTGCTTGCGATTTTGTGAACGGAATTTTCTGGACACGTTTCATGATTCTGAACTTAAGTCTTCAATAACAGAAATCAGACGCAGGGAATGAAATCCCTGATTCCTTAACGTCCTGCAGTCTGGTTTTGAGGAAACGAAAATGAACGGGCGTAAGGACCAGGCTGTCCCCCCGGACCACCCTGAGGATAGCCGGAGTTTGGATTGTTTTGAGCCGTTGGTCCATTCGAGTCAGTGTTTGAATTTGAAGGACGGGCAGGGGCACTGATGGAACCACTGTCGCTGTCATAGCCACCACCATTTCCCCAGTGAGGATTCAGGTAGCCACCCGAGTTAAATCCACCCGACCCGCCGCGACGGTAACTGTCGTAGTCGCCGATTCGAAGACCATCTCGATCAAATTTATTCACACTGCGGGTGGAACCATAATAACCTTCTACAACAAAGGGCTTGGGAGGTTCTTCTTCTTTGGGCTTTTCCGGAGTCTTCAATCCAAGGATTTCATACAAGGTTGCTTTCTCAGCACTGCTGACGGCAACGCCTCCATCCCCTTTACCTTCCGGCGTGTAACTCATGGTGATTTCACCGCGGTCGCGTGCCAGGATCATGATATTAGCCTGCTCTGGGGTCAGTTCCAGTGTGACATTCGTACCGCGTTGGGAACTGCTGTTTTGCGTGTAGCTGCGGTTGATGGCAATCACCCGGACGCCGTTAAACAGGGTCAGGGTCATCCCGCCATTCAAGCGTTTGTCATTATTCATGCCAGTTGGCGTCATGTGAACGTCGACGTACTCACCCGGTTTAATCAGCCCATCGACCAGATCAACTGAAGATTCCAGAGGTACGGAAATCGCCCGCATGCCAGGTTCAACCTGGATCGGTGGTGTCTCACCAGCCGGATACAACTGACCCGTGGAAATCGGGGTCGCGGCAGGAATGCGTTCCTTGACGATACGACCAACGATAACACGATTCGAAGTCATCATTTCCGGTTTCAGGTTTTTGATAGCGATGGGACCCAGACCCAGATGCTCATCGGTTACCAGGGTGCCTGGTTCCAGTTCACTGATCGCCATGGGAATGTTTCGTGTGGCAACCGGCGGCGCTTCTTCTTTGCCCGCCAGTAATCGTTTTCCAATATAGGCTGCAATCAGAATGCCGAAGACGCCAAACATCAACAGCGTTACCTTTGCAGGGGTCAGGCTTTTCACCGGATCAATCTCCCGTAACTTGGTGAAGCAGAGCGGTTGCCCGGCTTCCAGTTTCCCCTCCTGTTAAATCGTCGGAGGGCTTTACGAATATTTCCATTTCAACAAGGCAAGAGCAGATTCGCGTAACGAATCACTCTTTGATCATCCTTGTTTCTGAGTACAAATTTTGTCCCTTAATGTCGTATCCCACAGGCCACAACAGATTCGGTGAAGCCAGATTCATCGGGATACTGACAGCCACCATCACGACGTCACCGGGATGTGCTCCCATTTCCGTCTGGATGACCGCGCCTTGCCCCAACTGGGGAGGCAGAATTTTTAATACTTCCTGTTTGACATTCTCCTGGGTGATGCCCGGCATTGTGGCCAGTCGGGCACCGATGCGACTGGCTTCAACAACGTCCGCCCGCGCATAAAACAAAAGTGTGAATTCGATTAACGCGAACAGCACGATACCGAAAATCGGCAGCACCAGCGCGAGTTCCATACTCAGGAACCCCCGGCGTTCTGGCTGTTTCGAATTATGTTGAACTCGTTTGACTTTCATCGCAGAATTGCTTTCAACCGTTATTCTGGTGTTTTGTTTCTCGAAGGCTGTCGGCTTAAAGTACGACCGATTTGATCACCATCCAAGTGGTGACACTCCAGGTCGCCAGCACAACAGGCAGCGCGAAAGGCATCAGGCCTCGCTTCTGCTTCTGTTCCATCGTTTCCGGTTTGTATTTCTTTTTATTCTTCAACGCCTTGCCGGTTGCCAGGTAGGTTTCTTTAGTCTTACGCGCCCCGCGTGTGACCACACTCCAGAAGAGAACCAGAAATGAACCGATCAATACAAACAGCGTGCCGACAATCATGACGGCAATCGTTGCTTTGAAGCCCAGCCAGATCGAGAGTGCACCCATCATTTTCACGTCGCCTGCAGCACCACTACCGACAATCCAGATCAGAAAGAAGGAGCCAAAACCTGCCAGGAAACCCAGTCCGCCGTACATCAGTCCTTCCCAGCCATTAAAGACCAGCTGGTAAATGATGCCTAATACGAAGAAGGGAACCGTCAAAACGTTGTAGATTTTTCTGGCTTTGTAATCTGTGATGGCAGCGATAACCGTAAAGATTCCCACGCTGATCGCCATGACATACAGTGAAGTTTGTGTGAGCTGAAAATCCATTGCTGTTCTTTTCAATCAATCTGTCTGGTGATGGAAGTTCTGCCGATAAGGGCAGGTACGTTGTCTGGTGAATTTATGCTGAACCTGACAGCACGTGTTGAAAATATACCTCACGATTCCCTCCAGATACTTTCAATCTGAAAAAAAACGCGTCCTCGGCCAATTCACTGTTTTCAAAACGCAACAGGGGGAATTAAATCCGTCAGCATCGGGAGAATACGAGCGATTCCTGTTACCGACACAATCAATAAAATGCGATGGGACAGGGATTCTCACCCGGGGGGAGAGCAGCTTTCCTGAAACCGACTGTCTGCATTCAGCGCCAATACTTTGTGTAACCTGTTGTCAGTGTTGCCCGTTTGTCAGCGAGGAGCGGGACCTGCCTGACGAATTGAAGTTTCAGTGAAGAGGTGAAAGAATTCTGATTTCATGAGGTTAACGGTTCACGCATCGATTCCTGATTCCTAAAATGAGCTTTATCTGGAGAATCGCTATGATCCGCAGAGCCAGACCAGACCGGGGGATTTTCTCTGGTTATCTGTTTCCGCGCATCAGACTGATTACGGACACAGACGCTCATGCATCACGCAGAGAGATTACGGGTGTTTCAAGGAAGGATACGTTTTGAATTCAACAGAATTACTTGATGTTGCTGAAACGGCTGCCCGGCAGGGGGCCAAATGTCTGCTGGACTGGATCGACGAATTCCGGGTCTCGGAAAAGGGCCGGGCCGATCTGGTGACTGATGCAGATTTCGCGTCACAAAAAGCGATTTTAAATCATATCAGCGAATGCTATCCCGAACATAACATGTTAGGGGAAGAAGGTTTGAACCGGCAGGACGGCGATTCCGAATATCGCTGGGTCATTGATCCTCTGGACGGGACTTCCAATTACGTGCACGGTTTCCCCTATTACTGTGTCTCGATCGGACTCGAATACCAGGGGGAACTGGTGCTGGGGGTCGTTTATGACCCGAATCGCGATGAAATGTTCTCTGCATTTCAGGGGCGCGGGGCCACATTAAATGGAGCACCCATTGCACCATCACGCATTCTTACACTTGATCAGGCGATGCTGGTGGCCAGTTTACCGGTGGGAGTGACAGGGCGGGATGTCGCCATCGACCGGTTTTTGCGTGTGCTGCCCGAGTCGCAGACACTGCAGCGCACAGGCTCTGCAGCGTTGAATTTATGCTACGTGGCAGCCGGCCGGATTGAAGGCTACTGGTCCAGTAATCTCAAACCCTGGGATATGGCAGCGGGTGTTCTCATCTGCCGGGAAGCAGGGGGTGCTGTCACTTCGATCGAAAATGCCGATTTTTCCATTGAAATTCCCAGTATTCTGGCCACGAATGGCACAAATATTCATGTGGCCCTGCAGTCATTATTAACTGATCCGCTTTTTTAGTCAGCTTCGAGATTCCTTCTTTAATGTGCCCAAAATACGACGTATGATAGAAGCAGTGATAAAAAACACAGACAGGGTCGGGTTGTATACATAAGGATATGTTTTGAGTCTGTCAGGAAACTGTCAGTTAAGAATTCAGATTACCTTGCTCGGGATCAGTCCGGTGGTCGAATTCAATCAGATGTTATCTGTTCCCTAAAACTGGGTTCTATTTACAATTATGTCATATCTTGCACGTTTCATCTCAGTCTCACTGGGATTGGTCTTGCTGTTTCTGTTCTGCGCGGGAGGTACGTGCGACTCCCTTTATGCCCAGTCAGCTCAACCGGAAACTAACAGTCAACAGCCCGGTAGCGAGCGAAAAAACGAAGCACCCCTGATTCCAGACAAGTCGGCGCAACCCCCGGTAAGTGGTAACGTCGTCGTTCCTCAGCCGCCCGACGGCGAATTCAAACAGAACATCAATGGTACTGCAAAGCGGGATGTCTATATTAAAGGCGAAGATGGTCAGTATTTTCCTCTGCCCAATCTCAGCCTGGATCAGATTCTGGAGTATCTCAAGCAGAAGCAGGATACCCAGGTCGAACGCTCGCCCGCTTATGCTGTCTCTTCCATTTCACTCGATGGAACGATCAAAGAGGACCGGGCCGTTCTCGATGTGCGGATCGTAGTGTTGATCAATGAAGAAAAACAGTGGATTCGGGTCCCCATCAAACTGAATGAATCGATCTTTCTCAAAACCAGTTACAAGGGGGAGGGGGAATCGAGCCCGGGAGGCTTTAATCGAACCGAAGGTTATCTCTGGTGGTTCCAGGGTAAAGGCACACACGAACTGAATCTGACCGTGAGCGTCTCACTCAAGCAGCAACTTCCTTCCCGGCGTCTGCAACTCGTACTGCCACAGACGGCAGTCAGTAATTTAAAGCTGACCATTCCGCTGCCCCAGGTCAGCCTGGAAGTACCAACGGGTGTGGCGGTTTCTAAAAAAGCAATCTCAAACGATCAGAGTCTGGTGGAAATGTTCGGGCTGGGTGATCAGCTGGATCTTTCATGGCAGCCCATTCCCGACGAGAAGAAAGTCGAAACGGTTCTGCAGGCAGAGACACGTCTGACGACCGATTTTACTTCCGACTCAGTACTGCTCAATGCTTCCCAATCGATCAAAGCGTTGACGGGCAGCTTTCAGACCGTGCAGGTCAAATTGCCTCAGTCATTCCGGCTGCTGGATGTGAAGTGCGAAGGTTATAAGAGTCATCAGCTGCTCAAGGATAACGTTGTCGATGTTTCATTGATCGAACCGACGGTCGGACCCATCGAATTGCAGTGGACACTGGAGCGGGATTTTCCCGAAGACAAGGGCGAATTTCTGATTGACGGATTTGAAGTCAGTCGCGCCAAGCGTCAGACCGGATTGATTGATATCCAGACTCTGGACGGCTACCGGATTTTCCGTACAGAAGGTCAGAATCGATCTGTCTATCAGATTAAAGCAAACCAGAAAGATCTGGACAGCTCCTATCGCTTTCTAAACCAGCCATTTCAGCTGCCTTTAAATATCGAACGCGTCAAACCCTATTTTTCCGCCCGGCCATTTTATCTGGTGCAGATGTTTGGTAACCGAGCCGAACTGGAAGCACGCGTGCAGATCAATGTCTTCCAGGGGGCCCTGGATCGGGTGACTCTGAACTGGCAGGATCGAGTGAAAGAGGGGTGGGAACTGGAACTCATGCAGGAACCATCGTTAACGGAAGCGATTGAGATAGATCCCTCGCAGCCGGGGCGCATCAACATCAACCTCCTGAAACGATCCAAGGGTGAGTTTGAAATTACATTCCGCGCGCGTCGTCCCGTCATTGCGGACCAGGAGCCGTTCAACTTTACTCTGCCGGAAATCAAAGCACCCAGCCTGTCTCCGACTTCACTGGTCCTCGTGAATGATACCAACGTTGTGACAGATCTGACTCCTTCTCCTAAAACCCAGGTACTCACCACTCCGGTCGCGCAGGGAGGACAGTTTACGCTGCCCGTCGAAGTCATGAACCTGCGTAAAAGTGAATATCAGATTCAACCGGGTGTCAACGAGTTCTCGGCTGTCGTTTCGATTCACAATCAGGAGATTACGGCTACCAGTTCTGCACTGCTGGAAATCGAAAGTGCGGAGATGCGGGTGGAACAGGACATCCAGTATCTGATTGAATATGAACCACTGTCTGAGATCAGATTACGCGTGCCTCTGGCATTAAAAAATCGAGTCAATTTCTATCTGGATAATGAACAGAATCCGCTGGTACCAACCTGGACTTCTGATGAAACCGATCTCGTGCAAAATGCCCGGCTCTCTTTGCGCAGCAAAAAACTGGGGCCTGTGAAAATCACGGCGGTCTATTTATTGCCGCAAAAATCTCCCAATGAACTCCACGTACCACTGATTCGTTCAGACGACGTTCCGTTTTCCGAGAGCCAGTTTGAACTCTCTCTGATGGATGATGAAGATGCCCAGTATCTGGAGATTGAAAGCCTGGATGCCGCCTGGCAGCAGCAGCTGGCGATGAATAATAACGCTTTCTGGAGAGCCGTCGATCCCAAGGCGGATATCAGCCTCAAACTGAATAAAAATGAGTCCGGCTCACTGTTTGCCTATTCGATCAGTCAGGCCTGGATTCAGTGCAGCCTGGATTTGACAGGTTCCTACCAGGCGCGGGCACAGTATGAATTTCCGGTTTCTCCCAGAACGTTAACCTTCCGCATGCCGGAAGATGCTGCAATCAAGATCGATGACATCTGGTGGAATGACCAGCGTGTGACCGGCAGTCTGCAGCAGGGGAAGACTCAGGAGTATCAGCTCATCCTCCCTGCTCCCAAAGAAAAAGAAAATGATCAGAATATCCTGACCATCGACTACGGTTCCACAAAACATCAGCGCGATTCACAGTTTCAACCAATGACGGTAGCAGCCGCTGAATTCGCGGACAATCTGTGGATTGAAAAGACGATGTGGAAAATCAGCCTGCCTAACAATCAGCATTTATTTACGATTCCTGTCGGATACACGCCTCAGTTTCGCTGGGAAAATCAGGGAGTCTTCTGGTCTCGACAGTTTTACGGCCAGGACGAATTGCCGGTGGCACTCAAGAATTCGCCTCCGCAGTCCGACGAATTTCTGGGCGTGAACGACTATCAGTTCTATCGTCTGGGACCGGCAACAACGATGCAGTTTCGGGCATTGTCGCGTTCCATGATCGTTTTCATCGGGGCTGGAACGGCTTTACTGCTGGGTTTCATTTTAATGAGCATCTCCGCACTCCGCAGTGCGCTGGTTCTGCTGCTGATGGTGACTGCCGTCTCGGCTGTCGCGCTCTGGTACACCGCTCCCGTAGAAGTCCTGCTGCAACCTGCTGTATTTGGATTACTGCTGGCAGTTGTGGCAGCGATGATCAATGGAACCTCCAGGAAGCGTCGCGAATCGAAACTGTTGACGATGTCTGCACCCAGCGATTTTATTCCGCCACCGTCAATTGCAGAGCGGATTCGACCTTCGGAAGTCGATCCTGAAGATATCACCGCGGTCCGGCCCGGTTCTGAAGTGGTTGAAAAACCCGTTTCGTCGTCAGAAGCCGGGGCGAATCGATGAAGGGGAAACGACGTACCAGCTGTTTCCGGAATGTACTGGTCTACGGATTCTGCATCTCCTGGCTCTGCAGTCTGCTCCAGCCAGCAGTCGTCTCAGCCGCAGACAATCCGGTCTGGGAGCTGTCACCCACGCTGCGAATCGAAGAAACCAGTGTTTCCGGCAGTGATACTTCCAGCTGGCCTGAAGGAAACTGGTTTCCCGTTCCACTCAAAAAATATCAGCTCCTGAAAAAGGCGGCGCTACTCAAGAAAAACACGCCACCCAATTCCTGGATCCAGGAGGCAACCTATGCTGCTACGCTCCAGGGGGATCAACTGGTTGACGGAGAACTGAAGTATGTCATGCACTGTTCCCGTAATGAGCCTGGTTTTATCGATCTTTCCAAATTGAATCTGGCGGTACACGAATTGAAATGGGGGAACCAGGATGCTGTCTGGGGGCTGGCTCCCGATCAGAAATCTCTTCTGCTGGTTGATCATTTCGGGGAAGCACTCACTGGGAAATGGAGTCTCAAAGGACGTCAGCTTCCTCAAAGAACCGAATTTGTATTTCAGTTACCAGAGACCGTCGTCTCTCGCGTCGAGCTGAAACTGCCACGAGGCATGTTTTTAACAACATCGGTCGGCTATGTGACAGGTCCCCGTCAGATCAAAGATTCGAAATACGATCTCTGGCAGGTCGAACTGGGCGGACAGTCTCAGTTTCAGGCGATCATTCACCAGGCAGAAAAACTCAAAAACAGACCAACTCAAATTCTCTATCACCAGTTTGCCCAGGCGGGTATTCGTGAAGACGGGTTACGCCTGAGGGAAGATTTCCAGATTGAGGTGCTCAACACACCCGTCCAGAAACTGGTGTTTTCGGCTCCTGCTGAATACGACATTTACTCAGTCACACTGGGGAATGATCTGGCGCTCCCTTTTGAAATCAAAAAGTCCAAAGATAAAACTCTGATGACCGTCGATTTGATCGATCCGCTGATTGGCATCGGTCGTCCCTTGTCCGTTCGTGCGCTGGCGTCGCCATCGCTGGATTCGGCGATCACCATTCCCAGGCTCAAACTGCAGCAGGCACATTTTCTTGGTGGTACGATTCATCTCGATATTACTTCACCTCTGGAAACGCATGCGCTCAGTTTCACGGACTTGAGGCAGACGGGGGTGCTGATTCAGGAAGAGCAGGGGGAAGCCTATGACTTCAAGCAGTATGCCCCCGATGCCAGACTGGTCTATCGTCTGGCATTGCCGGACTTGAATCTTTCAGCACGCGTTCACAGTCTGATCCAGGTGGAAGAGAAAGCCTGGAAACTGACTTCTCGGATTCACTGGTCGTCTGCGGCAGGTTCGACGTACCGGCTGGAATCGATGATTCCTTCAGGCTGGGAAATTACCCAGGTCAGCAGTCCGGCTGAGACACAGTCCGCTGCTATTTTATGGGATGTTGAACAAGCTGATAAACAGCAGAAGTTGAGTATTCGCTTACCCGTATCCGTGTCTCCCGAATCTCCTTTTACTCTGGAAATCCAGGCGCGCCGACTGGTGCCGGTATCCAATCGTCAGATTGAGCTTTCGGGTATCAGGCCGCTGGGGTGCAGCAGCGTTGATCGAATTCTGGAACTGTCGGCACCGAAGCAGTTAGCTTTACAGTTTGATCCTGATAAAGAAGTGGAAGATCTGACTGCCAGCGAATTACCTAAAAACTGGAAGTTTCCCGCAGGCCTGCAGGAAAACTCCCGGTTCTATCATCTCTCTCCCTACTCCGGAGCCCGCTGGGGAAGCCTCAGGTTATCCAGCACAGAACAGACATTTCAGGTGAATGCGAGCACGTACCTGGCCCTGAATGATGACCTGATTCAGGAAAATTACATCCTGAATTGCGTGCCACCGGCCAGGGGAATTCAACGTGTTATGGTTTATCTGACTGAAGAGGGAAACCCGCTGGAATGGACTTTGCCTTCTGACAGCAACCTGCAGGCAAAACTCAAAATTCAGAAATTACCTGTTTCCGAACATCAAAAGTGGTACCTTCCCAATCTGGGAGAACTGTGGGAACTTTCCTTCCCGGCTCCTGTCTTTAAAGAGCTCGAGATCCGAGGCGAACGGACCAGACCATTTCTAAAGACAGTCCGGGCTTCATTGGTCTATGCACCTCAGGCACAGCCTTTTCAGGGAATCGTGCGGGTACTGAATTCCAATGAACTCAATTTAAGAATGAAGACAGAAGGGCTCCTGCTCCCACCAGACATCAAGGACAGATCCGGTTTTCCCCGCAACCAGCGCAATTATGAATGGGAATATCAACAACCGCTGGGGGCATTGACCATAACCCGTTCTTCTGAAATGCCGGAAAACAGTCTGGATCAGGGAACGGCTACCGTCAAAATTCATTCCCGGTTCGGGCACGGCAACGGAGAGCCGGATGTGCATGAAGCTGCGATCTCACTCGATCTCTCCAAAACATTTGATGATAAATTTCTCTTTCGTTTTCCAGGACAGGTAAAGCTGATTTCGACAACCGTCAATGGACGACGAATTACTCCGGTGGAAGCTGAGAAGCAGTTTCTGATTCCCCTGTTTGACCAGTTGGACTCTTATCAGATAACGATACAGTATCAGACCAGTTCCAGCTCTGACTTTCTGACAACGACACGACAGGTTCCGTTTCCTCAAATCAGCCAGCGGGTCCTGGAAACTGAATGGAAGTTTGTGCTGCCTGCAGGAACGCACCTGGTGGATGGCCCACGCAATATGGTTTTGCAGCAGGCGCTACCTGAAGAATCCCTCACCCGCCGTTTTCTAGGCGTCCTGGGAAAACCAAATCAAGATCAGGGCTTCAATCGAACAGAGTGGAATGCCATTGTTTTATTTCCTGTAAAGTCAGGTGTTCTTGAAATTGCCAACGCTGGGAATGTCCGCCTTTTTTCCTGGATCGTCCTGCTGCTGACGCTAACCGCTGGTCTGCTGCTGCGAGTCGGGGATGTAAAGGGACGCGATAAACTATGTATTATGGGAATTCTGATTTCCGTAATCCTCTCATGGGTCTTTCCTTTTGCCTGGGCTGAAATCTCCGGCAGCTGTCTGGCAGGGATTTTGATTGTTCTGCTGATTCCCCGCCGGTTTCTCAGGCAGGAAGTCCCCCGACAGATTGAAGATGAAAGTACCAAAGCCTATCAGCATTCCGTATCCTCACTTTCCATTCCAGCACGCATGCTGCTGGCTGGTTTGCTGGGGATCACGGCCACAGGTTATGCGCAAACTTCACCAGTGACCAGTTTATCCACAGGCGGAAATCAGATGGCGGCGGTTCGGACTGAATATGTTCTGTTACCTGACAGTGCCCGCGTTGGTTCAGAATCGTTCGCATATATGACACCAGCTTTACTGCAGACACTGGAAGAATTTGTTGCGGAGCCTGAGCAGCCAGATTACCTGCTTACTTCCGCCGAGTATGCAGGGGAGATCCGTGACAATCAGTTACTGACAGTCAAGGCAGACTTCCGGGTGAAAATTCCCATTGCTAAAACGTCCTCAACCATTCAACTGCCCATCAATGGGGGGAACCTCAGCGGACCGGATTCCTGTCGCGTTGATGGTAAAGTGGTGCCGGTATTACTGGCTGCAGATGGTAAGAGTATCCTCGTGAATGTCAGTAATCAGTTGGGTGAAATTCCCCCTGTCTCTGCAGATCAAAACGAATCTGTTGAGGCACGGAAACCTGTTTTCGAGTATTCGTATCAGGATCATCACATTGAACTGATCCTGCATCCTGCGGTCAAACTCAGTGCTGGCAGTGGTCAGTTCGAACTTTCGATTCCTGCGCTGTCCACGAATTATTTCTCGTTTGACTTCCATGATGCGGTTCAACTGGTCGAGCTTTCCGAAAGTACAGGCAGCTCACGATATCAGCTGTCGGGACAGAAGCACTTTTCGACCTATCTGAAAGAAAATACGCAGCTGAAGGTGAAATGGTTTACGGGTCAAAGTTCGGAAGTCAGTCCTCTCAATCTCGAAGCAGCGATCCTCATCAACGCGGACGTTTCTTCCTCAATGACACGCCTGGATGCACAGGTGAAATACAATGTTCTGAATGGAAAAGTAGATTATCTTTCCTGGAAGCTGCCTGCTGGCATGATTGTCCGCAGTGTGAGCTCACCTGGTGTTTCGGTCATTCCAGCATTGCATCCCACAGCCGATCGTAAATATGAAGATCTGCTGCTGGAATTATCAGAGTCCAAATCAGGTGAATTTATCATCAATGCCGTTTTCGAATTTCCTTCTGATGATTCCCTGAAAGAAGTCACGATTCCACCGGTTTATTTCGGATCGGATAATATTGATTCACAGAATGTAACGATCAAAATTACCTCGCAGCAGATTGGTGTCAGGACCGGACCGGAATTCGAAGTGGAACAGACGGGAGTTTTGCCGGACGGGGTGACTTCGATCTCTGCTAAAACGCCGGGGCGGCAGCCAGAGGATAATATTTTGAAGTCAGCGACGCTGCTGTTTCAGATGAATCAGCCCGCTCCCATTTCTCTCGTTCTGAAAGCGAAAAACCCGGATCGCTCTGCCCGAATCAACCAGTCCCTGGTCATTAATCAGAAGAGTATCGACTGGACCTTTTCGGCAGAATTGCGTATCAGTCAGGCACCTGCATTTCGGCACGTCCTCACCGTACCGGCTGCGCTCCGCATCGAATCCCTTTCTGTGAAAGAAGAGGATGTGGAACGCCTGGCACACTGGCATCGTGCCGGGAATCAGATCACTCTGTTCCTGAAAAACAAAACATCAGGATTACAGGATCTGACGTTGAAGGGATGGTTGCCCGTTCGCAGTATGGGGGATCTGAAAATACCGGGGATCCAGATCGATCAGACGAAAATTGAAGATTCTCAGCTGACTCTTTATCAGAAACCTCAAATAGAAGTCAAATTAACCTCACCCGATTTTCGTCGGGTGCAGGGAGATACGGCCCAGCCGGTTTCGGTTGAGCATCTTACTGCCGTTGGTCGTTTTCAGGCGATCGATTCCAAGAGTGATGTGATCGATCTTTCTATCAAACCACACAATATGCTGATCACCGTAGATTCGCTGACAATGGTGGATTCGCTCGAAGACCAGAGAATTGAGGTCACACAGACTTTACGGTTTTCGATCCCCGATCAGGAAATGCCGATCACGATGCTCATTCCAAAAGAGTATGCTGAGAACTATTCCATTGACGGCATGCCTTTTGAAATGTCGGGTCAATCCCCAGATGGATCTCTGCTGGTTCATTTACAGCCACCAGACTCAAGAACAAAAGAAAAAATTATTTCTGTAAGAGCGACACTGTTGAAACCGGCTCATGAACTGACCATTGCTCCTGTCACTCTGGAAAATGCCAAACTTCAGAAGCAGTACCTGTTGTTATCCTCTCAGCTGGATTTTCAGCTGGCTGATAAAAAGAAACGAAAGACAATTCAGCCGGATAAGGTTCCGGACTGGGTTCAGGCACGCTGTGACATCTCTCCCGATTTCAGTCAGGAACGCGTTTATCTTACCGGTAACAAACCCTGGAAATTGATTTCGACGTTGAGCGACACTGATGTCGCAAGTGAAGAGTTCATTCCTTACATGGAATCAGAAATCATCTTAAGTAATCCGGAAGTGATTCATGGTCTGACTCAGATGAAACTGTTTAACCAGACCAGTCGCTCTCTCGAAATAAAATGGCCTGCAAAGACGAAGTTAATGGCCGTACTGGTCAATGGTGAAAATGATACTTCAATTGAACAGAAAGACGGAACCTTATCGATTCCGTTGAACGGGGGCCCTAAATTTTATGAGCTGACTCTCTTCTGGGAGTCATATCAGATCGATCACGAATATTTTCTGGAAAAGGCCTGGTTGCAGGTACCACAACCTGTAAACTTTCCGCTGACTCATAATTTAATTCAGATTATTTCCTCGAATCACCATCGGACATTTCTCTCCCAGGAGGTTACTGCCTTTTCCTACTTTGCAGATCAGCTGGAAGCAGAACTGAAAATCGCAGAGGTCGAACTCGAACTGGCCGACCAGAGTAATGTTTCGCAACCTGTCTGGCAGGCCATTCTAAAATCGCTGAAGCAGCTGGAAACGATTGTGGCCGATCCCGATCTGAACCGGCAGGGAATCAGCGAGACGTTGAATCGTTTTGCAGCCTTAAAGGATCGCGTGTTTGTGTTCAAGCAATATGTCAGATCTGGTGACGATGATATTTTACCGACGCCTTCCTTTTTCGCTCAGTTTCAACAGAAACTAAAGCCGGTAGGTCAAAAGAAGGTGCATTACTTTGCCAGGAAGGGGCCCTTCGAACCCGAAGAAGAAACGCTCTCTGCCTGGGTAATTCCTGACCTTTATCTGAATCTGCTGCTGGCGCTGGTCGGCCTGCTGATATTGCTCCCGATCCTGGGAAAAATCATACAATCGCGGTCTGCCGACTGGCTCAATACACACCCTGCGTTTGCTCTGTTATCTCTGGGGCTGATGTGGATTCTGTTTCTCTCGCCGGAATTGATCGGGATGATTATCATCGCCGTTTCCGTAGTCATGGCTGTCAGGCAGAAACAGGATCTGTCGACTTTAGAACAACAGTCAGTGATGAACAGTTCTACCGGTCATGAGTAAGCTCATATCTTCTGGGAACTGAGACTGCCTGATATCCATGGCAACTGTCTGATGACATTGGCTGATGATTAAATCCGGTCCAGGCTGTCTGCCCAGCGACCGATGATCTCCAGAGTCGATCTCTCCAGATACTGTTCCGCGGGATTCTCGATTTTGATTAATTCGAAGACGGTGGGATAATTCATCTCTCGAATCGCTTCAATTTTGGGCTGCAGTAACTGATTCAGCGGGTTGGCAGCATTCAGGACGAACAGCATGCTTAATGGATAGTCAGGATCTGTTTCCGGTGGTTTATTTTTGAGCGACGCTTCGGAAACGGCAACGCCACGAAACAGGTCCCGATATTTAAAAGCCAGGTCAAACGCAAATTCACTGCCATCGCTATGGCTGAGAAGAAAGATGCGCGTCTGATCGATCTGGTATCGCTTCTGCATTAATTCAACCACTTCTTTGACGAATTCCGTCTCATCCCGGTTCCAGCGGATGATATCCTGAGCGGTGGGACCCACGATGATAATTCCGCGTTGTTCACAGATACTCTTCCATTCTTTGAAGATGGTCGATTCCATGGTATTTCCCGGGGGGTGAATCCAGACCATTAACCCGTATTCAAAATCGGGATTGTAATTCTCCGGAACATAAGCCCAGAAAGTCGACTCAGAACCGGGGAGTTCTTCTTTGAGGTGTCCCGTTTTAATCTTCTCTTTCTGGTTTTCTGCAGCAGTGCGGGACGGAAGTGCCTGTGTAGGCAGTTCCGCTTCCACCGTATTGGGAGTGGACTGTAATTTGACTTTGACGGTCTGCTCTTTTTTGTCCCGTGAAATCAAGAGCTCTGCTGTCTCCCCCGGACGTAAATGATTTACCAGCAGAGCCAGCGCGCCGGGATCAGCAACTTTCTGCTGGTTGAATTCCAGTATCCGATCCTGTGGTTTGAGGCCGGCTTCCGCTGCCGCTGATTTCGAAAACACAAACCGGATGCCAACGCCTGCTTCAACCTCATCGATGGAAGCCCGTTGCGGCAGAATCCCCAGGAATCCCGATTCGAACGGGACCAGTTTTTCTACCATGGTGGCTTTAAAAGAGAGGGGATCAGCGGAGCCTTCCCGCTTCACCACGAGGCTGACGGTATCACCCGCATACTTATTCATCAGTACCTGTTTTACCTCTGAATGCATGGCGACGGCTTTGCCATCCAGTTGAGTAATGGTGTCTCCTGTTTTAACACCTGCTTCCTGGGCCGGGCTTCCGTAGCGAACACGGTCAAGCTTCATGTCGGTGGACAGATCCCCCTGGCCGGTTAACGTGATTCCCAACAGGCCTGGATAAAGATCTTTACCCGTATTCAGACGGGGAATGATTTTGAGAACATCCGACATGGGAATGGCAAACCCGATCCCCGAGTCATACCATTCCACGCCCGCCGTTTCCGCCGACGCACCGGGAGAGAGCGGGACCAGAATCCCCATCACGCGCCCATTGATGTCTACCAGCGGGCCGCCATAATTGACGGGAGAAATCTTCGCATCGGTCTGAATCGCTTTGCCCCAGATCCGCTCGAGTGCACTCACGATGCCCACAGAGATGCTGGGTTGATCCAGATCAAAGGTGCGTCCCAGAGCAATCGACCACATGCCGACCTGGATTTCATTCTCCGGAATCGCGAGCGGTACCGGCAGGTTCTGCGCATCAATTTTCAGCAGCGTCAGCATTTTCAGATGGTCCGTGGCGACATTCTGAGCTGGAAAACGACGACCGTCGGGTAACGTCACCAGGATGGAAGAGGGGCTGCCGATAAAATTAAAGGCGCTGGATATAATCAGTCCGTCACGGCTGACAACGACTCCGGAGGTCGGGCCGGTACCTGTGATGAGCTTACCGACGCGATCCTGTCCCCCGACAGTTTCAATCCTGACAATCGAGGGGTTAACGAAAGCGGCAGCCTGTTTAAAAGCGCGTTCTTCCAGAATTTCCAGATTGGGAGCCGGAGACTGTGCCGGGAGTAAATTCAGCGGACCAGACAATACCAGCCCCAATGTCAGTAAACGGAAAAAGTTGCTCATATTAGTTTCGATACAGAAAATGTTATTTCTTCTAATGTTATTTTTTCTCAGGAGGAACCTGTAGTTCGATCGAGATGAGTTGATTGTTACGGCGAACGACCAGACGCAGTAAATCGCCAGGTTCAAGTTGTCCCAGCTCAGTATTCAGAGTTTTGCAGGATTTGATCAGTTCATCGTTCACAAATACGACAAGATCGTCTGGCTGCAATCCCGCTTTGGCGACCAGTGAGCCAGGCAGAACCCTGTCGACATAAGCGGGAGTTCGATAGAGTACATCCGGCACCATCACCAGTCCGAAGTCGACCGGACGGTAACGTTGAGGGGCATCCATTTCGGGTTTCTTCTGATCCTCACTGGAATCAAATTTGCCGGTGATAATCTGCTCGATACTTTTGCTCAACACATCAATGGGCAGCGAATAGTTGACCCAGGTATTTGTTTTGGCATTCCTGACCTGTTTGCCGATCATTCCCAGCAGTTTTCCATCGTAGGTCACCAGTGCACCGCCGGCAGCACCCGGGTTATTCGTGATCGCATCGACGACATAAACATCGCCTGAATACGAAAGTTCGAAGGCACCTCTGCGGCGCGGTAATTCGGTTCGCGCTTCAATAACGCCATGTAGAACTGACACGGGCTCATCACCGGTGGCAACTTTAAACATATTACTGAAGCCCAGGATACGTGTGCCCGGTCCTGCTGTGACTTTTTCTTTATAATCGAAATAGGGCAGGTTGATTTCCCGTTCTGATTTCAATTTGAGTACGGCTAAATCCAGATGCGGTTCTGCCCCTAATACTTCCGCTTCAAACTTCCGACCATCATGCAGGACGACCGACAGCCGATCGGTATCGAGCACGGGGCTCCAGATTGTGGCAATATGCCCTTCAGGAGAGACGAGAAAACCGGTACTGTATCCATACAGGTTCTTCACGCCGCCGGCACCAAAAATTTTGACCAGGCGCGGCAGGGCATACTGGATTGTTGACTGCGAAGAAGCAGAGGCACGATCCGATGCTGACAACAGAAGGCCTGCCAGGCACAGACAGAACAGAACTCGTTTGAATACGTTATTTTGAATCACTGATGATCTACTTTCATCCGCTTTGGTGGCTATTTCTTTGAATTCTCAGGTGTTTCCAGTTTGAGACGTTCTATTTTCAGTTTCATGACAGGTCGGCTGCCATGCCGCACATCCAGTTCACCGGGAAACTTCTGGCCGTTGAGAGACTGGAACTGTTCAAAACGGATTGCACAGACTTCAGAGTTTTCAGTCAGGTAAAAATCGAGTCCCCGTAAAGAGAGATCTGATTTATTGAAATACCAGCGTGAGATCGTACCAGTCTGTGTTGCGACCAGGACATCAACCATTTCGTTGGTCCCGTCCAGTCGTTCGCTGCCGAGATAATAAAAGTCGGTGAATCGTTCAGACTGGCCGGAAAGCAGCAGTCGGAAATGATGTAACGCCGCCAGCAGGCCGCCTGTTCCCGGTGGCTCATCAACGAAGGTGTCTGTTTCCAGCGACTGCAGAAAAATATCCTTGCCAACTTCAAACCCCACACCTTTATCTGCCAGGGTGAGTGTGAAATCGGCCCCGTTTCCCATTTTTCCGGTCAGCGTCCAGGTTCCGGTTCGATCCGAGAAATTACTCGTCGCGTTTAAAGCCTGCAGCAGACGTTCCTGCTGTTGCTGATTAAAATAGTAATTGGCAAAACCGGTTTTCGGAACGTACAGATGCTTATACTTTTCCGGTGGTTCAGGAGCAGCCTTTGCGTGTGGATTTGGCATCGGCAGGCGAGGCTTCTTATCTCCCGGTTCAGGTTCTTTTTCCGGAATCAGCTGTTTCTGTCCTGCCTGTTCCTGCAGTTCCGATGCGGTATGCAGCGCCTGCAGTCTTACGTAGATTGTGTTCTTTTTCTCATCCCTGCGATAAACCAGCGGCAACGTCCAGCCTGCGGGGTAGATACCCAGGATATTTTTGAACTGGTTCACACTGCGGATCGGGCGGCCTGCGAATGAAACAATTTCGTCACCCAGCCTCAAACCTTTTCGGTAGGCGTCCGAGTCTTCCAGGATTTCAGCAATATTGACATTCGCGTCAAAGCCTGTCGTCACGATTGCTCCCAGTGATGCATGGTCGACGATGCGGCCGCTCTTCAGGTGATCCCAGAAATGCTTGATCTGGTTAATGGAAATCGCATACCCGGCACCTGAATTGACGCGGCCCCGTTTTTCAAATGACCCGCGACCGTTGATGCCGATCAGCTCGCCACGATCATTAAACAGGGGACCGCCCGAGTTGCCTGGATTGATTGAGGAATCGACCTGAATACAGTCGGTGTATTCGAGAAAGGTACCAGCTGGATATTGATAACGGTGAACGCCGCTGACAATTCCATAAGTGATCGTCGGTTGGAAATCAGTCGCCAGCAGAAACGGGTTCCCCATGGCATAAGCCCAGTCACCGACCTGAACGGCGTCACTGTCACCCAGTCGGGCAACGGGAAAATCGGTGCGGCCCAACAGCTTGATCAGAGCCACATCACCAGTCGGGTCGATACTGACGATGACGGCATCGTACAGCTTGCCGTCATTCAGCCCACACTTCATGAAGTTGCCGGCTCCCGAAACAACATGAAAGTTGGTCAATGCATATCCGTCAGGCGTGACCAGTACTCCCGAACCTCCGCCATCACCGGCGCCACCAAAAATAGCCACCACGGAGGGAGAGACAGCCTTGATGACATCAATACGCTGTTTCTGAGCCGCCAGCACTGCAGGATCAACAGACGATTCTGCTGAGAACGCAGGCAGAGACATAAGAGCGCAGATGACGAATGGAACACAGATGAAAAATCTCTGCATCAAATTACCTTCAAACTTCAAAGGCTCACTACCAAACCAGTCAGACGGTTTCGGTCGAGTGCCCCTTCACTGATTATTTAATAAAACGTGCTTCACACAGGTCGAGGTGATCGCAGATTTCCAGATTATCTCCAAAATCGACCAGAACATCGAAATTACGCACGCCCCGAACATCCAGATTCAACTCTACCGGAGAATCCGAACTCCGTACATTTCCCGAGTAAAGCGTGCGGCCATCACCTTTAATTTCAACATAGACAAAGCCAATACCTGGTACAGAATCATCAATTCCCATGATCGCGCGAAAATTCCGGTAATCGCCTTTCAGGCGATATTGAAGCAGTGTTTTCGAATGAATGTAGAGCCCACGGGCATATTCTTTTCCGCCGACCCGCAGGGGGCCGCCATCGCGGTGTCTGTCTTTGCGATACTTCCAGACGGTATCGAAGAAAGGCGTGTATTCAATGTTTCCGGGCTCCAGATCAGAGAGATAACGTACCTTTCCCTGACTGAAATCCAGGTTGGCAATCGACTGAGGTGCAAACCGGGCCTGTGTGCCTCCCTGCAGGGTCGCGGCAAATGCAGTTCCATTGAACGTGATGGCAGAGGCATTCAATACTCCCTCATCAGTAAGTCGAATTGCACAGAAGGGGGAGACTTCCGGTGCAGGGGGACGGAAGTAGATTACGCCGAAAACGCGACTGCGATTGACGGAGACTTCGTCCTCTCCGGTGAAAAACTGAATCTTGTCTTCGGTAATCGACCCTACCACGCCATCAATGTAATCGAGTACGTTTTCTTTTTGAACCACGAGCAGATCTTTAGAATTTCCTGAGCTCAGCAGTTTTTCCCAGGAGTCTTGAATGCTCGAATTCAATGCACCAAATCGGATTGAGGCGACATTTTTTGCCGGCAGTATCAGCTCACCGGTCTGATTCCCGCTGACTTTGACCTGGCGATCATTACTTTGCAGAGCCTGGATTGGAAACTTTGAGCCATCCGTCAGTCTGACGGTAAGAGGCAATTCGAGGCTGCGCTGAGACCGGTTTTTGGGGAACCGCATATTCAAAATATTGGAGAGAGGCAAATCTTTTTCTGTCTGTCCTGCTTTGACCTTCGCAACCGTCTGGTTCAATGTCTGCAGACTTCCTGAGGCAGTCGAGCCACTGAGTGAAGTGACTTCAACATCAGGCGCAACAGCAAGCAGAGTGGTCATTGAAACAAAAAACAGAACAGGCATGTAGTCAACTCCAGTACGTCAGCTAAATGAAGTAAGGGCACAAAAGGAAATCAAAGACGCTATTTATCGGAACTGGCTTTCTCGGAGGCCAGCTTCTTAAAATACTTTTCAATCGCTTTACGGTAATGTGAAGGGAAATTACGGTTAATAATATTTTTGGCAGAAGCCTGCTTTTTGGGTGGCAACTGTCCCCAGCCGCCGTTGTTGGATAATTTTTTCTTGTCCACTTCGCCGGGGGCCGTCTCGCCTTTCACGCGGCTTTCATCGGCACCAGCGGCAGGTGTTTTCGAATTGCCTGACCCCGAGCCGGAAGAAGGACTGTTTTTTGACTGGTCTTCCATTTTTTTGATCAGTTTGTCGAGCGAGGCAATGATTTCGTCTTCAACTTTCTGAACTTTTTTGCCGGAATTTCCGAGTTCCAGCCGACGTTCTACATCGCTCATCTTGCGGGAGATTTCATCCAGACTTTCTTCTTTCAGTGAAGCCAGATCAGCCTGCATCAGAATTGCGACCTGAGTAAAGCGTTCCGGTACATCCTGAGTGCGATTTAAAAGTTGATCCAGTGTTTTTTCACAGGCTTCTTTCTGCAACAGATGATGTTCGCAGACGGCTTTGTAAAACAGGAAGCCTGCTGGATCGATCAGAGTTTCCGGGTTAATTGAATTGAAGATTTCCAGTGCCGGGTCAACCAGTCTGAATTGTGTCAGATTGCGGGCGACAAAATATCGCAGATTGGCGGGGTAGAACGTCTCGGCTTTCCCTTCCGTCAAAAATGGAGGGCTGGAAAACTGAGGGACACCGTCTGAAAACTGGTTTGATCGAACCAGATCTGCTGTCTGACGATCAATGGTTGAGAAGATATTGATGGCGATCCCCAGCTTCTCTTCCGCTGCAGACACGGATTCCAGTTTTACCAGTTGACTGGCAACGGCTTTCAGTTGCGCAGGATCTTTCACCTTCTGTTCGGCAACCCAGTTTTCCAACTGCGATTTCAATTCTGCTGATGTCGGAGCAGCATACAGGACCGTTACTTCTTTCTCTTCCTGTTTCTCAACAGGTTCTTTTAAGGGAAGGGGAACGGGAATCGGTGTCTGGGCAAATCCGGATTCTGGTATTATGCAGGTCAAAGCAATCAGGGCAAACGCTGCCTGCTGAAGGAGCATCGATCCTGTGAAGCGAGTTGATTTGAGCCTGACTATCATGGCGGTCTGTTACCTTTGTTCCAGCGGTTCCGAGAAATCGCTTATTTGTTTTTGCCGGTTGCCAGTATGTAGGTCGCGTTTTGAATACGGGTCTGTCGATTGGCTAATTTCTGTAACTGTTCGTGGATGTCCTGCTGGTTGGCACCCTCTTCCAGTGCGAGTTTTTCAATTCTCCGAGTGCGGTTATTCACACGTAACTGCAGTGATCGCAGCATTTTGATTTCTGCCAGCATATCAATCAGCGCCTGGTCTTCCGGGGAGCCCTGCTGTTGCTGTTGTTGCTGCTGTTTCTTCTTCTCTTCGTCTGACTTCTCCATTTCTTTCTGCAGCGCTTCAATCATTTCTTCCAGAGAACTGATGATATCCTGTTCGATGCCCTGTGTGAGTTCATCCACCTGGACCCGGTTCAGACGGTAACTGACATTCTGTACGTCGTCCCGGACTTCTGCCAGCGCTTCACTGAAAGCGACCGAAGATCCTTCATCGGTGATCAGCAGGATTGCTTTTTCAACTTCGAGACCAATCTGCGATTCTTCACGGGAAAGCTGGACTGCGCGGGCGGTATGACGGCTTGTACGTTCTTTTTCGGGGACCTGTCCAATAGAAAGGGTGCCGGCATAAACTCGTTTCTGTTGTGCCAGGATCTTCTGCAAGCGGGCTTCCATGGCTGCCAGCATCAGCTCGCGTTCTTCTTCGCGCAACTGACGCAGCATTTCTTCCAGTTTTTCTTTGGCTTCCGCCAGTTTGCGGATCGCATCATCCTGGTGACGGGAGGCAGCTTCTTTCTGTTTTTTCTCCAGCTCTTCGATGGCCTTTTCCATTTCCTGGCGGGCCTGTTCGATCTGTTCCCGTCCCGGTGTTTTCTGCTGCTGCTGCTGTTCCTCGGACTGCTGGCTTTCTCCCTCCTGGGGTTTCCCCTGCTGACCTTTCTGCTGTTGTTGTGACTGTTGCTGCTGTTGAGACTGTGACTGTTGATCAGACTTTTGTCCTTCAGACCCTTTCTGCTCAGAATCTGATTTACCGTTCTCGGGAGGTTTACCTTTAGAGTCTGATTCCGAAGACTTTTTGGAGTCGGCATCCTTCTCCGAATCAGACTTGCCTTCCTGGGACTTCTGGTCTTTCTGCTGGCCTTCCTGCTCTTTGTCTGACGATTTGGAATCGGCTTCAGATTTCTGGGAGTCGTTCTTTTCGGCGTCCTGCTGTTCGATTTTGTCGACCAGCTTCTGGGCACTGTCGGCAGTCTTCTGTTGTTTCTCTTTTAAGTCGGCCGGATTTCCTCCCCGTTCGGTTGCCGCACGTACATCCCGTTCCTGACCAATCAGGCGATTCACATCTTTGAGCAGGTCCTGAATGCGCTGCTTCTCTTTCTCGACTTCGCTCATGCGGTCTTCGCTTTGCAGCAATGCGAGAAGATTCTGCATGTTTTTCAACAGGTTTTCCTGGCGTTCTACCGCATCACCCAGCTGGCCTTTATCCAGCATCTGCAGAACCTGCTGCATTTCTACGGTCATCTGGTTCTGTTTACTTTGGCCAAAGGCGCGAAACAGCAGATCCGCGCGAGCAGGATCTGTTTTCTTCATGTATTCGCCGAGATCGTGGAGCGTCGATTCAAAACGCTTGAACTGTTGCGAGATCGCTTCCTGTTTGTCGGACAGGTTGCTCTGATTTGACTGGGAAGCAGCGGGTTCCTGAGCACGGCTGACGTTCTGACACAACAGGCAGACAGTCAGCGAGAACATCAGAACGAAAGTCCCTGGTCGATTCCACTTAAGTGTTGCTTCTGCCAAAGTTTTCATAGTGATCTCAGAACTGTTGAGGAAGGGGATGCATCCATTACCAGGACGTCTCTCAGTGCGGCGCGCAAAGATGAAAACGCGATAAATATTATATCAAGTAGGGGACGAGGATCGAAGCGTGTTTTTGTGTTCAGTGATTAATGGGTGAGGAAACCGTGAGGCTCGATTTTCTCTGGTTCTAGTGCTTTTTCTCAGATTATTCCAATCCCAGTCCTTTAAGACGGTCCAGAAGCTTGTTTTTGCGATACTTTTTGGTCTCTTCGGTTAATTCTTTCTCTCGTTCGATCAGGTTCTTCAGCATTTCGATGGCTTCATGGAACTCCAGTAAGTCCTGCATTTCGTTGAGAACGCTCTGCATTCTGGCCAGCATCGTATTCAGAAGGTCAATACTGGTCTGGATTTCGGTGAGCGGGTCGGTGTTCTGTTCGACTGCCAGCCGAAACAGTCCCAGCCTTTGATCGACATCTGGAAAATCCTGTTCATGAATCATGGTCAGAGGTTTGAGAATTTTATCATCGATGCGTCCCATGATCTGAGCGGTGGCAACGCCGTTGTTCACCAGCTCTTCGCGGATATCATAAAACGATTCCACAATGGAGGCGGTTTCTGTCGCATTCTTTCGCGTTCCGTAGAGCGAGCGGTCGGCCGAAACAGCGACGGCACTCTGGTTTTCCAGTAAGGTGGCCTCCCAGGCAGGATCTGACTGTCCCTGTTTTTGTTTTTCTCTGATGGCCTGCGATTCACGAACCTGTGCGATGCGTTCTTTCAGTTCATCACGTGTCTGGGTGACTTCTTTGAAGATCTGTTCAAACCGCTTGCGCAAATTCAGCTCTTTGGAGTACAGGATTGAGAGTAATTCCTCATCGGTCACGATTTCGAAATGATAAGTTTCGCCGTGCACCTGATGGGGACCGCTCAGGTTGTCTGCATCTTCCGCATGTACAGTCAGGCTGAGTTTCTGACCAACTTTCAGATCCAGCGGCAGAACTTCAAAACGCTCCCAGGCCTCTTTTTCATTTCGTTGTAATGTAAATTCTTTCGGCCGCTGGGCTGGTTTGGAACGGAGTGGACGCAGCCGGAAGTTTTTATCTTCATCGACCAGAAAGTCAAAGCGAGCTGACTGAATGCCATAATCATCGGTGATCTTTCCTTCGACGGGGATCATCGCTTTACGGGTAATTGATTTACCGATTCCCGTCAGGCGGGTGTCTACCTTCGGAGGCTGATCGATGATACCGATAATACTGAGGCGAATCGGTTCGGTGACGAGCAATCCATCTTCGTCTTCCAGATAAATCCGCATCGGTTGATCGATGAGGAGCGGGATGCCTGAAGAAGGTGTCTCTTTATTTTCAGAAACCAACGTGAAGGGAATTCGAAAAACCTGATGATCCGGACCACACATCTGTTCTAACTGAGCAGGCGAGAAACTGGTCTGCTTGATAATTTCTCCCTGTGAATTTTTCCATGCCAGGAAATTATCCTGCGAAGAGGAGTTGGCGGCTGAGGCTGGTTCCAGCTGAATTTTGAGTTGATCTGTTTCCAGGGTGAACCGGGTGATCGACTTGTTGGCTGTGGAGACCATCTGAAAGTCTGTATTGACGGGGAGCGCGATCTGAGTTCCCTGAACGGTCTGAATATCAGGTTGAGGTGTGCCGGTCTCGGGATCGGTTGTGTTCAAACCGGTATATTCCGGATAGCGGCATTCGAGTTGAATCTGATCCAGCACGGGCGTTTCTACGATTTCAATCTGATAGGGTTCCGGGTTGGTGTAGTCATTCCCTGAGACCCAGATCTGCATTCCGTCCAGGACATCTGTAATCGTATGTTTGAAACGACCTTCGCCCAGACGCGACATCACGGTCCGGCCCCCGTCCCGTCCATTCTGCATGCGATAGGTTAACTGCACGCGCTCCGGAGCTTTTTTACCTTCGACAGTTTCGACTAACAGTGTCAGGTCATTTCCCAGACCATGTTTGTAGATCTGATCCTGGAATTCCCGGATCCGGTCTCCCGGCTGGGCGATCACTTTGACGACCAGACCCGTTTCGCGGTTCCAGTAATCACTTTTCAGTTCCAGATAACCTTTCGCCCAGCGGGCCATTGCAGGCTGGTTGACGACGGCCAGAATCAGGATGGAAACCGTAAGGATCAGGGCGCCAAAGAATGCTCTGCGTAAGGGGCGTTTATCAAAGACATCTTCCAGGGGAAGCTGACTGCTGCCGCGTGCTACTTCTTTGACGGTCCGTTCCAGCATGGCGCGGGTTAATGCATTTTGAGGTTCGTTGGATTCGTGCAGTTCAATCGCCGTTGCCAGCCGGTCATTCAGTTCAGGAAAGCGGCGTTCCAGTACGAGAGCCAGCGATTTCTTTCTCATTTTCGTCATGAGGCGAAGCAGGATAAACGTCGCTGCCAGAACCAGGATCGTTGTCAAAGCGATTAAAACAAACGAGGCGCGAAACCAGACCGGTAACTCAAAGTGGCTGAGTCGGAAATATCCCCAGTCAACCACAAAGCTGATCCAGAAAATCAGTCCCACAACAGCAAGAAGTTTTGCCGCGCCTTCCAGCAGAATGTATCTGCGTATTTTGCCCCGCAGCCGATTGAGCAAATCGGTGATTTCCTGAGGGATCGATAATTTGGCAGGTTCGTTCATTCGTCAGTTTCAGCAGAATTTAATATGGGGAAAACAGCGCTATTGTACAATAAATCAAGCCAACTTAAATAATTTTCTGGTCAACCATTCAGCAGCCAGCAGACCCGCCAGCAGGAAAAAGACCCAACCCTGATCCCAGAGTGTTTTTAACCGTTCATCAATCAGGAATTCTTCCCCTTGATCAGGCAGCAATGTCGGGATCTGCTCTGCTTCTTCCAAAGCGAGATAGCGACCACCGGTATCGCGGGCCAGTTCCTTGAGCCCTTTCACATTCTGGCTCAACGATTCGTCTTCCAGACGGGGCAGCAGAACCGTGAGATTGCCTTCGACCACCTGTCCTTTGGAGTTCGGAACGGTGACTTTAAACTGATATTTCCCAGGCAGACCGGCACGGAAGCTGGCAACATATTCGCCAGGACGATTCCGATCCTGCATGAGTAACAGATTGGGAACCAGGGGTCTGCCGCGCGGATCGATGACTTCCATCGGCACTGATTCCTGAATCAGTGGTTTGAATTCAGGATCAAGCAGTCGAACGCGCACAGAGACGGTCTGTCCCAGAACGTATTCATCCCGTTCCAGAATGAGAGTTCCCCGTTTCGTCCCGCGTTTTGTTCGACCCTGTCCGACATTCCGGATCAGCTTGGTCCAGAAGCGGTCGTAATAATCTTCCTCGATAGACCGCAGTCGCCACATTTCCGGGCTGCCCAGATAGAAGCAGCGACCTTCGCCATAATACTGTGACGCCATCAGAATCGAGAATCCAAATTCGGTTTGTGTTTTGGGATCAGGGAAGTGTGCATAAACCGTGGCAGCCGCTTTAGCACCGTTTGAGGGATAGCAGCGATAAATCCCAGGGAAATTTTCCCATAACTGTTTTGAGGTCGCCGGATCGTCGGTCAGCATCAGGAACCCTGCATCCAGGCCGGCCTGTGTCCATTCAATCCTGCGAATCTGAGTCGCCTCTTCATCCAGGTAGTCGCGTACGAAGGAGTTGATAAACACAGGATACAGGTCCAGAATTGACTGATACTTTTCACTTTCCTGTGCCATGCGAGGTGTGTAAACGTCCCCAGCCACCATGACGATGCCGCCCCCCGCTGATGAGACCCACTCATTCAGATTCTGCATCTGTTCTGCAGACAGAAGTTCCCAGTTGACGTCAAACGCGAGTACTACATCGTATTCAAACAGGTCTGCCCGGTCGGGGAATTCGTATAAGAGTTCGTTCGCATCCTGGGAAACTCCGGGTGGTGCAGACTGCAGCCAGACGGAAGACTGGATCGAAGGATGCCGGTACAGCATGGTGCGGGCGAATCGATAATCCCGCATGGGACCACCGGCGATGACCAGTACGCGTGTGGGGCGACTGAAAACATTGACAGAATGAGCCAGCTCATTGTCCATTGCGTTGGCATCGCCTGCCAGTTGATTACCTCGGGCGCGAACGATATATCCGATCTCACCTTCCTCAGCCGGTGTGCGTTCAAATTTGATGTCCAGAGGCAAACTGTCTTCGGTCGGCAGCAGTACATCCCGTGTATCAACGACCGTTGGTTCTGCTTCGCCGGGAACTTTTCTCAGCAGTTCGATCGTAATATTTTTCCCAGGCATACCCACGGCCTGCACGATTGCGGTGATCTCAAATCCATCCCCAAACTGCACGTCAGTGGGGGCGATGATTTTAGAAATCTGGATATTCGCCGGTTGCACAGGGCTGCCGACCCCCAGAGGAATCAGTCGCACCTTCGATTCTTTTGCCGCTTCGTTGGCGGAAAGTAAGTCCGTACCGGCATTCGATGCCCCATCGGTGGCGATGATAATTCCAGACAGTGTGGAGCCGTTGATTTCACGGATTAACTGTCCCAGCAGTTCTCCCAGCCGCGTCTCCAGTCCCTGTGGTTGAAGCAATGTATTCCAGTCAGGTTGTTCCGCTCCGCTTGCCTGTTTTTCTGATGCTGGTTTCGAAGTTTCTTCAGACGAATCCTGCTTTTGGAAGACATGCAGGGGGCCGACTAAGGTTTTATCGAAGGAGTAAATACTGACCTGATGATTCTTCTGCAGGTCTTTGATCAGGGGAGAATCTGCCAGCAGTTTTTCGACTGCTTCCATGCGGGAGGCAATATTGCGACTGGCCGGCGAACTGGTATTTGCCGCCACCAGTTGATTCGGGTGACGCATGGAAAGCGATGTGTCGACGAGTACTGCGACCCGGGATGGGCGAAACGACATTTTCTGTGTTCGTTCATGCGGGTTGAATACAATCGCAATCAGCGCGATTATGACCCCCAGTCGTAATACTGCCAGCCAGCACCGCCAGAACAGGGGAAGTTCAACGGAGTCTTTCCAGACTGTTCGAAACGATAGCAGCAGGACGAGTCCCAGACCACCCAATAGTAACAACCAGCCCCAGCCTGATGCGGGCGTATCGTATTCGATCGAACGAAACGCGGTGGTTTCGTCGGCAGCCAGTATCAGAGATGAGGAAAGGGATGCAAAATAGTTCATGCGGCGGCACCCGCTGTTTTAGGATGATAGCTCAAACGATAGGCCAGTAGTTGTTCACAAATCAATAACACAAACAGGATCAGCAAAATGGCGTTGGTGATTTCCCGCCCGGCTTCCTGGCCTTGAATCCACTGAAATTCACCCGGTTCCTGAATCTGAATCTGTTTGGAATTTCCCAGTTCGTTCATGAGTTCATCGGTGGTGGCCAGTTCCAGATTGCTTTCCGAAACCGGAAAGTTGAACGCATACATGCGAGGCTCAATCGTCTGGTCCTGTCGTTTCAGCTGAACCGTATAAACGCCGGGCTGATCTGTGTCCCGGTAGGCTGTTACGAGTTGCAGCGTACTGCTGCCTGTGGTGTCAGGTTTCTCTTCGGGAGACGCTTTCAGGCGAATGGTCCGACCTCCTTTTGTCACAGGAGTCTGGATCTCAATTTCATCCGAAAACACAGAGGCATCGAGCGAAAAGGGAATCGGTGTGCCGACCAGTTCTGCCTGCTCATGCGAGCGGGATTGTACCAGGTATTTCTGCAGTTCCAGCTGGAACACGATGTAGCTGGGGTTGAACGCCCAGGTGTTCCACGGTTCTCCCTCATTGGTCATAACGGGGCCGGCAGAAGTCAGGCAGGTAATGATGCGCCCTTTCCCCAGCCTGTGTTCGAGAATCAACGGGGCCTGGTTACGGAGCGTGGCGATCACGTTCACGCCGGATGCTTTTTCTGCTTTGGTTTGTAACCATTGCTCAGAGACAGGAAAGTAGCGTGAAATAGTAACGGCTTCGATGAGCGGATTGTCCTGACCGGCAAAAACCGAAAACAGGGGGTGATCACTGACATTCAGGTCCACTGTGGTATTCGATTCCCGGACAGGCAATTCACGCGATGAGGTTTCCAGAGGAGCCGGAAACAGACCATTTCCATCCTTGTAGAGTTTCTCATTATAGAAGGCAGGCTGGATGGAAGGCCCTGCAAACCAGATGAGCCCACCCCCCTCAGAGACAAAATTTTCCAAAGCAGCGATGGCATCCAGAGGCAGCTCTGCGACATTCAGCAGATAGATATTTTTAAACTGACTGAGAGGGTGCCTGCGGAGATAATCAACATTCTCAACAGAAGGAGCAAATCCGGTTGTCGAAGCATCGGGGGCAATCGCCGTCTGGATGTACATCCACTCGTTGCCTGTAGGGTTGCCGTCAACAATCAGGACCGGGTTTGAGGGTTTGACATTGATGGCCATATACCGTTCATTATCACCCGCGAGTGCGTCATTGGTCAGACTGACATTGATCTGATGCAGCCCGGGTTTGCTGAAGACCACATCGAAGTCCTGTGAAATTTCACTGGCTGCTTCAATTTTATCAAAGACGATGCTCATCGGCAGTTTATTCTGATCGACAAACGCGGAGACACGCACGTCTTCAGCCACCTGTTCGCCAAAATTTTTCAGGTTGATTCTCAGCCGGAGTGGTACATCGACGGCTGCGACTTCTGTTGCTCCCGAGAGTTCGGTGATTGCCAGGTTAGATTGTGAATCGGGTACGGTTTTGATGAGGTTGATCGCCGTATCGCTGTTACTCAATTTCTCTATCGTCGCAGCCACCCCTTTCTTTTCCTGCCAGTCGGACTTGCGGAAGTCGGAGATCAGGTGGAGTGTTTTGATGACGGCCCGATCTTCATTTAACAGGTCGGCAGCCGCTTCCAGTCCCTGATTCAGGTCCAGACTCTGATGCGAGCAGGTCAGGTTGGAAAGTTTGGCATCCAGTTCGTTGATCAGTTCTTCGTTGATATCCCGCTGTAAAAACAGGGGGGCGTCAGCGCGAGATAAAACGATTAAAGAGAACTTTTCCGTATTGGGACGACTGGCGCCTTCCGAAGCAATTTTGCGAACGACCTCCAGGCCTTCTTTAAAGCCCGTCTGTTCTCCCCAGGCATTCTGCATGGAACCACTGTCGTCGAGCACAATGACATGATGCGATTTGGCACCGTGAAACATCGACAGCTGATTCGGATCCAGAATCAGGCGGCCGATTAACAGCAGGAGACAGATAATGAGAATGATGCGCAGCAACAGCAGCAGCAACTGTTCGATCAGCACGCGGCGCTGGTTGGTCTGCTGGCTCTGCAATAGAAATTCCATTGCCGCAAATTGCACGCGTTTATACTGGAAACGATTAATCAGGTGAATGATGATCGGCGCAGCAATCATCAGCGCGCCGGCGGAGACCAGTGCGGAATTCACAAAATGTTGAGTTAACCATGCTTCCATAAGTCGAGTCGTCAGTTACAGTCTGGGAGGGATCGGGGCTCTGTTTCGTTTATTGTCGGATGGATTGCTGCATTCCGATGCGGTGGTTCAGATAATGGGACAAGGCAGCATCGAGATATTCGCTGGTTCGGATTGTCTGGTAGTCAAATTTGTTCTTGGCACAACGTCTTCTGATTTCATTCAAAAACTCATGCATGGCTTTAAGATAGCCGTCTCTTAAGGAACGGGGGTCACAAACCAGTTCGCCTGCTTCTTCCATGCCTTCAAACCGGGTTGTGCCTGAATAATCAAAATCCAGTTCCTGATCATCCAGAATGTGCAGCAGCATCAGATCGTGTCCGCGATATTGCAGCAGGCGTAATCCTTTGAACAGACTTTCCCTGTTTACGAATAAATCGGATATGAGGATTATTGTGCCTTTCTGCGAACGCGTTTCCGCCACTTCTTTCAGTACGTCATAAATGTCGGTTTTTTTAGCTGGTTTTTCAGAAGCCAATGCAGTCAGCAGGGCATTCAGGTGATTTCGTTTGCTTAATGCGGGAACCCGGCTGCGAATCCCGTCGTCAAACGTGACCATGCCAACGGCGTCCTGCTGTTTGAGCAGAAGAAACGCGAGTGCCGCGGCTGCCGTACAACCATATTCATATTTATTGAGCGGCCCGGTACCAAATTGCATGGATTCACTGACATCCACCAGCAGGGTGGTTCTCAGGTTGGTGTCTTCCTCGAACTGCTTGATGTAGTATTTGTCTGTTTTGGACCAGACCTTCCAGTCGATATTCCGAACATCATCACCGGGGACATATTCCCGGTGCTGGGCAAATTCTACAGACTGCCCGAAGAAGGGACTGCGGTGAAGTCCCGACAGGAACCCTTCAACGATCGTGCGTGCTCGAATTTCCAGTCGGGAAATGCGCGAGATTGCCTCAGGCAGCAAAAATTTTCTGTAATCTTGGGTCACTGGTCAGTTCGCCTTCCTTAGACGGTGTCTCTTCAATCAATCGCTCAATCACACGATCTGAGGTGATTCCTTCAGACTCGGCAGAGAAATTGGTCACGATACGATGTCGTAAAACCGGTGCAGCCAGAGCGCTGATATCATCTGTCGAGACGTGAGTATGACCATTGAGCAGTGCACGCGTTTTTCCGCCGAGCAACAGGTTCTGGACGGCACGAGGACCTGCGCCCCAGCTCAACCATTCGTTGACAAAATCGGGAGTGCCCGGTTCGTTCACACGTGTCTGTCTGACCAAAGCCAGAGCATAATCAATCACGTGATCAGAGACGGGAACCTGTCTGACGATCTTCTGAATCTCCAGAACATCGACTGCATTGAGGACATGTTCGATTGTATTTTTGGAATCAGATGTCGTCTGCCGGGCAATCTGCCGTTCTTCCTGGAAGGAAGGATAGCGGACATAAACCTTGAACATGAAGCGGTCCTGCTGTGCTTCCGGCAGGGAGTAAGTACCTTCCTGTTCAATCGGGTTTTGCGTTGCCAGCACGAAGAAGGGATCATTCAACAGGTGGCGGGTCTGACCGACACTCACCTGATGTTCCTGCATCGCTTCCAGCAGAGCGGCCTGTGTTTTGGGAGGCGTACGGTTGATTTCATCCGCCAGAACCACGTTATGAAATAAGGGACCCGGGATGAAGCGAAATTCCCGCTCACCTGTTTCCCGGTTTTCCTGCAGCACATCGGTTCCCGTGATATCCGCGGGCATCAGGTCCGGGGTGAACTGGATGCGGCTGAACGACATGGAAAGTGTCTGGGCCAGCGTGCTGATCATCAGGGTTTTCGCCAGGCCGGGAACCCCTTCCAGCAGACAGTGTCCGCGGCTGAATAATGCAATCAGGAGCTGCTCAACCACATCATCCTGACCCACGATGACTTTAGAGATCTGCCCATGGATCTGACGGTACGCAGAACTCAGTTTATCGATTGACTCCTGAGTAATTTCATACTCAGCTGAGTCAGAGGTATCTTGTTTCACTTCCGACATCCGTTTTCAAACCTTTCTACAAAGGTAAACACTGCTTGGCGCAGAAAGTTCCGTAGACTCTATCGTAATGCCTGTAACAGGACTTTGCGACCATAAATCGAGAAATTACAGGGGTTTCCTGCCAATCTGCAGAAGCCCGCAAAAGGCAGGATGGACTCTGAAATCAGGTGTCCTTGTAAGTCCGATTCCTGTGAAGCCGGAACGTTTCTCAATCGATCCGATTAACGATGAATACTCAAATCATGGAGGATCGTTATTCGCCTGACAGGGAAACGGATTTAAAGGACACCCTTATTCTACTCGAACGGTCAGTCCGGGGAAGCATTAAAATAAGCTTCCTGAGGAACTTGTCAGAAAGCCGATGCGCAGGAAGTGCCGGCATGACGTTCAGTCAAGTACTGTACGTGAAGCTTTGGAGAGATCAGTCCCAGGCAAGCGGGTTTTTCCAGGCGGCTTTCAGCTCATCCAGACTGGCGCTGATCGCGGTGCCACCGGAAGTTCCTTTGATTGTGAACTGACGGGTGCCAATGACTTCGCCGATATCGAACAAAGGCAGATCGCCGAAGCATTCGTATAAGGCATCCATCTTGTCCAGCTGCACTTCCAGCAGAAATCGCGTATTGCTTTCGGAAAACAACAGGCTGGGGGTGGACAGTTCCAGCGCTTCGGGGAGGCGGGTAGGATCCAGCTTCATTCCATACCCGCCGGCAAAAGCCATTTCTGCGGCTGCGACTGCCAGGCCGCCTTCGCTCAGGTCGTGGCAGCTTCTGATGAGCTGCTTTTGAATCGCTTTGTGCAGGGCTTTGAAAATCTCCGGTGCTTCTTCCTTATCAACCTGAGGAACCTGTCCCCCTTCCAGTTGATTCACCAGGGCAAAGTGACTGCCTCCCATTTCATTGTGTGTCGTTCCGACCATGAAAATACGGTTGCCGGGCGCTTTCACGTCCATCGTGACAGCGTGGCTGACATCGGCTATCTGGCCGATGGCACTGATTAACAGTGATGAGGGAATCGCGACGGTCTCTTTTTCCCCCTGTTCGTTTTCAAAAGAGTATTCGTTGTACAGACTGTCTTTACCGCTGATAAAGGGAGAGCCATACGCGATGGAAAATTCCTGACAGGCCAGGGCTGCGGCTACCAGGCTGCCCAGTGTTTCCGGACGATCGGTATTGCCCCAGCAGAAGTTATCAAGGATGGCAATCTTCGCAGGGTCGGCACCGACGGCCACGCAGTTTCTGATCGCTTCATCAATGGCAGAAGCTGCCATCCAGTGTGTATTCAGGTCACCATAGCGGGGATTCATGCCGCACGAAATGACAAGTCCGCGTGTCGATGTCAGATCGGGGCGAACCACAGCGGCGTCTGAGGGACCATCGTTCTGGACACCCACCAGAGGTTTGACCACACTGCCGGCCTGCACTTCCTGATCGTACTGGCGAATGATCCATTCTTTGCTGCAGACATTCAAGGAACTCAGAATGGAAGTCAGGTCTTTGGTGTAGTTGTCACGTTGCGGGGGAGTGAGCGGCGTGAAGGCCGGAGTCTTGTAAACGGCTTCTCTTACGACTGGAGGGCGTCCGTCATGCAGAAATGCCATTTCCAGATCGGCCACGACCTGATCCTGGTATTTCAGAACCAGGTGGTTTGTGTCGGTGAATTTTCCGATCACCGATGCTTCGACCCCTTCGCCGGAACAGATTTTCTCGAAGGCTTCCCAGTTTTCCGGCGGGACAGCCAGGACCATGCGTTCCTGTGCTTCAGAGATCCAGATCTCAGTGTAGGACAGGCCGGCGTATTTGAGCGGGCATTGATCCAGCCAGACTTCTGCGCCGGTTTTTTCTCCCATTTCGCCGACGGCACTGCTGAATCCGCCGGCACCACAGTCGGTGATTGCCGAGAATAATTCTTTGTCGCGCGCTTCCAGAATCACATCCAGCAGCATTTTTTCTGTGATCGCATTTCCAATCTGTACGGCACCGCCGGAAAGCATTTCACTCTCGGACGTCAGTTCTGCAGAAGAAAATGTCGCGCCGTGAATTCCGTCGCGGCCCGTACGACCGCCGACAGCGACGATATAGTGCCCCGGTTGTGCCTGCTGCTTTTTCGACTTTCCTACCGGAAGCATCGCCACGTTGCCGCAATAGACCAGGGGGTTACCCAGATAACGTTCGTCGAAATAGACGGCTCCGTTTACAGTCGGGATCCCCATGCGGTTACCGTAATCACGCACACCAGAGACGACGCCGGTTGCAACCGCTTTGGGGTGCAGAACACCAGCGGGAAGTTCAGAGTAAGGGATTTCCGGCGGAGCAAAACAGAATACATCGGTATTACAGACCGGTTTGCCGCCCAGTCCGGTTCCCAGCGGATCGCGGATAACGCCCCCGAGTCCGGTGTTGGCACCGCCATAAGGTTCCAGTGCAGAAGGGTGGTTGTGTGTTTCCACTTTGAAGCAGACGTCCTGCTTGTCGTCAAAAGTGATGACGCCGGCATTGTCTGCGAATACGCTTACGCACCAGTCTTTATCACCCAGCGATTTACGGATTTCCGTGGTTGCAGCGAAGATGGTTTCTTTCAGCATGTTCTCGAAATGCAGATCGCGTTCGCCATCTTTAAAGTGAATGCGTCCGGCTAGTGTTTTGTGAGAGCAATGCTCACTCCATGTCTGGGCAATACTTTCCAGTTCGACGTCGGTAGGGTCTTTTTTCTGGCTGACATAGTAGGCTTTGATGGTTTTCATCTCAGTCAGGTTTAAGTAAAGCTGACCTTCGCGGCTGAGTGTTTCCAGCTGTTTGTCATTCATTTCTCGAATGGGAATGGTGACCAGTTCGAAAGTATATTCACTGCCGAGCTTGATACTGTCCATCTGCAGGGGACCACGCACGACATATTCGATGGCTTCATTGGAAAGCACTTTCGCAGCCATGCGGTCAATTTCGTCGGAAGCGGCATCCGAGTTCACCCAGTATTTGCGACAGGTGGCAACATTCTCAACCGGAAGTCCCAGATCGATGATTGCTTCGCGGGCACTGTTAGCTGTGTTGTCAGTAACACCCGGTTTGAACATCACATTCAGCAGTGGTTCTGAGCTGGCTGTTTCTGATGTGCCGCCAGACAGAATGCGAATTTCAAATGTTTCTACGATGGGGTCTGCCAGCAGGGTCCGGGCGATTTTGTCGATGCCCGTCTGATCCAGATCACCTTCGAGCAGGAAGGAGTGTGCGGTCTGAACGGTCCGGATTGAATTCGCACCGAGTACCTGGCATTCTTTCAGGATACGGGCTCCCTCACGGTCGATCTGATTGTCGGCGGGTTTGATTTCGACTTCGCAAAGCATGTGTATTCCTGTTACTGTTGATTCCATCGGGAAAATGAAAGATTTGTTGTTGTCGCTATGTAAGTCAGCCGAAAACCTGACCTGTCCTGCTGATTATGAGGCTGAATTTAATGTGTCGTGTTTCTTTTTGCCATCTTCCAGCAGTTCTCTGAGACGTTTTTCATCATTGTTTTGAATTGCATCCCGGAACTGCTGCAGTGTTTGAGCGTATTTATCAAGACTGGTCACAATCGCGTCACGATTGCTTAACAGGATATCGATCCATAAAGCGGGGTCACCACCGGCAATGCGTGTAGTATCGCGAAATCCGGTTGAGGTGTATCTGGTATTTTCTGCCGCTAAAGTCGCTGCCAGAGCGGAAGCAACCACATGAGGCAGATGGCTCGTTTCTGCCAGAATCAGATCGTGTTGTTCTGGTGTGGTCTGCAGCACATGCATGCCCAGTGCTTCCCAGAATCGTCTGACGCGGGAAACAGTCTCTGCGGGAACGGACTCTTCAGGAGTGATCACACAGGGGCGATTCTGAAACAGGTTCTGATCCGAGAATTCAAACCCGCTTTTTTCTGATCCTGCCAGGGGATGCGAAGCAACAAAAGTGACTCCTGCCGGCAAAGTTCCTTTCAGTTGCTTGCAGATCTTCTGTTTCGTACTGCCGACATCGGTGATAATTGTACCCGGACGGCTGTTTTGAGCGACTGTCTGGATGAACTGGACGATTTGATTGACGGGGGTACAAACAATCACAAGGTCCGACTGCGCTGCGGTTTCTGCAATGTTTGTTGTTCCCCGATCCAGTAATCCCGCCTGCTGTGCAGCGCGCATGCGGGATGGGTTTCGACCTGCGCCGAGAATGGTTTCTGCCAGATTGCGCTGTCGAGCGGCAGCGGCAATGGATCCTCCCAGCAGACCAACGCCAATCACGCCGATCGTCTTGAAGAGGTAGCCATTTTGTGTCGTTGATTCAGTCATGCCTCGTATTGTAGAAGCCCCGAATCGGGATTTCCAGCGGGCGGCCCACTTATCAACGACCTGTTCCAAAAGTCTGACAAACCTGTAAGTTATTTAATTAGAATCTTTTGTGTAGAACATCATTTTTTCTCTGCAATCCGATAGAGATAACCGTTGGTCCGCAGATAAATGCTCCCTTCGCTGACGGCAGGTGATGCATTGAACAGATCTTCGTCCGATTTAATCTCATTTCGGGCCAGCTCGACATATTCGGGCCCGGCTTTCAGTACAATCACGCCACTATCCCGGGTGGTCACGTACAGTTTGCCATCGGCCAGTACAATCGAAGCGTAGAGTCTGGCTCCCGTAGGCAGGCGGTTTTTGTAAACCACTTCGCCATCTTTTGCATTTAGACAGAACGCAATGCCTCGATCACTGGCCCAGTAGAGATGACCGTCGTGATAGACGGGGGAAGTCACATTGGCTCCCACATTCACTTCCCAGAGTTTATGGGTTTTCGTGACATCCCCTTTTCCCCCGGGACGAACGGCGATGCTGCGGTTGCTGCGGCCTCCCAGGCAGTAGAGGATACCCTCATTCTGGACCACGACGGGCACTACGTAGTCCTGGATTCCTTCGCAGGTCCAGAGCTTTTTACCTGTGTCGGGATCAAAACCGAAGATCTGGTTTTTCTGGTTGACGACCAGTTCCTGTTTGCCTCCCGGAACATCCACGATCGAAGGCGTGGTCCAGGCACGTACGATATCTTCCGCCTTCCAGGCAACTTCACCATTGCTCTTGTTCAACGCATAAACGGTTGAACTTTCAATACTGGCATTCACAATCACAAAGTCTTTATAGAGGATGGGAGAGGAAGCGGAGCCGAACCCGGCGGTTCCGTCACCCACATCAGCCTGCCATTTCAGTTTGCCTTTCAAGTCATAGGCAACGACACCCGATGTGCCGAAAAAAGCATAGACGCCTGTTTCATCACAGGCAGGAGTGCCGCTGGCATAACCATGATCGACAATCCGCTTCGTGATTTTCTGAACTTCATTGACGGGAGAGACCGATTCATCCCACATGATTTCGCCATTGTCGCGATTGACCGAGATCACATGCAGCCGCAAATCGGAAGGGTTACCATTGTCGTCTTCAGTCAGTCCATAGCCTGTGTAGGAGGTGACGAATACCTGATTGCCGAACAGCACCGGGCTGGAGGAACCGTGTCCAGGCAGTTTGGCTTTCCAGACAATGTTCTTGTCAGAACTCCACTCGGTAGGGAGCCCCGTGGATTCCGATACCCCGTTTCCAGAAGGACCGCGAAATTGTGACCAGTCCGCTGCCTGAGACAGATGTGGTACTGCAGTCAGGCAGGCAGCCGTGAACATCACGGAAAGAATGATTCGGATCATAATCAGCATCCAATGGAAAGAGGGAGGCAGGGTTTTAATGAATAAACAACAAAACCGGAGGCAGGTTTCGAACTGATATCAAATTAGAAAGTTTTATGCGCGCAGGCAAGCATTTTTCCATCGGCAGCGCTAAATTGTCCCGCCTCGATTTCAGATCAGCCGGGAAATGGGGGTCCCGTCGCTGAGAGCCAGCGGTCGACCAATGGGTGAGATCAGCTCTTTCTTATAGTCAATTTGCATTTTCTGCAGGATGGTCGCGTACAGGTCCTGGATGCGAACAGGATCGGCGGGAGTCTTTTCTTTGCCGGTCGGGTCTGTTTCGCCGAGGATCAGGTTTCCTTTGAGACCCCCTCCGCCGACAAGACAGGAAAAACCGGTGGGCCAGTGATCGCGTCCGTCGAGCGGGTTGATCTTGGGGGTTCTGCCAAATTCACCGATACAGAGCACGATCGTCGAGTCCAGCAGGTCTCGGGACTTCAGATCTTTGAGCAGGCTGGAAAACGCCGGGTCCAGAATTGCGGCCTGGGTCTGATGCCCGGTGTAGTTATTCGCGTGACTGTCCCAGCCACTAAGATTCACTTCAATCGAATGCACGCCCTGTTCAACCAGTCTACGGGCTACCAGGCAGCCTCGCCCAAAGGCAGAGTCGCCGTAAGCGTTGCGAACGGCTGCCGGTTCTTTTTCAATTTCAAAAGCATTCAGTTGTTCTGAACTCATCATGGTCAGAGCGCGATCGATGGTCGACTGATGCAGCGTTTTCTTGGTCTGAATGGATCGTCCTTTTCGAAATGCCTGCGAGACGACATCCAGGTTTTCCAGGCGTCTCTCCTGGCGAGGGGCACCGACGCCAGAGCGCATGTTACCAATATTTCGTCCCGGATCGGGTACGCGGAAGGCATCCAGGTGACCGCCCAGATAACCGCCACGGGCTGGAAACTGAGTATTTCCCATGGAAATATGCTGTGGGATTTCCAGTTGTGAACCAGGCGCTTCATGGGTGATGATTGCTCCCAGTGCCGGGTAAACGGTTGTTGGTTCAGGACGATAACCGGTTTTCAGATATCTGGTCCCGCGTTCATGGTCCCCTTCTTTGGAAACCATGGATCGGATCACAGACATCGAATCCAGTTGTTCAGCCAGCAGAGGATACATATCGGAAATCTGCAGACCGGGGACGACCGTTTTGATCGCTTTACCGGGGCCGCCAATAGAAGTTCCCGGATGGGGATCCCATGTTTCCAGTTGGCTGGGTCCGCCTCCCATCCAGAGGACGATGATCGACTTCTGGCGTTCTTTTCCCCGTTTCTCTGCTGCCCTTAAATCGAAGCCAGGCAACATGAATGAGAGCGTGCTTCCGACGGCGACTTTGCAGAGGTCGCGACGGCTGATTTTGCTGGATATGAGATGGGAATCAAACATGGTTCAATGGTTCCAGGAAAATTCAGGGGAATTAAAAAGAGCCCAGTAGAGGTCTTCGGTGACTTTGACACGTTGCTGTTGATTTTTTGCTGACTGATACTGTTTCAGAAAATAGTCGCGTTCCTCTGTCGTGGGAAGTCGGGTCAGGCAGACCAGGTAACAGGTTTCAATCCGCTTGTCGGCAGAGACGTCGAGTGAAGCAATGCGCCCGACCGAGTTCAATGGCGTGGCACTGCCGTTCTCTCTGGCGAACTCGCCATTCATCCGCAACAGAGCCTGTGGGATTGTACCGGGGAAATCGTTGAGTTCGTCACTTCCCAGGTCACCATACTCTTTCACAAAATTGAGTTCGGAAAAATAGCGGCGCGTTCTCATGATCAGATTCGAATTCTGATCAATGGTTTTCAGTGAAGAAGCCTGCAGCATTGAGCCAATGATCTGCTCGGGACGTAAGCGCACGAGGGGGAACAGGGCCCAGTTGTAAGTGGCGGCATCGATTTGTTCTGCTGTCTCCAGTTCCGATTCGGAAGAAAGCTGAAATGGTCGGGATGCGACGATGATCTGAATCAGGCGTTTGATGTCATAGCCGTTTTCACGGAAGTCTGTTCCCAGAATATCAAGCAGGCCTGGATCAGACTGGGAGAGATCCGCAGGCGCAGGCAGATCATCAACGGGATCGTAATAAGGAATGCCGAATAACAGTCCCCAGACGCGATTGGCGGAGGCGCGTTCAAAGCGGCGGTTGTCCGGATGGGTGACCCACTCCGCGAGTCGTTCACGCAAGGTCCCTTCTGCAGGCAGGCATTCTTCCAGAAAGGGAACGCGGGGGGCCACTTCACGCTGTTCCAGCGTCATCCGGTCTTCCACTTCGTATTTCAGTTTTTCGTTCGAGCGTACGCCGAGCACCTGCACTTCGACCTGACCGTAAAAAGCAGTCAACCCTTCGAAGTCAGCCTGCTTCCAGTGGTCGAAGGGATGATCGTGGCACTGGGCACAGTCAATCCGCTGTCCCAGAAAGGCACGGACGGTGCTGCCGGTCAATTTGTTTCGGTCCAGGTTTCCATCCGCGACGGCAGAGGTGATGAAATTGGTTTCAGGGTCGCCGGTCCAGAGTCCTTCGCCGGCAATCAGTTTGCGCACCAGTTCGTCATACGGAGTATTGGCCTGAATCTGCTCACTGAGCCAGGCTTTGAACCGATCGCGTCGAAAAATGATGAACTGTCCCTGGGCGACGCCGACAAACGCGCGGGTGAATCGTTCGGAGAAGTAGTCGGCGAAACGACGGTCGGCGAGCAGTTTTTGTGTCCAGCGCTGCATTCGGTCAGCGCCCGACATGCTTTCAAACTCTCGGATTTCTTCGAGGGAAGGGACCGTACCATGTAGAGCCAGCGACAGCCGTCTGAGCTGTGTCAGTTCCGGGACCGTCGATGCCGGCGAGATTTTTTTCTCAGTCCATTGCTTTGTAAAAAACTGATCCACCTGTTGAACGGTCTCTGTAAAAGAGTCTGTTTCAACGACAGTGGGAGGGGGCGGAGACTTTTCGATCGGGCTGCTGGATGCCCAGGTAACCAGAGTGACAACCAGCCCGACAACGCAGAGGGGCAGGCAGACAACTTTCCAGTGACGGGCATGGCGCTTCATGAGTCGATCTCGAAATGATTTTAAAAGTTCCCTCAGAAAAGCGGGAAGAACGAATCAGCTTTACAGTTAATCTTACCAGATGTGGTATTCGAAAGTTTCAGCGAATTATTGAAACTATCGAGTTTTTTCCGAGTACCAATATTACCGGATCGACGTTCTCTACAGGAATGCTTCTCGATCTGGTCGGGAAAATCTGCTATAAACATGACTTAGCTTGTTTCGATGTCCAGACGTTTCTGACTGTCTGGTGAGTGTTCTGGCAAGAGTATCCAACATCGATCAGCTTCAGTGATTGACAGGTGTTAATTTGAAGAGACACGCCGATTCCGGGAAAGTACTTGATGTTTCCGATACTCCCGGAATTCCTGATCATCAGAGGGAGCGGGCTATGAACGAGTATATCACCCAGCCGGCAGATACGAATGATCCTGCCGATATGAGTGCCGGCGCGGCCTGTGAAATCACGGAGTTCCCGGATGAGTCGGCCGAACCATTCGACAGCACCACCGAGATCGAACAGTTCTATCCTGATGAAGTTGTGGGTAACATTCCCCCTTTTCCTCATTTGCTGCGACATCCTCTCAAGGCTGCCTTCTGGATGATTCGCATGGTCTTCGGCTTTGCCTGCCTGGTCTTGTTTCTGGCGCTCATCGCGGCCGTCCCGATTCTGAATTTTATCGCGCTGGGATATCTGTTGGACGTGGAAGGGCGCGTGGCGCGGACCGGGAAGATTCGTCTCGCGTTTCCTCTGCTGGATATTGCCCCGCGGCTGGGAATGATTGTGATTGGTGTGGCACTCTGGATGATACCCCTGTTTCTGCTGGCGGGCGCAGCAGCGGATGCACATCTGATTGATCCCGGCGGGAGCAGTGATCGCAGTCTGCATATGATCAATCGCGTGGCCGCAATCGCGATTGCCGTCCATCTCTGTCTGGCGTTAGCACGCGGCGGCACATTCTGGTGTTTCGTGCGGCCACTTAAAAATGCTATCTGGTTTTACAGACAGATTCGTGCAGGAGGCTACCTGGACCGGGCTGCGACGCATGTCGGTGAGTTTTTTTCCTCGCTGAAACTGGGAAAGAATTTTTCATTGGGTCTGCGCGGTTTTCTGGGGGCACTGCTCTGGCTGATTATCCCTTCGGCCATGTTTGCCGCCGCCAGTTCACCCGAAGGAGGACAGGGGGGCGCCGTTGCTGTCACACTGCTGGGGGGCTTGAGCCTGGTGATTGTGCTGGGCTGGTTGCCGATCCTCCAGGCGCATTTTGCGGCCGAGAATCGTTTTCGGGCCATGTTTGAATTGAAGACCGCCAGGCGAAAATTTAAACGGACTCCACTGCTGTGGATGCTCTCTCTGATCATTGTGTATGTTCTGTCTCTGCCCCTCTACCTGTTTAAGGTGGCAGCGCTTCCCCGCGATGCGATCTGGGGAATTACCCTGATTTTTGTGGCGACAATTTACCCGACAAAAATCCTGCTGGGCTGGGTTTACTATCGGGCCTCTTCCAAAACAAAGAATGCCTGGTTTGGCTGGCGCTGGTTGAGCCGCACCATGATTCTCCCCTTACTGGCTGTCTACGTCTTTATTCTGTTTTTTACCCAGTTTATCGGCGTGCATGGCAACCGGGTTCTGATGGAACATCATCTCTTCCTGCTGCCGGTTCCCTTCTGATTCCGAATCAGCCTCTGGTGTTTAAATCTTGCTGACAGACGGTGTTGGGGCTTTCTGTCCTCTGCCGGAACTCTCAATTTCTGCTAAAGGAAATCTCTGTTTCCTCAGGCACAAGTGCAAATTTCAGAAAATCCTTTCGCCTTTTAAAATTCTCAACTATATGATTCTGTTAGAGAGACAACAGGATAAAATAGAGAGTAGACAACTTGAGATTCATCATCATCTACCCGTCGCAGAATTGATCCGGATTTCTTACCGGAGTCCGGCTTAAGGATATGCAGGGAAAAGTTCTTATTTTCCCGGCACACACGTTTGCATCATATCATGGCTTCGCGTGTTGCCTTTAACGGAACAGAGACAATTGCGCCTGGCCAGTTTCTTGAAAGGCAGGACAAGCGATGAACGAATACAAGGTAGACGACGTTAGGAATGTGGCATTGGTCGGCCACGGGGCTGTTGGCAAAACAACTGTAGCCGATCTCATGCTGTTTCAATCTGGTGCCACTTCTCGCTTGGGGTCTGTCGATGATGGCACCAGTCTGCTGGATACGGATGAAGAAGAAATTGACCATCGCATTTCCATCGCTTCCACTCTGGTTCACTTCGATTACGGTGGACATCATATCAATCTGATTGACACGCCCGGCTATCCCGATTTCATCGGGCAGGTTTCCGGCGCCTTACGTGCCGTCGAGACCGCCTTGATCCTGTTGAATGCAGGGCACGGAGTCGAGATCAATGCTCTGCGTGTTTCCAAAATGGCGCAGGAAGCCGGGATTGCCCGGATGATCGTGCTCAATAAATGTGATGCAGACAATATTGATTACGAAGCACTCTTAAATGCGGTTCGAGATACGTTTGGCTCTCAATGCATTCCCATTAACCTGCCTGTGGGGCTGGGGGCCGACTTCAAAGCCGTCTACGATCTGGTAAAAAAAACAGATGCCCCTGATTCTGGCGTTCTTGGCGATCCCGAGGGAACCCGCCAGATGTTAATCGAAGCGATCGTGGAATCCAACGAAGCGTTGCTGGAACGGTTCTTTGAAGGGGAAGAACTCAGCCCGGCAGAGTTGTCCAGAAATATCCCTAAAGCGATGGCAGCAGGGACCCTGATCCCCGTGTTGTTCATGAGCGCCAAAACAGGGGTTGGCGTGGCTGAGTTTATGGATGCGATGTCGAACTACACGTTATGTCCCCAGGACATTCAGCGCATGGAACAGACAAAAGATGGTCGTTCCGTCGTGCTCGATCCTTCGCCGGATCAACCTTTTGTTGCTCAGGTCATCAAAACCCGCATCGATCCCTTTATCTCGAAGATGAGTTATCTGCGCGTCTTTTCCGGAAAGCTGAATAAAGATTCGTCAGTGGTCAATGTACGTACCGGGAAGCCGGTCCGCATCACGCAGCTACTAGATGTCCAGGGAGGGAAACAGGAGACCGTCGATGAAGTCTCAGTCGGAGATATCTTTGCAGTCGCGAAAGTGGACGATTTAAAACTGGGTGATACGCTGGCAGCCGATGCAAATGGAGATGGACTGTCGTTGCCTGAAATCAAGTTTCCCCATCCTGTCGTTGGCCTGGCTGTCGAGCCGAAAAGTCAGAATGATCAACAGAAAATATCAGGCGCACTCCACAAGATCGAAGAAGAAGATCAGACGTTTCATGTGATCCATGATGAAGAAACGCATGAGATGGTGATGCAGGGAATGAGCGAACTGCATCTGAAGATCGTGCAGGAGCGTCTGCTGCATCGGGACAAAGTGGAAGTGGTCACGCATCTGCCGAAAGTGCCTTATCGTGAAACGATCATGGGGAGCGCCGAAGGCAGTTACCGACACAAAAAACAGTCGGGGGGAGCAGGGCAGTTCGCCGAAGTTCATCTCAAAGTCTCAGCGATGCCCCAGGATGTGAACCCGGAAGAATATTTCACCAAAGACAATTTCGATCACCTTCGCTCCTATCACTACGATCCCGAAATGAACTTCGCATTCGTCGATCGCATCTCGGGTGGTTCCATTCCCAATCAGTTTATCCCTGCTGTGGAAAAAGGGGTGCTGGAAAAAATGAAACAGGGAGTGATTGCCGGCTGTCAGGTTCAGAATCTGATCTGCGAAGTGTTCTTCGGGAAAGATCATCCCGTAGACAGTAACGAGACGGCCTTTAAAATCGCCGGCGGTAAATGTTTTGCCGAACTGTTTGCGAAGTCGCGTCCCGTATTGATGGAACCGATTGTAAAAATCGAAATTCTGATTCCGGCAGAAAATGTGGGAGATATCAGCAGCGATCTCTCCAGTCGCAGAGGCCGCATGGAAGGGATGGCAGTATCACCCGGTGGTTATGAAATCATTCAGGCCCGGGTTCCGCTGGCCGAAATTATGACTTATGCCCGGACGCTTTCCAGTTTAACGGGAGGTCGTGGGACATACGATATTGAATTGAGTCACTACGAAATGATCCCGCCGAACGAGCAGAGTAAAATCATTGAGCTGCTCAATAAAGCCCGTGAATAACAGTCGTGCGAACCAAATCTGGAATTAAGAGCGAACCTGCAGTGACGATGGTTGCTGCAGGTTTTTTCTGTACACAGATTATTTCTTTTTCTTCTTCGGACGGCTCAATGGCTGATTCCACATCTTCAGCTGTTTTTTGATCTCGTCGAGCGACATCGGTACGGGAGACAGTTTGATCTGCGTTTCGATGTCATATTGTTCGTTGGTCACTTTTTCGTCCAGTCGATCAATTTCGTCTTCGAGATTCCGCATCCAGTCGGGGACGTCGATTCCTGAACCAATGGTCGATGCCAGGTACCGTTCGATTTCTTCCTGCAGGATTGAAAACGCAGCCGATTCTTCATTGCCGTCGCGGGCATCATTCATCGCCCGGGGGACCAGAGCCAGCATACGATTGACTGCCAGCGGTTTCACAAACCGTTCATTCAGATGGTCGGAAATCAGAGGCAGATTGATTTTATATTCCGATTCGGTCTGTTTCAGTTTTTTCAGATGTTTCTTTGCCATCTCTTCAGAAGTGGCTTCGAAGACGGCTTCCCAGATCAGGGCTGACTCGTTGCGATCCTGCTGGGCCAGAACTTTATGGGCGATCAGGAGTGGCACCATTTTCCAGTCGTCACGCTCATAGGCGGCTTCGATTCGCAGGAAGTCGAGCAGGCAGTAAAACATTTCGCCATAGTCAGACTGAGTCGTGGTACTGTTGTATTCCACAAAGCGATCGAATTTATCGATGACAGATTCGAAGATGACCTTCAGATTGGTCACCGCCTCTTCCATTTCGATATTGCCTTCTTCCAGATCCGTCAGCAGCGCCATGGGCTCTGCCGGGTTCTGGTACTCTGCCAGATAATTCAGATACTGTTCGATGCCGTTATGCAGGATAGTGCGCAGGTTGCCCAGCGTCAGGTATTGTGCATGGAACAGGTCTGCTCCATAAAGCTCGATGAACTGTCTCACTTCCTGCCAGACAAAATCCTGGTTCAACGCTTCTGCACTGGAAAGACGCATCGTTCGGCTGTGCTTCAACCATTGATCGCGATATTTATCGACCAGCTTTTCTGCAATCTCTATCAGCTGTTCATCATCGAGTTGTTCAGACTCCCATTCATGGGACGAACGAATGATGGCGGAGAGAGAACTGCGTAGCGCTGTGCGGAACAGTCGATCGAATTCACTGACGGCAATTCCTTCGGGACGGGAACTGCGTTCCATGCGATAAGCGGTTTTCAGCAACTGCCAGGTTTCCCTCAGCAGACCCAGACTGGGGAGTTGTGAGAGCAGGAATCGAAGAATCATCTGCAATGAACGTACTTTGAGAACGGTGTTCGGTTTGCCCCCCTGATCGATGGGAGTATACAGCAGCGGAGTTTCCGCGATACTGCTTAAAAAGTGAGGAAATTCTCTTCTGACCAGTTCGATATCCCGCGTGAGTACGCCACGGTAAATCGGAACCAGCAGACTTTCATTTTCAGAAAGTTCTCCTTCCGCTTTGGACGGAGGCATTGTCGAAAGCAGCATCAAACGTGCCGAACGACAGTTAACTGTAGTGATGATAATGGCATGCATCAGGTAGAATTTTGTCTGCATCTGCAGGTCGTATTCGATATTCGAATCGTGATCGCCACTCGGTTTGGGAATCTGGTAGTTCCAGATCGAGTTCAGCAGCACGACCAGTTCCTGCTGCAGATGCTCGGTATGCCGAATCCAGCCTTCAATGGAATGCAGCGTATCTTCATTTAATACGCTTACAGAATTTTCCCCCTGGCTGATTTCCGCTTCACTGTAAAATGCGGCTGATAATTGCCAGAGTTGGGACAGCGTATTTAAAAACTTGAGACGCGGTTCCAGTTGCCGATTGATCGATTCAATTTCAGAATTACTGGGGGAGTAGCCAGAGTCCATCATTTCTCCCTGGACACCATCATCGGCACTGTCACGAAATGTCACATTTTCGTAGGCGGCGTTGAACAGTGAGTCCTCTTCGTCCGGTTCAACCGCTTCGATATCGAAAGGATCTTCGATTTCTTTTTCCGGGACCGGCAGGACTGCATCAAAGTGAGGGACCGACCAGTAATCGGCGGCATTCACTTCCAGGTAATCGAACATTTTGCGGATGGAAGTACTGTTCGCATTGAAGGATTCGGGTTCAATCTCGGAGGTCAGCTGTCGCATCCACTGCAGCAGCACAGAATGGATCGAGTAGGGGCCAGACTCAAGACCGGTCTGGTCAACCTGGCTCAACCATTGCATGATCAGTCCGATGGCGGCGACATGGTCCTGCTTCTGCAGTAATGCGTCGACCGTCAATGCGTATGCTTTTGCCGATTCGAACCGATCGACGTGCTCGCGCCAGAAGGAAATATCTCCGACGGCTTCTCCCCCTTTTTTCCACTCCGTTAAAATTTGCGAGACATGGGCCGCCGATTCGAAAGAATCCTGTCCATTGACATGAGGCAGATCTTCAACCGTCGTCGTAGCATAGCGATCCCAGGTTTCCGCCAGTTTCTGAAAACGATGTGAAATTTCCAGTTTCAGTTTGTCATTGCCCTGTGCTGCTGCCTCACTGAGTGTGGCTGAGTAGGCAGAAAACATTTCTTCCATCAGATCCAGCAGGACTTCACTGCGCTGATCCGGAATACTGTCTTCGCGTGAGATAAACAAGGGAAATAATCCCTGAAACCCCAGAATGTTCCAGGGGTCAATCAAGGCACCACATTCGATACCCCGCGTCAGATGATCTTCAATTTCCGGAATCAGTTTCCAGGCCTGCTCCAGTTCATAGCGTTCCAGATGCAGGTGCACCAGGGTGATCCGCCATTGGATCTCGCATTCAAACCGGACGGAAGTGCAGGGGATGACGGCAGCTTCGCAGCGGGCTGCGACCGAAAAACCCATCCGCGCATAAATGCGGGACAGTTGTCGGTGCTGAACCTGCTGGGCGCCATAGCGTGCCAGATGCAGATTCAGATAGTGACGAATGTGTCCAAAGGGCTGCTGTGACTGTTTGGCTTCTTTCCGCAGACGTTCCGCCCGCGATCCACTGGCCGACGCCAGCAGGCGGTTGTAGTAGTCATCCCGTTGACGGGCCACTTTGGGAAGCAGCGAAGTCAGGCTGATATCGCTGGCATGTGTGTCCGGTCCCGAGCCACTGATCGATGAGGCCATCAGCATCGTACCGCTCAGGACTGCGGCAGCATCTTCCAGTCGTTCCTGCAGAGGAATTTCCTTGTGTTCATCAATCCAGGCCAGCAGTGAGTCGAGAATCAGGCGGCGGATGACGAAGCGACGATAATAACCCTGGTTATCGATGATGTGTGGATCCCATTCGCCAAACATATAGTTCGTGCGTTTGTTGACCGGATGCAGGTGGTCATGAGCCCGCAGGTCGATGGCAATTTCATCCATGCGTTCCAGGCGGAAGTGGGCCTGATGCAGCAGGTCATCGGGGGTGGTCTGGAGTGTCTTGATGGTCTGTTCGATTAATTTCTGATACACGCCACAAGCGACACCACTGTCACGAAAGTAGACGGGCAGAGGTCGAAACTTTTCATGCGGGTAAACCTGCATCTGGCGACCGTTTTCCAATACAGCGACCGGACGGAAACCGACAAAATCATTCAGTCTGTCGATTGTACCTGTCACAATGCGATCTGTTTCAGACCAGGGGCCTCCCTGTTCCAGCAATGATTCAAACAGCACTGACAGAAAATAGGGTTGAAGAAATTCACGCTCACAGATGTGAAACAGCAGATCGCGATGGTGTGCTCTGTAGCGTGGCAGACATTCCTGCAAGGCGAGCCGAATAACATTTTCCGCTTGTGTTATTTCCTGAAATGCGCCTGAGGTGCCTTTCAGCGCTTTGAGCTGTGTACTCAGCAGGAGTTCCAGGGTTTCCGCCGAAGGCCGTTCATCCAGATCAGAAAAAAGCTGATTCCAGTTAAAACGGAATTTGGGATCCGGTTTGCCATTTGAGAAATTCAGATAGCCTAGAATTTCCCGAATGATGTGTTGATCGACGGCAGGCAATGGCGTCTCGCCTGAATGTTGATTACTCGATACTGTCATATTGGTAAACGTGGATAGTTGGATCTAATTCGGGATAAACGGGAATTCATTCTGCTCGACAGCAGTAAAACAGGCTATTTCGCTCATGAACAGTCTAAAAGGACTGAAACCCGAAATCTATTATGCTTTTTCAAGTCAGAGCGTCAATTCCCGGCATTTTGGCCTTTTGTAACTGGTTCAAGGAAAAGAGTTTATTGGATTTCTGATACATAACGGAATCAGCATGGATTCTCTGGTTTCGTTTGGTGTTCGCATGAGCATTCTCGAATACTTTTCGCTTCTGATACCGGCAGCCAACTTTTATTCAACTCTGAAGTCAGAGTATGACGATTATAACGAATATGCGTATTGCTCAAGCTGCCATTATTGGATCACTTGAGTGAAACGATATCAGGGCAAACTCTTGTGACTGGTTTGTACAGGTGTTTGCCCGGATTCACAGTGTGTTGACTCTATTATATCCAGGTTAAGGGTGTGTCAGAAACTGACAGGCGGTCAATGCGTACACAATTTGAATGAATCAGTTTCCCAGCAACGCTCGGACTTGGAGCTGGGGAAGCTTTAGTGTCAAACCTGAATTCAGGCGATAAGGATGTGGACAGACAGATGGAACACTTGGAATCCCTGCCGGAAAGTGAAACAGAAGACCATTTCTTGAACTGGTCGAAAGCGATCTTGAAATCTCCTCTCTTCTGGGGAACGGCCGCCACGTTCGGGTTTTATGCCCTTATCCCCTATCTTCCGGTCTATCAATCTTTGATTGATCGTTATTTTTGCAGTCACCCGCTGGAATATGCGACTGCTGGCCTGTTTTTCATCGGCATGGCCATTATCGGTGTGAAAGGCATCGGTATGCTCAGTCAGAAGAAATCGTTATCAGAAACGAAAATTGACTGGGAAACCATCGGCGAAATTGAAAACCTCAATGATCGAATTGATGTCTTTTCCGAGCAGGTGGATTCACTTTCCAGCTGGATCGGTGAGACTTATCTCGGTAAGCGTCTGAAGGATACCGTCTCTTATGTGAAGGGGCGTCGTTCGGTTCAGGATCTGGATGAACATCTCAAGTATCTGGCCGAGCTGGCTGCCGAGCAGATGCACGCCAGTTACTCACTGATCCGTACCATAACCTGGGCTGTCCCGATCATCGGGTTCCTGGGTACTGTGATCGGGATTACCATCGCGATTGCCAATGTGACCCCCGATCAGTTAGATACTTCGCTCTCTGAAGTCACCGGTGGTCTGGCGGTTGCCTTTGATACCACGGCTCTCGCGCTGGGGCTCTCGCTGATTCTGGTTTTCTCCACTTTTATTGTGGAACGGATGGAGCAAAAACAACTGGAACAGATCGAGCTGTTCGGGATTGAAAACATTGCCTCCTGTTTGAGCGTATCGGAAAGCACACTGAGCCCACTGGAGTCGGCTGAAGCTGAAGCGGCGCAGGAACTGGTCCAGCGTACCGAAGAAATGATTTTACGACAGACCGAACTCTGGCAACAAAGTCTGGAAGGATTACGCGGCCGCTGGTCTGAAATGATGGAACGCCAGCAGTCGAATTTTGATTCTACTCTCCAGGAAGGGATGACCAGTACACTGGGAAGTCATTCTTCTCAGCTGGAATCTTTGCGGAATGAGTTTCTGACCGCCTACCAGGCGACGACCGAGCAGATTGAGCTGATGCTCACCCGCTGGCAGGATAAGCAGAAAGAATCGAACAGTGCGTTCTCGACTCATCTGGCCCAGATCTGGAGTGAAGTGCATCAGGATGTGATTTCAGCACAGTCACGACAGACTTCGCAGATTGAGCAGGCAACAAAAGAGATTGCCGGCGAAGTCCGACTTTGGAATCAGCAGCTGAAAGACACCTCAGAAGTTTCGACTCTGCAGATCGAAGCCTTGAATTCTCAAAGTGAAAATCTATTGAAAATTGTTGGTCAGGAAGAGCATCTGGTTGGCCTGCAGAAACGACTGGCCGAAAACCTGGATGCGATTCGCGCCACAGAAACCTTCGAAGAAACACTGCATAGCCTGAGTGCGGCTGTGCACTTACTCACCGCCCGCTCAAATCGAAATCACGCTGCCTGAGCATGAAACAGAAGTTGTGATTTTCTACTATTCAATGTTGAACGAAGTTAATACGCGGTTTTTTCCATGAGCAGACAAGGTAAGGAAGCACGTTCGGTATCGCTATTTCCCTTCTTAGCGGTCCTCATTTGTGCGATGGGTGCTTTGATTTTCCTGCTCGTCGTTACCACGCGCCGCATCCGCCACCAGGCGATCATGGAAGTGCAGAAAGTCATTGTGGAAGAAGTCGTTGAAGACGATTATTTTCCGCCCGTCATTTTCTCTGCAGAAGTGGAAGAACCGGAACCTGCTGCTCCGATCGTCGTCCAGGTGGAAGAACCGGAAGTGATTCCGGAGCCTGAGCCCCAGGTGATCAATCTGGCGCGGGAGCATGAAGAGAAACTGAAAGTCCTCCTCCTGCAGAGATCGCGTAAGCTGGAAGATCTGAAGGAGCAGAATCTGAGTCTGGTTCGCTTAAAACAGGAACTGGACCAGTCGGAAGATCAGTTGAAACAGAGTGAGCAGCAGATTCTGTCTCTGAATCAGAAGGACAAAGAACTGAATCAGAAAATGAATGCCCTGCAAAAGCAGAAAGCACGAATTGCCGAAATGCTTCAGGAAGAATTAGAGAACCTGGAAGCAAAAAAACAGTCACAGAAAACGGCACGTAGCAAGTATTCGATTATTCCCTATGATGGTCAGACCGGGACGGCGAAACGTCCTATTTTGATTGAATGTACTGACCAGGGACTGACGTTTCTCCCCGAAGGAATTACTTTAACGCCAGAAGACCTGAAGGAATTTACGCCCGGTTACAATCCGTTACTGGCAGGCACCCAGGCGTTATTTCAATATTGGAGAGCGAAAGATCAGGGGACGGGGAAAGAACCTTACGTCCTGATTCTGGTCAGACCCAGTGGCAGCGTGGGGTACTATGTGGCCCGCAAACTGTTGAATAACCTGGAACTCGATTCCGGTTACGAACTGATTGACGCTGACTGGGAATTTGCATTGCCCGCCAAAGATACCCGGGCAGAACAGGTCTGCCAGGAAGCCGTCGATCGTGTCTTGAGTGAACGAAAGCATCTGGTTTCTCAACTAAGCCAGAGTCAACAGGGAACCAGCGAGAGACGCCTGCAGTTTGATGCGCGAACCGGCACAGTCCGGGTCATTGAACCGGAGGAAGTCTCAGGTCGAGGTAGAGGGGGATCCGCAGGATCAGGATCGGGACAACTCTCGCAGGGGAGAGGGGGGGATGGTTCGTCCCGGTTCAGTGATGTATTAACACCGCGCCAGCAGATGGCGCGAGCCGAACATTTATCTCGGGTTGCCGATCAGGAGCATATTGTTTCGCAGGGCAATCGAGGCGGTCACAGCGGTGGGGAACATCGCGGTCTCTATTCAGGAATGACAGCGGATGCCGGCAAGACCGGAGCAGGTGCAACTGGAAATCTCCCTGGCACGCGTCCGGGGGCAGAAGTCTACGACATTGAAGATCTCAAAGGTCCCTATAGCGGTGGTGAAGGGGCTGGTCCCGGTGTGAAACAGGCCAAGGTAATCGGCCGTGATCAGTTAAAAGAAATGGCAGAGCAGCATCTGATCGATCTGGAAGACCGGCAGCCCGGTAAGCCTGGCAGTGGAGAACAGAAGCAGGGACAGTCTGAAGTTAAAACCGATTCTCAAAATTCAATGGCTCAGAATCGCGTGATCGAAAATCCGTTCCTGAAAGAGGGAACTCAGACCGGAAACAGTACTTCTCAGCAGCAGACTGCCAGCGCGGATGCGATTCCGCCGAGTCCATTTCCGCGGACACCGGGGCAATCAGCTCGAGGAGCCGGAAACGCCAGTTCGATTTCATTGCAACGATCTCACAGGTCGGCAAGCCAGTCGGACATGGATTCGCAGAATCGACCATGGGGCGCTCTGCAGTCACGTTCCGGCATCGGTTTTGAGCGGGAAATTACGGTTCAGATCGGTGCAGACCGGATCATCGTAGGAGACGAAAAGGTGATTGGCGTCGATCAGGGCATCTCACCGGAAAAACTGTCACAGACGATGATGGTTGTGCTGGATCAATATGTTACTTCCTGGGGTGCTGCTCCTAAAGGCTTTTACTGGGTTCCTACCCTGCAGTTTACGGTCAGCCCGGGGGGGAATCAGTACTATGAACGGTTGAAATCCTCGGCACAAAAGATGGGACTTCAGACCGAAGCAAAATACACGCTGGATCCTCTGCCGGGGTCTTCCTCACTCTCGACTGTGAAGGAGCAATAAGATGAGCCGCCGTACAGCACAGGGAGAAGCAGGGTTCGGATCAGATTCCTTTCTGGACATCGTGGCGAATATCGTCGGGATTCTTATTATTCTGATTGTGATCGCCGGGATCAAGATGAGCCAGGCACCAGTGACGGTGGCTGAAAATCAGGAAGCGGTTCCCGTTCAGCCGGAAATTATCGATCAGGATCTGAAAGCGTTTCTGCCTAAGATCGTACCAGAACCGCCACCGTCTCCCGTACTCGCTTTGGAGCCACAGGAACCAAAACCGTTCGTGCCTCAAAAACCTAAGATCATTTATCAGCAACCTTCACAGGAACTGCTGGATGAAGTTCAGAAGGTGGAACAGGAACTGGTGCAGCTGGATCAGGCGATGCAGAGTCGAAAAGCGGGTGCTGCTGAAATCAATATCAGGAAGCAGGAAGTCAGTGGCAAAGTCCTGTCGATGGTGTCGCAGGTCAATCAGAAGAGTGATCAACTGGAGCAGGAATACCGGCAGTTGTTGAGTCTGGTTGATACCACTAAAGAAACGAAAGAGCGACTGGAACGCGTCGTGTCACAGGCCCGTAAGGTTTCTGAGCCACAGGAACAGATCAAGGAATTAAAGCATCGATTGACGCCCGTCAGTCAACTTGTCACCGATAAAGAATGGCACTTTCTGCTTTCAGAGAACCGTGTTTCCTATGTTCCGATTAATGAATTGCTGATGGAACTGAAAGACCAGGTGATGAAACGCGGAAGCTGGCTGGCGAAGTACCGGGAACATCACGGGAAAGTGGGACCTTATCGCGGCTATACGATGGACTACATTGTCGAACGTCAGGCGTTGTCTGCCCTCGATCAGTTAAGTAACGGTGGCAGTGGCGGATTTCGTGTCGGCGTCTCCAAGTGGGAAATCAGCCGCAGTCCTGATATCGCTGGTGAGAGTCTGGAACAGGCGATGCAGAACAACTCCGAGTTTTTCCAGGCAATCACCGAAATCGGCAGTGGATCGACACTCACTTTCTGGGTGTATCCCGACAGTTTTGAGCTGTATCGCAGTCTGCAGAAACACGCTCATTCACTGGGTTACCAGGTTGCAGGGCGACCGTTGCCGTTTGGAGTTCCGATTGCCGGTTCACCTGCAGGCACCCGGTCCGCGGGGCAGTAAAGTTCGACCTCGTATCTGTTCGACGCGTCTATCTAATATAGCAGTGTAGCCAGTCTGCGTCGGTAGGTGCTCACCAGGGCAGATTGAGGCCCCAGGATATCAAAGATCCGCAGCATGGTCGCTTTGGCTTCGACTCCTGCTCCCGCTTTATCCTGTTCAATGATCGACAGGCAGATTTCCAGAGCTTCCTCATGCTTGTTGGAAATCGCCAGCGCATCGGCGAGCCCGATCTTCAGTGCTGCGTTATCAGGGTCTGCCTCGAGTGCGGCGCGAGCAGCTTCCACGCCTCCTGCTTCTTCTGCAGCGGCCTGTAACTCGAGCTGTGACTTGATCTGTTCTGCTTCCGGTTCCAGGAATCCACGTTTCTCCAGTTCCTGAATGATGTGGGAGCTTTCATCAAAACGGGACTGTTTTGCCAGCACGGACGCTAAACGGACTTTGATGAAGTCATTGGCTGGTTCGAGATCTAAGGCTGCTTTGTATTTGGCTTCGGCGGCGGCCAGGTCCGAGTCTTCAAGAATCTGCCCTTCCTGCAGGAGCATGTCGACGGGAGAAGGCAACAGATTAGTAATCCATTCCCGCAGTGACTCTTCCGGAAGAATTCCCTGAAAGTGATCGACAGGCTGCCCGTTTACAAAGGCGACTACCATGGGAATCGACTGCACACGAAATGCTGCTGCCAGGTTCTGCTGTTCATCGATGTTGATTTTGGCGAGAATGAATTTTCCCTGATACTCTTCAACCAGCTGATCCAGCAGGGGAGCCAGCTGCTGACAGGGACCACACCAGGGAGCCCAGAAATCAATGATAATGGGAAGCTGTTCCGACTTCTGAATCACCGCGGTTTCGAAGTTTTCTTCGGTGATATCAATGGTCCAGGCTGAGTTTGCTGACATGATTTCGTTCCTTGACTCGTTCACGCTTGGGGGCGACTGCGATTTAACTGAGGTATGATTATGCGACAGGCAGCTTACAGATGGCCCACTGTCCAAAATTTTCTTCTACTTCGATCTGTACCGATTCGATCTGACTGGCTTCATTGGATCCTATCACAGTCAGCAGCTGCTGGCCAATCCAGTGTGCGATCAATTCGGCAGTCGTGTTTTCCACCGGCAGCAAAATACAGTCTTCACGGGGAAAGACCCAGCGGCGGTTTTCAAAAGTCGCTTCGACTTCCTGGTCCTGTTCTCTGACCTTGATCTGCTGATGCAAAGTCGGCAGCAGGACCCGGTGGTCCAGTGCATCAACGGTTTTCTGTAACTGATCGCGGAGGGCGATGAAATCAAACACATACCCGTTCTCATCCAGAGGCCCAGTTAATTCGGCGGCGACGCGCCAGTTGTGGCCGTGCAGCCGTTCGCAGATGTTGCCGTTGAATGTGATGAAGTGCGCTGCACTGAAAACCAGATGATCTTTGGTGACGCGCACCTGGTAACGGGCAAATTTATTCATGGTGAAACTTTGAGTTCAGGTACGGATGAAATTGTGGTGGTATCTTTTCGATTATTGTACCGGGGGCAGGGGCAGGAATGAAACCATCCCGTAATGCGACGAACAGAGTTGCCACAATCAGGTCGGCAGTGGTGCCGGGATTTCGCTTGTTTCCCTGTTCGCGCAGCCAGGAATCAAATTCTTCGAGTTGACCTGTTCCCGCTTCTGACTGCAGGACTGATCGGGCGCGATTTGAGGCTGCTTCTGCTTCAGCCAGGCCCCGCTTTCTGGCGATTAAGGTATCGGGAAAGTCAGCCATCAGTCGCAGCTGTAATCTGATGATGGCGGTTTCCCAGCAGTCTGTCTGATTCCAGTATTCCGTAATCGCGGGGACCCCCGTCTTCAGAATGATCTGAAAGTCAGAAGCGTATTCGCGGGCAATCGAGTCCCGTTCGGCAGCGAGGCACATGACTTCGCGGAGCGTTTCCGTTGGTTCCAGCGCGATATCTTCGGCTTCTGCTGTTCCCATTCCTCCGGGATTTGCAATTCGGATCGCTTCGTAGACGGCACATGCATCTTCGACAGTCAATTGATCTAAAACGTCATGAATTCCTTCTGCGATGTTTAATTTTGCGGGAATCTGCATCAGGGGAGCCAGGAGCAAAACCATACCCAGATTGGAATTGCTGGTGACTGCTCTTTGAGTCTCTCTGATACAGGAGAGAACGAGTTCTCCCGTACTTTGTTCTGTGGATTGAGCCAGCAGGGGCGCGATGACTGCCGCCGATTTGAGAAAATCAGCATAGTTCAAGTCGGGGAAAGAAGCTGTTGGATGGACGTTTCCCGGTTTTCTGGCGGTGGCCTCCATCACACATGCCAGATAGCACCAATGTTCGAGTTGTTGATTATTTTGACTCATGGGGCCCGGCTCGATTGATGGTCGCTCGATTTCTACGTACAACAGTATGTAAAGAGTCTTAAGTATTCTGTTGGAAATCCACGTTTTGGTTTCATTCTGCAGGATGCATCGGCAGAAATGAAGTCTCTGGTCCTCCGATCTACCCAGGTAACAGGAATTGTTTCATGAGTCCCTCCCTTGAACGTCAACAGCTGCAAACCGTGCATATTGTTCCGCTGACTGCCTTTGATCAGAACGATCAGATCAACCTGGATCAGCAGGCAGCGCACACTCAAAAATTATATGAAGCAGGAATGCGAGTCTATTTACCGGGGGCAGGCACAAGTGAATTTCACAGCCTGTCACCTGAAGAAATTGTCCAGTTGGTCAAAGTAACCCGCGAAGTGACTGGGCCGGAAACACTGATTTTTGCACCGATCGGATACCAGGTCAAAGTGGCCCGTCAGACCGCCATTGACTGTATCAAAGCGGGGGCAACCGGAATCATGTTTATGCCGTTCGCACATCCCTACATGAGTGACCGGGGGGCGGAAGAATATTATCTGACGGTAATGGATGCGGTTGACTGTCCGACTCTGTTCTATAAAAAAGCGGAAATCCCCAGTGATGAACTGCTGCTGAAACTGGCCGCTGATTCCCGTTCGGTAGGGGTGAAATACTCGGTAAATCAGATGCATCAGTTTCGTACGACTGTGAATGCGGATTCACACGGACTGGAGTGGATTTGCGGATCGGCAGAACGTTTTGCACCCTATTATATGCTGGCAGGATCGGGGGGGTTCACCAGTGGTGCAGGCAATGTCTGCCCGCGACTGTCGCTGGCGATGCATGCTGCGTTTCATGCCGGGAATTATGAGGAAGGCATGCGGATTCAGCAGCTGATTCTTCCCATTGAAGATTACCGGGCACGTGCCGGGGACAGTTTCAATATCAGCATGCTGAAATATGCGATTACACTGACGGGGGCCGACTTCGGACCGCCTCGGGCACCGCAGCGGACTCTGACCGGTGAGCAGGAAGCAGAGATTCGCCAGTTGATGGAACCAATTCTGGCAGCAGAAGCGGAACTAGCCTGAGCAAGTAATTGAGAAGTCTATAATTTAATCCTGGTACAATAAAAAAAGCCCCGTTTCGTAAAACGGGGCTTTTCGTTTATCGTCATAGAACTTAGGCTGTTGCCATACGTTCTTCTTTTTCTTTCAGGCGGCGTGCGACGACTTCTTCCTGAATGTTTCGAGGCACCTGAGCATAACGGGAGAATTCCATGCTGAATCCACCTTTACCCTGTGTCATCGAACGCAGTTCATTCGCATAGTCGAACATGCTGGCCAGTGGTACTTCTGCGATGAAGGTACTGGTTCCCATACGGGTTTCAGAAGTGTTGATCACACCACGTTTCTGAGCAACGTGACCGGAAACAGCTCCCTGGAATTCTTCAGGAACTTCCACTTCCAGTTTCATGATGGGCTCCAGCAGAGCCATGTTGGATTTCTTCAGTGTTTCCCGCATACAGTTGAATGCAGCAACATTGAACGCCATTTCGGAAGAGTCCACATCGTGGTAACTACCGTCAGACAGAGTGGCTTTCACGCCGACCACTTCACACTCGCAAAGCGGGCCTTTGACCAGTGCACGCTGGAAACCTTTATCAACGGCAGGAATGTATTCACGGGGAATACGACCCTGGCTGATGTTGTTTACAAATTCATAAGTTTCACTGTCGTTTTCGACCGGCATCGGCTCAATCTTACCAACCACATGAGCGTACTGACCGGAACCACCAGTCTGCTTTTTGTGCTTGTGATTGTATTCGACGGGAATCGTGGGAGTTTCGCGGTAAGCCACACGTGGTTCACCGATGATACATTCCACTTTGTATTCACGTTTAATACGTTCAATGTAAACGTCCAGGTGCAACTGACCCATACCGGCGATGATCGTCTGATTGGTTTCTTCGTCGGTCATCACGTGGAAAGTGGGGTCTTCGCGGTTGAAACGCTGAATGGCTTTGGCCAGACGGTCTGCACCATCGCGATCCAGTGGCTCGATTGAAAGACGAATCACAGGTTCTGGAACGAAAATACTTTCCAGAGCGAAGTTCACGCCATCACTACAGAACGTATCCCCGGAGGCACACTCCATACCGACGGCAGCGATGATGTCACCAGCTTCACCGCAGTCAACGTCTTCACGGCTGTCAGCGTGCATACGCACCAGACGACCGAAGCGGGTTGAGTTTCCGGTTCGGGTGTTGACGTAGCTTTGGCCTTTTTCGATCTTACCCTGGTAGATACGCATGTAGGTCAATTGGCCGAATGTTTCGTCGACAATTTTGAATGCCATGGCAACCAGAGGCTTGTCTGAAGAGTGCGACAGCTTTGTACGGAAGGTATCACTGCTGGTGTCTTCTGCACCTTCTTTGATCGCCTTCTGCTGTGCATCCAGATCAATCGCAGAAATATCGCGATCCAGCGGACTGGGCAGGAAGCGAACGACAGCGTCCAGCAGAGTCTGCACACCTTTGTTTTTGAAAGCTGTTCCCATCATCACGGGAGTGATTTCGTGAGACAGTGTGGCTTCACGAATGACTTTGTAGATGTCTTCGACAGGCACATCTGCTTCTTCGAGCAGAGCAACCATCAGGTCATCGCTGAACATCGAAAGTGTTTCGAGCATGTTTGAGCGAGCTTCTTCAGCGGCATCTTTGAACTGCTCAGGGATTTCGCCGAAAACTTCTTTTTCGCCCTGATCACCTTCGTAGGTGACTGCCTGCATGGTGACCAGATCGACAACTCCCTGGAACTGAGCACCTTCACCCATTGGAATCTGCAGTGGCAGCGGCACAACGTGCAGTTTGTCTGCAATCTGTTTGATCACGCTGGCGGAATCAGCACCGGTACGGTCCATCTTGTTGATGAAGGCAATACGGGGAACGCCATAACGTTTCATCTGGCGGTCCACGGTCAGTGACTGGCTCTGAACACCACCGACTGAGCAGAGTACGAGTACAGCACCGTCGAGTACGCGAAGACTGCGTTCTACTTCCACGGTAAAGTCAACGTGGCCTGGAGTATCGATGATGTTGATCGTGGTGTCTTTCCACTGCACCTGAGTGGCAGCGGATGCGATGGTGATTCCACGCTCGCGTTCCAGATCCATACTATCCATCGTAGCGCCACCATCGCCGCCCCGAACTTCACGCACTTTGTGAATTCGTCCTGAGTAGTACAGAACTCGTTCGGTAAGTGTGGTTTTACCAGAGTCGATGTGAGCCGAAATTCCAATGTTTCGATACTTGTCCAGATTTTTCATGGCTTTAATGCACGTTCACTAAGGATAACATGTTATGGATACAAATCGGACGGCAACATACCGTCCTCGTCAAAGCGCTCAATACTAGTCGGAACTTTTTGAGAAGAAACACTCAAGTTTTACAGGGAGGTAGGCCCTGCAAAATCGCATCACTCTACTGTTGTGATGGCTGACCCGGCAGGTTTGTTAAACAAGGGATCACTAACATCGGGAACGTTTCGCAAGTAGATAATCTGAGCGTAAGGTGTGAGCGTAGAATCTTATCGTTGTATCGTCTTCGGGGGAAGAGGATTTTTGGTTAAATTCCGAAAACTCACCGATTAATTGCGCAATCAGTATAGTCAATTTTGGCTGAAAAATAAAGCAGTCTAACGCAGGGAGAGGTACCAGAGCACCTCTCCCTGCAGTTAAATTTAGACTGAGAATAGTCTTACGCTTTTTCTTCCAGTACAGCCTGTGCTGCAGCCAGACGGGCGATTGGTACCCGGAATGGAGAACAGCTGACGTAGTCCAGGCCCAGTTCGTGGCAGAAGATCACACTGGCAGGGTCACCACCATGTTCACCACAAATGCCGATCTTAAGCTCAGGACGAGAGCCACGACCACGTTCGACACCTGTCTGCATGAGACGTCCGACACCATCCTGATCGATGGTCTGGAACGGGTCGGATGGAATGATGTCGTTTTCACGATAGTGGCCGATGAATGTTCCGTAGTCATCGCGGCTCATCCCCAGAGTGGTCTGAGTCAGGTCGTTTGTACCGAAGCTGAAGAACTCAGCAGTCTCTGCGATCTGATCAGCACAGATGGCAGCACGTGGAAGTTCAACCATGGTACCGACCAGGTAGTTGACCTTAACGCCTTTCTCTTCGAGTACTTTTTCTGCTTCTGCACGAATGATACTAGCCTGGTCATCAAATTCTGTTTTGAATCCAGCCAGGGGAACCATGATTTCCGGGAAGACTTCAATGCCTTCGTTCTGAACGTCACAGGCAGCTTCCATAATCGCACGTGCCTGCATGGCTGTGATTTCCGGATAAACAATACCCAGACGACAGCCACGATGACCCAGCATCGGGTTCAATTCGTGCAGTTCTTCGACACGGCGACGGATGAAATCAACGGTCACACCCAGTTCGTTGGCCAGTTCTTCTGCCAGTGTGGGGTTTTCTTCCAGATGGCGGTCAGAAAGGAACTCGTGCAGTGGTGGATCCAACAGACGAATGGTGACGGGCAGACCGTTCATCGCCCGGAAGATACCGGCAAAGTCTTCACGCTGGAACGGCAGCAGTTTGTTGACGGCTTTGGTTCGTGAGGCAACATCGCCGGCGGCAATCATTTCACGGATTTCGGCCAGGTGATGGAAGAACATATGCTCGGTACGACACAGGCCGATCCCCTGGGCACCGAAGGAAATTGCTTCGGCAGCCTGATCGGGCTGGTCAGCGTTAGTGCGAACTTTCAGTTTACGGATTTCATCGACCCAGCTCATCAGCTGCTCATAACGCTGATAAGTTTCGGATTCTTCCGGTTTCATCGTCTTGGAAATCAGAACTTCAACGATTTCACTGGGCTTGGTTTCGACTTTACCGGCGAAGACTTCTCCGGTGAAACCATCGATGCTGATCCAGTCACCTTTCTTGAGAACCTTGTCACCCTTGGTGATGGTTCCGGCAGCCGAATCGATTTTCAGTTCGGAGGCACCGACGATACAGGCTTTACCCATCTGACGGCTCACTAGAGCAGCGTGAGAGCTGGCTCCACCCAGAGCTGTCAGAATCCCTTTAGAAACACGCATACCACGCAGGTCTTCCGGGCTGGTTTCGCGGCGAACCAGAACCAGTTGAGCTGAGTTGTCTTTGTTGTAGATTGCTTCTGCGTCTTCTGCACTGAAGCAGATATGACCGCAGGCAGCACCAGGACCGGCGTTGATCCCTTTGGTGAGCAGGTCACCTGCTTTGGCTGCCTTTTCTTTTTCAGCAGGATCGAAGATCGGCTGCAGCAGCTGGTTCAGGTCGTCGGCAGGAATACGTTTTTTGGTGATGGCCTGTTCTTTGCTGACCAGACCTTCGTTGACCATATCGACGGCAATCCGGACGGCAGCAAAGCCGGTTCGTTTTGCATTACGAGTCTGCAGCATCCAGACTTTTCCACGTTGAATGGTGAATTCGATGTCCTGCACGTCTTTGTAATGCTGTTCCAGCTTACGTCCGATGTCGTCGAGCTGTTTGTAACCTTCGGGCAGATCAGTACTCAGTGTTGATTCAATCTGCTTGGGAGTCCGGATACCGGCAACAACGTCTTCACCCTGAGCGTTGATCAGGTAGTCGCCGCAGAATCCTGGTTCACCAGTTGAACAGTTACGGGTCAGGCCGACGCCTGTCGCACAGTCATCACCGAGGTTTCCGTAAACCATGGCCTGCACGTTACAGGCAGTTCCCCAGTTGTGAGGAATGCCGTAATCGCGGCGGTAAACGACAGCACGGTCGTTGTCCCAGCTGCTGAATACAGCGCCGATGGCACCCCAGATCTGCTGTTTGGGGTCGGTTGGGAAGTCCTGTCCGGTTCCTTCTTTGATCAGAGCTTTGAATTCAGCAACCAGTTCTTTCAACTGTTCTGCATTCAGTTCGGAATCGTACTGGACGCCGGCTTTTTCACGTTTGGCTTCCAGGGCGTGTTCGAAGGGATCTTCGTCAGCGCCTTTCATGCCGAGAACGACGTCGCCGTACATCTGAACGAAGCGGCGATAGCTGTCCCACGCGAAGGCTTCATTTCCGGACTGCTTGGCCAAGGCTTCTACAGTGGTATCGTTCAGGCCGATGTTTAAGACGGTGTCCATCATACCGGGCATGGATTCACGAGCACCGGAGCGGCAGGAAACCAGCAGTGGGTTGGTGTCACAGCCGAATTTGGCACCCATGGCTTCTTCCACTTTAGCCAGTGCTTCTTCGACCTGAGCTTCAACGCCTTCGGGATACTCACCTTTGGTCTTGCTGTAGTGAATGCAGACTTCCGTGTTCAAAGTGAAACCAGCAGGGACGGGAAGGCCGATATTAATCATTTCTGCCAGGTTCGCACCTTTACCACCGAGGCTGTTGCGCATTGTCGCATCGCCATCTGCTTTTCCATCACCGAAGAAGTACACATACTTTTGACCTGACATACTTATTTCCTCTTAGTGTTAATTGATTAGGCTTTCGGTCCCTTCACGCAAAGAAACCGGTTGCTAACCAGTACATATCTATTGTTCAGAAGCTTGATGCTTCTCGTTAAGATGAGGGATTGAATTTCAACCCCTCTCATGCATGTATCCGGAACTCGCGGCAGTCAGCAAAGAAATTGCAGACTGCTGATTGTCTTTCCAGAGAAAGACCTGTCGCTGGCGGTTGATATCCAGTTGATCCGATTTGGCTGTCACGGCTCGGGGATTTGCTCTGGTCAGTCAATTGTGATGTAGATGACTGGAATCCTGTACGTTCAACCATCGGTTTGCAGCTCATTTACTAGGGACACTACCATTGCTCAGTCCCACCGTCAAGCGACTGGCCACATTCGAGTTAAACGCCCTCCGATTTCAGCGGATTGCTGCGAAATCAGCCGGTGTATTCTTCTGGATATTTTCAGTTTCTGGGGATCTGAGTAATTTAGCATGGAAAATCGTACGACCTGTGATACCATGACAGGCAAGGCTCAAATATTTCATTTGTTCACGCATTTCTGACAAGATCACAATAAGCGTTTTCCAAGCAAACACTTACACACTCTTTCATTCCCTCTCGGGTCACAAAGATGATAGCCAGATTGATTCCAATTAATGGAGGTCAGCCGATCCTGATCAAAAAGGATGTGTCCGTCGTGGGGCGCAAGTCGGATTTGTGTGATATCCAGATCGATAAAAACAGCATTTCCAAGATCCACTGTGTGATTATTAAAACGGATGGTCTGCTGTTTGTCCGGGATCTGTGCAGCACCAATGGAACTCGCGTGAACGGGCAGAAGATTACCCGCGGCGCTCTGTTGCCTGGGGATGAGCTGGCACTGGCCTCAACGAAATTTGAGGTAGAACTTTCGGGGGATCCCAAAGAGGATGATCCGGAAGTCGGAGTACATCAGAGGACCGAGATGCTGACGGCCTTCAACCTGGAAGTGCAGCCGGAACAGGAAGCTTTGGATTCCGACAGTGAAAATGGAAGCGAGATTAAGCTGATCTCCGACTGACGCTCTCGACGACCTGCAGCGAATTAACTGGCCAGTTGCAGAGTCAGTTCTTCCTCGTTGAGAGAAACGATTGCGATTCCCAGTTTGTCTGCCAGGTCGGCAACTTCTTTCTGATCAATCATAATGGTCTGATTGCTTTCAATCGCCAGTACCCGTCCGCCTGCTTCATGCATGGTCTGCAGTGTTTTGATGCCCACGGTGGGAACATCAAACCGTCGGTCCTGTTGAGGTTTTGCTACTTTGACGACCGTGAATCCGCCCCGTTTACATAACTGACCTGCACGTTGAATTGCCCGGTCGGTGCCTTCAATGGCTTCGACCGCGATCACTGCTTTATCGTTGATTACGATGCTTTGTCCAATGTCGAGTTGCCCCATCTGTTTGGCAATATCCCATCCCATTTTAATATCTTCCCATTGGGAATGAGTGGGGCGTCGTTTAGTCAGAAATCCGTGTTTCACGAGTAACTCCGGGCAATAGTCTAATGCAGATTCGAAGAATAAATTGTCACGCTCAAATTCTTTGATCACAGCCAGCAGCAGAGTATCGTCTTTGCGATCTTTCTTAGCGTAGCGATACCACATATGCAGCGTACGTAGATCTGGTAATAGTTTTAAAATACGAAACGGGCTGAACAGGACCGTCTTTTCAATCTTGCCAGCCATCACGATGCGCTTGACGTCTTCCCGCTGGAACAGCTTGATTGCTTTACCGATTCGTGCCAGTGGAATCCAGTGGAAGGTGTCACAGATTTCAGTCAATTCTTCACTGGCCATGCCAAAGATGCCCAGGCAGCAGACGGAATATCCCTGTTGTCGTGCCTGTTCCGCAAACACAATGGGGAACCGGCCCGCTCCGGCCAGAAGTCCGATTTGTCGTTGAGAATGTTCTGAGTTGTTCGTTTGCAATTCGTTCATCGATTTTTCAGAGTTTCAAATTGAAACTTATCGTAAGCGTGAACAGAGCCCACTGTCTGATCACTGGTTGGCTGTGATTTGATTCAGGTTCTCGAGTTGCTCACTCATTTGTTTGATTTGAGATTCCAGTTCACGGATCTGTTTCCGCATCTCGGGAACTTTGCGAATCGACATGACAATCTTACGCTGTTCTTTTTCCGGGGCTGCTGGAGTTCCGATGTGTACTTCACCAGGAGGAATATCCCGATGGACGCCAGCCCGTGCACCCAGAGTGGCCTGATCTCCAATATGGACATGGTCTGCGACTCCGACCTGCCCGGCACACCGCACATAGTCTCCGGTGGTGATGGAACCGGCAAAGCCTACCTGTGAGGCGAATGCGTTATGCTTTCCAATTTCACAGTTGTGGGCAATCATGACCTGGTTGTCGATTTTAGAGCCTTCCCCAATCACGGTCGGGCCGATCATGCCCCGGTCAATGGTGGTGCCTGCGCCGATTTCCACGTCATCTTCAATTCTCACACTGCCCAGATGGGGGATTTTGACATAGCGCCCCTGTTCGAAGCGATAGCCGAACCCGTCGCAGCCTAAGACTGCCGCAGCATGAACGAGGACACGATTCCCCAGTTTTACATCAGGATAAAACACGGCATTGGCGTGAATGGTCACATCATCGCCGATGACACAGTCGTCACCAATATAGGCACCAGGATAGATTCGACAGTTCTTGCCGATCCGCACTCCCGGTCGGATTGTGACCTGGGGATAGATATGACAGTTCTCGCCCAGCTGAACATCATCACTGATGAGTGCCTGTGGGGAGACTCCGATGTCAGCTAGCTGACGTTGGGGACGCAGCTTCTGAATGATTTTAATAAACGCGGCCTGCGCATCTTCAACGGCGATCGAAGTGAAAGGGGCTTCTTCAAACGCTTTCTCAAATGATTCTTCCAGGCGTTTTTCCAGAAGGACCGCGCCGGCGTTACTTGATTTCAGCCGCTTGAGGTTCAGCTCATCGCCGACAAAGGTGATATCGTGAGGACCTGCTTTCAGAACAGACTCTGCACCATGTATTTCTAATCGTTGATTGCCTTTTACCAGGCAATTCAGCTCTTGAGCGATCCACTCAACAGTCGTCGACATCAAGGAGTCCTTTCCGGAAGATGCACGTATAGTTGATCGATTGTCAGACGATGAACAGAGGGATCCGGACAGCCATCTTGGCAAGTCCTGTAATGCTGTTCCCCCTAATCTCGCTGATTTTTAACTGATTTCACGAATTTAACGCAAGAGCATTTTTTAAAATGGGGGATATTTCCATTTTGACGAGTTTTTTATCCAACTCTCAACAGGTTAAGCAGTTAATTCCAGGGCTGATCAGATTCGCAGCGAGGAATTCAGGAATGTCACTGGTAGCGAACAGCCGATGAATTAGTTAGGATGTGGTTTTGACTTTGCAGGATCGTTTCCGGAGCAAATGGTCTGACGACGCAAACTACGTCAGAATCTCCAGTTAAGAAATCAATATTGAAAGATACATGGTATTAACGATGTCGGTACGTGGAATTCGTGGTGCAACAACGGTGACACAGGATGCTGCTGCAGAAGTCCTGTCTGCAACGCGTGAGCTCCTGGAACAGCTTCTCAAATCAAACCGGATCGAAAACTTCGAAGATATTGTCTCTGTATTTTTTACAACAACTCCTGATTTGACCTCTGTATTCCCGGCAGAAGCGGCTCGTGAACTGGGAATGAAATCAGTGCCACTGATCTGCGCTTCTGAAATCGCCGTCAAAGGGGCGATGCCACGCTGTATCAGGGTTATGATTCACGTCAATACAGATCAGAAACAGTCTGAAGTCGTGCACGTGTATCTGAATGAAGCACAAAAGCTGCGACCTGATGTCGCTTCCGCGCAGTAATCCTGTTACTGAATCTTTACCGGTGCTGGTTTGGGGTCGGGATCATCTGTACCAATAATGGCATTTGCTGATGTCCATTCCAGAAGCTGATCAGAGTCATCATCCTGTACGGTGAAGGGAATACCGCGTTCTTCCAGCGTATCGGTCAGTTCATCCAGCGGGTTTTTCAAGAACTGCGGCGGTAATACTTCTTTGAGTTGATCCCAGTAAGTATTGACCAGATTGATATTTTCTGGTGGAACCTGAATGAGCTGTTCGGCGCGATTCACCCGGGCAATCCACATTGCCTCGTGTAAAGTCCGATGGCGTTCTTCCAGAGAGAGTGAGGAAAACGGTCGTTTATCCATCTGCAGCTGATGGATGGCCTTGTTCCCTTTCTTAATGATTTCGTCGAGTTTCTGATCTGGTCGTAACTGGTGGCGGCTGGCTGCCAGTCCAATCGCCAGCGTAAAGCTGATGAACTGTTCTTTGGACATATCCCTCCGCAGCAGTGCTTTTTTAAGTAATCGATTCCGTATCCCAAACTGATCGCTGATCCGTTCTACATCCCAGAGCTGTGACATATTGATCTGCTCACTGTTAACCAGATCTTCAATAGGAAGAGAACGAATATGGCTCCAGACAGGCGCTGGGGCATACACGGTGGGAAAGGTGGGCATTTTTCCTTCAGGCATCAGTTTGATGACTTTGAGGTAGCGCTTCAGTTCTGCTTCGGTTACTTTTTCGTTGATCTGCTTTAGTTCGGTGTACTCCAGAGAATGGTCAGAACAACCGGAATGGCTCACTGAAATCACGACGAGTACACAGCAGATCATTCTACAGAGCCTGGCCGTGTTGGATTTCAAAAAAGCCATGTCAGTTCACCCGGTTCGATTAATGAAAAAGGGCCCGCCTCAGTTCAGACTGCTGCAGATGCTCCCGGGCATTCGGGAAACGTGATGAGCAGTCGGGGACACCTTGAATAGAATATCGACTCAGCGAAAAACGGATGCTTAGTGCTGCGCAGAGATTTCCGAATAACCCGGTTACAGGAATTGTATGGGGAGCGTTGCTCAGTTCTCAGCCGGGAGGGAAATGAAATCCGGTGATCCGGCTGACGGTGGCGACACAAACCAGAGCTTGCGCAGTTAATGCGATGATCCAGACCGTCTGCAGTTTTAAAAATGAACTGGCCTGCGTCTTTTCACGAGCCTGACTGTCTAGGATCGCTTGCCAGTAAGGGATCGTCATCAACAGGAACCAGGGGAGAAAAATGAGCCAGAGTCGCGCCGCCTCTCCCATGTTCTTCCCCGAAAGCCACAACAGGATCAGTACGAGCCCACACGACAGCAGCAATGGTTTCAGGCTGTTGGGGGGAGCTGTTGACTGCTCAGAGTCGAATCCTCCTCGACTGCAGAGTGAGCGAAAAACCAGCCAGGCAACAGGCAGTCCTAATGCCAGGCTGATCTCCAGAGGATTGAACAGCAACCACTTCCAGTAGGTCCTGGTATACTCGCTGTAAAAGCCGGCATGGTTTTGAAAATTCAGAAACCAGACCCGCAGCATATTCAGATCGAACACCGTGGCGAGAATTAATATCGGTAAACAGAACCCTGCCAGACCGCTGAGTGCCGTAAAGGCAAAAGTTTTCCAGGCAGCATGGGGTTCTCGGGAACCAGTCAGACGAGGCCAGAGTTGCAGTATTGAAAAACAGACCGCACACGCTCCGACCGGCAGAAATGCCAAAGTCAGAAACAGGCCTCCCCAGATCAGCAGGCCAGCCAGAAAAGCGTAGATCAGATTATTTCGTCTGCAGGCAATCACCCAGAGATACAGAAACAGCATCGCGATGACCGGGTAGAGCGCATCGGATTTTGGCTGGAAGATCAGAGCTGCTGGAATTAATGGCCAGAACGCAGCCACCTGCCAGCTGACCGTGCTTGAAGTAAATTCCCGCGCAAGAAGAAAGAGAGGAACAACGGTCAGGGCAGACATGCTTAACGTGATCAGGGTGGCCAGCCACAGAACAGCACGGTCTCGCGGCACGAGGGGATGTTCCGAACGAGACGTCATACCGGCGATGACATCGGCGGCTTCCTGAAATGATGCGGGTTGCGTGTCCAATAGAAAGGATTGCAGTCCGGGATTGTTTTCACAGAGTCGAATCAACGCCAGATAAAATAGAGGCAGGCCTGGAGGATGAGTCCCTTCATGCAGCACATCGCCTTGTTCCATCTTTCCTTCATATTCACTGAGGAATTGTGAGACATCGGAGATCTCTGTCTGTGCCTGCGTGAAATATCCCGAGGAGCCTTTATAGTAAAGTACAAATGCTGCTTTCGACAGCCGGTATTCTCCAGGTGGGCTGTCTTGCAGCTGCAGAGACCAGAGACCTGCGGCTGTAGTCAGGGCTGCCAGCCAGACAGCCAGTTCGTACCAGCGGCAATCAGGCATCCGCGAAAGAGCAATCAGAGTCAGTAAAAGGTAGACGGCGAAAGCAATGGCAGTCACGATCCAGCCGGGAATCATTTCAGCTGCTGCAAACGGGATGCGATCCCAGCTCCACTCACCTTCCACTCCCAGTGAAATCTGAGTCAACCAGAGCATGGCAATGGTGATCAGGCTGGTCAGCAGGAACGGTAATAGAGTTCGAAATCGCATTGTTCAGCCAGAATGAAAACTGAGAGGAGGCCGTTTACAAAGCATCGGGGACTGGGATACGCCGTGGTTTCTGCAGAGACACGGGTTATTCATCAATATGAATTACGATGCAGGTAATGTTGTCTTTGGAGCCACCTTCCTGTGCCGCTTTGACGATTTCTTCTGCTGCCTGTTGCGGGTCATCATATTGTCCCAGCAGGTCTTGCAGTTTCTCATCAGAGATCCCATCGGTGACACCATCCGAGCAGAGAATCATTCGATCCTGAGGAGTCGGGTCCAGATGACGGGCCTGGGTACCGGCGCTGCCGTCTTTCGTTCCAAGATAGCGATAGAGCACATTTTTGTAACGGTGGGTTAATGCTTCTTCGGCAGTAATCGTACCAGCGTCAACCAGTGCCTGAGTGAGGGAGTGGTCTGTTGTGAGTTGATGTAGAACATTATTTCGCAGCAGGTAAACCCGACTGTCCCCCACGCCTCCGATGAAGAATTTCTCTCCCACCTGGATGGCAAATACGATCGTCGTTCCCATGCTGCGGCAGTTGGGGTCCAGTTCGCCCAGCGCCATGATTTCGAGATTCGCATGTGCGACGGCCTGATCGATGGACTGCGTCACTTTTTCAGCTTCGTCACTGTTAGAGTCGATCAGCTCGTTCAGCTTCTGCGGAATGAGTTCGATTGCTAACTGACTGGCTTTTTCTCCGGCGCACTGTCCACCCATTCCATCGGCGACAAGAAAATATTTGTTGAGGTCATCAACAAAGAGATTGTCCTCATTATTTTCACGGAAATTTCCGGTAATGCTGACTGAGCCGTAACGAATTTCAACCATTAAAAAGCCTGTATGCGTGTCGATGATAATTCTGGATGAGGCCGAAGTCTCACGCCTTCCATGCTAGACATATGTGAAATTCCTTTGAAGTATCATAACATCTTTTGTCTGGGATGGAAATTTTAATATTGTTGTATCTGCTGGTTTTTTATTGTCTTATGAGAATTTCAGGGACATACCGTCTGGACTAAATCACGAACCCCCAGAGTTGTGGAGCAGATAAACAGTTCACCTGCTTCAAAGCCGGCGCTGGTCCCCAGCAGACGATTCTGACTCTCAACCAGCCGGTAAACCCGTTTTTTCTCGGGGGGAAACTGGGACTGATAAGCTCGAATCGAGTCGAGTTTCTGTTCAAAAGTATCTGAAATATCAACCACAAACTGTCCGCTGCCTTCCGGGTAGTTCAGGGATCCAAATCCCAGCGGATACCAGACCTGTTTCTGAATCGTGTGTGGTTCGGTGTTATCGAACTGGTCATTCCATTTGGTCAAACGGGAATAAAATACAGCCGCATCCGTAATCTGCATAGCCTGCCAGTGATCGGGGGAAGCCATGGGGGTTTTGCCTGCCAGTCCCAGTACCACTTTAGGGCGATATTTCCGAAACAGGTTTGCCAGAGCAACCCGATTTTCAAAACTGTCAAACAGTCGTCGGTTGGTCAGTTCCAGTGTTTCCCGGACATGAATTCCCAGAATTTCAGCCGCCTGTTTTGCTTCCAGCAGTCTGGATTCCGGTCCCGGGCTGAGTGGCGTTGGTTCGCCATCCGTCAAATCGATAATGCCCACGCGATATCCCTGGTGGACGAGTTTTGCCAGCGTTCCACCACAGGCGATCTCAACATCATCCGGATGCGCACCGACGGCGATGACATCAAGTTGTTCCGGGAGTTCTGAATTCATGAGCTTTCTTTTCGTAGGCGCTAATGCAGTATCTGATTAAAAATACATTTACTGGTTGTCTGGGTTCTGAATGTGGTCGTCGCGTTTGAGAGGGTGTGGTTGCGTGATTTAATGACCAGTGATGTAAACCATTCTTTGTGTTCCAGCAGTATTCGTCAACGTTGGAAATTCAAATATATTCAGAATCGTAACAAACCTTTGATTTGAATACTTCCATTTCGTATGAAATCGTGATGTAGAAATCTGCCAGAGTGAAAAGAAGAGGCCAGCTGAGGGGAAAAACGCAGGATGAGTCTGGTGCAGTTGTCCGGCTGGCTGAACGAGGTCAATTAAGAGGTAGCGACTTTTTTTTCCGCTTCGATAATGACCTGTCTGGTGTCGTGTGGAGTGGCGGCTTCACGCAGCTGTTCGACGAAATCCGGAAGCTGCATCAACCTGCCCAGTCGGGCGAGTACTGACAGGTGAGTCGAAGCGTCGGAGCAGATGACCAGAAAAAAAATATCAGTCAGAGACCCGTTTTGAGCGCCAAAGGGAATCCCTGACAGCGTTCGGCCATAAGCGATTAATGGTTCGCCGACGGCGTCGGGGATCGGATTTCGGGGGTGGGGAATCGCGACTCCGTTTTCGAATGCGGTGGGGTAAGCTTCTTCCCGTTCCTGAACGGCCGTCAGGACAGTGGCCGGCTCCCAGATCTGCCAGGTCCTGCCTGCGACTTCAATCAGGCTTTCCAGAACCGATCTTTTGGTGCGCGCATCAAGGGGGACTGCAATCAGTTCTTCAGGCATCAGGCTGCTGATGAGATTATCCGCATCCAGCATGGGGGGCGGATTGGTCTGTTCGACCCGTTCCAGTTCTGAAGTCGTATAGCTGCGCATTTCCTGTTCCAGCCAGTGTGTGATTTCAGTGGAATGGAATTGCCATTCCCCCTGAACCTTACGCCCCGGGATTCTGCCGCGATTGGCCAGTTTTTCCAGTTCTCGGCGGTCGCGGCCTAACTGTTTTGCCAGATCATTCAGGCTAAAGGATTCGTGAGCCATGATGTGTCACCACATTCCAGAAAAATCAGGAGAGAACTAATCTGCGAGGGATTTTTTATTGCTACCTGTATCCAGGGAGCCATAAAAAACGAAGGTGTGAAAAAACAGGCTGGACGTTTTAACAGGATCTGTTTTTTGAGCTGCGCATCAGTAGTGGTCACCATCGTAACCAAAGTATGATCCGTTTATCAATCACAGGCCTGGGTTTTTAACAGGCACACGATAAATCGGTATCGCTCTCTCGCAGAGTTCTTAACTGAACTGCGAAGGGCTTTCCGACTGGCAGGCGAGACGCAGGCTGGTGAGCATTTCTGAATAATCAGTTTGCCAGAACTGTTCACACCAGACTTCCAGGTCATAGAATCCCTGGTAACCGGCTTCATTGATGGCTTCTATCACATCAAAGTTTGGTAACAGTTCCGGGAGGGAATCGCCAGAATCGATTTCGGAAATTTGCACAGAGGCAATCAACGAAATCATGTCAGCGATCAGATTTCGAGCAGACTGATCGAGACAGATGTGCGAGGTGTCGATTGCAATTCCCACTGCGGAATGCTGGCAGTCGTCAATCAGTTTCAGTGTCGATTCGATTGTATTTAGAAAAGTCCAGTTTCGTGCCAGCGGGTTATGCATGGTTTTGAGCGCCAGTCGCGTACCGTTGGCGGCAGCGACATCAGCAAGCCGCTTGAGAGCATCGATTGTCAGTTCCCTCGCATGGTTCACGGTATGCCCGGCACGGGGTCCGCTGGCGACCTGGATTGCCGCTGCATTGACCTGTCCCCCGAATTCAATCAGTTGGATGGCGTCGGTAATGGCTTCGTCAAAAGGGTAATCGTTGTAACCTGTAAAACCTCCTGCCAGGGAAACGCTTGAAACTTTGAGCCCCGAATCGATGACCAGTTCTGCAGACTGCGTTGGTTCGAGATCAAGAATTTTTCGGTTCCAGAGACCAACGGCAGGAATGCCGCTGGAAACGAGGCCGCGCAGACTTTCTTCCAGAGTCCAGTGGTAAGTTGTAATCTGATGAATCGAAATTCGATCCATCAATGAAAGGGCTGGTGTGGGTTGATCAGGTTCGGGGGTTGATGAAGAAGTTGAGAACGAATTGACTTTACGCTGTGAGAGAAGCTCTTTAGTCACTCGGCCACCTGCAGTCTGGAGAGAAGATCAGGTATATTAACAGTCAGTCTGAAGTGACTGACTGGAAATAACAAAAAGTTTACATAGTGAATGATAATCCAGGAGTGTCTGACAGGCAGGGTCAACGATTTGATTTGACCAATGTCATGTCTTGCAGAGTATCATAAGTAATCGCAAAAATTTTTCCATAGTAAAAAAGGAAAAACGATTTTGACTAAGAACCAATATTGCTTATCCACTCAGAAAGTCAACCGACATCGAACAACGTTTTAATGAGTTCAATAAAAACAATGTTTTTTGATTCTGCGTTTTGCTGTTTCAAAAAATAAACAGGTAGTGAAACCTCATGCAGGTGCATCAATCATTAAATGATGTGTCAATAAAATCTGAAAACGTTTGCCGTTTCATCAGAGAAAGCGTCAAAGAAAAACGACCAATGAAGCGCATCGTTTTTCTTGCATTTCTGTTGGACACGAATTTCCTGTCAGGCTTATAGAGGCCTGCAATTCTGTATGACCGAAACGGAATTTCCAAAGCGATTTTTCGATATGAAAATCAATGATGCAGGCGCAATGGTGCCGAAAGTGGACAGCAACTCTTCCATCAGTTGAGCGTGCGGCGGCTTGCTCTGCGATGCGCAGTTCAGGTAGCGCTGATCTGCGTGTGAGGATCGTCTGAAATATTAACCCAGACGTGGACATGGGGAGCACCGCGGTAGTGCCAGACGAAGGCAGGACCTTCCAGTCTCCAGTTATCCCAGACGCCATCATTGCCGATGTCGCCTGACTGATAGAATGAGATACGGCATTGATCGAGTCCGCCTTGTGCTTCGATACATTTTTTGACTTCTTTCTGATCAGAAGCGCGAAACGGTTCGATGAGCAGGTTCAGAACAGACTGCATTTCCTGTTTCTGATCTTTGGTCATATCTGCAATCCGTAAACCAGTGATCTGATCAGGAGATTTTTTGAACTGAATTTTCGATTCCGGCGGTGCCTTGGGAATCAAAGCAGCTTTGCGCTGGTTGCCATCCAGAATTTTGTAAACATGATTGGCTTTCACGGCCTGTTCCCAGAAGACATTACCCGGGTGTCCTGCAGTTTCATTAAATTCTTCTGCAGCATGTCCGTAGAAAATCGGTCCCCCGAATGCCAGATGTTCTGCACTGTCTCCATCACTGCGGACAGTCGTGTGTCGTCCGGTCATCACAAACTGAAACTGATCGGTGCCAGGAGTACCGAAGATGGCAATCGACTGGTCTTCCCCATAACCGCCCTGGTCGTCCATTAACTGTTTACGGATTTTTTTATGCCAGCTGGGGTCAAAGTGACCAAAGAAAATGGCTTCAATTTTTTCCTGCTGATCTTTGGTGAAGAAGTCGCTGTTAACGATGGGCTCTGTGATATTCCAGTTAGCGCGGACATGTTGACGCAGCAGGCCATTTTTGTCTTTATGATCCCAGTCAAAGCAGACCTTTGATTTCTGTGCCGGTGTCAGGCTCTCAAATAACTGTTTTACGAGTGGTTCTGGTGCTGATGTTTTGGCTGCCTCTCCGGTCTGTCCTGCCAGCAATCCTTCGACTCCAAGGAAGGGGGTTCCCGCGATCGCCGCACCCATGGTTCTGACAAAGTGACGACGAGTGATTGAGAGCGAGTCAGGTGTAAACGCAGGCGAGGAAGAGCGTGGATCAAATTGCATAGGAGCACCAGTCTTTTTTTGGATTTGAGGGAGATGGTAACGTTCCGTAATCAAAACAGTCTATCAGCGCTGCAACTTGGACGTCAAATAAATTTAACATTTCACGCTCCCGGTAGCGATTGTGAGATTGGTCCAGGCTGAACTACCCTCTGGTATGGAAATGTCTCAATTTCTTGCTGGTAACAGGCTGAGCCCGGTGTTAGGCTGTTGGTGTGGTGTTGCGTTCAGTGTTCGGGTAGATCCATTTGTGAAATCTGGCACCTGAAACGATGGGCATAATTGAATGTTGATGAGTATGGGTTTAGAATGGCTGGTTCTCTTATCTACATTTCCAGAAACATGTTCTTTTAACAGTCAAGTCGGGCAATTACAGCGTGTTATACATTCTTCATCGACTTTGGGTAGAAGAGAGGCAGTCCGCTGTCCACTCAAATCGACTTATAATGAGAAAACAATTTGCTTTGCTGTTCGTGATCGTAAGCATTGCCGGTCTGTCGTTCTGCAATTTGTCCGCTCATGCGCAAGAGGCTGCACCGCCAGCGAAATCTGGTGCGGATGAGAAGAAACCTCCTGCCGCTCCCGCAGCAGAGAAAACGCCTGAACCCAAGCCCGCTGAGAAAACAGCACCCCAGTTACCAGGGCCGGAAAAACTGTTGAATGGGGGTAATTTCTGGGATCACTGGAAGTATGTCAGCGAAGAAGAGAAAGAGGCTAATCGGAATGTAACCTGGAAGGTGATCAGCGGTGGAAAAGATCAACCCAGTGTCCTGGTCTGTTCCGGAAAACCTTATGGATATATTCGTACTCAAAAGATATACGAAAATTTTCAGTTCAGTCTGGAGTGGATGTATCCCAACGATCCTAATGCCAACAGCGGGATCTTACTGTTCACAGCGGAGCCCGATAAGGTCTGGCCGAAAGCATTTCAGGTTCAGTTGCATCGCCCCGAAGCCGGTTATGTTTTTCCTACGCCGGGAAGCGGTGCCAAATCTGCCAATAAACTTTCTCCAACCATGCCGCTGGATTTACCGGTTGGGAAATGGCATCAATGTGTGCTGACTTGCCGATCGGGAAATATTTCGGTGATGATCAATGGAGTCAAGCTGGGTGAAGTCACCGGCTGCGATCCAAGTAAAGGAACCATTGCATTGCAGAGCGAAGGCTCTGAAATTCATTTCCGCAAACTGGTCGTGGAAGTACTCGCTCCCGAACCGGCTTCACAGCCCAAAGAACCGGTTGCGCAACAGAAGCCCGATCAGCCCTGAGCTGTGGATTATGTTTTAGGTTGCCTGAGTACCAGAGTCGGGCAGGGAGCATGTCTGAGAACCCGTTCCGCGACAGAGCCCAGCGCCAGTCTGGTGATGCCCGTATATCCGTGAGAAGGGATCACGATCAGATCGGTGGAATGGTCTTTTGCGTAATCCGCAATTTTAATACCGGGGTCGCCTACCAGGGTGTCAAAGGTCACACCTTCAATCTGGTGTTTGGCAAATTCTTCTTTGGCCAGCTTGTTCACATGCTCGGTCCGTTTTTCATCGGTCAGCCCACCAAAGAGAACACCCGGTGAAACGAGATCGAGAGGTACCATCACATGTACTACGGTTACAGTTGCTGCGTCTTCTGAAATCTGTATGGCCTTCTTGATGGCTTCCAGTGAGCTTTCAGAAAAATCGACGGGAACCAGGATGTTTTTTCCGGTGAAGTAACTCATAACCCAGTGCTTTCCTTAATGGATGATGTTGAAGAACAACAGCTGTCTTTATTTTATGTTATCTGTGCCGTAATAAACAGCAGTAATCTTGAACGGTGCGCGAATTCCTGTCGTTAATTACTTTCGGCGGAAGAGGCGGCGTTGTCAAACTCTCCTGATTTATAACGACTCCAGTATTTGTCCAGTTCCCGTTTGACGCGATTGGACAACAGCAGGACTCCCAGAATATTGGGAAACGCCATTCCCAGAATCATGAGGTCTCCAAAGTCCAGGACATTTGTCGCCGAGACAACCGATCCGAGTACGACAAACACCAGAAACAGAATCCGATAGGCGAGTGAAATTTTAGCGCTGTCGCCAAACAGAAATGCCCAGCAGCGTTCGCCGTAATAGGACCAGGAGATCATCGTGGAGTAGGCAAACAGGATCACCGAAACTGACAACACATAATTGAAGTAGGGGATCTGTGAATTCATAGCCTCGGAAGTCAAAGCGGCTCCATTGTCAGACTTAATCAGATCCGCATATTGAGGGTCATTGTAAGCACCTGTGATAATCATCACGAGGGCAGTCATCGTGCAGATCATGATGGTGTCGACAAACGGACCCAGTGATGCGACAATCCCCTCTCGAACCGGATATTTTGTTTTTGCAGCGGAGTGAGCGATGGCTGCTGAACCGACGCCCGCTTCGTTCGAGAAAGCGGCCCGTTTGAATCCCACTACCAGTACTCCCAGGAAACCGCCATACATCGCATGGTCGCTGAATGCCCCATCCCAGATTGCCTTGAAACAGGCGGGGATTTGCTGAATCTGCATCACGATAATTGCCAGACATGCCAGAATGTAGATCCCGCACATCAGGGGGACAATCTTTTCTGTCGTACGGGCGATGCTGCGAATCCCGCCGATAATGACGATCCCCACGAAAAATGCCATCAATACACCGTAGGCCCAGTTGTATTCTTTCAGTATCGGGAACGTCTCAGCGACAGCACCCAGTGATTGTTTGACCTGAAACGAGTTGCCACCAGCCAGTGAGCCGCCGATACATAATATCGCGAAGAAAACGGCGAGTGTCTTACCCAGCACCTTCATAAAAGAATTATCGGGATACTGTTCCTGTAAGCCGACGGAAAGGTAACACATGGGGCCCCCCATCACGCGACCGTCCGGGTTAATGCGGCGGTAAATCTGTGAGAGAGTACATTCGGCAAACTTGGATGTCATACCCAGCAATCCGGCCAGCATCATCCAGAACATGGCTCCCGGGCCTCCGGTGGCGATCGCAATTGCGACCCCGGCAATATTTCCCAGACCAACGGTTGCGGACAGGGCGGCTGTCAAAGCCTGAAAGTGGGTGACTTCCCCTTCATCGTCAGGGTCGTCGTATTTTCCCATAATCAGCAGGATCGAATGTTTAAAGGCGCGCAGATTGATGAAGTTCATCCGGAAGGTGAAGTAAGTCGCTCCGATGACCAGCCAGAGCACGGCCAGTGGTGCTCCATTGCGATCCTTTTCCTCGACACCCGAGGTGAGCTGATTCAGTTGATCTTTGGTGAGCGGAACTTTGAAGAAGATGACTTTTTGCAGGTAGGAGTTAAACGTTCCAAAAGCGGAATCGATCTTTGCTTCAATGAAGGAGATTCCTGTTTTGGCTTCCTCTTTTACGGCAGGCTCGCTTTTTTCAGGTGTTGTTTCAGTAGCAGCTTCGGTGCCTGCTGCAGGTGCAGGGGAGTCCTGAAACGCCTGGAGAGGAGATGCCGCTGTGAGGAGCATTGAAAAAAACAGGAGTGCCGCCATGCCGGAGCGAATCAGTTTCGAGTTTGAGGGCCGGTCGGATTTCATAAGAGTCTGTTCCCATTTGCAGTTAACAGTTGTCGTAGATTCAGGTCGAACTGAATTTAAGATCGTTTACAGTGTCTCAAGCGAAAAAACACACGGTCTGTTACCGCTTTTCCTTAATTTTGTAATTGGCTTGGGTTGGTTTTCAGGGCAGGTTTGGGGATAATCGTAGAACCTCCCGTGAGCGCTCCTGGTCTCGCCGTTCTCTTAATCGTTGTATGAGACTATCAAATAAAGGTTTACGTTCCAAGACGTATCTTAAAAAAGCCTCAAAAAGTTCCCGACTTTTGAAACTCAATCTCAATTATTGATTTTTGACAATATTGGTTGTCAAAAATAACCGATCTGCCTAGGATGCTGGTATAAAGAGAATTGAGTATGTGGTGATTCTGGCTCTCTCCAATCACTCTCTTTTCAGGCCATCGGTTCCTTTTTTCATTGCAAGTAGAAATCGATTTATGCGTGTTTCGATTGATGAAAATGATCGTAGTTTTCTATTGGGGCTTAATCGCCTTAAGTCAGCAACGATACACGAGATCTGCGAACAGGAAGGCGTAACCGCGACCGCAGTTCGCCAGCGTCTGGTCCGTTTGCAGGGGCTGGAACTGATTGAGCGAACTCAGGTGAAAGAAGGGCGAGGCCGTCCTCACTATACTTATTCAGTGACGAGTCTGGGGATGCGGTTGCTGGGGGATAACTATGCCGAACTGGCGAATATTCTCTGGGAAGAGTTGAAGGGAATCGATGACGAAGAGTTACGCTGCCGACTGGCGGCGCGAATCCAGACCGCTCTGGTACAACAATATGGAAGAAACGTGGATGCCCCCTCACTCCAGGGACGCATGGAGCAGTTAAAGCAGGCATTGGAAGAGCGTGGGTTTGTGGTCGAACTGGATCATACCGGACCTCTCCCGATTTTACGCGAACATAATTGCCCTTATCACGACATCGCCAGCGAAGATGCTTCGATTTGTGAGTTGGAGCAACGGGTTTTCGAGCGAGTCTTAGGTACAAAAATGAAACTCTCAGAGTGTTGTCTGGACGGGCATCATTGCTGTGAGTTTGAAGCACATATCAGTTAAGTCCGATTTTAATTTATTTGATGTTTCTGAATGCGTTCAGAACTCCGGATGACAGGGTGAAATACGAAAATGAGTTTGTTGAAAATTTCTGATTTACATGTATCTGTTTCTGGTACTCCGATTTTGAAAGGAGTCAATCTGGAAATTAAACAGGGCGAAGTTCATGCTCTGATGGGCCCTAATGGTTCAGGAAAAAGTACGCTGGCTTATGCGATGGCCGGTCACCCGAGTTATGAAATCACCAAAGGTAAAATTGAAATCGATGGCACCGACATTTCAGAACTCGATCCGAATGAACGAGCCCGCCTGGGATTATTTCTGGCATTTCAGTATCCCGTTGTGATTCCAGGGGTCAAAGTTGCTGACTTCCTGCGACATGCGATGTCCAACGTTCGCAACCCTGATCGTAAGGAAGGTGAAAAGCTGATTCCGATGCGTGAGTTTCGTAAGGAACTGCGGGATCAGATGAGTGAGCTGGGCATGGATCTGGAAATGGCCCGTCGTTATCTGAATGATGGTTTTTCCGGCGGTGAAAAGAAGCGGATGGAAATTCTGCAACTGGCGATGCTCAAGCCTAAGTTTGCGGTACTGGATGAAACAGACAGTGGTCTGGACAGTGACGCCGTTAAAGTCGTCAGTGAAGGACTGAGTCGTTTGTCAGGACCTGAGATGGGTGTCCTGATCATCACTCACCACGAACGGTTGCTGGAATTCAATCAGCCGCAGTTTACACACGTGATGCTGGCCGGCCGTATTGTCGAAACGGGTGATGCCAGTCTGGCTGCCGAACTTCACGAGCACGGTTATTCCAGTGTGCGTGAGCGTCATCCGGAAGTGGCAGCAGAAGAAGTTGTCGAAGCAGTCTGATCTGCGGGACTCTGTGAGAGTACGGCAGTCAGTTTCGTTAAGAGTTACGATCGATCAAGCAGTAATACCACTTCCTTGTGGAATGGTTTTAATAAAGAGTGGGAGAATTTGAAATGTCTACCAGGTTGGATACCGATTCGGAAAATGAAAATGTTGATATTGGAGAATATCAATATGGATTTCATGATCCCACAGACAAGTACGTGTTTACCGGTCAGAAAGGCCTGAACGCCGCCGTGGTCGCGCAGATTTCAGAAATGAAAAATGAGCCGGCCTGGATGCGGGATTTCCGCTTGAAGTCTCTGGAGATCTTCGAACAGAAACCAACTCCACAATGGGGCGGCAATCTGAACGAGATTAATTACCAGGACATTCATTACTTTGTCCGTGCCTCTGAAGGGCAGGGGCGCAGCTGGGATGATGTGCCCGACGATATCCGCAAAACATACGACCGTCTGGGAATTCCCGAGGCAGAGAAAAAATTCCTGTCTGGTGTGAAAGCACAGTACGAATCTGAAGTGGTCTACGGCAGTCTGCAGGAAGATCTGGCCAAGCAGGGCGTTCTGTTTACCGATACCGACTCGGCACTGCGAGATCATCCGGAACTGTTCCGGGAATACTTCGGCACGATTATTCCTCCTGACGATAACAAGTATGCTGCCTTGAACTCGGCCGTCTGGTCCGGCGGTTCATTTGTGTATGTGCCCCCCGGAGTTCATATTGAATTTCCGCTGCAGGCATACTTCCGTATTAACTCGGAAAATATGGGCCAGTTTGAACGAACCCTGGTCATCGTTGACGAAGGTGCTTCCTGCCATTACGTCGAAGGCTGTACCGCCCCGACATATAGCTCAAACAGTCTGCACTCAGCCGTTGTTGAAATCATCGTCAAGAGAGGCGGGCGGTTCCGCTACACGACGATTCAGAACTGGTCGAATAATGTTTATAACCTGGTCACCAAACGGGCACATGCCTATGAAGATTCACTGATGGAGTGGGTCGACGGTAACCTGGGTTCCAAGTTGACCATGAAGTATCCTGCCATCTTTCTGATGGGTGAAGGGGCGCGGGGCGAAACCCTGTCGATCGCCTTTGCGGGTAAGGGACAGCATCAGGATGCCGGTGCCAAGATGGTGCACTGTGCTCCGAATACTTCCAGCCGGATTATCTCCAAGAGCATTTCCAAAGATGGCGGGCGTTCCAGTTATCGTGGACTGGTTAAAGTCGATCCCAATGCGGATGGCTGTAAATCGAATGTGGTCTGTGATGCGTTGCTTCTGGATCCGGAAAGCCGCAGCGATACGTATCCCTATATCGAAATTGAAGACAACGATGTAGCCATCGAACACGAAGCCAGCGTTTCTAAAATCGGTGAAGAGCAGCTGTTCTATCTGATGAGTCGCGGGCTGACTGAAGCAGAAGCATCATCCATGATCGTGACCGGGTTCATCGAACCGCTGGTCAAAGAGCTGCCGATGGAATATGCCGTCGAAATGAATCGTCTCATCGAACTTCAGATGGAAGGCTCGATTGGTTAATTCTGCGAGTTCATATTCAAAAACATTCTCATTCAAAAATTGAAAAAGCAGACTTCAACTCACTGAAGAGGTTTGAAGTTCTACTGAATCGTTACTGAAAGCATAACAGACAATAGTATGAGTACTTCATCCGTTAATACTTCTGCTGACATTCCGGCTGGATTTAGTGAAGCCGCTTTCGAAGCATTTCTGGCAACCCGCGATGAACCCGCCTGGGTAACAGAATCGCGTCGTCAGGCCTTCAAGCGTTATTCGGAACTTCTGGAAACGGAACTCGATCCGGAAGAGTACCGTCGTGTTGATTTACGGGCACTCAGACCTGATCGTTTTCAGTTGAGCGCCGCTTCCGAGTCTGCGGAAACGCAGCAGGCGTCAACATTGTTGAAAGAGCAGGCTGAGTTTGCCGGGCATGTCACACATGTGGACGGGCAGCTGATCTCCAGCGAGCTTTCTCAGGAACTGGCTGCCAAAGGCGTCGTTTTCGGAGATCTGGCAACTGTTGTCCGGGAACACAGTGATCTGGTTCAGAAGTATTTCATGACGAAGGCGGTCGACAGTAATACTGATCGGTTCTCTGCCTGGCATGCTGCATTCTGGACAGGAGGGACTTTCTTATATGTTCCTCGTAATGTTGTTGTAGAGGCACCGTTGCATAGTCTGATTACGCTGCAGGCAGAAAAGGCTGCCGACTTCAGTCACACACTGGTCATTCTGGAAGAGGGGGCTTCAGCCACCCTGCTGGAAGAGACCGCCTCAACGACGGAAGAAAATCTGGGTCTGCACTCAGGAGCCGTTGAGTTGATCCTGGCTAAAGAGGCCCGGCTGCGATATGTCCAGCTGCAAAACTGGAATCACAAAGTCTGGCACATTGCTCATCAGGCGGGACGTGTTGAGAATAACGGGTTCCTGCAATGGACGGTTGGCGGAATCGGTGCCAAGCTGGCTCATATTCATCAGGACGTCGTACTCGACGGACGTGGTGCAGAGGCGGAAGTCAATGGTGTGACGTTCTCAACTGATCAGCAGATCCATTCGTTCTATACGAAACAGGCGCATAATGCTCCGGAAACGCGTTCTGATCTGCTGTATAAACAGGTCCTTCGCGATCATTCACGGGCGATCTGGCGGGGAATGATCCGGGTTGAACCGGAAGGTCAGCAGACGAATGGCTACCAGAGAAATGACTCCCTGATGCTTTCTCCCACCTGTCGCGGTGATGCCATTCCCGGGCTGGAAATCGAAGCTGACGATGTACGCTGTACCCACGGGGCAACCGCTGGTCGCGTGGACGAAGAGCAGATTTTCTATTGCATGTCACGAGGCATGTCGGAATATGAAGCAATGCATATGATTGTGGAAGGGTTCTTCCAGACCGTGTTTGACCGGATCCCGGTAGAGGTCGTCAGAGAAACTCTGAATCAGGCAATTATCAAAAAATTAGGATTTGGTCGGTAACATTCCGCTGATCACAGACAATTAACAGTACACAGAATATGCCTGACTTCGAAGAAATTGCATCAATCAATGATTTTGGCGACGCAGATCGGCTGGAGGTGTTCCTTGGAGATACACCTGCTCTCTTGATACGTGTTCAAGACCAGTTTCTGGCGATTGAAGATGTGTGCACCCATGATGGGCAACCGTTGACCAAAGGATGTATTGAAGGGGGAGCCATAATCTGTCCCCGCCACGGAGCGCGTTTTGATCTCAAAACCGGAAAAGCGCTCTGTATGCCTGCCACCAAGCCAATTCAAACTTTTGAAGTGGAAGTCAGGGATCAGAAGATATACGTTCGTCATTAAATTGGCAAAATTCAAAAAAATTGCCCGATTTAATACGAATCAAACGATGCTTAAGGTCGTTTTCTAATAATCATATTTATCAGTGCTGGTGCCGTTGCATATCAGTATGGCTATTAACTAAGTATCGTTGTTGAATTAAATAGATGTTTAGGTGCAGCTCACTTTTAAGGGAAAAGGATAATGTCAGACGAAGTCAACAAGAAACCTGAAGACAATCAGGACGGGGCTGAAGAACAGTTACCTGTGTTTTCTGCCTTCCGGGGAGTCGGAGGCGATGAGTCTCTGGTTGATGCGCTGAAGCAGGTCATCGATCCCGAATTGAATATCAACATTGTAGACCTGGGACTTGTGTACGATGTAAAGCGATCAGATGAAAATCAGGCCAAGGTCAATGTTTCGATGACATTAACCAGTCCAGCCTGTCCGGCCGGTCCGCAAATCATCACTCAGGCGAAGATGGCATTGGAACGTCTGGATGATGTCGATGAAGCCAGCATTCAGCTGACAATGTCGCCCCCCTGGTCACCTGAATTGATGACCGATGACGCGCGTGATGAACTCGGGATTTTTTAAACCAACTGGATCAAAGTAAAACAGGAAGCGCCTCCTGTTCCTGCTGTTGCCAGTCTTTTGTTGTGAATTGGATTCATATTCCCGGGATTACTTTAACTCATCTTTTCGATTAAAAGTTCCCGCACAACTTTGGGGTCAGCCCCTTTCACCTCTCGCATGACCTGTCCGATCAACGCCCCCACAGCTGCCTGTTTACCGCTCTGGAAATCCGCGACCGCTTTTTCGTTCTTCGCGACGACGGCTTGAACTGCTGCTTCCAGGGCCCCCGTATCGGAAACCATGGCCAGTCCTTTATCCTCAATAATGGACTGGACTGAAGCAGCGTTGAGCTCCGATTCTTCCGAATTGATCAGTTCCTGGAAAACCGTGCGGGCGCTTTTGGTGGTGATTTCACTGTGTTCTACTTTCTCAAGCAAAGCAGCCAGTACATCAGGCTTGATGGTGAAGGCAGAGATTTCAAGCCCCCTCTCTTTCAACTCGCGCAGGACATCCTGGGTGACCCAGTTGGCTGCCTGTTTCCCGTTCTGGCAACCTTTGGCGACTTGTTCAAAGTAATCTGCAAATGCCAGTCCCTGGTCGATGATGACCGCTGCATCATACGCGGAGAGTTCGTATTCACTTTCCAGACGATTTCTGCGGAGCGCCGGTCGTTCGCAGAGTTCACTGCTGACTTTTTCCCGCTCTGCATCGGTGACAGTCACTGGTGCCAGATCGGGGTCCGGGAAATAGCGATAGTCGGCCGCTTCTTCTTTGCCCCTTTGTTCCAGTGTGATACCCCGGTCGGCATCCCAGCCGCGTGTTTCTTTAGGAACATCATGCAGGCTCAGTTTCGTTTCCTGCCAGGCTTCCCACTGGCGTTTGACTTCAAATTCAATCGCTTGTTCAACACCGCGGAAGCTGTTGAGGTTTTTGATTTCCACAATCGGAGTCGGAATGGTTTCACCGTTCTCCTGGTGAATATGCAGGTTGACGTTGGCGTCACAGCGCAGGCTGCCTTCCTGCATGTTGCAGTCGGAAACATCAATGTAGGTCAGCAGCAGTTTCAGTTCTTCCAGATACTTGCGGGCTTCCTGAGCCGAACGCAGGTCCGGCTCGGAAACGATTTCAACCAGTGGAGTGCCACAGCGGTTGAGATCGACTTTACTGTCGTGTCCCCGTCCGGATTCATCGTGGCTGTTTTTGCCGGCGTCTTCTTCCAGGTGAGCCCGGATGATTCCCACTTTTTTGGTTTCGCGGGTTTCCGGATCAATTTCAATTTCCAGCCAGCCATTCTGGCTCATTGGCAGATCGTACTGGCTGATCTGATATGCTTTCGGCAGATCCGGGTAGTAGTACTGCTTGCGGTCCCACTTGGTGAACGAGGGGATTTCGCAGTTGATTGCCAGTCCGGTTTTCATGCCCAGATGAAAGGCTTCCCGGTTTAAAACCGGAAGTGCGCCAGGCAGTCCCAGGCAGACCGGGCAGGTCTGTGTGTTGGGATGGTCCGGATTGAATCTGGTCGAACAGCCACAGAAAAGCTTGGTTCTGGTCTGCAACTGCACGTGGACTTCAAGACCGATGATGACCGTATAGTCCATTCTGTCACGCTACCCTTTATTCAGTATTAAAAGTATCTGGTTTCAATCTTATGTTGTCAGTCGTGGCTTCGTTTCAGCTATTCAGGACGCTGCCGATGCCAGTCTGTTTCCCGTTCAAACATCCGGGCGGCTCGCAGTAGCCGTTCCTCTTCCAGCGGTGGTGCCAGCAGTTGCAGGCCGATCGGGAGTTTATTCTGGCTCATGCCTGCCGGGACTGAGACACCGGGGATGCCAGACAGGTTTGCGCTGGTCGTAAAAATGTCTGCCAGGTACATTGCCAGTGGGTCGTCCACCAGTTCGCCGATCTCAAACGCCGGCGTCGGGGTGACGGGGGAGGCGATGATGTCCACCTTCTGAAATGCCTGTTCGAAGTCGTTGCGAATCAGTCGTCTGACTTTGAGTGCTTTCAGATAGTACGCGTCATAATAACCGGAAGAGAGAGCATAGGTCCCCAGCATGATACGGCGTTTGACTTCATCGCCGAACGCTTCACCACGACTGGCGGCGTACATGTCAATCATGTTGTCGAACTGTTTTGCGCGATAACCGTAATGCACGCCATCGTAGCGGGCCAGGTTACTGGATGCTTCAGACGGAGCGATAATGTAATAAGTGGCGACACAGTATTTGGCGTGCGGGAGTTCCACGGGAATCAGTTCTGCGCCCAGGGATTTGTAAACATCGAGTGCCTGTTGCGTTGCCGCTTTCACATCTTCATGCAGACCTTCTGCGTGCAGGTGTTCGATATAACCGACCTTGAGGTTTTCCAGAGGCTGTTCCAGGTTCTTTGTGTAGGATGGGACGTCTGCTTCCAGGCTGGTGGTGTCGCGCTGATCTTTGCCGGCAATGGTTTCCAGCAGCAGGGCAGCGTCTGTGACATCTCTGGCGAACGGACCAATCTGATCGAGCGAACTGGCAAAGGCCACGAGCCCATACCGAGAAACGCGTCCGTAGGTTGGTTTCAGGCCGACGACGCCGCAAAAGCTGGCTGGTTGCCGAATCGATCCACCGGTATCGCTGCCCAGTGAAAGCGGAGCAAATCCCGCAGCGACAGCAGCTGCAGAGCCTCCACTGGATCCCCCGGCGGCGCACTTAGTATTCCACGGGTTCGCAGTCGTTTTGAAGGCCGAATTTTCGGTCGATGATCCCATGGCGAATTCATCGAGATTAGTTTTACCGATCAGGACTGCATCTGCTGCTCTAAGCTGTTCGACAATGTGAGCGTCGTAAGGAGGAGTAAACGCTTCCAGCATCTTACTGGCGCAGGTGGTGGTGGCACCCTTGGCGCAGATGTTATCTTTGAGAGCAACCGGGATGCCAGCCAGTTTTCCCAGCGGTTCGCCCGCTTTTCGTTTCCGGTCGACTTCACGGGCGGTTTCCAGTGCCGTTTCTTCCTGCAGGGAGAGAAAGGCATTGATACTGTTGTCTCGACGGGCAATTTCTTCCAGGCAGGCAGCAGTGATTTCTTCGCTGCTGACTTCCCCGGCATTCATTTTCGCCAGCAGTTCACTGGCGGTGGCTGAAGTGATAGACATGGACTGTCGAGTCTCCATATAAGTTTTAAAGGCCCGACTTGTCAGCAAGCCGGGCCTTGGATTATTGCTTTTATGTGCTCAAGGGTAAAGACGCCGGTCAATTACAGAATGGCTGGAACGAGGAAGTATTTCCCGTCTGTCTGAGGTGCATTGGACAGCGCCTGTTCCCGGGGGAGACTTTCCTGAAGCTGATCGTCTCGAAAGACATTCGAAATCTCAATCGCATGTGCCATCGGTTCGATGTCTGTCGTATCCAGCTCATCCAGCATGGCGATGTATTTCAGTACGGACCCCATCTGTTCTCCCAAGGCTGTGATTTCCGTTTCGGAAAGTTTCAGCCTGGAGAGTGAAGCGACTTTCAGAACTTCATCCTGAGTGAGTTGGGTGCTCATGGTCGATTTACTCGAGAGCAGGTGTCTGAATTAGCTGGCAGGTAGCGTAAATGGTTTTTTAGCAACAGCTTTGGTGATTTTACCGGAGCGAATGCACTGTGTGCAGACGCGCTGGGTTACCACACTGCCGCCGTCCTGAACCCGGATTTTCTGCAGGTTGGGGCGGAAGACGCGCTTGGAAACGCCGGTTGTCTGACGTCCGTTACCGCCGAGGTATTTGTACTTACCACGCTGACGAACTCGATTACCAACTACAGGAGTCTTGCCACAGGCATCACACTTCTGACCCATTTGTATACTCTTTAACTATCTAGTGGGTTTTGAAAAAGTCAGCATTTGCTGATTTCAATTGACGTAAAGCGACCGCAGATTAACAGATTCGGCCAGCTGAGGAACCCAATAGTATATTTTCCCCGCCTGAGAATGCAACCGAAGCCACTGACTTATCGATTGCTGTAGCGGGAAAACTTGAAAAATGTGTTCTCAATCTGATTTCAGAAGATTGCAAATTGTACTATTGGGGACAGTTTTTGAAAAAAAGGTCCCGTCCTGAAATACGGGGCTGAAAAAATAAATCTCCTTAAATCCTTTCTGTCAAATGCCTTGCGAGACAGGTTTTTTGTGAGGTTGTTCATTGGCACGCAAATCGCAAATACCAGAATTCAGACAAGGCAATCACCTGTGGACAGGTCAAATTGCAACGAGGTAAACCAAAAGATCAAATCTGAAAAGCGATTTATTATAGATAAAAGGAGTGACAACGATGCTGGTTTTGACACGGAAGTTAGCTGAGGGGATCCGAATTGGCGATGACATTCTTGTGAAAGTCATTCGGACGGGGAAAGGTTCAATCAAAATCGGCATTGATGCACCGGATGATCTTCGAGTCGTTCGGGCTGAGTTGTTCGAGGAAGAAGAGGGCATGGAAAAGCAACCGGTGATCAAAGGGCTGGGAAAGGATCAGGACGGCGAGGGTCTGCCTGAAGCAAGCAGCCGGGGCACTTTATCGGTTGTCGAAGCAGCTCGCCTGGTCTGTTAAATCGAACTGAAAAAAAACTGCTGCTGACGGCAGAGTAGCCCAGGGGGGGATTTTTTAATCGACCGGATTGAAAAGCGGGCTGGCCGTCAGTTGCTGAGTACGTGTGTGAGGTGCGGTGAGGAAAGAGTACGACGTTAACAGATTCTGCTGCAACAGCTCCGGCTTGTTGGGTTGTTCCGTGAAGTGGCAAGCCGCGTGATGTTGTGACAGATCTTTAAGAGCAGAAAATGATCAAACTATGATGGTTTTCTGTGAAGTGATTAATTACCGGGTGTTCCAATTTGATAGTCAGTGTGTATGTGGGGTAGGTTGACTGTCATTTCATGAACACCCGGTAATTTTATGCGCTGAGACGGAGCGTCTTAAGAAACAAGATTGACGTTTACCGTTCTGGCAAACGATAATCACTGTCTGTTGAAAAACTGACTCTTGAGACAGATCGCCGCGCAATCATGACACATCATGTTGATTATCTGGTACTGGGACTGGGAGGGATGGGGAGCAGTGCACTCTATCATCTTTCAAAACGCGGTTTGAATGTTCTGGGAATAGAACAGTTTGGCGCGGCACATGACCGGGGCAGTTCTCACGGTGAAACGCGTATCATTCGCAAGGCCTACTTCGAGCATCCGAATTATATTCCCCTGCTGCAGCGTGCTTATGAATTGTGGCACGACCTGGAACAGACCTCAGGTAAAACACTGTTCAACCAGTGTGGGCTGATGGTGGCAGGACCCGCTGATGGGGCTGTGATCCGAGGTGTGCACCTGGCAGAGGAACTTTATGACGTTGAAGTGGAAAACGTCTCTCCCACAGATGCCGTCGAGCGATTCCCCGGATTTCATATACCAGACGGTTTTGAAGTGACGCATGAACCGGAGGCCGGCTTTCTGTATGTAGAAAAATGCGTGCAGACTTATCTGGAGAGTGCGCAGGCACAAGGGGCATCCGTCTGTCTGAATGAGCAGATTCTGGAAGTGAAAATCAGCGACCGGTCCATCGAAGTCACGACAGATCAGCAGTCGATTACCGCTGATTCATTAATCGTGACAACGGGGGCCTGGAGCAGCGGCTGCCTGAGCGAATTACAGTTGCCACTGGAAGTTGTACGGAAGGTGTTGTTGTGGAATCCGGTTCGTGAGCCGGTTTACAATCTGGATGCAGGGCGGGGGAGTTTCTTTTTTGACATGCCAGAGGGAGAGTTCTACGGCTTTCCTTCACTGGATGGAGCGACTCTCAAACTGGCGGAGCATACCGGAGGGGAAACGGTGGATGACCCTTCTCATGTAGATCGGTCGCTGCATGAGAGTGATGTGCCTCGCGTTTCCCGTTTTGTGGAAGCCGTAATGCCGGCACTGGATCCACGGCCCATGAGGCACGCCGTCTGTATGTATACACGGACTCCCGATGGGCATTTTATTGTTGATCGGCATCCTGCGAATCAGCGGGTGGTTTATGGAGCCGGATTCTCAGGGCACGGATTCAAATTTGCGTCTGTGATGGGAGAGATTCTGGCTGATCTGGCTACGACGGGCGCAACTTCATTACCGATCGAATTCCTGTCGGCTGAAAGATTCAGCGAATGAAGGACATTCAGTCTGCGGGAGTCGTGGGCAGGATGTGCCCCATCTTGTCGCGTTTGGTCTGCAGATAGAATTCCCGATCTTTATGGGGAGGGGCAACTATGGGCACCTGCTCTACTACTTCCAGATCGAAACCCGTGTAAACGTCGGAATCCGTTTTCTTAGGATTGTTGGTCAGCAGGCGGACTTTCGTCAGCCCCAGGTCTTTCAGGATCTGGACACCAACGGTGAAGTCCCGGCTGTCTGCTTTGAATCCCAGCTGGATGTTCGCCTCGACCGTGTCGTAACCCTGATCCTGCAACACGTAGGCTTTGAGTTTGGGGATCAGTCCAATCCCGCGACCTTCCTGAGGCAGGTACACGACGGCTCCGGCACCTGCCTCGTTGATGGCAGACATCGCCATATGCAGCTGATCGCCGCAATCACAACGTAGTGAATCCAGCAGATCGCCTGTAAAGCAGGATGAGTGCATGCGAACCAGTGGGGCTTCTACAGCAGAGAGATCTCCCCATACCAGTGCAACCGGTTGCTGGCTTTCGTGTTCTACCGAGTAGCCGATCACCTGGACTGTGCCATAGTTTTTGGTGTTGATGGGGACTTCAACTTCACGATGCACCAGCTTCTCACTGATGTAGCGATGTCGAATGACTTCGGCAGTCGAAATGATCGGAATGTCGAATTGCTCGGAAATTTCCCGCAACTCCTGGGCGTCGGCCATGCCGAAGCCTTTCTGGCTGAGAATTTCAATCAGCACGCCGACCGGTTTCAGGCCAGCCATCTGCAACAGGTCGCCGGTCGCTTCGGTGTGGCCGGCGCGACGCAGAATTCCCCCCTGTTTGGCGAGGAGAGGATGGATGTGTCCCGGACGGACAAAATCTTTTGCCTGTGCGTGTTCGTCACTCAAGGCGCGAATGGTAATCGCGCGGCATTCTGCACTGACTCCACTGCCGCTGTCTTTGTGGTCAATCGGAATCAGAAACTGCGTCTGGTTGGGGGCTGTATTTTCTTCCGGGCCGACAATCGGATTCAATTGCAGGCGGTCTGCCACTTCTTCCGGCAGTGAAACACAGAGTTCACCACTCCCATAGCGGAGCAGGAATTGCACGATTTCCGGTGTAATGGCTTCGGCTGCGACAATAAAGTCGCCTTCATTTTCCCGTTCGCTGGAGTCAGTCACGATGACCGGCTTGCCCGCCCGTAATTGTTCGAAGACGCGTTGAATATTGGAGATGGATGAGTCAGCGTGAGCAGGGTCAGACATGGGTACGATTTGAAGCTACCTGGAATGTGGGATAAACAAATACTTAAAAATTTTTCCTGCAGGCAGTTCCCGTCGGAAAATCTATGCTAACTTTATTCTATAGAAGTGAGTTGGGCTGGCAATCAAAGAAATCCCGATTTTAAGAGAACGGTCTGATTACCCTGGAAATAAATGTCAGCCAGGCTGAATTACAGGCTTTCTGCGGCCAGGAACCATCTGTGGAATATGCCGTCCTTACCGGTTTTGATGGTAAAATCGTATATGACATGTGAATATTTTCTGACGAGTTGGACCACAGCCGGTATTGATGTTAAGTGGACAAAAAAACATAAAACATTGAGAAGGTATGTTAAAACGTTGACAATTAAATATTCTTTGATACATTGAATATCTTAGGAAAAGTACTTTGCAGTAAAGCTCTTTTTCCTGACCCGCAAAATTGAATCACTCAGTCACCACTGATTGGTTAACTTACCTAAAAAACTTTCCTGAAAAAACCAGCCAACAGCAAGCGTCTTACAAACATCATACTTTTCATGGTCTGCGTGATATCGCGCCAAACCTGATCACTATCAGACCAGAAGTAAAGAACGAAACCAGTTGCACAGGAGTTGACGTATGGATTTCCGAATCAATGGCTCTCGGACACCCCAGGTCCTTATGTTGTGTGGAGTGTTGACTCTGTCACTCTTCTCTGGAATTGCGGATGCGGCACCAGCTGCTGCCGTTGCCCCTGTCGATTTCAAAGAGATCCAGGTAGGTCCACATCCAGGTGGCAAAGAAGTACTTCAACTGAGAGGCCCTGACTCCCGGCAACAGGTCGTTGTTACTGGAGTGCTTGCCAATGGTAAGCAGCAGGACGTGACCCGCGATATGGCTTACGTGATTGCCGATCAGAGTATCGCTTCCATTTCCAGCGACGGTTACCTGACTCCTTTAAAAGACGGTCAGACGACATTGACCATGACAGCGAAGAATGGTAAGTCTGTTTCCATTCCCGTCGCTGTGCAGGGAATCTCAACTCCGGAAGCAATTAACTTTAAAAATCAGGTTGTGCCGATCTTTACCAAACTGACCTGTAACAGCGGTGGCTGTCACGGCAAAGCCAGCGGACAGAATGGTTTCAAACTGTCATTGCTGGGCTTTTATCCGGAAGACGACTTCGAGTTTCTGGTCAAAGAAGGCCGCGGACGTCGCCTGTTTCCCTCTTCACCGGCGGAAAGCCTGTTGTTGATGAAAGGGACCGGAATCACACCTCATGGTGGCGGAAAGCTCATTAAACCCGATTCCTATGAATATCGTCTGCTGTATCGCTGGATCGAGCAGGGGATGCCTTATGGAAGCGAGAATGATCGTAAAGTGGTCTCCATCGAATGTTATCCTCCGACCCGCACCATGGATCAGGAAGCAGAGCAACAGATTTCTGTGATCGCAACTTATTCAGATGGATCGACCGAAGACGTAACTCGGATGGCTTTGTTTGAAGCCAACGATACGGAAATGGCCGAAGTGAATAAGACAGGTCTGGTCAAAACACTGACCTTGTCTGGTGAAGTCGCCATCATGGCCCGTTATCAGGGGCAGGTCTCCACGTTCCGTGCGACGATTCCTCTGGGTGTCGAAATTGCATCTCTGCCCCAGTCACGTAATCTGATCGATGAAGCCGTCTTCAACAAACTGAAAGTTCTGGGGATTCCTCCTTCACCGGTCTCCAGCGATGCCACGTTCATGCGACGTGTTTACATTGACATCACGGGAACAACACCGACCGAAGAAGAAGTCAAAGCCTTCCTGGCTGACAAAGATCCTGCCAAACGTGACAAGCTGATTGATAAACTCATCGACAGCCCCGCGTATGCTGATTACTTTGCCAACAAATGGAATATGGTGCTGCGTAACAAAAAGCTGCAGCCTGTTGATATTGCCGGAACCAATGCCTTCTATCAGTGGATCTGGGACAGCCTGTATGAGAATAAACCTTACAACGAATTTGTAGGCGAGATCCTGTCTGCATCGGGTGAGTTTCGTCAGAACCCGGCTGTGGTCTGGTATCGTGAAGTCAATACCGTTGAAGAGCAGGTGGAAGATACAGCCCAGCTCTTCCTGGGACTTCGTATTCAATGTGCCCGGTGCCATCACCATCCGTTCGAAAAATGGAGCCAGGATGACTATTACGGTCTGGCCGCATTCTTCAGCCGCGTGGGAACAAAAGATCCGACTGCCGGTTCGATTGGCGAACGTGGTTTCCGGGATCAGCGGGTGTATCACAAAGAAGGGATGGCCACAGCGAAAAATATCCGCTCTGGTGAAAACCTGAAGCCAACCGCACTGGGAATGCAGCCTCTGGAATTAAGCCCCGAACGCGATCCACGCGTTGCGTTAGTGCAATGGTTATCGCGAACCGATAATCCGTTCTTCGCGAAAGCACTCGTGAACCGCTACTGGAAACACTTCTTTGGTCGCGGCATTGTCGAACCGGAAGACGACATGCGTGCCACCAATCCACCTGCTAATCCTGAGTTGCTGGATGGATTGTCCAGGCATTTCGTGGAAAGTGGATTCGATATGAAAGAACTGGTACGGACGATCTGCCGTTCCAATGCTTATCAGCTCAGTTCACTGCCTAATGAATACAACCTGAAAGATAAACAGAACTTCTCGCGTTATTATCCCAAACGATTGACGGCCGAGGTGCTGTACGATGTCTTCCATCAGGTGACGAATTCCTCACAGCGTTTTTCTGGCTTGCCGGCTGATACGAAAGCCATTCAGATTACTGATGCCACTTCGGCTCCTTACTTCCTGAAGGTGTTCGGTCAGCCACAGGCGGATACCGCTTGTGAATGTGAACGCTCTCAGAGTGCGAACCTGGCACAAAGTCTGCATCTGCTGAACAGTAAAGAAGTTCAGGATAAGATCACCGGTGCTTCGAGCCGGGCAGCTTTGCTGGCCAAAGATACGAAACGGACCAACGAGGAAAAAGTTCAGGAACTTTATCGCTGGGTTTATTCTCGTGCTCCCCAGGAACAGGAAATGAAGTTTGCCCTGTCCTATATTGAACGACATAAAGAAAAGCCACAGATTGCTTATGAAGATATTATCTGGGCTCTGATCAATACCAAGGAATTCCTGTTCAATCATTAAAATTGACTGGCAGCGAACATTCGATGCCATCAGCGTGCCCACCAGTGTGCTGATGGCATTTGTTCACAGCGAACGCCGATTCCCGGTGATCATGAATTCCGATAAAAGTCTCTGAATTTCAAGCTGACAACGATTTTATGTTTAGACAATGGTTGTCGGCTTTTTTACAATAAACTTAAGATAACCTGTGTTGATTTCGTTTTACTGCGGTGAAGCGTGTTAATTGCAGGTTCCCTCCTGAAGTCCTCCCAGAAAATTCCATCCAGAAAATTGGTAGCAGTATTATGATGCATACGCGATTTTTTGACCGCCGTCGTTTCTCCACGAAGGTTGTTTGTTTTCTTGCTGCAGGATGGGCGATGGTTTTTGCAAACCACCTTCAGTCGCTCCAGGCGCAACTGCCTCAGACGATCGTTTATTCTGTGAATCCTTCGGGGGGACAGAAAGGTCAGACCATCGAAGTTCGCGTGACGAATGGGAAAGATCTGGATGAACTGAACGCCCTGTGGTTCAGTCACCCCGATATCAAAGCCGCACCTAAAATGCAGCAGAGCAATGGAAAGCAGGTACCAGTTGCCAACACATTCGTGGTGACGATTGGTAACGATGTTCCCCCCGGTGTCTATGACGTCCGTGCAAAAGGCTTATATGGCTTGAGCAATCCCCGGTCGTTTGTTGTGGGAGATCTTCCAGAAAAAACGGAAGTCGAGCCGAACAATAAAGCGGACCAGGCAACTCCGATGGAGTTGGATTCCGTCATGAATGCCCTGCTGAACGGCGCGACTGATGTCGACTATTATTCATTCACCGGCAAAAAAGGGGATAAAGTTTCCATCGACTGTCGGGCGGCACGCATTGATTCACCAGTTGTTGCCATCGTCGAATTATATGGGCCGGACCAGAGACGGCTGGTCAGTGAACGTGATACGTTTCGCAACGATCCTTACATCAATCTCACACTCCCTCAGGATGGCGTTTATAAGATCAAAGTCTATGATCTGACTTATGCGGGTGGCGTCGACAATGTCTATCGCCTGAGCGTGCATAAAAAACCGCATATCGAGTTCATTATGCCCCCTTCGGGTGTTGCGGGAACCACCGGGAGCTATACCCTGTACGGCTACAATCTGCCAGGAGGAAAAGTTTCGGACTGGAGTATTGGTGACGAACCCCTGCAGGAAGTCAATGTGTTTATCACTCTGCCCACAAAGCCTACAACTTTAAAAATGGGCGAGCAGGGTTTTCCCCATGAAGTCAGTGCCGATGGTTACTCGTATGTCTGGGCAACACCGACAGGAAGTTCCAATCCGGTAACGATCTACTATGCCGAAGGCACGGTGGTTCGTGATGAGCAGACCAAAGAAGAGACATTGACCCTGCCAGGCGAACTCGTTGGTCAGTTTGAAGTGAAGAACGATGTCGACTCGTTCCGATTTACCGGTAAAGCGAAAGAAAAATATTCGGTCGAAGTATTCGGTCAGCGGAACGGAATCGTAATGGATCCTGTTATCGTGGTGGAGCAGGTGATCAAAGACAAGGATGGCAAAGAGACATTCAAGCAACTGGCCAATGTCGGTGCCACAACCGTCTTTGCCGACCTGAGTGGTAAACTGTTTGATACGCGTACAGACGATCCTTATTATCAGTTCACGGCTCCGGCGGACGGCGAATATCGCGTTACGCTGCGTGATCTGCAGTTTGAAACCCGTGGTAATCCACGAATGGTTTATCGAGCCGTAATTCGACAATCCCAGCCTGATTTTCGTCTGGTTGCTTTACCGCTTTATCCACAGGCCGTCAACACCGGTGGTTCACCAGCGGCGATCACCCTGCGAAAAGGGGACAGCTTTAAGATTGCCGTCATGGCTCTCAGGCAGGATGGGTTCAACGAAACGATTGAGCTGTCCGTCAAAGGTCTCCCCCCCGGTGTCACCTGTAAAGCAGCCAGTATTGGCAGTGGTGACAACAATGCGGAAATGATTCTGACTGCGGATGAATCCGCTCAGAAGTGGTCCGGTGAAATTGAAATCGTAGGGACTGCTGGTGCCGATGCGGCAAAACTGGAACGCGTCGCCCGGGCGGCTACAGTGCTGCGACCTGCGGCAAATAATGTACGTGCCGATTCGCGTATCGCCCGTTCGCTGGCGTTATCGGTGATTGATGAAGTTGCACCGTACCAGGTCGTTGCAGATGTTGCCGAAGTAAATGTGAATCAGGGACGTCAGATTCTGGTTCCCGTAAAAGTGGTGAAGCGAACCGGCTTTGATAACGCTGTGGCTCTTGCCTGGAACGGCATTCCCAAGAACAGCAATATTACCGTTCAGAATAAAACGATTGCCAAAGGCAAAGCGGATGAGATGTTCCAGCTGTTTGTCAATAATAATGCCAAGCCTGGGGTGTATACGACCTATCTGCAGTCCACCGTCGATGTCTCTTATCGTCGTAATCCAGCGCAAGTTGATGAAGCGAAAAAAGAGCAGGCGGAAGTTGCGAAAAAACTGACTGACGCACAGGCGGCTCTGGCTGCAGTAACGAAAAAACGTGATGAGATCGCGAAGGCCTCTGACAAAACAGCTGATCAGAAAAAAGCAGAACAGGCTAAAGCGGAAGAGGAAGTGAAAGCAGCAACCGCAGCAGTCAAAGCGGCGGAAGCAGCGAAGAAAGCAGTAGATGCGAAAGTTGCCGCAGCAGAAAAGGCAGCCGCTGCCAAAACCGTGAAAGTTTATGCTCCTTCGACACCGCTGGTTATTCGCGTAAAACCAGCACCGGTGACTCTGACATTAGCTGTCCCCGGAGGTGGTGCACTGAAAAAAGGGGCCGCGATCGACGTCAAAGCCACGATTAAACGCATCAATGATTTTAAAGGTCCTGTGGAACTGACATTACCTTTGCCGCCGGGAGTCACGGGAGTGACAGCGGATACCGTTCAGATTCCAGCAGATAAAACGGAAGTGACCATTCCGATCAAGGCATCAGCGGAAGCGACTGAAGGTGATCTGGCCAACATGGTGGTCAGGGCCAAAGCAGATTTCCAGGGAGAAGCTCTGGTCGATGCACCGATCAAGCTTAAAGTAACCAAGTAATATAGAGAACCGTTTTTTAAATTCAGAAAATACAGGCGGTTGGTTGTTGATCCAACTGTTTCATCAGCGATATCAGAGGGGCATGTTATGCGGAACCGGTTTGCCAGTTTGAGTGTTATGGTCACTGCAGTTTTGATCTGCAGTCAATTCACCGTGGCGGAAGAAAAGCCGATCCAGCCTGTGAAGGTGGATCTGGGGCGTCCTGTCAGCTTCGAGAAAGACGTATTCCCGATTCTGGATGCCAACTGCATCGCCTGCCACAACGTAGCGAAAAAAGAAGGTTCGCTGGTTCTGGAAAATGTCGAAGATCTCATCAAAGGGGGAGACAGCGGTGCTTCTGTGGTACCGGGCAAGCCTGATGAGAGCTATCTGTATAATGTTGCCTCCCGCACGGAAGAGAGCTTCATGCCTCCGCTGCCCAACAAAGTGGGAGCAAAAGCACTGACGCCTCAGCAGGTCTGGATTTTACGTCAGTGGATTATCGAAGGGGCGAAATCAAGCGGTAAATCGGCGGATGCGGGAGTTGCCTGGCAGTCCCTGCCTCCCGATTTGAATTCCATTTACAGTGCCGCACTGTCCCCCTGGGCCCGTTATGCAGCCGCCGGTCGTGCTAACCGGATTGCCATTTATGATCTCGCAGCGGGAACAGAAGTGGCCACGCTCAATGATCCTGCACTGCTGAAACTGCAGAAAGACGGAAAACCATTTTACCCGTTGGGAGCCGCCCATCGCGATTTTGTCCATTCCCTGGCATTTAATTCCAATGGCGACATGCTGGCATCAGGTGGCTACCGGGTTGTGAAACTCTGGAAGAAGTCGATCGGGAATGTAGTGAAAAAGATGGACCTGCCGGCTGCTGTGACAGGCATAGCCTTGAATGCCGATCGTAGCGTTCTAGCTGTTGCCACTGCGGATAATACCGCTTCACTCTGGAAGTTACCGGAAGGGACGAAACTGGTCGATCTGAAAGGGCATACCGGTGAAATCAAAGGTCTGGCATTTACTCCGGATCGTACTAAGGTTGTCACGTCCTCTGCCGATCAAAGTCTGCGGGTCTGGAATGCCGCTGATGGAAAACAGATTTCGACAATGAAGACACCTGCTGTCATCAATGCGTTAACCGTCAGCAAAGATGGTACGCAGGTAATTGGTGGTGCGGCGAATCAGATCGTTTATGCCTGGCCGTTGACTCTGCCTGCTCCTAAAGAGGGAGAAAAGGCACCGGAGATTCCTGCTGCATTGTATGAACTGAAAGGTCACGCCAAACCGATCACAACTGTGGAACTGATTTTGCCTGCCGGTACGCAGCTGGCATCAGGCAGTGAAGACGGAACGGTTCGTGTCTGGGATCTGGCCGGGAAAAAGGAAATTCGTGCGATCAACCATGGAGCTCCTGTCACCGATATTGATGTCACCGCTGATGGCAAATCACTGGTTTCTGTTTCGGTAAATGGAACCGGAAAAATCTGGCAGGTTGCCGATGGCAAAATGCTGAAAGAATTCCGAGGAGATCTGAGCAAAGAGCGTCAGATGATTCTGGCGACGGAAACTCAAACGGTGACAAAGCAGCAGGTTGCTCTGGCAGACGCTGCCATGAAAGCCGCCGATAAAAACGTCAAAGATCGCGAAGAAGAATTAAAGAAACGCAATGAAGAATTAGCAGCAGCTAAAAAGGCAGTGCCTGAAGAAAAGAAGAAGGCCGACGAATCAGCCAAGAAGCTGGAAGCCGCCAAAGCGGAACTGGCCAAGCTGCTGGCAGATCATAAGAAAAAAGGTGATGATGCCGTCGCTGCCGCGAATGCTCAGAAAGCAGCTGCAGTGAAAGCCGTTGCGGATGCGGAAGCAAAATTAAAACAGACCAACGATGCCAATCAGGCCGCGATTGCCGCTGTTGAAAAAGAAGTCGCTGCTGCGAAAAAAGCTCTGGATGATGCGAATGCGATCAAACCAGATGCAGCCGACAAAGAAGGTGAAGCGAAGAAAAAAGAAGCGGTTACCAAAGCACAGGCAGCCTTTGATGCCGTTCAGAAAAAACTGACGGCAGCACAGCAGAAAAAGGCAGCCGATGAAAAAACAGCAACACAGGCCATCGCTACTGCCAAGCAGGCCGTTCCCAAAGCGGATGCTGCGATTGCTGCTGCCAAGAAGCTGGCGGAAACCAAACCGGATACCAAGGCCGCTGATAAGAAAGTGGCTGACGCAGAAGCCGAGTCCAAAAAACTGACGGATGCGGTAGCTGCTGCCGAGAAAAAAGTGATTTCATCGGAACGGTCTGTGAAAGTTGCGGAAGGGACTCTGACCAAAATTAAAGGACAACTGGCAGAACGGACAAAAGAGAAAGCCGAAATTGATAAAACGGCGACTGCTGTAGATGCTGCTCTGGCAGAAGCCAAGAAACAGGCTGCGATTCTGACTCCGATCAAGTCGGTTGCCTTTTCTGAAGACGGTAAGCAGGTTGTGACGGGTGATGACAGCCAGATGGTTCGCATCTGGGATGCTGTTACCGGCCAGGAACTCGATACGCTGGCAGGACACACTGCTCCCATATCTGCTGTCGGTTATACATCCAAAACAACGGTTGCGTCAGGAAGTGCAGACAAAACCGTTCTGGTACAGAATATACAACCCGTCTGGACTCTGGTTGCCCAGCTGGGAGCTGATGAAAAAGATCCTGCCAAGGTTGGCGGTTCACCCATTTCCAACCGGGCACTCTGTCTGGATTTCAGCCCGGATGGCAAACTGCTTGCTGTTGGCGGTGGTGATCCTTCCCGTAGCGGTGAGATTACGATCTGGGATGTGACCACTGGAAAACTTGTGAAGAAGCTGGGCGATGCCCACAGTGACACGGTATTGGGGATTCGTTTCTCCCGTTCTGGCAAATCCTTGCTGACAGGTGCTGCTGACAAATTCGTCAAAATCTTCGATGTGGCGACCGGCAACTTTGTGAAATCATTTGAAGGTCACACGCATCACGTGCTGGATGTTGCCTGGAAAGCAGACGAGTCCACCATTGTGAGCTCAGGTGCCGACAATGTGATCAAAGTCTGGAATATTGAAACCGGCGAACAGAAACGAACAATTGCCGGTTATTCCAAGCAGGTTACATCGATCGCTTTCCTGGGACTGGGAGACAACATTGTCAGCGGAGGCGGCGACAAGACTGTTCGCATGCATCTGACGACTAACGGATCAAACTATCGTAATCTGGCAGGCTCCACCGACTACGTTTACAGTGTTGCCGGCAGCCGGGATGAATCGATTGTCATCGCCGGTGGTGAAGACGGAATTCTGCGAGTCTGGGATGCGAAGACAGGCAAATTGCTCAACAGCTTTAATCCTCCCCCTGTTCCCCAGAATCAACAGGCCAGTGCCGGTAAATAAACCTGGCTAACCTGAGAAAAAAGTACAGCTTCCAGCGGCTCTGCGAATTTATTCGCAGGGTCGTTTTTTTATGCACTCTGGCAGGGAAGTGGACTATTTGGGGGGATTCGATCACTCGGGAAGTGGAATCAGACTCGGGGAAGCGGCTGGAAGGGGGGACCTGATTGCACTGTCAGGTCCGACTGATTATATTCGGGGCACACAACAAATCATTCCGCCAGATCGTTGCAGCCCGAAATCAAAGCCGGGGGACTGTCCCCTGAAGAGTTTTCTCAGACCGGATTCGGGCAATAAAAATTTGAACACAGCAGGAAACTACACATTATGTCCGAACAGTTGAGTAAACGTATCTTTGCCGAATTAGAGAGTCTGGTCCTGATTGACCCTCATACCCATATTAATCCTCACTCCGCAGCTTCAACCACACTGGCGGATATCATGGGGTATCATTACTACACCGAACTGGCCCATTCCGCCGGTCTGCCTCGTGAAGTGATTGAAGAACCGGGTATTGGCCCCAAAGAAAAAGTCGGGCGGCTGGTGAAGCAGCTGGGAGATCTGGATAACACGATTCAACTCAGCTGGTTACTGGATATCTGCAGTGAGTTTTTTGGCTTCGAAGAGGAAGCGATTACCGAGTCGAACTGGGAGAAGCTGTACGACACCGCGGCTGAGAAGATGGCTCAACCCGACTGGGAACAGCAGGTCTTAAAACAGAGTGGCCTCGAACAGGTGTTCCTGACGAACGATTTTGATGATCCGCTGGAAGGCTTTGACACAAACCTGTATATCCCCTGTCTGCGGACGGATGATCTGGTGTTTCATCTGGCAAAGCCCGAAACCCGGGAGCGACTGGCGAAAGCGACACAGTTGGATGTCGGCTGTGCCAATACGTTAAAATCAGCGATTGGCAAGCTGTTTGAGCATTTCACTTCGAAGGGAGCCCGTGCCTGTGCCATTTCATTGCCCCCCGATTTCAATCCGGTTGCTGTGACCGCTGATCAGGTCGATCCTGTGGTCAGATCTCTGTTCTCCGGAGACGAGATTACAGCCAGTGAGTCAAAAATTGTAAGTCAGTTTGTCTTCTGGACTCTGGCAGAATATTGTGCCGAACATCGTCTGCCTTTCGATCTGATGATTGGCGTGAACCGCCGCGTATATGAAGCTGGCGTGTATCAGGGGCAGGATCTGTATGACAAGCGGACTTCTCTGATTCTGTATAAAGAGCTGTTCAACGCGTTTCCCCAGGTCACATTCCCTGTTTCCGTATTGACGAGTACCAGCAACCAGGAACTGGTCAGCTACAGCTGGATTTTCCCGAATGTGGTCATCAATGGACACTGGTGGTATTCAAATACGCCGGCCTTCATTACGTTTGACTGCAAAAGTCGCCTGGAAGCCGTTCCCAAAAACAAGCAGATCGGCTATTACAGCGATATGTACAAACTGGAGTTCGCGCTGCCTAAGTTCCGCATGTATCGACGTGTTCTGGCAAGTGTTCTGGCCAGTGATTTTGTGATCGGGAGAAACTGGTCAGAAGCGCGGGCGATCGACCTTGGGAAGCTGGTTCTGCGGGGGAACGTGGAGACGATATTTGGCAGTGAATCCACATCCTGAATGACATGAAGTGATTGCATCACGGACAGATGCGACTTAAAATGTGATACATATCCCATAATTATCATATCCATCATAATTTCATCATTAAGGGCTTCCCATATGGCTACTCTGGTCATGCTGCAGGCTGGTCAAGCGGTCTCATACTCACTTACCGAATCCGAGATGGTTCTGGGCAGGCATCCTGACTGCCAGATTCAACTCGATTCGAATATGGTTTCGCGGCGTCATGCTCAGGTCGTTGGATCAGGTGATGAGTTTTTTGTTGAAGATCTGGGAAGTGGAAACGGAACATTCGTCAATGGAAAAAAGATTGAAGGACGAACCCAGTTAGCCCACGATGATCGGTTGAAAGTCGGACCGATTCTCTTCCGGTTTGAATCAGATAAGAAGCAGGAACCAAAGCGGTCCGGCGTGACGATCGACAGCAGCTTTGATATCGGTTTTTCCACTGATGAAGAGGACGGAGATGCTGGTGCCACCATCATGGGGGCTGTGTCCGGTGTTGGCGGGTTTGGCGGACTGGATATTCGCCCGGAAGCCAAATTAAAAGCCATGATCGAAATCAGCCGCAGTCTGGCAGGCACCGTCGATCTGGAAAAACTGCTGCCGCAGATTCTCACCACACTGTTTCATATCTTTCCCGCAGCAGACCGGGGTTGTATTTTACTCAAAGATGAAAACACCGGCGAGATGGTACCGCGGGCGTTCAAGCATCGCCGTGAAGGTGAAGATGCGACTGTCAAGTTGAGCCGAACGATTGTGAATAAAGTGCTCGAAGAGAGAACGGGGATTTTATCCGCCGACGCAGCCAGCGATGCGCAATTCGATGCCAGTGAGTCCATCTCCAATCTGTCGATCCGTTCGATGATGTGTGTGCCCATGCTGGGACTGGAAGAAGAGCCCATTGGCGTGATCAATATTGATACGCAGAACCCGGTTCAACAGTTCCAGGAAGAAGATCTGGATCTGTTAATGTCCGTCGCCGGGCAGGCGGCGCTGACTTATGAAAGCGCCAGGCTGATGACATCGTTCATGGAAAAGCAGAAGCAGGATAATGAAATGAACATTGCCCGGGGCGTACAACAGGGGTTGCTCCCCAGTACGGTTCCCGAGGTTGAGGGGTATGAATTTTTCGCGTCTTACCACTCTGCTCAGGCCGTGGGTGGCGATTACTATGATATCTTCGAGCTGCCTGATGATATGATCGGTCTTTCGTTTGGTGATGTGGCCGGTAAAGGCGTGCCTGGCGCGATGATCATGGCGCGTATGTCGAGCTGTGTGCAGAATACGATGCGGTTTGTGCATGAAGCTGGCCCGGCTGTTGAAGCCATTAACGATCATATGTGTGACAGTGCCGTCGAAGGGCGTTTCGTTACCTATGTGCTTGTGATTCTGGATACGAAAAATCACCGCCTCTCGCTGGTGAATGCCGGGCATATGTCTCCGATGATCCTCAAGCCGGACGGTTCCATTGATGAATTTCCGGAAGAAAGCATTGGCGTTCCGATCGGTGTAATGGAAGGCTTCCCGTTTGAAGTTGTCGAGCGGGATCTGGCACCTGGCGAAATTGTGGTTCTGTTTACCGATGGGGTCGACGAAGCAATGAACCCGGAAGGGGAACTGTATACCCTCGACCGGATGCGGGAGTTCATCAAAGACAATCGTGAAAAAAATGCGGCCGAGTTAGGGCAGGCCCTGCTGGCAGATGTCCGACGTCATGCCAATGGACGTCCCCAGAATGACGATATTACTATAATGACCTTCGGGCGTGTTTCCTGAGGGTGACTGTTTTCTTAATCTAATCTGATCGCCTCTATCATGTCCGCCAGTCTGTTCCTGCAAAATAATGGCGATTCCACTCGACTGGAAATCAAAGGGAAGCAGGTGACGCTGGGACGGCATCCGGAATGCGAAGTCTGTCTCAAATCAAATACGGTCTCCCGATATCATGCGCGCATTACAGTCGCTGCGGAAGAAGTGTATCAAATTGAAGATCTGGGCAGCGGTAACGGGACGTTCGTCAATGATGTGCCGGTCAAAGATCCGGTTGTCTTGCAGTCAGGCGATCAGATTTCAATCGGCCCATTCCTGCTGGAATTCTCCAGTGACGAAGATTACGAAAATTCACCGCATGAAGGGCTGTTGACTTCTTACGGTTTGATTCCTTCTTTGAAAACTGTTTCTGTCCGGCCTCCTGCTACTGATAAATCCACCATTCTGCGGGCATCGGAATCAGGCAGCGGGTTATCGCGGTTTCAGATCAAACCGGAAATCAAACTGAAAGCCATCCTGGAAATCAGTCGCACGATTGCCACGGCAACCGATCTGGATTCGATGGCAGAGCGCGTACTGGAAGGACTGTTTCACATCTTTCCCGCCGCCGACCGAGGCTGTATTTTATTGCGTGATCATGACAATCAGCGATTTTTCCCCAAGGCAGTACGCCATCGGCGGGAAGATGACCTGGAAGCATTGCAGTTGAGTCGCACGGTGTTGAAAGCGGTGACCGATAATAAAACCGGGGTTCTGTCTGCCGATGCGGCTAATGATGAACGATTTGAGAAAAGTGAATCGGTTTCCACACTGACAATTCGCTCCATCCTGTGTGCCCCCATGCTTGGCCTGGATGGAAGTGTGATCGGAATCATCAACCTGGATACTCAACTGGCCGGTCAGATGTTTTCTGATGATGACCTCGAACTGCTGATGGTGATTGCCGGTCAGGCAGCGCTCTCGTACGAGAGTGCCCGGCTGATGATCTCACATGTGGAAAAGCAACGCTACGATAATGAGATGGAAATTGCAGCCCGCGTCCAGAAAGGGCTGTTGCCGGCGAAAATTCCACACGTTCCCGGTTACGAGTTCTTTGTCTCCTACGAAGCAGCACGCGCTGTGGGAGGCGATTACTATGACTTTATCCAGACGTCTGATTCGCTGATCTGGTTTGCATTGGGTGATGTCGCCGGGAAGGGGGTTCCGGCGTCGCTGGTGATGTCGCGCGTCTGCAGTTCTGTTCGCAGTACGGTCGAATTTGTCACTGATGTTGCAGATGCCGTACATCGAGTGAATCATCATATTGATGAAGCAGCTCATGACGGGCGGTTCATCACATTTATCCTGGGGCAGATCGTGCTGACAGAAAATCTGGTGTCGTTTGTCAACGCCGGGCATCTGGAGCCGCTGCTGTGGGAAGCTGATGGTACGCTGCGGGAACTGTCCGCGGATCATCCGAGCGTACCGCTGGGGGTGATGGATGATTATGAATATGAGTCCCTGCAGCATCAACTGAAACCGGGCGAGCAACTGATTCTGTACACAGATGGTGTCACGGAAGCGATGAATGAAGAACGCGACCAGTTCGGGATCGAGCGGTTGAAATCGGTGATTCTGGATTCCCAGAGAAGCCCTGCTGAATTAGGTGAGCAGATCCTGCAGGCAGTGAGAGCATTCGCTGGTCAGGCGGAGCAGTATGACGATCTGACGCTGGTCATCATCGGTCGGATGCCCTGAAATAAAAAAACAAGTGAGATGCATTGCCCGTACATCCCACTTGTCAGAGTCCATGATTCTATTTCTGCGGGGGAATGCAGATTAAAGCATGATATCCGTTGGTTCGGCGACTTTGCGATATCCCATGCTGTGCAGCACTTCCAGGACCTCACTCCAGGTGGGGAACTGACGACCGCTGCGGCGTTTGTAATCATCCATCGCTTTCATGAAGTCGATTTCCTGATCGCTGTAATCGCGTTCGCAGGTGGTCGGGTCGATCTGACGACGACGTTCCGTTTTACGCTGGTCGACTACTTCATGTTTGGTATGAATTGCATCTTTTTTACCTGAATCTCTGCGGCTGACACGACGACGGTCGACTACCAGTTCTGAGGGGGGATCAAGTTGATTTACCATGTTTAAATAATGCCTTTTTTCGAGGGGAGAAGGTTGTCTGAAGTAATTCGAACGCAAAAGGGAAAGTGTAAACTCCAACGCAAATCAGACAGTTTGAGACGCTGAAACGTGACGGTTGACTCTGAACCTCAAATTCCCGGTTCACATTTTTGGGAAAAACTTCCACAATTCTGATTTATTTCCGGCCAGCACAGAAAAGTGGAACTAACTTACTCAATTATTCCCACCAAAATCGGGATTGGGTAGTTTGTTTAAAATAATTAACACTGATAAGCGTGATCGAGACTGCCGATTGCGTAGTTGTCCCGATTGTGTCAATTATCCGGTTCAATTTCTGCTGGCATGTTCAGAATTGTGTACAGAAGCGGGCATTTCACTCAGCAGAATTCAGTGAGCCCAGACCGAAGATGACCCGGACCTGAGTTTTCTGCAGGCCGGCTGCGAAGAACAGCCCATCGAAGGACTGGAGCAGACTTTTCAGGCCGGCCAGCTTCTTCTTGCCTTTCTCGAGATCTCCGCCATGCCCTTTGGAAAGCTGCTCTGCGAGAAAATCGGTGTTCTGCTCGATGAAAGCTCTGATCGAAGCGATATTCAGGAAGCAGAGCTGTTTTTCTTCCCGGAAGAAGGTCTCCTTCCAGGACTGAAATAAGGGTAATGCAGCCAGACTCTCTTCTGATTTCAGAGTAAAGAATTCTCTGACGAGTTCCGGCGAACTGGCAACGACCAGTTGTCGTTCGTTGATTCCATAAGCGGGGCGATAAGGGCCGAGGCTTTCAATCCACCGCATATGATACTGTTCATGATCTTCGGTTTTTAACAGAGACGCCTGGGCACCAGGGGCAGATTCAGAATTGTGATGACTGAGGATGCTGTTCATCAGAAAGTTAGCGACATTCTCCAGGGCAGACTGATATTTGCTTTTGTCTGTTGCACCGGGTTCAGTATCCTCTGTGGAAAGCTGCATTGCCACCAGTCCATCGAAGGAAATGGCATCAAATGAAAGGGTTTTGCGGGGCACGGAATAAAACAGAACATTTGGTCCCAGAACTTTTGATACTTCCGTCACGGGATCGAGTCCCCCCAGGAGGCCCGTGCTGACTGCCAGGAATTTCTGCCATTTTTCCGGGTTCTTTTCCGCATAATAACTGACAATTCGGTTTGTCAGTAAATTCACATTCAGTTGTCCGGACAGTACTGCCAGCGCTTTTTTCGGGATCAGCGTGTATTGATCAGGAATTTCAGCGGGGGCCTGGAGGATGTTCAACAGGGGCAGATTAATGGCTTCCGAGTTAAACAGAATCACAGCTTCCACTGCGACCGTATTTTTCAGATGCAGGCCTGCAATCAGCGCCCCCGTTTTATTCCACCAGTTGACAACACCCTGTTCAATCTCGTTTTTGGGTGGTTTGATGTGTTCATCCCAGGCACGTGGATTCAGAAAAACAGAACCTGTGACCTCCTCTGCCAGAACTCCCCGTGCGCGACGGTACATTTCCAGATTGAACAGGCTCCGCTGATTCTCTGACGATTGTTTTTGATGCAGCAGGATCGTTGATTCCAGATGGGATCGTTTGTCTGACACAACCAGAGTCTGGTCCAGAAAAGCGTAGATGACCGCAGGAGCGGAAGGATCGGACTGCTGACTGACTTCAAAGCAGGTCGTGCCCTGGAGTGTGCTGGAAGTCACTTTGAGTCCGGTTTTGGCGAACCAGTCTTCCAGCAGTTTCTGTACTGCAGCAGGATCCTGAACGTTGGTTAACAGAAGCAGCGAAGGGTTCTGATTCGGTCCATGATTGAAAATCGCCAGCCCGACTGATTTACCGAAAAATTGATTCAGCAGAGGAAGCAGGGGCTGATTTGTAACCGATTCAATGTCGCGCAATCCCTGTTGCAGGTTGAGAACGTCCTTTGACTGCAGCCAGTTTCGAAAAACCTGCGTTTTTCGAAAGCGGTTCACCAGTGGTGAAAGCAGAAACTGTTTGACATGTGTATTCAGATCGGTGGCTTCCAGATAGATGCCAGCTTTTTCGTCAACCAGCTGGCTCAGTGGATCGGCAGCTTTGACGGGAAATGCGACTGCCAGGCAGAGGAGGGCCGGTACCACGACGAACGCGAATGCATTCTTTCGCGTCAGGTTTCGCGATGTCGTTTTAATCGGTTGCATTAACTTCATATCTGAACAACTCCAGGCCGGGCTGATTGTTGAGAGTTGGTGAATTCAATTCGTCAAATGTTTGTTGATTCTTCAGGAACGGAATGAATGATAAAATTCCAGGCATGACTGATCTGGTCTTTGATCGGTTGCATTTCCAGGTTGATGTCATCGACCCAGTTCGATTCCCGGGTAAGGGGCTCCGTTGATTCAGGCTCGGGAGTTGCGACGGGAACGAGGCTCACAGCTTCCGTCATGGTACCAGCAGTGCTTTGTGCCAGTCCCCAGGATGCGGCGCCGGCATTTTTCAGCAGTTGATTAAAGCTTCGCTGAGGTGGCAACTGGGCAACGGCAGGAACGGGGGAGTCGGTCGCCACCCCTGTAACGGCAGGCATGGTTCCGGGGACTGTTTTTTCGACCTGATTTCCGGCGAACTTAACGGTGATGGCAATCAGAAGCACGGCAACGACAAGCAGACTGGTGGCCCATTGTCGCACGCCTGATCCTGTGGACGCAACCGGTGTCCGGGGGGCGTATATTTCCTCCCTCTCAGATAATTGAGAAATATCTAATTGAGCGAGGACTTCATCGACCAGATCAATCTCAGGCAGTGTCTGTTGCCAGGCGGGTACTGCCGTTTCCAGGATGAGAAAGTCTTCCCAGAGACGCTGATGTTCGGGCGAGGATGTCGCAAGCTGTTCCAGTCGCGAACGCTGATCGAAGTTACGTGTTTCGATCATGGTTTCCAGTCTGGATTGAAAGTCAACGAGATTCATGTCGGACCTCTGGTACAATTCCCCGCTGTCGTAAGCTGGCCGCCAGTTCCTGCCGGGAACGGTGCAACCAGGTTTTGATCGTGCCTTCCGGACGTTCCAGAATGTCTCCGATTTCCTGACAGCTTAAATTTTCCTGATGAAATAAAATAAAACATGTGCGATGATCATCGCGTAACATGCTGATGGCATTCTGTAATTCTTCGCCGAGATCCTGTAACTCTTCCGCTGACTGACTGATGGCCAGATCAGCGGCAAATTCGGAGGGAACAGGACGCCGGGAACGCTTACTCAGAAAGGTTCTACAGCGGTTGGCGGCGATGGTGAGTAACCAGGGTTTTAAGGTTCGATTGGGATCCCACTGGTGAAGGCTGCGAAAAGCCCGCACAAAGACTTCCTGCACGACATCTTCGGCATCCTGTCGATGTCCCAGCATGCGGTAGCACAGCCCAAAGATGGAACTTTGAAACCGGGCTACGAATGCGCGCATTGCCTCTGTATTACCATCCAGGCAACTTCGGACTTGCGCCGCATCGTCTTCGTTCACGGAGGAATCCCGTTTTGATGTTTGTATCTGTCACAATCTGATTTCAAACCTCAGGTCACTCACTCAATATACCAGAATCCGGGGAGAGAAGTTTCAGAAAAATGAGATCACTGCACTTTCGGATTTATCACCGGGATTTACACCGCTTCAAGTTTTCGAACGGCTTGGATACGGGTCAATTCGCGTACCTGTTTACATCTGTGAAGAAGATAAATGTTTATTAAGTCGTTGTCATATTGATGGTTATGAAGATACAGGTTGACAGCAGGCTCTCCATGAAAGATACTTAAGTAATAAAATTAATTATTTTGCCATCTTTAATTTATATCTGTAATTAATGGGTGGGTTCTTAGTGTCATGATTGAGAGAAAGTTTGTTATGCAACGCTTAAGTGGAAAAAGACAGTCACGTGGTTTTACTTTAATTGAGTTGCTGGTGGTGATTGCGATTATCGCGATCCTGATTGCATTGCTTCTTCCGGCAGTCCAGCAGGCACGGGAAGCCGCACGCCGCAGTACCTGTAAAAATAACCTGAAACAGATCAGCCTGGCGATGCACAATTACGAGAGTGCGCATCAGGTCTTTCCTTATGCCCACCGGGGTGCCAATGGCTGGTATCCTCAGGCATGTCATCAGCGGGATACCTGGTTCCATCGCATTCTGCCTTATGTTGATCAGGCCCCCATGTATAACGCCTATGAAGCAGATTGTGTCAATGTTTCCGCCAGTACGAGCAATCATGTGCATAATATTTCCAGCAGCCAGAAGTTTGTAAGTACACCTTTGCCGGCTTTCATGTGCCCTTCCGATGTGGGACCTGCCTTTGCTGAAAATACTGGTGTTCGCTGGGGGGGAAGTTACATGGGGTGTATTGGCTGGTCCAAAAATCGATCAACCGATCGAGACGACGGTATGTTCGGTTATGAAACGAAAACCAAAATGCGTGATATCACGGACGGAACCTCAAACACGATGATGTTAAGTGAAGGTGTGCAGCGCGTGACGGTACCCACCGGATTTTCCTGGGGGTGCCCTGGCTGTTACTGGATTGGCGGGGCACATGGGGAAGTTACTTTTACAGCCTACGAAACTCCCAACACCACAGCGCCAGACCAGAATTATCTCTGTAAAAGCACTACAGATACGACGGCTCCCTGCGTGGATAACACTTCCATACGCTGGAATTATGCCCGCAGTAAGCATGTGGGAGGCGTGCATGTTAGCCTGGCAGATGGTGCAGTTCGCTTCATTTCGTCGAATATTGATCGTGGAACTTTCCGTGCTTTAGCGACGATTTCCGGTGATGAAGTCGTCGGAGAATTCTAAAAACGCGGATTATTATTCGATCGTGATACTCCATATCTTTCCTGAAACAGGGATCGGGGGTGGTTCCGTAGTATTCGAATACGCGATGCAGTATAAATTGAGTTGAACTTTTTGCCCCTGACAGCATTCTCAGGGGCATATTTATTAATTCAGGAGATACACAATGAAGTTAGTTTCAAACCTGTTACTGCTGGTATGTTTTACAGGTTTTCTTGTCGGGTGTGGTGGGGCTAGTGATGCTCCGGTGACTTATCCTGTTTCTGGAAAAGTGACCTTAGACGGAGAGCCTCTGCCGGAGGGAGATATTATTTTTCGCGATGTTGCCGGTAAAGCTGCCAGTGCTGCCGGTAAGGTTGAGAATGGGGAATACTCACTGCAGGCAACAGCGGGTAAGAAATCGGTAGTGATTACTGCAACAAAAGAGATCCCCGGCAAAACCGTTGTGGGTGGCGCCCCTGATGAACCACCGGTTCCTGCGGTCGAACAGTACCTCCCTGCGGAGTACAATGAGAAAACGACGCTGGAAGCTGATGTCAGCGATGCCGGTTCGAACGAATTTACTTTTGAACTGAAAAGTAAATAGCGGCTGGCTGAAGATTAATCTGTCGGTGTCGCAATACAAGAGAAACAAAGAAACGGGAGTCGGATTCTGATGAATTCGACTCCCGTTTTTGTTTTGATTGATTCGTTGAGCAATTTCGCTGTTGCTGGGCCGTTATGATTTCTGAATGCATTCCCGCGCCAGAATGCGCGCCTGTTTGAAGGCATGTTTGACCGTGTAGGCCCGGGCTTCCACCTGCTCCTCAGTATAATATTTGCCATGGTCACTCGCGGGGAGACCGGCGAGTGATAACGTCAGTGGCAGCAGGTCGAGGAATTCACGATATCGTCGCTGAATATCGTTGCTGGCGTTGGCTGAATCATTCACGGAAAGTATCTCCCTCTGGTTGACATCATAGATTGTGAATTCACAGAATCAGAACAGAACTGTTATGGTGACATTGACGCTACCGAAGCAGCTGTGGCAACGGAAATCCCTCTCCAGTCAATGGATCACCTCCCTGATCTTATTCTCTGATTCTGCCAAACACAATTCAGAAAAGCAATGGGAAGTTACGAATATCGAGCCTGTAGATGATTCCCGCTGAGGAAATCCAGCAGAGACACGGTCGGTTCCTGGTGAAGCGGCGGCGATGCCGGGAAGAGGTGTGCCGGAGAATACTGCAATCACTGTCTCGAAGTTATTTCTCAGCTTCCTGCTTGTTCTTCAATCCGGTCTGATCCGGTGGTGGCAGAGTGACGGGAGGCAGGTCCGGTTTCTTGCGTCCCTGTTCTTCTGCCTGTGGTGGTTGCGGATACTGTTGTGGGTAACCCTGAGGAGGCATCTGATACTGCTGCGGATAGGCAGGCATTGGCTGTTGCGGATAACCCTGTTGAGGATAGTACTGAGGCGGCATCTGGTACGGATAGGGCTGTTGACCAGGATGCATCTGCTGAGGAGGGTATCCATATTGCGGCTGTGGTGGATACCCGGCCTGCTGGGCAGCCTGCTCGTATGCCTGTTGCGCCTGACGCTGTTGTTCTGCCGTGAGAATCTGCGTATCCCCTTCATAAACTCCTGGAGCAGCAGGTGCCTCTGCAGCGGGAGCTGTATTTGTTTCGGCGGGAGGCGTTGTAGAAGCTTCTTCCGGTGTGTGGACGGGGATATCAAATACGGTGTCAGAGCCAGTCAGAATTTCACTGCTGGAAGGAGCTTGTGAAGCAGCTTCCGGTTTGTCTGGAGCTGTGGTGACATCAGCGGTATGTGACATTTGAATGACGAATTCCAGTTTACCAATCTGGATCTGGTCTCCATGAGACAGCTGTACTTCACCTTTGATGCGTTTTCCATTAACTGCGGTACCATTGGTACTGCCAAAATCGCGCAGGCGGACGCTATATTCATCAACTGTGAAAACACAGTGATGACGACTGACCATGTCGCTGTTGGGACGCAGATGACAATCTTCTTCCCGGCCAATCAGAAACTTTTTGCCATTGATGGGAATTTGTTTTCCATCATGACGACCGCCTACGACTTTTAACGAAAGCTGCAACATAAACGTTCACTCCATAAGTTTCAAACAGAACACTTCAAAGCTCTGAAAGTGGAACTGGTAACAGGAATTACCATCCATTTCCCGATCACCTTGTTTTCATTTTTGAATTTAGATTGGAAGAAAAAATGTGAAATGAACAAGAAACAGAAATGAGTGATTTACCATTGAATCTGAAATAAAAGGAGCTAATTACAATGCTCATCTGGCCCGCATTGTGTGGATCGACTCACTTTCATGTAAGTAAAAAGCCACTACTTTTTCCGTAACACGAAATCTCAATGAAATAAAAGTATGCATTACATCCTTAACGCTATCAGGCATTTGACGGAATGTCAATAACTATAAAACACTCATAATGCGTGTAGATAATTTATTAATAAACAATTAAATATTCTTGATTCTGATAAGTGGTGGTGATACTGCTTTTAGGCCTCTTATTTTCGTGATGTCCAGGCATCTGCTGTATATTTTTCTTTTTCCAGATGTTCAGACAGTACTGCTTCCTCGTCAGTCAGGATTTGAGACTTGAGCGGGAGGTTGAGCGCCTGAGAAATAGCGCGGGAAAAGTCAGTGGTCAGCGTTTTCAGAAAGTCGTTCTGATAGCGCTCAGGCTGTTCAGTCAGATTCAACAGGCCTGGAAACTCGGAGGCATGTTCCGATGTCAGCAGTAACAGGCTGCCGTGCTGGACAATTGCTCCACGTCTTCTACGTTGCGCACTACCCAGAATTTTTTGTCCCTGATACACCAGATCTCTTTCATCGCCGCGACCGAAACACAGGAAGGGTTCAGACTTCGATCGAAAAGAGATGCCTCGAAACTGGACCTGCAGGCCATGCGCTGCCAGAACATCAATGATGGGCTGGTGGATGGCGACATACAGCTCAGGTGGTGTTTTGGCCAGAGGGTGACTGCCGGGCAAAGCGAAGGAGTAAGTCAACTCGTGGTGATGTAGAATCGCTCCGCCGCCAGAGAGCCTGCGCACGCGAGGCAGGTCTTTCCAGTTTTCATCAGAATCTTCTGACACATTTTTCTGAAAGTACCCCAGTGAGATCGTTGGTTCATCCCACTGGTACCAGCGTAACGTACAACTGTCCTGGTTCGCCGCTGATTCCAGTAATGCTTCATCAACGGCCATATTGCGGCTCCCTGGCAGAGGAGCCGGCTCAATGATCAGGCGACAGTGATCCGGTTTTGCAGAGTGGGTCATGTCGGAACCAGACGAAAGAGTGAGTCACAGGAAAACGGACTGGAACAGTTTATTGAGGCTCACAGCATTGCAGGATCGGATTACGGGCGGCGACGACTTCGTCGGGCCTTTGAACAATCGTGCTGTGTGGTGCCTGGTGCAGAAACTCCGGGTCTTCTTTGAGGATTTTGATTATCGTTTCCGCAAAGGCATCGAGGGTTTCTTTTGATTCGGTTTCCGTCGGTTCCACCATGATGGCTTCAGGAACAACGAGTGGAAAGTAAACCGTGGGAGCGTGGAACCCGAAGTCGAGCAATCGCTTGGCAATGTCCATGGCAGTGATGCCATTAGCTGCTTTGGATTTGGAAGCGGAAGCCACAAATTCATGCATGCACAAGTCCCCATTCGGCACTGGCAGTACGTCTTTCAGTAAAGCTTTCAGGTAGTTGGCATTCAGAACGGCATTTTCAGAAACCGCTTTGAGGCCGGCTGCTCCCAGGGTTCTCAAATAGCAGTAACCCCGGACGAGGATGCCGATGTTTCCGTAAAAGGTCCGCACACGGCCAATTGATTTCGCTGGAGTTTCCAGAGTGTATTTTTCGGTTTCGTCCGCATCGGGGTGATACTGGATGACCGGAGCGGGCAGGAAGTCTGCCAGGAAATCACGAACGGCAATTGGACCGGATCCGGGACCGCCGGCACCATGAGGGCCTGTGAAAGTTTTATGTACATTGAAGTGCATCATGTCGCCACCAAAATCACCGGGACGTGTATAGCCCAGGATGGCGTTCATGTTAGCACCATCGATGTAGACGAGCCCGCCGGCATCGTGCACCATTTGTGCGATCTGCTTGATGTCTTTTTCGAACAGCCCCAGCGTATTCGGGTTTGTCACCATAAAGACGGCAGTCTGATCATCCAGATGTGCTTTGAGGTCTTCGAGGTCGACGAGGCCTTCTTTACTGCTGGAGAGCTGCACACAATCAAAGCCGGCAATCGCAGCACTGGCTGGGTTTGTTCCGTGCGCACTGTTGGGGAACAGAACTTTGGTCCGCTTTTCTCCACGATCTTCAAAATAGGCTTTGGCGGTCAAGAGGGCTGTGAATTCTCCCTGTGCCCCGGCGGCGGGTTGCAGAGAGACCGCAGGCAGGCCTGAAATTTCTGCCAGCATTTCCTGCATCTCATAAAGCATGCCCAGCATTCCCTGCAGATCAGCCTGATTCTGGTAGGGGTGCAGATCTACGATTCCCGGCAGACTGGCCAGTCGCTCGTGGCGCTTGGGGTTGTACTTCATCGTGCAGCTACCCAGCGGGTAGAAGTGGGTGTCGACGCACATATTCAATGTCGACAGATTGACGAAGTGACGGATGACATCCGACTCAGTGACTTCCGGCAGGCCGGTGGGTTCTGCTGCCAGTGCTGAAGTCGGGATCAGCTCACTCAGTGGTCGTTCCGGAACATCGGCTGCCGGAAATTCCGCACCGCGTCTGCCAGGTTGTGAGAGAGCAAATAAAGATTCAGTGGCCAGTTTATTTCGCATGGTATTGAATGCTGCTTCGAATTTTAAAAATGAAACTTGTTAAGCACTTGTTTAGATCAGGACGCTTATGCTTTTAACGCGTTGACCAGTTGATCGATTTCCGCGCGAGTTCTCTGCTCGGTGATTGCCACCAGCACAGCCGTCTGGAATTTCTCTGGAGCCTGCTGGTATTCGAACCGGGACAGTTCCGGACCCAGGTCAAAGCCGGCCTGTCGCGCCTTTCGCAGCAGGTAATCGGCTCCTTCAGAACAACTGACAGCAAATTCTTTGAAGAACGGACGCTCCGGAAACAGCAGCTCAATCCCTTCAACTGTCGCCAGCTGTTCGGCAGCGTAGTGTGCTTTCTGGCAGGAGAGTTCTGCGACTTCCCGAATTCCCTGTTTACCGAGCAGGGAGAGATAGACGGCAGCGCGAATCGCAATCAGTCCCTGGTTACTGCAGATGTTACTGGTGGCTTTGTCGCGTCGGATGTGTTGTTCACGGGCCTGCAGGTTAAGAACGTAACAGCGTTTGCCGTTGCGGTCGACGGTCTGTCCAATCAGGCGACCTGGCATTCTACGGACAAACTTTTCACTGCAGGAGAACAGTCCCAGGTAAGGGCCGCCGAACTGCAGTGGAGTTCCCAGTGACTGACCTTCAGCGATTGCGATGTCGGCACCGTAGTCACCGGGGCGTTTCAGAATCCCGAGGCTGATCGGATCGTAAGAGACGACCGAGAGTGCACCGTATTTGTGTGCGATTTCCGTCAGCTGCTCTGCTTCTTCCAGCGTTCCGAAGAAGTTCGGATGCTGGATGACCAGACAGGCGGTTTCTTCATTCATGGCCGCATCGACTGCTGCCGGATCAGCGGCTCCATCGACACAGGGAACAACGACGACTTCACAGTTCAGATGAGTGAGATAGGTTTCAACAACCTGTTGGTATTCGGGATGCAGTGAGCCGAGCAGGACCACGCGATTGTGTCGATTGGTGACCCGCATTGCCATGAAGGCGGCTTCACTGACACAGGTTCCCCCTTCGTAGAGGCTGGCATTGGAAACATCCATACCGGTAAGCTGGCAGATCAGAGATTGAAATTCAAAGAAGGTCTGCAGGCTGCCCTGGCTGGCTTCTGCCTGATAGGGGGTGTAAGCAGTATAGAATTCGCCTCGTCGGGCAATTTCATCAACGGCAGCAGGAATAAAATGATCGTAGGCACCGCCACCCTGCATGCAGACACGTGATGTCGGTCCGACATTCTTTGCTGCGAGACTGGTGACATGCGCCTGCAGTTCCATTTCTGTCAGAGCGGGCGGAATATCAAGTGGGCGGCCCAGTCGGAGCTCAGAGGGAATTGTGGCGAATAAAGCTTCCAGCGAGTCGACGCCGACGGTTTTCAGCATTTCCTGCTGCTGTTCTGGTGTGTTGAAGAGGTAGGGCACGGTTCACTCGATAAAAAACGTAAGTTTGGTAAACGCTGTTGGGATTATAGTCGCAGAAGAAACATGGGAACTCTGTTTTATCCATTTCCTGAGGGGAATTGAATGAATCGACTCCCTCAGGGCAGGGAAGTGCAGTGAACAGCATGTGAAAACAATTCACTGCCAGGATTACCTGATTACTTCAGTGTGCTTCGGACTCACAAAACTTTTTGTAGTCGTCCGCATTCATGAATTGTTCTACTTCAGCGGGGTTCGACATTTTGACTTTTGTGATCCAGCCGGCACCAAATGGATCATCAGACAGTGGCGACTGATCATCGACGAGGGCTTCATTCGCCTCAACAATTTCTCCACTGACAGGAGCGTAGAGGTCACTGACGGCTTTGACACTTTCGACTTCGCCGAAGACTTTGCCGGCTTCGCATGTCGATCCCACTTTCGGGAGTTCAATATAAACCAGATCGGTCAATTGATTTACAGCGAAGTCAGAAATTCCAACGGTCGCAATATCGCCTTCGACGCCGATCCATTCGTGTGTTTTGGTAAATTTTAAGCTGGCCTGATCCATGATTGCATAACCCTCTGTGTTATTTCTTTTCCCTGGATCTTGAACGGCTGAGACCCTGAAAAAAGAAGTCTGAAATTCCCTGATGACTCAACGTTGACGATACAGAGATTTGATCCATTTGAAAAGGAATCAGTGAGGGAAATTCCACGAGTCTCGCGGTATATCTGCCAGATCGGGAAATGCATTTTCCAGCCGACAGGAGTCTCAGGCACAGCGCAGCGGCAGGAGGTCTGACTGGCTGCCTTGAATGGGGAATATTCGTTTACACATTGGGAGAGAAGAGGCCTCAGTGCGGGGGCATATTCTCTTCTTCAACCTTTTGCAGTTTTTCCAGACGTCGTGCGTGTCTGCCCCCTTCGAATTCCTCTTTCAACCAGATTTCAATCATGCGGTTGACGAGTCGGTCTCCGAGCAGGTCAGCAGACAGACAGAGTACGTTGGAATCATTGTGCAGACGGCTCATCTGGGCGGTGATATCGTCGTGACAGGGAGTAGCACGCACTCCCGGAAATTTATTGGCGACGATACACATTCCCATACCAGTACCGCAGATCAGAATTCCCCGATCGATGGTTTTATCACCGATGGCTTTCGCGACCTTCACTGCGTAGTCGGGGTAGTCGACACTTTCTCCATCATCGGGGCCATAATCAAAGGCCACATGTCCTAACTGATTAAGAAGTGTGAGGATCTTGACCTTCGTGGCAAATCCCCGGTGATCACTGGCAACTGCAATTTTCATCGAAACTCTTTTGTATCAAGTGGCAAAAGGGTAGTTAAAAATAATGATAGAACCCTGATTCGGTCGTACGTACTAAAGTATTCCTGTTGTCATGATCTCTGAAGTGGATCAGGATTTATCTCAAACCCGGTGGGGGTTGATTATTTATCGTAACAAGTGAATTTGTGACGGGTTAACATTATCTTCATAATGGTAAGGTTAATGGTTTACCATCCATTATAGCAAGTGAGCTCTCACAGCTCATGTAGAAAATCGGGATTGAAAAAAGATAATTACGGGCGGGTGGTGGTTCAGGCAGCTTATTAATTTTGTGGTATGTTGATCTGGGAAATAATCTGGGTAAGGTGCTTTTCAATTTCATTTTTACACTCAATATAGCATTGAAAGCCTCCTCCGATGGGGTCGGAGACATCTTTTCCCTCGGGTGACAGGAGTTTGACGGAGCCTTCCAGATCCGGTCGTTCTGAAAGAATGGCAGCCCGGTGTCCCTGGGTCATGGTAAAAAGATGATCAGACTGGTCCAGAAGCCGTTCTGTCAGCGGTTGGCTTTCGTGTGCCTGGATATCGATCCCCTGTTCAGCCAGAATTGCGACTCCTTCCGGGCTGGGCGGTGCTCCCATGGCTGCGGCGAGCCCTGCTGAACCGACAATGAAGCCCCGGTCTGACAGTTCATCTTCCTGGCATTGCAGTTTATCAGCCAGTAATTTGCGGAACAGGCCTTCTGCCATCGGGCTGCGACAGGTGTTTCCTGTGCAAATAAACATATAAATTTCGCTGGAAAGGCGTTTCAGGGTGGTTTCTGTCACGACACCTGGTTGCAGGATTTTCCATTGATTGTCGTAAATGCCGATGATGGTGGACTGATCACCAAAGCGAGAGGCGCCATCATCGATCACCAGCGCGACATCGTCTCCGAAATCCTCGATGAGCGAATCCGCAGTCTGATATTTTGCATCTTCGTTTAATAACACCAGCGGGGAGGGGGAGAGACGCATGGCCTGAAAAATGATTTCATGGGCAGGAGCCCGGAGTCTCAAGTGATTTCCCGGGCAGATTTCAGACTGCACTTCAGGTGGAAGTTGTGAAAACAGGCTGCCTGGTTGCGGGCGTTCCAGTTCCAGAACGACAGGACCTGGCCAGCAGCGTTTGGCCAGTTTCCTTGCGAGAGGCGGCATATCGGGCAGATAATCCTGAGCCTCGTCAAACCCCTTTACACACAGGACCAGCGGTTGGTCTTTGTCAGACAGGGAACGCAGTTTCGTCATCGCGGTGGGGCTGAGGGACTGACCTGCGATCACATAAGCTGTTGCTGTGGGAAAAGCGACCAGTTCTCCTTTCGCCAGGTACTGGACAGCAAGGTGGATCACATCGCGGATGTCGTCAGTCTGTTTAAGATTGATCCGTTCGGTCATGAACAATTTAAGCCTTCAGTTGGTCGCAGAAATTATTATTCTGGCGCAATTCAACGGTCAAAAATGTTAAGAATTTCAGGTCCGCAACGAATCACGATCAACGTGTCACTACTGCGTTAGATTCGGTTAGAGAGAGTCTTCGTTTACCCTGATAATAACGGGCTAAATTCGATTGATCAAGCTGCTGGAAAAATTGATATTCATAAGGTATTATCATTGGACCGTTTATGACGCTTACAGAAGAGGTCTTCTTTAGAGAATCTTAAGAAATTTGGAAATCATAACGATTTCCCGTTTCCAGATCGTTAAGATGGCTTCGATTAGCAGGTCGGGGTTACATCCCTCCCTCAGACAGTTCTCCTGATTTGATAAGCAATTCGAACTATGGCTCCATTAAGTTCTCCGCGTAAAAATACCCCAAAACGTCTACGTTTAAAGCAGTCTTTGCGTTCTCTGATTGAATTTAGGGGTGGCGACCAGATCGACCAGAGCCAGTTTCAGTCGACGACCCGCAAGCTGTATGATGGTCCCGCTGGTGCCGTTCTCTATCTGGCGAGCAAATTGTCGCTGCATGACCCGCTGGTGGGCCGAATTATCAAGACGCGACGTTTTGACGTGACAGAATTTCGCAGTATTCTGGATATTGGTTCGGGAGCCGGACAGATTCTGGGGCATTTACTGCGCGAAACGCATCCTGATGCCCGGCTGGTCGCCTGTGATCTGTCGCATCAGATGTTGAAACGGGCCCGGGTCCGCATGGGCAGTCCCCGACCGAATTATCTTTCAGCCGATATGACGAATCTCCCTTTTCAGGATGGATCGTTCGATTGCGTGACCTGTGGCTGGGTGTTGGAATACGTGGCTGATCCCAAGCATGGTCTGACGGAAATTCATCGCGTACTGCAGCCGGGCGGCAGTCTGTTTCTGCTGGCAACCGAGGACAAATTCTCCGGTATGCTCAACAGCCGCACCTGGAAATGTCGTACCTACAACCGGGTGGAACTCAAACAGGCCTTCGAAGAATCAGGTCTGCCCTGGAAAGAGCAGCACTGGTTCACTCCCATCCATCAGTTTCTGAAACTGGGAGGGATTATTGTGGAAGCCACCAAGCCTCTGGAACCGACTGAAATTCAGTCCTGATAGCGGACTTTGCTCCAGTCTTTTGCGAGATTACAGAGTGTCTGGAGAGTCTCCGGATTGGCGCTGCAGGCAGTGATGCCAGGCAGTCGCAGCATGTCGGCTCGCTCATCCATCCAGTGTTCATGGAAATTGACCGATTCTCCGTTATGGACCCAGACCGCATCTCCGCCCAGAATCCGGGCAATATGCAGCGAAACCGGGAAGTCATAGACATTTGGTGTATGAATGAGTGAGCCGCCGAATGCGCCGGTTGCCAGGTGGTCATAAATACTGCCGGGCATCTCTTCAGGGGGTACTCCTTCCAGCCCGGTTGCGGTGACGAGTTCCGCATTGGAGGTGTCGTTATCCTGAAATCCGATGAGATAGATTTTCGGGGAATCGGGACGTGTGGCAGGATCGATGGCAGGCATGTCATCCAGAACCTCACGAGCCGGTCGACTCAGGTCATCGGGGCCACAGGCGACACTCTGGTGGACTGCTTCCACCCAGGTTCCCTGTTCTCCGGTCTCGGGAATATAAACCAGTGAGTAGTGCACGGTTTCACTGTCGCGCAGATGAACCATCACACAATAGCCGTCGGCCGTTTTATCGCGATACTGTTTCGTGCCATCAATGGGGTCGATGGAAATGACATAGGGTGAGTCCTCGGAAAAGCGATGCAGGTCCCCCGTTTTTTCTTCTGCTTCGATACGACAGTTGCGAAAGATCGGATCACGGTCGCGTAAGGCAGCGACAATCAGTTCCTGCAGAGTCAGGTCTGCCAGCGTCAATGCGTCAGTGAGTGCACTGCCTGAGGTCTTGTTTTCGACGGCAATATTGAAGTGCCTCAAACGCTTGGCAATTGCTCCCGACCAGCGGAGAATTTCAGGCAGATGGGTTTGCATAGCGGTCAGCAGTGCGTTCAGTTCCATGTCAAAACTCGATTCCGAAAGATTTTATGTTTCAAGTGACTCAGAAGGTTTATTGTTTCGTTTCTGTTCCAGATATTCAATGACCAGCGTCGCGACATCAATGTGTGTTGCTGACTGAAAGCCGCGCCAGCCTGGTACGGCATTGACTTCCAGCAGATAACACTCTTCAGGCGCGTCGGCAGGAGCGAGCAGGTCGACTCCTGCAAATTCGGCATCGGTGAGCGCTGCTGCCCGGATTGCCAGTTCGACTTCCCGATCGGTCGGATGATAGAGTTCGGCCTGTCCCTGGCGAGAAACGTTCGTGCGAAAATCATTGTTGCCGTGTCGGCGGATAGCACCGATTACTTTCCCGTTCAGGAGCAGAATACGCACGTCATAGCCGGGATGAGCAATATACTGCTGCAGATAAATCACTGCCTGCGTGCGTTCCAGCGTGCGAAATGAGCGATAAGCGAGATCGGGATCGCTGATGCGAAAAATGCCTCGTCCTTCCGAGCCAAACAGCGGTTTCACGACAACGTCGCCCCCCATTTCTGAAAAATGCTGCAACGCTGCTTCCGAAGTTTCACAGATCGCAGTGGCAGGGACAGGCAGGCCGGCGGCTGCGAGTCGGGAAGTGGTCAGGTATTTATCGACCGCACACTCGATGGCACGAGGCGAATTAAACACGGTGATTCCTGACTGTTCCAGTCTGCCCAGCAGATCCATGCGAAAGACGACCTGTTCCAGTGAACCGGGCGGCATCGTGCGAATGATCAGGCAGTCAAAATGCGGCAGACGGATTGGTGTCTGTTCTGCATCATAACTGAAGAACTGTTCGCGGGCTGCGTGATTAACGAAGGCAGCCATGTCGCGGAATTCAATTTTGGATGCTTCGTGTCCTCGCGCGCGGGCCGCCTGCTGGAGTTGATCGCAGTACCAGCTGATCTGATTTCCCAGAATGGCAATCTGCACGAAGGTGAATCCCGAATGAGCCAGATACCGAAAAGTTAAAACCCGAAACTGTTTTTCAAAAGCCCGGTATTCATCTGGCCGAACTGAAATACATTTCCGGTATCCAGATTCTGGAAGATGATGACCGCGGGACTGAAGAAACTGGGGTCAATTTCATAGAAGTCATGATTGGCCTCTGCAAAGACTTCCAGAAACGGTTTTCCGTAACAGGCTGCGGAACTGGAAGGAAGGCTGGGCCCGATTTCCTGCAGTGATTCATCATCGCCGGTGACCCACAGCGTGACGGAACCACCATACAGGATGGAATCGTTGGTGCGTCCGATGCCTGTCAGATGATCTTTGGCGACCGGTGCCAGGGGGGCCGTTCCGAATCCTGCCTGTACCCGATGTACGTCAAACTTGCATTCCAGCAGTTTGTGCATGGCGGTTTCGACGGAGCGGGCGATGACCTGGATATTGCCGGCGATACTGGACGTGGGGGCGACCAGTAACACGATGTCTTTGGGGTCGACTCCTGTTGCCTTGGATATTTTTTCAACCACATCGACGCCTGGTAAAGTGTTCGCTTCCAGCACTCCGACGGTTTTGGCAGGTGATTCACCAAAGGCGAGCACTCGATACAGGTCTTCCACCTCGGCAGCTGCCCGCATCGGGCCGGAGCCCATTGCGAAAAATTTATCGACGTCAATTTTCCAGCCGGCATACTGACTCAGCAGGCAGGCTTCGACGGCGTGATCGGTCTGCACCTGCAGGTAGGGTAAAGGGAGTGCTTCCAGTTCTCCCGGAATCAGTTGAATGTCACAGAGGTCGGCCATGCAGATGCGCGCCAGCAGTAATCCGGCCTGGAGACCAGCGGGAGTTTCAATTCCACAATCCACAACGATCGCGCCGTTCTGCAGGGCATGCGGAATGACTTTCAGCTCACCCGCTCTGGCAAGCAGCTGTTCGGTCAACAGGCACGCTCGTTCGTTTAAAACTCCGCTCATAATGTTTCATTCAATTCGAAGTACTGGGGAGAAAAAAGATCTGCGTCTGGAGAAGGCAATTACAGGCAGCCGACTTCTGTCATAATCGTACGGGTACGTTCAATCAGTTCGGGGGTGCAGGCCGGGAACGGGTGGAACATGGTATCGTGTTCGATCACGCCACGCAGACGGAGAGCGGTTTTCATCGCGCCAATGATGTAACCTACATTGATGGTTCCATCAGGACAGACGAAGACTTCAAACAGGCGGACGATGTCTTCCTGGAACCGAACTGCTTCCTGGTGGTTGTTAGCAGCAGCAGCTTCGTAGAGCTGGACGAACAGCTCCGGCCCGACGTTTGCCAGTCCGGGAACGGTTCCATCGGCACCGGCCAGCACCACAGCGTGGACCAGCATTTCTGCGCCGGTAAACAGCTTCATGCCGGCCGGCTTATTGGCTACGAGACGATGAAAACTGACGGCATCTCCGCTGGAGTCTTTGACGCCAATCACGGTGCCTTCTCGCCCCAGCGTCATCAGCGTGTCCATTTCGATTTTGACTTTTGTCATCACAGGGATGTCGTAGGCAAAAATGGGGATGTCGACGGCTTCCCGAATCGTGCGGTAATGGACGAGCATGTCGATCTGTCGGGCCGGGTAATAAAACGGAGGGCAGACGACGATGGCATCGGCGCCCTGTGCCTTCGCGACTTTCGCCTGCTCAATAATCTGTTCGGTTCCCGGAGCAATCACTCCAACCAGCAGCGGAACGCTGCCATCCACAACTTTGACGGCGATTTCAGTTGCCTCGTGACGATCTGCATCACAGAGCAGGGGCCCTTCACCCGAAGTGCCAAACAGGAACAGTCCGTGGGTCCCCTTGTCGAGCATGAACCGGTAAACGGATTCAGCAGAAGCGGCGTCAAGTTTGCGATCGGGAGTCAGTGGGGTAATAACCGGAGGGAGCACTCCCTTCAGTTGTTCAGAAAGGTTGATTGCCATGAGATCTCGTACCAGAATCTAAATTCTAAACAATCAGGGATCTATACTGGAAACTGCGGAGCCGAGCGTACCGACTCAGCCAGGTTCCTTTTTCCCTGATAACGTATCTGCTGAACCTGGGAGCAGATTCAGTCAGAAATTAATTTATACCAAACTGGATTCCAGGATGCGATGAACCAAGGGGCTTGAGTGCAGGAATCTGGCAGTCAGGCTGGTTTTGACCGCAAATCAGGTGACTTTACTGCTGGTCGGGCCGGTTCTGAGGGATATTCTGGATTTTCGCTATCCGCAGTCTGCACAAGCTCCAGAAACAAACAGGTCAGCCACCATGATTCAGCAAATTTTGTATCCGTAATTAAAAAAAGAGCTGGAGAGCTCTCAAGGCGGCTCGATATAATTGGCCCGTATGAGAAACGAACCACAGAAAACAATTTGTCTCAACCACCAATGCGAAGAAGATCAGGCCACCCCGTTCGGCATGGTCTGCCCGGATTGCAAGCGCCGACTTTATACCAGACCTCCGCGCGGTAATCTGATGAGCTTCTGGGAAAGTCAGCCCGTCGCATTCACTCTCGATCGTGAGCCCTGTTTTGCTTACTCACTGATGTGGGAAGACTACCGCATCCGTTCGATTCATCTGCCCGAGCAGAATGTCGAATCGCCTGAATCGACTGAAGTCGAATCTCATTCCTGATAAAAGTGAGATTGCCGATTGAGTTGATCAATCGGTTGCCAGATCGCTGTCTTTCAGATCAGACACAAACATGCAGCCCGGACTGTGTGTGATGGCAAATTCCGGTTTGGCCTGCATCAGAACTGCCTGCGGTGTCACGCCACACGCCCAGAAGACCGGCAGTTCATCCGGTTCCACCGCGACGGCATCTCCGTAATCGGGTGATGTGAGGTCGGCAATTCCCAGTTGTTCCGGAAAACCAAGATGCACGGGGGCGCCGTGAACTGAGGGAAATCGTCCCGTAATCTGTACGGCGCGGATGGCATCCGCGGGTTTGAAAGGTCTCATCGAAACGACGAGGGGCCCGCTGAACATGCCCGCTGATTCACAGGGGATCGTCGTGCGATACATGGGCACGTTGACTCCCTGGTCAATGTGTCGCACGGAAAGCCCTGCTTCGATTAAGGCTGATTCAAACGTAAAGGAGCAGCCAATCAGGAAAGCAACCAGGTCATCCTGCCAGAGCGCAGTGATTTCAGTTGGTTCCTCTACCAGTTCCCCTCGACGCCAGACGCGATAGCGGGGAAGATCGGTCCGCAGATCAGAGGTTTCTGCCAGTTGATGCGGACAGGGATCACCGGGTGTTGTGACTTCCAGCAGTGGGCAGGGTTTGGGATTCCGTTCACAGAATTCCTGAAACTGCCGGGCTTCTGCCTGCGGAAGTATGACGAGATTCGCCTGGGCAAACCCGGGGGCGAGCCCCGAAGTCTGCCCGGTGAATTCTCCGCTGCGACATGCCTGTCGCACGAGTGCGCCTGTCTTCAAAGAAGCTCGATCAACGCTCATCATTAACTACTTTTCAGTGGCAATGACTTTGGAGCTGGTGATTTTGACATCTTCCAGCGGTCGGTCGCTGTGGTTGGTTTCCACATCGCCGATTGCCAGCACGACGGCTTCACTTTCAGCATCGCTGGTTTTTCCGAAGACCGTGTACTGGTTATCCAGGTGAGGAACACGACCCAGGCAGATGAAGAACTGTGAGCCGGCGGAATTCGGATCGCTGGTACGCGCCATGGAAAGGACGCCGGTTTCGTGAGGCAGATTATTGAACTCTGCATCAATGGTGTAACCGGGACCACCAGTACCCGTACCATGAGGGCAGCCGATCTGGACAACAAAATCGGGAATAACCCGATGGAAAATAATTCCATCGTAAAAGCCGATTTTTGTCAGACCAATAATGTTTTTACAGTGTCCCGGTGCTACATCGGGATACAAGTCCATTTTAATGGTGCCTTTTGTGGTTTCGAACACGACCTGATAGTTGAACTTGTCAAAATCAACATCAGCCAATGCAGCATCCACTTCGGCACGACGGTTTTCAGACACAATATTTTTCCTTCTCTCTAAATTGGGGTTGCCTGTCAATTTTTCTATAGTGTTTTTCTGTAGTTTTGGCCCTACGGGTCACCTTACCTCCTGACAACGAAAATCACAAAGCAGATCGCGGCAATAATGTCCAGAACCTGCATTTCCGGCGCAGGGGGTACCGGAAAGAGTTCAAGCTGGTGAACAGATAATAAAAATCAAAGCAGCTTACTCTGGTTTGCCAAATCCGCCGCCTCCGGGAGTTTTGATAGTCAGTGTATCGCCGGAATCAACGGAGAGAGAAAATTTTCCACCCAATGATTCAGCAGGGGAACCACCGGCTTTCTCCAGCAGGTTTTCGCCGCACTTGCCTGGAGAACCGCCATTCAGACCGAAGGGCACATATTCCCCCCGTCGTTCGGAGATCAGAGAAATTTTTAATGGCTTCAGAAATTCGATCTGACGAATAATTCCGTCTCCCCCCTGGTGCAGACCTGCGCCGCCGGAGCCCTGGCGAATCGAAAATTCATGCAGTCTCACCGGGTAACGACGTTCGATGATTTCGGCGTCTGTCAGGCGGGTATTTGTCATATGCGTATGCACGGCGTCGGCACCATCCTGTTCAGAAGTCGCACCGCTTCCGCCACAGATGGTTTCGTAATAGCCGAACGTTTCGTCGCCAAACGTCAGGTTGTTCATGGTTCCCTGACTGGCGGCGGCTTTGTTGAGCGCACCCAGCAGGGTATCAACAGTGCGTTGTGATGTCTCCACGTTCCCGCCGACCATCGCCGCACATTCTGCAGGCGTCGGGCGTTCGGGGGGATTGAGAAAACATTCCGGCAGAATAATGTCGATCGGTGTCAACACGCCGCTGTTCAGGGGGATGTCTTCCTGGATCAGACAGCGAAAGACATACAGGACGGCGGCATTCACAATGGCCCGATTCGCATTCAGGTTCGTTTCCAGTACCGGTCCGGTTCCTGTGAAATCGACGACGGCGCTGGAGTCTTTGATGGTAATTTTCACCGAGAGGGGCGCGCCGTTATCCAGGTGATCGGTGAAGGAGTATTCGCCATCTTCAATTTCAGATAAAGCAAGTTGCATTTTTTCCGTGGCTGCCTGCTGGATATGCTTCATGTAAGCCAGGACCACGGTCAGCGAGTAGCGGCGGACCAGATCGTTCAGCAGACTTACACCACAGTTGTTGGCGGCAACCTGGGCAGAGACGTCCGCCAGGTTATCTTCAACGGAGCGGGAGGGATGCTCTCCCGATAACAGCAGTTCGCGTAAGTCGTCTTCACGCGAAGTGCCTCGATCGACCAGCTTGAAATTGCGGATCAGGACCCCTTCGTCTGCCAGTGTTTTGGAAAAGGGGGGCATGCTGCCGGGCACGATCCCGCCAATCTCTGCATGGTGCGCCCGACTGGCTGTGAAGAAGATCAGTTCCTTTGATTCCGGATGATGCACGGGAGTGATGACGGTTACATCGGGAAGATGCGAACCTCCCCGGTAAGGATCGTTGGTCACGAAGACATCGCCTGGCGCCAGGTCCGGGTTGTCGGCGATGATCCGCTTGACGGTTTCACTCATCGCGCCCAGATGCACGGGGATATGCGGTGCGTTGACCACCAGGTCGCCGTTGGCAGAGAAGACGGCACAACTGAAATCGAGGCGTTCTTTGACATTGGTTGAGATCGAGGTCCGCTGCAGCGTGATCCCCATCTGTTCGGCAATGGAAGCAAACAGATTGTTGAAGATTTCCAGCATGACAGGATCAGCAGTGGTGCTGATGTCGGCTGGCGTTGTGGAATTCTCAGAAGTATCCTGAATCAGCGTTTCGCCGCGTGAAAGGATGCGGGCTGTGAAACCCGGATCAATGATGACAGTGGAGATCGCTTCACAGATGATCGCGGGACCTGAAATCTGATCGCCGGGATGCAGGTCTTCGCGCAGGTAGACTGCCGTAGGCTGGATCGTTCCCTGAAAACAGGCCTGCGTTGTTTCCAGTGGTTCGGGACTGCGAGGAAGCAGTTCGCTTTCCGGGAGGTGAGGTTCTTCCATGCGTCCGACAATCTCGGTACGCATCGCGGTGACTTCGACGGCCCGGCTGCTGTGCGTGTAGCCATACAGCCGCTGGTGTTCCTGTTCAAACCGGGTCAGTTCGTCCTGATCCAACTGGCAGGTCACCTGGATGGTGGCGTCGGTTCCCAGGTAACGCATTTCAAGTGAATGCAGGGGGGCGTCAATACGTTCCGGGGGAATGCCTTCAGCACGGACTTCTTCATAAACACTTTGGTCTAGTTCGTTGAATCGCTGCTGCAGTTCCTGTTTAAGATCGGCAGACCAGGTCTGCAGGACCGACTGCTGTCCGAACCGTCGCACATCAGCCTGTCCAATACCAAACGCGCTGAGGATACCTGAATACGGATGAATCAACACTTCATGAATGCCGAGTGAACGGGCGATGGCACAGGCATGTTGAGAACCCGCCCCGCCGAAACTGACGAGGGCATAATCGGCGGGATCATAACCTCGTGCCACCGAGATATTGCGGATGGCGCGAACCATGTTCGCGTTGGCAATCTGCAGGAAACCCTCTGCCAGTTCGAGGGGAGTGTAGGTCTTTCCCATGGGAGACGCGGCGATCTCCGCACAGAGTTGCGTCAGACGCTGCTCGACCGCGTGCCTGTCTAAGACGAAAGGAAAGCGAGCGGGAATAATTTTGCCCAGGTACAGGTTCAGGTCGGTGACGGTGAGCGGGCCGCCCCGTCCGTAACAGGCCGGGCCAGGATCTGCGCCGGCGCTGTCGGGACCGACGTGCAGTTTGATGCCGTCGAAGCCGCAGATACTGCCTCCGCCGGCTGCCACTGTTTCAATACTCAGCATGGGGGCCACGATCCGCACGCCCGCTTTGGTGGTTTCGAATTCCCGCTCGTATTCGCCGTCGAAGCGGGAGACATCGGTACTCGTGCCTCCCATGTCAAAGCCGATGGATCGGGGGAAACCGGCTGTTTCCGCGACCCGCGAATAACCGATCACGCCTCCCGCAGGGCCGGAGAGAATGCTGTCTTTACCGACGAAATGGTCTGCATCGACCAGACCGCCAGCGGACGTCATGAGTTTCAACTCACAGTTTTTGAGAGGCGTGCGGAGTTTGTGGATGTAGTCTTTGAGGATCGGGTTCAAGTAGGCGTCCATGACCGTCGTATCGCCGCGGGAGACGATTTTGATGAGCGGCGACAGGCGGCTGGAAACGCTGATTTCATCAAAGCCGGCTTCGGCAGCGAGGCGGGCGACCAGTTCTTCATGCTCGGGGTTGGCGAAAGAATGCAGCAGGCAGATAGCCAGTGACTCCACGCCGGTTGTTTTGAGTTGCTCGAGTTGTTGACGAATGCGGGCGGGATCGGGGGCGCGGAGTACCTTGCCTTCCGCGTCGATCCGTTCCTCGATTTCCAGAGCGGTTTCAAAGAGGGGCTCCGGTTTTTGGATCGCCAGGTCAAACAGTCGGGGACGGTCCTGGTTGCCGATCAGCAGGACATCGGCAAAACCTTTCGTAGTGATGAAAGCAGTGCGCGCACCGTTGCGGGTGAGCAGGGCATTGGTGCCACGCGTGGTTCCCAGTTTGACACTGACGTCGGTAATCGGGGCGGATTTCTGCAGGCCGAGAATCCAGCGGATTGCCAGGACAGGGGCTTCTTCACCGGAAGAGAGTTCATAGCCGGTGGAGACCTGTACCGTGGGAGGCAGAGCGGGTTGGAAGGTCAGGGAGCCGGTCTGGTTGTCAAACCGCGTCACCTGTGCGGTATGCAGGGATTCTCCCTCTTCATTCAGAAATTCAACCTGATACTCCTGCCAGAAGTTTGCCGGGTTGCCGACCCGGGATGGGTCGAGGATCGTATCAGGGGTCGTTATTTCCTGTACATGGCCTTTGGTAATACCCGAACTAAGAGTCTTAAACGGAATGAATGAACTGTCAGGTGCACGGGCGATGCAGTCTGTGAAGGTGCCGCCGACATCGATCCAGAATTCCCATTTTTGGTCTGTTTTTTCTGTTTTTAATTCATTCATTTCATCAAATATTTCGTAGGCTTTCACAATTATTTTCTAGAATTTTTTGAATTCTCTGATGTAAACTTACGTATGAGATATCAGAACAGATTCCCGGAGACAGCGAAAGTGCTGCACCGGGTAGCGGGAGAAAAGGACTCTATAAAAACCTGATCGATAAAGTGTTTCTGGTTGTACTTGAATTATGTGCACCGTGATCTATAATTGTCTTGCCTGCCAGCCGCGGATGTTAAAGTGGCGAAAGCAGACTGATCGAAACTGATGACCCAAACTGTGTTCGTCTGGAACATCCCTTCTCACTCACTTGGAGAAAACTGTCAATGAACAACTACACTCCTGATTATTACGACCAGGATACAACGGCGGGCGGCGGCGTCTTTGCCATTGACGCAATTGCTTCCGAACGCGCCGCGTTTATCCGCAAGACCTACATGCACCTGACTGGTGCCATTTTCGCCTTCATGGGCCTGGAATTTATCCTGTTCAGCAACAAAGCCCTCGTGGGAGGCATGATGGGCGCCATTGGAAATAACTGGTGGCTGGTGCTGATCGCTTTCATGGGTGCCAGCTGGATTGCCAGCGCCATGGCTTCCAGCGCAAAATCGCTGGCTGTGCAGTATGCAGGACTGGGGTTATACATCGTCGCTGAAGCGTTGATCTTTGTACCGATTTTGTATATCGCCACAGAATTCGCCAATCCAACCGTGATTCCGATCGCGGCGATTATTACCCTGTGTATCTTTGGTGGACTGACCGCCTATGTGTTTGTGACCGGAGCCGACTTCTCCTTCATGGGAGGCTTCCTGACGATTGCCGGTCTGGCAGCAATTGGAATTGCCATTGGTGCGTCACTGTTCGGGTTCTCGCTGGGAATCTGGTTTGCCGCTGCGATGGTCATTCTGCTCAGTGGTTACATTCTCTATGATACTTCGAACATTCTGCATCACTACTCGACCGATCAGTATGTGTCTGCTTCACTGGCACTGTTTGCCTCTGTCGCCACACTGTTCTGGTATGTGCTGCGAATCGTCATGATGTTTACTTCAGACGACTAGACTGAGTCTAGTTTTACTGTAGCGTCTCCAAGTCCATTTGGGCCGAGTACATTAGATTGACAGACGCTATGGTTAAATGAGATGTGCAATCTAAGTCTGAATAAACGACTGATTGAGATATAAAAGAAGCCCCGGCAGGTTGACCTCTGCCGGGGCTTTTTGCATTGCCTGCTCTGATTTCAGCCCTGATATTTCAGCCTTTATACAGGCTGGCGACATATTCGCCGTAACCATTAAATGGTTTCGTGTCGTAGCGTTTTTCGGTTCCCAGCATCCATTCCGTGCGCTGACTCCAGCGGGGGTGGGGAACATCGGGATCTACGTTTGCGACGAACCCGTATTCGTTGGGGTTCACGGTATTCCAGAACGTCGCCGGCTGGTCCTGGGTTAGTTTAATCTTCACGATGGATTTGCCGGACTTGAAGCCATACTTCCAGGGGACAACCAGTCGAATGGGGGCACCATTTTGTTTGAGTAACGGCGCGCCGTACAGGCCGGTGGCGATGAAGGCCAGATCGTTCATGGCTTCAGGCATCGTCAAACCTTCGGTATAAGGCCACGGCCAGCTTCCCGCGCCGCTGGATTCCATATACGGGGCCTGTTTGGGCTTGTTGAATGTTTCGAAGGCGACATATTTCGCTGTCGCTTTCGGTTCCACCAGTTTTAACAGACTGGCCAGAGGAAAACCGGTCCAGGGCACGCACATGGCCCAGGTCTCAACACAGCGATGCCGATAGGCGCGCTCTTCAAATTTCAATTCTTTGTAGAGATCATCCAGGTCAAATGTACGGGGTTTTTCACATTCCCCTTCCACGGTGACTGACCAGGGAGCGGTTTCGAACTTCTCTACATATTTCCAGGCCTGTTTGGAAGTCGGTCCGGTGAACTCGTAGAAGTTTGTGAATTTTTCCGCTTCGATGGGATCTGTTTCTGGTCGGCCGTATTCGAAGGCCGGGTTGCGCTCCGCCGGATAAATGGATTTCTCAGCCTGAGGAACAGGGGTGCTTGCGCCTGCCTGTTCGATTTCTTCTTTGGTGGCCTGCTCGCAACTTGAGAGCAGACCCGCCAGCCCGGCAATGCCCAGCCCCGTCCCCATGCGCTGCAGGAATTCCCGGCGGTATAGTTTCCGGTTTTGAAATACTTCAAGCGGGGTATGTTCGTGTTCCGGAACGTTCCAGATTTTTCGGATGTGGTGATTCATCGAAGTTCCTTATCGTGAGTCAGCGGAGAGAAGAACCAGATACGGCGAGACTGCTGCGTTACTGGTACTTCCGGGGAGGTATTTCAGATTCCTGTCACTGGTATTATCAGTATAACCGTCAAGTTACACGCAAAATAGCCTGTTTCATTGATTGATTCAATCTTTATATCTTTGTCAGACCACCAGTATTCCGAACTTAGATGTGTTCGTTTACGTAGAAAAGTTCAGCCAGTCTTCTCATTTTGACATTCGGCAGAAGAGAGCCGTGGGTGGGGAGCGAGGCTGTTATAAAGTGGGTGGAGCGATGAAATACGACATTGTGATTATCGGGAGTGGTCCCGCCGGCCAGAAGGCTGCGATTGCCGCTTCAAAGCTGGGGAAACGTGTTGCCATTATTGAGCGCAACTTTCGTGGTATGGGGGGCGTCTGTCTGCATAAAGGGACGATCCCATCGAAGACCATGCGGGAAGCCATTTTATATTTGACCGGATATCGGCACCGGGACGTTTACAGCAAGTGGTACCGCCGCAAGCGACGGATCACGATGCAGGATCTGCGTCTGAAGCTGGCGGATGTCGCAGAGCATGAACTGGAAATCATTCATGATCAGCTTGAACGGAACGGCGTCGAAGTGTTTATCGGTGAAGCCAAATTCGTCAGTCCGCATGAAGTGGAAGTCGACTGCGAAACCGGCCGGAAGGTGTTGTTCGGAGACTATATCCTGGTGGCAACGGGAACCAAGCCTTCGCGTCCGCCTCACATTCCTTTCGACGGTGAGACGATTTTTGACTCAGACGAAATTATCGATCTGAAACAGATTCCCCGTTCGATGATCGTTGTGGGGGGCGGTGTGATTGGTATTGAATACGCCATCATGTTCGCGACGCTGGGCGTGGAAGTGACCGTTCTGGATGGTCGTGAGCGACTGCTGGAGTTTTGCGATCGCGAGATCATCGACGCGCTGATTCACCATGCCCGTTCCCTGGGAATGGTCTTCCGCATGGGAGAAGAAGTGGTAGGCATCGAACGGTTTTCTGATTCGATGGCCGCAGTCCAGACCGAAAGTGGCAAACGCCTCGTGGCAGATTCCGTGTTGTATACGGTGGGACGCGTGGGTGATGCAGACGAGTTGAATTTTCAGGCAGCCGGTCTTGAGCCTGATGAACGCGGTCGACTGTGGTGTAACGAAGAGCATCAGACGTGGGTGCCTCACATTTACGGGGCTGGTGATATCGTTGGTTTTCCGGCGCTGGCCAGTGTTTCGATGGAGCAGGGGCGTCGCGTTGTCTGCAATGCCTTCAATGAACCGTTTGAAGCATTTGACCTGATGCCTTATGGATTGTTTACGATCCCGGAAATTTCGATGGTCGGTAAAACCGAACAACAGCTGACGGATGCCCATATTCCGTATGAAGTAGGGGCGGCCCGTTATCGGGAAATCGCTCGCGGACAGATCTCGGGCGACCGGGACGGGATGTTGAAAATCCTGTTTCATCGGGAAACGCTTAAGATTCTGGGCATTCATGCAATTGGTGAAGCAGCGACGGAGATTGTGCACATCGGGCAGACGGTCATGTCCTTTGGTGGGACGATTGAATATTTCCGTAACGCCGTCTTCAACTATCCGACGATGGCGGAATGCTACAAAGTGGCTGCCTTCGATGCGTTCGAGAAAATGAGCCTGGATCGTCTGTTCGAAGAATCGAAGCTCACCAAAATCAGTATTGATGCCGCATTGAATCCAGTCGCGGAAGAGCAGCCCGCTGAATCGGATGAAGAGGAAACCGTGGAAGTCTAAGCTGGACACAGTTTTTACTGCAGCGTTTCCAGGGTTGTTTGACCCGAGAATCGTAGATTGAGAGACACTCTGCTTAAATGTGATGCGCTCTAACCGGCGTGAGGCGAAGTGGTTTGAGGAACATAGTGTGACGGTCACTATGATACATTATTGTTATTCACTCCAGGCGCTCCGAATCCGCTGGAGTGCCAGTTGAAAATCAGCTGGTACTTCGGCGGAAATTTTCATCCGCAGGTCTGTCACAGGGTGAGAGAACTCAATCTGCTCGGCGTGCAATGCCTGTCTGGTAATCAGGGTGCGGTCATCGAGCAGCCTGGCGTCATTGCCATAAAAGTCGTCTGCGATAATCGGGAATCCCAGGTCTGACAGGTGCACACGAATCTGGTGCAGACGCCCGGTTTTAGGAAATGCACGAATCAATGAGTGGTCCGGCAGGCGTTCCACGACTTCAAAACGGGTAAACGCTTCTTTAGCCCGTAGCGCCTCGGGGTGGGTCGTCATACAGACGCCTGCCTGTGTCGGATGTTCTCCAATCGCGTCGTGATTTTCAAATTCATCCTGTTCCGGCTGATCACGGACAATTGCCAGGTATGATTTGCTGACCCGGTTCTGCTGGAACTGGATCGAGAGACTGCGGTGCGCCAGATGTTCTTTGGCGACGATCAGAATTCCGCTGGTGAACTGGTCGAGCCGATGGACGATGCCGGGACGCAACAGGCTGCGTATGCCGGTCTGCTGATCCAGATAATGCTGCAGAGCATTCGCGACCGTTCCCGAGAGGATATTTCCCGCTGGATGCGCAATCATACCCGGTGGCTTGTTGATGATGATCAGCCACGCGTCTTCATACAGAATCTCCAGCGGCAGTGGTTCCGGATCGTATGTTTTATCAGGCGGTTCGGGGAGCCTGATGCTGATTTCCTGGCCGCGAAACACGCGTTGCAGCGGATCAGCGGGGATGCCGTTCACCTGGGCAAACCCCGCCTGTACGATGCGCTGCAGACGATGCGTCGAGTAGTTTCGGAAATGACGGCTCAGAAACCGATCGATGCGGGCACCGTCCAGGTAGTCCTCGACAATCAGATCGGTCTCAAACGCAGTCTCCATCAACTCAGGATGCAGCCAGATCGCGAAGGACTTTGTGCAGAATTCCACCGTTGCGGTAGTATTCGACTTCGACGGGAGTATCAATTCGACACTGGACTGTAAAGAGAACCTGAGTTCCATTTTCCTTGGTCGCGGTGACCCGGATAGCCTGACCTGGTTTCAGGTTGTCATCCAGTTCGATGTCGAATGTTTCTGTTCCGTCCAGTCCCAGTTCTTCGCGGCTTTCTCCGTCGCGGAACTGCAGAGGCAGCACGCCCATGCCGACCAGGTTGGAACGGTGAATACGTTCGAACGAGGTTGCGATGACGGCTTTGATGCCCAGCAGGAATGTTCCTTTAGCAGCCCAGTCACGTGAGGAACCCATGCCGTAATCACCGCCGGCGAGAACGACCAGTGGTGTACCGTCTTCTTTGTACTTGAGCGATGCTTCGTAGATTGAAGTCTGCTCGCCGGTCGGCAGGTAAGTGGTCACACCACCGCTGGTCCCGGGAGCGAGCAGGTTGCTGAGGCGAATGTTCGCAAACGTTCCCCGTGTCATCACCCGGTCATTACCACGGCGGCTGCCGTAGCTGTTGAAGTCTGCGGGAGCGATACCATTTTCCTGCAGATATTTCCCGGCAGGAGAATCGGCTTTGATGGCACCGGCGGGGGAGATGTGGTCAGTGGTGACCGAGTCGCCTACCGAGACCAGGACCCGGGCATCGTTGATGGAACTGATGGGTTCCGGAGTCGCCGGCATATCGACGAAGAATGGTGGTTCCTGAATGTAGGTGCTGTGTTCATCCCAGGCAAAGATGTCTCCGTCGCCTCCATTGATGGCCTGCCATTCGGGAGATCCTTCAGTGGCTTTGCCGTACTGATTGCGGAACATTTCCGGATTGATGGCGGTTTCCATAGTCGTCTTCACTTCTTCTTGTGAAGGCCAGACATCTTTCAGATAGACATCGTTGCCGTCCTGATCCTGTCCCAGCGGTTCGGTGCTGAGGTCGATGTCGGTTGTGCCGGCAATCGCATAAGCCACCACCAGTGGTGGGCTGGCGAGATAGTTGGCACGCACATCGGGGCTGATGCGTCCTTCGAAGTTCCGGTTACCGGACAGGACGGCGGCTGCGACGATGTCATTTTCGTTGATCGCTTTGGAAATTGGGGCAGGCAGCGGACCGCTGTTACCAATACAGGTGGTGCAGCCATAGCCGACCAGGTTGAATCCGAGTTGATCCAGATAAGGAGTCAGGCCTGCTTTTTCAAGGTAGTCCGTCACAACACGGCTTCCGGGGGCCAGGCTGGTTTTCACCCATGGCTTGCGGGTCAGGCCTTTTTCAGCGGCTTTCTTCGCCAGCAGACCGGCACCCAGCATCACGGACGGGTTACTGGTGTTGGTACAGCTGGTAATCGCAGCGATCACAACCGAGCCATCTTTCAGCTGGAAGTTCTGTTCGTTGTAATCGACGGCAACGCTGGTGTTGGAAGGATCCTGTTTGCCGAAGGTTTTGCTGAGATCGCTGTGCCAGTGTGACTTCATATCGGTCAGGGCGATACGGTCCTGCGGGCGTTTGGGGCCTGCCAGCGAGACTTCGATGGTCGAAATATCGAGTTCCAGTTTGCTGGTGAAGCTGGGTTCGGGGGAACTGTCCGTGCGGAATATGCCCTGTTCTTTGTAGTAGCGTTCGACCAGATCGACTTCCGCGTCAGTACGCCCGGTGCGACGCATGTAGTTCAGTGTTTCATCGTCGACAGGGAAGAAGCCGATGGTAGCACCGTATTCAGGAGCCATGTTGGCGATGGTGGCACGGTCTGCCAGGCTCATGTTGGACAAGCCGGGACCGTAGAATTCGACGAACTTGCCGACTACGCCATGTTCACGGAGCATCTGCACGATGCGGAGTACGAGGTCGGTTGCGGTAGCGGCTGCGGGGAGTTTGCCGCTCAAGCGGAAACCGACGACTTCAGGGGTCAGCATGTAAATCGGCTGACCGAGCATCACGGCTTCGGCTTCGATACCGCCCACACCCCAGCCTACGACACCCAGACCGTTGATCATGGTTGTATGGCTGTCAGTACCGACCAGGCTGTCTGGATAGGCGACGCCATCTTTAGTGAGTACGGCTTTCGCCAGGTATTCGAGGTTGACCTGATGCACAATTCCGGTGGCAGGAGGAACTACGCCGAAGTTATCGAAGGCCTGCTGACCCCAGCGGAGGAACTGGTAGCGTTCCTGATTGCGTTCGAATTCTTTTTCGACGTTGTGCTGCAGAGAGAGTCGGGTGGCGAATTCATCGACCTGCACACTGTGGTCAATCACCAGGTCACAGCGAACCAGTGGATTGATTTTCTGAGGATCGCCGCCCAGTCGGACCATGGCACTGCGGAGGGCCGCCAGATCGACGACAGCGGGGACCCCGGTGAAGTCCTGCAGAACCACGCGGCCCGGTTTAAAGGGGACTTCGACAGGATTGGGGGATTCTGCACTCCAGTTGGCGAGATTTGTGACATCCGATTCGTTGACCACGAAGCCATCCACATTTCGCAGGCAGGATTCGAGCAGCACGCGAATGGAATAGGGAAGTGATTCAATATTACCGATGCCATCATCAATCAGTTTCTGCAGACGGTAATAGGTGAACTCACTACCTGCTGCCTTTAATTGACCTTCCGCGCCAAAAGGATTTCCGGAAGCCATTAATCTCTCCTCAGTACAACATAAATATGGGTGAACAATTGGTTTCAGGTTGCGACAGCGAACCTGTATCGTATTAAAAATCTAAGTGGATCTGAATATGCTGCATTCTAGAGCTTCCGATCCTGCGCGACAAACGGCAGGGGCTTAAAAACGGAAAACATCCTCAGAAGCTGTCATACAGCAAGCAAAATCGGAGTCGAAACGGCCATTTTACCGAAGCAGGGGGCTATTTTCCATTTCGGACCTTTTTGACCTGTCTCCGGGCGCTTTCGACGATTTTGTCTTCAATTTCATCAGACCAGCGGTTGGCGGGTAGTCCATAGACCATCATGGATGTGTTACCTTCATAACCCCAGCGGGCTGATTTTCGCGGGGGAACGTCTTCTTCCAGAACCCGTAGTGACGGGGTATAGGCCATCACATCGTTGCAGTAGCCGGCGACCCAGGTGTTCGGGCCGAACTCTTTTTTCATCCCCAGAGAGTAATCGACGACCACCTCGCCTCCGATCGTGATCCAGAGCTGGGTTTTTCCCAGGAGCCAGACCTGTACCGGGAAGGGATAGGATGTGATAAAGGTTTTCCCTTCATTCAATTCTTTGAGCAGACGGGTTCCCCAGCGGGTAATGTAGGAATTGGGATTCCCGGCGGCAATTTTTTCCAGATCTGCTTTTGTGGGGGCGTCTCCGAGCTTGATATCAGTGATTTCGATTTCGGTTTTGAGCTCGGGATCAAGCTCCACCATCGGGAGCCGGACGGTATCGGCGACGGCATGGGCCAGCCGTGAACCATACGATTCCGCCAGTTCCTGTGTGCGGCGGGGAAGGGGATTCTGGTCGGCTCCGCAACCCATGTAAAACATGGCGGTGACGCCGGGAAACATGGCTTCCAGATCGTACTGTGCAAATCCGGCGTAATCGCCGCACCACTTTTGAAAGCTTAGGGTCGTATTGTGACAGGCATAGCCGAAGACAAGTGTTTTGAGATTTCCCTCTTTATCTTTGACGGCGAGGACCGGAACGCTGTGGTCCACGGGCCCTTTGAGGTCTTGTGCTTTTCTGAGTCCGGGGACTTCTGATTCGATATTATTGCGGCGGTTGACGGCGAAACTGGTAAAACCGGTTCCCGTCCAGAGGGTCGCCGGTTCGAGTTCGCTGATCGCTTTTCCGACGGCATCGACCAACTGCTGTTCCAGCTTTTCGGAATACGCATTGATTTTTTTAATGTGCTCGGGAGTCAGGGGATAGATATCGTTGAGTGCCCGTCGCAAGACTGGACCGCAGTGGGTGTGTGAGCTGTTCAACATGATCTGGCTGCGTTCCAGATTGTATTTTTCCTTGAGGGCCGCACAGACATTGTTGTAGATCGACTGGGGGATACCCAGCGTGTCGGTCGAGACAATCACGCCCCGGTGTCCGTCGCGAGCTTCGATGACCAGCACTTTCATCCAGAGATCGTGGATCTTGCCGTCCGCAGGAGCGGTGCGTCCGCCATAACCGGCCATCCAGAGGTTTTCTTCCGGGGTAATCACAACACTGACCGAGGCCGCTTTCCAGAGTGCTTCAGCAGCAGAGGATCGAACCGGCTGCATTAGAAACAGGCTGCAAAGGAGAAATGGTAGAAATCCGAGGCGAATCTGCGTTAGATATTTCATGGAGAAGACCTCTCACTTATATGTGCCAATGACGAACAAATTAAATATTCTTTAAAAACTATTCATTCAGGGTAAAGTGGGAACGGAAACATATCAAGCGTGCGGGATATGAGCGGACCTGTTTCGACAAGTAAAAATTTGTTTCTACTCTGAATCGTGTTACAATTGATGTACGCATCTCTTCTGCAATTCGCATTTCTGTCAATCCATGCCGGGCTTGAAACAACGAGGGAGAAACTGTCTGTGGAGTCAGCAGCAAATATCATCAAACCAGTGTTTTTCCGGTCCATTCTGGCGTTTGTGTTTGTGGTGATCGTTTCTGTGGGCAGCCTCTCTGCCCAGGGAAATCGACGTGCCGTGAACCTGCGGCCTGCGTCTCCCGCTGCTCCTGCCGATTACCGTTCTAAAAATTTTCTGATCCATACTGATTTACCGGCTGAGGAAGCGCGAGATTTACTCGAACGCCTGGAAAAAATGCTGGTCATCATTTCCACTTACTGGGCGAGTCCGAATCGAACGGTGATTGAATGCTATGTCGTGAAGGATCTGGCTAACTGGCCTGCGGGCAGTCTGCATCCGGCGGGAATGCAGTCGGTAGAGGGGGGCGGTGGCGTCACGATGAGTCGCACGACCTATCAGGGCGGGCAGATTGTCGCGGCTAAATCGATTGTGTATGCAACTGCGGACCGAGGAACGCCTCAACATGAAGCGGTGCACGCGTATTGTGCGCAGAATTTTGGTCGTACGGGGCCGGTCTGGTACAGCGAAGGGATGGCCGAGATGGGGAACAACTGGAAAGTCGTCCCCCGGAAAGGACAGCCGCTGGCTGTCAGCTGTGAGCAGTATGTGATTGATTATATCAAGCAGAGTGAGCCGAAAAGCCTGAACGAAATTGTGAATTCCCAGGAAACCACGGGCGATTCGTGGCAGAATTACTGCTGGCGGTGGGCGTTGTGCCATCTACTGGCGACGAATCCGAATTACTCCGCACGGTTTCGTCCGCTGGGGCTGGGGCTGTTGACGAACAAGCCGGTCTCCTTCAACCAGACTTACGGATCGATGGACCGGGAAATCTCGTTTGAGTATCTGTTCTTCCTGAAGCACTTCGACAAGGGATATCGCTGTGATCTGTGCCAGTGGGACTGGAAGACCAAGTTTCGCAAAACGAATTCCGTGCGTCCGCTCTCTTCCAAAATTGCAGCCAACCAGGGCTGGCAGGCATCGCGTGTCCTGGTGGAAGAAGGACAGGAATATCAGATCTCAACGATCGGCGAGTGGAACACGGCGACGGAAAGTAAAGATGTGACAGCCAGTGGCGATGAGACCGGGTTGGGGACTTTAATGGGAGTCGTCCTGTATGAAAACGATGCGGGGGACTACGAGCTGAGTGAAGAGTTCGAGCTGGGCAAAGCAGAGCGGTTTCAGGCTCCTGCAAGCGGAAAGCTGTTCCTCCGCTGTCGCGACAACTGGCACGAACTGGCTGACAACAGCGGGAAGTTGACGGTCAAGATCGGCGAATAAGCCCATCAGAGCAGGCTAGACAGGGTGTTCTGATCCAGACAATCGTCAGAATCGATTCCTGTCGTGCAGCTTGACTGGCTTTCGGGCAGGCGGGCATTGTGCCATGTGAGTCTCTCGTGGAAAATCGGTTGTGATGAACTGGACCGAACTTTTCTACTGCTCCTGATGTACTCTGCTCCATGAATGTCCCCCCACTTGAACCGGTTGACTCTGCGAAGCATGTGCCAGCGCTCGACGGGGTACGTGGTGTGGCCATACTGCTGGTACTGTTCTTTCACAGCAGTCTGATTATCGTTTCTGATTCGGGACCATTATCGCAGATCTACGTGGTTGTCTCCCAGGCATGCTGGTGTGGAGTGGATCTTTTTTTTGTGTTGTCCGGATTTCTGATTACGGGCATTCTGCTGGATACAAAAGAGAGTCCCCGCTACTTTCGTAACTTTTACGTGCGGCGGATTCTCAGAATTTTTCCGCTGTACTATGCAGTCATTCTGTGGCTGTTTTTACAGAATCCCGAGTTTCCCGGCCAGGTGTGGTACTGGTGCTATCTGCAGAACTGGGGACCTGTCTTCGGGGAAAGTACCCCTCCCATGGTCTTGCAGCCGTTCTGGTCTCTGGCAATCGAGGAGCAGTTCTACCTGTTGTGGCCGTTTGCGGTCTGGGTTCTGAATCGTCGTTCCCTGGGAAGATTTTGTGGGTTTCTGTTCCTGTTGTCGTTGATCTCACGCTGTGTCGCCCGTTTCCAGGGAGTCGATGTGATGACCGTTTACACGGTTACGCTGTTTCGGCTGGATACCCTGTCCGCGGGCGCATTGATTGCTGTCTGGCTGCGAAATCCTGTTCTGGAAGCGTATCTGAATCGACGGGCTTTGACTGGCCTGGTCATTGTCGTTTCTGGATTGCTGGCGGTGATCACAGTCGATCACGGGTTCTACATTGACGGGCGGGCCAGTCAGACCATCGGGTATTCTCTGTTTGCTGCCGCGAGTGCATTGCTGATCGCGCTGATCGTATTCAAGTCGATGCGGTCAGGCTTTTTGAGTCGATTGCTGGAAAACCGGGTCTTGCGGTATTTCGGAAATCGCAGTTACGCAATCTATATTTTTCAGATGATGGTGTTTATCCCTGTCCGGAAGGTTTATCTGACTTACTGGGGTGCTTCCGGCGTGAGTCCGATCGGAAGTGTGCTTGCGTTTTGTATCTCGGTCCTGCTGATCCTGTTCCTGTCTGAGATCAGCTGGCAGTGTTATGAGAAACAATTTTTGAAGTTGAAACTGTTTTTTCCACGTGAGGAACATCAGGAAGTGGCAGAGGTCGTGGTCGACTCCTGTGCCGATTGACGGGTGGGAAACTCATTGGGCCAGAGCAGGGTAATCATAAAGAGCAGGGCAAAGCACTGATAAGAAAGTGCCGTCAGTGATTGCCAGGGGACAGCGACCATTCCCCCCTGTTGCCAGGGAGCGGATGCCGTTGCAGAAGTAATGGTTTTCTGAGAGGGGATCAGCAGGGCCCAGGCGAGCCTCGGGCTGATAATCAGAGCCAGGAGCGTCAGATTGACCAGCCAGCGTTTTCCCGAGTAAGGAGGGTATTCTTCGACTAATATCCCGGCAGGAACCAGCAGGATGATGAAATAATGATGCCATGTCGTGGGGGTCATCAGCAACATCGCCACGATCGTAATCGCAAAACTTTGATCGCTGAACCTGGCATGGCGGGTTTTCCAGATGACTGCTGCTACCAGCGCCGTCAGTGCCAGCCAGGACATCCAGACTGTTGCTTGCAGGAGCAGCGGGGAATCGATGACCGGTTTGATGGTTGAAGTGGGGTGATCAAACAGGCGTTCCCAGAATGCAAGCAGCGATGCGTTGCCCCAGTTGTTGGTGACGTCGGCCAGGGAAGGCAGCACGACTGTCAGATAGTCGTGATAAGCGGCGCTGCCAAAGATGGCGATTGTAAACAGCGTAATACCGCCAAAGGCCAGTGCCCCACCCGCCAGCGCGCGAACATCGCGTCTGATGAGAAAGTAGAGGAACAGGTAAGCGGGATAGATTTTCACAGCGGTGGCTAAACCCAGACAGATGCCTGCCATCAGTGATTTACTGGAGCGTCCTGTTTTCCAGGCAGCGACAACCAGCAGCCCGAGCAGCAGGTTGGGTTGTCCCTGAATCAGCGACTGCTGCAGTGGGTCGCAGGCCAGCAGGGCCGTCAGCAGGGCAAGGGAGCTCCAGAAAGTCATTTGGATTTTGAGCGACTGTACGATCCAGAAGATCGCCAGGAAAAGCATCGCCAGGGATGTCAGGCTCCAGGCAAGTTGCGCGTCCTGATAAGTGAGCCAGGCAAACGGGACTGCGATCAGGTTGGCCGAGGGGGGATGAGTGTTATAGCGATCGAAAAATCCGTCTGAGTTGGCCAGTTTCAGATCGAGGTGTTTGAGTAGTGCCACTTCCTGATCAGAATAGACAGGCATGCCTGCCAGGCGATTCTGGACGGCAGCCCATTCTTTGAAAAAATCGAACACCTGGCCGTCGGCGGGACGCAGTGCGGCGAAGTATCCGGGGGCAAATACAATCAGTGCCAGCAGGAACAGAATCACCCACAGAATTTTGCGTGCCAGCGGCCAGTAATTCTGCTGTTCGGGTGAGACGGTCACGATAGGCTCCGGGAATCAGTTTACTTCACCAGTTACAGTGGTCCCTGCAGTCACTGTATTGGCGGGTTTCTTTTTGGCAGGTGCTGATCATTAGACTCAGACATCCTGATGGTGTCCAGTGAGGTTCGCCATTTCGAAAGTGATTTACAGGATGATTCAACTGTGCCTGTTTGTACTGTAGCGCCTCCCGGTCTATGCGGACCATGAATAATAGATCGAGAGACGTCTGGTTGATCTGATTTGCACTTATGACTTTTGATGCGGCCAGGTGGAAATCAGTGACTTTGAACCAGTTCCACCAGCAGCACCGTAATGTCGTCCTGTTGCGGGCTGCCTGCACGAAACCGCGAGAGTCTGTCGTGGATCTGGGTGGCCGTCTCGGGCAGAGTCAGCGACTGACACTCTTTCAGCAGTTCAATCAGACGTTTGCGTCCAAACATTTCGCCTTCCGGATTATGAGTTTCGCTGGCGCCGTCGGTGAGCATCAGCAGTCGATCTCCGAACGAGAGTTGCAATGAGCGGTTTTCCCAGGTTGCGTCTTCTTCGATTCCAATCAGCAGTCCTGTCGTTTCTGTGTCGGAAGTCTGTTCATCCCGGGTGAGAATACAGGCTGGTTCATGTCCTGCGCTGGCATATTCAAAGATGTGCGTCTGGGGATTCACTTTCATCAGCTGCATGGAAACAAACTCGCCCACCGGACTGATGACGGTAAAACGACGGTTGATGAAATCCAGTATTTCGGCAGGAGAACTGGAATGTTCCGTTGCCTGGATCAGCAGCGTTTTGAGAACGGCGGCACTCATTGCAGCGGAAATACCATGTCCCGTGATATCCGCAATGCAGAACAGCCAGTCGCCTGAGTCCAGGGGAATGATATCGAAATAGTCACCGCCTACTTCGTCCGCCGGATGAAAGAAAAAGTCGACTTCGAGCCCGGGGATTTTGATATCGCGGGGTAACAGATTTTCCTGAATTTTACGGGCTTTGGCCATCTGTCGGTTTCGGGTGGTTTCGACGGCCGCCAGCGAGGCGCTCATAGCATTGATTTCATGCGTCAGATAGTTGAGTTCGGCACAGTGAAATGTTTCGGACTGAGTTCCCAGTTCTCCCTGTCCGATCTGTTGAACCGTTTCCACCAGCTGATGCAGGGGGCGTGTGACGATGTACGTCAGCGCCAGATTGATCACGATGCCTGTAATCAGGGCGAGCACGATGAACCCTGTGAGGTTGTTTAAGACATCCCGAAATACCGATCCGTAAAGATTATCGAGCGTTTCTGAGATGTAGACGGTAGCTCCCTGTTGAGTATAAGTGCCGACTACGATTTCTGATTCCCCCAGGGTCGCCGAGTTTCCGGGGGAACTGGCCGCGTGTTGGATCACTTCCAGCAGTTCGTCAGAGGCATCGTGTTCGGAAAGCAGGATGAAGGGGTCCGTGGGCAGAGTCACAACGATGTGATGCACGGGGGCATGAATTTCCTGCATCTGCCGGCAAATCGTGTCGAGGTACTGCTGGATTTTTTCCTTATCCTCCCCCTGCATCTCTAATAGCGAGGGCAGGAGAGAGGCGGCTTCTTCTTCGAGGGCGATGCGTTTGTCTTCCAGGCGTCCGGCAAGATCACGCTGATATGAAAAGATCAGGAAGAGCACGACAAATACAGCCAGCACCACATTCACAACCAGCAGGAGCTGAAAGCGAATGGACCTTTTCCTGGGAGGCTGGCTGGGAGGCTGCATGCGGTTACTTGATTTCTACCCATATATTAGCGTGATGCACTGACTTTTCAGGACCAATCGTCACACTCTGTTTTAGACTGGGGAAATTGAAAACACAACCTTACCCGGTTCTTTGCAGGAGGCTGGTCTGAATTGTTTTCAGTCCAGCTGCTTCTGATTCTGCGGATTGACCTCCAGGATTTTTCCGTTATTCAGATCTACGCCTGACCATGCTCCGGTGTTGAGACCGAATATATAAAACTGGTTGATTGAATCTGTTTTCGTCACAGCGTTCACTCTGTCGTTACCGACTTCGTAACGGGCATGACTCTCTTCAGGAAGTTTCAGCACCGCCCATTTATCGGCGACGGATGAGTAAGCATAAATCGACTGACCCAGCTGACACGCGGCCAGAGTCGTCGAGACTGTTGGAAGAATCTTTTGATCCGCTTTGACTGAAATCGGGATCCTTCTCCATGTATTGGTGGTCATGCTGTAGGCCATCAGCTGATCACGCGATTCAGGAACGACAACAATCAGTTGCTGTGAATGAATCACAATTGGCTGTCTGGCAGTTGATTCTGCCCGTTGCTGAGCCATGATCGAGTTGACACTGTTTGTCAGCAGGATGGTGAATAACGCCGTTTTGATGAATGTTTTCATCTGTTCGTTCTCCTTCTATCGGGGCAGGTCAGAATTGGTATTCCTCAATTCAAATCTCGTTTGAAAAGGAATTCTGCATCGTAGGCTGTTCACTTCGGAATAGCAAAAAAATTATCTTCGACGTAAGTGGCTGTGAATGAAATCAGATGTGGACAGGGGCCTTGGAAATTGTCAAAAAGTAGAATATTTTTCTTGCTATTTCGGGTGGGAGACAGGATAGTAAGGAGAGTTTCTTAATCAAATCTTAACGAACTGTCCATCGCGCTCAGACGGCTGGTGAATTCCAGTATTTCATTTCTCAAATTCGTCGAGTGTGAGGTGTTTCACCACTCTTTTCTGCTGTGGAAGCATGCTTGCGCCCCGTGAAAAAGGACAATCACTTTGCGCACTAAATCGACACTGATGATGTTATTTCTGTTGGGGATGCACGCTGGTTGCAGCGATCAGGCTCCTGACATGCCCGAATTAGGTCAGGTGCATGGAACCGTCACGCTGGATGATAAGCCACTGGAGGGGATCAGCGTTCTATTTGAGCCCGAAAGTGGTCGACCCTCGACCGCGATTACAGACGCGGCAGGGAAATACGAAGCGCAATACCTGGTCGATGAACCCGGAGTCAAACTGGGCCCGGGTACGGTACGGGTTGAGTGGGGGATTGATGCCACCGGTCCCAAAATTCCCGCTAAATATGGTTCCAAAAGTGAATTGAAGCTGGATGTGCAGCCCGGTGAGAATGAGTTCAATATCGAAATGCAATCCAAATAAATATCAGCCTGGAGAGATGGTGAAGTGATCAGTTGAGTGATGAAGAAAGCGTTTCATTTATTTACTACTTTAAATGACCAGGGATGCCGGTATGAAAACGAGCCAGATCTACAGGAAACGGGGCTTTACACTGATTGAATTACTGGTGGTGATTGCGATCATCGCCATTCTGATTGCATTGCTGTTACCGGCCGTGCAACAGGCCCGCGAAGCAGCACGACGATCACAGTGCAAAAATAATATGAAACAGTTCGGGCTGGCGATGCATAACTACCACGATGCGCATAATACATTTCCCCCCGGTTACATCACTAAAACGCCCTGCAGTTCCTCGGCGGTCTGGTCAGCCTGTAATCAGGGAGAGGTGGGGCTCTATGGCTGGGGGTCTTTCGTGCTGCCTTATATTGATCAGACTCCATTGTATAATCTGCTCAACCCAGGGACTGTGACGCTGGATCAGAACCTCGCGAATGCCACGGTTCGGCAGGCACTGCAGCAACCGATAGGAGTCTTTCTCTGTCCGTCTGATCCGGGACCAAATCTGAATGATTATGTTTCCGCATCCAACAATTATAATTTCACTGTAACAGACGGCACGACATCTTACCAGATTGCCCGTTCCGATTATGTGATGGTGGCGAATGCCTGGGACAGTACGACACCGCCCGTCTACGCGTTGGACTATGGACCGGCCCATGGAATTGGTTTTGCCAATTCCAGCATCCGTTTCCGAGATATTCTGGATGGGACAAGTAACACCATTCTGATAGGTGAGCGAGCTTATGTTTACAAAAGTAACAATAAGGTGGGGGGAGCGAATGCCATCGGTTTCTCTGCTTCAAATAATACTCAAAGCAGCAGCTATGCCCGGAAAGGGAATGGAATGGCCGTGATTGGTCTCACTTATAACGGCATCAACGCAATCGCGGGGGCAGAGCACGACGTGCGTGGCTTCAGCAGTAACCATGTCGGTGGGGCGCACTTTGTTTTCTGTGATGGATCGGTACATTTTCTGAGTGAAAATATCGACTACAAAAAAGGAACTGTTTCCAGTGCGACCCATCTGCAGGATATCAATTCGACTTTTCAACGACTGGCGGTTCGCAATGACGGGCAGGTTGTAGGCGAGTTTTGAGTTTCGCAACGCTGCTGGGCGAGATCAGACCGAGTTCTCTCTGCTCAGCCTGGTCCCATTACATGCGATGAGGGCAATTCCAACCTATCAGATGAGAGCTGCCGAAATGTGACCTGATTATTGACGAGTTCTGTCGTGACCTGATGGTATATGTGGCTGTTTTAAGGCAGTTTTTGGGCAAAAATTGGCTCAAAAGTGTCGCATTTACGCTTAACGTCGATGAGTCGATAAGTTGCTGATATTATTCAGGTTACGTGATTTTTGGCAGAATCGTTCACGCTTAAACAGCTGTTGCGTTATTGCTGTAAGTTTTTTCTGTGTATGTGGTTGCGCAAAATTCTCGTGGTTTGTTGAAAACGTTTTTGCGCAAAAATCTTCAGGAACTGGTGAACAGCGAAACGAACACGATGAGCAGTCATTGATTCAATTGAATTACGATGCGGGACTACTCAGCTTTGGGAGGCAGCTTTTCAGATTGCCATTTTTTGAACTGGGGTGAAGACGTAAATTTTTCGATGTTTTCCAGTTCGCTGAGATCCAGGTCTTCGTAGGCAAATCCGAATTTGGATTTGAGCGTTTCCAGGTGTCTGATGGTTTCGTCGAAGTTACCCTGCATTACCGAAATATTGAGCAGATGCAGATATGGTTGCAGCAGATCAGGTTCGATTTCGGATGCTTTGCCGGCGTATTTCCCAGCCAGGTTGATGTCTCCCATTTCAATCAGGATGCCGGCACGCAGGGAGTACAGATAAGGGTCCACAGTTTTGAGTGAAGCGGACAGTCGCTCCAGGCTGTCGATGGCCTGGGAATATTGTTTTTCGATACTGAAATAATCAATGCTCAGCAGTTCGGCAGCAGGATCCTGGGGATGATATTTGCGATAGACGTTCAATACCTGCTGATATTTTTTACGGTCTTCTTTAGCGATTGCGTCTTGTGCCAGAAAAAGCAGAACTGTTTTATCACTCTTGTACTGAGTCGGTAGCTGCGAATATGCCTGGAAAGGGTCTGCTTTTTCGTCAGCAGCAGTTAACAGGTCATAGCGTTTCTTCTGATCCAGGATCCGTGTTTTTTCTTCGGGGGTCAATTTATCCTGATTGGCTCCGTGGGCCTTGTAAAGTTCCGGTAGATAAACCCGCTGCAGCGACTGAGAAATCAGCTCTCCGGTGGAGAGGCTGTCGATATCGATGATTTTCAGTTCGCCGGATTCCTGTTTCTCAATAATCAACGCCTGATAGTTGAGAGTCCAGTCCGGTCTGAGGAAACGGAAAATGACCTTGTACTGGCCATCTTCTTTTCTCATTGCCAGAAATCGGTAGTCTGCTCCGTTGGCCACTTCGGTGAGAATTTCGGAATCGATTCCCCGGTTTTCGCCGGTGTAGGCGGCTTCGAGTTGCTGACGGACCGGTTGAATTGCCTGTTTGACGGCTGCGTTCTGCTCGTATTCTGAGAGAACTCGATTAATAAAGGTCTTCCAGTCAAACAGAGCCCGGAATTTTGCCGGATCCTGAGCAGCGGCGGTATCCTGGATCTGCTTACCAAATGCCTGAAGTTCCTGTGGTGTCATCTGTTGTGGCGCTGCAGAGGCAAAACTCTGTAAAGACAGTACCAGTGTGGTGACTGACAGGATGACTTTAAATGATTGTGAGGCAGGTGATTTAAGGCGATGATCCGTCATTGCTTTACTCGATTTTCTGGTGTCCCGGCGGGATAATGTGTGTACTGATGTTTTGATTACGCGAATCAATACGAAAATATCATTTTTGATATCGACTGATGTGGGCCCTGTAGCTTGACAGTTGTTTTAAAAATTGCATAGTATGTTCGATTCCTGTCAGAAAAGCTGGTATGAGAGATCTCCGTGCGCTTACAGGGTCTAAATATAGTGTTAAGTTACGTGTTACGTATCGTTTAAGTTAAGTCAGGTGTTTTAAGGCGGTCTTTTTCATGGCAGTTCCTAAAAGACGGATGTCAAAATCCAATTCTCGTAAGAGACGCAGTCATAATAGTGTGAAGGCAAGTAAGCCCACCTATTGTCCACAGTGTGGTACCGCGTCCCCTTCTCATGCCATTTGCCCTCACTGTGGTTTCTATCAGGGGCGAACCATCGTTGATACTGAGGACTAGTGGTCAATGCGGATTGCACTGGATGCAATGGGGGGAGATTATGCCCCTGAACCGAACATAACAGGAGCAATCGTTGCATTGCAGGCGGATCCTGCACTCAATGTCGTTCTGGTTGGTCCTCAGGATCTGCTTGAAGCTCAGGTTGAAGCATCGGGCTATAATGGCGATCGCCTGTCGATTATCCATGCCAGCCAGGTTGTGGGGATGGAAGAAAAACCGACTGAAGCCATGAGGCAGAAGCCGGACAGCTCGATCTCCGTCTGCTGGAAGCTGATGGCGGCTCGTGAGGTTGACGCGGTTGTGAGTGCCGGGAATACCGGTGCGGTTGTCGCCTCCGGTCTGAAAACCCGCCTGTTCCTGAAGAGTGTCAAACGACCCGGGATTGCGGTAACCTTACCCACCAGTGCCGGCCATGCCGTGCTGATGGACGTTGGTGCCAATCCTTCGGCTCGACCATCCCATCTCTATCAGTATGCAGTGATGGGTGAAATCTATGCCCGCGAAGTGCTGCGGGTGGAATCTCCCAAGATTGGTCTGATCAATATCGGCAGTGAAGACGTGAAGGGGAACGATCTCTATCGCGATACTTATCGTCTGCTGAATGAAGGCCCAATGAAAGACAGTTTTGTTGGCAATGTCGAAGGCCGCGGGCTCTATCAGGGCGAAGCTGATGTTTTAATCTGTGAAGGTTTCGTCGGCAACGTGGTACTCAAGGTCAGTGAAGGGATGGCTGACTTTCTGATGAAGGAAGCTTCCCGTCAGATTATCGGCAGCCTGGATGTCGAACGGGATAAGGCCAAGCTGGCCTTTCAAGAGATGGGCAAGCGGTTCCGCTACCATGAAACCGGCGGTGCTCCCTTACTGGGGATCGATGGCATCTGTATTATCTGTCACGGATCCAGTGATGCCCACTCGATTACAAACGCATTGAAGGGGAGTGCCATGTTCAAGGATCGTGGCATCAATTCGCAGATCGCCGATCATCTGGCGCAGAAGCCTGTTGCCTGAGTCGGCATCTTAAACTAGCAGTGCAATTCCAAAAATAGAGGGATCGACTCGTGAGCAGAATCGCTTTTTTATTTCCCGGACAGGGCGCTCAGCATGTCGGGATGGGCAAAACGATCGCCGAAAATTATCCGGCAGCACGGGAGCTGTATCAGCGTGCTTCGGATATTCTGGAATACGATCTGGCAAAGCTCTGTTTTGAGGGACCCAGTGAGGAACTGGATTCCACTGTCATCAGTCAGCCTGCTTTGTTTGTAACCAGTCTGGCTGCTCTGGAAATGCTGCGTGCAGATTCGCCGGATAAAGTCCTGGCCTGTGAGATGGCGGCCGGTTTGAGCCTGGGAGAATATACTGCCCTGGTTTTTGCGGGTGCGATGAGTTTCGAAGACGGGCTGCGTGTCGTGCAGCGTCGTGGCGAAGCAATGCAGGCCGCCGCTGATGCAAACCCCTCCGGGATGGTCAGTATTCTCTTGCTGGATCGCGAGAAGGTAGCCGAGATCTGTCAGTCTGCCTCCTCTGCGGGGAAAATCTGGATTGCCAATTATCTCTGCCCCGGAAATATTGTTCTGTCAGGAGAAAACAGTGCCTGCGAACTGGCGGCCGAACTGGCTGAGCAGGAAGGGGGGCGGGCGATTCCCCTGGCGGTCGCAGGAGCATTTCATACGGAAATCATGAAGCCGGCGGACAGTCGCCTGTCTGAAGCGCTGGCCGGTGTCGGTTTGAAGAAGCCGGAAATTCCCGTAATCTCCAATGTCGATGCAGAAATTCACGAAGAACCTGATGAGATTCGCGAATTACTGGTACGTCAGGTGGTCAGTCCGGTGCTCTGGGAAGATTCCCTGCGGACGATGCTGGCGGCTGGTTTTGATGAGTTTTACGAAATTGGTCCTGGCAAGGTTCTGAAGGGATTGATGAAACGCGTCGATCGTAAAATTTCCTGTGAAACAGTGAATGATTCGTAGGGGTTTCAGGCGTCTGGTTCTATGGGCGGTTGAATAAAGCGTGCAAAAGGACAGTGGTGTCGCGGGGTACATTTTCGCGGGTAAATCAGAGCTTGATCTGGTCTATCGATTTGTGCTACAACAACTTACGCGGGAACTCTGAAGAAAATTCTGTAGAACCTAAAATCATGGGTTCTCAGACTGGTAAAGTCAGCCCGATCAAATTATGAGATAACTTTGGTGAAGTAGACAAGACTCATAATTCTTGTCTCATTTTAAGGTTTACATAATTCGGGAAAGTGGATATATCATCGCTACATCTGTAGGCGAATCCATCCAAGTTGGTCTGGGAATGATGTTTCCAGTCATCCTGAAGTTAAAAAATCACTAAGACGGTGAAGGAGAAGAAGAGTGTCAATTGAAGAAAAAGTGGTTGGTATCGTTAGCGAGCAATTAGGCCACCCCAAGGAAGATATCACGCTGGACAGTAAGTTCATCGACGACCTCAAGGCCGATTCTCTGGACATTGTAGAACTCGTCATGGAATTCGAAGACGAGTTTGATGTGACCATTCCTGATGACGACTATGACAAAATCAAAACCGTCGGTGATGTCGTTGGATACATCACTGAAAAGGCCAGCTGATTTCGGTTCTGTAACCAGTCAGCTGAACTGTCCTTTGTTTTGAAACTATCTGGTCCTGTCTTTTCATTGTAGGAAGTGTTCACGAATGCGCAGGAGAGTCGTCGTTACCGGAGTATCTGTTGTAACGGCTCTGGGTTTAGATGTCTCAGAGTTCTGGGACAAGTTATGCGCTGGTAAAAGTGGTATCGGTCCGCTGGAACGCTTTGACTGTTCAGACTACAAGGTTCGTTTTGGCGGAGAGATCAAGGATTTCAATGCCAGCGAATATACGAATATCTCAACGAAAGATCTGAAGCGTGTTGACCGGTTTGTGCAATTCGCTCTTGCAGGCGCTCATATTGCCTATCGTCAGGCTCAACTCGAAGATTTTGACGGGGATCCCTATCGTAGAGGCGTTCTGGTCGGCAGTGGTATTGGCGGTCTGAATGAGATCGAAAGCCAGCATGACAAGCTTTATAATCAGGGGCCGGCACGTGTTTCGCCTTTTATGATTCCGAAGCTGATGGTCAATGCTGCCAGCGGAAACATCTCGGTAACTTATGAGTTAAAGGGACCGAACAGTGCAGTCGCTACTGCCTGTGCTTCCGCGACCAATGCGATTGGAGATGCATACAAGCTGATCCAGCACGACGTTGCCGACATTATGGTGACAGGCGGAAGTGAAGCTGCAGTGACCCCGATGGGGTTATCTGGTTTTGCCCGTATGAATGCTCTGTCGACACGCAATGATGACCCTCAATCCGCCAGCCGACCATTCGATCGTGATCGAGATGGATTTGTCATGGCGGAAGGGGCCGGCATCATTGTGCTCGAAGAATACGAGCATGCTAAAAAACGAGGAGTTCCCATTCTCGCAGAGGTGATCGGTTACGGTATGTCTGCAGATGGAACTCATATGACGGCTCCTGATCCGGAAGGGCGGGGGGCAGCCCGAGCCATGCTGCATGCGATTAAGGATGCGGGAATCAACCCAGAGGAAATTGACTACATCAATACGCATGGTACGAGTACTCCGCTGGGCGATGTGGCTGAAACGGCTGCCATCAATACCGTTTTCAATTCACACGTGAAACAGATGCCCGTCTCCAGTACGAAGGGGCATCTGGGGCACCTGCTGGGAGCTTCAGGCGGTGTCGAGTTTGTTGTTGGTGTAAAAGCCCTGCAGGAACAGGTCGCACCACCGACGATCAATCTCGATAATCCGGATGAACAATGTAATCTCGATTACATTCCCAATGAGCCCCGTGAAATGAAGCTGAACAAGGTGATGAAGAACAGTTTCGGGTTCGGCGGGCATAACGCCTGTCTGATTCTGCAGAAGGCGCCTTAGGGCGCCTGCCGCTGTTTTCAGGCCTCCTGCAGTCTTTCCAGTTCTCTTTTCGGGTTAACCTGTAAAGGGTTAGAGTTTTCCCGAATTATTCCTGATCTGATTGTCGCTTCAGGGTTGAAAATCGGCGCCTGATTGTCTTAGCTATCCCTAGTTAAAGCTGCTTTACTGGGTCAAAATAGTGTATGAATGTCTGTTTGTTGCCGATGTTATGGGTTCAGGCGGCAGGCAGTGCCAGGATTGCGATCCTTCGAATTCCTCTTTAATGGGTATGGATGGCATCGTCTGCGGAATTTCCGATTGGAACAGGCAAAGCTCTTGTCTGAGAGGAATTTTGTTCTACGATGAAGGTACATTATTTCGAGTGCAGCTGGCGTAGTTGATAAGCGGGACTTTCTTAAGAGATTCAAATGAATACAGAATCAAAGCGACGAATTCTGATTACGGGTATGGGGATTCTCAGTCCGATCGGAATCGGAGTGCAAGCATTTCAAGACAGCCTGATGAATGGGAAATCAGGGGTCAAAAAATCCGAACTCTACTCTCATCTGGCAGCGCCAGATACCTGCGTTGCGGAAGTTTCCGATTTCAATGCGAATACGATTAAAAAAGAGTATTTGAAACAGCAGCGGAAGAGCCTCAAGGTGATGTGCCGCGAGATCCAGATGGGGGTCGCTTCTGCTAACCTGGCAATGGAAGATTCAGCACTGGATCTTTCAGCTGTCGACAGCGAACGTTTTGGGATCGAGTTTGGTGCCAATCTGATGCTCAGTCCTCCTGAGGTTCTGGTCGGAGCCTGTATGGCTGCCACCGAAGGGCATGAATTCCAGTATCAACGCTGGGGTGGAGAAGGCCTGGCTAAGATGGAGCCATTGTGGCTGCTGAAATATCTGCCTAACATGCCTGCCTGTCATATCGGAATCATCATTGACGCCCGTGGTCCGAATAATTCGATCACACATGCAGAAGCATCGGGTAATCTGGTGCTGGGTGAAGCACAGCGTGTTATCGAGCGTGGCTGGGCCGATATCATGGTCGCCGGCGTGACCGGGACCCGGGTGCATGAAGTGAAATCCATTCATGCAAAATTCTGGGATCAACTGGCAGATTCCCCGGCAGAATTTGAAAAGCGATCACGTCCCTTTGACAAGGCACGCACCGGGCAGATCCTTGGTGAGGCAGCCTGTTCGCTGCTGCTGGAAGAGAAGTCACATGCAGAGCAGCGCGGTGCCAAAGTCTGGGGTGAAGTTCTGGGAACAGGGGCTTCCTGTGTTGTGAAGCGGGATGGAACGGTGGATACCAAAACCGCGATTGCCAACGCGATCAGACTGGCTTTGAAACGGGCAGCCATCGATGCAGGAGATATCGGACATATCAATGCACATGGACTGGGTGAGCAGGAAATCGACGTCCAGGAATATCTTGCCATCAAGGAGATTTTTGGTGATAAGGCCAGTGAGATTCCTGTGACGGCTCTGAAGAGTTACTTTGGTAATTCCGGTTCTGCGTGTGGCATTGTGGAAGCCAGCGGTTCTCTGGTCGGATTGAGCCAGGGCGTTATTCCTCCCACTCTGAATTACGAGACTCCTGACCCTGATTGCCCGTTAAACGTAGTTCGTAATGAGCCACTGGCGACAGATAACAAACTGTTTCTGAAGATCAGTACAACCACATTTGGTCAGGCCAGTGCGTCTGTTATCTGTGGTGTCTGAGAGAATCTGCTAGTAATGAAACAAAAAGCCTCGTAAGGATCAGTTCTCCTTACGAGGCTTTTCTATTGAGATCATTCTCAGCCTGTATGGCATTGAAGCGGCTACGGTCTAAAATTTCTTCAGAGCATACTGGGAGCCGCGAAATGCGGACAGGCCTTTCATGTTTGTGTTGAGTGAGGCCTGGAAATTCTGGGAAGCGGTTGCAGTATCGCCGGCCAGAAGTGCTTTCTGCCCGATGAAGAAGTAGGCTTCACAGATCTGGGCTTTTGCCCGTTCCACGTCTTTCTGATCGATGGAATCGAGCAGCTCTGTGTTCGAGATCGCTCCCATCAGGAATAACAGCAGGTTATCGATGGAGTCCCGTGTGTCCGGTTTTTTGGCGGTGACTGACTGGAATTTTGCATCGGCGGCAGATTTCTGGTCGGTCTTAACCATTGCCAGGTAGACCCAGGGGTCAAGGACTTTCATCTGTTCCGGAGCCAGCTGTGCGGCCAGTTTGAATTCGTTCAAGGCCGCCGGAAAGTCCTGGCTGAAGAAGTAGGAGAAACCCAGGTCAGCGTGTAAAGCAGGGTTTTGTGGGTCTAGCTGCACTGCTTTTTTCTGGTCTTCGAGTGCTTCGTTGATTTTACCCTGCAGGAGTCGAGCCTCTCCCCGCATGCCCAGAACAAATGGCTGATTAGGCTCAATTGACAGAGATTGCGTCAGGTCGGCTTCCGCGGTGTCCGGTTTGCCCCCTTCGAGATAAGCAAACCCCCGGTTGGTGATGGCGTGGTGGTATCTGGGATCGAGCTGGATCGCACGGGAGAAGTCGTTAATCGCTTCCTGGAGTTTTCCCTGCTGCTGGTAAAACATGGCCCGGTTGTTATAAACCACGGGAGAATCTGGTTGTTTCTGGATGACCTGATTGAAACTGGCAAGGGCCTTGTCGTTATCACCGGCGAGAGCATAAGCGTCGGGCAAAGCCAGAAGGGCAGCGAAGTGATCGGGAGCCAGTTTAATGGTTTCAGTAAAGTCCTGTGCTGCTTCCTGTGGCTTATTTAAAGGCAGATAGATCATGCCGCGCTGGTAATGGAAATTCGCTTTTTCTTCCGGTTTCAGTTCCGGGCGGGCCAGAACCTGGTTTGCGACGGTCAGTGCGGTTTCTGCATGGCTTTTCTTGTTTTCCATGACTGCCAGGTTCATCATCCCGTAAAGGTAAGGCAGGTAGTAGTTCGCGTCCTGGTTCCGACTGAAGCGAATTGCTTCCCGGGCATCGGCTACGCCTTCGCGAATGGACTGGACGTTGCCTTGAGCGCGACCGGATTCAACGCGGGCGCTGGCACGCAGGTAATAGGCAACGTGATCATCCGGTTTCTGTTGCAGGATCTGGGAGGTGATGGCGATTGATTTTGCGTAGTCCCCTTGCTGTTGCGCCTGGTCGGCCTGAATTTTCTGTTGAGCAAAAGGATCGTTTGTGGCAGTGGGAGGTTGTGCAGATGCAGTTAGCGGGATTCCAAAGCAGAGAACCAGCAGGGGCAATAAGCGAGACATTGCAGGGTTGTCCTTCAAAATTTGAGGGGAGAATATGTGGCTCTTTCGAGCGGATTCAACGTGAAGCAGGCACATTCAGAGGCAGTGATTTTGGGTCAATCTGTCTGGGAGCTGCTGTTAATAAACTCGGAACCGGCTTCTCTATCTGTAAAAGAAGAGGTCGCCAGATTCAGGGCTCTGCGTATGATACTATAGAAGTTTTGCTTTTCGATGGAGATCAATCTGCTCTCATCGTGAAGAAAGTGTTGAATTTGATATCTGTCAGTTATTAGGAGGTCATCTGAAAAACCGCCTGTTTGCTGTACATAGTTTTCGTATCTGCCGTTGTTTTGGTAATTCAAATTGGGTGAAGTTAAGTCGTTATGAAATAGTTGCCTGCGGTGCTTGACATCTGAACGCGCGAAGATTAATTTCTCCTGATAGTGAAGCATTCATTGTAGTGGTGCTTTATGCGCAATTGTTTTGCATACTGGTGTTCAGTACGCATTGTGCTTGCAAGGGGTGACATGCCGCTCAGGCTGTTTGTTTCTTTGTGATGATATCGGCATTCGTAAACTCGAATGGAGTCCTCAAATATGTAGGCTGGTTGGAACACGAGCATTCGCTCACCAATCCGATTGTCGCGTTTGTTGTATTGTAGAATACCAATCGCGGCTATGCCTGACGACCGTTTTGCGGTGGTACGGGTAGTCATAAAGTGGGCATGTTCCCGCTTTTTTTTGTTAATAGCGGTACCGCTGGGGACTCAAGTTCCCGAGGTGAATAATAGATTTGACCAGATCAGGTCTTTTTTGAGTAGTTTTCGAGTCAGTTGAAGATCTCAACTGTCGAATGAAGGAAACACAATTATGGACGGTAAGGAAGTTCTCCGGATTGTTGATGCCATTCAACGCGATAAAAGTATCGATAAAGAGATCGTGTTTGGTGGAATTGAACAGGCTATCCTGTCGGCTGCGCGTCGGCACTTTGGAGAAGACCATGAGCTTTCTGTAGACATTGATCGTGATACAGGTGAGCCGACCGTATTTTGTGATAACGAAAAACTGGCTAAAGACATTCTAGGCGAGATTCTGGGCCGTGTGGCGGCACAGACTGCCAAGCAGGTGATGATCCAGAAGATTCGCGAAGCAGAACGCGATACCGTTTTTGATGAATACATGGATATGCAGTACCAGTCGGTTTCGGGAACGGTTTCCCGTGTCGAAGGCGGTGCGGTATTGATCAACCTGGGTAAAATTGAAGGGATTTTGCCACGTGGCGAACAGATTCCCGGCGAGTCATTTCGTGTAGGGGATCGGGTACGTGCTGTTGTCCTGGATGTCCGCAAAGCTGGCAGCCGGGTTAAGGTCATTCTTTCACGAACTCATCCGGATATGGTACGTCGGTTATTTGAACTGGAAATCCCGGAAGTCGCCGATCGGATTATCGATGTGCGTTCCCTGGCGCGGGAAGCCGGTTATCGTTCAAAAGTGGCTGTGTCCTGTATTGACAGCAGTATCGACTGTGTCGGTGCCTGTGTGGGAATGCGGGGAGCCCGTATTAAGAATATCGTTGACGAGTTGGCCGGCGAGCGGATTGACATTGTTCGCTGGAACGACTCGTTGCAGGTACTGGTGCCGAATTCGCTCCAGCCGGCAGAAGTAGAAGATGTCATTTTGTGTCCGATGCTGGGGCGTGTCATCGTTCTGGTTCGCGACGATCAGTTGCCTCTCGCGATTGGCCGTAAAGGTCAGAATGTGCGACTGGCGTCCAAGCTGGTCGGCTGGGATATTGAAGTCATGACTCAGACAGAGCTGGACGAGCAACTTGATAAAACAGTGGAAGCGTTCTCTTCCATCCCGGGAGTGTCTGAAGAGCTGGCGGAAAGTCTGGTTTCCCAGGGTTTCTTCAGTTACTACGACCTGTCTGTGATTGAGCCGGACCAGCTGGCAGAGCTGGGTGGCCTGACTGCCGAACAGTGTGAGCAGATTGTCGAAGTGGCAGACCGGGAAAGTGAACGTGTTGAAGCAGAAGAAGAAGCAATGCGGGTCGCTCAGAAAAATCCAGCTGCTGAATCCAGTGATAAAACAAAGTCGGAACCCGCTGTTGAAGAGCCGGAACCGGCTGTTTCAGAATCGGAACCAGCTGTGGAAGAGCCAGAACCGGCTGTTTCAGAAAATGAGGCGGTTGAAGAAACCGCTGTTGATGTAAATGATGCAGAGAGTGAGAGTGCTGCAGTAGCAGACGAAACGACTGCTCCTGAGGAATTACCAGTGGAAGAGCCGGTGAATGTAGATAATTCCGCGGAAGAATCTACCGAGAAACAGGAATAGTTCGTTCGATTACGAGTAAGTGTAATGAGGTTGTTGCCTCATCAGGCAAATCGTTTCAGTCTGACAGGATTTGAAAACGTATTGCAGATTTGTTCACGGGAGAAGGGCTGTTGAAGATTCGTATTTTTGCTCTTGCAAAAGAGTTGGGAATGGACAGCAAAGTGCTGATCGATGAATGTAACAAAGCGGGAGTGAATTTGAAAAACTCCGCTTTGGCCAGCATTACGCCCGACGAACGTGACATCGTTATTGCATATCTGGAACAGAAGGGGAAACCTGCTGCCAGTTCCGAGGAGTCACCCGCCCAGGAGACGCTGACGCCTCAACGGGAACAGCCGAAGATGCGTAATATCAAGACGATGACCTCCCGTCCGCAGCCCTCCCGTTCCTCCACGCAGAAGTCTTCCGGTGCCTCTGATGAAGGTTCCTACTCCGATGAAGGTTCCTCTGGAGTGGTTGTAGAACAGGATGAGGCGGAATCTGTTTCAGAAGACGAGATTTCTACCGGTCAGGATGATGAGTCGACTGAAGACACTGCGGAAGTGACTGAAGGGCGATCGGCGGCACTCAAGCGTCGATCAGAGGAAACCATCGAAGAGACTGGAAAGCCAGATACTGAGCAGGCGCTGACCCGGGATGATTATGTTCCCGCAGGAGGTGCCTCCGGTTCCAATATTCGTGAAATGAAGCCGATTGGATCGACCCGCTCAGGTAAGCCTCAGCCCAAGCCGAAGCCGAAGTCTGCTTTGCCGAACGTGGCAGCTCCTCCTGCTTATAAGCAGCCGGTGATTCCAAAGCCCAAGAAAAAAGAAGAAAAGGCTCAAAAGCCGGAAGTACGTTTGACGGCTGATATCCTGGAACAGAAAAGCCCGCTTGCCGCTCATCTCGCTCAGCATACAGAGCAGAAGAAAAAGGACAAGGATCGCGAACCTCAGGATGATGATATGAAAACCCGTCGTGGTAGCCTGAGTCTGGTCGAGGCGCGTAAACAGCGTCGCGAGCAGCGTAAGGAAGGCCGCCGGGGATTCTCAGGAGAGGGGAACGAGCAACAGGAAGTCGTTGGCCGTCGTCCTCGACGTTCCAAGCGGAAACATGATTCAGGCAATATTGTCCACAAGACCGAGGCTGAAGTGGATGTACCGATGACAGTGCGGAGTCTCTCCGAAGCGATGGGACGTCCCGCGAAAGCTATTATGTCTATCATGTTCAAAGAATTTGGTGAGATGGTTACGATTAACCAGATCATCGAAGAAGATATCGCTCTGGCAGTCGCGATGGAACTGGGAGTTGACTTAACCTTCAAGCGTCAACGAGGCGCTCTGGAATCGGTCAACGAAATTATCGAGCAGGAAGACGCACCGGAAGATCTGGTGACCCGTCCGCCGATTATTACGGTTCTGGGACACGTCGACCATGGTAAAACAACACTGGTTGATACGCTGAGGAACTCCAAAGTCAAAGTGGTTGAAGGTGAAGCGGGCGGCATTACGCAGCATATCGCCGCCTATCAGATCGAGTATAACGGCCACAAACTGACGTTTGTTGACACACCCGGTCACGCCGCTTTCAGCGAAATGCGATCTCGGGGAGCCAATGTCACTGACATGGTGGTACTGGTCGTTGCCGCAGACGACGGAGTGATGCCTCAGACAGCTGAAAGTATCAGTCATGTGAAAGCATCCGGTGTTCCGATGGTTGTGGCACTGAATAAAATTGATTTGCCAGACATCAACGAACAGAAAGTTCTGCAGGAACTGGCAGCACAAAACGTGCTTCCTTCAGAGTGGGGTGGTGAAACCGATGTGGTCCGCATCTCAGCCTTAAAGGAAATGGGGCTCGATAACCTGCTGGAAACTCTGCTGCTGACAGCCGAACTGCATGAACTGAAAGCAAATCCCAATCGGCCTGCCGTGGGAGCCTGTCTGGAAGGTTTCCGGGATGAAGGTCGTGGTTCGGTTGCCTGGCTGATTGTCCAGAAAGGAACGCTGCGGATTGGTGATGCCGTGCTTTGCGGTAAATCCTACGGTTATATTCGTGCCATGTACGATGATATGGATCAGCAGATTGAGGAAGCACCTCCTTCCATGCCGGTTAAGGTGACCGGTCTGGATTCTGTTCCTGGTGCAGGCGATCATTTCGTGGTTGTGGAAACCATCGATCAGGCAAGAGAGCTCGCAGAAGAGCGACGTCATGAAGGTCGTGCCGATACGCTGGCCCGACACAGTGGCGGGCCGCGGACCCTGGAAGATATTCTGGGATCAGCGATCGAAGGCGCCATTCAGGATCTGCCTCTGATTCTGAAAGCAGATACGCCGGGCTCTCTCGAAGCCATTCGCAGTGAAATCAATAAATTTGAACATCCCGAAGTCCGAGTCAAAATCCTGCACGAGGGAATTGGCGGGGTCAATGAAAGTGATGTTTATCTGGCGAGTGCCTCGAATGCGATTATCATCGCGTTCCATGTGGTTGCAGAAGACCGGGCCCTTAATCTGGCTACGCAGGAAGACGTTGAGATTCGACGTTACAGTATCATTTACGAAGTGGTAGATGATATTCGGGCATCACTGGAAGGGATGTTGCGTCCCGAACTGGTTCAGGAGCAGACTGGGCGTGCTCTGGTTCTGCAGACATTCTCCATCAGCCGATTTGGAAAAATTGCCGGTTGTCGCGTGCTGAACGGCACAATCAATCGCAATGACCGCGTGCATCTGATTCGGGATCAGAAGATTCTGAATCAGTATCCAATCGCCTCCTTGAAACGTGAAAAGGATGATGTCAAGGAAGTACGCGAAGGCATGGAGTGTGGTATTCTGCTCTCCGGATTCAATGATATCAAAGAAGGAGACCTGCTGGAGGCATTCCGGATTAACGAGGTGAAACGAACTCTCGATTCCAGTTCGTAATAACTGGGTCGATTCAAACAGGAATGCTGGTGGAAACTGAATGGCATCACGTCGATTAGAAAAAATCGCTCAGGCGATATTAGAAACAGTAAGTACAACGATTCTGCTGCATATACGCGATCCCCGGGTCCGAAATGTAACAGTCCTGCATGTTGATGTGGCACCTGATGTGCAGTCAGCCAAGATTTATATATCGATCATGGGAGACGAAAAGACAAAAGCACTTTGTATGCACGGTCTGGAATCTGCGAAAGGATTTCTGCAGTCCAAAATCGCAGATCGGATTCAGACCAAATATACTCCCGTGATCAAGTTTGTGCTGGATACTGCCGTGAAAGATTCGATGGATACGATTCGTATTCTGGAAGAGTTGCAGGTCGAGAGAGAAGCGGAAGAGTTAGCGGAAAAATCTTCTTCGGAAGAAGAACGGGGCACTGGCGAAGAGACGCCTCAGGAATAGCGGTCAGTGCATTCGTCTACGAAAAGAACGGTTTTCTTACTTTCCAATTGATACATCTCAAATATTGTACAGACAGATATGGTTGCAAAAAAAATTTCCACATCGGATAAACAGGCTGTTTGCAAGAAGCTGATTGCGTCACTTAAAAAACGCTACTCAGCCACGTTACCGAAGTACGATCGTCCCGTGCTCGAAACCATTCTGCATGCGATCTGCCTGGAAAATACGACAAACGAAACAGCAGACAAAGTCTTTGACGCTCTGCTGGATGGCTTTCATGATCTGAATGAAATTCGTGTCAGTACGATTTCGGAACTGGAAGCGGTGTTTGATGATGTGGATGATGCTGAGTGGCGTGCTTACCGTATCCGGACCGTATTACAGTATGTGTTCGATAAAGAGTTCTGTTTCGATCTGGAGCTGTTGCGCAAGAAGACGCTCGAGCAGGCACAGAAGCAACTGTCCCGCATGAAAACGTTAACGCCTTTTGTGTTGAACCATACACTGCAGGTCGTGCTGGGAAGCCACCTGGTACCGGCGGATGAAAAAATTCTGAATGCCAGTAAGTGGCTGGGGCTGCTGCCGGAAGAAGAGTCTATCGAAACGGCAAGTGACACATTGAAGTCCAGCGTACGGAAAACAGATGCGCCCCTGTTCAGCCATCTGTTGCGTTGTCTGGCGACCGACGAAGAGCTGGCTGCCGACTTCAATCTGGCCAAGAATCCGCTTCCCGAAGAGGGGGTCGATCTGATGGAGGCCCCTGCTCGCATGGAAGCGATGTTTGCGAATCCGCTTTCCAGGCAGAAGAAAAAAGTAGTGAAAAAGAAGAAAGCGAAAGCTTCTTCAAAAACGAAAACGGCGGCGACCAAAGTCAAAAAGAAGGTCCCCGCGAAAACGAAAACGGCCAAGAAAACCGTTAAAAAAACGGCGGGCAAAACCCCTGCTGCAAAACGCACTGCCACTACGAAAAAAGTGCCGAAAAAGAAATCTTCTTCTACCAAAAAATAAGCTGGCAGTGTTCTCTTCAGATGATTCATGCTGACGGATTTATCTGATGTAGAGATCTTCTTCTCTGTTTTGATGCCACTTCTTCTGTATCCCCAAGCGAAAATAACGGATTCCTGCAAAACCAGCCTTGGAGAAGGTGGTGAAGACGCGTTACAATAAACGTGCCCGGCAGGAAGTTGCGCACCTGCAACTGCCGGTTTCTGCTTGAGTATAGAGAATCTCTATTTCTAATAATGGAGTTGAATAATGAGTCGATTTCCCCGGACGCCAATCTTAAAGTCCTGTCTGTTTCTATTGTCAGCAGCAATGGTGCTGACTCCAGGACAGGATATTCTGTCAGCGAAAATGCCGGGGAAGAAGGAGAGCGAGAAAGATGCTCAGAAGCAGAAAGCGCCCAAGGTATTTTCCCTGGAAGAAGGGATTGCCGATGACGTGGTGCTGCCTTTCGTACCTGCAAAGCCGCGCACTCCTGTAGATCAGAAAGAAATTGATTCCGCTGCCTGGTATATGACCGGGCGGATGCGTGAGGCGCGGAATGATTTCATCGGAGCCTACGATGCCTATAAAAAGGCCATGGAATATAATCCCAATTCGATTGAGATTTACCGGGTTCTGATCAGGCTGGCATCCGGTCTGGATAAAACGGAAGAAGCAATTGAATATGCTCAGAAAGCCGTCGAACTGGATCCCGAAGATTATGAACTGATGCGAAAGCTGGGACTGCATATGGCAGGCCAGGGACGTTTTGAAGAAGCAGTTACCTTTCTGAAAAAGGCTTCAGATTCCCCTTCAATTGATAAGAAGTCGGGGGTCTATGTCATCATCCAGCACGATCAGGCAAACCTGTATGAGCGGCTGGGGAAAAAAGAAGAAGCCGCTCAGTGTTGGGAAGTCGTATTTCGTGCCCTCACCAAACCGGACGAATTTACATTCGAGTACAATACACGTTCACAGCTGGAAGCCAAACAGGGCAAGTTGTATGAACGCATTGGTCAGTCCTTTCTGGAAACAGATCGCCTCAAACTGGCAGTAGAGGCTTTTAATAAGGCGGCTGAATCGCAGAAGGGGCGTCCCGGAATCCTGAAGTATCATCTGGCACAGGTTTATTACCAGTCCAAACAGTATCAGCAGGCTCTGGATTCACTGCAGTCATATTTCGATGAGCAACTGCAGTCGAAGGGACGCAGGGCCTATGAGTTTTTAAACGAAATCCTCACAGCTTTAAACCGCTCTGACGATGTGATTCCCCAACTGGAAAAACTCGCAGAAAAAGATCGCTTCAACCGGACCCTGCACTACTACCTGGCAGAGCAGTATGGTGAAAAAGGTCGTTTTGAGGATGCAGAGAAAACCTATCTTGAATCCGTTGGAGAGTCTTCCGATACAGAAGGCCTGGCAGGACTGTTATCGCTGTATCAGAAAAATCAAAAATATGCCAGTCTGATTGAGACGCTGTCGAAGATCGTTCAGACCGGGGATGGCGTTCAGCGGATCCAGTCCAATCTGGAAAAGATGTCTAAGGATCCGGAACTGGTAAAAGGTCTGATTGCAGAAGCGGAGAAGCTGAAGAAAGAGGATCCACCCGGAGTGGATGTGTTTTCTGCCTTCATGATTGCAAAACTCGCTTCCGAAGCCGATCAGAAACAGGCGGCTGCTGAGTTTTATCAGTTTGCCATGGATGCCGCTTCCAAACATGAAAAACCACAGATTCGCGGGAACTGGACGCTGCTGATTCTTCAGGAATACAGCCAGCTGTTACGCGAAGAAGACAAGTACGGCGAACTGGCCGTTCTGCTGCAGAAAGCGGTTGAGAACCCGTTACTGGCACCTCAGCGGATCAATCTGTTGTATTTCCTGGCAGACGCCCGCGAGCGAAACGGTGAGACGGAAGCTGCCATCAAAGTCAACGAAGAAGCACGGCAGGCGGCTCCTAAGTTCCCGCTGCTGGATTACCAGCACGCCTGGATTTACTATCACAGCCACGACTGGGATAAAGCCATTGTGCAGTTACAGAATTTCATCAAGAAATATCCGGAACAGAAAGAGCGTGTCTATCAGGTGAAGATGATGCTCTCCAATACCTTCGTGCAAAATGGGGAGATTGGAAAAGGGGAAGCCGTCCTGGAGGAGATGCTGGCGGATGATCCTGAGAACCCCTCCATCAATAACGATCTGGGGTATCTATACGCTGATCAGGGGAAAAATCTTGAAAAAGCGGAAAAGATGATTCGAATCGCGCTGAAGTCCGAACCAGACAATATGGCTTATCTTGACAGTATGGGCTGGGTGTTATTCAAGCTGGAACGTTTTCAGGAAGCGGCTGGATATCTTGAGAAAGCCAGCAAGCTGCCGGGGGGCGGAGACAGTACGATTCTGGATCACCTGGCAGACTGTTATCATAAACTCAATAAAACCAAAGAAGCGAATGAACTCTGGAAAAAAGCACTGGAAGAAGCTCAGCAGTCCTCTCCCCCAGACACGAAAATGATTGATCAGCTTCAGAAAAAACTGGACCAGTAATCGATTTCCTTCCCTCTCTGTTTATTGTAATATAAGGCCCGGTATTTTTTTTCTGCGTCCTTCGTTCGCAGTGAATTCACGCATACTTAGAGCTGAGTACAGTTACAAATGGCAGGTCATTCTCATTGGGCAAATATCGCCGCCAAGAAAGGTGTGGTCGATAAGAAACGGGGTAAACTCTTTGGCAAGTTGAGTCGTGCGATTATCGTAGCGGCACAACATGGCGGGGGAGACCCGGTCATGAATCTCGCGCTGCGGTATGCGATCGACAAAGCCCGCAAAGCGAGTATGCCGAAAGAAAACATCGACCGGGCTGTCAAAAAAGGCTGTGGTGAATTATCAGGCGAAAATTTTGAAGAACTGGTCTACGAAGGTTATGGTTCGGCTGGTGTGGCTGTCCTGTGTGACATTCTGACAGAAAATCGAAATCGAACAGCCGGCGAAGTGCGCAAGATCTTTGAAGTGCATGGCGGAAATCTGGGCAGCACGGGCTGTGTCGCCTGGATGTTCGAGCGCAAAGGCCTGTTCCTGATCCCCTCTGATGCGATTGAGGAAGATGAACTGTTCGAAGTCGCTCTGGAAGTCGGCGCAGATGACGTCACTGCGAACGGCGATGTGTTTGAAGTGACCTGCAGCATAGATGCATTTCAGCAGGTTTCTGAAGAATTTGAGAAGCGAAACATACCGACGAATCTGGCCGAGTTGTCGCGAATTCCGGATACAACCGTTGATCTGGGAGTAGAAGATGGTAAAAAAGTATTGAAACTGATGGAAGCGCTGGAAGACCATGATGATGTGCAAAGCGTAACCGCGAATTTCAATATCCCGGATGACATCATGGCAGAGGTTATCGCCGAATAAAAATGAGCAGACAGGACAGGGGATCCCACTTTGACGATTGAATTCAGTTGTTCGCATTGTAATAAAGTCCTGAAAACCTCTGATGACAAAGCCGGCCGCCGGGCGAAATGCCCGCAGTGTGGTGAACCAATTCTGGTCCCTGCAATCGATTCTTCCATTCCAACCGATGACGGTTTTGATGGTTTTGATCGAAGTGATAGTGAGACGTCGGTTCCAGAAGAACAGAGCTTTCTGGCGGAACAGCCTGTGCGCGAAGAAGACAGCTTTCTGTCAGAACGGCCTGTACGGGAAGAAGACAGTTTTCTGGCTGGGAAGCAGATCGATTGTCCCATGTGTGGAGAATCGATCCCCGCAGGTTCCAAGCGCTGTCAACACTGTGGCGAAACGCTGCAGAAAGGGGAGTGGGTACCCCGCGAGATTAAAGTCGGCGATGTCTTTTCGCGCACCTGGGAACTCTATAAGGCAAACCTGGGGTCACTCATTGGGATCCATATCATCGCATATGTGCTCTATGTTGTGGGAGCAATGGCGATCTTCATGGCACTGGGAGCCGTTGGCTTTGCGGTCGTATTGATGCTGGCACGGGTTGATCCGACGCTGATGTTTGTCGGTATGGTTGTGCTCTATATCCTCGGGTTATTTCTGATCCTGTGTTTTGTGTCTTACCTGATACTGGGGTTGTTAAATTTTTTATTGCAACTGGTGAGAAATGAGTATCCAGGGATGGGAGAAATCTTCAGTGGAGGTCCTTTTGTAGGCAGGATGATACTCTGCAGCATCGTGTTTACTCTCGCTTATTTTGCTGGTGTGATCTGCCTGATTATTCCCGGTCTGATTGTCTTCTTTATGTTCTTCCCATACCCCTACCTGCTGATCGATCGTAATTTACCTGGGATTGACTCTTTCACGGAATCCAGAAAAATTACCGATGGAAATAAAATGACCATGTTCCTGATCTATCTGATCATGACCGGGATTACGATGGTTCCCTATGGAATAACAGTGGCCGCTGTGAAGAGTATGCAACTGCCGGCCGGGCAGGTGTCGCCATTGGGGCTTCTGATTTTGATGGGCTTCATGGGCTTGCTGTATCTGCTGCTCATTCCGTTTTCCATGCTGCTGGGGACAGTGAGTTACGCGGAAATGACTTATCAATAAGCTCTACTCGGCAGGTCAGAATGTGGCTGGTATAAGATCTGCATATTCTGGACAATCAGGCATGAGACCTGAAGTTACGTTGCATTTCCCCTCCTGTTCTTTTGGTTCAATGGGCGGCAGATTAAATCCGGATTCAGAGCGGTGAGCGGCTCCGGGGGTTTTACGTCAGGGCGGCTGATTTGCTATGATACCAGCCGTTAAACGAGGCAGAGTCGCTTCTTGCAGTGTACAAAACCACTGCTGAGGATGATGGTGGCGTCTACCGGGCATATCAGTTCAAGTTTTGTGCCTGGAATGAAGCGATAGCACAATGGAATGCATATCAGAGTCTGGATGAGAGCATGGTACGAGAGCCTGTCATTAGGGGAGATGATGAACCGGAAGATGATCTTTCTGGTGGTGGAAGCGGCTGGGATTCCAGCTTTCTGGCTGACGATGGTGAATACGATGACGCCTTACGCCCTCAGCGTCTGAGTGAAGTGGTGGGGCAGCGGGCCGTTGTGGAACGTCTGGAGGTTTTTCTGGATGCAACCCGGAAACGCAACGAACCACTGGGCCATCTCCTGCTGGATGGCCCACCGGGTTTAGGTAAAACGACTCTGGCTTCGGTGCTGCCTCGGGAACTGGGGACCGAGTTGCAGATAACTTCGGGGCCCTCTTTAAGTGCGCCGAAAGACCTGCTCCCGTTCCTGACCAATGCCAGCCACGGTTCGTTTCTGTTCATCGATGAAATTCATCGAATGCCGGCGACGGTCGAAGAGTTTATCTATCCTGCAATGGAAGATTTCCGGGTAGATATTACCCTGGGTGAAGGGCTGAATGCCCGGACCGTCAACATGAAGCTACAGAAATTTACAGTGATTGGCGCAACCACGCGGAGCGGGATGTTGACGGCTCCTTTGCGGGACCGTTTTGTCCGCCGCGAACATCTGGACTTTTATGAAGATCAGGAGCTAGTGGAAATTGTTCGCAGGAATGCCCGCAAGCTGCGAACGCCGATTACGGATGATGCCGCATTTGAGATCGCCCGTCGCAGCAGAGGGACACCACGGAAAGCGAATAACCTGTTACGCTGGGCACGTGACTTTGCCACGAGTAAAGCAGATGGTAAGATTACCAACGAAGTGGTGAAGCGCGCCTTCGAAATGCTGGAAATTGATCAGCTGGGGCTGGAACGTCAGGATCGACGTTATCTGGAGGCGTTAGTGAAAACGTTTTCGGGCGGTCCTGCCGGCGTACAGGCGCTGGGGCACACCCTGAATATCCCGGCGGATACCCTGGAAGACGAAGTGGAGCCGTTCCTGTTGCGGTGCGGATTTATCCAGCGTTCCCCCCGAGGTCGTATTGTCACCATGGCCGCCATGGAGCATTTAAACCTGAACCCTCCCGGGGGCGGCAGTCTCTTCCGATAGAGATCTGAATTACACAAACTAATATCACAAAGTAGAACCATGAGTCAGTCCGTTTCGTATGATTATGATGTCGTTGTTGTTGGTGCAGGCCATGCCGGCTGTGAAGCTGCTCTGGCATCAGCGCGTCTTGGTGCAAAGACGGCACTGCTAACCATGAACTGCGATACCGTCGGGCAGATGAGCTGCAATCCGGCAATTGGCGGAGTGGCGAAAGGGCAGATCGTCCGTGAAATTGACGCCCTGGGTGGTGAGATGGGCCGCGTGATTGATGAGACGGGAATTCAGTTCCGGATGCTCAATCTTTCCAAAGGTCCCGCCATGCACAGCCCCCGGGCACAGGCGGACAAAAAAGCGTATCAGTTCTGCATGAAGTGGAAGGTGGAGCAGCAGGACAACCTGGCGCTGCGGCAGGAAATCGTGAAAAGTCTGATCGTGGAAAACGATCAGGTTTGCGGAGTGCAGGTGCACGGCGATGCGACCTATCGGGCCCGCGCGGTGATCCTGACAACGGGCACATTCCTGCAGGCAATCATGCATACGGGAGAAGCCAAGACCAAAGGAGGCCGCGCAGGGGAGGGAACGACAGGAACCCTGTCCGACAGCCTGGCACAACTGGGTTTTGAACTGCAGCGATTTAAAACGGGAACACCCGCGCGACTGAATGGACGCACGATTGATTTTTCCGTACTGGAAGAACAACCCGGGGATGAACGTCCCCAGCCATTTTCCTACATGACTGAAAAGCTGACTCAACAGCAGATGCCCTGTTATCTGACGGAAACCAACGAGCACGTCCATCGGCTGATTAATGAGAATCTGCATCGGGCTCCCATGTATTCCGGGCAGATCAACTCCACCGGCCCGCGCTATTGTCCTTCGATCGAGGATAAAGTGGTACGCTTTTCCGAACGTAATTCCCATCAGATTTTTCTGGAACCGGAAGGGCGTTATACGAACGAGTATTACTGCAACGGAATTTCAACCAGCCTGCCGCGCGATGTGCAGGATGAGATGATTCATTCCATCCGCGGTCTGGAAAATACGGAAATCATGCGGTATGGCTACGCGGTGGAATATGATTTCGCGACTCCGACACAGTTGAAACCTACGCTGGAAACCAAGCTGGTTGCCGGGCTCTATTTTGCGGGGCAGTTGAACGGTACCACAGGTTATGAAGAAGCAGCCGGTCAGGGATTGCTGGCAGGATTAAATGCCGCATTAAAGATTGCAGGGAAAGAGGATCTGATTCTGGATCGTAACGAAGCTTACCTGGGGGTACTCATCGATGACCTGGTAACAAAAGGCGTGGATGAGCCTTACCGGATGTTTACATCACGGGCCGAGTTTCGTTTACTGCTCCGGCAGGATAATGCGGATCGGCGGATGACCCCCATTGGTCGTCGTGTCGGTTCGGTCAATCAGGAACGCTGGGATCAGTATCAGGCATACGAAGCAGAAATCTCTCAGATTATGGAGTTCATTCGCGGCCACCGACATCAGGGGCAGACGCTGGAAGAATGGCTGCGACGTCAGGATACCGGCTGGGAAGAGATCTGCGGATTTAAACCTGAATTGAAAGCGATCCCACTCTCTGATCGCGCCATTCAGCAGGCACTGATCGAAGTTCAGTATGCAGGCTACATCAAACGTCAGACCGCTGAAATTGAGAAGCAGAAGAATGTGGAAACGCTGCACATTCCGGATCATATCGACTACCAGCTGGTTCCGAATCTGCGAAATGAAGCCAAGGAAAAACTAAGCCGCGTCAAGCCACGAAATATCGGGCAGGCGGGGAGAATCAGCGGAGTCACTCCCGCTGACCTGACAGTTTTAGTGCTTTATTTAAATAGTTCCAGCCGGCTGGCGACCTGAAAAAACCACTCTAAGGTCGTCAAATTTCCTAACTCATTGCTACACTGGAGGTTTTTGCACCTCTTTTGTGTCTGTTCGCATCTTGGAAATTGCTTTTTCGGCTAATTTCTGCCGGTTTCTAATGCGTGTAAGTGTAGGATCAGTCGGCGTTTATTTCAATAATTCAGTCAAGATGGCGAATGCGTGTTGACCATATCGTCAGAATAGATACAATCGGAGTTATTGATAATACTGGTAAAGTCAAGCGGTATTGAAAGTTTTGGCGTTTGTATCTATGTGGGATACTTAAAGCGTCTGGAAAATCAGTAGCGTTTGGCAAGTGAACGGGCCACAGAACTGCACCTTGGAGGATGCGGTTTTTTATCGCTTTACCTCATTTTCAGGTAAATAGGTAAGAGGCTGATTATGGAGATTTCAGTTTCATGCAGCGGTGTTGATGATCGGGTCATCACTACCTCTGCGCAGGGGCTCGGTTATTGCATGTTGTAATAGCCTTACAGCGCTTGGTCTTTCCCGCAGCTTAGAGGCGGGTCTTCAAAGGATGGATGAGCAATATGAAAACGGTCTTTACCACGGGCGAAGCCGCAAAGATTTGCAAAGTGAGTCAACAAACGATTATTCGCTGTTTCGATTCAGGCCAATTAAAGGGATTTCGGGTACCCGGCTCTCGCTTTCGTAGAATTCCGCGCGATGTGTTGTTTAAGTTTATGAAAGACAACGGAATTCCGACTGATGCCCTGGAAAGTGGAAAGCGTAAAGCTTTAATCGTGGATGACGATGAAGAGTTGGTAGAGTTGATCCGCGACGTTCTGGAAGCGGATTCCCGCTTCGAAATTCGCGTAGCTAATAACGGCTTTGACGCCGGAATGATGGTCAAAGAATATCATCCGGACATTATCATTCTGGATGTAATGCTGCCCGACATCAATGGTAAGGAAGTCTGCCAGCGAGTTCGCAGTGATTCTTCCATGGACGATGTTAAAATTATCTGCATCAGTGGTATGGTTGAAGCAGACAAGATTGACGATCTGAAAGCAGCCGGTGCAAATGACTTTATGCAGAAGCCATTTGAAGTAGAGCAGCTGGCGGATCGCGTCTGTACGCTTCTGAATCTGGAATCCGTTCACACAGCCGGCTGATTTCAGAGTCAGGTGAATTATCAGTGACATGACGATCGGATTGCGCTTCCGATCGTCGTGGATGCTGCTCAATGGAGCGTCAGATGGCGAGCGAAACCGGTGGAGTGAGCCTTGGCCTGCCGGATGTGTTTTACCGACGCCTGTTTTCATTGATCCCGGTTGAATCTCTGGATTCCGTCCTGGGAGAGCTGGCAGCAGTCTGGTGTGAAGCCACCGCTGCCAAAGCCGCTTATCTGATTCTGTTCGATCAGGAATCCCTGAAATTAACCGCCGGAATATTTCGTCGTTCCCAGGCGGATGCAGACTGCTTCACGCAGGCCTCCATTCAGATTGATCCAGGTCGTTCTCTTGCTGAGCAGGCTCGTTCGATTGCAGAGCAGGGTCGACCCTTTCAGTTGATCTCCAGCAGCCCCGTTCATTTTTTTCCCATTCCCTGTAAGCAGACAGCTCTGGCGGGAGTGTTTCTGTTTTCGACTCAAGATTCAGAAAGCATTATGACTCTCTGCTCTGAATTAACAGATATCAGCCGTCGGCTTTTCGCTTTGGCTTTGCAAACAGGGAATTCACAAGGCTCTCAACACGAGGAGTGCCATTCCTGCAATACTGAGGTAACAAAGGAGTCGATTGCCAGGCAGCGTGTTTTACTGAATACCGATAAGCTGGAAGCGATGGCGGAATTTGCTGCTGGTGCCGGGCATGAAATTAATAATCCTGTTGCCACGATTGCCGGGCGCGTGCAGATGCTGTTGAAACAGGAGACCGATCCGGAGCGCAGGCAGTCACTGGCGACGATTGGCGGACAGGCATATCGAATCAGGGATATGATTGGTGATGCGATGCTGTTTGGCAGGCCACCTGCGCCACACCCTGCCGCAGTCAATCTTTCCAAAGTGGTGGATGACGTTCAACAGAGTCTGAGTGAGGTCATTCACTCATCAGGTATTCTGTTGACAGTGGAACTCCCGGGAACGACCTGTCTCTGGGCGGATGAAACACAGTTGAAAGTTGTGATCAGTAATCTGATTTTGAACTGTCTGAATGTGCTCGAAGCGGGAGGACAGATTTGTATTTCGGCAGAAGAAACCACTGTCGATACAATTCCGATGCTGCATCTACAGGTCAGAGACAATGGGCCGGGGCTGTCAGAACAGGAACAGGAGCATCTGTTTGATCCCTTCTTTTCAGCCAGACAGGCGGGGCGTGGACTTGGTTTTGGACTTTCCAAATGCTGGCGTATCGTAGATCTGCATGGAGGGCAGATTGAGGCTGAGACCAGTCCGGGACGCGGCGTGACGTTTCATCTCTTCTGGCCACTGAATCCGTCGGAGGATTAACTGGTGACAGGATTTGTGAAAGTGTCCGCTTTCTGAAATCATCGCTTGCAGATCAGACTGGGATCGGTTTCAATATACCGAGCAGGACGTTCACTGGATGGCGTGATGGAAGGCTTTTGTAATCCGCCAAACCAAATCTTTTTTGATTTAGCAGCCTGAGGGACGATGGCGGCAATTCATTCATTGCTGATTATTTTAACCAGTTTTCTGGCACAGACCGATCAGATTACGGATGTGCCCCTCAGGAAAGAACCTGCCCGCTACGAGATTACAGCACCTCCGATTGCCGTGATCGGAATTCCCGTCAGTCAGGTCACGCTCCGTGCTCTCAAACTGGATGGAACGCTCGATACCGAATATTCGGGTCGCCCTCAGCAGATTATCGGTCTGGAATTATGGGTCAGGGACGTTGATACGGCATTGCCTCCTTTTGAAAACGGGGTACTTGAGCTCAAAACGGACCTGGCACAAAACCAGAAGGTCTTCATTACCGCCGATACAATTGTTGTTGACCCAGACAGTCGCGGTACCGCTACCGTCGAGGTATATCGCATTTCACGCTGGTTAAGCCTGCTGCCTCCCATCATCGCTGTCATTCTCGCGATCTGGTTTCGAAACATTATTCTGGCCTTACTCGTGAGCATCTGGATCGGTGCGGTCATATTAGCACATGGGAATCTCTTTCTGGGGTTCGTCCATACTCTGGATACGTTTGTGATACATGAGATCGTCGAGCCGGGCAGCAGCAGCTATTCCCATATGATGATCATTCTGTTTACGATGTTTCTGGGCGCGATGGTCGGAGTGATGTCGGCCGGCGGGGGGACTGCGGCGCTGGTCAATCGTCTGTCACGTTATGCGACGAAGCGGGAACACAGCCAGTTAATGACCTGGTTCCTGGGGCTGGTGGTGTTTTTTGATGACTATGCCAACTCTCTCCTGGTAGGAACGTCCATGCGTCCTTTCACTGACCGGATGAAAGTCTCGCGGGAGAAGCTGGCATTCCTCGTCGATTCTACGGCGGCTCCCGTATCCGGGATCGCGATTATCTCGACCTGGGTGGGGGTGGAGATCGGTTATATTGCCGATACTTACAGTAGCCTGGGAATCAGCGAAGACTACTACACCACATTTTTATACAGTCTGCCTTATCGATTCTATCCACTGCATCTGCTGGCCTTTGTCTGGTTAGTCGCCTATCTGGGCAATGATTTTGGTCCGATGCTTAAGGCCGAAACTCGCGCGATTGCTTTTAACCAGCTGGTGCGACCAGGTCGTTTTAATGTCGTTGAGGCAGAGCTGGGATCTGATAATGGGGAACTGGCACGCCGTCACCTGTTGCGCAATGCATTGATACCACTCTCGGCTTTACTGGGACTGGCCATGATTGGGCTGTGGTGGACGGGGACCATTGAGATTGATCGGCTGAATCTGGAACGGCTCCAGGAAGGGAAGCCGTTGCTCGAAAAATCGATGAGTAAAATTCTGGAGCATGCATCGCCGAACCGGGTGCTGTTGATTTCCTCGTTTCTGGCTTCTATCTCAGCTGTTGCCACTTGCAGTTTTACCAAAGCGCTCTCCCTCAATGAATGCGTTGAGGCCTGGTCTGCGGGCGCGAAGAGTATGTTCCTGGCGATTCTGATTCTGGTTCTGGCCTGGGCCGTGGCGACGGTGTGTGATGAAAATCATCTGAATACTGCGGGCGTGCTGGTGGAACTGCTATCGGGCAGCCTCTCGCCTAACTGGATGCCGACGATTACATTTCTGCTAGCGGCTGCGGTCAGTTTTGCGACGGGAAGTTCCTGGTCAACGATGGGGCTGTTAATGCCTTTGTCGATCTCATTGACTTACAGCCTGCTGGTCCCTTTGAATGAAGCGGATCCGAATCATCATCTGATGCTGGGGACAATTGGTGGCGTACTGGCGGGAGCGATTTTTGGAGATCACTGCTCCCCGATTTCAGATACAACGGTCCTTTCCTCGGCGGCATCCGGGTCTGATCATCTGGATCACGTCCTGACACAAATGCCTTATGCATTAACGGTCGCTGTCGTATCAATTGTATTTGGGTATATTCCAGTGGGATTCGGGTTCCAACCTTACATTTTATTGCCGGTCGGACTGGTGGTTTTGTTTCTCATACTGCAGTTTTATGGGAAGTCAGCCAAAGCAGAGGCCCAGAAACTCCTGGATGCCGGGGTGAGTGCTGAGGATTTTAACCTTTCTGAGGATCAGGAAACCGCTGAAGAGAGCATAACCGATACGAATGATTCAGATTCCGAGGGGGATCCAGAGTCTGCAGAAGAGTCGGTTGAAGAGGCCTGAAACTGTGTCGCCCTTTCGATTTGTATGCTATACTCTTCCTATACTCCGTAAGTTAGCGAATCTGTTTATAAGTATAGGTAGCTCCCAGAATGAATCCCCAATCCAAGCTCAGTGGAATTTTTACTCCCAATCTGGTCCCTTATGACTCCCGCGGCGAAATCAATGAGCCGGAACTCAGACGTTATATCGACTGGCTGATTGAAAAAGGGGTACACGGTCTGTATCCCAATGGTTCCACGGGGGAATTTACTCGATTCACACCAGAAGAGCGTCGACGGATCGTCGCAATTATCGCTGACCAGACACGAGGACGTGTTCCGATTCTGGCTGGTGCAGCTGAAGCGAACGTACGGGAGACCATCAAGGCCTGTGAGTATTATCATAGCCTGGGGATTCGAGCCGTCGCGATTGTGGCTCCCTTTTATTACAAATTAAGTCCGGCTTCGGTTTATGCTTATTTCAAGGAAATCGGTGACAATACACCCATCGATGTGACACTTTATAACATTCCGATGTTTGCCAGTCCCATTGATGTGCCTACGATTCAGCGTCTCTCGGAAGAGTGTGAGAAGATCGTGGCGATTAAAGATTCCTCAGGCGACATTCCTAATATGATTCGCATGATTCAGGCCGTTCGACCGAATCGTCCTGAGTTCTCATTTCTGACAGGCTGGGATGCGGCCCTGATGCCGTTACTGTTGAGTGGTGCCGACGGTGGGACCAATGCCAGTTCGGGAGTGGTTCCGGAGCTGACACGCAAGTTATATGACCTGACGATGTCGGCTCAACTGGATGAAGCCCGCCGCGTGCAGTATGACCTGTTGACCCTGTTCGATACGATGATCTATTCCGCAGAGTTTCCCGAAGGATTCCGGGCTGCTGTTGAATTACGTGGATTCCAGATGGGGCAGGGGCGACAGCCAATCACTGCGGAACAGAAGACTGACATCTCGACCCTGAGTCGGACATTGCAGTGCATGCTCTCCGAGCATGGCTTTACCAATGAGCCCATCGGTGGTTGTGCTACCGGGATTACGGAAGAGCTCGACAACAACGATGTTTCACAAATCGTGCAACGCGTTGTCGCAGAACTCAATCGCCGTAATCTTCTATAAGTTGTAGCTCGAGCAACCAGGTCCGGGTTCAATCGGAATTATGCTTCCAGTTGACTGCGGTAGTAGTCTGCGCCGGCTGAAAGTGCTTCGTCCAGTTTTTCGGGATCTTTACCGCCGGCTTCGGCCATATCGGGACGACCACCGCCGCCACCGCCTACGACCTTGGCGGCTGCTTTGACGCAGTCGCCGGCTTTGAGGCCCTGTTTTACCAGATCCGAATTGACGGCAGCCATCAACGCGACTTTACCGTCGATGACCGTTCCCAGAATCAGGGCCACCTGTTTCCCTTTTTTTCGCAGATGGTCTGCCAGCTCTCGCAATTGATCGCGTGATGCATCTTTGGCGTGATAGGCCACGATTTTGACATCGTTCACACCGGGGGCCTCTTCCAGCAGGTCATCAGCGGTTCCCGCGAGTGACTTACTGGAGAATTTAGTGAGCTGTTTTTTGGTTTCGCGGAGTTCGTCCTGCAGGTGTTGAATGCGAACCGGCAAATCGTCGGGACGTGGGACTTTCAACTGAGCAGCAATTTCCAGCAGCAGCTTCTCTGTGTTTCTGGTTTTTTCCAGTGCTTTCGGGCCGGTTAATGCATAGATACGCCGTACCCCTTTGGCGACAAGTTCTTCATTGATGATCTTGCATAAGCCGACCTGTCCTGTATTGGAAAGGTGAGTACCCCCGCAAAGTTCGGTACTGAAATCGCCCATCTGGACGACGCGGACGTAATCGGGGTACTTTTCGCCGAACAGGGCCATAGCGCCAAGGTTACGAGCGTCCTGCAACTTCATCAGTTCAGTCGTCACCGAGGCGCCTTCAGAGACGCGCTGGTTGATAATGTCTTCAATCCGGCTGATCTCTTCCGGAGTGACTGCTTTGCTGTGGGAAAAGTCAAAGCGGAGCATGTCTTCTTCCACCTTGGATCCACGCTGCATGGCGTTATCACCCAGAACCGTATGCAGGGCATGATGCAGCAGGTGTGTTGCGGAGTGGGCACGCTGGATGCCGGAACGACGTGGCTCTGCAACCTTAGCTGTCAGAGTCTGTCCCTGTTCCAGCTTACCTGTCAGCAGGTGTCCGATATGCAGATACAGGCCTGCGTTTTTCTGGGTGTTGGTGACTTCAAATTTGATTCCGTCTCCTTCGAGGAATCCGATATCACCTACCTGACCGCCGGCTTCTGCGTAGAAAGGGGTCTGGTCGAGAACAACGACAACCGGGTGAGCGTGGCCTTTCTCGACCACCGATTCGACCAGTCGGTCTTCGGCGATGATGCCCATGACTTTGGATTCCGTTTCCGTAGTCTCGTAGCCTTTGAAGTCTGTTTCACTGATTGTTTTATGAAGCGCCGTCAGCGGACCTTCTGACATGACGGAGTCCAGGAAGGCACCGCTGCCGCTGCCTTCTTTGTGCTGCTGCATCATATTATTGAACTCGGTCCGGTTCACCGACATGTTGTTCTTGGCAGCGAGCGCTTCCGTCAGTTCGATCAGGAAGCCGTCAGTCTGGTGCAGGTCGAACGCGTCTTCACCGGAGATGACTGAACTACCTGCCTGTTCGGCTGATTTCAGGAAGCCTTCAAAACGGGAGAGTCCTTTTTCGATAACGCCCAGAAACTGCTCTTCCTCTTCTTTGATTGTGCTTTGCACGTTTTCCACAGTTTTGGCGATGTCGGGATAGGGAGTTTTCATAATCTCAACAACCGCCGGTACCAGCTGATGCAGGAACGGTTCGTGTTTACCAAGCAGGTATCCTTCCAGCAGTGCGCGGCGGAGTAACTGCCTGACGACATAGCTCTCTTTTTCTCTGCCTGGATTCACGCCTTCGTGGATACTGAATGTAATGGCCCGCACATGGTCCGAGATACGGCGGATCGGTCGTCCGGATACGGCATCAAAATCGTAACCGGTGCCTACGACATCGCCGGCTGCCAGACAGAGTTGTTTGAGAGTGTCGATCTCAAAGTTGCTGCGGACTCCCTGGAGAACAGAAGCGGTCCGCTCCAGTCCCATGCCTGTATCGATATTCTTTTTGGGGAGTGGCTTGAGATTGTTGGGAGGCTCTCCCACCCGGTTGAACTGAGTGAAGACGAGGTTCCAGATTTCGACGTTGTCTTTACCACCATTGGGGTGATAGAAGATTTCACTACACGGTCCACAAACACCGTCAGGTCCGTCAGAGGGAGCACCGGCGGGCCAGAAGTTTTCGTGTTCATTTTCACGGCTGATGCGGTTCGCGGGCAGTTTGATTTCATCGTGCCAGATGTTGTACGCTTCGTCGTCGTCCAGGTAGACGGTGACGGAAAGCAGATTGGGGTCGAGTCCCAGATATTTTTTATCGGTCAGGTATTCCCAGGCCCAGTGGATGGCTTCGCGTTTGAAGTAATCGCCGAACGAGAAGTTGCCCAGCATTTCGAAGAACGTATGGTGATAGGCGGTGACGCCGACATTCTGGATATCGCCGGTTCGCAGGCACATCTGGCAGGTTGTGGCGCGGGTGAATTCCAGTTTACCCACTCCCAGAAACTGATCCTTGAACTGGTTCATTCCTGCGGGAGTAAAAAGCACGGTGCGGTCATCACGCGGGACCAGCACATCAGAGGGGCGCTTGACACAACCTTTTTCTTCAAAGAAGGAAAGATAACTCTCGCGAAGTTCGTCTGTTTTCATTGTTTCTTATTGCTTGCTGGGGGAAGGATCAGCTTTTGGCCATCCAGATATAGTAATGTTACCGGTGAATTGTTGACTTTTTGTGCTTCCTGATAGAACGAATCCGGCGTTTGAACCGCCTGTCCATTAATCTGGCTGATAAAGGCACCTTCCTTGAGCCCAGCCTCTTGAGCAGGGCTGTCCGGAGCAACGTGAGTTACGACGACAGCAGGTGGATAACTGAACGGACTGAATGTATATTTCCGGCGAGCAGTGGGATAATCGACTCTAAGTCCGCGCCAGAGAGGATGGCGATAGCGGGTTTGTACAATCCCTTCATCATCCGCTACGGGCCATTTTCCCAGTTTCACGTTCAGAGTCAACTCACGCGGTTTTTTTCCTCTCAATATTTGAACCTTTATCTCATTTCCTGCACCAGCTTTACCAACTTCACGCATCAGATCCAGATCATGCGTCAATCTCTGGCCATTCACGGACAGGATCAGGTCGTGTGGCAGCATTCCCGCCAGTTGTGCAGGTGAATGCTGTTTGACCCGGGAAGCTTCCACATAAAAGGGGGCATCCAGCCCCACGGCTCCCGGAAAGGTGCTACGTACCTGACCCCGATCCAGCGTACCAGGTTCGATGCCCAGGAAACCATATTCGGCTTCGAGACCTGCTGCCAGACTGTCGATGATTCTCAAGGTCGATTGATCAATGGGAATTGCATAGCCCACCGACTTTTCATATCCCTCGAGAGCCGCCAGTGCGGTTGTGACGCCAATCAGGTTGCCTTCCAGATCCAGCAGGGCCCCTCCGCTGGTACCCAGGTCCAGATGAGTGTCGACCTGCAGCAGGGTGCCAAAATGGTGCAGGGTTTCTTCCTTGGCAATTTCCTGGTTCAAAAAATGTTTGAAGATGGGAACCGGATAACGATGAAAATTACTGATGATGCCCCAGCTGGCACTGGGTGAACCATCGCGGGCGATAGCATAAGGGTTTCCCAGAGCGATGACGAACTGGCCTTTTTTCACGGGTTTGTTTTTGCCATAGCGGATGGGAGTCAGCGAGCGTGCGTATTCCGGAGAGAGAGGTTGTACCGGTGTGAGAACGGACAGATCACTGCGCGGGTCCGCGGCGATAATCTCTGCATAAAAACCGAGCCGGTTGGCGGTATGCACGTAAATTCGGCTTTCAGGGATAGCAGACTGTTGTGCGACCGGACCTCCTTCAGTGAGATGGAAATTCGTCAGTACCAGTACTCGATTCTGTTTGGTCGGGTCCGGAATCAGGATTCCTGAGCCAAATTCATTGGGGATAAAATTCAGATCCTGTGGATCCTGTGAAATGCTGAAACCCTGGTTCGGATCAATGCCGAACGGGGCAGGGATGCGCGATTGAAATTTCTGCTTGGGGATTTTGATTTTTGAGATCGCCACCACAGAGTTTTCTGACTGCTCAATGGCTTTGACAATCTGCTGTTGAACCGCCAGGGCAACAGTAGAAGCGTCCGGTGTTTGACCCTGGAGTGGTAAACCGCAGAGGAACGGGAGCAACAGGATTCCGGTAAGGAACGTTTTCATTAACCGCGGGCGACCAGGGGCAGAGATTGTTGGTTGAACATCTAACATGCAGGGCCTTGTATTGAAACAGAAGTGTTCTTGGGAGCGGAAAGGGACTGCTGCTTCCCGCTTTGATCGACCAAGAGTCATTTTACTGTTTTTTCAGTTAGAACCCAATGCAAAACGACCTTGAATACCGGTCGGGCATCAAGGTCGTTTTAGCATTCAGGTTGTTTTCAGCCGGGCAGCCCGGTAGTGAATCAGGCTTCGACGGTTTCTGTTTCCGGTTCAGGCTCTTCTTCAGGAGTCGGCACGACTCCTTGTGCTGCCAGAACTTTCTGTTTGATCTCTTCAGCGATTTCCGGGTTTTCTTCGAGGATGACTTTGGACTTGTCACGTCCTTGCCCCAGTCGAAGTTCACCGTAACTGAACCAGCTGCCACTCTTCTTGACGATTTTGTTTTCTACCGCCAGGTCCAGCAGGTCCAGTTCGTAATTGATTCCGCCTGTTGTGAGCATGTCAAATTCAGCGACCCGGAAGGGGGGGGCGATTTTGTTTTTGACAATTTTGGCTTTCATACGAATGCCGGTCACCGTATCCCCGTCTTTCAGAGTGGCGATGCGGCGGACATCCACACGCACGGAGCTGTAGAATTTCAATGCACGACCGCCGGGAGTTGTTTCGGGGCTGCCGAACATGACGCCGATTTTCTCACGAATCTGGTTAATGAAAATCACGGTCGTTTTCGATTTGGAAATCGCGCCGGTCAGCTTTCGCATGGCCTGGCTCATCATGCGGGCCTGCAGACCAACATGCGTATCACCAATTTCTCCATCCAGTTCCGCTTTGGGAACCAGGGCAGCGACAGAGTCGACCACGATGACATCGACGGAGTTTGATTTAATCAGCATTTCAGCAATCTGCAGCCCTTCTTCGCCATAGGTGGGCTGACTGACGAGCAGTTCGGAAATGTTGACTCCCAGTTTTTTGGCCCAGACCGGGTCCAGAGCATGTTCGGCGTCGATGAACGCGGCAATGCCTCCCTCTTTCTGAGCGTTGGCAATCACATGCAGGGCGAGAGTTGTTTTACCGCTTGATTCCGGCCCGTAGAGTTCGATGATACGACCACGGGGAAATCCTGAACCACCCAGAGCCAGGTCGAGTGAGAGTGCTCCGCTGGCGATCGAAGGAACAGCGCGGGCATTACTGCCCGTCAGCTTCATGATTGAGCCTTTGCCGAATGCCTGCTCAATTTGTCCCAGGGCGTTTTTCAGCATCCCTTCCGAATCATTGGTGCCATTTGTGCTCGGGGCAGGGGTTGCTCGTTTTGATCTTGCTTTTGCGGCCATTGAGGTCTTCCTTCAATAATATGCACTTGCCCCGCAATGAGTTCGAGTTCGTCAGGCGAAGCAACTGCCTAATTTATCGAGAATTGCGGGGACGCTATTATTGAACGCCGTCTCGACCCATGGTTTTTAAAAGAAATGTCTATTGTGGACAAAAATATATTAAAATATTTCTTCTCCTGTCACAATAGAAAACATGAGACATTTATAGCTGTCGGCAATTATTTCAGAATCTCATCAGTCTGAAAAGGAATAAAAGCGGTGAAAGATTCGAAAATCTGAAGAAGCTCATTCGGAAGCCGCTTCCGTTTCCCGATCCATCAGCATCCCCAGATAGGACAGCCGAATCTGATTGGTCAGTCCGAGAGATTTTGCCAGTTCAATGATGGCCGCTTCCGCCTCTGCAAGTTGATCTTCTTCCGCCAGCAGTTCGATTTCAGCAAAGGTTCCCAGTTCCTGAACTTCGTCGATCGTAATTTCGAACGTTTGCTGCTGGTGAGAATAGGCGTAGGGAGTGCGTCGTTTTTTGACTGTGCGGACCTGCTCGAATCCCAGCTGTTCCAGCATTTCTGCCAGTTGTTCGAACGTGGATTCACCCGATTCAAAGCCAAGTTCAATCTCTTTGCGCACCTTACTGATGGTGGCCCGTTTCGGACCTTTGTAGGTAATCCGGTTATCGGAGCCGTTACGGCGGATGCGGAGTGCCTCATCTGTTTCCGCGAAGTTCCGCGTCGGGTGAGCAAAATAGTAATCATGCTGCTCGATCGGCTCGCCACGGGTTGCCCCCAGGTGTGCCAGTCGGTCGATGAACTGATCTTTGTCTTGAATCCGGAATTTCTGTTCGACTTCCAGCATTGGCGAGAGTCATTCAAATGAAAGTGGAAAAAGCGGTCAGTGTACTTACTGAATCATTAATCGCGCCAGGGATGTTTGATTTTCTCCCAGTAGGAATCGAACTCAAATTTAGGGCTGTTATCGAGATCGTGACACTGGAAACAGGTATTCTTTTTGGCTTCGGCAAGTGTGACCCGCATCACTTTCTTTGCTTCTTCGAGTTTATCCATTTCGACCAGTTCAATATGTCCGCTGCCGGGACCGTGGCAGTTTTCGCACTGCTGGCCTAACAGATGGGGAGATTCCTGTTTGTTGACGAACCCGCTTTTATAGCGGATCACATCCTGGGGTTGCCAGCCGGTGACATGGCAGGACAGGCATTCGGGATCATAAATTCGAGAGACGATTTTCTCGCCGCGTTCAATCTGATCTTTGCGGCCGTTAATCAGACTTTCGTAAGCGTGGGCATGTGCTGTGGTGAGCCATTTTTCATAGGCTTTCGTGTGGCATTCGCCGCAGGTTTCTGCACCGACAAATGTGGCGCCCCGGGGATGATCGATGGGCAGTTCTTTCGCGGCGAGGTCTTCCTGTTTCAGACGATCCTGATAGAACTGCATGTGTTCGGCCATTTTCGGGGTATCTTTGAACCGCTGTTTATCGAGCTCAATGACAGTAAACCGGAAACGTTTTGCAGGATCTGCCTTGTCAGTCTGGTCTGGATAGTATCCGACGACTCCTGCACTTTTTCCCTTGTGGCCGACATCTACCATCATCGTTTTACCGATGAATGTTGGTTCCCCGATCGGGTCTTCTACGCCGCCTGCTGTCAGCAGAATATCGAATTCGGGGAATTTTTCAGCGAGTGCTTTGGATTCTTCTTTTTCTGACTGTGAAAGGAGAATCATCAGATCGGGTTTGGCGGCCTGCATCTGTTTTATCACGTCGGGTAATACTTTCGCTGGTTCCTGCCAGGTCATATCGGGAAACTTTTCGACATGACTTTTACTCAGGATGGAGGTGACCGCCATTTTCACGCCGCCAACTTCTACGATTTTGAATGCCGTTTTACCCAGTCCCGGAGTTTCCAGGATGAGGATGTTGGCAGCCAGAAACGTGGGAGTGGTATTGGGAGCCTGCGGTTCCGGATTGTGCAGTTGCAGGAAGATGTCTGCACCAAAACGCAGTTCTTCAGGGCCGAGTCCGACGCCTGCGTAATTCATGTCTTTCATGGACGCCAGGATGGTTTCGTATTTGATCTGACTCTGTCGGCGATTGCGTTTGACCAGGCCTCCCAGGTCGAATGCAGTCACAGGCCATTTTCGATCTTCAATCTGTTGGAAGAGATTGGCCAGCAGTGAAACGCCCCCTGTCTGATTTTGAGTACAGCCACAGGGTTCCAGGTAACCGTGGCGTTCGCCCGTCAGGACGATCGCCAGTTTGGGGGTTGGCCAGTCTGGAAACAGTGGTTTCACGGAACCGGCGGGGGCTGCTGTCTTTTTTACCGGTGTGGTTGCCTGGGGAGATTTCTCGGCAGGAGTTTCCGGGTTTGCCGCAGCAGTAGTGGAGTCTTTCTCGACAGCTGGTTCAGATGCCTGCGGCGGTTTTGAACTGGTATCTGAAGTTTTTGAATCTTCAGAAGCGGCGTTGGATTCTGGTGAGGAACTCGATTCACACGCTGTCTGCAGTGGCATCATCAGAGCTGCGAGAAGAAGAATCTGAGTTGAAATTCGGCTACTTAACATTCAGTTTGACCTTCCGTGGATGTGATTGAGGAAAGTAAACAATGGGGGAGCTTCCTCATGGTTTATCTTAGCTCAAAACATGGTGTTGCGTCAAAGTGGATCTGACCCTGGCCCTGGAAAGGTCTTCTACAATTATCTGGTTACTGGTGGTCTGAAATACAGGAATATCGCTCCCGGATTTGAATATTACAGAGAGATAAACTGAACGCGCAAGAGGATCTCTTTTGCATCCGGATGATTTGTCTGCAGTTTGACCTTGGCGAGATTTGTTTTCCCGAAAGAAACCGGAGACATACCGGCTGGAACGGCTAATTTCAATTCATAACGCTGTTTGGTTTTCGACTCAAATTTGTCGTCTTTTTTCATTTCAAATTCCAGGAAATCAGGGGAGATTTCCTGATCCACAATTTCCAGTGGCTGTTCTGTCCCTTCAACAAACATGGAAAGGATGACAGTCTTACCTTCCTTTGCCGGGAATTCACCCAGGTTCAAAACCATGGATTGGGGATTCCAATGAACACCAAATGTTGGAACAATCCGGATCGGCCCCGTGTGATTGCCTGAAACCTGAATCACAAAGTTTCGTGGCCCACCTGGTTCTGCATGCTCATGATCGTGTTTGTGATCATGGCCTTCCGGATGATCATGTGTCTCTTCGGTGCCGGGCGGCGCTAAATCAGCAGGAATGTCTGTTTTGACTGTGAGCCGCTCGGTAAAACCTCCCAGGGAAAACTGCTTGGGGTCCGCAATGGCTTCAATGGAATAGCCGCATTTTGCGTCTACTTCTTTTAATTCTTCTGGAGTGAGTGGCTTGAACTTGGAAGTCAGTCCCGGCTTACTCGATTCAATTCCCAGAATCTTAAACTCGTCCAGATATTTGGTGTGAATTTTCCCTGTAAACGAGACCGGATCGGTTGTGGCCATCGTGGGCAGAGACCAGTGGGGGCTGCCTTCATAGTCTCCGGTAAAAGCGATCAAATTGTTCGCCATGCCCTCAATCTGCAGTTTGAGTTCCTTGTTTTCCGGGTCGTTGGTGTAGATGGTGGCAGTCTGTCCGAAATTCTGCTGGGGGCTTTTAGGAGTCCAGGTCAATTCAATTTTGATTGATTCGCCGGGAGCAACCATATTTTCTTTCATTTCGCTGAGCGTGCATTTGCAGGTCGTATCCCCTTTCTGGACTTCCAGCGGTGCTTCCCCTTCATTTTTCAGAATGAAATTATGAGACAGTGACTGTCCGACAGCCATACTGCCAAAGTTGTAAAGAGACTTATCGACGACCGCTTTAGGATAGGGGCCGGTGGGGGAAATTTTCGGGCGACCCTTTGGTGTCTCTGCCTGTTTGGGAGCAGGAGCAGCAGGCTGGATATCTCCATTACCTCGACCCAGCCAGACGGTACCGGCAAGTGCTATGACAAGAGCAATGATTGCCGTAACGGCTCGTAAATTCATGATTTCACCAGCAATGAATGTAGTTTGAATAAAAAGGAGCACAATAAAATTGAGTCGGAAAATTCAGAACGAACTGAACTCCGACAGAGAACACTCCGTTATTATGGGCCGAAGCGCGGCCGAGTTCAATTCTGATTCGATTGAGTTGCGTTAATTATCTCTTTCATTCGACTTACTGTTTCTTCATTTAAGTATTTGTCCACATGCTGACCACGTCGGTTGGCCTCATCCAGTTCCATTGCGCGTTGGGCCTGGTGTCGACTTTCAGCAGGTTTGCCTGCCTCTGACAGAGCTTCTGCAAAATCAGCCCGATAGAGGGAATTATTGGGGTATCCTGCCACCGCTCGCTGGAAGTGTTCGAGAGCAGCTGTCAGGTCATCCTGCTGGTGTGAGACTTCATACTGTTGTTTCAACTGGCGGCCCAGATCGAAATATTGGCGCGGATTCAAGGGATCTCTTTGAATCGCTGCTTTTTTCAACTCGACACCCCGTTCAAACGCACTGCGATTCTGTTCTCCTTCTCGAAATTCGATCTCAGCCAAAGCCTGCCAGGGAACTGGAGAGACTGGATCCACCTGACTGGCCTGACTGAAATAACGTTGCGCATTTCGAACCGATGAGCCACGCATGAGTGACTGTTCCGCTTGTAATACGAGCGATTTCCGCTGGATTGTTGGCGCAAACGAAGACAGGATAAAGAAAAATGTCAGGATCAGGCAGACAGTCAGAGAAAGTGCTCTCAAATGTACAGGGGCTGCTGCTGGTGCAGGGCTTCGTTGCGTTTGATCTACTGAACTGACGTCTGGACTCGCTGGCTTTTCAGAGACCGGAAAAGCAAGTGCCAGCAGCAACAGCCAGGTCTGGGTGATGGCGGGCATGGCGATTCCCCCTGCGCCTGACAGATGGATACAGAGAGCAATAAAAGCGGCTCCCAGGGCAAGTGGCAGCAGTGAAGCGGTCGCATTCTCTCCTGTCACTCTCAGGTTGGCACCGGTGTTTAACATGAAAAAGAGTGCCAGCCAGCCCAGGCAGAACAACCAGAGAATCGATTCATCAATCGAGAAGACAAACAGTTGAATCCCCCAGAGCAGTGCAAATGAGAGCCCGAAACCGGACAGCAGCGCCAGTTGTGAAGGAGAAAAGTCGCTTGCGCTTAACGGGGACTGCTGTTCTGAACTTACTGCTGTAGAAGGTAGATTCATCAACCAGCGATAACAGGCCAGACAGAGGATCAACAGTAATCCTGCGAAGGCCATCAGACCTGCGTTGGCCCAGATATCGAGCATGAAGTTATGGGGGTCTGCGATTTCTTCACTGGAACCCGGCAGTTTGAATTTCAGGTAATGCGAGCGGAAGTTTCCAGGACCTGTTCCCCAGACAGGGTTTTCTTTGATGACATCCCAGGTTGCCGTCCAGTATTCGAGCCGATACTGCAGGGATTTAGGGGCTTCGGTCAACACTGCCCGGTCAAAACCTCCGCTGAAAGTCGCCAGCAGTATAAATCCACAACAGAGAATCACTGCCAGTCCTCCCCATTTGAGAACCCGCTTTTTCCAGAGCAGAGGATCGGCAGTTGTGCTCCGGCGTGACTGAAGCAGTTTCAGTAATCCCAGAGTGAACAGGCCACCGATGAGACCGACCCAGGCGGTGCGGCTCTTGGTCAAAATCAGACAGTAACCGATCAGCATGGTTGCGAGCAGGTAGATTGCAGGTTTCAACCGATTCCAGGGGGAACCGGAAGAGGCAGGCTTCTCGAAAAAACAATCCACGGTCACGGCAAATGAAAGTAGAAACCCCACGACTAACAGGCCGGCAAATGTATTTGCGAGTGCGAACAGGCCCAGTGGTTCGGAGCTGTCCAGCAGACGCCTTTCAAACAGCTCGCGAGTGCTTCCTTCGAGCGTATCGGAGGGAACTCCCATCGAAAGCAGTTTTTGTCGCGCTTCGGGAGAGTGTGTCGCATCGTACTCTTGCCGGGCCTTCTGGTATTCCTGGGAGAGCCGGTCGTACATCCAATGATGCTGCCAGATCCCATAGACTGACAGAACGACAACCGTTGTGATGAATCCGACAATCAAAGTCTGGCGGAGGTCAGAGGTGGCAAACAGTCGCCGCATCAGCGAGAAGCTGCAGCCCAGGGCAATCCATTCCCACATCATATTCAGCGCATCGCGCTGCTGTCCTTCTCCAAACCAGATCATAACCAGGGTAGAGAGTACCTGACCTGCTACCAGCAGCCAGACGGCGCAGTCCAACAGATCCATTCGAAAAGACCGGGTACGATCAGTGAGAAAGCTGGCGGCGTACAGAATGGTTACCATGAACCAGCCGAACGCGAGCGTGAGCGTGTCTCCCTCCGGGGCAGATTCCGCAGGCAGGAAGTAACGAGACAGGATCAGGAAACCTGCCAGGAACAGCTGCGTTCCCTGCAGCAGACCGGTCAGCCAGTGTAAGGAGGGGGCAACTGAGTGCGTCTCTGCCTGAGTCGGCTGTCGCGATTTGTTTTTGCGCTGTTTACTCATTCCCGATTTTTCCGACCTACATTCTCCAGGATTGTCACGATCGAAAGGACACAGAAAATCATGAGCATGACCAGCAGGGCAGCACTCCAGGACGAGACTTCATACAAAATCAAACCTCCGATTCCCGTGGTCAATGTCGCCAGGTGGATGGTGAGAACGGTATTCCGTTTACTTAATCCGAGCTCTACCAGGCGGTGTGAGAAATGGCTTTTATCCGCATGAAACGGGCTGCGACCTTCTTTCAATCGAATGATCATCACCGTACAGAAATCATACAGGGGTATCGCCAGAATGCAAAGCGGGGCCAGAATGACATGCCGACTCATGACTGTCTCAGTGTTTGATGTCGCACCGGGATAAAAGGTTCCCAGAATGGTCATTGTCGACAGGATCAGCCCGATGAAATAGCTGCCTGAGTCTCCCATAAAGATTTTTGCGGGAGGCCAGTTATGGCACAAAAAACCGGCAATCGAACCAGCCAGAATCAGCAGGACACCAGCGACCAGCCAGCGTGGTTCCCCCGTGTATCGTAACATGATTAATGCAAACAGAACTGCTGCGATCAGCCCGATACCCGAGGTCAGACCATCCATGTTATCCAGAAAGTTCAATGAGTTGACCAGGACAATGATCCAGGCAACAGTCAACAGCATTCCGATCCAGGGTTGCTGTATAAAGAGCGTTCCCCTGATGCCTCCCCATACCAGACCACCGGCAACCAGAAGTTGGATCAGCAATCGTGGTTTCCAGGAAATATTGAGCTTATCATCCAGCAGTCCCATGACAGCGAGAACGGTACCCCCACCCAGAACCATCCAGAGTTGTTCGGAGCGATAGAGAACACCATTCAGATGGGGAATGAGTTCCGCCGGAATCCATGTCGGATTGAAGTCCCATTTGACAATCAGCAGAACAACCAGTTGTGCACAAACGATCGGGATGATGACTCCCATCCAGATACCGACCCCTCCCCCCAGAGGTGTGGGGGTGACATGCACCTTACGTTGTGCAGGTTGATCAATGAGCCCCCAGCGAGGTGCCAGCTTGCGCATAGCTGCTGTAGCAAAAAACGAGATTAGGAATGATGGAACGAGGCAGGCAATAACAAAGAATAGCATTTCAAATGGCATTCAGAATGACTGAGAGGAATCGGTACTAATATGCTCTAGTGCTTTATCAAGCTTGAAACTGAGGGTTGGGGGTGTTGTTACGTGCTCCGTTATCGCACTCTCGAGATATCTATCAACCCAAAATTTAAAAATGACACTGCACTAGTTTGGCTGAAATCCTGATTTAGTGGTAGCGAAAAATACATTTCCAGCCAGTTTTCGATTGATATATCCCCTGCATGACTTACAGTTGACCTCATCTGTATAATCCGAGCATATTAAATAGGGGCAGAGGAGACTTTCAACCAGAGAAATGAACGAATTATTTGAGGAAGAGTTTCAATTTAACCAGGCGAGTCGTCCTAACTGGGAACACGGGGCAGCACATCGCAACCTGATTACTGGCTATCTGACAGAGCTGGCAGAATCTTCCGGGGGGCGGCTCTGTGTACTGGGGGCTGGGAACTGCAACGACCTGGATTTACAGAAGTTGTCTGAGGTATACAGCGAAATTCATCTGGTGGATCTGGATGAATCTGCATTGAAGTACGCTGTTGAATTTCAATCAATCTCTGAAAACCCGGCGATCCACCAGCACGTACTGGATCTGACCGGAGTGGGAGACAGTCTGGCCGTTTTCAAATCAGATCATCAGGGAGAGGATGCGCTGCAGGAGATCATCGACGCATTGTCTGTATCTCAAGCAGACAAACTTCCAGGTCCGTTTGATGTTGTCTGCTCTACCTGTATTTTGAGTCAGCTGATACTTCAGGTCGTACATGCCGTTGGTGAGACGCATCCCCGGTTTGAAGAACTGATCGTCTCTGTGCGTGGACAGCATTTCCGCACCGCGCTGGATCTGATAGGTGAGGGGGGAGCTGGCTTGATCGTCAGTGATTTTGTCTCGTCTGAATCCGCGGCTGATTTGAAGGATGTTCCCGATTTTCAGTTCACCCAGTATTTATCTCAGCTGCTGTCATCTCGTAACTTTTTTCATGGCGTACATCCCGGCCTGCTGTTTGCGCAATTGAAAGGGGACTCTCCCCTGGCGAAGCTGGTCGAAGATGTGGAGATGTTGCACCCCTGGCGCTGGAATCTGGGCGCACGGCAATATGCGGTTGCCGGACTCCGTTTTCACCGGCGCAACGCCGAATGAGCTGAGTTTACGAAACTCCATCCCGATGGGATCAGGCAGCCTGCCGGATTTATTTTTTACCGGCTGCTTTCTTTTTCTGAGCCGCGCCACTGTTTCTCGGTTTGAGATGCAGTGAAGGCGGATCTTTCTCGACGGAACCTGTGTCGTCCGGAACCTGATATTTCGCCTGCAGCAGTTTGAGTTCTGCTTTCAGGTCTTTGACCACCTGGGCATATTCCGGTTCTGAATAGACGTTTTTCATCTCGCGGGGATCTTTCTCCAGATCATAAAGTTCCCATTCCCCCAGATTGTAGAAGTCAATCAGCTTGTAGCGTTTTGTGCGGACCCCGTTGTGCCGACGAACCATGTGGGCGGAGCGTCGATCGTTGTAGAATTCATAATAGTGGTAATAGAGGCTGTCGCGCCACTTGACTTCTTCCCCTTTGAACAGAGGCACCAGGCTTACGCCCTGCATATCAGCGGGAATCGGAACCTGGGCGATGTTCAGAAAGGTCTCTGCGAAATCCAGATTGGAGACCAGGTCGTTATTCACACTACCCGGTTTGATGACGCCGGGCCAGCGTGCCAGCAAAGGCATCCGGTATGACTCTTCATACATGAAACGTTTGTCGAACCAGCCATGATCTCCCAGATAGAAGCCCTGATCGGACGAGTAAATGACGACGGTATTCTTTGCCAGCCCAGACGATTCCAGGTAGTCCAGCATGCGGCCGACATTCTCATCTACAGAGGCAACACATCTGAGATAGTCTTTCATATAACGCTGATATTTCCAGCGCACCAGATCTTTCCCTGTCAGATTCGCTTTGCGGAATGCTTCGTTTTTAGGTTCATATGCGGCGTTCCAGGTTGCCAGCTGTTCGGGAGTCAGATTCGTGGGTGGGGTTAATTTCAAATCAAACGGAGTCATCGTTTTGGCGATGGTCATATCCTGCTGGTGGGCTGCGGTGCCGCGACCTTCATAATCGTCAAACAGGTTGTCCGGTTCCGGGATGGTGACATCGTCGTACATATGCAGGTACTTAGGCCCGGGTTGCCAGTTGCGATGTGGCGCCTTGTGCTGGAACATCAGCATAAACGGTTTTTTGGGATCACGATCATTTTTGAGATAGTCGATTGCCAGATCGGTGATGATATCTGTGGTGTACCCTTCGTGTTTGACACGTTTCCCGTTCTTGATCATCGGCGGATTGTAATAGGGGCCCTGACCAATGAGTATTTCAGAGTAGTCGAAACCGGTCGGATCAGAGACCAGATGCCATTTCCCGACGATGGCTGTCTGGTAACCATGCTTCTGGAGGAGCTTGGGGAATGTCTGCTGAGAGCCGTCAAATTTGTTCCCGTTCTGTTTGAAGCCGTTCAAATGACTGTGTTTGCCAGTCAAGATGACCGCGCGACTGGGGCCGCAGATACTGTTCGTACAGAAACAGTTATTGAACCGCATGCCTTCTCGGGCGATGCGATCCAGATTCGGTGTCTCGTTGACTTTCGAGCCATAGCAGCTCATGGCATGTGAGGCATGGTCATCGGTGAAGATAAACAGAATGTTGGGACGAGTTGCTTCGGCTGCTTCACTCTCTGACGGGGAGGAGACACCCAGGAGAACTGGAGAGAGCAACAGACTCAGTACAAAGCCAATCGTATGTCGAAATGCGGGTTGGGGAAGCGACAGCATGGAGTTCATCCTCAGTCTCAAAGGTGTTCAGAACACAGGCGCAGGCGGGGGAATTCAATCTTCTCTATCATGCAGGTTTGAATGAGGAAGTGCAAGTTTTCGCATGAGATTGTTCTCTCCTCAGAGAAAGCCTGTGCATAGATCGGGAGATGTAGATGTTACAGAACAGTCGTGGGTAGAAACTGCATTTTCAGGGATTCTTCGGGTACGAAGGGAAATTTACCAGCGCTTAAAACCGTTGATCTGTCATGAGATAGGCAAATTCCAGATTTTGAATTCGCTGTTTGGTATGGGGGTTGCATTTAAAAAATTTATCGAGTCAACGTTTCAGAGGATTGAAACGGTTTTAGAAACAACACTGCAGCCGGGCAATGGATTGCTTGCCCCACCGGTAAAAAAAGGAATTGATTATGTTAGACAAAGTTTCTCCCAAAGTTATTCACAAGATCATGGCCGCAGAAGGATATCTGGAACTGGGCATGCCCATCCAGGCTCTGGATGCACTGGCTTCATTAGAAGATGCAGGCCCACTGGAAGCCATGCGTCTGTTTCTGACAGGCGAAGCCTACCTGCGTCAGGAACGCTATCAGGAGGCGATTGAGCCTCTGCATCAGGCGGCTCGACTGTTTCCGGTTATGGAAAGTCGCAAGGCCTGGAGCGCTTTGAGCGAATGTTTTCGCCTGGGAGGCTACAAGGAACTGGCAGAGGTCGCATCGCTGACGGCTGAAGCAGTGGAAGAGATCGAAGCAAGTTGCGAAGTCCTGTGTTTAACACAGGACCACGGATCAGCCTGGAACTGGCCCGATGCAGCTTCTCGTATCACGGACTTTTCCCTGTCGAATCGGGGCGTGGGCCCCCGCATTCCTCGCTGAAAAAATCAAAAAACAGCGAGATTTTCCAGCAGGTCGATAATTTGAGAAACGTCTTAAGTCTTTATTGATAAGGAGAATACGTAGGATTTATTCAGATCAAAATCATATTTGAGTTTCACGATGTGTTCGCTATACTCCAGCACTCGGGTGATTACTTAACTCCTCTCATTTAAGAAATCATTCGGCATGGAATCCTGGCTCCGTCTGTAGCCCATACAGAATGAGTCAGACTTACCTCCTGGTCAAAGTTCCTTCCTGGTTCTGGCCAACTTTCCCACACAATTTACAACATCAGATGCAATCGAAGAGTCAATGTGAACATTGATCTCTCCCTGATTACGTATGGCTGTTGCATTTCACACAGTATTTCCGGGCTGCTGCCTGTCGGGACTTCCCGCTCAGTCGGTGGAAATCGTGTTGTCGAACTTTGTGCTGAAAAGACGATCGCCAAGACTCATGTTTGATTTTAATCGGTGCCTGACTAATCGCATTCAGAGCTGTCTGCTCATTGGACTGCTGCTCCTGTTTACAGGTTGCGGCAAGATGATCAGCAACAGTGCGACTGAGCAGTTACTGACTTCCGATGCTGTCGACCAGACGATCGCCCATATCGACTTCAGTACCCTGGCGAATAAAAAAGTCTATTTCGATACAACCTACATCAAAAACATCAAGGGGGTTGGTTTTGTCAACGGTGACTATATCATCAGTTCCCTGCGACAGCAGATTGTCGCTGCCAATTGTCTGATGCAGGAGAAGCAGGAGAATGCTGACTACGTTATTGAGGCGCGAGTCGGAACTCTGGCGACCAATGGTCACGAAGTGAACTATGGAATCCCTGCCAGTAACATGCTGTCTTCCGCCGCAACGTTGATGCCTGCGGCGCCCGCGATTCCTACCATTCCGGAAATCTCTCTGGCGAAGAAGAATAACCAGACCGCCGCTGCAAAAATCAGCGTGTTTGCCTACAACCGGAACACGCGCGAGCGTGTGTGGCAGTCAGGCGTGCTGCAGGCCAAGAGTACTGCCCGCGATACCTGGATTCTGGGAGCAGGGCCGTTTCAGCGCGGTACCATTTATAAAGAGGGAGCGCAGTTTGCCGGCTCCAGAATCGAAATTCCTCTGGGGAGTGGCGAAGAGTTTTCAAATGAAAGTACTGTGGATTATCTGGAATCGGCCCGATTTGTTGAGACCCCGGTGAAATCAGAGGTCAAACAGGAAGCGAAAAAACGGGACGTGAAAACGCTGGAAGAATGGATCAAAGCTGAAACAGCCGGCAAAGAAAAGAAAGCAGAAACTTCTGCTACCAGTCCAGATCAACCGCAGGCGGAACCGGTCGCTGCGAAAACGCAACAGGCTGCAGAAAAGTCTCCCACAAAAACAAAATCACAAGTTGAAGTGGAGCCCTCCCAGATAAAAACGGTTCTCTTTTTGCAACCGGAAAAAGCCAACGGGCATCATGACTGGCTCCAGGGAGATACAACGCGGATCTCAACCGTGTGGCCTCAAGGACCGGAAGAAGTTCAGAAAAAGCCGACGGCTGATCCTGTGGAGACGGAATCACAGGAAAACATTGAAGTTGATGAAACGTTCCGCAAAATAATTTCCGAATAATCGCTGCTTTTCACGTAGTTATATACAGTGACCTGACCAGTCAGTTTGTCGGGCTGGCTTGTTCCTGTTGTGACTGGCGCGAACCGGTTTCTCTTCTGTCTTGTCTAAAGAAAAGCCCTGTTATTGTATAACTTTGGGGCAACCTGCCACCAGTTTGATGTCAAAACGACCGCCAGATTGGCACTGTCTAATGATCGTTTAAAACCGGCAACATGCTGTAAATGGTAGCAGTTTAATGGTTTATGTTTATTTGAATAGAAGCGGAGGCAGATTTGGCACATTCTGTGCGGTAAAATTGATCCAGCGGGCTTTGAATTGCGTTTTTTAAGTACAACGGAAATGTCAATGAGCCCTGAGGCGTTGATTTCCCATATATTCAACCCAGCGATGCTCACCAATGAGATGGTGAAACGGGAGGTATTAAAAATGATGATCCCTCGAATTCCTCAAAAAACAGTAAGACGACTGATGGCCGCTGAAGGCTATCTGGAACTGGGGATGCCTCGACAGGCGCTCAGAGAACTGGATCAGATTACAGATCCGGGGTCATTAACCGCCTCGTATTCTTTTTTACGAGGGGAATCTTTGAAACGAATTGGTCGCTACTCAGAAGCGATTAAACCTTTACAATACGCGGCTGATTTACTGCCGATACCACATAGTCAGTTGCCCTGGAAATCCCTGGGCGCCTGCTATCGCGAAAGTGGCCAGAGTGATCTGGCAGACAGTGCTGAAAAAACTGCTGACGAAATCGCATCGGAAGCAAACATCCATCTGCGATTCGAACCTCTGGGATCTCAATACAATCCCGTCGTGAAACATCAGTTGCACTTAACGATTTCAATTGAACCTGTGGAAGAGGAAGAACAGGCGGAAACAGATGAAAACCTGTTTCTGGAAAACGAAGAACCGGAAGATTTTGGCATCGATCCCGAAGTCGAATAATCCTGCCATTTACTAACCCTTGTTATGTAATTGATTGCCCGGAATAGAGCGTCAGAATTCCCGCCTCATGATTGAGAAGTCTGATCTGTTGTAGTACTGTAGAGTCTACAGTGTCTGACAGGTCGAGACCTGTATTCTCTAATTCTGAATGAGGTAGCGTGCATCATGCAGGTTCGAATTGCTTTCTTGAACCATCTCTTTTGTCTGTTGGCAGTTTTCCTGCTGACATTTCTTTATCAACCTGAAAGCAGCGTTGCTGCTCCTCCTAATATCGTCATGATCTTTGCGGATGATGTCTCCTGGAATGATCTGGGATGTTATGGGCATCCCTCTATCCGGACACCCAACCTGGATCGACTGGCCAAAGAAGGTCTGCGGTTTGACAACGCCTATCTGACGATCAGCAGCTGCAGCCCGAGTCGCTGCAGTGTGATTACCGGCCGTTATCCCCACAACACAGGCGCACCCGAGCTGCATACGCCGCTTCCTGAAGGTCAGGTGCTGTTCCCACAGTTGCTGCGCGACGCCGGTTACTATACGGTGATCTCGGGGAAACAGCATATGGGGGATTATGCATTAACCTCCTTTGATCTCGTGTCGAAAGGAAAAGGGCCGGGGCGCGAAGCGGACTGGGTTCCCATTCTGAAAAAACGTCCTAAAGACAAACCATTTTTCTGCTGGTTTGCCTCCATTGATGCACACCGCGCGTGGCAGGCTTCCAAAGAATATCAGCCCCATCAGCCTTCCGAAGTCGTCGTGCCTCCCTACCTGATCGACTGCGATGAAACACGCCGCGATCTGGCACAGTACTACGACGAGATCAGTCGCATTGATTATTTTACCGGCAAGATTCTGGATGAACTGGACGCCCAGGGGATCGCTGAGAATACGCTGGTTCTGTTTTTCGCAGACAACGGTCGCCCCTTTCCACGCTGCAAAACCCGATTGTATGACAGTGGCATCAAAACCCCTCTGATTGTCCGCTGGCCCGCTGTGGTCAAAGCAGGGGGCGTGACGAACAGTCTGGTCAGTACGATGGACATTGGCCCGACCTTTCTCGACGTAGCAGGAGTGCCCATTGATAAACGTATTCAGGGCGTCAGCTTTGAAAAAGTCCTCAAAAATCCGGAAGCGAAGGTGCGTGACTTTGCCTTCGCTGAACACAACTGGCACGTCTTCAAAGCGCACGAACGAATGGTGAGATCCGGCGACTGGCTTTATATCCGCAACGCCTGGCCTGAGCAGCGTAACCTGTGTGTGGAGTCCATCGAATTTCCTTCCGGCGAAGTGCTCTGGGATCGCTTCAAAGCGGGGAAACTGAATGAATTTCAAAAGGACGTCTTTCTCAAGCCCCGTCCTGAAGAAGAACTGTATCTGGTGACAGAAGATCCTTACCAGTTCCATAACCTGGCATCAAAGTCCGAGTATGCTCCCGAACTGGCTCGACTCAGAAAAGCCCTCGACCAATGGACGGTTCAGACGGGAGACACCGTTCCCGAAAATCCGACTCCCGATCGGAATCAACGTCCCGGTGGACCAATGCCCCCGGAATTTGAACACCGTGAGATGCCCGGTGATGCAAAGCAGGCTCAGAAAATTAATACGCCCGGGCCTGTTTTATCTTCGTCGATTGATTGAACGAGACTGTCTGTCTGAGAAACGCGCGTCGTGGAACCAGACTTTTGAACTACTTACGAAGAACTATCAACATTGTGATTTTTTTGGAGAGAAACATGAAGCGACATCAAACTACAGGGTTAGCTGCAGCTGTTCTGGCTGTTGTCTGCCTGGGTGCCAGCCTGCAGGCAGGAACCGACTCCGAATGGGTGAGCCTGTTCGACGGGAAGACACTCAATAACTGGGTACAACACAACGGAACAGCCACCTATATGGTGAAAGATGGCACGATTGAAGGGACGACCTCTGAAGGCAGCCCGAATTCATTTTTGTGCACGAAGAAAAACTACGGTAATTTCGAACTCGAATTCGAAGTCAAAGTTCACAACAACCTGAACTCCGGGGTCCAGATTCGCAGCCAGCAGGAGAACGGCGACGGACGTGTGAACGGCCCGCAGGTGGAAATTGAAGCCAGTGGCGACAACGGAGCAGAAGCCGGCTACATCTATGGTGAAGCAATCAAGTACGATGGTAAAGGCATCGGCTGGATGACTCCGGAAGACAAGCGTACGCCTCACAAGAATCTCAAGGATGGCGAATGGAACAAATTCCGGGTTGTCGCCAATGGTCCACGGATTCAGACCTGGGTGAACGGAGAGCAGGTCTCTGACCTGGTTGATGAGCGTGTTTACAAATCTCATCCATCAGGGTTCATCGGACTGCAGGTCCACGGCATTAAAAAGGGAACGGGACCTTATTCCGTTGCCTGGAAAAATATTCGCATCAAAGAGCTGAAGTAATTTCAAACTCTTGATGAATGAAAACAAAACAGGCCGACAGAAATCTGATTTCTGTCGGCCTGTTTTTATTACTGGGAGTGATCACATTCGGAAGAGAAGCAATTTACTCAGGCACATTCGCGGCCTGGTACTCTTCCGCCTTGCGTGATTCCAATGCTTCCAGAATCGGTGTGATACCAGCGTCAAGGGGGATCATCTCGGCGTTTTCGGCAGTGCGCCATTTGGTTTCGATTTCCCCGTTCTGCAGCCCTTTTCCGCCGATCACGACGCGATAGGGAATGCCGATCAGGTCTGCATCTTTGAATTTGACCCCCGGGCGGGCATTGCGGTCGTCAAACAGAACATCCACGCCGGCTGCTTTGAGTTCGCTGTAATAGCGTTCTGCAGTCTGCATGACCTCGTCATCGCTGATGTTCAAGGGAATCACCAGCACTTCATAAGGGGCAATTGACAGTGGCCAGATCAGTCCATTGTCGTCGTGCTTCGTTTCTGCCAGGCCTGCGACGATTCGATTCACACCAATTCCGTAGCAACCCATGATAATCGGATGCCGTTTTTCTTTTTCATCCAGATAGTTGGCATCCAGTGCTTCCGTATATTTGGTGCCCAGCTTGAAGACATGGCCGACTTCGATGCCGTGCACAATCGTCAGCGGTTCGCCGCTTTTAGGGCAAGGGTCACCTGCTTCCGCATTCCGCAGGTCGTAAGTGGTCTCCAGCTGGTAGTCGCGTCCGACGTTGACATTCAGGTAGTGCGCGTCGGCTTCGTTCGCACCGGTGATCGCGTTTTCGATGCCGGGGATATCGTGGTCGGCAATGATTTTGCATTTGATGCCCACCGGTCCGGCAAATCCGGTCGGTGCATTTGTGACTTGCTGAATCGTCTTGTCATCGGCTAATTCGACGGAGCCAGCAGACAGAGCACGACGGATTTTTCCTTCGTTGGCTTCATGATCGCCGCGAATCAGGACCGCCACAGGTTCGCCATCGGCCAGATAAATCAGGGTTTTGATCATCTGAGCTGGTTCGCATCCGAGGAATTTGCTGACCTGTTCAATGCTGGTGGCTTCCGGAGTGGCTTTTTTCTCGAGGGCCGCTGCATTGCCGCTGATTGCGATTTCAGGAGAAGTACGTCCCGTGTCGGCCCGTTCCATATTGGCTGCATAGCCTGAGGCTTCGCAGTAGACGATGGAATCTTCACCGTTGTCGGCGGGAATCATAAATTCGTGTGAAGCATCCCCGCCGATCGGACCACTTTCTGCTTCGACTGGGAGATATTTCAGACCACAACGGGCAAAAATCCGGCAGTAAGCGCGGTACATGCGATCGTAGATCTCATCGAGCTGTTCCACGGAAGAGCTGAAGCTGTAGGCGTCTTTCATCAGGAATTCACTGGTACGCAGGACGCCGAAGCGGGGGCGTTCTTCGTTTCGGAATTTGGTCTGAATCTGGTAGACCGTCAGAGGCAGCTGTTTATAGCTGCTGATGCAGTGACTGATCAGATCGGTGACCACTTCTTCGTGAGTCGGGCCGAGTGCCATCGGAATCTGACGACTTCCCCGGGGAACGTTGAACTGAATCAGTACTGAGCCAAAAGCCTCTTTTCGCTGTGTGCGCTCGAACAGACCAATGGGTTGCAGGGCAGGCATGTGGAGTTCCGCAGCCCCGGCAGCGTCCATTTCTTCCCGGACAATCTGGGCAGCCTTCTGAATCGCCTTCCATCCCAGGGGGAGGTAAGTATAGGCACCCGCCATTAACTGACGGATCAGGCCGGCTCGTAACATGAGTTGATGGCTGGGAATCTCCGCGTCGGCGGGAACTTCTTTGATGGTGGGGATCAGAGTATTCGACCAGCGCACGTTATTTCCTTAAGTATCTGAGGAGAAGGTATTTATGTGACAGATTGCACACCCCGACGAGTTCAGGGAGTGTCCCATGGTTACAGGCGCGTATTCCAGAGCGCATCACATTTCACCATAGCGTCTGTCAATCTAATATACTCGGTTCAAATGGACCTGGAGACGCTACAGCAAAACTGGACACAGTCTAGCAGAACCGATTCGTCTTCAAAAGGTTCGGACTTGTTCGCTCTGAAAATAATCTCGTGGCTCTAAGTTCCCTCTAGTCAGTGGTTTGTCGAATTTTGTCACGGAGCAGGGAGGCCTCCAGCGGGGAATCAACAAAAGTCAATTCAGTCAAATGGAAGAGACTTTCAGAACGGACAGGTGTCGGACTTGTTGCGCTGAATCGAACGGCTTAAGATCGTTCTATTGTGTTTCTTAGCGAAACTTAAGATCGACAGCAGCGTTTAAAAGTGATTCTGAAAGCCGATTCGAGATGTCTCGACAATATATAAATCAACTGAAGGACGGGGATACCGTCAATGAGGTTTATCTGTTAGTTGATAAGCAGTTACGTGCAAATCGCAATGCCAGCCTGTTTCTGTCAGCCGACCTGCGGGACTCTACCGGCGTCGTGAATGCCCGGATGTGGAACGTCGTTGAAGAGCGGATGCAGCACTTTCAGTCAGGTAACTATGTGCAGGCTAAAGGGAAAGTGCATCTGTTTCAGGGAACTCTGCAGATCATTCTGACCTACATCGAACCCGTGTCAGCAGAAAATCTGGATCCAGCTGATTTTCAACCCCAGGCGCAACAGGATGTTCAGCAGTTGCTGACGAAGTTGCGCGAAATGCTGCTGGGGATTGAAAACAATGAAATCCGTACGCTGATGGAATGTTTCCTGGTTGATGAAGCCCTGATGGATGAATTCTGTAGAGCACCGGCGGGGGTGAAAACTCATCATGCGTACCATGGTGGTTTAATCGAACATGTTGTCAATCTGATGGAAACCGCACAACGGATTTCCGACCTGTATCCGAAAGCGGATATGAGCCTGCTGCTGGCGGGAGTCTTTCTGCATGACCTGGGTAAAGTTCGGGAACTCGGCTACGAAAACGAATTTATTTATACGGATGAAGGGCAGTTGCTGGGACATCTGATTATCGGCGTTGAGATGCTGACAGAGAAAATTCGGGCTTATCAGGAGATGACCGGAGAATCATTTCCGAAAGAAGCTGAGTTGCGTCTGAAGCATATGATTGTCAGTCATCATGGGACCTATGAGTTCGGCAGTGCCCGCCTGCCTATGACACCGGAAGCAGTCGCATTGCATCATCTGGATAACCTGGATGCCAAGGTGAACGAGTTTGCGAGATTCATTGACGATGATCTGAATTCCACATCCAACTGGACCCCCTATTCGCCCCGCTTGCAGCGAAAATTGTTCAAGGGAATAACCGAGGATTGAGGTGATGCCCGACTTTGAGAAGAAAATTCTCGATTATGTGAACAGGACCGGTTACACGCCGGTACGCGAAAAAGCGCTGCTGAAAAAAGTAGGGGGCTCAAAATCAAGTTCCACGGAATTTGAAGAGGCGATGGCCAATCTGCGATCCCGCAAGGAAATCCTGATTTCCGATTCCGGTCTGATTCGACCTGTCAAAAAAGAAGGCTGGATCGCCGGCACAATCAAGAAGACCAATTCGGGGGCCGGCTATCTGATTCCCCACCATAAACCGGATGATATTGCCCACGATCAGCGTCACGCCGGGGATCTCTATATCTCGGAACGCGATCTGGGTGATGCGCAGACCGGTGATGAGGTTTATGCGACGGTGATTAATCGACAGCGGAGCGGAGGACAGATCTGCGGTCGTGTGGTGGAAATCATCGAGCGGGCCTCGACGACCTTTGTGGGAACCTACTTTGAAGCACAGGGGGAAGGTTATGTCCACGTCGACGGCAAGATCTTCAACTCGCCGATCCATGTAGGCGATCCGGGGGCCAAAGGGGTTCGTTCAGAAGACAAGGTCGTGATCGACATCCTGCATTTTCCGTCCAAAAATTACCTGGGCCAGGGAGTGATTGCCAAAGTGCTCGGGCCACATGGGAAGCCCGGGGTCGACCTGCTGTCGATCATTTATGAGTTTGGGATTCCCCTTGAATTTCCGGAAGCAGTACTGGCAGAAGCACGCGAACAGGCCAGCCTGTTTGATGAGACGAAACTCGGGAATCGACGTGACCTGACCAGGGAAACGATTGTGACCATCGATCCTGTGGACGCGCGAGATTTCGATGATGCCATTTCTCTTTCGCGCGATGCAAAAGGACACTGGCTGCTGGGAGTGCATATCGCCGATGTAGCCCACTTCGTCAAAGAGGGCTCGCTGTTGGATCGGGAGGCCAAGCAGCGCGGGACCAGTGTTTATCTGCCCGGCAGAGTCATTCCGATGTTGCCGGAGATCATTTCCAACGGCCTGGCCAGTCTGCAGGAAGGGCAGGTCCGGTTTACCAAATCAGCTTTCATTGAGTTCACTCCTGAAGGGATTCCCGTTCATACGGAATTCGCCAACACAGCTATCAAAGTGAAGCAGCGGTTTGCCTATGAAGAGGTATTGCCGATTATCAAGGATGAGGATGACGGAGGGAACAGCGTTTCAGCGGAAGTGCGTGATCTGCTGAAAAACATGTACCAGCTGGCGATGATGTTGCGGGCACGCCGTTTTTCCGCCGGCGCTCTGGAATTACATCTGGCCGAGGTCAAACTGACCTTTGATGACAAGCATCGTGTGACCGGTGCCGTCGAGCGCGAGCATGATGAGAGTCATCAGATCATTGAAGAATTCATGCTGGCTGCCAATATTTCGATCGCAGAAGCATTCAATGATCGTGGATTACGTTTTCTGCGTCGTGTTCATCCTTCGCCGGAAATGCCGCGTCAGATCGCTTTTGCTGAATTCGCGAATGCACTCGGGTTTACCCTGAATAAGGTTCAAAGCCGCAAAGATCTGCAGAAGCTGATCAATGAGGTCCATGGATCACCGTTAGAGCAGGCGATTAATTACGCGATGCTCAGGAGTCTGAAGCAGGCGGAATATACCGATGAAGAGTTAGGGCATTATGCGTTAGCCGTCGATCATTATTGCCACTTCACCAGTCCGATTCGTCGCTATCCCGATTTGACGATCCATCGCATGATCGATGAAATCCTGGAGCGGCCGGATAAAGGAAAAGGGCAGAGCCCGCAGGGGCTGCGTCAGCTGGGACATGAACTTTCGTTACGGGAGCGTCGTGCGGAATCGGCCGAACGGGAACTGACCAAAGTCAAACTGCTGACCTGGATGATCGATAACAATATCCGGACGCTGGAAACGATGATTACCGGTGTGGAAACCTTTGGCATGTTCTGCAGGGGAACGGATGTGCCTGTGGAAGGTCTGTTGCACATCAGTCGTCTGGGGAAACATGATTATTTCCATCAGGATGTTCCAAAATTCAGTATCGTGGGAGAACGAACTGGTGTGGAATATCGTGTGGGGGATCTGTTGACGGTCGAAGTCGAGAAGATCGATCTGGACCGGCGCGAGCTGGATTTTCGCCTGCCTCGCCCCAAACAGTACGGAAATACGAAAAAGCAGGGATCTGGTGCACCCGGGAAGCGGGCCTCAAAAGGGACCGCGAAGTCAAAAAAGAAAGAGAGTGTGCGTAAGGCCAAATCAAAGAAGACCAGAAAGAAAAAGAGAAAATAAACTGCAATTGATCAAGCGGGACGAAGAACAACGCTCAGGCAACCGATGTAATAGTGCAGAACGATCTGTTTCGAGGAGAGGAACTCACTTTACGGGAATCAGATCTGTTGAGAGTACAGAGTGCCCCTTGAAAATAATGGATTCGCTTCTACAAAACCTTAAATTTCATAAAAGCATCCAAGTTTATAATTATGTAATGATTGATGTTCGAAGGTAAAAAAATATAATAACTTAAGTAAAGTCTCTCATTGAGAATCAGCCAGACGGCTTTCTCAATCAGGGCCAGACGAGTGACTGGCAGTCAGTGACTCTTATTCAAATTATTTATCACAATCTTATTCATGGGGTGCCTGTGAGCATCCATGTGAGAGCTGGATTATGGTGACGAAATCAGCTGAGAAACAGCAACCCTCTCCCTCCACCGGCGGAAAATCAGCGACAAAATGGATGATGACATTACTGTCGTCTTCGCTGGGGCAGAAGTTCGTGATGGGGATTACCGGACTTTTACTCTGTGGCTTTCTCGTGGTACATCTGGCGGGAAATCTACTCGTCTATGTGGGAGCCGATGCCTACAACAAATATGCCCATGAACTGCACAGCATGATGCTGCTGCCTGTCGCAGAAGTCGGATTGTTTCTGCTGCTGTTCGCCCATATTGCTCTGGCATTCAAACTGACCAGTGATAATCGCAAGGCACGGCAGATCAGCTATCAGGAACGACAGAGTAAGATCGAAGAACCCCCCTCTTTCTTTGGAAAGACCCCGATGGGGCGAACCAGTTCCTGGATGTTTATTTCCGGTTCGATCATCCTGTTTTTTCTGATCATCCATATGATCGATATGAAACTGCATATGAACCCCGCAGTGAGTTACTCTGTAGAGACTCCTGAAGGTGTTGTGGAAGCAGAGCCGTATACGATTATTGTTCAGGTGCTGGGCAGCTGGAGTGCGGTCATCTATATCCTGGGGACGATCATTCTCGGGTTCCACTTATCCCACGGGTTCTGGAGTGCGTTCCAGTCGCTAGGTATGAATCATCCGAAGTACACACCTTTCATTAAAAAACTGGCAATTCTGTTTGCAGCAGTGATTGCCATTGGTTTCGCCAGTCTGCCCATTTGGGGATTATTTATTCATTGATGTCTGAGTTTCAGCTCTGTTTGGATTCATGCATTTTTTATAGTTCAACAGTTTCCGTTGTGAAGGTTTAGATCATGGCCGAGGCGGCTAGTACGGTTTTAAATTCTCGAGTTCCTGAAGGGCCGATGGCCGAGAAGTGGGATCGTTGCAAGAAGGAAATGAAGCTGGTTAACCCGGCGAACAAACGGAAGAAAAAAATCATCGTAGTCGGGACGGGGCTCGCCGGCGCTTCCGCTGCGGCGTCCCTGGCGGAACTGGGCTATCAGGTCCAGTCCTTCTGCTTTCAGGATTCTCCCAGGCGTGCACACAGTATCGCCGCCCAGGGGGGGATCAACGCTGCCAAGAACTATCCCAACGATGGCGACAGTGTCTGGCGACTGTTTTACGATACCGTCAAAGGGGGAGACTTCCGCAGCCGCGAAGCCAACGTGCATCGCCTGGCGCAGGTGAGTAATAACATCATCGACCAGTGTGCGGCACAGGGGGTTCCTTTCGCCCGCGATTATGGCGGAACTCTGGCAAACCGTTCATTCGGTGGAGCCCAGGTCTCGCGAACCTTTTATGCCCGCGGTCAAACCGGACAGCAGCTGCTGCTGGGAGCCTACAGTGCCCTGATGCGACAGGTGGGAACCGGACGTGTGAAGCTGTATCCGCGACGGGAAATGCTGGATCTGGTCAAGGTTGATGGCGTCGCTCGCGGGATCATCGTTCGTAATCTGATTACCGGTGAGTTTGAAAAATATGCAGCCGACTGCGTGCTGTTGTGTACTGGCGGTTATGGAAACGCATTCTATCTGTCGACGAACGCTAAAGGTTCCAATGTAACCGCAGCCTGGCGATGTCATAAACGGGGGGCCTTCTTTGCGAATCCCTGTTACACACAGATCCATCCAACGTGTATCCCGGTGAGTGGCGATTATCAGTCCAAGCTGACGCTGATGAGTGAAAGTCTCCGCAACGATGGTCGGGTCTGGGTGCCACAGTCAGCTGATGACAAACGGCGTGGAAATGAGATTCCGGACAGCGAACGGGATTACTACCTCGAACGACGTTATCCGGCATTCGGTAACCTGGTGCCCCGTGACGTGGCCTCCCGTGCCGCGAAGGAACGCTGTGATGCCGGTTACGGAGTGGGTTCATCGGGTCAGGCGGTCTTCCTGGACTTCCGGGATGCGATTGCCCGCGACGGACGGCATGTGATTGAAGCCAAGTACGGCAACCTCTTCCACATGTACCACAAGATTACCGGCGAAGATCCTTATCAGGTTCCCATGCGTATTTATCCTGCCGTGCATTATACAATGGGCGGGCTGTGGGTGGACTATCATCTGCAGAGTACGATCCCCGGTCTGTTTGTACTGGGCGAAGCCAACTTCTCCGATCACGGTGCCAACCGCCTGGGGGCTTCCGCTCTGATGCAGGGGCTGGCTGATGGTTACTTTGTGGCTCCTTATACCACGGGGAATTATCTGGGGTCGCAGAATCTGCCATCCGTTTCGACGGATGATGAAGCGTTTCAGGAAGCCATGGCGAATGCCCAGGATCGGAATGCAAAGATTCTGGGAGTACAGGGAACCCGTTCTTCAGACAGCATCCATCGCGAACTGGGACACATCCTCTGGGACTACTGTGGCATGTCCCGCGAGCGGCAGGGCCTGGAAACCGCGATGGGTAAGATTCGCGATCTGCGGGATGAGTTCTGGTCGAGCATCAAAGTGATCGGTCAGGGTGAGCAGTTGAATCAGAACCTGGAACACGCCGGTCGTCTGGCCGACTTCCTGGAATTTGGTGAGTTGATGGTGCGAGATGCACTGGTGCGGGAAGAATCCTGCGGCGGTCATTTTCGTGAAGAACACCAGACACCTGAAAATGAGGCGCTTCGCGACGATGAGAATTTCTGTCACGTGGCAGCCTGGGAATTCACGGGAGTGGGCAATGAGCCTGTGGAACACCGTGAGCATTTAGAATTTGTCGAAGTACCTCTGGCAACGAGGAGTTATAAATAATGAGCGAGACACTGGATCTGACGCTCAGAGTGTGGCGGCAGCCCGGCGCTGATGCCTTGGGCAAATATGTTGAATACAAGCTGACCGGAATTTCGACGCATATGTCATTTCTGGAAATGCTGGACGTTCTGAATGAGCAGCTGCATGCCAAAGGTGAAGAGATGATCGCCTTTGACCATGACTGCCGCGAAGGAATCTGTGGGATGTGCAGCCTGATGATTAACGGTCAGGCACACGGACCGGATACAGGTACCACCACCTGTCAGCTGCATATGCGACGTTTCAAAAACGGCGACACGATTGTGGTCGAGCCCTGGCGTGCTCAGGCATTTCCGGTCGTGCGTGACCTGGTGGTCGACCGCAGTGCCTTTGATCGCATTATCGAGAAAGGGGGCTTTATCTCGGTCAGTACCGGTAATGCTCCCGAGGCAAACGCGATCCCCGTACCTGCGCAGGTCCAGGAGACCGCGATGGACGCTGCCGCCTGCATTGGCTGTGGTGCCTGTGTGGCGGCCTGTAAGAATGCATCAGCGATGCTGTTCGTTTCTGCCAAGGTTTCACACCTGTCAACGCTGCCTCAAGGTAAGCCGGAGCGATCCAGTCGTGTTCAGAACATGGTGGCACAAATGGATCTGGAAGGGTTTGGTAACTGCACGAATACGGAAGAATGCCAGGCCGCGTGTCCTGCCGAGATTTCGGTTTCGAACATCGCCCGCCTGAATCGCGAATACCTGCGAGCCAAACTCTGCTCGAAGGAATAAGCGGCGATTGATTTTCAATCAGATACAGGAAAGCGAGGTCTGCTTCATTGCCGGCCTCGCTTTTTTTTATATTGAAAGAGTCCGGGAAATTTCAGATTCCCGGAGTGTGTTGATTGCGAGATTCCATCGGAGCTTCCACAATAGATGGGCCTCGTGATCATCGGCGAATATCGCCTGTTTTCTATGATTCAATTCGTCAGTAACAGCCAATAGAGAAGAGAGAAATCTGTGTCTGATTCTTTGTTATATACTGCCTGTCATCAGTGGCATGTCGACCATGGTGGCCGTATGGTTGATTTTGCGGGCTGGGAAATGCCTTTGCTCTATTCCAACATCACCACAGAACATCATGCGGTTCGCAATGCAGCGGGGCTGTTTGATATTGCCCATATGGGACGGCTGTTTTTCACCGGTCCCGATGCGTGCCGCTTCCTCGATTATCTGCTGACGAACAGTGTGGAGTCACTCAAGCCGGGACAGATTCGCTATTCGCTGGTGACGAATGAGTCAGGTGGTATCCTGGACGACGTGCTGGTGTATCGCTTCTCCGATTTTTATATGCTGGTAGTGAATGCTTCCAATCGTCTGAAAATTGTGGACTGGATTGAACAGCAGCGCAGCGGCTTTGATGTGCAGATAGAAGATCAGACTCGAGAGAAATTCATGCTGGCCTTACAGGGACCGGAATCTCTGGGAATTCTGAATCCGCTGGCGGAAGCTGAACTGAGCGAAATCAAATATTATTACGGGATTGAAACCAAGGTCATGGGCATTGATGCCCTGGTCAGTCGCACGGGTTACACCGGCGAAGACGGTTTCGAAGTGGTGCTCGACCAGTCAGAGGGAGCGGCACTCTGGGAGCGATTGATCGCCGATGGAGAGTCTGCAGGCTTGATTCCCGCCGGGCTGGGATGCCGGGATACTCTGCGGCTGGAAGCAGCGATGCCACTCTACGGCCATGAACTGGACGAAGCGACGGATCCTTTTACCGCCGGCCTGAATTTCGCTGTCAAACTGAAGGCGGCTGATTTCGTCGGGAAAGAGGCTCTGATTGCTGCTAAAGCGCGGGACGATCGGAAGGTCCGCATCGGCTTTACCCTCGAAGGAAAGCGGGCAGCCCGGGAAGGTTCACTGCTGTTCTCCGGAGATCAGCAGGTGGGAATCGTCACATCCGGTTCTTTCTCACCCACTCTGGATCTGCCAATCGGGATGGCATACGTAGAAGCTGGATTCGCCGAAACAGGCCTGATCCTGGAAGCGGATATCCGAGGCACACGATTTCCTGCAAAAGTGACCGAACTGCCGTTTTATAAACGCGACAGTTAAGAAACTGCAAATGAGTGAGCTCTCACAGGGGCTCTGCGTGCGCACTTTTGTCGTAGATATCTACTGACTTTGCCCTGTTTCGACGTTAATTCAATCAGGCCAGATCGAGATTAATCAGCCTGTTTGGTAACGAGGTCATCGTCGGCAATGACTTCTTTGGCAACGTCCTGCACGAAGTTGTCGATCTGCTTCTTTTCTTTGGCTGGTGGTGGTGCACCGGCATTCATGCCCACACCAGGCTTATAGAAGAAGGCAGGAGCCATATCGATGATCGCACCCCAGTAGGTTGTGAAGACAGGATATTTGACTTCCGGGTTCTTTTCCTGATAATCATCCATCTTCTGCAGCAGCAGGTTATGAGCGATGCGTGGATGACGGTGATGCGGACCATGTACAAAGATATCAAAATTGAAGTAGGTGCAGAGCTTTGTGATCAGATTGGAACCGACAACAGTACGGGTTCCCAGCATGGGGTCATAACTGCTCATTCCCAGATGTTCGGTGAATTTCCGGGTGTTCTGATAAATTCCCGCCAGATAGTGAGGCAGGAACCAGACTCGCAGCAGGCCCCACAGAGCATCATAATACGCACACAGACCCAATACAGAGCCCCAGAACAGAACGATGGCTGCATACTCATAGCGAATCGTGCGACGGACTTTGGGATCAGTGAGGGGGGAATCTTTATGCCAGAAGATGCGTCCATAAATGTAAGGGGCCATAAACAGACCCATAACGAGGTCGAACCAGATAAAGACTCTGCGGAAACGCAGTGATGTATTCGGGTCGGAATAAGGCCAGAGTTCCCAGTCACTGGGCTTATTCAGATAGGCGTGATGGCGAATGTGGCTTTCCCGGTAAACGGTATAAGGCACAAACATCGCGGTTCCCAGAATTCGTCCCAGCCAGATACTGGCGTTTTTGGAACCAGACAGTGTGTGATGAGAGCATTCGTGAAAACAGCTGGTCCAGCAGAAGAGGCAGTAGGAAGTAAACAGCGTCCAGAAAACCTGCCAGCCAATCGCCTGGCTTGGCCAGTAGACAGCCAGGCACCAGAGTCCTATCAATCCAAGGGGTAAGAATAAAAAACGAGGAATCGTCGTTTTTTCTTCGAGATCCTTTAATTCCTGCTCAGTAAATTGTGTGACGGACACGTTTCGCTCCGGACTTATGAACTATCAGCACTTTTTCTAATAGATAAATCAAACAGTGGTAAGTAGCAGATAGAGGTTACATTAGATACTGCTGAGAACGCATAAAATGTTACTCCCAGAAATTTGGTGAGTCAACTTATCAGAACTTCGGCTATTTGGTATGAATACTGTATGATGTCTTATCGTCCAAAAACCTGGTTGCGCTTATTTTTAATTCAGGTAAATTACGATATTTTTATGTATTGGGTATTTTACGATAAATGTGTTGGTGTGGGAGTGCGAATTTGACATTAATTTGGAGATTCTCTGGTCTGAGAGGCTCTTTTAAGTCCTCCCGGTTTTTTCCGTTCCCTTTTTAGGGGTGGGATGCATAAAATCAATCATTTCAATTTGTTGCGTCAGAGTTTAAATTTTAGTCAGAATCGGGAACTTTCAAACCGATAAAAGTCTTCTATATCTCAGTTGAACCTGCCAGCCAGGTTTTCTAAAACCCGTTTTTGAGTGGAAAATTGATCACAGAGGAGTCGAGTTTTTCAGATGGCCGAATATTCAAATTATCAAAAAGATGTGATCAAACGTTACTACGACAATCGGGATTCGATTGATCAACAGCGACTTTCTGAGCTATGTACCAATCTGTTTCTGACAGAAGGCAAGAAAAAAGCCAAGCTCTGGGAAAAAGCACAGGAACTGATGGAGCGACTCAACGTTCCCGCCTCACGCATTGATCATGTTCTCAAATCAGAAGATCCTGCTGTACTGGCGGAAGTCGTGAAAGATCTCGAATCCGGGGTCATCCGTTAAAGTGATCTGAATCCTGGTTATCGAATGACGCTCCTTATGGAGTGCGTTAATCGATGGCTTCCTCAAGGGTCGTACAAAGCTCCTGTTGCTGCGGAACAGCGATATCTTTACTCAGGCTGTGATTGGCCGTCAGTGTGTAAACAGTGGCGGTCAGCGTCATCACAGAAGCCGAGGTGTAGAACATCGGAGTAAACCCCCAGCGGTCAATGATGCTTCCCAAAATGGGGGCAAAAATGATGGCTCCGGCATCAAAAAAGCCAAGTACAATTGTGGTTCCCGTTCCCCGGTAGTGACGGGGAAATGATTCGGTTCCCAGTGAAACAACCGCCGGGAAGAGCAGGGCGTGTCCAAAACCACACAGAATGGAAGGGCCAATCAACTGCCATTCCTGAGTAATGGATGGCAGAATCGTGTGTCCGATGGCATGTCCCATCAGGCCGAGGGTGATCATTTTATTCCGGCCCACCGTTTCGCCCCAGCGCCTGGTCAAGATACGAATGAAAAACGCAGAGACCGCATAACCGGCGAAGAAGGTGCCGATCCCGCCGAGATCTTTCTGGGAGACGAATCGTGTCAGAAAGACGCTGATGACGGTAAAACTGAGTCCCATCATGATGGCAACGACGACGACCTGTCCGGGCCAGTAACGGAATAACAGCTGATGGGCGGCCGGTGTGACTTTGGGTCTGCGGTGAATGTCATTACTGGTGACATATATCACGATCGCGAAGTAACAGAGGCCCAGAAAAGCCGGGATACCGAACAACGCATAAAACTGGGCATTTCCAGGGGGAAACGAGCGGAGCATCCAGTCACTGGTCTGAGTTCCCAGGATCATGCCGACAAATCCACTGCTGCCGAGACTGCCAATGACTTCTGTACGGCGGTGTTGCGGAACTTTCTGCTGGATATGGACCACAGAGCAGGTAAACATTCCGGCAATGCCTGTGGCAAAGCACATGCGTAAGGCAAATATTTCCCAACCCAGCGACCTGCAGACTGTCATACCCCCTGTGCCGATGACAAAGATGACGGCGGAGAGTGCCCAGAGACGACGGACTCCATAACGGTCGATACCCTGTCCCAGAAAGAAGCGGGCAATCAGAGCGACGAAGACGCCACAACCAACGATATCGCCGACAAGCTCTTCAGTTCCCCCGAGATAGGTGATCAGATCTGCAAAGCGGAACGTAATGGCATTTGCGGTAACCAGCATGACATTTGCCAGATAGCAGAGCCAGAACAACCGATTGTATATGGGTTCCTCTTCATCGGTGGGGATAATGGGGGTAATAGACATTTGATTGATTAGTGTTAGGACATATTGACGTATTCAGGACCAGAAAGTTCTGGTGACTGCCAGTGTCTGCCTGCATCTTCGAAAACAGAAAACTGACCGGCGGGATCGGATCTCATGACTGTTGTCTATTTCGTAAGTGAGGCAGCAGGCGGGTACATAGACTGGACACGAACAGGCGAAACAAGTTCGTCATCCAGGGAGGGAGAAGAGCCTCTCGTTCAACAAACTGACACTTGTGAGGAAAGTGCCCTGAACCCTTTGTGATTATTTTAGCAGAACAGCCGGGATTCGTCTAAGGGGGAAAACCGAAAGTTGGCAGGTCCAGAGCGCGAATCGGCTGAAAACAGGCGGATTTCAGCTGATATTAATAGTTCATGAAGGCCGTTCCTCCCTGAATTTCGAGGGTTTAGCCACCAAAGGCACTGTAACGGCGGATGCCTCGTTGAAAGGCAATGCGATTTAGAGAAAACAGGATGATGATCCAGACGACTTCAATAGACAATTCGAAAATCAGTTCCTGATGGGTATATTTACCCAGGATGACCGTTCCCGGGAAATAGGCCAGGTACTTGAAAGGGAGCATCTGCATCCAGCTGCTCAAGGGTTCCGGAAACAGGTCGAGGGGAATCATGTGCCCGGAAAGAAAATAGTTGAGCATCATATAGATAAAGATCAGCGAACTGACTTCCAGAAACCAGAATGCAATCAGGCCGATCAGGGATTCAATTAAAAAGCCGACGAGAAAAGCCATCAACAGGGATATGACCCAGGCGGTAATCGTAAATGCATCTGGCCAGCCGCTGAAGTATTCGCGGCAGAGATAGAAGAGCAGAATGAACGGGCCGATCGCGACCATGTAATAAACCAGCTTATGCGCCATGCGGGCCCAGAACAGGTAGCCCAGCATGTCGATGGGCTGAATGAGATATTTTTTGATCGTTCCATCCCGAACATCATTGGCGATCCCATTGGCGAGCCCGGGCATGCTGGAGAAGGCACGACCGACCATCACCAGCAGATAGTAGGCCACCATTTCGTTATAGTTGTAGCCTTTGATGGAAGCGACTGGTTTCGTCGAATAGATTCCGTAGATGGCCCCCCAGAGAAAAATCTGTGTGACGATGGGGAGGAAGCGGACGAATGTGGCAAAGACGAAGTCTCCCCGATACACGAGGCGTTCCTCGATCGAGGTTTTGAGAATAATCCAGTGAGTTCGCAGGCTGGCAATCATAAGGCTGTTATCAACAGGGGAGAAATCCCAATCAAGAGAGGACGGATTTAGTCAGAGGCAGACTGCAGGACACTCTGTTCGTCATGCAGACTCCGGGCATCACTTTTCTGTTCGGTAAATACCTCTGCGATCACTTCTTCAAGGGGTCTCTCCTGCACTCCCACATCCAGAATGCGATACTTGGAAAGGAGGTTCGAGAGGATTTCCGGTATTTTGTTACGAGGTACTTTCAGCTTCACGCGGGGGGCTTCATTTTCGATGACTTCTCCCCACTGTGAAAAGTCGCGTGGCATGTCGTCGCCATCAAACTGCACGTCCATGATTTTATAGTTGCTGAACCGATCCAGAATGTCACTGAGCGGGCCGTCATGTTTAATCTGCCCCTGATTGATGATAATGGCCCGTTTGCAGAGGGCCTCTACATCTTTCATATAGTGACTGGTCAGCACCACGGTGGTTTTCTGTTCGATCTGGTAATATTTCAGAAACTCCTGCACACGGCGCTGCGAAACGACGTCCAGGCCGATTGTAGGTTCATCCAGGAGCAGCACGTCCGGTTTATGCAGCAGAGCGGCGATCAGCTCCATCCGCATCCGCTCTCCCAGTGAAAGTTCCCGTACCGGTTGACCGATCAGGTGGCGGACTTCAAGCAGGCTGGTCAGCTCATCGATGCGGCGTTCGTACTGCTGCGGATCGATGCGGTAAATCTCTTTATGCAGACGAAAGGATTCCTGAGCCGGCAAATCCCACCAGAGCTGATTTTTCTGGCCCATCACCAGTGAAAAACGGCGTCGGTATTCGTTTTCCCGCTTCCAGGGGACATGACCCAGTACCGTAGCTTCTCCAGCGGAAGGGAAGATTAGACCGGAAAGCAGCTTGAGTGTGGTCGTCTTTCCGGCACCATTCGGTCCGAGAAAGGCCACGATTTCGCCTTGTTCAATGGCAAAACTGACATCGGAAACAGCATGAACTGTTTTATAGTCGCGCCTCCACAGTCCCTTGATTGAGGCAAAGACGCCCTCATTTTTCTGGTAGACTTTGTAGGTTTTTTCCAGGTTTTTGACGACAATGGCATTCATGCCCTCATCTTACGGTACCTGTCGTTGCTGGTCGAGCGACAAACCGGGCGATTCAGAAAAAACGCTGGCGCAAGCGAAATATTATGCGTCAGTTGGCGTTGATCGGGAACCGTCAGCAGGCAGCAGCCCATTCATTGCGAATCTGGCAGGCAATCAGAGGGTCACACATGGCTGCTGTCGCCAGATGGGTGGCTTTGGCACCGGCAGCCAGAAACTCCCGTACATCGCCGGCAGAACTGATGCCGCCACAGGAAATCAGATCGGGGCGAGATTGCCCGGCAGAGAGTTCAGAGATCAGTTCAGCAAACAGACGCAGCTGATTCAGTGATGCCTGTTTTGTCGCGGCACCACATATGCCCCGCTGTTCTCCCGAGAAGAGGGGAGTACCCTGATCATCGACAACCGTGGTCGCCACACTGTTGGTCATGACGATGCCATCAGCGAAGGGGAGCACGGCCTGGAGAAACGCTTGCGCGTCCGCTTTTTGTGACAGGTGACCAATTTTGATCAGATAGGGAACCGTTCCGGTAACCGCTTTGACGCGACGGGCTACGAGTGTTGCCGCCTCGGGCTGCTGGTAGAGCTGGCCATCGCGTGTGCAGACATTCGGGCAGGAGAAATTGGTTTCGATACAGTCGGCACCACTTTCGATGGCCCACTTCGCACAGCGTGCATAATCATCGGCCAGGTCTTCCAGTGACCAGTCAGGTTGCAGGCTGCCGACGACAGAGACGGAGAGCAGTTTTTCACTCGGCAACTGCTTGCGGGTCTGTTCAACATCGCGACGCCAGAGATCAGGGTCAGCGGATGGCATGCCAAAAGAGACTGCCCAGCTCCCCTGCATTTCTGCTGACAACTTCACGGCGGTTTCACTCCCATCGAGAGAAGATGTCTGCACCGGTTGCAGGTTGGGCAGGGGATAGCAGGCACGGGATGAGGAGCGTACGGTTTTGTAGGTCAGCACATCAAAGCCGAGGCTGGCATAATACAGGACCCATTTTCCATTTAATAAAGGACCGGCGGGGATTCCCAGCGGAGAGGGGACAGGCAGGCCGCAAAATGACCACGAGCCCGGGAATGAGGAGACTTCCTGAATGATGGGGGCGGGAGCATGCTCGTAGTTCCACTCGTACGTCTGTTGTGGATTGTAGCAGGGGAGATCATGTGCGTTTGGCATAGCGGAACCTGGGTAGGAATCATGGATGCAGATTTCAGTTCTGATTATAGCCAAACAAGTTGTTATGGTTCTACACACTGCCGGTCCGCTGCAGGCAGTAACAGGAAAGGGAAATAAAAAAACTCCGGCCTCTGAAATCAGAGACCGGAGTTAAGGGGGGAATCAGTTTGTTGTTGAAGCAGGATTAACGCTGAACGGTATTCATGTTCTTGAGCACGTTCATGTAATCGACAGTGATGTTCAGGATTTCATCGTTGTAGTAATCCTTTTTGAAGATATCCTTGTCGGCTGCGTCTTTCTTTTCTTCTTCCTTTTTCTTTTCTTCCTTCTCTTTGTCGGTATTCAGTTCTTTGCGTCGAACCGCTTCATTCAAAGAGATGGTTTTCTGGTTTTTCTTCTGCAGATATTTGTCGATTTCTTCTTGAGTTTCTTTGAAATCCTTGTCTGCAACAATTCGTTTTGAGCTGGACTGTTTCAACTGATCCAGAATCTGTGGATTCACCAGACCGACAGGAGCGAACTGAGCTACTTCTGTCTGGTCAAATTCCATGGCATCGTCCAGGAAGGATTCCCCCAGGTCCATATTGTCAATCAGTGAAGGGAGTACAATGTCAGAGCGAACGCCCCGGTTCTGAGTACTGTCACCGTTGACGCGGTAGAACTGGTTGATGGTCAGTTTCAGTGCACCCAGATCCTGACCTCGCAGGAAGGAGAACATCTGGTTGCTGACGGGCATCACATTCTGCACGGTGCCTTTACCGTGTGTCGTAGTATCGCCGATGATCAGACCACGTTTGTAGTCTTTGATCACGCCTGCGAAAATTTCAGAAGCGGATGCTGAGAGTCGATTACAGACCACTACCAGAGGTCCCGTGTAGACGGCACCAGGTTCAACATCACTGTGGATTTTTCGTTCGCCGTCCATCTGTTTGACTTGAACAACCGGTCCTTCATCAACAAACAGTCCGGAAACTTCGATGGCTTCGCTGAGAGCACCACCACCGTTGAACCGCAGGTCGACGACGACGCCATCAACGCCACCCTGATCGCGGAAGTCATACAGTACTTTGCGAACATCGCGAGCGGTACTCTTGAAGTTTTCATCACCCCGCTGTGCACCACGGAAATCGCGATAGAATGAGGGGATGCTGATCACGCCGATACGGCCGGTTTTACCCGGAAGCCGTTCACCGGTTTCGATAATTTTGCCTTTGACTTCCGATGTGCTTAGCTCGATTTTCTTGCGAGTCAGCTCATAGGTTTCAACGGCGTTGTTCTTTTCTTTTTTAACCCGCAGTTGCACGATGGTACCGCGTTTTCCACGGATGTAGCGAACCACTTTGCTGAGTTTCATTTCGACGACATCAACAAATTCGCCATCTTCCTGAGCGACAGCGACAATTTTGTCACCCGCTTTCAGGCGTCCATCAGCATCAGCGGCACCGCCGGGTACGATTTCGGCAACGACTGTGAAACCGTCTTCAGAACGCAGAGCGGCTCCGATGCCGTCCAGGCTGAGTTCCATGCTAATCCGGAAATCTTCCAGTGTCTGGGGAGACATGTAGCTGGAGTGAGGATCAAAACAGTGTGTCAGAGCACTCAGGTACATTTCCAGCTTCTCAGATTTTTCAGTCTGAGCCATCGTTCGCAGGTTATTGTGATAACGCTTGTGTAACTGCTCGCGTGCTTCTTCGAGCTTGGTGTCTTCGAGCATCAGATTCAACAGATCGTATTTGACACGCTTTCTCCAGCGTTCATTCATCTCGGTCTGATCTTTAGCAAAGTCCTGTTCCTTGGCGTCGACGATAATCGATTCATCAACGGTGAAGTCGTGGTCGACATCGACCAGCTGTTGAGCGTAATCCATCCGCTCCTGAAGACGTTTCAGGTACAGATCAAAAGACTCGTAAGCAAAGTTGACATCACCGACAGCCAGTTTGTCATCCAGCTGAGTTTTGTCTTTTTCGAAACCCTCAATATCTGACTGGTAAAAGTACAGCTTTTGTGGATCGAGTTGTTTGATGAAACGTTTCATCAGTTTCTGAGAAATTTCATCATTGATCGGTTTGCCGCTGATGTGGAAGCGGCTGACCATCGCACAGACCCGTTTGGCTGTGGTCGAATCACTGGCTGTATCAGAGACTGTCGCCTGCTGCGCGAAAATCGCGGTTCCCAGAAGGAGAACCATACAAAGACTGAGAGCAGAGGCTGCTTTTGAGGGAGGATTTAACTTCATAAGTTTCGTCCGTTGCTTGGATTGGAAGTGATATAGAAAAACCGTTAGAGAGAACTGAAGTCATCCAGAAACTCACTAATGTCAGCCGCTTGATATTATAGGATCAGAGAAAACAGGACAAGGTGACATTTCCAGGAGATTCCTTTCCAACTGTCTGTCAGTGATCGCTTTAAAAAATACGATGCAGAGACTTTTACCCTGTTTCCAGAGTCCAGTAGAAACTATTACGTCTCATGAGCGTCGGACGTTGGTCTAAATTCAACAGAATTCCGAAAGAACGGGGACTCTCAGCGAGTGCACGCCCTTGATTTCAGATGTTGATGTCTGATTATAGTGCGTTTTTTAGAGTGTTTTCTGTAAGTGTAATATTTTAATTAGTTTACGTTTCGTTGCAGTTGAGCGTCTAAACGGAATCGAGATTGTCTGGTTGCAGCAGTCTGGTGAGGGTCCGCAGGCAGTTGCTCCAGATTGTCTGAAATGCGTCCGAGTCGACTTTGTGGCCGGAAATTAATTGTGCCAGCTGAGGCAGCGTGGCGGGGAAAAAGACCAGAGCCGTGAAGATCAGCATCAGACAGACCGGATCCAGCTCATCAGAGAGTTCTCCCGCTGTCTGTGCCTGCTTCAGCCGCTCAATATGGTTGTGGTAGTATTCCCTTCGCCAGGCATCGTCGATGAGCGGTTCCCCCTGGTTCTGCTGTGCTTCATTGAGCAGGACCCGCACGTAATTCTGGTCGCGCAGGTTTTCCTTAAAATAGAACTGCAGAACTTCGGAAATCTCTTTGGGGATTTTTGCAACGCTCTCGTTTCGTTCTTCGAGTTTGCTTTGCAGAGCTGCTTCGAACAGACCCTGTTTGTCGTTAAAATAGCGGTAAATCAGCGATTTATTGAATTTCGCCTCTCTGGCGATGGCTTCGATCCGGGCACCCTCCACGCCTCGCTCCGCAAATTCTGCGATGGCTGCCTTGAGGATCGCATCCTGTGAACTGATCTCTTTTTTAGCAGGGATCTTTTCGGTTTCACTCGAACTCATGGCGGCTCACAATACGAACGGAGTCAGAAGTATCACTCCCACGGATTCTGAAGTCAGGCAGCTTCGATTTTGCCATCGAATTTCCTGTGCTCGTGCAGGACAGGTGATTTTTCAGATTTTTGTTGAAATCCAGATGAGGCGGGTTTAGGATTCAGGTAATTGTAACGGTAACGTTACCGGTTATCCATGTCATTTCATGAAATCATGTCTCCGGTTTCGAGTCAGTGTGATTCGAAGAGTGGAATTTCTCCGGTTCAACGGGGAGACAACGATCCTGCATCAGCAACACGCGACAAAAGTAGATCAGCCTGAGCTGGATCAGGCTTTGGATGAACTGGCGGAAACCAGCCGGAGTGGGGCTGGTCTGTCTGTTGCCCGCCGAATCGAGTTGACCGCGCAGTGTCTGTCTTGTCTGTCCCAGGCAGCCAGAGACTGGGCTGATCTGGCTTGTGAAGCGAAGCGAATCCCAAGGGAGAGCACGACCTGCGCAGAAGAAGTTCTGGCAGGACCGGTTTCGGTGGCCCGGTTTCTACGAGTGTTGTTGACCAGTCTCAAAGCGATTCAAGCGGCAGGTCGGCCGCGGTTACCGGGATCGCCGATCGCAAAACCAGGAGCGCCGCTTCGCGTCCCCGTGTTTCCGACTGCGGGGATTTATGATTCTCTGGTGTTCTTTGGACTGTCCGCAGAGGCCTGGTTGCGCGAGGAGATCAGCGCGGAGAACCTGTTCGATCTGACCGGTTTCGAACCTGCTGAAACAAAAGCATCACCACTGACTCTCGTGCTGGGGGCGGGAAACGTTTCTGCGATTCCTGCGACCGATGTGTTAACTAAAGTGTTGCAGGATGGCGAGCGGGTGCTGTTGAAGATGAATCCGGTGAATGCGTATCTCAAACCAGTGTTCGAACGATCGTTTGCGCCGCTGATCACTGCGGGGTTGCTCAGGATCGTCGACGGGGGAGCAGCAGCAGGGGCTTATCTGGTTGACCATGCAGCGATCGACCGGATTCATATCACCGGTTCGACACAGACACATGATGCGATTGTGTGGGGCAGTGATCCGGAGGAATGCCGTACCCGAAAAGCGAGTCATCAGCCCCGTCTACAGATTCCCGTGACCAGTGAGCTGGGCAATGTCTCTCCCTGGATTGTTGTTCCCGGTAAATATTCAGAACGTCAGTTGCAGTTTCAGGCGGAAAACATCGCGGCTTCGATTGTGAACAATGCCTCCTTTAACTGTCTGGCGACCAAGGTCATCGTTACCTCTGCAGACTGGCCGGATCGGGATCGGTTCATGACGATGATTGAGCAGAAGCTGCAGCAGATTCCGCGACGTTATGCCTATTATCCAGGGGCAGCCGAGCGCTGGCGGCGTTTTGCCGGTTCTGATCCTGACGACAGTGAGTATCTGCCCTGGAAACTGATGCGCGATACTGATCCTGCTCAGTCGCCTCAGCTGTTTCAGGAAGAATCTTTCGTTTGTGTCTGTGCAGAGACAGCATTACAAGCAGCGTCTGCTGCGGAATTTCTGGAGCAGGCGGTGGAATTTGTGAACCGGGATGTCTGGGGGACCTTATGTGCGACGATGACGGTTCCCGCTGACTTTCGCAAATCAGAACAAGCAACGCTTGAACGGTGCATCGGGAAGCTGAAATACGGCGCGGTGGGAATCAATCACTGGCCCGCTTTGAATTACGCGTTCATGTCGACCCCCTGGGGAGGAGCACCCGGGGCAACGTTGCAGGATGTTGTCAGTGGCATGGGAAACGTCCATAACACTTACTTTCTGGCGGGTGTGGAAAAAACGGTTCTCTCTGGTCCGCTCACCCTGTTTCCTCAGCCGGTCTGGTTCCCTTCGCATCCCAATCCGGAAGCGGTGGGCTGGCGTTTGCTGGACTTGTATACGAACCCATCACTGGGCAATCTGTTACGAACCGGTCTGACAGTTGCCTTAAAATAACGAATTCAATTCAACTCATTTCTTAACAGGTTTCTTTGATATGGCGCTTTATCAACGGGTGACAGTTTTTCGAGCGATGGCTCTGTGGGGGCTGGTTCTGGGATGCAGCTTATTGAGTGTAGCTGAACCAGCAGGAGCCGGGAAAAAACAGGCTTTCAAGCTGGAAGCATCTACTTATACGTTTTCACCCGGACCTGAGTTTCAGTTTGAATTTCAGTCGCGACTGATCCAGGCGGTACCCGGTGATGTGTTGATTCTGAAAGAGGGGACCTATGACTTACACTCCGGTTTAAATCTGGTCACCGATAATGTGACCATTCGCGGACAGGGGCATGAGAAATCGGTTCTCTCATTCAGGAATCAGACCGATGGCAGTTTTGGATTGCTGGCGAGCGGGGATAACCTGGTTCTGGAAAACTTCGCGGTGGAAGATACCAGTCACAATGCCATCAAAGTCTTAGGGGCTGAGAATGTCACGTTTCGCGGTGTGCGCACGGAATGGACGGGGGGGGCGAAAAAGACGAACGGGGCCTATGGGCTCTATCCGGTGCAATGCAAAAACGTATTGATCGAAAACTGTGTGGCGATCGGTGCCGCCGATGCGGGAATTTATGTCGGTCAGTCGACTGATGTGATTGTGCGTAACAGTCGTGCGGAAGCGAATGTCGCCGGAATTGAAATTGAGAATACCGTCAATGCAGACGTGTATGACAACGTCGTGACCGGGAATACCGGGGGACTGCTGGTGTTTGATCTGCCCGGGCTGCCTCAAAAAAACGGGAGGCATGTCAGGCTGTTTCGTAATCGGATTTTTAAGAATAACCTGTCTAATTTTGCACCGGCGGGGAATATGGTGGCCTCCGTCCCGGCGGGAACCGGAATCCTGTTGATGGCGACGGATGATGTGGAAATCTTTGAGAATACTATCACGGATAATCGATCTTTTAATGTGTCCGTAGTCAGTTTTCTGATCTTCGGCAAGAAGATGAACGATCCTAACTACGATCCTTATCCGGAAGGTGTTTTCATTCATGACAACAAAATTGAAGGGGGAGGCAATGATCCGGACGGGGAAATGGGGTTGGTTTTGAAGTCGATCGTAGGCACCCCGCTACCGGAGATTGTGTATGATGGCTTGATTGATTCTCGCAAGCTGGTCGATGGAAAAATGCCGCCAGAAAAAAGTTTGCGGCTGTCTAATAATGGCGAAGTCCGGTTTCTGAATATTGACTTCGGCAACCTGAATCCCGTGAATATTGCAACCGGGAAATACAAGCCTGAGACCGATGCCACGGCGTTTACAGGGACACTGGCTGCGCTCAAACCCGTTCAGCTTCAGCCTCACGGTAAACCGGAGCCAACCAGCAACAGGGCCTTGCAGGTGTATTATGATGCACCGCGAAAACTGTCTGAGCTGGGTTTGTTTCAGGGGAACGGGGCGACACAGGAGCCGGCAGAGGATGTGATTCCCTACGATCTGCTGACAACGCTGTTTACCGATTACACAACCAAACATCGTTTTGTTCGTCTGCCGGCGGGAGAGAAAATCCGTTTTCAGAAATCCGGTGTGCTGGAGTTTCCTGTAGGCAGCATGTTGATCAAAACGTTTTCTTACATGAAAGATCAGCGAAATCCAGCCGCGGGTGAACGACTGCTGGAAACACGCGTTGAGTTTCTGAAGGAGTCAGGCTGGTACGGGTATTCCTACATCTGGAATGAGGAACAGACCGACGCCGAACTCAGCCTGGGAGGTGGTGAGATTGATGTTTCCTGGATTCACACTGATGGGCAGACACGATCGACGCGACATCTGGTGCCGAATGCCAATCAGTGTATCAGCTGTCACAGCCAGAACGAAAAATATGTGCCCATCGGTCCGACTGCTGCGAATCTGAATCGCATGCACCACTTTGCAGACGGGGATGAAAATCAGTTAGCTTACCTGACACGCAAAGGACTGCTGCAGGGAACTCCTGAATTAAAAGAGATCAACAGGCTGCCTGAATTTTCGAACCCGCATTCCGGTACGGTCGATCAACGGGTTCGCGCTTACCTGGCTGTGAACTGTGCCCACTGTCACAGTCCGGGTGGCAATGCGCGAACGACGGGCCTGGACTTGCGTTTTTCACAACAGGATCCGGCCCGGTGGGGTGTCTGGAAAAATCCGGTTGCTGCCGGCAGAGGCTCGGGCGGGCGCAGTTATGATATCGTGCCTGGGGCACCTGAGAAGTCGATCCTGATGCATCGTCTGCAGTCCAACGATCTGGCAGCGCGGATGCCGAATATCGGGAACCGCGTTGTTCATCAGGAAGCCGTCGATCTGATCGGGCAGTGGATCAGCGAAATGCCAGCCGAACGAACTGAATCAAAGAAGCCTTAGACAAAGCTCGGCTGATTCAAATCGCCTGTTTGTGTTCGTAAGAATGGCTGTCCTGAATGATCAGCTGATTGCGGCCCTGTTTCTGGGATTGCGCCAGTGCATGCAAGCCACGTTCCAGAATCAGGTCGGCGGAATCGCCGGGAACACAGTTGAGATACGCAAGGCTGGCGGTGACGACGACTTCGGGGCTGTTGCTTTCCAGTCGGAAGTGATGATGGCGAATTGCTTCGCGAATCGTTTCGGCACAGACCTGACCGGCATCGACTTCGACACCCGGGAACAGGACCGCCAGCGTGTCTGACTTCCAGAGGCAGATGACGTCCTCGTCTCGTACCTGGTGCATGATCAGACGGGACAGGGTTTTCATGAACTTGATGGGAGCCATGATGCCAAACCGTTCTTTCAACTGGTCATGCTGATTCATCTGCACGAGTAACAGCCCGCAGTTGTTTTCCGTGGCCGTTCCCGCCAGCAGCATCATTTCCAGGTTGGCTTCGAACGCGGACGAGTCAGGCAGTTTTAAATGCGAGTGTTCCGGCTGGAACGCCCATTGTAACGCCGGGAAATCCTGCTGTTTCTTCTTCTCTGGTTTTGTGACAGGCGGGGTGTTGACCGGCTCTGTATTTTTTCGTTCCACCAGTCGATTGATCAGTGACAGCAGGCTGGTACGTCTGGAATTCAATTCCCGAGTCTGGTCACTGGTCAGAATGGTTCCCGGAAATTTTTCGAGAAGTGAGCAGGCGGCGTATGCAGTATCCAGAGTTTCTTTGACGTGTTGATAGCAGTTCTGCAGATGTTTCTGGGCCCGCTTGAGATTCCGGACTGGTGCACTCTTTCCGAGGAAATAGCCGGCGGCGAATCCGAGTGAAACTGCAATCAGCATTCCTGCACCGAAACTGATCAGTATTTCGTTTGGTAGTGTCGAAAGTGATGTTGAGAGAACTGGCGTCATACTTCTCTTCCTGTCCGGGAAGGAAATCGTTTTGGATGAAAATGGTTTGAAATTCATTGCCTGGAAACAACGAAAACATGGGAGCCCGGTACTGAAGTTTAGTACGCATTCCGTGGTGGCGGGCAGAGGAATCCCCGTTCTCTCTCGAAACTCAATGACCGATTACACTGGTCGTGAGGATTTTGAGCCTGAATTTGCAGCTCAGCGATAAATAGCAGGCAAGTGATCCGGACTATTTCCGCTTATTACCATCGAGGGGCGTTGCCTGGACGGGCGCTGGTTTCGGCTCGAGGAACTGCAGACTCAAGACGATGTCCGTGTCACGCTGGTTCAATTCATCGATCAGTTTTTCGTCGACGGTGAAGACGAACGAGATCTGTCTGCCGGACGGAGACGCGCACAGATAATAAATCCATTGAACCGGGATGTCGTTGGCTTTCCCGGCAACGGTGACGCGGTGGATGAACCGTCCGTCGTCTGTAGAGAGGTTTTCGGCTTTCAGAATTTTGACAAGCTTGTCACCCAGAGAAGAGCGGATATCCTGCTGGAACTGTTCTTCGCTGGTGTGTTCGCCCGGTTTTACAGTCGGGATCTTTGAGATATTGGCCTGTGAAACCAGGCTTCCTTTATCGAGGAGACGTAAAACCGCAACCTGACCTGTCTGATGGAAGACATACCAGTCACGAGGCAGCAGCAGCCGGACGTCCCAAGGTGGTTCGAAGCTCAGGTATTTGGCTTCCGGGCTGGTCTCCAGTGGAATTGTAGCGAGAATTTCATCGGTGAGCGGACCAGGGGCAGTCGCGACACTGCGGGTCCAGTTGACGTCCGCTGTCACTTTCATCCCCGGACTGACGGAGCCTACCGAGCGTTTTTCTGTCTGCTGCAGTTCCAGTTGACTGATATAGTTGTGGTCCAGGCGGAATTGCAGTTTGCCTTTGACGGTAATCGTCGTCTGGGCACCGACGGTGGCACCTTCAATACTGCCTTTGAAACTGATGGTCGCCAGTTGATCTTCCACGGAATCCAGCTGGCAGGTTAATTCGGATTTCAAAACTGCTTCCAGGCCGGTCAGGGACTGCAGCACCCAGCGGTCCGGAGTCCAGACTTCGCCCACTTCAACATCCGACTGGGGCAACAACGCCAGAACCGGCAGACTGTCTCCGGGGGAGTTCAGCAGTTCCAGTTCCGAAGGCAGGAGATGACTGTTGGGGGCATGCAGTGAGAGCCCTTCCAGGGTCCCTTCCGCCACGATGAGTCGATGCTTGTCGCTGCCACGGGCATAGGTTTTCTGTCCCTGAACATCAATGGTGGCGGTTGCTGCTTCATAATAACGGAGTGAACGAAAGGCTTCCGCATCGCGTCCGGTTCCGGGCAGCCGTCGTTCGAGGTACTGAAATTTTCCATCGACGTCGAGTTCCAGCGAGCGCGCCTGTCCGGTTTTGATCGCGGTTTCCAGCTGTCCCTTGACCCGCACGGTGGAGTTCACGTTGAAGGTACGGGCGTCCTGAACGGGTTCTCGGAATTCATAGGTTTCCGCGAAAGCGGGGGCCGTAGATGCTGTCAGAGCAAAGGCGATCAGCGCCAGACAGAGTAAACCGGGAATCCGTGCAGAAGAAACAGAACTCAGTGAAAACATGCGGAATGCTCCGTAAATCAAGCGTCCATACTGATTGGAGAATGCGAGACGTTATTAATCGTTGATTGCTACTTTGGTCTGCTGTGCCAGTTCACGGGCCGTTGCCGTGATACCGTCCACATCCAGTCCCAGATCAGCCAGTAATTCATTGCGGTTTCCGTGTTCGATGAAACGATCCGGGATTCCCAGCCGCTTGAGGTGACTGGTATTTAAACCTGCATCGTTTGCCGATTCGAGAACAGCAGAACCGAAACCGCCACAAAGTGTACCTTCTTCAACGGTAATCACAAAGCCCGATTCCGACAGCGCCTGGTGGATGACTTCGGTGTCGAGCGGTTTGGAGAACCGGGCGTTTATGACGCCGACGTCGAGTCCTTCTTCCCGCAGTTTTTCCGCAGCCTGTACACAACTGGTGAACAGCGAGCCGAAAGCGATGAGCATGCCATCTTTGCCCCAGACATAGACTTCGGACTTGCCCAGTTCCACCGGTGCGACCTTGCGTTCGACGGCGTCAGCGGCTGCTTTGGGGTAACGGATTGCCGCTGGTCCCTCATGCTGCAGCGAAAATTCGAGCATGGGCTCGACATCCAGTGCGTCTCCGGGGGACATGTTGACAATGTTCGGAAAGCATCGCATATAGCTGTTGTCGAAAGCGCCGTGGTGTGTGGGACCGTCTTCACCGGCGATACCGGCCCGGTCCATGCAGAAGGTGACGGGCAGATTCTGCAGAGCGACCTCCTGGAAAATATGGTCGAAGCTGCGCTGCAGAAATGTGCTGTAGATATCGACAATCGGGCGCAGACCGGCTTTGGCCATCCCGCCTGCAAAGGCAACCGCGTGCGCTTCACAGATCCCGGTATCAAAGAAGCGATCGGGGAAGCCGTCGCGGACCTTGCCGAGTTTATTGCCGGCACACATGGCTGCTGTGAGGACGACGACCCGTTCGTTGTCAGTCATGGCCTGGAAGATGGAACTGCTGACGACATCGGTGAAGGCTTTGGACGAACTGCTGCCTGGTTTTTCCACAGGTACAATTTCGTTTTCTTCATTCCTCTGAAAGGGAGCCGGAGCATGAAACGAAACCGGGTCGTTGGTTGCCGGTTCGAATCCGTGCCCTTTTTCAGTCAAGACATGCAGCAGGACAGGCCCTTTGATGTTCTTGATCATTTTCAGGTATCCGGACAGCGATTCAATATCGTGTCCGTCTACAGGGCCGATGTAGCGGAAGCCCATTTCTTCAAACAGCATACCGCCGTGTAGAAAGCCTTTGACTGCTTCTTTAAAGCTGCCCAGCGTATTTTCCATGGACTCGCCGACGACGGGGAGTTTGTTCAAGAGCCAGGAGACGTCCCGTTTCAGGCCATTGTAAAAGGGGGCGACGCGAGCTTTATCGAGGTATTGCGCCAGTCCGCCGACGCGGGGGCAGATTCCCATTTTGTTATCGTTGAGAATAACGAGCACATCCTGATTCATGCCGGCTGCGTTGTTCATGGCTTCGAACACGACGCCGGAAGGGAGTGCGCCATCTCCGATGACGGCCACTGATTTGCGATCTGATTCTCCCATCAGATCATCGCCCGCTTTCAGTCCCAGAACAGTGGAGACACTGGCGCCGGCATGCCCGGTCATGAACAGGTCGTAATCGCTCTCTTCCGGATTGGGGTAACCCATCAGGCCCCCTTTACGACGGATGGTCGAAATTTGCGAGTAGCGTCCCGTCAGCAGTTTGTGTGGATAAATCTGATGTCCTGTGTCCCAGATCAGACGATCTCTGGAAAAGTCGTAAGACATATGCAGGGCAATGCAGAGTTCCACCACTCCAAGGTTGCTCGCAAAGTGTGCCGAGCGGTCTTCCACAACCGTACACAAAACTTCACGAATTTCTGCAGCCAGCGTTTCGAGTTCAGTCCCGGATAAAGTTTTCATATCAAGTGGCGACTTGATCCGTGGTAGAATTTCGATGTTCATCAATGGTCTCGTTCTAATATAAAGTGGGCCAGTTCTTCCAATCGTTGGCCGTGGCTCCCAAGTGGGGCGATCGAGAGGCACGCTTCTTCAATCAAATTTTGAGAGCGTCGTCGACTTTCTTCAACGCCAATCAGGGAGGGGTAGGTTAATTTACCGTGATCAGCGTCTTTTCGCACGCCTTTTCCCATTTTTTCTTCATCACCCGTTAAATCAAGCAGGTCATCGGTAATTTGGAATGCCAATCCTATGCAAGTACCGTATCTTTCCAGGTTTTTCAGCGTTTCAGGATCTGCTCCGCCAATGCGGGCCCCCATGGTTAGTGCACTACAGATCAGACGTCCTGTCTTGCGTTTATGAATGGCTTCCAGAATTTCGAGTGTGGGGTTTTCGAGGTGTTCTGATTCCAGATCGGCGACCTGACCGCCGACCATACCCACTGCACCAGCGGCATTTGCCAGATCGACACAACACGCTGCTGCACAGGACTTTACTTCGATCTGATCTGCAAGCAGTTCAAAGGCACGGGTCAAGAGAGCATCCCCTGCGAGGATCGCATTGGCTTCACCGAATTTGATGTGACTGGTTGGTAATCCGCGACGGAGTTCATCGTCGTCCATTGCCGGCAGATCGTCATGGATCAAAGAGTAAGTGTGTACCATTTCGATGGCACAGGCGGCTGGGAAAGCTGCTTTCTGGTCACCGCCACAGGCTTCACAGCTGAGTAACACGAGGATGGGACGTAACCGTTTTCCGCCCGCAGAGAGGCTGTAAGACATTGCCTCTTTGAGAATCGGCGGGCAGTCAGCAGATTGATCGAGTGCCTCTTCCAGCCGGTGATTGACCAGTGTCTGCAGGTTGCTCCACATTTCTTTGAAGGGCAGGGATGAGTCGCTCATGCAATCAGAGTCTTTAACTATTATCTTGAGTCATTCGTGTGTGTGGATTCAGTCTGATTCTGTTGCCGTCGCCAGCAGCAGACCGATCTGACAGGCTTTGAGATATTCATCAATCATCAGGGTTTCGCTGGTGGTGTGAATGTCCTGCTGGCCGCAGCCCAGTGTGACCGCTGGAAATCCATGGGCGGTCATCCAGTTGGCATCCAGGCCTCCATTGGCAATGGTCAGTTCCGGCTGTCCCCCCTGTTTTTCAATCGCAAGTCGCGCGGTCTGCACAGCGGGTTCTTCTTCCGGAAGGCGGAACGAATCATATTTCAAATAAGATTCGAAAGAAACGTTCCCCAGTTTCCCTTCGCTGTTTTTGACTGATTTGGCAGCTTTCAGGAAGGCTTTTTTGAATTCATCCAATATTTTCTGGCGGAAGCGGGGATTGTGGCTGCGAGCTTCGGCTTTGATGGTCAACTCGGGCATCACCACGTTCGTAGCGGCTCCCCCTTCGATGACGCCGACATTACTGGAGCCCGTGTTTTTGCCTTTGATGACCAGGCCATGCCAGCCGTTTGTGTAGAGATCGTCAATTGCACGGGAAGCGATCACGGCGGCACTGACGCCACATTCGGGATGCGCGCCGGCATGACTGGCGATGCCTTGAATCCGGATCAGCATGCCGGAATCACCGGTCGCACCAATACAGACCATGTCCGACATTTTGCCATCCCAGTTGAAGCACATTCTGGGTTTGCCCAGTTTGCTGGCTGTCAGCAGACGCACGCCGACCAGGCCGATTTCTTCCTGGACCATCCAGCAGAAAGTGAGTGGTGGATGGGGGAGTTTCTGTTCGAGGATCGTGAGCAGTGCGTTCAGGATGACGCTGCAGCCAGCACGGTCATCCGCGCCGAGTGCGGTCAGATCACTTTTGGAATGAATCAGGTTTCCCTTTTTGACCGGTTCGGCACCAACACACAGGGGGACGGTATCCATATGGGCCATCAGCAGACGGCGTGGGCCCCGTAGCGTACCGGGCAGTTTGACAATCATATTACCGGTCTGACCGCCAATCGGGCTTTTCTTATGAGCGGTATCATACTGGATTAATTTTTCAGACAGCCCCGCTTTGAGCAGGCGTTTTTTGATTTCCGCGGCGATTTGTCCCTCTTCACCGCTTTTGCCGGGGATTGCCATGAGCTCAGTTACGAGCTGTAACGCTTTTTCAGGATTGACTTTAGCTGCGGTCTCTGAGGGGCTTGTACTCATAAGTCTGGATCACCGGTAAAGAGGAGAGTAAGACATTCGATTGACAGCATCCTGTTTCGAATGATGCAAGTTAGGCTTTCACAACAGTTTTTTCAATGCGGTTGAGACGGAACTTCTCAGATCCACCAGGGCGGGCATTCAGACTCATATTGCTGTAAATCAGGATCAAAATTAGAATCCCCGCTGATTTCTCGACAAATATCTGCAACTGGTTTTTCTCAGCCACTTCGTATTTGTTCAGAAGTAATGGTCGCACTTCCTGAGTTGTTTCCAGCCCGGATGGCCGGGGACAACGCATTCTTTAAGTAGAATCAGCTTAAAATCTTAACATCGGTTTCTGATAATTGAAGATCATTCGCAAACCTCTGCGCTGGCTTAAGCATGTTACGCTGGCACTGATTACTCTCATCCTGTTAGCAGTCGGGAGTGAGGTCGCGTTGCGCGTTGCGGAATATCGAGATCAGGACTCTGTCAGCAGCTATGATGCCGAGGGGTTTCTGATTCCCTCTGATGTGAGTTACCACCGTATCCGGCCTTTGCAGGATGTTTCCCGCAAACATCCTGATACGGGAGAAACGGTTCAGTTTGAAATCAACAGTATGGGGCTCAGAGGGGCGGAACCTGCGATCCCCAAACCTGCGGGGGTCTATCGGATTCTCTGCCTGGGGGGGGAGACGGTTCTGGCACCAGAGATGGCGGATGAGGACACATTCTGCTCCCGGCTGGAAGCACTGCTGCAGAAGCGGACCGAGTTGAAGGTCGAAGTCATCAATGCCGGCGTACCTGATGCCAGCCCGCTGATGTCGTATCTGCATCTCAGACATTCCCTGCTGGGTCTGCAGCCTGATCTGATCCTGTTCCATTTTGACATGTCCGATGTTGCCGACGATCATGCATTGCGACGTTATACAAAGATCAGTGATGAGGGGCTGCCTTTATGCTCGATGCATCCTCTGTTTGAAAAGTTTAACGAACCGGAGCGACTGGAAAGTCAGTTCTTCGTCTCTCGTTACCTGCTGCGCTGGCTCGGTGATTACTGGGTCGAAAATCAACCTGCGGGACTGGATCGTGATATTGATACACCACAGGGGAAATATCTGTGGCTGGAAGATCATCCGCCCGACTGGTCAGTCTATGTCAGACAGACCCTGGAGCCGATTCAAAATATTCAGCAGATATCGCAGGGAACTTACTCGCGATTTATCCTCGCATCCTACCCTAAACCCTGGCAGGTGTCAGAGACGGCGATGAGTGGAGAACTGGCACGGGCCCGGCTGGGGGTTCGGGAAGGGGTGACTTATGGAAGTCGTTTCCCCTTTGAACTGCTGGAGACGTATTCTAAACAGATCAGTCTTTCCTTCTGCGATACCTCACGCACGTTTCAGAGTATCCAGAACCCGGATCGCTACTATCTGCAAAATGTACCTCAGTTTTCACGGGAAGGGCATGCCTTATATGCACGTGAACTGGCTCTGTTTATTCTTAAGGATGTTCCCGGAATCTGGTCTCGCGAAGTTCCTTCGCAACTGGAACCGCCGGCGGATCGACAGGCGCTGGTTCCCATGCGTTGAAAGAAACATCTGGCTTAAAGGCCGGGTATTGATGAATGTATGGATTATTCAATTCCATTTAACTGTTTGTTTAATGACCTTTTAATCAACCATAATTATATCGCGAAGTACAAATCTGAGGGGAAGCTCTGGTTTCGGTTTCGAAGTGCAGATTCTCTGATTTTCAAAGACTTTAAGTACAAAACGTGACCTACTCTTTTCAAGTATGAAGAATTCTAAATTATTTGACCAGGAACTGGCATTCACGGCGAATTGAAAATCAGGAGCGAGTCAGCTGGAATTTTGATTTCAGTCAACTACGCTTCGAACCAGTCGGTACCCTGATTTTTTCAGATATCAGCTCGCGTTGATGAGACAGGACAGGAAGTAATGAGCTCTTACGAAACAGCATGTCGTTATTTTGATCAGGCATCGCGCCAGGTCGGGTTATCGAAGAATATGCAGGATCTGCTGCGAACCCCGGAGCGTGAAGTCAAAGTGGAAGTGGCCATCGAACGCGATAATGGTGAAATCGCGACCTACATCGGCTATCGCGTACAACACGACAGTTCGCGTGGTCCCATGAAAGGGGGGCTGCGTTTTCACCCCGAGGTCAACGGAGATGAAGTACTGGCACTGGCCTCGCTGATGACCTGGAAGACGGCTCTGGTGAATATTCCTTATGGCGGTGCCAAAGGGGGAATTTCCGTTGATACCAGTCAACTGTCTCAAGGCGAACTGGAACGGGTCACCCGTAAATTCATCGATAAGATCTACGATGTGATCGGGCCTCTCAAAGACATTCCGGCACCGGACATGGGAACGAACGCGCAGGTGATGGCGTGGATCATGAACCAGTATGAAAAGTATCGGGGATTTAACCCGGCCTGTGTCACAGGAAAACCACTGGAACTGCACGGAGCCGATGGTCGTGAAGAGGCAACCGGTCGTGGAGTGGCGATGGTGACACGCGATACACTGGATCATATGAAAATTGATATGACGGGAGTCACGGTCGCAATCCAGGGATTCGGCAATGTGGGAAGCTATACGGCTCATTTTCTGGATGAGTTTGGTGCCAAGATTGTTGCCGTCTCAGATGCCAGTGGCGGAATTTACAGTGCCGATGGGATTAATATTCCCAAGCTGATCGAATACACTAAGGACACCGGAGCCGTCAAAGGATTTCCGGAAACGGAAGCTTTGTCGAATGAGGAACTGCTCACATCCAATGTGACCGTGTTGATTCCTGCGGCTTTAGGCGGAGTCTTGACTAAAGACATCGCGAAGGAAGTCAAAGCGCGATGTATTATTGAAGCAGCCAATAATCCGACTGTCCCGGAAGCAGACGAAATATTTGATAAGAACGGGATTATCGTGGTACCAGATATCCTGGCCAATGCCGGGGGAGTGACGGTGAGTTACTTCGAGTGGGTTCAGAACCGACAGCATTTCAGCTGGGAAAAATCCCGCGTACGTTCGGAATTAGATCGTATTATGAATGACAGTTTTAAACTGGTCTGGAAAATTGCAACCGATAAAAAAGTGTCTCTGCGCGTTGCCGCCTATATACTGGGAATCGGACGGGTAGGGCGTGCCACCGTTCTGGGAGGCATCTGAAATCCCGCCATGATGTTTCGTAAAGTTCAATTCGGACCCGGATTCACATTTATTTTACTTAAGACGCTTACGAGGTAATTAAAATGATATCAACAGAGGAACTGATCAATGATTGCGTTCTGTTTCAGTCTGTGACACCAGCTGAAATGGAAGAATTGCTCTATTACTCTGAAACGGAAGAGTTTTCTGAAGGGGCTCGTATCCTGGATGAAGGGAATTCCACACGTTATCTCTGGATCATTAAAAGTGGTACCTGTGAGGTACGTAAAAAGCTGGCCAATGGAAGCGAACAGACTCTTACCACATTAAGCCCACTTTCTGTATTTGGTGAAATGTCATTTTTCAAACCGGCGCCTCACTCAGCGAGCGTGGTTGCTGTTTCAGACGTGGAAGTGGTTCGGATTCCTGGTCGAGAGTTCGATCAGATGTTGCATGACGGAGCCAAAGGCGCTCAGAAGGTCGTGTTCAATACCGTGCGGATCATGTCGGACCGGTTGCGGATGATGGATAAATGGTCAGCGGAAATGGCAGAGAACTGCAGTTCCCGGACTAAAAATGCAGAATGGCACGATTTCCGGTCGAAACTGTATTCCGACTGGAAGTTTTAGCCTGAAATCCAGCCAGAATCAGCGTTTTTGATCCCGCGTTGACACATTTCGGCGGATATTTGATACTCCCGTATGTTGAACACCGTCAATCAGGCAGTTAGCCTGTGGATGCACGGTGCGCACCTCTGGGCTGCGCAGAGTGTCCTTTTCAGAGAACTGCACGTGTTTTACGTACCAGGATGGTCGATGAACACATTAACCATCTACCCGTAATTGATTAAGAGTAACATGACAGAACAAGACCTGGCTCAATATACAGAACGGCTGGCAACTCAGGCACGAGAGGCTTCACGCAAACTGGTTTCTGCGAACGGGAATCAGAAAAATGCCTGGCTGCGCCGTATGATCGAGCTGATTCGCGAACGGACACCGGAACTTCTGGAAGCAAACGCCGTCGATCTCAAGCAGGCTCCGGAATATGGCCTGACGGAAGCTTCGATTGATCGCCTGCGCCTGACCGAAGCCCGACTGCAGGGCATTATCACGGCACTGGAAGAGATCATCGCGCTGCCGAACCCGATTGGGGAAGTCATTGACAGTAACATTCGTCCGAATGGCCTGCTGGTCACGCGCGTCAGAGTGCCTCTGGGAGTCGTGTTTTTCATCTATGAGTCACGTCCGAATGTGACCATTGATGCGGCTGCTTTGTGTGTGAAAAGTGGAAATGCGGTCATTTTAAGAGGCGGAAAAGAAGCGTTTCACAGCAATATCGCGTTCTATAAGCTGCTGCAGGAAGGGCTGCGCGACGTGGGGCTTCCGGAAGAGGCCGTCCAGCTGGTCGAAACGACAGACCGTGAAGCAGTGGGACATTTCCTGAAACTGCACGAATACATTGATGTGACGATTCCCCGTGGCGGAAAAAGCCTGATCGAACGCGTGGCCCGTGATGCGACGATGCCCGTGATTAAGCATTTCGACGGCGTCTGTCATGTGTATCTCGACAAATCAGCCGATCCGGATCTGGCGGAGTCGATTACGGTGAACAGTAAATGTCAGCGTCCCGGTGTGTGTAATGCGGCGGAATGTCTGCTGGTGCATGTGGATGTTGCGGAAACGATTTATCCACGGGTGGCAGAGGCTTTGAAAGCGCAGGGAGTCGAACTCCGCTGCTGTCCACGTTCGCTGGAACTGACACCAGGGGCAAAAGCGGCGACAGAAGAAGATTACGGCACGGAATACGGCGCCAAAATCATCTCGGTCAAAATTGTGAATGATATGGATGAAGCGATCCGACACATTCATAAATATGGATCGGGACATACCGAGTCGATCGTCACGACCGAACTGGCAGCGTCTGAAAAATTCACGACACAGGTCGATTCGGCGGCTGTCATCGTCAATGCGAGCACGCGATTCAATGATGGTGGAGAGTTCGGACTGGGGGCGGAAATCGGAATCAGTACCGATAAATTTCATGCCCGCGGTCCCTGTGGACTCAATGAATTGACCAGTTATAAATATGTGGCCCATGGAGCAGGGCAGATTCGAGAGTAGCAGTTAGATCAATGATTGAAATCCTGTTGCGGGCAGTCGGCCTGCGATGTGGTTCAATTTTCAGGGAGGCCAGGGATGGCAGACGTACTCAGTCAAAATGAAGTCGAGTCGCTCTTATCGGCGTTAGATCCCTCTGCAAACAGCAGTGGCGGATCGAGTCGTCCTGCGACCCGCAATACCGACTTCAATTCCCAGATCAGCATTTATGACTTCAAACGCCCCGAGCGTGTCAGCAAAGAACAGATGCGGGCGTTTCGCGCATTGCATGAAAGCTTCAGTCGTGAATTTGGAGCCGCCCTCAGCGGGATGTTGCGTTCCATCATTGAAGTCAAGCTGATCAGTGTCGACCAGTTGACCTACAGTGAGTTTGTTTTCAGTCTGGAAAACCCCACCTGTTTTAATCTACTTGAGTCAGAAACGCTGGACGGACATATCATCCTGGATATCAGCCCGTCGATCATTTTTCCGATCATTGACCGGTTACTGGGCGGGGATGGGCACTCGCATGGTGCCTACCCGAACCGGGCGTTGACGGAAATTGAAATCCGCCTGGTTTCCCGGATTACCGGGCTGGCCATCGAAGGGATTGAGTCGGCCTGGAGTAACCTGTGTGACTGGAAACTGCGGGTCTCCCAGGTGGAAAGTAATCCTCAGCTCGTCCAGATTGTGCCTCCCAACGAAGTGATCGTGCTGATTTCTTTCGAAGTCACGATGGGCGAAACGCGGGGAATTATCAATCTCTGTATTCCCTTCAATACGATCGAGCCTCTCTCCAATAAGCTGACCTCCGATACCTGGTCTGCTTATAAAAAGAAGTCACCGGATTTGAGGCAGCAGTTGAATCTGGAAGCCAGCGTCTCCAAGTCAAAGATTTCAATGCGTGTTGAACTGGACAACAGTAAACTGACGGCGGGCGAAGTTCTGAATCTGGCTGTGGGTGATGTGATCATGTGCAACAAAGGGAGTTCCCAGAGCCTGACTGTGGAACTGGAAGGAGCCCCGGTCTTCACAGCGTTCCCAGGGGTGTATAAAGGGCATAAAGCCATCAGTATTGAGAAAATGCTGGCCATTCCCCGGGATGTGATTGAAGAACGACTGAAGAAAGCGGAGGCAGCGACAGGTTAAACTAAGTCTGTCTGGTGGTAATGTCTCGGGCTGTACTTTCGAGAAGAATTGTATTAAGCTTTGAGTATCAATCGGGATCTGCTGATGTTTCAGCTCGCCAGATTCCTGATTTGATTGAACGAATGCCGATTTTCAGTCAATCCGTCATTTTTTCTACGAAGTCACCGGGTTTTTCACCCCGTTTCGGTGGAAAAAGTAATGTGAGGCTGATTATACTGCCCGATCAACCTCCCAGTTGAAGATCAGTCTGTACTGATGTAATGAACGGATGTGGTCTTTCTGGTTGAGGATTCTGCATCAACTCTGAATAAACAGAGTGCAGAACGTGTAAGAAATATGACTCAGGATTGATGACTGGATCTCTGTTTTCTTAGAGACAGCCGTGTCTCTGAAACGTTTACGAAGATAGAAAATAAAATGCCTAAGCAAAAGACACATAAAGGATTAAAGAAGCGGTTCAAGATTACCGCTTCTGGTAAAGCCAAGCACAGGAAAGCGTTTCGCGGTCACATTCTCAGTAAGAAGAGCCCTAAGCGAAAAATCAGACTTCGCGGTGATGGTGTAGTGACTGGCGCTGAAGCAAAGCTGATTGTGAATGCCCTGCGTCCCAGTTCATAAGCTTTGCTGTGTTCCCGGCTGACAAAGCTGGGAGATGTGCTGACAGAATCAATATTTAACATCACAGTTGGAAAGTAATAATGCGAGTTCGAAAAGGTGCCGCTCGACGTCGAGCCAAGAAAAGACTGTTCAAAGAAGCCCGTGGCAATTATGGTGGCCGCAGTAAACTGCTGCGAACCGTCAAGGAAACCCTGGTTCGGGCTCGTGTTTACGCATATCGTGACCGTCGCGTTCGTAAGCGTGAATTCCGTGCTCTGTGGGTGACTCGAATCACCGCTGCCTGTCGTGCACGTGGAACGAATTACTCCCAGTTTATCAATGGTCTGACCAAAGCCGGGATCACTCTGAACCGCAAATCACTGAGCGAACTGGCAATTTATCAGCCAGAAATCTTTGATGAGATTGTGAAAGCTGCCCAGGCCGCTTTAGCAGCATAATCTCTGAGTGGATTACCGCTGAATTGAGATACAATTAAAGCCAGATCTGTTCGATGAGCAGACCTGGCTTTTTTTACGTTCCGATATCGCTCAACCAGGCCAGTGGGGCTCCCCGGGAAGCTTCAAATTGCAGTACGCCTGAAAAAGGGAATCTGTTATATTGTGTGCCGAACCTGCCGAGATAGGAGCAGGTTTCACTTCAGAAGTCAGTCCCCGATCACGGAGGCAGGGAGTTGATGCAGGCAGGCATGAAATCGGATCAGGGTAACAGGCGAGGGCCACACTGGCGACTTGCACTGTGGTTCTGTCTGTCATGTGTCGTGAGTCTGACTGCCTGTACCGGCTTCAGGTCGGTTGTGCCTGCACCGCTGGTCTTTGAAGAGCAGTCAGCAAAAATCCTCGAAATTGCACCCCTGGGAACTCCCAAGGAACAGGCGGTTCGTCAGTTGAACGAAGCCGGGATCTCCGGGGATTTTTCGTCCAGTCCATCGATCTACTATTGTGATCTGTGGCAGCGTGAAGATGGGACGCAGTGGCATCTGAATGTCGCGTTGCTGTTCAAGGAAGACGGAACGCTTTATAAGACCCGACCGGCACAGGCCGATATCAGCTGGGAAAAGGAAGGCGAGTCCACTACGACGCAGTCGGAGCCCTGAATCGAAACGGTTCCCGGGTTATTGATCTACGGGGTCAGCGGGTTTCTCAAGTAGCTGGATGTGTCCCTGACAGAATTTACAGGCAGCGACTGTGCCCAGATATTTATGGGCAATGCGCAATTCTTTTCGGCAGTGAGGACACTGGGTGTAGAATCCCTGGGAAATGGCTTTGCTGGCATCAATTTTCAAAGAGAAGGGGGCCTGGCAGAAATTGCAGCTGACCTGTTTGCCCAGGTATTTTTTATGGACGCGTAATTCTTTGCGGCAGTCCGGACACTGAAAGAAGTAGCCAACCGGATAAGCGTCGCTGCAGACTGCCAGTTCTTTCAGGGGGTGAAACGCCGGGATCTCTACTGTATCGTGCTCGAGGTCATCGTTGAGCAACTCACGGCAGGTTTGACAGTGTACCAGATTTGCAGGCATGTCCTCCCCGCATTGCGGGCAGGGGCCACCGGGCCAGGCGGGCATAATAAATCCTTGTTTTCAATCAGTCAGTTTTTCAGGTTACTGAAGTTTTGAGATGGCCCGTTATCTCGGTTGAGTTTTGAAAATACTCGATTCCACGGAGAATGCCTGTGGATGTATTTGAGCGTTAAGAACTGTCCTCATACAATTATAGCAGATACAGGAGCGGGTTAAATCAAAAAATCTCCAACGTTCTGCATTCATTCCCGAAGGAAGCTGATTATTTAGGTTGCAGGCAATACAGGTGTTTGAAGGTTCGAAAATACATCTGACCGTTGGCAACCACCACAGTCGCATGACTGGGGTCTCCCAGCTTGACTTTTTCGTGTGCTTTAAACTGGGGTGAAGCTTCGAGCATGGCGACGTCGCCATTTTCATTGATACAGTACAGAACGCCGTTAATGCAGACGGGCGAACTGCTGAAATCTCCGTCGACACGTTCCGTCCAGATGTTTTTCTGAGTGGCCAGATCGACACAGCTCACGACGCCGGCATCTCCCCAGAGGTAGAGATGGCCTTCGTAGACAATCGGAGTCGGAACGTAAGGGAGTTTGGTAGAACGCTGATATTTGATGTGGCTTTCTTTGATGTTTCCTGAGCCTGTGGGATCGACGCCGTACAGCAGCTTACCACGACCACCGCCACCACAAGTGGCGAAAATCAGGCCTTCGCCGTACACGGGGGACGAAACGGTTCGTTGAGGAAATTCTCCCGTGGTCCAGTTCAGTTTCCCGGTTTCGGGGTCGAGGCTGCTCACGCCGGTGGCACCGCTGACACAAATCAGTTGAGGTCCGGTATTCGGGTGAGTGATGATGATGGGGGTTGCATAGGAGGTTCGACGAACCGCCCGGTCTGCCTGCCAGACTGTTTCGCCAGTCAGTTTATTGAACGCAGTGACAGAGCTGGGGCCCTGCTGATCGTTGGTGGCGATGACCAGGTTTTTATAGATGATGGGGGAACTGCCGTGCCCGTGCTGGCTGGTAAAGGATCCCAGGTTGCGTTCCCAGATTTTATTGCCTTTGAAGTCGTAGGCAATCAGTAGATAAGATTCTTCATCCGCAAACTCGACATAAACATGTTCGCCGTCGGTGGCAGGGGTGCTGGAAGCCCAGCTTCCCTTGCGGTGTTTGTGGCTCTTTTTGAGTTTGGTTTCCCGTCGCCATTTTTCTTTACCGGATTTCGTGTCGATGCAGAACAGGTAGCGGGTTTCGCCTTCGTCAATCGCTGATGTGACAAACAGGTTGTCGCCCCAGATGGATGGGGAGGAGTGTCCGATGCCGGGCAGTTCCATATGCCAGGCGTAATCTTTTTCGGTCCACTGCAGGGGGTAGCCTTTTTCATCCGAGATACCTGAACCGTCGAGCCCTCGAAAGCGAGGCCAGTTTTCAGCCTGCAGTGAGGTCAGAACGGTAACAGAGCAGCATACGATCAGGAGAATCCGCAGAGTATGGGTAAAACAGCGGTTGGAAGGCAGTCTGTTCATGGGAGGTTCTCGTTTGAGGCAGGAGTAATTCAGATTTCACATAATAAGCTTGACGAATTTTATGTTCTGTTGCAAGTTAATTGAATATAATAAATGTCCGGGCTATCGTAAGTAAATAGGGCGTACTGATTTCGGCAGTGTTTGCGGGGCGGGTGCCTGTTGGCTCTTTCATGAGGGATCACGTTCGCTGTATTCTCTATGGCGGAACAAATCCTGTGTCATCATACATGCATAATTCTGATAAGAAAAACTCTAACGTGACTTCCTCAGTAGCGTATCTGATCATTCAGGAACTGGAAGAGCGGGGGAAGGTGTACCGCCTGGTAGATCGCCAGGTGACGACCATCGGTCGCGCGCCGACGAATCGGATCGTGCTCGACGATGAAGTCTGCAGTCGTAACCATTGTGAGATCTTCTTTAGCGACTCCGCCTGGTACATCCGTGATCTCGGCAGTCGAAACGGAACACTGGTGCAGGGTATTCCCATCAGCCAGGACTACGAGCTACAGGAAGGCGATATTGTCGAGATCGGTGACAGTCAGGCGATCTTTACTTTTGATGTCTCCCGCTTCTCTTCGCGACCCACGTCAGACGGCTCCAGTGCCGAACTGGAAAGTGAGACCATGGGGGCGGGGCACCAGTCCAGCTGGGAGGAATTCAATGTCCCCGAGATCATCCAGCGCAAGAGTCATACCCGGTTTCACACGCCACCTCCTGTCTCTCATTCAGACCGGGATCGGGATCGGACCAGCCGCGAGCTGGGACGCCTGTATCGCCTGGCGCTGGATATGGGGAATGTCCAGTCCGAGCAGGAACTCTCCCAGATCGTCTTAAACGGGCTGTTTGAGGGGACGAGTGCAGACATCGGGGCTATTTTGTATTTTGATCCGAGCCTGCAGCAGCCACGCAAACCAGAGCATCTGAAGGTCATTGCGTTTCAATCGGTCGATGAGCTACCTTACCAGAAGCCGTCCCACTTCCTGTCAGAGATGGTGTTTGCTGAAGGTGATGCGATTCTGGCTCATAATATCGCGGATGACAGCAAGCTGTCGACGCGGGATAGTCTGGGGAAGATTCATGCCCAGAGCGTCATCTGCGCACCGTTGCGGAATAAACAGGGGGTTGCAGGGCTGATCCACCTGTATTCGACCAACCCTGACAATCCACTCGATTCGGACGACCTGGAGTTTACGCTGGCTCTGGCGGATCAACTGGCGATATCGTTTCAGAACCTGAGTGAGAAGCTGCGGCTTAGCGACGGTCTGGCGCGGATGGAAGGCGAAAACAAAGCGTTGCGGGAGCAGCTGGAGCTCGAGAGTGAGCTCGTAGGGAAAAGCCCGAGCATGACTGCGATGAAGGCACAGATCCTGCGGATTGCTCCTACGGACGCCAGTGTGCTGATTCGGGGGGAGAGCGGCGTGGGGAAAGAGCTGGTGGCACGCGCCATCCATTTCAACAGCCAGAGAAAGAAACAGCCTTTTGTCTGCATGAACTGTGCGGCTCTCAGTGAGGGGCTGCTGGAGAGTGAATTGTTCGGGCATGAAAAGGGGGCCTTTACCGGAGCCACCGGTCAGAAGCCCGGTAAATTCGAACAGGCCCATAAAGGCACCCTGTTTCTGGATGAAGTCGGGGAAATGTCCCTGGGGGTTCAGGCAAAGTTTCTGAGGGTGCTGGAAGGGCATTCCTTTGAGCGGGTCGGCGGGAGTGTATCAATCAATGTTGATGTAAGGGTGGTCGCTGCGACAAACCGGGATATGGAGAAAGCGGTCGCGAAAGGAATTTTTCGGCAGGACCTTTATTTCCGTCTGCATGTCGTCGAGGTCAGTGTGGATCCACTACGTGTACGTGCGGATGATATTCTGCTGCTGGCTGATTACTTCCTGAATCGCTTTGTGGTCAAAACAGGGCGTCCGATTCGTGGCTTTACCGAAGAAGCCAAGGAGCTGCTGGAGGCATATCACTGGCCGGGTAATGTCCGCGAACTGCAGAATACGATCGAACGGGCATTTATCCTGTGTACCAGCGAGTTTATCGATGCTGAGGATATCCAGTTATCCGCTGTGGGCATGGAAAGTGACCCGCAAAATGTGCTCCCCCCGCCTCATACCCGGTTCCGGGAAGTCTCACTGGAGACTGTGGAGCAGGAGCACATTCTGGCGGTGCTCAACAATACGAACTGGAATAAATCCCGATCGGCTCAGATACTGGGAATCGAGCGTTCCACTCTCGATCGGAAGCTGAAACGCTATGGGATACATCGCCCCTGATTTGTGAACGAGTGCTACCGTTGATGGTTGTCACCGTGTGGTTTTGATTCATCAAAATCCAGCAGTTTCCGCCGAAACGGCAGGCGAAATCTGGATCTCAGGCGAGAGTTGCCTGTTGAGGGATTCGATTTCAGAGTAGTTTGCAAAAATGTCAAAAATCTTGTTGACATTTTACCATAAAAACTAAAGAATTGTCCTAGAAACAGGGGATACCTAATAGGTGTCCTCTCTTGCGGTTTTCAACTGCAGCCAAAAAAAATCGGGATGTTTTTTAACCACCAATTTAGAAGAGTTTCCCACCTGAAAAAACTTCCCACACCCTTGGAGGGTGTTGCTTTCAATCTCCCAAATAACGCAATGGATGCGTACGCTACGAGCGATTGAATTTCTCGGTTTGGTAGAGATGACTGATTGTTTTGTTCCACGTAGAAGGTTTGTCCACTCATATGGTTTGGGTGGAGATTCTGGACTTTTGTTATTGTTGTTGGAGAAAGAAGAAGAGAATGTCGGCATTTTTGATGGGTACAGATGACGTTGATACTCTTTCATACGAACTTGAAGATGATCAGTCATTGGTCAGCTACGAAGATGGTGATTATCAGGATTTTTCTGGTGAAGATTATGATCCCAACTTCGATGCTCTGTTCGGTGAAGAAGAGTACCGTGAAATGGGCATTAACCCAGACGAAGCAACACAGGCAAAGCCTGGTTCAGAACAGAAAGTTCTGATGCTGGCCGCACGCTATGCTGCTGGTCTACCCCTCTGGAATAACAGTGATTGTTATGATCACGGTCCTGGAGAGAACCTCCTGCAGGGACTTCTTGCTTAAAATCATCGATTTCGCGGCGTCTTTTAGCACAACGCGAATCGTTATGTTTTCAATAGAAAAGGGTCTTCAGTCAATTGCCTGAAGACCCTTTCCTTGCGCTGAGACGGAGGGATTGACGGCATGAGACAGAGGGTTTTGTTCATAGTCCTGTTGCTCGTAGCTGCTGTCACCCTGGAGGCCAGGTCCGCCGAGAAGGCAGAGAGCACACCCGATGACCGGGCCCGTGAATTCGTCAACCAACTGGCTCAAAAAGAGTATGGTCAGGCTGTTGCCCGCTTTGACAGTAAGCTGAGTCAGCACCTGCCTGCAGACAAGCTTAAAAACCTCTGGGAAGGTCTACTTGTCCAGTGGGGAGAACTGCAGAAAATCCAGAGGACACGGCAGCAGGCGGTTCAGAAGTTTCAGGTCGTCCTGGTCACCTGCCGCTTCCAGAGGGGACAACTGGATGTGAAGGTCGTCTTCTCAGAGAACCAGAAGATCTCTGGGTTGTTCTTTCTACCCGCCGGGAACTATCAAACTCCCGCTTATGTCAAACCGGACCGGTTTAAAGAGACTAAAGTCACCATCGGAACCGGGCTCTGGACTCTCCCGGGAACTCTGTCTCTGCCGACTGAGAAGGGGAAGCTGCCTGCTGTCGTGCTCGTGCACGGTTCCGGTCCTCAGGATCGGAATGAAACGATCGGCCCGAATCAGCCATTCCGTGATCTGGCAGAGGGGCTGGCTTCTCAGGGAATCGCTGTTTTACGGTATGAGAAGCGCACAAAGCATCATCGAATCAAGATGGCACTCCTCTCGGGAAGCCTGACTGTCAGAGAAGAAACGGTCGAAGACGCCGTCTCAGCAGTTCAGTTTCTGCAGGCTCATGAGCGGATCGACGGCAACCGGGTATTTGTTCTGGGGCATAGCCTGGGGGGCTACCTGCTACCTCAAATCGGAGCTGAGGAGCAGCAGATTGCCGGTCTGATCAGTCTGGCGGGCTCGACACGGCCTCTGGAGGAAATCGTACTGGCACAGGTGAAGTATCTATCCGCGCTCAATGGGGAGCCCACGGCTGAAAGCAGGCAGAAACTTCAGCAGCTGGCTGAACAGGTGGCGCTGGTGAAATCATCCGAGCTGAAGCCGGAGACTCCCGCCGATCAGCTGCCTCTGGGAATCTCAGCGAGCTACTGGCTGGCCTTGCGAGACTATGATCCCGCAGAGAGCGCCAGAACGCTTCAGACGCCGTTCCTGATCCTGCAGGGGGAACGGGATTATCAGGTGACGATGGATGACTTCGCGAAGTGGAAACAGGCTCTCGGAGGCCGGAAGGATGTCAGGTTCAAGTCCTACCCGAAGCTCAACCACCTGCTTATGTCTGGTGAGGGGCCGGGAGTTCCCGTGGAGTACATGATTCCCGGCAATGTCGCAGCTGAAGTCGTTGATGACATTGCGGCCTGGATCCACGGTCAGAAGTAGTTCCTCGATATACCTTCAAGGTAGGAAGTCTGGGAAGATTTTTCCTGGTTTCCGGTGGTAGCTTGAGGTGTTATCAGTTGTCTGCGGGGGTTGCTGCAGCCGTACGCACACTTTTTGAGCATCCCTCAGAGCAGCCGCAAACAAACGACGCACACAGAAACTTAATATTCAAGGCAGTCATATTTGGAGCGGGTTAAGATTCGGTTCAAAGTTGAATTGACTAAGTCTTGTGTATTGAATCAGATGCGCGTTTTGCATATTACTATCCGTGTATCGCGAATGCTGTTTTTTGGGAACAGTTTTCATTTCGGCACATGATTCGCGACTGTCTGGAAAACAGTACAAAACAAAGCCGACACACTTTTTTTAAGTTGGATGATTGCAATGTCTTTGCAAATTTTACAAAAGCCAGAACGTACCGTTGCAGAAGAGACAATCACAGTGAAACCTCATGTTGAACGTGTGGAAAGTAAGCCTTCTCGGGAAGTTTCCCAGCGGTTTACTGCAGCCTGGGACTCCTGTCCTGCCCCTGCCAAACTGGAATCAGAGATTCTGTCAGGTACGCATCATCAGGTCCAGAATGTGAAAGTTCGCTGTGATCATGCTGGAATTACTGTCTATGGTGTCAGTTCCAGCTACTACCTGAAGCAACTGGTAACACAGACCGTACAGACATTTGCACCATCGATTCCCTTAATGAATCGTGTGCTCGTTCAGGCTAAATAATCTGTTTCTGATTGAGTAAGACATCTTCGAGGCTCGTGGGCCTCTGGTTGTGGGAAACTGAGATGTCCTCAATATCGAGTTATTCAGCTGAAACAGCCCGGGATTTCTGACGACTTCCCTTCTAGAGCGTATCACATTTAACTATAGCGTCTATCAATCTAATGTACTCGGTTCAATTGGACCTGGAGACGCTACAGTAAAACTGGACACAGTCTATTGTGTGGAACAAACAGAAAAAGCGGCGTGAGAAGTTTCTCACGCCGCTTTTTGCTTTATCGGGCTTTGTTGAGATCAGTCTTCAATCTCAATCACTTCGAATTTGAGTGTCCCTGAAGGGACTTCGACTTCGACTTTATCTCCGACTTTCTTGTTCAGCAGGCCTTCTGCCAGCGGGCTGGAGGTGAGGATCTTCATGACTTCACCCATGTAGTCTTCTTCACCCGGACCAACGAACTCGTATTTCTCGTCCAGGCCGTCATCCAGGTTTTTTACGGTGACGACTGAGCCAAAGGTAACAACCCCTTTCGGCATGGTAGACTTATCTGCGATATAGCAGTTGGCCAGTTTGGATTTGAGCTGGTTGATTTTCGCCTGTGTCATTCCCTGTGCTTCACGCTGGGCATGGTACTCTGTATTTTCTTTCAAATCACCTTCTGCGCGGGCATCTGCGATTTTTTCCGCGATCTCAGGCATGACATCGCTTTCGAGGTGACGAATTTCTTCGCGCAGCTTGTCATAACCTTCTTGTGTGATTGGATGACGGTCCATCTGTTTGACTCCCGATTCGTGATAACTTCAGATTTTTGGTTCATTATATAACAAAAACGGGCGACGCGGAGTGCCACCCGTTTTTGCAAAGACTTGTTATGCAGGCATTATAACAGAAAACCTGCCTGAAATGCTATGCTATTTCAACCCATTGCTTGTCTTTCGCGCTCTGCAGGACCGCGTCACAGACTTTCTGGGTTTCCAGAGCTGCACGGAAGTCGGGCTGAGTCGGTTTACCGGTATCGAGCCCCTGGAAGAAGTCAGCCAGGGCATTGGTAAAGGTGTGCTCGTATCCGATCGTACAACCGGGGACCCACCATTTATCCATGTAGGGATGTTCGAAGTTGGTGACGTGAATCCGCCGCCAGCCGGTGACATGGTCTTCGACCTTCTTACCCGTGGTGGGGTTGGCGTATTCGAAGAACTGCAGAATCTGCGGGTCTTCCAGGTCGAAGTAGACAGAGCCGGCTTCGCCGTTCAGTTCGAACGTGTTGAAGTTCTTACGTCCGCGGGCGTAGCGGGAGCTTTCAAAGGTTCCCATCGAGCCATTGGCAAAGCGGGCCAGGAACATGCAGGCGTCGTCGATTTCGACCTTCGTCTTTTCACCGGTTTCCTGGTGCACGCGTTCTTTGATGAAGGTTTCCGTGGCTGCAGAGACCGAGGTGATCGGCCCGTTGAGCCAGATGGCGGAATCGATCGAGTGGGCCAGCAGGTCGCCAGTCACACCACTTCCAGCGACTTTGGCATCCAGACGCCAGAGTGTTGCACCCCCCTGGGGGACGTCTTCAGCGATCGTCCAGTCCTGCAGGTACTGGGCCCGGTAGTGGAAGGGACGACCGATGCGGTTTTCATCGACCAGCTGCTTGGCCAGGGTGATGGAAGGCACACGACGATAGTTGAACCAGACCATGTTCGCGACGCCAGCTTTTTCGATGGCTTCGGTCATGGCGACTGCTTCAGCGACATTCATCGCCAGCGGCTTTTCACAGAGTACCATTTTACCGGCTTCTGCGGCAGCGATGGCGATGTCGTGGTGCGAGTTATTGGGGGTGGTGATATCGATCAGGTCGATGTCGTCACGTTCGATCAGCTTGCGCCAGTCGGTTTCGTAGGATTCCCAGCCCCAGTTGTCGGCGAAGTCTTTGATCTTGTCTTCGCTGCGGGCACAGCAGGCCTGCAGGACCGGCGTGTGTTCGATATCAAAAAATTTACCGACTTGTCTATAAGCATTGGAGTGGGTACGTCCCATGAATCCGTAGCCGATCAGGCCGACGCGTACGGGTTTGCTCATTGGTGTGACTCCTTCAAGAAAAAAATACAGGTTGAGATTGAAATTAAATTAAGCAGGATCAGGACCAGCCATGGGCTTTGCGGACATTGATCATGGCTTCCAGAATGTCATTCCAGGTCTGTGGGCTCATCATGGTCTCGTTGGAGAACATGCAACCGTCCCAGCAGATGTGCTCGAATTTCTTTGTTGGATTGCCGTTTTCGTCGCGGAGCCAGTAGCCGGCCCGTTTGACGATGTCCAGTTTTCCGTTGGGGTCTTTCGGCAGACAGTGGCGGCCGGTCTTGTCGTGAGAACCGGTGCCATGCACGGTGCCGTCATTCTGGGCGACGTGGAAATCGATCGTCCAGGGACGCAGGGCATCAGTCAGAGTTTTGTAAGCCGCATCAAACGTGGCTTCATCACTCCAGTCGAAGTCTTCGGGGAGCAGACGGTCCTCAGGGGCGTTATAACCCATCAGGTAAAGCAGGGTGTGTGACATGTCTGCCTGGAAACCGAGTGTGTCGGGACGATCGACCATTTCCAGGAGTTGCACCATACGTTTCCAGCTGTGCATACCACCCCAGCAGATTTCGCCTTCGGCAGCCAGGCGTTCGCCATGATCGGCGGCAATGTCGGCTGCCTGTTTGAAGGTCTCGGCGATTTTGGCCTGGTTGCCTTCCGGATCGCCAACCCAGTCACTGACGCCGGCTGCAGAGTCCAGACGCACGACGCCGTAAGGACGGACGCCCAGTTCACGCAGTTTTTTAGCAATGGTGCAACCTTTGAGCACCTGTTCGAGAAACTGTCCGCGTTCTTCTTCGCTGCCCATGGCAGAGCCACCTCCGGTGGGAGGCCAGACAGGAGCGACGACAGAGCCAATCACCAGATTGCGGCTCTGGACTTTTTCGGCCAGTTGTTTCAGGTCGTCATCGGTGGAGTCGATGCTGACGTGGGGATCGAACAGGAACAGGTCGGTTCCGTCGAACTTGATGCCGTCGACTTCTGCGGCTGCAGTCAGGTCGAGCATCGTATCCAGGTCGATGGGCGGTTCAGAATCAGGGCCTTTACCGACCACTCCCGGCCAGGCTGCATTATGAAGTTTGGGTAAGGTGTTAGCTGCGTTATCACTCATGAGATGGTCCTTCATGTTAGCAGGATTTGAGAGATCAAAAAGAAAACTGCCCGAGGGTTCGGGCAGTTCCTGTGTGATAGATCGGTTTTATTTACGGTAATCACCGATGTTGGGTGCACTCGGGCAGGCATCGGGTCCAAAGTAGCGGAGTGAAACCAGAGGCTCACTGCCGGTGTTTTCAATCGTGACACCCGCTCGGGCGGTTTTTTCGGTCACAAAGACTTCGTCTTCAGTGATTTCGCCGAAGCGGATCATGGCAGGTGTCTGCAGTCGCAGATTACCAATAGTACCTTCACCCTGAACCGTGATCCAGCTGTAAGCGCCGGTGTCCTTGATGGTGACTCTGGTACCTGGATCGACGGTCAGCTCTTTGGCTGTGAAGAGCTGTTCGCCATTGACCTTACCGTACACGATCCAGCGATCGACATAACCGTCGGCTGCGGTATCGCCGATGGCGATTGGCTCGAGGTAGTTATTTTCTTTGAAGTTCGGGTCGACGTTGGCTTCCCAGTCGAGGGCATCGACGAGGTAAGCGTTGTCGTCGCGTTTGTCTTCCGGGAAGTCTTTGGTCAGCAGCGAGCGGTGAACCGCACGGCCTTCGACCATTGACTGGTACATGCCGAACACGTCGCTGCCCCACTGTGGTTCGTAAGTCACGAGACTTCCGGGAGCGTGCAGCACGCAGGGTGGAATCAGCCAGCCGGTTCCCGGCTTGAGACGATAGGCTTTGGACAGGTCAAGAATGCCGTTATCGCCGTCATTCCAGCGGTCCAGACAGTCAATCACATCCTGTTTGGTGGTACCGGGTTCCAGTCCCATGAAGGTGTACGGGAAATTGTTTCCGATGGCGTTCATCTGGGGGGGGAAGTAGTACGATTCGGGTTTTCCTTCCTGACCCACTTTGGCAGCCTGTTCGGTGTTCTGGTGCATGTGGTGAGGAATCGGGCCCATGTTATCGAAGAACTTGGAATAGACGGGCCAGCGATTGTATTTGCCCCAGATGGCATCGCCGATGATTTCAGCTCCGAGTTCGCTGATGGCGTCCCGCAGCGTGAATTTTTCACCGCCGAACACACAGTAGCTTAAACCTTCATCGTCGGGAGCACCTTCGTTGGTAGTGACGGTCGTGGAGGCAAACCAGCGTTCATCAATCCCGCCCCGGTGGGTGCCTAATGCATAGTAATCATTGGGATGCAGTTTCAGGCGACGGCCAGGCTGCAGAAATGACCGGGGAACCCAGGTTGGAGACAAACGAAAAATTCCACCACCTTCAGTCAGCGCATCGGCGGCTAATTTAGCTACGTTAGACATTCTTTTCTCTTATTTATTCCGTGTTGAAATGTCACATGTCCACCTGGAACCCCGATGACGACCTCACCAAAAGCATCATCCTGTTAAGGGTTCTGGAACACAGGCAAATTGAACGGCTGTCGAAAAAACGACTTGAATCAATGATTTTATTGTGATGTTTCAACCCGTTTTTGAAAAGGAAACCGAATTGTTTTTGACCTTAATTTGAAAGAATCACAGTCAAACTCGGTGTGAGTGTTGACTTTGTTGATTCTAAACAATCATTATAAAATCGGGATGAGGATACGTTCTGAATGCGTCAATCAGTTCAACACGTTGATTGGATTTCATTTTCCGTTATCTGATGCTTGATCAGTGTTTACAGAACAGAATCTGGATAAAGCGGGCGATCCTTTCTGATCAGTTCCTTGTCGTCATCGTAATCAGGCTTAGAATGTACGTTTTGAAACTTTTTTTGCAGAAGCCAGTCAGATGCAGGCTCTGTGGCGGAATTAAGTCGTACCAGAAAACTCGGATCAGGAAATAATGACAAAAGTTGCCATCATGGGAGCCACCGGTTATGCGGCTCTGGAACTCATCAAAATTCTATTGCGAAATCCAGAGGTGGAGATTGTCGCTCTGACGTCACGCTCTGAAGAATCGCCGCATATCAGTGAAATTCATCCCTGCCTGACCGGTCGCCTGGACCTGTGTTGCGAAGCATTGACGGCTGCCGAGATTGCCGAACGTTCCGATTTCGTATTCTGCGCGCTCCCGCATGTGGCCAGTATGGAAGTCATTCCCGATCTGCTGGCGGAAGGCTGTCGGGTGGTGGACCTGAGTGCCGACTACCGGCTGAGTGACCCTGCCGTCTATGAAAAATGGTATCATCACGTGCATATCGACCCGACGCGACTGGGAAGTACCGTGTATGGTCTCCCCGAATTGTGGGCGGAAAAGATTCCGGATGCCGACCTGATTGCCAACCCCGGCTGTTATACGAGCACCGCGATTCTGGGGCTGGCACCGCTGATGGCTGCTGGCCTGATTGAACCGACGGGAATCATCATTGACGCCAAGAGCGGCGTGAGCGGAGCAGGCCGAAATCCCAAGCTGGGAACCCTCTATCCGGAGTGTAATGAAAGTATCACCGCCTACGGCGTCGGGACACATCGACATACCCCCGAAATCGAAGAAGTATTGACCACCGTAGGCGGAAAAGATGTGAAGGTGACTTTCACACCACACCTGACGCCGATGAACCGGGGGATCCTGGCAACCATGTATCCCCGTCTGACGAAAGCGGCCAGCCGCGAAGAACTGCTGGACGTGTATCGGTCTTATTATGCAGGGAAGCCGTTCATTCGCATCGTGGAAGGAATTCCGGCGACGAAGAATGTCTCGGGGACCAATTACTGTGATATTTCGGTGCAATTTGCCGGCGATCAATTGATTGTGTTCTCAGCCACCGATAATTTGATCAAGGGGGCAGCCGGTGTTGCCGTCCAGAATTTCAATCTGATGGCTGGTTACCCGGAAACAACGGGCCTGATCGTCTGAAACAATTATTATCGCGAGGAGAAGCAGTTGACTGCTGACATGATTTTGCCCCGGGGATTTCGTTCTGCCGGTCTGGCCTGTGGTATTAAAGAAAAGAAATCGACTTTTGATTTGGCGCTGTTTGTCTCTGATGTGCCTTGTGCCGGAGCAGGCGTATTTACGAAAAATCAGGTGTGTGGCGCCCCGGTAAAAGTCTCGCGCGAACGGGTGCCCGGCGCTGCTCTGCGGGCAGTTGTGATCAACTCGGGCAATGCGAATGCCTGTACCGGAGAGCAGGGGATTGAAGATGCGAAATGGATGACCGGGCTGGTGGCCGCGGGGCTGGATGTTGCCGCGGAAGATGTGCTGGTCTGTTCGACGGGGATCATCGGGCGATTTCTGCCTCGCACACCGCTTGAAGCCGGAATACCCGCAGCGATTGAACAACTGGGGGCAGACGCAGAATCGTTTCTGAATGCAGCCCGGGGAATGATGACGACCGATACGGTTCCCAAGCAGGCAACACGTGTTGTGAGTGCCGGTGGCCAGGAGATCCGCGTGAGTGGCGTTGCAAAAGGTGCCGCGATGATTGCCCCTAACATGGCGACCATGTTATCGGTGATCATGACGGATGCCCCTCTGGATGCGAGTCAAGCCGATCAGATGTTAAGGCACGCCGTCGATCGCAGTTTCAACTGTGTTTCTGTGGAAGGTCATACCAGCACCAGTGACACGGTGATTCTGCTCGCCAACGGTGCCTCTGGAGCAGATGCATTATCGGAAGCAGAGTTGACTCAGTTACAGACCGCGCTGGATGAAGTGGCGATGGAACTGGGACAGGCCATCATCCGGGATGCGGAAGGGGCCGACCACTTTGTGACGATTGAAGTATCCGGGGCAGCAGAGCGTGCAGATGCGATGGAGATTGCCCGCACGATTGCCAACGATGCGCTGGTGAAAACCGCGATTGCCGGCTCAGATCCGAACTGGGGGCGGATTGTTTCTGCTACCGGGCGGACCAGTGTCAAACTGACAGAGCGGGACATCGTGCTGCACATTAACGGCGCGCTGATTTATGAGGACGGCAGGCCTGCTGACTATAACGAGCAGGATGTCTCGGACGGGATCCGGCAGAATCGCGATGTATTGATCCAGGTTCGACTGCCATTTGGTGAGGAGCAGGTTGTATTCTGGACCAGCGATCTGACGCAGGAATATGTACGGCTGAATTCGGAATATACAACGTAATCGAACCGGCGATATCGGTACAAAAAAAGAGCGGGAGTTTTCATGAAAACTCCCGCTCCCGTTTTACCCTCAGCATGCTGGCCCGCGAATGGATGCTGAGGAAAAACTGATTCAGTCTACTGGAAAGAGATTACTTTTCAGTGACTTTGAATCCTTTTTCGAAGGCTTTGTCGTTGAAGATCAGTTTGATCTGTTCATCGCCTTCTGCTTTAGAAGCTTTTCCTTTGCAGCCACCGCAACAGAATTTGACTTCTGTACCGGCAACGGTCACAGCCTGTGCAGGATTAACTGGTTTGCCGGCGAAGGGGCAGCTGACCTGCTTGGCCTGTCCGGTTGCTACCAGCTGCAGGTTGGCTTTTGCAGCAAACTTCTTAGGGTTGGCTTCGAAAGCTTTTTTGCAGTTTCCACAGCAGAGGCTGACGGTACCACCTTTGTAAGCAACAGTCTGAGCAGGGTTGGCAGGTTTGCCAGCAACGGGGCAGACTGCTTTACCTTCTTCAGCAGCAAAGCTCTGACCAACAAATGCAACGACTGCCGCTAAAGCAGCGATTGTGAATACTTGACGCATGGGTTTCTCCTTGAGAATTAAAAAACAGTGTCATTGTTACAAAATTGTACAGTACATAGACGAAAGCAGGATCCGTTCCGGTTTTCCGCTGCAGGAATCAGATTCGACAGCGGACAGCGCAAGAGTCAGGCCAGTGTGTCGACTGCTTGAGAACGGCGCTGGTCAATCTGGTTATGTAGAACTAGATCAACCAGAGGCAGAAGTGCGCGCAAAACTCCCCTGAGGAGTAAGAGATTTCAGGGGGACGCCGCTCAAAATTGCGTGAAGCGGCAGGGCGAACAGAGTGAGTGAGCTGAGAAGTCAGGTCGATCGATTCAAACTGACTGCGTAACTGCTGCTCTAACTCGACGGTTTTTAGTGAAGTGGTTGCCGCTGTCTGTGAGAACGTCTGGTGACAGTGGCAATCCGGTTTCTGGCATTGCGTCTGCTTTTGTTTCGCTGGAGACTGCTTTTCCGTTACGTCCTTAGTCCGACAGCAACAGGATTTCGTCTGCTCTTGTTCCTCGGAGGCCGATTTACTGCAGCAGCAGCTTTTTGCCTGGCTGGACTGTTCCTGACTGCACTCGCAACCCGAAACGGGGGCGGCTGGTATCACCAGGCAGGTCATCAGAATCAGAACAAGGAAACGGTACATAAATACTTTCTTCAGTTGGGAAGAAACAGCAGTGCGAAACTCCCTCATTGTATTTTTATGAGTTTTGTTTCGCAAGTAGAAATTTAATTCTTTTCCGTCGTCTGCTTTTCAGCAGGTGCCTGAGGGGCAGCCTGCTTCTGGTCTCGGATTGCCAGTTCATCGGCATCGTACAGGCGAATTCTTGCATTATAAGTCAGAATTTCTATCATTTTCTGCCCATAATCGACACTCAGATCTCTGATATTGGAGTCGATGGGGGCATTCCAGGTGACCAGGCTGTCACCGGTCTGCTTGTCGATTGCCTGCAGATGGATAATGCTGGTCGACCGATTTCCCATGCGTTTGTAATCTCGCGACACCAGCAGGATCACAGGCAGCAGATTCTGCTGGTCGAGCACCAGGTGCTGTTTATCGATTTTCTGGTTCCAGAGACGTTTTCCGGTCTGGCGATTAAAGGTGTATAGCATCCCGTTGATGGGAATTGAGGGAATATTAACTGAAATAGAGTTATGTGAAGGTGTATGGGCGGCAAAATAGATCTGTTCCTGATCGGCAACCAGGTAAAAATTCTGATGATCTTTGAGCTCAACCCGCGGGATGCCTTCCAGTTCTGAGCGTTTCCCCGTTCGAAGGTCAATGATTGACAACTGTCCTTTGGGGCTCAGAACCGACAGGAAGTGGTGACTGAACAGTCCAAACTGGGAATCCCGGGGGAAATCCAGCTTCCAGTGATATTCTTTTGACTGGGGGTGAAAACTGAAAACAGTACTGACGCCGGCTGTCAGGCCAGGCAGTTTTGTCTCTTCAGCGGCTGAGATTGCGACGAATGCTGATTCACCCTGATAGATGGCGTTTTCCAGGTATTGTCCGGTTTCGCCGATGTCGATCAGCTGGCCATCGCTGACACGCAGAATCTTTCTGGTGACTCGATCCCGGGTGACCAGGTAGATCATGCGATCGTCACCCAGCACGCGGGTTTCTTTATCGACGTTCTCATGGGTCCAGCGAACTTTTCCGGTGCGGGTATCAATCAGGATGATCTGCCGACGACTGTAATAGCAGGTGTAGTCAGAATTCGCAGCGGCAATCATTCCGACTTTGCGAATGGCGATGGAAGGATGGTGTCGATGCACGAGCGTTGATTCATTTCCCAGTTGTGCCGGAGTCAGGCGATAGTAGCTTGAGTAATAGCGATTGGCCTGTTCCTTCTCCAGTTTCTGGCTCCAGATCAGTTTTTGATCGACGAGGTCAAAGAAATGCAGCATATCGCGATGTTGCAAAATCAGATTATGCCCGACGACATCACTCTCGTTAAACCCGGATGAGCGGGATTGCATGGTTGATCGCAAGGGGGTAGACCACTTCAACACATTGCCTGCGGGCTGTTCCATCGACAGACGATTTTCTTTGGGATCAACTGACAGGATCAGCGATCGATAGAAAGGCAGGCTGGAATCACTGGTATCCAGTGTATTTTCCCGCACGGAATAACCTCGCGCGGAACCGCCTACAATGAGTTTCAGGTTCCGGGGACGCCAGTATTCCGACAGGGTTTTCTGATTGGCTGTCTGCAGCTTTTGATGGTACTGTTCCTGAAATTGTGCCACAGTCAGATTTTCTGCCACGGGTAGACTGGAATCGTATTGTGAAAGTTGTTGCAGATAATAAATGGCGTCATCTGTCAGGTCAAATTTGACGCAGAGCTGCACGAGTCCAGCCAGCGCTTCCGCTTGATACTGCGGCGATTTCAGCTTCATCAATCGGGTCAGCCAGAGTTCCGCTTCGAAGAACCGTTCCGACTGCATTGCGGTTTTGATTTGATATTGCAGAACAGGAATTGCGGCTTCAAGGAAACCGAACTGCTGCAGAAAGCGTTCTCTGGTTTCGCTGTCTGCCATGATGGTCGACCGGGCAAGTTCGCTGATCCGTTGATTGAACTGATCCCGTTCCGCGGGAGTGACCTGTTTCCAGAGATCTCCGGCCTGCCCGGCGATCCAGCAGTCAATCTGCGTTTCTGTTCCCCCGGTTTTAATGATCGAGTCAGCAGGGGCGGTGGTAAGTTCAAGCAGATAATCGAGAGCCGTGGAAGATTCCTTGCGTGCCAGTGAGCGTTCCACAAGCAGCCTTTGCAGCTCGATGCGTTCTTTTTCTGAGGCGACCTGTTGTTTCAGTCGTTGAACCAGATCATCATGCTGCTGGAAGTTCGAGCGGATCATCGAAGTCAGGCAGTCGATCATCAGTGACTGATACTGAGGTCGGTGTTTTGCAGGGAGCTGCGCGGGGTCGATCTGTTGCAGTCTTGTCAGAGCCTGCGAATAGCGGTGGCTCATCATTAACAGTTCTGACTCTTTAAAGAGGACCATGGGGGCAGTGGCGTTCTGCTGTTTCAGCTTTTCAATTTCTGCTTCAAAGGTCTGTTTCTGTTCGAAACTGGCCAGTCCCGCTGCACTGAGTGACAAGAACTGCCCCTGGTAGATGATCAGATTACCGAGTGGCTGTCCGGGGTTGGGATTGAAAAGTTTATTCAGAACGATGCCTGATTTCACATCGAAGGTCCAGATCTGTCCGCTCTGGAGTGGAACGTGCAGACGCTGATCGGCGATGACCGCCTGGCCTGAAGGGAGGCCGGCTTCTGAATCAAAGTTTTTATTCCAGACTGTTTTTCCATTGGTCATGGAGACCGCATGCACGCCGTTCAAACCAACCAGAAGAATCAGATCATCGACGACTCCTGCCAGGTAGAGCGAGCTCTCTTTGGCGCGGCGGGTCCAGCAGGGGGAACCGGTGATCAGATCGAGGCAGACCAGTGTTTCATCATCCTGGGGAGTGTAGACTACTTTATTCCCGCTGATAATGGGGGCAGAAGGGCACCAGCGCTGATTCAGGGGTTCCCGGCTCGTCTGGCTGATGTGATTGAACCGCTGATTATTGTCATTTTTGCTGGCTGGTTCGTATCGGGTTGACCAGAGGATGGAATGATTCAGGCGATCGATGGCGGTTAAGAGGCCAATCGTCGTCGGGCAGATGATGACACCGTGGTCAATCGCGACGGGAGCAATCCACCAGCGACGGACCATGTCGAGTTCGATATCCTGATCGGGGTTGCCAATCTGTTGTGACCAGCGTTCTGCACCGGTCTCCGGATCGAGGGCGTAAACGCGAATTTCCCGGTCCCGTTCCCCGATGATATAGATTTCATTTTCAGCCGGTGTGGGCGCACCGAAGAAAAAGGTTCCCGCCAGAGGCAGGTCGAATGGTTCTTCAAAACGGGTTCCCCCGACTTTCCATTTGGGTTGACCGGTTTTCAGATCGTAAGCGACCAGTTGATTGCTGGACCAGAAGTCCGTTTCAAAGCCGTTTCGCTGTCTCAGGCGGTTAAAATTCCTTGCAGAACGGGAACTGCCGAGATTCAGACGCATGCTCTCCAGAACAAACAGGTGCCTCCCGTCGCTGCTCTGACTGCCCCAGTTGGCATTGCGAAAGAGCAGGCTGGTTAAAGCGTGCGAGTCGGGATCGGTCCCATTATAAGGAGAAAATGACTGTTGTTCCGGTTCGGCATCAAACAGACCTCGGGCCTGTGGCGTCTTGCTGCCCTTGAGCTGGGCATTGATGTAAGCCGTTTCCGGTGAGTTTTCCAGGGCGGCTTCCCAGAGAGGCGCTCCTGTGCGGGAGTCGAGCACCTGTACTCCCTTGAGAGTGCGGAAGATGATTTTTCCATCAATTGCCAGGGGTGGCAGAGCGGGAATGGTGGCATGTTGCGCGCTGGTGAGATCTTCCTGGATCAGTTGCAGTTGCGTCTGAATGGAATGATTCGATGTGAGCGGATAAGACCAGCGGGGAATCAGTAACGGGTCAGCGGCTTGAGCCCGGGCAGCATGATTCGGGCTGCCAAACAGCATCGGCCACTCCGTCAGCATCAGGTTGGCGGTCGTCTGCAGAATTTCCTGTTTCTGCAGCCACTTCAGCGGGCTTTCTTCGGCGCCACCGATTTTGATGGATTCATCGAGGCCAGCGGACTCTTTGTCAGGCTGTAACAGTTCGGTGACAAGTTCTTCGTTTCCGGTCTGTTTAAAGATGTAGGCTGCTTTGGTTCTCCACTGCCGCGAGCGGGTAATCGGGGCATTCTGCTTCAACAGGCGTTGCAGGTATTGTGCAGCCAGGCCAAATTCCCCTCGTTCGAGATGATACGAAGTCAGGAAGTTCATGGCAGAAAAACCGGCGGGAGTGCTGGCGAACCGGGTCGCGATCTCGGCATACGTTTCCGGAGTGGCATTATTCTGCAGGGCATCTGTCAGCAGTTTTCCCGCTAATGCCTCATACTGGCGCGTGAATTTTTCCTGCTCTTCCTCCGGAAGTAACGGCAGGAGCTCGTAAATCAGTTCACGGTCCGTGATCAGTGATCGCTCGCCATCGATGTGAACCGGCAGGTTCAAGCTGTTTTCCAGCATTAGCTGCAGTTTTTCACGTGCTGCTTCCCACTCTTCGCCGTCAATTAACTGCTGCACGCTTTTGAAACGCCGTTCCTGTTCCAGATCCTGGGGAAAACGGTAGTAGTCGGGACTTTTCGATTGGGAGGGTTTGTTGGCCTGTTGTGCCGCTTTAGGCTTTCCGAACCAGCCCTGAATGATTTTCTTCAGCGGGTTAAGCGCGTTCTGTGCCGGGGCTGCCTTCTGGGCATTGGGTTGGAAGGGGTCCTGTTTTTCCTCTTCATCGGCGGACAGTCTGGCGACGGGAAGCAGGAGCAGGCAGGTTATAATGATAAGAACGTTCGTTCGGTTTATTCTGGTTACATTCATTCACACAGCCTTATGGTTGTCTGGCAGTGATTAAGATTGCCAGAACATTTGAGACATCCTGATTCTATTCTACAGCCTGAATTGCCAGAGCCAATACGTAAACTGGCGGAATCCGGTTCTGGCGGACTCTTTACAATTGTTCCTGCCAGATGAGGGGAGCTGGTTGAATTTGCGAGTGGTTTTACGTACACTTTTTGGGTCAGGGAGAAAGTCGGCCTGAACAGGACAGAGAGAATCGATTTGTGGAAATCAAAAAAAACGGTGTGTCTTGCAACTTTCAAGCAAGATAGAGGGGGGAATCGGTTGCAGATTTGTGCGCGGGAAGTTATTTTTGCACGCTTCAACTATAGCAAACTGGTGAAGTACCAGCCGCTCAGGCGGGTGGAATCGCTGGGATTGCCCTTGGATCATATGTGCTTTTCAGACGGAACTGCCTTCCCTGTCTGGCTTTAGCATGTGCCCAAATCGATAGATGCAACTCCGGGACGTTGGGTTGCAATGACAGAAATGAACACATCGATGTAACGGGGCGCTCCAGAGAGCACTGATCGGGCGAGGCACTGGTTGAGCATCAACAGTATTTAATGACATAGTGTCAGGTGATAGATTCAAAAGTCTTTAATGGAAGAGTGGTTCGGCGTGAGTCGTTTAATCACTCCTCGAGGAATGTTGGGAAATGTCAGACGATTTTGTATTGCAGAAAATCAGTGCTTCGAAGCGTGAAAAATTAGGCTCGATCGAAAGTCGACATATTCGCCGTGCTGGTCGGATTCCGGCAGTGGTCTATGGCCACGGTCAGGAACCTGCTCATCTGAGCGTGGATGAGCACGATCTGCAGGATCTGATCAAAAACCGCGAACGCGTGTTCGAGATCGACGTTGATGGTAAAGTAGAAGAAACCATGCTGCGGGATCTGCAGTGGGATACATTCGGAACACAGATTCTGCATGTGGACCTGATGCGGATTAACGCTTCAGAACGAGTCACTCTGGAAGTTCCCGTACGACTTCGGGGAACTTCACCAGGTGCGACTGACGGTGGTATTCTGGAACAGCCTCTGCATGCCCTGGAACTGGACTGTCTGGCTCACAGCATTCCGGATTACATTTCCGTGCGAATCAATGCACTGGAAATTGGTGATGCCGTTCATGTCAGTGATATTGAAGTGCCTCGTGGCTGTAAGATTCACAATGATCCCGAACTGGTTGTTGTGCATGTTCTTGCTCACGGTGCTGAAGAAGTTGCACCTGCGGGTGAAGAAGCCGAAGCACCTGAAGCAGAAGAATCAACAGAAGAGTAAGATCACCGGGTGTGACTGGAACTGAATAAGTAATTAAAATCTGGCGGGTGTCGCTGTGAAAGTGGTCGTAGGGCTGGGGAATCCCGGTAAAAAATACGAACGAACGCGTCACAATGTCGGGTTTGAAGTGTTAAATCAATTGGCAGAGTGGCACGGAACTCCCGGTTCACGAAGCCAGTTTGAAGCGGAAGTCACTGAGATTTCCTGTGGCGGCGATAAGGTGTTACTTGTTGCCCCACAAACATTTATGAATTTAAGTGGTCGCAGTGTTGCCGCTGTGGCAAATTTTTTCAAACTGCCAGCAACTGATGTGATGGTCGTTTGTGATGATATGAATCTGCCTGTCGGCCGACTCCGTTTAAGGGGCTCTGGTTCAGCAGGCGGACAAAAAGGATTACAGGATATCATTCAGAAGCTGGGTACTCAGGATGTGCCACGCCTGAGAGTGGGTGTGGGACGACCTCCTGCCGGATTTTCAGCAGCGGATTATGTTCTGGGCCGATTCCAGGGAAAAAAGGAATTCGAACTGATCGCGACGGCAGTGGACAACGCTGCCCGAGGGATTGAGTGCTGGGTTCAGCAGGGACTGGAAATGGCGATGAACCAGGTCAATGCACCTGAGTAAACAGATCCCGGTTTGGTTGAACCGGCAATAAAAATAAATGAGAATTGGGTTATCAATCTGGCTGAAATACATCAGCCAAATTATTCCGGGAGAAAAGTCTTGTCTGTAACAGAAAAAAAAGCAGTTATGGTAAATTACGAAGGAATGTTCCTGCTGGACAGTGGCAAGTTTGCCGCTGATCACGAAGGGACTATTGCTCATCTGATGGAAATCCTGGAGAAGGCTGGTGCCGAAGTGGTGGCACATCGTCCCTGGCAGGATGGAAAACTGGCATATGAGATCGAAGGTCACATGAAAGGCCTGCATTATCTCGTGTACTTCACGATGCCAGGTAGCGGTATGGATCTGATTACCCGTTCCTGCCACCTGAGCGACATTGTGATTCGTCAAATGGTCATCAAACAGCCTCAAACCCTGTTTGATGCGATGGTCTCTGCGATCGATCCCAGTTCTGCACCAGAAGCTGCTGCCGCAGACGGTAAAGGGGATGCTGATGTGGATGCAGCAGATTACGATGCGCTGGACGACGACGACGAGGACTAGTGTCTCATCGCGGTTCGATGATTCAGAAACAGTTCTTTTGGAATGTTCCCGCTTATAACATTCAACCTCAGGGAGGCCTATGATGGCCAGTTTTAATAAAGTCATTCTGGTAGGCAATTTGACTCGTGACCCACAGGTGCGTTATACACCGGGTGGAAGTGCAGTCGCTGAAATTGGCCTCGCGGTAAATCGCAGCTGGTTTGACAAGAACTCCAATTCCCGTAAGGAAGAAACCACCTTCATCGATGTGACGTTATGGGGGCGGACAGCAGAAGTTGCCAGCGAATATCTGACCAAGGGGCGTTCCGTGCTGATTGAAGGTCGGTTGCAACTGGATCAGTGGGATGATAAAGAGTCCGGACAAAAACGCAGTAAGCTCAAAGTGGTCGGCGAAAACATGACCATGCTGGGCGGCAAAGGTGAATCTGGTGGCGCACCATCGGGTGGTGGTGGCGGATATGCTTCACGTGGAAACGCTCCTTCGCAGGGTGGCGGTTCCAGTGCGGCAGATTCCTTTTACGATGACACTCCTGGTGGAATTCCTGACGACGATGTGCCTTTCTAATCGGCACCGGGTTGCTGGTGAATTGCACAGCAGGTAACAGTATTTTTAAAACGATTGTATAAAACAAAAATTACGGAAGTGACTGATAATGGTTCGTAAACAACGTAGCACCGCTGTCATTGGTAGTACTAAATCATCTGTCGAAGTATTACTGGCTGAAAAAGTGGAAAGCCTTGGTGAGCAGGGTGATATTGTCCGGGTGAAACCTGGCTATGCCCGTAACTTCCTGTTGCCATACGGTCTGGCAACGATTGCAACCGATCACAACAAATGGATGGTCGTGCAGCATCAGAAGCGGATGGCTGAACTCGAAAAAGACCGTCTGAAGTCACTCAAGAATCTGGCCGACAAACTGAGCAAGCACAGCGTGACCATGGAAGCCAATGCCAACGAAGATGGCCATCTTTACGGTTCCATCGTTGCCGTTGACATCAGCAAATCTCTGAAAGAGGGTGGTTTTGACGTTGATGCCGAAAGCATTCGCCTGGAAGGTCCTCTGAAAGAACTGGGGATGTATACCGTCAAAATGCAGCTGCATGATAAGGTCAAAACCGAAGTCAAAGTCTGGGTCGTACCGACTGCAGAAAAGAGCTGAACCCCGGTCTGGTAAGCAAAAAATTACCACATCGAGTTTCCCGAATAAGCGAGAGGTCCGGTATATTGCCGGGCCTCTTTTTGTTATATATGATCTGAGAAGCAGTGCGAACTGATTCGCAGATGTTTGCCGCTTCTCGCTGAATCAGTCAGGCTGTGTGCCGTTTTACTGCAGAGAGAGCTCACTTCTTAATGCCTACAGAACCAGGGGATGGTTATGTCAGTTGCCGGTAAAGGAAATTTTCGCCGCCCGAAACAGGAATCTGTCGAAGAGCTGTTCGGCAAGGTGCCCCCGCAAAACCTGGATGCGGAAAAGGCGGTGCTCGGCGGGATTCTCCTGGATAACGTGGTGATTGACGATCTGGTATCGATTGTTAAAGCCAACCAGTTTTACAGCGATAAAAATACGCGGATTTTTTCTGCCATCCTCCGTCTGCATGATGCCGGTGTGCGCGGTATCGATGCGGTGACCGTCGCGGAAGAGCTGGATTCGAAAGGCGAACTGGAAGAAGCGGGCGGGGTCATGTACCTGCACGAAATTCTGGAGAGTGTGCCGCACGCGGCGCATGCCGAATACTATGCGAAAATTGTCCGAGATAAATCGGTACAACGGACCCTGATTCATTCCTGCACGGAAATCATCCGTGAAAGTTATGCGCCGCAGGGAGACACGCTGGACGTGTTGAACAAGGCCGAGCAGAGCATCTTCAGCATTCTGGAACAGCAGGGAGAAGGGGACAAGATCGAGATCCGTGACATCCTGATGGATGCCTTCGACCGAATTCACGAACGCTCTCAAAAAGATGGCACGCTGACCGGTTTGACGACGGGCTTCCTGGATCTGGACGCCCAGATCAATGGTTTTCAGCCCTCCGAACTGATTATTCTGGCGGCTCGTCCTTCCATGGGAAAAACGGCGCTGGTCTGTAACTTTGCCGAAGCGGCGGCCGACGAAGGGGGGACTTCGACGATCATCTTCAGTCTGGAACAGTCCAAACTCGAGCTGGCCGAACGTCTGCTCTGTATCCGTTCCGGCGTGAATGGCCACTCGCTGCGTGCCGGTGATCTGCAAGACGATGAACGCCATCGCCTGATGGAAGCCTCTTCCGAACTGAGTGAGATGCCGCTGTATATTGATGATAAACCGGGGCGGACCATCCAGGAAATCAGCGCGATCTGCCGACGTTTGAAGCGACTGAGCAACCTGGGGCTGATTATCATCGACTATCTGCAGTTGATTGAACCGGAAGATAAAACGATGCCTCGTGAACAGCAGATTGCATCGATTACCCGCCGTCTGAAGGGGCTGTGTAAAGAACTGAATGTGCCAATCATCGCGTTGGCACAGTTGAACCGTGGTGTCGAATTACGCGATGACAAACGCCCTCGACTGGCTGACCTGCGAGAAAGTGGTGCCATCGAACAGGATGCCGACCTGATCATGTTTCTGCATCGTCCGGACAAATACGATCCGGAAGACAGCCCCGGTCTGGCGGAAGTGGTCGTGGCGAAACACCGTAGTGGTCCGACCGGGATCATCAACCTGACCTGGCGGGCGTCTTCCATGCGGTTTGCCAACTACACGAATATGGATGTCCCTGAAGGGGGCTACATGGGTGAAGGTGGGGACGGCGGTTTTTGATTGATCCCGCCTGACTGAAACAGTTGACTTTCAAATGAGGGAGGAAGTGAGATGAAGCTGGCCTCTGAGTTGAAGTCCCGTTTTGGAGTACTGCTGATCGCAACGGTTCTCTTTCTGGCAGGTTCAACCTGTCACCCGCTCAACGCGGCGGATGATTCCTTTGATGAAGTCATCCCCTTCAGAATTGAATCCCCGTTTGCCTGGAACCGCACGGATCGCTATGTTCCTCCGGATTTCAAAGCTTTCTTTCCGGACGACATAGAAGCGGGCAAAGAGCTTGATCTGATGCTGGAAGGAAAGTTGAAGGTTACGAGCATTGATGCGCGTCTGGCTTTGATTCGACGCGGACTGCGTCATTGCTCGAAGTATCGTACGACCCTGTTAGGGCAGGTCGGTAATCAATATATCTGGAACCGGGAGCAACAGGATCCCCGTGCCATTGAGTTGATGTATCAGGCGAGTGCCAGCGACGATGGCGATATCGCACATTATGCGTTGTATCATGGTCCCACGGTGGTAAAACGGCGATCAGCTAACCTTGTGCGGATGCTGATGGAGCAGTACCCCATGCTTAGTGCGCAGATGCAACAGCGAATCGCCTGGGGCATGCAGACGTATGGCGATAAAGAGCAGACCAGGAAATTGCTGCTGGGGCTGCTGGATGATTTTAAGAAATTGGATGATTCTACAGTCGGGGCGGCGCTGGAAACTTACCAGGCAGTATTTAAAACGGAACCGCCTGAATTGAATCGATTTGATGAAGCGGGACTGTGGGTGGTTGGCTTTCATCGGGATGATCTTTCTGCCACGCATCCCCGGGCTGCTGAGATTTTGCGGGAAATGGTTGAAAAGATCTTACGTACCCGGGAAGCCTCGCTGCTGGGGTTTGTAACACGCGTGGACCAGGGGCATGAAACGGCAGTGGCATTAGTGAAAGGCTACCGGCAGCGCGCGTTACTGGTGGAGAGACTTTCGAAACTGACGCATGTGAAAATCGATTTCAATCAACTCTTTTCGGCACGGGTTCTACAGGAGCTGCGGCTCCAGGAGTTCGCGCGTTTTCTGCCAGAAGACGCGCCTGCCAGCAGACTGCCTGCTTACACGCGCCCGCCTGTGGATAAATCTTATGCCTACCAGGCGGAGGATTATGTCGCTCCCGATTTTCAGTCCTACTTTGCTGATGATGCCTCGGCGGGAAAGAAGCTTGATCAGCTGTATGACAATCGGGAAAAACTGACACTCACTGACCGCGAATTACTGGAAGCGTTTCGATTCGGGCTCCGTCATAGTTCCTATCAGCCGAATATAATGCTGGGCTGGCTCTCCGGTGCACTGGGGTGGCCCCGCGATCCCCGTCTGACTGAAATCTTTTTTCAGGCGCTTGATCCGAAAGGTCCTGAGGAGGTACGGAAAGCGGCTCTCTATTACGGGTTTGGGCTGGGGACCGCTAAGACCAGGAATATTCTGCGGGCCATCTTTGGCGTTTATATGGCACCGCCGTTCGACGACACGACCAATCGAAACATGCGGACGCGCATTTTATGGAGTGTGCGGGACCATGCAGATGACAAGTATTTTCTCTCAACTCTGTTTGCGGAGGCATTACGTGACCATGAGAAGTTGTCTGACATCGCATTGCAGCAGGCGGACAGTGCCTACAAACAGCTGACAGGCTCAGATCCACCCAATGGAGAAGAATACAGCGCGCGGGGCGTGTATATCCTCATGTTCGGCGATGAGTCTGCCAGTACGATCCCCGCTTCAAAGCAATACGTTTCAAAAAGGCTCGGCGATTCGCCGCATATCCTTGCAAAAAAACATATGGTGGAAAAGGAGGAAGTCAGCGTCATCGTGCTCGTCAAGGGAACTGCAGGGTTGAACTGGCTGATCAAAAATCTGCAGACGAAACCGGAACTCCCCATCTATTTTGCAGGGCTGCTGACACCGGAGCTGATCGGAAAAGCAGAGCACCTGCAGGAGTTTAAAAAATTCCTGCCCGAAGAACCGGCTCAGGAAAAATGAAGTCATAAACGGATTGCCGTTTGCCTGGAATCGGTCCGTTCTGTTTTCGTCTGTGTCCCCAAAAGTATCAGTTGATATAGTTCAGTTTTGAGAGGGATGCATTCAGTTCATGAATGCCGAGACAGGCAGAGGAAGGAACTGCTTGTTCCAGTCAGGTTGGTCACCAAAGAATCGTTGTAATTCATCGGCAGGACAGGGGCGAGAAAACAGAAAGCCCTGTCCATATTCGCATCCCAGGGCCTGTAACAGAATCAACTGATCGTGGGTTTCGATTCCTTCGGCGACTACTTTTAATTGGAGGTTGTCAGCCAGGACCAGGACAGCATGCATCAGCGCTGCATAATCACGTGCCTCTTTTACATTCAAGATCAGAGTACGATCGATTTTGAGGACATCCAGAGGGAGTTCGTGCAGGCATGCCAGGGAAGAATAGCCGGTCCCAAAGTCGTCCATATCAATTTTGACTCCCATGCTCTTCAGCTTCCGTAATGAGTCAATGATCAGCAGGCGATCCTGCATGATCAGGCTTTCGGTGACTTCCAGATGCAGACAACCCACGGGGATCGCATACTTCCCGGTGATCTGTTCAACAAACGTGCAGAATTCCGGATCAAGCAGCTGCTTTCTTGAAATATTAACATGGATGAAGGCAGGGGCCGCGGGGCCGAAGGTGTTTGTCCAGTGCGCAAACTGCCGACAAGATTCTTCAAGGACCCACGAACCAATGGAATTGATCATCCCGGTCTCTTCAGCAACCGGGATGAAGTCGTCGGGGTTGATGAGCCCGTATTCGGTGTGCTCCCAACGGATCAGTGCTTCGACTCCCACCATTTTGCCTGAATCCAGTGAAACAATCGGCTGATAGAAGAGCGCGAATTCATTTTCTGAACCCGCATTCCGCAGGTCGCTTTCAACCTGCATGCGTACCTGAACCTGTTCTCTCATCGTCTGGTCGAAGACAACGTAGGCGCCTTGACCTGATTCTTTTGCTTTGTACATGGCGAGGTCGGCATCGCGGAGGATTTCCAGTGCAGATTGATAAGCGTAATCACTGGTAACAATTCCAATGCTGGCCGAAGAGTAAACGGTGTGTGAGCCTAACTGATAGCTTTGCGAGAAGGTCTCCAGCAGTCGTTCTGCGACCCGAGTGGCATCGGAATAACTGGCAAGTCCATTCAGCAGGATGACAAATTCATCTCCGCCCAGCCGAGCCGGCTTGATCTGATCGGTAGCTCTGAGTGTGGTGCAGAGACGTCGTGCGATCAGTTGTAAGAGTTCGTCACCCTTATCATGGCCCAGACTGTCATTGATCAGTTTGAACCGGTCGAAGTCCAGGAACAGTAACGCGAATTTGTGCTGATCACTGCGATCGATGGCCTGCTGAATGTCATCCAGGATGGCGGCGCGATTGGGTAATCCCGTCAGGGCGTCATGGTAAGCCTGGGTGCGCAGCTGTCCCAGCAGCCGTTTTCTTTCACTGATTTCAATTCGTAAAGTGAAATAGCTTTCTGTCTTGTCGTGTTCATCCAGCATAGGAACAATGGTGGTGTCGACCCAGTAGAGAGAGCCATCTTTGGCGCGATTACAGATCTCACCGCGCCAGATCCTGTTCTGTTCTATCGTTAAGTACAGTTCATCGAAAAACTCGGGGGGATGATGCTCGGACAGCACGAGATCGTGATTCTGGCCAACCAGTTCCTCCCTTGAGTATCCGGAGAGCCGACAGAAATTGTCATTGGCTTCCAGGATTGTGCCCTGGAGATCGAGGACTGCTACGATACCTGCCGAATCGACTGCTTTCCGGAAGGCCTCCAGTTTACGATTGGTGGTACCGATCGTGGACTGCAGATCTTTCACTTTGAGTTCTGCTTTTCTGGCCAGGTCCCATTTTTCGGTGAGGGAGGCGGCAAGCTGTCGGATCTCGATACTTTCAAATGGTTTTTTCAGAATGAGCCAGCGGTCCATGCTGCCCAGTTCATGCGACATTTCATTCCAGTTGTAATCATTAAATGCAGTGCAGAGCACAATCAGCAGGTCGGGATCGACTTCCCACAGGTGTTTGACCGTTTCGATGCCATCCCAGCCGGGGGGCATGCGAATATCAACAAAGGCCATCGCATAGGGTTGCTGGTTTTGGAGCGAACGCTGAACTTTCTCCAGGCCTTCTTTTCCCTGGGAGGCGGAATCGACTTCAAAAGAAAACTCATTGTTACCGGATTCCGGTTCCTCTCCAAACAGGGCAGTGTAAGAATTGCTGAAAGAGGGCCGATTGTCTGTGTGGTTCAGTATTTTCCGGAAGTCAGCGTGAATTGATTCATTGTCGTCAATAACCAGGATACGCCGGTTACGCGATTCCATTATGTCGTGCATTGTTTCACTCCTGCCCTTTGATAGGGGATTTCCAGTGTAAAGGTGGCACCGGCTCCGGGGCCATTGCTGGCGGCAGTCAGTTTGCCATGCAGCTCAACGGCAGAGATTGCAGCGCTGTGTAATCCGAAGCCATGTCCTTCTGATCGTGTTGTGAATCCGTGTGCAAAGATTCTGGTCAGGTTTTCCTCAGGGATTCCCACACCGTTGTCCTGGACCTGAATGACAATCCGCTCATCGCCCACGCGATGCGTTCGAATGATGAGTTCGTGGTTCTGGTTTTCACTTTCCAGGCACGCATATTTGGCATTGCTGATCAGGTTGATCATGATCTGCAGCAGCAGTTGTTGCTTGCCGTAAATCTGGCCGATATTCTCAAATTTTCGTACCACTTTGATTGCGTGCCGTTCCATCGAAGCCAGATTAATTTTGATTGCGTTTTCCAGCAGTTCATTCAGTGAGAAGACTTTGATCAGATCCGTATCGGTTTTGGCATGTATCTGTTGTGAAGCGACGATCGATTTGATGTGGTCTATGTTGTGGATCAGCGAGTTGATTTCCTCAAGAATATAATCTTCTTCACTGGAGAGCTGGTGGCTGACGTCAATCAGGTAACAGGGAAGATGCTTTCCCCGTTCATCCCGGGTGACGAAGTCGCCGATGTCCTCGATATGCTGTTTCATCACATCAATGCCCTTCATCAGATTGTGAACACTGGACTGGCTGAGCTTTTCCTGGATCACACTGGCAGAGACATTCACGCTGTTGAGTACATTCCCCACATTATGCAGGACGCTGGTGGCAATCTCGGCTTTGCCGGCCATGTTCGCCGATCGTACAAGTTGCCGGGAGGCTTTCCATAAAGAAGTGAGATAGAGATAGCAGATGCTGAACAGCCCCAGACCAGTCGTTAAACCAGCCAGCAGCAGCAGGCTTTCCATTCTCCCCAGGAATGCCGCTTTCCGGGTAATATCATCCAGGATCACAAGTTGGCCTACCTGTTGGTCGCTGGCATCTTTCAGCGGGAGAATCGCTCCACAATATTTTTTCTTCGTTGATTCCGATGTGAGAGAAAACGGTGTGCGGTTGATCTCACCAGAGTCGATCAGGGGAATTAACCCGTCGGGGAGTTGCGGGAGTGACTGGTCGATAATGATCAGATTCGAGAGCTGGTCCCAGTCTCCTGGACGGTCCAGTTGGGAGAGCCCCGTTTCCCACTGATTGCGGTCGAGAAATTGTTTATCAATGGCGATGAAAACTTCGACACCCAGGATCTCAGAGAGCTTGGGAGTGATGTGATCGATTTCTTCTCCCAGCTCGAAATAGCCGGCTAGTTTTCCGTCGATGAACCAGGGTTTTACAACTCTGAGGGTGAATTGGCCGAATTTACCCAGTTCAATGCCGTAGGATGTTTTTCCGGTATGGACAGCCTGCTGGGTTGTTTCGCGGTTGATCGTATCCCCGAACTCAGACGGGCGATGGACGCGGAGAAAGCAGGTCTGGTCGAGATCAATAAAGTAAAAGTGTGTGATTTTGCTGGATGCATGGATCATTTCATAGATCGGAGCAGCATAGCGGAGAAGTGCCTCGCGATCTTTGTGCAGCCAGGCTTGCTGGAGTTGTTTATCAGTCGCGATGAGTTGCTGATATCCAATAAGATGGGCCGCATCGTCTTCGAGTTGATTTGATAAAACACGACTGGCGCCAGTGATGCGAGATTGCACGTTCTCATTGATCGACTTTTGCGTTTGCCAGTACATGCCCCACAGACCACAACCAATCAGAATCATGATGGCTATCACGAGTGGTATCAGGATGCGCAATTTCATATTGTGGTATAGCTGGCCGGTTTTTGCTAAATGATTCTGCATAATGTCAGTTTGTTTATAACGCGGGTGACAAAGATTTCACTTTGTCGTCCTGTTTGTACTGACTCGGCAGGGAGCTCCGTGCAACGAGTGGAGCTGATTTGAACATCTGTGCCTCTACCAAGTTCCAAAGTATAGAATACGGTTTGGGAGGCGCATCCGGTGAGATTGTTATTTGAGGGTGAAGTGTCAATCTGTCGTACTAGAACCCAAATAACTGTGACGTTGAGTGAAATTTCCTGTCATTCTGCAGGTGATTCCCTCCTGATTATTGAAGGGATGCCGCGGTAAGAATCGGCATTGGAGACAGACCGCAGATGGGGACGCGGTCTGATTGTCACTGGACAAAATGTGTTAATCAATTCCAGTCGCCTGATAACCTCATCTTGGTTATCAGGCGTAAATGACCAGGTTATTCTTCTTCGTCTTCACTGATGGCGGCAGGAGCGAATCCGCGTCGCATCGTGTTCTCGGTGACGTTGACGGGAACCAGGAACTGCAGCAGGTAATCGGGGCCGCCGGTTTTGCTCCCCATGCCTGACATTTTGAATCCGCCGAATGGGTGGCGTTCGACCATCGCACCGGTAATGTTGCGATTCAGATAGATGTTACCGGCCATCAGTTCCATGCGTGCTTTCTGCAGGTGAGCCGGGCTGCGGCTGAAGATGCCGGCAGTCAGAGCGTACGGCGTATCGTTGGCGATGGTGATGGCTTCCTCGAAGTCTTCGGCTTTCATGACTGCGAGAACCGGGCCGAAAATTTCTTCCTGTGCGATCTGGCAGGTGGAATCGACGTCGGTGAAGATATGCGGGCCGACGTAGTAACCTTCCTCTTCCAGTTCGGACGTATCACAGGCCAGCGCCAGCGTGGCTTCTTCTTTTCCGATTTCGATGTATTCCAGAATTCGCTGCCGGGCTTCCTGATCGATGACCGGACCCACAATGGTGCCGGGATCTTCCGCGGGGCCGATTTTCAGACTCTTGGTCGCTTCTACCAGACGACTGACGAACGCGTCGTGAATGGATTCCAGCACGATCACCCGCGAGCAGGCAGAGCATTTCTGGCCGGCATAATTGAAGGCGGAGTGAATCACGCCCAGGACGGCTTCGTCGAGGTCGGCGTCATCATCGACGATGATCGCGTTCTTGCCGCCCATTTCAGCGACAACCCGTTTGACCATCTTCTGGCGGATATCGGTTTCGGAGGCAGCTTCGTTGATTGACAGTCCGACTTCGCGGGAACCGGTGAAAGTGATCATCTCCACATCGGGGCTGCCAACCAGTTCCGGGCCGACTTCTTCACCGACGCCGGGGAGGAAGTTCACAACGCCATCGGGGATACCCGATTCGTGAATCAGGTCCATCAGTTTGGCAGCGACGATTGAAGACTGTTCGGCGGGTTTCATGACTACGGTATTCCCGGTGACCAGTGCCGCGGTGGTCATGCCGGTCAGAATGGCCAGCGGGAAGTTCCAGGGAGCAATCACAGCGACTGTACCACGGGGGCGATAGAAGTAAACGTTTTCTTCGCCGGGAACATCACAGTGTTGAGGGTTGGCCAGTTTCCGCATCTGGTCGGCGTAATACATGCAGAAGTCAATTGCTTCGACGACGTCGCCGTCTGCTTCTTCCCAGGGCTTACCGCATTCGAAGACAATCCAGGCGGCCAGTTCAAAACGCTTGCGTCGCATGTTGGCGGCAATCAGTTCCAGGTATTCGGCCCGGTACTGAGGTTCGGTTTTGGACCAGCCGGGAAAGGCCCGACGGGCGGCGTCAATGGCGTCAATCGCATCGTCGGCGGAGGCTGAGGAAATGGTTCCCAGCGACTCCGACAGATGAGACGGATTGCGTGAGGTGAGAGTGGCTTTGGTATCGATGGCACGACCGTTGATCAGCAGGGGGTATTCTTTGCCGAACTGATCTTCGACGGCCTGGAGTGCTTCCTGCATCTTCTGGCGTGATTCTTCCAGACTGAAATCGGTGAGCGGTTCGTTCTGGAAATGCTTTTCTTCGGCAGCCGCTTTGTTCCGGTTGGATTTGCTGGCGTGATCGGACGGGTTCATCATCAAGGTCTCCAGATTGACGTTCTCAGTAAAGCTTTGTCGAAGGAATGAGTCGTTAGAAGTATTTTCCAGCAGGCGGCGGACCAGGTAGGCCATGCCCGGAATCAGTTCGCCGAACGGCGTGTAGATGCGGACCCGATGGCCCATTTCAGCAAAAACCTGTGCCTGTTCTTTGCCCATCCCGTACAGCATTTGAATTTCATACGCGGAAGGGGGGACATCCAGTTCATGCGCGACTGCGATGGCATGAGCCAGGCTGCGCATGTTGTGACTGCCGAACGCGGGTTTGAGCCATTCAAAGTTCTGCAGCAGAATCTGCGTCAGCTTTTCGTAGTTGGCATCCGACTCCCATTTTTCCTGGAAGACCGGGATCGGCCAGTTGCGGTACTGGGAAGTGATCGTTTCGTAATCCCAGTAGGCCCCCTTGACGAGCCGGACCCAGACGGGGGTCTTGCGTTTTTTAGCCCATTTAAGCAGATCCATCAGATCGGCTTCGGCCTGAGGCTGATAGGCCTGGATCACAATCCCCACGTTGTCGAAGTCGCGGAATTCCTGTTCCATCAGCGTCTGTTTAAAGATTTCCAGCGTGAGTGGTTTGTAGGAATTCTGTTCCATGTCGACGTGCAGGTAGGCGTCGTATTTCATCGCCTGTCGCAGCAGAGTTCGCAGGCGGGGCTGAACCGCTGCCATCGTGCCGACGGGATCGGTCGGTTTGAACTGACTGCAGAGCGCTGAGAGTTTGATCGAAACATTCGTGCGGGGCAGGTGCCCCTCGTTGTCCCAGTCGAGCTGCACATTTTCGGACCATTTGCGGACACGGGGGGCCAAGCCTCGGATCAGATCGAGATACGACTGCAGATAGGCTTCGGCTTCCATTTCACTGATAACCGCTTCTCCCAGCAGGTCCAGCGTGAAGGTAAAGTTTTCACTGCGAAGGCGATCGACGGTGCGGTGCACTTCATCGACCGTCGAACCCGCGATAAACCGGCTGGCCATCCGTCGGGCATTGGAGCGGGCGTTCAGAGCCAGGGCCCGGCCGAGCACCGAATTCGGTGTCGAAAGCTCGAGGCCGATGCGGGCCGCCCAGGGGAGATGCTTGCGGACATCTTCAAAATATTCGTGCAGGTGCCTGACGATGGATTCATGAGAGCGAAGCATAGGCAGAACGTCCACGAAACGGAACATCTGCACTTTGACGGACTCATCGGCCATGGCCCAGGAGAGAATCCGATCGTCCCACCAGCGCTTTTCGAACATGGTCGGTTCGCGGCGTTCCAGCAGACCCCAGATCTGCTCGCCGAGTTCCTGCGTTCGCTGCTCAAAATTATTGTTCAGGTTGGAAGACGCTTTTTTTCGTGCCACTTATATAACCTGCCTCTGAGTGCAGTCTGCACTTTCTGTGTCGCGGTATTATTAATTTTTATGACCACTGGACAGGGGGTGTTTTTCGGGGAGGAAGGCCCTGTTGAACGACATCCTGTCAGTAATACTCTTACGTAAACACTCCCTTGAGTGTTGGGGGCTGGCCTCTTGTTGTACGGGGCGCAGTGCCCCGAAATATTCTTATATACTGTTAACTGCAAGCAGGTTAACAAATCCGCATAAGAGAGGTAAGTGTTGCGGGTCAGGCAATCGGAACTTTTCTGCTTCGCTGAGTCAGAATCGGTCTTGCCAGACAGGGCTGAGACTTTATTCTTAAAGAAATTATAAAAATAAGAATTTAGGTCACCTGTTCTACTTTGGTTGCATTGATGTTCCCTGACAGGTGACTGATAATGAAGACAAAGCGATTTCGATGACCCGTCAGAGATTCGACTGAGAATGGATGAGGGTCTGGACAATTAGGAGAGGGATGAACCTGCGATGCGTGACTTTGAATATGAAGCTCCCACTTCACTGGCAGACGCCGTCGGTCTGCTGGCCAAAAGCAATGGAAATGCCCGCCCGCTCGCGGGAGGAACCGATTTAATCGACCATGTCCGGACCGGCCGGTTAACAACCGATCTAATTGTCGATCTGAAAAAGATCCCGGAACTGATGGTGCTGGAAGTGAATGACGCAGGGTTGCGTCTGGGGGCAGCCGTCCCCTGTTACCAGATCTATAACCATCCGGGAATTCTGGAAAAATACACGGCGATTGCTGACAGCAGCAATATCATTGGTGGCATGCAGATTCAGAACCGGGCCAGCGTCGGGGGGAACCTGGCGAACTCGGGAGCCGCCGCTGATTCGACACCCGCCTTGATCGCCCTGGATGCGACAGTTGTGATTCAAGGGCCATCGGGAACCAAAGAAGTCCCCGTTGATCAGTTCTGCACGGGACCTGGTCAGAATGTCCTGGAACCGGGCGAAATCATCGTCGAACTCAAATTCCCGCCACGACCTGAGCACAGCGGTTCTCACTACCGCCGATTCATTCCCCGCAACGAAATGGATATCGCCGTGGTTGGCGTCGGAGCGTCTGTCGTACTGGATGAAAGTGGCGAGAACTTCGTCTCGGCACGCATTGGTCTGGGAGCAGTCGCTGCGAAACCATTTTATGCCCAGGAAGCCAGCGAACTGCTGGCCGGCCAGCCTGTGAATGATGAGACCATCAAAAAAGCAGGTGAGGCGGCCCGGTCTGTGATCCATCCGATTACCGACATGCGGGGAACCGAAGAATTCCGCCTGCATGTGACAGGTGTGCTGACCGAACGTGTGCTGAAGAAAGCGGTCGAACGTGCTCGCGGTTAATGCATCAAATTACTGATGTCTGGCTCAATCAACGAATTTTAATAGATCAATTTTTAATAAGGACTTTTCGATGGCGAAGAAACGGATCGTAACCGCGACTGTCAATGGGCGTGAAGAGGAATTCCTCTGTCAGCCCCGGCAGACATTGCTCGAAGTCTTGCGAAATACACTCAATCTGACCGGTGCCAAAGAAGGTTGCTCGAACGGGAACTGTGGTGCCTGTTCCGTGGTGATTGACGGCAAAGCTATCAACAGCTGTATGATGCTGGCGGTAGAAGCCGAAGGCGCGAATATCGAAACGATTGAAGGCCTGGCCCCCGGCGATGGCCTGGATCCGCTGCAGGAAGCATTTCTGGAAAATGCGGCACTGCAGTGTGGTATCTGCACCCCCGGTTATATCATGGCAGCCAAAGCGTTCCTGGATGAGAACCCCAATCCCACCGAAGAAGAGATTCGTTTTTCGATGGCGGGCAATCTGTGCCGTTGCACCGGTTACGACAAAATCGTACGTGCGATCCAGCAGGCTGCTGAAGTACGATGCGGACAATCTGCCTCATGTGAAAAGGAGACAGTGTAATGGCGACAATCGATGAAACCAAAGCAGATGCAGGCAGTGGCGATGCACCCAAGTATAAAGTGATTGGCACCCGTCCGATCCGACACGACGGAGCCGACAAAGTCACTGGTCGTGCCTTGTATGGAGCGGACATCAAAGTCAAAGGGATGCTCTACGGTGCCTCACTCCGCAGCCCGCACGCCCATGCGATTATCAAGTCCATCGATATTTCCCAGGCGGAAGCATTACCCGGCGTTCGCGCCGTGGCGACCAGTGCCGACATGCCCGAACCAGGCGACAAAATCGCGGAACTGGGCGAAGGGGCCGTGAACCTCAATCACCTGAGCAGCAATAACCTGGCCCGCACCAAGGTGCTATACAAGGGGCATCCGATCGCGGCGGTTGCTGCTGACAACATTCATATCGCACAGGAAGCCGCCAGTCTGATCAAGGTGGAATATGAAGTTCTGCCTCCAGTGATGGACGTACTGAAAGCAATGGAAGACGATGCCCCCGTTCTGAATCCGGATGTGCGCACCGAAGAGGTGGCCTCCGGTGAAACAGGCGAGAAACCATCGAACATCGCCAAACACATCGTCTATGAAAAAGGGGATATCGCGAAAGGCTTTGCCGATGCAAAGTACGTCGTGGAAAAAGAATTCCGCACCGCAACCGTGCACCAGGGATATATCGAGCCACACGTCGCGACTGCACTCTGGAATAACGACGGACAGATTACGGTCTGGACGTCAACCCAGGGGACGTTTTCCGTGCGTCAGCAGGTAGCCGAACTGCTGGATGTGCCTCTGGCCCGCGTGAAAGTCGTGCCGATGGAAATCGGCGGTGGCTTCGGTGGTAAGATTTCGGTCTACCTCGCACCGGTGGCCGCTGTTCTGTCCCGCAAGTCAGGTGCTCCTGTCCAGCTGATAATGGACCGGGCCGACGTTCTGCAGGCGACCGGACCGACTCCCGGTTCGTATATCAAAGTCAAAATGGGGGCCGACGCTGACGGTCGTATCACCGCTGCTGAAGCGTGGATGGCGTATGAAGCGGGCGGATATCCCGGTGCACCCATTGGAGCAGGCTGCATGTGTGTGTTCTCCTGCTACGATGTGCCTAACGGCCGCGTGGAAGGATACGATGTCTGCGTCAATAAGCCACGCACAAACGCGTATCGGGCACCCGGAGCGACCAATGCCGCGTTTGCCACGGAAACCGTCGTCGATGAATTGTGCGAACAGCTGGGCATGGCTCCCATTGATTTCAGGCTGCTGAATGCCTCGAAAGAAGGGACACGTCGAATTGATGGTGTGACTTATCCGCGCGTCGGGCTGATTGAAACTCTCGAAGCGATCAAAAACAGTGAGCATTTTAATTCGCCGCTGGAGGGTGAGAATCAGGGGCGTGGCATTGCCTGCGGTTTCTGGTTCAACGCCGGCCTGAAGTCGGCTGTTACCGCGACCGTGAACACAGATGGTTCTGTCGGTCTGCTGGAAGGTTCAACCGATATTGGCGGGTCTCGTACCGCGATTGCCATGCAGTTTGCAGAAGCGATCGGACTGGCTGCGGAAGACATCAAGCCGGCTGTGGTGGATACAGACAGTGTAGGCTATACCGATGTGACCGGCGGAAGCCGCGTGACATACGCGACAGGCTGGGCCGCTTATGAAGCCGCACAAGACCTGAAGCGGCAGATCGTCAGCCGAGCCGCCGAACTGTGGGAAGTGGATCCGGATCTGGTTTCTTACGAAGATGGATCCGTAATTGGTCCGGACAAGTCGATGACCTTCAAGGAAATTGCTATCGAATTATCTCTGGGAGGTGAGCCGCTGGTGGGACGCGGGGTTTCCAATCATAACGAGCCCGGCGGAGCCTTTGGTGCGCACGTGGTGGATGTGGAAGTCGATCCGGACACGGGTAAAGTCGATATTCTTCGTTATACCGCTGCCCAGGACTGCGGCACGGCAATCCATCCTTCCTATGTCGAAGGGCAGATTCAAGGCGGTGCCGTACAGGGGATTGGCTGGGGGCTCAACGAAGAATACTGGTATGACACGGAAGGCAGCATGCGGAATGCCAACTTCCTCGATTACCGGATTCCCACCTGTTACGACCTGCCGATGATCGAAACGATCATTGTGGAAGTACCGAACCCCGGGCATCCGTTTGGTGTGCGTGGCGTAGGGGAGGTCCCCATCGTACCACCGCCGGCCGCTCTGGGAGCAGCGATTCACGAAGCAGTCGACGTGCGGATGTACGAACTGCCGATGTCGCCGCCACGGGTTCTGCACGAACTGTTGAAGAAAGAATCCTGATCAGGAACGGAATCTGATATGCCTCGTCTGTTTATTCCTCCGCTGCTCAAACCCTATTGCAAAGGAGCGACGGAAGCCATTGTGGAAGGGACCACCGTCCGGGAGGCGGTTGAGTCGTTAGACGAGATGTATCCTGGTGTCAAAGAACGACTCTGCCCTGAGGACACACTCAGGGCAGGGCTCTCCGTTACCGTCGATCAGAACGTAACCCCCCGCGGACTGTCTGAGAAGGTCACTGCGGAAAGTGAGATTCACTTCCTGCCCGCAATCGGCGGCGGTTGAGGATGAATTCACACCGGTTGGTCCCGGATGCAATCCGGGGTTGTCGAAGACAACAGGAAACTGTCAGGGTTGTTGATCGATTCAGATTGGGGCTTACGATGTCTTCGGTCTGGTCGGAAGCGGTTATTTTTGTTTGTGCGGTTTCTCTGTCAGTTTCCTGCTCGCTGCGCTCGTACCGGATTGCATCCGGTACCACCCGCAATTTTATACGAATCAACAATTCCCGGGTGGCCCCGGATGTAATCCGGGGTTGTCGTGAGACAACAGGAAACTGTCAGAGGGAAATATCGATTCAGAGCAAAACCGTCGACTACGGCGTTCCGGTGTGAATCGATTTCTTTATTTGTGCGGTTTCTCTATCAGTTTCCTGCTCGCTGCGCTCGTACCGGATTTCATCCGGTACCATCCGTTTTTCTTTATTTATAGGAGTGTTATACCTTATTCACGCTACAATATCTGGATGGGAAAACCGACCATTTATGACAATCAGAGGTACGTGCATTTTGTTACTTTTTCCTGCTATGGAAAACGTGCACACCTGAGTCGTGATCAATGCAAGCGAATACTTCTTGGATCTCTCAATCATGAGTTAAAACGGCATAACGCGATTTGCATCGGTTTTGTAATTATGCCAGATCATGTCCATATTCTCATCTGGTTTCCTGAAATCGGTAAGCTCAGTGCATTCATCAGGGACTGGAAACGGAGTTCGAGTCGCTCCATCAAGCTGTTCTTGCTTGATCAAAATCAATTGGCGAAAACAACTCCGAAAGAAGATCCAATCTGGCAAAAACGATTTTACTCGTTTGAGATCGAGACAGAAGAAAAAATCGAAGAGAAACTGACCTACATGCACATGAACCCGGTAAAGAAGGGGCTGGTAGAAAACATCACAGATTGGTGCTGGGGTTCTGCGAGGCATTATGTATCTGAAAAATCTGTAGGTGTACCCATCGGGTGGCCCCGGATGTAATCCGGGGTTGTCGTGAGACAACAGGAAACTGTCAGGGTTGGTGATCGATTCAGATTGGGGCTTACGATGTCTTCGGTCTGATCGGCAGCGGTTACTTTTGTTTGTGCGGTTTCTCTGTCAGTTTCCTGCTCGCTGCGCTCGTACCGGATTGCATCCGGTACCACCCCAATCTTTTTAGTGACCAACTTTTTTCCGGGTGACCCCGGATGTAATCCGGGGTTGTCGTGAGACAACAGGAAACTGTCAGTGTTGTTGATCGATTCAGAGTGAGTCTTACGATGACTTCGGTCTGGCCGGAAGCGGTTACTTTTGTTTTAGCGGTTTCTCTGTCAGTTTCCTGCTCGCTACGCTCGTACCGGATTTCATCCGGTACCACCCCAATCTTTTTAGTGACCAACTTTTTTCCGGGTGGCCCCGGATGTAATCCGGGGTTGTCGCGAGACAACAGGAAACTGTCAGTGTTGTTGATCGATTCAGATTGGAGCTTACGATGTCTTCGGTCTGATCGGCAGCGGTTACTTTTGTTTGTGCGGTTTCTCTGTCAGTTTCCTGCTCGCTGCGCTCGTACCGGATTGCATCCGGTACCACCCGCTTTTTGAGATAACCAGGAAGATTTTACTCGGGGTTCAGCAGGTCATTCACTGCTTCGATGAGTTCTTCGATGTGGTAGGGTTTGGGGATGAAGCGGTCGACGCCGCGGTCGAGGGCGAGTTCGCGGTATTTGGGTTCGCTGTTCCCTGTCACCATGATGATCCGGGGGGCCCGCTGTTTGTAATTGGTGATGCTGTCGAGGACCGCAAAACCGCTACGTCGGGGCATGACCAGATCCAGAAGCACCAGATCCGGCGCATCCCGCTCGATTTTCATCAGGCCTTCGTTTCCGTCATGGGCGACCAGGACTTCGTATCCGGCGGCTTCCATTGCCATTTGAAGCGGTTCTGTCAGACCTTCGTCATCATCAATAATCAGTACGCGTTTTTGAGGAGTTATGTTCATTATCCTGCTGAATTTTACTGGTCTGGCCCGCACGGCGGCGATCTCTGTCTCAAATTATATCACCAGCAGCAGCGAAAATCCAATTATTAAGATCAACCTGAGGCGTGGCGCTCCCCAAACGGGTTTTAGTTCGATAAAATGGGCCGGTGCGCGCCTGGAATGCGCCCTGTCTGGTCCTTTCTGAATCAGGCAGAATCATCTTTTCTCCGTTTTATATTGTCTAATCAGTGGGATAGTGTTGTGTCAGCGACGTCGGTAATTGGATTACAGTGGGGCGATGAAGCCAAGGGCAAAATTGTAGATTTACTCTCAGAACAGCACGAAATTGTCGTGCGGTACCTGGGGGGCAATAACGCAGGCCACACTGTTAAATTTGACGGAAAGACTTACAAACTCTCACTTTTACCGGCGGGAGTTCTGAATCCCAACGTCACTTCGGTGATTACCGGGGGCGTTGTGATCAATCCCAAGGCTTTCCTGCAGGAAATGGCCTCCATTGCCGACCAGAATGGTCCAATTGAAGCCAGTCGGCTGTTAATCAGTGACCGGGCCCACGTGATTTTCCCTTATCATATGCAGGAAGAAGTCGTTTTCGAGCAGAGCCGCAAGGATAAAGCGATTGGCACGACCATGCGGGGAATCGGGACCTGCTACCGTGACAAAGCGGGGCGGACCCATGCCATCCGGATGGGGGATCTGGTGCGTCCCGAGTTTTTCCGGGCCCGTCTCGAAGAAATCGTCGCTTATAAAAACAAGATCTTTCAGGCCCTCGATCCGGAAGCAGAGCCTCTGGATGTCGATGCGATTTACGAAGAGTATTCCGGTTATGCAGAGATCTTGAAAGACCATGTGGTTGATACGAGTGCCTATCTGCTCAAAGCGGTCGCCGACAAGAAAAAAATTCTGTTCGAAGGGGCCCAGGGAAGCCTTCTGGATATCGACCATGGAACATTTCCGTATGTGACCTCTTCCAACAGTTCCGGGTGTGGGATTCATAACGGGAGTGGTGTCTCCGAACGCTATATCGATAAGATGATCGGCGTTGTGAAAGCCTATACCACCCGCGTGGGAGGCGGACCATTCGTGACCGAACTGCACGATGAAATCGGGCAGCGGATTCGCGATGTAGGGAATGAATATGGTACCGTGACCGGTCGGCCCCGGCGGTGTGGCTGGTTCGATGCAGTTGCAACCCGTTATGGTGCCAACATCAGTGGCGTGGATTGTATCGCTGTGATGCTGCTGGATGTCTTGAGCGGCCTGGATGAACTGAAGATCTGCGAAGCCTACGACGTGAATGGCAAGCAGGTCATTGACTTCCCCAGCCACATTCTGGATCTGGAACAGGCCAAACCTGTCTATCGTACGATTGCAGGCTGGAAAGAGGACATCACCGGCATTCGTAAGATGGAAGATCTGCCGGAAAACGCGATTGCTTACATCAAAGCGATCGAGGAAATCATCGGCAAACCCGTGGAAATCGTTTCCGTCGGACCGGACCGTGAGCAGACAATCCTGTTGAAGTAGGCTGGATACGTTTTTCGTATCTTCCCGGCTGGCCCCGGATGAAATCCGGGGTTGTCGTCAGACAACAGGAGGTTGCAGAGTTGGGTTGGCTGGTTTGAGAGCGATCTTCATTTTCTGAAACGAAGAGTTCGGTGGCATTGCTCTGCGCCGATCGTTGCAGCTGAGACCTCCTGCTCGCTGCGCTCGTACCGGATTTCATCCGGTACCACCCGCTATTTTATACGAATCAACAATTCTCGGGTGGCCCCGGATGCAATCCGGGGTTGTCGTAGACAACAGGAGGTGGCAGAGTTGGGTGCGTCTGGTTTGAAAGCGATCCTCAATTTCTGAAATGAAGAGTTCGGTGGCATTGCTCTGCGCCGATCGTTGCAGCTGAGACCTCCTGCTCGCTGCGCTCGTACCGGATTGCATCCGGTACCACCCGCTATTTTATACGAATCAACAATTCTCGGGTGGCCCCGGATGTAATCCGGGGTTGTCGTAGACAACAGGAGGTTGCAGAGTTGGGTGCGTCTGGTTTGAAAACGATCCTCATTTCTGAAAAGTAGAAGTAGGTGGCATTACTCTGTGCCGATCGTTGCAACTGAGACCTCCTGCTCGCTGCGCTCGTACCGGATTGCATCCGGTACCACCCGCTATTTTATACGAATCAATAATTCTCGGGTGGCCCCGGATGCAATCCGGGGTTGTCGTAGACAACAGGAGGTGGCAGAGTTGGTTGCCTCTGGTTTGAAAGCGAACCTCATTTCTGAAACGTAGAAGTAGGTGGCATTGCTCTGCGCCGATCGCTGCAGCTGTGACCTCCTGCTCGCTGCGCTCGTACCGGATTGCATCCGGTACTACCCAAAACTTTTGGTTGATGAAATCAGAGTTCGTAATAGTGTCTGACTCGGGATTTCATTGCATCTTCTGCCTCGTGTTGAGCACCAGTGGTTGAGATTCAGCTGGGTCTGCTCGTGCGCTTCCGTATTATTGCCCGGTCCGCTGTTCGTGTTCTGGTGTCGTGCTGGCATCAAATCGTCGAACGTGTCTGCGATGGCAGTTAAGACTCTGTCCCGTTTTATCATACCGTTTCCAGGGTAATCAGGAGCTGGTCGTGTTTCACAATGCTTTCTCTGTCAGTGGAATTCTAAGGGAGAGGATGATGGTTTACATCCCGATGATGTTTAATCTTCGCGAATGGCGTGAGGCGATCAAGTGGATTTTCAGAATGTTGTGGCGATACCGGTTGATATGGAACCGATGCCGGGGTGATCAGTGCGGGGGCTGGGGTGACGGCTTGCGATGTGCGGCGACCCGCAGGCATACATTCGGAACGGGTACTGTTTTGCGAACTGCTCATCTGGAAAAAAGGCCCTTAAATCGGGTGTATATTTCGAACAGGTGTCGCGTGTTTCAGTGCACTGTAAACTGGTCACGCGCGCGACACAGAACTGCGTTTATCGCTGGCGGCGCGAGTGGGTCAAGGGGAAGTTATGCAGTGGAGACGTGGAGCGGTGAATCAGTGCTTAAGATGGCTAAGTGGTCACCACACCTTTTTTGAGGATCAGGTTAGCATACAGGGCCGATTCACTGGTGGCGACGACGGCGTAGGCATTTCTGGCCCGTTCGTAGAATTCGAAGCGTTCGATTTGCTCCAGTTCCGGCTTGCGGGAGTCATGCTGATGAATAAGATCTGCATATGTTTTCCAGATGGGGGGAGTCGGGGTCTGATCGTCGACCGGACGCATCACACCAGCGGGCGATTCCACAAATGTATCGAGGGGGAAGAACTGCAGGATCGCTTCCAGAATTTCCGGCACATCATGCCCGTCGAGACGCACGAGTCGGCGGGCGTGGGAGTCGGCGGGGAAATTACCGTCGGCGAGGACGATGTCGTCGCCGTGCCCCATTTTCATGAGCACATACATCAGATCAGGCGAAAGGATGGGGGGGATGTTTTTCAGCATGCGATTTCTCTGAATCAATTGTATTGGAGCGTGTTGGACAGACGGCTGTTTTCTGATTTTGACGCATCAAAAAACAGATTGAAACCGGCAGCAGACACCGATTTCCATTATGCCGAAATTTTACGTCGCTGGCGAGGATGGCTTGCTGGATATGCAGTTGGGAAACCGTTATGATGGCCTGAGTTCAAGCTGTGGGCTCGACAAAGTTTTTGAACGCCGCTTTTTCTAATCGGTAGCAAATTTTCAGGAGAAAGTCTGAAAAATCAATGAAAATTCACGAATATCAGGCCAAACAATTGTTTCGCGAAGCCGGGATTCCCGTACCTGAGGGAATTGTAGCGAAAACCGTAGATGAAGCGGTGGCCGCGTTTGAGAAACTGGATCGCCCCTTGGTGGTTGTGAAGTCGCAGATTCACGCCGGCGGCCGTGGAAAAGGTCGTTTCAAAGAATACCCCGATCAGGCAGGTGTCGTGCTGGCACGCTCAGCCGACGAAGTTCGTGAGAACGCGGAGCGGATGCTGGGCTCAACGCTGGTGACAATCCAGACGGGTGAGGAAGGCAAGCAGGTCAACACGCTGTTCATCGAACAGGGACTGGATATCGCGAAAGAGCTGTATCTGGGATGTGTTGTCGACCGTGAAGCAGGTGGCCCGGTTTTGATTCTCTCCACAGAAGGGGGGATGGAGATCGAAGTGGTGGCAGAAGAGAGCCCGGAAAAAATTCTGAGCGAGCCCTTCTCGATTCACACCGGTCTGCTCGGATTCCAGGCCCGCAAGCTGGCATTCAAACTGGGGATGGAAGGAAAAACGGTTCGTCACGCCGAGAAGTTCTTCTGCCAGATGAGCCGCTTTTTCATCGACAATGATTGCAGCATGACGGAAATCAACCCGCTGGTGATTACCGGCGACGGAGAACTGGTAGCGCTGGATGCGAAGGTTTCGTTTGATGAGAACGCGATGTTCCGCCACAAGCCTCTGGAAGAACTGCGCGACCTGACCGAAGAAGAACCAGCTGAAGTCGATGCGGGCAATGCAGGACTGAGTTACGTCAAACTGGATGGAAATATTGGTTGTCTCGTGAACGGAGCCGGTCTGGCAATGAGCACGATGGACCTGATCAAGCATCATGGCGGCGAACCAGCCAACTTCCTGGACGTTGGTGGCGGAGCGAACGTCGATCAGGTGACCGAAGCATTCCGGATTATCCTGGCGGATAAAAACGTGAAGGCGGTTCTGGTCAATATTTTTGGTGGGATCATGAAGTGCGACACGATTGTGACCGCGCTGCTGGAAGCTTATGAGAAGGTTGGATTCACCGTGCCTCTGGTCGTGCGTCTGGAAGGGACAAACGTGGAGAAAGCGCGTGTGATGCTTGCGGAAAGTGGCCGGGATATTATCTCAGCGACCGACCTGACCGATGCTGCTCAGAAAGTGGTCGCCACCCTGAGTTCGTAGGATCGACTGCGGCCCTGCTGTCTGTTCAGCGGGCCGCGATCAATTGACGTGGTTGTTTTGTAAAAAGCGATCTTTGCCATCATTCAAACACATATTTCCCGCAAGGGTGACAGATTATGAGTATTTTAGTTACTGAAAAGACACGCGTCATTTGCCAGGGGATCACTGGTAAGTCGGGGCTGTTTCACAGCCAGCAATGCCGCGAATATGGGACTCCGCTGCTGGGCGGCGTGACTCCCGGAAAAGGGGGAACCGAAGTCGATGGTTTTCCTGTTTTCAATACGGTAGAAGAAGCCGTTGAGAAGACCGGTGCCAACACCAGTCTGATCTTCGTGCCACCACCGTTTTGTGGCGAAGCGATCATGGAAGCCGCAGATGCCGGCATGGAGCTGATCATTGCGATTACAGAAGGTGTGCCTGTCTTCGACATGGTACGCGTGATGGAATATCTGAAAGACAAAAAGAGCCGCCTGATCGGGCCGAACTGTCCTGGTGTGATTACACCCGGGATTGCCAAGATCGGGATTATGCCCGGTTACATTCATACGCCTGGTACCGTGGGGCTGATCAGCAAGAGTGGAACGCTGACTTACGAAGCTGCCTGGCAGCTGGGGAATATTGGTCTGGGGCAGAGCACGGCAGTAGGCATCGGTGGTGATCCGATTATCGGGACAACCTTTATCGATCTGCTGGAGCTGTTCGAAAACGATCCCGGAACGGAATCGATCATGCTGATTGGTGAAATTGGTGGAACGGCTGAAATTGAAGCCGCTGAATACATTAAAGAACATGTCACCAAACCAGTGGCCGGTTTCATTGCCGGTAAGACCGCTCCTCCCGGAAAACGGATGGGGCACGCAGGTGCGATCATCAGTGGTGGAAGTGGAACCGCCGATGAGAAGATTGCCGCTCTGGAAGCAGCCGGTGTCGTCGTGGCAGAAAGCCCTGCCGACATGGGCACCGCGATGAAGCGGGCGATTGAAGCAGCAAAATAAGCTGCCTGTCGCTGAGAGACAAAAAGAAAAGGACCACCCGATTTTCGGATGGTCCTTTTTTATTACGAATTGAGACAGAGCTGAGTTTATTTCTCGTCGTCTGCACAGACCCAGTCACCCAGGGCAGTGCCGTACTCGATGAGCTCTTCGGGCTTGAAGTAGATTTTGATTTCACGGGTGGCTGCATCGGGACCGTCGCTGCCGTGAACCAGATTCATCTGGCGGCTGATACCATAATCGCCGCGAATGGTTCCGGGGGCGGATTCACGACCATTGGTCGAACCCATCATCGAGCGGACAACGGTAATCGCTTCCGGGCCTTCTGCAACAATCGCAACGACGGGGCCGGCGGTGATGAATTCTTCGAGCAGCGGATAGAAAGGTTTTTCCACATGTTCTGCATAATGTTCGGCGGCTAATTCTTTCGTAACCTGCAGAAGTTTCAGGCCGACGATTTTCAGTCCCTTGTTTTCGAAGCGGGTCAGAATGGTACCGGCCAGGCGACGCTGGATGGCATCGGGTTTAATCAGAATCAGAGTTCGTTCGAGAGCCATGTGGGTTTCTTTCTATCTTGTCAGTTGTCTGTAAAAAGGAGCGGGAACAGAATCTGTTCCTGCCAGTCTGTGTGTATTGAAGTTGCCAGGTTCTGTATCTGCAGAGGCTGGTGAGTCGGTTCTAAACGGATCTTCCACGCCTGATTGAAGTGAATTGAAATGAAATTCAGCAATCATTTCAACCCTGATTCACATGAATCGCAGGAGTGATCAGGAAGAAACGCGCGCCTGACTGATGCTTTCAAAAAACTGCTGGAACAGATAATGGCTGTCGTGCGGGCCGGCTGAGGCTTCGGGATGGTACTGCACGCTGAAAGCCGGGTGTGTTTTGTGACGTAATCCGGCGACGGTATTGTCATTCATATTGATATGGGTGATTTCCACATCGTCGGGTTTGGATTCCGGATCGATGGCAAAACCGTGATTCTGCGAGGTAATTTCGACCTGTCCGGTGGCGTGATTGATTACCGGCTGGTTGGCACCGCGGTGACCGAATTTGAGCTTGAATGTTTTGCATCCACAGGCCAGTCCCAACAGCTGATGCCCGAGACAGATGCCGAAGATCGGGACCTGACCGAGCAGTTCGCGGATGGTATCGATGGCATAGGTCAGCGGTTCCGGGTCTCCGGGGCCGTTCGAAAGAAAGACGCCGTCCGGATTGAGTTCCAGAACTTCCGCAGCGGTGCAGTTACCGGGGAGCACAGTTACCTTACAGCCCAGCTGTTTCAGGTGACGCGGAATATTCCACTTCATGCCATAATCGATGGCGACAATGTGGTAGGCACTGTCGGCGGAAACATCGTCTTCGGATAGTGTCGCGATATTTTTACCGGCGAATGAATGTGTCGAGCTGCTGTGTGCCAGGGGATGCAGTGCTTCGGTCCATTCGGAAGCTGTTTCCGGGATGACTTTACTGACCAGGTCCTGTCCCACGAGCTGCGGACTGCTTTGTGCTTTCTTCACCAGCGATTCATCATCGAGATCTGTTGTGGAGAGCACGCCTGTCATGGCTCCGCTGGTGCGAATTTTTCGAACCAGGGCGCGGGTATCGATGCCCTGCAGGCCGATGACACCGGCCGCTTTGAGGTATTCATCCAGAGTCTGTGTTGAACGATAGTTGCTGGGGATTTCGCAGAGTTCGCGTACGATGAAGCCCTGCAAGGCGATGCCCCCGGATTCCACATCTTCGGGGACGATCCCGTAATTGCCGATCTGCGGATAGGTCATGGTGACGATCTGACCGCAGTAGGACGGGTCGGTCAGGATTTCCTGGTAGCCGGTCATGCTCGTGTTGAACACAACTTCACCGTGGACTTCTCCGTCTGCACCAAAGGCTGTCCCTGTGAACACACTACCATCGGCAAGGGCTAATTTCGCTGTTTTCTGCATTGTTTTTACAAATCTCAGGACCTGGAAAAAATCTGGTTAAATCTGCTATGTTCTATCAAAGATGAGCGCAAATAAAAAGAGACCGACTGTCAATGGTCGGCCTCTTCGGTGGATTTTTCAGATTTGAGACTGATTCAGGGATCAGCTCAGATTTTGTGTCAGTGTGAAGTTATCTATTCGGATGATGTTTTCATCGGGATCATTAAAACTGTTGAATAATTCTCCCATAATGGAATGGAAGTGTTCACGGCAGATGGAATAGAAGTTGTGTTTTCCATCCCGTCGAGCTTCGATCAGACCGGCATCTCGCAGCAGTGCAAGGTGGTGGCTGACAGCAGGTTGACTCTGATTGAGCCGTTCGCATAACGCCGTAACGAATAACTCTTCTTCCTGGGCCAGATAAAGCATAATTCGCAGTCGTGTCTCGTCAGACAGCAACTTAAAGACCTTTACCAGATTCTTTTCAAGATGATCTGGCAGAGTGGGAAATCGCTGTGTCGTTCCTTCTTGGGGCGGATCCACAAGGTTTGTGGCCATATTACTAGTTTCCTTTTTTAAATTCATGCAAAAAAGCTCATTTTCAACCGTCGTTCTTTTCAACGACCGGCCTGTGGGGCATAATCTGTTCGTTCCGCTCACAAGTCAAGTGGGGGAATGAATCGCAAAAAAAACAAGCAGCCAATCGCTGGCCATACCAACTTTACAATATTGTGGCCCTAAATCGCCTGTAATACATGGCGCGCAGATCTAAGCTGAATTACTTACTCAACTACTTGTATTATTTGCCAGACAGGCGAAAGATGTGATATGAGGAAGACGCTTTTCGGTCTCAAATGACCGCCAAGAACGCTCCCTTAATTCGTTGGCAATTATGGTAGTGCCATCAGCGATCGTCAACTAGTATTTATCCAGTTTATCTAATTATTCGCGAAATAACATGCGTTTTGTCTGCTTAAGTGTTTTTTAAATATGGAGTTATGACGTGTCTGTATCTTCGTTCTGTAATCTCACCGGTAAGAAAGTTCTGGTTACAGGTTCTTCCAGTGGGATCGGAAAAGCAATCGCGCTTGAGATGGCTCAAGCGGGGGCGGACGTGCTGATTCATTATCGGAAATCGCAAGCGGCAGCTGAAGACGTTGCCAGCCAGATCCGCAAACTGGGACGAAATTCGGAGACATTATCTGCAGATCTTGCCTGTCTCGAACAGTATGAATCTTTTCTGAACCAGGCTTTTCAGATCTGGGGCCAGTTGGACATTTGGGTGAATAACGCAGGGGTCGATTTGCTGACGGGAAGCGAAGCAACACTGGATTATTCTCAAAAACTGGAAAAGCTACTCGATGTCGATGTTCGAGGCACCGTTTTGTTATCCCGCGAAGTGGGAGAACGCATGCAGCAGCAGGGGGGTGGCTGTATTTTGAACATCGGCTGGGATCAGTCAGACCGGGGCATGGAAGGGGCCAGCGGGGAATTATTTTCGACCAGTAAAAATGCCATCATGGGGTTCAGTCGATCTCTGGCCGTTTCGCTGGCTCCCCAGGTGCGTGTGAACTGTATTGCCCCGGGCTGGATTCTGACCACCTGGGGTGAGACTGCCAGCGAGGTCTGGCAGGAACGGGTCAAACGGGAAACCCCCATGCAGTGCTGGGGGACACCGGAAGATATCGCGAAGATGGCACGCTATCTCTGCAGTGATGAAGCATCCTATATCACGGGGCAGGTGATCAACGTCAACGGGGGGGCCGTCCGTTAAAATAAGATTCAGTCAGATGAATCATTCGATTCTTTTTCCGGCAGCAGATAGGCTATCAGGTCCCGAAATTCCTGAAACGTCATCTGGTCTGCCAGCCCGTCAGGCATGATCGAAGTTTTGGAAGGGATCATCTCTTCAATGTCACTGATTTTGAATGAGATCACATTCCCCTTCGAATCGTAGATCGAGCGTTCTTTATTGTTGTGTTTGTGATAGATGCCTGATGCCGTCTTTCCATCGATGGTGACAATCGTCAAAGGCAGAAAACCAGGGTCGATGTCTTTGCTGGGATTGATGATCGCTTCCACCAGCCGTTCCCGGTTCAGAGCGATCCGGCCGTTCGAACGGATGAGTCCAGGGCCTACCTGTTGACCACGGCCATCGATCTGGTGACAGCGAAAACAGCCGGGACCTCTGGGGTGAAAGAAAAGACGCTGACCAGCCTGTGAGTCCGCGGGACCTGCGAGCGTCTGCATCCATGCTGCGAGTTGCTCCTTGCCGGGGCGTTTTTCATTGAGCTGTCGTGCCAAGATCCGTTCTACCGCTGCAGCTGTGCCTGCTGCTGTGATCTGTTGAAGAGTCTTGCGTTGTGCTTCGGTCAAGGTGGCACCGGAGAGGGTGCGCAAGGCTTCTTTACTGACGATCGGATTTTTGTCTTGTGCTAATTTCAGCAGAGGCTCGATATTTTTGGAAAGAGAAGAGTCGAGGCCAATCAGGGCTTCTGCACGCAGATTGGCATCCGTTGATTCATCGTTAGCAAGTTGCAACAGTTTATCCCGGGCAGAATCAGATTTGCGTTCGCGTAAAGTGCGGACAGCTTCGGTTCGCAAGCCGGGAGCTTCCGATTTCAGGAATTCCGTCAGTTTCGCTTCGCTCAAAGCGGGATCATTTGCCGGCAAAAACAGCAGGATCTGTTGTAACACGGTCGGCGAAGTTTCGGGTAGTTCGAGCAGTTGTGCTGCCTGCTGGCGTGCCTGGGATTTGCTGACCCACCAGTCGCCGGTGGTGCCTCGCGTCCATTCTTTCATGACTCCGTCCAGTTGCGCGATGGCTGCGAGATAAGCTTTAAGCAGTTCCGGCGTTGTCGCTTTGCTGGCGAGGTCTGCAATCAAAGTCTCGCGAAATTCATGCAGCTCATCGCGACCAATCCACTCGACGGCTGCAAAGCGAACCTGCGGATTCTCATCTGTTAATGCCTGTTTCAGGATAGCAGTAGAGGGGTTAGCACGGCTTTCTTTTAATAACAGGATCACAGCCAGACGGACGGCGGGATCAGCATGGGAAAAGTTCTCTGCAAGCTCCGCGTCGGATAGCGTATTGCGGAGTCCCTGTCGCGCGGCCTGCTGCATAAATTTGTCGGAAGAAGAAAGCCGTTCAAAGATCAGCGGTAATGCTGACTTTTCTGAAATGCGTCTTAACGCCGCTGCCTGAACCGCAGGTGAGGGGTCTTCCTTCGCGATTTTCGTTAACTTAATCAGCCGATCGGGCAGGATCGTCACCGCCTGTTCCCGCAGTCCGGCCTGATTGTCCTGCAGGATTGAGTCAGCCTGTTCGGGTGTGAGTTTGTCGACACTGACCAGGGCGTTCAAAGCGACGGCACGGACGCGGGGATCTTTATTTTTGAGAGCTGCCTGTAACGCAGAGATACCCGCTGCTCCCTGCTTGAGTTGCTTTCGCGCAGCGGCATTTCGTGTCTGCCAGTCTGGAGAGGTGATGGTGTTGTCTCTCTGTTTTGTTTCCGGTTTGACTGCAGAGATGCGCCAGACGCGGCCTTTGCCATGCAGGGGATAAGAACGGTCGGCCCAGTCGCCGACATACAGGCAGCCATCCGGCCCTGCGGCAATACCGGCGGGTCGAAAATGTTCTTCACCGGCGATTACCGGTTGTGTTGTCGTTCGAAAAGAGGCGCCGTCCGGCGTGAGGTGGTAGCGGTCAATACGATGTTCGCCCCAGCTGGCGACCAGTAACTCCCCGCGATAGTCTGCGGGGAGTTGATCGGATTCGTAGATGATCAGACCAGTGGGAGATTCGCCCGTGGACGAAGTCATGGGCAGTGTGCCAGGTGTTTCTGCGTTAACGGCGATAAAGGGTTCGAGCGTTCGGCGTCGATATCCATAGTCGCCCCCCTGCACGATTGTGAGCAGGCGGCAGGGAGGCCGGTTTCCGGGATCATTATCGCCGACAAACATGCGACCGTTGACATCAAAGCAGAGGTGAAACGGGTTCCAGAAACCTGTAGCGATGCGCTCGAGTCTGCTGCCATCCAGGCGACAACGGAAGATGCCACCTTCGCCGCGGAGGGCAGGAATGCGGACATTTCCTTTGCCGATGAGCGTGGCATCGTCTCCGTAATTCTGACCGAAGGTGAAGTAGACATTTCCAAAATCGCCGACCAGTTCCGCGTCAGCACCTTCGTTCTCTCCCATGCTGAAATAGATGTTGTTAAAGAAGTCGAAGGCGAAGCCGGAAAAACCATTGTGGGGGTAGGTGGCTGTGGTTTCGAGTTGCACCAGGTTCTGCCTGACATCCGCGGTGCCATCATCGTCTTTATCGCGCAGTCGAAAGATCGAACTGCGGGTGGCGACGTAGATCCAGCCATCCGGATGTGCGGCGACATTCATCGTTTCTGTGGAACCTTCATAGAAGGTCTGGATGCGATCGGCGTGGCCGTCGCCGGTGGTGTCCTGCAGCAGACGAATGCGGTCGGTTTTGGGGCCCTGGTAATTCTCAGGACGAAAGTGAGTGTGGCTCTCAACAACATAGACACGATTCTGTTGATCGACACTCAGGCCGGTGACAGTAACGATGTCCGGTTCTGAGGCAAACAGTTCGATCTTCACACGATCATCCAGTGAACGAGGCGTTTTGATCTCCTCTGCCTGCAGAAGCGAGGTGACTAAAACGACCATGGCGCAGCTGATGCCGAAAAAGAGTCTCTTCCGATTTATGAAACCGGCCATGGGAATATTCCTCAAGTTGATGATCGTCATTGAAAGGGTGCGCGTTGATTTAGCGACGGTGTTTATTGTTTCGGTTCCAGATATCCGAGTGAGGTCAGAAACTGGTCCAGTTTTTTGATGGTGGAGTAGTAGTTGTCTTCACTGTTTTTACGCAGATTGAAGAAGCCGTGTCCTTCATTCGGATAAGCAACCAGCACACAGCGGTTCCCTTTTTGCTTCATCTGTTCTGTGAATCGTTCTACATTTTCGAACAGGACTGTTTTATCCTCAGTACCATGAAAAATGATGGTGGGAGGCGTCCCTTTCTTTACAAAGTGTATTGGAGAGATTTCCCTGCAGCGTTCTCCTAACTGAGCAGGCCCCCCTTTCCAGCCGGTTTCGGTGGTATCGACGACAGGATTGAACAGTGCCATCGCATTGGGAACCGATGAGATGCTTTTATTTTCATCCGGTTCGTCAAAGCCGATCACGGTTCCCGTACAGGCGGCGACATGTCCACCGGCAGAACCGCCTCCGGCGACGATCCGGTCTGGGTCAATTCCCAGTTCTTTGGCATGTTCGCGAATCCAGCGAACCGCTGATTTGCCATCGGCCACACATTCAAAGGGAGTGGTGTCGTGTTTGGATTTGATACGGTATTCGGCAGTGCAGGCGACCATTCCTTTCGATGCCAGGTGTTTGCAGTGCGGTTCAAACTGACTGGGGTTACCGTTTCTCCAGCCGCCACCAAAAAAGAAGACGATGGTGGGACGGGAATCACCGGTTTTCCAGTCTGCGGGTTTATAAATATTCAGATGCAGGTCACCCTGTTTGGTCTTTTTATAGACTTTGTATTCCGCGCCTGGTAATGGTTTCCACGCATTCTTATTTGCTGCCGGTTTTTTATCAGCCGCTGATACTGATGACAGGCAGGAAAAGGTTACCACGAGAAATAAAACGAGTGCTCTGGGGCTGAGAAAGTTCATGGCGCGATGCTTCTTTCGTAAAAAACAGAAACCGTATACTTGAGTTGGAATTGCGTCTGACTCTATAGTAAAAGAAATACCGATGTATGTGTCTCTTGTTTTCGAGTGGGAAATCCAAAAAATGAAAATTAAATGGTTGTTGAATCTGACCTTGTGTCTGGGGATGTTTTCTGTTTTGTCACCGCTGATGGCAGCTGACAAACCGGCTGAATTACCCGAGAAAGAAAAGTTTCATATCTACCTGTTGATCGGGCAGTCGAACATGGCGGGGCGTGGAAAAGTTGATCCTGCCACCAACAAAGCACACCCCCGGGTGTTGAAACTCGACAAAGCAGGAAACTGGGTGCCAGCCACCGACCCGCTGCATTTCGATAAACCGAAAATTGCAGGAGTGGGACCGGGGTCAGGATTTGGACCAGTGATCGCAGACGCTTACCCTGAGGTGACGATCGGTTTGATCCCTGCTGCGGTCGGAGGGACGCCACTCAGTCGCTGGGTCAAGGGGGGCGATCTTTATGAACGCGCGGTCAAGCTGGCTAAAGAGAATCAGAATAAGGGAGTGATTAAGGGCGCGATCTGGCATCAGGGAGAAGGGGATTCCTCGAATCCCAAATTATATAACAGTTACCAGAAACGGTTGGCCGGAATGATTGTGGATCTGAGAACAGATCTGGGAGAACCTGATCTGCCCTTCGTGATGGGAGAGCTGGGTGAATTTTTCACACGAGAGGGGGCTCCGACCGTCAATCAGGCATTACACGGGATCGCCAAAGAGGTCCCCGCGACAGCAGTCGCTTCTTCTAAGGGACTGCCTGCGAAAAGTGACCAGGTGCACTTCAATGCAGAATCGGAGCGGGAGTTTGGCAAACGCTATGCTGCTGAGATGTTAAAACTGCAGAAGCAGGACGCTGATAAATAACAGCCAACGATAAATTCAATGAAAAGAGGCTCGTCTGTCGCAGGTGACGGACGAGCCTCTTTCGCTTTAAAAACGTGATATTCGGGTCACGCGAGAATTGCTTCAACGGGGCTGTGATCTTCTACCCCTGTCAGTCTCTGATCAAGTCCCTGGAATTTATAGGTGAGTTTTTTGTGATCGATTCCCAGGCACTTGAGAATCGTCGCGTTGAACTCATGGATGTGAACCGGGTTTTCCGTGATGTTGTAGCTGAAATCATCGGTTGTGCCATGCACGACCCCTTTTTTGATTCCGCCTCCCGCCATCCAGATACTGAAGCAGCGCGGATGGTGATCGCGTCCGTAATTTTCTCGCGTCAGTTTACCCTGACAGTAAACAGTACGACCAAACTCACCCCCCCAGACCACGAGTGTGTCATCGAGCATGCCTCGCTGTTTCAGGTCTTTGACCAGGGCGGCTGCAGGCTGGTCGATATCTTTACATTGCTTGGGCAGGTCGCCGGCAATGTTCGCGTGCTGGTCCCAGCCACGGTGGAAGATCTGTGAGAAGCGAACGCCCCGTTCGGCCATGCGACGTGCCAGCAGACAGTGGTAGGCGAAGGTGCCCGGCTTGTGGACATCAGGGCCATACATGTCGAGAGTGGCTTTTGTTTCTTTGGAGATGTCGGTCAGTTCGGGCACCGACGTCTGCATGCGGAACGCCATTTCATATTGAGAAATCCGGGTTTGAATTTCCGGGTCCCCGATCTGATCGAATTCGTTCTGATTCATTTCCGCCAGTGTATCCAGCATGCGTCGTCGCAGTTTGGAAGGGACCCCCGGAGGATTCGAAAGAAACAGCACGGGATCGCCTTGTGATCGTAAAGAAACGCCTGCGTATTTACTCGCCAGGAAGCCGCTGCCCCAGAGTCGGTTGTACAGGGCCTGTGCCTGCTGACGTCCCGACCAGGTAGAAGTCAACACGACGAATGAAGGGAGGTTTTCATTCATGGAACCCAGGCCATAACTGAGCCAGGAGCCCAGACTGGCGCGACCGGGCAACTGATTGCCGGTGCAGATGTAGGTGATGGCGGGATCGTGGTTGATGGCTTCCGTCCAGAGCGAGCGGACGATGGAGATATCTTTCACGATGCCGGCCGTGTGAGGCAGCAGCTCACTGACCCAGGCACCATCGCCTCCATTATCGTATTTCTGAAACTTGAACTTGGAAGGAGCCAGTGGAAAGCGGGACTGTCCTGAAGTCATGGTGGTCAGTCGCTGACCTTTACGGACTTCTTCTGGGAGATCCTTATCGAACAGTTCATCCAGTTTGGGTTTGTAATCGAGAGTATCAATCTGCGAAGGGGACCCCGCCATGAACAGGTAAATCGCCTGTTTTGCTTTGGGGGCAAAATGCGGGACGCCTGGCAGGCCACCCGTCGATTTCATGTCTTTTAATTCCGGTGTGGCTACCTGAAGTGGCAGACGACCCGCTTCCAGAGAGGCGAGCGCTGCGGTACCCAGTCCTAAGCCACCGGTTTTGAAAAAGTGACGTCGCGTGATTTGTGAGAGTCGTTCCTGAATGGGATTCATGACTTTACCTTTATTTCTATTTCATACTAAACCAGATTGTGTTTGTGACAGAGACTCATTCGAAATTCCGTTATGCAACGTCAGTTTTTCGTGAGTACTTCATCCAGGTTCAGGATGAGGTTGGCGATCATGGTCCAGGCTGCCAGTTCCTGGGGATTCAGTTTGGGATCCGGTTTGGATTCTCCAACGGCGATCAGTTCTGTAGCGGCTTTCGAGTCACCCTGATAATAGGTCAACATATCCTGGAACGTGTTCTGCATCAGGGTCAGATCTTCGGCGGAGACTGGTTTTCCCGTAGCCAGCAGATACGCAAATTTGATCCGTTCTTCTGGTGTGTTGCCCCCTTCTTTGATCATGCGCTCGCCCAGCGCGCGGGCAGCTTCCATGTACTGAGGATCGTTCAGGAGCAGAAGTGCCTGCAGTGGAGTATTAGTGCGTTCCCGGCGCATCGTACAGGCTTCACGGCTGGGGGCATCGAATGTCGACATTTCAGGGGGAGGCGATGTTCGTTTCCAGAACGTATACATCCCGCGACGGAAGACTTTTTCCGGGCCGGTATCCTGTTTGAAGCGAACCGTGTTGGAGCCGGAATAGCCGACTGCAAACCAGAGCCCATCGGGTTGTGGTGGTTTGACACTGGGACCGCCGACTTTGGGAACCAGTAATCCACTGACGGCCAATGCCTGATCACGGAGTGTTTCCGCATCGAGACGGAAGCGGGGGCCGCGTGCAAGCAGGCGGTTCTTTGGATCTTTCTTATACAGTTCGGGGGTGATGTTGGAACTCTGTCGATAAGTGCCAGACATGACCATCTGCTTCATGAAACGTTTCACATCCCATTGATGTTCCTGGAAGTCGACCGCGAGCCAGTCCAGCAGTTCGGGATGGCTGGGGGCAGCTCCCTGGTTGCCGAAATCTTCGCTGGTTTCCACGATGCCGGTTCCAAACAGTTGCTGCCAGAAACGGTTCACGGCGACACGCGAAGTCAGTGGATGACTGGGAGCGACCAGCCATTTGGCGAGTCCGAGACGGTTCACGGGCCATTCGGCTGCCATCTCGGGGAACTGCGACGGCGTTTTTCTTTCGACCTTGTCTCCCTTTTGATCGTACTGCCCCCGTTTGAGATCAAAGGCATCTTTGACGTTATTTCGCTCGCGGAAGACAAGCGTAGTCGGCAGAGACTGAATCAGTTTATCTTCCTGTGCTTTGATCTGAACTTTTTTCGCCAGGAGTTTGCGATATTCGGAGTCGAACTGGTTCAGATAATATTGCCTGAGTAATTCGGTCTGTTGTGGCGTGCGTTTCTCGGCGGCCAGTTTCAGAAGCGGATCAATCTGATTGTCGAAGTAGACCTGATTGACTTCGGATTCGGTCAACTCATGATCATAGAGACGAAATTCATCGGCGAAGCCATTCGTCAGGTGAGCATTGGTTGCCGAGTGTCCCAATGTCAAAGTCGCAGAATTCAATGGCGTTGTATTCTTGAACGAATCAGAAGAGATTGTCAGTTCTGACTGTTTTCCGTCGACATAAATGGCAACGCCATGTGCTTTCGCGGAACCATCGTAAGTCACACAGATGTGATGCCACTGATTGGCGGTGATTTCGTTATTGGCAGTTTTCACTTCCACTGCATAGCCGGGCCAGCGGTCGATGAGTCTGACGCCGAGGTTCTGGTTCGTAATCTGCAGATCATATCCGCGTTCGCGGGAATTCGGGTTGATGCTGGATACGATCGGTCCCGATGTTTTGCCGTTTGTTTTGACCCAGATGGCAAAGCTGAACGGTGTTCCTTTATTAAACTGTCCGGTTTTACCCAGATCCAGGTAGCTGCCTGGAGCAAACTGGAAGCCGTTGTCAAACTTTCCAGCGACCCATTTGGGAGCCCCTTTGACAGTCGCTTTGTTTTTCTCGTCTTTTACATTCGCCGCGGTGGCTTCTGTTTTTTCATTGAGCGGATAGGCAGCCAGTAATCCTCCCGGTTGCGGAATGGAGAGGTCCGGGTTACTGCCCGTTTTTAAAATCTGCTGTTTCCACTGCAACCAGGATTGAAACGCCGGTTCATTGGTTTTGGTTCTGTTATCTCCCTGCTGTACGATGGCAGCGATCTGAGTTTTGTACGCTTCCAGTTGTTTGGACTGGGCCGCGTTAGGAACGCGAACCGAAGGGGGAGAATCCTTGATGTTCCCATCCATGGCTGGGCCATCCAGATTATTGAAGAAGGCGAACATCTGGTAGAATTCGGTTTTCGTGAAGGGGTCAAATTTGTGATCGTGACAGACGGCACAACCGAGGGTAAGTCCCATGAAGGCCTGGCCGGTGGTTTCGACGCGATCGATGACGTTTCGCACGTAAACTTCTTCGGCGATTGAGCCCCCTTCGTTCGTGGTAACGTGGCAGCGATTGAATCCGGTCGCGATCTGCTGGTCCAGAGTCGGATTGGGCAGCAGGTCACCCGCCAGCTGTTCGATCACAAACTGATCGTAATGCATATTGGTGTTGAAAGCATTGATGACCCAGTCGCGGTAAGGCCACATCTCACGGTAATTATCGAGGTGCAAACCATGCGTATCACCGTAACGGGCGATATCGAGCCAGTAACGAGACATGTGCTCGCCGTAATGGGGAGATTCCAACAGACGATTCACCACTTTTTCGTAGGCATCGGGTGACTTGTCATTCACGAATGCTTCGACTTCGGCTGGACTGGGAGGAAGTCCGGTCAGATCGAGGGTGACGCGTCGGATCAGATCGCGACGATCTGCTTCCGGTGACGCTTTCATCCCTTCTTTTTCGAGTCGGGCCAGAATGAACTGGTCGATCGGATTTTTAACGTGGTCTGTCTGCTTGACTGCGGGGGGCGCTGGTTTCACTGGAGTCACAAAGGACCAGTGATCCTGCCATTCCGCTCCCTGTTCAATCCATCGTGTGAGCAGGTTGATTTCTTCTGCCGTCAGTTTTTTACCACTCTCTGCGGGGGGCATTTTGAGGTCTTCATCGCCAGTGGTGATGCGGGTGATCAGCTCGCTCTCTTTGACCTTTCCAGGGACAATCGCTTTGTGCCCGTCCAGATCGGCAAAGGCGCCTTCTTTAGTATCAAATCGCAGATCGGCGGCCCGTTTTTTGACATCGGGGCCGTGACACTGAAAACAGTTTTCAGACAGGATGGAGCGAATCTTTGTGGGGGAAACTTTTTCTGAATTCTGTGCGCGAGCGGCAGGTGTGGTGCAGCAGAAAACAGTCAGAAGCAGAGCAGGGACGAGGCGCTTGCTCAAACACAGAAGAAGCATGACGTTCACCTTCTGGATGAAAATTTTCAAGTCAATCATCGGCTACCGGTCAGGGGCTGCCTGGATTAAGACTTGTCAATGAATCTCTGGTGATACCTGTCCGACCGACAATCCATATCAGTTTGCAACGGCGGTAGCTGAGCCACGCGGTTCAGCAGGCGGGATGGCACTTGTTTCAGAAACTGGGGAGCAAAGCTGTCGTTTCTGAATTCAGGTTCATTCATTCATTCTAATCACAGCGAAAACCCTTTGCAAGACGACGATTGAGGGATTTTGACGTATCTCCCTGTGAATGCGATAGTTCGGTCAGGAATGAGTTCGATTATCTAAGGGACTTCAGACAAACGAATCTGTTCTCTATGCGTTTTGTTTTCAGGAACATTCAGAGATCTGTGACTGATACGCGTCTCTGAAGTGGTTTGTTGGCTTGAAGTTTCTGAATGGCTGCAGAATCCGTTGAGAGAGACGACTTTCTATCGAATTCGATGGGCTGAACTATTATTCTCGCATATTTTCAAGATCAGAGAACCTGGTCAGTTTGCTTGTGTCCACTGGGAACGAATCATGTTAATCTGAAGACAGGTTTTATGTTAAGCAGGTGACGCATGAAAACCAGTAGAGGGGCAGAGCGTCGTGTCCCGTAATGAGAGTAGAGGAGAAGAGAGAAATGAATTCTCGTCAGTTGCTGAAAATCGGAGTTCCTGAATATTGTCTGAAGACTGCAAAAACAGCCATTCAGAACAAAGTCGCCGAGGAAAAAGCGAACGGCAAAGTGCGCGGAAAAGAACTGAAAGAACTCGTTCAGAAAGTGGTGGAACACCCTGAAGAGTATCTGGAAGATCCTGCGTTTCGGCAGTTGGCACTGGAACTGGTAGATGACAACAGCGAAGAAGTGGTTGAACCAGTCTCTTACCAGATCTGGGGTAAAGAGGGCATCGATGAAGGTGCGTTTTCACAGATGGATCTGGCATGCCACGTTCCTTCTGCCTGGGGTGCCGCGCTGATGCCTGATGCGCACATCGGATATGGACTGCCAATTGGTGGCGTACTGGCATTGGAAGACGCCGTGATTCCATACGCTGTCGGTGTGGACATCGCGTGTCGTATGAAGCTGTCCGTGCTGGATATTTCTGTGGATAAACTGAATCAGAAACATCACCAGTTTGTGGATGCGTTGAATCGGGGAACCGTATTTGGCGTAGGCCAGGCGCATGAAAAACGTCAGCGTCATGCTGTGATGGATGAAGACTGGTCCGTGACCAGAATCACGCGCGAGAACAAAGACAAAGCCTGGAAGCAGCTGGGATCTTCCGGTTCGGGAAATCATTTTGTGGAATTTGGTGTGCTGACGATTGCACAGGATGATGCCGAGTTGGGACTGGATGCCGGCGAGTACGTTGCGCTGTTAAGCCATAGCGGAAGCCGGGGAACCGGTGCATCGGTATGCAGCACGTATTCCGGAATTGCGCAGGCACGTCTGCGAAAGAAACATCATCACCTGGGACGACTGGCATGGCTGGAGATGGATTCCGAGCCTGGCCAGGAATACTGGGCGGCGATGAACCTGATGGGAGATTATGCGGCTGCGAACCATGCCGTGATTCATCAGAACGTGTCAGAGATTCTGGGAAGCAAGGTGATTTCCGGCGTGGAGAATCATCATAACTTTGCCTGGAAGGAAGAGCATGGCGGAAAAGAAGTTTACGTGCATCGCAAGGGGGCAACTCCAGCGGCGGCCGGTGAGCTGGGTGTGATTCCTGGTTCCATGGCTGATCCGGCATTCGTAGTGCGCGGAAAAGGAAATCCGGCAAGCTTGAATTCTGCTTCGCATGGGGCAGGTCGTTGCATGTCGCGTAATAAAGCCAAAGACAAGTATCGCTGGAATGCAGTGAAAAATGATCTGGCGAAACGCGGTATCACGGTGATTTCAGCGGGCGCTGATGAAGTTCCCGGTGTTTACAAAAACATCAATGAAGTCATGGCCGAGCAGCAGGACCTGGTGGAAATCGTTGCACGCTTTAATCCAAAAGTGGTGAAGATGTGCGGTGATGGAAGCCGTGCCGAAGACTGACTCGTATGCGTGAAAGTTCACAGGCAGGTTGGAAATTGTTTCTGACCTGCCTGTTTTTTATCACTTTTTCAGACGATGCGGTGGGACTGCTTTGACTTTGCCGGCGCTCTGTTTGAAATCGGGAATGATGCTGGAGATGGTTTGAGGATTTAAGCTGAAGACGGTGAAACCGCCGGCATTCAGTTTGCGTGTCATATCAACCTGACCCATTATACGATCACTGCTGAGCGTCGTCCTGGTTGAGAGCGCACCGATGCCCGGATAAATGGGAATGCTGCCGGCCAGGTGTTTCTGCTGGTCTTCGATCCAGATGCGAAACTGGGTATCGTTGTCGGTGTAATCCATAGGGCAGATGAAGTCGAGATAACCATTTTTGGCCCACAGCGGCCAGTCCTGTGCCACCCATTCCCGGCAGTCCGGATATTCACGAAAGACGGCAGCGGAGATTTTGATTCCCGGTCGTATCTTGCGGGCTTCCCGTTGCACGGTCTCAACAAGTCGGGTGATCTGAGCGGCACGCCAGTCCCGATACTGGCTCTTCAATGAGCCTTGATAACAGTCGGCAGGCCAGTTCTGGACTTTGATGCCCGTATCGGCTTCAAACTTCTGGCGACTGAAGTCACTGTAGTCGTGACGATCATTGGGATAGCGGATGTAATCAAAGTGAATGCCATCCACAGGGTATTTGCGCACGACTTCCAGCATACTGTCCACTTCCAGCTGAAAGTTTTCCGGATGAGCCGGGTTAAGCCAGTCGGAAGGTTCGCCGGTGACGCTGACCTGGGTACGTCCCGCGTCCCGCATTTTTTTTACAAACGATTCCGGTGCCGTCGAAAGGTTGTGGTTCACTTTCCAGACATGGACTTCCAGACCGTGCTGGCGGGCGGCTTTGAGACATTGTTCAATCTGATCGCCATACTTTTCGTATGTGGTGCTGCGGGGGAGCACGTCGCTGGGGTAATGAGCGAGACCGCCCCAGAGCATGTTGGGAATGATCATGTTAAAGCCGGCGTCCGACAGTTCTTTACAGGTACGATTCCAGTCGCCGGGATAGGGACCTGTAGGAGAGTGATCCCAGACGGCGCGGGCTTCCCGGGGAGGACTGGCACGGGTGAGCAGATAAATCTTGACCCGTTTCTCGCGACAGGTGCGTGCAAAAGGAATGGACTGAAAAGCCTGATTCTGTTTCAAAAGACGTCGGGCCTGATCGAGTGTGGTTGTGGTGCGATCCAGATCGCGGGCTGCCAGTTCACTGCTCTTCGCAGGCGTGACGGTAGTCACGATGTGTTGTCGCAGATCGGCAAAGGTCTTGAAGGGGCCCACCTGATCTGCCTGGGCGATGGTAGCTGCAGCGATGGCATCCCAGAGTTGAGGCTGGAAGTGTCCCATGATGGCGGTCAGCAGCGCCTGTTTCTGGATCGGGTCATCGCCCAGGATCAGATGGCTGAAGTAGGCACCTCTGTCGCTGACGATGAGTGCGGGTTTGCCCGTTGACTTTCCTTTTTCATCATACCATTGACCCACGACGCGCGCCCCGTGTCCTGAAGGAATCCCAGTCACCAGATTCCAGGAGGCCTGCTTGACTTCGGTGGGCAGGCCCAGGATTTTAGAGTCTTTCAAGCGGATGGAAGAGAGAGAGCCGGGAGACTCCGGTTTATAATAACTCCCTTTTTTTATGCCCAGGTTCTTTTCCAGTGCGGCGGGGATATGAAAATTCAGAAAGACTTTGCCCCCCTGTTCCATAAACTGATTGAGAGTGCCGCACGCTTTGGCAGAGAGATTGGGATTGAAGGGGAGGATGGCAACGGACCGCTTTCCGAGTGACGTCACAGATAACTCGGACTCGCTGATGCGGTCGCAGTGAATGCCCGATGATTGCAGGAAGCCTTCAATCCGCTCGGCGGCAGCGACGGTGTTAGTGTCTTTCTGCTGCTGACCTGGATCGGGGACAATGATCACAATCTCATTGGTGACTGCTTTCAGATCCCGGATTTGGAAATGAGTATTCGGTTCCGAATCCGTTTCCCGCCAGACGACGAGACGTATGGTATCTACTTTATTCCAGCCTGCTGGTTTGTCTTCGTCACGAAAATCGCTCTTCAAAAAACGGAGCGTCTGCCAGTTGTTTCCTTTGACACTTCGGGCTGCCGAATACCAGCCGGGACCACTTTTGAAATAGAGGCTGACCTGGTGATTGCTGTCGGGTGACTCCGGTTTCACATCGACTGTGAAGACTCCCGGCGTGGACAGGTCGAGCTTGACCGCTTTATCCATGCCGGCCCGCGGGATCTCGCGATTCGAAGCAAACGGGGCAGAAAGCAGCAGGACGTTCTGATCGTTCGACTTCTGCATGGCGAGGGGAAGCGTCCCCTTCAGTTCCTGCCAGTTTTTTCTGACTTCGGTCGATGAAGAATAGCTGAATTCATCAAGTATCTGATTTGTGCCGGTTGTGAAGCCGAGAGTGAGGACCAGGAGACAGGGGAGTGACTGGAACATGGGAAACCTGCTGTAACTGACTGAAAACGAGACGATGTAATGAATGTGTAGTTTTATCGGGTGAGAAGGTTACAGGCAAGTTGTTTATCTTTTCAGTGTTGTTTCACTCAATTATTAAATGCGAATATCATGCGATGTTCATTCTGCCTCAGGTGGCACACAGGAGATAACTCGATTATGTTACGATGGTCCGAGTCTCGCGCTCCGGTTAAGATAGATGTAAGGTTAAGTACGATCAAAGATATTATCACATTATTTGCTGTGATCGGTTTCGGTCTGATACTGGGAAAAATAGCGGTCCGTGGAATTTCGCTGGGCAGTTCGGGAGTGATCTTCGCCGGTCTGCTGGCAGGGCATTGGGGCTATCAGGTTGCGCCCGAAGCAGGGCTGGCGGGGGTTGTCCTGTTCATCTACTGCCTGGGAATCGGTGCAGGTCCCAGTTTTCTGCAGATGTTTCTGAATCGAGGCAAAGCGCTGGCGCTGCTGGCCGGAGTCATGATGGGTTCGGCACTGCTGGCCGTCTGGCTCATGGGGCGTCTCTTCAAGTTGAGTCCCGACCTGGCGAGCGGCCTGTTTGCGGGGGCGCTGACGAGTACGCCGGCTCTCGCGGCGGCGACGGAAAAGCTGCCCGCTGGTTCGGATGTCGCGGTCGGCTTCGGGGTTGCCTACCCCTTTGGTGTGATCGGGGTGATTCTATTCATTCAGATTCTGCCCCGCTGGTTTCCCGGTGGAATTGATAAAGCCCTGAGTGAATCGACTGCCGCCCGCGGCGAAATCATTCGCGAAGTGGTTGAAGTCCAGAACAGAAATCTGGTGGGGAAACGCCTGCGGGACGTGACCATTCTGGCGAAATCGAACTGCCAGGTTTCACGATTGATTGTGGATGGGCAACCACGACCGATTCCGAAAGAATTTCAACTGGAACTGGGACAGCTCCTGCTGGTGATTGGGCGAACCGGCCAGATCGAGAGCGTGGTCGAAGCGTTGGGGACGAGATGCCCCGATGCGCAATATGTACTCGATGTGGAGCGGCAGCGTCGTAACATTGTGATTACGTCCAAGGATGTGGTGGGACACACGCTCAAGGATCTGCATTTTCGATCCCGCTTTGGTGTGACCATTGCGCGGATTACCCGCCAGAATATTGAGTTTGTCCCGGGGTCAGAGCAGACACTGCATTACGGTGATATTCTGCGTGCGGTGGGTGAGCCGGAGGACCTGGAACGTTTTGCGACGGCCGTTGGTCACCGGGCCCGGACTGCGGATGAAACGGACCTGATCATCCTGGCGGGAGGACTGATTCTGGGGATGATCCTGGGGCGCTTGAGTGTTTCGCTGGGAGGTCAATCGTTTTCCCTGGGAATGGCGGGGGGACCGTTGCTGGTCGGGCTGCTGCTGGGACACTTCGGTCAGTTTGGTGGATTGTCAGTACGAATGCCGCGTGCGGGCCGGTTGTTATTAAGTGAACTCGGGCTGACTGTGTTTCTGGCGCAGGCGGGTTGTCAGGCAGGCGGGAATTTCGTGGAAGTGGTCCGCGCCAACGGATTGACGATGTGCCTGGCTGCAGCGGTGGTGGTGGCGGTGCCACTGCTGTCCGGGTTTCTGGCAGCCCGTTTCTGGCTGCGTTTGAATCTACTGGAGACGGCAGGGGGCTTGTGTGGCGCGATGACTTCCACGCCCGGGTTGGGAGCGGTCACGTCTGCCATTGATTCGAGTGTGCCGGCAACGAGTTATGCAACCGTCTATCCGGTGGCCCTGGTCCTGGTGACACTGTTGACGCCGATTTTGATTGCGTTGCTTTCCTGAATGCCAGCGCAAAATACAGGGGACTGTGAAATCAGGTTCACAGCCCCCTGTTACGTCTGCAGGCCACACTCTTACGTGAAAAAAATTATTTATAACTGACTTTGGCAAAGTAGATGGAAGTTTTGCCTTCGTGGCTGGAATAGTAGCTCACGTTCAGCAGGCCATCATGCAGGACCATGTTGGCGTAACTGGTATCGCCGCCACTGGGGAGTTCCAGCAGTTCTGTAAGAGTACCCTTCTCAACGTCGATCTGACAGATGGATGTGTGAGCTTTGGGGGAGTAGAGTCGTACGGTTGCCAGGAAACGGCCATCGGGAAGCTGGAACAGGTCGGGACCACCAATACGAACGCCGAGATCTTTCCATTTCCAGTCGGTATACGGAGGGCGAGAGACACCCAGCAGACCTGTGTTAGCGCCTTTGGCATCGCGACGCAACAGGCAGTAGCAGGTGTTGTCTTTCGTGAAGACCAGCGAACTTTCGTTGGTGTACCCGGTATCAAACAGTTTGTCGACGACCGTTTCGTAGTCTTTACCGTCACTGCTTTTATACAGGCGTGTGAAGCGGGGGCCTGCTTTCCCCGTGTGGTAGCCGATACTGTAGACATCGCCGTTATGCCATTTCATGCCCCAGAGCCAGACACTGGGGTCGCCGATTTTATAACCCTTCGACCAGTGTGTGCCGTCGTCCGAAAACCAGTTCATCGACTGATGTTTGACAGGGTTGGGTTGAGGCAGTGCCGCAGCGCCGCTGAGCATGAGCTGGCCTTCCGGGGTGACGCTGATTTTGGCATCGCGGAGATCGTCTGTGTCTGAGGAGATCCGGGCAACCGGTTTCCAGGATTTACCATCTTTGGAAGCGAGTACCTGCAATGAGCCGTCGGGAGAGACATGTGCTTTGCCGGTACGGAAGACGCAGAACCATTGATCTTTGAAACGCGTCAGTCCGGTAAATGCATTGTGGGGATCTTTATCCCAGATTTTCTGGACGCTTTCCAGTTTCAGTTGAACCGGTTCGTCTGCGTGGAGCAGTGTTGCAGACAGCAGTAACAGGCAGACTGCAATGAGTGGCGAGGCGGATTTCATAGGAGGTTCCTTTGTAAAGAATCGATTTTATTATTCTGTGTCTTTAAGGCGTTCCATGACTGACTGAGGCGGCTTCCAGCCATACGTTCTGGTTTGTTTGGGGTTGTAGAGACAGGTGATGAGATACAGATCACTGGATTTTGATTTTTCGGGGGGCACATTAATCTGCACATGAGTAAAACCGTCTCCATACCATGCCAGATAGCCATCGGTGGCACTCTTCTTAAGCAGGTGTCCGTTGAGCCTGATATCAACCAGATCCGGATCAGGATAGGGGATACGCATTTGAAACGAGATGCCATGCGCGAGTGGTTGTTCCGTTTCAGGAGTGGAGTGCCCTTTGCTGACAGCGAATTTGATCTCCGGTCCGGCTTCGATGATTGTTTTCAGCGCTTCCTGATCAACTGAAGGTATGCTTTTAATGTTGTCCAGAAACTCTGGGATATCAGCCGACAGTAATGCAGCGGCTTTGTTCGAAGTGGCAATCAGATAGGTTTCTCTGCCTGCGGTCTGCGGGTAGAGGATGGCCTGGGTGAAAGAAGGTTGCTGTTTCCAGAGTTCGCTGCGGCTCTGTCGCCTTTCTTGCGGCGTCGTTCCCCAGGCGGCGACGAAGTGCCCAATGTAGCCCTGGACGCGATTGACGGGATAACCTGTGAAATACTCGCCTTTCCATCTGTCATTGCCGATCTTCATCAGGGCCTGCAGCCGTGCCAGGCCGCTTTGTTCCCAGCCGACTTCCAGCGCCATTACCATCGTGTGATAACGGGCATAACCGTAATGGGCTGTATAAAACTGGGGACGACCGAGCCAGAGTCGGTTTGACATGGCAGTCAGAGAGGCACCCCAGAAGAGTCGTTGTGCATCGGCTTCGAAACGGTCGTAACCAAATCCGGCTTTGATGCCCGCTGCGTTGAGTGTTTCGGTAATCCTCCAGTCCCAGGGGCGCAGTGACATGTTGGAATAAGCAGAACCTGTGACTTCAAACATGGTCTGACCACGATAACGTTCGCGGGTTCCCAGTTGATCAGGGCCATATTCCTGCAGGCCTGTGCCATGCACGTCAACGTGTACGTCGGGGCGGAACTGGTCAATCACGGACAGAACCGCCATCACTTCGGGTGCTTTTTCGGGCAGTTTAAATTCGAATGTTTTGAGGTCCCAGTTGGCGGTTCCCCCGCCTGTGTAGGGATCAATCTTCTGGGAATTACCGAAACGATCGGTTTCGAAATACGCATATGGGTTGATGATGGGGATGATCAGCAGTAACTGATTTTCGCGTGTTTTGACGGCTTCCGGATCGTTGCTGAGGGCCCATTCAATGAAGTGCAGGACCGCTGTCGTGCCACTCCGCTCGGGGCCGCCATGCAGGGCTGTGACCAGGCAGACCTGTTTCAGCTTGTCCTCTTTTTTCGGATCGGTGATCTTGAGCATCGGGAGTGGGATGCCTTCGAGTGTCACGCCGATGCGATCCACCTGAACCCGGTCGGGATAAGTTTCTTCCCAGTATTTTAAGGTCTCGGTATATTCTTTGATCGTCAGTCGGTGCAGCTTTTTCTGCCAGGGTTGAGGCAGTGCGGCCAGTTTCTGTTTCAGATCTGACTGTTCTTCTGCCCTTAAAGCAGTTGCGAACAGGCAGAAAATGGTAAGGATAAAGAGGCAGGAGCTAATGCGGGGTATCAATCGTCGATTTCTGTGAGTCATGCTATTGTCCTGTCGTGTGTAAACGTCTGGCTGTCATTGATCAGGCGGTGGGGGCAGGTGGCGGTCCCAGGGTTTGTCCCCTGCTGGTATTGATCGGGATGGGGAAGACTTCTGCAGAATCCAGGGGCAGCGTTCCCTGTTTCATTTGTGTGAGCAGTTCTGCTGCTTTCTGGCCGATGGCAATTTCGTCGACCGTAATGGAGGAGAGTCTGCTCTGAATGGCGCCGTTGCGAACGGTGCCGCCAAAACCGAGCAGCGAAATATCTTCGGGGACCCGCTTTCCGAGTTTTCCCAGCAGCAGATAGATCAGTTCGGCCAGGGAATCGAAGGTCGCAAAAATAGCGGTGGGTGGCTGTTCGCGCTGAAACATGGTTTCCAGTGTCTGCAGCAGATCCTGTTCGTAATCAACGGGATGAATCTGAGAACTCGGGCCATGAAAAATGAATGGCTCAGGGCAGGGATCTGCCTGTGATGCGAGTGCTTCTCTCAGACCCGCTTCGTATTCAATGGAAGCGCTGGCACGATGAGGGGAAAACAGTGCCAGTGATTGATGTCCCTGTTCCAGTAGTGTCTGTCCGGCCCGTCTGCCAACTTCGCGGAAGGGGATGGAGAGTAGAGGAGCCTGTACGCCTTCGACCTGGCGGTGACAGAAGACAACGGGAATGCCATGCTGCTGCAGTTGACGAACCTGGTAAGCGGGTGTGGCAGGAACGGTGGCAGGAACCAGTGCCACGCCGGCGACATGTTTGTCAATCAGTTGCAGAATGGTATTACCCTGGGCGTCGATTTTGTTTTCGGTGCAGCAGACAAGAACCTGATGCTGTGTCGCCGCCGCAGCTTGTTCAAAGCTGCGTTGCAGGGATGGATAATAGCCAGTGCGCGTTTCGGGCAGCACGAATGCAAAAATATCCAGTGGCCTGGAAACCGGCAGGGGAGGGTTGGTGCTGACAAACGAACCTTTGCCATGAATCCGATTTACCCAGCCTTGTTCTTCCAGCAGTTGCATCGCGTTGCGAACTGTCGTCCGGGCCAACTGGTGTGTTTCGCAGAGTTGGTGTTCGGACGGCAGGGCTTCACCCGGGCGGATTTCGCCTGTCGTGATCTGCTGAATGATCTGTTCGACCAGCAGCATGTACTTGGGGCGCTGTTTGCCGGCAGGAGAGGAACCGGAGGGCATCGTATTCTGAATTGTGTCGGGAGCACGTGCTGCCATGGATCCGTTTTTTTATTTCATTCGGGGTTGAAATTAGATACGAATGTGGTTACTTGTATTTAAATAAGATACAAGTTGTTTGTGTGTTGTCAACAGTGAAAATAGCTGTAAAGATAAAAATCAAGTTGGGATTCATGTGAATTCTACTTGAAAGTAGTACAACATGTCTTTGCTATGGCAGTAAGGGGTTTCAGATGAAGCAATTGATGGTAACGCTATTCGTGATTGTGGGATTTCTTGATCTTTCCCTGATCCGGGCTGGTGAAGAGAAACAGGCGGAAAAGCCACTCGAGATAGGCGATCGCCGGGAACTCTTTGTGGATGATTATCTGATTGGCAGCCTGAAAAGGGCAGAGCTCCAGCTGCATCATCCCGTTGATGAAGGCCCTGTGTTGAAGTTTGATAAACCCTGGGAGGGGTTATTTTGTGGTTACTGCACCATCATTAAAGACGGGGATGTCTACCGGGCCTATTATCGCGGGAGACCGATCGCAGGCGCTGATGGTGATGTCGGGGAAGTCTACTGCTACGCGGAATCCAAAGATGGTGTGAACTGGACGAAGCCAGAGTTTTCGCTGTATGAGAAGCAGGGGCATAAGAAGAACAATATCATTCTGGCCGACGCGCCGCCGATGACGCATAACTTCTCTCCGTTCCTGGATACCCGACCGGATGTACCCGCAGCGGAAAAGTACAAAGCGCTGGGTGGAACGATGAAAAGTGGTCTGGTCGCGTTCACTTCTCCGGATGGGATTCACTGGAAACAGCATCCTGCCGGGGAGGTCATTCCGACGAAAATGGTTCCCTATAAATACATGTTTGATTCACAAAACGTGGCGTTCTGGTCGCCTGTTGAGAAAAAGTACCTCAGTTATTTTCGCGTGTTCAAAGATAAAATCCGCCGCATCGCACGCAGTGAGAGTGACGATTTCATTCACTGGTCCGCGCCGGTGCTGATGGAGTACACCACCCTCGATGGTGAGGCACCGATTGAGCACCTTTATACGAATCAGACCCATCCTTATTTTCGTGCTCCGCATATCTACCTGGCGATTGCCGCCCGTTTCATGCCGGGACGACAGGTGCTGACCGATGAGCAGGCAAAAGAAATCGGCGTGCACCCCCGTTATTTTAAGGATACTTCAGATGCCATCCTGATGAGTACCCGCGGCGATGATACCTATCAGAGAACGTTTCTGAGTGGCTATATCACCGGGGGAATCGGTGCGCAGAACTGGGTTTCACGGACTAATTATCCTGCCTTGAATGTCGTTCAGACAGGACCGGCGGAAATGTCGGTGTATGTGAACCAGGATTATGCCCAGCCGACCTCGCATCTGCGACGCTATTCGTTACGCCTCGATGGCTTTGCTTCTGTGCGTGCTGATTACTCAGGTGGGGAGATGGTCACGAAGCCCCTGGTATTTGATGGTTCAGAACTGTCGATCAACTTTTCTACTTCCGCGGCCGGCGGTATTAAGGTTGAGATTCAGGATGAACAGGGGCAGCCGATCCCCGGGTTTACCCTGGCAGACTGCCGCGAACAGATCGGTAACGAAGTAGACCGGGTCGTCTCCTGGAAAAAGGGGAGCGACTTGAAAGCACTGAGCGGCAAGCCGGTGCGTCTGAAGTTCGTGATGAAAGATGCAGACCTGTATTCGCTGCAGTTTCAGAAATAAGAGGACGTTCAATTGTTGAGATGACTCCGGAAGAGTGGGGAAATGAACTCAATCTTTTCCGGAGTTTTTTGATTACCTCTTATTGCTGATTCAGAGTGTCACTTTATGATTAACAATTGAGTTCCAGGCGACGCGGGACGACAATTACACAGTAAGCCAACCGTTGACGAGAGACAGACTGCAATGACGGAACGAAAACGAGTACTGGTAGTGGGCGTGGGCTCGATAGGTGAGCGGCATTTACGCTGTTTTCAATCGACGGGACGCGCGGATGTCTCAATCTGCGAGTTGAATAACGACTTGCGTTCCAAGGTTGCAGACCAGTATGGGGTCGAGCGACAGTACGCGGATCTGGAATCAGCCCTGGCCGAGCCTCATGATTGTGCCGTGATCGCCACTCCCGCACATGTGCATATCGCCAATTCCATTCAGGCTGTCCGGGCAGGGCTGGATCTGTTTATTGAAAAGCCGTTAAGTACTGGTGTTGAAGGCATTGGTGAACTTCAGAGTCTCCTGGAAGAAACAGGTCGCAAGGCGGCGGTCGCGTATGTGTATCGTGCGCATCCGGCTCTGGCAGCGATGAAGGAAGCTCTGGATTCGGGAAGATTTGGTAAACCGGTTCAACTGGTTGTGGTGTCAGGGCAGAATTTTCCGACTTACCGACCGGCTTATCGGGACATCTATTATAAATCACATGCGACCGGCGGCGGTGCGGTTCAGGATGCGTTAACTCACTCCATGAATGCCGGTGAATATCTGGTCGGCCCCGTCGATGCACTGGTGGCTGACTTTTCACATCAGGTGCTGGAAGGCGTCGATGTCGAAGATACCGTGCATGTCATTACCCGGCAGGGGAATGTGCTGGGCAGCTTCAGTCTGAACCAGCATCAGCCTGCGAATGAATCGATGATTACAGTCATCTGCGAGCGAGGCATGCTGCGGTTTGAATACCAGAAAAGCTGGTATCGCTGGGTGACGGAACCTGACGGGGAATGGCAGGTCGGTTTCCAGGAAACGCTGGAGCGAGACACATTATTCCAGCGACAGGCCAGTGCCTTTCTGGACTATCTGGATGGTGTGAGTCCTCCTCTCTGCCCGCTGGCTGCGGGGCTGCAGACTCTGGCCGTGAATCTGTCGATTCTGGATTCGGTGAAAAATCGGACCTGGATGGAACCGGCGCAGTTTCTTACTTCATTAACCTGATCTGATTGATTTGAGCGACTTATGAATTCCACAACCGAACCGACTATTCAGCAGTTATTTGACTTGAGTGGTAAAACCGTACTGATTTCCGGTGCCAGTGGTTACCTGGGAAGTGCGATGGCTCGCGGGCTGGCAGAAGCGGGAGCGCGGCTGGTCATCAGCAGCCGCAACGCAGAGCGGGCACAGCAGGCTGCGAGTGAATTGCCCGATCCGCATCAGGTGGGACATCTGGGCGTCGAACTGGATCATATGGACGAGGCATCGCTCGAGCGGGGATTTGAGGCGGCCTGCCAGGCTGCCGGTCAGATCGACGTGCTCGTGAATAATGGCAATGACCCCGTTGGTGAAGACTGGCGAACAGTGACAGCCGAAGCATTTACCCGCCACTTGCAGAATGCGACCGGTTTTTTTCTATTAGCGCGCAAACTGCGAGATCATGTGGTAGAGCGGCAGGCGCAAGGCAGTGTGATTATGATCGGGTCGATGTATGGTGTCGTCGGTTCCTATCCGGAAGCTTACGAAGGTATCTGTAATGCCAGCCCGGTCGCGTATCATACGATGAAGGGGGGCGTGATTCATCAGACGCGGCATCTGGCAGTCTACTGGGCGAAAGATGGTGTGCGTGTGAACTGTTTGAGTCCCGGGCCCTTTCCTTCCGATGCCGCACCTGAAGGACTGGCGGAGCGCTTGAATGCGCACAGCCCGATGGGACGCATGGGAAAACCCTCGGAGTTGAAAGGGGCCATCGTATTTCTGGCCAGTGATGCCAGCAGCTATATCACCGGGCAAAATCTGCTGGTCGATGGTGGTTGGACGGCCTGGTAACATTTCGGACAAAATGACGCTCTCGAAATGTGATCCTGTTGTGGTAGAATGGCGCATGCTGGCTGCAGCAGAGACTGCACTGGTATGTTTGATTCTGTTTCAACACTGCCGGAAATACCATGGATGCAGGGATAATTGATTCGATAGGTGGTCTGGGGCTGTTCCTGCTGGGAATGGTGATTCTGACCAGCGGCTTGAGAGATCTGGCCGGCGGCACGATCCGGCGGATGATTGCGCGGTTCACGAAAAGTATTCCCACAGGCATCGCGACAGGCGTCATTGTGACGGCGATCCTGCAGTCCTCCAGTGCGACTACTGTCACCGCTGTCGGATTTGCCGGAGCCGGTCTGCTGACGCTAACCGAGTCACTGGGAATTGTATTCGGTGCGAATCTGGGGACGACTGTCACTGGCTGGATTGTGGTTCTGTTTGGCTTCAAACTGAAGCTGGGGCAGATTGCTTTTCCGCTGGTCCTTGTGGGTGTGCTGCTCAAGCTGTTTGGTAAGAATCGAATCGCTTTGATTGGTTTCACCATCGCTGGCTTCAGTCTGATCTTTGTGGGGCTTGAGATCCTGCAGGAAGGGATGTCCGGTCTGTCTGAAATGATCAGTCCGGAGACTTTTCCGCAGGACTCCTGGCTGGGCAGACTGTTACTGCTGCTGATGGGGGTTGGAATTGTACTGTTGACGCAATCATCCAGTGCCGGGGTGGTTATGGCATTGACGGCTCTGCATTCGGGAGCCATCTCACTGGCGCAGGCGGGAGCACTGGTGATCGGGTTTGGAATCGGTACGACTTTTACAGCCCTGCTGGCATCATTGGGAAAATCGGTGGCGGCCCGACGGACAGGACTTGCTCATGTTTTCTACAGCCTGGTAACAGCGACGATTGCTTACTTTGTCTTGCCTGGTTACGTCTGGCTTTGGAATGAGTATGCAGGACCTGAAAGTCATATCTCTCCCGATATTGCGCTGGTGTCATTCCATACCCTGTTCAACCTGCTGGGGCTGCTGGTTATTGTCCCGTTTACGAAACCCTTTTCCGATTTGATTATCCATATCATACCTGACGCGGTGAACGATCAGACGGAGAGGCTGGATGAAGCGTTACTCTCCAATCCGAACGTTGCCATTGAAGCTGCACGCTCGACACTGGTTGATGTATTTCAATGTGTGATACAACTGATGCAGAATCTGTTTAACTCTGAAGTGACGCGGGAGGAACTGGATGAGGAGTTTGCTCAGTATCATGATACACTGGAAACGACGTCCCGGTATCTCAGGCGGATTAATGTTGCCAGTGCAGATCAGCCGACGATCCATTCTTCTCAGGAAGTGGTTCTGGCTCTGGATCATCTGCAGCGTTTACTGCGGCGGTGTGATGAAATAGAACGGCTGGAATCAACGACAGACAACCAGACACTGCGTGAGTTTGTCGCTGACTTATTGAGTCACTTGCAGCATCTGGATAACACCATCAATAACGGCTTTTCAGATGCAGATGAAGCAATGTTGAAAGGGTTCTGGGAAAAATGGGAGGGGCGTCAGAAAGGGATTCGTCGTGAATTCACCCAGTCGGCCACCAGGGCCGATTCCGAGTTTGATGATCTGCTGCAGCAACTGGATGCATTTCGCTGGCTGACGCGCATCAGTTATCATCTCTGGCGCATCGTACATCATCTGCAGGGGGGCAGGATTATTTCGGATGGTACCAAAGATCAAGCCCATTCTGCACCACAGGCGACAGAGTGAGCTTGATGGGAACCGTTGTTAATTCTGTTTTTTGTCTTCCAGTTCGAAGATAAAGGTGTTTTCCTGGTCTGGATTGACGGTCGCATTGAGCCCTGATTTTTGTGCTTTTCCATATACTGTGGGGATCAATGACGTTTCTGTGATCACGACATCTGCTTCGTCCAGATTGGTTCCCTCTGCAGGACCTTCTGATTTAACGCAGGTAATGGCCACGCTGTGTTCGCCGGCAATGGCTCCGTCTCCTTCTTCGAAGGTACGCATCTGAAAATGTCCCTCTTTATCGGTCCGACCTACAGCTGCCTGCGTTTGCGCGCCGGTGGATTGAAAGACGACTGTGGCTCCCTCGAGTGGTGTTCCATTGAAGTTGACCGTACCGGAAACGGGATAGGTGGGAGGACGTTGTTTCGTCCATTTATCTTCTGAAGCTCCTGAACAGGCTGTGCAGATTATAGTCATCAACAGCAGAATTAATGAGCGACGCATGTGAATCACTTCCTTATAAGTATGAAAAAAGTGAACGGAACTTTTGAGTCCACCGTTCCGTTCACAGAGAAGATCGAGAGGTGATCTAGAATTCCCCCAGAGTTTCTCCCCCATTTTTTGATCCCAGTGCTCCCCAGATGCCGTAAGGGCTTTTGCCGGATGAGACCTGAGAGGCGCTGATGTTACCCGTGTCGATATTTTCGCTGATAAAGCGGACGGCACCATCTCCCATTAGCAGGTGGACTCCCCCCTCGTGGCGACTGGATGGGGGCTGGATACCTTGAGTCGTCTGGCCATTACAGACAGGCGCATTGGGAGGCAGAATGGTATTGAAATTAATATAACCTGATCGGCCATCGGTCCAGCGTGTGCCCAGGGAACGGTTTCGATCGAGCAAGCCTGTCGTAAACGCGCCATTGACGAAGCTGGCCAGGCACGCGGACGGATTATTGGAATTACTGGTTGAGTTGGTGCCTGCACCATTGGCCGGTGTAAGCGCTCCTGAGCCGGGGGGACGAATGCATTCTGAAACCATTGCGGTATTACTGGTACCATCGATGATGTCTCGCATTCGGACACTCGACTGAAAGCCAAATACCCCGCGCAGGTTTCCTGGTGACAGGGATTGGAAATTACTGTACTGATCGCCGATGCAGAACAGGTAATTGTGCTGTCCCAGGTCGGTGATATCAGCCGTGTTGATATCAGAGGGACAATTGATGATCGGCAGTTTTGTTTTGTATGCGGAAAATCCTGTATTCCAGACATAGGAGGTCGATCCCAGGTTACCTGTGATCTGGGCGGACAAAGGTGCCTGATCAATGTAGGGGAGCAGTGGGATATAAGCGCTGAACCGGGAGTCGAGTCCACAAGTCGTACAGGTGCTTTCATAGGGACCGATGCGGCTGGCGGGAAATGTTCCGAAAGTAGAATGATAATTGTGAAGGGCCAGTCCAATCTGTTTCAGATTGTTTTTACAGGTACTGCGTCGCGCGGCTTCACGCGCCTGCTGGACGGCGGGCAGTAAGAGGGCAATCAGGATGGCGATAATGGCGATGACAACTAACAGTTCAATCAGTGTAAAGCCAGGTCTGGACTTTGGTGTCTTCATGAGATTCCTGCTTTTAAAAAAAGAGATGAAAAATGACTCTTGAGAACCGTTCACAAGACTCGAAAATAGTTATTTTTAGTTCGAATTCCGCTGCTGCAGATAACGTGCGGGGATTCCATTGATAAAGCGGACATCGGAGATCTCACCTCCCCAGTGTCGTGAGATATCTGTAAGCGTAGATCCGCCGATGGCCAGAATGCCTCCTGGCGTCAAGGGAGCGATGTCCGGAATATTGGTGAGCGTCTGTTGCAGATCGGGCCTGGAGCTGAATTCCGGTGTTCTCGTGAAAGTCACAATGCTGTCATGTGGAGCAGCAGAGTTTGCATCATAAGTGAAAACGATGTGATACCAGCGGTCTTGATCCCAGGGGACTCTCTTTTCAATGTGAAACGAACGATATTGATCTTCTGTATTCAGGAATCCGAAGCCCAGAATGCCGGAACGATCGTCAGTAAACAGATTGAATTGAGACGTGGAATGCAGGTTTGTATTTCGATAATGAAACAGTGTGTCAGAATCACCCTGCTGTTTGATGTTTGGGTTGCGCGCCCAGAGTTCAATCGTGAATCGCTGCATATCGAACAGCGACGCTTCCTGTTCTGAGAACGTGCGAAACAGTTTATGGTATTGCGTTTCAAACGGGCCGGCTGCTGATGTGATGTTCTGGGGCGCCTGGCAGCCAGCGAAGGGAGACTGCCCCTGATCTTCCAGTATTTTCAGATGCAGCTGATGCTCGCCGGAATCATGGGCAATTGATGAAGCTTCCGGTTCACTTAGTTTCCAGTGTGCAATTAACTGCGGTTGATCCGGCACGAGGTTTTGTACGAACAGTTCCGGCGTTGATTTGATACGCGTCATTTTCCTGGAGTCAGGTTGCACACGGACCGCGATGTTTTCCGTCAGATCCCGGGTAATGGTTGTCTGTCGATTTTCATCAAGCAGGTCGAATCGGACCAGCCCTTTGAGAACGTGCACCTCTGTCTCACGGGCAGGAGTCACAATCAGTCCGAACGAGGTACCCAGGTCCACGACTCGTGATGCAGGGGTATCGACTGTCAGTCCCTGGGACTGAGGGGGAACATGAGCAAAGAGATTGCCCTGATCGAGCATGAACTGATCTGGTTGGACGAGCGTCAGGTGTGATTCGCCTTTAAGAATGATTTTTGCACCTGAGATGGTTTCCAGTTCGATCATTCCGGAACTGAGGTGAAGCAGATCGCCGGCATGCAGCAGGTCGTCCTGTCGCCAGTTTTGCTTTCCTGCAGACCAGACCACGTTTTTTGTATTAATGATCCGGACCAGATAACGAGGGGCCTGATTAAGCAGGAGTGAAGAAGTTAAGAGGTACGCGGCGGCTAAGATGCAGATTGAAAATGCCAGGATCGCGGATAACACTTTTCGGCGATCCGGCGCCGCGGGAGCGGTTCCCAGATGATCGGGGATGGTTTTGAGTTCACCGGAGGGGAGTGGTTCGTAATCTGACGAACGCCCCAGTGGGCCGGGGTCAACAATTCCTTCCCATTCCAGGTTCGCGCACATCCCGGAATACTGGATAAAGAAATCTCGGGCGGAATCGGACTGGAGAACCAGTTTTTCCAGGTGGCTGGCCTGTCGGGATGTGAGATTTCCATACTGGTATTCCCAGCAGAGTTGCATCAGTTCTTCCTGTTCCTCAGGAGTTAACATCAGAAAAGGTCTCCCGATTGAAGGCGTCTTTGAATACAGCTGAAAAGAAGATCGTGTGCCCGTTTCAGAGTTTTGTAGATGGCATTTGGCGATCGTTTCAGATCCTGCGCGACCGAATTGGGGCTGGCATCCGGTTCGTATATTTTTTCGAGGACTTCTTTCTGTCTTTGCGACAACAGTTCGAAGCAGACTGAGAGAGCCGCCTGTTGCTGGTCCAGTTCGTCAACGGTCACCATGGCACTTTCGGCAACGCGGTTATAGAACTCGTTGCTGAAGATGTTTCGTTCGAGGTTTTGTCGTCGTCGGTAATTGAGAACTTCGTAGCGCACGATCTGGCAGCTCCAGGCCCAGAAATTCGATCCCGACTCGAAGGTGTCAAATTTTGACCAGAGTACCGTGCACGTATTCTGATAAATCTCCTCGGCATCGGTCCGATTATCTACGAGCGATCTGATGAATCGGTAGATTCTCTGACTATGCCGGGAGAACAGCATGATAAATTCAGTTGTCCGGTCGGTTACTACCGCCATTTTTTAATACCTCTCACTGAGTCGCGACGAGAGAAGTCTTTACACTCCCAACCCTTATTGAATACATCGTGAAGGTGGTGAAATTAGCCTCGGAAAATTGAGAAAAACGGTAAGTCTGCAGTTTTATTGATGTTCCAGCTGAAGTTTCTGAGTCATTTACGATAAAATGCGTGGGGATTTAACATTGAGTGTGGGGTGCTTCGCGATAAGAAAGCCGTTGATCGATCGATGAATTTTATTGAAATACCTTTCCAGTCTGCTCACTATGATCAGGCTTGTCAGTTACGTAACAAGATCTTACGCCAGCCTTTGGGTCTGGATTTAAGGGAGGAAGATCTATCAGCTGAAGTCGATTATTTTCATTTTGGAATTCTGGAAGGAGAGCGGGTTATTGCGTGTGTGCTGGTGGTTCCCGTTTCTGCTGTGAAAGCAAAAGTTCGACAGATGGCGGTTGCGTCTGAATTTCAAAATCAGGGGTTGGGTAAAAAACTGTTGATCAATATGGAGGACTATCTGAAACAGCGGGGGTTTCAATTGCTGGAACTGGATGCACGCATTTCTGCGGTGGGGTTTTATCAAAAACTGGGTTATGAAGTGGAAGGGGATGAGTTTCTGTCGGTTTCCATTCCGCATCAGAAAATGAAAAAGTCACTCAGTAGTGAGGAAGATTGAAAATCATCGTCCTGGTTCAGCCAAGTAATTCATTGATCACGGACCCTCCTGTCTGGCTCAGGACTTTAAAACGGCCTTCGTGGAAGTAGGTCAGCTGGTTGTCATCCAGTCCCATGATGTGTTCCAGGGTAATGTGCAGGTTTTTGATCGGGTTGACGATTTCGACTGCGTGATCGCCGATTTCGTCGGTGGCTCCGATGCGATGGCCGGCTTTCACGCCGCCCCCTGCCATCCAGAGTGCCATTCCTTTGGCGTTGTGGTCTCGACCGGCGGCCTGTCTGCCGCTGCGGATGCCATTATCAGGGGAGCGACCGAATTCGCCCGTCCAGACGACAAGAGTGTCTTCCAGCAGTCCCCGCGCTTTCAGGTCCTTCAGCAGAGCTGCAATGGGTTTGTCGACCGCCTGCATACGTGCTTTGTGGGATCGTTCCAGGAAGTCATGCGAATCCCAGCCAGCAGCATAGATCTGAACGAAGCGGACTCCTTCTTCCACCAGCTTCCGTGCCAGCAGGCAGCGACGACCGAAGCTGTCTGTCTCGGGTTGCCCCAGGCCATACATTTCCTGGGTCTGCCTGGTTTCCTGATCAAGGTTGATGATATCGGGCACCTGTGCCTGCATGCGAAATGCGAGTTCGTACGATTCCATGCGGGCTGCCAGAACTTCTTCGTGCGGGTGTCGCTGCATGTCTACCTGATTCAGCTGTGACAGCAGATCCAGGTTTTTACGTTGGGTCTCGCGGGTGACGTGCGCGGGAGGATTCAGATCCAGAATGGGAGAGCCTTGCGAACGCAATGCTGTTCCCTGAAAGTAAGCGGGCAAGAATCCGTTCGACCAGTTGGCAGAGCCTCCCTGCGGATAAGCAACTTCAGGCAGGACGATGAACGCGGGCAGGTTCTGATTTTCGGTTCCCAGTCCGTAGGTCATCCAGGAGCCGATAGCCGGGTCACCGCCAAACCGGTTGCCGGTATTCATGTGGTAACAGGCGGTGGGGTGATTGATCGACTCTGCCTGCAGACCATGGTAGACGCAGAGGTCATCAGCGACTTCAGAGAGATGTGAAAAGTGTTCGCAGAGGGAAATGCCCGATTCGCCGGCCCGTTTATGTTTGAACGGGCTTTTGATGTAGTACCGTTTCCCGCTGGCCATCGCGGAGACCTGTTTGTCTTCGCGTACGAATTCTTTCAGGTGGAGTTTTTCCAGCTCTGGCTTGGGATCGAATGTATCCAGATGACTGGGGCCCCCTTCCATGAACAGGAAAATACATGCTTTGGCGCGGGGCTTGTGATGTGGATCACGGGGTGCGAGTGGCTTTTCCCGCTGGAGATTTTCCGGCGGGGATGAGGGCTTTTCTTCTGCCTGCAGGAGCGCATTGAGGGCGACTGTGCCCAGGCTGGCACTCATTCCATAGAGAAAGTCGCGGCGTTGTAATCGATGCATGGGCCTGTTATCGCAAATAAATAAATTCGTTGGAGTTCATCAGGACAAGGCACAGTTCCGCCAGGGCGCGGGTTTCTGCATCTACGTCCCACGGTTTGAGATCCTGCTGATAATTTTCTGAGAGATCCAGTTTTTCGGTCCAGCTGAACGATTCACCCGTCAGCTCTTCAATCATTTCCCGTTTTACTTCGCGGGGCAGAGGAATCTTCCGGGGAGGATGCTCTTCGTGATATGTCTGCATTTGCCGAACATGTTTCAGAGCCAGCTGCAGTTCTGAACTCTCTGGTGGGCGTAACATAACCTGCTGGAAAGCACGCTGAACCGCGTCTTCCTGCGTTTTTGATTCCTGACTGATTTTGTGAGCCAGTGCCAGGGCGCGATCGTGCGTGAATTGACCGTTGAACAGAGCAAACGCCTGCGGAGTTACCGTTGTTTCATCGCGGCGTTCGCATGAAGATTCGCTCCCCGGTCGATTGAAGACTTCCAGCATCGGGTCAGACAGAGTGCGATAGCGAAACGCATACAGGGTGCGGCGGTTTCTCTGGCGGGGCAATGGCATCGGCTGATACGCGGGAGCCACTGATCCCATGATGTGACGGGGCTGCAGAGCGACTTCCCAGTTGATTTCCGGAAAAACGCCCGGCCCACCCATTTCCGGATTCAGTTCGTCTGTCATACAGAGCAGGGAATCGCGAAGCTGTTCTGCAGTCATTCTGCGAGTGGGGAAATGAGAGAGCAGTCGATTATTCGGATCGACTGTTTGAACTCGTGCCGCATCCACAGGAAAGCTGCTCTGCTGATATGTGTCGGACGTCATGATCAGATGATGCAGTTGTTTGATCGACCAGCCATGATCCATGAACCAGGTCGCGAGCCAGTCCAGGAGTTCCGGGTGAGAAGGTTTCGCGCCTTTCTGACCGAAGTTGTTGGGGGTGGCGACTAGTCCAGTGCCGAAATGCATCTGCCAGATGCGGTTCACAATGACCCGCGCGGTCAGAGTATTGTTCGAACTGGCAATCCAGCGGGCCAGAGCCAGGCGTCTGCCTGTGGTTGACTGAGGGATGGTATTCCAGGCATTCGGTTCTCTGGTACTGTTGGAACCAGCCATCGCACTGAGGACTCCCGGGGTCACTTTGTCTGTCGGTGCCGTGATTGCTCCGCCGGCGAGGATGAAGGTCTGCTGAATATCACCCTGCTGTTGTTTTGCATTCGGGATGAGGTTGACTGTTTTGGTTGAACGGTAATTGTTGGGAGGTCCGTTATAGACACTAAACGCATAAGGTTCGTATCGTTTGAGTTCCCGCTCAAAATAATCAATGCGTTTGTTATTGATTTTCAGCAGACTCTTTTCGAGTTCGGTTAAGCCAAACCACCTGAGAGGGGGGCGTTTGTCGGCGGTCACCTGTTTGAGGTTTTTATAACCGTTTTCTTTAAGCCACGCTGCAATCGCGGCATCTGTTTTCTCTTTGAACTGTTGTTGCTGTGCCTGGGTTTCTGCGAGCAGTCGTTCGGTGCGGGCTTTCATGTCGGCAAAGCCGGAGATATTTTCGTAAGGCTGATATTCGACTTTACGGTCTGCAAACTGAACCGGAGCGAAGACAGCCTGAATGCGGTAATAATCGCGGGTTGGGACCGGGTCGAACTTGTGATCGTGACATTTGGCACAACGAAAACTGTGAGCGAGAAAACTGACGCCTACACTCTGGGTGATGTCATCCAGGAAGAGCTGGCGTGTGACCGCGGCGACACTCATTCCTGTATGCTCCCAGGGACCGCTGCGAAGGAAACCAGTGGCGATCAGCAGTTCCGGGTCGTCTGGATCAAGTTCATCGCCGGCCAACTGTTCGATGATGAACTTGTCATAGGGTTTGTCAGCGTTAAAACTGCGCACCAGGTAATCGCGATAGCGCCAGGCATTGGGGCGTTCGTAATCGTTGGCAAATCCGCTGGTGTCGGCATAGCGGACGACGTCGATCCACATCTGTGCCATCTGCTCGCCATATTGAGGAGTCTCCATCAGTTGCTTAATAAGCTGTGACCAGCTGTGTTGATCTGGAGCATTTTCGAAATTACGAATCTGTTTTAATGTGGGGGGCAGGCCGGTCAGATCATACGTGGCACGACGCAGGAGTGTTTTTTTCTCTGCAGGCGAAGAAGCGATCAATTGTTGCTGCTTGAGTTTCTGCTGAATAAAGGCATCGATCGGATGACGCTGGGAGCTCTGATTCTTAGAGAGTGCCTGCCAGGGAATCGGCGAACGTTGTATGGGTTGATAGGCCCAGATATCTTCCGGCTCATACGTTCGATTGGTCCAGGTCGGGCTCTGTCCTCCCGAGGTGGACATGGTGATGGCCGTGTTTTGACTGGATGTCGCTGAGTTGGAAGTGGGGAGTTCTCTCTCCGTCCAGACCGCTCCCTCCGAGATCCACTGTTTCAGGTCGGCGATTTCCGCTGCGGACAAGCGATTGCGTTCCTGAGGCGGCATCTGGATACTGTCGTCTTTCCAGGTGACTGCCTTCCAGAAGGGGCTCTGCTCAGGTTTACCGACGATCACCGCTGGTTCACCTGATTCCCCCCCTTTGATCAGTGACTCTCGCGTCAGCATGTTGTACTCCCCTTTGATATCATCGGGAGTGCTGCCGTGGCAGCCCAGGCACTTCTGTTCTAAGAGGGGGCGGATCTTCTGAAGGTAGAACTTCTCGTGCGCTGTGAGCGGAGCTTCTTCTGCTGAAGCAGCAGCACTAACTAGCAGGCTCATTAGCAGAGCGATACAGAGGCTGCAGCTCAATGTCCGCGCCGTGAGAGCAGAAGGAACGTACATGGAGGATTCTCTCAAAGTCAGGTGAGAAATTCGGAATGAGATCGAAGTTGACTTATCTATCAGGGTACTGTGCGGTGCCTGAGAAATCAATTTCATTTCACCCTCTCTCAACCGCATTGACACAAACTTACACTGTGCTTTCTCTTAACAAAGTTGTGTATTTGGGTGGGAAGGCGAACAGTGTTGCGATACGATAAACTTCTAACGACTGTTGCAGTGCGGCAGTGAAAATTCCGCCAAGATGTTCCATTTTAAGAGAAGGTAAATCATGAGTTGTAAATATAAGGTGCTCGGCTGGGGGTTATGTTTGTGTGCCGTCAGTTTCCTGGGGGGACAGAGCGAAGTTCTGGCTCAGAAAGAACTCCAGCCTGCCAAACAAAAAACATTACCCAAACCACTGCCCAAAGCGGGCAGTATCACCGATGGCGCAATCGTGAAAATTTCACCTGAGGATGCTCTGCATCCCGGTTACACATCCCTGTTTAACGGCGAAGATTTTACCGGCTGGAAACTTCCGGAAGGGGACAACGGGCACTGGAAAATTGTGGAAGGCGTAATCGACTATGATGCGCAGAGCGAAGCCAAAGGGGATAAGAATCTCTGGACAGAAAAAGAGTATGGCGATTTCATTTTGAGCCTCGAATGGCGGATTAAAGAAACAACGGGCCTGTATAAAGTGCCCATCGTCTTAGCCGATGGTTCAGAACTGAAAGATGCTAAAGGGAATGTGATCACGGTTGAGCTTCCGAATGCCGACTCGGGAATTTATCTGCGAGGCACTCCTAAAGCACAGGTCAATATCTGGTGCTGGCCCATCGGATCGGGAGAAGTTTACTCCTATCGTCGCAATCAATCGGTTTCACCGGAAGTCCGGGCCGGGGTGACTCCTAAAACCAACGCCGACAAACCTGTGGGTGAATGGAATAAATTTATCATCATCATGATCAAGGATCGCCTGACGGTCATTCTGAATAACGAAATGGTTCTGGAAAACGCACAGCTGCCAGAAGTACCTGAGAAAGGGCCAATTGCCTTTCAGCATCATGGCGGAAAATTAAAAGACGGGACATTCAGCCCCGCCAGCAGTCTGATGCAGTTTCGCAATATTTATATCAAAGAACTTGATTAACTCCCGATTGATTCTGCTGAATTGATCCTTTACGATTGAACCCGTCTGCTGGAACGACAGTGCCTTCAGCAGACGGGTTTTTTCTTTTGAAGATTCACGGGTGAAGCAACGATGATGCAGAATTTTCGGATCTCCTGGTGGTGTCTCGGCTGGTGTCTGCTGATGCCGGCTATTGTGTTTGCTCAAAAGGCGGGTGACCCCTTCCGGGAATTTATTCGTCCCACTGATCCACTCACTCCGCAGGCAGAGCAGAAATCATTTACACTGCCTCCCGGGTTTGAAATTCAGTTGTTCGCTGCCGAGCCTGAAATTCAGAAGCCTTTGAATATGGCCTTTGATATCAAGGGTCGGCTCTGGCTCACGGAATCGTCCGAATATCCCTATCCCGTCAAAGCGGGAGAGCAGGGGAAGGATGCGATCAAGATTCTGGAAGACACGAATGGCGATGGTCGTGCCGACAAAATTTCCACGTTTGCAGAAGGGCTCAATATTCCGATCGGTCTGTATCCTTATCGAAATGGAGTGATCGCTTTCAGTATTCCCGATATCTGTTATTACGAAGATACCGACGGAGATGATCGCGCGGACAAAGTCACAAAGCTGTTCGGGCCGATGGGATTTGAACGTGATACGCACGGCATGAATAACTCCTTTCGTCGCGGCTTTGACGGCTGGTTGTATGCCAATCATGGTTTCAACAACCAGACTCGAGTGAGTGGCAGTGACGGGCATGTCGTTGAGATGCAGTCGGGAAATACCTATCGGATGCGGCTGGATGGTTCGCGGCTTGAACATTTCACTCACGGGCAGGTCAATCCCTTTGGTTCCACCTTTGATGAAAAAGGAAACCTGTTTACGGCGGACTGCCACTCCAAGCCGATTTACCAGATTCTCAGAGGCGGCTACTATCCCAGTTTTGGAAAACCCCATGACGGACTGGGATTCGTTAAACCGATGATGGAACACCTGCATGGTTCGACTGCGATCGCGGGGGTGGAAATTATTTCGGCGGATCAGTTTCCCCAGGAGTACCAGGGCGATTTCTTCAGCGGGAATGTGATGACGAGTCGCATCAACCGGAATACTCCCGTGTATCATGGTTCGACAATCATCGCGCAGGAAGAGCCCGATTTCCTGATCTCGACGGATCCCTGGTTTCGCCCGGTCGATCTCCGCCAGGGACCCGATGGTGCGTTGTATGTTGCCGACTTTTATAACAAGATCATCGGGCATTATGAGGTCCCCCTCGATCATCCGGGGCGTGACCGCTATCGGGGACGCATCTGGCGGATTGTCTGCAAAAACAAAGATCATTCTCCGGTTGATCATTCGAAGAGGAATGTCGATCAGTTGATTGCTGCACTGGGGACTTCCAATCTGACAACCCGCATGCTGATCACGGATTATCTTTCTGATCAGACAGACCTGGACGTAGTTGAGCCGTTACAGAAAGCGGTACGGGAAGCGAAACAGCCTGAAATCGTAGTACACGCTTTATGGACATTGTTTCGCAGGGACGCGTTGACGGACAGTCTGTTGGTAAACGCTTTATCCAGTCCGTCGGAGCTGGTGCGAATTCATGCCGTGAAAATAATGGCAGAACAGAAACCCTGGAGTCCACAGCTCCGTCAGCAGGTGTCGCACGCATTACAGGATTCCAATGCGTTTGTGCAACGCGCTGCCGCGGAAGCATTGGGGCTGCATCCTGCGCTGGAGAACATTGCTTTACTGTTCGCATTACAGCAGCAGATTCCTGCAGCTGACCATCATCTGGAGTACGTGACGAGACGGGCGCTGATGTTACAGATACGGGATGATGATATTTTAAGTCAACTGGACTGGCAGATGCTGAATTCGAAACAGCGCAGCGAACTGGCGTCTCTTACACTGGCGGTGCCCAGCGAGCAGGCGGCCCTTTATCTGCTGCGTTATCTGCAGACCGAAACAGTAAATCCGGAGAAATTGCCAGAATACTTCCGGCATATGGTGCGCAATTTACCGGCGGAGAAATTATCCGAAGTGATTCAGCTGGCGCAAACGCGACTGGCAGAGAACCTTGATCTGCAGGTGGAAATTATCAAAGCGGTATTGCAGGGATATCAGCAGAAAGGGTTGCGCATTGATGCTACGCTTTCCGACTGGGCTGCCCGGCTGACTCAATCTTTACTGACGCAGCAGGGAATGCAGTCTGTGCAGTGGGTCAATTATCCTGCAGGTGAGCAAAACAGCGAAAATCCCTGGACTCTGCAGCAGAGAGCTTCAGCCGACGGGAAAGAGTCGGCTCCCTTTTTCTGCAGTCTGCCCGCTGGAGAACGAGCGACTGGACGACTGATCTCACAACCCTTTTCAATACCTTCGGAACTCAGTTTTTATCTGGCCGGACACACGGGCTTTCCCAGGCAACCCGATAACGGATTCAATTATGTGCAGCTGCGTCGCCTGGAGGATCAACGTGTTCTCAAGCGGGTCTCTGCGCCTCGGAACGATCTGGCGCAACAGGTCCACTGGGATCTGAAAGAGTTTGCAGGGACGGAAGGCTATCTGGAAGTGGTCGACAGTGATTCGGGCAAAGCTTTTGCCTGGCTGGCGATCGGGCGCTTTCAACCGGAAGTGGTTTCGATTCCCCGCGAAAGTCTGCAGCAGCAGGTGAACCGCTGGTCTGCCGCTGCCTTTCTGGTAGAAGCGTTTAAACTGCATGCCGCCCGCGAGCAGGTCGTTTCCCTGTTGACGCAAAAGCGACTCGATCCCAAATTGAAAAATGACCTGGCTTCCGCCGTGATTTCACTGGATGGCACGGATACGTTTCGTCCCCTGTTTCCATTGCCTGTCCCGCAAAATCCTGAGGCGGGCAGCTTTCAACAGACAGTGATTCAGGCAGTGATCGCGCAGAAGCAGGATGAGGTGGACGACTTGCTGAAACATGCTTTCAAGCGGTATCCCTCACGCCTGCAGACAGCCTTGGCAGCCGAGATAGCGAGACAGCCGAAGGGGATGGAGCGACTGATCGCTTATGCGGAACAGGGGGTTGCCTCGCCACAATTACTGGCTGAACCTGCGATACAAAATCAGATTCAACAGTCAGCCGATCAAGAACTCAAACGTCGGGCAAAAAAATTACTCAGTGCCTTGCCTCCCCGTGAAAAAAAGACACAGGAAAATATAGCTCAACATTTCAAATCGCATGCTTCCTTTGAATTATCAGTGGAAAATGGAAAAGCGGTCTTTGAAAAAAACTGTGCAGTCTGTCATCAACTGGCAGGCAAAGGTGCCGTGGTGGGACCTCAGTTGGATGGCATCGGGAACCGGGGACTGGAGCGGCTGCTGGAAGATGTGCTGGATCCGAATCGTGCGGTTGATATCAATTTTCGCACGACGACAGTTATTACGGATGCCGGGCGCATCTTTTCGGGTTTGAGACGGCGGGAAGAAGGGGCCGTTGTGGTCTTCGTCGATAATAAAGGGAAAGAGTTTACGATCGCGAAAAATGAAATTGACGAGCAGCAGCAGTCGCCACTCTCATTGATGCCCGCGAATCTGCTGGAAATTCTCACGCCGCAAGAGCTGCATGATCTGTTGGCGTATCTACTGCAAAGTACCAAAAAAGAAACAGCAGGTCACTGATTCAATCAGGTCTTGCCTCTTCATGTTAAATCAAATGAAAGTCGCTCGTCATGCCAGCATTCCCCTATTTGATCGTGCTGATTTTTCTGGCCTTCACAGAAGCGGTGTCGGCTGCAGATCCGTTGATCCTCACTGAGACACTGGTGCATCTGCGCCACTCGGGTGACCGTGAATGGACAACGTTTCCGGAACAGGCACAGGATAAAGAACTGTCTCTACGATTTAAGGCAGAATCGAATGCCGAAGAGGCAGTTTTGTTATTGCGTCAACAGGATGTCAAGCAGACCTGGAATGTCGAACTCAATGGGAAAGTTCTGGGAAAACTGGTTCGACATGAGCAGGATCAGCAGTTGCTGTTACCTGTTCCGCCGAACACGCTGAAAACAGGCATCAATGAATTACGGATCTACCAGTCAGGTAAGATCACTCCTGATGACATCCGCGTGGGAGAAATGGTACTCCTGCCTGAACCGGCTGCTGAGTTTCTGTCGGAAGCACAATTGTCGCTGACTGTGACAGACAAAGATTCAAAGCAGGGTATTCCCTGTCGTATCACCATTGTGAATGCGGAGGGGACACTGGTCGTCACCTCTGCTGAGTCCAATGAACGGCAGGCGGTGCGAACGGGAGTGATTTATACCCGCGACGGGAACACGCAGTTTCAATTGCCGGCGGGCGAATATACGGTGTACGCCGGTCGGGGGTTCGAGTACGGAATCGATCAGAGGCACGTGATCCTGAAAAAAGGGGATCAGCAGCAGCTCGAACTTAAGATCGGTCGGGAAGTGGATACATCGGGCTATGTGAGCTGTGATACACACATCCATACGTTGACTCATTCCGGGCACGGCGACTGTTCCGTGGAAGAACGCATGCTGACACTGGCGGGAGAGCAGATCGAATTTCCGATTGCCACCGATCATAACAAACAGATTAACTACGAACCGCTCGCACGAAAATTAAAGGTAAAGCCGTATTTCACGCCCGTGATCGGCAATGAAGTGACAACAAAATGGGGGCACTTCAATGTGTTTCCCGTGCGGGAAGAGGGGCCGGTCCCCGATTACAAACTTCCTGCCTGGGACGCGATTTTTGAGAGTATTCTAACCACGCCTGATGTGCAGGCAGTGATTTTGAATCATGCCCGAGATATTCATTCCAGCTACCGACCGTTTGATCCGAAAAATCATCTCAGCCTGACGGGAGAGAATCTCGATGGCTGGCGGTTACAGGCAAATGCGATGGAAATTATTAACTCGGGAGCAACGCAAACCGATGTGCTGCAGCTGTATCGTGACTGGTTCGGTGCACTGAATCGTGGTCAGTTTCTGGCACCCGTGGGGTGCAGTGATTCGCATGATGTCAGTCGCTATATCGTCGGTCAGGCCCGAACCTACATGCAGTCGGCTGATCAGGATCCGGGTAAGATTGATGTCAGGCAGACCATTCAAAACTTTGTCGATGGTAAAGTGCTGCTGTCGTATGGGCTGTTGACACAGATCAAAGTCAATTCACGATTTGGGCCAGGGGAACTCGTTCCTCCAGCAAAAGAATGGGAAGTGAAACTGACGGTTTCCGGACCTGCATGGGTGACCGCAGAGCAGATCCAGCTTTATGCGAACGGGCAGTTAATTCGCAGCGAGCCGATCAAGTCTTCAAAACAGGGAGGCATTAAGTGGCAGGAGACCTGGAAACTAAAACTGCCTGCACACGATTGTTTTCTGGTGGCAATCGCGACCGGTCCCGGCGTATCGGCGCCGTACTGGCAGTTCGCGAAACCTTACCAGCCCGATTCCCCGGAATTTGAATCACAGGTGGTGGGCTCAACAGGAGCAGTCTGGATTGATGCGGACGGCGATGGTAAGAAAACGGCTGCTGTTGAATATGCAGAACGTCTGGTGAAACAGCATGCGGAAGATTTGAATGCGCTGTTCACACAGCTGGAGGGATACGATCAGGCGGTCGTGATGCAGGTTGCCAGTCTGTTAAGAACGCGTGGCCTGGCGCCTTTTGATCCGAAACTGACAATAGCACTGCGCAATGCATCAAAGAGCGTGCAACTGGGATTTGCCCTCTACGGAGAAGCCTGGCGTGCCAGTCAGATCGCACGGAATACCAATTAAGGTTTAATTGACTGAAATGCAGCCAGTGGTGTGCGAATAAAGAATACGCCGGGGCCGCCGGACTGTTTAGGATCCAGATCAAAGAACAGGGTACCCAGGGTTTTGTCATCAATCTGCACAGTCCGAGGCCAGCCTCGCCCTTTAATCGGGCGGCCCGGGTTATAAATGATGACTGCGTGATCGTTGTCCCAGGTTTGACCCGCATCGTGGGAGAGTTTCAGTTCATACGCCCATTCATCATCACGGCCTACGCCATACAGGATCGATGTGAGCACAACGGGACCTTGTTTTAGAGTGGTCAAATCGTAACCGGCAACACCAAAGTAGGGGAATGACTGCAGAGGCTGCCAGGTTTGTCCCTGATCGTTTGAGCGCAGACCGTAAACCATGTTGCCTGGCTTTCCGGAGGGAACGGGCGCATGTTTTTGTGGCGCACCACTGATGAGCGTGCCCTGACTGGTGCGAATGAGGGGGACCATGCCATGATTGCGACCATCGCCGAAGGGCGTGATCGTATTTTTGCTGCGATCATAAATCACCGTGCGATCGTAAAAGGGGCAGACCCAGTGGTCCGCATCAATTTCCAGAATGGAGTGCCGCAGGCAGGTATAGTTGGTGTAGTCATCCAGTGGGATTTCTGTGACGGGAGACCAGGTCACGCCATGATCCTTCGACGTGCAGAATTGAGGCACGCGCCAGCGACGTGTGCCTTCCACCCGGTAGCAGGACCAGTGCAAAACAATTTCACCACTTTTGAGAGTGGTCAGTGAGCCGGGATAAATCGAACAATCTTTGATTGTGGGAATCGGCTGACGGACCGACCAGGTCAGGCCGCCATCAGTGGATCTCGCGAGCAGCAGTTCTTTTCCACCCCCGCCATTTTCATTATAGACTGCCAGTAAATCACCGTTTGAAGCACGACAGAGGGCAGGGTGAATGTGTCCGCCAACCACGGAACCAACACGAATGGGAGCACCTGACGCAGCGGGATCGCTTTCTGCTTTGATCGGACCAGGGACGACCCCTAAAATCAGACAGAGGCTGCAAAATGACAGCAGGCGAATTGAACCGCCGCAAAGGGGAGTGCGAGAGGGTGTGTTCATATCGGAAGCGGGCCTCAAAGAGAGACAGGGAAAATCCCGAAAATGGAATATCTTCACGATCCTGTTTACCCTGTCCCGTGTCTGACTTCAACAGCAGGTTAGAATTGACGGAAAGTTAATCAGGATTGACGCTTTCGAGTCGTGTTCCTTTGACAGGCTCCAGGAGGTCCAGTAAGCTATCAGCCTTGCACATCCATTAAAAAACAACTGCCACGAATCGCAGTCCCTCAGCGAGATCATCGTGGTAAATCTCAATGAGAAAACAATTTGGGGCCGTAGCTCAATCGGTTAGAGCAGCAAACTCATAATTTGTTGGTTACAGGTTCGAGTCCTGTCGGCCCTATTTTTACTCCTCATTGAATTGCTACTGATACATTTCTCCAATCATCTGCTTATTGAGTTTCTCCGATCAGCAGACTGGAGATGGCTTTGCCTGCTCAGTTATTCTTAATCTCTCAAGAGCAGATTATTCGGCACTCTTATTTCCGCTTCATTTGCTCTCGATCAGCTCTGACTCCATTACTTCATTTTTTTCTGGATCATAAGTCACAACATACTTGAGTGTGTCACAGTCAACAAAATAACGGATACCGGTTATGCTTTCGTAGTTGTCGTCTCGTTTGATGCCGCACTCCATGCAGTCCAGCTTTGCTTTGATCTGTTCCAGAGCCGCGGAGTCGACCTGTAAGTTTTCCGGGACGGGGAGACCTGCTTTCCCGAGGTCAATGGCAGTCTCTGTCTTTTCTGCTTCCTTTTCAGGTGCATTCTCTGCACAACCAGTAACCAGAATTGCGATAAGTATTAAATATTTCATTTCTGTCGGTGTCCTTTGCGATCTGTGAATCGAATCAAGTTCTGAAACGGAACGAGGAGTGCCGTTCTTGAATCTATCTTACTGCTTTGGAATTGTGCGCATCAACTCCCAGACCTTTTGCAGGCATTCTCCGACGATTCAAGGGGGCATTGAGGGCGGATTCCGTTCAAAGTCCGCTTGAGTCGATTCTACCGTTTTTCATGTCTGATGCGCGTGTCCCCATTCTCTCAGTGATGCAGTCCGCAGTTTCGATTCAATCCTGAAATCTGTTACAGGCCGACGTTAAGATTTCCCTCCTTTACTCAGATAAATTTGGAAATCAGTGAACGTAACCTAAGCTTCAGTGAAGTACAGAGAGACTGCGATATGACGTCCTGACTGCCAGATATGATTTCTAATTGAAAATAAGACAAGCCCGCCATGACTGATGTGATTGAACTGAATGAGATTGAAGCGTTAAATGATTTCCAGAGTGACTGGGCCAGGCTGCTGTCCGTCACGCCGGGAGGGACGTTTTTCCGTTCCCGGGAATGGCTGCAGGTCTACTGGAAACATTTTGAGGCTGATCAGAAATTGCGAGTGTTGATCGTGCGTGAGAATGGTGAAGTCACGGGCATCCTGCCTCTCTGCTGGAAAAAGATCAAATCGAAATTTGGTTCCTGTCGTATATTAACCTTTCCCTTTGATGACTGGGGGAGTTTCTATGGACCGGTCTCACCCGATCAGGAATCGACACTGCGCGCTGCGTTTCAATACCTGTTGAACTCCCGTCGTGACTGGGATCTGATTGATCTGCGGTGTATCGAGACAGATGGCTTTGATGGCGGGGCGACCGAGCGGGCATTCCAGGCAGAAAATATGGAGTTTGAAAAGTTCCTGTGGGAACAGGCCATGTATGTGGATCTGAGCCAGTCGTGGGAAGAGTATCTGAAAGCCCGACCTCGAAAAGCCCGACAGACTTATACACGGGCTGAGCGAAACCTGCAGGCGCAGGGGGAGATTGAACATCTGCGGTATCGCCCCCGTGGCGAAGCGTTTGGTGAAAGTGATCCTCGCTGGGACCTCTATCAGATGTGCGAACAGATTGCTGAAAAAAGCTGGCAGGGATCTTCCACAACCGGAAATACGATCACTCATGATAAAGTGTGTCAGTTTTTTCGAGATACGTATGAAAGCGCGGTACGCGCCGGTGCATTCGATTTGAACCTGATCTTTCTCTCCGGTCAGCCGGCAGCGTTCAGTTATAATTATATCCAGAACGGTCTGATCAACGGCTTGCGTATGGGCTATGATCCTGAAGTCTCTGATCAGGGACTGGGGCGACTGCTGATAGGACGCATCCTGCATGACAGCATGGACCGGGGGGATCTGCTTCTGGATGTGGGAACTGGGGCCGTGGATGCCAAGAAATACTGGTATACCTCGGTCGAAAACAGCTATCGCTACGTGTATTACTCGCCTGTATCTGCGATCGCAAATGTCTTACGTCTGAGTCATCAGGTGGCATCCTGGTTTCGCGACCGATTTGGCAGCAGTGATACCGGTCTGCTGCAGGATACACGGGGGCAGAAAGAGCCAGCGAAACAATCTTAAGGTTCTGAATGAACTCTGAATTCAGATTGTGCGAAAGGAACGACATCGCAACTTTGCACTCTGGCTCAAGCATTGAATGAAAGAATCTGTCAGTCTTCTCCGATCAAAGAGTTTTTTCGCTATAACCGGAATATCTCGACATCACCAGATAGATTTCGCTTGCAAACAATATCCTTGCAGAGAAACATCTCAAATCCCGGTGTACGCAAGCTAAGTTTCAGCAGCATATGAAATTCAGTCTGCGATCAGGATGGGAATCTCGATGACCGGATTCCGTTTTGCTGCAGCTGTCAAGTTTCATGTCGAGTCGATTTTGAACGGAACGGCGTAGCAGGAACATAAAACTGATGTCAGACGTGATTGAGTTGAACGAGATTGAAGCCCTTGCTGACTATCAGGCGGACTGGCAGCGGTTACTCAAAGTCACTCCGGGGGGATCTTTTTTCCGGTCGCTGGAATGGTTGCAGGTTTACTGGAAGCATTTTGCAGCAGATCAGAAATTGAGAGTGTTGATCGTAGTCGACAGGGGAGAGGTCACAGGAATTGTTCCTCTCTGCGTGCGTCGTATTAAATCAAAATATGGTCTGTGTCGGATTTTAACTTTCCCTTTCGATGACTGGGGCAGTTTTTATGGTCCGGTCTCCGCCAGTCAGAAAACGACGCTCTGTGCGGCTTTCAATTATATCCTGCATTCCCGGCGCGACTGGGACCTGATCGACCTGCGCTGTGTGGACAGTGCCGGATTCGATGGTGGGGAAACAGAACAGGCACTTCACTCAGAGAAAATTTCATTTGAAACGCTTCTGTGGTGCCAGACTGCCTACGTTGATCTGAAACAGGACTGGGATCAGTATCTACGCTCCCGTTCATCCAGAGCACGCAAGACGTACCTGTGTTCTGAAAAACGGGTTCAGCAGGAAGGAAAAGTGAAATATCTCAGATATCGGCCTGCTGGAGCAGAGAATGGCGAGGGGGATCCGCGCTGGGATTTATACGATCAGTGTGAAGAGATTGCCCGTCAGAGCTGGCAGGGGAGATCAACTACGGGAACGACGTTGTCGCATGCGAGCGTCGCACCGTTTTTCCGTGATGCACATGAACGGGCTGCCCAGGCAGGCACCGTCGATTTGAATATGTTATACGTGGCAGGTCGCCCGGCTGCGTTCAATTATAACTATGTCCATGAAGGACTCGTTTACTCGCTGCGGATGGGCTTTGATCCCCGTGTTTCCATCAAAGGTGCCGGTTGTGTACTGATGGGACGAATGATTCGCGACAGTATGCAGCGCGGCGATCGCATTCTGGATATCGGTCCCGGGTCACTTGCTGCGAAAAAGAACTGGTACACGTCTGTCGAAAACAGTTACCGCTACGTGCATTATTCTGCGACTTCCGTCACCGCCAAACTGATGCAACTCAGTCACCAGTTTGCTGACTGGTATCGCGACCGGTTTGCTAATGAGTCGACGGATCAGGGAACAGTCACCGATTATTCGAAATTCTCAGCAACCTGGCGTTAATGCTTCGGTAGCTCAAGCGAACGGCTGGATGAAAACTGTTTTACAGTAAAGAACTCTGCAATCGCGGAATCAAATCTCATTTATTATCAGGTTCTGCAGACTTCAGTTTGCCAGCAAATTTGCTGCGGAATTTTTCCAGCTTGGGACGGATGACATACTGACAGTACTGGTTTTCCGGATTGAGTTTGAAGTAGTCCTGGTGATAATTTTCAGCAGGATAGAATTTATCGAACTCAGTGATTTCCGTCACAATGGGGCTTTTGAACTGGCCTGATTCATCCAGCTGTTTTTTATAGGCGGTGGCTTCTTCTTTCTGCTTTTCATTGTGATAAAAAATCGCAGAACGGTACTGCGTTCCCACATCAGCTCCCTGGCGATTTAACGTGGTCGGATCGTGTGTTTCCCAGAAGGCTTTGAGGATGTCGGTGAAGGCGATCTGCTGTGGATCAAACGTGACCTGAATGACTTCAGCATGCCCTGTCGTACCGCTACAGACGGCTTTGTAGGTTGGGTTATCGAGTTTGCCGCCTGAGTATCCCGAAACCGCTGATTTGACCCCTTTCAGCTCACGAAAGACGGCTTCAGTACACCAGAAACAACCTGAGCCCAGCGTGACCACTTCCAGGACGTCATTTTCCTGTGCAACCGGAGTAACCTGTGATTGAGGCTGCTCGTCGGCAATAGCGACCGGGCGGTCTTCCATGGAAATGGATTTCTCACAACCGCTGATGATAGTGAAGAGTGCGGTGAACGATAAACCAATGAAAAGCAGAAGTGGTAATTGTGAAATCGTCATGACACTTTTATCCCTCATTGTGTATGCCAGCTAAAGTTCAGTGTTCGAAGAACGCCGAGGGTATTCTAGGCAATGGGCGACTTGAAGGACAGTGTGAAACCAGTTTTGAGAACGGGAGTTCATTTTCTGTGGCACATCAATGTAAATCGTGAGATCGGAAAATATTTTTTTGTTTGGAGTGGTATTTTTGCAGTCAAGGGCTACAAAATGATATGAAAGCTACACTCACTGGTTCGGATTAGTGTTCAGTTTTTCAAAATCGATGTAAACGGTCGCCTGGAGAACAGGGCAGGAAAGTAAAGTCGTTGATGAGTAATACGTATGATGCCATTATCGTCGTTTCGTTTGGGGGGCCGGAAGGTCCTGACGATGTGATTCCCTTCCTGGAAAATGTTTTGCGTGGCAAGAATGTGCCTCGCGAACGGATGCTGGAAGTTGCCGAGCATTATCAGCATTTCGGGGGAGTCAGTCCGATTAATGAACAGAATCGGGCTCTGATCCGGGCTCTGGAACAGGAACTGGCAGAGCATGGCCCGCAACTCCCCATCTATTGGGGAAACCGTAACTGGGATCCCCTGCTGGTTGACACTCTCTCCCAGATGAAAGCCGATGGGATCAAACGGGCATTGGCCTTTTTTACTTCGACATTCAGTTCTTATTCCGGCTGCCGACAGTATCGGGAAGACATTCAACGTGCCCGGGAGGAAGTAGGAGCAGGGGCACCCGACGTTGATAAACTACGTGTCTTCTTCAATCACCCGGGATTTATTGAAGCCACGGTTTCCCGAACGCAGGAAGCGCTGGACCAGATCCCGGAGGAGCGACGGGGACAGGCCACAATTCTCTACTCGGCGCATAGTATTCCCCTTGTGATGGCAGCCGGCTGCCGATATGAGGTTCAACTCCAGGAATCAGCCCGCCTGGTGAGTGAACGGCTGGGAACTCATCCCTGGCATCTGGTCTATCAGAGTCGCAGCGGTCCGCCTCATCAGCCCTGGCTGGAACCGGATATCTGTGATTTTATCAGAGAACTGGGAGCGAAAGGAGAGGTCAAAGATCTTGTGATTGTTCCGATTGGCTTTGTTTCCGATCACATGGAAGTATTGTTTGATCTTGATACCGAAGCAAAGGATGTGAGTCAGGAACTGGGAATCAACATGGTGCGCGCGAAGACAGTAGGCGTGCATCCCCGGTTTATCACGATGATCAGAGAGCTGATCGAAGAGCGGATCAGTGGTACGGAAGAGCGTCCCGCGCTGGGAAATATGGGGGCAAGCCACGACGTCTGCCCGGTTGACTGTTGTTTACGTGCGACGGAAGCATCTCGCTCAAAAACATGATTCAAACTCTGCATTTCAGTCAATTATGACGACGGAATGTGTACAAAAGAATTATGAAACATCCTGATTCCGCGAATGTTGCATATTGTCAGAGGGCCAGATCTGCTCGATACTTAGGATAAGTAAGTAATCAGAAGTGCCTACCCCTGCCATTGTTTTCCTGAAACATCCTGCCTGGCAGAGTTACCTGCTCTGACTAATTCCCTCCTGCAGTTTCTCAATTATTTCTTATCAAGTAAGAGGAGTTCTAATGTTCGCATCTCACAAGCGAGGTTTTACGCTCATTGAGTTGTTAGTTGTAATTGCCATTATCGCAATCCTGATTGCTCTACTTTTGCCCGCAGTGCAACAGGCTCGAGAAGCCGCACGACGTTCCACCTGTAAAAATAATCTGAAGCAGATCGGCATCGCGCTGCATAACTATCATGATACCCACGCAACATTGCCTTACGGTCATATGGAAGTTCAGCCCGGGAATTACAATTCTTCTTCACCTTATGGGACACATCTCTGGCGTGATACCTGGGCTCATCAGATTTTACCTTTTGTCGATCAGGCACCCTTATACAATAAATATTCGGCCAATTCAGCGACACATGTGCATCTGGTAACTGATCCAACCATTTATAAAGCAGTTGTTCCCGTTTATCTCTGCCCTTCCGATCCTTCGACACCCGGAAATGCAGATTCTGCAGGCCGCTCACAGGGCAGTTATATCGGATCCGCTGGCAACGTCGCGGTTACAACTGGTGCAAACCTGAACGGTATCTTTTCTGAGAACTCTAAAACCAAAATTCGAGATCTGAAGGATGGTTCATCCAACACAATCATGGTTTCGGAAATCATCATCCGTGGTAATGCCGCTACAACGACTTATTGGGGGTGTCCCGGTTGTTATGGAATCGGCGGCGCTCATGGCGAGATGACTTTCTCAACGCGGGAAGTTCCAAATACCCCCGTACCCGATCAGAACTATGCCTGTAAATCAACGACATGGCCTAATGCTCCCTGTGTGGTGAATACCGGTACGAAATATAATTATGCCCGCAGTTATCACGTGGGAGGCGTGCATGCATTACTGGCTGACGGAGCAGTCCGTTTTATTTCATCCAACATTGATCGTCCAACCTTCCAGCATCTGGGTGATAAACAGGATGGTCAGGTACTGGGTGAATTCTAGTACGCATCATATTTAACCATAGCGTCTGTCAATCTAATATACTCGGTCCCAATGGACCTGGAGACGCTACAGTAAAACTGGACACAGTCTAATTCACTCTAACGACGTCACTCCATGCGAGTGCATCTGAAGACAAACAGAAAAGACCGTAAGTCAAACTGATTTACGGTCTTTTCTTTTATTGATTCCAGCTTACGGGGACGATTCGTCCTCTGGTTCGTTATGGATGCCTGGTTCCCGATCCTGCTGATAGGGGGGACGAACTTCGATTCCCTGTTTAATATTGTTGCGACGGACTCGCTTAGCCTCGGCTTTTGCTTTCTTATCTGCTTCGCGCTGACGTTTGGCAAAAGTATTCTGGTTTTTAGCGATAATATCTCTCCTGAAAAAGATCAAGGTTTTAGGCTGTGACCAGGTTGACTGTAGCATCTCCCGGCGGATTAACCCGACTGAAATAGAATGAAAGGTTCTGATTCAACAGCCACAGTCATGTGATTGAATGCGGCTGTTGAAAATCGTTTTCAAACTAACTGGTTTGTTGAGAGCGTGCTTTGATGTGTCGCCACTTCGGCTTTTTCGAACCAGACTTCGCTCGATTGGCTTCAGTAGCCGCTTCCGCCGCACGACGGTTTCTGCGCCGCGGAGGCCGCGCACCATTGGCCGCCTGGCTTCTGACACTGGCCGCCTGTCTGCCTCTACTCGGTTCCGGTTCGGGCTTGTCTGCTTTGAGACCTGCCTGTGAATGCTCTTTAGAGACAGGGACTTTCTGGCCAATCAGCTTTTCAATCGAGCGTAATTCCTTGCGTTCACTCTGGCTGCAGAATGAAATGGCAATGCCTTCCGCTCCGGCACGTCCTGTACGACCAATGCGGTGCACGTAGGCTTCGGGTTCAACGGGGAGGTCGAAGTTAATGACATGCGTGATGCCATCAATGTCAATACCCCGTGCTGCGACATCAGTGGCAACCAGCACCTGAACCTGTTTGCGTCGGAATGCTTCCAGTGCCTGCTGACGTGCTCCCTGTGACTTATTACCGTGAATCGCGGTGGCTTTGAATCCACTGCGTACCAGGCGTTGTGAGAGTGTGTTGGCGGTGCGTTTTGTTTTTGTGAAAACCAGTGCCCGTTCGACTTCATCCCCGCCCAGGATTTTCTGCAGGAGAGGCTGTTTCAGGTTGCGTTCCACATACATGAGCTGCTGCTGAATTTTTTTGACGCTGGTTGTTTTGGGAGTCACATTCACTGTGACGGGTCTGGTTAACAGACTTTGTGCGAGTTCTGTGATCTTTGGTGCCAGTGTGGCTGAAAAGAATAATGACTGTCGCTGCGTCGGTAACTGGCTGATGATCCGCTTGAGGTCGGGGAGAAATCCCATGTCGAGCATGCGGTCTGCTTCATCAAGTACAAAGACTTCCAGGTGATTCAGCTTAATGTGTCCCTGGTTCATCAGGTCGAGCAGACGTCCTGGAGTCGCGACCAGAATATGAGCTCCCCGTTTTAAGGCTTTCACTTGATTGCCTTGACCGACACCGCCGTAAATCAGAACCTGTCGCAGTTTGAGATGTCTGCCATACGCGTCGAAGCTGTCACCAATCTGAATGGCGAGTTCGCGTGTCGGCGCCAGCACCAGGGCCAGCGGGTGGTGTGGTATTGATTTTCGACTGTTTTTCCCCAGTTGATGTAAAATCGGTAAAGCCAGAGCGGCCGTTTTACCGGTCCCGGTCTGGGCACAACCCAGAACATCCCTTCCCTCCAATGCGGCGGGAATGGTCTGTGCCTGGATGGGGGTGGGGATTTTGTAGTTTTCTTCGACCAGCGCTTTTTGGACTGGTGCGATTAATTTGAGTTCTTGAAACGTATTCAATGTTTTGCCTTAATGTTTTTACGGGTCCTGTCTGCCGAACTCCGGCTTGATCATGCAGGATCAATTCTGTGAATCGACACAGAGGACAAGACTGATATTGTTTGTAATTCGATTCGTTTTCAGAGACAGAGCGGAGGGCGCTGATTCACTTTCGGGTGAGTTTCATCGGTTCCGTCTGGTTGCAACAGTACACTGGAAAGTGCACGAGATCAGGAGAATCGTTCACCTGACGCTTCAGGATTTCACTTGGGTAAAGCAGGTGGGACCAGCTTGACCAAAAGCAAACGTCGCTTCTGTGGGAACTCTGGATAAACAAGAAAATCACAGAATTCAATGCGTCCACAACGACGCGGATGCTTCAGTCAGCGGTCAACACAACCGTTGGCAGTGAGCAGGGATGTGCAGCAAACCAGCTGCACAAGTAGAAAGGGCCACATGAGGATCCAGCTCTGCAAAACACCCTTTCAGGTCGGAAAACGTATTCATTCCAGAGATAACGTTACTCGCTTGTTCCAACCAGATCGTCCTGAAATTGATATAAAATACTCAGGCACTCAGCAAAGTATACCCCGGTGAAGCAGCTTTGCCAAGACATATAATTCAGATTCCCCCTTCAAGTAGCGGCAACAGCATCGTTTTCGTCTGCAAAAGCAGTCCGGACAGGTTATTCGGGAGGTCTTTTCCGGTACTGCGGGTTCGGTCGAGGAGCCGGGGCACAAAACGGAGTTTTCCACATGCCCAGCACTGTCTGTCTGCCAGGATCATCAAATTCAGGCAGCCCGAAATCAATGGTTTCCAGGTGAGATCGCATCTGATACGTCCGTGCCAGGCGATCCCAGCAGGAAAAGACCGTTGAATAATTGGAATTAAATTCCTGATGCAGGCGTGAATGGTGGATTTTATGCATGTCAGGAGTGACAAACAGCCAGCGCAATACGTGATCTGCTTTGCCGATTGAGATATTGGCGTGATGAAACTGTGTGGATAGAAAAACCAGCATCCCGTACAGGATGAGCTGCCAGCTCTGTAAACCGAGTAGCGGGATAAGCAGCAGTCGAAACAGGGTGGAGAAGGTCAGTTCCCCCCAATGGAATCGTGTGGCAGTGGAGACATCCATGTGGGGATCGCTGTGATGCATCCTGTGAAATCTCCAGAAGAAGGGGACGCGATGATTCAGCCAGTGCCAGCAGTACATCCACGCATCCAGGATGATCACAGCCAGAATTGTTTTCCCGGTGACTCCCAGTGGTAGTTGATGCAGCAGTCCCCAGTTGTGTTCCCGGGACCATTGAGACATGAATTCCACAGCCGTACCGAACAACAGTCCGAGGAACAGAACATTCAGAACTGCCAGCAGCAGATTATGAAAAGCATGCCGGTAGCGGATCTGTCTGTCATACGGTTTAAAGGCCGCCCAGCTTTCCCAACTCCAGAACAGTCCCAGCAGAATCACGGGAACGAGTCGCTGTGCGAGGTAAAGCAGTTGCAAACCTGTCAGTTCGGAAAACATGGAAGGATCAGCTCAATGAGTAACGGGACTACAATGACTCAGGCAGTCCCATAGTTTCCCAGATACTCCAGGCAACAACAAGGGGGCTTACTGCCTGAGCAGTGGGGCATTGATTTTACCCTGTTGTTGAAGTTGCAGCAGGAGTTGAATTTGAGTCTGTTGGGGAATCTGCAGGTGCTGCAACAGGGCAACTAAATCTGCACCGTTTGGAGCAGCGTTTTGGGTTGAAGCTCCAATTTCCAGGACCAGATCCTGCTGGTTCACGAATGCAGGTTGCAACAGAACATTGCCTCTGGTTTCAAGTTTGCCAGTCCTGCTTTCGATGATGACTTGTGGTTGTTGTGCTGAAGGAGCGGATGTCTGCAAAGGGAGGGAGAGTGCAAGTAATTGTGTCGCGAGGTGATGTGCCTGCAGCGGGTCATTATGCGGAAGTGAGATCATGATCAGGCTGGATGACTGGAGCATGGCTTTGGAATTCAGATGTTTTTCCGCCTGGAGAAACTGATTGATCTGGCGCGTGATGAGTGTGCTGATTTGTGGTGCATGTGCATCCGCATTCAGAAAGAATTTGAGATGGGGGATCCCCTGACCAGAAACCAGGCGGGGATTGACATCGGTCAGGAGTTGCGCGCCTCTGGCAATCATGGCCTGGGATTTCTGTTTGCTCTGATCGGTCTGAATGGAGCCCATTGCCATCGCGTCCGCTTTTGAGTTTTGGGAACCGGAAATATTCAGCGTTGTTGGCAGCAGGTATCCGCCGGTCAGATCGACGTTCGGGCTGGCAGCGGTAATGAAACATTCCAACTGTTTTCCACGGGCCACTCCCTGGTTGGGGATGTAGACAACGATTGAAACATTGGCCAGATTCCCAGTCTGAATGGGTGTTTTAATATTTCGCTGATCAATGTTCATGGCCTGCATGGAAGACTTGAGTGCCCGGATTGCTTCTGCGGAGATATTTCGGTCACCTGTCCCATTCAAGCCGATCACCAGGCCCGCACCTGTCAGCTTTACGATTTCCGCCGGCTGGAATTCCCCGAGTTCAGACAGTTTGACTGCCGTCACTGACTGACTGCTGGTGGCTTGAGAAAGTTGTGGGGGCAGATCGAGGGCAACCAGATTCTGGCTTAAAACAGTGGCAGGCATCAGTGTATTGGAATTGGCGGGGACGACTTTAATCTTCTGATGCAGTCGACCATTTTGCAGGGCAGTTCCAGGTAACTTAACCGTGATTCCACGATAGGAAGCCACAATTTGAGTTGGCTGTTGCTGTTCTACCAGGAATGGATCTCGTAAGGCTGGATTTTGACTGCGTGCGTATCCCGCTGAAATAGTCTGTCTTGTCGTGCCGCCGGAATGCGAAATCTGCTGTACCATCTGACGCCCGTTGGCTGGCTGTTCCTGCTGAATTCCGGCGGCGATTGTCACTTGACGTACCAGATCTGCATCCAGGCGAATGAGTTCTTCCAGTAATGTCGTGCGTTGTTCTCTGGTGGTTTGAGCGACTAAGAGAAGATTCAGTTCGGGGACTGCCCCTGTCTGATTTGAGCTCGCGGTTAACAGTCGCGCTTTTGACTTTCCTGAAATCTGTCCCGGCGCTTTGGGTGCTGTCAATTTGCCAGATGTCTGGCTGATGGCAGCATCAGAGTCTGCTTCTGTTTTTTCTGAGCTCTCAGACGCTCCCGCCGGGAAGTCCAGGTTTAAATCGGGAAACTCGCCAGGTTCTGATAATGATAATTCCAGCTCAGATTCAATCGCGACCTGTTCTGAGTTGTTTCTGGCACCCAGAAAGCCATCGATCGTACGGGAAAGAAAAAACATGGCGACTGCGAACAGGGCAATACCAGAGAGAATGGAAAATTTGAAATAGCGCATAGTTTCCCTCAGCCTAAAAAGGGGGCTTCGTGAAAAGAGTGAGATGAGTTTGGAGGTGATGCGTCTTGAGAGATGAGGAGCGGAAGACTAACCCATCATCGATTTTGTGTCAAGATGGGTGGATTGGATGAGACAACTTCCGATTTATCGATTCCTGTTATTACGTAGTTTGTTCAGTAGCGATGTTGACTATTTGGGAAATACCGACCTCAAATCGGAGATGATTTATACCTGCGAATCAGGGGCAGCTATATTGGAATTGACCCTGATAGTCGAGTAGTCGTACTATTCCCACATTTCAAAAGTGGCAGGGAAAAATATGCCGCAGACTAAACGGCTTAAGTATTTATTATTGTTGGTTTTATTGATATCTGCACTTCTCAGGTGCGGCGTGGCGGTGTACGTGCAGCGCCAACTGGAGCGCCAGCCTGGACGAACCTATGTGATTGAAGGAGATGCGGAGGGTTACTGGAAGCTGGCTCAGACGATCAAACAGGGGGAACCCTATTCAATTTACACGCCACCAAGACGTGTACTGCGAATGCCCGGTTTTCCGCTGGTTCTGGCGGGAGCAATGTCAGTGGTCGGTGAATCGCATGCGCGGGTGCGACTGGTGCTGGCTTTGCTGGGAGTGGTGACCTGTTTTGTCGTTTATTTACTGGGAACGGAACTGGTGAATGAAACGGTGGGAGTGCTGGCAGCAGGGCTGACAGCGGTCTCTCCGGTGATGGCGGGCTTCAGTGTATTGATTTTAAGTGAGACCGTATTTGCACTCGCGATGCTGATTTCATTATGGGTGCTTGTCAAATTATCAAAAATCAAATGGGAGCAAACAGATCGGAACCGGGGAATGGTCTGGTCACTGCTGGCAGGAGTATCGCTGGCTCTGGCTTATTACGTGAGGCCCAGCTGGCTGCTGGTCGTTCCCCTGGTTATTGCGATTTATATTTTCAGCGCGAAGGGGCATCGCAAGGCAGCGGTGCAGAGAGCACTGGTACTGCTGACAGGATTTACTTTGATGCTGTTGCCCTGGGTTGTAAGAAACTATCAGGTAACAGGACATATTATTCCGACCACGCTCTGGGCGGGGCCGAGCCTGTACGATGGTTTGAATCCACGGGCAACCGGTGACAGTGATATGACTTTTTTTGATCAGGAACATGTGTTGGATTCCATGAGCGAATACGAAATGAATCAACACTACACACAACGGGCTGTCGCATATGCGAAGCAGCATCCAGGGCATGTATTGCAGTTAATGGTTGCGAAGCTGCTGCGATACTGGAAGCCGTGGCCCAATGCGGCCCAGTTTCAGTCGTGGTGGATGATGCTGGCGGTTTCGGTAGTGTTTGTTCCCGTGATGCTGTTTGCCGTATATGGTGCCTGGGTTTCCCGTGATCAATGTCTGTTGTTGCTGATAACGGCAGGACCGATCCTCTATTTTTCACTGATTCATCTGGTGTTTGTCAGTTCGCTGCGGTATCGACTTCCGGCGGAATACAGTTTGTACATTCTGTCAGCCGTTGGTCTCTGCCAGTTGTATGTTTCCCGGTTACAAAAGAAAGAAATCCATCCGAGATCTGAGTGAGAGCTCAATCGGTTAAGTAAAACTATGGTTGTTCGTAAAACTTTTCAATGGTGTCTATTAATCCTGATTTCGCTGGTCCTTACCGGCGGAGGCTACGGGTATTATTGGTGGATGCACAGTGATGAAATGTTGAAAGCGGCCATCCTGGATAAGATTACAAACCATGTTCCAGGACTGATGCTCGACATGGATCGGGCCCAGTTTGATTTTCGGCGTCGTGTGCGGATTGAAGGCTGCCGGGTGAACGTGGTGAATCATCCTGATACGATCATTGACTTACCCGAGGTCGTTGTGACCTTGAACCAGGAAAAGATCGCGCGGCACCAGATCATCGATGTCCAGAAAGTCGTGCTGAATCGTCCTCAACTCGTGCTGGTCCGTATGGCAGACGGGACCTGGAACTGGGAAGGACTGCCTGAGCCGGTCAAAAGTGATAATCCGTTGCCTGAGCTGGTGATTGAGCGGGGCAGTCTGTCTTTGAGATTTGAACGGGGAGCCCAGGGGATTCCCACGGCAATGACGTTTCAGAATCTGGATCTACGCCTGATCCCTTCCGGAACCAGCCGCTATGAAATCGAAGGACACACATCGATTCCCCAGGCCGGCAAACTGGAGATCTCGGGGTATTGGGATATCAATTCCAAACTGGGGTCGATCACAGGCTCATGGAGTCAACTGGAGTTCGGACCGAATCTGGTGCGAATGGCAACGGGAATTTCCCCGGAACTGATAGCGCAGTTAAAAACAGCCTTGCCGTCTCTACAATTGAATCCCGATCCTGTGACCGGGATGTATGATCTGGGAGTGAGTGCCCAGATGGATATTCAATTCAGTCTCGCGCGCAGCAGTCAGAACGAGTCACCCCAGTTTCAGGTGCTGACACATTTACGTGAAGGTAAACTGAAGCATCCCATATTACCTTTTCCCCTGCGTAACATTGCCGGAAAAGTTCTGGTGAATAATCAGAAACTGGAAATTCAGAATTTACAGGCCTTCAATGGAGAAACCAGTTTTGAACTGGAAGGCACGCATCGCTTTTCTGAGTATGCGGTCGTGCACGGACCTCTTAAATATAGGAGTGCTTTTTCCTTTCACGCGCGAAAACTGCCCGTCGATGAACGTCTGCGGAGCCGGTTGTCCGGCGGCCTGGCCCGCACTTTCGATACGTTGCGCCCCAGCGGCAATGTTGATCTGGAAGTCGATTTAAATCATCCCGGCACCGGCAAGTGGCAGATTCAGAACCTTAACGTTTCGACCTATGATGCTGAAGTGATTCCGGTACATTTCCCTTATCGTGTTTCGCATATTAAAGGTCAGATGAAACAAACGGAGGGAGATAAACTGGAACTGGAATTTGACGGGACAGCCGGTCAGAGACGCGTCGTAGCAAAAGGCCACGTCAGGCATCCGGGACCTGCTTCAGAGATCGAGGTCTGGGTCCAGGTCAAACAGGTGACGATTGATGCGGCACTGCGGGCTGCCTCTCCGGAAGCTGTCAGAAATGTACTGGATCAGATTGATCTGCAGGGGACTGCCGATGCCACTCTCAGGCTCACACGGGAACCATTGTTAAATCAGCCGATTCATTTGAACTTCCTGGCAGAAATGAATCATGGATCATTACAGTTTCAGGATTTTCCCTATCGAATCAGTGATCTCAAAGGGCGTGTCTCGTATTTCAGTAAAACGGGAGTGACCCGGTTTGAACAACTGAAAGGCATGCATGGGAGCGCAATTCTGACAGCTGATGGTTCTTATGCCCGTTTTGCCAATGATGGAAAACTGGATTTGAAAGTCTCAGCTGAAAATGCGTCCTGCGATTCCAGTCTCAAACTGGCATTACCTGATTCGTTGCAGGAACTCTGGAAAGAATTCTCTCCTACCGGAAAGCTCGGCCTGGATACGCATATCGTCTGGGAGCGTGGCAAGCCGGTGCAGGTCAGTATTCCTCGCGTAGACTGGTATGATGGCAGCATGAGCCTGAAAGGCTTTCCTTACCCTCTGGATAATCTGGAAGCGCATGGGAGTTATCGGGTCAACCCGGAAACCGGGGTCAACGAAGTTCGCATGTCAGGGATCGCCGGGAATCATGATGAGACAAAAATCCGCATTGCGCAGGCATTCGCCGGAGTCACTGCGCGGGGAGACTGGTGGGTTCAACTGGACAATATGACCATTGATGATCTCTCCACGGATCGCGCCTTTCAGAAAGCACTGCCAGAAGCGATGGCGTCGGCGTTGAATACGCTCAATATCCAGCGGCCGATTTCTGCGAACGGCAAGATCGAATTTCGAGGCTCGCAACAGCCGGGAACAGCCATCACCGCCTACTGGGACATGAATTCGTATCTCGCTGAGAATACGCTGACGACCGGCGTGGATATTACTAAAGTTTACGGTAAGGTTCATTCAGAAGGGACCTGGGATGGAAGTCATCTCCATTTGAAGGGAAATCTGGATTTAGATTCGGCGGTGATTCTGGATTACCATCTGACTGAAATCAAAGGACCATTTGAAATTCATGATCAAAAATTAACCGTCGGTTCAAGGCAGATCCAGCGTGAACAGTTCCAGTCGGTCAGTCTGCCTCAGCTGAATTCCATGCAGCCGATTACCGCCAAGGCCATCCGCGGTGTGCTGACCTGTATGGGGGATATTGAACTGACGGCGATCCCTACTTACAATATGCAGATCGAATTGAACCGCGGGTTGCTGGAAGAGTATGCAGCACGGTATATGCCCGGGCAGTCCCAGTTGCGTGGAGTCATGAATGGCTGGATTCAGCTCTGGGGACGTGGTTCGAGTAAGTCCGATCTGAAAGGACAGGGGCAGTTACAGATCAGTCCTGCTGCCATTTATGAATTACCACCCATTGCCCAGATTTTCAAAGTTGTACGTCTGGCACAGCCCGATAAAACCGCCTTTGATTCTGCTTTCTGCGATTTTACGGTTTCCAACGAAACCTTTCATCTGAAGTATATCGAGCTCAAAGGCAACGCCATCAGTCTGTATGGACAGGCGGGAGAAGCGCATTTTGACGGCCGGTTAAAAGTCGATCTGTTTTCTCAGCTCACCCGTCGCCAGTTGCCTCTGCCGGCGATCACCCAGTTGATCGGACACGCCACCAGTGGCTGGATCCGGGTTGAGTTGCGGGGAACGACTTCCAGTCCGATCGTGGATATCAAATCGAATCCGCTCCTGGACGGTTCTCTGAAGACATTTCTCAATAATGTGATGCGGGGCAGACCGGCTGGTAATGCCACCGGTCGCTGGCCTCAACCTGCACAAACCAGTAACCAAACACAGAAACCGATTCCACTGCTATTTGCTCAGTAGAGAAGTTCCTGAAGTTCAGCGTTTTTTCTGCTGCTTTTTCTGGTCGGCGATCTCTTCGGTTTCCTGGGCTGACTTTTTTTTCCAGCGGGAAAGAACGAGGGTCAGTACGATCAGTATTCCGAGATACGCGCCCAGTATCTTCAGCAGCCAGATGAAAATTCCTGTCGCAATTTCGTTCATGTGCAGGGAAACTTGCCGTTCCGACTGAATGCCGAGATCAGTCGAGAACTCAATGAAGTGTGAAAGAGATAACCAGACAGCTGTTACTCTAATCCGGTCATAGCGCTGATTTCAAGCTGTTTTCCCGAAAGCGTGAAACCAAATGTAGATAAGAGGTTGGGAATGGGGGAAGTACCGTTCGAATCGGTTAAATTCGTACAGACTGTGACCTTCACTTCCCCTGTACCAGGCGCGGGACCGACTGGCGTACAGGGGATATCGCTGTTGCCAATCGTGACTGTGGTAACGGGAACAGGGCCCGTTTCAATGGTGACTAAAACGTTTCCTGTATTCGACGTAGCCGGAGAGACAACCTGCAAATCCAAAGAGTTAAGGGCAACGTACTGTTGAATTAAGTTCCCCACAGAATTGGTGGTTGAGCCTACTTGAGCTGCTTTGCGTGAGCCTTCAATCGTGGCGATTGTGACTGTCTGTTGCAGCAGCGCAAAAAAACCGAATTGAATCACTGCCAGGGAAACGATCAGAATGATGGGGAAGGCCAGGATGAATTCCAGGAGTACTGAACCCGAACGCCCCCCGTTTCCAGCTTTGCTGGTAAACCGTCTGTACCTGCAGTTCGACAAGGACTGTGACCGGCTTATTTGCATATTACGTACTTTGGATTATGCATGTGTTAACAAATGGAGACATTTGCTTCACACATGCTAAGTAAGGTTATCGTTGCCCGGGACTGATTTACTGAATTTGAGATTTTCAGTAAATCAACAGAGCTGGAATTACAGATGTCAGCCTGAATCTCTGCAGTTTATGGCCGTAACTCAGGTGACCGGAATCTAGGGAACGCAAATTGCTTGCCAAACTAGTATTGCAGCAAATAGTTTGCTGAAATTCATACAAGATTTGACTCGCAACAGAAAATGGGATCTGACTGTGCAGATAAACAGGCAACAGGTTAAGGGAACGATCGCAACCCGCGCGGGGGTAGTTGTACTGGAATTAATCCTGACATTGCCCGCGTTTCTGATCATTATGCTGGCGGTCGTGCAGATTTCTCTGATTTATGTCGCGATCGAACAGACCGCCTATGCCAGCCGCTATGCTGCCAAAATTGCTTCAGAAACATCTGCTGCCAGTATCAATACTATAAATACTGGTTCCCTCAAATCAACGATCGACAGTGTATTACGGGTGGGAGGGTTACCACAGGGGAGCTGTCGCGTCATTTTAGAGCACAACGTGGATAATGGAGGAGTCGAATTGACAATTGCCGATCCCGATCCGGCGGCAATGAACTGTAACTGTGATCCTCCTGCAACCGTATTACCCCAGGTCCCAGGTTCGTCTGTAGATGAATCCGTTCGCACTACGGTCTGTGTACGACTGGGGGATAACATTCCCGACTTTCTGTCAACCTTCGGGTTTTCCGTGGCAGATTTCGTTGTGGAAGAGTCGACAACCTATCTCTACGAACTCTGATTGCCACAAATTGCTAAACAGTTTTTGATGTAATTTGATTAGACTGATTTCAGACTTATGATGCGAATTCATTCGAATAATAAATTTCAGGAGAACCGTCGCGGTATTGCGATCCTGTGGTTAATTCTATGGGGCTCATTTCTGATGGTGTTTTTCTGTGTTGTGCTGGAAGTTTCTACTCTGTGGCAGGCACAGGTGGAGATCAACAATGCGATGGACTCCGCAGCACTGGCTGCTGCAAGAGACTGGGGCGTCAGCGGAGTTGGTCCGACTGATATCCCTAGAAACGTTGGCGTCGCTTACACCGTTTCTAATCCCATTCTGGGTGATGTATACACACCACAAACCAATTTAGGCACTGTGGGCGCTGGTAATCCCAACGCGAATGCCTCGAATAACGGAAATTTTGTATTTGGTGCAATCGATACGACAACGGACCCTGTTACATTCAATGGAAATGCAGACGTCAGTTGTGCAGCCGGTGACGTTACAATCAGGATTACAGATATTAGTAATGGCGGTAGTGTAGACCCAAATTCGATCCTCTTGAGCTTTGATGCGGGAACAAATCTAGCTATTGAATCAGTTGCATTTACTCTTCCAACCAAGACTGGTGGCCCCGCTAATGCATTCGCATACTTTGATGCTGCGAATCCCCCACAGGTATTAACGCCTGGGGGAGCGCTTCCTTACCCTCCTTTCAATGGTTTGGACGTTAATCCCACGAATTCTGGAGTTCCCGACTGGGATTGCCCCAATGGAAATGGTGACATTTGTTTTACATTTGAGAATCTGTTAGCGGCTAACCAATATCAAACGGTAAGAATCAATTTTGACGGAAATTCCTTCACTGAGACTGATTTTTTAAACTTTGGAGTTTCTACCAATAATTTAAAACCACCCGGATATTCTCCCCCTCAAGGTAATGTTGGAGACTCGTGGGGAGAATTTGGGGTTACAGCAGAGATTACTTTCCGCAATACGATTACCAATCAGACTTCAACTGCTTCAGCTGTGTTTGTGAATGTTCCAGCAGGCAATACTTCAGAGGCAACTTTTGCAGGTGGTGCAGCTGGGGGCTATCCTGCTGTCTTAGCACAGGCTACCGTACCAGTGCAAGGCTATTGCAGCTCTCTGTTTGGCGTCACTTTCTTTAACGTGTCTGCTTCATCTGTTGCGTATTACGATTGCAATACCAATCGGACCGCAACCGTGAATGTCAGCAACTTCATCTTTCCCTGATGCTGCTGCCTGGCAGTGCACCGAAAGAATTCCTGCCTGCTCAATTACTTTAAAATCACCAGGTATTTTAAAGTCAGTTTGAAGCAGTTCCTTTTGAATTTGAGCGCTGTTCTGGTTCTTCCACCTGATCAATGGTGTAACACATCTTTCTGTCTCCTTAAAAGATATTGGTTTCTAATCCGGAACTGATTCGTGCCGCTCTGTTTCTACTGAATGTATTACGTCGTCGAAGTAACAGGTACGAATTAAAAAACAGTAGAATTGAGATCTATCTGGAATTAAAACCATATCAGTAAAAAAAACAGACTGAGAATTCAGTCTGTTTCTGGAGCAATCTGGATGACAGGAAACAAATGGTTAAAACCGTGGTTTTCCATCACCGGGCGCGGGTTGTTTTTTAGGAGCCTTTCCTCCGGGTTGCCAGAGTGGATCATCCGAGTGAGCCTGCTGCATCATGGTCTCCAGCTGTTTGACCAGCTCCGGATGTTGATCTGCTATGTTTTTGCTTTCACCCAGGTCATTGTCAAGATTATACAGCTCCGTTTTGCCGGTCAGCATGGGCATCCGGACGGCTTTCCATTTTCCTGCCCGAACTGCCTGCTTGCTCCCCTGTTCGTAGAATTCCCAATACAGGAAGTCGTGCTGCTTCTGCTGTTCAGGATGCCCCGTGAGCGTGGGAGCGATGCTGACACTGTCCAGCCCGGGAGGGCAGGGGACATCTGCCAGGTCTGCCGCAGTCGCCATCAGGTCACCGAAATAGCCGATGTGGTTCGAAACCGAATCGGCAGGAGTTGTACCGGGCCAGTATGCAATGAAGGGGACGCGGATGCCACCTTCATACAGATCACGTTTCATGCCTCTGAGAGGACCGTTCGCATCAAAGAATTCAGGATCGTTACCTCCTTCGCGGTGGTGTCCATTATCCGAACTGAAAATGACCAGCGTTTTTTTATCAATATTTAAAGCTTTGAGTTTATCCAGAATCTGTCCGACGCCGGTATCCATGCGGGTCACCATGGCGGCCTGGCCTTTGTTCTGTTTCTTCCAGTCGGTGTTTTCATAGATGCCGTAATCGGGAACTTCCTGTCCGTCACCTACTTTACGTCCTGCTTCATTGTTGGCGTGCGGGATGGTGAGTGCGACATACAGGAAAAACGGATCTCTGGCACTCCGGTCAATAAAGTCGAGCGCCTCCTGCATGACCAGATCATGTGAGTAGTCGACTTTTTTTGTCGCCACCCCTCCCAGCCCGTCAGAATTGATCGTGGCTGGATCGACGATATTATTCAGTGAAACTTTTTTACCGTTCTTCCAGAGGAAACCGGGATAATAGTTGTGGGCATTATGCTGGTTCAGGTAGCCATAAAAATAATCGAAACCCTGCAGGTTGGGCAGCCCCTGAGTGCCTTCTTCACCTACACCCCATTTTCCCGTCAATGCGGTTTGGTAACCTGCCTGTTTCAGGATTTCGGCAACCGTCACATCTTCGGGTTTGAGTGATTGATTTTCTTTCACACGCGTATTACCTCTGACGCGGCAATGGCCCATGTGCAGGCCCGTCATCAGCACGCAGCGAGAAGGGGCACAGACAGTACAGCCCGCATACATCTGACTGAATTTCATGCCTTCAGCTGCCATCTGATCAATGCGGGGCGTTTTGATTTTTTTCTGTCCGTAACAGCCCAGATCACCATAGCCGAGGTCGTCCGCCAGGATGAAGACAATGTTAGGCTTTTCAGGTGCAGCAGCAGCTGTTGTCAGATCGGGTTTCAGGAAACAGAGTGATACGGCAATGAGTGTGAATCGGGCGAGATATTTCATGACTGCTTTCGATCGTATTAGATGCATCAGAAAAAAGTTCGTGGACTATGCTTTGAGTTCACTGATACTATAATGCTCCTGAATTCATCAACGAACGTCAAGCATACGATTTCAGATTCATGAACGAGGATTAAGATCCATGTTATTTACCTGGTGGAGGAACCGCAGACGCAAGAAGATACTGGCTGCGCCGATGCCAGACCACTGGGCAGCGATTCTGAATCAGAATGTCTCTCAGCTGTCCCGTTTGACCGAGGCGCAACGGACACTGCTGTATCAGCGTGTGCAGATCTTCGTCAAAGAAAAATACTGGGAAGGTTGCAACGGTTTTGAAATTACGGAAGAAGTCAAATTGACGATCGCCGGGCAGGCCTGTCTGCTGACTTTGGGGTTTGCGACTGACTGCTTTGACCGTCTGCAGACGGTGCTGGTCTATCCGGATACGTATGTGGCACGTGAAGAAATGCTCAACTCAATTGGCGTATTGACGGAAGGGACCTCCTTCCGTCTGGGGGAATCCTGGGGGCAGGGGCCCATCGTATTGTCATGGGAGAGTATTCGGGAAGGGGGGCAGATTCCCGATGACGGGCGGAACGTCGTGATCCATGAATTCGCCCATTATTACGATGCGATTGACCGGCAATTTAATGGAACGCCGCTCTTGAGTGATCCCGAAGAATATCGGCGCTGGAATGAAGTGATGACCAGAGAATATCAGAGGCTGGTTTCACAGGTACAGCATGGACAGGAAACATTCATCGATCCGTATGGTTCGACCAATCCTGCGGAATTCTTTGCCGTCTGTTCCGAACATTTTTTTGAACAGCCACGACTCATGCAGGAATATTCTCTCGATCTCTATGAAACGTTGCGCATGTTTTATCGTCAGGATCCTGCACGACAGTATTGAGTTAAAATTGTCTTAATGTGCCAGAATTGTTGATAGATTTTACGGATCAGACTACTTACTATATGTTGAGTAAAAGTTCTGTTCGTTAGATCATGTGGGGGCTCCGGGAAGTCTTCACGGTGGCAAGATTGAGACAGGAACCGTGATGAGTGATTCTCCCCCCCGTCGAACGAAACGGTCTGTTCAGACCCCTGCTAAGACCGACAGGTCTTCTTCAAAATCGCGGAAACGGGCCAGTCGTGAGACGAAGGAACTGACGCCCGGTATAATCATGCAGGCTTTTGAGGGAACGATCGAACCCGTCACGCCGACGCTGATGTATCGTTTATGTGCCCTGCTGGTCAGTTTCGTGATGGTTTTACTGCCGCTGATTTATGTCGCGATGATTGGTGGCGTGATCTGGGGTGTCTATTTCCACGCCGTCCATTCACTCGCTCTGTTCGAGGCAGGCAGTTCGAGTACCTCCACACGCAATCGAGGCAAGGGGATGATTCTCCTGCTGCTGGTCTATCTGGCACCGATCGTAGTGGGCGTGATTCTGATTATATTCATGCTGAAACCCCTCTTTTCGCGTCCTTCGCATTCTTCCGCTTTTCGTGCACTTAAACGGGAGAAAGAACCGTTACTGTTTATGTTTGTTGATCAGGTGTGTGACGCCGTCGGAGCACCGCAACCTGTGCAGATCAACCTTGATATTCAGGTCAATGCGTCTGCCGGTTTCCGGAGGGGCTGGTTGAGTATGCTGGGGAATGATCTGGTGCTGACGATCGGCATGCCTCTGGTTGCCAGTTTGTCATTGAGACAGTTTTCCGGAGTGCTGGCACATGAGTTTGGCCATTTCTCACAAGGGGCCGGCATGCGGCTGTCGTTTATTATTCGCAGTATCAATATGTGGTTTATGCGAGTGGTTTACGAACGTGATGCCTGGGATGAACGTCTGGAGTATCTGTCACAGTCCATTGATTTGCGCATCAGCTGGGTCCTCTATCTGGCAAGACTGTTTGTCTGGATCACACGGAAAGTGCTGTGGTTGCTGATGATGGTGGGGCATCTGGTGAGTGGATTCCTGATGCGACAGATGGAGTTTGATGCAGACCGTTATGAGGCACGTCTGGCGGGAAGTCGCTGTTTCGCTGCGACCAGTAAACGGCTGGCATTACTGGGAGTGGCAAACCAGGGGGCGTTGAGTGATCTGGGACAGTTTTACTCAGAGGGGCGACTGGTGGATAATTTTCCCGCGTTGATCAATATCAATCTGAATAAGCTGCCGGAAGAGGTAAAGCAGGCTATGAACCGGCATATCAGGGAGGAGCAGACCGGCTGGTTTGATACTCATCCTGCAACACTGGAACGAATTGCCAATATTGAAGATGAGGATCCAGAGGGGATTTTCCGGTTAAAATCACCAGCGACGGTTTTATTCAGTGATTTCAACCGCGAAGCAAAATTTGTCACGCGCGATTTTTATTATGGGGTATTCGGCAAGAAGATTCCCCGCGAAGATCTGCATTCGGTGGATGAACTTCAGGTCCGTCTGGAAGCAGAAAATGAGTCGCATAAAGCGGTGCAACGGTTTTATCAGGGGGCAATTTACCCGAACCGGCCTCTGCTGTTTTCCGAGTCTGCGGTTCAGGCTCCGGCAGATGCAAAGCAGTGTGCACAGGAACTGAAAAGCTATCGAGAGAAACAGTTGAAGTACCGGGAAAAGTATAAATCTTTCATCGAAGAGTATCGTGAGTTTGAATCAAAATCGATGAGTGTCTGTATGGCTGAGGTGGCAGTACGTGCGCGGCTCAAACTGGATGTTGATGATCGTTTTTTCAAGTCATTGACGAACTACGACAAAATCGTCAATGCAAAGCATGGGCTCGAACGGAAGAAAAGCGATACACGCGGCGAACTGGAAAAATATGAAACGCTGGTCGTTAAACGACTCGAACGAAGCCTGCAACTGTTTATGGTTCCTAAGGTGCAGACTCAGATCGAAGATGCTGCGCTCTGGGAACGAGACTTACCTGATCTGCTGCTGGCGCTGGAGGCGACCAATTCTCAGATCAGTCGTTTATGGGAACTGCACATGAATTCGGTTGCCCTGCAGGTGTTGTTACGTTTTTTTGATGATTTACGAACCGATGATAAATATTGTGAAGTCGTACTCTCGGAAATGGAGAAAATGGATACGCTGCTGAATTCGATCTACAATCGTTTTAAACGTCTGCTGTATCCGTTTGAACATTCTCGTGTCGATATCACGATTGCTGAATTTGCACTGGCAAAGATTCCGGAATCGAATCATCCAGGAGAACTTCTGGGGGCCTCAGAGGCCCTGTTCGAAAATCTGATGGGATTGAATCATCGTGTTCTGGGTCGTCTCTGCCTGCTGGCAGAGCAGGTGGAAACACTATTGGGTTTTGAAGTGTTGCCCGAGTATCAAGAAGCGGACTCTGACGAATCTGATTCGTAACAGGTCAGTCTGCCTTTCATTTTCTGCCTGTCTAATCCCCACGATCCAGAAGTGGGGATCGGATCAGATTCTATTGATGTTTTGTGATTTTGATGGTTCTGACCAGTTTCAATCGGCAGATTTTGCCGATCGTTGACTGAATGTGAACATATAGGGTCTGCTCCAGATGGGAATTCGAGAAGAGTTCCGGGATTCCACGAGTTCTTTCATCTTACGCTATTATGATGGTCGATAACTGAAAAGGAGCCCTGGTGTTTCGTAGGCAGAAGCTACCTAATAACTGTTCTCACCGGGGACTAAATTTAGAACGGATTCAATTTCGAGTCACTTTCAGGTCAGTAATACCTGTTTAAATACTTGTGTCTGCCCAGGATGGTCTGAGTGTTTCTCACAATGGATAGTGAAAAATCACAATTAAATTTTGTGAGGTAATGGAATGCGAAACTCAACAATGTGGACAATGGTCCTCTTTTCCGGAGTGGCCGCTCTATTGACAACGGGATGTTCTCACTCTCATAACGTGGTGGGATCAGGTCTGAAGTTGCCGATGGATGAGTCTCCCCAAATGGTGATGGCACGACAGGCTGAAGAAAAAGGCCAGTTCGTGAAGGCAGAGCAGACTTATCGTGTCATGCTGCAACGGAACCCCCAGAACTCTGTCGCCTTGCATCGGATGGGGATCGTCAACTCAAAAATGGGTCGACACGATGTAGCGACAAAATATCTGATGGAAGCAGTTAAGGTTCAGCCAGAAAACCCCAAATATCTGACCGACCTGGGTTATGCCCTGTATCTGCAGAATGATCTTCCGGCTGCTGAGATTGCTCTGGAAGAATCGATCAAGCGTGATCCCAGTACCAAACGTTCCTTTAACAACTTGAGCCTGGTATTAGGGCATCAGGGGCGGATGGATGAGGCATATCAGGTGGCCCGTTCTGTAATGAGTGCTGAAGAAGCTCATGCCAATCTGGGATACATCTGCCTGCAGAGAGGAAACCTGGATGATGCTGCCCGTCACTATCACCGTGCATTAGAAATCAATCCGGATCTGGATTCGATCAAAGAAGCCGTGGTGCAGGTTGCACAACTGCAGAAAAAGCAGCAGCAAAAAACCATGTCTCAACCCGAAGTTCAGATTGCACAGGCTCCTGTCACGGAATCAGTCGAATCAGACTCACTCGTGTCTGAAGTCGTGACTGTAACAGAAGAGGCTGTTCAGACTCAGAATGTTTCTGAAGCAGCTGAATCAGAATTCCGGATCATCACAGAAGCCGACGCAGAAGTGATCGGAACAATGGAACAACCTGTTGCACAGATTTCTGCTGTTCAGGAACTTCCAATTCAGGGGTTCGAACCTCCATTGCACATCAGCAATGACGATTACATTCCTTCAGTTGATAACACGTTTCTCGAAACGGTTCAAAGTTCGGAATCTGTGACAAACGTTCGCAGTGCCGAATAGGATCAGAGAATACCAGATATAAAAGCAGCAGACGTCAGTTGGCGTCTGCTGCTTTTTTTATGCGCACCTGTATCTTAAATTAATCCAGGGGAACGACTGTGCTACTGGTTTTCTTCCGGGGTGGCAGTTGCAGAAAAACGATTGACTCCCATCAAGGGATCGTTCGGGTCGATTTTCTGGAACAGTAATTTTCGTTTCAGGTCCGATTTTTTTTTCTTACTGCCTGTTCTCTGCACATACGTAGGAGTCAACTCAATGTGTTTTTCGGAGAAGGCGTTGAAATCAAAGAATAAAACAGCATTGATCTCGGTATTTCGCATATCGAGGACCATTTGCTGCGGTTCCGATTCTGTATCAAGATAAAAGGCGCCCTTCCGCCGTTTCCCCTGATGTATGCTGTAGACGGACCCATCCTTATTGAAAATCATGTTAGGCCCACCGGAGTTCTGCCAGCGACCAATCACTAAGTCTCGTTCAGACTTTTGACATGAACTCGCCAGACAGACCAGTGACAGGAGCACTACTGCTGAATACTTAATTGGCTTCTGATTCTTCATGGTTCTCTTTTCTCAACTGCTACATATAGCGCCAGACCAGTTCAATTGAAATGGACCCGATCCCTATTTTGGTCATGGACCCCCGCTCATGTAAAGATGAACAAGATGGGTGCTGTGAAAGTTTTAATGAATTAAGGTGGAATGAGCTGAGGCTCTCAGGCAGCTCCAGAATTGAAATCGAATTCCTGACCTGGCTACCAGGTTTTATGCTTCACGATTGATATGAGCTGTAAGTCGTTGAGTTGACTCGCATTTCTAGAGCGTATCACATTTCACTATAGCGTCTGTCAATCTAATATACTCGGTCCAAATTGACCTGGAGACGCTGCAGTAAAACTGGACACAGTCTAATCCAGCAGCTCAATTCCCCATCCACGATCCTCAAACTGAGCCTTTCTGCTGCTTATCCCACCCGATCGTCATAATCGATACGATCAGAGTTCTTATCAAAAACGTTAAAGCCGTTGTAAAGCAAACTGAACATTCCAGGGCTGTTCTCTAATTTCGTTGTGCTCAGACTGGGGGAAGTAGTTTTATTCCGAATTTATAAGTTATTTCTATTGTATGGTTTATGTCGATTGTCCTGGTTTTGATTCTGAAAACGAATTTATGCATGGCACGCATATTGCCTAATGTAACAAGCATGCCGGTTATTCCGGTGTTACTGAAAAGGCCGGATATGCCGGTTGTTTAATACAACAGATAACTGCTCCTGTCTGACGCGACAGGAGAGATCAATCGCATAGAGAGAGTGTGTGACGACCTGAGAGACCGTTACACAAATCGGTGACCTGAGAGACCACCGATGACTGATTGACTGAAGCGGAGAGAACTTCTGGTATTAACCCTGGTTTTATGGTGAGTGAGGTAATTGAGTTCCGCCTCGAAAACCAGAAAAGGAAAGCCTGAGAAACTTTCCTCTCCCGCTTTAGCCAATCGGCGTTTTTCAATCGAACAACAGTGTCAGTGACAGGGAAATGTCCCTGAGAGAAAAACAACTAATCGTGCAACAGCAGTAATCAACCCGGTCAACAGGCCGGTTGATTGTGCTGTTGATTCCGCAACGCGCTGGAGTGATTGTCCAGCGCTGACCATGCAGGCTACTCAATCAAAAACGTGTTACATCAAGCTAAAAAAGGAGCTTCCCATGCATCAATTTGTAAAACAATTCTGGAACGATGAAGGTGGATTCGTTCTCTCGGCTGAACTGGTTATCATCCTGACCGTAGCGGTCCTGGCGATGATCGTTGGCTTAAGTTATGTCCAGACGGCAGTCGTCAGTGAGTTTTCCGATATCGGGACCGCGATTTCTTCATTGAATCAGAGCTATGCTTACAGTGGATATTATTCGCGCAGTTACTTCGGGAAATTTAAAGCCTTCTATTCTGGATCGTGTTATTTCAATTATCCGCGCGGCGGTGCGGTTCTGGGGTACAACAGCTGCAATGTTGCAGGTAATGGTGGCTCTTATGGTGGCTACTATGGTGGGACTCAAGGCAGTTATTCCCGTGATCTGGTGCTGGAGCCAGAGGTAGTAGATCAGCCATGTGAGATCTGTAAACCAGGTACCATTCAGGAAGAGGTGATCGAAGGTCCCGATCTGGACTGTCCGGGTTGTGTGCCCGGAGAAGAGAAGGTGATCCCTGAACCACAACCATCACCCACACCGAATGTACAACAGAAATAATAAGATGTGGGCTCGCCGGGGCGCTTTACCCGCGGGACCCACCAGACCGGGCATGTGGTAGCCAAAGGTCGGTCAGTCTTTCCGATGAAAGAACTGGCCGACCTTTTTATGCTTACCGTAGATCAATTCACATTAGAACCGTTTCAATTCAGCTTTACTGATACACTGTGGCCGTTACATTGCAATCGCAGCATAAGAGCAGATAGTAAATCCCTTCCATGGATTTGATGAAATCTGCGTTGCTGATCTGGCCGATGAATTTCATTTTCCTGGAACATTCCGGACAGTCGGGATAGCAGGCATCTTGAATCCACGCTGGCAGTCCACCAATTTGAGAGAATCTGACCGCCGGCAAATGGAGCGATTCGGCAGATTCCATATAGTGCCGTTTGCTGCCTGAAAGTACGAGTGGTTTTGTGGGAAATGTACCCCAGTCGGAAGTATCATCGGGTAAATAACCAGGGCGTAAATTCGCTGTATGCCAGGAAGATTTTCCCTGTCGATCGACTTTGGAGAAGAGTGTCCCGTAGCAGGCACAGACATCACAAGTCGTAAAGTGCAGCGATTCCCCTTCCAGGTTCAAAAAAGAAGTTTCTTCGCTGGTCAGATCTAACTCCATTAAGGAAACCAGTTGCCGCTCACACCAGGGGCAAGATTGTTCCGCCGGAATCCCTGTTTGAACCGCGTTTAAATTCACCGTTGCCTGATCCGGTGTGACGAGTGGTAATGTGGTTTCAAAGAAAAGGTCTCTGCGTGAGCCATCAGGTAACAGTTCCCAGCCAGCCTGGCCGGCATATTGATGCGGTGGTATGTAAAGTGTAGAGATCCAGTCGGGAGGGACCTGTCTCCAGTCGGAAAACTGTTTTTGTACCACTTTATTACCGGCCCATGCCAGGCAGGTTAGTAAACTGCTCCGCTGCATCATCTCGTTCGACTCGTTCACGAGTCTGATGAGTGTTGTTGTCACATCCTGGCTGGCATCAAAATAGATCTCAGACGGCTGGAAAGTTTCCTGTTCGAGCAACGTCTGGTGAAAATCTTTGAGGCAGCCCGGATTCAGACAGGCCAGACAAGCCAGAATATTTTGACATTTCTTATCATCCGTGAGTGCCATCAGGACCAGGAATTCAACCTCATCGTTTGTCAGCCTCTGGTAGGCGTCTCTGGCCGCTTTTGAAAGGGTGGCATAGTCGTCGGGACCGCTGAGTTTTCTGTAGTGGTATTTTTGAATTGCTTCGATTGATTCTGATTCATTCATTCCCATATTTCCTTAAGCCGGAAGTCTGCAGCTGCAACCAGACGGATCAGGACAAACTCAGACTGTTTTCACGACCCCATGTCCTACCACTTTGGCACCTTCTCGAATCTGGAAATCCATACCTGGCCTGATGTGTTTCGAATGAAATTCATCCCAGCGATGTTGCGGAAATCGAACCAGGGCCCGAACGGTCATTCCCAGCTCAAGGAGTACTCCTTCGGGGAGATCTGGAAAGAACTGTGCGCCATCGAAATCATCTCCGTTGTAGTGAAACTGCCCTCGATAGCCACTAAACATACCCTGTTTGCGACCACCCTCTTCGGTTGTCAGGTAACGAATTTCAACTTCAATTTCTCGGAATTTCATAGGGACAGGTAATCAGTTTGAAGTGAGATGCTTGCAGACAGTGTTGCATGATCTGATATTACCAATGCAATGAAACAATGTGAATGAACAATTGTGCGTTTGCGGACTGAGAGATGCGACGGGCAGACGCGTTTCGATAGTGGGTGACGATGCAACAAAAAAAGCCACCTGCAAAACTATGCAAGTGGCTTTGAGTGGAGGATACCGGGCTCGAACCGGTGACCTTTTGGCTGCCAGCCAAACGCTCTCCCAACTGAGCTAATCCCCCAGAATGATGTTGATTCCTGCTGAATCTAAGGCTAAGGATAGAAAATAGTTTCGGCAATTCAAGAGCTGAGAAACAATCTAAATAAAAAAACGATCAAAAATCGTGCTGAAAAAACAAAAACGGGTTGTTCCAAGTGGAAACGCTGTGATGGTTTAGGCGATTTTACATCTGAACAGTGAACCCCGGGCGTGCTATTCCACTCCAAGAGAATGAACAGGAGCCGATCATCTCAGACTGGCTGGATTTTCGGGAAGTTTACTTAAACATCAGAGGTTTTTTATGGCCGTTCACACGATAGCTCGATTGCATGAACACCGTCGCTGGGTCAACCAGGGTTTGCTGGACGCGGCAGAGGCGCTTTCGGAAACACAGCTCCATCAGAGTTTTTCCATCGGTCAGGGATCAATCTGGCGGTCGCTGGTGCATCTGTATGCGGCTGAGTATGTCTGGCTGGAAGCGTTACAGGGGAACGAGTCTCCCGTTTTGCCCGGCGATCTGGCAGAGGCACTGCCGGGCAATCAGCAGGGAGAAGGGGGGATCAGGTCTCTGGAAGAACTGAAGCAGAAATGGAACGCACAGGAACAGAGGTGGATTGAGTATCTGGATCAGCTGTCTGCAGAAAGGCTGGATGACCTGGTCTGTAAACTCAGCACGAGCAGTGGCAAAGGACGAATTCATCAGACGCGTCGTGAGGACATTCTGTTACATGTTTGTACGCACGCGCAATACACCACAGCGCAAGTCGTCAACATGCTGCGACAACTTGACGTAGTAACGCTGCCGGCAACGATGTTGATTACCCTGGCGCGAACTCAAATGGCATCACAGACCGACCTGGATCAGCCGACCTGAATGAATCATTCAGCTGAATTTGCGAATGACACCTTTCACCACGCCAAGCACCTGGACGTCGGTGGAATAAATGGGTGACATGGTCGAGTTGGCAGGTTCCAGTCTGACACGATCTGCTTCCTGGTAGAAGCGTTTTAATGTGGCTTCCTGATTATCAACCAGTGCAACAACGATCTCTCCCTGCTGACAGGTGTCCTGTTTTTTAATCACGACAAAATCTCCATCTTGAATCTGTGCTTCAATCATGGAGTTGCCTTTGACTTTCAGGCAGAAATTGTCGCCACTTTCAAACAGGGCACTGAAATCAACCTGTGTATCATCTGCCGCCGGTGGAATAATTGGTGTTCCCGCCTGCAGTGAACCGGAAAACGTTACATTTGCCGGTTTTTGAGCATTGTCACAGAGTTGAATGGATCGCGAAATATGGGATTTGCGTTTAATTAACCCTTTACGTTCAAGGGCTTTCAAGTGTCCCATGACACCATTGGGAGATCGGATATCAAATGCATCACCGATTTCTCTGACTGTAGGGCCATAACCACGGTTGACAATTTTGTCTTTCAGAAATTGATAGATTGCCAGCTGCCGCTCCGTCAATTTGACATTTTGGTTTATCATGCCTGCTTCCTTCTCACTTACTCAATCGCTAAACGGATACAACATAATGATTTCACTAATAAAGTGAATTTCACTATACAATGGCCCGTTCTTTACACTAATGGACTCTTGAGCCCCGGGAACCTAACGCAGTTTTCGAAGAATCTGCGTAAGTTATTGCGAAAGCGAAAGTTGAAAGGGATGCAAATCGCTAAAGCATGTAAAGTATATCCTATAATATCAGCTGGTGACTTCGGCTGCAAAGGCATCACAGGCGACCTGCTTGATTTTTGCCAGATCGAGTTTACCTGTACCCAATAAAGGAATTGTTTCGACTTCCAGAAAACTGTCGCTGGAAGGCATCCAGAGATTGGGCAGATTTTCGCTGGCAAGTCTTTTGAGAATTTCGTCGACAGAAATCTGCAGCGGTTTATGCAGGACGATCAGGCGTTCGCCTTTTTTAGGATCAGGAACTGACGTCACTGCGACCTGGACTTCGGGTTCGTCTTCATCCGGGTTGCTGACGATGTCGATGATGAGTTCTTCGATCCGGAGGTGCGGCACCATTTCTCCACCGATTTTGGAGAAGCGGGTCTGCCTGCCGGTGATGGTGATAAAACCCTCTTCATCGATGGTGGCAAAGTCGCCGGTATTGTACCAGCCGTCGAAAATGACCTCTGCGGTTTTTTCAGGATTATTGAGGTAGCCTTTCATGACATTAGGCCCCTTGATAAACAGCAGACCTTCTTCGCCGTCAGGGAGATCCTCTTTGGTCTCGGGGTCAACCGTTTTTGCCATGACACAGGGAATGGGACGGCCTACCGTTCCCGGTTTGGCACTGACTTCCGTCGGATCCAGCTGTCGTGTCGGTGGGACGTTGACCGCAGCGACTGGAGACAGTTCTGTCGTGCCGTAACCTTCGGTCGGAAAGAGCCCGAATTTCTCTTCAAACTCTTTTGCCAGACTTTGAGGCAGTTTTTCTGCACCGGTAATGACGATGTCCAGTGACTGGAATTGTTCCCGCGTGCAGCGCTTCAGATAGTGTCTGAGGAATGTAGGTGTCGACGTGAAGAGCGTGACTTTATATTTCTCAATCATTTTCCCCACGGTGCGGGCATCGGTGGGATTAAAGTGATAACAGGATCGCATGTTTCTGGCGAAAGGCATCCAGAGCGCAATCGTGTAACCGAATGAATGAAAGAAAGGCAGGATTCCCAGGATGCAGTCGCGGGGAGCAAGCTGCAGCAGGTCATCGGCCGAGTTGATATTGGAAATAATATTATGATGGGTCAGCATGACTCCCTTGGGACGACCCGTTGAACCAGATGTGAAGATGACCGTACTCAGGTCGTCAGAGCTGACCCGGGTCAGGCCGATGATGCGTTCAATTAACCAGGCCGGGACAATGAACGCCATGAACAGGCTGATGAGTTTGTCAGCCAGTGAGGCTTTGAGTTTGAGTTCGTCGACCAGGACCACATTCGCTTCCAGATCGAAAGGTTTTTTCTCCAGGAACTTACTGCTGGTCAAAACGGTTTTGATGCCTGCTTCCCGGATACAGTAATTGATATCACTGTCAGACAGCGTGTAGTTCAGATTGATGGGGACGCGGCCTGAGATCGCAAGGCTGGCATTCACAACAGACCCGCCTACAGAGGGGGGCAGCAGGACGCCGACCATTTTTTCATCCTGCTTGAGAACGTATTTATTGAGCAGCCGCCTCATCATCAGCGCGCCGGTCAGTAATTTTCCGCCGGTCAGTTCAACCCCGGTCGAGTCAGCCACTTTTTGCTGGAATCGTTGACTCTTACATTTTCTCAGAAACAATCTTGGCGCTATCATTTGATATGTCTTTCGAAAATTGGCAGATTCGACTCCCAGGTTTTGTACGACTTTACGAACGTGCTTTTCATTCTCCGGATGAAGAATGGGCTTGCCGAACCTGATCGAAACGGGATATGGCCACCTGCGCGGTTTTTTCCAGAAAAATTTTCCGCCGTGAAAACTAAAGATACTCCCCCAGAGTTCATCAATATAAACGGGTATCACCGGAGCGCCGGTGCCTTTAATAATTTTCATCAGACCCGATTGAAATGGCTGCAGATATCCCGAACGGGTCAATTTTCCTTCCGCAAAGATACAGACTAATTCTCCATTTTCAATGGCAGTTCGGGCGGTTTTGATGGAGTGCATTAATGCTTTCGGACCATCTTCCACATTGATGGGGATCGTATTATACAGCTTTGTAAGCCAGGAGACCCAGGGGCCCTGGACGTAAGTGGAATAAGCAATCATGCGGACCGGGCGAGAGGATGTCAGAATCAGGAACACGCCGTCCAGCCAGGAGACATGGTTGGCAACCAGCAGGGCTCCCCCTTTGGGAGGCAGGTTTTTGAGTCCCTTCACGCGCAGTTTATAAATCGTACAACTGACCAGCCAGACCATAAAGCGGATGGTGGCGTTGGGAAGCAGCTTGAAAATATAAATGCCAACGGGAATGGTGAGCAGCCCCAGCACCATGAAGATCTGGCTGGCCGTCATTTCGAGTTTGGCCTGCATCACCCAGAAGCCAAAGGATGCGATCAGGATAAACAGGAATGCCAGGAAGTTGGCAGCCGCCAGAATGCTGCCCCGCGTTTCAACGTCGCTGCGGTGCTGCAGAAATGTTTCCAGCGGAATATCAAACAGTCCGGAACTGACCCCCAGCAGAAACAGCCACAACAGAGAGAGGCCGTAGAGCAGTTGTGAGTTCGACTCAGATCCGGGGATGACGCTGTTTCCAGTAAAGTAGAGTAACAGCGATGTCACGACGATGCCCGCGGCTCCCAGTGGCACAATTCCCAGTTCGATCCGTCCGGAAGACCAGATACCCGCCAGCATGCTGCCCAGTGCCACACCAAAGACGAGGATCCCCAGCAGCGGGCCGATATCTTTTTGTGTCAGATTCAGTTCGTTGATGCCGTACGTGTCGACGTTCATCTGTGCCAGCGAAGCCAGCATCCAGAAAAAAGCGACACCTAAAGCAGTTCTCAGCAGAGGAGTACTGCTGGTGAGCAACTGCATCTGATGCCAGGTCTCTTTGGCAGGGTTAAAGGGAAAGCCTCGATCAGGGGCAGCCGGTTCCAGTTTCCTGATTTTCAGACTGGTGAGAGTTCCCAGTACAGCAACTCCGACCAGTGTAAAAGCAGCGAAGCTGATATCGCCAAACGTACCGGGAGCAGACAGACTGGGTTGAGTAATATGGTAGAGATAATTGCCGGCGATGAATCCCATGGCTGATGAGACAACGGTCGTCAGACCCATGATCCCGTTGCCGCGCGAGAGACGATTATCGCGCAGCATTTCGGGAATGCTGCCGAATTTGGCAGGTCCAAAGAGCGCACTTTGACAGCCCATGAGGGCCACAATAAAAAACAGCAGATAGATATTGCCAATCAGAACAGCGCCGACTCCTGCAATCATGATGATGATTTCTGCGACTTTACAGGCAATGATCACCGTGCGTTTGCTGAAACGGTCTGCCAGATAACCGGCGACACTGGCGAGCAGCAGATAAGGGAGTGTGAAGCAGGCCAGTCCCAGAGAAAGGGCATTCGCATCACCAATCTCCGGTTTGGCAATGGGAATGATGAACCAGCGAAACATATTGTCGTTCATCGCTCCCAGAAACTGAGTTCCCAGTAGAGCCAGAAAGGAAGGGGAGTTCAGTGTCCCTTTGCGTACACCGCGTTTATGGGGTTCCGTTTTTGCGGTGATCGTAGAATTCATGTTGTTGAGCGATCCAGATATTCTAACGGCTTGTTGAAATCGTCTGATACTCAATCAGGCTGATTCGGTTAACAGGCGCGGGAAACTTAATTGAAAGAAAAGCAATCAAAGTGCTCACTTCTCAAGAAGGCGAAGTGGGACTGAAAATATCACGCGAAAAAACAGTGTGATAGAAAAGCAAGGGGCATACTATTCCAAAAAGTATTTATCTGTAAAGACTTAGATATTGAATGGCTCTAAAGAATCTACGAGAGGCGTGGGCTAGTGTATGCCTGTTCCGACTTGCCTGTGAAATCAGGGAATAAAGGTGAATGTTCCCGAATGATTCTCAGCCAGTTCCCGGATGGCCTGTTCTCCTTCCAGGCTGCCAAAGCAAATGCCATTCACCGTAATCCTTTGATTGCGGTATTTCTGTGTCGCCAGTTTATTGAAGGACTTCACGATCACAGGGTCAAACTGACCGTCCGTCAGAAAGTAAATCGTATCTGGCTGTAATTTCAGAGCCAGCAGCAATGCCTGGTATGGTTCCGTCATGCCGATGCCGGGTACTCGGGCAACCCAGTTGAGGTATCTCTGTTTTGCCTCCTTCGTAGCGGGTTGCAACTTCCGTGCGGGCATGGGGATGGCCACGTCACTGAAGAAGATCACAAAAAACTCCTGGTCTTCGTTCAGGGAGTGAATGGCGCGGGCCAGTTCGATTTTGACACGTCCCAGTCTGGTTTTTCCCTCACTTTCATGGGGAAAATTCATGCTGTTGGAGGAATCGACCACATAAACGATTTTTTTACTCTGGGGATTAATCCCGAAGAATTTCCCGTTCCCATTTCCCGCCCCGGAACCATCAGCTGCATTTCCAAGGGCTGTCGATGTCAAAAGTGCGCCGACCACTTCGGAACCGTATTTTGTCGTCAGCGACTCTTCATACTGTGTCACCTGGGGGAGTGGACCCTGTAAATAAGACGATTTTGATTCCGTATCAGGCGCGGATCTACGCTCTGTGATGGGGGGTAATTTCGATAGCAGGGCTGAATTGCTGGCGCTTTCTTTGCGTTTCGTGACCGGGATCAGTTCCAGGGATTCTGATTCGAGCTGCTTTTGTGGTGGCGCCCAGCGCGTCTGGATGACATCGGATTCCGCCGGAAACCGCGTTCCCAGCTGATGTTCGAAGAACAGGGAAAGACTGCCGATGATTAAAAGATGAACCAGCGTGGAGACACCCAGTCCCTGATTCCAGTGAGTCTGCGAATCGGAATGGGGGGATTGTTGCTGCATGGAACTCTTAACCGGAATCAATGTGTGGAAAACCTTCTCTATTTTGAATCGGCAGGATGACTGCCTTAATTTTAGCGTTCATTTTGAGGAAACGACAGAAGTATTCAATGATTCTGAGTCAACGGGACGTAAGCCAGGTAGCAGGCTGAGTGTTTTGCAGGGATTCCGCTGAATGCGGTAAAATACGACTGGAGATAAATGCTTATAACGTATAATATTACAGGTGAAGTACGTTTTTTCGGCAGGCTGGACCGTGTTTCAGATTGAGAAACGAAATCACATGAAAAAAACAGTGACCACGATCGATTCGAACAGTCCGATCTCCCGTGTTGCTGCAGACTTCCAGACGGAAGAGACGGGGGCATCCGGTTTGACCGAGAAGCCGATTCTGTTTTTTGATGGCGTGTGTGGTTTATGTAATTCCAGCGTCGATTTTGCGATGGCGCGGGATCGGCAGGCCCGTCTGTATTATGCACCGCTGCAGGGGGAGACTGCTCGGGAATTACTGAGTGAGCAGGATCTGGCCAGTGTCGATACCGTTGTCTTCCGGACCGTGGATGGGGCTCGCTGTTATCGTCGATCAGCGGCAGTCGTCAGGCTGTTATGGCTGCTGGGATTTCCCTGGAATCTCTATGGTTGGCTGTTGTGGTGTATTCCACTTCCGATCCGGAACCTGGGGTACCGACTGATTGCGAGTGTGCGCTATCGTCTGTTTGGAAAACATGAAACCTGCCGGATGCCAACCCCTGAAGAACGTGCTCGTATCCTGCCTTGAACGAATCCATTTTAAGTTGATAAAGAGACCGATATGCGACTGATGCCGTTGAAATGCTTCCTGATGACAGTACTGGTATTCATGGGGTGGAAGGGGGAAGTTTCAGCGCAAACGCAGCCGACGGCAAAACCCAATTTTATTGTCTTTATTGCGGATGACATGGCCTGGGATGACTGCGGTGCCTATGGTCATCCCAAAATTCAGACGCCCAATCTGAATCAGCTGGCTAAAGATGGCATGAAGTTTAATCATGCCTATCTAACCTGCAGTTCCTGCAGCCCGAGTCGCGCCAGCATCATTACCGGCCGCTATCCCCATAGCACGGGAGCGCACCAGCTGCATCTGCCTCTCCCCGCCAGCCAGGTGACGTTTGTCGAGAAACTGAAAGAAGCCGGATACTATACTGCTTCTGCCGGGAAGTGGCATCTGGGAACTCCCACGGAAAGCAAGTTCGATCTGGTGACGACGAAGTTGAACGAGTGGGTATCGACGCTGCAGCAGAGGCCGAAAGACAAACCATTTTTCATGTGGTTTGCCTTCACTGATCCGCATCGTCCTTATCAGCGGAATATTATTGACCGACCGCATACCAATGACGAAGTCATCGTGCCCCCTTATCTGCCTGACACCCCGGAGGTGCGCGGTGATCTGGCTTTATACTATGACGAGATTACGCGGCTGGATGGCGTCGTCGGCAATGTACGCAAAGAGCTGAACGCCCAGAAGGTGGCTTCCAACACGGTGATTGTTTTTCTGAGTGATAACGGGCGGCCTTTTCCCCGTTGCAAAACAACCGTGTATGACAGTGGAATTCGAACTCCCTTCATTGTTACCTGGCCCGCTGAAGTGAAAGCGGGGAGCGTCTGTAATTCATTGGTCAGCTCGGTTGATCTCGCGCCGACCGTCCTGGAACTGGCGGGTCTGCCACTCGGGGAAACCTATCAGGGAAAAAGTTTCCGCAAACTGTTAAAGAATCCGGAAGCAACGACTCGCGGACTGATTTTTGCGGAACACAACTGGCATGACTTTGAAGACTTTGGTCGCGCCGTTCGATCGCCGCGCTATAAGTATATTCGGAATTTCTACACAGACATTCCGGGAACCCCTCCTGCTGATGCCGTCCGCAGTGATACCTACGTCAAAATGCTGAAGTTGCGAGAAGCCGGGAAACTGAACGAAGATCAGCAAAGCTGTTTTCAGGTCCCCCGACAGGAAGTGGAACTTTATGACGTAGAAGCAGATCCCCATGAATTACACAATCTGGCGGGGAATCCGGAGTATGCGGAAGTTCAACAGGAATTGCGCACGGCCCTCGATCAATGGCAGGAAGAAACTCATGACCGACTGCCGCGCACCCGCCGACCGGATGAATTTGATCGGGAGACCGGTCAGCAACTGCCTGCCTTCCGTAAAAAATAGTCGGCTCTGATTCATTTCAGGTATTTCCTGAAACGCCTCATGCGGGTTTCGGGTAAGACTGTTATGGAGTTAATCTCAATTTCGAGTTGAACGATGAATGCGCCAGTGAATTCGAGCCTGACACCGGTTTCCGATACGGAAAAGACCACCATCCTGCAAAAAGCAGGTGTGGCCTCAATGTGCGCCGCTGCATTCCTGATGCTGTATTTCTTACTGGCGGGACCACTGGTCTGGATCGAAGGGAAGATGAAGTTTCCTCCCTTTTCCCGATCTGTGAAAGTCATCTATGCACCACTGGCGCGGATTGTGAAATCCGATCTTGAGCCAGCCTCCAGTATTGTCAAAGCCTATGTGGGCCTGTTTAAAAAATAACGGGACTGATCAATGACTGAGAGCGGGCCGCCTCCCGAAACTGAAACGGTTCAGGCAACCAATGTTGAGACTCCCCGACAGAAATTTCGTTGGAAGTGGGGACTGGCGATTCTGCTGCTCGGAATCGCTGCGATTTTTTTTAACTGGTTTCGACTGGCACCAGACCGGACTTATCAGGTGTTCTCGGTCTATGAAGGGATTCGTAATATCTTTGTGGGCTTAATCATCTGGTGGCTGTTTTTTTCGGGAATTGCCTGGAAGAGACGGTTCCAGGGGCTCGGCGGCGCTGCTTTGGTATTCGTTCTGTTTTTTGGACTGTTACGCGTAGAAAGTTTTGAAGGGGATATGGTCCCCCGCTTTCAATTCCGGTTCTCGCCGACTCTTGAAGAGCGGGCGAAAGCGTATTTCAATCAGATCGAAAACAGCTCCAATAAAAAATCGAATACCACGACGCGGGCTCTGGAAGTCGTACCTGGTGACTGGCCCGGCTATCGGGGAATGAACCGGGATGGAATTGCCGACGCACAGTCAATTCGAACCGACTGGAAGCAGCAGCCGCCGGAACTGCTCTGGAAACATCCTGTCGGCGCAGGCTGGGGCTCTTTCTGCATTGTCGGCGACCGGGCTTTTACGCAGGAGCAGCGAGGCGATGTCGAAGTCGTCGTCTGCTATGACGCGTTGACTGGAAATCAAGTCTGGGTTTCTGAAGATAAAGTACGCTTTGAAGAGGCACTGGGGGGAGTCGGACCACGGGCGACGCCGACTTTTGATCAGGGATTTCTCTACACAGTGGGAGGCACGGGAGTGCTGCATTGTTTCGAAGCAGCCACCGGGAGCGTCGTTTGGACCCATGATCTGCTCAAAGAACAGAATCAGAACAATCTGCAGTGGGGGATGTCCGGTTCTCCCTTGATCTGGGAAAACCTGGTCATCGTCAACCAGGGGCTCGCCGTGGATTCCTCTGAACTGGATCCTCGTTCGATCATTGCCTTTAATAAACAGACCGGCGAGCAGGTCTGGACGAGTGGCAGCCGGAAATCGAGTTATAGTTCTCCTCAACTGGCAGAATTACAGGGAGTGCCTCAGATCCTGGTGTTTCATGCGGAAGGGCTGGAAAGTTTTACGCCGGCAGACGGACTGTCATTGTGGTTCTTCCCCTGGAAAAACCAGGCGGGTGTCAACGCCGCCCAGCCCATTGTGATTGATGAGTCCTCAGTTTTTATTGGTTCCGGATATGGGCTTGGTTCGGCGCGACTGTCAATCAAGAAAACCGGTGATGAGTGGGAAGTGACTCAGGTCTGGGCGAGTAAGAGTCCTAAACTGAAATTCAATTCCTCCGTAATGCATGCTGGTTACGTGTATGGGCTGGATGAAGGGATTCTCACCTGCCTGAATCTGGAAAACGGCAAACGCAAGTGGAAAAAAGGGCGTTATGGTTATGGTCAGATGCTGCTGGCAGGCTCGATGCTGCTGATTCTGGCTGAAGATGGCAGTGTGGAACTGGTCAAAGCGGATCTGGAGGCGTATTCGCAGGTTGCGAAACTGCAGGCACTCAGCGGCCAGACCTGGAATCATCCTGCTCTGGCCCAGGGGAAACTGTTTGTACGAAACAGCGAAATGGCTGCCTGTTTTGATCTTTCACCGGTCTCAGAAACTCTGCCAGCCGAAGCAACGGATCGTTAGAAACGTGCTGTCAGGCACCGTTTTCGTGCGTTCATCTCTTTTCCGGGAATGGGTAAAGCTGAGTAAGATCTGCGGATTGTACTTGACGGAGTGGAGCCACGGGGCCACAATAGACGATAAATAAACACCCACCTATGTGTTAAGACTTCCCACAACGTATTGAAACTGAATCAGTTTTGCTACGTCCCGCCTCAGATAGCCAGTCTATCTGAAAGACATTGCAGAGAACGGAAGAAAGGAGCCCCATGTTTCGCGCGAACATGCGAGTTTACGTTTTGCTGCTGTTAGTATTCTTCCTCCCGGCACGTTCTATTTCCGTCCTGGCTGCAGAACTGTCTCAACCTGCGATTGAACCACTGGTCGCAAAAAAGCCGAGTCTGCCTGCAGGCCCACCATTGCATGAGACGATTGACAGACTCATCCAGAGTCAAACCGCAGACTACACGCAGCTGGCCTCTCCTTTAAGTGATGATGCTGAATTTCTGCGACGGATTTATCTCGATCTGACAGGGCGGATACCCACCATCGAACAGACGCGGGCTTTTTTGAATGATCAGCGTCCCGATAAGCGTGTGGTATTGGTTGATCAACTGTTGAACTCTGCCGAGTACGCCCGCTTTGTGTCACAGCGTCTGGACGTGATGCTGATGCAGCGGATGAATAAAAAGTATATTGACGTCGGCGCGTGGGAAGAATACTTGCGGTCTTCCGTCGCTGAGAACAAACCTCTGGATCAACTGGTACGCGAAATCCTTGCTGCGGATGGCTCTGATAAAGCGCATCAGGCGGAGGCCCGATTTTATCTGGCTCGCAGCGGCGAGGTAGACGAGCTGACGCGTGATATCAGTCGCATCTTTCTGGGAGCAGATCTGACATGTGCTCAATGTCACGATCACCCGGAAGTAGAAGACTGGAAGCAGGATCATTACTACGGGATTTCGGCATTTCTGGTTCGCAGTTTTGTGTTTACCGACAAAAAGAAAAAGCAGACGATCTTTGCAGAGAAAGCAGAAGGCGAAGTCAAATTTGAATCGGTGTTTGAGGTTCGCGATAAGACATCCAAAGGTCCTGAGACGACACTGCCTGCGGTGTTTGAGGGCAAAAAGATTCCTGAACCCGCATTCAAAAAGGGAGAAGAGTACAAAGTCAAACCAGCCAAAGACGTACGACCGATTCCCAAATACAGTCGTCGTGCTCAACTGGGAGATGCGATTACAAAAGAGAATCGCCGCTTCGCGCGGACAATGGCGAATCGGTTATGGGCGATGCTGCTGGGAAGGGGAATTGTACATCCGCTCGATGCGGACCATTCAGATAATCCTCCCTCGCATCCGGAACTGCTGGATGTACTGACCGATCAACTGTTAACACACGACTATGATCTGAAATGGTATCTGCGCGAAATTGTTTTGAGTGAAACCTATCAGCGGTCGAGTGCCAACGAGCTGTTTCAGGATAAATCTGCAAAAGATCTGTCCGATGCGCAATTCACTCACGCGTTGCTGAAGCCTTTGAACCCGGAACAGTATGCCTGGGCAGTCATGGAAGCAACCGGGCTGGCAGAAGTGCATCGGAACAGTCTGAATAAGAAGTTGAGTGAAGCAACACTACGAAAAAATCTGCTGGGTTATGAACGCCAGTTTGTCTCCCTGTTCGGCGGCGTGCCGGGCGAAACTGTTAAAGAATTCGAGGCAACTGCAGATCAGATTTTATATCTGTCTAACGATCAGCGGATTCAGGTAATCCTGCCGGCGCGGACGGGAAATTTAGCCGATCGACTCATGAAAATCCCAGTGGATCAATCCGCTCAGCTGTCAGAGGAATTGTACCTCAGTGTCTTAACGAGACATCCACTCCAGGCCGAAACTGAGGAAGTGACGGGCCTGCTGTCAGGAAAAACAGGCAAGGATCGGGCTGAGATCATTACCGATCTGGTCTGGGCGTTATTAATGTCGTCAGAGTTTCGGTTTAATCACTGATCGGGTTGATTCAACTTCAGTCAGTCTTAAGGAATTCAGGAAGAGGATGTGACAATGCGTTGTAACTATGCTTGTGGATCACATGAATCACTGACGCGTCGCTCTTTTATCGGGGGCTCAGCCGCTGGTGCATTAAGCATGCTTGGCTTTGGAGGAATGACCCAGGTTCAGGCAGCAAAAAAACTGGCTGCTCAGCAAAAGCAGGTGGTGGTGTTCTGGCTCTCCGGTGGAGTCAGTCAACTGGAGACCTGGGATCCCAAGCCGGGCACGGAAACGGGAGGCCCTTTCCAGGCGATCTCCACCTCTGCGCCTGGAGTGCAGATCAGCGAACTGTTGCCTTATACAGCACAGCAGATGCATCATCTGGCACTGGTCCGGGGAATCAACACCAAAGAAAATAACCATGGCAAAGGGGCCTACATCATGCAGACCGGGCGGAAAGAACAGCCTGGTTTTGCCTATCCCTATCTGGGTTCTTCATTTTCCAGCCATCTGTCACCCCCCGACAGTCCGTTGCCGGGATATATCTCAGTGGGGGCGGGGGGCTCTTCGAAGGAAGCTACGTTCCTGGGACCCCGTCATGCACCACTGGTGCTGTCAGGTGGGAGGGCACCGGCGAATCTGGAAATGCATTCTTCCATGACGGCAGAGCGGGATGTGCTCAGACGTAATCTGCGGAGTAAGGTCAGTCAGCGATTTGAGCAGAAACGCAAGACGGCACATACCGAAGTCTATAATGAATCGTTCGATCAGGCAGCGGCGTTGATGTCCCGGCGGGATATTTTTGACTTCAGTCATTTTTCTGACAAAGACGTGGAACGTTACGGCAAGCATGATTTCGGTCAACACTGTCTGATGGCGCGACAGTTGATTGAGAAAGGAGTGACATTTGTCAAAGTCGGTCATACGAACTACGACACTCATTCCGAGAATTTCAATTTTCATATCGAGCAACTGGGTGAATTCGATCGTCCTTTCGCGACGTTTATCTCAGATCTCTATGATCGTGGTTTGCTGGAGCATACCCTGATTATCTGCATGTGCGAATTTGGCCGCACTCCCAGAATTAATTCACGTATCGGCCGAGACCACTGGGGAACAGCCTGGTCCATCGCAGTCGGCGGGGCCGGGATCAAAGGGGGAGCGGTTTCCGGCAAGACCAATGAAACCGGCACTAAAGTGATCGATCGTGAAGTCAATGGCGGGCATCTGTTCCACACTTACTATCAGGCGGTCGGACTGGATTCCTCGGAAGAATTTTATCCCAACGGTCAACCAATTGCGAAAGCCGATCCCAAGACGGAAGCAATCAAGGAGATTCTGGCGTGAGTGGATTACCAGTGCGGCGGTTTCAAAACATATCTTTGCAGGCAGTGGCGGTACTGTGTTGTTCGGCTTCGCTGCTATTGGCGGCAGATAAACCTGCTGATAAAACGGCTGCCAACGAATCACCAGTGCAGGCAGTCAAGCCAATTCTCAATCATGGACCGACGCGTTTGCCGGCCGCTTCGAAATTTGCGGAACTGGATGCGGCCAAAGCAGCAAAACTTTCTGAAACTCAAGCGAACGCCGTGAATCAGATCGCCGAAAGTCTGAAGCAGGCAGACTCAGAAGTCAGTCAGATTCAGACCGGTATTCAAAAAGCAAAGCAGCAGATCAAAACCGAAACGGATGCCTTAAAACTGCTGCAACAGCAACTGAAAGCGATTTCCGAGAAGAAATCAGACGACAAAAAGACCGACGATCAATCAGATGAATCGGCTGAAGCCGCGAAACTGAAAGCGGATACCGTGTCGCAGGAACTGAAGCAACTGGAACAGCAGGTAAAGATGCTGGAACAGTCGCTGCCTGAGAAGCAGAAGCAACAGGCAGAGTTGAAAAAGCAGCTTACCGCCGCCGAAAAAAAACTGGCGGAACAGAAGACGAACGAGAGTCGGTTTCAGGAATTCGTCAAACTTTTTCGCGAGCAGCCGCCTGCTGCAGATCCGTCACGAATTCGTGAAGTGGCTGCGTTTACCCATTCGCGTCCTTTGTATTCCTGTAAGATTGACTCCAGTGGAAATTACCTGCTCGCAGGAGCACAGGGATCGGCCTTTAATCGCTGGGACCTGGTGAGTGCCGAGAATACGGAACTGCTGGGACATCAGAGCTGGGTGCGTCGATTTGATATCAGCCATTCTAACCCCTTGTTGATCACGGGCGCCTATGAAGGAAAGATCGCCTGGTGGGATCTTGAGGCGGAACATCCCCAGCCACAACATCTGGTTGCAGCTCATAAAGGTTACGTACGCGGAGTGACCATCAGCCCCGATGGATCGCTGGTCGCGACAGGGGGAAATGACTGTCTGGTGAAACTCTGGTCGGTCAATACGGCGAAGCTGATCAAGACTTTTGCAGGCCATGAATATCAAGTCTATAACGTGAAATTTCACCCGAGTGGCCGCTGGCTGATTTCAGGGGATTTACGGGGGAATCTGAAACAGTGGGATGTCGAAACCGGTGAACTGGTGCGCAATTTCGACGGAAGTGCGATTTATAAATATGATACGACATTTCATGGACATATCGGCGGGGTCCGTGGAATGGATATCAGCCGGGATGGAAAATATTTTGCCATCTGTGGAATCGGTGAAGTTTCAAATGCTTTTGCCGGCATCGGAATACCGACCGTCATTCTGTTTGACTGGGTGACCGGCAAGCGACTGGCGGTGATGACACCTGATGATAATTTTAAAGGGACCTGCTGGGGTGTCCGCTTTCATCCCGAAAATGATTTCATCGCAGCCGTTGGTGGAAATTCATCGGGGATGATCTGGTTCTGGAAACCAGGAGAAGACAAGCCCTTCGCCTCGGAAAAGGTTAAAAGTGTGCCTTACGATCTGGATTTCCATCCTGATGGTTTACGGATGTGTGTGGCCTGCTTTGACAAGACAGCGCGACTGTATCACCTGGGGCCCGAAACTCCTGCAGAGCTGGCAGCCAGAACTAAAGGCAAGGACAAGAAGAAAAAGTGATTAAACTGCAGGAGGGGCACGCCGGACCGATTCCTGTTCTGCGAGCTGCTTGAGTTTTGCCATCTGTGACTTCAGAATTCGCTTTGTGAACCAGCTGAATGAGACTCCCATGAGGCGATGGAACAAGGATGGAAAAACCAGTTCACAGTGATAGTCCAGTTCCGTTTTTCTGCCGTATGCCGTCAGTTCATAGGTGACTTCCATTCGATGCGCGGGATGAGCCAGTTTCACAGCGAGCAGCGACGGTGGTTCATATGCCGTGATAATTCCCTTGTAAGTCTGGGTATTCAGCCCTTCTTTAATGGTATGGATGAATTTATTTCCCACACGCTTTTCTGTTTTTTTTCCCTTGGGATAGTCAATCGATTCCAGACCTTCCATCCAGAGTTTCATTTTCTCGTCATCATTAAGATAGCTGAAAACGATTTCAATCGGTGCGACGATTTCCTGATGGTGTGTAATTTCCAATGCAGCCCTCTCCCCGGTTGAACCTGACTTATCATTTGGGAATGGAATCTTAAGTTGCTCATCAATATTACTGGTGAAATTCCAGTCGTAGCTCAGGCCGTATTGTAGCATGCTTTTTCTGCAGGTGTGATCAAGCTGTTGATCGGATTAAAAATTTTGCGCAAACTGGTTTGCAGGAAATCGGTGTCCTGACGGCAGTTCAGGGCAGGCAGACATGATCTGGCAGGAGAGCGTTCCCGATAAAGATCCGGTTTTGCCGCCTGAGAAAACGGGTTTCAGTATCCTGACCACCGTTCCGCCAGTTGCTGATTGCAATGTCTTACAGGGCGATGTAGGATGCTGAGTGAACACGGGTCCCGCCCTCTGTCCTGTCAGTAATAGCGCAATTCCTGGCTGAGTAGAGCCTCTCTCCTGACGAATCCGATTCGTTCCGTAATTGTGCTGGCAGTTAAACTTTCAAGGGCCAATTGAATGCAATTTCTGGCAATCCCATGCCTCCTGATTCTCGTGTACTTTGGTGTCATGTATCTTTACTGGGGACGGAGTTGTCTCCGGTTTTATGAGCAGAATCAAGCCAGTACCGAAGCGAATTCATATCAGCCTCCCGCCGTCGTGCTTCTCCCATTGAGGGGGAATGACCCGTTTTTAATCAATTGCCTGGAAGGGCTGCTCAATCAGGAGTATCCGGCATATTCAGTGAAAATCATTGTGGACCATGCGGAAGATCCTGTTTTTGAGTTTGTGAATCAGTATCTGGAATCACACAGTCATCCTCATTGTCAGGTCAGTGTGCTCAATTCACGCAGAGAGGACTGCGGGTTGAAAAATCAGTCATTGCTCCAGGGCTTATCAGATCTCTCGGATGATATCGAAGTGGTCGCCTGGCTGGATGCCGATGTAGTTCCTCACCGGACCTGGCTGCGGGATCTGGTACAGCCTCTGCAGGACGAGCAGGTTGGCGTTGCTTCCGGGATCAGATGGTACGCGCCTCGCGAAGCGAATGTGGGAACCCTGGTGCGGTATATCTGGAATTCCGCAGCCGTAATTCAGATGCTGGCGGTAGAGATTGTCTGGGGAGGTTCTGTCGCGATCAGCGGTCGTATTTTTCGCAGCCCCCGGCTGGCAGAGTCCTGGTCGAAGATGATGTGGGAAGATACGTGTTTGAACACGCTGGCGGCGCAACTTGATCAGCAGGTGGAGTTTGTTCCGGCTGTTACGATGGTCAATGAAGAATCGACGTCTCTGAAATCCTGTTTTCAATTCATGACCCGGCAGTTAATGAATGCCCGGTTTTATCATTCCCGCTGGTTGTTTATTAGTGCCCTCGGTTTGCTGTCAGCAGTCGCTGAGATGATCCTGATTGCGCAACTGGTGATGTTTGTGTATGAGGGTAATCTGCTCTGGGTGGGGATCATTCTCGGCGTCGTTGCTTTTGCCAGCGGGTCTGTAGGTTATGCGGTATTCCGTCTGGATTTGCAGATCAGACAATTGATCGCGCAACGGGGAACGAAAGTGGATCGCCTGCCGATTGTCGCTGTATTTTTCCTGATACCGACATTACTCGTGTATTGTGCGGCTTTGTTAGCAGCCAGAAGAACAGAACGCATTCGCTGGCGAGGCGTCGTCTATAATGCGACCGCGCCGTTTCAGATTCAGATTGTGCACTATGAGCCTTACCAGGTCACTGTTCACAACGAGAAACAGATTAGACAGCAGAATTCATCAATTGTCTGAACTCGTCTCAACGACTGGTTGATTTCATGCAGGCAACTATTCCAGCGAACCTGCTTCTTCCAGTGCCAGCAGTTGATTCAAATCATCGACCCAGTGTGATTCACCCCGAGACTTTAGTCGTGCTATATAAGAGTGGATTTTTCCAGCGTTGCCTCGCCCGCTGGCGAGAAGCCTGCCTCCCAGTCTGACACCCCAGGGGATTTTCGGCTTAATTGAAGTGTCTCTGGTATTTTTCAGCACAATGGGATCCCAGAACAGACGGCTGCAGACAGGTTGGAATCCGAGTTGAGTATACAGCTTCAAACAACCACTGAATTTCTGGTTGGATTTCAGATGGGTTGAATAATTAGGGTGTACCAGGAAAAAAGGAGAGTTCGCAATTAACAGGCCATCAACTTTGAGCCACTTTGTGAAATCAGCGAGGATTTCACTCGGTTCAGGGACATGTTCGAGCACATCCAGGCAGATAATCACATCGAAAGAATCCGGTTCGAGTTCTGCCAGCGACTGGATCATATTGATTTCAGCTGAATTGTTCTGGAAGACTTGCTGTGCGTAAGAAATGCAGTCCGCTGAAACTTCGAAGTAAGTAACATCATGATTCGTACTCGACCATTGCAGGCTGTCGAATCCCAGTCCATCCCCAAAGGCAAGTATTTTCAGTGGCTGGGGAAAGCTGGATTTCAGGTAATCACAGATCCAGTTCCTGATTTCCTGCTTGAGTGGTCTGCGATTCCAGACGGAAGTTTCATAAAGAAATGCATTCGTTGTTGCATAGAACTGAATGAGTCCCTCACTCCAGGTATGAGGAGTTAATTGACTTTTCTTAAGCTCTGTTCTCACATTCCATCCCAGGCATTTTTCTTCCTGAAGCAGCTTCGATGTGACAGTTTTTTTATGCTCTCCCGAGATGCTGGAGATCAGACCGATCAATTCCGTGTTCTGATTGAGTGGCCAGGGAAGATCAGGATTTTGTGCTGCTTGTTTCATTGGAACTCATTCAAAAAGGAAAAATAAAAGAAGAAGTGAGCATGTTGCTCGTAACGTATGTGTACTTCTCAAAGTGTGAAGCCAAAAAAACGCAGAACTGTCAAAGTCCTGCGTTTTTCTGTCTGGTAATTCAGATTGCTTATTTTTCTTTTTTCTCAGGTTGTTTGGGAGTTTCTTTTTTTTCTGCTGGTTTTTCAGCGGACTTTTTCTCCGCTTTCTTTTCAGCCGGTTTGGGCTCTTCTTTCTTTTCTTTTTTGGGTTCCGGTTTTTTCTCGGCTGGCTTTTTCTCAGCGGGTTTCTTTTCTTCAGGTTTCTTTTCTACCGGTTTGGGAAGTTCTGGTTTTTCAGCAGCCACCGGTTTGGGTTCTTCCGGCATACCGATGACTTCCAGGCCGGTAATCTGTTCCTGCAGTGCCAGGCCGGCAGGACGTGTGACTTTCGTCTGCCAGACATAAAGTCGTTTGAGTTTTTTCAGTGAACTCAACTGGGAAAGTCCCGCGTCGGTGATATCCGTGCCATACAGGTTCAGATATTCCAGGTTGGGGAGCTGCTGCAGATGCTTGAGACCCGCGTCATTGATTTTTGTTTTTTCCAGATGCAGATGTGTCAGGTCTTTCAGATGCTGCAGCTGTGCCAGACCGGCGGAAGTCACTTCGGTACCTCGCAGATTGAGTGAGGCGACATTGGAAAGCCCCGCGAGAGTTTTCAGGGTCTCATCAGTAATCTTCTGGTCTGACAGATGAAAGGCGATTTCGAGTCGGTCATCATTTTGCGCCAGTTCCAGGACGGAACCACCCGCGGCGATGATTTTGGCTTTAGCCTGCTCAGTGGCGGGGTTGGTTTTTTTATCCTCGGCTGACAGGTCTGCAACCTGGGTGAGCGAGATAACGGAAATCAGCGCGACAGAAAAAAATCTCATTTTACCTATCCTTACTTTCTCTGTTGTTCATCGGATTTGGTGTCAAAGTGGGCAGCACATCCTCGTCAGAGGGACCGGTTCGACCGGCATCTCGTGAGACTGACGTGCATTAAATCAATATGTGGCTTGGAGATACACCCCAATTTATCAATTCAACTGATCTTGATGCATTTTATCAGGAGAAAAGGTCAGACGGAAAGACTCAACTCCAAAAATGTGTCCTTCCACCAGAAAATCGCTCCGTTTGTGAATTGAGCCGGCAATGAAGAAATGGTCTCGATTCAAATCCCAAAATCCAGTAACCTCCGGCTCGCGGAATTTTGTTGCAAGTGAATGCTAGAACGCATCACATTTAACCATAGCGTCTATCAATCTAATATACTCGGTCCAAATGGACCTGGAGACGCTACAGGAAAACTGGACACAGTCTAAAGTCTGAACTGGAAAGAATTAATGTCTTCGGCTTCTCCTTCAGTCCCTCGAGACACCCTGATCCATGGTCTGGGACGTGGAGTGATTAATACGGTCTGTCTGCTGGGTGATCTGTTTCTGTTTGGCTGGGAGATGCTGGGCTGGATCATTACCCGTCTGCCTCCCCGAAGCAATCTCTGGTCGTGCATGTACCATATCGGGATCCAGAGCATTCCCGTGATTCTGATCACCGGGGGATTCATCGGCATGGTGCTGGCAGTCCAGTCGTATGATCAGTTTAAATTAATGCATCTGGAAAATCAGATTGGTGCCGTAATCGCCATTTCGCTCGTAGAAGAACTGGGGCCGGTGCTTGCGGCGATCATGCTGGCGGGGCGCGTGGGGACTTCGATGTCAGCGGAACTGGGAACAATGCGGGTTACCGAGCAGATCGACGCGTTGCGCGCACTGGGGGCTGACCCGATTCATTATCTCGTGGTGCCTCGCTTTCTGTCCTGCTGTCTGCTGATTCCGCTCTTAACGATTGTGGCCGACGCGGTCGGAATTTTGGGGGGCTGGTTTTTCAGTACTCAGATCCTGGGCGTGGATTCGTTTTATTACTGGCATTATTCCGAGCAGTTTGTTTTTGCCTACGATGTCCTGGGGGGCATTTTCAAAAGTTTCTTTTTTGGAGCAGCGATTTCGCTGATTTCCTGTCATCGAGGCTTCCACTGTGGTGCCGGTGCAGAGGGAGTAGGTAAGGCAGCGACGGAAGCTTTTGTGTACTCCTTCATTGTGATCATGATTCTGGACTTCCTGCTGGGGGTGACGATCGTGAATTTCTATCACTTCATGCAGACCGTTTATCCGGGTGTGATCCGCTAACGTAACAATTCGACTACGAACAGAGAAAAGTTGATTATGAGTGAACGAGTCGCCAGCGATGGTTATGTGATTGAACTGCGGAATGTTTCCCGCCAGTTCGGGACACATCAGGTGTTGCGCGATGTTTCATTCGGCGTGCGTCGGGGCGAAACGCTGGTCGTGATCGGCGAGAGTGGATGTGGCAAGAGCGTGACCATGAAAATGATCATGAACCTGCTGCAGCCTACCGAAGGCGATGTTCTGTGGAATGGACGCTCGATCGCGGATCGCAGTCCTCGTGAACTGCATCGTGACCGTTTGCGTATCGGCTATCTGTTTCAGGGGGCTGCATTATTTGACAGTCTTTCCGTTTACGAAAATGTGGCCTTCGGATTGAAGCAGAATACCCGCCTGAAAAAAGAAGAGATTGATCAGATCGTCGTCGAACGGTTAAGAGAAGTCGGCTTGTCAGAAAATATCAGCCAGAAAAAACCGGCTCAACTGTCCGGCGGTATGAAGAAACGGGTTGGACTGGCACGGGCACTGGCAATGACACCGGAAGTCATGCTGTATGATGAACCCACGACGGGGCTCGACCCGGTGATGACAGATGTGATTAACGAACTGATACTGCAGACGCGTGCCAGTCGCCCGGTGACGAGTATCGTGGTGACACACGATATGAGCACCGTTAAAAAAGTTGCGGATCGGATTATCATGCTGTATCCACTGGCACGCTTGAACGCGACCGAAGAACAGATTGTCTTTGAAGGGACGGCAGAGGAAGCATTTCAGTCTGAGTCGCCACGGGTGCACCAGTTTGTGTATGGTGAAGCGGGTGATCGGATTCGGGAAATGGCTGAGGCCGGTTGATCGGTCCCCTTTCGAGCTGGAAAAGTAGTTTTAAATTCAGACTAGAGACATTGATCTCAAGGACGAGATCGAAATAGAGGTTAATAATGACGGACCGCCAGATTCAATTTCGCGTAGGCCTGTTTGTGATTTCTGCAATGATCACCGGAGCCGGGATGATTTTTCAGTTCGGACAGCTGGAAACTCTGTGGAAGAAAAAATACACGATTGCCATGCGGTTCGAATCCATCTCCGGCGTGCATCGGGGGACCCCGGTTGTACGGCATGGAATCCGGATTGGTGAAGTCGATAAGATAATCACCAGCGACAGTAAGCCGGGAGTCATGCTGCTGGTAACGATTAATGAATCACAGCACTTGCGCAAAGATGCCAGACCGCAGATCGTCAGTTCCATCATGGGGGACTCGAAAATCGTGGTTGAACCTGGTGTCAGTCCTGATTTCCTGAACCCCGGGGATCGGCTGGTCGGGCGGGAGTCCAGTGATCCGATGGAGATGGTGTATCGGATGGAACAGCAGGTGACCAAAACTCTCGATGCCTTTTCTGCGACCAGCCAGGAATGGGAAAAGGTAGCGAATAATATGAATCGCCTGATGGAGACCAAAGAGGGCAATCTGGATGTCGTCATCGAACGGGCTGCGACTTCCCTGGAAGAATTTTCGCTGGCGATGCGTAAGATGAACCAGATGATGACCAGTGTGAATCAGCTGGTGGCTGACCCCGTGCAGCAGGAGAACCTGAAACGTTCCATGGCAGCCATGCCGGCAATGATTGAAAGTACGCAACGCACGATTGCTTCTGTCGAAATTGCAGTGCAGAAGGCCGGGCAGAATCTGGATAATCTTTCCCAGGTAACCGACCCGCTGGCCAAACACAGTCAGTCGATGGTGGTGAAAATGGATCGCAGTCTGACCCGACTGGACGCGATTCTGGCTGAACTGAATTCCTTCTCACGTGCGTTAAACGAGGGAGATGGGTCGCTGAAAAAATTCATCTCAGATCCGGAGCTCTATCGGAATATGAACCGTTCTGCCAGTTCTCTGACCGTGTTACTGAATAATCTGGAGCCAATCGCCCGGGATATTCGCATTTTCAGCGACAAGATTGCCCGCCATCCCGAAGTACTGGGTGTGAGTGGTGCCATGAAAGGAAGTTCGGGGCTGAAGGACGCCGGGGATCAACCTCAGCAGCAACCTTCACGAGTCCGCCAGTCCGGGTTCTCGTTTCCTTCATCGAAAGGCCCCTAGACAGGCCCGCATTTCAGTTAGCTACTCCCTGATAGAGTTGGCTTGATGCTCTGATAGTACTTCCGGTTTTTCATCTCCGTCAGCTGCTGCGCAACTGGTAAAATGACGTGAATTTCCCCAGGCTGAAAATACGTGGGGAGCGGATGTGCTGCTCAACAGACAGCTGAGCCTCTCCCTGCAGAAAAAAGACTGGAATTTCATTGCTGAGTTTCAGGCCGGTTGTATCAGGCAGGTGCGAAATTGTCCTCAGGTTGGCGTAACCTGGCGCGTATCTGGCGTAAAAGTGGTCCAGAAAGGGTGCAAAATGGTACGAATTCGACAGAAATTGAGTGAATGGATGCTGACTGAGGTGAGCCGCTTTTTCGAAAAGGCCTTATTTTCAGGGACCTGATTGGTGAAGAAACAGCAGACATGAATACATTCTCCCTTTGTGAAAAAACGGCCAACGCGCGCGACGCATTAAACAGGGGAAGTATGCTGGAAGCCAGAAGCGGGTCAAGTTGAATGTTTTCAGCAGAAATTACGCCTTACTGGGCATTTGAGTTACTGAAAAGGGGACCCCCAAAGAAGCTCTGCATCTGTTCAAGAAGTTCTGGTTATGTGAATAAGAAGAACGGATTCAGAGATCTTCATTGTTTGTTCATTAAAACTTAACAATTGCTTGTATTATTTTGCAAAAGTGCCAGTTCATCCCCGGGTTCTCTGGTTGGAACCACAATCTGACACAATGTCCTGCTTTTCAGTTTCACAGAGGGACTCGTGCGCACATCCTCATCGCGGCGTCTATTTCTTAAATCAGCGATTGCTGCTCCGGCAGCAGGTACTGTCTTTTCCCGTTTCCTGTCTGCCGTCGAAGCCAAGGGGATCGAGAAAAGTGATTCCGGTCTCAGCCCGGTTCGAGATGAAACCACCGGATTGCCTTTATTAAAACTGCCCGAAGGGTTTCGGTACCAGTCTTACGGTTGGGTGGGGGACGTGATGTCTGATGGTGTGATTACGCCAGAAGGCCATGACGGGATGGGTGTGATTTCCCAGACCGGCGATGTGGTGACGATTTGCCGTAATCACGAGATTAAAGGTTCGAAAAGTTTTGGACCCGCTGAATTAACCTTCGATCCCAAAGCAGGCGGTGGTTGTGCCAATCTGCAGTTCAATGTCAAATCCGGCAAGTGGTTGAGGAGCTGGACGAGTCTGGCGGGAACCGTGCAGAACTGTGCCGGCGGACCGACTCCCTGGGGAACCTGGCTCTCTTGTGAGGAAACGGTGATTGGCCCGAAAGAGAGTTTCCGGGATGTCCAGTACGAGCATGAAAAGCATCATGGCTGGGTCTTTGAAGTTCCCGCAGAAGGGAAGGCCTCTGTGGAACCATTGATGGCTTTGGGGCGTTTCGTTCACGAAGCGCTGGCCATTGATCCCGCTGACGGAACAATCTACGAAACTGAAGACCGAGATACTGCCGGCTTTTATCGTTTCCTGCCGAACGAACCGGAAGTTCTGTCCAAAGGGGGCCGACTGCAGATGATTAAGATCAAAGGCAAAGACGATCTGCGGACCGGTGCCCGACGCGGCATTCGTTATGAAGCAGAGTGGGTTAATATTGTAGATCCACTGCGTCGGAATACCCCGGGAAAAGAAGACGGGCTCGGCGTTTATTCACAAGGAAAAGAAAAAGGGGCAACCACGTTCGGTCGCCTGGAAGGCTGCTGGTTTGGCGATGGAGTTGTGTACTTTAACTGCACCAACGGTGGTGATGCGGGGCTGGGACAGGTCTGGTCCTACTCACCCAAAGATCACACATTGGAACTCGTGTTTCAATCGCCGAGTCATGAGATCCTCGACAGTCCCGACAATTTAACAGTCAGTCCCCGAGGCGGACTGATCCTGTGTGAAGATGCTGACCTGAAACCTCTGCGTCTGCATGCCCTGTCGCGTAAAGGGGAATTGAAGACGGTCGCCGTCAATAACATACAGTTGAAGCCAGGTCAGCACGGCTCACTGGCGGGAGATTTCAGTGATGGTGAATGGGCGGGGGCCTGCTTCAGCCCGGATGGGGAATGGCTGTTTGTCAATATTCAGCATCCAGGCGTGACCTTTGCGATAACCGGTCCCTGGGAAGAGCTGGGCGTATAAACAAGAGAACCTGAGATCAGTATTCTGAGACTGGCATTTATGCTTTTATGAAGATGTAGACTTTCATACCGAATGCATGATTTGTAAACTGGATCGGAAGGAGAGCCCGTATTCTTTCGTTCCAGTATTACAGGTTCCGCCTTGTCTTAAACACTTCACAGCTAAAGACGGTTGGTCTCAGAATCGCGTCATGTCTCTTAAGAATTACATCAAGAATGACCTGGAAATTCGCTTGCGGAGCGGTCAGGAACTGCCGGCCCAGTTGACCCTCGAATCACTGGCGGAACATTACCAGGTCAGTTTCTCACCGGTGCGAATCGCATTGGCAGAGCTGGTCGAGGAAGGTCTGTTACAGAAAGGGGCGAACCGCAGACTGGTTCGCAATGAGGAGCAGATCAAGCCTCTCAAGCAGGGGCAGACTTCCGAGTTGCCTGAGCCGCCGGCAGACATGTTTGAAGTGATCACAAACGATTTTGTGAAGCTCAGTCTGAAGGGAGAGCCGATCGATATCCGTGAAGAAGTGACGGCGCGGCGATACAAGATCAGTCGTTCTTCGCTACGGATTATCTTAAATCGCCTGGCAGGGACCGGCATTCTGGATCATATTCCACGGCGTGGCTGGCGACTCCGGCCGTTCCGCCAGGAAGACATGCAGGCCTTTCTCGAAGTCCGGGAACTGCTGGAGCTGAAAGCGCTGGAGCTGGCGAAACCTCATCTCAAAGAAGCAGATCTGCAGAAGATTCTGGACGGCAATATTATTCCAAAGTCTGAGAAAGAAGCCGTCCAGATCGATAATTCTTTACATGAATATCTGATCGAAAAAGCGGGCAATTATTACATCAAGGACTTTTTTCAGCGACAGGGCAGGTACTATGATATCCTGTTTGACTGGGAAGATCAGGATCGGGAAACCGCTATCGAAACGGTCAGGCAGCATCGCGACATTCTGACCGCTTTGATCATGAAAGACTGGCGGTCGGCTCGCAAGGCATTATCCTATCATATTCGGGATAATCATCCGATCTTGAGTAAGATCATCAAGGAAAAATAGTTCCGGTCCGTCTTTACTGACTCGCCGTTTCTATTAAATTTTCAAGGACGCTGTTGCTGTCTGAGATAACAAAGAAGAAGTCAGATGAGTGAGATTTCCTCTGCAGAAATTCGAGAGAAAGTAGACGAAGTTTACCGAACCGAATCGCGTCGTGTTTTCGCGACGTTAATCCGATTGATTGGTGATTTCGATCTGGCTGAGGAGGCGATGCATGAAGCCTTTGCTGCAGCAGTAGAACAGTGGCACCGTGATGGAATCCCCGCGAATCCCCGGTCGTGGCTGGTTTCAACGGGGCGTTTCAAAGCCATTGATCATATTCGTCGGCGTGTTCGCTTTGATGAGGCACAACTTGAAGTGTCACAGAGACTGGAAGGCATCGCCGGACTGAATGCCGACAGGTCGGACAGCGAGGTCGAGGATGACCGCCTGAGGTTGATTTTTACCTGCTGTCACCCGGCGATTGCACCCCAGGTACAGATTCCACTGACTTTACGCGAAGTGTGTGGCTTGTCTACGGAAGAAATCGCAAGCGCGTTTCTGACTTCGCCTTCCACCATGGCACAGCGAATTGTGCGGGGAAAGTCAAAGATTCGTGATGCAGGCATTCCCTATGTCGTTCCCGATCGGGCAGATCTGCCTGAGCGGCTGGATGCGGTATTGACGGTCGTGTACCTGGTGTTCAATGAAGGGTATTCCGCTTCATCAGGCGATTCATTGACGCGGAAAGATTTATCGGAAGAAGCAATACGTCTGGGACGCCTGTTGCTGGATCTGCTGGATGATCCGGAAGTGAAAGGCCTGCTGGCCTTGATGCTGATTCACGAATCGCGTCGTGAAGCCCGTTCGACCGCAGACGGTGACCTGATTCTACTGGAGGATCAGGATCGTGCGTTATGGGATCAGGAGAAGATCAGAGAGGGCACAGAACTGGTGGAGCAGGCGATTGCATCTGGGGAAGTGGGCAGTTTTACGATTCAGGCGGCGATCGCTGCGGTCCATGCGGGAGCCCAACGCGGTGCAGACACGGACTGGTCCCGAATCATATCCTGGTACAATCTGCTGCTGCAGGCCAACCCGACGCCGATCATTGAATTGAATCGTGCTGTGGCGATTGCCATGCGTGACGGAGCAGAAGCCGGGTTGCAGCTCATTGATGCGATTCTGACTCGCGGGGACCTCAAGGAGTACCATCTGATCTATGCAGCACGAGCCGATCTCTGCAGACGACTGGGGCAGATTGAGGATGCACGATCTGCCTATGAGAAAGCGCTCTCCCTGACGAATCAGACCGCAGAATCTCGATTTCTGGAAAAACGTCTGCAGGAACTGGCACAGATTCAGGCTCAATCTCGCTAAGAATGTTCTTGCGTAAGTATCTTCTGTTACAAGGCTTATGTGGGGGCTCTTTTCAGCGGGCAAGTTTGTGTTCCGCAAAATGAAAAATATTTCTGACTTGGTGTCGATTCTGCCGGGTCAGGTTCGACTACAGAGTAAATAAGGTATCTGGTTGTCAGCAGAAGCAGATACCGTTTCTTACTCTTCAATTTCTCAGTGGAGCGAACTCATGAATTCAGCAAAGCAGAACACAGATATCAAACCCGTTCCCGAAGGCATGCACACGGTCACACCGCATCTGGTCTGTGACGGAGCGGCTGATGCGATCGCCTTTTATGAAAAGGCTTTTGGTGCCGTCGAACAGATGAGACTGCCCGGTCCCAATGGAAGACTGATGCATGGCTGTATTAAAATTGGTGACTCACAAGTGATGCTGGTGGATGCAAACAGTGATTGTGGCATTCAAGGGCCCAAAGAATTGAGCGGTTCCCCCGTGACACTGCATCTGCAGGTGGAAGACGTAGACGCGTTGGTTGAGCAAGCGGTTGCTGCGGGAGCCACATTGAAAATGCCGGTGACCGATATGTTCTGGGGTGATCGTTACGGGCAAGTGGTAGATCCATTCGGACATTGCTGGGCCATTGCGACACATGTGCGTGATCTGAGTATGGAAGAAATTCAGGAAGGCATGCAGGCGATGTTTGGCCAGTGCTGATTCACTTTTCTGTCTGCTTCTTGCTGTTCCAATACTCAAGTCTAAAGAGATCAAGAACATGTCGAAGAGAAATAAAATTACTCCGTTTCTCTGGTTTGATGATAATGCCGAGCAGGCGATGGATTTTTATCTGTCGGTATTTCAAAACTCGAAGAAACTGAAAGTGAACCGGTATGGTGCAGGAGCCCCCGCTCCAGAGGGATCGGTGATGATCGCCGCTTTTGAACTGGAAGGCCAGGAATTTCTGGCGTTGAATGGCGGCCCCATGTTTCAATTTAATGAAGCGATCTCATTTGCAGTGAACTGTGAAACCCAGGACGAAATTGATGAGCTCTGGGAAAAATTATCTGCAGATGGAGAGCCGGGACAGTGTGGCTGGTTGAAAGATCAATTCGGACTTTCCTGGCAGATTGTGCCGAGTATACTGCCTGTGTTGATGTCAGATCCCGATCCGGCAGTCCCCGGACGCGTGATGCAGGAATTGATGCAGATGACCAAACTGGATATCGCACGCCTGCAGCGGGCAGCAGCTGGTGAGTAATTCAACTTATATCAAAACCAGATCATATACATTTTGAGGAGCGAAAGATGAAATTTGTCTGTCTAGGCTACTACGATGATGCAACAATGGAAGGAAAAACCGAAGCGGAAATGGCAGGCTTCATGGAAGAATGTTTCGTCTACGATGATGAATTGCGACGTGGCGGACATTTTGTGGGAGGCGAAGCATTACAGCGTGCGGAAGCTGCGGTAACTCTGCGGATGAAGGGGGGGCAGGTTGATGTGACCGATGGACCCTTTGCGGAAACGAAAGAACAGATTGGTGGCTTACTGTTCCTGGAAGCCCGGGATTTGAATCATGCGATCGCGCTGATGTCGAAGCATCCAGGAGTTCGTTTCGGTCCATTTGAAATTCGACCGGTAAACGACGAAATCAACGCTCTGATCAAAGCTCGTGATGCCGCCGTCAAGAATTCATGAGTCACTGAAACAGTGTTCTTGAGCGCAACACATTTTACCATAGCATCGCTCAATCTAATATGCTCGGCCCCAATGGCCCTGGAGACGCTACAGTAAAACTGGATACAGTAGAATTCTCTTTCTGATAAAAAAGGAAAAGTCAATGTTTGAGAAACCCCAAGCGGAACACAGCTGGCTGGAACCATTGCTGGGAGACTGGATAATGGATGCGGAATGTCAGATGGGACCTGACGAGCCAATTCATAAATCAACGGGCGAAACTACATGTCGCTCGATGGAAGGAATGTGGTATCTGCTGGAAGGGAGTGGAGAGGAACCCGAGGGGGGACACTGGTCGACGTTGATGACTTTAGGCTACGATTCGAAAAAGAGTTGTTACACGGGAACGTTCGTCGGGTCCATGATGACGCATCTCTGGTACTACAGGAAGGGCGTGGTTTCGGAAGGTAAGAAGCTGATCCTGGAGACTGAGGGGCCGAATTTTCACGGAGAAGGCATGACGTTTTATAAGGACATCATTCAACTGGTCGATGATTCACATTGGATCCTCAATAGTGAAATCCTGACCGATGAGGGGAACTGGCAGCAGATTGTGACTTCCCACTACCGTCGGAAAACTTAACGGGAGCAGTCTGGTTATGAAATTTATGTTACTGGTTTATGCAGAAGCGGATGCCTGGGAAGCAGAGGCACGCAAGCAGGCGATGAAAGAGTCTATTGCATTGTGTTACGAACTGGACGCAGAAGGCGAGTATTGTTCCGCTGCCCCTCTTCAGCCGGTGACGACTTCTGTCAGTGTGCGCGTTCGCGAAGGCGAAGCATTCATTACCGATGGTCCCTTTGCAGAAACGACGGAACATCTGGGAGGCTATTTTTTAGTGGATGTGGATAATATTGAGGCTGCAATTGCGGTCGCACGTCGCATTCCCGGAGCGAGAGTCGGTACGGTTGAGGTGCGTCCGATAGTCGAACTCGATAATCTCCCTGAATCAAAATCATAATACACGATTCAATTTGACTTGGTTTACTGATTTTTAAATAAAGCATTAAAGGTGAAACCGATGAAATATATGCTGCTTATTTATAGTGAGGAAGGAAACTGGACAGAAGAGGAGCGGTCAACCTGCATGGAAAAATCAACGCAGATTTGCCATGAGCTGAATGAGAAGGGACAGTTTCTTGCCGCTTCCCCTTTGCATCCTGTTTCGACGGCCACCAGTGTGCGGGTTCGGGAGGATCGCCGGATCGTCACCGATGGTCCCTTTGCAGAGACCACCGAACAACTGGGGGGATACTATATTATCGACGTTGATCATCTGGACGAAGCGATTGCGATTGCCAGTCGAATTCCACCGGCAAAAAAAGGGACTGTGGAAATTCGCCCCGTTTTTGAGTTACCGGAAATTCCCGTCAAAAAATAAGCCGCATTGTCGAGTCCAGCAATGCCTGTTCGACAATTGGCAGCAGGCGGGATTTTACAGCAGTACAGAAGTCATTAGATAAGGATAAGCAAATGAAAGTCATGGTAATCGTCAAAGCGACTCCCAGTTCAGAAGCCGGGGAAATGCCGAGCGAACAGTTACTGACAGACATGGGAAACTTCAATGAGGAACTGGTGAAAGCCGGGATCATGCTGGCCGGAGATGGCCTGCACCCCAGTTCGCGCGGTGCCCGCGTTCGATTTTCCGGTACCAGCCGTACTGTGATCGATGGCCCGTTTGCAGAGACCAAAGAGTTGATCGCCGGGTTCTGGATCTGGCAGGTGGAATCCATGGAAGAAGCGATCGAGTGGGTGAAGCGTTGCCCCAATCCGATGTCTGAGGAGTCAGATATAGAAATTCGTCCCATCTTTGGGCCAGAAGATTTTGGCGAAGAATTTACTCCGGAATTGCAGGCACAGGAAGATCGTATCCGGGAAGCCGCAGAACGATTAAACTCGACTGGATAATTTTGAGGTTCCCGAGATTTGTATTTCAGCGAACGAGAAAATAATTAGTACTCACATTGGATTCTGGAGTTGAGATGTCGAAAAAAGTATTCATAAACCTGCCGGTCAAAGACCTCGAAAAGTCGATGACATTCTATAAGGCGCTCGGGTATTCGATTAACGAAAAATGGACAGACGAGACGGCAGCGAGTGTGGTGATCAGCGAGGAAATTTATGCCATGCTGCTGACTTATCCCAAGTTTCAGATGTTTACTCCCAAGGAGATCTGTGATGCTACAAAAAGTACAGAAGTCCTGGTGGCGCTATCCTGTGAGAATCGAGAGCAGGTTGACGAAATGGTAAAGAAAGCTGTCGCTGCGGGGGGAAGTACTTATAATGAGCCTCAGGACCATGGCTTTATGTATGGACATGGCTTCCAGGATCCGGATGGTCATATCTGGGAAGTATTCTATATGGATCCTGCAGCAGCAGAGTGAGGATTCATCTCGATCTTAAACTGATTTGATGCTGTTAGAAATAATGAAAAAATACTGATGCTGTAACGGTTCTCTTTCGGAATCAAAACAAGGAACTGAATATGAACGACGCTGTTTCCACACCAGATCAACGCCCCCACACCGCACTGCTGTGGATTGGTCGTATGATCGCTGCCGCCATGGCATTCCTGTTTGGAATGAGTGGTGTGATGAAACTCAAAGGTGGACCGGAACTCGCTGAAGGCATGGCCCATCTGGGACTGCCTGATTCGATCGTCTTTCCGCTGGCAATTCTGGAACTGACGTGTCTGCTGCTGTACCTGATTCCCTGGACGTCGGTACTGGGAGCGATTTTATTGACCGGGTATCTGGGAGGGGCCATCTGCATCCATTGGCGGGTCGGCGACCCCTTTGTCGTTCAGGCGGGACTTGGCGTACTGGTCTGGCTCAGTCTGTTTCTGCGCGACAAACGTTTGTGGAAGCTGATACCCTTCCGATCACTGAAATGACCGTTGATCCGAAATTGCTGATGTCAGTGATTCCAGATCAGTTAATCACTGTTGAGTGTTGAGAGATCTTTGAATGGTTTCTTAAAGGCTTTATCAGCTGTATAACGGTGAGCAGTCATCCAGGAGAATTCGCGCTGATTGATGTTGGCGGGATCGGGTTCAGGCAGCGAGACGCCGTCTGCTTCGACATAGGCAGTGCGAACGATGCGCACAGGTTTTGAGGCGGGAGGCGCAAGCTCGTAGTCGGTGCCTTTTGTCAGCAGGAGCCAGCTGTTCTCGCGAAATCCGGAACGGAGTCGTTGACGAGCGGCGGTAGTGAGATTCTGTTTTTGCTGTGGTGCTAAATCGCTCGAAGACTGAATCGACTTGACCAGTTTCTGTGTTTCCGAAATATCAAAACTGACCCAGCCGTACGGGGGCAGGAATGCTTCCATTTTACAATGCGAGGGGGAGTTCTTGGGGTAAAGGCCCAGCCCATAGGTGACGCGTGTCGGATAGCCCATGGCTCGTCCCAACGTCGCACATAAACCATGGTAATCACTGCAGTGGCCGCGTCGTTGACTCAGGGCATGGTTAGCATCTGCCTGTAACGACGCGTTGATGTGATCGTAGGTCAGATTCTGATCGATCCAGTTCATTGCCTGCATCAGTCCCGGATTTTTGTTTTCGGTTGCTTTTCCGATCTGCTTCAGTACCTGCTGAAACTGTTGCTGGTCCTGGATGGTTTGAGGCTTCAGGTAAGGAGCAAACTGATCGGGCCAGTTGGAAACCGGTTCGACGGCTTCCGGTTGGAGTTCCCAGTTCAGATTACTGACCTTTGCCTGAAAGCGATGAGTGATGATCTGGGCGCCGTGAGGATCGTGAAATTCAAAATAAGCGAAACGGTTTCCATAGATCGGTTCACTGGAGAGCTGCGGCTTCACCTGAGCTGGAAATGTAGTGAATTGACTGCCTTCAATTTCCTGCGCTGCATCAGATTGAGGAACCGGAACCCAGACTTTGAGCACTTTGCAATGATAGGGGGGAGTCACAATGACCGAGAACTCGACGTCATGAGTGACAGGATCACTTTTTTTCGCGCGATACGGAGTGTCCGGTTTTAATGGAACCCGGGATTCCGCAGGAGCGCCAGTGCAGAGAATCAGGTTAAAAATACAAAATAATACAAATAGATAAGAATATGATTTGTAGTGATTCATGAATAAATACCCCTCGCTCTCAGCCTGATTCTGATAATCAGATATTAGTAAGTTCTTTAGAATGATAGATTGTAATCATTCAGTCGGGGGACTGGCAATGGTGGGAATCTTCCTCTCGTTGATTTTGACCATTCAATTCAGAGAGCGAATGTGCTCATCAGGTGATGGGTGACATTCCGTGGTGAATCGATTAAGCTGAACAGACTGTGTTGTTAATAGTCTCAATTTAAAATAAAGGAGTTGATCATGACAATTAAAAGAACAGGTTCTGCAGTCTGGCAGGGGGGACTTAAGGATGGCAAAGGGACCGTCTCTACCGAGAGCGGGGCATTAAGCGAACTCCCTTATGGTTTTTCCAGCCGCTTCGAAGGTGAGCAGGGAACGAATCCTGAAGAGCTGCTGGGAGCAGCGCATGCGGGCTGCTTCTCAATGGCCCTCTCGAAGATTCTGGGTGACGCCGGTTTCACAGCCGATAAGCTGGAAACGTCAGCTCAAGTTTCGTTGAATCAGGTTGAAGGCGGTTTTGCGATTAATGCCGTTCACCTGACCCTGAAAGCCAGTGTTCCCGGTGCCGATGCTGCGAAGGTGGAAGAACTGGCCGGCATGGCGAAAGCCGGCTGTCCCGTTTCTAAACTCTTCAACGCTGACATCACTCTGGAAGTGACTGTCGCCTGATCAAAAGCGATATGCAAAACGCAAAAACCTCGGCATTGAAACTTCATCGATGCCGAGGTTTTCTTTTATGACTGGTTCTCAAGTACAGGCTGAGAAACTACATCGAGGCTTTCCTGTTCCGGTCTGGCCTGATTTCGACGGGCGACCATTTTTCGGAGCACGACGTAAAACACAGGGGTCAGAAAGAGCCCAAAGAGAGTGACTCCCAGCATGCCGCTGAAGACTGCCGTTCCCAGTGCCTGTCGCATTTCCGAACCGGCGCCAGTGGCAATCACGAGTGGAATCACACCCAGAATAAAGGAAAAGGCGGTCATCAGAATCGGCCGTAAACGCAGCCGACAGGCATCGACGGCTGCCTGAAACGGACTTTTGCCTGCATCCTCTTCCGCTTTGGCAAATTCGACGATCAAAATCGCATTCTTACAGGCGAGACCAATCAACACGATAAAGCCAATCTGCACCAGGATGTTATTGTCCATCTCTCGCAGCCAGATCCCAAAGATGGCGCACAGCAGACAGAGGGGCACGATGAGGATCACCGCAAGTGGCAGGATCCAGCTTTCGTACTGAGCGGCCAGCGCCAGAAATACAAACAGCACACATAACGGGAAGATATAAACGATGGTATTTCCCGCAGCTTTCTGCTGGTACGCGATATCGGTCCATTCGAAGCCAAATCCCGGCGGTAATGTTTCCCGGGCAATGCGTTCCATGGCGGCGATGGATTGCCCGGAACTAAAACCGGTCTTGGTATCTCCATTGATGTCAGCTGCCGGGTAAAGATTGTAGCGGACGATGCGGTCGGGGGCCGTCGTTTCACGAAGTGTGACCATCGACCCGAGTGGAACTATCGCACCGGTGCTGCTGCGGGTGCGCAACCGGGCAATGTCTTCGCGTTCATCACGATAGTGATAGTCTGCCTGTGCCGTCACGCGATAGGTACGTCCCAGGAAGTTGAAGTCGTTCACATAAGAAGAACCGAGGTAAATCTGCAGGGCGTCGAATACATTACTGATGGGAACATCAAGCATCCGGACTTTAGTACGGTCAATATCAGCATAATACTGAGGTGTCCCGATCGTAAAGTTTGAAAAAACCTGGACCAGTCCGGGTTCCTGTCTGGCCTGGTTGATCACGGCATTCGTGGCATCCTGTAATGCAATCATACCGGCGCCGGACTTATCCTGAATCTGCATTTTGAACCCGCCTCCGGTTCCAATCCCGCGGACAGGAGGTGGAGGGATGACGAATACGTTGGCGTCTTCAATGACACTGACCCGCTTGCGGAGTTCTGCCAGAATGGTTTCGACCGATTGTCCTTTCGTTGCCCGGAGCTTGGCGTCTTCGAGTACAGGGAAAATCGCGGCTGAGTTGGAACTGTTGGCGCGAGTAGCTCCCGAGAATCCGACAAACGAAACCGCATTGGAAACACCAGGTACTTCCAGCGCCATATCTGTAATCTGTCGTGTAACCTTATCAGTTCGATTCAGGCTGGCACCGGGAGGTAATTGAATAGCAATAATCAGATAACCCTGATCCTGTGCCGGAATAAAACCACTGGGAACTTTTGTAAAACCGAACCAGGTCAAGCCCAGCAGACCGACATACACAATCAGCATCAGGAAGCTCAAGCGTAATACGCGTGCCACGATGCCTGCATAAAGTTCGCTGGTGAAATCAAAAACTTTATTAAACAGGGAGAAAGGAAGTTCTCGCAGATAGACCAGACCACGAATCAAGCGGTAGCGGCTGGCGGAAGCTGCTTTGTCAGCAGCCTGTTTCGGAGGGCGTAATAACAGAGCACACATCGCGGGTGTGAGTGTTAAAGAGACAAACGTGGAAATTGCTGTTGAAACTGCAATTGTGATCGCGAACTGTCGATAGAACTGACCACTGATTCCAGCGATAAAAGCCGTGGGTACGAAGACCGCAATCAAAACCAGCGTGGTAGCGATCAAAGCGGAACCGACTTCGTCCATTGCCTTGCGGGTCGCATCCCGTGGTGACAAACCGGTCGCAATCAGTCGTTCGACATTCTCTACGACCACGATGGCATCATCCACGACGATACCGATGGCGAGGACCAGTCCAAACAGTGACAGGTTATTCAGGCTGAAGCCGATAGCTTGCATGACAGCAAAAGTGCCGACCAGAGAAATCGGGATGGCGATCGTGGGTACAATGGTGGAACGCCAGTTTTGCAGAAAGACAAAAACAGTGAGCGTTACCAGCAGACCCGCCTGCCAGAGCGTGGAAAAGACCTCGTCGATCGAATCCTCCACGAAGGCGGTCGGGTTGTAGATGACTTCGTGTTTCAGTCCGGGGGGAAACTGTTGTGCAAGTTCTTCCACTTTATTGATGATGCGTTCCGCCGTCGCGACTGCGTTGGAACCGGGGCGTTGAAACATGGCGAGGGCGACCGCGTTTTTGTCGCCCAGATAGCTGCGTACGGAATAGTCGGTGGCACCCAGCTCAATTCTCGCGACGTCATTGAGCCGCACGAGACGGCCATCCTCGCCTGTCTTGAGAATGATTTCGCCAAATTCGTCAGCGGTCTGTAACCGTCCGAGAGTGTTCACATTCACCTGGAATGCTTCTTTGGTATCAGGAAGTGGAGGTTGTCCGATGACGCCCGCTGCAACCTGAATGTTCTGCTGTCGCATCGCCTGTACGGCATCGCCGGGAGTCAGGTCGAGTGCTGCCAGACGTTCTACATCCAGCCAGACTCGCATGCTGTATTGTGTGCCTCCAAAAACCTGAATGTCTCCCACACCATCCAGGCGTGACAGGACATCACGAATCTGCAGGTAGGCATAATTACTGATATAAAGTTGATCCCGAGAATCGTCGGGAGAGTAGAGGTGAATCACCATCATCAGGTCAGGCGAACTTTTGCGCGTGGTGACACCGATCTGCCGTACTTCGGCAGGAAGACTTGGCTCGGCAATGGCAACACGATTCTGTACGAGTACCTGGGCCTGGTCGACGTCGGTTCCCAGAGCAAATGAAACTGTCAGGGTCATGGAGCCGTCAGTTGTCGCCTGCGAATCCATGTAAACCATATTATCAACGCCGTTAATTTCCTGTTCCAGGGGAGTGGCGACTGTTTTAGAAATGGTATCAGGCGTCGCTCCCGGATAGCTGGCGCGGACGACCACTGTGGGGAGCGCCACTTCGGGATACTGCGCAACCGGTAACAGGAAGTAAGCCAGACTTCCAACCAGTAGCACCACCATCGAGAGTACGGAGGCAAAAATGGGACGATCGATAAAGAAATGAGGGAACTTCATCGTTTATTGCCCCCCGTTCCGGCGAGCCGATGTCCGCGCACCCGCCTGGTGAATATTGGATGAAATTCCAGGTGGCGCAGGTGCAGAGCGTCGCGAGAGCCATTTGTCTGGCGGTACCGGTTGATAATCATCAGGCAGACCGGATTCAGCGGTTGCTTTGAGTGTTTCCAGAGAAGGATCGACGGTGCTGCCGGGAAAGATACGCTGCAGCCCATGTGTCACGATCAGTTCCGATCCGTCCAGGCCGGAGCGTATCACTCTTAACCCTTTGACGATGGGGCCTAATTCCACGGCCTTTCGTGTGATCTGCTTTTTTGTATCGACCAGGTACACATATTTCTCTGACTGGTCACTGCCGATAGCACTATCGGGAATGAGTATGGAATCGTGACGACCGCTTCCCGGCAGACGGACTTCCGCGAACAGACCGGGAGTCAGACTGTCATCATCGTTCGGGAAGATGGCCCGTCCACGCATGGTCCCTGTATTAGGGTCAATGCGGTTGTCTACGAAATCCATATGACCGATATGGGGGAATCCCTTTTCATCGATCAATCTCATATAGACGGGGTTTTTCACATCGCGAGAACTTTTACGCTTTCCTTCCCGTGAAAGTCGGGCGTATTTGAGGAAGGCCTGTTCGTCTGCATCAAAGTAACAATGGATGGGATTAACCGACACGATATTTGTTAAGAGCGTCGACTGTTCTGAACCCCCACTGATCAGGTTCCCTTCTGTCACATAACGCCGACTGATACGACCGCTGATGGGAGCCCGGATCTGCGTGTACTGAATATTTAACTGCGCTGCTTCCAGATTTGCTTTTGCAGTTTCGATGGCCGCTTCCGAAGTTTTGATACGGGCATTCGAGGATTCGATCATCGCATCAGCTGCGGCCAGATTTGCTTCTGCCTGCAGCTTTTCGCTTTTACTCACGTCGACATCATCCTGTGTCGTGGCGTTTTTTCGTGCCAGTTGCTGAATGCGACTGACGCGCTGATCCGCCAGTGTTAACAGGGCGGCAGCATCTGCTCGTTCCGCCTGGGACTGTTTCAACAGCGATTTCGATTCAGCCAGTCTGGCATAAGCTTCTTCTAATCTTGCCTGGGCGGCATTTAATTCTGCGACAAACGGACGAGGGTCGATGATCGCCAGCAGATCCCCCTGTTTGATTAATTGACCTTCTTCAAAATGAGTCGATTGCAGATATCCGCTGACACGTGCTCTGACTTCAACAGCGTCGATGGCTGCCAGGCGTCCAGTGTATTCATCCCATTCGATGACGGGTAAAACCAGGGGACGGGCAGTGGTGACTTTGGCAGGTGGTGGAGCAACCGGCGGCGCGGCATTCTCGTTACAGGCAGTGAAAGTCAGTGTCTGAATTAAAAAAAAGAATAATGTCACTCGCGACATTAGTTGTTCTCCATGGAGTCTGGCTGGAATTTAGAGGAACCTTACGCTTACCGAAATGAGCTTCGGCAATCAGGTCCTGTCTCAATATCTCTTGAGCACTTTGAATCCGGAAATTTTACTTCGGGTTCAGGGGGATAGACCCCTGTTTCGGTAACGGGTTCGGCTTTGAAGTATCTGGCGGCATTTTAAAGAGCAAATACCATTTCCGAGGCTGAAAATGCAGTCTGGGGGCGCTGATTTCTGAATCATTCCCAAACGGCAATGAAAAATATTTATATGTTGATATGATAGATTCCCAACCGGGAAGTATCTGAATACAATCGAATTATATACTGACAGGTAAGAAATATACCATTCGACTTGGCGAGTCAAGTCTGATTGTGTACTATTCAGTAAGAAAAGGAGCTTCAGGATGTCAGTTGGACGACCGCGCGAATTTGATACAAATCAGGCATTAGACGATGCGTTAGATGTTTTCTGGCGGAACGGGTATGAAGGTACGTCCATTCTGGAACTGACCGAGGCGATGGGTATCAATCGTCCCAGTTTGTATGCCGCCTTTGGGAATAAAGAAGAATTATTCCGAAAAGCCATCGACCGCTATATGGAGATACGTGCCTGCCATCTACTCAGTTCTCTGGATGAACCGACGGCCCGGGCAGTCGTGAAAAAACTCTGGAGTGGCAATATTGAGCTGATTTCAAACTCAAAAAATCCACGTGGCTGTTTTCTGGTGCAAAGTGCTCTGGCCTGCGGGGATGCCGCGGAGTCTATTCGCAAGGAGATGACCAAACGCCGGTCCAAATGTGAAAAACTGTTGTGTCAGCGGTTTGAGCGGGCGATTGAGGAAGGAGATCTGCCTCCTGATTCCAATGCGCAGCAACTGGCAAAATATGTATCGACGGTTTCCTATGGGATCGCCGTACAGGCTGCCGGCGGAGCGGGGAAGAAACAATTATGTGAAGTCGCTGATCTGGCATTGCAGGCCTTTCCAGACTGAGCAGAAACTTCATCCCAAATTCATCTTAGTCTGGTTGAGAATTATTATCAGGACGCGCTATACTGTAGTCTTGTCTGGCTGAAGTGGCTTTTAAGGTAGCCAGTCCTGATCACTCGCCTGCTGGAAAGAATTGCAATGAGCAACCTGAAACAGATTTTCTGGATTTTTTGTCTGCTTCTCTCGGGAACTGTTCTGTATACACCATTGTTGGCGGCTGAACCCGACAAGGATCGCACGAACAAACGCGTGTTAGTCATTGGCATGGACGGGACACGACCGGATGCGTTATTGCAGGCGAAAACTCCCACGTTTGACAGGCTGATTCGTGAAGGTGCGTTTACCGATCAGGCACAGATCTTAGGGAAACGCTATCAGAAAAATGATACGATCAGTGGTCCTGGCTGGTCGAGCATTTTGACTGGCGTCTGGGCCGACAAGCATGGCGTGCATGACAACGATTTCAAAGGTAAGAACTACGAACTGTTTCCGCATTTTTTCAAACGACTGAAGCGGGAACGACCCGAGGCACAGACCGTATCGTTCGTCTCGTGGGAGCCGATTCATGATCACATTTTATCTGAAGCAGATATCGCAGGAGTCGAGGCGTTACCTCGGGGAAAAAATCAGACCGCTGATCTGAGTGTGTCGGCTTCGAAGTTCGATATCGAGACACGGGATGGCAAATGGCATCATCTGCTGGCTGTTCGAAAGCAGGGGCAGTTACAGTTGTATCTCGATGGGAAACAGGTTGCTTCACTGTCGGGAGTGGATCTGGAATTTCCACTCGGGGGAGACTTTTTCTATCTTGGTCGAGATACCCGTGCAGGGCAGACCTGTTTTCATGGCCAACTGGATGACGTCCGTATCTGGAAGCGGGCATTGTCGCCTGAAGAAATCACGCGATCGGCAAAAGGGAAGGCTAACGCAGATCAGTCTAGAGATCGTAAAGGGTTGCTGGCTGAGTACACGTTTGAAGCCACTTCTGAGGACGATTCCAATAAAAGGCAGTTTTTGGATACAGCTGGTAATGCTTTTCCGGCGAAAGCAGTTTCCCCCGCTGCAGAATTTCCGGAAGTGACGTCGGGAGCCGATTCTGAATCACAGGCTCTCGATCTGCCTGCTGCAGGATCAAAAACACATGGCTTACGAATTGCACTGACTGAACCGTTTCGTGAGATCACCCGCTCCGATTTCACTATCGAAGCCCGTTTTAAAACCACGGATCAGGGCCGCAATATTCTATTCGGAAATTATGACGGAAAAGCAGGGGCATTGAATCTGGAATTGCACCAAAATAATACCGTACGAGTTTATGTTCAGCCACCCGATCCACGCAATGCCAGTTCGCTGGAGCGGGAAGGGGAACGCGACAAAATCATCGCAGCCAAGGCTGCACGCATCTTAAAGGAAGAAGACCCGGCAGCGATGTTTATCTATTTCCATCAGACCGATGCGACAGGGCATGGGATCGGATTCAGTCCCGAGGTTCCGGAATACATTTCTGCGATTGAGAATATAGATGCGTGCGTGAATACGGTTCTCAAAGCAATGCAGTCTCGGCCCAATTATGAAAACGAGGACTGGCTGACCATCGTCTGTACCGATCATGGCGGTCTGAAACGCAGTCACAGTAAAGGGCATGAGGTGCCGGAAATTCGCCGGGTCTTCCTGATCGTGCATGGCCCTTCAGTAAAACCAGGTCGCATTCAAGAGCAGGCCTATCTGGTAGATGTAACGGCAACTGCGCTGGCTCATCTGTTGGGGAAAGTCGAACCACAGTGGCAACTGGACGGTAAAGCGGTTGGATTGAAAGCCGATGATTAACACGAGATTGATACAAAAGGGGCCTGCGATTTAGAAATCGCACGAGCCCCTTTTTTTATCATTCAGCGATTGATCATTTTCATGGCCGCTTCGGGGTAGCGTTCGCCCAGGACATCGATTTCTGAGAGGGCGCTGTCGATTTCGGCGAGATCGTCTGATGTGAGTTCGATGTCGGCGGCGGCAATATTTTCTTCGAGGCGGTGCAGCTTAGTGGTGCCCGGGATGGGGACGATCCACGGTTTCTGAGCCAGGATCCAGGCCAGCGCGATCTGTGCCGGGGTGGCGTTTTTCGCCGCTGCGATCCGGCCGAGCAGGTCGACGAGGGCCAGGTTGGCCTGGCGATTTTCTTCGGCGAAGCGGGGGACCTTGTTACGGAAGTCGGTACTGTCAAAGGTGGTTGAGGCGTCGATCTTGCCGGTGAGGAAGCCTTTACCCAGGGGGCTGAAAGGGACAAAGCCGATGCCCAGCTCTTCCAGTGTGGGAAGGATGGCTTCTTCAGGTTCGCGCCACCAGAGGGAGTATTCACTCTGCAGGGCGGCGACCGGCTGGACTGCGTGGGCGCGGCGGATGACATCGACGCCTGCTTCCGAGAGGCCGAAGTGTTTGACTTTCCCTTCCGCGATGAGTTCTTTGACGGTGCCGGCGACTTCTTCGATGGGGACTTCCGGATCGACGCGGTGCTGGTAGAGCAGGTCGATATAATCGGTCTGCAGTCGTTTGAGCGAGGCTTCGACGACGTCGCGGATGTGTGCGGGGCGGCTGTCGAGGCCGGTTTGTACGCCCTGGTCGTCGATGGCGAAGCCGAACTTGGTGGCGATGACGACCTTGTCGCGGATGGGGGAGAGGGCCTTACCGAGGAGTTCTTCGTTAGTGAAGGCGCCGTAGACTTCGGCGGTGTCGAAGAAGGTGACACCCTTGTCGACGGCGGCACGGAGCAGGGCGATTCCATCCTGGTCTTCGACGGCAGGACCATAGCCGAAGCTGAGTCCCATGCAGCCCAGTCCGAGGGCGGAGACTTCAAGATTGTTGCCGAGTATGCGTTTCTGCATTGTATTAACCTTCGATATTTGACTTCGATTCATTTTGGTAGCGCGTTGTTAATTTAATTCAGGAGCAAACCTGTTTTATTGAGATCCATTCTAACAGCCACTCGGCAGAGGTCTAAGGGCACTGGAGGTGATCATGAGAATTGTCTCGGAATTCTAATACGATGTGATTCAATGCTTCACGCATTGTTACACTGGAAATATGCAGACCTTTTATGATTGATTCGCGGGTAGGACCATTGATGGCGTTTCAGAAAATATCGAACAGGAAATGAGGATTTTGTGAACGTATCATGAAGATTAAAGCTGATTTTCAGAATCCAGATATGTTGGTTGATCGAGTATTAGGGCAGTGATACCATTCTGCAGACATCGGATCGAAATCTCACAAAATAGATCTGTGTGAACGGTGTGTGACTTGTCTGAATTTCAATCACTTCTATCTCTGGTTCTTAATAATATGAAATATTATTGTCTTTGTTTTGTTCTGCTGATGTTACCTGCTTCACTCTGGGCTGAGGAACCTCACGTGTTTGCCCACCGCGGTGCGAGTGGGTATCTGCCTGAGCACAGTCTGCCTGCGAAGGCGATGGCTTATGCTCAGGGAGCAGATTTCCTGGAGCAGGACGTCGTGCTGACAAAAGATAATGTGCCGCTGGTGTTGCATGATACGCATCTGGATGGAATTACGGATGTGGCTCGTCGGTTCCCGGACCGCAAACGAAAAGACGGGCGTTACTATGCCATCGATTTCACGCTGGATGAGATTAAGCAGCTCAACGCCACGCAGCGTTTCAGTCGCAAGACCGGCAAACCCGTGTATGCCGAACGCTTTCCGCTGGACGGATATACTTATCAACTGCATACGCTGGAAGAAGAGATTCGTTTCATTCAGGGGCTGAATATGAGCACGGGCCAGAATGTGGGACTGTTCACGGAAGTCAAGAAGCCGAGCTTTCATCAGGCTGAAGGACGAGACATTGCAAAAGCGGTGTTCGACGTTCTGAACCGCTACGGTTACGGGGCGGATAAAAAATCTGCCTGCTGGATCCAGTGTTTTGAACTGAATACCCTGAAACGTTTCCGCAATGAGTTCGGCTGGAAGGGGAATCTGATGATGATTTTCTCCGGCGGTAAGCCTGGGCCGGATGGATCTGATTACGATGCGCTGGCCACGGCAGCAGGCCTCAAGCAATTGTCTGAAACTGTGGATGGCGTTTTTCCGAATCTGCCACGGGTAGTGACCTGGGACAAGAGCGGGCAGGCAGAGTGCAGTGAATTCACCGAGGCGGCTCATGCTGCGGGTCTGCGTGTGGTCACGGGGGTTGTCAGACGCGATGATTTACCGAAGCACTGTCCGTCAGTAGCAGCGCTGCATGAGGCGTTATTCAATCAGGCCGGCGTGGATGATGTCTGCACAGACTTTCCTGATCTGAGCGTGGAGTGGTTGAAAACGCAGCAGGCTGACTGAGTGTGGGGGCGTGATTCCTGTTGACGCGCTGGTGCACCTGCGTATAACGGGGAACAGCCGGGCGGAAGAGACCGCAGCCGGCTGTTGTTTTGTTTGACAAATTCTGTCAGTGAAGTCGACTTTTCAGAAATCAGTTAGAACTTTTCGTCCAGGGTATCGAAGAAATGGACACAGGCGTTCGGCATTTGCTACTTGTGGTATAACACTCTGCAATCAAGTAGCAAAAAGGATCTGGAAAAAACTTTGACAAACTAATCAGGCTTTTTGATCGAGGAAACGACCGTAGCTTTCCCACCGTACTTCTTCTCCAAGTGTTTCTTTGTTGCTTCAATTGCGTCGTTATCATTCGACGCAACGACTGTGATTTCTTCCTCGCTACCATCGTCTTGTTGGGGGGCCAACTTTACGTTTCGCTGGTTTTTGGTCTTTCCAGGAACTACCTCAATCTCAAAATCGAGCCTGTTGCTCTTGCCTGAGGGAGTGATAGCAACTCGTTTTTTCATAATGACAACCCTCCAAGTATTTCTCGCTTATGGTGATCGGCTCAACAAAAAAAGAAACCGATAAAAAGGAATAACAATCCTCTGTTTATGTGGAAAATTATCTCAGATTGGCAAATTGAAGTCCAGTTCTACATCTGCTGGGTTGGGGACTTAGCAGCATTGCTACGATCTATTTAGTTGTTGGTACCAAATCTCATTATTTACTAGTTCACTTAGAGTAAGTTGTGCATGTTCTTTCCCATATTGTATTATTAGATCTATTTTTTCGTTAACATCAGTGTGTGTTAATGTGAGTGGTTTTTGTTCGGTGTGGTTTTATAAGTGGTTATATAATAAAAAGTGTTAGGTTTCAGAGACTGGGGGATCTGTTAGAGTTATTATCCAATTGGCTGAACTGATAGATTCTGTAGTTCGATATTTTGTTCTGACAACTAAGCTAAATGCTGAGTGGGCACCCTCGGATACTGATTGAGTTGCAGATTCTTCGACTTCTATTCTTTGTCTTTAGTGAACCAGAGGTAGATAAGTAGTGTATCGTCTAGTCTGAGACAATCGGAATAATTTTAGAGTGCAGGTTTTATGACGAATCGTACCTTCTTCCCTTATTTATCTGCATTGTCGTAGCCGTTGCAGTCACAGTTGCGTGGTTGTGGAAGATATTTAGAATGACAGAGAGCAAAGAAACCAAAAGACTTGTCTACGTTCTACCTCGACTGAATCTCACCTCATCTTCTGCGAGTGACACAGAGATTCGTATTGGCGAGGCAAGCTTCATACCAGACGAGAAGACCAATTGGGCTTCCATTGTCGAAAAGCCGAGGCCCAATTGGCTCGACATTTTCTGTGACTTTGGCCCGTTGACCAGAGACGAGCCGCCTTTGCCCGTTCGAGGAACTCTTCTAGTCGCTAATGACGACGACTGGCTTGAAAAGCATGCTATCACGGCACTTGCTGTCCTCTTCACGGTAGCGCAGAAAAGGGATCGGTGGAATACGCCCGCCGAAGCTTTCCATGCATATCCATTTTGGGCGTCCGATACACCGGCAGAACTCGTATCGATAATGACCAAACACGTACCTTTGATTGAGGATGAACGGTCTCTCAGCTTGCCCCCACCAGTAACCCTTCGAGGGATTAATAACCGGCAGGTGTCAATTGACCTCAGTGAAAACTTCAATTCACTATTGGTTGCACGGTTTAGATCAAACCCGAATGACAGAATCGCAGTTGCTTGTCGTCATCTTTTCCGAACACAATTTTCGGATTTGTTTCTCGCACCAATCGAGCAGGATCTCTCAGCTTTCTGTGCATGCCTTGAAGCTGCTCTCGGGATCGAAAGTATCCAGAGGGATATTGGCAAAGAACTCGGGCGGAGGGTTAACCGCATCTACGGAGAACTACCAGGACTTTCAACTTGGATTGAAGGGCTTTATCTTTTCAGATGCAACTTCGTGCATGGTGATGTTCAGAACGCAGATGACGAAGGAAATCCGACAAAACAGCAAGCCTATAATGACTTTGTCAATCGAACAGGGAAGTGGACCATCCTGCGCAGTCTTTGCTATGATGTTATTCGTCATGAAGTAGAAAATACTGATGGTGCAAGTCCACCACTGCGTTTGTTGGATAGAGAAAGATCCCTGATTCTAAGCTACTTTCAGTCAGATGATCTCTGGAAACAACTGCGCCGTTACTTCAAGCAGCAGAGCGCTGCTGAAGTGATTGTCGACATGAAAGGTGAGGAGGCTTCAGAGTTCTTCAAGAGTTGTATTGCGTTTCTCCAGAGACATAAATGGGAGTGTATGAAGGAATTGCCGTCTCTTAGCCAGTTCAAGAGCTTTCTACGTTCTGTCGCAGTGACACTGATGAAGTGTGAAGATGTAGACCAAGAGGACAAGGATGATGCATTAGAAGTTAGTCGTCTTGCAGGCGATGAACAGGACGAATTTGTGCGCATTTGGGGCGCCCATCATGAATGCTGGAGTAATTATCCTATCGATGCTCACTTGGCATCCTACCTGAAAGCCATACTGCTTCATGGTACACGATTCTATAGTCGTGACTGAAAGTGGTACATGTAAAATCCTATTTTCAAGTAACTACCACTGTCATACATTGTGATGGGGTAGTTCTTTAATTGAGCGTTCTTGATATTAGGGTGTAACTACGAAGGGAATGAAATTGCAGACTTAAAGAAGAAGTAAGCCACATTCATTTCTCCCCGCTTCTTCGTCGGCAATTCACCCAAACTTGCTAAAAGAGGGCACGGTATCCTCGAATCTCTCCTTTACGAAGGGGACACCGTTTTCTGAACATCCGACCGATAACCGTGTAACTTCTCAAGAATAAGCTCGTTGTTGGTGGATTGGTGGCGGATCTGGGCTCGAACTACTTTATCAATACCGTGAGCACAATACTGACCAAGATCGGAGAGCGTTGCATAGACGTGAATCGAAACAAACTCACTTAACTGCTCGGCTCCGCAATCTCTTTTGTTAGATGCTTTCGATCGTCTTCGTAGCCTGCCGCAGAGAGTTTTTCACGAAGGTGACTTCATTGTGAGGAGTAGTGGAGGAAATCACAGCAGAATGGAGACAAGCTTTCGATGCCGAGTTTGTTGGATACGTCGGAAGACGACTTGGAAGCTGCAACAGTGACTGTCGCTTCGGTGGTCAGTACACGAAGTGATCAATCGGCACTCAATGATTTTCTCGAAGTCATCACGAAACTCCCAGGCTCACAACCCGACAATGGATTGAATTCCCCATTTTTTCAGGATGAATGGTACGCACTCCTATGAAAGCAAGAGTATCCAATAAAATCAGAGTTGATTCGAAAGAAAGGAATGAGGAGAATGCAAAAAAAAGACTTCGCATGGAGCCACTGTGATGGGACGCCATAGAACCAAACCACTCTATCTGATCGTCGAAGCGGAAATCCTTGCATCGGTAGGTGAGGATCGGGATCTAGATCCTGAAGGTGATTCTGATAACAATCTGCTGGATGAGCTTCAGTGTCCACTATTTGATGAAGTTTTGATTGCCTTACGGAAATCGTTCTCGCTTACATTTCCAAGAAATCCATTTATCGATGGCCTCCAGGAAGCATTGCTGGAAATTCGCCGGATCGGTGTTGAGGCCCTAAGAACAATACCTGAAGCCATTGAAGAACTGAATTTGAAGCCCGTTCCCCCGCCCGGTGAAGTCGGTCCCAACACGAAGGCGTATGTATTTCAATACATACTGGCTCGTTTTGACGACCTGCAATTGAAGGTGAAGTACGAGGGTAAGACAAAAAAACTCGTAAATCTGATTGAGCAACGTCCAGCGGACGAAGTGATTCGGACGCTTCGTGATACTGTCTCATACACTTTCGACGAGATGTATAATGAAGAACAGCATGAGGAGGCGCTTCGCCAAATAAGAATGCGGATTGGGAAAGTCTTGCCTCCCCTCAATGAACTATTGATATCGATTGAGATCGAACCTATAGCTGACATAACTCTGATTGAGTCAGCAGATCGAGTCCATGATGACTATCAGGGGAACTGATATTTTACTTTCGCCTGGTCGGCGATTCGCCCAGTCTAGCCAGGAGTGGCACTAACATCAAAAGCGTCTCACGATCAGCAGATTTCATCAGATCGTCGAAAAGATCCTTCGCACGTTTTTTCAAAGCCGTCTCTGTGTTGGGCGATTTCTCGGTGGGTAACAGATCGTGAACTGTTGTATGTAAAGCGTCGGCCAGTCGCTGGACCATATCGATTCCAGGTGAAGCACCACCAGCTTCGAGCCGCCCCACGTACGATGGGGTGAGACGAGCATCCAGGGCGAGTTGGGCTTGTGTCAGACCACAGCTTCTACGTAACTCCCGCAGACGTGCGCCAAATAGGCTAACGATCTCGGCGTGTCGGATTTGAGTTTTTTTCTTGGCCATAGCGCACCTCCATTATTCAATCGTCTGAAACTGGAGATGCAAAACACATCTAATATTAGTTGCCAATACACACAAAAGTATGTATACTAGTTACATCGTTGTGAGGCATTCCGTCTCTTTCTTGGCAATTAGATGCAAAGCTGTTGGAACCATTTTTCTGCAAACCACAATGGCAATATGAAATGTCACAGAACTTCCTACGAGGGCTTTCACTTCAAATTGTCGCTTCTTTTTTTGTGACAGAAGCTAATATTTGTATCGCCGCCGAAAATGAAGCCGATGTAATTTTGGTCGATTCAGAAGTAGGTAAGATCAAGGTGACAGCCGTCTTTCAGTTTGGTGTAATCAAGAATTTAATTCTGCCTTAACGGGACGGAATGTAGTGACATAAAAGTTGGCGTCATCAATCGGCTTTTCTTCGATTTGTGTCATCAGTGGCCTTGTGCCTTGGTGAGAGAATTTTTCATCAGATTCTGAGGCTACCGATCTTTAATTCCATTTCTGTCAATTGAGGATGAAAGTTGATATGACACTCCGACCACCCTTGATGTCCAAAGGCCCAGCAAATGATTTTTATTCCTACATGACCATTGGCACCGGTTTGATGTGGCTGGCTGGTGGCGTTGCTGCCGGTCCAGCCGCTATTGCGTTGGGACTGTGCGGTGCAGGGGCAATTGCGAATAATCATCGTGGTAGTGGGCAGAACGCTCGAAATCCACAGATGTCTTTCACGCCTGAGCAGATTGCTCCTCCACCTCCCCTGGACGATGGACTGCCATCTCCTGAAGCTGTGGCATATGTCAGAGATGTTGAAGACGATTTGAAAAAACAATTCGGTATCAATGCCGTCTACTGTTATCGCAACATGGTTCGTGAAGGCTATGACACCGGCAGTGCATACAAAACTCTTTTTGACTTTCTGGGACCATTGAAGCAACAGGGATACTGGAGAAACGGCCAGATTCAATCTGGCGATGTTACACCAAAGCAACTTCTTGACCAGATCATGGGCCGTCGTGCGGCCTCACCTGAGCTACAGAAATATCTCAGCACTGAATGGTTCCGTGATTTATATGATGAAATTAGCAGAGACAATAATGCACTTGGTTTGGAGCCTCTTGTCAACCAGGGAGTGCTCGCTCATTTCTCAATGATGCTCTACATCCTCGGCCTGGAACCGATCTCCGATAAACCTGTTCGCCGTATCAAGCACTGGGTCGATCGTGGCAACCATCCTCTCTATTACGTTGCAGACTGGAATTGGTTCTGCGGAGGGCCGCTCCATCAGTTTCGGGAACGTTGGGAAGATGTCTTGAGGATGTCTGGATTGCCTAACCATCTTGCTGATGAAGCCGAGAGTCTGTTTGAGTATCGTGTCGAGATCCATCGGGGTGAAGCACCTCCTGGTCACACCGGTGGAGTATTGTGGTCAAGTGTGTTTTTCGGTCGCACTAAGAGTTTTCCCGCTACCGAAGAAGACATGCGAGGGAAGTAATGAGATTTTTATTTTTAGTATTGATTGCTGTGAATCCAGTTGGAGAACCGTAATGACTGCAGAGTGGTATTTCAGTAACAATGGAGAGCAACTTGGACCAGTGCCAGCCGATCAGATGCAGGATCTCGTTCTTTCAGGAGAGATTTCTTCAACTACGCTCGTCTGGCGAGAGGGAATGACCCAGTGGGAACCAGCCGAAAAAGTTGATGGGCTGCTCAATGCCTCAAATCATGAACGGCCTGTGCCACCACCGTTGTCAAAAGTGATGCCATCCAATTCAAGTGCAGTTATTAGTTCTCAACTGACTGAGCTTCAGGACAAACTGCTGGAAGGACAGATCGACAAAGAGATGTATGATATGCTCAAGCAAGATCTGCTTTACGCCAGTAAACAATCCAATGCTGACAGCACCAACTCAGTGGTGCAGGAAATCTCCCAAACTAATAGTGAGTCTAAGGTGTCTCCCTGGGTGACTGGTAAGATTTGTATGAATGGCAAGGGCGGTTCCTCTGAATTGAAAATAGATGTTTATCTTGACGATGAACTAATCGGAACTGGTTCTGAAGTCGCAGGAATTCACATCGACTTTGAGTCTTCAACTGGTCACCACACTCTCAAGCTAAACGAAACAAACAAAGATTCGGCACCTTTTTTCTTTCGCATCGATAAGAACTTTGTGCATCCATTACATTTCGATGCTTCGGGACATTACGAAATTCAGATTGAACCAGGATCTTTTTGGGAACAGTTCAAGGATCAACTATTCAAAATCAATGTAATCCGTAGTAAGTGAAGTATAACATGTCCGAACAACATCTAATCAAACTACAAAAAGCTTTGCTCGAAGGACAGATTGACCAGAAGACCTATAAAGAATTGCGTGAGGATCTACTTCATGAGACCGGTTCCACTGACGAAAACAACAATGTGGCGCATCTATTCGAAGAAGCTGATGTCCTCTTTGGCAATGCTCAGTATGACAAGACACTGATACTTCTCGACAGAATAGTTGAACTTGAGCCCACATGTGCTGACGCATACTTTTCTCGGGGCTGGACCTACTTGTGCCTGGGAAACGAAAAGAAAGCCAGTGAGAACCTGAAGAAGTCACTCCATCTCGCCCCGAAACATGTACCTACATTGTGTCTGCAAGCCGAAAGAGCGACAACTCAAAATCGATTTGAAGAAGCAATCGTGCTGTTGAATCGTGCCGTACAGAGCGAACCCCAAAATGCTCAACCGATCTATTATCGAGCCCTGACATATGAATCGTGGGCCAGGGCGAGCGCCTCAGCAAATAAGCTTGCCAAGGCACTCGAAGACTTTCAGGTGGCACATAGATTGAATTCTGAGTGTGAGATTCCAGATTACAACAGCGATCATCCATCGAAAATCGATTGGGTCAGAATACGAGGATTGCCCGAGACAGAAATTCTTTCAGAAGAACCGCTCGTCGTCAGAGCGGTTCCATATATTGAGAAATTTACTCAAACAGAGGATGGAAGGACCATCAACTTCTACTGTGGCCAGTGCGGAATACTTCAGCACCATCCTGCCACTGTTGTTAGCCGCCAGCAGGAATGTGTGGAATGTGGAACTTTAAATTCAGTTCCCAGCGATGTAGCCCAAGGAACTTGGAAGGCAATTAAAACTACGGGGCTGCTCGTTGGCGGACTAGCTGCGATCGGTCTATGTGCTCTCGGCGGAATGGCTACAGCCGGTGGTTCGAATTCCAGCGGTGGAGAGGCCGGTAGCAATGGCTCGTCAGGTGGAAGTGGAGGCCGAACCATATGGGATAACTGTCCGTCCTGCAGGGGGAAGGGCTTCCAGAACATCGGCACAACAAATGAACGCCGTTGTCCCAATTGCGGTGGTCAGGGTGGAAAGTGGGTCCACAATCCATTTATGAAGTAATGACTTGAAGATACTGAATTGTACAAAGAATGAATTCACATTGGATGCAATACTGAAACACAATGACCAAGACACCGATGACATCCCGTATACCCCGCCCACGCCTGATTCTTCCCGATGAGTTCTGGGATAGATCACCCAGTGTTCCCGATATCAACACCTTCATCAGTCAGCGGATAACAGTTGCTCTTCAACGTGGCAGGATTCCCTGGAAAGTGCCGGTGTCACATGATCCGAATTGTGGTTTGCCCTGCAACGTCCGAACTGGTGGTCGATACCGTAGCGTCAACACTTTGCTCTTATGTGATACCTATCAGACAAAAGGGTATCGCAACAAATGGTGGGGAACGGCTGAGGATTGGGCGTCAGTCGGTACTGCCATCAAGAGTGGCGAAGAACCGACTGTAATTGCTCAATATCGTGATGCTGGTTGCATGATCGACCCTTGTCTGGTCTTCAACGCAATTCAAGTTCATGATGCGGATGAATATCAGGTCATGCTGACTGACGGTGCGATTGTTGCGAACGACGAAGCGGACTTCAGTCTGATGGGAATATTATTGGAGCATCATGCCCCTGAGATTCGTTATGACGTCGGAGATGAGAGGTTCGGTTCCGATTGGAATGGTTACATTTCGCCCGAGCCTTTTCACGATCATCCGAACCACAGAAACGGCGATTATATCCTGATGCAATCGGAACGCTACTTTCCTTTCAAATCTGATTTCTACTCGGTCATGTTGCACGAAATAATGCACTGGACTGAAGTTCGTACCGGATGGATGCACTGCCTGCCTGTACGGGAATTCGTTGCCGAGGTCGGAATGAACATTCTCGGCTTAGATTTGGGTGTGCCACACTGCCTCGACTCATATAACCATTACCAGTGGCTCAAGCGCTGGCACTCGATCTTCCACAAGGATGAGACATTCTTCTTCTGGGCAATGGCTCAAGTGGATCGAGCATGTGACTACCTGCTTCGACCGATCCTCGAACAAGAATGCCGTGTCTATCACGATGAATACTCCATTGCTCCACCAGTTAAATTCACCAGCGGCCCCGATCACATGCGTTTTGAAGATACTTGGTAAGAGGATTGCTTATGAACTACACCCCTCGACCGCTTCCCGAAGATGCCCAACGACTTTGCACGGACCTAGCTGTCCCAGTTCGATTGCTCGCTCATTTGACACTCGTTCATGATGTCGCAATTGATCTTGTCGAGGGATTGCGGCGCAAGTTCCCTGATCTGATATTCGACGGAGACGCTGTTTGTTTTGGGGCAGCAAGTCATGACATGGGGAAGCTCAAATATCCGAACGAACTCAGTGGACCTGGCCACCAGCACGAAGAGGATGGACCGGTATTACTTGAAGAGCATGGGGTTGAGCCGAGTTTGGCTCGGTTTGCCCGAACGCATGGTTCCTGGTCACACGAAGAATTGCAACTAGAAGATCTTCTAGTCGCTCTCTGCGACTGTGTCTGGAAGGGCGAACGTCTCGGAGAACTTGAACGGCAAGTGATTTTTCAAATTGCCACTCAGGCTGGCCACGAAGAGTGGGAAGTTTTTAGCGAACTCGACAACTTGCTCGATAAGATCGGAAGCCAAGGAGACGAACGCTTAGCGTGGCAGAGAACAAATGGGTGAATGAAAGGAGTCCCAAGAAAACGTTGACCGCATATCACTCCAGACGACATGCTTGGAGCCACAGTTCTCATGGCTTATGCCAATAATTGATTGAATTTCTATTATGTAACACGTTTTGTTCTGAACAAGGTACAGAGCCACTGTCACTACCCGCTCACTCTAGCCTGATGGCTAGAGTGAGCCAGCTAAACCGATCAATACTCTGATGGCAACAAAATCGTCGTCGCCTCTCGCTGACCATTCTCATCGGCAGCTTCAGTGATGATCCAGATTTTCGTGTCGTCTGCTAAGTGATACACAGACAATAACCTGGCTCCAGTCTTCAGAGCTTCATTATTTGCTTCCTGATCCTCGACACAGAGTTCACCCCAATGTCCCGCTGCATGTTGGACGAGGAACTCAGTCGGTGTTTGGCTTGCGTTTTCGATTGCTTCCAATGCACCAGCTGTGGCAACGACTTGCCCAAGAGAGAATTTTGCAGACTTCATGTGTGGTCTCCGTTGATTGAAAGAGTGATGATCTGCAAGTCAAGGTATGGAGCTACTGATGGCTCTAATGGTTAGCGAATTCTGTTGCTAACCGAAGCGAAAGGTGAATTTCCCCAATTGATTCCTGGCGTCCATCAAGATGAAGGATTCGTCGCATCGACCCCCAACCCCACCACATACAAAGCCTGCTCAATTATTTTGAAGCGATCGCACGCCAGTTCATCGCCGTCTTGCCGGGAATCCTCCGCAGATTCTCGATACAACTCGGCAAGCAGATGCAGAACACTGCCAGTCGTGTAATGTCCAAGTATTTCTGTCAGTAGATCTTTTGCCTGATCATCACTCATAACGGGATCACCTCTGATTCCACATCATCGCCGTTCGCCAGCCGATCAACTGCTTCCAGGGCAGCGACTTCCCGCTCCGTGGTTAGCCGAGTCAGGCTGACCAACTTACTGACATACGCCAGCACGACCGGATGATTGCTGATCGCATTCCCATCAAGATTCTGGGCTTGTCTCATTGCATCGATGTCTCTCAGCATCTGTGCAACAATCGCACGGAGATTGACCCCATTTTGAACAAGCTGGGCATACTTTGCGGCCTGCCGTGTGGCGTCATCAGGATGAATGAATTGCTTGGTCATAGTGGTCTCCAAGAATTGAGAAGTAGTTTGCCCGTCAAGGTACAAAGCCACTGATCGGGTTGAGCGAGCCCGCCCCGCAGAGCGGGGCGGGCATGTTGGAACGGGGAGAGACACTTTCAATGCCTTGTTGGCTTCAAGCGATTAGCCATAGGCAGCGAGCACCGCACCTCGCACACGCTGCCAGTCTCTTTCGCTACATTGTTCCCGTTTGGTTTCGGGCATCGGTGTGACGTATGCGTTTTGAAAAGCGTCGGGATCGTCGCCGTTGAAACTGATTGCTGGTGCCCAACCGATACCGAAGCCAGGAGCACCAAGACTGCCCATCGTTTCAACGTCTTCGGCAATTAGGGTACAGTGTTCAATGAACTCATCGAACTGCTGACGGTTCAGGATGGCACACCACTTTCGATGGTGGCCGTTCTCCCACCGGCCTTCGAGATAGTCATACTCGAATTGATCGTCGTCTTCGGTTTGGTTCCAGAGTTCTTCGGCGTCTGGCGGTGCGAACAGTTCGACGTCCACGTCGTGCGGAGTATCGACGGAATAAATAATGCTGAATAGCATGAGAGGCTTCCCGGTTAGAGTGGCATGTGAATAGGTTCATGCCACTCAAGGTAGAGAGCCACTGATTCCATAAATGAAAACCCCGTCCGACTGAAAAGTTCAGCCGAACGGGGCGGGCCAGGGAGACTAACTGGCCATATTCAGGGCAAGGTCGAATGCCTTGCGTTTGAGATTTGCACCATCATTCATCATTAGTGATCGGAAACGATTGGTTCGCTGGTCACCACGGAAATGGAGTACGTTTCCATGATCAATGGCAAACGTGACGGCATTGGCGAGTTGATACCAGGTTCCTTTCATCTCGCCGAGGTTGTTCGTCTCATCTCGCATAGCTTCCCGTACAGCTTGGACCTTTCTCTCTCGAATTGACTTTGAGTGCTGACTGGCGTCATCATCCAGCACCGGGAGAAGTGTCTCAATAAAATGTCGAGCATCATCTCGGTTGAACCGGGCGGAAATCAACTTCTGACAGTCGGCGTTATATTTCTGGAATGCAGATTCGACTTCAACCAAGGTTTGGCGGGCCGCATCGAGTTTGGCTTGCATATCGCCGCTGTGACGGATGCCTTTGAATAACTTGGCGTTCCACTCGGAAAGAGCCACGGCCAGAGTATTCGCACATTCGACACGGGTCACACATGGGAAGCATTTCAACGTGCCACCGCCATCAAATCGATCAGTCCAAAGGACGTATCGATTGTGGGTCTCTCCGTAAATCGGTTGATCGTCATTCGGGATGACACCGAGTATCCATATCTCTTCTCCCTTTCCAAGAACACCGGCGGAAGCATATCGCATTCCGCCATCTCGCATGAGGTCATCCAAGAAGTCGAACGCCTGTCGTGGCTGGACGATACGGTACCCGTCCGTCATTCCGCAACCGACTGTGACGCCGGTATCTTTGCGGATACAATGACGATAGCCGTCGAGTTTCATGCCGGTTTTGGCATCAGATATGGAACGAAGTTCATACTCATAATTAAGCACGCCCCTCTTGCCCCATACTTGCTTGCTGGTGAGATGTTGGTCGGCAACGTACTCACCTTTGCGATCCCACCATGCGGGTCTCAATGAAGTAAAAGCTTCTGCCTTACTGTTCTGAAAAGAAATGTTTGCTGGCATGTCTTGTCTCCCTGTGCCATATTTACGATTGGCTGCCGACAGTCGGCGACCGTCGCAGTTGCAAGGTACGGGGTGACTGATGTCATGCTTACCGTTTTGGAAAATATTCCGGTATAAAGTCGGTGAAGATGTACCTTCGACAAATTTCATGGGGGAGTGGGGCTCGATAAAAAGGACTGCGATGTTTTATATGATGCATAGTCGGTGAGCCTGCGGTACAATGTTCCTCAATGAGACCCCAAGTAGGAAATGGATCGTCAAGCCGATATCGGTTCCAATCCGTCTTGCGATCATTTGAAAAAACGACGAGACGAGCCAATCTTCCGAGGGAGACGCAATAATGGAAAACACTATTTTCTTCGAACGTGCAACGCACAGCATCGGCCAAGGTGCATTTTTCTCTGGCTCTGTTAGGGTTGAGCATGAGAGATTTCGATACATTTACGACTGTGGCTCAAATGATCCCCAACCCCTACGCTATGAAATTGCTCGTTATTTGGAATCGGAACAAAACGAGAATGCGTTGGATGCACTTTTTGTCTCGCACTTTCATAAGGATCATGTCCAGGGGCTAAACCAATTACTTGCTGGCATGCAGGTTGAATCGGTGATTATCCCCTATCTCTCTCCCTTTGAGAGAATTCTCCTAATAACTGAAAAGGCGGTGGAAAACTGCCTAAACTATGATGAAATTCAGTTCATTTCAGATCCCGTCGAGTGGTTAGCAAGTCGTGGCGTTAATCGTGTGATCTTCGTTACGACGGGAGGGGATGAATCTCCACCTCCCGCAGACGGTATGCGAACAGCGAATGATCCACAGGATAAACGTGGCATTCGCTTTTCTCTTAAAGACATTGAGGAAATAGAAACTCCGGTACCCGCAGGAAATGGAAGAACACAACCAGTTGTATATTTTCTCCCCCACACCACCCCCCTGAATCTGATAAATACCAATAGTCGGATGATGAATTGGGAGTTCCTTACTTTTATTCATCCAGATCTTGAGAGAATCGAAAAGTTCAAAGATGCATTGATTCAAGTCTTTCCTCAGTTCGAGTATCAAGATGGAAGGTCAATCAGTATTCGCTTGGACCTTCTTCTACCTGTGCTAAGGAACAACATAGAGCGTGGCAAACTTGCGGGCGTATATCGGAATGCATTTGAAAATCTCAATTACACAACCCTATGTCTTTATTCTGGGCCAGCATTCAATGAGGCAACCGAGTGTTGTCATTTGAATATCTTGAATAAATATGCTGTTGCAAGACGAAGCAGTGTGAATCCGCAGAGCTTTCATGGGCTGGGTCATTTGGGGGAATACCATCACGGACGTGTCGGATGGATAGCAACTGGAGATGCCCCCCTGGCAGTCGCAATTAGACGTGAAGAGTTTCTCAATCATTACAAAGATCGTTTCCCATTCTGTTCGACGATGACAACTCCGCATCACGGCTCGAAACACAATTTCGATACCAGCCTTTGTGAAAGAGGGATAGCATATTTTGTTGCTACTGCGAGAGAAGGGAATCAACACCATCCTGATCCAGGCGTACGCCGCAGTGTTCAGCAGAGTGGGGCATTATTTTTTCTCGTCACCGAGGAACCGCTAACGGAGTTACAAGAACACGGCTTGGTTTATGGTGCCTACAGATAAAAATACACTAAAAATGGGGTGATTCAACCGCTTCTCGCAACTCGCCTTCACTGCGTTGCATATTTTGTTTCGGCGTATTTAGATTACTGTGTCCGAAAATTTGTGCGAGACTGACAATATCACCAGGATTGGATTCGAGATATAGGTGATCCATCGTGTGTTGCAGCAGATGCGGATGGAACTTCACGCCGATGAACGCCGCATACTTGTCACACAAAGGGCGAATGCTCCATTCACCGTTTGGACCTCTTTCTCCAATGAAGACTCGCTAACTTTCGACGGGCGGCCTTGTTTCCAGTCCAGGATTGTAGTTAACCCACACCAAGCAGGAGGTGCAATACTCAGTAGGTTGTGCGTTGAAGTTAGCTGTAGAAGAGCGAGCAGAATCCTCTACTCTAAAGTGAGACACAATGAAAGGAGTTGTGTGACATGGGGAAAGCAAATGCTGGGATGTTATTGTATCTAAAGGCCGAAAATTAGACAGAGCGACTTATTAAACTATTGCGTGAGCGTGAACGTTTAATCAAAGAATTTGCATTGACGCTTTCTGAAATTGACGAACGACTTGAAACCAGTCTCGGAAATGATACACATCAATTCAAGCCAAGATGTCGAAACTCAGAGTCGTTGTCGAAGTTCATCCTCTAGGCGATGAATCAATCAACAGTGAAGAATCCGAGTGAAATGGAGATCGCAGATCGAGTGTTGTCGATGGGCTACAGCACCAATACAACGGACTTTGTAAGCTCGATTCATATTACGATGGTGATGTTTGCCCGTGACGGGATTGTAAATTGCTCTGGCCAAGACGAGAGACACTGGAACTTGACGCAATGCGGGATGCAACTAATAAGTTCATCTACTGATGAATAAACCAAAACGACGCCATCTTTGAATATTTATTACGTACTACTGACCATTTCCCTCGTTCCGTCAAAGCAGAATCAATCCGTTCCTGTTTTTGTCGAAGACAATTTTCGATATTGCACAGATCGATCGAGCCCCGACCGCCAGTGGCGGGCAGGGCATGCTGAGATCGGGTTTACAACTCCACATCCCGCATTGCCTTTTGGTATCGCTCTTCGAGTTCACCATCCAGAGCGATGTGTTGATAGACAGCTAACGTCTCTCGTCGAGAGTGGCCCGTGATCAACTGAAGTTCCGCATCAGCCATGCCGGAATGGCGGGTCAGCCAGGTGATAGCCTGATGCCGGAATGTATGTGGTGTTGCCTTCACCCCTGTTTCCTCCGCATATTCCTTGACGATTTGCTGAATGCGTCTGGTCGAGAACTTCGTATTCCGCCTACTTTGAAACAGCCAACGATTCTCTGAATGAGCAGCGATGTGAGTCCGTAGTGCGGTGGCGAAACTCTTTCCGAATAGAACGTATCGGTCTTTGGAACCTTTGCCGTCGTTGATTCTGATTTTGCAGTTCTCCAGGTCCAAGTCAGCAACTTCCATGCTGCATAATTCCGAGACCCGCACGCCGGTATAGAATAACAACCGCAACATCAGGCTGTGCTCAACGTTGTCCGCCCGATCGACTATTTGGTAAAAGCGTCTGAAATCATCGGCGTTCAAAACCTTAGGCAATTTCTGCTTTCGCTTGGCAGGTCGCAGTTCACATTCCTGCCGGACTCGCTTGGCTACATAACGCCAGTCTTCATAATCCAGTCCTGCCTTACGAATGATCCGCACGATCTGAGAGATGATGTTTGATTTCGCTTTTCCGTTTTGTGATGCGCCATTGGGGCGGTTTTCTGTCATGGGGAATGCCTCTTGGGATCGAAAACCCGGTTTGAATTTCGTGATCTGACCATTATGCGAAATTGAATTCGCTGGCCTTGAAGGTACGGCGTGACTGATTGACAGCGTGGAAGTAATTCCAGATCATCGTCTGACAAAATAACGACAACTTCCGGTCACATCCATCACCACAAATCAGACATCTCTCTCACACTTGAGCTTGAGAAAGACCTGCCGGATCAATTCGCCGGGAGCTACTTCGGCAGTTCCTTGTGGAAAGACCTCCCGTACAGCCTGACTTACCTGACGATCATCGAGTGGGGCCAGCCCCAGCGCCCCCAGGCTCTTGATCAGGTCGGCATGGTTGCCGTTTTGTGGCTTGGTGTCTTTTCGCTGTTTTCTCGTTGGTTGTTGCGATCGACGACGATAGAAGAGGACAGGTTCGCCATTGATTGATCGTCCCGTACTGCGAACTCTCAAACAGACTTCTTGCAGTTTCCGGTCATAAATCGGACGCCGATTGGACAGCAAATAGACAGGATATGGGAAGACAATCCCGATCAATTCATGAAACCGCTGTCGAGACAGGTCGCACAGGGCAGCCATCTCGGAAACGCTCACAAACTCCTTGAAATCAGACATGTTTCGGTCAGTCATCGGACATAACTCCAGCAAAGATCAGGGGAAAAGACGACAAGAATCGGACAGATAGGGGAGACCGATTCGACGGCACATTGAGATAAATATCAGACACAAACCGAACGCAAATCAGTCTGTTTCAGGACGACTATGCGACAGGTATTCATACCCCTGTTGCGTCAATTCCCGCAGTCCATTCTTATCTTTGACGACCAAACCACTCCGTAGCAGAAAGGGCTCGACGTGGTGACTGACCGCCCTCGATTCCAGACCAAGAATGCAAGCGATAACCCCCAGGCGAGTTGGACCTTTACCCAGAGCCATCAGGTAGCGGCGTTCCGTGGAGTCGAGACCAATTTCATCGATCTTCTCCAACTGGCACGCCTGCTCCAGATGTTTGATGTCAACATTCTTTTCACCTTCCGACCGGCAACAACGCCAGCACGAATTGAGCAGTCGAAGTGCAATTCTGGGCGTTCCCCGTGATCGTTTTGCAATGAGCGGCAAGACCGCTTCATGTACATCCCACCCCAATGCCCGGCTGCGGTGCCACACGATTTGCGCCAGTTCCTCAGGTTTATAGTAATCGCAGTTGATGATGACTTTGGCCCGATCCTTCAAAGGCTGTAAAAGCCGTTGCGGATCAGTAGTTGCCAAGAGAAGAGTGAAGTCGGCAATCGGAATAGATTGCGGAGACTGCCCACTTCCATTGACCACGATCCGTCTCTTGTCGATCGCCAGATAAAGGAGCGTTTGCAGTTTCTTGTCGAGTTCGTGACACTCATCCAGGAACACCACATCCTTATCCCTGGCTCTCAACAGAACAGCATGCATGTCGGCTGGCGACTGAATACTTTGAGCGAGTGTCTCTGTGAATGAAGAACACATTTCTTGGGCAATGACATTGGCAAATGCTGTCTTGCCGATCCCTGGAGGGCCAAGTAACAGCGTTGGAGTCGGGAAAGGTTGATTCTCAGAGAAAGCATAGTTTAGCCCAACTTCGATAACCTTTTTGGCATGCTCCTGGCCAATCAGGTGGGACAGTGAAGTTGGTTGCACATCGTTGATATCAGTCATGGTCTCTTTCCTGCTTGCGGGTGATTGAAACTGCCCCACAAGGTACAGAGCCACTGACTTGGATTTCAGAATTTTCGTTAACAACTCAATAACGTGGTATTCAATCACAGCGATAACAATCGGAATACCAAATCCAAGAACGATCCCCAACTAGTTTTCAAAGTAACCACAACCGCCAGTTAATGTGACAAGCATGAAGAAACTGACACCAGACTATGCAAGCAGAATAAATTACATTTATTTGCAATATTTAAATAGAATAAGACATGTTTCTTTCAAGGGAATTATGAACATGATAGGGACAAATCAACTGGAGGATCTTTGATGGTAAATCCAGAAAGTAAAAAAAATGACATATTTCGTTTTACATTTTTGGATCAGTAGAAGAGATTAGACACTAAATGTAATGACTATGATTCCACCACATGATCATTAACATCTTTCAGCCTCTTGTATACGGAACCTAAAATAATGTTCAATGTAGTAATTTCTCCGAGACATTCAAAAGTGTTTAATAACGGTTTGCCCCACCTAGAACACTTTCCAGATGAGCCTATTGTCGTACTTGAGAAAGAGCCTGAATGGAGATGGCTAATGGTCGCAAATGACAACACATATCTCATGCGGGGTGACAGTATTGGGCGCATTAACAAAATCAATAAGGTTCTCAGAAAAACTAATTCTGAAACTGATTTTGACCGAGACTATGCTGGAGTTAGCACAATATTTCGAGATGGCCATAATGATCTGTGGGGATTATATCATGGCGAGAAACATGAATATGAAGGAGAAAAGATTTCACAACGTGACTGGAAAATAGGACTTGTGAAATGTAATGGAAAAACGTTTGATCGAATGGGAGTAGTTTTACAAACTTGCGATCGAAATAATAACTACCATCATTTCGGTCTTGGAGATCCATCGGTATGCAAAATGCGTACTGGCGAACTATATGCATACTACACAGACCTAACTCGTGTTTCAGATAATTCTGAAAATCCTGGTAAATGCGTGATTAGTATGGCAAAATGCGATCCAGAAGATCCTTTGAAATGGTACAAGCGATCTGGAAATCCAGAAAATGCCTGCTTTGATGTCGAAGGTCTTGAACCTGATTCGCCACTTGTTGAATTATTTGATAATGCGCCAGAGGATTGCGACTTTTCTCTTCCAAATGTTCAATATGTCGAAATTTGGGATATCTATATTATGACCTTCGTTACACTTGCACTTAATGAATTAAATAAGAATCACAGGATATCATTACCAGATAGGTCTGGGTTTTATATATCTCATTCTGAAGATGGTTTACGGTGGAACAAACCCATAAAACTCTTTACCGCCAACGTTCAGGATAATGGTTATAAAGCTTCCATGAGACCGTGCTTTATTGTTCATTCTTACAATAAATATTCAATAAAGGGGGTTCTTTACTATGCCTATTCTAAATGCCTAGAAGAGCAAGGATATACACCTCATTGCATGGTACAAAGAAGTATGCATCTACATAAACATGTCGCAATATTTTAACTTCTGCTGTACTTAAATATCCTCAATAGATTCATCGAGCCTAATAGCAAGGATTGGAATAGATTTGCGTAAAGTTATGACTATGGGGTAGAAACATAACCGAGGGCAGTATCGCACCGATATTCACTTTTCTAGAAATCACGTTTTCGGAAGGTATTTTTTCGGAATTATTTCAACAACGATCTAGAGTGTGGCATCTGGCATGGTTGACTAGCTCTTTGTAGAGACGCCACTACCAATTTTGCATTGTCGAGGTTCCCTGATTTGCCAAAGAAGTATGATGCACAAAAAGCTGTTTGGCTTATCTCGAAGTGAGTAGAATCGCATAAGAATCTGCTTTGAAACAGATAGGTACATGTTTAATCCAATTGCTCAGATTCGTCCCACGGGCCATCATGCCTATTCTTGATAATCAGCCACATTGCATCTTCGGACGAATATATCTTGGTGATTTCCGGCTCGAAGATTCGGTAATACTCTTCTCGATCGAACCGTCGATTTCCCAAAGACATTGTCAGATCAACGACTTGGTCGTCGAGTTCGCACCATGCATGGTCAACTCGCTTTCTCACCGATTCTCGTCCCACCTTACCATGAACGAGAACCCAATCAGAATTCAAAGGACGGGTGACCCAGCGCACCGAAGCCGTGTAGCACAATCCAGCCCATTCTTGTTGCAACATTTCTTCAGGATCATCAGTGCTTGAGGGAATACATGATTCGATTGCCGCCCCCAGCATTGCCTCAAGGGAGTTGGGATCAGCCAGTCGATGATCGTTGCCAACCTCAATCAACGCTCCCTCACGAAGTTTGCTATTTTCAGCAAGTACCTCGCTGTCTTTGAAAGGAATGACATCATCGTTTCGACTGTGAAGGATCGTTGTTTTCCTTTTTGTGGATGTGACTGTCCCCCAATTCTTCCATGCTGGACAGAGCAATATAAGAGGCGTGTCACCACTATCAATGTTCATGGCAATGGCCCCGCCACGGGAAGAACCGACAATCACATTCGGGTGGTGTTGGTCATACTCCGCTTGAGCAGTTTGGACGGCAAAGTCGAAGTCGTCGTCATCCAGGGCAGGATTTATTACAGTGTGACCGGGACTCATCAGGTAAGTTGGTTTGACGCCGCCTGGTACGCTATGCCATCCGTGAAGGAAGAGGATTTTCATCAATTCGCCCTCAGCATATTCCACCGTTTATACTCCGTTTCGTTATCATTTCCCAAAGTCGGACACAGATAGATATGCCTTTCCTTCTTGTGATGAATGACGCCAAACTCGACGCAGAACATCGGGAAACGTGCCGAGATTTCCAAGCACGAAATACAATTGACTTGCATCGAGAAGCAAGAATGGACCTCGTGAGAACGAATCCTCGCTGACAGCCACCGAAGAATAGGCTTCTTACGCCAGAATGACTGTAGGAGAGCGTCGTAAAGAAGCTCGATTAGATGTGGCGGAAGTTTCGTTGGCATCAGCTTCGTTTTCCTCAACGCTTGGCTGGCTTTGTTGACTTTTGATGACTCAAAACAAAAGCCTCAAGAGCATTGTCAGTCATAGTGGCCAATAGCCGGAACGCTTCAGGGTTGTCCTGAATGCGTTTACGAATCGACTCTGGTATTTTATCGGCCAGCAACAACAACTCATCTTCGTCTGCATCAAGTTCCGTGGCAAGCTTGTAGATAAACTTCTCAGACGGGTAATCGCCGAAGTGCAGCTTCTCGTTCTCCACCTTACTGATGTAGGAAATACTCACACCAAGTAGGCAAGCCAACTCTTTTTGAGTGAACTTCTTAGACTCACGGAGTTCCCGAACTCTCTCGCCAAACTGCATTTCAAGCTCCTTCCTGATTGCTCATCTACCGGGCTTATTGTATAGTAGTCATACTTTTTGGTCAACTTGTTGCATTCGAACTTTGGGCTAATGATTATGACATCCACCACGCTGAGCGTACCTGAACAGGGACAACTCGTGCAGGTCCGTTCCCGCCAGTGGGTGGTGAACAACGTCAAGCCCAGCAGCCTTCCCTCGGTCGCTTTAAAGCCTGAATTCACTGGCCCGCAAAACTTACTGACACTCTCTTCTGTAGAAGACGACGGACTCGGTGAAGAGCTTCAGGTTGTTTGGGAGATCGAACCCGGTGCCCGTGTCATCGAGAAAGTTGCTCTTCCAGAACCAACCGGCTTCGACGCTCCTGATAAGCTCGATGCTTTCCTTGATGCTGTTCGTTGGGGGGCCGCTTCCACTGCTGACTTGAAGAATATCCAATCACCATTCCGTAGCGGAATCGAGATTGAGGACTACCAGCTTGATCCTGTCGTTCGTGCGATTCAGATGCCGAGGGTCAATCTTCTCATTGCAGACGATGTCGGTTTGGGTAAAACTATCGAGGCCGGAATGGTCGCTCTCGAACTGATGATTCGGCATCGAGCCAGAAAGATGCTGATTATTGTCCCCTCGTCGCTTCAGATTCAGTGGCGAGATCAAATGCGGGATAAGTTTGGACTTGAGTTTCGCATCGTGGATTCGGAATTGATGCGAGACCTGCGAAGACGCCGTGGCATTCACGCCAATCCGTGGAGTCACTTTCCTCGCCTCATTACCAGCATCGATTTTCTGAAGCGAGAACGACCTCTGCGTTTGTTCCGAGAGACTCTGCCTGCACAAGGCGAGGCGATTTACCCTCGTAAGTATGATTTAATGATCTGCGATGAAGCCCACAACTGCGCTCCCTCTGGTCGAGGAAAATACGCAACCGATTCACTTCGGACACAGGCACTTCGTGAACTTGCCCCGCACTTCGAACACAAGCTGTTCCTAACCGCTACACCACATAATGGCTATCGTGAAAGCTTCAGTGCGTTGTTGGAACTGTTGGACAACCAACGGTTTTCTCGTGGTACAGATCCAGATCGCAAGCAACTTGAAGCGATCATGGTGAGGCGACTGAAGACTGATCCAACTTTTGCAAAGAAGTGGGACGGCACTTCCCGCTTCCCTCCCCGAGTCCTCGAATCCATCGAAGTTCCCTACACGAACGAAGAACGTGAATGCCATCAAGCGCTCCGTGAGTACACCAATCTTCGAACCAGACGAGCTTCGGATAACACAGAACGGTTTGCAACTGAGTTCGTTCTGAAAATTCTGAAGAAGCGTCTCTTTTCCAGTCCTGCGGCTTTCCTTACCACTCTGGAGCGTCACGAGGAATCACTACGGTCAGCAAAGCGAAAAGCAGTTTCAAAGCCGAGGATGAGCGTGCTTCAACGTGAGTTCGACCGCATGGATGAAGAGTACGCCGACGATTTCGAGTACGACGAAGCGACCACTGACGCCCTTGATTCTGCAACTCGCTTATTTACCGAATTGAATGAGCAGGAAGCTGCCTTACTGAAGCAGATGAAGAAGTGGGCAAATCGTGCCCGTGCCCAACGTGATTCCAAAACAGAGCACCTGATTCAGTGGCTCAATGAGACTATTAAGCCGGGCGGTAAATGGTCAAAAGAACGAGTCATCATCTTCACGGAATACCGGGCTACTCAGAATTGGTTGCAGGAAGTGCTGGCCACCGAGGGCTTCAGTGGCGGCGACCGACTGCTGACCATGTACGGTGGCATGGACAGTGACCAACGAGAAGCGGTCAAAGCTGCCTTTCAAACTGATCCAGAGAAAAGTCCTGTTCGTATTCTGTTGGCCACGGATGCAGCCTCGGAAGGTCTCGACTTCCAGAACTTCTGCTCCCGGTTAATCCACTACGAGATTCCATGGAATCCAAACCGAATGGAGCAGCGGAATGGTCGTGTGGATCGTCACGGACAGAAGGCCGACAAAGTTCAGGTCTATCACTTCGTCGGCAAGGGCTACAACGAACGAGCCAACCAGCAATTCAGCGGCCATGCTTCGGACTTGGATGCTGACCTTGAATTCCTGATGCGGGTGGCCTTAAAGATCGAGACAATTCGTGAAGACCTCGGTAAAGTCGGCCCCGTCATCGCCCAGCAAGTGGAAGAGGCGATGTTGGGGCATCGATCAACTCTGCAAACCGAGGATGCTGAGCGTGACGCTCAACCGATCCGCAAGATGCTGCGATTTGAGCGTGATCTACACAAGCAGGTACAGGCTCTCATGGAGCAATACCGAGAGACACGCCGGGAACTGCGACTATCACCAGAAAATATCCAAAAAGTTGTAACGGTCGCACTGCAACTCGCTGGGCAGCCTGCGCTGATTCAAGCCAAGACTGAAGACGGCGAGCCGTGCTTCCTGTTACCGCCATTGCGTGGAAGCTGGGCAGCGTGTGCTGAAGGTCTTGAGCATCCCCACACGAAAGAGATTCGCCCCATTACATTCAGCGAGTCAATAAGCAAGGGACGAGATAATGTGGTGCTGGTACACCTCAATCATCGTTTGCCTCAGATGTGCCTGAGACTTCTTCGTGCTGAAGTCTGGGCAGAAAAAGGTCGATCAAAGCTTCAGCGTGTGACCGCCCGAATAGTGCCAAACGACATCCTCGACACACCAGCTATGATTGCCCATGCCCGGCTGGTGGTGATCGGCGGCGACAGCTACCGACTGCATGAAGAGATCATCGCTGCTGGTGGACTCATTAAGGAAGGAAAATGGGGTGGTCGTCTAAATGTTGGACAAACCGAATCTGCACTGATAGCGGGAACAGAGAAAGTGCCTTCTGCTTCAGTCACGGAAAAGTTGTTGGAACTATATCCGTCTCTTACATCATCGCTGGCTTCCGCACTAGAAGCCCGAATGAAGGATCGTGTCAGCGGTCTGGAGAAACGACTCAACGAACGTTCGGAGAAAGAAGCTAAAGACATCAAGGCTATCCTAACGGAACTAAAGAAGGCTATTGAAGCAGAGTTGAACGAACCCGACTACCAGCAATTACAGTTGTTCGATGATCCTGAACGGGATCAGTTCGAACGCAACAAGAACTCCATGCGAGCAAGGGCGCAGGAGATTCCCGGCGAAATCGAACGTGAGACCGAGGCAATCAAAACCAGATTTGCGAATCCACAGGCAAGGATGTTCCCCGTTGCAGTGACGTTCTTGGTACCTGAGAAACTTGCGGGAGGTGCGTGATAAGCAAATCTCTCGTTCTTAGAACCCTTGGGATCGACTTCGGTTTTGCTGCGCAAGGCGAATCACTTGGTTACGCACAATTTGAGACTCGCCTTGACTCAAAGTCAGCGTGTATCAGCATAGCTGCGGAATCCCAAACTAGCACTCTTGAAGCATTCACGAACCAAGTCTTGCCGTCAAACATATCTGACCGGAGTTCTCTGCTCACCCTCGACGCACCAATCACTCCTGTTCGGATTCCTGAACTTCCAGCAGTTGGAAGGCAAGTCGAATCCAGGTTTTCTCGTGGCCAGTTTAGCAATGGGCGACGGGGGCCACAGCCATCGTCAATTCGAGTTCCTCGTCAGGGCTGGCTACTCTATTGCGAGGCCATGGAATTCTTGACTGCGATAAATCAGGTCGGTTTTTCGTTGCCAACTTTTCCTGCCGAGGGTGATCGAATCGCCCTCGATATAGGACATAAAATGTGTGTCGAAGTATGTCCAAAACTGACACAGACCCTTTTCACGCCGCTTGACCGAATCTCTTCTCGATCTCCCAGTAACGGTCAACCTGTCTTCTACCGGCAAATCGATAACTGGCTCTTCTCGCATCTCTTTGTGAGGCAACCGCCAGAGACAACTTATCCAGATGGTGGCACTCAACCTGCGTTTGGCGAAGACGCCGCCGAAATGCAACGGCTTCTGGGCAACGAAGTGACGATTGACGAATCAGTGTGGACAGAAGCGGCAAGAATCCAGGCATCTCAGCCGTTGTCGCTTCGACATGAACTAATCGGCGCATTTGTAGCGGGGTTCCAAGGAGCGATGATGCTCGCAGGTAAGGCAGCCATGTTTGGTGCGTCCGGCGATCATGAGGGTTTCTATGTGCTTCCTGCAATATGGCATGATGACTGGGTAGAAGTTTGGAATCAAACTGCACGGAGAGATGATTTCGTGAGGCAAGTCCTCGTTGAAACAGCGCTGCCGGACATTCAATCTGGTTGCCAAGACGCTGAGCAGAATGGAGGTGGATAATGGCCGACGACTTTGGTGAAGAAGTTCGTGAGTTACTCAGGCAGATAACGCCTCAGAGATCAAATGAACTCAATATACTTACAGAAGGCGTAACATTCCGCAAAGACGAGAACGAAGATGGCATTGGCTTCTATGCCAGTTCTAATTTGAAGCTCGTGCGGGTAACAATGCGGTGTCAGGCTCGGTTATGGGCACATTGCTACGCCTATTACTGCATGTTCACAGAGTATGCAGTTCGCCAATCTGGAGCAGATAGTGGGCTTTCTAGTGATCAACTTCAAGTCGCTGGAGACTTCTTGGAATGGGCAGTTGAGTCTGACATCCAGATTCGTTTACAGGGGGGAAGCGGTATTCCTGTTGTGATGAAAGACGCTCCCAAAGACGCCCCCTTACCGTTCGAAAATATCAATGCCAATGTAGTGCAAGTTGGCTCTGAAACGATTTTTTTGAACGCACTCGCATTTATCATCCATCACGAACTGGCCCATATCCAGTTAGGACATGTCGGTGTTGAGAGTGATCTTTCGATCCAGCAAGAATATGATGCTGATGCTACTGCTGCCGAATGGATACTCGGCGTAGATGTCGCAGATGAGTTTGATTACTTGGTTCGGCATCTTGGTGTTGCCATTGCTCTATTATGGTTTACGTCTTTGGCCTTTCGTGAGAAGTTTGTGATAGACAGCCATCCCCCATCATGGAAACGTCTGTTGGCTGCTTTGGAGCCAACAGTTAAAGGTGAGGAAGACGCTGTTTGGGGATTCGTAGTTCTTGCACTAACGCTTCATTTTCATCGGTATGGCCTTTCGCTTGACACTCTTTCAGAAGTTACCCATACACGAGCCACTGTGGTTGAGATGGTCGAAACAATTGAGCAGTTCAACGCCGGGTTAGGCAAGGAAAGTGAGTGACAATGTCCATCGCACGTCATCACGCAGAATGGCTTTCGCTTGTGCCGGTCTCAGGCCCATTCCTGAGTCTGCCCGTCTTGTTGGAAGCGTTTCCACAGGGACTTATTGCGCACGATGCGGAACATGCTCGGCTTCTGCGACTAGCCTATGAGGAGTGGGACGACAGCTTTCAGAAAAAATCGTTTGATCCAAGTGTTCACGATGCTTGGGTCAAGTTTGTCCTGACGACAACGTTAGAGTTTGACGAAAGTGTACTGGCCGAAGGTCAGGCGATTCCGCAGACGCTGCACATCGAAGTGCCTGAGCATGGCGAATTGCTCAAGCCTGACATTGTGCTGAACGATCCAGCCACGAAGAAGGCTCGGATGCTAATTAAGAAGTATCCTCGCACGCAAGACCTCACCAGCTATGTTGCTGGTTCTCGGTGGAAGGCGTCACCTGATACTCGAATGACTGACCTTCTGCACGCTACTGGCGTTCGGCTGGGCCTCGTCACCAATGGCGAACACTGGATGCTGGTGGATGCTCCAAAGGGTGAGACGACCGGATACGCCTCTTGGTACGCTTCATTGTGGCGAGAAGAGAAGATCACGCTGCAAGCAATTCGCACATTGCTTTCAATGACTCGGTTCTTCGGCGTCTCCGATGACGAGACAATTGAGACCCTGCTGACTAAGAGTGCGTCCAACCAGCAGGAAGTCACCGAGCAGCTTGGTCTTCAGGTTCTGCGAGCCGTCGAGGTATTGATCCAGTCTCTCGACAAGGCCGATCAAGACCACGGACGGGAATTACTGGAAGGCGTCGGTGAGGCCGTCCTTTACGAATCGGCCCTCAATGTGATGATGCGGCTGGTGTTCCTGTTTTGTGCCGAGGAACGAGAACTGATCCCAACCAAGCCATTTCCTGTCTACGAACAGAACTACTCGGTCTCAGTGATCTCTAAGCAACTACGGGAGATTGCCGATCAGCATGGCGAAGAACTATTGGAACGTCGGTATGATGCCTGGCCTAGGTTACTCTCTGCCTTCCGTGTGGTCTATGGCGGACTGGCTCACGACGACGTTTACATGCCTGCTTACGGTGGTCGATTGTTCGATCCCGACCGATTTCCATTTCTCGAAGGGCGGGTGCAGAAAACAAGCTGGAATGATACGGAGGCAACTCCGCTTCCGGTCAATAATCGCACGGTACTGCATCTGCTTGAAGCCTTACAGTTACTACAAGTCAAACTGCCAGGGGGTGGGCCAGCCGAAGCTCGGAGGTTAAGCTTCCGTGCTCTGGACATTGAACAGATTGGTCACGTCTACGAGGGGTTGCTCGATCACACTGCCAAACGTGCCGCAGAACCGATGCTTGGCTTGATCGGGAAGAAGGAGCCCGAAGTTGCGTTACAACTTATGGAACAGGAACGAGAGAAAGGTGACAAATCATTCTTCGAATTCCTGAAGAAAGAGTGCGGCAGCGCTCGAAAGTGGGAGAAGTATCTCGATACAGAACTTGAAGATCAGCAGGAACGAAGACTTCGCACGGCTTGTGGTAACAGCGAAGAGTTATTTGAGCGAGTATCCCCATTTGCAGGCTTACTGCGAGATGACACCTTTGGCTATCCTGTTGTTATTCCCAAAGGAAGTGTGTTCGTCACGGAAGGGACTGATCGACGCAGCAGTGGAACTCACTATACGCCTCGCAGCCTGACCGAACCTATCGTGCGGTACACGTTGGAACCACTGGTCTACGTTGGTCCTGCTGAAGGGAAACCGAAGGAAATGTGGAAGCTGAAGTCAGCAGCGGAACTGCTCGACCTCAAGATTTGCGACATGGCATGTGGTTCGGGAGCGTTTCTTGTTCAAGCAGCTCGCTACATGTCGGAGCGTCTCATGGAGTCTTGGGACGCAGCCAAAGAAGAATTCCCCGATGTGCCTGGCATTACACCCGAAGGGCAACCATCGACCGGGAAAGCTAACGAATCTTTCATTCCCGATGATCCCGCTGAATGTACTACCTATGCCATGCGAGTCGTAGCTCAGCGATGTTTGTATGGAGTGGACATCAACCCGCTGGCAATAGAGATGGCGAAGTTGTCACTATGGTTGCTGACTCTGGCAAAAGACAAGCCTTTTGAATTTCTCGATCATGCGATTCGTTGCGGTGACTCGTTGATTGGCCTGCACAGCATCGAACAATTGCGGCACTTTAGTCTGAGGCCACACGATCTCGACGAGCCATTGTTCTCTGGGCCTTGGTTGGATGGCGTACCCGAGGCGATTGAGCTACGTATCAAGTTGGAAGACATGTCGTCGAATACTGTCGAGGATGTCGAAGCTCAAGAGAAGTTGCTTAAAGAAGCCGAAGACAAAATTACTCGACTTCGGTGCGCCGCAGACTTGCTGGTTGCTGGCGAGTTCTGGGGCGAAGATGTAAGGGACAAACAAGAGCGAGTACGGCATTACGCCAATGTCTGCGGGCACTACGTCGAGTCTGGACCAACCGAGGAGTTCGAGGAAAAAGCTGAAAAGGAACGAAGAGGACAGAAGATGTTTCACTGGCCACTTGAATTTCCTGAGGTAATCGTAAAACGAGGTGGATTCGATGCGTTCTTTGGAAATCCTCCATTCATGGGAGGGCAAAAAATTACAAATGTGATTTCTAAGAATTACCGCCAGCACATTGTCGAGCATCTGGCTCTTGGTCAGACTGGAAGTGCTGATCTGTGCGCTTATTTCGTGCTTCGTGCAACCTCACTTTTACTCAGCTGTGGTCAAGCGGGTCTAATAACCACAAATACCATCGCAGAAGGCGAGACTCGACAGGTAGGATTAGACCAACTTGAATTATGTGGAGCATCACTGCGTTCGGCGTTTGCTAGTAAAAAATGGCCGGGAACAGCGTCGTTGTATGTCTCAGTCATTTGGTTTTATCGTGGCAATTGGGATGGATCGTATTTGCTAGATGAAAGAACGGTATCGACGATCACAACGACACTAAGCGAGCACGCCGAATTAGGGACTCCACATAGATTGGCTTCAAATCGAGGTATTGCTTTTAAGGGAACATCCCTACAAGGAGTTGGATTCTTAATGACCCCCGAGGAGGCTAATCGAATTATTGAAAGTGATTCCAGGTATAGCGAAATTCTATTCCCATATCTTGGCGGGGCAGACATAGCACGCACTATCGATTGTTCTCCGAACCGGTGGGCAATCAATTTCTTCGATTGGACTCTGGAACAGGCTGAGAAATATCCCCATTGTCTAGAAATTGTACGTGTAAAGGTAAAACCTGCTAGGGAGAAGGCTGGCATACGAAATGCGATTGGCGCAAGACGTGCACAATTCTGGTGGCGATACGATGCACAGGCGAAGCCACTTTATGAAGCGATATCTGATCTATCATACGTTTGGATAATCGCACAAACAAGCAAATATGCAGCTTGCGCTCGTCAGAGAGCGAACATCATGTTCGACCAGAAGGCGGTCGTGATTTCTTTTGAGTGGTTCTCGGTGTTCGGTGTTCTAACATCAAGTTTTCATTTTGCGTGGACAAATCAATTTGGTGGCACACTGGGTACCACAATCTCATACTCTGTTGCAGATGTATTCGGCACATTTCCATTCCCTTTTGATATCTCACCGATACAGCGGGATTACGAAGAACCATCTGTGCTCAGGGAGCTTTCTGTAATATCGTCCGAGTATTTCTCACATCGTCAGAGTTCCATGAGAGAAAGGATGGAAGGACTAACATCATTTCTTAATCGCATCCACGATCCGAAAGACAATTCAAGGGATGTATGTTTATGTCGTAAATTGCAGGTGAGAATAGATGAGGAGATGGGAGCCTTATACGGATGGCAAGACATTGAACTTGACCATAGATTCGTGCAAACGTCGGATGGACTGCGTTTCACGATCAGCGAAGAAGCTCGTCGTGAGGTGTTACACAGACTCCTCATGCTGAACCACCAGCGGTATGAGGAAGAAGTCAATCAGGGTCTCCACGACAAAAATAAGAAGGCCAAGCGAACAACCAAAGGGAAGCAAAAGACTAAGAAAAAAACAACACCAATTGTCGCCAAGACACTGTTCGACATGGATGGGGATGACACGACATTTCCAGTCAACGACAGCGACAAGTTCCTGTGTGGTCTTCTATGTGATCTAGTCGCCGCACAATCGGGGCTGCGTCTCTCCGCTTATCTTGACGCACTCATCATCGTTCTCGGCTTCGAGCGACATAGCAAACTATTGGTTGGGGATGATAATATAAAATTGATTGAGCTTTGTCGGCAAGTTCCCAATCGGCAAATCCAAGCTCCCGAGCGGCTCCTGTGGAATGATCTCATAGAGTTGCTTTCACTGCGTAAGGCGATTGTAAAAAAGGATAACAAGTCTCTGCAATGTGGCGAAGAGTGGAATTCCATACGTGAAGACTATCCACACATCAATGGAGAACTGATTTCGCTAGTTCTCAAAGCAGCATCAGAATTACGAGGGCTTCAGGAATCTGCCACACCAATTCCCCCAGAGAAAGAAGCGTTGTTGGCAGATCATCAGCAACATCAGAAAACACTGGTCGGGGGGACTGCATGAACTCAATAACGATCCCAAAATCAAGTAACCATCGAAATCGCCCGCTTGTATGGGTGAAAGAGATTAGATTGTACAAGACAATTGATCCTCTTGAGGAGATTCGACCTCCCCTACTATTCACAATGGGGTTGAACATTATTCAGGGGGAATCGAACGACTCTGACCAAGCCTTTGAGTCTGGTCATGGTATTGGTAAGACGACATTGTGTCGATTGATTCGTTACTGCTTGGGGGAGAAGACGTTCGGGCAGTCTCACATCATGGAAGAGGTGAATAGTTGTTTTGCTGATGGGTATGTTGGTGCTCTGATTGAACTTGATGGTTCCCAATGGGCAGTCCTACGTCCATTGGGGAATCGACGGAAACATATTACTCAGCAGAACGTCACAATTCAGGAACTCGTCGAGTCTGACAAGACATCGAAGTATGAGAGTTTTGTTTTGGCAATTGAGGAAGCATTGCTCAAAAAGGTGCCGAAGAGAGATGTGCTTTCCAATGGGCAGCAAATTCAATGGCTTCACCTACTTGCGATGTGCAGCCGAGATCAAGAGAGTCGTTACGACCGATTCTGGAATTGGCGACATTCACGCAGTGAGTCATCGACACCAAAGTTCGCAAAACCCAAGGTTGATGCGGGCCTGTGCGTGCGAACGATCCTTGGATTTTTTGATCCGAATGAACGTGAGTTGCGTGCGGTACTTGAAAAACTTGAAGCTGATCTTCCTAAAATTCGTGCCGAGATTGAGAGAAAGAAAGACGAACCACGGTTTTACATTGATAGTATCAGACAAATCCTTGCAAACACTTATGAGGTTCAGGATGCGCTCAATAGCCCTATCGATACTGGGAAGATGTTTGGGCTCATACAATCAGCAAAACAAAAGCAAGCAGAATTAAATAACGAACTCAACACAATCAATGAGCGGATTCCTAGCTTGAACATGAAGATTAGCCTCGCATCTGCATCGTATCTCGAGCAGTCCGAGATGAGCGAGCAAACATCTTCAGCAAGCGATGTCACCTCTGAGAGCACGGAAGTTATGCTAGATGAAGTGGACAAGTTCAGGAAGCAGAAGCAGCGTATTGAGGATATGGAAGGAGTTTTGTGCAAGCCTGCGCAAATCATGGTTGGCGCCTGTTCGATTGTGAAGGCAAAATTGACTGACTTAAACAAGCAACTGGAAGAATACCAAGCCGAGACCAGCCCAGAGATCATTCAACGAGAGCAAGTGGCTGTAGAACTCACTGCTAAAGCTGAAAAGCAGCAAAGACCACTCGACTCAATGCGTGAGCGACTCGAAGAATTTAATGCCGAAAGAGACAAGCTCCTGGAACGACGTGGTGTGCTTAATGAACTGATTAAGCGGCTTCCAAACGTAATTGATGATTTGCTGAAATGGGATGGAATTCTCAGCGGAACCGTTAAGTACGAAGAACAAGAATCGCTTCAGGAAACTGAGAAAAAGATAATAGATGATTTTGCGACGACGAAGGAAAGTTTACACAAAGTTGTCGAAGAACAGCGGATTCGTGCGGAGTCATTTGCTCAACGTTTCAACAAAATTGTACAAGGAGCGATCACTGCCGAATTCAATGGAGCTGTTTTGATCGAAGAAGATAGTATCGGTTTTCGTGTCAACAGAGGTAATCTACTGTTTGGGGAAGCATACGAGACGCTTGCAGTATTGTTGGCAGACATTGCACTGATGATCGAGAGTTCTCGGACGGAAGTCGCTCACCCAGGATTCCTATTGCATGACAGTCCACGAGAAGCCGACTTGAATTATCGCATCTATGAGAAGTTTTTGGAGCTTGCTCATTCACTCATGCAAGAAGCTCGCATTGGTGACGATATCCCATATCAATATATTGTTACCACAACTACATCACCACCGAAAAAACTATGTAAATCTATTACTCTACATCAATTGAGCAGTGGAGATGGCTCTCTTTTTGGTAGGCAGCTTGAAGTGAAGAGTAAAGAGATGGAACAGCCAACTCTCTTCGATATGAAAGAAGGTGAATAAATATGTCACAGAGAATGATGGACGACAAGTTTTTCAATCAATGTATAGTACGTGACGAATGCTCGAAACTCCATTCGGTTTATAGTGCCATTGAAAGCTGGGAAGACCTTGCCGTGCGAGAATGGCAAGCCAGTCGGCCCGATACGACACAAATGAGCGATTTGCAGGCGGATTGGGCAGCAGACCATTTCAACGACCAAGCCTACATGATGCACGTCACCAAGCAGTCTATGCTAGGAAGCCTTGCAGTCACAATAGCTTCGTCCGTCGAGAATTTCTTCGGCGCACTCTGTGAAGATCGAAACATTCAGCTGGGCAATCGGGCGGGATGGGGGGAGAAAAGGCAAAGGCTCGAAACCGATCTCGGAATCTCGTGCGACGATCTTACGGGGATTGAGCAGGTAACGAGAGTTCGTCTGCTGGGGAACTGCTTCAAGCACAATGAAGGCAAGGTGAATTCAGAGTTTGTTGACATGTGTAGTGGTAATGAAGGGAACGAAATTGATTTCAACATTGAAGATTGGGAAACTCTCATCAAATCCACAGAGCGATTCCTTCTCGATCTCATTAGCCACACATAGGATTCAAGGCGTGTAACAATGACTGTTGAACCAGCCCTAAGCAAAATTCCCAATCAGAGTGAAATTCGAGCCGAACTCGAAGCGATGGTTATCGGTGATTTACTCGGCCCTGCCGGTGGCGAGAGCGAAGAACTCACAGAACGCACAGTGCGTGATCGCTACATCGTCGGCGTACTTGCTCCCAGTCGAGCAGGCGATCAGCCCCTTGGCACACCATCGGAGGAAGAGGACGAAGATATTCCCCTCATCCCCGATGAACTAGCCGAAGGTGGGAGCGACACTGCTGACGATGGAACGACGGACAAGGATGTGCCCGTTCCATCAGGTCATCTACCCCCATCTATCGGCATGACATTCTCGGTTGAGGGTGATGCCAAAGCGATCAAAGTCTCGGCTTCATGGGGGCAATACAAAAGGGAGGTTCGGGAAGAACAGATCGACGAACGCACCGGCAAGCCGATTCGAGTCTGGCAGCGGTATGCTCGGGGTGGTGTGAAAGAAATTTCGCTCAAGGAAGGTCCGATCAAAGCAATCGCTCCAGACGCTCAGTTCGACGATATATATCTGCAAGGACGAATCCGTAAGCGAAATTCGCATTGGGTTATCACGCTGTTTCTGATTAACGCACAGGAAGAAGGCAAACCGAAAGACGAGTTCCATATCTTTCAGCCAGTCGTCACAGTTAAGGGAGTCGATAGTAAGCCTGTTTTCTGCAAGCGGATGACCGTTGGCTCGAACGATGACCTCGAAGAGCACTTGATGGCGATGCTGTACCGGAATCAGGTTGAATTTGCTGTCGGCCACGGAGTGAGCGTTCATGCGGAAGTTTCTGATGAATCTGCTGACCGAGCTACGCTGATCCGAACTGAGTTCATTCCCCGCCACGAACTTCCCCGTACTGCTCCTCCAACCGAAGATGATGCCGACAAGAACTCAGCATTCGGCAAGCTGAAGGGGCTGGTTCTCGACATGAAGGAACTGGCCGAGGCGGACAATAAGAAAATGCCGAAGATGCTCGGTCCGCTGATCACTTCTTATCGTGAATGGATCGATGGTGAAGAGAAGAAACTGAACGATCCCGACGAAGGCTTATCTCAATTCGGTGTTGCTCCTGAAGTTGCTATCAAAAACTGTCGTCTGACGCTGGAGCGGATTGAAGCGGGGTTACAACTTTTGCAACAGGACGAGAAGGCGTTTGAAGCCTTCCAATTCATGAACCGGGCCATGTGGCTTCAGCGAACAAAATCGATTTTTGCCAATGCAGTTCGTCGTGGTTCGGAAGCTCATTATGACGACTTTGACATTCCCAGGAATCGAAGCTGGCGTACTTTCCAGATTGCTTTCATCCTGCTGAACATTCCCGGCGTCACCATACTCGACCATACCGAACGAGGCGAGGGTGCGGACGCTATCGCCGACTTACTCTTCTTTCCCACAGGTGGTGGTAAGACAGAAGCCTACCTCGGCCTCTCTGCCTACACAATGGGACTACGAAGACTGCAAGGTACAATTGCAGGACGAGTTGGCGATGAAGGTATGGCTGTCTTGATGCGGTACACGCTACGGCTTTTGACTATCCAACAGTTCCAACGAGCCACAGCTTTGATCTGTGCTTGTGAGGATATCCGCCGCAAGTCGTTGGAAAAAGGCGATTCTCGTTGGGGCAAGACACCATTTCGCATTGGCCTCTGGGTCGGTCGTCGCACGACACCCAACCGTACTGATGACGCTGCCGAAGCGATCAAGCAACTTCGTGGTAATCAGTACGGCGGTGCTGGAATCGGTTCGCCATATCAGTTGACTGCTTGTCCGTGGTGTGGGAGTGCCATCGAAGGTGGCAAACATCTCGACGCCAAGCCTTATCCGCATGGTTCGGCTCGAACATTGACCTACTGCGGTGATAAGTTCGGTCAATGCCTATTCAGTCGTCGCCAAGCACCGGACGAAGGATTGCCGGTCGTCGTGGTGGACGAAGAGATTTATCGGCGTTTGCCAACACTGTTAATCGCCACTGTAGACAAGTTCGCCCAGATGCCGTGGAAGGGCGAAGTTCAGATGTTGTTCGGTCAGGTTAACGGTGTCTGTGAGCGTCACGGCTTCAAATCACCCGAGATTGAGGACTCTACTTCCCATCCACGCTCCAAAGCGGGCCTCCCTTCTGCGAAGTTGCTGGAGCATACGCCGCTACGACCACCTGACCTCATCATCCAGGATGAATTACACCTCATCAGTGGGCCGCTGGGTACACTGGTCGGCCTTTACGAGACGGCCATAGACAAGCTCTGCACTTGGGAAGTGGATGGCAAGCCGGTTCGTCCCAAAGTAATCGCATCGACGGCGACAATTAAGAATGCCGACGTACAAGTACACAGTCTGTTTCTAAGAACGGTTAACGTCTTTCCACCTCCCGGCCTTGATGTGCGTGACAACTTCTTTTCAGTGCAGCGAGAACCAACCGACGAAGACTTCGGGCGATTATACATCGGAGTCTGTTCACCGGGCCGTCGCCTCAAAGCCGTACTGATTCAGGTATATGTCTCGATGCTTTGCTCCGCACAGGCCCTATATGAAAAGTATGGCAAGGCAGTTGATCCCTGGATGACAGTAGTGGGATATTTCAATTCGATGCGAGAACTGGGTGGAATGCGGCGTCTTGTTGACGACTCGATCAATACCCGTGCCCGCAAACAGGATCGACGAGGCTTGGCTAAGCGGTATCTTAGCGGTGACTATCTGGCTGAATTGACGAGTCGAATGCGGTCAGAAGAAATCCCTCAGATTCTCGACAAGTTGGAAGCGATCTTTGATCCTGAGGCTGAAGAACAACGCAGACAGGCGTTCAAAAAGAAGGACTATAAAAATGTCCCCAAGAAACCACTCGATGTTCTGCTTGCCACGAACATGATCTCGGTCGGTGTGGACGTGAGCCGATTGGGACTGATGGTAGTTGGCGGTCAGCCCAAGGCGACAGCCGAGTACATCCAAGCGACCAGTCGTGTCGGTCGTGCTTTCCCTGGTTTTGTTTGCACCGTCTTCAATTGGGCACGGCCACGGGATATGTCCCACTATGAAACCTTCGAGCATTACCACTCGACATTCTACAAGCACGTAGAGCCATTGTCGGTAACTCCATTCTCACCCGGTTCATTACAACGTGGACTTGCCGGGCTGCTCGTGTCGATGGTTCGCTTGCGTGGGACAGAGTTCAACCCAAATGAGTCAGCAGCTCGAATCACAACGAGCAACCCATACATTCAGGATGCGATTGACACAATTGCCAAACGAGCTGAATTGATAGGCGATGGAACTGTGACAGGAGATTTCTGTCGAGCAGAACTTCTGAAGAAAGCGGACCTCTGGCAAGCTGAAGCTCAGAATACTACAGGTGGTCGTACTTTGACCTACCGAGAACCCTTTGGAGAAGGATCGAAAAAAGGCACGACGGTCAACTTGCTCCACAGTCCAGGGTTGGAACGCTGGGAAGAATTTACTTGTTTGAATTCTTTACGTGAAGTAGAACCACCAGTGAAGTTCATCCTCAGTGATGGAGGACTTGATGGTCGTGACTCTGATGACAATGAAGAAATTGAAACTACCGACCAACCGGAGATCGAACAATGAGTACCATATCATCCCAAATGCGACGGTCGGAAGTCGGCGAAGTACGCCCCAGTCAAATACTAACGACTTATGGTATTGGATCGTTGGTCGATCTGCCTAATATGTCTGTGATTGTAATGGGACTGGACGATTGGCCGATCTCACACTCGTCCGAAATCGCTGAAGAGCGTTTGCTGCGGTCCGCACAGTCAATTCTAGGACCACAGGTCACTCGATTCCTGACACCTCCTCGTGGCCCTGAATCTGTGGGTACGCAGACCAACTGGTTTGATGAGTCTCGTCAGATCGGAGTTCCTGTCGCACCTTTCCCACGCTGGATGGTTTGTACTCGGTCACAATGCCGACTACTCGCACCGCTGAGTTCAGGACTATTCGAGCCGAAACAACCACCCTATCGCCCAGACAAAGCGTGTTACGTTCACAACTGCACGACACAGGGCCGTCCTCCGATGGTTGTTCCTGCACGCTTTTTGGTGACATGTGATCATGGACACCTTGATGATTTCCCGTGGTTGGAGTTCGTTCATCGTGGGACAACAGATTGCAATGGGCCGCTGAGAATGTTCGAGTTTGGGCCATCCGGTGAGATGGCCGATGTCACCATTGTCTGTGATAAGTGTGAAAGTCGTCGCAGGATGGCTGAAGCTATCGGGCCGGTTGGGTCAAAGAACATGACTAGTTGCAAAGCACGTCGTCCTCATCTGCGTGATAACGACCCGAATGGGTGCGATTGTGATAGCGTGCGACCCATTGCCCTTGGTGCATCCAACCTCTGGTTTCCAGTTGTGATTTCGGCGTTGTCGGTGCCACAAGCGGCTGATGATCTGGGACGTTTAATTGAAGACAACTGGGCCGTCTTAGAGAAGGCAGCTACCATTGAAGTCTTGAAGGCGTTTCGAGACATTGGCCAATTAAAAGATCTCAGCAAATATACCGATGAGCAGATTTGGCAAAAGCTCGAAGAAAAGAAGGCTGGCACAGGCAGGGAGGAAGAAGACCCAGACGACTTGAAAGCCCCCGAGTGGAAGGTCTTCATCAACCCATCAAAAGCCAAAGAGGGGCGTTCCTTCAAGCTTCGCACGGTTGATCCACCAGAAGACTTTACGTCCTACTTCGATAAAATTGTTCTAGTAGAGAAACTACGGGAAGTTCGGTCGTTGGTTGGTTTCACACGGCTGATGTCTCCACGAGACTTTGATAATCCGAAGGATGTCCCTCAAGATCGTCGGGCCGATATCTCACGAAAGAAGCCGTCGTGGTTGCCTGCCAGTGAAACTCGGGGCGAGGGTATCTTCTTTCAGTTCAGTGAGGAGATGATACGGAAGTGGGTTAAGAAGAATCACGTGTATGAACGTGAGTTTGAGCGGGCACACACCGGCTGGAAAGCATCGAAGAATATCCCGAACCCTGATAGTGGGTATCCTGGTATTCGCTTCGTCTTGTTGCATTCCTTTGCTCACGCCCTGATTCGTCAGCTTTCCATCGAATGCGGCTACACGTCAGCGTCAATTTCGGAACGGATTTACTCTCGCAATCCAGACGACGGCGAGGCTATGGCAGGCGTTTTGATCTACACATCTGCTCCTGACAGCGAGGGAACCTTAGGTGGTCTATGTGCCCTGGGTGAACCCGAAAAGCTCAACAGACACATCAAGCGGGCATTGGAGAAAGTTAGCTTGTGTTCCTCTGACCCATTGTGTTCCGAGCATGAAGTCGGTGGAGGTGACACGCTTCATGGAGCTTCATGTCATGCTTGTTCATTCCTGCCGGAAACGTCTTGCGAACGAGGAAACAAGTATCTGGACCGTGCTTCCCTGACCCCTACGATGGAACGAACAGACGTAGCTTTTTTTGGATAATCTATGAACTCACATCATATTATCGTTGAAGCTGCAACGGCTCTTGCGAGTAGCTTACCAACCAGTACGGTTGAAACCGTTGCGGCGGCGATTTTCTCGTCCGGCACAACGAGCCTGAAGGCGGCAGTCACCAAGCGAATTCCGCACCATCAACATCGGGACCGAGCATTGTCCTTTATCGATTGCTGGCAATACGAGGCTCCTGATCTCGATAAGAGTGTTGTTGCCATTGCCCTACAGACAGCGGCTCTTTCGGAGCAGAAGCATCGAGACTCACAGACTGTCGAACTAGTTTGGACTGGTCCAGACGATGGTGATATTCCGTTCCGTCGAACTGAGCAGGCGATATTACAACTTTTGGATTCAGCCCAAGAGAGGATTACGCTCGTCAGCTTCGCCGTCTACTCGATCCCAAACATAGCCAAGGCTCTTGTTAAAGCGGCCCAGCGTGGCGTGAAGCTCACCGTAATCGTCGAAACGCCAGACAAACTGGGTGGTGAGAACGAGTACAGCACCCTACGAGCCTTGGGGGCACAAGTTGAAGCTTGCTCCTCGGTGTATTACTGGCCGAAGGAGAAGCGAAAGCTCAGTGAGAAAAACAAGCCCGGCATCCTGCATGTCAAGTGCGCCGTAGCAGACGGCGAGTGGCTGTTTCTGTCATCAGCCAACCTTACTCAGCAAGCTTTCACGATCAACATGGAATTGGGAACATTAGTTCGAGGTGGATCGATGCCCAAAAGAGTTGAACAGCAATTCACACGTCTGATTTCATCAGGCACATTCGCTCGCCTACCTTCTGATGGAGTATCGTAGTGACGTCTCAGTTATCGCTCAATGTACTGCCTGTAATCTTCGATGACGCCAAAGTCAATGTTGGTGTGCTTCCTTACGAGGACCGAGAACAACTTGCCTCTCTTCGCTCGTCATACAGTAATACGCACGTATTTCGGCGAGCCGGTGGAACTGAGATATGGTCGATCCCCTTCATCGACGGAGAACAGCCACTCGGTGATTCAACACGGGAAATCTGCTTGAGTGAACATCTTTGGTTTGCGGCGAATCTTGTTCAAAATGCCTTGCTGCAAATGCTTCTTAAACTACCGAGAGAGGTCTTTCGGTTTGAACCACTTTGCTTTCTTGCGGATTTTGAAAAAGAGAATTTTCTTGCGCAATCTACTCCAAACGGGATCGTATGCCCCGATTGGTTGGGCGTCTGTCCTTCATTTGAATTGTCGGTAAGAAAGTTTGGGTTTGAACGTGACAGGCAGTTGTTAGGCGTTGCCATTGGAGTTCGGACGAAGAAGAGAATAGATCGTAATTGCAATCTACTTATTGATGATGGTCTAAATCTGATAGGACGCTACGTTGGAGTACACAAGCCCGCTTCAGACTCACGAATTCGACCAAAGCTCTCACTTGTTGGGCGGGTTGAGCATGTCAAAGGAGACGCCCTGACTCTAACAGACCTTAATGAACATGATAGAGATACTGTCTCATCAAGCGAGGTTTGGCTCGAACGTAGTTGGACTAACTTCAATGACTGCATCGCTCTCGCCTATAGCGATCAAGCACCCCATGTTCAGAACCGACTTGAACAATTACTCGCTTCTTTTAGGTCGGGACCAAGTCGACGAGCTAAATTTGAATCTATTGCGAATTACCTCGGACAACAGTCTCTTAATCTTGTTCCTGGTGTGTCATTCAGTCTCGGCAGCTTGATGGGGAGCAAACAGCATCCGCTTCCAACAATTCGGAACGCCCCAAAACCGGTTTATGTTTTTGATCCTGCGGGGGGGAGTACAGACATCTGGCATGATCGGGGACTCAACAGTTTTGGCCCCTACACGTCGCAAATATTTACTCCAACACAGCCACGCATCTGTGTGGTGTGTCAGTCAAGAAGAAAAGGTCGAGTCGAGCAATTCATCCACAAGTTACTCAGAGGCATTTCGCCTCCAAACTCGAAGAAAACTCCCCCTTTTGCAGCGGGTTTTATTCGTAAATACGCTTTGGATGACGCCTCCATCTTTTTTTTCGAGACGGAGGGTGATTCTGCCGATCAGTACAAACGTGCTGTCCATAAAGCTCTGATGTCTCAAAATGATGGGCAAAAGAAGTGGGACTTGGCTCTTGTCCAAACGGAAGACTCGTTCCATCAATTACATGGCGATGAGAACCCCTATCTCGTTTCGAAGGTTGAGTTCCTCACTCACCAGATTCCCGTACAAGAATTTGAGATCGAAACAGCAGAACTACCTGACACTCGAATCGGATACGCCTTGAACAATATGGCTTTGGCGACTTACTCAAAACTTGGTGGCATCCCTTGGCTCTTGAAGGCGAATCCAACGATTGCACATGAACTGGTCATCGGACTCGGCAGTGCCGAAAGCGGAACCAGTCGTCTTGGAGGAAGTGAACGAGTCGTTGGTATCACAACAGTGTTCACCGGTGAGGGCAATTACTGCCTCTCAAACGTTTCTCAAGCCGTTCCATACGATGATTACCAACAAACGTTGCTCGTATCGCTGAAAAAGACGATGATTGAATTAGCTCGGAGCATGAACTGGCAGAAAGGTGAACATGTCCGACTCGTCTTCCATGCCTTCAAACCTTTCAAGGATGCCGAAGCCGAGGCCGTTAAGAGCATAGTAGAATCACTCGGTGAGTACGATGTCGAATTCGCCTTTCTCCATGTTGTAGAAGACCACCCATTTCTATTATTCGATAATGCTCAGAGAGGTGTGCGAGATTTTGAGACAGGTGGTACGAAAGGAGTGCTTGCTCCAGACCGTGGCCACTTTCTCAGAATGTCGGGCCACGAGGTTCTGCTGACTTTAACTGGGGCCAGAGATGTGAAACGTGCAACAGACGGAATTCCCCGTCCGGTACTCCTGCGTTTAGGAAGAAACTCCACGTTCCATGATATGACGTACTTGACTCGACAGGTCTATACGTTTTCATCTCATTCTTGGCGAAGTTTCTTCCCATCCCCACTTCCGGTAACTATTCTCTATTCGGAACTGATTGCAAAATTACTTGGAAATCTCGGAACAGTTTCACATTGGAATCCAAGTGTGATGCTCGGACGCATCGGAGGGACGAGGTGGTTCCTATGACATCAACTCAAGATCTTCTCCTCGCAGATGCGTCAAAGAGCTTGCAAGTAATCATCACGAATTCGGCAGGAAGACATCCATTGGAGCAAGTGTTCGCATCGTGGCTTGTTCCCGATTGTATGCCGCTTTCATCAATTCGATCAAATATTGATGCAGCGGCATCGGCAAGTGGAGCACAGCGTACTTACCAGCAAGTTGCAATACTTGGCTATGCAGCCGAGTTGACGATGTGCGACGAGATACAGTTAGATGCGTTACGTAAAGGGCTGGATGTCCTAAGTGGCAAAGAACCCTTTGTGACAGGTGGTACCCTGATGGGGTTCGTGACGGATGGAGTTGCTCTGATGGGTATTGCCCGTGGCGTTGTATCCCTCAAAGAACAACCCCTCACTGATAAGATCCATCAATGGATTGATCGCTGTCGGTCGGCCTCGGCAGGATTTGCTGTCGTGCCATTCCAAAGGGCACTCATAGATGCAGCATCAGCCATTTTTCAACCGAATCACAGTGTCATCAGGTTGGACGATCCTCAATGCGCCGATGTTCGGGTGATGCTGCGATCCAAGGGGCTATTGGATGTTGAGCCACTGATGAATTCAGAATCTGACGAAATCCAACTCTTGACGGATTTACTTCATCACGACAGTGTGGTTACAACTCCTCTAGCTGCCATTCGGTTGTGTGCTCTCAGATACATTACTTCGAAATCTCCCACTTTGGACCTGAGCAGGATTACGGTAAAAGACTTGGGTAATGTGCTGAGGCGAGTCGAAGCAGGAATGCGATTCTGGACGTGGGAAGACTCACCACGAACAAAACGAAAGGGAGCGGAAGCTCGAAAATGGCACATTGATAATGAGTACCACGTACAAAACCTATTATGGGTGATACTCGCACCACTGTTTCCTGACTTAAAGGATGAGGAATACACACCGAAGGTTGGGGCACTCCAGCCACGTGCCGACATATGCATTCCCTCAATGCAACTTATAATTGAGGTCAAGTTCTGGCGGTCTACTACGTCATCACAAGACATGATCCGAGAAATTGCCCAGGATAATAGCCTGTATCTCGTGAAGGGATCACGATACAAAAAAATAATTGCCTTTGTGTGGGACGATGCCCGGCGAAATCATCAACATGATGTCCTCATTCAAGGTTTGCTTGACCTTCAAGACGTGATTGACGCCATTGTTATCTCACGACCAGGTAATTTGATTGAAATGTTATCTCCCCCAGATGAGAAAAATACAATAGACCAACTGGAAGACCAAACATAGCATCTCTGAAACGTTCTAATTGTTGATTATTCAGTTCGGGAATTGGCTTCTTAACCTGTTGGGAAGTCACTGCTCGCCGTGGCGATTCAGCTTTGACAAGTGCCTCGCCAACTTCTTTTCAATCTGAAGGAAACGCATCATGGGTGACGTCAACTCCTCCGTCTTCGAAAGTGCAACTTCCTTCAATTCATCGAGTCGTCGTGAGAAGTCATCGTTGATGACGGCTTCGAGTTGAAGCCCAAAACGCTCTTCGACGAACTGTTGAATTTCGGAAACATCTCGAAGTTGGTTGTACATTGCTGATGCCGTTTGGTTCTTTACGATCGGCGACCAGAACATTGGTACAACTTCGTAATCGGGGAAATATACCTTGGCATACGTGAGCCCCTTGTCGAATTTGTTCGTCAATCGAGGCACGTTGTCAGGCCGCTTTTTCTTCACATACTGCAACCCTGTTTCGAGGTGAACAGCAACTTCGCAAACGTAGACCTTTTTGTCACGAAGGTTGATGCCAACAACATCAATTTCTCCTTGCACTTCAGGAATCTTCAGGTTCGGTTCAACAAAATCGCAACCGTACACCCACTTCAGATACTCGGCGGCTATTTCTTCTCCAACGTTCATGTCGCTGCCCCTTTGATGATTTCATGCGTTTTCGGTACAGGTGCAGCCAATTTGATCGGCGCACTCACTCTCTTCAAATCGAATCATTGTGTTGTGGCGTTTGGTTCTGTTAGCCATCTGATTCTTCCTTGGCTGGCCGGTTCTGCAATCGAGATTCTCGTTCATCCTCTGTCAGCTGCCTTCGTGGGGCAGAATCACTTCTATTCTTGAATGGCCTCTTTCTAATTACTGGCCGTGGTAATCCCTCAATCTTTTCTGGTTTGGGGTATTGCCTGCAAAGCTCAGTAATGAACTGATCAAGGATGTCTTTTCTTCTTCGCCTGGCACTTCTGGTAGAGACAGCTTCGAGCCATTGACAAACTTTCTGCTGCATTCGAATGAGTCTCCCATCCATTACATGAAGTTCGAGGCCAGGGTTTTCTAATTTCTTTGCATACCTCTCTATGAAACGACGTACAGCCAAGTCTTCTTTGCTGAGCCGATATACCTTTCCGCCCATTCTTGTCTCCCCACGACGGAGCTGACGCTCCGTCGTGGGCTTGTCTTGCGCCGCCGAGCGCTGCTCTCGGTGCCGAACGACCTTGCAGAGATTGCGGTTGACTTCGACTCCTTGATCTGCCAACACAGTTTGAATCTCGCTGGACGTGAGGTCCGGTTGTTCCCTCAGTAATACCCGAATCTGACTGGATTTACTGACTGCCACACGTCTTCTCCTTGCATGGTTACAAGTACGGTTACAGATACAGTTCCACGGTACCTTGAAAAGCGACTGGCTGCAACATGCAACCAGCCTGCAAAGCCCGATGCAGATTCAAAACCAGGGCGACCTTCCAGGGAGCGAATTGTCATGTAGCCGTTTCTCAGCAATCGGCCAATCGGTCGGATTCGCTCGCTTTCGAAGCCTCTCCCTGATTGGTTACAGGTACGGTTACAGATACGGTGGCTCTGTGCATTGCAAGGCGACTGGTTCCATGTTGCGGCCAGACTGCAAGGCCCTACGCAGTGGTTGTGTAGGACGTGCAACTGTCAATGTAATCCCATAGATCGGAGACAAAAGTGATGCTCAAATACAAGAATGACGGCCAGGATATTGTGGAGACCAATTATTGGAAATCCGAGTGGAACGACCAGCAAATGATATACGCCTCATGCAATGCGGGTGCTGTGCGGCTTTTGCTCCCAATCAGCTTGGCTGACGCAATTTTGGCCGAGACAAAGAATGCGTCCCATGTCCGAATAAAGCGAAACGCTTCCTTTGTTGAATTTGAATTCGAAGATGGACAGCCCAGCACATATCGGCTTGTCTTGAGCAATGGTTCGTTTGATTTGTTGCCGGGCGATCCCGGTGATAGAAAATGGATTGTATCGGCTTGGACAATGAAAAGCAGCAAGCCTTACAAAGCAAGCGAATGGTCAAGCGAGTGGCAAGACCGCCGCTAAAGACCATGATCCAGAAGATCGCTCGTGATGCTACTTTCCGTCGCCCTTACGTACAACTCAAGGGTAGCCCTAAGCCGAGTGGCCTGAACGTGAGAAGCGAGGGACACGTAAGAAACGAGAGCAGTGATAGCGACAAGGCAATTATGGATGCCAGTAACAGATTACTGCTCACTACTTTCTCGATCCCAGAATCATTTTACGAGAACCAGAATACCTCCCGTGCGCTTTCGGTCTGCGCAAAAGGTCCAATCTAATAAGGATAAAACAATGAAAACAAAAAAACGATTCCAAAAACTTGTTCAGGATTTGAGGAATTCTCTACCGAAGGAAAAAGTTTATCTTGCAGAGGATTTACATCGTACTGCTGGTGAGACTCGAAGGGAATTTACATCTCTCCAAAAATCACTGGCCGACGAAACGCAACGTCGAGAACATTTGCAGGTAAGACTCGCTGCCACGTCAAAAGAGATTCAAAAAGCCAAAGATGATTCTAAGACTTCACAGAGCAAGCTTCGTGAACTGGAGAAAGAATTCGCTCTACTGACTAAGATGCATTCTAAGCAACTTCTACCTTACCACGATTCTGTTATCGACAAGATACTCGAATTCCTACGAGTTATTGATCCTGGAGCCTCTTCACTGGAGACTGTCCGACAACATATCGAAGACGGATTTATAAACCTGGATGCAGACGTAACGACAACGCTCGACTCGCTCACTGACGAGGATGTAGTTCGAATTCTGCAATATGTAGGAAATGCATCTCGGGAAGTATTTTTCGACAATCTCACAGAAGACGCTAATGGTTTATTTGACATAGCACCCGAACTCGCTGAACTCACTTTAAAACGAATGCATTACGGCGTATGCGATTATTTGGCGACAGCTTATCTCAAAGGAGATATCTGTCTTCCGCTACATCCGAGTGTGATCGAATTCACAGGAAGGCTTTCTAATCTTCCACTCTCTGATATACGCATCACGATGTACGAGTGATCTGAACTACTCAATCTTAACCGTCTCGTGGTTGGCCCAGCCTAAATCTAAGCCAACCACTTCTATTTCCCATACTTCGCATCTGTTGTGCGTTCATCAGAAGGTCATTCAAATGAATAAACAATTGAAACAATCTCACAAATACGAAACTTATGATCTATCAGATCCTAAAACCTGGCAAGAGATGCATCGGCCGAATGCTAATCAGGAGATCAGCGCTGCCAGTTACAAGGAACTCCTGCTGCGAGTCCTGGAAGAGCATCGAGGCTGGATTCGTAATGACGAATTTCTTGCCATCGTGGAAAAGATCTTTGGCCCGATCTTCAGCAAGGCGGACAGGCGAATCGTGAATGGGCGTCCCAAGTGGATGAATGCAGTTGATTGGGCAAAAGCAAGTCTCACATCGGCAAATATGATCCGTACTCGATCTCATCAACGCAATGGCAGGAGAGAGTCATATATTGTGCTGGCATCCCATGTAGAGTTGATTAGATGGGTAATCAATAAAAAACAATCAGCCAGATTTAAAAAGCGTTGCCCGAAATGCAATGAAATACGTCCGCTTGCGGAAGCCTTTTGCGGTGAACGAGCGAAGGGTGGGTGCCGCTACGTTTTTCCAGTTTCGAAAGAGCGAGTAGATCGGTTGCCTCAGTAATCAACACGTGAAGTAGCTCGGCTGTTTGCAATTTTGAAAAAACAGGTTCGTACACACATTATGGAATCTTAATCATGAACAACGAAAACCAGATGATCCTCGACAATTACCCACCCCAAGACAAGGGGATGTTCCAAGTATTGGGCTGGATGTCGAAATCCGAGTTCGCTGCTCTCCTGCAAAGTATTCAACAACAGCAACAGGTTCAGGTGCCTATCATTCAAGACTGCGACGGGAATATCCTCGATGGTCATCATCGACAATTGGCTCACAGCATTTTGAAAATTAAAGAACCGCTCAAGGTGCAAACAGTGGGACAAATGACTGAGAAGGAAAAACGTCGTTTTGCACTTTCAGTCAACCTCGTTCGTCGCCAGATCAGCCGCCAGGAACGCCGCCGAATTATCGGCAATGAACTCAGGAGTGATCCAGAAATGTCGAACACACAGCTTGCGGAGATTTGCGGTACAACCAAAAAGACAGTGAGGAGCGTACGGGATGAACTCGTGGCAAAGGGGGAAATTCCACGAATGGAACGTACCCGCCGTCGAAATGGGGGGACATATCCTTTGCCGCATATTCTTACACAGAACAAGCGAACCACTGGTCGAGCCCAGAAAGCAATGAAACAACTTGGCGATGATGTTCCACGTAAATCGATGACTGTGCGAGATGCTGAGGGGCTGGTTCGAAGGAAGCGAAGGGAACAGAGAATCAACTCCAGCGTTCCAAGCCAATGTTTAAAGGGAGTGAAATTGTTCCATTCGGATTTTCGTGACCTGAACATGACCGACCAGTCCGTTCGACTGGTTATCACGGACCCGCCCTATGCTAAGTCAGCACTGCCTTTGTGGGAGGATCTGGGAATATTTGCTGCACGAATCCTCGCACCAGGCGGCGTTTTAGTCAGCTACACAGGGATTTCTCATCTTCCTCAAATCATGTCTGCACTGGCAAAACATCTGGAGTATGTCTGGACAATCTCTCTCTTGATTGATTCGGGAAAGACTTACATCCGACATATTGGCGGACGAGGCGGGTGGCGTCCGATTGTCGTGTTTGCGAAGGGGCCATACCAAGGGCGACAGGGATTCACTGATCTTCGCTGGGCTCACAAAAAGGAAAAGGATTTCCACGACTGGCAACAGCCGCTCGATGTTTCCCGTGATCTTGTCGAAATCTTCGCAGATCCAGGAGAGATGGTTTGCGACCCTTTTGGGGGAAGTTTTACCAATGCTATAGCTTCTTACGAACTCGGGCGTCGTTTTATCGGCTGCGATATTGAGGAGCAAAACGTTCGTATTGGTCAGCATCGGCTGGCCGAGGTTATCAAAGATGCGAAGGAAGGGAAAGCAGTCGCTGGCAAGATTGCTCCTCCTACGACTGCATGAGTAGGGATTCATCCGAGGTATCGACGCTTATGACAGAAAATATATTGAAAAAAACGAATTTAATTTAATGCACTTTTTTCAGTTTTCCAGATCACTGGAGACAAAATAGGAGATTCTCACAATGTCGATCTTCAATTTCGGAAATCTGAGTGCGGACATCTTTTGAAGAATACTACTTCATTTCCTTCAGGGCGTCTTCAGTCTTTTCTATTTCTACACCGTTGTTTTTTGAATTTCCTCTGTTGCCGTTGTGTTTAAGGTCGAGTCAGAGAAGTTGCTCTTGAGTTAGTTTTTAAAAGATGTATTTTTCTAATCACCATTCGTAAAGCAAACGATGACCATGACCACAAAAATTGGAAACAATCCTATGATTGAAAAGTATTACTGGCGTAAATGTCTCATTAACAATCACTTTTTCATTTGTCCAACTTGCAACTCGAAGGACATCGAAATAGGGGACGTAGAAGTGGATGAAGACAATCTAGCACTCCAATTGTTCTGCTGGGATTGCGAGACAATCAACGATCTCACCGTTCCAAAATCTGAAGTTTCGGAGGATTGACCTGTATGAAGACCGTTGGTAATCCTTCTCTTAATTTGTGTAATGGCTGAAAGAACTCTGATACATCTGACTCATTTGAGTCGGCTGTCGCACTTTTTAGAAGTGCGTGGGTAGCAACGATGTTGCAAGTAAAACCCTTGTTGAGTGGGGAAATCCCACGCTTGCAGGCAAGGTCGTGGCAGGTTCCCCCGTCGCCTGTTACGTAGCCGATTGGCATGCCGGTCATCCAAGACCGGAAGACGGGTGTTTTTAAACCTTATTCTCAGAAAAGAAATGAAAATGACAACGTTAGGCGAACTCAAAGAAACCGGAAGATGCAAGCTGGAATCCGTCATCAGAATTATCTGTCCACAAGAGGATGGCACACTTTTCGAATTCCATGCAAGCTGTTGTGGATCAGAGCAACAGTCAGATGATATGCTCAATACGATACGCAAGATTGTTATTCACGGAGATGGTGAGCGAAAAGTAAAGCCAGTCAGCTCAGCGGAACGAGACCATGTAAGTACCCTGATTAGTGAGAACCCACAGTTGAAAATACTTTTCTGTGGTGTGATTCAATGTCCTAATAAAACTTTGCTGTTTCCGGCTACAAAATGCTGGGTGATTCGACGGAAAGACGGATCAATCTATCAAATCCATCCAGCGTACTGTGAGGCATTTGCGTACAAATGTTTTGCAGAATTGTATAACTCTGAGTAATCGCCCACTGATGAGGCTTGCTAACCTGATCAGTTGGTGTGACTGTCAGCAATGATGCACGGTTGGATTCTCCCAGGATCACCAATTTGGCGAGAAAGCGTGTTTTCCCTGAGCCTTCGGCACCTAAGAGGCATGCATAAACTCTGCGGCTTTGCCTCGATATCTCCGCTACATTTTTTGCACAATCTGTCGATAAAATGCTTAACATTTCTTACTTATCGCCTATATCTCCAGTAGCCAGACACTCAAGTCGTCCTTGTATTATCGTTGAATATGCCGGATGCTCATCCATATTTCAACTTGTAGTGTTTAAGTTCATTGTCTGTTTTCAAGTTTTTTTCAATAAACCACAATTCGCAATAATATGCCAAGTAAGCACTAATAGCAGTAAAACTTCGAACACTGCTATTGTAGTACCCATAACACCTAGACTCAAATAAGATTGGCTCAAAGAAAGAACAATAAAAGTTACTCCCGCAATTGGAAAGGCAAATAAATCAATAATTAATTGCATTAGTTTTCTAGCAAATCTATTTTCATCTGTTCGGTGAAGGATTTCCCATTCAAATGGAGCACAGCGATCTAAGCCTTCAATTTGTTGCATTTTCTGTTTTAAATTTAGTTCTACATATCTTGCAATTTGAGTTATCACACGATCATTTATGCAATAAGTCCATCCTAAAATAATTGTAATCCATGGTCCGGCTAATAATGCTAATGCACGATCTGCATTTACTTCTAGTTGCTCTAGCGAAAAGAAACTGTATCCCAATAATGCACCAAGAGAACCCAATGTAACGTAAAGTAAGTTGTCTCGAAAACCAATCCTTGCGGATTGTTCTGACTTCAATGCTTGATACTCACGAGAAAGTGATTCAAACTGAAGCCATGCCAGATGTTGTTCTTGTTGCATTAATCTACTCCTCATTTTGTTTCTGATCAGGCATTTCCCAAACAGAAACTTTCTCTCTATTTTTTGTAATTAGATCAATTTGTTTATGTATCGAGGGGTAATACTTCTTGATGTCTTTGAATGCATCTTGATGGTGTGGATAGTCATGTGGTAAGTCTATTTCGTCATCTGTCCACTTCGAGCAAATATCAATGATATCAGTGAGAAATCGAGTATTTCCTGCTGCCCTGTAAACATCGCCTCGAAGTTTTTTATAAAAAAGTCGCCATTCAGTATTCTTCGCTTGATCCGAGTAAATTTTATAGTAGATGGTCATTTGAATAAGGGCTTCTAGTTTATCTAAGAAGTTTGCGATACGACCATTAATCTCACTTTTATCGCTGGCCTCCTCAACACAATCCCAACCTTCAACAATTGACTGAAAACCGCTAATACCACTAAGTGTTCCAAGAAATGAAAGTTCTTCAATGAATTCCTTCTCTTGTGCAGAACGTGTACTTTGATTTGGCATGGTTGATGGTCGATCACCAGTGAAAGCTTCAGCAACATCATGAATCAAAAGTAAGCGAATAATCTTATCTTTTGAATAAGTTTCCCTATCTGGTAATTCTAAAATCTGAGGAGGCTGGTCAGGTAACAATACTTCTGCCAAGAGCATAGTCCCCCATGTATGTGAAGCAACAGATTCAACTCTGCCTTTAAGTTTTAACTTTCGCATCCATCCAGACCGTGGCGTATCGTATTTTAATTCATACATCTTTGAAATATATATGAAAGGTGTAGTTCGCTCCTCTGGTTGAATAAAGTGCTGAGTCATCCTTGCATATGGTGTGACGGGTCTGCTTGTGATATTTGTAGAATTGCTTTCAACATCGGTTTTTTCCAAATACTCTTTTAATAGGATTCGCATTCTCTCCCGACACTTATCTTGACTCTGATCATGCCCCATAGTCCATTCTATTTTTCCGTCTGGGACAACACCTTTATTTTCTCGTATATCACCTTCTCTTTTTTCTTGCTCCATACGATTTCGCATTCGCTTTTGACGCTTATTTGCTAAAGCGCATAATGTCGCCATTTCAATGTCAAACAGTTGATGATGCTGAGTTGAGCCTGACCTTATAGAATCTTGAAGCCGAGGCTCTAATGCGTCTAATGTGTGCGAGTATGGTTCTAGAGTTTGTTTCTTTTTTAATGTATCTTTTCTGTCTGACAAATGACTTGTGAATTTATAATAAAAATCAGTATCTCCATAATATGCTAGATGGAATTCACTAATGGTATCGCACCAATCCTTATTACGCATTTTTTTCAAAAATTCTTTTGATAGTTTGATTTCATCATCATTGGAAGAGGGGCGATACAACAGACTAATAATGAGTGAGCATTGCAACATGTTGAATCTTAATCTGTCTTCACTTTTCGTGAGATATTTTTCCCCAAATGCATTCTCAAAAACTTCCAACGAAGAGAAATAGTTATCATATAATCTCCGTAGTAACGATTTCGCATCTAAGTCTTTAGAATCCAGCCTACCTAGTAAGTAACATAAATGGGTAAAATCAAACGAGGTCAATACATCGTTACTATCACAAATGCATTCAATTGCTCTGTATAAGTCTTCTTTTTTCTGAGCCGAAAGGTGATTGATAATATTTTTGCAATGCATGTTAGTAATATCATTGAACAATTTTCCGTCTAGCCCAGCGAGTTTCCATTTCCTTACTGCGTTCTTAACAGCATTGACCGGATAAGAATCAGTTGTTACAGATCTTTCGGGGACTTCAACGCCAATTCTTTGTAATGTAAGAATCACATACCGAGCATGAAAATAAGTTCGAATAATTGGATGGCCAGTTAATAACCCCCAGAATTTGATGCGATATCTCTTTGCCGCTAATTCAGCGTCCTTTGGTTCTCCACCTTTACTCAACACATCTTGAGCATAAAGATACTGAGAAACCAAAAACAACTTGGCATCTACATCAACTTCTGACTCCGGTGAAACATCTAAAATCCTTGCCTGAATTTCTTTCCTAATGTATGCTTCCAAAGCAGATGTGAAATTAGTTTTTTTTGTGTAGTTGGCAGTCGCAATAATATTGAGTCTGAAAAGATCCAGTCTATGAAGGCCTACTTTTAGTACTCGCTCTTTCAGCTTTGTTTTCGTGAGATTAACTTTTAGATCAGTATATTTTTCAACATTCAGTATCATATTATCATTGAGAAAAGTGTGAAGGTCGATAAAACGATCACAAAAATCATCTGATTGATTTATGTTTATTGAATTGAAAATTAAGGAAATATTTTCGGGTTCATCTGGATCAACAGGAACTTCTTGACTACCTGACTCAGCTTGGGTCGGTGCTCTTTCTTCTCTATCTAGAAACCCTATTCCAAAAAGTTTGATACCCGAGATCTGGCTGATCCGGTGTAAAAATTTTTCCTGAAAATCAGGTACTTTATCACGTGGATGCTTATCGTATCCGTCTGCAAATAAGTAGAGAGTCTCATCCTCTTTTAATTCACCTAATTTATTAATCATTTCAGTCATTCTCACGACTGCGTTAGTCTGAGTCTCGTCCTTATCTTGTCCCGTAACCTCATCGCACTCGTGGAGATTTATATAGTTGACTTTTATTTTATCATTGTTCTCAAATTCTCTTTGTGCCATCAGAGCTAGTAATGAAAGTAATGAACTCTTACCTGAACCTGGTGGACCAAATAATGGACATTTAGTGATGAGAGATTCTTCAGCACTCATTGATTTGATGAAATCCCATAGTCTGTCACACAATTCCTCTTCTTTCTCTTTTTCATCAAATCCTATAGCTTTAGCTAGAGCATCACTTGTTGTAATCAAACATGAAAATAGACGTGAAAAATATTTAATTGATTCTTTGAATTTATCAGCGGACAAGTCTTGTAGCGATTCAATGTGAGGAGAGAGTTTAGACGCCCAATTATATTTCGAAGTTTCAGAAGATTTATCCCTCATACTATTAAATAGAAATTTCATATTAGGGTCGAGTATGCCAGCTTTTACCATATGCCAGGTAAAGGATGCGGCTGTCTTACAAGCATATTTTTTCCAGTCATCCGTCCGAACATATCCCACAATATCGCTAATAGCTCGTATAGGTAATAGATTTACTTTAGGTCCAAATATACTGATTGCATCATAAACCCCAGAAAGTTCCATCTCGACAGCATATGTATCTTTGGCCTTATCCAACCATTTTTTCATTAGATCAGGATCTTTCATGAGAACGTTTCCACTGAAAGCGGGTCCTGCAGTAATTAGAGGTAAGCGCTTAGCTTGCTCTTCTGAAAAATGATATGAAACTGTTTTGTGAACTTCCTTCCTCCAACGAGTAACTCCATAGAAAGACTTATTTTTATATGTTTTAGTTAGCTGGACTTGAGGTCGGTCCATTCCCAAAATTTCTTTGCTATTCCAGTTATTCAAGAAAGCATTATTCTCAGTTAGCTTTGCGATAAAATCAACATGCTTGCCGATAGGGCCTCCACCTGTTCTATATAGAGAATCTTTACCATCTAGTGCTGAACTCACCGTCATGTCATGCATGTAGTTAGTAAGATAAATATCCCCAAGTGTAAACGACATTTCAGGAACACCTCCAGCAATCCCACAGAGTAGCACCCATTGAAGTTTGGGAAATGATTGAAGTGCTAAAGTTGTCATTGATTGTGCAGGACCACTTCCCTGCTTCCTAATAAATAGCGTTGCTATATGCCATTCGTGACCACTACTATCCTGCAACTGGGAGTAATCATAATATTCTTTATGTTCAAGCCTTTTTTTCTTTCCAACAATCCTTCCAGTTGGTTCAAAAAATGAATTGATAGCATCATGTTCTTCATCGATAACAGTGATAATGAGAAGATTAATTATATTCTTCATTTCAGAGAGAGAATATATTTTCTCAGAGAGAGGATCTGTTTTCATCCAAGGTTGCTCCCGATATGTAGGTCACAGTTCATAAATCTGACAATGACTAAGGTGCCATAGTGTACACGGGTGGCTGGTCAGTTTAAAGGGCACTTACTATGAAACGATAGAGTTGAAGTTGAAGTTTCCCGCAAATAGTGGTCGCTTGGCTTAAATTATATTGCTTGCTCAAATATTTCGGAACTCATTGAAATTCTCTATGCAGGAACTGGTTTTCTACACATCCGCCGAGAAGTCTATCGCAAGATTCAGGAAAAGTTGAAACTTCCCATGTGCAATGAACGTTTCGGCGAAACCATGATTCCTTTTTTTCATCCGATGCTTTATCAGCGTGATGATGGCTACGATTATTTGGCGGAAGATTATTCCTTCTGCCAGCGAGCCCGTGATTGTGGCTTTCAGATCATGGCAGACACTACAGTCTGGCTCTGACATGTCGGAACTTATGCTTATGGTTGGGAAGACGCTGGGAAAGAACCAGAACGATTTGTCTCGTTCACGTTGAATTTTAATCAATAAAGTTCGTGCTTTGGCGTATCGAATCCGAGGTCAATCGGCAGCATGAATGTCATAACTGGTTAGTGAGCGTCAGATTGGACAAGCCCCCGCTCGAAGTAGCTTTGAGCAAAGGCGATGTCCATATATTCTGAAATCTGTGAAAGTGTAACTTCCAAGCGAGGACAGCCTGTCGGTCAAGGCCCTAACAAGCAGGCTATTTCGGTTTCGCCAAGACCAGTTCTCCGGTTTCGTTGCGAATGAGACAAAGATCGGATTCTTCATTTTCAGGGCAGGGCTTTACAACAACTTCTTCAAAAGTGATCTGGCTTTGAATATCACCGGGAGTCCATTCGACGTACTCGCACGTGTCCCATAACATTGATTCCAGTTCACTTCCGTCGAGTTTCTGGATCTCTTCCATACTGGCATCTGTCGGGAGTTCGATAATTGCTTCGGTGTGGGTCTGGGTGACTTCTTCACCAAATAGAATCACCTTGATCTTCTTCGAGGGAGTTTTCGGTGTCTCTTCACCTAGCTGGCTCTTGGCACAGTTGAAGTAGTCTTCACACGCATCCTCATAGGTTATCGATTTTGTCGTTACTTTCATGATATTTCACCTTCATATCTATATCGTCTCAATTTCGCCTGTTAGTCCTCTTCGAGTATAGACGTCAGTGTGCGTCTGCTTCATGACTTAAATACAGGCTGCGTTTTTGGGTCAGTCGTAAGGTACCGCCAACTTCTCATCGATGAGCCGCTGGATCAAGTCATTTGGTCCAGCAATCGTCAATTCCTCTACGTCAAGTTTCAAATCATCCTCGCCAAAACGTTCGACTTCTTCTGCAAGTTTTCGGAGCAGATCGACATTCCATTGGAGAAAGTTGGCCTGATCCCGCAAAGCCTCAGAAATGGGACGCCTTCCTTTGCGATAGTAATCCCAAAGTCCGTTGCAATACTCGTCGTAACATACGTCGATTTTGCAAATATTATTGTCAGTTTTCATTATGTTGTTTCTTTCACTAATCACCACACTGGTTGTCGAGATGACTGAGCATCTATTTTAAATCGTCTGAAGTCCGCCATCGTTTTAGGGGGAAATGGATATATTCGTCGCTGCGTCAGCTCGTTTCAACATGCTAGATTCGCCCAACGCATACACTCCATAATGAATGCCTGACGGGCTTCGAATCACGCTTGGAAATTGTTCCAGGCGTTCATGGCAAACGAAAATGTCTTTTGAGATGCGAGGCACTTAGTAGCTGGCGTGATGCTCGACCTTGCGTTCATGCATACGGCACGAAGGACGGGAGCATTCTGGTCGTCAACTATCGTTGGGTGCCTCAATGTTGATCGAATCTTAGCGCATCAGTTGTTCAAACTCAATGCCGACATTGCCGGTAACAGAAATTGGTGCCTCTGTACAACAATGCAAGCCAATCAAGTGGATAGCGAAGTTCTAACTCAAGAATAATGTATCGGCTACAAATAGGGTGAATACCATTTTCTGACTTTACTGAAGCATTCTTCAATCTCTATTTCAATAGGCAGCTAATAAGAACTAATGACAAAAGTAAAGCCCGCCAGCTTTCGCTGGCGGGCTTCGGAACGTTCACGGGCAAACATGAACTATATTAGTTAGAGTCTGTCTGCATACATTCTCTTCATAAGGTCGGCATTTTTTTGGAATGCTAAGACTATTATACTGTGGAGAGAAAGGAACGAATGGGCATAACAAGTACACGTTTTTTAAGATCAATTAAATGGCACGCAAATGGGAAGCGGCTCACAGAATCCAGGGCAACAAATGCTCTGTCCCGTTGGCTTTACCAAGGGCATGGAGAAAAATATTTGTCTCTTCCGGTTTGCGAAGACGGAATTGGCCGATCTCCAGATTCCAATCCATATCACTTTAGTTGTCCCGACACTCGCAAGAAATACGCCCGATGGATTCCTTTCAAAGACCACGTCACCGGTGATCGCAAAGGGATCGTCACTGATGCAGAAACCAAGCTGGTCCCTTTCATCGCCGTTGATATCGATCGGCACGATGCATCAGTTCCTTCTGAGCATCATCAGAAGATCGTCATCCAGATCGGGCGTCATTTACGCAGAATTCCTCATGTCAAGTGGATCTCCGAAGTCAATCCTAATAACGGTTCTGCCAAGTTCTTCGGCTTCAGAAGTGCTGGTGATCATTTCCTGTTAAAGGATGCACAATCTCTGGCTTCTGATATCCGGCATGAACTGATCGAACTAGGATTTTGCCACAACGGCAATATCGAGGTCTTCCCAGACAACTGTAAAGCCGTCTTCTTGCCTCTCCGAAGAGACAAGATCACGATCGCTGACCACGGCATGCTCCCTCGGGTCAACCGTAAAATCAAAGATGTGCGATTCTATGGACAGACGGTCTGGGAATATCTTCGGTGCTACTCGGCTATGCATTTCGTGAACTGGATCTACCAGGGAAACAACTACGATGAGGCAACGCTGATCTCTGCTCTTCGATATTCATGCGCAGGACTGTCCGATAAAGTTGCATTAGAGTGTGAGCTTATCGATGAATCGAACGAGATTCTCAAAGCTCGCTCCCCACAGGGGAGCGAGCCTGCTAATAACGTTACTGTTAGGCCGGTAACTGGTGCTGCCAAGTACGATTCGAAAGAGCCCTGTGCATTTCAGCGAAATTGGTCTGCATTATTACCTTATGCCAGAGAGTATTATATGACTAATAAGCGATTGCCTTCGGTCGAGGAAGCCTTAGAGCATTTGAAGCTGAATGGCCTCTATTCAGGAAATTGGATTGATAATGAAGGACATCGTTGGCAGCGTGTTACCGACATCCTTGGCAAGATCGCAGAAACATTTGATCCATCTCTGGTCCAGGGGAACCAGTCGGTCATACTTGATCCTGGTATTCGTTTTTGGTGTCGCCGTCATTTTCCTAAGGGAATTGTTGGCCACCGTCGCAGAATCAACCAATTCGACATGACCGCCGAAATTCAGGAGATTCGAGTTCCAGCCCGATTTGTCGAGCAGTGCATAGGCGTAATTGCTTTCTGCTTGGAAGATCACTTGGAGAACAAGGCGCTGCCAGTCAATCGAATCAAGGCTATCTGGAATTTGATTGAAGATACTCCAAGCTGGAACCAGACTTACTTCCAAGTTGTCCGCAATCATTTGGAGAAGATCGGGGTAGTCAAAATCTTCGACAAGAACCACCAGATCGGAAAAGCATGGAGATGGGAGAAGGGTGATAACTTCCCAACAATAATACAGGATCAACATTCTGAGAAAAGAGTTCGTAGGGCTGGGACTTCAAACAACGGGCGACTGAGCACCGCAGGTGCGAGGGAGTGGGTAGGGAAGGGTATAAGAAAAGAAAGAATACATAACTCCCTGTATCATTCGCTGCGATCAAATTCAGGTACAGTGATGCAAAATAGTCTGCATCGAGGTCCACCGGAAACGATTTCGATCAAACGACAACTTTTTCACATCGATCGAATCAAATTAAGCCGCTTAAAGAAGTCGGTTGTAAGGAAAGTACGTCAAACAATATAAAATGTAGATTGAAATATACTGTGGCAAATCAATGAAGCATTCTACAATATTTTCGAGTGCCATTTTATTTCATGACTGTAAACCGCAGTCGATCCAAAAGACATCACTAAATTCAGTCGGTATTCCTTTTCGTTTTCACTTTTGATAGTTTCTCTCTCAGTGCGGGAGGGCGATCGGCAACACGGAGTTGTCAGTAGCGGTTCCCAAATCACTTTCATATTCGAATCAGCAAAGCTGCTGATATCAGAGGCTGCTGGCGGCCACTAACAAGCCCTGTATGGGCTCACTGCGATATTCCGAGTTTTTTCGGGGTATTCCTGCACAGCCTCTGCTCGTCAAGGAAGACGAACATGTACGAGAAAGAAATAAAACTATGGGACTCTTCACAAGAGAAGAAGATCCCCACCAATTATGAGTTCGTTAGTAGCGGAAATCGCTACCTTACGACCACCATGAAGAAGTTGTGCCGAGATCAGGGTACCTGCATCTATTCAAGGATGAAGAAAGGACCAAAGTTCAACTTCGCAACAGGTTACTTCGTACCTCGGGATGTAGTTGTGGAAGCAGAAACACGCCGAGTAGAATCAGCTGCTCGGCGGGAAAAGCAGCGAATGAAGGCTGCTGTTTATCGAGTCAGGCGGGAAGCGAAATACGTCAAGGAATTCCGAGAGGTAATCGTCAAACAGTTTCCTGGCCTTCCAAAATCTGAGGTCGAATCCGTGGCCGACCGAGCATGCGAGGTCGGGAGCGAACGGGTCGGCCGCACCAAGCAATTGAGCCTCGATGAGAAGGTTCGATTGGCGGTTGCTGCCCACGCACGGCATGAACACACCAATTACGAGGAATTGCTGGACGACACTTGGACTGACGAGGAATACCGTGAAGTCCGTAGTCGTGTTGCCCCTGAAGTTGATTCGATTCTTGAAACCTGGCGGTCAGGTAAGCATGTTTCGATCGACAACGGAAAAGAAGAATAAGGACGGAGCAAGCAATACGCCGCCGCCATCGGCGGCGGCGTATCGTCTATCAAGCACCATTCAAGGATGAATACCCAATGAACAAGAACCGACTAAAACAACTGCCTGGGGCCGACCAGGAACTTTTGCAGTTCATCGACGAACGAAGTGCTATCGTTCAAAAGCGGGTGGCCTCTGTCGCTCAAGGGTACACACACGCTTTCTTCGTCTGGGGGCCAGGCGGGCATGGAAAAAGTCATGCGATTGCCCAAGGGTTGAAGCAGTATGCTGCTGACTTTCGATATTACAATTCAGACATGTCCGCACCTGGGCTCGTTGAAGAGCTTTGTAAATATCACGAGTCGATCCACTTCCTGGAGGATATGGAACAACTTTATAAGGATGCCAAAGCTCAGGGTGTTCTGCGATCAGCCTGTGCTTCGCCGAATGGTAAGCCACGGGTCGTGACCTGGACAAACAAGAAAGCAATCATACGTTTCCCTTTCAAAGGCGGGATCATTATCGCTGCCAATCAACCTCTGAAGACCTATGGAAATCTGGGTGCGATTGCATCTCGGTTTAGCCCTGTTGAATGGCGATTGTCCGATCCCGAATTGGGAGTAATGATGAGGTACATCGCCACTGGCGGATTTGAGCACAATGGTCAAAAGCTGACTGCTTCGGAGTGCCTGGAAGTAGCTGACTTCCTAGTAGCTGAAATGGAAGTTCGAACACGGGAGACCAAAGTCGATCTTCGGACATTTACCGAACAAGCACTACCAGATTTCCTTCAATGGAAAAACGAAGGGGGACTTAGCTGGGAATCGATCGTCCGTAGCCGCATCCAAGGGGAACCTGTTGCCGAACGACGGTCCGAGCGGGTTGATCGACAGAGACATGATGCGGTGCTTGCTTACCTGCAAGGCAACAACACCGATGAGCGTCTTCTCCTGTTTCGAGAGACAACCGGGCTGGGAAGAAGACCGTTCTACGACCGAATCAAAGAAGCCAGGCAATGCGGTCTGTTCGAGCAAATTACTACGGTGAATTGCGAAACTGTGAATGATAGACCAAACGACATTTGACAAGGAAGGATGAAATGAAAGATCAAGGACGACCAACAACAAAAAGAACAAGACCTTGCGGCAAGGAGATCTTCGACGCCTCGGAAGAGATGCAAATGCATTTCTCACAGTGCTTCCAATTTTCGGTGATTGATTTGGATACACATCGAGACCACACGATCGACATGGGACAGGTTTCAATTCCGCCAGGTACAGCGGATTGGATCACAGACGAATTTATCCGAAACACAATTGATACATGGCAACCGTATTCGAAGCAAGATATTGATTTCGAAGCTGCCATTGCAATTCTCATCAACATGGGGGAACTGCTTGAATTGCCGATGGAGCAAGCACTTAACATCGACTCAAAGCAAGGATGTCTATCATGAAACGTTATTTAGCTCTGGCACGGGTCAGCAGTCGGGAGCAAGAGCGTGAGGGGTTTTCGCTCGACATCCAGATTGACGGATTGAAACGCTATGCTGAACAGAACGGCGGTGAAATTGTCCGCATGTTTCGCATAGCTGAGACAGCATCCAAAAGTGAAGAGCGCAAGGTGTTCAGCGAATTGCTTGCCTATGCCAAGAAATACGCTGATAAGATCAACGGTGTTCTTTTTTACAAAGTCGATCGAGCAGCACGAAACCTTCGAGATTTTATCGCACTGGAGGAACTCGAAAGCGAGTACGGCATTTCATTCATTTCGGTGACTCAAACGACAGAGAACACCCCTGCTGGTCGGATGATGCGCCGGACTTTAGCTAACATGGCGGCTTTCTATACGGAGCAGCAGTCAGTGGATGTGCGAGAAGGATTGGCCCGTCGTGTCGAGAGTGGACTGTTTGTCAGTCGAGCGCCGTTCGGTTATCGGAATGTTCGTGTTCATGGCCGTGGGCTCATTGAAACCGAATCGGGGAATGCAGCAAAAGTTAGGAGAATTTTTGAACTGTATGCCTATGAATACATTTCTGGCGAACACATCCCAAGTCAGCTTGAGGATGAAGGCGTCACCTGGCTCCCATCAAAACCACGGTTCAGCGTTTCTAAGATCTACTCGATCCTTTCCGACCGATCGTATATCGGCGAAGTTCGATTTCGGGGAAGGTGGTCTCCAGGCACGCATCAGCCAATCGTCGATAACGATACTTGGTCCAGAACACAGGTGCTGTTGGGAAGGAAGAGCTATCGCTCACATGCCATGACCTATGCGGGAAACCTCATCACATGCAGCTATTGCGGACGTCCGATCAGCGGCGAAGTCAAATCGAAGAAAACTCGCAAAGGCGAGTCTCGATACGTCTATTATCGATGTGCCCGGTACACTCGCTCAGGGCATCCAAGGGTTCGGGTTCGAGAGGAAGAGTTCGACTTCCAAGTAATGCTGATTCTTTCACGCATTCATTCATGGCTGCAAATCGCAGTGCCGCAATGGATGCACCGTGTCGCCGAACAACAGACAAAAGCCGACATTTCGGAGACGATCGCTCGAACCAAGGATTTGAAACGACAAAAGTCGCTGGCTTTCACCCAGCAGGAACAACTATTGAATCTTCGCCTTGCCGAAGAAATATCTCCAGATGATTTTGTGGCGAAGAAATCTGAAATTGGACGACGAATAGAATTGCTTCGTGTGGCGATCGACGATTTGGAAGCTCAACAACGTGAACCCTTGGAGCGGAGCAAGAGCGCCCACCTAATCATCGGCAAGATTCGTAGACTCTGGCATGACGGCGACTTCACCTTCAAACGGAGGACGCTCGAACTCCTTTTCGATGGCTTTGTTCTCGAAGATACACGACTGATCCCAAGGTACAGGACACCATTAGAACTATTTCTTACAGAATAGTAGTTTATTGTTGCATATTGCCATCTCAGAGTGAAAATGGACTTCGTCAATCGGCGAAGTGTTTTTTAGGGATGGACGATGATGAATGCAAAGAAGCGATATGTGGCACTGGCTCGGGTTAGCAGCAGAGAACAAGAGCGTGAGGGGTTCTCTCTGGATATCCAGGTCGATGCCCTTCGGCAGTATGCCGAGCGAAACAACGGTGAAATCGTGCAGTTGTTTCGTATCGCAGAGACGGCATCCAAGCATGACGAACGCAGTACATTCAAGGAACTGATGGCGTTCGCACGAAAGGATGCTCACAAGCTCGACGGGCTGCTTTTCTATAAGGTCGATCGTGCTGCTCGGAATCTTTTCGATTACGTTGAGCTTGAGCGACTCGAATCCGAGCATGGTGTTCAATTCATTTCCGTTGCCCAACCAACCGAAAGCACTCCTGCCGGTCGGATGCAACGACGAATGTTGGCGAGTATGGCCAGTTTCTATACCGAGCAGCAGTCTCTTGATGTGAGGGAAGGGCTTGAACGCCGAGTCGAAAATGGTCTCTTTCCGTCTCGGCCGCCGTATGGGTATCGGAACGTGCGAATTGATGGTCGAAGTATTATCGAGCTTCATCCCGAGAACGCCATCAAGATCCGTCGTATCTTTGAATTGTATGGCTATCACAATCATACCCTCGACATGATCGTAGAGACTCTCCAGAAGGAGGGCATTCAATGTCTCCCATCGGTCTCCAAATTCGGTCGGAGCAAGCTCTATACCATCCTGACCGACCGCTCATACATCGGTGATATCAAGTTCCGAGGCCAATGGTACCCTGGAACTCATGCACCGATCATTGAGCGGCGACTTTGGGATCGAGTGCAGTCTCTTCTTGGTCATAAGGTCTACAAGCAGCACCAGATGACTTACGCCAGCGATTTGATCAGGTGCGGGCATTGCGGTTCGCCGATCACTGGAGAGCGGAAGACTAAGATGACAAAGGCCGGGGAGCGAGAATACATGTACTATCGCTGCGCCCGGTACCATAAAGGGGACCACCCCCGCATTCGCCTCACCGAGAAGGAACTCGATTCTCAGATGCTCGCCATCTTCGATTCACTTCGTGTGGACGATGACGACTTCCGTGACCTGATTCGAGAGGAACTTCGACAGGCGACCAACTGGGACGAGCGTTCTACAGCAAACAAAGCGAAGCGACTTCAGGAAGAACTGGTTCAGATTCGTGACCATCAAAACCGGCTTCTAAACCTACGAATGCTCGAAGAAATTGACGCCGATATGTTCGCCTCGAAGAATCAGGAGCTACGAGACCAGATTGTCAAATTGAAGATGGAAATCGAGGTTTGTGACCGTGGCCGCAATGAAATCATCGATATTGCAGTGAAAGCGTTTGAACTTTCGCAAAGCCTTCGGGAGAAATGGTTTGAGGCAGATTACTCTGCGAAACGTCGTCTCCTCGAAATCATCTGTTTGAACTATACACTCGATGGCGTAAGTCTAGGAGTCACAATGAGAAAACCCTTTGACCTACTGGCCAAAGGGCTTGTTTTGAAAGATAGTCGGGACGACAGGATTTGAACCTGCGACCTCTACACCCCCAGTGTAGCGCGCTACCAGGCTGCGCTACGTCCCGATTGTTGAGAAGCTCTGGCTGAGGAGCTCAGAGTTCTATAACTTGCTGTTGATACGCACTTTATCGCACGCTCGGACCAGAAATTCAAGATAACGGGCCCACTTACCCGCTTTTGTCTGCAAAATAATTTCCTGCATACCGCAAATCTGCTGTTTTTACGATCAATTTCGAGTATTGAAACAAGATCCAGTGAAAAGGTTCGTCGTTTTTCCGACTTGAGATCTTAATTGTTGTGTGTTTATAAGTCATAATAATCAAGTAACTTACGATGGACGGGGAAAATTGGTCAGGGAGAAACAGGTCTTGGCATAAAACTGGCATCTCTGTAGAATTCCCGCTCTTCTATCGGGTTTCCCGACCTGAAATCGCGTTATTTGCCATTCCTGTTACTTCTGATTTCAATCATTCATGTCCGATTCCAGCCAGCCTGAGATTTCCGGTATTCGCTACGAGACAACCGTGAATACAAAGCGGTCGTTCCTGCTTGCGCTGCTGGTGCTGTTGGCGATCACCCAGACGGGGTGCGTGCATCGGAGAATGACGATCCGTTCGATCCCCGCAGGGGCTCTGGTGAAGGTGGATGGAGATGAAATCGGGTATACTCCGGTTTCTGTCGATTTCACCTACTACGCGACACGGGAAATTACTTTGACCAAAGATGGCTATGAAACGCAGACCGTAATGCAGAAAGTGAAAACCCCCTGGTATCAGGTCTTCCCTCTGGATGCCGTTTCAGACAATCTGCTGCCATTCGAAGTGACCAATCGTCACGAGTTCACCTATCAGCTGCAGCCCAAAGTCGTTGTGCCAACGGAAGAATTGTTGAACCGGGGGAATATGCTGCGTAGCGAAACCCAGATTGGACAATGACCAGGTTCAAGGTTGTTTCTGCTGAACTGATTTTTCCCGCATGAATTCCAGCACGGAGTAGCTGTCTTCATAGGAAGTCGAATGCCCCTGCCGGGGACGATCAATCAGCAATACCGGTCTGTTGAGCTGTTTGAGAATTTGAGCGAGGCGACGTGCACTGTCGGGAGGGACCAGTTGGTCCTGCCCGCCAACGGAAATACTGACGGGCATGGTGAATTTTTCCGGCCAGTATTCGGCACTTCGCTTTTTATACTCTTCAGGTATATCCTGTTTTGTCCCTCCGAAGGATGCCTGGATAGCGGGCTGGAATTTGTCATACTCCAGATGATTGGCTGTGGGATTCATCGCAGCGACGCCATCAATGAGTTCGGGGTGCAGCGCCGCAAAGGTCAGGCTGGAAGATCCGCCCATGGAACCGCCACACAAATAGACCTGCTTGATCTGATATTGTTTTTTGAGATCATCAATGATCTGGACAAGGTCTGCTTCTGCTTGGGGACCCATCCAGGATGTACGGGCACGATAGTCGGGGGAGACGTACAACAACTGATGCTTCGCCGCAAAATCGCGGGCCGCCTTACATTCCCCTCTTTGTTCTTTCACAAACTGCCAGCGATCTGATCCATGGCCGTGCAATGCGATTAAGACAGAGTGTGACTGCTGCGCATTTAACATTTCCGGCAGCATCAGGATATAGCGCTGCTGACTCTGGTCACAGCGGGCAGTAAATGTGATGTCTTGTGGAGCAGACAGTTTCGGTTCAGGTTCTGCTGCGAGTGCGGTGGTCATTACACAAAAATAGATAATTGGCAATGATAAACTGATTCGTAGACGATTCTGCACGTAACGATTCATGATGACCTGTCTGTCAGGAGTTTGATTACCAGAAGAGTCCGAAGATGATCCAAAAGGAAATCGCAATCAATACCAGGGCGTACCAGTTTGGATTCAAGTATTGTGGGGTTGGCTTATCAAAGGGGCTGATTTTAATATTCAGCAGTTCTTCCCGGCTCTCTGTAAGCCAGTTATGCTCTTGTGGCACATCTTTCTGTTTCAGTTCCTGTTTGGTTTGATTGTCCAGCCAGCCCCATTTCAATGCAGCTGAAAACATAGCCAATGCAGTGACCAGCATAGAGCAGGGGAAGGCGTACCATTTTTCGGTGAGCAGTGGACTGAGCCAGCCGATGTCAATCAGTTCGCGGTCTATGAAGCCGAGTAAACCAAACGATGAGCCGGCGATCAGTCCTACCAGACCGCTCTGACGGGGGACACGCGAAATGACCCCGATCACATAGATGGTAAACAGTGGCGTGACAAAAATCGGAATCAATGTGCGAAATGCCTGGATCATATTGTCATAGCGGACAATGAAGGGGATATACAGGAACCCGATCAGCAGGATACCGATTGTCGCCCAGCGAGTCACATTGAGGTAATGTTTTTCAGTTTGATTCTTACAGATCCAGCAGGCATAGATATCGCGTGTGAATAATGCGGAGAGCGCTGAGCCGATCGAATCGAAGGTACTGATGGCGGCGGAGAGAATTCCGGCGACCACCAGTCCTTTGAATCCGGGAGCCAGAAACTGATTGGCATAATAGGGGAATAACTGGTCTGGTGCAGAGTGATCTGTGAATTCGGGTACCAGCACGCGTCCCATTACGCCCATTAGAGTTGTGCCAATCATGATGGGCATGATCAGCAGGCAGCCGAAGAGGGTTGCCATTTTCATGTCCCATAAAGAACGGGCACCCATCAGTCGCATGGTTTGCGTGTGATTGACGGTGTAGTAACCCAGTCCGATAATCGACCAGCCCATCACGATCAGGTAAGGTGAAGTTGACTGACTGTCCTGGAACTGTCCGATGTGGAGCCAGTTAATTAATGGTTGTCCACTGGCGTCGGTGGATGCGGAAAGTTTCTTAACCGTAGCTGTCCAGCCTCCACTGGCGGACCAGACCGCAAAGAAAATTGTGATGCCACCTGCAATCATGATCAGGCTCTGCAGGGCGTCGGTCCACACAACAGACGTCAGACCTCCCCAGGTCGTGTAGGCGGCGGTGAAAATGACGAGGAGTACAATCAGTGCCCAGCACTGCACAGGAGTGAAATCAAGAATGCCCTGCAGCATCAGGTAGATAGACCAGATCATGAGGCCGAGCATGCTGGTGCGATATTGAATCTGAATCAGCGCGCTGATCGTACGAATCGATTTTCCAAAGCGGGTTTCCAGGTATTCGGCGTTTGTGTAAAAACCGCCTTTATAAAGAACCGGGACCACTACAAACGAAGCTAATACAGCACCACAGACACTGGCAAGTGTGAAGGCGGTGATGATATGCATGCCGTTATTGTAAGCGTAGCCGGTGAGTGAAACGGCATCAGCATTGTCGACACTGGTTGCGAAGATGGAGAGTCCCAGTCCCCACCAGGGAAGTGAACGGCCTCCCAGAAACCAGTCACTACTGGAGTGAGTGCTGCGCGCCAGGTAAAACCCGAAGGCGATTACCGACCCATTCAGCACGAATACGATGATCCAGTCCAGCCAACTCATGATATTTCTCTCGTTTGTAGAACAGTCGTCATGCAAACGTTTTCAAAACATCTGCTTCCACATCATGGGCAAGGCAGAACAGGATGTCGCCCTGACTGGTCAGTGTGGGACCGCGGTGCGCAATGGCGATTCCGTTTGAAGGGGCGTGGATGATGGTTGGGTCGCGATCAGGCCGTTCCAGAAAATGGATTGCCCCTAAAGGCTGATCTGCCGAGACATCCGCGCCGACATCGACAAAACTTTCGAAAATGCCTGATTCCGGAGCAAAGATATAATCTTCGGCATCGAGGGCCTGAATCCAGCGCGTCGGTGGTAAACCCAGATCGGTGCGTGAGGTCTCTTCACCAGCAAGAACCTTCAGGTGGATCAGTACGTTTTCCAGTCCGGATTGACACAGACGATGAACGGCGGCATTGGTGACTTCGCCCCCTCCCATTTCTGTAGTCACAACGGTTTTGCCCATGTTTTCTGCTTCGACGGGGAGCAGTCCTTTTCCAGCAATGTCGGCATACAGGAAGCAAAAATCGGTATTATAAGCTTCGGTTGCGGCAGCCATGCGACGTCGCTGCTCACGATTTTCAACCAGGTGCATATGGGCACAAGGATAGAAATAGACGCCGCGCCCTCCGGTATGCAGGTCAATCACAACATCGACTTTGGGAAAGATCACGTGCGTCAGGTAATGTGCCATGATGTCTGTCGCAGTCCCGTCGGCATTGCCGGGAAAACAACGATTCAGGTTTTTGCCATCCAGGGGGGAGAGCCTGGTGGCCGCTTTGGCGGCGGGAATATTGATCGCGGGGATAAAGATAATGCGTCCGGAGATTTCTTCCAGGTTCAGCGTTTTCATCAGCTTCATAATGGCAATCTGTCCGGGATATTCATCACCATGATTTCCCGCCATCAGCAGAACCGTGGGGCCTTCTCCGTTTGCCATCGTCGAGATGGGAATTTGCAGCTGTGCCCAGCCACTCAAATTATAGGAAAAGGGAATGTTGAGTGTTCCCCATTGAATGCCGGACTTTTCGAAGTCGATCCTGGTACTGATAGGTGATTGTGTCATGTTGTTTCTTCTTTAGTTGCTGGGAGATTTGATGCTACTTCGATTCAGCGACAATATGAGCGGCGACGAAATCTTCATTGAGGGTGATTCCCAGACCGGGGCGGTCAGGGACCTGAATGACTCCATTTTCGGCCTGGACTTTTTCGAGAGTCAATTCGTGCCGCAGTGGTTCATCTTCTACGCAGTCCTCGAAGATAAAGGCATCTTTACAGGTGGCCAGCCAGTGCAGGCTCGCAGCGACGGTAATCGGACTGGTGTAACAGTGATTGCAGGGACGGGCACCGATTTCCGCAACCCGTTGTTTCAGATAACCGGCTTCGGTAAAACCATTTCTCGCGAGGTCAATCTGATAGACGTCGAGTGCCCGTTGTTCGAAGTAGGGGCGGAACGATTCGCGTCCGCACTCTTCTTCGCCGGCAGCGATGGGGACGGGAGAGCGATCTTTCAGCCAGGCATAACCTGAGACATCATGGGGAAACAGCGGTTCTTCGAGCCAGCCGATATTATATTCGGAAAAAGCGTGTGCCCGTTGCAGTGCCGTGCGGGCATCCCAGACACAGCCAGCGTCGATTAACAGAATTCCATCGCCCATCCCTTCTCGAGCTCCCGCGACTAACTCGATATCAAGCGCTTCTGACTGCCCCATTGGTTCCCAGCCGAATTTGACCGCAGTGTAACCATTTTCAATCCAGCGCTGACCGATGTCGCAGGTTTCCTGCCCATCTTTTCCAAACAGAATCGAAGCATACGCCTGGAATTCCGTATGATACTGGCCTCCCAGCAGTCGATGAATGGGTTCATTGAAATGCTTGCCTTTCAGGTCCCAGAGTGCCATGTCGATCGCGGCCATGGCTGTAATCGTGACGCCAGTTCTACCGAAGTACATCGTATGACGATACATTTTCTGCCAGAGTCGTTCAGTTTCGAGCGAGTTTTCGCCGATCAGCAGTTCGCGTAATCCGCAGGCCACATTATGGCTGTAAGGGGCGTCAATGATTGCTTTGACGACTTCCGGCGAGGAGTCGGCTTCACCAATGCCCTCCAGGCCAGTATCTGTTTTAATGCGGACCAGCACGGAATCCTGACAGCTGGCTGTTTTGTTGGTGACAGAACCGGAACGCAAAATCTGGCAGGTGATTTGTTCAATTTTCATCGAAGTTGAAAACCTTGCTGAAAAGAATGAGGAACAGTGAGTTATGAAAGCATGTCTTTGACAACGCGACCGTGGACATCGGTTAAACGGAAATCTCGACCGGCGTAGCGGTAGGTGAGTCTTTCGTGGTCGATGCCCAGTAAATGCAGCATGGTAGCGTGCAGGTCGTGTACGTGAACTTTATTTTCGGAAGCTGCGAACCCGGTTTCATCTGTGGCGCCGTGGACGTATCCCCCTTTGACGCCGCCGCCAGCCATCCACATGCTGAAGCCATAATGGTTGTGGTCGCGGCCGCTCATGGAGGGGAGTTCGGCTACCGGGGTCCTGCCAAATTCGCCTCCCCAGAGCAGGAGTGTGGAATCGAGCATGCCACGCTGTTTCAAATCAGTCAGAAAGGCGGCGATAGGTTGGTCCCATTGACCACAGAGTCGCCTTAAACTTTTTTCGATGCCACTATGGTTGTCCCACTCCTGTCCGCCACTATGCCAGACCTGAATGAAACGGACTCCTTTTTCCAGAAGTCGACGCGTCATGAGCAGCTGTCGTCCCTGTAATCCGTCACCGTACGTTTCCTGGATGTGCTTTGGTTCTTTTGAAAGATCGAGTACATCTGATGCTTCAAACTGCATACGGTAGGCCAGTTCAAACGACTGAATGCGCGCTTCGAGCAGTGAATCGTGTCCGCGCTGTTCCAGGTGGCGATGATTGATTTTCTGCAGCAGATCTAACTGGCGGCGTTGTCGTTTGGGTGTCTGGGGATTATTGATATTTTCAATCAGCCGGGTAACAGACGTTTCTTTGGTGTCGAGATGTGTTCCCTGAAAGGCTCCGGGTAGAAACGCGGAACGCCAGTTTTTAGGGCCGACGACAGGAAAGCCGTTCGGGCAGAGAACAACAAAGCCGGGCAGGTTCTCATTGAGTGAACCTAGTCCGTAATTTACCCAGGAACCAAAACTGGGGCGGGGCAGTGCATTGTCACCACAGTTCATCAGCAGCAGTGAAGGTTCATGGTTGGGAATGTCAGAATGCATGGAACGGATGATGCACATGTCATCAACGTGGGCTGCTGTTTTCTCAAATAGTTCACTGACTTCGATACCAGACTCACCATACTTTTTGAACTGGAAGGGGGAACCCAATGCCCCGGCTGTCTTGCGTTCTGTAGGCAGATTCGGATTGGGAAGTGGCTTGCCGTGATATTTTGTAAGAAGTGGTTTGGGGTCGAATGTGTCAACGTGTGAAGGGCCACCATTCATGAAAAGATGCACGACCTGTTTGGCCCGGGCGGGATGATGTCGTGTGACTGGAATTTCATTACCGGCAGCCTGGGCATTTTCCCGTGCAGTGAGTTCCGCGAGTGCCAGCATCCCCATTCCCATACCGGAACGAGACAACATTTCTCGTCGGGAAATCTGTGGTGCCTGTGGTAATGATGAATTGAGGGGCATAATCAGTTCCTGACTGTTTAATCGATAAACTGGAATTCGTTCGATAGCAACAAAATTTGCGCGAGACTCTGCCAGGGAGTCACAGGCGGTTGTTCAGGTTTGCGAAAATCTTTGGAATAGTTCCACTGATGAGGCAGTGGCGGTTCGGTTTTCGAGACAGCAGTCAATTCTGGTTCCCGTATCGTGATTTCCGGTGACCAGACGAACGAATCGTAGCCGAGATGGTCTGCAATATCGACGACGAAATCGATGGTCTGATTTTTCTCCAGCTTGATTGTTTTAATGTCGGTTTTGGCGGTACTTTGATGTAATGTCCAGGGGCCGAGTGCCAGTTGATTATTGATCAGTACACGACCGCGAATGCCATTTCCCTGTGGCAGTTCATGTTTGAGAGTACCTGTCAAGGATACCGTCATGGCGTCTGGCGCACGCCAGCGGATTACGGCGACATGTTCCAGATCATTCCCGGGATGACCGCCTGACTGGTCTAAAAAGACCCACCCAATTCTGGAGTCGGGCAGCTTTTCTCCCCCCTGGTACTGTTTACCGTTCCAGTGCGGCAGTGACTGGAAGCCACTCAGTTTTCTTGTTTTCAGGTCATAAGCGGCGTAGCCGAATTCCCATTCAGAACGAGTTGTTTCAGGTTTGAGTTGAATTTGATCTGTTTTCAAAAACTCAAGCATCTCACTGAGCTCTGTTTGTGTCGGATCACGCTGAAGAATCTTGTGATAGAGCTCTTGAATTCCCGCTGTGGGGTTTGCAGACTGTTCTGATTCATTTCCCAGGATGAGTGCCGCTTTCAGCACGAGCGGATGATTCATCAGAAACAGGGACTGGCCGGGAACCGAAGTTGAATTTCGGGCGCCGGTACTGACATCGGGAGAGGGAAAATCGAACGTTCGCAGCAGACCGGGAACCTGCTGACGATCAATAAACGTATAGAGGGTACGTCGTCGATTGGATTCAGAAGTGATTCCCCTGATCGATTTACCGCCTACGGTTGTGTCGAGTTGATGACTTACCTGGAGCAGGGTATCGCGCATCGATTCGAATTCCTGTCGACGGCGATTCATTCTCCACAACAGTTTGTTGGCAGGATCGATTTTCTCCCCAGCCTCATTTGAAACGCTTGATTGCTGGTAAGTTGCAGACTCCATGATATAGCGATGGAGTTTTTTGATAGACCAGCCATTTTTCATGAACCAGCTGGCCAGATGGTCCAGTAACTGTGGATGGGAAGGGCGTGCCCCCTGAATGCCAAAGTCACTGGGAGTAGAGACGATTCCCTGACCAAAATGATGCTGCCAGACACGATTCACGATGACTCTGGCGGTGAGCGGATTCCGGGGAGAGCTGATTGCGTTGGCCAGTTCCAGCCTCCCGCTTCCCTGTTGAAATGGCTCGTGTGAAATCTGATCGAAATGATTCAGGAATTTTCTCGTGACCGGTTGACCGGGAGAACCGGGATTCCCCCGTTTGAAGACGCGTGGTTCGATGATCTGATCAGCATCTCGCAGTGTCATCATTTGCGCGAGTTCAACTGGCGCTTGTGCGCGTGCCTGATCGAGCGCGGCATTCAGTTTTTTTACTGTTTCCTGAAGCTTTCTGTCGGGAAAGAGTTTTAAAACCGTATATCCATGCAAAGGAATGACCAGTGGTGAATGAGGGCTGTAAAACGCATTCAGATATTGCCGCCTGGCAACGGGAAACGGTTTCTGTTTTTGTTGTTGTGCTGGTTTTCTGGCTGTGACAATTCGATTGGCCCATTCGTTGTTAATCACGTGGAAGAGTGTTGCATAGCCCTGAATGATGTCATCAAATCGCTGTGGATTTTGTTTCAACAGATGAATGGCCAGCAGATATTCGACTGAGTCTGGATGAGATTCAGAGATTGTCTGATTGAGCGTTTCTGTTGCCTGGGTGGCAAACGTTTGCTCTGGAATGGTTTCCAGTTTATGCCAGAGGGAAAAAACCGGTTCCCTGGATTTTTCAGCGATGTCGAGAAATTCCTGCCAGAGCAACAATACCTCGGGGTTGAGGTCATTACCATCCACAATGACATCGAATTTCACCGTATCGGGGCCCTGTCTGCGAGACTGTGCGACGATCAGGTATTCTGCCAGACGTTCTGAAGTGTCCTGCAATACTTTTTTGTGCTGGCCCTGATACAGATTATTCAACGCGCTCGCTGCCTGTTGTATTTGAGCTGCTTTTTCCTGAAGTTCAGCTGAGGCTTTATTCTGACTGCGAAATGGCAGATCAAGTGGTTCAAGTGAATTTCGAAAGATACCATACAGCGAGTAATAATCTTCGATGGAAACCGGATCATATTTATGATCGTGACAACGGGCACAGCCAACGGTAAGGCCCAGAAATCCACGTGTGACCACATCGATGCGGTCAGAAATGATGTCGTGAATATCATTTTTGAAACGGGGGCCAAGCGTGATGAATCCAAGAGCCGCCTGTGATTCATGAGGCAGGTCTGCTTTCAGGTAATCGGCGGCGAGTTGCTCCCGGATAAACTGATCGAAGGGTTTGTCCTGATTGAAGCTGTTGATGACATAGTCACGGTATGTGTAGGCGAAGTGAAAGACAGGCTTCTCGAAAAAGACATATCCTTTGGTATCTGCATAACGTGCCAGATCAAGCCAGTGTCTGCCCCAGCGCTCACCATAATGCGGGGAAGCCAGTTGTGCTGTCACTGCTGTTTCCACCATGCTTTTCTGATCGCTGTTTGTGAAGCTCTGAAGCTGTTCCCGTGTGGGGAGTAAGCCTGTCAGATCCCAGAAAATACGCTTCAGGAGTATGTCAGAATTCGCGCTCGGAGCAGGTTGCAACCCTGCCTGTTCGAGTCGGGAGAGAATAAAGTAGTCGATATAGTTTTGTGGCCAGCCCCGCTTTTTTACCGGGGGAATGGCGGGGTCTTGAATCGGTTGGAACGACCAGTGTTTTGTGTAGTCAATGGAAGTTGTGGTTTTTGATTCTGCAATTTCTGGCCAGACGGCTCCCTGCCTGATCCAGGTTGATAGTATGTTAATTTCATCAGGTGTCAGAGCATTGTCGGGGGGCATTTCCAGAGATTCGCGACGGACTGCGCTCATCAGCAGACTTTGCTCTGGATGGTTCAGTTTTACAGCGGGGCCGCTTTCCCCTCCTTTCAGCAGCGCTGCTCGGGAATCGAGTCTCAGTTCGGCAAACTGTTTTTTCGCGCCATGGCATTCCAGGCAGTGTTTGACGAATAAGGGACGCACATGTTGTTCGAAATACCGCACTTTTTCATCATGATTCTGCTGAGGGGGGGCAGCGGAAGCGTATTGGGCGGGGACGAGCCAGGTCAACGTCGAGAACCAGATCAGACTGTGCAGTAAAAGTTTCATCGCATGATTATCCAGATAGTTCAAATGGGTATTCCAACTGAATTATTCGATGTGGTCTTCAATGGTTTGTAATGTCTCAGTCAGGCTGCCGTCACGGAGCGCTTCGATGATGGGGAGGTGTTCCTCGTAGATCTGGATCGGGTTCTGGTATTTCAAATGCGACTCTCGGAAGTGTCTGCGGATGCGTGACACCATCGCAGACCAGATCGCCAGTAGATCGGGAGAGTGAGAGCGTGTGACCAGGGAGCGATGAAAGGCAATATCATGCTCCGAAATAAGAGCAAAATCATTTGTCTCACACGCCTGTTTCATCTTCTGTAGAATCGTTTCCCAGACAAGAAAGTCATCTTCTGTCAGTTGATCGAAATACAGGCGAATGGCGTACTTTTCGATTGTGCAGCGAAGAGGAATGATTAATTCCGTAATTTCATTTGGCGCTGAAGTGGAGACCAGTGCACCTTTATTTCGATCCGTTTCGACGACACCCTCCCAGGCAAGTTGCTGGATGGCTTCCCGAATCGGTCCACGACTGACAGAGAATCGTTTTGCCAGATCGACTTCACGCAGTCGTTCTCCCTCAGCAATCCTGCCTGAGAGAATATCCTCACGAAGACGCTCTACAATTTGTTCGCCCAGTCCACGGACCAGTTGAGGTTCATTCATTGTTTTTCCTTGAAGAGGAGACTTCTTTACAGTGGAGCTGATCGTTAAATGTTAATTGTTAACAATCTGGTTTCAAAAGTAAAATGTAACGAAGGGGATAGATTACAGTAAATGTATGATTTATTATTGGCGTATGTTCTAAAGAACACTTGTTCGTCTGTCTGATAATTATTTTAACTGAGTAGTGATTGAATCAATGAATTCGTTATCAGAATTGATTGGGATCAGTCAATTTGTTTATTTGAGTTGAATTTGTAAGTGATTCATATATATAGGGATGTGTCTATTGATGTTGTGAAAATTATGGGTTGATGTGCTGATGACAACTGGCTAGAATACATTTCTGTAAAAATATATATATCTAAACAAGTGTTGTTTTGATTCTGATTTTCTTTCAAAAAGATATCAAAATACTGAATTATTTTGGGAAGAAAAGACCTCTATGTCACTATATGCATATAGAGGGTGTTTTTCATTTTTGTGATAAGCATAAATGAACTCATCATGGAAATGCGCGGGCTCACTTGCTTACATGAGCACACAACGTTAGGGGACTAGTGCCTGCTTCCTATCTTTGTGTATGTGAGCTCGTGCTTTCTTTTTTGTCTCCCGGAATGGCAGATTTCAATATAAGATCTCAGTGGGAGACTTTGCATGTCCGCAATGCACCGTTGGTAGCATGAGCAGAGTGCCATCCGAAGACTTCAATCGGGAGCACCATTCCCAATCATGAGCAGGGATATTTCTGTAGTGGCTGTTCCAGTACCGTGGTGTTCGATCTTTCCAGAACATCAGGCAGCCGGTCCCGCAATAATCGACGGCACGGGTTTCACTGCCGATTTCAGAAAATGCTTTCACGATGTGATGGTCGTCAAACTGACCGCCTACAAACTGTGTTTCTGTATGACGATTGCGATAGCATCCGGAAACAGCATTGGGGGGGATTCTTTGAGCAGTCAGTTCAGTAAATAAATTAATACCTGATTCCAGCGGGACCAGGATGTCATCCTCTATCAACCAGTGTATGTCGCCACGCATTTCGACCCGTAAGCGATTACAGGCCTGGGCCATAAAACGGGCCGTTTTATCTCGGCGTTCCTTTTCATTTTTGAATGAAAAGGAATTCGGGTGTGAAATAATTCGAATCGTTTCGAATGTATTGATATAGCGGCTGGTTTCAGCCCTCATTTTATTGAGTGTATCCACATTATTTGAGTTATCCAGAAGGACAAGTTCCACTGGTTCCTCGCTACTGATCAGTTTTACTGCCTGTGAGACAGCAGAAAGCCATTGAGGAAAAAAATCAGGAAGTCTGCCACTGATAATTGATCCGACACTGAGACGCGAACAGATCTGTCGCATCTGTGGTAAAAGCACTTCCTGGCGCTTCTGATACTTCGTCTGGATATTTGCTGACCAGGAGCTTGAATGTTGCCGGTATCGTAATACGGCAGTGCTACGGGCAGGTGTGCCCAGACGGGATCCCCGTAAAGCCAGATCCCAGTCCCACATGGTATTAATTTTATTGCGCCAGCGTCCTGCAGTTTCAAAGGCCTGACGATTCCAGAGCGCGGATGTATTCACAAAATTACGCAACCAGAGCCGTCCATCAGACCATTCAGGTGCATTCCAGAGTGTGGAATAATCGCCAAATGCTTCGGCACCGCCATACACGAATGGAGTACTGGGGGACATTTTATCAAGGTGTTGCTGAATATAATTGGGAGGCAAGATATCATCACCATCCAGAAAAAGGAGGTAATCACCTGTCGCTTTGTCGGCTCCCCGGTTACGTGTTTCGCAGACACCTGAATGAAAAGGGGATTCGATAATAATCAGCCCCTGTTTCTCGTATCGCCGGGCGATACTGATGGAATCATCAAAACTACAGTCATCTGCATAAATCACCTGGCAGGGAATACTCTGATCGAAGGCTGATTCAATCGTCTCTGCAAGATAGGCAGAGTTATTACGTGCTGCAATGATGATGCTGATCTGTTGAGATTGTGCTGGTGGGTGTTCCGTGTAAGGTTTTTGTTGCACGTCAGACTGAGGATCATACGGCCAAATCGCGTTTCCAACCATGAGTGTAGCCCTTTATCTTTGTATCTAGTGAACTGACTTCCAATATTAAGGTAGTATTCAGAAGGGCAGATACAGGTCAAGATCAAGAACGCAATATAGTTTTTTGAGAATGCAAAATGTTGGTTTCAGGATGTAATTAGTGAAGACTAAGAACATATTTTAGAATACAGGGAGAAAAGGCGACTGGGGAGTTAATACATGATGGGGTCACGACCTTTGTAAGCATTTCTGATGGTTTGGATTCCTTCGTCAGTTATTTTGGTTCCCTGGAGATATAATTGATTCATGCTTTTTAACTTGATCAGATCGGGAACTGAGCTGTCTGTGATCTGTGTGTCTTTGATGTTCAACCAGTCCAGGCGGGGATTGTATTTTATAAAAATCAGCCCGGCGTCAGTGATGCCAAGTTGATCAAGATTGACCGAACGTAACTTTTGCAACTTAGCCAGAACCTGGAGTCCTTCGTCTGTCAGTTTGTAATTTTTATGGAGTGAAATATGCGTCAGGTTTTTCAAAGTACTTACGTAAGAGAGACCTTTATCGGTCAATCCTGATTCATGAAGATCGAGTTTTTTGAGGGAAAGTTTTCCCTGTAGAGGTTCCAGAGCATCATCTGCGATCTGGCACTCATCCATTATTAAATTCTCAAGTTTTGCCAACTGCTTGAGGGGGTTCAAGACTTCGCGTGTGATTGTCTGAGGGTGAAATTCAATCACTTTAATAAAAAAATCTGTCGCCGGTAATTCCTGAACCTGGGTCAATGGTTCGTAGACTCCATCGATAAGTATTTCACAGTCATGATTCAGGAGCCAGATTGCCGTTTCGCGTTCAACTTTAAATTGTTCAAGTGATGGCTCTGTCAGTGGTATTGTGGGAGGCTTTCTAATAGGACCTGAACCACCATCTGGTGGAAGTGGAGTTCGGGATGATGCGTAGATCCAAAAACTTACTATACCCAGGCTAAAAAAGAAGACCAGGGTCAAAAACAAACGGCCTCGTTTTGGGTTCAAAAAATGCTGAGTCATTTGAACCTGTGTACTGGCATCAGTGGACATGACTTCGATTGGCGGTGTCAGAATTGTGTTGCGGCACAGTTTCATCAGTTCCTGGCTTTCGCTCAGTTGGGTTTCCGCAGATTCGTTGAGAGGAATTTCGAATTGCTGGCCTAAAAACCGGTCGAGTATTTCCACAACTTCTGCCATAGTTTGGATTCTGTCGACGGGGTCTTTTTTCATCATCGACTGAAACAGTTCCTCCAGAGTCTCTGGAATCTCGGGAATCAGATCGGATAGTCGTGGAGGCGTCTCTTCGCGATGAGCAAGAATCGTAGCGATCTGTGATTGCTGTTTGAAAGGCGCCTCTCCGGTCAGGAGTTTATAAAACGTACATCCCAGGCTATAGATATCTGCTCGATGATCGATCGATTTCACGCTGTGAGCCTGTTCGGGGGCCATGTATTGTACGCTGCCCATGATGCACTGGCTGTCTGTCAGGTCACTCAGGTGTGAATTTGCCTGACTCAGGCCTGCTAACCCGAGGTCTAATATTTTTACTTCGCCTTCCAGAGTGAGAAAGAGATTAGATGGTTTAATATCCCGATGAATCAGATTGTGATTATGGATGTATTGCAGACCATTGGCGACCTGTCGCACGATATAGCAGGCAGATGTGACCGAGAGCGTTTTTTCGGATTTAAGAATGGTTTTCAAATCGTGTCCGGATAAGTATTCCATGACTAAAAAACAGGTTTCATCAACTTCTCCGGCATCGGTGGCTTTGACGATGTTGGGATGATCCAACTGACCGATCAGTTCCATCTCCCGATAGAACCGTTGCGTCTGCGTAGCGTTATCCCACTGATTATTTAACAGTAATTTGAGGACAACCTGTTTTTTCAGGCGCGCATGGATGGCCTTGTAGACCACCCCCATCCCTCCCTGGCCGATCTTCTCAATGAGGTGATAATTACCGATGACTCTGATTGTGATTCGATTCAATTCCTCGTCGACGGGAATTTGATGAGAGGAACTGTTGCCGGGTTGCTGTGTCGGTGAATATGCTGTCGATGGTGGCTGGTTGATGGATGAAATGGTTGTGTTGAAAATGCGGTCCAGCTGTTGTTCAGAAAAAGGATGTTTCTCAGGACTTCCGGATTGATTTTGTCTTTGCTGGCATTCCTGCCAGCTCTTCAATTCCTTGTCCTCCGAGTAGATCTCGGTTCGTTTCTGGCAGCTGGCGCATTGATTCAGATGTTCTATGACTTGCTGATTTTCAGGTTCATCAAGCTCACTGCAGAGGTAACGAACGATCTGGCTGTCCGAAATACATTTTTGCATAAATGGCCCAAAATAAATTTCATTTTTGAAATACAACACTATCGAACGAAAGTCGCTGTATTTCCTCTTTCAGCTTTTTCTGCACGAGAAACTTTGCTTTATAGATCCAGGTGATTTCAGTACTTAGCTTTTCAGCAGCCTGCTGTGCACCAATATCATTGATCCAGGTTAACTCGAATGCTTTCCAGGTCCGCTCATCAAACAGGGGATGAATATTATTCAAGGCAGTTGTGTAAATATGGCTGCAGAATTCATCAGCCCAGGCGGCATCTGATTCTCCCGCCTGCTCATTAATCGCTTCCTGAAAAGCAGGCGTCCCGGACTGATTCTGGAACCGTTTGTTTTTCTTGAAAAAACGACAGACTTCGTGATACGTAACTTTGCCCAACCACGAGCGAAACCGCCCTAACTGCCGATTATATTCAAACGAATGCATTGAAGTGCTGATCTGGTGAAACACTTCCTGGCATACATCTTCGGCGTCGCAGTCATTCAGGTGAAAATAACGGCAATAATTGTAAATAATCGGACCGTAGATACCTACAAATTCCCTCCATGCTTCGGAATCTGTCTGAAATCGAACTCGCTTCAAAAGTGTGACATGAGTCGAAGGCCATTCAGGGCTGTAGTTCATTTATCAGTTCCTCAGTGAAGGACATCTTAGTATTGGTTTGCCGGCTTTTTAGTGGACTGGTGAATCTTGTTTCTTGATTCACTTACCATTCACAGGGAATTCGATGAAAGTACCAGTCCCTGCAGAGAGACTGGTCTAAGAATTAATTTACTCAAAACTGCGCTCGAATGAAATAAAAATATCCCTTATGACGAATAAGAGAGTCTAAATTCAATCGAGGAATGCTACAGATTGCGAAACCAGTGTCAGTGTGTGGAACCTGCTGTTTTCTGATTCCATTATACCATTAGTATACCATTAGATCGTAAAATTAAGAGCAGGTTCGTGTTGAGATCCAGGTTATCATCACCAGATTGGACTCAGTAGAATTCCCTATACGGACAAGGGAATCCTATAGTAACTCACGATAATCAGTGAATCTTTTAATTGATACGGGCCCGAGGAATATGAAGACTGTACATTAGACACTGGCGCAGGCTGGTTGAGAGGGCTCAATAAATGAGAGTTGTTTATTCTACACTTTTCAGTGAGGTTCTGGCTTTTTCCAGTAAACGGGAAAGTTCAGTCAATTCAGATGAACTGAGATGACCAATCAGTTTGTGATGCAGATTCAGATCTGGCTTATCAATCTCTTTCAATAGCTTCAGGGCTTTAGCAGTGATTTCGATATATACGACGCGTCGGTCTTCGGTACATCGATTTCGCTTAATTAAATCCTGTGCCTGCAGACGATCAAGTAATCCGGTAATTGCAGGGACTACCTGAATCATACGGTTTGCGATTTCAAGCGAGGGCATGGGCTTGCCTTCGCCCCGTAAAATCCGAAGGACGTTATATTGTGAAGGGGTCAGGCCATATTCACGAAAGAGTCTGCCAAACTGGTTATGAAAGACATCACTTGTTCGCAGGATATTGAGAATAGCTGCCTGTTCTGGAGAGTCAAAGGGTTGCTTTTTTTTAATCTCATGCTGCAGTTTGCTGTGTGACATTTTGACCCCTGGCTAATGGAACATATTCCGGCCATTTTATGTGTAAACTAATAAGGCGTCAATAGGCTGTAGGACTTCAAATCGAACCTGATTACACTACAGAAAAGTGGTTTGGCTGTAAAATGGATTCAGGGAAAAACTCAGTCTGCTGGCAATGCTGGATGTGAATCTTGGGTGATCTACACAATGAGCAGAAAATGAAGTTTGTTAAGTATACCTTGAATCAGCTGCATCAGGGCCGCTGGCGAAACTCAGTAGGAGTACAGTTTTCGTGTTCTTTAATGAGTACACTCAGATAAGCAGCGCTGGAAAATCCCGCCATTTGCGCAATTTGCTCAAGTGTATAATCAGTATCAATCAGTAACTGCCTGGCTCGTCTCAGGCGCTCTGCTGAAATGATCTGGTGAGGTGTTTTTCCGACTAGTTTTATAAAGCGTCGTTCGAGAGAGCGTCGCGTGAGATTCACTTGACTGGCAAGCATCGAAACGCTGATTTTATCACAGGCTTTTCTTCTGATCAGTTCCAGGGCAGAGGCAATGGCGGGGTCTTCGACCGCGATGATATCCGTTGATCGGCGAGGGATCAGTAACCGGGGAGGCACGGGGCTTGGGGGCTGTGCAGGTGTGGTGCCGCGCATCAGTTGATCCAGGAGAGCGGCAGCCTGATAACCAATTTCTTTTGCCTGATGAGCGATGCTGGTAAGTGTCGGATTGACGACTTCACAAAATACATCATCATTATCAACTCCCATGACGGCGACCTGTTCGGGAATTGCAATATTGCGTCGGCGGCAGGCATCGAGAACACAGAGTGCTCTCAAGTCGTGAGCTGCAAATAAACCAACCGGTTTGGGAAGTGCTGCCAGCCAGTCTGCCAGATCCTCCTGGCCTCCATTCCAGCTTTCTGCAAACTGGCGGCGTGACAGGGGGGAATAGATTTCACAGGCAAACCCCTGTTCGCGGACAATCTTTGCGAAGGCATCACGACGACGATGGGACCAGTTCACTTTCTCGACGCCAACAAATGCAAAGTGTCTGAGGTGACGATCGTGCAAATGTTCGAACGCCAGTTTTGCAATCAGCGAATCATCGGTAGAAACGGCCGGCATCTCCAGGTCGGGTACCTGTTGCAGTGTGTCTACTACCGGGACTTGAAGCTCTACAAGACGTTCTGCCATCTGGCGGGAGCGAACGCGGGCTATAACACCATCTCCCTGCCAGCTTTTGATCCACTCAGGCAATGGTGTTTGGGGTCCCCATTCATCAATGTAAATCGACCAGGGGCCGTGCGTCCGGGAGTAGGTAGATATGCCTTGTAGTATCTCGCGACCAAAAGTTTTTGACGTCTCGATGAAAATGGCTACCTGAGGAGTTGAGTCGGGGTTCATCTATCCGTTTTCTGTTGTCGCAATTTTGAAAGAGATTGTCGCATCACTGGATTGATCCGGCTTGAAAGTTGCTGGTACACTGGACTTTCGAAAGATATTAAAGAAATCTAATTATTTTGAAAAGCATACCTGAGTTTGAGAATAGATGGGAGGTATGCATCGCTCGCAAAATAATCTACTGCATGAGGAATAAATTTAATGTCTCTTAGACGTCTTCTGCTGTCACTCATTATTTTTATGTTTTCTTTTTCCAGTTGTCATGCAGATAATCGACAGTTCTATCAGGTCGGCATCGCGAAAGTTGACATTACCCCTGATTATCCCGTGCTCCTGAATGGTTATGCATCGCGGGGGACTGAATTGATTAACCGGGTCGAACAGCCACTCTGGGCCCGGGCGATTGCTATTCTAGATCAACAGAAACAACCACATGTCCTGCTCTCAGTTGAAAATTGCGGAGTACCCGCTGCGGTGACGAAGCAGGTTGTCGCTAATCTGAAAGAAACGCAGGATATCATACCTGCCGGACTGGTCATCTGTTCGACACACACGCATGCTGCCCCCATGCTTACCGGAGTGCTTCCCAATATTTACACGAAGGACCTTTCGACTTCAGAACAGGAAGTTGTGAATCGTTATACCGGGGACCTGATTCAAAAATTAACGTCCGTTGCCCAGCAGGCAATCAAAGACACCCAGCCAGCGCTGCTGGAGTGGGGGATCGGAACCGCGACCTTTGCGAAAAATCGAAGAAATATCTCTGGGCCGAATGATTATGACTTACCGATTCTCCGCGTGAAAAGTCCGGAAGGTAATTCGCGGGCAATCCTGGTGGGGTATGCCTGTCACTGCACGACATTAGGCGGAGTTCCGTTTATGTCAGGTGACTGGGCTGGCTGTGCCGTCGAAGGGATCGAAGCAGACGTTCCCGGATGTATGGCGATGGTAGTGATTGGATGCGGTGCAGATCAGAATCCGAAGTTCAGAGGAGATGATCAGGGAGCCGCGCGTGTGAACGGTCAGGCTGTTGCGACAGGAGTACAACAGTGTCTGAAAACCGGGCTCACGGCCATTACAGGTGATCTTTCTGCTGAGAGTGACGAAATCAAACTGCCGCTGGCGACGCTGCCGACTGAAGCAGAATGGAAACAGCGTGCCGGTAAACCGGGGATTACCGGTTACCACGCGAAAAAGAATCTGAACCGTTTAAAACGCGGTGAAGCATTAACAGCTCAGGTGGAATATCCGATCAAGACCTGGTCTTTTGGTGATGATCTGGCGATGGTCTTTCTCGGCGGAGAAGTCGTCGTCGATTACTCACTGGCAGTCAAACAAAAACACGGAGCGAAAGTCTGGGTGAATTCCTATGCGAATGATGTTCCCTGCTACATCCCATCGGAAAGAGTGTTAGAGGAAGGGGGCTATGAGGGAAAAAATGCCATGGTCTGGTACGACCTGCCGGGGCCCTTCGCTCCCGGGCTGGAGAAAAAGATTCTGGATGTCGTTTCACAGCAGATTCCTGATTCCTATGAAGCAACCGGTCACGTGAGCCGAACCGGTGGTAAGCGACCATTGACACCTGCAGAGTCCATTTCCCGTATGAACTTAAAAGATGATCTGAAAGTGGAAGTCATCGCAGCAGAGCCTCTGGTCGTTGATCCAGTGGCGGTGGAGTTTGGGCCCGATGGGAAATTGTGGGTCGTGGAGATGCGTGATTATCCTGCTGGCATGGACGGAAATTATAAACCCGGTGGAGTTGTCAAGTATCTGGAGGACCTGGATCGGGATGGCAGGTATGATAAAGCCACTGTGTTTCTGGAAGGGCTGGCTTTTCCGACGGGACTGATGGTCTGGAAACAGGGCATACTGGTTTGTACGGCTCCCGATGTGATCTACGCTGAGGACACGACAGGGGACGGAAAAGCAAATCTTCAAAAGAAGATTCTGACTGGATTCGCAACGCATAATTATCAGGCGCGGGTCAACAGCCTGACACCCGGACTGGATAACTGGGTCTATGCTTCCGGCGGTTTGTTTGGCGGTATCATCCAGTCATTTAACGGGCAGACAGTGAATGTAACGAATCGGGATTTTCGGTTTCAACCTGAAACTGGAGTTCTTGAGCCGGTAAGTGGCCGAACCCAGCAGGGGCGCGTACGCGATGACTGGGGAAACTGGTTTGGATGCCGTAACGGTACGCTCTGTGTGCATTACCCGGTCAATGAATCCTATTTCCAGAAAAATCCTTTTGTGGGATCGCCTCCTCCTGAAGTCTCAATTCCCAAAGGAGCAAATGCAAATCAGTTGTTTCCGGTGGGGGAACTGGTTCAGTTTCATTTGAGTGGACAGCGAGGACGTCCGACTTCTGCCTGTGGTCTGGGACTGTATCGGGATGATCAACTGGGAAAATCGTTTTATGGAAATGCTTTTGTCTGTGAGCCCGTGAACCAGTTGGTACATCGTCTGGTCGTGAAACCAGAGGGAGTCACCTTTTCGGGATTGCGGGCTCCCGATGAACAGGAACGGGATTTTTTAACATCCACCGATAACTGGTTCCGACCCGTCCAGGCGAGAACAGCACCTGACGGCTCGCTCGTGATTGTGGACATGTACCGGTATCTGATTGAGCATCCCAAGTTCCTCTCGCCAGAAGCGGTCCAGAAATTAAACGTTCGTGCTGGTGAGACGCGCGGCAGGATCTATCGAATTTCCGCAAAAGAGCAAACCTTTCAACCGGTCCCCAATCTAAAACAACTTCCTGCCCAAGAGCTTTCTCAGTTACTCAACAGTGCGAACGGCACACTGCGTGATATGGTGCAACAGGAACTGATTTTTCGGGATGATAAAGCAGTAGCCGGCTCTTTATTACAGATTGCCAGTGAAGGGGAGTTGCCCCAATCCCGTGTGCAGGCGTTATGTACTTTAGAAGGACTACAGGCACTGACACCGGAAATACTATTGCCTCTGATTAACGACCAGAATCCCCATGTGCGCAGAGAAGTACTTCGATTAGCAGAGCCTTTTCTGGAACAGTCGAAACCGCTGGCGAAGGCCGTACTTGAACTGGCAGGTCGGGAGCAGGAACTGACAGTACAACTCCAGTTGGCATATACGTTAGGTTATGTGAAAGAGCAAGAGGGGACCAACGCGCTGTTAGAGTTGCTGGAGCAGCATTCGGGAAACGTCTATCTCAGGTCAGCTGTATTAGCCAGTTTTAAACCCGCACGTTTGAGCTCTGCTCTGATAAGTCTGCATCCCCGAATCGCAGGCAAACCAAAATTACTGCCGATGTTTCATTCTTTGCTGCAAATGGCGGTTGCGACCAGGGAACCTGAGTTACTGAAGCAGGTTGCTACTGCGCTGACATCTCATATGGTTCAAAACCAGAAACCGGAAGCCTGGGAATGGCTGGCATTAACAGAGCTGACGGAGGCACTGCGTAGTCGTGAGAAATTGGGTGTTGAGAAACAGGTGCCGCAACTCAAGCAGCTTCTCAGTCTCGCATCGGGACAGGTCTCTGATACAGAGCAACCGGAGCCTGTGCGGATCGCTGCCTTACAGTTTGTGTTGTCAGTAGATCAAAGCCAGGACAGTCTTGAACTGGTTTCTGAATTGCTGTCACCTCAAACGGCGTTGAACATCCAGATGGCAGCCTTGAAAAGTCTGATCCAGTCACAGAGTCCTGCTGCGGTGGAACTGGTATTTGATAACTGGAAGCAATTTACCCCTGCTTTGCAGGCCGAGGTCATCAGCCAGTTGCTCTCCCGCGAAACGTCGACACTGGATCTGTTGAATCGGATCGAGCAGAAGGTCATTCAACCCGCTCAAATTGATTTAACGAACCGCCAGACGCTGATCGATCATAAAAGTGAAAAAATCAAACAGCGGGCGAGAAAATTATTTTCTGTCGCCACCAGCGCTAGTCGTGACGCAGTCCTGAAACAGTATGCATTGATCGATCTGAAGCAGGGGAGCGTGGATCGCGGCAGACTGGTGTTTGAGAAGCAGTGTGCCAGCTGCCATCGCTTGAACGGGAAAGGCCATGTCGTCGGTCCGGATCTGGCAGCGCTGACCGATCAGTCGAAGTCATTTTTACTGACTTCCATTCTCGACCCGAATAAAGCGGTCGACGGCCGCTATGCTTCCTATCTGGCTGTGACCGATGACGGTCGCATCACGACCGGGATTCTGGTGTCTGAGCAAAGCAACAGCATTACCTTAAAAGCACAGCAGGGAAAAGTTCAAACCATTCTGAGAACGCAGCTGGATGAATTAAGTAACAGTGGAAAGTCACTCATGCCTGAAGGTCTTGAACGCGAGATTCCACCTGATGCGATGGCGGATTTGCTGGTGTTTCTGCAGGAACACAGTGCACCTTTGAAATACACTTACTCTGGTTCAGTGAAACCGGATGTCAATTACCCGGACGATCCTTCAAATTTAAAACTGGTGAATCGTGCTACAGGATCAAACCGATTTAATGATGGTCAGTGGGTCGGGTTTCGATCTGCGGGAACAGAGCCACAACCGCGGATCGTGATTGATCTGCAGCGTAAGATGCCAGTCAATGCGTTGAGAGTCGTATATGGAGTCAATCATGAGCCGGGATCAATTCATGCCCCAGCTTCGATTCAGGTCTCTTTCAGTAACAATAACAAACAGTACGGCAATCCTCATCAGTTCTCCTCTTTTGATGATCACGCCGATGGACTGGGGCTTTATGAAATTGATCGGCGGACGATTGAAATCAACATTCCTGAACAGCGGGCACAGTTTGTTCGGATCGACTTTACCGGGAATCAAGGCTGGATTTTTCTCTCCGAAATCTCTTTGGCCAGTGCCTCTACCGGAAACCAGCATGTCGCGGTGCCCGTACTGCCTGGTGAAAAATCTTCAAAATCAGAGGAGACAGAGCCTGGTGCAAAAATCAAATCCCTGGTCGCAGCAGTCAAAGTGGGAACACCAGATGAATATCGAAATATCCCCGAGATCTGGCGTACCGCGATTGCTGTGGGAAAACGAAATCAGGCAGAGGAGCTGATGCGTCTGCTCGAGGTATCTCTTCCGGATCAGAACCAATCCCTGGAGTGCTGGCAGTCGGTCGTGATTGGAGGGGGAGTGATTAATGGAATTACGATTGCCGGTGACTGGCCTCGTAGCAGGATTGAATCGCTGCTGAAAGATAAGCCGGACTTGACGGTCCGTTGGAAGCAGGCACTCCAGCGGGCCGTCAAGATGGCCGACGATCCTGATGTGAAAGGGGGGACCCGTTACGATGCGCTGCGAATGGTAGCGATGCTGGATTATGACGTCTGCAGGAAACAGCTGAAACGCTACCTGACTGATGCCGGTCATGCCGAACTGCAGATGGGAGCCGTGAGTGGGATCGGCGATATCGATACTACGGCTGCAACGGAGGATCTGATTGAATCGCTGCCTGTATTGACTGTCCGTAATCAGAAAATCGCCCTGCAGGCATTACTCAGAACGGAGAGTCGCGCAGTCTCCCTGTTGAAGGCAATTCAACAGGAACCGAGATTATTAAAGTTGATCGACGCCGAAATTCAGCAGCAACTGAAGGTACATCAGGCTGCAGATGTGCAACAGCTTGCAAAACAGATATTTGATTAACCTGCTATGTCGTCTGGAGAACTTCGAGGATTCCCCTGCAGAAGTCCGGTAGATCAGAGGGACGTCGACTGCAGACAAAATGGCGATCGACGACTACGGGTGCATCTTCCCAGATAGCGCCTGCGTTGATCAGGTCGTCTTTGATTCCGGGGGAACCGGTGACTTTCACGCCGGAATAGATGCCTGCGGAGATCGGCATCCAGCCTCCATGGCAGATCGCGGCGATCAGTTTCCCACTTTCATGAAATTCCTGCAGAAGTGAGAGTACCTTTTCGGATCGTCTGAGTTTATCGGGCATCCAGCCGCCGGCACAGATGACTCCCTGGTAGTCAGCTGAGTTGATACTGTCGATAGTGACGTCTGAAACGGAAGGGTATCCATGCTTTCCCAGATAGGTCTTTCCCGCTTCCAGTCCTGCCAGAGTGGTTTCTGCGCCTGCTTCTTCCAGTCTGAGTTTAGGATACCAGAGTTCCAGATCTTCGTAGTCCTCACCGGTAAACAGAAGAAACTTTTGACCTGATAGTGGAAGAGAGACAGACATTTGTATACCTCAGATTTCGAATTAATTACTGGAATGGGGAACGTTAAGCAGCGGGCCACATCAGTCCGAAAATGACGCCGACGATAACAGCATATGCGATGGATTCAATGATGTGTCCGATAATGCGATTGTGAAACCAGATTGCGTGTTGGATTGTCGCTGATAAAAAAGTCAGAAGTCCGGCGGTGGCCACGAAACGGAAGACGACTTTGAATTCTGCTCCAGCCGGAATTGCCAGGGTGGCCAGATAGGCGAGTGAAAAACTGACGACCAGAAAGAACACAAAGGTCAGCCCCAGGTTTTTTCCCATGTTGACTTCGGGATAAACGGTCATCACGCCGCGGGGGCCTTTCTTCCATTTCTCCTGGTATTCCTGGCTTTTCATTTCATCAGATGATTTACAGCCTGGAAACATGTAACTGCCGACAGGCACATTGAGGGTCTGCATCGTTTTCAGAAACTCATCTTCCTGCTCTAGTTTTTTCCAGTCGTCCCGGTGGAGTTGCACGACCATCCACGATAGAAAACTGGCGAAAAACAAGGCAACGGCTGACAACAGAACTGGAAGCAGCAAACTGGTCAACATGTTTTGACTCCCGAACAAATGAAATCAGCTGGTCCGAATGGAACAGAATGACAGAGGTGTTTGAAAATGGATTGATTTTCTAAATCTGGTATCATGATAAGAATTCACTCATGGCATTCCTAGCCTGTATGAGGTGAAATATTTACTGATCCGATTTGAGCTTCCCAAGTCAGCTTTCGTATTCGGAATACTGGCAGTCTACCTCTGGATTTCATAGTGGAAGGGAATCACAATATGGTGATTCGTCACTGACAGCTGAATTCGTATTTTATATTTGAATAGGACTCATAATGCCTCGTTATATTGAACTGCCCACCATTGTGAAAGCGGCCGGTAACAAACCTAAGCAGATCGAAGAATTTGTAGGCCGTGTGAATACCGGAGATGAAACAATCAGCGTGGCCCGGATGGTGTCTCCCGGTGGCTGGGTTGAACCTGCACAATCTCCTGAATTTCAGGAGATGTCAGTTGTTCTGAAAGGCGTTCTGCATGTGGAAACAAAGCAGGGCGTCTTCGAAGTCAAAACGGGGCAGGCGATTATTCTGGATGCAGGAGAATGGGTCCGCTACAGCACTCCTGGAGATGCAGGGGCGGAGTATATCGCCATCTGCCTGCCTGCATTTTCGCCTGAGACCGTGCATCGTGAATCAGATGATTAATCGCCAGCATTCTCTTTCTTCCTTTATTTCAAGGAGCTGTCATGACAGCTGAAGGCGACTCTGTTCAGGAATTGGTTCCTCTCCTGTTTGTAGAAGATATTGACGATTCGATCTCCTTTTACACAGACAGGCTGGGTTTTGAAGTCAAGTTGAAATGGGAGCCTGAAGGGAAAATCATGTGGTGTCGATTGGAACGGGATTCTGTAGCTCTGATGCTGCAGCCGGCCTGTCCCGACGAGGATGGTACCCGGGAAGAACGTGTGAAAGGCGTTGGTTTCTTTTTTCTCTGCCATGATGCACAGGCGATGTATGAGGAGTTCATGACGAAAGGTCTGAACCTGGAGCCTCCCCGGGTCGCCTTCTATGGAATGAATCAACTGTTCCTCAAAGACCCAGATGGTTATGAACTCTGCTTTCAAAATCAGGTCTGATTTACTTCGAATAGGAGCCTCAAGGCTATTCGTGCGACCATCGATTGGTCAGCCAGATCACCTGATACGGTTTCAGGACCAGTTCTGCCCGCTGGTCAGAGTATAATTCGCCGCTGATCAGGTCGGTCCAGTTGTCAGTTCCGATCAGGTTGATTTCCGATAAGGGAACGATCTGTTCCTGGTTAGAAATATTATTGATGGCAAAAATACTCTGCTGGCGATCCATGCTCTGCCGCCAGAAGGCAAACACACTGTCTCCCAGGTGTAAAGTAAACTGTGTGGCGTTCGGGTGAAATGCCGGTTGACGGCGACGCACCTTCAACAGATGGCACATACCCTGGAAAACCTGTGCATGAATGGATGTGTCATCGGCCAATGCCAGTGCCAGTTTATGGTAATCCCAGCGATGGCGGTTGATCGAACGGTTGTGTCCGGTTTCTGCTACGGCTGCCTGATCATTGAGAGTACCAAGAAAACTGTGAATATAGACAGCCGGAATTCCTTCCAGAGCAAACATGATGGCATGCGCACACAGGAAGCGTTCGACCTGCCATTCGTCTTCTCCTTCCAGAGTCCCCTTCATTGCGTCAATCAGGGAAATGTTGATTTCATAAGGACGCTTGACGCCTCCCGCAAGCGACCGCATGGAGATGCGTGCGCCAAACTGTTCCATCATCGCGACCATGTTACTGATTTCTTCTTCACTCATCAGGCCTTCGGCGGGTCTGAGGCCGATACCATCGTGAGAGGCAATAAAGTTCAGATAAGTCGTACCATGCAGGGCAGGGGGCATGCTCATCATCCAGGTTTTCAAATGCTGACAGCTCCCGCTGAGCATGGCATTCACCAGGAGCGGGGGGAGTGAGAAATTATAGATCGCATGGGCTTCATTGGAGTTTCCGAAATAGGCCAGGTTTTCCCGGTTGGGGATATTGGTTTCCGTGATGATCATGGCCGTTGGTGCCACGAACTGGATCAGTGTCCGGAAGAGACGCACGATCTCGTGAGTTTCCGGCAGGCTCAGGCAACTGGTTCCTGCCACTTTCCAGATAAAGGCGATCGCATCGAGTCGAAAAATTTTCACTCCATGATCCAGGTAGAGCTTGATGATTTTGACAATTTCCCGCAGGAGTTCAGGGTTGGCAAAATTCAGGTCAACCTGGTCGTGGCTGAACGTGCACCAGACGTATCGTGTGCCTTCTGGAGTTTCAATCGGGCATAATAATTCATTCGTACGCGGGCGAACCACATCAGCTAAATCGTCTTCAGGAGAGGCACAGAAAAAATAATCTTTGCCCGGAGATTCTCCCCGTCTGAATTGTTGAAACCATTCACTTTCGCTGGAACAGTGATTGATCACCAGATCAGACATCAGCTGAAACTTTTCTGCGATGGCATTGATGTGAGACCAGTCACCCAGGTGTGGGTTCACCTGATGATAGTCGATAATGGAAAAGCCGTCATCTGAACTGTAGGGAAAGAATGGCAGGATATGAATTCCGTTGATGGTATCTTTCAGGAATTCTTCTGAGAACTGCAGCAGTGTTTCCAGTGGCTGCTGCTCCTCCGTGAGCAGACTGTCGCCATAGGTAATCATTACCACGTTCTTCTGATCCCAGTGATTCTGATGCGTCTGAGGTATCTGGCACATACCATCAGGGCACATGAGCTGAATCAACTCCCGGGCAAAAGATGTATGATCGATTTCGGGATAAATGATCTTTAAATGGTTTTCTACCAGAAACTGATACTCACTGACTGCAGTATGCTCAACGGGCTCACTCATGGTTTCAGGCAAACTCCGAATAGTCATCGTCAACTGCGGCACACAGGCTCGCAAAAATTTCCGGAACGGCACTTTGCACACGATTCCAGCTGGGAATAAATGGTGTTTCCATCGGATTATCCAGAAAATGCAGACCTGCTTTTAACACATTTTCCGCGAACAGCTCAACAGCTTTCTCTTCATTATGAATATCCAGTACCAGCCCATTGATGGTGGCATCGTTTCGATAAGTCTCAATGAAATCGAGAGCGATCCGATAGTAGGTGGCTTTAATCGAACGAAACGTTTCCGTAGAGAAAACGACGCCGTTTGTTGCCAGTTTGCGGAAGATACCTTTTGAAATATCAATCGACATTTTTGACAGGCCCGCCTGGGCATCGTCGACAGACAGGTTCTGATGCTTGTGATCATAGCAGTCGGCAATGTCGACCTGGCAGAGACGGTTAGTTGAGTAATTCCGTTTGACTTCCGAGAGCACGCCGATTTCCAGTCCCCAGTCGCTGGGGATGCGGATGTCGTTGATGACATCAACGCGAAAAGAAAACTCACCCGCCAGTGGATAGCGGTAGCTGTCGAGGTACTCCAGATAATCCAGTGAACCGAGTATTTTTTTCAGCGCTCTTAGCAGTGGAGTCACCAGTAACCGGGTTACTCGACCATTCATTTTGCTGTCAGCGACCCGTGCGTAATAACCTTTGCAGAACTGGTAGTTAAAACTGGGGTTGGCAACTGGATAGATCAGTCTTGCCAGTAAATTCCGATCATAGGTGAGAATATCACAATCATGCAAAGCGACGGACGCAGACGTCCCCTGTGCCAGGATATAACCCAGGCAGTACCAGACGTTGCAGCCTTTCCCGAGTTCGTTGGGAGCAAGTCCCTGGTTTTGCAGGACCGAATTCACTTCCTGCAGCCGCGGTCCATCGTTCCAGAGAATCCGGTGTTTCTGTGGCAGTCGACTGAAAAAGCGAATCGCGTGTTTGTACTGTTCTTCATCCGCCCGATCCAAGCCGATTACGATTTCATTCAGATATCGGACTTTGGCGAGTTCGGTCACAATTTTGTCGAGGGCTGGCCCTTCCAGTTCGCTGTACAGACAGGGCAGTACCAGGCTCATCGGACGAACTTTGGAAAACTCAAGCAGTTCGGCTTCCATTTCGTCAATCGGACGTGACGAAAGATTATGTAATGTCGTGATGATACCGTTTTGGTAAAAGTCTCCCATACCAGATCTCCATGATCGATGTTTGAGCGCCAAAACCGGGATGATCAGGTCAGTATTTCATCCAGTATTTGGGTTAACGCATCAGCCCATCCCTGTGGGCCGGTCTCTTGAGTTATGATGACCGAAGATTGCTTCTCAAGATCGGGAGGTTCGTGATGGGAAGAGCGCACAATGACTGCGATGTCTGCAGCATTCAGCATGGCGACATCATTCTGGCTGTCACCAAGTGCCACAAATCGAGGAATGAATTTCCCAGAACGGGTATAACACTCCCTGAACCACTGCAGACATTTTCCTTTGTCACACGCGCCAATCACATGCACAAACCGGCCGCCTCGCAGCAGCCGCAGACCATGATTGGCAATCAGTGCTTCAAACTTACGCAATTGATGTGCCGAGTCCTGCCAAATTAACGGCTCGGAAAATTCTCGTGTCATCGCCTGTTCAGCCTCGGATTCCGATAATCCCGTATATGCAATGACTTCAGAGACTTCCATGTCTGAAAATCCGGTAAACAGGAATTTTTCATCGCTCCGTTTTTTTTGAATGATTGACAGGATCTCAGTTCTGCGTGCCCCTAAAATATGCACGTCATTTCCTGAAATATGTGCAGTCGAGCCGATCGAATCGATAATCGATGAATCCGGAAAATAGATGGCAGAACCATTTTCCACCACGTAGGGATCGGTGTTGTTTAATGATTCCCGCAACGTGCGCAGCTCAGCAGCCGTTTTACTGGTATTCAGAATCAACGGAATTCCTGCAGCCTGTAATCGTGTCATGACAGGCAGAGCAGGCGCAAAGGAATACGTGTCATGATCCAGCAGCGTCCCATCCAGGTCACTCATGACAATCAGGGGGGGACAATTTTGCGGAGTACATTGAGTTTCAGCTGACATAACCTGCAGATGTGGTGAGAGGGAATAAAAAATCGATGATGTAACTGAAGAGCACTGTCAGCATCCTAACACGTACCTTTGCAGCAGACAAATGCATCCTGGAATTCGAACCGATTGTAGACAAATGTCAGAATCGAGTCCGTTTTCTTCTGAAAGATAGATTGGTAAACTGTGTTAAGTAATTGGTGTCTGCAACATGAAAATTGAAAGTTCGAGTTGATGCGAAAATTAATCCAAACTGCTGCTCTGTTTTTTTTGTCACTGGGCTCTGTTTTCAATCTTGCTGCCGCTGATCCCGGTACCATCACATTACAGGAACCCTGGAAATCACAATATACGAAAGAGAATGCCACAGGCCCTCATGTATTGGGGTTGTGGACCTTTGATGGTACCAATCCGGGGACTGATCTTTCACGAAATGGAAATACGGCATCGTTCAATGGAGCGGAGATTGAACCACAGGGAAAATTTGGCGCAGCCATGCGTTCATTCCCGGGTTTTCCGATAGAAGATAAACGGCACTGGGCCGCCGTCAAGGATTCTCCTGAACTTTCACCCCGCGGCGCGTTTACACTGGAGATGTGGATCAAACCTGAGGCCGATATTGAAAAAGCAGGTACTGCCTATCTGCTCGATAAAAAATATGTCAGCCACACTGACTATCAATTGATGTTTAACCCGGCAGGACGCACTGGTACTCGAACATTAAGAGCGGTCCTTGGCTTCGGCGACTTTTCTGAAACCTGGTATTCCGATCCCCTCCAGTTGAATCCTGAAACCTGGTATCACATCGTGTTCATGTACAATGGAGCCGGTCGAGGCAGATTTCTGGTCAATGGATTACCCCATGGTGAGAAAACGGTTGCTGGTGTGGGAGCGGTTACTCCCGGAACAAGACCACTGACGATCGGGGATCGTAACGGAAGTAACTATGGTGGCTTCCCAGGCCTGATTGATCAGGTCCGGATCAGCAGCGGTGAACTGGAATTTCGTCCTGTCCGCTTTGATCGTCTTACACAGCGAGCCTGCTATATCCGTATGGAGCAGAATCCATCACTCTCTTTTCAGGTTACAAATCTGCAGCCGGAACTGCTCTCAGAAGCCACCGTTACCTGGTTACTGAATGGCGATGTGCAGGGGACTTCTACGCTGAAGAATCTGGAATCGGGAAATCCCCAACAGGTCCTGTTTCCATTGAATTCGGCTTTACGTCCGGATGAATATACGTTGACGGCTCGATTGAAGACAGCTGGTCCGTCACAGACTACTGCGGAAGCGGTATTTCCAATTCAGATCGTGGGACGGAAATTGCCGGACCAGTTTCCCGTTATCATGTGGGGCGCCGGAGTTCACGAAGTGGATCGCTTGAAGAAAATCGGATTCACGCACGCTGTTGGAACCAGAGTCAACTACGCGAAGGTACGGGAGGCTGGGAAACCGACACTGGCCGATTCCGAGGAGAATGTTGCTGAAATGAGAGCGGGCCTGGATAAGGGACTGGCGAATGGCATCTCTTTCTATGCATCGCTGTCTCCCGGTTCCTATCTGAGGAACCAGGAAAAACTTCAGCGTGTGAACCGGGATGGAACGACGCATTCTTCACGTGAAGACATCTGTCCGCTGATTCCTGAGATTAAAGAGTTTACTTATAACGTGGGGGCTTCATTAGCACAGACCTATCAGGATTATCCGGCCCTGGATTCTGCTCTTCTGCACACCGAAGTCCGCGGACATTCACGTCCCTGTTTTCATGAGCATGACCGCGAAGCATTTAAGAAGTTTGCGGGAATTGAAATTCCCGCTGAAGCTGGTCCGCCTCGGGGTGTTGACTATAAGAAACTGAAAAACTTTCCCTCTGATCGCGTTGTCCCTGATAATGATCCGCTTTATGTCTATTACAAGTGGCACTGGAAAACCGGTGATGGTTGGAACGATTTAAACAGCGACCTGGAGCAGGGACTCAATTCGACTTCCAAAAAATTCTGGACCTGGTATGACCCGGCGATGCGCGTGGCGAGTGTATTTGGCTCTGGTGGAAATGTGGATGTGCTGTCGCATTGGACTTACAGTTATCCCGATCCCATTCGCATCAATGTCGTTGGTGATGAATTGTTTGCGATGGCCCGTGGCTCTCAAAAACATCAGGATGTGATGAATATGACTCAGATTATCTGGTATCGATCACAGACCGCACCGATACCAAAGAAACCGGGGGACGGTCCGGAGAATCGGGCGCACTGGGAAGAAGAACAACCCGATGCCGCTTTCATTACGATTTCTCCCATGCATTTACGGGAAGCTTTCTGGGCGAAGATTTCGCGCCCGATCAAGGGCATTATGTATCATGGCTGGCAGTCGCTGGTACCAACAGATGGGGCAGGGGGCTATCGATATACCAATCCACAAACTCAACACGAACTGACGCGATTGATTCACGACGTTGTCAAGCCTCTGGGACCGGCTCTGAAAACGATGCCAGACGCAAAGAATGATATTGCTTTCTATGAAAGTTTTGCCTCTCAGGTATTTGCCCGGCGCGGGACCTATGGCTGGAACGGTTACTGGCTGGGGGATGCTCACCAGATGTTGCAGTGGGCGGGCCTGCAGACAGATGTTGTGTTTGATGAAACGATTACTCAGACAGGCCTGGATCAGTACAAGGTGCTGGTCATGATGGACTGCGATGTGATTACCGAATCAATCCTGCAGACGATCAAAGCCTTCCAGCAGCGGGGCGGGATCGTGATTGCTGACGAGCGGGTTTCACCTGCAGTGAAACCCGATATTGTGATTACCTCTTACACGCGGACCGGCAAAGCGGATGTTGATAAACAGGAACTGCTGAAAAAGTCGGCAGAGCTGCGTCTGGCACTCACTGGTAAATATACCCGCTACGTAGATTCCTCAAATCCCAATGTGGTTCCTTATTACCGTCGCGGCCCGCATGCCGACTATCTATTTGTGGTGAATGACAATCGAGAGTTCGGCGATTATGTTGGCCACCATGGCCGCGTCATGGAGAACGGTCTTCCTGCAGAAGCGACTTTGTCTGTGAATCGCCAGACTGGCTATTACTATGATCTGGTGCAACATCAGCAGATCAGCACCAGTTCAGACCACCAGCAGCAAACAGCCAATGTGAAACTGGGGCCAGGGGCAGGCGGAATTTATCTGCGCACAGATCAGCCGATTGCTCAGGTGGCGATTGAGGTTCCCATGACATTGAAACGGGGGGAAGCAGGAACCGTTTCGATTCAGGTCATCGATGAACAGGGGACGCCAGTCGCTGCGGTGATTCCGGTAGAAGTCTCAATCGAAGATGCCGAAGGACGAATCGCGGAAATGTCGGGATATCGTGCTCTCCAGAATGGCACACAGAAATTTCAGATTCAGATCGCCCCCAATGATAAAGCAGGTGTCTGGAAAGTTCGGGTGAGAGAACTGGCTTCAGGAAAAAGCAGTACTGCTTTTTTTCGGGTGGCAGATGATAATTCTGCTGTGAAGCCACATGGTCAGAATATTAAAGGCTTTAACCCCGAGCAGCCTGCCGGCTGAAAGTCTCACGAGTCTCCGGTTTCTCAATACACCTGTCAATTCTGCTGGTAGGTGCGTCCGTTCCTGCTGCGCAAAATGTCATTTTCTCAGCGCTGATTCTGATCCGATTTCGGGCTTCACGAAACATTAGAGCGCGTCACATTTTAGTCTAGCGCGAATGCGGTAAGTCTGGTAGACTGGTGAAGTCTCATTTCATGGAGGATTTCACATGTTGATTTATTCCAAAGAACGCCGCCTCGAAGTTCTCAAAGCGTATGCAACCGGTTTAACAACCCGGGAGATTGCATTGCAATTTCAATGCAGTGA
>NZ_JBLXHC010000002.1:0-795873 GCF_048260065.1 Gimesia sp. | reverse complement strand
CCGAGATCGATGACTTCTTCAGCGGTGTGGCTGATGGAGACAATCCACTGCTGGACTAATCCAGAACGTGAAAACCTGACAGACAGCCAGTCCCCGAGAACAGCCGTTTTCGGGGACTGCTTTTTTTAAAGATGAGATATCATTCAGATCGCAGAACTTCTGTGCATACTGATAGACTCATCCTGTCTATCATCAGGCATAAAACTGATCGATCTTATAAATCCGCAGCGTGACTTCCGAATCCCGTTTCCATTTGGTGGAACGGGAGTAGTAGGCAATCAGTGCTTCATCGCCGACAAACGTTACCGAGGGATAGGCGGCATCGACTGAGGACTGGTTTTCGATATCCTTGAAGTGCTTCCAGGTTTTTCCCTCATCCTGAGAAATCGCTGCCGTCAAAGGCGTCCGCGGCCAGTTTGAAGGTGAAGCCACATTATTCCAGATCAGCAGTAGATCGCCGGTCGTGGGGATCCGTTTGACGAGCGGTGGCGATTCCGGAGCAGGGAGCTCTGACGGTTCGGGAGTACTCCAGTGCACGCCGCCGTCTTCGGAAAAACTCTGATAGAGTCGCTGGTTGGTATTTCGCAGGAAACACAACAGACGACCATCTTTCAGCTCGACCATCGCCGGTTCGTGACAGCCGCGTCCCTTGGCCGTCATACTGTCGGCACTCCGTTTCCAGGTACGGAATCCGTCGTCTGAATAAAAGACGAACGAATGCAGATCCCCTCCTTTATAGGCAGTGCCTCCGATGTATTTCTCCGCATGCGGTCCATGCGCGGGAAGAATCACGCGGCCGGTACTCAGTTTCAGTGCATGGTCGGCATTATTGCAGTACCAGCCCGGTTCAGAAATCTGACGCTGCTCTCCCCAGGTCTGACAATTATCCATGGAGCGTCGACAGAACACATTCCGCTGTTTCGCACTGTCCCAGCCGACGTAAAAGAACAGGACTTCATTTTCGGACAATCGAACCAGATTGGGATGCTTCACATTATGTTTCCATTCGTTGGGCTGGATGACCCGACGATCTCCCCAGGTTCGTCCCTTATCTTTCGAGATCATGGACGTAATCTGGCACTCCACATGATCGCCTATCCCGGAGTGTCCTTTTTTCCGGGATGGATTTTCCGACTGACTGTAGTATTCCGACCAGACCAGCAGCAGACGTTCGTCGTCCAGCGGGAAGATCAACTGATGATCGTGGCGGGGAAAATTGGGTTTCCAGGGACAGACGATCTGGTCATGCACCGGCTTCAAGAGGGGACGGTTCTTGCCAATCGACTCTCCTTTCGCCAGCAGAATCGAAGCGGGATATCCGCCCAGCAGAGAACAGGCCAGTGAGGACTTTAAAAAGGTGCGTCGTGGAATATTCATATGGCAAAACTTTCTTTTCAGAGCGCGTTCAGTTTTGTTGTTCCGTTTGACAATCGGTCGTCAGTAGAGTGGTCTTGAGGGGGCGCGTCAGTCGAAACACACCTGCAGGTCCCCCCGGTGCACCGGAATAAAAGAAGACATGCTGCACACCGGTTTGCAAATCGACGACGGAACCTCCGGTATGAAAGCCGTCGGCTGTCGCATAAAAATTTCCTTTGCGATCCAGCAATCGGCATTCCAGCTTCCAGTCCGCCGTCTCCCATTTCTCTGGTGAGATGCTGAAGAGATTGATCGACATGCTGCTGCGGTCCGACTGCACCGCTTCGAAGTTTCCGGTCACGGGATTGAAAATCAGGTCGGAAGTATCTACCGAGCGTTTACTGATCATGTTGGTCTCTTGGGCCTCAAACGATGCTCCGGGTTTGCCGCGCAGCTGGATCAGATGGCGCGTCGTCTGGTTCCGGGCCAGACCATAGAACTCTCCCTGGTGAAAGATAAAGTTGGGCTCGGCCTGATGACACCAGTCGGGCAGCGGCATGCTGATGTTGTTCCAGCTTTCTCCCCCGTCTTGCGACTGATACAAAGCCAGTTCCCTGACGATCGTGCCGGGGCGATGATTCTTATACTTCGTATGGTGGCCGAACAGCAGCAGGCCCAGTTTCGGATCATCGATGATTCGGGGGCCGACATAAACAATGGGGCCGGAATGATGGTCTTCCCGAAAGGCAGTTTTCAGATGGCGCCAGGTTTTCCCCTCGTCATCCGAACGGAAGACACCATGGTTACTGACCAGAATGACCGCCCCGTTCCGTAGCGTTCCAATGGCATTCAGATGCACTTTGTAGCCGAGCGGACTTAAGTTTTTGGGTCCGAATTTGTAACGATGGGACAGGGGAATCATTCCGCCTCGATTACGGTCTGCTGCCTGCATGCAGTCTCGTATATCGTAAGGCGTGGACCAGGTTTTGCCTCCATCCGTTGAACGCACAATCACGGAATAGGTCGTATCGGCATCGGCTTTGCCCGCGAGTTTCACATTATGTCCCGGCATGGCGCGATGAACGACAATCAGGGAATCCCCCGACTTGGTCGCGACGGGCCAGCCATAATGGTCATTGTCTCCCTGAGGATGGTAAGGGAGATTGACGGGGGCAATTTCGAACTGGGCTGCATTCTCACAACAGGCCTGCGCATTTGGTTCGGCGTTCAACAGCCGCGTTGCCAGAGCGTCGAACCGGGGAGCAGCGACCTCAGTCGATGCCAGTTTTAAATAGGCTTGCGCGAGTTGCGTTCCCAGATCGATCTGCCCGCGAGAACTGTAATGCGCCAGCAACTTTGTCGGCTTGCCGTTCACGGTGATTTCTTCCGGTTTCCGTTCCAGTGCATCCGTGTCGATCATAACGACGTTCGCCAGTTCATCGGCAACCTGCTGCTGTATCTGGCGGATCTGGTCTGTATATTCCCGTTCCGGAATAATTCTGCTGATGCGACCGAAGACAACCGGTAACTCAGGCTGATCTGACTTCTGTCGAACCGCCTGAATCAGGTTCTGGAATTTCTTTGCATATGCCGGTTCATGGAAGCGGGCATCCCGTTCCCCCTGCATCCAGAACAGAGCAGCGACTTCTCCCCCGCCGGCTTTCTGCGCGTCGTCCAGTTTCTGAAACAAGCCTCTAACCAGAGGCATGCGCGGCTGCCAGAGACGAATGGCCGTGCCTCCTTTGGCATGTTTGATCAGACCAATATTCTCGTCCGGAAATGCCCGCGACAGTTCATGGGCAATCGCCAGCTCGGGACCGAATTCCTTACCGGGCTTTACATAAGCAACTTTATTGTGATAAGGAACCCATGTTCCTTTTGACCAGAAATAGACGTTCTTCGGTGGTTGCTGTAATTGTTCCGGGAGTTCTGCCAGGGTTCCCTGGGAAACCATGTTCGACTGACCAGCCAGGAGGAACAATTTGTCGATCGCAGGTTCTTTCGCAGAGACCGTGATCACGTTAAACCATCCCGCCAGTAAAAAACACAGAATGAGGAATCGTCGAGAATGAAAAATAATGTCACTGCTCCCGTACTGAATCGATGAAAAGTCTGTCCTGTTTTCCTACGTGAATCACCAGTACTCTGACTGAAAAGATCTGGTGACCGGAATGAAAACCGCACTCTCATGATGGTCGCTGCGGCAATCGACGTCTATTCAACTTAGCGAATAACCTGTTCACTTTTGCGACTTCCCATTTTTACGACAAAATCGGTTTGCTATTCCGGGCGACAGACTCTACAAACGGAACTGACAACCAAAACAACGGCTTTCAGAATACTACTGATTTAAAACAACAAGGCTCATCATAGTGGATCGTTTGCGAGTAGCGCTGCTTGTGGAAACTTCAAGAGGGTACGGTCGTGGAATTCTTCACGGCGTCTGGCAATACATACAGGAACACGAAACGTGGTCGATTCTGTATCGCCCCTGCGGTTTTGGACAAGTGGCGCCTCCCTGGATCTCTTCCTGGGACGGTGACGGGATCATCGCTTTTATCGACACTGCAAAAACGGCACGGCTGTTAAAGCAGTCCGGTGTACCGACGGTTGATCTACTCGGAGAACTGATTCCCAAGCCACAGGTTCCCTTTGTCGCGCCTGACAATCAGCAGGTCGCGGAACTGGCGGTTCAATATTTTCTGGACCGGGGTTATCAGTCATTTGCCGCCTGTGGATTTCGGACCGGTCTGCGTCCCATGCTGGATCAACGCTGTCTTAAATTTCAGCAGCAGATTCAGGAAACCGGTGCCGAATGCGCGCTGTTTACGCCACAGGGAGGCGGCAAAGAGGGGCCTTCCTGGGAACGCGAGCAGGAACAGATCGCCCGCTGGTTACAAAGCCTGCCCAAACCACTGGCGCTCTTTACCTGCAATGATACACGAGGGCGGGAAGTCTTGAACGCCTGTCAGACACATAATATTTCCGTTCCGGAAGAGGTCGCAGTACTGGGAGTCGGTAACGACGATATTCTCTGTCAGCTCACTGACGAACGTCTCAGCAGCATCGACGTGGATCCCCAACGGGTGGGATACCAGGCGGCTGCCGTCTTGGATTCCTTAATGCACCAGAAACCGGTTTCCGATCTGACCTTAATCCCTCCCCGCCGGGTCGTGTCGCGGCACTCGACGGATTCGCTGGCTGTCACCGATCCGGAACTGGCAACTGCAATTCAATATATCAGACGCTACGCCTGCCAGCAGATTCAGGTGGAGGACGTCGTCAAGCAGGTCAATCTGGAACGCCGCGTACTGGAACGACGGTTTCGAAAACTGCTGGGCCGTTCTCCCAAAGCAGAGATCATTCGCCTGCAACTGGTGCGTGCCCGCGAATTGCTGGCTGAAACAACGCTCTCCAATACGGAAATCGCCTACCGTTGCGGATTTAACAGTGCCGCCTATTTTATGGACCTGTTTCACCGCAAAGTTGGTCAGACGCCGGGCGACTTTCGTCAGGCCTCGCAAAGCTCCGAACAAATTGTTTAACCATTATTAGTTGCACACTGCAACACGAGAATGACGCGTATCAGAATACCTGATTCGCAATTGTGAATAGACGATGATCGGGAAAATGATACTCTGGTAACCAGGCAGTTCCTTATTCAGGGAGACTGTGCGGAGCCGGTTGATAAAATCCAAACACCATAAGCAGTTAGAACAACCATGGATCAATTTGAAGTTGCCGCTCGCCTCAAACAGGATGGCTACTGTGTTGTCGAAAATGTGATTCCTCCCGGTAAGATCGATTCCATCCGTGAAGAAGTCGTCGCCGCTCAACTGGCGCATCACGAAGAGGCGGAACGCGAGCTGGAAAAAACGCGGGCCCGCGGGCACCGGATTGGCGTGATTGGCGTGGGGCTGTTGAAGCAGGTGGTTAATGCCACGCAATGCTTTGCTCCTTACCTGGCCGATCCCCGTGTACTGGGAGCCGCGGAAGAGATTTTCGGCGACTTTGTCCGTATCTCCTGTACGGACTGTGTGGTGACGCATCCCGGAAATGATCGGGGTTACTGGCACGCCGACTGGCCTTACAATGCCACGAACACCACACACGTCAAGGCCCCCTATCCGGACGTGATGATGCACCTGGCTTCAATCTGGATGCTGACGCCGTTTACCAAAGAAAACGGCGCGACTTATATTCTTCCCGGCAGCCACAAATTTGATAACAACCCGGCTGCAGGCGGGATGAGCGGTATAGACCAGGATGCGAATCACCCGGATGAACTGCAGGCCACGGGTCCTGCCGGCAGCGTTTTTCTCTACGACAGTCGGCTCTGGCACGCTGTCGCACCGAACTACAGTGATGAATCGCGGGCCGCATTGATCATTCGCTATGCTCCCTGGTGGCTCAACCTGACTCCTACGATTCGCGGCACGCCCGATCATGAACGGATGGTGCTGGAAACGGGAGGCAAAAATTATGATGCGATCCCGGTTCGCAGAGAGGCTTTCGAAAAACTTCCCGATAACATCAAGGATCTGTATCGGCATTGGGTGTCTGAATGACTTATACAGCAGGTTTGACTCCTGGTAGCACAGGAGGAAGCTTTCTGCTGTATGTCTTACGGTATTTCCTCCTCATCTGCCTGTGTCTGATGTCTCTCGGCGGGAATGCCCGCGCTGCCGAGCCTCAAACTGCTGCGCTGGACTGGCAGGAGCTATCCGTACCGGCACCTGAAACCGCCGGCAAGTATGCCGTCCTGCAAAATCAGCTGCTGTTCGTCTCTGCAGACAATCGCATCTTCACACTCACCGGGCCGGAAGCAACCTGGCAGCAGGCCGAGCTTGCCCCCGCTGAAGACTGGTCGTCGCTGTTTCAACAGCTCGAACAGGGAGCCAGTCTGCAATCCACCACAGCCGGCGTTATCTGCAGTGGGGGAACGTCAGCAGAAGTACGTCTGATCCGGGCCAGTGACGAACGACTGCAACTTTCTGTTCTGCCACGATTACCGGATTCGCTTCAACAGACCGCCTGTGCTGTTCTGAATGATGTGCTGTATCTATTGGGCCAGCTTGAGAACAGTGCCGACAGTAAAGGTTGGTCGCTTGATGTTTCAGCCGACACACAACAGCAACGCAAGTGGCACGAATGGCAACTGCCTGCCAGTCAGCTCCAACAGCCTGTGCTGCGGGTTCAGAACGGGAGTTTGTATCTGCTGCAGAAACAAGCTTCCGAAGTCTATCTCTACAAGAAACAGGGAGACTGGCAACCCGTCAGTTCGGCGCCGCGCAGTACTTTCAGTCAGCCGGCCCTTAACCTGGGGCCTTCTCATTTCCTGCTGCCGGCTGATTCCGCGGAGGGCCACGATCTGCTCTATCACACGATCACTGACACCTGGCGCATCGCTCCTTTTACCTTAACGCCAACCCCCGACCAGACACGAGACGCACTGCAGTCCGCCTGCAACTGGCAGGGAGGGGTGCTGTTGGTCTATCCGGAAACACTGTTCTGGGGACATTCACAACGTCTTTCCCAAGGCTTTCAGACAGCCGACCTGATTGTGCTCGGGTTGTACTCGGTCCTGCTGATCGCGATGAGCGTTTATTTTGCCCGGCGGAACCAGAACTGCCAGGAATATTTTCTCGCAGGCCAGCGCATTCCCTGGTGGGCTGCCGGCTTGAGTCTGCTCGGCAGTTCGCTGAGTGCCATTACCTTCATGGCGTTCCCGGCCATGTCCTTTCGTACCAACTGGGTTTACCTGCTGGGTAACTTCATGATACTGGCGGTCGCGCCACTGGTGATCTGGTTTTACCTCCCCTTTTACCGTCGCCTGAAGGTGACGACAGCCTATGAGTACCTGGAACATCGTTTCGGTCTGGCCACGCGACTGGTCGGCAGCAGTGCGTTTCTGCTCTTCCAACTGGGGCGCATGGGAGTCGTGGTTTATCTGCCGGCCCTGGCTTTGTCGACCGTCAGCAGTTGGGATGTCTATACCTGTATTCTGGTCATCGGTTGCGTGGCGACATTATATACGACGCTGGGAGGTATCGAAGCGGTCATCTGGACCGATGTCATACAGGTTCTCGTGCTGATTGGGGGCGCCCTCGTCAGCCTGTTTGTGATACTGTCGAAAATCCCGGGGGGGATGGAGACAGCCCTTTCATCGAGCCTCTCCGCGGGAAAACTGCATGCGGTGAATTATTCCTGGGATGTGGCATCCACGGGAATCGGCGTCGTGATTGTCGGGAACCTGTTCAAGTTTCTGATTCCCTACAGCAGCGATCAGGGAGTGATTCAACGTTACCTGACCACCAGCGACGAACGTCAGGCGGCGCGGGGAATCTGGCTCAACGCTGCCGCATCGATTCCGGTCTGGACGCTGTTTTTTGCCCTGGGAACCGGCTTGTGGGTCTTCTATCGGGCCAGCCCGGAACGACTCGACCCGCTCGGCCGCACCGATGAAATCTTCGCCTGGTTCATTGTGCATGAGCTTCCCGCCGGTGTCTCGGGATTAGTGATCGCCGGTCTGTTTGCAGCTTCCATGTCGAGCCTGGATACCAGCCTCAACTCCATGGCGACGGCTATCACTGCCGACTTCTATCAGAGCTTTCGTCCGCAAGCCACCGATCGCAGTGCCTTGCGGCTGGCGCGCTGGCTGACAGTGTTACTGGGGATTTTTGGAACGCTGACAGCGATCTACCTGGCGCGCGCGAACACACAATCCATCTGGGACCAGTTTCTGAAAATCATGGGACTGTTCGGCGGAGGCCTGGCGGGAATGTTCATCGCGGGAATTTTTACACGCCGCACGACTCAGACAGGGGTCCTGCTTGGATTTTCGCTGAGTGCATTCGTGCTCTACCAGGTTCAATCGCGGGGCAGCGTTCATTTTTTTCTGTACGGTGCTGTTGGAATTCTGACCTGTGCCATCAGCGGCTGGCTGTTCAGTCTGCTGCTGCCGCAGAGCTGGAATCAGAGCAGGAATCAGATCGAAGGCCTGACGATTTACACGTTAAACCCGCCAACTTCGGGGGAAGCAGAGAGCCAGCCATCAGAGTCAACTGATTAAACAGCGTCTCTTTCAGTTTGACTGTTTCTTCAGGTTGAATTCGTGTTTGAGTGGTTCCTGTCCCGCGTCGACTTGAAATTCCAGCGTGGAAGCAGAGTTCCATTCCTCGGGGAGAAACTGTTCTTTGCTCGGACCGTCGTCCATGGGACTGGCTTCCCTTTTCTTATCGACGGGACGATAGGCTTCCACCTGCACGCGATGTTTCCCTAAAGGGACGCCCCCTTTATGGTCAATGATGAAAGTACCATTCTCAATATATGCGGAGGAAGCCGGCCCCCCTTTTTCACCCAGGGGGGTAAACCGGATGAGTCCATCCGTGATCGGTGCTTCCTCATAAATCACGGTTCCCTGAACAACCCGACGTGATGGTTCATCGTCGAGATGTGTTCCACAACCAGACAGGACGAGGCTTAAGAATCCCAGAGTCAGCCCGCTACGAATCATTCTTGAATACCTTAAATTTGAAACAGATCAAAAAACAGTGACTGGTTTCCGCATACTATTTTAGAATCTTCACTACTTCGATTAATCAGAACTCACCAATCACCTCTCCACCGGCGCGGGTGGTCAGGTCCGCCAGCACGCCGGCATCGATGTTCTCAGAGATAAATCGAACACTGCCGTCAGCAAGCAGCACATGGCATCCACCGGTATGCCTGCTGGACAGCGCTCCATCCAGCCGATAGTTTCCGGGCGGCGTCCCCAGTCGTGTATTAAAGCCGTTAATGCCATCGGACGTATCAACCAGATTACTGTAGTTCCAGTAAAAACCATCATGGGAACCCGGGCCACCTCCCAGCACTTCACCCACAATCAGGGTGTTACTTGTACCGTCGATGACATCTCTGACCCGGGTACTGGAGAGTGCAAAAAAGATTCCGTTTTTATTCACCCCCATGCGGTTGGCGGTCGCAGAGCAACGACGCTGCACACTGTCAGATATTCCCGCCATATTGGTAATGCCGAAATCCTGCTTGTCGCAGGCGTCACCAGCAGAACCGACTGTGCAGCCCCCATTCGTCCGGTTGCTGCAGCAGGAGACCAGTTCGAATCCCTGGTCATCACTGGGACAGAGATAGACGGGGATCTGTGTTGCACCTAACGACCAGTCCGCGACGCTTGTGTTGTAATAGTTATCGGTAAACGTGTATTGATTGTACAAATTCGCAAAGTCCAGATAAGGCAGGATGTAAACGCTCCAGGCCCAGCCGCGAATCTGGACGGAAAAGCCGCAGGTACTGTCTGCAATCAGCGAACCGGGGGGGAACACGGAATGAGTATCGTGATAGTTATGCAGAGCCAGGCCGACCTGTTTGAAGTTGTTTTTGCAGGCAGAACGGCGGGCTGCCTCGCGGGCCTGTTGCACAGCCGGCAGGAGTAACGCGATCAGAATGGCAATGATGGCAATCACAACCAGCAACTCGATTAAAGTAAAAGCACGGCGCCGCATGATAATTCCTCGATTCGATGAACAGGGTATAAACAGAATCACTCAATCAGTGGCGGATTGAGTGGAGAAAATAAAAAGGAATCTTAACCGAGAATAAAGCGCCACTTAGCCGATGCCAATTCGTAATAGCGACATCTCAATTCGTCTTTGCGTCAAACCAGATTCCCATGAGGGCCTGTCGTTACCGTGAACCAGCGGTGCCGGCGTTTCCTGGCAGACTCATTCCTGCTGGCAGGTTCGACCCCCGCTGGTCTCTCTCGAGCACATCACCATGAGCCATCGCGTCTCTCCATCGAATGTACTCGGTCCAGGTGGCCCTGGAAACGCTTTCATCAAACGGGACACCCTCTAAAGTCAGCCAATCCTGAAACCGCTAACTTGCCATCAGGTAACCATTTGCTACACTGGGGTTACGTGCACACGCATCAGACAGATTATCGTGTCAGTTCGTGCTGGCAATCCGCAGTGATTTCATAAATGGCCATGGTGTCGATCCTCTGTTGTTCTAATCCACTCGATAAACCTTCATGACCTCGTCACCCAGATGATTGATCACTTTGACGGCAATGCGGCCGCTTTTTGGTTTTTTGAAAGGGCGGGAGGTGTCGCTGTTCAATGTCGCCCAGGCGTCGGCGTTGATCTCTGCCTTAAGGGTGGTTTTTAAACTCTTGTAGGGATCGTTGGCGCCCAGGAAGTAGGCGTGCTTGACGAAGAAACTTTCTTCGTTGTAGTCCGTATCGATGAACCAGCACGCGATGCCGTCGGCACCGTCGCTGCGGACTTCGCCCGTGTTGGGATGAAAGACGTCCACGCCGTTGATTTTTACCTTGATCTGACCGCCTTCCGCTTCGAGCACATCGATATCCGGCTCGCCGAAGATCACGAACAGGTTTCCCTTGCCGGTATTTTTCAGGTCGTCGGCCATGTGCAGGTCAGCGTTCATGCGGGCTTTGAGCACCTGGATCCGTCCCAGCCGGTCGAAGTCGGAAGAGTGGGCATCGTAGTTGAAGGCACAGGCAATCAGCACATCAAACTCGGCTTCGCCCGCTTCCCGGGCGGCGGCCGCCAGATCGGCGCGGGCCACGGTGCCGAATTCCGGGCCAATCAGAATCGCGGCCCGTTTCTCTACGCCGCTTTCCTCATCTCCCTCACGGTAAATACCCTCAGCACAGACGAAGTGACCGGGCCAGGGGGTGAGGGACGTGAATTCGATTTTGTCTTCCTTATGAGACTGTTGCACGCCCGCCGTTTTGAGATTCTCCAGAATCACCTGGGCAAAATCGGCGCCCTCGCCGGCGGTGGGCTGTGATTCGATGAAGGAATCGTCTTCGTCGACAGTCAGCACACGATGGGGCGAAATACTTTCGACCGTGAAGGGACCGGCGACCCGAACTTTGCTCTTGTCTTCATACGGTTTGTCGTATAGATATTCATAATCGGCCTTGGCAGAAATCGAGGCGTCGATTTCTTGCTGCCGGGCGATCCGCTGTTTCCACCAGTCGGCGTGCAGCTTCTTCGCTTCCTTAGACCAACCGTCCTCTGCCTCGCGGGGAATCTCCCATTCTTCCCACTTCTGCTTGACGGCCTTGTTCAGTTTTTCCCGCAGCGGTTCCAGTTTCGTCTGGAACTTCTCCCAGATCACATCGATCTCGGCATTATTAGCGATCGATTTGAGCGTGATATGCGGCACGCGTTCGTAAACAAATCCCTGCCGGATATTTTCATAAGTAGGAGCTTTTACGGGTTCCGTTCGGGAAACCTCAGCTTCTTTGAGTTGTCCGTCCTTGCTGTCTGTGAGTAAATAATAGGGGTAGCGTGCCCCCATGATTCGAGCACGAGCTAATGCAAGAGAAACACGTGAGGTATCAATCGTGATCCAACGACGCCCCCATTGTTCTGACACATAAGCTGATGTCCCTGAACCACAAGTAGGGTCAAGAATCAAGTCGCCTGGATCGGTTGTCATTAGTAGACAACGTTTAATAGCTTCACTTGCTGTTTGAACAACATAGACTTTTGGGTCAGAGCGACTTTGGACTCCTCCAATATCAGTCCACAAATTAGATTTAGGATTGATTGCAAAATCGTCTAATAAACGTAAATAACGTATAGATTTTCCTTCTTTCATTATACGTCCAGCTTTTGCTAATTTATCAAGTCCTTGAACTGTAGTTTTCCAATGTAGACCTGCTGGTGGCGTCCATTCTTTGAATTGGAACTTGAATCTCTGCTCTGAATTTGATGAAGCCCCTTGGGAAGTGAGTTGGTCTGAAACTCCTAATCTAGACATATCTAAAGGAGAATTTTCAAGGGCAGTAATTGACTGGAGTTTACGATATTTTGAGGCCCCTTCATCTCCAGCTTTTTTTTCGGAGAATAAAGGGCGGTATTTTAGAGAATCAATTTTTTTCGCTGACCATAAAATATAATCTGAAATTGAAGAAAGATAGTTACCTGAAAATCCAGTAGTTTTAGCATACGAAATCATGCTGACGAAGTTATTCTCACCGAATACTTCATCCAAGAGAACTCGAACACGAGATACATTCTCATCTCCAATCTGTATAAAGATCGAACCGGAATCATTCAATAAATCTCTCGCCACCGTCAGCCGATCACGCAAATACGTCATGTATGTATGAATTCCATCCCGCCAGGTATCCCGAAACGCTTTGACCTGTTCTGGCTCTCGGGTAATGTGATCGGTTTTGCCATCTTTCACGTCGCGGCTGGTCGTTGACCATTGAAAGTTACTATTGAATTTGATGCCGTAGGGGGGATCGATGTAGATGCACTGGACTTTGCCGCGGAGGCCTTCGCGTTCTGCCAGGGATGCCATCACCTGCAGGCTGTCGCCCAGGATCATCCGGTTCGACCAGTTGGAATCGTGCCGGTAAAACTCGGTTTTGGCGTTTTCATCGGGGAGGCCGTTGAAGTCGGCGAAGAGATCGAGCTGTGTACCCGGTCTGGTTTTCTCCTGGTCTTCGGTCTTCTTCAGCAGATCGTCGATCAACGCTTTGGGATGCACTTTTTCCTGGATGTAGAGCGGGGGCGCATTGACCACGAGGTCCGACCAGTCCTGCTCGTCTTTGCCCCGCCAGACCAGTTGCGGATCGAGATCCCGATTGCGGCGGGCATACGCGACCTGGATCGGGCTGCGGTCATCATGCTCCACAACGGATTCCATTTCCGCCGTCGGAATATTCGTCCGCCGGGCATCCGCATGCTTGATCGTGGTGACTGTCTTTTTCGATTGAGAACGTTTCTTGGCCATTGATCTATTCGATTCCTTCGGTGCCGAGTGTCGCCATGTTTTTCCAGAGATCCCTTCCAACGGCAGAGCGGGTGAGCATGAGGTTAATCATGGCCCACTCTGGGTGTATTCAATTGAACACCATTTTGTTGACGTCAACAAAATGGTCTCCTGCTGCAGGATTACTCTGGGCGATCATTCGTTTCATTTTTACGTTGTTGCTGCTCGATTTGTTTTAATTCTTCCAGTGACTGTTCTAAATGCGTATCGACGGGTTGCGGCAATGCGGCCCGCTGTTTCTGATAGAGATCATATTCGGACTCTGCTTTTTCTTTGGCCTGCTGATGAGAAATTTTTCCCGCATTGGTCAGGATATCGCGATCCGTCAGTTTTAAGAAATCATCCAGCTTGCTGATCCAGTCTGCCATCATCATTGGTTTACGGTTCATGGCCTGCAACTCGGCAAATTCGAGATAGGCCGTCACAACTCGATTCAGTACTTCGATTTCTTCCTGGTTCAGATAGTTTTTCGCGATGGAAGCATCTGCCTTTCGCGGCTTGTCGCCACTCCAGGAAGTGAGCCCCATGGCTGGTTTTGAAGCGTCGGCGCGCCGGTGCACGATTTCCGCAGCCGTATGCCCGTGTGCAGCCCAATGCATTTTGTTTTGCACCGTTTTGAAGAAAAATTGCGAGGTCTCTACCCGGGGATCATAATCAATGCTGGTCGCATAAATATCGAGGACTTTGCGCCAGAAGACACGCTCCGATGACCGGATGTCACGAATCCGGGCCAGCAGTTCTTCAAAGTATTGTCCGCCACCGGCTGCCTTAAGCCGGGCATCGTCCATGGCAAATCCCTTGACCAGATATTCGCTTAACCGCTGGGTCGCCCAGATGCGGAATTGCGTGCCGCGATGCGAACGAACACGGTAACCAACGGCCAGAATCGCATCGAGATTGTAATGGTCAATCTGTCTGGCAACCTCTCGATTCCCCTCCTGGCGAACTATTCGGAATTTCCTAATAGTTGGTTCCGGCTGTATTTCCCCCTCATTATAGAGGTTTTTCAGGTGTTCATTGATTGTTGGTACAGTAACCTGAAACAGGTCGGCCATTAATGCCTGGCTGAGCCAGATGGTTTCTCCCAAAAACCGGCATTCGATGCGGGTGTTTCCGTCCTCAGTCTGGTAGAGCAGGAATTCACCTTCGGGTGGCTGTTCTGCCGGGAGATGTTTCTCGGAGCCGTTCATTCATCGACCTCCATTGCAGCATGTTCCGCTGTAGACGCATGCACCATGGCATTGAACTTCTCTTCAACCTTGGCTTCAAAGTCGACTTCCATATCATAGATGTCGGTGAACTCGGCAAAATCCCAGCGACCATAGGTTCCCAGTCGATTGATGGCCGGCACCCACTGCGTTTCCATGGCTTCTTTTTTCTGCTTGGCGTCTTCCTGCCGATAACCTTTGATTTCCACGACCAGGTGCAGCAGATCTTTGCTGCCGTGTCCGTCTTCAATCAGGACGATATAGTCGGGACGATAACGGTGCATCGTGGAACCGAACTGATAGGGGACTTCGAAACCAAGGTTGTGATTTTTGACATACGCCCGGACCTGGGGATGTGCTTCGACCACGCGACAGAATTCGCCTTCCCAGTCGCTGTCCAGAATGGCCCAGTTGATATGACAGAGACGGGCATCGGTCTGCCAGCGATCCAGCTTGGACGTATTAAAGTTCACATGGATCGTCGACCCCGTGGGGTTATAGGGATCGAGGACGGCCTTGATCGGGTTCGTATCACTCATTTTCCGGGTGATGGCATTGGTGATCCGTTCGCAGGCCAGATCAGCCAGATCCTGATACATCAGCTGGGCGGGATAGGTACTCCCTTTACAGATCAGGCAAGTATCAAGCCATTGGCCGGCGATCTGTTTGAGTTGACCAAACAGGTGCAGCCCCAGTTCTTTTTCGGGATCACGCCACTTGGTAAACAGCAGACGTTTGGTGAGGTGAAACAACAGGGTCGAACGTCTTATGTCTCCGGTATGCAGCAGATTGAGATCCACGCCTTCGCCGATGATCCCTTCATTCCGGTTTCTGGTCGGGCCGATCAGTTGGGGAGTGAGTTCCAGTACGGAATCCTCATTAAATTCCGCTTCCAGTTTTTCTTTCGGCAGCTCCACCCGGTACCCTTCCACACGCGGGAATCTGATTTCCAGATGATCGCGATCAGGACGGACCGCTTTGACCTGTACCGTTTCACGCGGCGGTTGCGGTTTGGAAACAACGGGCTTGGCATTGAAATCAAAGGGGATGCCTAACACGTCCGCATATTCGACGTTGAACAAGCCTGCTTCATTCAAATCATAAGACTGCCGCCGCAAAGCCCGGCCAATCACCTGCTCGCACAACAGTTGTGTCCCAAAGGCACGGACTCCCAGAACATGAGTCACCGTGTTGGCATCCCAGCCTTCAGTCAGCATCGAAACCGAAACGACACAGCGGATCGATTCTCCCAGTCGTCCTTCCTTGCCGACCGTATTCATGACTTCGCGGAGCAGATCCTGATCGGTAATGTTTTCGGCAGATTTGTGATCTCCCCGCTGCTTGAGTTCATAACGAAAGCGTTCGATTTCAGTCCCGGCCAGAGTCCGAAAGTTTTTATCGAGTGCTTCTCCTGATTCGAGCTGCTGACTGTCGATCAGCAGTGTATTCGGCCGTCCTAATTCATTTCCCTGCTCATCGGTATTGCGAAATAATTCAAAGCGACCTGGAACATGATTCGTCGAGCCGTCTGCGTTTTCCCACTGAAAACCTGAGATAAAGTCATAAACCAGTTTCGATGTCGCCGTATTGTTACAGACCACAATGAAGCAGGGGGGAACTTTAATGCCGTGTTCCTGCCAGAGATGAAATGTTTTTTCATAGTGACCGTAGAGTGCTTCCAACGCCGTTTGCAGTTTGTTGGGAAGACTGAGTGGGTCCAGCGGTTTCCCTTTCACTCGCCCTTTTTTCGGCATCTCTTTGCCGATATGCTCCCAGAGATTTCGGAACACCGGCATCTCTTCGCCGGGAATGTTATCGGCCACCGGCACACGGGGCAGTTTCACAATGCCACACTCAATGGCGTCCATCAGCGAGAAGTCAGACATCGTCCAGGGAAAAAGTGTGCCTTCGACATAGCCGCTGCCACTCAGAAAGAAGGGGGTTGCAGAGAGATCGATGACCTGGGACACACCAATTTTCCGTTTGACGGCTTCCAGCCCGCTGATCCACATCCGGGCGGCCTCTTTATGTTCTTCTGCTTCTTTCTTTGCATCCCCTTTCAGATCCTCGTCTTCCTCGCTGGCCTTTTCTCGATAACAGTGATGCGCTTCGTCATTCAGAACCAGAACGTTTTTCATGCCCATCAGATCGGGCATGACGCGCTGCATCATCTGCCCCTCTGTTTCCAGAGTATTCAGCGCCTCACCGCGGCCCTGCAGCAGTGAACGACCACCTTTGGAAATATCCATTCTTTCGCGAAGTTTAAAGGCGTGATAGTTAGTGATCACAATTTTGGCTCGGTCAATATCGGCCAGCATGTCATTCGGGACCAGCTCACGGCTCATGTAGTAGCTGTCCGGATCGTTGGGTTGAAGTACGCGCAGACGATCGCGAATGGTTAGACCTGGTGCAACGACCAGAAACCCACGGGTAAACTTTTTACTGGCCGGTCGACGGACGGCATTCACGGTTTGCCAGGCGATCAACATTGCCATGACGGTGGTTTTTCCTGCACCAGTCGCCAACTTTAATGCCAGTCGCATCAATTCCGGGTTGGCTTCTTCATTGACAGTTGCCAGGTGATCCAGGATCTCTTTTCCTCGTTTACCTGATTGCGGCGCGACCTCGGTTAACCAGATGGCGGTTTCGACGGCTTCGACCTGACAGAAAAAGGGACGGATGTGATTAAAGGAATGATGTCGCCAGTGTTGCAGCAAGCGGGCCGTTTCCGGTGTGACACGCCAGTTCTGCGGATTGGGATCGGCCCGCCATTCATCGACATAGCGACGTACTTTGTTGATCAGAGAGGTGAGGTCGTACTGCTGTTCCTTCGTCGAAAGTCCCAGCCCTTCATCCAGGACCATTTCCTGTTGAGCTTTTGATTTCTTGCGTTTCCTGGGTTTAGGGATGGGGGTTACAAATTCAGCCTGTCGCCGGCTCTCAATAATCTTCTGAGTCGGTTGCCCATTCTCGTCCAGTTCCCAATGCCGCGCAGGGTATTCATAGGGAGAATTGAGAATGGGATGGCTGAAAAATTCATCTGGCATTGATGGAACTTTCTGAAGTTCGTTACTGTGTCTTACATTATCGAAAGGTAATGATCAAAAACATCGTTTTAAAATGGAACAGAATTTTAGATCGAGATGTTTTAATGATTGGTCAGACATTACATATGTATTGAGATTTGATACACGGGTCGTTCTCAGACTGGATCGGTATCTCGGGATGATTACTCTGCCTAACCCGTTGCAAAATATCAGAATACCGCGATTTCGATCTGAACGAAAGTAAAACAGGGAAAGAATGTGAGCTAACTCTCCCTGAACAGGGCTACTGCTTCTATGCTGTTGACTAAAGCCGAGCTCAAGGTGAATCTGATCATCCTGCTGGCCAACAACGGCTATCCCCCGATCGACCGCGACGAGGTTTACCAGGAGATTTTTGAGCAGGCGGAGAATTTCAAGAAGTACCAGGGAGACCGCGACGAGGACTGATTATTTCGCAGATCGGTTTTGGTTGAGCCGGGTGGGAGTGGGATGCCTGGTATTGGATTGAACGGGGCAGCTGCGACCTCCTGCTCGCTGCGCTCGGCCCGGATGTGCATCCGGGCTTACCCGCTTTGGGGCTGGTTGCTCAGACATAGTGGGGAGAGCCAACTGTGGTAACCGGCGATTTACTTTGAATCACAGTTAACCGCGGCTAACGCCGTGCGGCTGATTTTTCTTTCGTGTCTGTTCGTGTTTTTTCGTGGTAGAAAATTCCAGTTCGAAAGTTTCATTGGTTTGCCATGGGGGGCGGAGCGGGGGCGATAGTTGCCAGGCGGGGGGACACCTGGGGGCGTTCCTGTGGGGGAGGTTGGTGATGTGTTACCTGGTGGTGCGATTTCTCTGACAGTTTCCTGTTGTCTGCGACAACCCCGGATTGCATCCGGGGGCACCCTTTTTATATCAGCTGTTTGGGGTTCGGGGCGGTTTCTGTAGATCGGGAGACAACCGGGGCTAAGGCCTAATGGCACTTACTTTAAATTAAGTTGGTTACCCCTGCCGTTTGGTATGGGATTTGCGCAGATTTTTATTCTTGAAAATAGGCCGCCAATTTGACAGGAGTAATCACGCTGTGAAACAATCACCGGAACAGATTCTTGAATTCGATCGTGCCTTCGAACAACTTAAAGAATTGGTGGACTTACGCCAAGCCGATCAACTGCATCCCAGGCGCCCCAATGCAATCTATACCGCCTGCGTTGTGCTGTGGATGCTGATTTTTCAACGACTCAAACCAGATGCTTCACTCGAAGCAGCGGTGAAGCATCTGATTGAAAATCAACCTGGCTACCTTCCTGAAAACAAACGATTAAGCCAGGGAACACTCTCGTCCAACAGTGCAGCATACAGCCGAGCTCGCAGCGAACTACCGTTGGATGTTGTGAAATGGTTTTCCAATGAAATCACTCGTGCCATCGTCGGGCAATCTGAACCCCTGCTGGACGGTCGTCAAATTTTTTTACTCGATGGAACCACGATCACATTAGCACCGGAAAAAGAATTACAAACGAAATATCCACCCGCCTCCAATCAGCACGGCGAAAGTGTCTGGCCCGTTGTCAATCTGACCGTTTTTCATGAGCTCAGTAGTGGATGTGCCTTGCTGCCACAGTTGGGGGCGATGTATGGACCTGAAGCGGTTTCAGAAACGGAACTTGCCCGAAATGGCATGCACTGCTTGCCAGACCAATCGATCATCATGGCTGATGCAGGATTTGGGATATTTGGAGTTGCTTACCAGGCACAACTCCTGGGGCATGATTTTTTTCTACGTATGAAGAAGTTAAACTTTGACTCGCTTCGAGCCAAAGCAAAACTCGTATCGCAAAGCCCAAAACATAAGACCTATCAACACCAGTGGACTCCGACCCCCAAAAACCGTAAAACACAACCCGGGCTCCCCAGGGACGCTTCGCTGGCTGTTGTATTGCACGAAATTATCGTCAATGAAACCTTGACGCTTTATTGCGTTACCAGCCTGCCGCAAGACGCTGCCACCTTAAGTACCCTCTACAATCAAAGGGTCAATGTCGAAGTTGATATTCGTAACTTGAAGGTCGTATTAGACACCGAGAACATTCGCGCCAAGAAGGTAGACACGTTTTTGAAAGAGCTGTATACGTCAGTGGTTGCCTACAATTTAGTTGGTCAATTCCGCAGACAGGCGGCTGAACTGAATCAAGTTGCTCCACGGCGGATGAGCTTTAAACGAACCTGGACAACATTCCAAACGTTTCTCTTAAAACACCTGCACACTCAGCCTGAATTATGGCGTGAATCCTTCGAGCGAGCCCTGTTCTATGCGACCAAAGATAAACTTCCGAATCGCGCTGCCAACCGAAGCGTAAAAAGAGAATGCTACGCCAAACGTTCGAAGAGAGACCATTTCGAAAAAAGAAAAAAACCTCCAGAAAAATTGAAACACACTGATCTGAAGTAAGTGCCATTAGGCGTTAGCCCCGGTTGTCTCTCAGTCCATATTTGACTGCCAATCTTGAATTATTGTTCGTTTAAATCAGACACATAACCCGGCACGACAATACCCCACACCACATCCGTCATCTGCTGCTGACCTGCCGTGAACGGAATGAAACAATCAGTCTGGACGCAATTCCCGAATCTCAACAACACTGGGCCAATATAAGTGGCGAAAAACCACTTTATTTTAGACACGGGAAACCCCAGCGGTTACAATCAAAGAAAATCCATGCCTGGTCTGATCTCAGGTTGATCCATATGAGAAATCTCGGGGAATCTAGACGATGCCTCTGACGCCTGCCACAGAAAAGAAGTTCGTTGAAAACATTTCGAAACTCACCCGCTTTACGGGCGGTTACTGCCTTTTTTTCGGAGCAGTTCTCCTTCTGGTCAGCCTGGTTTTGAATCCCGTTATTCTGTTCGGCGCGGTGCTGCATCTGATCACGGGCCTGCTCTTCCTGCTGTTCGCGAACGGGATTAAACAGAGATCCCAACGGAGTATCCTGGGGCTGACTCTTTTTGCTGCAACACTGGCTGCAGCCAGTTGCATTGCCATCCTGTATCTCGTCCTGATCGAGGCAAACTGGAACATCCCGGCGTTGATTGGACTGACAATCTTCCTGGTTATCAATCTGCAACTCCTTGTGGAGCTTTTCCTCTGGAAACGGCTCCGCAAGCGACTTTCCACCTCGCCGGAGAGTGAACCACAAGCATTCACCTCTAATTAAGTCTGGCAGACCTGGCTGGGAAAAGAGGTTTTAAATACCTTTTGCAGTCATTCCACCACATAACCCGGCCCGACAATCCCCCACATCACGTCCGCCATCTGCTGCTGACCTGCCTGTGACAGATGAATCGAATCCAGCGTCGCATCGCCGCCCGCGAGGATTGACAGAAACACCCGTTTCGGCACCAGCTTCACACCATGTTTTTTCGCCAGTCTGCGCTGGATCCGACCAAAGGCATGATAAAATGGGGGTAGCGGCAGTTCCAGCATCACCAGCTGGCGGCCCGGTGCAGACACTTCTCTCAATAATCGATCCAGGTTGGTTCTAAACTCAGCCGGCGTGGTACTCCCCAGGACATCATTTCCGCCAATTTCCAGCAACACCAGCGGCGCATCGAGGTTTGTCTCAGCGACCCGCTGCCTTGCCGTGGACACCGTATCTCCGACATGCGACAGATCCTGTACGGCGATGTCATGTTCCCGCGCCAGAATGAGCGGCCACGTTTCCGTCTGCGCATCTCCCAGTCCCGCCGTCACCGAATCCCCGATCACCGTCAGTCGTCGCGTAGAAACCGGTTCCACTCCCGGCGTCAGATGATACGGCACTTCCAGCAGCAATCCCAGCAGCCAGACTCCCAGCATGGCCTCCGCTCCAACCTTCCGCCAGCGTTTCGTGAACAGGGTAACCAGCCAGAACAGGCTCACCAGCGCCGTGCCACCGTAGTACCACCAGGGCAGGGGAGTCGAAGAGACCACAATCGCCAGCAGCCCAATCATCAGCGAAAGCACCATCCCCCGCCGCGCGATCCGTTTTTCAGACAGCGACAACAGCACCGCCAGCAGTACCAGCACCACCCCCGTAAAAAATGCCTGCCCCGAGGCACAGTGATAGACAATCGGGTTCATGGGTCTGTTTCGTCTTTCTACTCAGGCTACACAGATGATGAATTTTTCAGACGTTCTTTTCTGAACCTGGAGAACCACCTGATTGCGACAACCAGATTGATCAGGCTGACCACCAGAAAATGTACTCCTCGATCATACCACCAGGCAATGAAAAACACGCCAGCGAAGATCAACACCAGAATCACAGGCAAAAAACGTATTGGTTTCACAGGTTGATCGGTTGTTTCAAAGAGTGATGATTTGAGTCTCCGATATTTATCCCATCCCTCCTGCAAATCATATTCGACGGAATTTCGCAGACATTCCGTAATTTCAATCTGTTCGGATTTCTGAAAATTATCGATATGTATTTTGAATTTCTGAAACCGAGACTCTACAAGAATCGCACCTGACAGAGAAAACCATTGGAGCTGCGTAATTTCATCAAAGGCGATTTCTGTTACATGAAAGACGTCGTGCTTAATCAAAGCATCCCGTGAAATCTCCAGGCGCTCCCGGTAATAAGCGAGAATGATCCAGATACCCAGTAGCATAATAAATGAAAAAAACACCACAATAAATATGGCTGTTGGTACAGGATATCGAAAGGAACCATCCAGATTCCAGTAGGCGGCCAGCGAAAAACCGGTCCCGAAAATCAGACAGAGAATCGAACCCAAAATACCCAAATACAGATAATCGCGACGCAATCGATAACATTTTGTGGGTTGATTATCATTCATCAGTTTGAAAATGACTCCCGCACAAATACAGAACCATGTCTGCATGTGATTCGCTATTCAGTTTCAGAGACCAAATAAAATTCGGGTTGAGCGCAGCGAGCAGGAAATTGTCAGTGCAACCACTCCACTCAGCAAGTGGTCTCCCAACCAGATAACAACGAGAATCGAACTGCTGCTCTTCAATCGAACCTTTACCCCGTCAGTTTCATACATCTGTTTCTGCTTGTGTTTCAGTCTGATTGAGAGAATGGAGTTCCGCCGTTTTCCGAATATAAATATTTCTGACGGTAACCAGGAAACAAATCAGACATACAAAAGCATTCAGCAGGAAGATGATTCCCGCCCCTGTCCACCAGAACCAGCTGGAAATAACACCTGACATAAAAATGGCAATCGCTGAGAAGACCAGTCCTTTCTGACTCTCTCCCGTTTCTGTCTGATTCATAGACTCACTCATTCTTTCAATGTCTAAATCCACGGCTCACACTTTTGACTTTTTTAGCCAGAGACACAACGCTTTTACCTCAACGCAAAATAGCGTTTCTTATCTTTCAGGATACTGAATAAGATTGGTAACCCAAACCCGGTTAATCCTAACGGTAGTATGAGATGCATCAGAAAACTACCAAGGCGAAATGATCTATCAAGGACTGATTCAGCAGGATTCTGCGGATCGACGTAACAGACAAGCGGCCCATCACCTTGCTGAAATAACTTGATTCTCTCATAAAGATCACTATGAAAAGAACCATGACGCTCTCCGCCACTAAATATGGATGCGCGATCACCAGTATAAAGTTTCCCTTTATATGTATATTCATATTTCACAACAACTTCTTCCAATGGTTGCTCTCGATGTTGCTGTTCGACAAGTTCAACATGCAACACTCTGGTTACAGGTGTGGCGACGGAGTTCTTAAATTGAGTATAGTTCTGCCAGTCAACCAGAACATGAAAGATAAAAACATAGAGGGCTGCCGGTAGTAGTATCGAACTCAATAAGACTCCCAGGTAATAATTCCGAGGACAATACAACTCCTTTTCGGAAGGAGGCTGCTCTTCTGAACTTCTTTTCCACCCCGGCATTGATCATAACCTTCATTCGTCATCATAAACGACCATACTGAAACCACAGGATTCCTTATGTCCCCCGATAACTGCGGATCGCAGAAAACACGAAGGCAGGGATCAGTATCAGATAGATCATCTCCGATTCACTCCACCACATGACTCCAGCTAACCCTGTCGCAGTGATCCACATCCCTGTCATAAACCGTTGCCAGTAAGTGAGAGGCAAATCGGGATCAATACTGCGCCGCCGAACTTCCGAAAATGGCTCCCACTTTTCCTGTTTTTCAACAGGCACCACTTCGCGCAGAAACGTAATAATCGCGTGTTGATCGCTTCGCTTGAAATCATCCAGGTTGATACGGAGCGAGTCGGCTGGTGATTCGACGATCATCTCATCAGAAATCGATAACCAGTTGAGGTGAGAAATCTGGTTTAAAGCGATCACGTGTTCTTTATCACCTTCCATCTTCGTAATCGTCTGCTCTGAGAGAATCACCCGAACCCATCGCGAGTAAGCCAGAAAAGCCCACACACCTGCCGTGCTCATAAAAATCACGATGGTAATATAAATGAGAGTAAGAATCACAAATCCGTCCGTCAGGTTGCCACCTCTGGAACAGGCCTCGCGAATCATGTAAACGCAGATTGCAAGAGTGAGAAACCTGTAAGTGCTAAACAGACTCCGGTACCACGGACCTGGTCGATAGCTCTGTTCTGACAAGATTTCGCTCATGACATGATTCTCGTCGATGATTGTATGTTGCCTGATTTTTGTCTGTACCATTTCACACGAGCCCCGCCAATCAGCATCCCCGTGATCGGCCCCAGCACAAACGCAGCCGGTATCCCGTACAGCCGCGCCGCATCAATGCAGGTGCGATCTGCCATTTTTGAATTATAAACCAGTGGCTCATTCATCAGCCTGCTCCCCAGCAACGCCCCTCCCACTACCAGAGCCAGGCAGGACACCAGTCCATACACCGCATGCCGCAGCCACGGTCCAAACTCAGCCGCGACTATAAAGGGCCCCACCAGGGCCAGGATGCCCATGCAACCCAGCATGACCACCTGGGTAAAACGGACTTGTCCCTGCTCGAACAATACGTCCGTTTGAAAATGGCCTGGCTCAATCACATAATCCCTGGTCAATACTGTCAGGTAAAAGCCCAGAATGAACCCGGCAAAGACGCCGCCCAACACACCTTTCAGAATAGTTTCGACGAGCTTGATCATCACAGTCTCTTTCAGAAAAGACACTTTTCATATCCACACATCAGTCTAACAGAATAAAACGACCGCTTCGAGAAATATCTGGCATGCTTCCCGGTAATTCCGTTACGATGACAGACAAGGAATCCCATTCGCTCCCCGCAAACAACAGGTCCTGTCCATGCGACGTATCACCTTGAATTCACTCATCTTCGGATTACTGGCAATCACACTCTCCAGCAGTGCGTCCGTCAACGGTCAGCAACCGACGCAGGAACAGGCTCCCACTTTTACCAGCTGGCTGTGGCCCGTCGCGATTCCCGCTGACAGTTCCACGGAAATCAAAGCCGCCGCCGACCAGTTGGCGAAAACGCTGCGCACGCCGCTCGGCGTGGTCCTGTCCAGCCAGAATCCGGGCTGCGCGTTCTGGCTGGAAGTCGGCTCCTGGAAACCCAACCCATCCACACCCGGGTACATCATCCTCATTCAACCTGGCGGCGGACTGATCATGGCCACCGATGTGAAACAGCTCCAGCGCGCCATCGATCAGTTAAAACAGAAAACACGGATCCGCAACGGCAGAACCGAACTCCCCGTGGGCCTCATCACCAGCTATCCAATTCATCCCGCAACCTGATTTCTTGTAATCGATCCGTGACAAATCCATCAACGCCTGCTAATATTTAAACTAACTTAAATATTATCCCGATCCCCGTGTCACACTCCCACCGTAAAGAGCTGGTCCATGCCTGAACCGTTACGGAACCTGATCCTGCCTGCCACCATTGCCGTTTGCCTGTTTCAGTCCTTCTGGTCGGAACATCAGACCGTTTCGGCAGCCGAGCCTGCGGACAACGGGTCGCGAATCGAATTCAACCGCGACATCCGCCCGATTCTCTCCGAAAAATGTCTGCACTGTCATGGCCCCGATCCCGCCACTCGTGCCGCCGACCTGCGACTCGATGACCCCGCCGACGCCACCAGACCGCGCGACGGTTATGCGATCATCAATCGAACATCACCTGCAGAGAGCGAACTGCTCAAACGCCTGCTGACCACCGATGCCGATTTGAAAATGCCGCCCGCCGATTCCGGGAAAGAAATCTCACCCGCGGAAATTCAACTGCTCAAAACCTGGGTCGAGCAGGGGGCCGCCTATCAGCAGCACTGGTCGTTCATACCGCCGCAACGTCCGGAACTGCCGACCGTCCAACAGCAGACCTGGGCACAAACGCCCCTCGATCGCTTCGTCCTGGCCCGACTGGAACGGGAACAGTTACAACCCTCGCCCCGCGCGGACAAAGCCACACTCTGCCGTCGTCTTTCACTCGACCTGACCGGCCTGCCTCCCACGCTTGCGGAACTCGATGCCTTTCTCAACGATCAATCTCCTCTAGCCTATGAGAAGCTGGTCGACCGCCTGCTCAGTTCTCCCCGTTACGGCGAACACCAGGCCCGCTACTGGCTCGACGCCGCCCGCTACGCCGACACCAGCGGTTATTTCACTGACGAAGAATGGGAGATGTGGCATTGGCGTGACTGGGTCATCAACGCCTTCAATCAGAACATGCCCTTCGATCAGTTTACTGTCGAACAGTTGGCGGGCGACCTGCTGCCTGATCCCACACAAAACCAGCTCATCGCCACCGGCTTCCACCGCAATCACATGACCACCCTGGAGACCGGCATCATCGATGAAGAATACCGCGTCGAATACATCGTCGACCGGATCGACACCACCTCCACGGTCTGGATGGGGCTGACCTTCGGCTGTGCCCGCTGCCACGATCACAAATACGATCCCCTCTCTCAGAAAGAGTTCTACCAGCTCTTCGCCTTCTTCAACAACACGCCCGAAACCGGTAATACAGGCACCGCCGGCAATGCGAAACCGATCCTCAAGATTCCTTCCAGAGAATATCTGGCCCGCGAACAGCAGCTCAAAGACGAACTTGCAGCGCTGGAACAACAACAGCAACAGCGCGAGGAACAACTGCAGGCAGAACAGAAAGAGTGGGAACAGACCGTACTCAGCCGGCTCACGCCCCCCTCAGCAGATCAACTGGTCGTTTATGAACCGCTGGACGATTTGAAAACCGATAAGTCGCTGACTGCTCTGGGACCGGTCGAAATCACGCCCGGCTTTGTCGACCAAGCCGCAAAATTCGATGGCACCACACTCCTGGAAAGCAACACGCCGTTCCGGTTCCACCGCGACAAACCGTTTACCCTCGCTGCCTGGATCAACCCTGCGTCCGGCGGCCCCATCTGTCTGCTCTCGCAGAATGACGATTCCAACCACCTGCGCGGCTTCGACATCATGATCCGCAAAGGAAAACTCTCCGTCCACCTGATTCACAAATGGAACTCCAACGCCATCCAGATCGTCACCGACGCCGGCATCCGCACCGGTCGCTGGCAGCATCTGCTCGTCACCTATGACGGCTCATCCACCGCCGCCGGCGTTCACATTTATCTCAACGGTGAACCGCAAACCACCTCAGTCCCGTACGACAGTCTGACAGGGGACATCACCGTCGATCAGCCATTCCGCATCGGCCGCCGCAGTACCAGCGCCTTCTATAAAGGAGCACTCGACGACCTGCGCATCTACGAACGTGCTTTTTCCGCAGACGAAGCCCGGGAACTCGCAGACGGACAGTTCCTCAGCACTCTGCTTTCCCTCCCCGCTGAAAAACGGACCACACAACAGCAGCAGGAACTCCGTGAGTATTTCCTCAAAACCGCCGCCCCCGTTTCCCTGCGCACCGCCGAGAAACAACTGGATGAACTCCGCAGCCGACTGACAAAACTGCAGAAGCGCATCCCCACCACGATGGTCATGCACGAAAACGATAAACCGCGGGAGACCTTTATCCTCAAACGAGGAGTCTACGATCAGCATGGCGAAAAAGTCACCGCCGCCGTCCCGCAGGTCCTGCCCGCATTTTCCCCGCAACTCCCGCAGAACCGTCTCGGCCTGGCCCGCTGGCTCACCAGCCCGCAGCATCCGCTGACCGCCCGCGTCTATGTGAACCGGCTCTGGCAGCAGTTGTTCGGCGTAGGGCTCGTCAAAACGGTCGGCGATTTCGGTTCGCAGGGGGAATGGCCCAGTCATCCCGAACTGCTCGACTGGCTGGCTACGGAATTCCAACAGAGCGGCTGGGACGTCAAACACCTGCTGAAGCAGATCGTACTCTCTTCTACTTATCAGCAGTCCTCGCGCGTCACACCGAAACTTTACGAACGTGATCCCGAAAACCGTCTGCTGGCCCGCGGCTCCCGTTTCCGACTCGACGCTGAAACCGTTCGCGACAACGCTTTGCAGATCAGCGACCTGCTCGTGGAAAAGCAGGGGGGACCGAGCGTCAAACCGTATCAGCCCCCCGGACTCTGGGAAGCGGTCTCCTATGACGGCAATGTCTCCTATGAACAGAGCACTGGCGACGGACTCTACCGCCGCAGCCTGTATACTTACTGGAAGCGTCAGAGCCCGCCCCCCGGTCTGATGGCCTTCGACGCCCCCACACGCGAAACCTGCACCGTGTCTCGCCCCCGCACCAATACGCCCCTCCAGGCACTGGTGTTAATGAACGATCCCACTTACATCGAAGCCGCCCGCGTCCTTGCCACACAGACCTTAAAAAAGCAGACAACCGACGCCGAACGCATTCGCTTTCTGTTCCGCACTGCCACCAGTCGAGAGCCCGCGGAAGCAGAACAACAGATTCTCAGCCGCATTCTCCAGCAGCAGACCAGCGTCTATCAACGTGATCCTGCAGCCGCAGCAAAGCTGATCAGTGTCGGCGAAACTCCGGTCGACAAAACTCGGGAAGTAACCGAACTCGCTGCCTGGACCATGCTGGCCAGCACAATTTTCAACATGGATGAAACCCTGACCAAACAATAACCGCGTTCACCCGGAAACCGTCATGCAGATTGACCTGAACGACAGACAACACGAATTCACCCGCCGCCAGTTCTTCCGTCGCAACGCGACCGGCATCGGAGCCGCCGCGCTCGGTTCACTGCTCAACCCGGGTCTGTTCGCCGGTGAATCGCCGTCAGTTACCAGTTCGCATTTTCCGGGCAAAGCCAAACGGGTCATCTATCTCTTCATGCATGGCGGCCCGTCGCAGATGGAACTCTTCGACTACAAACCCCGACTCAAGCAGTTGAACTCGTCGCCACTCCCCGATTCCGTTCGCGGCGATCAGCGTTTGACCGGCATGACCTCCAGCCAGAAGTCGTTCCCTATCGCCGCCCCCAATCAGTTCCGTTTCCAGCAGCATGGCGAGAGCGGCACCTGGGTCAGCGATGCGCTACCGCACTTCGCGCGCGTGATCGACGATGTCTGCGTGATCAAATCGATGCACACCGAAGCCATCAACCACGACCCCGCAGTCACCCTGATGCAGACCGGCCACCAGCAACCGGGGCGCCCCAGTTTCGGCGCCTGGTCGAGCTACGGCTTAGGCAGTGAGAACCAGAATCTCCCCTCGTTCGTCGTCCTGATCTCCGACGGCAGTGCTTCGCGACCGGCAGATCCGCTGTATGCGCGCTTGTGGGGCACCGGCTTTCTCCCCTCCAGCCACCAGGGTGTCAACTTCCGCAAGAACGGCGATCCGGTGTTGTACCTCTCCAATCCGCCGGGCATCAACGACGCCAGCCGTCGCGGCATGCTGGACGGGCTCTCCCAACTCAATCAACGACAGTTCGACGATTACCGCGATCCCGAAATCCAGACCCGCATCGCACAATACGAAATGGCGTATCGCATGCAGACCTCGGTTCCCGACCTGACCGACTTCTCCAGTGAAACCGAGCAGACCTTCCAACTCTACGGCGACGCCTCCCGCAAGCCGGGCACTTACGCCGCCAACTGCCTGCTGGCCCGTCGCATGGCAGAGCGGGGTGTGCGGTTCATTCAACTTTACCATCGCGGCTGGGACCAGCATTACAACCTCCCCAGTGATCTCCGCCTGCAATGTGGCGACATCGATCAGCCCACTGCAGCGCTGCTGACCGACCTCAAGCAGCGCGGTCTGCTCGATGATACCCTCATCGTCTGGGGCGGTGAATTCGGTCGTACGATTTACAGCCAGGGTACTCTCACCAGCACCGATTACGGCAGAGACCATCACGGCCGCTGCTTCACCATGTGGCTGGCCGGCGGCGGCATCAAACCCGGCATCTCCTACGGTGCCACCGACGACTTCTGCTACAACGTCGCCGAAAACCCGGTCCACATCCACGATCTCAACGCTACGCTATTACACTGCATGGGCCTGAACCACGAGCGCCTGATCTTCAAACACCAGGGCCGCGACTACCGCCTGACCGACGTCCACGGCACCGTGATCGACAAAATCCTCGCATAGTTTGATTCGACCGGGTGGCACTGGTGGCTCGCCACCAGTGAAATAAATATCGACACCCGAATCCCAAAAATGGGTGGGCCCGAATAAAATTCGGGCCGAGCGCAGCGAGCAGGAAACTGTCAGAGAAGGCAAGCAATTCAGCCCTTAATTTCCACCCAATGCAGGAACAGCTTCACAAAACATATTCTGAATCAGAAGTCTTCCCTGCCACCTCCCGTTGTCTGCGACAACACCGAATTGCATTCGGTGCCACCCAGCAACCTGAAATAGCATGGACTTCACTCAGCCTCCCGAAGTTCCCCACGGACCCGCACCAGGATCTCCCCCAGCCGATTGAGCCCGGTGCCGTCCTTGCCGCAACCCCAGTAGTAATCACCGGGTGCATTCTCCACGATATCCTGTTCTCCGGTCGACAGCAGCAGAATCTTCAGTTCCGCGTGTGTCTGAAATTTCCTGAGCACTCCCTGGTACATGATCCCCTCCTTGACCTCTTCCCAGTCAGCCCGCAGCGGAACCTTGCGGCTCCGTCCCAGATTCGCAGCCTGTTTCGCATTGTGCGCATTCCGGATACGTTCGCGGTAGTCTGCCTCTGCAAACTTCTGCGCCTGAAAATAATGCTCGACCGTCGGCCACCAGAATCCATCCAGTTCCACTCCATGCGGCGAAAAATTCGAAAACTCACCGTACGTATCGTTTTTTGTGTAGAAATAAATCGTCATTTCATTCCCAGTACCATACTCCAGCTCACCTTTCAGCGGGTGGGCCCGAATGTAATTCGGGCCGAGCGCAGCGAGCAGGAAACAAACAGTGCCATCATTCAACTCAATAAATGGCAACCAGCCAATGCGAAAACCGATTCCCAATACTTACTCTGAATTCGAAATCTTCCCCGTCAGCATCCTGTTGTCTACTTAATAGCATGCATCAGAAATCACGCAGAGGATTATTCTCCTCAGGATGAAAATGGAGTCGATAATGATAGTAACGAAACCAGTCAACGGCATCTTCTACACTCTGACAAGCCCCCGCACCAAAAGTTCGGTCGATATACTGAGCCGTGACGAAATTATATCCTGCCCGATACGAATTCTGCTGATGAGTGGTCATATCGCTGATATGCTCTACCGTCACCTGAAAACGTTCGGCCATCAGGTACGTCAGCAGTTCTCCCCAGCGACTGCGCGTCTGGATATACAACACAGGTCGTCCCGCCGCAATATCGGCTTCACTCTGTTGTTGACCGCGCTCCAACTCAACCGGATCCATTTCCTGTAACGCACTGCATTCCTTTTTAATAACAAACATAATACTCCTTACTATTTTTAGATGAAGAACAACCATATTTTTTTGTGGGGGAGGGAGGGTGAGCCCGAATGCAATTCAGGCCGAGCGCAGCGAGCAGGAAACTGTCAGAGCAAGCAAGCAAATCAGCACCGGCTGTCCAACCCAACTGCTAACTGGAATCGAAGAGAGTCACCTGACTTGCAGGTGCACCCCGTCAGTTTCCTATTGTCTGCGACAACACCGAATTACATTCGGTGCCACCCACGACTTTCTAATATAACAGGCAGTCCTCACAGAGAATGTGAATCGATCTGCATGTCCGGGTAATCCAACTGCGATGAAACAACATCAATAAAACACCCCGGGTGGCACTGGTGGCTCGCCACCAGTGAAAGAAATATCGACACCCGAACAACAAAAAAGGGTGGGCCCGAATAAAATTCGGGCCGAGCGCAGCGAGCAGGAGGTCGCAGTTCCAGAGTTCGATTTAATCAGAGGAATCCGACTCACTATCGCTACCAGAGCAAGAAACGATTCCTCACCAGACAGCAGTCACCCTGCCACATCCCGTTGTCTGCGACAACACCGAATTGCATTCGGTGCCACCCCGTCTGGGAAAGACAACACGCACTCAACCCTGAAACCGTGCTTCAATAAACGTCGCAATGTCCCGCGTCAGATCTTCTGCGGCTTCCGTATTCGCAACCACGATATAGCCCGACCAGATATCCCATTCCAGGCCGACACGCAGACCCTCCCGCTGATATTCCTGAAACAGTTCATCCGCGCCGATCACCAGTTCCCCCACTGGTTCCAGTTGAAACTGTTTCGCGACTGCTTTGGTAATCGACGGATATTTCACTGAATCGATCTCGTAAAAATCAAAAGTCAATCCCTGGCTGGCATTTCGATATTCGTGCATTTCTCATGGGGTCTCTCTCTGAACAGAGCGTCCTAAATCAATCTCATGTGAATTCAGGCAGCGTTACGAATCACGTCCTGGACTTCAAACTCCTGGGCATCCATGAAAAAACAGCATCTGCCGTACAATGCTTTTTTCCCGAAGTCATCAAACAGATTATTCCCCAGAGGCGTCATTAAGACTTCATCCGGACACAGGCCCTGCTGATGATTCTGGTCAATGGCAATCCAGTGTTCCCGGGCCAGTTTTTCCAGTACCACGTTGAACGCGGGATAATTGTAAAACACCAGCACGTTCCCGTCATCCATCTTCTGCGGATTCATATCCGGGTGGTACTCAAAGATCTCGGTCACGACCTCCCTTGCATATTCCTCGGCGGCCGCATCGTCCAGACCGTTTTCCAGCAGCACAATCGTGCCATATTTGAGAATCAGAAAATCTTTGTCCCGGTCCGTGTAATACGCAAACCGCTCAACAAGTTCAGCATACTCCGACCGGAAGTCAGGCTTCCAGGCAGGGACGGGAGGAAACGACTCCTCAATTTCGTTACGTTGATTTTCCATAGTGATACTGCCTCACGATTCAGGCGGAAAGCCGCAACTCATGGAGCGCCTGGTTCGGCTGGAGGAAATTGTAACGTATTAATGTACTCGCGCATCATAGCAGGTAATGCGGTCATTTCATCAGAAATTAAAAAATTAACATGCCACCACTCACCATCCCGGTTGATGTAGAGGTCGTATTCTGACTGGGCTCCATCATCGAACATATATTCGCGTGTAATGGCCATCTTTTCATAGGCAGGATAATTCTGAAATTTCAATTTCGAATAATGTACTAATTCTTCTTCAGGAGGGATATTATGTTTTGAAATATATAAAAGTGACTTTACACGTCGGCCCGGAGTACCACGCGGCGAAATACTGAGTATCGGGTCGTGCACAACTGAAGTCTGTGACTGGTCCCAGTTCAATGGTGCGATGATGGACAGCCCCGTGGGATGAGCAACTCGATTCTGTTCATTCGGCGCAACAACAGGAATCATCCTCCCGTGGGGACCTTTGGGGTTTCTACTTCGACGTACGACAGGTAAAACAAGGGCGCTTAATCCCATGATAACCAACACAACAACCAGGATTTCCCACTTCGTGAAACCGCTGCGTCTCGCTTGTTTCATCAAACCGTCCATGCACTAACTCTCACAAATCAGTCGACTGTCTGCACCTGCGTTGTTCCCGCGACGACAGTTTCAGGCAGCATGAACAGCCCGGTCGCGGTTGGCCCCGGATTTCCTTCGGCGGGCTGCCACTGTTTCACGATGCTTTTTCCCGCGCTGCTTTTGAACGTGGTCTGAAACCGCTGTGGTCTCCCGTTCGGATAAGTCACTTCGACAATGCCGATCACATGTTGGGGATACCGGGTATCCACGTCAATCGCATCCACCGAACCGGACGGCAGCGCCCGGGTGATTTCCGTCAGAGGCAGTTCCTTATACAGGCTGTGGACGGCCCCCGCATTCTCCATCACCGCAAACGGCTTCGCCTGCTTCTCAACTTTGTGGCTCCGATTGAATCCGAACAGCGCAACCACAACCACCAACACAGCCAGCTTCACAAATAACCGCGTCACAGCAACTCCCCCTGACTTCCGTAGCAGGAAGTTGAAAAAAGGTGCGACACACATTAAAGAAGACACGCGTGTGCCAGAACCAGGGCCGGAACAGAACAGCCTGAATCAGCCCGCCCCCATCATGCCACACTATCCACCTGAACACAAGCGAAGCTTCAGACATAAGAGCAACGCATTCGTAATGCGCAGGTCAGGAGTTCGACTCTCCCCGGCGTCTCTGCGTTTATTTGGAGAAAAGTTGCGTTGCCCCTGCGACTAGAGTAATGGGTATCAGAACAGCGCCAGCAAGAACCATAGCTGCTTGAAATTTTTTGTTTCCCAACAAATGCCTCTATTGCTCAAGGATGTTAGTGAAAACATCTCCTATACACAACATGTAACTCACTTGAACGGTCCCATGACAATAGCTCCATTTCACGAAACAGTTACCTGGATTCACACGATCCTTGCGTCCAACTTATTGATTTTTTTGCAAATTGATTTTGACAGTTTACATAATTCTACAAGGGCTGCTTCATCCGAATTTTGTGGGTAGTTATTGAGGAGAATATTAAACTCGTTGATTAATGATTCCGCTTGGAAACGAGCATCGGAAAACTGAAAATTCAGATCGATTAAATCTGTACTATCCTTGTCGTCCTTGTTTTGGAAGTGCTCAGAACCTAAGCTTGCGAGTGAACCTATCAACGCGAGTGAGCCAGTGAAAATAGTTGCTGCAGGCCATGTTGTGGCTAAAGATGCCAGAACACCAGCACTTCCAACAGTAGCTGAAATAGAACCGGCAAGCCTCATGTACCTTGACTTGGATACTCTGGATCTTGCTATTACTTCTCTATTACGACAGCACTGAACGGCGTTATGCAACTCTTCTAGCTGCATCATTGACCGGGTGATAACGCGTGGGTCTGCTGGAACATACCGATCCTCTACCGAGTTAATATAATCAGTGGATAATGTATACGATTCATTTTCACTGAAAGGTTTAAAGATCTGTTGTTGCTCTGAATCATTCCGTACCGATGTGACTTTTTCGTCTATGCCGGTATCAGTGATGGAATCGACCGTGCATCCTGTTAAAACTGTATCACACTGGAAAGTAGCTATGGGCGAATCCATGTAATTCGATATACTCACGCAGTGTATTTCTGAATTAGTGTCTGACTTTATTTCTGTCGCAATCTCTCGACTCTTAACTGTAAGGCTATCATCCGAATTTTCACCAACAAAATCAGTAGGTCCAAGCTCGTTAATAACTTTAGATTCCATCTCTAATTAAACCTCCATGAAATAGAAAAAGATTCCCTCAAGTCCTCTCCCCATAACTTTGAAGGTCAGCGAAAAACCGAATGCTTAAGACTGCAAATTCTCCAGAAAAGCAACGCGTGCTGCCTGCTCTGGCTCCGGGGCCCCAAAACCTTTGCCTGCATTATTCTTTGCAGCCTTCTGTTCAATATAAGCTGTTTTTGCAACTTCTACTGCTGAGAGCAACTTCGTCTGCATAGTGGACAGGACATCGGCCGCCCCTTTGCTCTCAATGTTTTTAAAGAAATCATCGAGTGGAATAGGTGGCAATGACATAGAGATTCCTCCTGAATACATTTAGTAGAATTAAGAACTTCCATTTCCCAACACACAACATGATGTGCAGTAATCAAGACCCTACCATAACATATTGCGTGAACAAAATCAAGTAGTCAACCCAAAACCACTTCGTAAACTTATGTGTAATAAGTGCTTAAAAATTAAATTTCTTTCAACCAGAAAAAATATCCGGTTTATCATCACGCTGGAATCAAAAGCCCACCATTTACATTGTCACCAATATCACATACAATCGCCTCGACAGGTATTCGACCGAGGGGCGATGATGCAGATTTTGACACTCACCAGTTATATCAAAGCCGATCTGATTGCGCGGCTGTCGCGGGATGAGCTGCCGCCGGAATCGCTGACGCTTGCTGCGCTCTCGGATCATTACAAGGTCAGCGTCACCCCCATCTATCACGCCATCAATGAGCTGATCGAAGAAGGCTATCTCTATCGTGAAAAGAATCGGCGGCTCTGCGTCAACAGTGACCGGATCGGCGATGCGCGAACCGCGGCAAAGTCACCGCAGCCGGCGCCCCCCGAAGATCATTTCAAACGGATCACCGATGACCTGCTTACGATGAGCCTCAAAGGGGAGGCTCTGTTTCTGCGGGAAATGGCGTCTGCGAAAAAATATGGAATCAGCCGCACCAGCCTGCGAAATATTTTCAATCGCCTGGCAGGGGACGGTATGCTGGAACATGTCCCCCGGCGCGGCTGGAAACTGCGGTCGTTCAATCAGCACGATCTCGATGCCTTTATCGAAGTCCGCGTGGTCCTCGAACTCAAGGCGCTCGAGCTCTCCAAAGGGAGCCTCGACCGAAGTGTGCTGCAGAAGATCCTCGCCGGCAACCAGGTCCCCGCTACGGATGACGAACCGCTGCAGATCGACAACAGTCTGCACGAATATCTGATCAAGCAGTCGGACAACTATTACATCATCAGTTTCTTCGATCGGCACGGCCGCTATTTCGATCTGCTGTTCCTCTGGGAATCAAACGACCGCGCCGCCGCAATTCAGGAAATCCAGCAGCATCAGCGCATCCTCAACGCCTTGCTCGAGGAAGACTGGACGACCGCGCGGCAGGAACTCGAATTCCACCTCCGCAGCAATCATCCCGTGTTATCGCAGCTGAAACGCTGAATCAGTCGTCCGACGGTTCTTTGTGATGCGAAACGGTGACCGTGCTGCTGATGCCGCCGCGGGGAGTGAACTCGGCCCGCAGTTCCATCCAGCGGGGATCGGTGATCGCGACCAGATCGTCCAGAATGCGGTTGGTCACGTCTTCATAAAAGGCACCGACGTTGCGGTAGCTCTGCAGATACATTTTCAGTGACTTGAGCTCGAAGCAGACCTTGTCCGGAATGTACGTGATGATCAGCGTGCCATAATCGGGCTGGCCGGTTTTGGGGCAGACCGATGTGAATTCCGGGCACACGGTTTCCATCACATAGTCGCGGTTGGGGTGGGGGTTCTCAAATGTTTCCAGCAGTTCGCGGGAGGCTTCGTTTTCGCTCATGATCGTCTGTTTCTGTTCTCTTCTGTTTCGAATGAATCCATTGAAAGTGAACGTGTTCTATAGGCATTCCGCAGCCCGTGCAAGCAAAGCCAGCCTGTTTTCAGGCAATTCCGATCAAATCTTGATGAAGATCCGCTGCAGATACATCCACAGACAGATCAGCCACAATACGAACAGCACGGTCGCCGAGACCGCAATGGGAGCATACGGACAGTCGGCGCTGAACAGTGAACCGCCCACCGACCAGCCGGTCGCCTGATCGAATGTGGTCAGATGGATCTTGAGTGATTTCTGGATCCAGGGTCGAATCAGCTGGGCCATGCAGTACATGGCGATGGAATTCATACCGACCACCACAAACGGGAAGGCCCATTTTTTGTAGCCTTTGACATCGATGATCCAGTAAAAGACCGCCAGGAACCAGAAGGCCCAGCCCGCGCTGAAAATGGCCCAGCCAGGCGACCAGATGCGTTTCACAATCGGCACCAGATGCCATTCCCAGTTGCTGATATTCACCGGCCAGATCGACGTATCCAGCAGCATCGAAACACCAAAGCAGATCAGCCCCGCCTGCAGCAGCCGCATGACCTTCATGTTATCGCCCCGATTGGAGATCAGCAGCTGTCCCGCCATCAGGCCAAACAGCATCGTGGCAATTGACGGGATGAAATTCAATGTCTGGTAGCCGCCGTTATTCACCCAGAAGGTATCTCCCTGGTCGGGATCGTCTTTGGGGTTATCGTACCGCGGAAACATGTTTAACAGCTGACGATCCACGGCCGCTGCCGCGTTGGTATGTTTGTTCCAGGCACTGCCGATCCCGGAGAACTGCGACCACTCCGCTTCGTCCTTATGCTGAACTTCCTTCAGGTAGGTTTTGACGGCCGCCAGTTCGTCTTCAGGAGGCATGTACTGATAGAAAAAGAACCAGTAGCCCCCCAGTATCGTGACCATGCCAATCATCTGTGTCATGAACGAGCGGTTCACATAAAAGAAGACCACCAGGTATCCCAGTCCGATCTGACACAGGACATTCGCGAACGTGAAATTTGTCTGCGGCCCGGACTGCGAGGAGAGAAAGACCCCCAGCGCGACCAGCAGCACGGCGCGAAAGAGTGCATGCATCCAGATCTTGAATGTGGAATCCCCTTTTTCTTTGCGCTTGCGCACGGAGAAGGGCATCGATACGCCGACCATGAACATGAACGAAGGCTGAATCAGATCCCAGAAGCCGGCCCCCGTCCATTCGACGTGGCTCAACTGATAGGACAGGGTCTGCCAGAGTGTTTTCCAGGAGGAGTCCCACTGGGTCCCGTCATACTTGTCGAGTATTTCGGGAGAATTATGGACCACACTGGCAATCGCCAGGCCGCCTGACGCCATCGCCAGCATCACGAAGCCGCGATAGGCGTCCAGTGAGACCAGCCGCTGGTTCGCTGGCGGCTTTTTCTTTTCTTTGACGCGCAGATCCTGCTCCGTCACCGCTTTGGCCGGTTCCACTTCGGCGGAGACTTCCACGCCCGGAGTCTGCTGCAGCGGAATGGTTTCGGAGTTTTGCGAGTCGGAATTGGGATTATTTTGCGACATCTGATTTACCGATGACTGAAAAACAGCTAATGTATGGCAGGAATCACTCAGCATGATCGATTCAAAGACCGATGGCTACTGTTATCGTACCCGTTTTGGAATACAACGTAAATCATCTTTCAATAAACCTCGACTGACTTTCACTTTAAGAAGACCTCATGACGATCCTTGTTACCGGCGGCGCGGGTTATATCGGCTCACACTGTGTTCAGCAACTGCTTGCATCCGGGCAGAAAGTATGTGTCATCGACAACCTGTCCCGCGGACACCGGGAAGCGGTTCCTTCCCAGGCCTCGTTTTTTCAGCTTGATTTGGGCGAGACCGATGAACTGATCGATGTCATGAAGTCGCAGCGGATCGAAAAGGTGATTCATTTCGCGGCCCTCGCCTATGTCGGCGAATCGGTCGAAAACCCGCTGCCTTACTATGCCAACAACACCGCGGGCACGCTCTCACTGCTGCAGGCGATGCGACAGTCGCGCGTCAGCCAGATTGTGTTCAGTTCCACCTGCGCCACCTATGGCATTCCGGAACAGATTCCCGTCACCGAAGCAAGCGCACAAAGTCCCATCAATCCATACGGCTGGTCGAAACTCTTCATCGAGCAGATTCTGACCGACTGTGCCTGCAGTTATCCCAACTTCGGGTTTATCGGCCTGCGGTACTTCAACGTCGCCGGTTGCTCGATGAACGGTTCGCTGGGAGAAGATCACAATCCCGAAACACACCTGATTCCCAACTGCCTGAATACGGCACTCGGCAAACAGTCGCATGTGACCATCCTGGGGAACGACTACCCGACCGCGGACGGCACCTGTATCCGCGACTATATTCATGTCGAAGACATCTGCCGGGCCCATCTGCTGGCATTGAACGCACTCACGCCGCAGGCCAACCGGTTCTACAATGTCGGACTGGGGAGCGGATTCTCTGTACTCGACGTCGTGAAGACGGCAGAGCAGGTGACCGGCTGTGAAATCCCCATTGAATACCAGGCCCGCCGTCCCGGTGACCCGCCGATACTATCTGCTTCTCACGAAAAAATCAGCAGCGAACTGGGCTGGACGCCCCGCCACACCGCGTTGACAGACATCATTCAGTCCGCCTGGAACTGGTTTCAGAAGCACCCCGATGGTTATCAGGACAAGACATCCCGAACGACATCCACCGATTCCGGGGAGAACCCGTGAGCGACGGTTTTCCTGAAATCCGGTTTCAGGGACAACTCCGCCCCTCCCAGGCCGAGGCGATTGCCGTTGTCGAACAGCAGCTGGCCGCCGGTCAGAAGCGTCTGCATATCGTCGCGCCTCCCGGTTCCGGCAAAACGGTATTAGGACTGTTTCTCTGGGCGCAGCACATCCGCAAACCGGCGCTGGTGCTTTCACCGAATTCTGCGATTCAGTCCCAGTGGGCCGCCCGCACCGACCTGTTTCAGTCTTCGCTTGCACCACATCAACTGGTTTCGACCGAAACGAACAGCAGCGCCTTGTTGACTTCACTGACCTACCAGTCCGTCACGCTGCCGCGACAGGGGGACGCCGATCTCGAAGCCGACGCGATCGACTTCTGGGTGGATGTCCTCATTTATAAGGAACAGGCACAGGACCCGGCGGAAGCCCAGATCTGGATCAACGACCTCAAAGTGCATAATCCCGATTACTTTGAGAAACGAATGCGCGTTTATCGCAAAGCGGTACGCGACGCTGCGATCCTCAAAGGGAACGCGCTGGAGATGCTGCACGATTCGTCGCAGGAGACTCTGGAAAACTTCAAACAACTGGGGCTCGGCTTGATCATCCTCGATGAATGTCATCACCTGATGGGGCACTGGGGTCGGGTGCTGGCTGATGCACACGACTATCTGGATCAGCCGGTCATCATCGGCCTGACGGCAACGCCTCCCGATGAAAAGGGAAAACGCCCGGAAGACATCGACCGCTACAACGACTTCTTCGGTCCCATCGATTACGAGGTCCCGATCCCCGCGGTCGTCAAAGATGGTTACCTGGCCCCGTATCAGGACCTGGCTTACTTCGTGAGACCGACGCCCGAAGAATTGTCGTACGTCGCCAACACCGACGACCAGTTGCAGCTGATTATGGAAACGCTGTGTACGCCTCGCATCACCGCAGCAGAAGCGGAGCCAAAATCAGAAACTTCCCCTGATTCAGAAACCGAGGAACGGCCCCCCGTTGAACGTGCTGAACCGATGCAGGACTGGCTGCTGCAGGTGCTGACGAATCTGGATCTTCCTTCGGGCAAGGTTGAAGACTGGGCGACCTTTGAACGCCGCGACCCGGCACTCGCGCAAGCTTCGCGGTTGTTTCTGCAGGAACGAAGCGTTGCGCTTCCCGCGCATGTGCCGCCCCTTTCCGGCGATCTGATCGAAGAGGACATTCCCCGCCTGAACTACTGGGCTCCGGTACTCGATCGGTACATTCGGCATCGTCTCCGCCGTTCTCCCTCGCAGGCTGATCAGGAGTTGGCGCAACAGGCCATCGACCAGCTTCGCCTGCTGGGACTGCAGATCACTGAAACAGGCTGTCAGGCGTGTGCGTCTCCCGTCGGTCGCGTGATTGCGTATTCGCGAAATAAAATCAACGCGCTGGTTCCGATTCTCAGTCAGGAAATCGAAAACCTGCAGGAACAGATTCGTGCCGTGGTGATCGCTGATTTCGAAAAAACGTCAGCCACTTCCGCCGAAGTGGAACACCTGCTCGATGAAGAAGCAGGTGGCGCAATTGCCGCCTTCAAAGAACTGGTGAGTAATCCGCCCACCGACTGGCTGAACCCGGTACTGTTGACCGGCTCGAGCGTGCTGGTGGACGACGACATCGCCGATCAGCTGCAGAGCAGGGCAGAAGAGTGGCTGCAGGCCCGCAACATCGATGTCACATTGAGTCGCGAGCCCTTTGACGGCTTCGACCTGCTGAACGGCAGCGGTTCCCAGTGGTCGCCGCGTGTGTACGTCGAGATGATTACTGATCTGTTCCAGGCAGGCATCACCCGCTGTCTGGTCGGTACTCGCGGCCTGCTGGGGGAAGGCTGGGATGCGAACAAGATCAACGTGCTCATCGACCTGACCACCGTGACGACATCGATGACCGTCAATCAGTTACGGGGCCGTTCCTTTCGCCTCGATCCCGATCAGCCGGAAAAAGTTGCCAACAACTGGGACGTGGTCTGCATTGCCCCCGAGTTCACGAAGGGGCTGGACGACTACGAACGTTTCAACAAAAAACATTGCCGCCTGTTTGGTGTCACCGATGACGGACTGATCGAAAAAGGGGTCGGACACGTTCACGCCGCGTTTACCGAACTCAAGCCGGAAGGTCTGGAAGAATCAGTTCAGTTGCTCAACAGCGATATGCTGACCCGTTCCACCAAACGCGCTGAATCCCGCAAGCTCTGGAAGATCGGCGACCCCTATCAGGGCATCCCGTTAAAATCGATTGAGATCAACAGTTCGAGCCGCAAAGGGTCCGGCTGGGGCTTCATGCCGTTTCAGGGTCTGCGTTCTCCCTGGTCGGCGGAATCGTTAACCAAAGCGGTGAGCCGTGCCGTTCTGGAATCGTTACAGGAAGCGGGGCAGCTTTCGCACGAATCCTCACTGCAGATCGGTGCGCGATCGGGGAACTACATTCGCGTCTTTCTGGATAAGGCATCGGAGGCAGACTGCGAGCTGTTCCTTTCCGCCGTCAATCAGGTGTTCGGCCCTTTACAGGGCGCCCGCTATGTGATTCCCCGGCACGTCAATCAGATCGCAGAGACCTGGATTTCACGTTTGCTGCCCGATCTGCTCGGACGTTTTTTTCGCAAGACGGAAACCGATCTGGCGATGGTGCATGCGGTCCCGGCGACACTCGCGCGCAACAAAAGTCTGGTCGACATCTTCCAGTCTCGCTGGAATCAGCATGTCAGTCCAGGCGAAGCGCTGTACGCTTATCGCGGGGCAGGGGCGGAACTGGTCGAAGAAGCACAGCGGGCCGGCATCGTCCCCCACAGCAAAATCCATGAGAAAGAAATCTTCCTCTGAGCCCTCACAGCCTGATCAACTATTAATGCACATCAGACAGGTTTTTGCTCCCTTCTGCTGACAGACGAGAGGGGCACTGGTACAATAATTACCCTTATTAAGGAATTACACACTCTCCCGTTTCCCGCCTCTGCTGACGACAGGAATGATCATGGCTCTGAATTCACACCGCCGCCCGTTTCTCTGGCTGACCCTCCTCACACTTCTGCTCGCGACAACAGCCTCGCATGCCGCTGATCCTCGCAAAGTGATTGGCCCCAGCACCGCCGACCAGAACCTGAGCGATTACTTTCATGACCAGACCATGCAGTTGGCCAATCGCAGCCTCAAAAATATCAAGTCGCTCGAAGACTGGGAAAAGAAACGCGTCACGTACCGCAAACAGCTTTTTGAAATGCTGGGGCTCTCGCCACAACCTGCGAAAACTGATCTCAAACCGGAAATCACAGGCACGATCGAAAGCGATGGCTTCATCGTAGAGAACATCTCGTTTCAGTCCCGTCCCGGCCTGTACGTCACCGGGAACCTGTATCGTCCCGCGAAGCAGGAAGGGAAAATCCCTGCCATCCTGTATGTCTGCGGTCACGGCGGCGTTAAGAAAAACGGCATCATTTACGGCAACAAGGTCCATTACCAGCATCACGGCGAATGGTTCGCCCGCAATGGGTATGTCTGCCTGACGATTGATACACTGCAGCTGGGCGAAATCGAAGGCCTGCATCACGGCACCTACCGGGAAGGGATGTGGGAATGGCTTTCACGCGGTTACACTCCCGCAGGAGTGGAAGCCTGGAACTGCATCCGCGCCCTCGACTATCTGCAGTCGCGGCCTGAAGTGAATGGCGAGAAGCTGGGCGTCACCGGTCGCTCGGGTGGCGGAGCCTACAGCTGGTGGATCGCCGCACTGGATGAACGCATCAAAGCCGCCGTCCCGGTTGCCGGCATCACCTCTTTGAAAAATCATGTGATTGATGGCGTGATCGAAGGGCACTGCGACTGCATGTTCATGGTCAATACGTATCAATGGGATTACGCCCAGGTGGCTGCCCTCGTGGCGCCGCGACCGTTACTGATTTCGAACACCGATAAGGACAGCATTTTCCCCCTGGACGGCGTCGTCGATGTTTACCGCAGTGCCATGCAGATTTATGAACTGTATGGCGTCCCTCAGAATCTGGGTCTGCAGATCACCGAAGGTCCGCATAAAGATACACAGGAGCTGCGCATTCACGCGTTCCGCTGGTTCAATCATTTTCTCAAAGGGGATGACAGTCTGATCGAAATGGCGGCGACCAAATTCCACACTCCTGAAGAGTTGAAAGTCTTCCAGACACTGCCCGCAGACCAGAAGAATGCGAAAATCCAGGAGTCTTTTGTGAAACTGGCAGATCCCGCCCCCGTTCCGGCAGACACACAGGAGTGGGAACAGCAGACAGAACGCTGGAAACAGCAGTTGCTGAAGAAAACCTTCCGCGCCTGGCCTGAAAAAATCGACGCCATCAAACCCGAAGTAAAATCAGTTACCAAAGAGGGACTGGTACTGAAAACCATCTTCTTTGAAACTCAGAAACATGTGCCACTCGAACTGTTCATCGTGACGCCTGCAGGAAGCGATTCTTCTAACATCGAAAATGTCAATCTGGTCGTGCTGAATCAGTCCGATTGGGAAACTGACTTCAAACACATTCTTCCCTTTTTCCCGGGGAGGGAGGCAGAGCAGGCTTCCTCCGGGGAGAGTGAAAAACGGTTTCAGGATTTCCGAAAGCAGATTCTGGAAGCCGGAACTCCCGTTGCCTACTTCGCACCACGGGGCATCGGCCTGAGTCAATGGAACCAGAACGAGCGAAAACAGGTACAGATTCGTCGGCGTTTCTATCTCTTGGGTCAGTCCCTGGAGGGCATGCAGATCTGGGATGTCCGCCGCGCGATCCAGATCGTGAGGGCACAAACAGACTTCGTAAATGCGAAACTGACTTTAAACGGCAGCGGAAATGCAGCCGTCCTGTGTCTGTATGCATCGCTCTTCGAAAACGGAATCGAATCACTCGAACTGGAAGGATTACCCGTCTCTCACCAGAAGGGCCCCGCGCTGTTGAATGTGCTGCGATACCTGGATCTTCCCCAGGCACTCGCCATGGCGGCAACACGCAGTCCCGTGCTCTTAACGCATGCCAAATCAGAGGACTGGAGCTATCCCGCCGAAGTCAGCAAAAAGCTGGGCTGGGATCAAAGTCGGCTGCAGATTAAGAAATGAGGTAGAGAAATCGGAGCGAGTTTCAAACCCGAGTCTTCACTCTGTTTGCTCATTTCGCCTGCGCCGTTATAATCAGAACAGATTCACAGGCGGTATCAATCAGACACCGCCTCTGTTTCTGCACGATCAACGCATAGACGCTCTTATTTCTCATAGACAAGGTACTTAGACGTGAACCGTCCTCCTCATACAGCAGCAGCACTTCCCGACCCGACTACTACTATGACCGAAGGCTGGCATTGCCTGCATCTCTACTATCGTGTCGACCAGGGCGCGTTGAATCAGATTGACCAGGCAACACGGGCAGAAGGGCGCAAGCAACTGGCAGCCATCCTGGATGCCGATGCGGAAGACGCACCGATTCGCATGCAGACCTCCATTGTCTCCGGTCACAAAGCCGACCTGCAGGTACTGGTCATGGATCCGGACCCGATCAAAATCGACAGTATCAAACAGGCCATTCGCAGCTGTGGACTGGGGCCCGCTCTGGTTCCCACGTATTCCTTCGTCTCGATTACGGAGATCTCAGAATACGTTCCCACACTGGAACAGTTTGCCGCGAAACTCAAGCAGGAAGGGACCGATCCGGAAAGTCCCGCGTTCCAGGCCAAGATTAAAGCCTATGAAAGTCGTCTGCCGGCAATGAACCAGCAGCGAATCTATCCCGAGTTTCCAGATTTTCCCGTTTGCACTTTTTACCCGATGAACAAGTCCCGCGTTCCCGGTGCCAACTGGTATATGGAACAGTTCAGCAACCGCTACAGCATGATGGCCGAACACGGAATGAGCGGAATGAAGTTCGCCGGTCGCGTTGTGCAGGTCATTACTGCTTCGACGGGCTTTGATGACTGGGAATGGGGCGTGACGCTCTGGGGACGTGCTCCGGAACCCATCAAAGAGATCGTTTACACCATGCGGTTCGATAAAGCATCTGCGAAGTACGCTGAGTTCGGCCCGTTCTATCTGAGCTATATCGTACCCCCGGAAGAAGCAATCGCCCATCTGAAACTCTGATGCGTCTCAGACAGGCGATGCAGGCCTTCCATCAATCAGCAGTGTAATTCTCAGCGACGGAAGCGATAGTTGCTGTTGGTATGATCAAATTCCGTTGTCGCCAGTTCCGATTTCAGATTGATATCGGTGAAAGAGTACGATTCGATCAGCGTCTTTTCATCCAGTTCTTCAGCAGAAGCACTGGCCAGATCTTCTGATGGCCAGCCAAAGCCGCGAACAAAAATCGGCAGACAGGTTTTCTCGTCAATATAGATGATCGATTTGCGGTAGTTTTCTGACTCTTTCCGATTGGCGAAATGAGCGATGAAACAGTAACAGTCTTTCCCGTCATATTTCTGATTGGGAATCATCACGCATTCGGTATTCAGGTTCTCATCGAGATCCTTCTTGCGGTAATCGATGATGGTTTCCGCCAGTGCTTTAATCCCGGCTTTGGTAATGGGGTAGCGTGATTCCTGCATGGCCAGGGAACCGTAAGGATCCAGTTTCAAGGTAGGGACCAGCCGTCCTTTTAAACCACCCATTTTGACCAGCATTTTTTCTTCGTTTTCGCCATCAACATACAGCAGTTCCTGTCCCTTATCGCCGACAACCCATTTCATGTAAACACTGAAGGGTTTGTGACGGCATTTCAGGTTGATGACCTGATTCTCAGACAGTTCGCCTCCCACAAATTCCTGTTTGGAAAAGGTCGCTGTGTAATCGGGAATGGATTCCAGCAAGCGGCAGCCTTTTTCCAGCAGCAGTTGATTCATCAGAATCGCCATGCGACCAGTGAGCATCCCGTTGGCCTGTTGAGACTGCTGTTTCGCTTCACCAGATTTTTCTGACTGCTGAGGTGCAGACAGATCAGTTGGCTTGTATGCAATCACCGGAACGGGAACCGGTTTGGATGCCACAATCGCAGCGTCATTCGGATCAGCATCAGCGGGAGCGGGGTCAAAACTGAAATATAAAATTCCAATTGCAGCAGAAATGATGGCCGACGCCATAACATTTGAAAAATGATGTTCTGATCTGATTCTTAGCATGCGCATCATGCGGTACCATTCCTTTTCGGTAAGAAAATGCAAGGCACCGTCTTGTCTGAACTGGATTCCCCAAACGGAATCCATTCATCCGTGATAAGACGTAAACCGGGCTTGCCCGTCGTGATATGATGTGGCCAGCACACGGCAATCCCTGAGTGCGTCTGACAGATGTTTGATTTCATAAAGTCTCTGCTCTCATCACTCTGAAAACAGAATTCTCCTGACCCGTGGGCGATTCTATCTTCAAAAACGGAGAACAATACGCGCGTCGCGTATTTCCCGATTTGTGCATCTCCAGGTTGCGATTCGACCTCACTGTCAAATCGTCATTTTGATTGATTCGGGGTGGCTATGACTAAAAATTCGTCATTTTTACGGGGCGAGTATTAGTAAAACTGATGCCCGATTTTTAATCAGTTGACTCTTCATCCGCGTGGGGTTCAGATTAGATGGAACCCATACTCTCACCGCATTTTGCCCATTCCCACAACCGCCTGCATTTCGATCAAAAGACAAGGGAACGCCAAAAGGATGCTGATTTATTCATACGAGGTTTTATTTTACTAAGGTATTCATTTACAATGATTTAGCTGACACCTGACACCTGCATTGATACCGATATCTTCTCCCCTTTGTAAAAAGGTCTGCATCATGAAACTGAATCGGCGCTCATTTCTTCAAACTTCTACTGCCGCTCTGTTCACAGGCACTTTGCTCAGATCACTTATGGCAGTTCCCTCAAAAGCATCCGCCCAAACATCAATGAAGCTGGATCTGTCCTGCGGTCGCATCGGTGTGAAAGCAGATCAGCGACAGGCAATTGACTATGCCCATCAATACGGATTCGAGGCTGTCGTACCGGATGCCGGCTATCTGGGAAAACTCTCAGACAGCCAGCTCGCCGAACTCAAAGCAGAAATGAAAGAGAAAAACCTGGTCTTCAGTGCCGCCGGCATGCCCGTCGATTTTCGCAAGACCGATGCCATCTTCAAACAGGGGCTGGCCAAACTCCCGGAAAACTCAGCAGCTCTCCAAAGGGCAGGGGTCACCCGGACCGGTACCTGGCTCATGCCCACACACGATGAGCTGACTTACAACCAGAACTTTAAACAGCACACGCGCCGCCTCAAAGAAGTCTCCCGGATCCTGGCAGACCACGGTCTGAGGTTCGGCCTGGAATATGTCGGCCCGAAAACCCTCTGGTCCAGTAAAATGTTCCCGTTCATTCATTCACTGCCCGAAGCCCGGGAGCTGATCACCGCCATTGATGTCCAGGGAGTCGGTCTGATTCTGGACAGCTGGCACTGGTACACCGCCCATGAAACCAAAGACGACCTGCTGAAATTGACCAATGCCGATATCGTAGCCGTTGACCTGAACGATGCCCCCGCCGGCCTGGAAATCGATCAGCAGATCGATCAGAAACGCGAACTCCCCATGGCGACCGGCGTGATCGATCTGGCTACGTTCCTGAACACCTTGAACCAGCTCAACTACGACGGCCCCGTGCGAGCCGAACCGTTCAATGCCGCGTTAAGAAAAATGCCCGCCGACCAGGCAGTTGCTGCGACCGCAACCGCGATGAAACAGGCGTTCGCGCTGATTCAGTAAGCGGAATCAGGTTATTTCGTTTTATCTTTTGATTTCGCATCAGCCAGTGTGATTTCAATCGTTACCGGCGTACCGCGCGGGGGAATCTTGTCCTTGTTCGCTTCGAACAGCAGATTTCCCTCGCCCGAAGCTGAACTGGCGATATTCACATCGATGATCGCTGTCGGAAAATTCGCGACGCAGATCAGATCGCCACTTTCGGCGTAGTAGTATTTTTCCCCCGTCATTTCATCCAGGGCAAAACCGCTGCCGGCAAAGATCCACTCGGCCTTCATGACTCGTGGCTGGCTCTCATCGTAGAACTTTTCGATCGCTTTCTGAAATGCCTTGTCTTCAGACTTCTTCAGAAACTCATCCCTGGTTTCTTTCGACATCTGGCCGAACCAGATCAGTTCTTTGTATTTCTCGTCATATCGCAGCTCACTTTTTTTATCGATGGTAATCCCTTCCGGCAGCCGATCCAGCTTCGCGGTGAAATAACGATTGGTCGCCGTTCTGACCCATTGCTGGGCGACTTCGCGCTGCTCTTTTCCTTCCTTGTCTTTCCACACCAGCACGATGTTCAACACCTGTCCCTGGGGAGGCTGAAACTTGGGTGTGAATTTGACGGGCGTCCCCACCTTGGCTCCAATCGCCAGCAGACCGGCATGAATGGCGGTCGCCGGAGATTCAATTGACAGAATCGATTCATGTTCTTTGGTCTGCTTTTTACACAGCAGCATTTCCAGCACGCCTTCCTGCAGGCAGACATGCGTTTTCAACAACAGTTTCTTGTGAGGCAGATCCAGCAGAACCGTTTTCTGCCTGTTCAACGCCACCGGTTCGTCCGCGTCTTTCGATTTCGCTTCTGCAGTTGATCCCGCTTTCTCCTTGACCGGATCAGCGGCTCGCAATGTCGGACTGCAAAGCAGTACGGATACCAACAGGGTTAACGCGGTCAATGTCTGTCGTTTCATAAATCCATCCATCGGAATAAAAGGCGGAATGTGCCCGTCTGCAACATACTGTTATTCTAGGAACTTCATTTCAAAAGTCTGCCCTGATTCGACCGGAATCAGCAGATCTTTCCAGAAGAATTCAATTCGTTCAACCAGGTAATATAATCGGCTGTGATCTCTTCGCGGTTCGGTTCGAATTCCAGCGTATGTCGCGCCTCGGGGCAGGTAACCAGCGTTTTCTGTGTTGATCTGATGCGGGCGAAATAAGCTTCCGTCGCCTGATTATCGATGATCTGATCCTGTCCCGCCAGTTGACAGAATGCCGGACACCCAATCTGCCCGGCTGCTGCATCGACCCGGCGGTCCAGTTCCCGGTTCGCCAGCAGGAACGCGACACTCACTTCATGCAATGCCAGCGGATCATCCCGGATCCATTCCTGCCAGTCCGGATCAGCCGTAAACAATGTTGGATCATCCAAAGGAATCGGCACCCGCTTGTCTCTGATCCCCAGTCGCTCCGCCAGTGACAGCTGGAGCTGCTGCAGCGCAGTGGCTTTCACTTTTGCTTTGATTCCCGGATACAGTAACGCCAGCCCGTCGATCAGTTCAGGTCGCTCTGCAGCAATCACCGCCGCCAGTTTCGCCCCCCAGCTCATCCCCTGCAGAACCAGTGGTTCAGACTGTCCCTGTTGTTCCTGGTAAAACCGGATCTGGGATAATAACTGCACCACATCCTGAACCAGCCGCCGCCAGTGCGTGGCATGTCCCCGATCCCGGGTATTCAGTCCCGAGCCTCGGCGATCAAAAAAGTAAATCCGCGCTCCGTTTTCACAAAGTTGTCGGCACGAAGCTTCGTACCAGCCGGAGTGACTCTGAATTCCATGCAGGATCACCAGCGTCACCCGAGCGGCCTGATCTTCCGGATGCCAGACGCGCCCCTGCAGAGGGTAACCATCCGAGGCAATGAATTCTTCCCTGACTGACTCTGTCATCCATTCATACCAGCATGGTTTCCAGTATACGTGAATAGCAGCCGAAGGTCCCCTGATCAAACAATACAAAGCGGACCAGTTTGATCTGCTGTGTTGACTCCAGTCGGGTCGCTACCGTCCGTAATGCGATCTCTCCCGCCAGATCGACAGGATAACGATAAACGCCTGTGCTGATGGAAGGGAAGGCCACCGACCGACAGCGATTCTGCTCCGCCAGATCCAGGCAGGTTTCGTAGGCGGACTGCAACAGCTGACTCTCCTTTTTTCCGCCCCCCTCCCAGACGGGACCGACGGCATGAAAGATAAATTGCGCAGCCATCAGGCCGGCAGAAGTGGCGACGGCACTTCCCGTGGGGCAGCCATCCGGGTAACGGCGTTCCAGTTCTTTCATGATTTCAGGCCCGGCAGCATCGTGAATCGCTCCATCGACGCCCCCTCCGCCTGCCAGAAAGGAATTGGCAGCATTCACAATCGCATCCACCTCCTGTGTGGTAATATCTCCCAGAACCAGTTCAATCAGGGCAGATCCAAACTGTACGATCATGGACTCTCAATCTATGATTCGAAATGACAAATCGCTAAGATCAGACATTGATCCTGACAGCCAGTATAAAATACTATACTCTCAGATCAAAGAGCTAACTCGTCAACAATTCCAGCAATGATTGCGAATCAGTCCACCGTGATAAAAGTCAGTCTCCTCATTCCGACTCTGGATCAGTCCGGCGCAGAAAAACAGTTGTCGATGCTCGCCACATCGCTGCCCAGAGAAGAATTCGAAGTCCAGGTCATCGCGCTCACGCGCGGCGGTCCCTATGAAACACTGCTCCGCCAGCACGAGATCCCGGTCACGATCTTGAACAAACGCTTCAGATTCGATCCTCTCGCGTATCGCGCACTGAAGAAAACTATTCAGAAGCAGCAGCCCGATATCCTGCACACCTGGTTATTCGCCGCCAACTCCTATGGCAGAATGGCTGTCAAACGGCTGGCAACGACTCAAAAAGTTCCCAAAGTGATTGTCTCCGAGCGGTGTGTCGATTCCTGGAAAAGCAACTGGCAGCACAACGTGGATCGCAGACTGCTGCCACAGACCTCGCTGCTGGTGGGCAATTCACAAAGTGTCGTTGACTTTTACGAGGAGAAAGGGGTTCCCGCGTCGATCCTGCGCGTCGTCCGGAATGGAATTCCTATCCCGGAAATGACTCCCAGTGAAACCATCCGCCAGGAACTCTTCCAGCAGCTGGATCTCCCCGCAGACGCACGTCTGATGGCGTTCGTCGGACGCCTGGCGCGACAGAAACGGATTGAAGACCTGCTCTGGACACTGCAGTTGCTGCGTCAAATGAATGATAAAATCATTCTACTGCTGATCGGCGAAGGTCCCGAGCGAGCCAGGCTGGAACAACTGGCCCATAAATATACGGTCACCCCGAACGTGCGTTTCCTGGGACACCGCGCGGATGCCAAGCAGTTGTTTCCGCTGTTCGATCTGTTTCTGCTGGCCAGTGACTTTGAAGGTCAGTCCAACAGCCTGATGGAAGCCATGTCATATGGAATCCCAGTCATCGCCAGCGATATCCCCCCGAACAGGGAGCTGGTTGCGCATGGTGAAACCGGCTTCTTAACCTCAGTGGGAGACTGCACGGGATATGCACAATATGCTGAACGCATCCTCGCCGACCCGCAACTCGCCACCGATCTTGGTACCGCCGCTCGAAATAAGATGCAGCAGGACTTCAGTATTGCTAAAATGACAGAAGGGTACGCTGCACTCTATCGCGAAGTACTCACGAAATAATAATCGCCTCACTCAACCAGACATTTCTTTTCAGTCGAAGAGTAGAACCCGTTTACCATGTGTGGAATTACCGGTACCTCGTGGACCTCGCGAGACAAAAATATCTCGCCTGCTGTGCTCCAGCGCATGACCAATGTACTGGAACATCGTGGCCCCGATGATGCAGGCGGCTTTCATTCCGACGTTCCCGGGAAATCGATCCTGTTTGCTGCCGATAATTCATTCGCCGATTTCCAGCCTCACTCCGAGATTGGTGCCGCGTTGGGACATCGACGTCTTTCGATTATCGACCTGGGAACCGGGCACCAGCCGCTCACCAATGAAGATGGCACCGTGTGGATTGTCTTCAACGGCGAAATCTATAACTACCAGGAACTGCGCAAAGAACTGATTCAGCAGGGGCATCAGTTCAAAACCGAATCCGATACCGAAGTCATCGTCCACCTGTATGAAGAGCAGGGGACCGCCTGCGTTGAACGTCTGCGGGGCATGTTCGCGTTTGCCATCTGGGATGAACGCCGTCAGCGGCTGTTCATCGCCCGCGATCGCCTGGGGCAGAAACCACTCTTTTATCGTCACGAAGCAGATCGACTCAGTTTTGCCAGCGAATTGAAATCTCTGCTGCAGATTCCCGGTGCCGACCGAACCGTCGATCCCCACGCCATCGATCTGTTCCTCGCTTATCAGTATGTGCCTCACCCCTGGTCGATTCTCAAAGGCTATCATAAGCTCCCCCCCGCACACCGGGCCGTTTATGAACAGAGTCAGCTGCAGATCGATCGCTACTGGACGCCCCCTTACGCGCATCCGGAATCCCGCTCAACGTTTTCATTTCAGTCCGAACAACAGTGGTCAGCCGCTCTGCGCGAAACGCTGACCGAATCCGTTCGCATCCGCATGCGCAGCGATGTTCCCCTGGGCGCTTTCCTGTCGGGAGGCATCGATTCCACCATCATCGCCGGACTGATGCAGAGCATGTCCGAACGACCGGTCCACACATTTTCGATCGGCTTTCCAGTCAAACAGTTTGACGAACGCAGCTACGCCCGTGAAGCAGCGAAAATGCTGGGAACCGAACACCATGAATATATGGTGGAACCCGAAGCGCTGGAAATGCTGCCGCGTCTCTCGTGGCATTACGATGAACCATTCGCGGACAGCAGCGCGATTCCCACCATGTATCTGTCACAGGTCACTCGGCAGGAAGTGACCGTTTCCCTGTCCGGTGACGGCGGGGATGAACTGTTTGCCGGCTACGATCGTTACCGGGCGGTCGCGCTTTCACAATGGTTTGATCGTCTACCAGGCTTTGTCCGCAACATGATGACCGCCTCAATCTGGCAGAAACTACCCGCTTCCGTTGAACAGAAATCATTTCGCCGCCGTGTGAAACGCTTTCTCGCGGGTCTGTCCGTTCCCCCCGAACGCCGTTATCTGAAATGGGTTGGCATTTTTGATACCGAACGCCGTCACGAAATGTACGCCCCCGGTTTTCGAGAACAACTCTCCGACTTCGACGCCGATCAGTTTCTGCTCGACGCTTACCAGCTCTGCCCGGATCGCGACTTTGTCACCCGGACCACGGCTACCGATGTGCTGACTTATCTCCCCTGTGATATTCTGACCAAAGTCGATATCGCCAGCATGGCACACAGCCTGGAATGTCGCAGTCCGTTCCTGGATCATCACGTGGCGGAACTGGCGGCGGCCATGCCTTTAAAATATAAAATGCACAAAGGACGCGGCAAACAGATTCTCACCGATACCTTTTCTGACCTGCTGCCTGAATCGATCCAGACACGTAAAAAAATGGGCTTTGGTGTCCCCCTCAATCACTGGTTCCGTAACGAACTCAAACCACTGCTGTTTGACGTCCTGCTGGACCAACGGGCCATCGATCGTCAGATATTTAACCCGCAGGCGGTCGAGCAGCTCATCAGCGAACATCTGAATCTGCAGTGGGACCACAGCGCGCGACTCTGGTCTCTGCTGGTCCTCGAGCTCTGGTTTCAGACGTTCCTCGACCCGGCATCCATTCCCGATCATTTCCCTGATCCGGTACTCATCTGAGTGGCAGCCAGCCCATTTTCCGGTGAACCACTTGAGCTTTCGGCTCAAATCCGTGAAAATAGAAGCTCGAAAACAGTTTCCCCGCCAACCTGTTCCCACCTGCAAGAGATTCTGATGCGCAGTTTATTTTTCCTTCTCCTCAGTTCGATTCTGCTGACACCTCCGCTTCAGGCCGAGACTCCCGCTTCGAATCAGAAAAGCTCTAAAAAACAATACGAAGAATGGCCGCAATGGCGCGGCCCGCGCGGGGATGGCACCTGGCAGGGACCGCCGATCAAAACCAGCTGGCCTGAAACCGGATTGAAAAAACTCTGGGAGCACGAAATTGGTGGTGGTTATGGCGGCATCTCAGTCGCTCACCGCAAACTCTATCTCATGGATCGACCGGTGACTTCACCAGAAGAACAGGAGAAAGCCCGCGGCATTCACGGGCACCGGGCAGACCGTCAGGATATCGAACGTGTCCTCTGTTTCGACGCCATCACCGGTAAACAGCTCTGGTCACATTCTTACCCCGCCGTCTATGACAAACTGGATTACGGCAACGGTCCCCGGTGTGCCCCCACAGTGGTGCAGGGTCGTGTCTATACCCTTGGAACGATGGGCGATGTCTTCTGCCTCGATGCGAATACGGGCGATGTCATCTGGAAAAAACAGCTCGTCACCGACTTCGGCGGAAAAGTCCCGCAATGGGGCTACGCCGCTGCTCCTTATCTCATCAATGACCTGGTCATTCTCATGCCGGGCGGAACCGAAGCGGGAACCGCTATTGTCGCCCTCGACCGCAAAACAGGCAAAGAACGCTGGCGCTCCCTGAAAGACGAAGCCGGTTATGCTACGCCGCTGCTGATCCATCACAACCAGCAGGACCAGCTGATTGTCTGGTCGCCGAATCACATTCACAGTGTTGATCCTCAGAGCGGGGCGCATTTCTGGTCGGTTCCCTATAAAGTGACCTACGGCGTTGCGATTGCCAGCCCCATTGAAAAGGCAGGGCTGATCTTCGTCGCCGGTTACTGGGAAGGCTCCAAGGCGATCCAGCTGGGTGAAAAGCCTGAGCAGGCGGAACTCAAATGGGAAGACCGCCGGACGTTGAGAGGCCTGATGTCACAACCGCTGTACCGCGACGGTTATGCCTACCTGCTGGACAAACAGTTTGGACTGACCTGTTTTGAATATGCTACCGGTAAAAAAATCTGGGATGATGATAACCAGATGACTCCCGGCAACAGTCGCAACCCGCAGGCGACGCTGGTCTGGCTCAACGATTCCTCGCGCGCTTTGATTCTGAATTCGGACGGTGCCTTGATTCTCGCCGAGCTGACACCGGCCGGCTATCGGGAACTGGCCCGCACCAGTCTGATCGGCGAAACCTGGGCCCATCCGGCTTATGCAGAAACACGTGTTTATGCCCGCAGTAATACAAAGCTGATCGCCTGCGAACTCCCAGTAGATGAATCGATTGCTGATTCCCCATAAAAGCAAACAGGCTGACCTGTCAACTTCCTGCCTAACTCGATAAAATGCAGGCCGGGCCCTCGGGAGATGTTCCTGATCGATCCTGATGTACACCTCTGATCTTCAATCATATATCCTGAGTGCAGATTCTAATCCTCCCGTTAGCTAACGAAAACCATTGTACAGTATGAATTCACCAGCGGAAAACAAGTGCGAGACCCCGCAAACCGGGACTGAACTTTTAGGCCCGGAAATCTGGAATCTGCCAAATCTGATTACCGTCAGTCGACTGGTGCTTTCGCTGGTGCTGTTCGTCATTATTTACCTGGAAGGCTGGTGGAAAACCTCTGCGGCTTTATTCATTCTGGCTGCAGCCACCGATTTTCTGGACGGCTATTTCGCCCGCAAATACAACCAGGTCACCACGCTGGGCCGGATTCTGGATCCCTTTGTGGATAAAATCATCATTTGTGGTGCGTTCATTTTTCTGTTGGAACGCGGCCCCGATACGGGAATCAACGCCTGGTTCGTGTTGATCATCATCGGCCGGGAAATGTTCATCACCAGCCTGCGGGGATACCTGGAAATGCACGGCCGCGATTTTTCCGCCAGCTGGAGCGGGAAAATCAAGATGGGAGTGCAATGTGTCGCAGTCGTGCTCTGTCTGCTGTCACTCAGCAAGGAAGCACCTTTCGACAGTTCCGCGTTCATTCTGCTTCGCGATATCTCTGTCTGGTCTGCGGCGCTGATTACGCTGTATAGTGGAATTGATTACGTATTCCGCGCTTCCCGAATTCTGCGCAATAAACCTTTGTCATAAACGTGAGCGGCCCTTGAACAGGAAAGAGGGAACCTGCTGCAGGACATCTTTCTGAAAAGATTCCCATTTATTGACTCTTCTGACAACATCTCTCCGTATAAAATACCGGCAGCCAGACAACTGACTTCCTTTTATTAGACTTGTACTCATGCCTGACGATAAACAGCCTCTGCCTCCCCCGGATCCTGTCATTATTGTGCAACCGCAGGACTACCAGACCGAGGTCAAAGACTTTTCCTCATCGCAGACCCACTATAGAAACACGATCCGCCCGCCGCGCAGTAAACTACCTCTGATCCTGTTTGTTCTGACCTGCCTCAGCACGTTTATCGTGGGCGCCACTTATAACACTCCCTTTGTCCCCGTCCCCAGAGATTTTGACAGGGTCTATCAGCATCTGCAACTGGTTGGCTGGACGCAATTCTTCATCGACGGGATATCTTATGCAGGCCCTGTGATGCTCATTTTGCTGTCGCATGAAATGGGACACTATCTGCAGTCGCGGCGTTATCATATTCCTGCCACCCGGCCTCTATTCATCCCCATGCCACTCACACCGTTTGGAACGATGGGCGCCGTGATTCTGCAGCGAGGCGGGATCGCGAACCGCAAACAGATGTTCGACATTGCCGTTTCCGGACCGCTGGCAGGGCTGGTCTTCGCGCTGCCGATCGCATACTGGGGAGTCTTGAACTCAACGGTCGCCGTCACATTAAAACAACCGGGGTCCATCAGCTATGGAGAGCCGTTGATTTTGCAGTGGATGATCCGTATGGTTCACGGGCCACTGGCAGAAAATCAGGAAGCGGTTTTAAACCCAATGTTTTTTGCCGGCTGGGTCGGGATCTTCATCACGGCATTGAACCTGCTTCCCATCGGTCAACTGGATGGGGGGCATATTCTGTATACACTGCTGGGTAAAAAGGCGAATCTGATTTCCCGACTGCTGATGGCGGTGGCCGTCGCCTATATGGTTTATACGGGTGAGTTTGGCTACTCGCTGCTGATTCTGTTGCTCGTCTTTTTCGGCATTAACCATCCGCCGACTGCCGATGATACGGTTCCGCTGGGAGCAACCCGGATTATCATTGGCTGGTTGACACTGGCGTTTTTCATCATCGGGTTCACCGTGACGCCGATCATCGTTTATTAATAGACTGAACGGAATCTACCAATCGGATCACGCTGGCGACAAGTCGGCTATTTGATCTTGCTCAGGATCAGTTCGGCGCGATAGACGATTTCCAGATCTTTATTGCTGGTCGTCGCTTTCTGCAGTTGTGCCTGTGCCGCTTTGCCATATTCCTCCAGCGACTTTTGGGCAGCTTCCCGTTTTTCCCAGCTCTGATTTCCCAGCTGCGCAATTAATGCGTCGATGCGTTTCAGCAAAGCCGGATCGGCGTCCAGCAGGATGACAATTCCCGTTCGTCGTACGACATCGGGAAACGGAGTGATCTCCAGCGGCAATATTTTATCGAGATAACTCTCATCCATGCAGTACACAATCGTTGCCTGATCTTCGCGTAAGGCATGTTCTCCCAGAATTCGCAGCACATGCGCGATTTCAGGTGTCCCCAGCCCCAGATCTGCCAGTTGTTTCTTCCAGATTTCCAAAGCATCAGTCTGTGACAGCGCGGCAGACTCAATATAGGGCACTAAAACCGCGGGAGTTTTCGTGTTTGCTGTCGCCGGCGTCGCTTTTTTGTCGGCAGGTTTCTTTGCAGCATCTGCCAGTTGCGGGAGCGCCCCCACAGCCCGAAGCTGATTCCCCAGTGCCTGCAGCTGATTGGCTTTGGCATCTTTCGCTTTTTTCTTCAGCGCGTCTTCTGATAACGGATCGGCGGGTTTGGCTTTCGCCGGTTGATCCGATTTTGCCTCAGGCTTCTTTTCTTCTTTTTTGATTCCCGGCACCAGATCGAGGGCCGCGACTTTCCAGTGATCCTTCTCTCCGGCAGGCTGCATGACCGTCAGCGATTTCAGGGGATAGGAGTCTGCATTCTGTATCTGAAAACCATTCTCGGCATGCGTCATGGTGATACGCGGAACATGATTCAATTCGACGTCATATAATATAAAGCGATCACATTTATCGATGCCTTTGACATACAGACGATCGGCCTTCTGCAGCGGACTCAACCAGTCCGAGTCAGGCAGCTGCATACTGAGCGAGCTCTCTTTGAGCAGGTTCTGTGATCGCCAGTAGATGCGTTTCGACTGAATCCGCGCGGTAGGCCAGTGTGCTAAAAAGCGACCGGAGGGAAATTCCAGCAGCACATCGATGTCTTTTGTCGCTGGCCCTTCGAATGTAATCAGCCCCAGTGGCGCCGGTTTGTCACTCTCGCTGGCATCGGCACTCAAGCGGCGTGACTGCACATAACCGGGGGTCGTTGATCGAAACAGTGTCGTGTCATTCAGCTTCTTACCGTGCGCCGAGACCAGAAACACGCTGACATCCCGCACAATCAGTTTTGATGAGGGCGCTGCCTGTGTTTCGCCGGCCCGACCGGTTTCCCCCGAACTAAGAAGAAAGAGCACACCAAGCAAAGCACCAGTGAAAGCGGACAATCGCTTCTGCCTGTTGAACAAGCCAAAGGATGACTGAATCTGTTGAATTGAATCTGAAGACTGTTTCATGGTAGATCGCTGCAATGTAATTCGTTTTTTAGTTATTTCTGATTCGCCGCCAGTTCTTTGGGGGTCGCCCGTATCAGCTTCGGGTCTCCCCAGACAAAGCGGTCCCCCACATCCTGGTCTTTGCCAAAATCGACCACCAGTGTCAAAGTCCCGCAGCCGGTCACATCCAGGTTGAGCGATTCCAGTTTCGTCGCTGACGTGAATTCCGGATTCTCAAACAGGGTTTTACCATCGGCTAAGACCTTCACCGCGACATTCCCCAGTTTTCCGGTCTCTGCCTGCAGTCCCGGAGTGGTTTGAAACTTTTCAAATTCCTTGCCCAGCTGGTAAACCAGCACCGTTCGGGCATGCACACACAGTCCTTTGGAGAAGGATTGCGTCCCGATCTTCAATGGTTTTCCCGACAGAGATTTGTTGACCTGATACGGATACTGCTGGTTGAAAAAGGGAACCTGCGTCACACTGTCGGGCTGGATTTCCACCAGTGAAACCGAACGGGCATTTACCGTTTTCACGGATTCCAGATAGTCTGTATTGATGGAAAACTGATCCCCCCAAGGCATCGTGATGTTCGCTGTTTTTCCCTGATTCAGTTCGACTACGCCGGGTATCTGCGTATTGCCGATCAGCGTCATCAGGCTCTGCAATGCCAGCTTGCTCTCGGGCTGCACCCGGTTCTTCTGCAACACCAGCCCAACAACCCGGTCCAGCTTGACTTCGCGTTCCTGGCCCTGATATTGAAACAACAGACTCTCTTCGTTGATCCCTACCACTTCACCCTCGACGCGATGCACATTCCCGTCCTGTGTGGTGACATAAGCGGAGTCTTCTGTCTTCGATTCTCCTTTGCGATCGACTGCCTTCGACTGTTTTTTGTCTTCCTGAATTTTCCAGAGCTCATGTACGGCTTCCGGTTTTAAGGTCAGATCGATCTCTTTTTCAGCGGCAGGAATCTGAAAACGAATCCCCGTTTTGGTCCATTCTTCCAGGTTACCCGTCAGTGAACCAGACTGCGAGAAAGTGACTTTCCAGCCAGAACTTTTATTGCTTTTGGCCTGTTTGTAGAGTTCACTGGGATACGCGCCGATGTAGAATTTTGCCTTGCTGTTTTTATCGGTCTCAACAGCGATCGTGTATTCGCCGTCCTGGGGAACCTGAATCAGTCCTTCGTAAACGATTCCGAAATTGATCGCACTTCTGCGGGACAACAGCGCCAGTCGCGGACTGGCACCATATTTTTTCACGGGAACCGCTTTCAGGTCATCTACCGATTTGACTTCCACGGGATGGCTCCATTCCATCAGTCGGTAGGCAACATATTTTTCCGGCTTCTCGATCTTCAAAGGGAGTCGAAATCCTTCTTTATCGACCTGATAGGCTGTTGCCGGAATATCGCGTACTGCCGTGTTCACGCGAAACAGCTGTTCTTTCGGAACTTCCGCCTTCTTCATCCCCGGCCCCGACATCTGGATCTCCAGTTTTGCCAGACCAACCGAGTGATAGTATGGCAGGGTGAAGCGATGCAGCCCCTTGCGGAGTTTCACTTTCGCGGTACGGGGGCCCGCTGCATAACTCGGCTTTTCTCCGTCAATCAGCAACTGACTCACATTTTGAGGCAGCGCCGGTTCCAGGAATTTGTAAGACGTCACATCAAACAGGCTGATTTCCTGCAGTTCTTTACCGACTTCGATCTTCAATGCTTTGGCATCGACAGAGCGAATGAGGCCCGTCACTTTTTTGCCGTCATACAGCAACACTTCGTCGCCACGCGCAAGGGGGCAGGGCAACAGTCCCGTAAGGCAGATCAGCCCGGTCAGCAAGAGTCTGCTTGAATTCCGCTTCTTCATTAGTCGCACCATCTACAATACCATTTTCAATCTTGTTTTTCGGGAGTCGGTTTTGCTTTGTCGACCGCCTGGTTTCGCGCAAGTCGGCGAAAATAATCAGCCAGAATGTCTTCGTAGCCAGGGGGAAAGCCTTCCGTACGCGACTGCAGAATTTTCTCCCGCTGTTTCGGGGTCAGGTCTGCCCAGTTCCGTCCCCTTTTATCGGGGGCCTTCAGTTCTCCCTCACCGCCGGGACCTTTTCCTAACGTCGACGAATTGGCCGGACGTGTCGGGTTCGCTCCTGCACCGCCGCCCCCTTTTTTACACGACTTTTCCAGCATCTCCACCAGGGTATCCAGTCGACTGATAATGCGCGGCTGCGTTGTTTTCGCCGGCTGTGTCGTTTTCCCATGATCAAAATCCGTGATGACGGACTTCACATCGGTCTGGATATTCTTGAACGGGTCCTTCAACCAGGCATCATCCTTCAACTGGGAGAAATTATCTTTCGGTTCCGGTGGAATAATCAGCGGCACTTTGGCCTGTTTGCTGTCTGGTTTAGACGCTTCAACAGCATCCGCATCACCAAATGCGTTCTGCAGACTGCCGGTGTAAAGCAGCGCGGCACAGAACAGCAGCGAAAGACCAAACGTGAAATGAGTCTGATTCCATGTGATCCGTTTCATTATTCATCTCCTGCCAGACAATGGGGACAGGTCATACTGTGTAATCGTCCGGTGATTAAATCAATTTCTTTCTGGCGGACCGAAAGCAGATCAATCCGTTCCTGACGTGACGTTTCCGTTATCTTCTTCTGTTCGATCTGTTTTTCCAACTGCTCGGTCCTTGTATGAACCGACTGCTGCATCCAGCGTAACATTTTGACTTCCGCCAGCAGTTTGTTCCGGTTTCCTTTACAGCCTTTACACTGGCCGCCTCCGTTTTTATTGGAGGGGCGGGAAGCATCGATCATCGCATCCAGCAGTGCCTGCAGATCGGCCTCGATGCGTTTCTGGTCTGCAATCATCTCATCGTCGGCTTTGCTGTGTAGCAGGCCTTCATCGACCAGTTCCATCTGTTCCCGCACTGCTCCCAGAGCTACGGGTAGAACCAGGCTGAACTGCGTCAGCTCACACAGTTCGATCGACTCGGAACAGACGCTGATAATTTTTTCTTCTGATGTCGCCAGTCTTCGCACGGCTGCCAGAGCCTGTTTCTGCTTCTGAGCCACACGATCCTGCAGTTTCGTGGTGACTTCGCGAATCTGTTTCTGCTGTGCGATCATATCCTGCAGTTGATCCATCACCCGCTGCCGCACCAGCGACTCGACCTCTTTCCGCAGTTTGTCTTCCAGCTTTTTGGTATCCTGCTGTGCCGAGCTTAACTGTTCAATCGCTTTTTTCTGTTCTTCGGAAGCCGGTTTGGGCTGAGAGGCTCCCAGTTTTTTACAGGCCCCCCCCATACATTTTCCCGCACCGGAGAGTGACTTGCAGATACTCTGTGAAGCCGGCCCGTATTCACGCAGTAACTGCTCCAGGTTTTCCGCCGACTTCTGATTTCGCTGTTCGCTGGTTTCCAGCGCTTTCAGATCTTTCTTATTCCCACTTTTTTTCTGCTGATCCAGGGTATTGGAGAGCTGCAGCTCTTCTTTTTTCAGCAGCTTATTCAGCGTCTCGCGTGAGTCAATCAGCTTGCGCAACTGTTCCAGTTTCAGTTCCAGACCGATGTCTGCTGTCAGCAACAGCTTTTTGAGTTCTTCCAGCAGAACCAGAATCTCTTTCTGTTCCTGGCTGGCTTTATCGAGTTTCAGATCATCCAGCATTTTGGAGGCTTCGCCCATCCGATCCAGAATCAACTGTTCGCGGGCCTTGCGTAGTCCCAGCAGCAGCCGCGCCGCATCGTCAGGCTGTGAATCCCGAATCAGCTTGGAAAGCCGGAACATCCGCTCTTCCAGCTCCTGCATATGCGCTTTGGCTTTATCCTGCTCAAACTGAATTCGCGTCTGCGGTGCAATTTTTTTGTCGTCCTCCGCAGACTTGTCTGCAGTCGCAGCCACTTTCTCTGCTGCCTGCACGGAACATAACATCTGGGAGACGACGAACATCATCACCAGACCAGCCGTCATTAATTTCTTTCTCTTCAGCATTTCCCTCACCTCCATTACAGGGGGCCTTGAAACATGTTTCCGGTTTCAATTATCGAAGATGGAATTCACCTGTTTTTTCTTGAGCTCTTCTGTCTTTTCTTTGACCAGCTGTTCGAGTTTGATGACTGCGTTCAACTGGTTGACTACATCTATAAAACTGTCCCACTGGGCCATATTCTTCAAAATCTGATCCAGTGAAGTTAAGATCTCATCCTGGCGTGTATTGATCTGTTCCATCGGGTCAGGGGAGTCTCCCCGTAACGATTCCAGCGACTGTCGCTGTAATTCCATGTCGCGATTATGCAGATCCCCCAGCGGTTTGAGCACCGTCTGTGAAATTAACTGATAGGTCTCTTCGCCTCCCAGTTTGTTCAGCTTCATCTCCTCTACAGATCCATTCAACGCATGGCTGATCTGACCCACTTCCCGTCTGACCAGTTGATGCTGTCGCATCCAGTCGGCTGACTGATCCAGACTCTGTGCCAGTTTCAGCTGATCTCTTAATTGTTCCGCCTGATCCCGGGCTTTTCTTAACCGCGAACGCAACTGCTGTTGTCTTAGCAGAATCTCCCGAAACAGCTCTTCCGGTTTCACGACGCGAAAGACCAGCTGTCGGGAACTGGTTTTCTGCACCCCGGTATAACAGTTATCCTCCGCATGACTTTGGAATGTCACCACTGCGCCCGGACTTAATTTCAACTCAGCAATCGACACCCGTTTTTCATCTTCAACCACATTTTCCACCGCAGGATCGGCAGGTCCGTATATGGGGTATTCCTTTTTCGTAACCGCCTGCTTTTTCTTCTCTTCTTCCGGGTTTCCAAACACCTGATTCAGAGCCGCTTCCGTCACGTTCTGACTTTTTTTCGTTTCTGTTTCCGCCAGTGGCAGATTCGAATCCATGCCGACCCACCTGATGCCAAAATCGTCGCGGGCAATGATCGAGAAGGGGATTGTGGCGTCTGCTGTAATCCGCTGTCGCACTCCTGAATAACGGAAACTCAATCGAGGCCCACGATCCGGCTGCACACCAATCGAGACAGGTCGCGGATGTGAATGGATCGCGTGTTCTGCCGAGTGTAACGTCAACCGGAAATTCACAGGCTTCTCATGCGTCCATTCCGCCTGAAAATGCTTACCATCTGTACTCTTCCATTGTAACGAAACGTCCTCAGAATCAACGTCAATCTCACGGACTTTGACATTTGTCGTCAATTCCAGCAGCACTTTCGACTGTGGCAATAATCTCACATTTCCCTCACTGGCGGAGAAATGTGACACAAATGGTTCTGAGAGCCGGGGATGCGTCGCTTGCAGCTTCAAATCGGTAATCCGCGGACGATCGATGGGAACGATCTCAAAGGGCTCCGATTCGCCATCGCCTCCCCAGGCATAAGCTTGAACCGGCAGCTGCAGCGGGGGCACTTCATAACGAAAATCCCCCTCCTGAAAACGGTTCATTGTGATGGTCTCACTGTTTCCCTCTTCTCCCGTCAGATACAGCCAGACGCTTTCCGTCGGCTCTTCCTGATCTTCGACGAGAATCTGCAACGCCCCCGACTCCCCGCGCGGAATGACCCACTGGCCATCTTTCAGTCCCACGACTGTTAACCGCGTATTGCGAGGCCAGGGCGCATTTGATCCTGCGAACCACCGCTGACTCCAGAGTCGACTCGCTTCGGGAACAGCAATGCCGAAACCAACGGGGATCAGAATCACTGCCAGCAGGATCAACAGACAGTTACGCGTATGCCGCGAATCGATCACTTCCTGAAACGGATACTGACTGAGGGACTGATAGTTCGACTGCACCGCCTGTTCAATCATCGGCTGTGACTGTTCGGACTGATTCAGATGACTGGGCAGTTGCAGCACGCTGGCAACGCGCGGGGCCAGAGCCTGTTGAGGAATCACTTTTTGGGAACGATCGATCAGATTCGCGATTTCAATGGGTGACAGTGAAACCCGCAGAGGCAGATAGACATACCGAAAGATCAGATAACCCACCACCGCGCCGCAGACCAGCAGATACAGCATGCGGGCTACCAGGCTCAACTCCAGCCACCAGTCGAACAGGAGAGACAAACCCGCCAGCCCCAGCAGCGCGGCGAGAATTCGCACCGTCGCTTCCAGCAGAGTATGTCGGCGCAAAGAGACCCCGACGCGTTCCAGTTTCCCGGAAATCGTCTGCTGCAGCGCCTCGAATTCTTCAGATCGTGGCGTGGGGGACATCAGTTACTGACTCCTTCTGTTTCCTAAAAATGTTTCTAGAGCGTATCACATTTATCTATAGCGTCTGTCAATCTAAACTACTCGATTCTAATGGCTCTGGAGACGCGACAGTAAAACGGGACACAGTCTAAATCAGTCGACACCATTTTCTCAAAATCCATTCCGTCACCAGCAAACCAAATATCAGAATATAAAACAGGGGCGCATCCCAGACCTCCTGGCGTTCTTCCAGCAGGCGGGACACCTGTTTGATTTTAAAGGCATTCACGATTCCTTCAGACTCCGCAAGATCATACACACGACCTCCCGTCGAAACCGCCATCGTCTGCAGAAACGCTTCATCCAATGTCGGGTTTTCCAGTTCCTTGTTAGGAAACTCAACTTTAATCGGCAGGGTCGCTGCTTTGACAGTGGCTCCTGCCGCTTCGTCTCCCAGCCAGACTCTCACAAAATATGTTCCAGGCTGTGTGACCGGAAATGTCGTAGAAAACTCACCCGCTTTGTTTCCCGGCGTCAGTGTCAGAGGAATCGGCTGATCATCGCCGCGTTCGACATCACCGTACAGTCGCTGCAAGCCAGGTTCCATCTGCGTTTCATCCAGGAAGCGGGCAATGATTTTTGCCTGACCGCCGGGCTGGTAGGAAGCCTGAGGCGTCGAGAGCCGAAACGGATAATTCCCCCCCAGCTGTTTACTGCGTCCCGCGCGATCCACCACCCGCGCCCAGAAACCGTCGAAGAACTGCTCATCCAGGTAACGCCAGCGGTAAGTGCTGTCGAAGCCGATAAAGATGGACCAGCCGGGCCCCACGCGCTGCGAAGCAATCAGAACTTCCTGACCATATTCATTACGCATGCGGGGATCGGCGTGCACCGCCAGGACGGTCGCCCCCGGTTTAGCTTTGGTCACGGGGAAATGCCAGAACATCCCGGGCAGATTATCCAGAATCTGCTCATTGGCCTGGCGATCGGTCGAAAAGGTAAAGATCGGGTCCTGAAATCCCGGGTCCGTCACATCCAGCTTCCACGGCGAGCGGGCACTCAAGCGGATCTGCACCTGCGAACGAAACAGACCGGGTTCCCGGATGACGGGCAGTAGATTCAGCCAGCTGAGTGAAGGATCAGACTGACGATCAAACATCTGCGCGGTCTGCATTTCACCGGCGATATAAACCAGTCCGCCCCCCGCTTTCGTGACGAAGTTTGTCAGCAGTTCCGGAAAGTTAATCGGCCACTGCGTCGGATCGGGGTCATACAGAATCACACAGTCATAGTCATTCATCTCTTCCTGAGTCACAGGCAGCCGCCGGATCGGCAGGTCTCCCGGATGTTCGTAAGTTTTATCAGCCGCCATCAGCCACGAAGAGAGATTGATCTGTCGATCCCTTAAAAACGTATTCCGCAGAAACTGAACTTCAGGAAATGTCGAACCGGCGATGAACAGCACATTCAACCGCTGTCGAATGACGCGCACTTCCGCAGACGCCAGATTGTCATCCTGTGAAATCTCCGGGCCCGCATCGACGATCTTGGCGCGAAACTCCAGTTTGCCGGTTTTCGTCTCGCTGAATTCGTAGGTCTTAGGCTGCAGGGCGCCTTCCAGGTTGAGCACGATGTCTTCACGGACGAACTCCTGCCAGGGACCGCCGTTTCTACGCTGTTCGATCACCAGCGTTGCCGACTCGGCCTGCATGCCCCGCGATATAATATGCACGGTGATCTGATTGGGATCCTGTACGAACACAACCGGGCTGGCTTCGAGTTGAGTGATCGCCACATTCCGCGGTCCATCGGTGGTGCCCACACCCACGGTCACCAGAGGCACTCCTTCATCCGAGAGCATCTGCAGCACTTCTTCCGGTGCTTCACCTGCCGTCGATTGACCATCACTGATCAATAAAACGCCCGACAAAGGCATTCCCGAATAGGACAGTAAGGCCTGTCTGAGCGAACTGGCAATCGCAGTTCCCGTTCCGCCAGGCTGCCACTCTTCTGAAAGTGAGAGCGCCTCGGGATTAAATTTATCTGAGAAACTGTGGAGATGGACGGTGCGTGCGCCGTCTGCAGACAGTTTTTTGAGGAACGACTCATTCACCAGTTTCTGAGCGAGTTGCATGCGGTTCATCTGTCGCAACGCCGCCGTATCAGCTGACATTCCCAGATTTCGGGAGACCTGGGTGGCTTTGTCTTCATCCTTCCAGGCGTCTTTTAACGACATGGAAAGGGAATTGTCCATCAGCACCAGCAGATGAGAAGGAATTTTTTCTTCCTTGCTCAACACCAGAATCGGTTCCAGCAGCATGGCAATCACCAGCAGCACGATGGATATCCGGATCGAATACAGCAGACAGCGTCTGACGAATGGTACCTGCTGGGCATCCCGTTTATAGAGCCACCAGCCACCGCCGATCAAAACGAGAACTCCCAGAATCAGCAACAACCGCCAGTCTCCTCCCGGCAGCCCGACCCACTGCGCAGACCAGTGGCCCCCTTCGGACCAGGCCGAATTTTTGATGCCAAACAGGAATTCCAGAATACCGTTCAAAGTCACTTCTTTCCGTTTACCGCCGACGACCGATAAAAGTCGCCAGCATACTTTCCGAGATCAGACAGCCCAGTAACACGACTGCCAGATACCGCCACAATTCAGTCCCTTCGGTTGTGAGGTCCATTTCTTTCCCCTGGTACCGAATCAGTTTTAAAGGCATTTTCCCCAGAAACTGCTGCAAAGCCGGTTCATCCAGTTTCTTCTGTAACGAGTCGTCTACGTCCGGATTGATCGCAAATTTTTGTGTCTGTTTTCCGAGTTGCGTATCCTGCCACTCAGCTTCGACGATACCCGCAAAGCGAACCGGGGGAGAACTGAGTGTCGTTTTAGCCTCGGCATTGCCGGCAAACACAAGTTCCAGGGGGTTCTGTTCCTGATCCAGCCAGATCAGTTCGCCCGACTGTGGTGCGGTCACCGTTTCCAGTTCAAAATGAATCGGCTCACCTGCCGTCAGATTCTCTCCCCGTTGTATTTCCGCCGCGATCTGTTGTGCCGCAACACGCATGGCCAGCACAAAACTCGCCTCGGCCGGCCAGTCGCTCCACTTCTTATCCGCAGTGATGGTCCACAACAGGACGCGTCCTTCACCGAACCGTTTTTCCAGAACCGCCGGGGACTGTTGTGCGTCGTTCCAGCGCGCCAGTACTCGCGTCTGCTGTGAATCGGCTCCGGCATCCAGTGTCACATCGACGAAACGTTGCGGACGGATGCGAGTCAACAGTTCCGGCGTCAAACCTTTGAGTAATTCGATGGGAGAATCCGCAATCGGTTCAATCACCAGCCCCTGCGAAGACAGATCGCGAACCTGCTGCAGCCGGGCGGGTAGTAAACCATTCCCCCCTTTGTACAACCCTTCGTTATAGAGCTGCAGATCACACTGGTCGCCGACAAAAATCATCAGACCGGTCCCCAGAGAGACCAGTTCTTCAAGCTCTTTGATTCGCTCTTTGGATAATTGATCGACGTTCGCCAGCACAATCAGATCGGGGGCCGTCAACAACTGTGATTTCCACGTCGAACTTTCCACCTGGTTCACCTGCCAGTTGGAGTTCCCGGCAGAGAGTGCCAGCGCCAGGAAATCGGTTTCACTTTCGAACGGATTGAGACCCGGCTCCCCATCGACGAGCACCACATCCACCATCTGACGTACATTGATGATCTTGCGCTGCACGTTGTCATCCAGCAGTTTGTCCGCCGGAATACTGAGTGTAATCGTATGCTGTCCCGCCTGATCAAAACGGACGCTGACGGGCACGCTCACAGTTTTATCTGCCGGGATCTCAGGCAACGTCACCGGTGTGACGTTCCCATCCACGGTCAATAAAGCCTGCCCCGATTTCAAAGGTTCCTCGCCTGCATTTTCAATCACCGCGGTCAGTTTTACTTCCTGGTCTACCAGCGCGATCCGACTGTCCAGTTCGAGAGAACGTAACACGCGATTCCCCGCCGGTTCATCACCAATATCGATAAACCGGACCGTTACCTGTTCCTGAGACCAGCGATCGAACAGATCACGTACTTCATCCGTCCAGCCCGCCTGCCAGAGATCGGTGATAATGATCACTTCCTTGACCGGGAAAGTCGCTTCCTGGAGCTGGCGATCAATGTCTTCCAGCGTCGCCATCCAGTGGCTGCCCATCTGGGTGTGGGGGAGTTCATTCACACGACTGATCAGTTTTTTCCGCTCGTTTTCATCCAGGTGTGCCATTCGCACCAGCGGCGCAGCCGGGTTCGATGCGAGTACCACCGAGACGGAATCTTGCGGGCCGAGTTGATTCAGCACCTGTCGCGTGGCATTTTTTGCCCGTTCAAAGGCGCTCTGATCCGTTTTCTGATACGCCATACTCAGCGAGTCATCCACGACAATCACACGACTGGCCCGGCCTTCAACCGCCAGAAAACCCGCCAGGTTCGTTCCCGAACTGATCGGTCGGGCAACCGCCAGAAACAACGCCAGCACCGCTAACGTGCGGATTGCCAGCAGCAGCCACTGTTCCAGCTTCAAACGTCGCTTGTTGGTCTTCAGCGTCAGTTTGAGATATTCCATCGGCGCCCAGTCCACGCGGATAAACCGTCGCCGGTTTAACAGGTGGATAATAATGGGGGCGGTTGCCAGAACCGTTCCCGTCAATAATAAGGGTGCCAGAAACTGCATAGTGTCTTTCGAATGATTCTTTCAGTCAGGAGCTTTGAATTACCTCAGGGGGCAGGGGAGTTGGAAACCGATTCATCAGGTGTTTCATCTCGCGATGATCCCCCTAATGCAGACATTCTGCCACGATGTGTTTTTGCCCCTGCGAACTGCCGATTGTGCAAGTAACTGCTCAACACAACTCCCAGGTTCTCATCAGTCAACACCTGCAGGTAATCAATGCCGCAATACTGGCAGCGCTGTCGGGTTTCCTGGATGAACTGTTCCATGGCCGCCTGGTAAGCTTTATGAAACGCCCAGGGTTCCGCGAATATTTCTTCTTCGCCTTCGATATCTTTAAAAATAACGGAGTCCTTGAATGGCATCTCGACTTCATCTCGATGCAGGATGTGCATCACAATTACTTCATGCCCGGCGTACTGGAGTTTTCCCAGCGATTCATAAAATCGATCCAGGGGTGTCAGCAGATCGGACAGCACAAAAACAATACCGCGACGGTGGATCTGATCTGCAACCTGCGAAACCGCAGGACCAATATCCGTTTCCCCCGCCAGTTCGACCTGTTTGAGTACTTCGATGAACTTCGCGAGATGGGAAGGCGTACTTCCAGTCCGCAGATCTTCCTGCACATGATCGTTCAAAATCGCCAGGCCGACCGCATCCCGCTGTTTCAACAAAACAGCTGACAGAGAGACGGCAATCGTGGCGGCAAAATCGTATTTGGAAAATTCAGGTCCGCCGTAAGACATCGAAGAGGAAGAATCGACAATGAACACGGCCCGCAGATTCGACTCTTCTTCAAACCGTTTAATATAGAAACGATCCGAGCGCGCGTAAGCTTTCCAGTCCAGATTTTTGAGATCATCGCCGGGAGTGTAACTGCGATAGTCGGCAAATTCGGGTGACAACCCATGCAGGGGACTGCGATGCAGGCCGGCAATCGAGCCTTCGACGGGCTGTTTTGTTTTGAATCCGATTCCCGCGATCCGACTGATGACTTCAGGATTTAAGTATTCTTTCATACTGTCCATCCTTTCCGGCAGCAGTCTGTTGTAACGGCGTTTCTTCAATCAGTTTTTCGATCACGGTATCCGGCGTCTGCCCTTCGGACTCGGCATTGTACGACAACACTATACGATGCCTTAAGACGGCTTTCGCAACGGCCTGCAGGTCTTCCACAGAGACTTCAGGTCGACCGTAGAGGGCCGCCCGTGCTTTCGCGGCGAGGATCAGCGACTGTCCGCCACGCGGACCGGCGCCCCACAGCACCCAGCGATTGATAAACTCGGGAGCATCGTCACTGTCCCGGCGCGTGGCCCGGATCAGATCCATTGTATAATCAACCAGAAAATCACTGATCGGCACACGACGTACCAGATGCTGCAGCTCCAGAACTTCTTCCCCGGTCAACGTTGATTCCGGCTCCACCTGATCATCGCCGGTCACTGCTTTATAGATCTGGCGTTCTTCATCGCGCGTCGGATACTTGACGATGATCTTCATCAGAAAGCGGTCCAGCTGCGCTTCAGGCAGAGGATACGTCCCTTCCTGTTCAATCGGGTTCTGCGTTGCCAGAACGAAAAAGGGGCGGGGGAGCTGGTAATGTTTGGTCCCTGCAGAAATGTTCTTTTCCTGCATCCCCTGCAGCAACGCTGCCTGCGTTTTGGGTGGCGTGCGGTTGATTTCGTCGGCCAGCAGCAGATTCGTGAAGATCGGCCCTTCAATGAATTTGAATTCCCGGGTCCCGCTTTGACGATCTTCATAGATCACGTCCGTCCCGGTGATATCCGCGGGCATCAGGTCGGGAGTAAACTGAATCCGCCCGAAGTCGAGTGACAGACTTTTGGCAAGGGTTGAGACCAGCAGTGTCTTTGCCAGGCCGGGAACACCTTCCAGAATACAATGTCCGCCCGCCAGAATACTGACGAGTAACTGCTCGACGACATCGTCCTGACCAATCACAACCGAACGGATCTGTTCGCGAATCCGTTCCTGGGCCTGTTTCAGTTTTTCCAGTGCCACCATATCTGGTGCTGTTTTGATTTCTGACAAGGTTCACTCCCTGTTTATATCTGATAAGAGAAAATCATCGTTGATAAATCGGTAAGTATTTGTAAGGCAGCTGCAGGACTATGAGAGCCACGCTGGTTCCGAAGATCGGGCCCACCCCGTCTCCATTCCAGCTCCCGTCCGCGGCTTGAGATTTAATCAGGCTGTCCCGTTGTCCGGGGAAGTAGGCATCCCAGTATTCATCGCCTGCCTGATAAAACGCCTGAGCAGCGTAAAGGTTCAAATAAAAATAATGTCCCGACTGGAACCCGTTTTTCCGGTTCTTGAACTGGCCATACACATATTCCATACATTCTTCTGCCAGGGGAGATTCATATTCCCCCGCGGAATACAGACAGGTGATTGCAGCCGCCGAGATGGGCAACCGGGTATCATTGCCCGAATGATACGAATAACGAATCCCCCCTTCAGGTGTCTGGCAGAGTTCCAGATATCGAACCGCATTCTGAATGGTCCCTTTGGGAACGGTAAAACCGGCGTTGTGTGCCGCCCGCAAGCCCTGCATCTGCGTGACGGTCACGCTTCCTTCATCGCCGCCACCGGGAGTGTAAATCCAGCCTCCCAGATTACTCTGCCCGGAAGCCGTTAACTGAATCCCGTCTTTGACGACTTTGGCAATCCGGTCACGGACTTTGGCATCGGTCTCCATCCCGTATACGCTGGAAAGAAACAGGAGTGAGAATCCATGGCCGTACATGGGACGACCATTTTCTGCGCCTGCTGCGATCAGTCCATTTCCCTGTGCCTGGCTCAAGACATATTCAGTCGCTTTGCGAACCTGATCGGCATAAGGGCCACGGCTCGGTGTATTCCCGTTAGCCAGAAAAGCGATGCCGGCCAGCGAAGTCATGGAGACCGGATAGGTACTGCCGTCTTCGGTCGTCTGAAAGCTGCCTCCGGCGGTCTGCTGTTTGGCCAGATAGGCCAGCCCGCGTTCAATCGATTTGACGGCAGCAGCGTTCATATGCTTAGGCAGAATTTCTTCCCCACGCATTTCAACTGGACTGACGATGAACATCAGACACAGCACGCAGCCTGTCAACAGTTGATTCAATTTCATAAGACGCCCGTCTTTTGATTTTACTGTCTTGTACTCAGATTTGACTGCCTCTTACTCAATGGAATACGTCACACGCACTGCCACCGCGATCGGGATGGCTTTCAATAAAGTCGATGCCTGCTCTTCAGTCTGATTGACACCTGCAGAGGCCAAATACTGTGCAAGCATCTGGTTAGAAATGGCCGCCGCATTTTTCTGGCTGTCACCGACGCCATCGATTGAGATCACTTTCCCCAGTTTGACGCCCGTCAGCTTCGCCAGTTTCTCCGCCTGGGTACGTGCATCTTTGACTGCCTGTTCATAAGCCGCTTCTTTGAGCTTTTCCACGTCCGTAACTTTGAATGTGGCCATCGTATTGCGGGCTTTCGAAGGATTATAGGTACCCGGCACACTGGGCGAGGTATCGTTGCCGATAATCACCCCCGCATCTTTGCCGGAATCGACGATCCGTACGATCATTTCCAGCAGTTCCTGGGAACTTAACTTATCGATGCCGGTCACACGCAGTTTCAATGTTTCGGACACGGAGAGTTCCTGTGAATCCGTATTGTTTACCGCCATGCCGCGCATCATGGCCTGCATCTGGCTCGCATTTAAGGACGAATACAGGGACATGCCTTCTTCCACGACTTCCAGCCCCGGAATCTTCAGATTTTTGAAGGCTGTTTCCGCCCGTCTGCGATTTCCGTGAAATTTGGTAACCGCATCGCCGGCCAGTTGTCCCTGACCGATCACCACTCCGGTCAGTTCGACAACGGAAGGCTTTGCTTCGACGCTGCCCAGTCCCATTACCGTTATCCCCTGATTTTCACCTGCTCCGGCCGGGATGTTCATCGTGAGCCAGCAGGTGACTGCTGCCAGCGCAAACAGGGCTATTTGTCGTTTCAATCGAGACAGACCACTCATATTAAATTCCGTATCCAGTCGTATGAAAGCAATTCTTTGATGTTAAGGTTTCGACTTTTTCTCTTTTGAATCGGGTGTTGAGCCCGTGACCGGGTAGGCCGTGACCGCCTGATTCGAGATACACAGCACCAGTCCCTGCTTGAAATCGATCGAGCCTCCCAGAGAAGTCAGGTCATGCCCTCGATAGATGCCCAGAATGTCGCCATTTGTCTTGGAAATTTCAAAAATCCCCCGGCTGGTGAAGACCCACAGCTGTTCCGGATCGAGCAGGGCACTCATCCCGCCGGCGGCTACCGGTAACTTGACGGCCCAGTTTAAATCGTGCGTTTTACGGTCAATGGCTTCCAGCTCCCGAGACAGAAGGTAAACATTCTTCTGATCAATGCCCACCAGTTGCGCCGAGGTTTTGATCGGACGTTTCCAGAGCATTTTTTTCGCTGACAGATCCAGGGCATAGATTTCATCCATACCCGCTTCTTTGAAATAAACCAGATTCCCATCACGCAGCATCTGCCCTTCGGAATGCAACTGAACTTCCTCATCAATTGCCGCGTAATAATAATTGTTGTTGGTCTGATCAACTTTGTAGGGATATCGAAATGCCCAGTTGATAGTTCTGGTAGGGATACTGATTTCAAACAGAGCACCATTATTCGTCAAAATCAGCAGACTGTCGCCGGTCTTCCGCAGGATCGGAACGGGCATGATGGGCATACCGTTTGATGAATTTCCTGCCACCACACTTCCCAGGGGAATCGACCATTCCTTCTTCCCGGTTTTCAACTGCAGACAGTTCAAATTCAGTAATTTGTTATTCTGCTGATGTGAGATGACATAGAGTCGGTCTCCGTCGACAAGCGGTTTCGAGATGAAGCTTTCATTCGTCTGGCTGCTCTGCCAGAGCTGTTTTCCCGAATCACGCTGATAGGCGATCAGTCGATAGCAGGCACGATAGCGGTTCATCTCTTTCTGTGGAATCAAAGTTGTCAGAACATAATCACCGTCCACAACAATATGGTACTGGTTCAGATTGGAAGACTGATGAAAGCTGTAGTTATTGAAATTGGTGCCCAGATCTTTGAACTTCGCATTCCGCCACACCAGCTTACCGGACTGCAGATCGACTCCAAAACAGATCCCGTAAAAGTTGAAGTACGCCCGTTTGTCATCCACGGCCATCGGAGGCACAAACGTCTGATATGATTTGCTGCGACCATAATAATCCGATTGCGAATTGACGATCGCCTGTTCTGCCGTCTGATCCAGATACGTAACCTGCCAGCGGGGCTGAAACTGCTTGTCTGACAGTTCGAGTGGTTGAGGAAGCCGATTGGCAAGCACACTGGTCGTGCCTGAATCGTTGCTGTTTTTTCCGGAGTCGGCGGGAAGTAATGACTTGAGATACAACACAGGGTCGACCTCTGCGCCTCCTAATGTCACCTTCTGACCTGCAAACTGCTGTGAGATCAGTTGAATCGTGGCAGCCGCCTGTTCTAACTGTCCGTTACGTATCAGAGCCAGAGCGTATTTGACATTCAGATCCATTTCGGAAAGATTGGAATCGGGATGATGGTCCAGAATCGCCCGCCAGTAACGCGCGGCCTGATGAAACTGCCCCTGCTCGAACGCGTCATTGCCCAGCAGATCAGCGACATCATCGCCGATGGAAGTTAAAAAATACTGGGAAAAGATTTTCCGTGCTTCCTCTGTCGCCTGGGGCGTCACGAGCCTTCCCGAAACAGTGAGATCTTCAAACTGCTTGCGGGCTTTACCGTCAAAGAACAGCCGAAACGCCTCGCGACCTTCCGCAGGCAATGCGGTCAGTGCCTGAAAGACCCGGTCTTCGGCATCGATCAGAAAACCATCCTTCGTTGGCAGCAGACGTGATGTGGACTTTGTCTCAGAGATTTCCTTCAGAGACGTCAGCGCCTTTTCCCACATCCGATGCCGGATATAACGTTCGTAGTCTTCCAGCAGATTTAACTTTTTCTCATCCACCGAGACACTGAACCCCGGCATTTTATGGGGAGTGGTGCCGTCTGTAGCCACTGCTTCCTGAGCGACGGCAGCACCATTCACGACAAAAACCTGCGCTTCTGCCGGTTCGACCGAATAGAAAAGGGCAACGATTCCCAACCAGATCAGCGATTGATTCCAGAAGGTTTTCAGATTGAAGTGTTTCAAGTGCGCACCTATAGTTAACATTACCCATCCTTAGCCGACGAATGGCCTGTTGCCTCGTTGAATATTAATTGTGTTGGCGCGATCTTTAAGAACATAACCAGGATGTTTGTGGGGTGACTGGAGTTCCCGGTTTTTGATTTATTAGTCCTTGTATCTTGATCTTTTCATCTGCGACAGCGAGCAAAAGACCATGTCATCATTGTACACCATAGGGCATTCAGAATATCAAGGACTAATTTGTTGCTTTTCGTAATTTTATTAACATTTCATCTGCAGAAATTCCGACTTCAAACGTTGCCTGTTAAACAGCGTCTGCCATTCAGCCAGCCTGCAGTTCAAATTCTGCCTGTTCCATCTCCTGTCCGTTGACAATTACCGCCAGACGATGGGTGCCGGGATAATAGTTCCGAGTGGAAATGGGTTTGAAGGAATGCCTGCGCCGATACGACCTGGATTGCTCCGGGTACACACCTTCCGAAATCTTAAAGACCTTGCGGGTGGAAGTCCCTTTTAACCTCACAAATTCGACCGCATACTCCACACGGATTTGTCCCAGTGTTGGTTCACGCGAAATCAGCTCAAACTCAAACTCCACCTGCTCTCCCATTTTGATGGTGGACGGTTGAAGTAGAAAGTTCCGGATCCTGAGATCTTTCGGCTCACGATAACCAAACAGTGTTAATGTTTTTGGGTCTCCCTGCTTCAACAGGGTCCGGCAGCCATGTCGCATGATCCAGCGTGTGAAAGGTTTCCCTGGAAGCCACTGTTCGGCCAGCTCAAGCACGACACCGGGATGATCTTTCGAGATGTCGTTCAGATGATTGGCAACGCTCCGCCTGACATACTCGCTGGGATCGGCCTTCAATTGCTCCAGGATCGGCAGTATAGGCGCAGGATTCTTTTTAAAAGCAGGCAACGCCATCGCCCAGGGCAGACGGGGGCGGCTCCCTTCCGAGGCCAGCCTGCGAACATGCTCATTCGGGCAATCGGCCCAGAGCTTCAACTGGCGAACCATGCGCTGCTGATCTTGTACAATAAACGGGCGGACGGCGAACTCGCTGCTGGAATATTTCGTAAAATGTTCCAACGCCTGCAGGGAACGATCCCAGTCTGACAGACCATAGACTTCGACAAAGTCGGGGAAGAACATCGCTTCGAAGCCACCAAAGGAGGGGGCGGCCTGCTCTAAAACCGTGAGTGCGGTTCCATAGTCATCCGGTAGAAACTCATGTAACGCATGCGTAATATGCCGCATCCGCTGCTTCAATTCGCGCTGTTCCCATTCGCAGTCAAACACAAACTGCAGCATACGCTTGCGGGGAAAACGGGGGGAATGGCGGGCCAGTTCCTCAGTCAGTCGATTGAGATAGGCTTCATCATAGCGGTCTTTAAGTGGTTCAGGCATGAATTTCGTATTTCATAGCTGGTGACAATTTACAATCCGGCTGACAGGCAGCAGAGGCTGCCGCGTATCGTACTGTTTTGTCTGTCTCATCACAAACAAAACAGGCCCGCCTGTCGGAGTGGACAGGCGGGCCTGGATGAAAACAAGAGAAAGAGACTGATTATCCCATCAGTTTGGTGACAGCCTGAGCTTTAACCAGTTCGCGTGGCTGATTCAGATGGTTATACACAATCGTTTCCGGATTAATTCCGAACGAATGGTATATCGTCGCCAGCAGTTCGCGTGGGTGCACGGGATCTTTGCGCGGGCTGGAACCGGTTTTGTCCGATTCGCCATGCACGTAGCCCCGTTTGATCCCGGCTCCAGCGAGCAGGGACGTGTAACAGTATGGCCAGTGATCGCGTCCGTCATCACTGTTTGAGTTTCCGGAAGTACTGACGCCGCGTTGCGGGCTGCGACCAAATTCGCCGACAGCGACAACCAGAGTTTCATCCAGAGTACCCCGGTCGTACAAATCGGAGATCAGACTGGCGAGCCCCTGGTCAAACATCGGGGCAGACTGGTTCTTGAGTCGGTTGGTCAAGCCGGTATGAACGTCCCAGGAATGATTATTGGAATTCGCGACCTTCGGCCAGACCACTTCCACCACGCGAGTTCCTGCTTCGACCAGACGTCGTGCCAGCAACAGACTCTGACCGAATGTGTTGCGACCATATTGATCACGCACCGCATCCGATTCCTGATCCAGGGAAAACGCATCACGGGCACGGCCGGAAATGACCAGATCCAGAGCACGAGTGTAATACTTGTCGAGCTTATAGTCCTCAACCGCTTTATTGAGCTGCGGCATGCCTTTGTTGATCGTATCACGCAGACTGGCGCGACGCTGCAGACGGGATGTATAAACATCGGGACGCAGCTTCAGATCATCTACGCTGATCTTATCCATCTTGTTCATATCCATATCATCTCCAGGAGGATACAGATAGTAAGGGTCATAAGCGCGTCCCAGGAAGCCTGCCGTCCCCGCTTTGCCGACTACGTTACTTTCCTGCAGAGGGCGAGGCAGCATTACAAACGGTAACATGGAAACCTGTGGCGGCTGCAGACGGATAATGTTGGAACCGAAGTTCGGGAAGTCCTTGGGTGTCGGTGGTTCCAGCTGACCCGAGGGACTGACTTTATCGGTCGTGTAACCAGTCAGCATCTGGTAGATGGCCGCGGTATGATTGAAGAGCCCTTTGGGTGTGTAGCTCATCGAGCGGATCATTGTGAACTTGTCGTTATTCTGAGCCAGATTGGGAAGCAGCTCAGTAAACTGCACGCCGGGCAGTTTGGTCGAGATTGGCTTGAACACACTGCGAACGTTATCGGGAACGTTTTCTTTCGGATCCCACAAATCGATGTGGCTGGGGCCCCCTTGTAGAAAGATCAGAATCACACTCTTGGCTTTGGCCCAACCGGGTCCGCCCCCTTCGTTATTGTTGGCAGCTGCTTCCTGCAGTTGCAGCATGGAACCCAGCCCCATACCCATCATGCCTGAGCCACCAACCCGTAACAGATCACGCCGTGAAATTTGATTTCGAGACTCACATACTTCCTTGCCTGGTTGACCGGGAATGATCAGCATTTCAGTTTCTCCTCACTTTGGTTAGAGAGCAGTTTCAGTATTGTATTCTATCTTAAACGGTCTTTCGAATAGTTCTTAGTGATTAAACAGAAACGCAGGGCTATTAATCAAAGCCCAGGTCAGGTCCTGAGCGGCAATCAGTCGATGATGCTTAAGCTGTTCGGCACTTAATTGCACATCACTCCGCAGACGAGCCAGCTTCCGATCAACGGGCCGCACTTCCAGTTTTGCCTGGAGTTGCTTACGGAACTGTACCAGTACTGGATCGGTTGCGCGCGGCTGCTTACTTTCAGCAACTGCTTTTAACATCGACTGCAGCTGGCTGTCGGCTTTGCTGTAATATTCCTGCAGTTTCTTTTTCTCAGCAGCATTTCGTTTCTCAACCGATTTAGCCAGAATATCCTGAATATCCTTGGGATGCCGATCGAGGGTTGTTGGTCCGATGCTGTCCGCGACAGACAGACGGAAACGACCAATCGAATGAGTTTTACTGTTGTACTCCTGCTTCATGACAAAAGTTAATATCGTTCCCTGTGGATCTGCAGGAACCTTCGACTGGATATCGAAGCTGGCCACATGTCGTTTTCCGGTTTTTGCCGAAATTGCCCAGCCATTTCCCTGTGAAGCAACTTTTCCATCAATGGCCGTAGCAATCGGGTAACCATTCTGACTGAAATCTGCCTGCGCATTCACCAGGGTGAGTTTTGTTTTCTGATCCGGCTTCGATTTCGGAGCTGCATAGACTTCGAATTCTGTCAGCACGAAGTTTCCATCTCCAGAACGACCGGGACCTTTTCGGGGAAGCGAATCATCGGTCAGCACTTCCAGTCGGAGAGCAGATAGATTTTTCAGACTGGTTTCTGTAACGATTTCATAATCCCCTGTGCCGTTTTTCCCCTTTGCCAGCAGAGACAGATCTTTCTGCAGCTCCAGAGTCGCTTCGTTCGTTGTCTTAAAGCTTGTCGGCTTAATGGGAGTCCAGTTCGTTCCTTTGGCTTCCTGCTTCTCCCAGGCAGTAATTTTCTCATGAACCGATTTCAGATAAGCAGTCAACTCTTTCTGCAGGTTCGCCGTGCGTACCTGCTGTTCTCTGTTGAGGAAGGCCTCGCGCGGTGCGATCGCTTTCTCAAATTCAGATACTTTCTGTTGTGCTGCCTGAATCTCCTGAACTCGATGATCTTCCTGTTGAATCACCTCCGGTTTTAAACCTTTTTCGTATGCAGCCAGTCGCTTCTTCAGTGATTCATGCTCACTTTCAATCTGCTGCTGAATCAGCTTGACTCCGGCTTGCGTTTCCTCGGGTGAAGCCGGTCGATTTAAGACACGCAGGAAGATGGAGTTGATCAGGGACGAATCATCTTTTTCGGTCTGCACCAGTTTATTTAATGCGTTATTAGGATCGCTGATCGCATTTCCCACGGTAGGCCCGCTGATCAAAGCCATGACCGGCCCCAGTTCCACACTGGAAGACCGCTCACACTCACAAGGGCTCTCGCGCTGGGCACGTCCAAACTTGGCCAGGAAGTCGCTCTTCAGTTCGAAACCGACATCGGGCAGTTCAGCGGCACGTGTCCCTGCCGGGACACCGGGAATATCTGATTGCGAACCCGTGACACGACACAGGGCATCATACAACACTTCAGCAGGCAGGCGTCGTGCTTTGGCGTGAGAGTAATTGATGGTGTCATCCTGATTCCACTCGTTGGATTCGATCGATAACTGATAGGTACGCGACTGACAAATCACACGCATCATGTGCCTGATATCAAAATCATGCTTCAGGAAATCAGCCGTCATGCGATCCAGCAGTTCCGGATTCGAAGGCGGATTACCCGCACGGATATCATCAATCGGTTCGATCAGACCGGTTCCCGTCAGATAACCCCAGATGCGGTTGGCGTAAGCTTTCGCAAAGTACTGATTGTCGCGGGAGGTGATCCAGCGGGCCAGTTTTTCACGACGCGTCAGTTCCTCTTTTTCCTTCTCATCCAGTTTGAATTCGGCAGGGTAGGGGAATTCCGGTGGCGTTTTCGCTCCGGTGCGCTCGTGAATCATCTCTCCTTCTTTTTTATCGTAAACCACTTCAAACAGAGGCTTACGACCTTCGACGGCGGTTCCACCAATCGTGCGGCCTTTGCTTTCCGGAGCATTCTTCAAATCATACTGAGCGAAGAAAGCGGATGTTTCGTAATATTGATCCTGAGTCCAGCGTTCAAAGGGATGATCGTGGCACTTATTGCAGTTGAAGCGGATCGACAGGAACAGGTGGGTCGTATTTTCCATCGTATCTTCGGGAGTACGGTGGATTTTGAAATACGAAGCAGCGGGTACTTCTTTATTGGAACCGGAAGCGGACAGAATGCTGTAGACAAATTTGTCGTAAGGCACATTCTCATCGACCGATTTGCGGATCCAGTCGTGGAACAGTTTCGAACCTTCCGTACCGAGGTACTTGCGATTGACCTGCAGCAGGTCAGCCCATTTATTCGTCCAGTGTTCCACATATTCCTGACTACCCAGCAAGCGATCAATCAACTCGTTGCGTTTCGTGCGTGACTCGCGTTTGTCGGCAAGAAACGCTTTGACATCATCAATCGTGGGTGGTAAGCCTGTCAGGTCGATATAGACCCGACGGATAAACTCAGCGTCCGAACACAAATCGGAGGGGAGAGTCTTTGTCTTTTTGAGTTTCTGATCAACCAGTTCGTCAATGTAGTTGTAAACGGGCAGCTGTTTCCAGGCAAACTCGGAACGATCTCCCATGACGGTGATTGTCGTAGCAGCATACTTACCCTGATAACGGGCGAGCAGGGGGGCTTCCCCGCGACGGAGCACTTCCGCAATACCGCCGTGATGCATTTTGGCAATTTCAATATTACTGCAGTCAATGAACGCATCGGAGGTCACGTCACGAATTTCGCCATTATCGTAAGTCGCCATCACCCGAAACTGCTGCAACAGTCCTGCGCGAGGTACAACCGGATTTTCAGGAACAACCTTGATGCTGGCGACACGGGCTGCATCTCGTTTGAGCGGTGTGCCTTCATTAATCCATGACGATACAATCTCGTAATGGGCATCTCCGGCTAATGCCAGCTGTCCCCCCTTGTGAGGAACTTCGGCAATCGCTTTCAGCAGAATCAGACTCTGCTGTGGAGCCGCTAAGTTGACACGCCGCGATTTCAGATCATCGGTGAAAGCACGCAGGTCAAACAGATCGTCAGTCCCCCGCAGAGAAAGCTTAAATCCGTCCTTCCCCTTGTTGGCACCGTGACACAAACCAGAGTTACAGCCCATTTTGGTAAAGGCTGGCGCGACATCCCGCCAGTAATCGGGACTGTAACTGGCAGGAAAATCTGCCACCCTGATTTTCGCGGTTGCCTGCTGACCGTGCAGGCTGAACTGAACTTCCGCAGTCCCTGGTTTCAACGCCCGTACTAAACCACGTGGTGAAACATGAATCGTCTCTTTCCCTTTGAGGGACATCTGCGCCAGTCGAGTTAAATCGGACTTAGCACCTGACTTTGTATATCCCGTCACCAGAAACTGAATGGTGTCATACTTCTGAGCGATCGTGGCGTCGGCAGGTTGTACTTCCAGCTTTACCAGCGGATCAGCATTGCTGAACGATTCTTCGGGAAGTTTCTTCTCATTGATATCAACAACAACCAGCTTTTTAGCTTTCTTCTCTGGAGCCGGTTTTTTCTCACCCGGTTTCGCAGCAACAAGAGGACCAGTCTGCAGCAACGGAACAGGCACAAAGGATTTTTTCAACTGTCCTGTTTTCGCTTCGTACAGACGTACCTGACCATCCTGTCCGGCAGTCGCAATGACTTCACCAGCCGGATGATAACAGACCGTATACAGGCCTGACTCCGGCACCTTGACTTCACTGACGACCTTAACCCCTTTCGTACGATTCTCCTCGATCCGTTTCTTTTCTTCTGCCGACCGTGATGCGACACGCTCAGAAAGAATTTTCACCAGATCATCCGAAAATTTAGCGGGGATATCAAATTCAAAGACTTTCAGCTCGCCGGTATGATTCAGACTGCTGACCGCAACCAGTTGCTTGCCGCCCGGATGAATGGCCACACCGAAAATGCGTCCCTTCAGAGCAGGGAACTCGCGCACCAGGTTGGCATCGTCACCAATCACCCGCTTCGACTGCCGAAATACATGATACAGCTTTGGTACACCGTCCGCTCCGCCGACCAGAACGGTATCCTGGGTAGGATGCCGATCAATGGCAGCCAGTCCCCCGGTCAGCGCCTTGGGAGTAATCGAAGTGATGTTATCGACGAACCGCTGTGTTTTCACTTCTGTCAGTTTCGTTGTACGATCACGACTGACAGAAATCAGATGGCTGCCATCGGTGGAAAATACAGTATCCAGCACCCAGTCATAGTGGGCATTCTGGTAGAGCACTTCTTTTCCGGTTTCGACTTCAATGGCGCGGACAGTATTGTCACTGCAGCCAAAAGCGAGAAGTTTTCCATCGGGAGACCAGCTGGCCCCATATAAAGTATCGTAGGTGAGCGGAATCGACTTCTTCAGCGTTTTGGTTGCCAGATCCCAGATCTGAATCTCTCCCCGTTCCGCGGGGGTACCGCCTGTGACAGCCAGATATTTCCCATCCGGTGAGAACCGGACCGATTCGATGCGTTGCGATTTACCAATCAAACGGGCCAGAATCTGATCACCGTCTGCAGCGTGCAAAATCACTTCATGAAATCCAGCGACTGCCAGAACTTTTCCGTCAGGCGAATAGTTCATTGAAGTGATGACTGGCGGAGAAGAGTAGGTCGGCGGGTGCTCCTGAGTGAATCGGTACTCTACCTTTGCCGGTGAATCGTTTTTAGCTCCCTGCTGAATCCACAACCGGACCAGATTAATCTGATCTTGAGACAGCGGTGTTTTGGCTTTCGGCATTTCTGCTTCATTGCCTTTGGGAGTGATCAGCTGAACCAGATAGCTTTCATCCGGCTTACCGGGCACGATCGCCCGGGTCTCGCTTTCTCCCCCTTTAAGTAAATGGGAGAACTCGGTCACCACATAATCCCCTTCAGGATTTCGCGGATGATGGCAACCGGCACATTGAGCCTGCAGGATCGGTCTGATCTGTTGATAGAAGCTGATTTGATTCTCAGCAGCAGAAACAGTCGCTGTAAACAGGCTGGATACAGAACTGGCGCAGAATGCGGCAGTGAGAAAAGCAACGGTACGGATCTTGTCGCAGGACATGAACCTCAACCCCCTTGTGGCAAACCTAAGTTAAAATAACTCTGGTGATGAGAAGAGAGAATCTCCTCATTGCCCCTTATTGATTTTCAGAGGGCTCATAAAAAGAAGAGCGCAAATCAACCAGGGTGAGAGTAGTGGAAGGATAAGTTAACTCTGACTGTTCCTCAGTCAGAAACTTAATATTCGACTGCATTGATTTATTCTATTATGAATACATCCTGATACGTCGTCGATGAAAATTTCACGTTTTTCAAAAAAATTTTTGAAGATTTCCCTCGAGGTAATGCTCTACCTCGACATTTCATAAGATAATTAAAGAACTGTTTCCTGCAACAAAAAAAGAGGTGGCCGTTGTCAGCCACCCCTCTTACTCAGGTAGAAAATCAACCCAAGCAGGCACGAATCGAAACTAATTCGTTCTCTTAATAATCGCTATCCGGATCCGCCAGTAATTTCGCTGGAGGAACATTGGCGGCAATCTTTCCGAAGGCAGTCAGTAACTGTGACTTCATGTCTTCGATCGTTGCACCACCGGGAGCATCAATACAGATACCATTGCACGCTTTGGCCATGGCCTGCATTAAGCTGCGATCTGCTCCTTCACCCACGGTCATGGTGTGAACCGTATACCCCAGGTTGGCTGCTTCCACAGCCTGCCAGAAAGCATACTGTTTGTGCCGATCGCTGGTGGAATAGTCTGCTTGACCATCATCATCAAAATCAGTCACCTTATCCCAGTCCCAGTTACCAGGCAGTGACCAGCCCGAAGGCGAACGGTTAGCATTACCGTCGGTCATAACCAGGATCGTAGGTCGGGCACCTGCACGGCCGTGGGACTGCAATAATTCTTTTGCATCTTTAATCCCATAACCCATACCGGTGTAAGGAGCATAGTGAGAAGCCTGCTTGTGTCTCTGGATGGCATCGATATCCGCGTATCGATTTGTGATCAACTCATCTCCCAGATCAACAGATTCAGAAATTCCCTGTTCATTTAAAACAGACTGCACACGGGATGTATCATCATACGTCACCAGTCCGATGTGGTCGCCGAACTCTAGCCCGCTCAGGAACTGTGTGAACAGCGTTACGCCTTCTTTCATAGCATGGAACGGATAAATGGGGGCCCGCCACAGATCTTCAGACTGACTGTTCAATTTGCGTTGCCCGATCAGATATCCCATCAAAGTACGGTACCCGTATTTTTTACGGTACCCGTAATTGTTGACGGTACCATTGGTACGTACCCAGTTGATATAGTTTTTCCACTGACTCTTACTGCTATAGCTTGAGGGTTCACCATTCAGATTGCCATAGTAATTCTTGCCTTCCTGAGGGAAGGGGTATTTCAAATTACCATGGGAGTCTACTTCATCCAGATCCAGTGCACGATAAATGTAATCATTGTCATTGGAACTGATGTAAGTTCCGACTTCGGAATCAATCTTACCGTAACCCGCTGCGGGGAACTTCAGATTTCCGGTATCTGAATAAGTTGCGCCAGAAGCAACCATGGTATCCCAGATATCATCCAGGTTGGCTTCCACGGCTGATTTCCCCAGACGATAGGAGGACATCGCATCAAATTCACTGTCGTAGCTCATGGAGCCTGAGTAGTCGAGCACGAGCACGATATCACGGGCTTCAATAAATGCGATGGCAGAGGTAGTCACAGCCGCAGTTTTTTCATCCATGAAACCGGCGAAAAACAGCTTCAGGCGGGAATCGGGTTCCCCGGCTTTTGAATTGTCACGCCGGGCAGTCACCTTCACCACATTATAAGGCTTGGCAGTTTCACCCCAGACCATATGAAATGTCCCGTTGCTGTCCTGATATCGCTTGCCGAATTCGACGTCGGTTTCAGGATCAATATACACCCCGTTTAACCGGGCAACTTTTTCAGCAACCGCTTTAGCAGCTTCGACAGCGATGGAATTCGCATCCTGTACGTCGCTGCTGACATTCTGGCTGCCACCGATACCGTCAGCCGTCGTCTGCACGGCATCTGTAATCTGTTGAGCTGCGGCCAGCGCTGCCGCCTCGACGGCGTTACGCATTCTCGTTTTGGTCATTGTGATCACGGCGATATCAATACCGAACGCCATGAAGCCCATCGTTGCGACGAGGACAGGCGCGGCCATTACCATAAACGCACCGCGACGACTCTTGTCGTGCGGGGAACTGGTCTCCTCATCTTTCAGCTGTTGCAGTTGTCTCATGTTTTCCCCCCTCTTGTACTCTAAAAAAAGAGCCACTGACACTTAAGTAAATTGTGCGTTTCTAGTTGACGATCTTAGTCGTACCATTATTTAAAATCAGATCCCAGACAGGATCACCAGCCATTGGTTTGGCCATCGAACCTTCCAGGTTCATAATGTCTGACAATGTGGAATTCATAGCGCCTTCAGGAATCTCAATTCCAATTCGAAATAACCGGTTTCGATTGTCGGAATCACTCAAATCAAATTCTGATCCCGAGCTGGGAGGATTAGGCATGGGATCTAATGGAACCCCGTTTTCATCATCCGCATGGGTAATTGTGATTACCAGATTGTTTTCATCATTCGGAATTCCCGAGGCACGCAGAAAATTACGAACATCCAAAATGATTTTGTCATTCAGTGTCTTGCCAGCGGGCAGTTTTAATCCGGCATCCATGGAAGCCAGACGACCTGCCTGGGCAAGGGCAGCATCCATCACAGTCGTTGTGTGAACCGCTTTGCGAACTGCCACCATTCCCAGAATCAACGCCAGAAAGACAGGCGCAATTAATGCAAATTCAACCGCTGCGACACCGCGGCGGTTCTGCTCTGAGATAACTGACTGGATTCTCTGTTTTCGGCTAAGTTGCATTAAAATGCTCCTGCAGGCGGTTGCCTGCCGAATTAAGTAAAATTGATCTCTGACTGATTACTCGTGACGTCTGACGGAATGTCCGGATAAAACCATGCTTGCTTCTTTAGCGGCTGCTGCTGCTGCCTTGGCCGGATCTACAAAAAACGTACTCAGTAATCGAACATCTTTGTATGGCACTTCAACACGGACCACAAATAACTGGGCTTTTTTCGCGTTGGATAATTCGAGATCAGGTAAGTTACTGAAATTAATTTGAGAGACATCCACTCCCGGGGTATCAAACATACTGGCATCTTTGACCATGATGTCAGCCAGTTCGGCATCGAAGACGGTATTCAGCAGGGTTTTGACTTTGGTTTGCACCTGCGCTGTCGTTACTTCCTCACAACGCCCCAGCTTAGCGCCTTCCTGTGTCGCTTCCTGGATAATATTGGAAACCATGTAAGCATAGGCAAATTCAAAAATGGCATACACAAACACCAGAAATACGGGAGTCACAAATGCCAGTTCCACCAGGGTGAGACCGGATCGTGCTGCTTTCCGTTTCTGATTTGATGCCACTCGGCAATGCCGCTTAAACATTTTTGTTCTCTTGAAAAGGTAAATCAGTTCCCTCCATGGTCATCGTTTTCTTAATCTGCTGTCGTGCAGTGTGCCGGGAGGACGCTTTCAAGAGGGGCTGGAATTGTCCAATAAAACAATAGCTCAGAATTTCCCACCTGCAGGTCTTTTTCTTACAATTTTCCGGAAAACTTCTGGTGTTGAAAAATATCAACAGGTCCCCATAATGCAGCAGAGTCCAATAAAGTCCTGTAGAAAAAAAACACCGTTTTTCTTACTGAATTTCCTGATATTTGTTAATTTCTTGTGTCTGAGAGACTGATATGAAGTCACTTCAATTGAAATTCATGTTGCTTTAGCGATACACTGTCTGCAGTCGTGCCAGCTGGTTACATGAAATCAATAAAACAAGATATGTTTTGGCAGAAATAAATTATGGGTAAAAAGGCATCGTCAACGATCAAGGCAGGCTCAAACATCCAGGTGAAAGAAGGGATCTGTGTCCCGGAATTTCCGGAAATCTGCTGCGAAGGCTGGACAGGAATGGTCGTCGAAGTGCGGGGAAAGAAGGTTTCGGAACGGACCTATATTCTCGAATGGGACGATGAAACCGAACAGAAAATGCCGGCAGCCTATAAATCTCAATGCGAAGAACAGGGCCTGTTCTTTAAAATGGCCTGTCTGCCCGGCGATGCACTAATCCCGCTGGAAGATTAAAGCAGCACATCATCCCGTCGAAAGAAGACAGACTCACTGTTCGCCTGAAGTTCTGCTGCAATCTCTGAAAGAGAGCGTCCCAGTCCCGGCACACAATATCCCGGATCCAGTTCCGCCAGAGGCACCGCCAGAAAAATTCGACTGTCGATATCCGGATCGGGAACGATCCGATGGGCAATCTGTAACTGTGCTGCATTAAAGAGCACCAGGTCAACATCAATGGTACGTGGTCCGTTTTTATTCAGCGGGTCGCGCACACGCAGCAGTCGGGCCTCAATTCCCGGGATGACTTCATCCCAGATTCGTTGCGCATCACAGTCGGTTTCCAATAGCACAGCCGCATTTAAAAAATCGGCCTGATGTTCATCTCCTACCGGCTGACTCTGCCAGACTGAAGACTTGCGGATGATTTTTCCACAGCCTGCCAGCAGCCTGACCGCCTCGGGAAGATGGAGTTCCGGGCGAATATTGCTGCCTAATGCCAGATACACCTGATTCATTTCAGCCCCCTGAAACATCCTCACGTGTTCTGACAACCGTCACACCCACCGAACGGGCAAAACGCAGTGCACCCGGCTTTTCGATTTGCACCTGCACTGACTGAACTTGGAGATCCCGCAGACAAATCCGCGCCACTTCCTCTGCCATTTTTTCCACCAATTGAAAATGTGAGTTCTCAACCAGATCAATGATCTCTTTTGTGATCGTTCGATAATTCACGGCATCGTTGATATCATCAGACTGTCCCGCCGCTTTCAGGTCGACCTGCATATTGATGTTGATGAGCACATCCTGTTTTTTTTCGCGCTCTTCATCGTTGATGCCGATGATTGTACGTAACAGTAAGTCGGAAATATGAATTTGATCAGGCATTTTACTAAGTGTCATTGAAAATAGGGCAGACTTATGTTGAAGACCGACTACAATGTCAGAATCACTATAGTCATAATGCATCCGATTGCACAGCGAAGAATTCCTGACTTCTGACAGGAACATATTGATTCACAGCAACTGCCTCGCCAGCGAGGTTACAAAATAGAATGAGCAGGAAATGAACCAATCTCCCGTATCAAGACGTGAATGGCTGAAACAGACACTGATCCATTCCTTAGGCGTCGCAGCCGCCAGCCAGTTGCAGATCGATTCCACGTTCGCAGCCCCCTCCAAGCCACCGGTGATTTTACTCAGATCAGGCTGGCAAACCGTTAATATCGGCGATATCGGACATTCCCCTGGTATTTTAAAACTTCTGGAAGTGTATGCTCCCGAATTTGAAATCATTCTCTGGCCGAACAGCGTCGATCGTGGCGTGGAACCGATGCTGCAGAAACGTTTCCCCAAACTGAAAATCGTCAAAGGCCGTCTGGGCCGCAACGGGAAACTGGACTCCAAAGAGTTAGAGCAGGCGTTCGATCAGGCCGATTTCTTTGTGCACGGCTCAGGTCCCAGTGTGGTTTCACGCCGGGAACTGGCATTCTGGAAAAAACAGACCGGTAAACCGTATGGCATTTACGGCGTCACCGTCTCTGAAATCAATCCCGAACTGCATGAACTCCTCTCGGGGGCCGATTTCATCTTTACCCGCGAGACGCATTCTCTCAAAAATCTCAAAGAAGCCAAAGTCACCTCGGCATATCAGGATTTTGCCCCCGATGCGACCTTTGCGATAGACCTGACCGATGACGCGAAAGCGACCGCTTTTCAGCAGAAACATCAGCTGGAACCAGGCAGTTATCTGTGTGCCGTCCCGCGTTTACGCTATACACCATACTACAAAATCCATAAATCCAACCGCTGGACCAAAGAAAAAATCGCAGAAGTAGATGCGGTGAATCTGCAGTACCAGGAACAGGATCATGCCAAACTCCGGGCTGCCATTATTGAATGGGTCCGAACCAGCGGTCAGAAAGCCGTCGTCTGCCCTGAAATGACCTACCAGACAGAAATCATTCATCCACTGGTCATCGATCCGCTGCCCGCGGATGTGAAATCCAAAGTCGTGGCCCACGACGAATACTGGCTGCCCGATGAAGCTGGCTCACTGTATCGCGATGCGACAGCTGTCGTGAGTATGGAATGCCATTCGCCGATCATCGCCTGTGCATTCGGTACTCCCGGACTCTATGTCCGCCAGCCCACCGATACGATCAAAGGTCAAATGTGGTACGATATCGGCTTGAAAGACTGGACTTTTGAAATTGACGAGGTCAATCAACGGCAGATTGCCGAACGCGTCATTCAGATTTACAACAATCAAGCCCAGGCGGATGAGAAGCTGAAGGAAGTGATGCAGTCTATTCAGCAACGACAGCAGAACACCATGCAGATTCTGAAACAGGCCGTTCTTAAGGCACATTCTTCCTGATCTGATTTCACCAGAGTGAAACTATCCGAGACCGCCTGTGAGCTGTTCTCCGCCGGCGACGGTCAGGACTTCGCCTGTCACAAAATCAGACCGCAACAGGTAGAGCAGGGCACTGCAGATTTCAGCGGTGTTTCCTGCGCGTTGCAAAGGCACCTTCTGCGCCCGCTGATCCAGATACGACTGATCTTCACCGGGGGGAGGAAGAATCGCTCCCGGTGCGATAGCATTGACCTGGATCGCAGGTGCCAGCTCCAGAGCCAGGCATTCCGTGAGTGTGACCAGCCCGGCTTTGGAAATCCGGTAGGCCAGATGTCCTTTGCCGGCACGTTGCGCCCGCCAGTCGACAATATTCACAATCTGACCGGTCTGTCCCGGTTGGAACTGTTCCGCAAACCGCTGGCAGAGAAAAAAAGGTGCTTTCAGATTAATATCCAGATGCGAATCCCAGTCTGACTCGGTTGAATCAGCCAGTCCCTTATTTTCGAAAACGGAGGCACTGTTGATCAGAATGTCGACTTTGCCGAACCGGGCTACCGCCGCTTCGAAGATCGCAGCAGCTGCTGACACAGGGTCAGACAGATCTGCGGAAACACTGATCGCATTTCGTCCTCGTGTTTTTACTTCTTCACAGGTCTCTTCCGCTGCTTCATTTGAATGGTGATAATGAATGCAGAGATCAACTCCTGCTTCTGCTAACGCCAGCGCCATCGCGCGGCCGATTCGTACCGCTGCCCCCGTGATGACGGCGACCTTGCCTTCCAGATTCAACGCAAACTCCTTCAGGGAAACAGGAATAAAAAAAGCCCCAGTCATCAAACCAGGGCTGTTAAGAGCGTCACCGAAGTGATTTCGTTCAATTTATAGCGGAAACGACTTCTTTGACAACCGGGATTCTTCCGAAAGCCCGTTCAATTTTGCCAACCAGAATCTGCTTTGTGAAGTCAGACTTCAGAATATAGTCGCTGGCTCCATGGTTAAACGCCTGAATAATTGACGTAGTAGATCGGTTCGAGGTCATCACCAGCACTTCCACACCGCGGGTCAGAGGAGACTCTCTGATATATTTGACGGACTCTGCATGATTTCCATCAGCTCCATCCAGATCGAGCAAAATCAGATCGGGAGAATTTAAAGCGGCATCAATAAACGCCTCTTCAATCGAAGCTGCCGTTTCCACATGATATCGCTCGTGTAACAACCCTTTAAACAGGGCACGATTCATTTCGTCCTGATCAATGACAATCACACGTTTTCTGTCTGTCATTTCGTGTTCAAAATCAATGATCTCTCCCAATTGTCCCACGAAGCCAAAATAAACGGCAATCGGGCCGATCCCCGTCTGGAAAACTCCGCAGCGGGACCCCGCTTCCGGCGGGTAGAGTGTATCAATCTGTTCGGTTTCAATCTCAATCGGGTGGCCGAGTTGGAATCCCATGTGATCAACCGCTTTTTTAGCCTGACCAGCGATCATATTTGATAATTCACAGGCAAAATCGGTCAGAACCTGTTCATCGGTAGCCAGTTCCTCATCAATCAGCAGAGAGACTGCCTGGGAAACCAGCTGGCGGGGAACATTCACCACCACGATCCCTTTGCCGGGACCATTGACTTCAATCGCAGAGCTTCTTTCAAAGCGTGGTGCTTCATCGACATCGACAATCTTTTCCAGCTCGGCTGTCGTACCGACAAAATATTTGAAAACATCGATCACAGAATTAATGACCGGGTCCGAGAACCGTCTGGTCAATGTTTCTGTCGTATGTGTTGCAGGAATAAGTGACATAACTGAATCCGTCTTTAACAAATTGTTGCCTCTGAAGAATTCATTCCGCGATTGCAGGAACAGATTCACAATCCGTTTTCTGATCTTCAGAACATTTTCAGATTTGATATTGAGTGCTTAAACTATATGTCAGAATTCACGATACGCTGGAGTCGTTTATATCTGGCACCGGGCACACAATAGGCACCCGCTCTCAAAGTTGTTAAAATCAGCACAACCCGTTTGTAACAAGAATCGACGGACCGGAACGGGATCAGCATCCTGTCACACCTAACATCCTGTTATTTAGCGGCTAAAGCATTCTTCCCCAAAATCTGTCCTCAGGCGACGAAAGAATCAGCATATGATCTCCCGGTTTTCTTTTTTTCGTATTTTTTTCATCTCCTTTATCGGACTGCATTTATGTCACCCTGCTTTTGAAGTATCTGCCTCCACAAATCCTGCAGGGAAATCTGAGTGGTCAGGCAGACAGGATACCTGGCATGGCTTTCAGCGAAACCACTTTCAGATCGAGGACCGCAAATGTTACGTGGTTATCCCGCAGAAGGTCGCTCCCGGCAAACCCTGGGTCTGGCGCGCCCGGTTTCCTGACTTCCACTATGAAATGGATGTCGAACTGCTCAAACAGGGTTTTCACATCGCCTATCTCGATGTCGCCGACCTGTTTGGCTCCCCACAGGCTATTGCATACGGAAACAAATTCTATGATGTGCTGACGAAACAACACGGCTTTCAGAAAAAGGTCGCTCTGGAAGGGGTGAGTCGTGGCGGACTGTTCATTTATAACTGGGCGCTGGCGAATCCCGATAAGGTCAGTTGTATTTACGCGGATACTCCGGTCTGCGATTTCAAAAGCTGGCCCGGCGGTAAAGGAGCCAGTCCCGGCTCGGAAGCGCGCTGGCAGGCCTGTCTGAAAGCATACGGCATGACGGAAGCGGAAGCCCTCGACTATCAGCTGAATCCGGTGGACCGTATCCAGGTCATCGCCGAAGCGGGAATCCCGGTTCTGCACATCATTTCAGAAAATGATCAGGTCGTTCCCCCTGCCGAAAATACACGCTTGATGTTCAGCCGGGTACCTGAGCAGTATCGCAAGAATAATTTCAAAATCATTTCGGTCAAAACAGGGACCGAAAAATCAAAAGGGCACCACTTTACGCATCCGGAACCAGAACAGGTTGTCACCTTCATCAGAGAAAATACGCTGCAGAAAAGCCAGAACAACTCCTCAAAATAAAGAAACTGGCCTCGGACTAAATTAGCAGGATTATCCAAAAAACCGAATTCGATGCTTTTATTTGATCCCCAAATCGAAAACAATAGATGCAGGCACGGATGCTCTCTAAACAGAATTAAACCAGATACTTACTGAATTGAGTGTTCCCCGTGTCTTCCCACCACACCTCCCGACAGACTGGCATCCAGCTGAGCAGACGGTTCGACAGGTTCCGTCGCACTGCCTGCATGACTATGCTCTGCCTGTTGTATGTGATCACCAGCACGGGAATGCTGCCCGCTCTCCAGCCGGGAAAAGGCTGTCATTGTGCCGAGCAGCTCAAATCCAGCAACGACTGCTGCTGCATCAACAAAATCACGACCAGTGACTCCCGGGAAGCAGGTTCCTGTTGCACCTCCCGCAGGCAGAAATCGAGAAGCTGCTGTGGCGTAAAAAAGAAAAAGCCACTCAAAGACCGGAAGGAGTCGCCTCTCCTGCAACTGTCTCGCGCCTGCGGATGCGGCGATGCATCCGATCATGCGTTAGCGATCGCTTTCCCCCGGAACCTGCATTCTGGCCCAAGCCTGTTGAATTCAACTGACACACAGTCTTTTTTGACGCTGTTTGATGTACCGCCTGTTAAGCTGGCATTCTCACCGAATCCCCCTCCGCCGCGCGTCTGAGCGTCTCCCATGCCTCTTTGATGTTTGCAGATTCAAGGTCGATTTTCCTCAATCCTGGATCGACGTACCTGCATTCTGTCTCCTTCCTTACACCGGTGTCGCCTGCAATGCGCGGCCACCGCCTCATAAAATGAAACAGGTAAACTGAAATGAAACGAAAAACGTCCCTCTATCGACGCACGCCTCAAGGCTTTACCCTGATCGAACTTCTGGTTGTGATTGCCATCATCGCGATCCTGATTGCGCTTCTGCTCCCCGCTGTCCAGCAGGCCCGCGAAGCAGCCAGACGATCAACCTGCAAAAACAGCCTGAAACAAATCGGAGTCGCCCTCCATAACTACCACGATTCACACCAGTCCTTTCCGCCAGGTTATATCGCCCGAAATGTCACCAGTGGTCTGGACAGCACCACGGAGACCGGTACCGGTTTCGCCTGGGGAGTCATGCTGCTTCCCTTCCTGGACCAGGCACCATTATACAACCAGCTCAACCTCAATCTGGATTGTACCGTCAGCCCGAATATCGGTCTGGCCACGTCTGCGATCCCCATTTTCCGCTGTCCCAGCGATACAAATCAGGGAGTCTTTACCGTCACGGACGGTTCGAATAACTATAGCCTCTCTTCCGCCAATTACGCGGGAATCTATGGCTACGGCAGCTTGACCGACAAGCCAGGAAGCCCAACAGACAAAGGGATACTGTATCGGAACAGCAATATCAAAATCCGCGATATCACCGATGGCCCCTCGAACACCATCGTCGTCGGCGAGCGGTCACATCAGCACCAGTTCGTCGGAGCTGCCTCAGTCATCCAGGCCGACACAACCTGGTACGCCGCGGTTCCCAATGTGACCCGCCCCGCAGGTATGTCCATGGCCTCCATGACCGAAGGACCTGCCTCACTCATCCTGGGACACGTCGGGCAGGGGGGGATGATGCAGATGCACCACCCGCCCAACACGACCAACCATATCGCCAACTTCTCCAGCAAGCATGAAGGGGGAGCTCACTTCCTGCTTGGGGATGGCGCGGTCCGATTTCTGAGTGAAAACATGAACTACGATACCTTCCGACATCTGGGAACGATCAATGACGGAAACGTCATCGGCGAGTTCTAAAACAGATCCTAACCCCAGACAAAACGACCTGAAAACTGCCCCGCACTGACTTCTCAGCTGCGGGGCAGTTTCTTAACAGGGCCTGCATTAACCACTTATCAATGTTCTGGCTTCTGGTCCTGTGGGGGAAGGCAGTCCTCTGGCCACGACATTTTGCCGGGTAGTCCCTGCGCATCTTCAGGCGGTTCCGAACCCCTGAATCAGCTCAAAATCAGGGACGTGCGCCTCCTGCAGAACCCAAAAGCCTGCCAGTAGTTGCCGCCTCAGACTCAGGTCCGGGAAACTGTTTTTCACTTTTTGTAAATTCCGCGCAAAATCGCGAATTTATTTCTTGTATTTTATTCGGCAATAACATAATAATCTCGAACTTTTAAAAAAGCGTACCGATATAGGCATTACGATTCGAAATCGTCTCGAACAGTTTCAGTAAAAATCGGATGCCATTTTTTTCAGGCACCTCTAGTGGAGGGTTTATGAGTTGCATAAAGGAAGACATCTTCTCATTGATTGTCGTAATGTCTCGCGGGACATTTGTCTAAACGACCAACTGGTTCTTGAAGCCATGGCGCGTGGTGCTACCCGCGCTGGTGCAACTGTGATTTCACAGGTTAGATATCACTTCGGTCATAATTCAGCACCGGGCTTCACCGCTATGTGCCTCCTTGATGAAAGCCACTGCTCGGCTCACTGCTATGCAGACCTCGGCTTAATCGCTCTGGACGTCTTCACTTGTGGCGATACCGACCCCAATGACGTATTACGTTATATTCGGGAAGAGATCGACCTCGGTGATGTCAGCATTCTGGAGATGCCCCGCTTCCCCATTCCCAATGGGAAACCTGCCTTACAGGAAGCGGCCAGCTATACTTGCGAAGCTGATCAGGTCGTCGCTTTATAAGTTCTCAACATTTCCAAACTCTACCCGGAAACCATCAGAACTGCCTACAGTTCTTGTTCGTGACGTGGTAGATTAAATCTGTTGTTGAATTCTTGTCATAACTACCGCATTCAGGTAAGTGTGCTCAGAAGGCTTTTACAGTCGATGAGCGCACTTGCCATGCGTTATGACAGGGAAGGTACGTCCGCTATTTGAGATCTATCAGGGAAAGTAGAACATGAGTGGAGAACGAGAGTTCCACGACGGTCGAGGCGACGGATTAAAACCCTTGAAAAGCCTGGACCTCTCCAGTGTCAACTCCTTCGCCGAGTTGTTACAGGCAATGTCTGAAACCGCCTTTTCAGGCAGAAAGCTGGGCGTCGCCTATGACATCCTGCTGGAAATGTCGAAAGATTCCAACTGCAAAGTCGTCCTGACGCTTTCCGGAGCCATGACGGTCGCCAAGCAGGGGAGTATTATCTGCGACATGATTGATCGCGGCCTGGTTCATGCTGTTGTTGCCACCGGGGCGCTGATTGCCCACGGTCTGACAGAATCGATCGGCCTGGTTCACTACCAGTACAATCCCAACGACTCAGACGAAACACTCTACAAAAAAGGCTACAACCGTATCTACGATACGCTGGAAATGGAATCCAATCTGAATAACGTCGAGCGGCTGGTCCGTTCCGTGCTCAGGGAATCCAAACCGGAAGACGGCGTCTGGTCATCCGCCCGTCTGTGCCGCGCACTCGGGAAGCGACTTTCCGAAATCGACGAAGGTCGCGGCATTCTCCGCAGTGCCTACGAACAGAACGTGCCCGTCTTCATCCCCGCATTTACCGACAGTGAAATTGGTCTCGACGTCGCCACCTGGGCCATGTCCGAGCATATTGCACAGTCCGGTAAATCTGCAGAGGAACTCGATCAGGGCGAAATCTTGACGGCGCTCCCCAGCTTCAACCCGTTCATCGACCTGCAGGAATATGCCGGGCTGATGCGGGACGCGGTGACACTGGGCATCTTCACCGTCGGTGGCGGCGTTCCCCGTAACTGGGCACAACAGGTCGCTCCCTACTACGAAATCGCCAACTTCCGACTGGGGACCGAGTGGAAAGAACCCCGTTTCAAATACGGCATTCGTATCTGTCCCGAACCGGTTCACTGGGGAGGTCTGTCAGGCTGCACCTATTCGGAAGGGGTCAGCTGGGGTAAATTCGTTTCACCACAGGATGGCGGCCTCTTCGCAGAAGTCTACGCCGATGCAACCGTCGTACTTCCTCTGCTGATGAAAGCCGTCTTCGAAAAACTGGACGAAACCGCTTAGAGCGCATCACATTTAACCATAGCGTCTATCAACCTAATATACTCGGTCCAAATCGACCTGGAGACGCTACAGTAAAACTGGACACAGTCTAGTTACTGATGTCCGTCCCCGCAGCCCAGCGGAGTGCGTTGTGAAACGCCGCCCGCGGTCCGGGATAACGCTCGCAATGCGGACTGAATAGAAAAACGCGCCCCTGACCATGCCGGCCCGATACAATCGCCGGCGTGTCCGTCAGGGTGCTGCTCGTCTTCTTGTCTTTGGGCTCCGAACGGAACCAGGCCAGGATCTTGACGCTCTCATCAGCTTCATTCTGTTTGCGCACTTTGACCGGGCCTCCAGAAAACTTGGCCGGATGCAGTCCGCTGACCCGGATTTCATCGCGCGCCTCAAAATCCAGATCGACTTTACCAACCCCAGATGACCCTGCCACTGCGATGGGCAACAGTTGCAGTCGTGAATCGCTGTCTGAACTGGCCAGAAACATTCCCGCACAGATCCCGACATAGCCTCCGCCCGATTCCACAAACCGGACAATCGCTGCACGGCCTTCCGGGCCCAGCCCCTTCGACTGACGATTCGAAAGACCGCCTCCCACCAGCAGCACATCAAACCGGGAAAGCCCACCAGACTGGATCTCGGCAGGGCCCATCAGTGCGGTCTGAAAATCGGGTATCGCTTCCAGTGTCCGTTGGATCCACGCCGGATCATGTCCGCTGCTGCTCACCGCTCCCGGCCCCTGGTAAATGGCCACCCGAATCCGCCCCTCCTCACGTTCCACGGGCATCATTTCGTCCAGCGAACCATCAACAGGACGCATCTGCAACTCAGTCAGCAACGCATGCACCGCCGCCCGCTGCTGCCGGGTACGATACCATTCCCGCCGCTCCCCTGGATCCTTAGCCGACGTGACGACCACGAGCCTCGCAGGCACATCGGCTGCCTGATCCCCGACCAGCCGGGATTCCCAGCGGGGCTCAGCACTGGTTCCCGCTTTTTGAGCCGCTGCCGTCATCGCAGACAGAAGTCGTGGTATTCTGTTTGCATCACCAGCACCGAGAACCTGTGCCCCCTGCGCCTCATCAATCAGGGAGTGCGCATCAAACGACTCGGTTAGCTCGATCACCCAGTCTGGTTTGACCTGCTGCAGCACCTGCGCGACACTCTCCCCCCGCTGGCTCTGCGTTCTCAGTCGCTTCGTTTGTTTCTGAAGCAGCCCGGGCGTGTCATTCGCGTCCAATATTACGACCAGTGAGCCCCGGGTAATCTTCCAGTGCGCGATCTGCTGCGCTGCCCGCACACCGGCATCTCCCACATCAGCAGAGATCCCCACCACAGCAACAACCGGACCGGGCTGATCATTGCTCTGTTGCAGATATTCGACGGACGATGCTGCTGAAATATCCGTCAGCAGAACCAGGGAAACACAACAGGTCACAGCAGTCAAAAGATATCGCGGCATGGCTCTCTCCCGTACTTCAGCAATTATCAAAATGAAATTCGATGATGCTGAAAGTAACAGGGCATTCCCCATGGATTCAATCCAACCGCTGTCACATCACCTGGCCCGTCCCGCGGCAGCCACTTCGGGAAAAATTCGCTGCAGGACCTGCATAGATAGAGTCTGCGGAAACATCAGACGATCACTGACAAACCACTGTCTCATTTTGACCGGCTTTATTTACTGATTCTTCATAGAAATAAAATGGGAATCAGCAGGAGAATCATTGTGGAGCAGGGGACATGCGCGGATCTTCTTTTAGATACCGGGCGATTCCCCGGCCCAGCTGTTGTCCCACTGTCATATATCCCTGCGGGTTGCTGTGAGGCGTATTCCAGCAGGTTTCCAGCGTAATGCCGACCACATGCTCGCGCGTCGCACTCCGCACCCAGTTACTGGAGATCTCTTTCCAGCGTTTGTCATACTTGGGACCGGTCGAAGGGGTACTCTGATCCAGTTTCAATGGCTCGCGCATTTCCTCACGGCAGACAGTGATAAAGGTATCCTGCAGCGCTTTACGACGCTTCGTATTCAGTTCCGGCGGCGCAATATAAAAGAAAGGCTGTTTTGAATTCGCTCCCGGATTATGCAGATCCACAAACATCACCAGCCGGTTCTGCTGGTCGAACTGTTTCAGTGATTTCATCACTGCCTGCACCGCGTTCCAGCGGGGCATCTCGGACCAGTCCCGGTTATGATCGTGAGGAACCTGATTCTTCCCCCCATTCCCGGTTGCTACATTATCGACGTCCATAATGGGGACAAAATAAATGTCGGCTTTCTCTCTTAATGCCACAGCCAGGGGATCATCGCCGACGGCCCATTCAATGAATCCACGTCCTACCCAGCTCCCTCCCGATTCCCATGCATGCTGGCGTGCCTGAACCCAGATCACCATCCGGTCCTCCCGATCATCTTCCTTCCGGCTGACAACCAGGGCCGGCACACTCCGACCAGCGCGGGTCTTACACAATTCAAAAGCCGTCACATGCGTATGCTTCTGATCCAGCGTTTTGACCAGCGCTTCTGCATCAGAGGGAACAAAGGGAGGCCCCCAGGCAAACCAGGCCACTTTCGCATCCGGTTTCACTTTCCACGTGCAGGTCTCTCCCTGCTTTTTCCCCGCTGCAGTCTGTGACCAGCGCCGCTGATCGGTACTGAATGCCGCCCGCGCGGGCAGCGCCCATAAAGAGGACAGCTTCTGACCATTTGCCTGCTTGAGCTGACTGGCATCGACAGTTACCGTGAGTTCTTCCCCAGGTGTCACTCCTGTTACCTGAAAATACCACCAGCAGGGCCAGCCAAACTGAGGATCACCGGCCGGACGAACCACGATCGTTCGCTGTGTCTGATCAACTTCCACCACCTCGGCGGAGCCTCCCGGAAAATCTGCAGAGACCACCAGTTCCTCAGCTGTAGCCGCAGAGAACGAAAGAAACATCGACAACACCCACATCATGATCAGACAGTGCATTCTCGACATCGTTGCTCCCTTGTGAGTCTATTTTAAGATTCCTTCAGCGACTTTACCCTGACCGGCTTCCACCAGAGCCACTGGTTGTGCATTATGATCGAAATGTAACTCGTCCGCCTTCAGTCCGAACTGATGCAGCAGTGTCGCATGAAAATCATGCTGTGTGACAACATCCTGGACAGCCCGGTGACCAAAATCATCCGTGGCACCATGAATGTGCCCCTCTTTGATACCGCCTCCGGCCATCCAGATACTGAAGCCCTCGGTATTGTGGTCGCGGCCTGGTTTTTTACCGGCTCCGCGGTCCTGTACGACGGGCAAACGTCCCATTTCGCCTCCCCATTGTACCATCGTGGAATCGAGTAAACCACGCTGTTTCAGGTCAGTCACCAGGGCAGCACATGGTTTATCGCAGGTGCGACATCGGGATTCCAGTGCCGCAAAAATGTTCTCGTGCATGTCCCAGGCGTAATTCCAGATCTGCACAAAACGCACGCCGCGTTCGACAAACCGTCGTGCCAGCATACAGGCATCTGCGAATTCTTTGGTCACCGGATCATCGGCTCCATACATCTTGTGAGTTGCTTCCGACTCTCTGGTCAGGTCCAGCGCTTCGGTGGCCGCCGTCTGCATGCGGGCCGCCAGTTCATAGCTGGCAATCCGGGCTGCCAGATCGTCTTCACCGGGATGCCGCTCCAGATGAATCTGGTTCAACTCTTTTAACAGATCCAGCTGATTACTCTGTGGCTTTCCCCTTAGCTGTGAAATCGGGTTCAGATTCGCGATTCGCGGTTCCGATTTACTGACCACGGTTCCCTGATAAATCGAAGGCAACTGGCGGCTGTCCCAGTAGGGAGAACCAACGGGATTGCGGGGAATCGTAATTGCGACAAACGCCGGCAGGTTCTGAGTCTCTGCACCGAGACCATAAGTCACCCAGCTCCCCAGTGAAGGCCAGCCTTCACGCCCGCGACCGGTGGTCATCGCCCGCATCCCGGCCACATGATTCCGAATGTTGGGTAACTGCATGGATCGAATCAGAGTCACATCATCGACAATTTCGCCGAAATGAGGCAGCAGGGCGGTGTTGATTTCCATCCCCGATTCGCCACACTTCTCAAAAGTATCCGGGGCCGGCATGATGATCGAAGTCGCCTGACCGGCGTTGTCATATTTAATACCGTCACCAGGAAACCGTTTGCCCGCATATTCATCCAGCATCGGCTTTCTGTCAAACAGATCCAGATGGCTCGGACCGCCGCCACAGAAAATCGAAATCATTGATTTCGCCCGCGCCGGGTGACTCGTCTTTTTCGGTTTCAGATCGTATGTCTTTTCCTCCAGGGCCGGCTTTTCGGGTGCCGCCAGCAGATCATCGTCTTTCAACAATGTCGCCAGAGCCAGAGAAGAAATACCAAAGGCACTTTGCGCCAGAAAGTGGCGACGGGAACTGTTTGAATAATCGTGACTGTTCTGTAACACAATACACTCCCTTCGGAGAGAGATGAATCAGACAGGCATCCTGCTGACACCTGACCATAAATAGATTTATTCGACGTATAAAAACTGATTGGTACCAAACAGCACATGACATAGAGAAGCCAAAGCTTCCTGTTGAGGGTCTTTTACTTTTTTCGCCTGGTATTCCTGTAACTGTAATTGAAAATGTTTCTGCAGCGCCTGCATTTCTGCCGGCGACGGTTCACTACTCAATGCCAGTTCCCAGGCGGTCTGCACCAGTTTCGCGTCATCAGCAGATTTGCCCGCAGTCGCCAGCACCCGTTTGGCAAACGCAACAGAGTGCTCCCGCATGAACTCGCTGTTCAGCAAGGCCAGTGACTGCGTCGCCACAGTCGAAGAGACCCGTCGCTCGCAGTTTGGCTCCATACTCGGTGCATCAAAGGCGTTCAGCATCGTAACCGGCTGAGTGCGTCTTACCTGGATATAGATAGAACGCTTCAGTTCCCGCCGATCGGGTGAAACTTTTCCTGTACCTACCGTAATGATTCCACTGTCAGCCAGTGAGACGGGAATCGGTGCGCCAAACTGGTCCCGATTCAGTTCGCCGCTGACGGCCAGAATCGCATCGCGGATGGATTCCGCTTCCAGTCGTCTCAGGTTCATTCTCCAGAGCAGCCGGTTATCCGCATCCACTGCCATCGCTTGTTCGGATTGCGCAGCAGAGGTTTGACGATAGGTCCGCGAAGTCATGATCAACCGGTGAATCCGCTTTAATTCCCAGCCATGCTCCATGAAGTCGGCAGCCAGCCAGTCCAGCAGTTCGGGATGCGTCGGAGTAGCAGAGCGCGAACCAAAATCTCCCGTCGAATCAACGATGGCCTGCCCGAAATGATGCATCCAGAAGCGGTTCATCAACACACGAGCCACCAGCGGATGCTGGCCACTCGTCAGATAACGGGCATAAGCCAGTCGACGACCAGACGTCGGGATCGCGGGATCATTGACGGGAAAGGTGTTTTGCGTTTTGGAACCGACAACCATCAATCCCCCCGGCGCAATCTTTTCTGATTCGGGAGACGACATATCCCCCCGGTAAAAGACAAACGTTTCCGGTAGATGCTGAGTGTCTTCGGTCGCCACACGGATGTATTCCGGCTGTGGGATCTGCTTTCTCAGTTCATCAGCTTCGGCTTTCACGTCTTCATAGCGCTTGGCCAGTTCCTTACCATCTTTGTAGCGTGCCAGGAACAGATGCAGACGTCCGGGAACCAGCAGGTCCAGCATCGGGTATTTCTTCTTCAGGAAATCCGTCTGTTCTGCGGTCCGTTCCTTGACGGCCGTTTCATAAGCGGTCTGAGCCCGTTCACGATCTGCTTCAGGAACTTCTTTCAGCACCCGTTCTGCGATCAGCTGCGTTACTTCTGCCTTAATCTGATTATGCTGCTCATCCAGCTTTTTGACTTGCGCCGACAGTTCTGCCGCTTTCGCTTTTTCTTCTTTCGACATCAGCGCGGCCCGACGACTGGCAGGCATCCGCCATTTGTCGGCATCGTACACGGGAGCAATCACTGCCCGCAGGCGATAAAAGTCTTCCTGGGGAATCGGATCGAACCGGTGATGATGACACTCGGCACAACCGACGGTCATCCCCAGTAACGACGAGGACATAATTTTCACGGTTTCCGTGATCACCTGATTCCGGGCCAGAGCAGGGTCCATCGGACTCGAGCCCGTTCCGTCCGGTGCCAGACGTAAAAATCCTGTCGCTGTCAACTTGTCGCACACCGCCGGATCCTGATCGACCAGTTTCTGCGCGGTCGCATGCGTGGCTTTGACCAGTTCATCACCTGCCAGTTGTTCGCTGATAAACTCATCCCAGGGTTTATCAGCATTCAGTGAGCGAATCACATAATCGCGATAATGCCACGCATCTGCACGAATCACATCTTTATCATTGTAGCCTTCTGAATCCGCGTACCCGGCGACATCCAGCCAGTGCCGTGCCCAGCGTTCCCCGTAATGGGGAGAGGCCAGCAGACGATCAATCATTTTCTCATAGGCATCCGCTGACTTGTCTGCCAGATACGTTTTCACATCTTCGGGAGCAGGAGGGAGGCCGGTTAAATCAAAGGCAGCACGACGAATCAGCGTCAGTCGATCCGCTTCCTCAGAAAACCAGAGCCCATGCTGCGAAAGTTTCCGGGCAACAAACGCATCTACGGGATTCAGTTTCGCTGCTTTCCCCTCTTTAGAGAGACGCGCGACTTCCGGAAGTTTGACTTTTTGAATGGGTTGAAAGGCCCAGTGTGAGCGTTCGGCTTCTGTGACCAGAAACTCACCCGGTTTCACATCACCCGTTGGCTCCGGTCCCGCAGCAGCGCCCTGATCAATCCATCTGGCGATCAACGCGACTTCTTCGGGTTTCAATCGCAGTTTTTCATCGGGAGGCATATCGCCCGATTCCACGTATTGAAACAGCAGACTGTCGGCATGGTTGCCGGGCACAAGGGACTCTCCTGAATCGCCTCCTTTCAGAATCAAACGCTTCAAGCGCAGATCGAGTGCGCCGGAAAGTTCTTTTTCTTCGCCGTGACAATGAAAGCAGTACGCCTTGAAAATAGGACGGATGTCTTTTTCAAACGTCACCGGTTCTTCAGCGGCGGTCGCAGAGAACGTCCACGCAGACAGTGAGAACAAGCCGGTCAGCAGGAATGCATGCAAGCGATTTAACAAAGCGCTGTTCCTTCATGTCGGGGAACATCTTTTAAGGCGGGAGTCATTTCGCTGAACTCTCAACGAATATAACTACAGTGGTGGGAATCCTTTATAACGTTTATCGGCTGCAAAGTCAAATTATTTAACTTTACTTACAGTATTCCGAAACCATTTCCGAAAGACGAAAAGCGAGCGAATGACGGCTTGAAATCGATATCACAGGCAGTCACTGGAGTTACAGCAACGGGATACGATTACTCGCCGACCAGCGTCTGTTCCACCACCGTGGGATCAGGTATTTCCTCCGGTTCTTCCATCGCAGGCACCTGGGAACGTTTGGCGTAGCGTGCGAGCAACGCTGGCAGGAAGACCAGGTCCCCAAACAAGGCAGACGAAATCGTCAGCCCGCTCATGATGGCGAAGATCCGCTGATCGCGCATGTCACTGAAAATCACCGTCGAAAAGCCGGCGACCAGAATCACCGTCGTCATGATCAATGCTGTTCCCACGCCGGTAAAAGCGCGACGGATGGCTTCGTCATCGCTGTCGACCAGGAGCTGTTCTTCCCGGAATCGGGTCAGAAAGTGAATCGTATCGTCGACGGCAATTCCCAGACAGACTGTAAACGCACACACGCTGACAATCTCCAGCGCCTGCCCGGTAAAGACCAGAAACGCGCCGGTGACAGCCAGGGGAAACATGTTCGGAATGATGGAAATCAACCCCAGCCGCAGAGAATGGAAGGCAAATGCCAGCACAACCAGAATGATAATCGCGGCACTTCCCAGGCTGGACGCCAGGTCCACCACGATCTGATACAGGTTCCGCCAGCGCCAAACCGCCGAACCGGTCAACTCAAATTGAAAGTGTGGATGCGCTGCGCCAATCGTTTTCAGTCCTTCTTCGATCCGCGTGAAGGTCGGACCATAGCGGGCGATGCCCAGATCCTGCACATGAAAACTGACTTCGGCCTGATTACGTTCCGGTGTATAGAAAGCACGCTTCAGTGGAGGAGGCAGCAGATCCATCATCGACATCCGCTCTTCCGGTTTGCCTTCACCCGGCAGTGCTCCCAGGATATTGCGGATCGAAATCGGATGGCCGATCAGATCTTCCTTAAGCAGTAAATCATCAACTTCACTGATGGCAATCAGCACTTCCGGGGAATCGGAGGGAACATCATCATCCCAGGTTACATGCACGCGCGAATGTTCCAGCCCGCCCATCGCCCGGTCCATATGACTGAGGGCTACCGCTGCTTCGGAACCGTCCGGCAGCATATTGGCCCGCCGTTCATCGGGGCGCAGAGTCAGTGAAATCAGAATCAGAACCACGGTGACACCGATCCCCAGCGAACTGATCAGACGGGTCCGCTTGAGAACCATCTCAATAATAACACTGATGCGACCCAGATGCCGATCGATGATCCCTTTCCCATAGCCGACATGAATCGAACGTCCCAGCCAGGTGCGGCAGGCCAGGGGAATGACCGTAATCACCGCGATAAAAGTCAGCAGCACTCCGACCACACAACTGTATCCGAATTCGCGCACGGTTTCATGATGGGCCAGTGAAAGCGAGCCAAAGCCGATGGCCGTCGTGACGGAAGTCAACAGACAGGCCAGCCCGACCTCCTGCACGCCCCGCCGGGCGGCATCCCGACCACTCAAACCGGCAGCCCGGTGTTTTCGGATCTGCACCATCAGATGCACGCCATCTGTCAGTCCCACCAGACTCAATAAAACCGGCAGCACAACGTCATTAAACGGATTGTCCTGAAAATCCAGGAACTGGATAAACCCCATCGTCAGAAAAACGCCGAACATCGGCGCCAGCGCGACAATGATCACGGCAGAGATCCCGCGAAACAAAATGATCGCCATGAACAGGATCATGCCATAACCGATGACCTGGTATTTCACCTTGTTCGCATTATGAGTCCGCACGGCAGTCAGATAGATTGGTACCCGTCCCGTCGTCAGAAAAGAGAAATCCACGTCCGGATATTTCGCAGCAGCTTCGCGTGCCACTTCTTTCAAGCCGGTCGTACAGGCGTCATCATCCGTCACATGCAGCCAGTCGAACTTGATCATCAGCAACAGCGTGTTCCCATCGACCGACAGCATCTGACCACCCGCCAGCGGGTGTGCCACAGCTTTCTCTTTCGCAGCATCCAGTCGTTTCTGAGAAGCCCGTTCATTGGGAATCAAAGGCTCGCGTAACCCGAAGATATTCAGATTCGGAATATCTTCCAGCCAGAACACACTGCTGACATAATCCAGTGATTCAATCTGTTCAACAATCTCGCGCAGCGCTTTAATTCGATCCGTCGTGAAGAAGTTTTCTGAATCTATCACCAGAATAGTATCGGCGTCGGTCAGACTGATCGGGTCAACATCCGGGGGGGCTTCGCGTACCTTGCGTGGTTTATCCGCTTTCTGCTGTACCTGTTCTGCGGGAGCCGGTTTAAACCAGTCGCGAACCTCTTCGGGCATTGTGTAGCCCAGCATCGCAATTCCACTCAGCAGCAGAATAAACAGCGTGACCATGACAGGATGGTCGGCCATCCAGACAGAACATCGATTAAACGCGCGAAACACTCTCGATTCTCTTTCTTTCAGTTGTAGGGATCAAGTATCGCAGAAAATAGAACAGAGCGAACGCGAACGTTCAGACAAGACTCATCTTTTTTTCCTGACAGGGAATTCCAGTTCATCGATTTGAATCTCGCCATCATTATCATGGTCTCGAATATGACCATATCGCTGCACCGCCAGCGGGACTTCTTCCAGCATGACATGCCCGTCGCCGTTTTTATCAAACCGCTTGAAGAATTCAGCAGCCTGTTTCTCAAAGTCGCGTTTTCTTTCCTCTTCTCTCTGTTTCAGCTCTGCTTCGCTCATTTTCTTCTGAGGCTTTGGTTTTACAGCTTTTTTCTTCTTCCGGGGTTCGGCGACTTCGAAAAATGCAATCGCCATTTCTTCCCAGGTCTGATCCCCCCAGGTCACGTACTCGCTGGGATCGGGGTTGAACGGATTCTCTTTGGAATTGTCGAATTTCACGGTAAATTCCAGCGAGTCCACATCGTCCAGTTTCATCGGCTGACTGAGCTCATAGATGTGCTGCCAGTTGAAATCGTAATTCGGAACATCCAGCAGAATCTCCGACTCTTTTTTCTGCTTCATAAACAGTCGAAACGATTTGCCCCGCAAATGCATGTGCGGTGCGATTGCCAGCAGTTCTGCTTCCGCGGGAATCCGACGCACTTTTGCTGTCACCGGGAAATCTTTGGCGTGCGGTGGAATTTCGAACTCCTGATCGATGCCAATCAGCGTGAAGACTTCGTGCGTGATCTCTTCTTCTTTACCAAACAGGAGACCAACTTTCGAAATATCTTCTGCGACCGAGCCGTTCGGCGTGTAATGCATCTGAAATACCAGCTTCGAACCGGCAGGTACCCGGCGGGCCCGTCCTTCCGGCAGTTTCTTGATCCGCTGTCCCGGGACATACGCCGTCAGCCAGCCAATCCCCCGGAAGTCGGCTCCATCGGGTGGACGGATGAAAACAATGGCATGGTGCACCACTGAGCGATTGCCCGGCAGCACCTGCGCCCCGGTCACCCATTTATCCTTTTTAAAGCCGGGGTCAACTACGAAGTACTGATATTCAACCACCCCTTCAGCGGGAACCTGATAGGGTTGTTTTCGCATCTCGAACACCGCTTCGGGAATTTCCGGCAGATGCCAGCCTTCGCGGAATTCGGGGAGTTTCGGCATGTCTTTCACATCACCATAAGGCATTCCGCCGGCAACCCAGTCGCGGAGCACTTTCTTATCCTCATCCGACATGAAACGGGCATTGGCATAATGACCATATTTCGGACTCGCATGCCAGGGAGGCATCCGTCCGTCATCAATCGTTTCCAGCATCGTGTCGGCCCAGCCCCGGACTTCGTCATAGTCGGTCAGGCTGAAGGGGGCGATCTCTCCTTTACGATGACATTCTACACAATGCTGATTCAAAACCCGTGCGACTTCTTTACAGAACGTCAGACTGGTGGTGACTTCCGTTTTTTTGACGCGTCCGATGAAACAGCCGTTTGGTTCTGTCACCGCCAGCTTGACTGGTTTTCCTGAGAGAACCTGGTCCAGTGCGTTTTTCAGGTCATTCGACGTCGTTTCGGCGCGGGAAATACCAGGAAGATACTGATTGTCGATCCGGCCCCGATACTGGATCTTCAGGTTTTCATCCAGGACAAACACTTCTGGAGTTCGCAATGCCTGGTAGCGATCGGCGACTTCGTTCCCGTAATCCTTCGCCATGGGAAACTGAATCTTGTATTTTTTAACATAGGCCTGCACGTCTTCCAGCGAATCCTGCTGGTTACTGTTCACACCAATCAGTCGCACGCCCTGAGGCTGGTACGCTGCCTGCAATTCATTCAACTTCGGTCCATACAGACGTGCGAGTGGACACTCTGCTCCCAGAAAGCAGACCACCGTGACTTTCTGATCGGGCAGTTTTTTCAGCTCGACAGTCTCACCGGAAGTGGTGGGGAGCTGAAATGTCAAATCAGCGGGGGAGGGCGAAGCAGTGGGTTTCTCTGCCCGGAGTGGAGTTGCACAAACGAAAATCAATAACACAGAAATGCTTAAGCAGCGACAGAACATATAGCGATCCTTCCTCCTGCAGTTAGTAATAGACAGGAGCTGTATTGTATCAACTGGCTGGAAACCCTCGCAAGACCCACTGTACGGAATTGAAGCCCGTCTCGTTGATTGCATCAATTCATTTAGATATACTCGACCTAACTTGAACTGGTTTCAGATTTTGGCAAAAGTATGAAAATTGAGTTCAGCTGAATCTGAAACGGTTCGCTGCAGTGTGCTCCTGTTGAACGACAAAGGAAGGCGTAAAGTGAAAGCTCCACGAAGCGGCGGCGGTTGGAAAGCAATTAAATACAGTCTGACTCTGGCAAACCGGGTGGGCTGGTGGAAACTCTGGAAATCCATGCGTTCCAAAAACGCCTGCAAAACCTGTGCAGTCGGCATGGGGGGGCAAAAAGGGGGCATGGTCAACGAAGCAGGGCTGTTCCCCGAAGTCTGTAAGAAATCGTTTCAGGCGATGGCCTCCGATATGCAACCCGCAGTCGCTGCTGACTTCTTCGCGAAACATAACATCGACCAGTTACGGTCTTTCAACTCACGCAAACTCGAATACAGCGGCCGTCTGACCGAACCGCTGCTGCTCTCTCCCGGTGAAAAACATTACAAACCCATTTCCTGGGATGCCGCCTTTGATCTGGTTGTCGACCGCTTGAAAGCAGCCGGCCCCGAGCGGACCTTTTACTATGCCAGCGGCCGTTCCTCTAATGAAGCCGGCTTTCTATTCCAGATGATGTCACGTTTAATGGGCACGAATTATGTCAACAACTGCTCCTATTACTGTCATCAGGCCAGCGGGGTCGGTTTAGGTTCCAGTATCGGCACCGGCGCAGGCACGATCAAACTCGAAGATCTCGAACATACCGACCTCTACATTCTGATCGGTGCCAACCCTTCGTCCAACCATCCACGGCTGATGAAAGCCTTCATGGAAATCCGGCGGCGGGGAGGTAAGGTCATCGTCATCAATCCGGTCAAAGAACTGGGGCTGGTCAACTTCAAGGTCCCCAGCGATGTCCGCAGTCTCCTGTTCGGTTCGAGTATCGCCTCCATGTACGTGCAGCCGCACGTCGGCGGAGACCTGGCGTTACTCACCGGAATCGCCAAGGAGGTCCTGGAACGAAACGCACATGACAGCAGCTTCATCGCTGCACACACCGAGAACTTTGAAGCCTTCCAGGAACAGGTCAATCAGACCAGTTGGGACGAGATCATTGCCCAGAGCGGCGTTGACCGGGCAACCATTAAACAGATCGCCGACCAGTACATCTCCGCCAAAAATGTCGTCATCGGCTGGTGCATGGGGATTACTCATCACCTGCACGGAACCAATAACGTCCAGACCATCGTGAATGTTTCGTTGCTGCGAGGCATGGTCGGTCGCCGCAAGGCAGGCCTGATGCCCATCCGCGGACATAGCAACGTGCAGGGACTTGGATCGGTCGGCGTCACACCGGGTCTGAAACAGGCCATGCTCGAACGCCTGGAGAAACAGCTGGGCATTCAGGTCCCCACCACTCCCGGTTATGACACCATGGCCTGCATGGAAGCCTCGCATCGCGGTGAAATCGACTTCGCGTTCTGCCTGGGAGGAAACCTTTATGGCAGTAACCCCGATACGAAATACGCGCTCGAAGCGATGAATCGCATTAAAACCATCATGTATCTCTCCACGACACTCAATACAGGTCACGTCTGGGGCACAGGGGAAGAAACTCTGATTCTTCCCGTGCTGCCGCGCGATGAAGAACCGCAGTCCACGACACAGGAGTCGATGTTCAGCTACGTCCGCATGAGTGACGGCGGGAAATCCCGTTATGTCGGTCCCCGCAGCGAAGTCTCCATCCTCGCTGCCATCGGCCAGAAGCTGTTCGCCGGCGATAACCGGATCGACTGGAAGAAACTGGAAAGCCATTCCGCCATCCGCGAACTGATTGCCGATCTGATTCCCGGCTATGAAAACATGCACCAGACAATTGAATCCAACAAGGAATTTCACGTCGCCGGTCGTGCAGTGGCAGAATACAAGTTCCCTACGGAAAGTGGCAAAGCAAAGTTCCACGCGATTCCGCTCCCCGATATTTCTACCGACGAAGATCAGTTAAGACTGATCACCATCCGTTCCGAAGGCCAGTTCAACAGCGTCGTCTACGATGATGAAGACATCTACCGCGGCCAGGAACGCCGCGACGTGATCCTGATGAACAAAGCCGACATTGATCGCCTCGGTCTCAAACCGGATCAGCGGGTCAAAGTGAAGAGCGAAGCAGGGGAGATGCCTTACATCCTGGTGCGCGCATTTGACATCCGTGCCGGCAATGCGCTGATGTATTACCCGGAAGCCAATATTCTTGTCCCGCACACCGTCGATCCGTTGTCAAAAACCCCCGGTTTCAAATCAACGCGGGTGACGCTGGAAGTGGAAGCGACGGTTTAAGTATCTCTGCTTCTTCCGAGAAGCAGGCTGTCGTATTGAGCAGTATTCAATGCCATGCCCTGGTCGTATCAGTCTTGAACAGGATGGCTTGTTGACTCGCCTTCTTTCACGACAGTCAGTGTGAATCCATCATAGCCTTTGGAACCTACAGTTTGAATGGCCGTTGAATTGAGTAATGGATTCTCTGATAATCCCTGGCAATATTTTCTCACGCCTCGAACTTTATCATCGCTTGAATTCTGATTGGTAACTTCGCCCTCTCTGACGACATTATCACCAACAATAATTGTTCCTGGCCGTGAGAGCTGAAGCGCCAGATCAAGATAAACAAGGTTGTTGGGTTTGTCGGCATCAATAAAGATCAGATCAAACGGCTCATTCCCATCATTGATCATTCGCTGTAATGCGTTCTTTGCATCATCATGAATCAATGAAATTTTATTACTCTGTCTGGCCAGTTCGAAATTCTGAGCAGCAACAGCAGCATGCTTCTCGACAGCTTCGATTGTCACAATCAAGCCGTTTACCCCTAATGCACGCGACATCCAAATCGTGCTGTAGCCACCAAGCGTGCCTATTTCCAGCACGCGTTTTGAATTCTGTATTTCTATTAACAATTGTAGAAATTTTCCCTGGCAGGGAGAGACCTGATAGGGGGGCAAGCCTTCGACTGCACTATTTCGCAAAACAGTTTTCAGGACATCATCTTCCTGAGCAAATAACTCCGTAAAATAGTCATCGACACTCGTCCATATCTCCTGATTCATGAATTCTCACTTTCATAGAACTCGATGTCGGTTTCTCAACCTGATCACATAAGCCATAAAACAGCATGAGAACCACAACCTTTCAGATCCACTCGAGACCAGCTGGATGCGGTAGCTCTAAGCCAGAATCGCCAATGCGAATCATGCTTCATTCTCTCGTATTTTTTGCTGTTCTACCTGGTCCGGCTTAGACGGTACTCTACTTCTGAGTTCATTAATAAAGGTCTGGTCACCTTCCTCCAGGGGAGAGAGTAACAGGAGAAACACATCATCATCCGTTGTATTGATTTCGACAATCGTATCATCGATGAAGTTTCCTTCTTCTACAATAATGACCTCTGCCACATCTTCATACTTCGCTGCGTAGACCTCTAATACGCCTTCGATTCTCTCATAAGAAACGACACGTTTATCAGTCAACAGATTCCCGTCATCTGAAATGGAAGTGATGCCCGCCGAATAAAAATAAAGCACGGTTTCATCAGGTCTGATGATTCCTTCATCAAGAAGCAGTTGTAAGTCACTTTCTGATAGCTGGTCGCCTGTAATCACCGCTGAATTGACTAAGGCTCCACTTTCAGCGATCAGTCCGAGTCCAAACAGGCTTAAACCTAAAACGACCAGGCTCAGAATAATTCCCCCGACCGGAATCACGAAATAGTAAAACCAGACTGGTGTGGACCGATAATTGGAATCCGCTTCTTTTCTCAAGCGGTGATAGGCAAAGGAACCTCTGATCCCCTTCCAGTAAAAGTAAAGCCAGATAAAGGTAAACAGAAGCCCTGAAGGTCGGCCCTCCTCCAGCATCATGATGATTTTCGCTAGAATATAATAAATCACGAGTGTGATAGCAGCAGTTCTGGAATAGAACCGGAGACCAACCCCACACGCCACCACCAGGGCAACATCGATCAGGTTAACGGGATCAGCAAACTGTCCGAGGGGGCCATCGGCAGAAGAGGCCATTGCAGCGACGATGAGTAATCCACTGACAGCGGCTGCGATAAATGCAGCGATGGATGCCTGGTTTGCATCACGAACAGCATCATCCAGATTGTATTGATCGTTCACTCTGTTATCCTGACTGTTTTCAATGAATCGATTTGCTGCAAATCTCGACACCTTAGAATAGATATCAACATTTGAATAGATTCATATGAACAGCACAAGCGTTGATTTCGAGTTCTTCAACAGTCTTCACGAAAAACCAGGCGAACCCTTAACGTTTAAGTCCACTCAATACCCTGAGGCAGAACTGCTGCAGAATACACAACATGCAGCACCCGTCGTCTTTTTGGTAATCGTGAACTGCGAGACCGATGCACCAGCAGGGGATTCATCAACATCACTTCACCAACATCGACCGGGCAGAGTCGAAATGCGCGCTCGGGAATTAGTGAGACATCCTCTTCTGAGAGCCTCATGCGATGACTCCCTGGAACCACCTCCAGTGCGCCATTCTCACCAGGGCATTCATCCAGGTGCACCCGTACTGCCAGCATCTGCCGAAAAACCTCCAACGGCGGTTCTGCATATTGCTGTCCCGCTTTGACCGACCAGTTAATCCAGCCGGGAGCTTCGGTTCGTCCCTGAATCGGAGTCTGCAGATCCTGATGGGGCGGCACAAACCAGTTTGCGCCGGGTTGCTTGTCAAACAGCGTTGCACTTACCAGTGTCACCGGTTGTTCCAGCACATCACAGGCCAACTCCCTGATTGCCCCCGCTTCAAGCAGCGACCGCAAGCCAGGTAGTAACAGGTGGGCATTACGGATCGCATAACGGGAACCATTCCGCCGCTGTCGAAAACTTTCGTCACGGGCAGAACCCAATACATCCTCTATCTGCAACAGCGTATCCCGGGACAGTGGTGCTGTGAGAATCTGGTATCCCTCACGGTCAATATCAGTGGCAGAGATCAAAGACAGTCCCTCAGTTCCGGCTGGAGTATGACGCGTTCATAGCAGTTTTCTCGAACAGGAATGTTATCAGTCGAGGCAGTTTATTCAAGTCCAGTTCATTTCACGGATCATAACTGTTCTGAATGTTCATGAATACGCAGACTGGTCGCAGGCAGATACAGGGCCGCAATGAGAGAAAGGGGGATGAGAAAGAAACTGACCATCAGTGCCACCAGCAGATAGGTCAGCAGGATCTGGCTCGAATAATGATTTGTGTTATACAGCCCGAAATTGTAAAACAGGCCCACAAGATAGCTCAGCCCGAAACAGCCAAATACGATTCCCGTCAGACAACACGAACCGACTTTCAATCCCAGCCTCGACAGACATTGGCTGCCCGTACCCCACAGGCAGAGCAGCACCAGAAATATTCCATACACCATTCCACTCACCACACAGATTCCCTGAAAGAAATTCATAAACGAGACAAGATCAACGCAACTCAGCGATACGCCACAATAAACAGCCGTCGAAAGGGAAACAGCACTTTCCCGTTTTTCTGAATCGGATAAGCGACGCGGTAACGCTCCAGCAGGACGGCTTCAAAGCGACCTCGGACTTCATCATCCGGCAGCGCTTCCAGGTAGGGTCTGAGCCCCGTCCCCCGGAACCATTCCAGAATCGCTTCGACGTTCTCCATCACATGGATGTACTCTGTTTCCCAGAGCTCCAGTTCCGAACTTAACGGTGCCAGTAGATCGTAATAAAACGACCGCGATTCAGAACCCAGCGCCTCATGGGCACCTGCGGTCTGCCCATACCACTCCGGCAGCGCTGAGAGTTCCTTGACATGGTAGTGCAGGGGAGAGTCGTAATGCATCGGTAGTTGCACGGCCAAAGCGCCTTCCGGTTCCAGAAAACGCATCAACCGGGGAAAGATCGTTGCATGGTCCGGCACCCATTGCAGCACCGCATTCGAAAACAGCAGATCATACCTCGTTTCCGGTTCCCAGCTGCTGATGTCTGCCTGAAACCAATGTATGTCAGGTTGTGATTCCCGCGCGGTTTCCAGCATCTCAGCCGAACTGTCCAGTCCGCTGAGTTCTGCATCCGGGAAACGCTGCGCCAAGACCGCGGTACTGTTCCCCGGACCACAGCCCACATCTACAATCCGTCGGGGTGATTCCAACCTCACGCGTGCCGCCAGGTCAATGGCAGGCTGCGTCCGTTCACGCTGAAATTTCAAATACTGATCTGCATCCCAGACAGGCATATATGTACTTTCTAAACCGACAAGACCCGGATCGCACTGATCCAACAGTTGCTCCTGTGACAACATCAGGACAACCAGAAATCACAGCAGGTTCACTCATAGCGGAATTTAAAAACGGAATAATGGATCTGAAAGATTTGCGATTTCACTCATTGTTCATCTCCCAGTACTTTCCGTATTTTTTGAGCCAATAGACCAATTTGTGCCGGTTTCTGGATTAATTCAAAATCATCGACATTATCCAGAATATCACCTGTCATACCTGATAAAAGAATGACTTTCAGATCTGGATCGAGTTCCATTAACTGTTTTGCCAGTTGCTGTCCATTCATTTCAGGCATGTTAAAATCAGTTAATAACAGTGAGATTTTCCCGATGTGAGATTGGAGTGCTTGAATCGCCTGATGTGGCCCCAGCGCCTTGATAACCGTGTATCCAATTTTTTCCAATAACGCTGACACCACAGTAAGCACTGATTCTTCATCATCGCAGACAAGTAAAGTTTCGGTACCGCCGATGATCGAGTTATGCGAAGCAGCAAGAGCGTCCGTATGAGTCTCAACGGTCTTGCCTTGCTCCTGGGGGAGATAGATTCTGAATTCTGTCCCTTCTCCCAGCTGACTCTCCACTGAGATGAATCCACCATTATTGGAAATATCTCTGAAGACAGTGGAAAGACCAAGCCCGGTTCCCATTTCTGCTGGTTTGGTCGTGAAAAATGGTTCAAAAATCTGCTCTACTGTTTCTGCGGACATCCCGCAACCATTATCAATCACAGAGATCTGAGAATAGGATCCGGGAAGGGTGACATATTCCCGCACAAGCTGGTCTTCTGTAAAGAGAACATTCTGAGTGCGGATTGCCAGAGTCCCTCCCGCAGGCATCGCATCGCGTGCATTGACTACCAGATTTATCAAAGCCTGTTCAATCTCAGCTTCATCTGCCCAGGCGGGCCTCGTATTCAGATCCAGGTCAAGTTGAAATTTAATGCCTTCCCCCAGAATCCGTTGATACATTTTCTGGTGAGATTCGACCAGCCTGTTCAGGGCAATCCAGGATGTATTAGGTTCTTTCTTTCGTCCGAAAGTCAACATCTGCTTTATCAGTTCGGTAGCCCGCTCACCAGAATTCTTAATTTCCACTAATGGGCTGCGATACTCTTCGGGCAGCTCGTTTTCCGCTGTCAGCAATAACAGTTCCGAATTCATGTTGATTCCCACGAGTATATTATTGAACTCGTGCGCTACTTCAGCAGCCAGCTGCCCCATGGCTTTCATTTTCTGACCATGTTGCAGTTGTATCTGCAACTGCCTGTTTATTTCCTTGGCATGTTTCTGTTCGGTAAAATCCTTAAACATGACTAATAGTAATGGATCTCCGGTTGCCTGAATTAAGCAGGCATAGCATTGGATATATCGAATCTCACCACTTTTGGTTTGCAGTAATGTCTCTTGATCATAAACCATCCCTTCTTTACGCGCAATTCCGACAATATCCTGCCAGTGAACTTGATCGGCAAATAAGTTGAGTTCATGAATGGTTTGCCCCATGATCTCTTCACGTGCGTATTGTGTCGTAATCAAAAAAGACTCATTCACATCTATCAATTGTTCTGTCTTGAAATTGATGATGACTTTACCCAGTGGATTCAGATGAAATACCTTAGAAAATCGTTCTTCAGAAACCTTTAAAGCCCGTTCATTGATTACACGTGTCATCTCATTTCGATGAGCTTTGAGTAAGGTCCCGCCGGTGATCAGCAGAGGTTTTATAAATTCAATAAATTCTTTACTGTATCCTGCAAGTCGATTTGCGATGACTACGACTGCTGCCAGATTCCCCTGTGAGTTGATTGGCAAACCGATACACGTCCGCAATTCCTTTCCAAACAATGATTTAACCATACTGCAAAGTTGCGGTTGCTCAATTGGCCCACCGATTGTCACAGCTTCTCCACTATTCACAATCTGATCAAAAAAGGATTCCAGATCACCAGATTCCAAGATCTCAGAAAACGGACCGTTCTGATACCCATGCACTCCAGCTTTTGCAAACCTGCGTTTGCTCGCTCGAATTTGAAAACAGGGGGCGCCCGATTTCATCCATTGTACTTCAGTGATGAATCCATACTCGCTATCCGAAGTATTTAGAATCGTCAATAACAGATCTTCAAAAACCTGACTGGAATCGGAATCAACGATGTAATTCTCCAGCAGATTTCGAATGGATTCAATCAAGTGAAACGAAGCTCGTAATTCCTCTTCACTTTTCAACAGGTCCTCTTCGACTCTCGCGTGTTCAATTGCAATCGCTGCCAGATAAATGGCCTGCTCGATGAGTTGCAGATGATATTCACTTGGTTTACAGGGTTGATTATAGTAAATGGCAAAAGTACCCAGTACATTTCCGGTCGAAGAACGAATCGGCGTCGACCAGCAAGCGCGCAGGTCATAGAGTAATGCCAGTTCTTTATAATCAACCCATAATGGATCGTTAGCAATATCCGCCACGACAATCTGTTGATTATTGAAAGCAGCCGTACCACATGACCCCTGGTTGGGGCCGATTGGGGTACCATCAATATTCCTGATATAATCTTGAGGTAAATTTGGTGCGGCACCATGACGGAGTTGCTTCTCGTCATCCAGCAACAAAATAGAACAGATCATTTCGTTGCTGTTGGTCTCGATATATTCCACCAGGGTATTCAATGTATCATGCAGTGATACACCTTTACTGATCAGTTCCAGGATAATTTTGATATCAGGTAATACCTTTAAGGTTTTTTGACCTGCAAGAGACTTGATACCGTCATCCTTCATCTGGCTGTTCCTTATCGCTTATCAACAGGATTCCTAATGAAACTCAACGTTCTTTTTCTCGGACCGTAACGTGTGTCTAGAGCGATTTACATTTAGCTATGGAATCGTTCAATCTATTAGATTCTTTCAATTAGCGCTGGCGACGCTACAGTAATTCTGGTCACAGCCTGGAAAGTTTAAATTGCATATGCTCTAGACGGTATTCTTAGTATCCATTCTAGTCTGAGTTTTACGATACTAATATATTAGATGTCTGGATAACGAAGAGAGCGAAATCGTACCTGGTAATTAATAATGCAGGTATTGCCCTCAGTATTTGTGAAAAACCTGGAAATCGTGGGGACTACTTATGTAACGAGATGATTTTCAGCTCGGAAACCGTCCCGTCTTCCATCACCCAGACCGTAAAAAAATCTTCTATTTTCTTCTCATCGGAACCTGGAATCTCTTTAAAATTCACCCCCCAGGCCTTCATGTACTGGAATTCCCCATTCGCTCCTGCACGCAGCGGAAATTCAATTGCCCGACAGTCCTGATACTCAAACTGAGCCGGATCAGTCCCCGGAGTGATTTTTACCTGCTTCAACAGTTCCTGAAACGCCGCGCGCCCTCGTTTCTCAATCTGCTGTTGGCTGAGTATCTTCTGCTCTTGTTGATTCTCGGGCAGCTTGAGTTTCAGAATGGAACACAGCCACTGCTTATGCTCACGTGAAAAAAAAGTATCGAATTGATAGAAATCCGGAGTAATCACTTTCCCGCGGGCTGTCACCACGCCCCGGTACTCAATGGGAGCTCCCGAAAAACCACCATAATTCGGGGACAGTTCCCATGCCACGTGCCACCGATAGCCAATGTGTTTCCGGGAAACGAGACTGGCTCCCTGATAGGAAAAATGGCAATCCGGATCCAGGCGCAGATTGATCAGCGCCGTCAATGCTTTGTCTGGCTTCGTACGTCGAATGACCGTCGCCACCGGTACCACGTCTTTCAAATCGACAGGCGGCTCATCCTCCTCATCAATGATCCGTTCAGGATACGAGATCATCAGCGTCCCGATCGTACGAGATGTTTTCAGATCTGCACCAGGAATCAGTTCAGCGACCGATAAATTAGGACCCAAAAAGAACATCCACCGACTCAGCATCGGATCAACAACTTTTTTCCGGTAGGGATCTCCCCACGCAGACGGTGCCGCAACCACGATGAACAGCATCAGCAAGGCAATCTTTCGCATGGTTCAATTCCTGTCTCGCTCGTCGATCGGCCGTAAATCAGCCACTGTGCCGTCCTCTTTCACCCAGACCGTGAACAGCTCTGGAGGCGTTTTCATTTTCTCTGTCCGCACTTCCTGAAAATTTACCGCCCAGACATGTAAATACTCAATCTGCCCCTCGGCGTTCAGGCTCCACGGTAGTTTCGCTGTCTGCAGGCCCACATACCGGAACTGAAACGACTCGGCCTTGTAGATCCCATGCAGCCTTTCGACCATTTTATCGAAGGCCTGCCGCCCCCGTTTCTCGATTTCGGACGGACTGAGTCGCTTCTCGGGCCGGATGTCTGACGCTTCCAGCTTCAGCTTCGCACAGGGCCAGATCCGGGGACGCCCGGTTTTCCGATACTGGGGATTCTGTTCGGGGTCAATCTCCCGCTCTGGCAACAATAATGTGACCGTATCGATCAGGTAACGATCATGTGGTATCAGAGAACCTTGCGCATCGACCAGTACCTTAATCCGCTCCGGGCCTTCCACCAGGCCGCCATAAACCGGAAGCTTTTTCCAGACAATTTCCCACAGATACGATTCTGCCTGATCCTCTTCGCCCGAGTCGTCCCACAGCAACAGATTCGCCTTTTGAAACTGAAACGTCTGTCTCTGTCCCAACTGCTGATCAACCAGGGCCCGAAAAATGGCATCCGGCTCTGAAGCAGTAACTGCTTTACCAACGCGTACCAAAGACTCCAGCTTCACGGGTTTCTGCTTCAGACCTCTGCGCTTCCAGTCATCTGGCTCATAAGCAAAAATCATATGCCCAAAGCGAAACGTCAAGTCATAGGGAGTGTTCGGTTCGATTTCATACAGACTGGGCATCTGGTCGGAATTCAGCTGCCAGTCATTGAATTCCGTGGGAGCCTGAGCGACGGCGGCAGTTTCACCAGCAGTGAAAAGAGACAGCGTCAAAAACAGGCATTTCAGATTCATTCGGCACCAAAAATTACAGGACGCGTCGTCACCTCAATTCAGGTTGACGCAACCGCGTAACAAAGCCGCTCAAGCCACGGGCTCCAAACACCAGACAAAATCCCAGCAGGAGACGACAGGTAACCTCTACGCACTCTGCCTGCAGGGTCAAAGGAATCTGCGCAAAATTGCTCGATTTCTTTAACTGAAACAGTTGAAACAGTACGTTGCTCAAATCAACAATCCCCCAGGTCAACACCAGCAGTCCGACTGCGGAAAACGCCACGGACTGCATCTGATTCGCAGTGACACTTACTGAAGATGATTGAAACTCACTGTCCGACAACAGATATCTCACGATGGTGTCGGCACCAAACCAGAGCAGACAGGCGGTGATGGTATAAAATGTCAAAGGCATCAACTGCAGATAAAACATTCCGGAAACCGAAGTAGAGAACTGGGCCGACGCCGTCTTCCATGCCACAAACGTCATGACAAAGGAAGCCACGGTTTCCAGTGCTTTGATTACATAAAACAGCCCGACCAGCCGACAGCCAATATAAGCGACTTCTTCTTTTTTCATCAGATCCTCTTAAGCCAGTTGAAAGACAGCATTCTACCATCCATGTTGATTCTGTTGATACCCTAACAGAATCAGACCGCAATTAAGAGTCGAATCAGGCTGGCAGATCCCGAAATGATCTGAATCCGCAATGCTCAATCCAGCAGAAGTCTATGATTGAAACATCGCACGGGTAGCGATCAGTTCCGAAAGATCACGAAACGTGCGTAGATTCCCGAATTGTAACTGGCGTCCTCCCCGACGATGCAATTCTGCACGAAACAACAGAAACAGCAGTAGAAAGCCACCGGGAAACAGCAACGGCCAGAGACTGCGACTCCCAAGAGAAAACATCAATGCGAAAGGCAAAGTACCGGTCATCCACAGCAGGCTGATGTCAGCTCCCCGATAATGATCCCAGTTCATTATCTTGGCCCCGGGCATGGCTCCTGGGGCCAGATTTGCAATGTTCCAACGGAAAGTACTTGCGAATTGATTCGTATAGGGAATGAGAGGGGTAGAAGGAGCAATTTCCGAGACATCCGCCCCCGCTTCCTGGAGCAACGCGCGGATTGTCAGAAACACCGAAGCGGAACGGCACGGCTTTCCGAAAAACGTCTCTTCACGAAGTACAGGGGCAGAAGCATGCCGGGCGATCAACTCACACACACCACCCAGTCTTTTCTTGCGCTCCGGCCTGAGCACCGCGCGCCACTCTTCATCGGTCAGGGCAATCCCCCAGGCATCATTCCAGGCTCGTCCCAGTGGCCGCCATTCCAGATAATCACATTGCCACTGCCATTCTTCGACAGTCGTCTCCATTGTCAGTTCTTCACGAGGCAGCATATCATGCTCAAGCAGGAAAATCTGCCGATGTTGATCCTGAAAGACCGACAACACATATTCCGCCGTTACCGGCTGTCGCAAAACAGACTCTGCTGACTTCATCATGTCATCTCCATGAAATGAGAAACGCACCACTCACGCTTGAAACGCAGCACGCTGTGCAATCAGTTCCGACAGATCTCTGAAGGTTCGCAGGTTTCCGAATTGTACCCGGGCCGGGTCACGTTCCTTGGTACCATAGGCAGTAATCAGCAAGCATGCAAACACAAACATAAATAACAGATAAGCTGCAGTCCCATACCCTACACTCAGAGGGCCGAGGAGGAGATAGAATAATATAGCCGCTGTTCCAATCCAGTTCGTATCCCACACCGGTCTTTTCACCTGCACTGCAGGCAAAACTCCGGGTGCCAGTTTGGCGATCGGTCCCAGAAACAGACTCAGATGCTGCCGTGTCATTTTCGATAAGGCCGTCGAGGGGGCAACTTCTGCAACATCAACACCAGCCTCCTGCAACAGCGAACGAATCGCCAGAAAAGCAGACGCAGGTCGACAAGTTCGACCGATAAAAGTCTCCAGGGAAATCACCGGCATTGTCATTCTCGCAGCGATCGGTTCACAAAAATCGCGTACTGTATGCATCTGAGGACCAGAAACCGCCTGTATCCAGTCTGATTCACTCAACCCCAGCCAGGCTTTTGTATCAATACTTACTACCAACGAGTCATAGAGACTACAGGCATCCCAGAGCGTTTCCAAGGGAGAATCGAGTGTCACCGGGATTTCTTCTTCCTCGGAAAAAAGTGAGATTTTACTCCAGTACTGACGCGACTGATCCAGCAACACCTCCAGCACATATTCCGGTGTTGCCGGTACTTCAATCACAGGGGAAGCGAATTCCATATTCATCCCTTTACTTCAATTTGAACTGTGGATGACTTTCTGAACCATTTCCAGATCAGCACACTGACGACAGTGATGAACAGCACAAAGCCTCCTGCCAGAACCAGCAGGAAGATCACAATCCTCGTTTCGAGAGACATCGGGTAATTATTATCCACTGTCAACTCAGGTTGCTGGTAATACTTCATACCGAACTTACGGTCCAGATTCTCTCCCGCTGCCACCCAGGCACTTTCATCGGATTTAATCTGGACAAAAAATGCATTACCCTGTTCGATCTCCTGTTTCAGCTCTGCTTCGACCTGCTCCAGATTGCGCGGAACCTGTAACTCAAGAACCTGCTCTGCCTTTTCCCGATACTTTTTTTTCGCTGTTTCATCCGAGACTTCGTACGATGCTTTCAGATACGCCCGCGCCGCCAGCATTTTGGAATCATCGGGATATCCACTCGCAATCAGCAGATCGCCCAGCGCTTCCAGTAAAATCGGCGAGCGATAATTGCCGAACTGCATCATTCCCAGTACACCTTTGGTCGCTTTCTGAGTTTCAGAGATTCCATTCCGGGAAGGTGTATTCTGCTGGTCGTGTACAAACCTCGCAAATCCGACCAATCCGACACCCTCCGCTTCAGCTGATTGACGCAGAGGCAAAGTTTCTCCCGAGGCACGCTGCTGCAGCATGTATTCCACCAGCAACTGCTGATATACTTCGCGACCAAAATGCGCTTCGGGGTTGATTTCAATCGCCCGCCTGATATGTTCCAGTCCCTCTTCGTAGCGACCGGCATGGATCAGGAATGTCCCCAGATTCGCTTCCGACTCATAACGGTTTTTTTCCGGCCAGCGCGAAATTTTTTCCTGAATGAGTTCAATCGCCCGGTCATGCTCTCCCAGCTTTTCATAAGCCACCGCCAGGTCATCATAGTCCGCCGGCGTACGATCATCAGGCGCAATCCTGCTGCGGTCTTTGATCCGCCATTGATAATAGGCGTCTGAATGCCTCAGAAACTGACCGGCAATCAGTTCCTGCGCATAAGGAAACCGCTGCCGTTCCATCTGCAACGTATCGTAATCCCACATGCAGGCGAGCAGGGGAGTCGGCACTAATAGCGTACAGACCATCAATAGCACAAAACCTGTTCGCATTACCCGAGTTCCTTTCCGCATGAATCCACAGACGGTGCCCGCGCACTGCTGGAATTCACATTCCAGTCTGGAACATGCCTCGGAAAAACTGAATGGCTCCAAAAACAATCGCCCCCCAGGCCACAACATAAGTGCCCCCTTCCGAGGAAGCCGAATAGGTAAGCACTGTCACCACAATTCCGCCGATACACCACAATGCACCGAACATCATATTTTTCTGGGCGGCTTCTTTCAGTTGTGCATCCCGTGCTTCGCTTAATTGCGAGACAATCATTTCCGCCGATTCCTGATCGACACCTTGCTCCATCAGCGCCGCCTGGACCTGCTGATTCGAGGCACCATCCCGCATCTTCTCTGCCGCAAACTGATACAACGCCTGTACGATCTCATCCTGCGACATTGCTTCTGCGTCACTCATAGCTCATTCCCCCTGATATAATTCGTCTGCTTTTCTGAAAGTAATGCAGAAGATCTCGTCGCGCTGCTGTCCTCCTGCTCGAACTGCGCCGGAACCAGCACAGTTACTCACACTTATACCATACTGATCACCAGTTCAAAAACAATTTCAGAACGAATCACAATTAATCTAAGGAATTCCGAGAGTTTCAGCAGGGTACGGAGATAACCATCCCTTTTAAGAATCTGAAACAGAGTCAAACTGCAGGATCTATCAAACGGCCACACCAGTCACATTTTCCTGGCAGCGACCAGATGCGACAAACGACTCAACAGCTCACGCACCGTCTGCGACTGACTTAAGACTTCATAGTCCACATCAGGAACGAGAAGAGTAATCTCTCCTTCCAGCAGCATCACCAGTTCCACCACAATCAGCGAATCATAGTCAAGTTCCCGTAACCGGGTCTCCAGAGTTACCGGTCGGGACAAAGTCAGCTCAAGCGCGGTCCGCTCACGTTCCCAGAACGCCAGCAGGAACTTTGCCCCCTCAATCCGACAACCACACTCCGGGCAGCAGACCTGATCAGGAACGGTATTCATACTGTGTGCCAAAGGAGCCGCACACAACGGGCAATTTTCAGGATACCAGGCCATTTAGAACACCTCTATTAAACGCCTAAACGCCACTGTTTTACCGGCTGCCAGTGTCGGTCTGCTCGAAAGTGAAGACCCGACAGCTCCAATTCTACTGAAATAAAAGAGCAGGGGACACCGAACACAACCATTCTGAACGGAAAGAACGCATACTCATTATTCAGAATCCAGTTTCGGTTCCAGCCGTTCCCACTCAGGAGACTCCTTACGTACCACAAACGTCCGTTCCGCTTGATGATACAGATACAGGCAACCGCAGTGCGGACAGATCGCATCGACCGTGCGGACCAGCCTCAGCCTGGTTCCTGGTTCACTCTTTGCGATGATTGCTTTCACGATCTCATCCCAGCGTTCATCCGCCAGTTGAATTGCCTCGACTCCGAGTATCTCACCGCATTCCAGACAGACAAACCGACTCGCCAGTTGTCTGCGTCTGCGCTTCTCAACCCGGTCCTTTAACAGCGAATAAGGCACAAGAATTGGTAAGAGCAGGATAAAAACCAATACGATGATGCCTTCTCTGATGTTCTTAATCATGTTTGTTCTGACGATTCCTCTCTCACCGGGTGCCACTGTCGGCTTGTCCGACAGTGACTACCAGAAAACGCCCATCCGGCTGAAATAACAAAGCAGCAGGCCATCTTCAGGATTTTCGTTTCACCCAGTCCGCAATTCGCTCATTCTCTTCTAAATGTTCCCGTTCGTAATAATAAACGGTCCCTTCTCGCAACCTGACATTTTCAGCAACCACATAAAAAGGAATTTTCTCAAAACTGGCATCACTTTCAGCTTCAATACAAAAAACCGCATGCCTGTCACAGACGGCAATGAATTTTCGAACCACTTCGATTTCGTTAACGGAGGCCAGCCGAAAGTGTGGATTCCAAAACAGAACAGGCAATGCAAGATACGTAACCTCGCGAAACTCAACTTCGACTTCGTGATAATACGCGAAATCAAAGCTTCCGGTAATCAGGAGATTATCTCCTGTATAAGATTCAATGCGGAAACCATCGATATTCGTTTTCTCAACAATCTCATTGATTCGCATCAATACGTCTATCACCTCTCCACCTGTTTCCTCTGAATATATTGCACTAATGACACTCCTGCCCCCATCAGATCATCTTACCACATTCATCATTCACACATACCCGGAATATCGACGTTAGGAAGCGAAACAGATCCTCCTGCTGATGCATCACCCCGGCCCCCGATCCGCCGAAGGCGGATGCCCCAGCACCTGCCGATACTGGGCCGAGAACTGAAAGACACTCGCAAACCCCAACAGGTGCGCGACTTCTCCCACGCGCAGTCCCTCCTGCTGCATCAGCCGCCGGGCAAATTCCATGCGGGTCCGTCTCAAAAACTGCTTGGGACTCTCGCCCACCTGCTCGCGAAACAACCGCCTCAGGTGCGGCTCCGAAAGCCCCGCGGTCTCCGCCAATTCGCTGATCCGGTGATTCTGATCCGGAGCCGCTTCAATCAGCCGCACCACCTTCCGCAGTCGATCATCCAGCCGTCGCTGTTCCCCCTGGTCAGCTTCCGGAAACATCAGCCGCACCGCCGCCGCCAGCAGACAGCCCCCCGCATCCGCCTGTTCCGCCTGGATCGTTTTCAACAAACCGATCAGCGCCGACCGCTTCGGTTCCTGGCCCAGGAAGGGGACCGCACGCTGTTCGGTCAGCCGCGTCGCCGCCTGAAATTCGACGAACAGATACGACACCGGCTCCCGCCCGAAATACCGGTTCTCCCGCACTCCGGGCGCCAGCAGCCCCAGCCAACCCGCAGCGACCTGAAACGATTCCTCGGCGATTCGATATTCGCCGCTGCCCGCTTCCACATACAGAAACCGGTAACGCGAGATCCGTCGGGGCCGCAGATGCAGTTCCTGGTGAAACCGCACCCGGCTGCTCGCAATATACTGAAAAGGACTTCCCATCACAGCCACACCCCATGATCGTTTTTGACAAATAAATAACCGATTCTCCTATTCCTCAGCGGGATCGTCAACAGTAGTATGGCCGATTATGTTATCAATGCTCCTCGCCAATTCGGTTCACTTTCGCCCGCTCGACCTGGCCGCGATCCTCGTCTATCTCACACTCATGGCGGGGATGGGACTCTGGTTTTCCCGCCGCAATCAGTCGACCGAACACTACTTCCTCGGCGATCGTAATTTCCCCGGCTGGGCCATCGGCCTCTCCATGCTGGGCACCTCCATCAGCTCGGTTACGTTCCTCGCCTTCCCTGCAGCCGCCTTCGCCCTCGACTGGCGACAGCTGATCTCTAACCTCACCTTACCTTTCGTCGCGGTACTGGCCATCATCGTCTTCATTCCTTTCTTTCGTCGGGGAAATACCACCAGTGCCTTCGAATATCTGGGCGACCGTTACGGCACCGTTCCCCGTCTCTACGGCACCCTCAGTTTCATTCTGCTCCAGTTGATCCGCCTCGGAAAAGTTCTCTTCCTGGTTTCGATTCCGGTCAGCCTGCTCACCGGCTGGGATATCCGTCTCGTGATCGTAGGCGTCGGCATCTTCATCTCCTTCTACACCATTGCCGGCGGAATCGAAGCCGTCATCTGGACCGACGTCATTCAGACTATCGTCCTCTGGATCGGGGGCATCCTCTGTTTCACAATCATCATCACGCGACTCCCCGGCGGGCTGGCGCAGGTCTTTGAAGTCGGTTCGGCCCAGGGCAAGTTCGGCATCGGCTCATTTGACTTCAACCTGACCGAACGCACCTTCTGGACTGTCTCCCTGCTGGGTCTGCTGAACTGGCTGACGATTTACTCCAGCGATCAGAACGTCGTCCAGCGGTTCATCGCCGCCCGCAGTCTCCGCGAGGCCCGTAAAGCAACCGCTATTTACTCTGTCCTGGCCGTGTTGACCTGGTCCTTCTTCTTCCTGGTCGGCACCTGCGTCTTCGTCTTCTATCGTGTCTTTCCGGAATCCACAGTCGCCAACCTCCAGGCCGATGAAGTCTTCCCCTGGTTCATCCTCACCCAGGTCCCCGCGGGACTGGCCGGGCTCGTCATTTCGGGAGTCCTCGCGGCTGCCATGTCCAGCCTCGACTCCTCGATCAACTCCATCGCCACCGTCACCACGGTCGACCTGCTCAAACCCTGGCTCGCCCCGGGCAGGGACGACCGCTTCTACCTGCGGTTCGCCCGCCTGATCGCCGTCCTGGCCTCAGCCATTATGATCGGCGGTGCCGTCTTCTTCAGCTCCGTCGAAAAGGAAAGCATGAACGACCTCAGCTGGATCATCGCCTCCGTCTTTGGCGGCTGTCTGCTCGGCCTGTTCATGCTCGGCTTTTTCACCCGCCGCGTTGATAATACTGCCGCCGTCATCGGCCTGGCCGGGGCGATCCTGGTCAACCTCTATCTCGGCCTGAGCACCGGCGGCTGGCTCCCCGCAGACTGGTCCCTCCAGATTCACACCTACTGGGTCGGCCTGTTCGTCAATCTGGCCTTCATTTCGCTGGCCCTGGTGATCAGCCTCTTTCGCAGCCCCAACACCCGTGATCTCACGGGCCTGACCGTCTGGACGCAGGAGCAACAGTCATGAGCGGGCCCCTGCAGACCGACATCGCCATCCTCGGGGGCACACCCGGCGGCATCGCCGCAGCCATCGCTGCCGCCCGCCTCGGACGCAGCGTCCTGTTGATCGATCCCCAGGCCCACCTCGGCGGCATGTCCACCAGCGGCCTGGGCAAAAGCGACGTCGAACGCCGCCACCTGATCGGCGGCCTGTTTCAGGAATTCACACAGCGGATCCACCAGTACTATCTTGATCGCTACGCCCCCGATTCAGAGGACATCGCTCTCTGCCAGAACGGCTACTACTTCGAACCCTCGGTCGCCGAAACCGTCTTCCACGACATGCTCAAGGCACAGCCGCAGATCACAGTCCTCACCAGTCACTCTCTGAACTCCGCGACCACCAGAGAAAAACGACTGACGGCAATCGACATTCTCAGCCCCCGTGGAGAACGCAGCACCGTCCACGCGCGGGTCTTTCTCGACGCCACCTATGAAGGCGACCTCCTGGCCGCTGCAGGTGCCGACTTCCGACTGGGACGCGAATCCCGCGACGAATTCGACGAACCCCACGCCGGCCAAATCTACTTCGACTACCAGCGACAACAGTTTCTCCCCGGCAGCACCGGGGCAGGCGACGACCGACTCCCCGCCTACACGTACCGTCTCTGCCTGACCACTGATCCCGCGAACGCGGCCCCCTTAACAGAAGCGCCTCCCGACTATGAACGCCGCCACTATCTCGGCTACTTTGACGATCTGGCCGCGGGGCGCCTGGCCGGTCCGCTGCAGCTCAAACCGGGTCGGGGCTACGAACCGGCTCACTTTAACACGCTGGTCCGCGCCCTCAGCGTGACGCCGCTCCCCAACCACAAAACCGACGTTAACATCAACCCGCGTCCGCTCGGCTTCCCCTTTCCGGAACTGAACCGCGGCTATATCACCGGAGACGCCGCCACCCGCGCCGCTATCTCCACTCACATTCGTAATCGCACCCTCGGTCTGGTCTGGTTCCTGCAAAATGACACCCAGATTCCAACTCAACATCACCAGATCGCTCGACAATATCATCTCCCGCTAGATGAATTCACCGACAACCGGCATTTCCCCTGGCAGCTCTACATCCGCGAGGGCCGTCGCCTCCAGGGAGAATTCACCCTCACGGAACGGCACATCACCCATCAGCCGGAGCAGGGGATCGACCAGGCAGAAATCGAAACCTTCGCCGACACCATCGCAATCGGCGAATTCCCCATCGACAGCTTCCCCTGCCAGCCCAGACAACCGGGCGACACCATCGTCCTCGAAGGCTACCTCGGCATGCTGGATCAGATCACCCGCCCCTACGAGATCCCCTATCGGATTATGGTGCCGCAGACCATCGACGGACTCCTCGTCCCGGTGGCCGCCTCGACGACGCACGTCGCCTTTTCATCGATTCGAATGGAACCCACCTGGATGGCCCTCGGGCAGGCCGCCGGCGTCGCCGCCCATCTGGCGATCCAGCAACAGTGTGCCCCCCGTAATATTCCGATTCACGAACTGCAACAGCAACTGGCCAGTGAAGGTCAGATCCTCAAACATCAACCTGAACTCAACCATGCTTCCACCAGGGAACCCCAGTCATGAAACAGCTGATTTATACGCTCACCCTTCTGGCCTCAATCACCGCTGCGATCACTCCCATTACCGGAGCAGAAAAGACTACCACGCCGGTCACCGTTCTGAACCTCCCCGGTTCCGGCACCGATCCCGCGGCCATCGATTATCAAAGCCTCCCGATGCTCAAAGGCGAACATGCCATCATCAACCCGGCGGCCCTCGGTCCTTACCCGCGAAAATCAGATAAAATCGACCTCCGCGACCTGCGGCTGAATCTGCACAACTACCTGATCTATCATGACGGCAAGTTCTGGTGCATCTGGAGCGACGGCCCACGCATCGAAGACGAACCGACCCAGGAAATCAAATATGCCACCAGCGTCGATGGTCTCCACTGGAGCACGGCAAAATCGGTCACCGGCACTCCCGCAAAACCCCACGCCTTCATCGCCCGTGGACTCTGGCTCCGCGATGGTCAACTGTTGGCATTAGCAGCGAAATACCAGGGACACGGCGCCTTTGGTCCACAAGACAAAAAACACCTGGAACTGGTCGCCTACCGCTGGGAACCAAAGCAGGATAAGTGGGTCTATGAAGGCCAACTCTACGATAATGCCATCAACAACTTCCCCCCACAGAAGCTCCCCTCTAACAACTGGATTCTGACCCGCCGTGATTCGCGGTTCAACGTCAGCGTACTGATCGGCGGCGTCAAAGCCCTCAACGACTGGCAGTCCTTCCCCGTCGTGGGAGTCAAACAGGTCTCCGGTTTCCGCCCCGACGAACCGATCTTCTGGGTCCTGCCCGACAATAGCCTGTATGCACTCTTCCGCGATAACGGCAAATCGCAGCGGCTCTTCTTTTCGACCTCCCAAGACGAAGGACGCACCTGGGATACCCCGGTCCTCTCCAACTTCCCCAATGCGAAAAGTAAACTGTTTTCGCTGGCCACCAGCCACGGTTACCGGGTGCTCGTCCTCAATGCGAATCCCCAGGTCAACCGCCGCGAACTCCACCTCGCAGTCAGCCCCGACAACAAAATCTTCACCCGCCTGGCGAAGCTGGAGATCCCCTCACCAGCCGAACTCCCCCCAGCAGTCGCCTCGCTGAAAAAGAAATTCAGTGCCGGCATCGCCAGTCTGCAATACCCGCACGTCATCGAGCACGACGGCTACCTCTACATCGCCTTCTCACGCAACAAGCTGCAGACCGAAGTCTTCCGCGTAAAACTCACCGACATCGATGCCCTGCTGAAATCAGACCACAACTAGACGGAACGCGTTCCGCAGGCTTCCCGTGAAATCACTTCAGGACTGCGGTTTTAATCCGTTTCTGCCAGTCCGGGTGCTTGGCTTTATACTTCTGAAACGCCTCATATTCGCTGGCGACGATCTGTCCGTCGCTGTTCGCATCAATAATTTCAAACAGCCACTCAAAGGGAGACTTCTTCTCATTCCATTCTGACTGGGAAACCATGTTGTCGCCATTCGAATCACATTGCTTAAGCAGCCCCGCCATCGAATAGCGACCACCATCTTTTCCCATTCCCGAATCGGGCCGATCCTTCGCGGGATCCCACACCAGTTTCTGCCCGGCCCGCTCCAGGGCCCGTCGATAGGCTTTCGCATCAATCTCCTGCACGGCACAGTTTTCCGCCAGGGCCTGACAGGCCGCGATCCCCGCCGACTCACCACAGATCATAAACACCGGCTCCATCCGTGCCGAAGCGTACCCCAGGTGCGTCGCTGAAAAACAGACCGGCACCAGCAGGTTTGTGCATTCTTCCTGCTGAGGTGTGATCGCCCGATAGGCAATCGGGTAGGGCTGGTTCGTCGGCCCCCGTGAACCGCCGACAAACATCTTGCCCTCCAGCCCCAACAGGGTCTGTCCCTTCTGTTTTAACCAGATTCGCCGAACCGGATACACGTCGATCCCGTACTGCGCCAGACAGATCGGGTCCTCGATCTCTGTCTTGTTATACACATCGTGAGCCGTCACCGTATAACGTCCCGCCAGGCGGCGCGACACGCGCACATACAACTGATGCGGCCAGCCGGCTGTCTCAGGATGAGGGCGTTGATCCAGTCCGAGTTCAGCCACTTCCTGACGATAAAACTCAGGCACGCGGTCATCAGTACTCATGAAATGATGCAGCCCGCTCAAATAGTCTCGATGCGCCTGCCAGATCTTCACGTGCGCGGCGACATCTCCGTCGGCATAAAACCGGCTGATGCCCACCGGCGACATCGAAATCAGCGAACTCCGTTGATAGTTCCACTCGCCTGAGTTCTTCCAGCCCGGAAAAATCCCGATCAGCTGCTGCCGCAGGTCCTTCTCCCGGGGATGCTGCTGCTTCAGATACTCTACATACCGGCCCACCAGTTCGAAGTCTTCCGCCCGGTAACCCTGAGGCACGCCAAACGGAGCCCGGTGTACGGGATCACTGGTTGTGTAATACCGAAAGTTGTACGCCTGCGTGTAATCGTCCGCCGCCCCCAGCGGCTTCCCATGATCTTTTTCCACGCCGCGTAGCAGGCCACTCTTCGGATCACCGGGCGTCTGAAACGGATCCACGGGAGTCAGCCCCACGGGAGGCTGCACACCTGCGAATTCCTCGCCAAACTCCTCCGATGATTCCCGCCCCACGCGATACGACACGCCCGCTTTCGCCAGCAGATCCCCTTCGTAACTGGCATCAATAAAGACCCTCGCCGCGACGCGCAACGCTTCGCGAGCCTCGAGTTCCACGACCGGCGTTCCCAGTTCGTCAAAGGGGGCCCGATCGAACAGAGCCGCCTGAATCGCTGTTTTGTCTCCCGCCTGTGGCGTACAACCGGCAATGCGATGATCGAAGATCACCCTGATCTTGTGATTCGCAAGCAGTTTCTGGAAGTCTTCGCGAATCGTCTTCGGGCTGATCTCCGCCAGCACCCGGCGGTTTTCAGTTCGATCTTCGGTCCAGTTCGGCTGCCCCAGGCTTTTCAACAGCCCCCGGGTCATCCCCCCGGTCGCTGCATAGTTGGGACAGTCCTGCATCGGCTTGAGCCCCGATCCCAGAATGCCCCCCACCCAGCGGCTTGGCTCCACTATCACCGCTGACCGTCCCGCACGCTGCACCGCGACCGCCGCCAGGATCCCCGACGGAGTCGCACCGTAAATGCAGACGTCCGCTTCCACGGTTTCAGGCTGTGCCACCGCAGTATTCGCTCCGGAAAAGGCGACCAGACATAGGATCGCCAGAAAAGTCCATTGACGCAGGCAGGATAAAATCATGATGGCAGACCAGGTTTGCAGGATCAGTTTTCAGCAGGAATAAACAATCATTATGGTTTACCGCAGGACGCCAGACGAAGCAACTCGATGCTTAACGTTCTTGAGAAATCGATACCCGTGCCTATCGACTCGATTCACAGCCCGCTCAACAAAACAGACAATGCCCGCCCAAAACACAGTCGATCCCATCCGTCGCCAGATGCCACAGACAGCCCACCGCCACCGCCCGCCAGCGCCAGGAGGGAAGACAGAGTAGTGCCGCATAGACGGCCGCTGCCCACCAGGTATGCAGCGGATGAAACCCGAGACTGCAGCGATGCGGATCAAAAATCGGATCGGCCAGCAGATGATCGACGTCAATCAGCATCGTCGCCAGCATAATCAGCCCCGCCTGCACCCAGTGTTCCTTCCAGAACAGGCGCGCAATCAGAAAAGGGATGAGCAGGTGACACGCATAATGAATCAGATGCCGCACGACATCCGGAACCGCTTCCATGAGAGCAGGGGATCTTTCAGCTGGTAGAAACATGAATACGGAATCGACTTCCCCCTGACGTAATCGACGGATACACTCGTCAGGCAGCCAACACTCATGGTAGTATATGCCAGCAGAGACTCAAAAGATACGATACCGGTCTGTAGTCCAGACTGCTGCATCAGCCAGGATCATCCACCATTCAATCAACACGACTGCGCCTGCGGAATCTGGTAAATGTCCATCACCACCATCAAGTGTGTCCTCATCGATCTGGACCATACGCTGTGTTCAACTGCCGAGGGTGCAGCTGCCGCATTAACCGACTTTGCCGATCGATATGGTCTGACCGACCTGGATGTACTCAAAGCACAATTTCGTGAGATTAATGAAAGTCTGTTCGCCCGCTATCTGAATCGACATGTTTCCATCACGGAATTCAGACTGAGAAGATATGAGCAGTTACTGAAACTCCCCGGAATCACAAGCACCAGCCAGCAATCGCTCGCCGCAGAAGCAGCCAGCTTCACAGAGATCATGAACCGCAACTGTGTGCTTTACGAGGACTCGCTTGATTTCCTGGAATACCTGCGGTCCAGACACTTGAAACTGGCTTTACTGACTAACGGACCGGCAGACGGGCAGCGCACCAAAATCGAGTCCCTGGGAATTGGTCATTTCTTTGACCAGATTTTCATTTCAGGCGAAACAGGATACGAAAAGCCCAGCCCGGCCGCCTTCACCAATGCTCTGAATGTTTTACAGGGCAGACCTGAAAACACAGTCATGATTGGTGACAGCCTTGAATTAGATATTCACCCGGCTGTCAACCTCGGCATACACGCGATCCACCTGGACCGGCTAGAGCAGGAATCCAATCTGGATCCACAATTCCAGACCGTTGCCTCTCTGAAGATACTGCTAAAAGATGATTTCATCCGGTAAGAGAAGTATGCGGAACAGAGAATGCGCACAACATCCGAGACCGCTTCCATGAGAGCAGGGGACCTTTGACCGAAATTAGTCTGGACGGAAGCCGTCATCCTAAAGAAGACAGCATAGCACCGGTTTTCGGACCGTAAAATTGTCCTTTTCTAATGCCTCTCTTACAAATATGTTCGTCTCTTAAGAGCAAGAAATATTATTACTCCAGCAAGTCCGAGTAAAACCAGAGCCGACAACCAGCGTTCAACAAATGTATTCAGGACAACCATCTTCTTGTTTTTTGGGTTGACCAGCACTTCTACCGTGTGCCCCAACTGTCGCAGGCAGTTTTCCCTGCTGCCGCCCCAATTACCAGTCAGTCGAGCCCCAGCTTTAGTTTGGACGACAATCACATATCCACTTGACTGCTCAGTTCCTTGCAGTTCGCAGCCCACCACCTCACCCAGTTCACTTTCATAGCGGTTCAAATACCAGACAGTTTTCCCCAGTTCATAAACTCCGATGAGAGGAATCAGGCAGAGCATACAGACAATCAGGATAAATCCCAAATTCCAGACTCCCCTTAAGGCAAAATCCGATAGTTTCTCAGCCAAGGTGCTGTTCGACTGACACCGTTCATCCTCCGCCCGATCCTTTTCCCGCTGCGCATGCAATTCCTGGAAATGCTTTTCCGCAGAAAATGGAGCGAATGAATTGACGAGTTTTACGAGCTGTATAATTGATTGCAGACATGCCTGCCTGTTTTCGCCCCTTTCAGCATCCTCTCGCTCTAATATCCACTCCAGCGAATAAATGGGTAGTTGCAAATCCAACTGACTTAATGGAAGCTCGAGGGACACTTCTTCAGCATCATCAATCGAATTACCATACTTTTGTTGAAGCTGCCGCAACCCATCCAGATCCAGAGCATCAATCGTATTTCGTAGCTGCTCCATCTGCTTTTCAGTAAGCTGAGCAAATCGCACATCCCGCTTGGGGCGATTACGAAAATAGGGATTATCTGAATCTGCCCACCGTGGTTCAGTATGCCAGCGAATCGTCTGCATCAGTTTACCCGATGTGGTGATTTGAGTTTTCCACGAAGTCAGATCATCCAGACAGAACCCCGGAAGCCACCCGACACGAATCAATGTGTCCGGGTCATCTAACACTATTTCTGTGATCATGATTCGTTCTCAGACTGGTAGATCAAGTTAGTGTTACTTCCAGTCCCTTTGCCTTGAACACCTTCGGAACCGCTTCCACAAGTGCAGGGGACCTTTGACCGTATTATATTTATGACAGTGAAACCGCCTTCAGATTACGGTGCGAGGATTGGTTCAATCATCCAGTTGCCGGGAAAGCCGGTTGGTTTGGGTTCGATTCCAGGCAGACCGATTCGTGATCGGCTTCCTTCCGTACTGTCATCGTAGCTGACATAGACGCCTTTGGTCCGCCCTGCGCGAAAATCGACGATAATCCAGGCATCTGCGGGCACGGTAACCGGTTTCGGGAATTTGATCTCCACCCACTGTTCGGCTCCCCGTTCAAACAGAGCATAAGGCGCCATCTCTGTCGCGACGACTTCGGTCAGATCCGGATTCAGAATATAGATCAGAAATCGTTCCTGCGGCGGTTTGGCTGTGCCATAGCGCGAACCATGGATGCGAACTCCACTCAATTCCCGCTGCTCGGCAGGCAGATTCAGTTGAATCATTTCACCCGAGCCACCAATACTTTTTTTACCGGCGGCTTTCGCTTCCGCCAGCACAGGCGAGGATGAAAGCAGAAGACTCATTCCAGCCAACACGAAAAGTGAGAGTATGAAAGTACGTGTTCGTCTCATCGTTATCATCCTTCATAAAAGAAGTCAGCTTCCTGCCTGGATATTTTTTTGCAGCAATTCGTTTACCGCTGCTTTCAACTCGGGTGGAACAGACAGCGGAGGGCCCGCCCCTTTGAAAAACCTTTTGCTGGATTGCAGGACCAACTGTGAATTCGCATCTCCCGTCCAACTGTAACCGGCAATTTCATCCCATTTGAACAGGGTTCCATGATGCCAGACTCCGTTTTCAACGATCAGTAACCGCTCCGAAGAACAGATGAGAATCATGATGGGGGTAGAGAGCAGAAGCCCTCCCATGAGGATTCCTTGACCATTTTCGGCACTGACGAAGAAACTCAACACTGCACCTGGCAATAACACTAATGCAAGCAGCATGAGTGCAGGCTCGATTCGTCTGCCCCTGCAATCAAGTAAAGTTGAACCACAGCTGCGAAGTGATTTGATCCAGGAGATCAGAAACCAGAAAAAAAGCGGGTAGCCACTTACGATTCCTGCATAGATAATTCCATCACCCAGGCTGGTCTGAAAAAAATATGAAAAGAACAATGCCAGAATGCCCTGAAGCACAACCAGACCGATCAGAATCAGGGAATCACCTTTGCCGTTTTCCCACTTCCCGGGGATTTCATTGATTTCTGCTTGCATGAATTCAGGCTCCGTCTGCTCTGAAATCGATTGTGAAAAATATAATCACAAACCACCTGTACAGACAGGAATCATACCAGACTCCTCCGAGCTGTCAATCAGATCGTTAACGAGATACGGCAGTTTAAAGCCGATGATGCTTTCGTCAGAGGCCTGACTGTTTTTTCTACATTCATAAATCTTATTCCAGGCTGATTGCAGCCTGCTTACCATATCTTCAGAATAGAGCTATCGCATCAATATCTGATTTTGTGGAGATAAGTATGGCTAATCCTGAGCATGAAGCACTGGTTCGGAAAGGCGCAAAAGCCTTATCGCTCTGGCGGATGAGTCACCCCCAGGTCAGATTGAATTTGAAAGAGGCAGACTTGAGCGGGCTGGATCTCTACAAAATCAGACTGAGGAAGGCGAATCTGCGTGATGCAAATCTTTTCAGAACGAATTTGAGTTGTGCCGATCTGAGTGAGGCTGATCTGTCTGGGGCCAATTTATGCGATGCCGACCTGATGTGCACGAATCTTTCGGGAGCCAATCTCACCGGCGCGGATTTCAGCGACGCAAACCTGATTGAAACGGACTTCAGCTGGGCCGACTTAAGCGACTGCAACCTGGACAGCGCCAATTTGAAAAGTATCAATCTCAGCCATGCGCAGGGAATCGACCAGAGTACGATCTCCATTGAAACGGTTCCCGGGAACCAGATAGAGCCCCCCGTCCGACCGCAAAAGAAAATGTCGACCGGCTATATTATTATCGCGTCTTCAATCGTCGCGTCCCTGTTTTTGCTGGGAATCGGGTTATTCATCTCAGCCATCGCGGGGCTGTATGGTGTCAAAGTTTTACACCAGAATTATATCGTCGAAGCATTCATGGGGCTGTCATTGGTGTTTTTATGTTTGGGACTGACCGCAGGTGCGATGGGAATCGCATTGGCGAAAGGCTATTTCCGGGTACTCGGTTTTATCCTGGTCGGCATCCCGCTGGCAGGTCTCTGGCTTGACTTTCTGCTGAGATTAATGGCTTCACAGAAAATCATCAAAACCCTGAATGGCATGATACTTGATCTTGGATTTCGAGAAACGTTCAAACAATTCATCTTGATGAATGATGTCTACTATTTCATCGCCGCCGCACTGGCAGGAATATTCATTTTAGGATTTTTACCACACCGGAAAAAGATTTCAGAATCTTAAATCTTCACCATCAGCTCCCGATAAAACCACCATGCGACTCTGCCTGTTTGACATTGACGGCACACTGACTGATACCAGCGACATCGACACGGCCTGTTTCGTCCAGGCGTTAATAGATGTGTTCGGCCTGCAGGAAGTTAACACAGACTGGTCCCTCTACCCGGATGTGACGGACTCCGCAGTAACCACTCGACTGGTTGAATTGCAACGGGGACAGGCTCCCACAGAATCAGAAATGGACCGAATCAGAGAACACTTCTACTCGCTGCTGCAGACTGCTTTCGTGCATTCGCCGGAACAGTGTCTGCCGATCGCCGGCGGGCCGCGATTTCTCAATTCACTGGCCCGTGATCCGGAGACTGCGATTGCATTCGCGACCGGTGGCTGGGAGCAGACCGCGCGGCTCAAGCTTAAACTGTCCGGCTATGATCATGGGCAGTATCCGCTGGCATCTGCCAACGATGCCTTCACGCGCACTAACATCTGCTCCCTGGCCGTCGAACGGGCTCAACAGCAATACTCCGTGACAGATTTCGAAACAATCATTGCGTTTGGAGATGGTATCTGGGATGCCCGGGCGGCTGCCGAACTCGGCTATCGGTTCGTGGGGATCGCACAAGGAGAAAAGGTAGAACCGCTCCAGACTGCCGGCGCTGAATTAATACTACCGAATTTTGAAGCACTCACTCCAGCCGAACTGAGCAAGCGTTTTGACCTTTAGTTACTCCCTCTGTTGAGTTTCTGCCATCAATCACAACTGCCGCCAGAGATACTGCGGTGTTTTAAGGATCAGGACGCGAGGGAGTGAGAAGGGCATCTGCAATCTCCAGCAGCATCAGACAGCGATCACAGACTGATTCTTCCCGCCGCACCGACTCGATTGCTGCTTCAATATCACCTGACTGCGCCTGGGCAAATACAACCCCCTGTAATAATTCGACAACGTACGATCGCTCGGGATAACGTCTGGCAGTGTCCCTTGCAAGCCTGAAGCTGTCTGCGGCTCCTTTCAGATCGCCAATCGTGGTCTGAACTCGCGCTGCCTCTGTAATGGCAATCACGTCAGATCCTCCCCCCAATTCCATCTGTTGCGCTGCCTGAATCGCTTCGCGAATCGTCATCCGGGCCTGTTTTACCTGACCCGTCAGAAATTCTGCTTTCGCAATTTCACGCAGGCGTACACTTCTCTGATAGGGATCTCTGATCGTTCCTGCGACCTCTCGACTTCTGTTAAATAAACGTTGCACATCGTTTTTTTCTAATTGCGCCCCGGCGACAGCAATTTCCTGCAAAGCTGCTGCGCGCGTTTCCGGATCCTGGATTTCAGTGGTAAAATCCTCAGCAGCAGGCAGAATTGAAGCTTGCAGGAATGCAGATACGATCTGCCTGGCAGCGGCGTGCTTCGCTTCAAGATCAGCAGGCACAAGCGCAACCCCGTCGGCAAACAGGGAGTGTGCCTTCCTACGGTTGCCACCGGCTGCATAGGCAACTGCGATTCCATACAATGCCTCGGCTCGTATGCTCTTATCTTCGATCTGTTGAGAAAGCTGACGTGCTTCCATGAACTGCTTCTGCTCTGCCAGACAACAGACGACGGGCACCGTCGCCAGTTGCTTTTGCTCATCACCTTGAATTCTATTTAATACCGACTGAGCCAGCATCAGCTGATCCGACTCAGCAGCAGTGTTCACAATATGTCTCAGCGCAATCTCACGCTGCAACGGGAGCAGTATTTTTTGAGCAGTCTGCAAAGCAGCATCCCAGTCACCGGCATTCGCCTGGTCCTGAGTGATGACAATCAGTCCTGTCGCTTTCAATTGAGCACGACTGATTTCTGCCTGTTCCGCTGGAGTCAGCTGTTCTGCCGGAACCTTTCTGGCCAGGATTGCGGTCACCAGTTGCTCATTTACAGGAATCAGATTCAGTGTCTGATAAGCATCAACGAATTTGCGGTGCTCTGAAAATTGCATAGCCAGCAGGGATAGCGTGAAATTCCGCTGACTGCTGTTGAGGTCCGGATTCAGTTTTACTACTTTCAGTGCAGCTTTTGTCTGGCCTGATTCAGCCAGAGTCACTGCAATGGTATTCAGCAGGAGCTCCACATTGGAAGGAGACTGCTGTCGTGCGCTTTTAACGGCTTCCGCCGACAGTCCAGCTTCTGTCTGTTGCCGGGCGATCTCAATCAACATGACTCGCCGTTGAGTTTCATCATCCCGTTTTTCGACAGCACGCCACGCGCGGGAAAACGATTGACCGGCTGCCGGTATATCACCGGCTTTAGCCTGCACCGTTGCCAGCTTCAACAGGAATTTGCCATCCTGCTCACAACCGTCTTGCGCCTCTTTGATTAATTGCCTGGCCCGATTCAGATCCTGCTCCGCGGCGGAGCAGGGAGTCGTCGAGATCAGAACTGCAATCACAGGAATCAAAAAGCGAACCATCCGGATTTCCCCTGAATAAACTGTTACCACCTGTTTTTAATGCCAGAGCGAATGCATCCTCTGACTCAGGCGTAATCAAAACCGGTTTATCACTTCCGAAATTCGGTTTCTGCAAAAATCACACAAAAAACTGTCGCTCGTCGTTACTCCCGATCACTCGTACGACCTGTTGACGACTGCATTTTCTCAAATCTTTATGAATCACGGTCTGATTTGACAGGGGGCTGACGCGTATGTGTCGACAGCCGCAGTTCGCGGAGCATGGAACGTTTTTTGGTCTGATGTGCCTGCATGCGTCGTAAAATATCATCAAGTGTTTTGACGGCGTGCAGCACGTGAGGTCCTTTGTTGAGCATCACGCATTCCGCCCGGTGTCCCATCGCCGCGTCGGTAATTTCCGCGCGGGATGGCATTCCCTCCTTGGCGAGCGTCTCCAGCACCTGCGTCGCCCAGATCACGGGAACATGCGCCGCCTCACAAATCCAGAGAATTTCCTCCTGCACTTCTGCCAGGCGTTCAAAGCCGCACTCGACTGCCAGGTCACCGCGGGCAATCATGACTCCACAGCAGGCAGACCGCATTGCTGTCAGCAGCATGTCCGGCAGATTCTCGAATCCCTGTCGCGTTTCGATCTTCAGAACGATCGCAGGGGAACGTCCCCCCAACCGAGCTAGCTGTTCCTGCAGCTGTTCTACATCACTCGCGCGGTTGGCAAACGACAGTTCCACGACATTCGCATGCCGGGCGACAAATGTCAGATCTTCCAGATCTTTGTCTGTTAACGCAGCCAGATTGAGTTGACTTTCAGGCAGATTGATCCCTTTATCCGACCTGAGTTTTGTTCCCTGCAGACGGGTCCGGGTGATGCGCACCAGAACCTGGTCCGGTTCCACTTTCTCAATTACCCCACCGATCTTGCCATCGTCGAACCAGATCGATTCCCCTGCCTGTACATCGTCAAACACGGTCGGAATCGTACAACCGATTCGCGCCGGTGTCAGAATCTGTCCGGCACTGTCATGGACGGCAGCCCGGCCGGCAACCAGATCGCGGGTCACGATCAATTGATCCCCCTGATGCAACAACAGGCTGTTTTCCCGTGCAGGAACGTCTGCCACCTTTGTCTCACTCCACCTGCGTTTGCCTGTTTTGCTCCGTTGCCGCAGCGTCGTGCCAGGTAGAATATAGGTCGTCTGCTTTGCTTCGGCCCAGCAGCCTTCCTCCAGTTGATCCACCACCCGGAAACTCCTTCGGGAATGCCGTGCGTCGATCAGTCTGACCTTATTTCTAATCTGAAGTCGCTTCAAACAGGACTCGTCAACAGGCAGACAGGCATCTGCTGGTGCAGGAGGTGCCGCAGGCTGATCACTCGGGTAGAGCCAGATCCGGGCCGGGGCAATGACTTTGCCGAATACATCACGGCGGGGCCGGACTTTGACTACGGCTGGTCCCGGTTCCAGTGGACCGGTTCGCAACTTCGGTCCTGCCAGATCCATCACCACCCGACATGTTTTTCCCAGTGAGAGTTCAGCCCGCCTCAGATGGGCGATCATCTGGGACCAGGCCGCAGGATCGTCGTGTGCGCAGTTGATCCGCATGCAATCCATTCCCTGCTGCAGCAGTTGATGCACCAGTTCGTAGTCACTGGCCGCTTCACTGGGCATCGTCACCATGATCTGCACCCCACGTCCGGGGTTCGCTACCCCCAGAAGGGCTTCGGTATGTTCTCTGAGCAAACGCTCTCCGGTGTTAAATTCGAGTGCCTTGCCTTCCTGTGCAGGCAGTTTGACAGAGGCACCAGTCAACTGCTGCAGAAGTTCCAGTACAGCATCAATGGTGGCCAGCACATGAGATTCTGCGCGCCCGAGAGAGGAAAGCCCCAATGCCGCAAGTCGCATCTGTAAGGGCCTGAGATCCCGATGCCGGAGTGCGAGGTAATACAGCAGATTGCGTGCACTCTCACGATACCCCGAATGGATCTGATCCAGCAGAGCCTGCGAGGAGACTGCTTCCGACACCAGCTTATCACGAATGCTGACCACTTCCTCAAAGACCTGTGCATACTCCTGTGTGCCGACACAGGGCAGGGAATCGCCGTGCTCAATAGACAAGAGACATCCTCTTTTTCGATCAACTCGATTTCAACCTCCGGAAGCGCTCCGGGCCAGTTGTTACTGTGATGGATTAGTCCAGATTCGCAACCGGAATTCAGCAGATGATGCGATGATTTCATCTAATTTTAACACGTGTCAGGCCGCGAAAACACGTTGAGACAGGCAAGAACTCCCGGTATTTCGACTGGAGTCCCATCGACATCTGCCACACCTGTCATGCTGTAAAGGGAAATGAATCGCAAATAGCAACCAGCGCAGGCCTGTTCGCCCTGGAATTCGGTATTCTCGGTAAGGAGGGAACCGGTTAAGATAAATTTCATTCCTTCTCCGCTTAAAAGATGTCCATTTATTTCAAGCCAGATACTTTCACTCATGGCAGAATCGTCTCTGGCCCCGCTACCTGTATGCCACAAAAGAAACTGACTCACCAACATTCCACCAGGGAGAATTTCGGATTCCGCTCACACCGTTTCATTTCAGCCCCGGACTGCTGACCAAAGTGTTTGGCCCCCGTGCTTTCTGGCTGACATCCTTTATGGCTGCCAACGTCCTGATTGATCTGGAGGTGCTGTATTATCTGAGCAGGGACGAAACACCGCTCCACCGACACCTGCATTCTTATCTCGGCGGCAGCGCAGTCGGGCTTATTGCTGGCCTGATCATGTGGGGCGTTATATTAATCATCGCCCGACTGATGCCGGCCTCTTCACGCTGGAAAACACGTTTAGACCAGACACCAAAAACAAAGCTGCTCACTCAGTCATTGCTGGCCGGTTTGATCGGTGGGATCTCGCATGTTTTTCTCGACAGCCTGATGCATGACGACATGCATCCGTTCTGGCCATTCGTTACCGGCAATACACTGGCGGGCATCGTCAGTGTTTCGGCCCTGCATATCGGGCTGGGGCTGCTCGGCCTGTTCTCGCTCCTTCTCTGGCTGCTGCTGCGAGAATCGTAAGCGGACATGGCCTGTATCGCGTCAGACTCAATCGGTATTTTCAGAAATCCGCCATAAGACACCTGAGGGGTCGATCAGGACGAAATCCCGCATTTTCCAGGGGCGCTGCTCTGGTTCGGTCACTTTTACATTGTACTTCTCGGCGATCTTTTGTTTCTGCACGTGTTCCCACCAGGCATCCACGCTTTTGACGGAGAGGTGCATCATGAAATTCTCTGCCAGTGCTTTTTCATAGAAATTCTGCAACAGAAAAGTGCAGTTCCCGCAATGAAGATAGGCCAGTTCCTCGGATGTCCAGGGAATCTGAAAGCCGAGATCTTGATAGAAACGCTGGGAAAGTGCAAAGTCTTTCGCAGGTACAAAGGCTTTCAGTTCGATGGTTTCCAGTTGGTCCATGATTGTACCTGTAATTCGTGATAAAGCTGAAAGTTGAACGATCTTAATTCAAAATGAAATCAAGCTGCAGCTTAAAAAGCAGGTGGCTCAGGCAGGGGACCTTCGCTTCAGTCAATAAGCGATTGAATGCGTCAGCCGGTGTATTGGTCGGGTTGAATCCATCCTGTCGTTCGTCGTCCGTGTACCACCTTGCCTGATAGCATTCAAAGCAGATCACAAAATCGTGCTGCTGTTCTTTATATTTGACCCGAATGCCATGACGGGGTGAGAAACAGGCGGCAACGATTCCGGGGTTGGCGGCGACGCTCTCTTCCAGAGACTGCAGGAGTTGCTGCCTGGTCGTCGCATCGGTGATCCGTGTGGAACCCAGAATTTTCCAGCCATGAAATCTGCTGGCATCATCCGGATCTTCTTCGATACAGGGATTGAGTGAGAAGAGTTCCCACTCAGGTGCTTCCTTCAAAGCAGCCGCTGCGTCAGCCGGCATTTTGTCACCCGATGGCTCCATCGATGGTCGGTCTGAAGTGCAACCGATCAGAAGTAATACCAGCATCAGAGATAAGACTCGCATCGACTGCCCCTCGCGAATCAGGACGGCTCGTAACCAGGCATGATTTTGACAACGAAAACCGCTTTGCCATGCTCCTCGTGGCTCCAGCGAAACATTTCTGTCAGACACGCCATCAGCTGCTCGTATTCACCGATGACGACCGTCGAAGTGGGTCCCGGCGTCACCTGCAGATCAGGAAAGTAACTCAACTTGGCAATGAAGGCTTTGATCAGTTCCTTATAATTTTCCTGAAACGGATACATGCTGATTTCGGCGGTACTGACCATGACAAACCTTTCTAAGTTGATGGAATTCTCAAAGCAGAGCAGGGCACCACTCTGGGAATTCACTGATAAAACATAAAGTACGTTCGATGGTACCAGACCGTGTGGGACTGTCAATCAGATCCCCAGGCAGCAACTGGTCAGATGAATAGAATCGAAAAAAGAAAATTGTGCCTTCCCAAAATTCCTCTGGATTGATTGCGCTGAAGTTGTTACCTTGTTTCAAGCGGGCACGCAATAGGGGTAAATTCTTATGAAAGTCACCACCGTTGCATTTATCGCCGTGATTATTATTCAGGCGATCCATTCGACATTATCCAGCCAGGAACTAAACCGCTGGAAGCGTCATTGTTACCACTACGGCTATGCAAACGCCGATACCGATGAGACGGGAAATGTCATCGACTACAAGTTGATTCCCACTCCCGGTCGAAATGGGATCCGGTCCGCGTCACTTACCAGGCGAACCCACTTTATTGAAATTGCCCCGGATGATCCGGACTATGGTGATGAGATTCCCGATTTCATGCCCTGAATGAGGATGACCACTGGTGGAGGGGACAGGAAACAGGGGATATCCCTCCTGATGACTTTGACATCCCTCTCTTCAGAAAGTCTGGTCAAAGAAAAAAGACGGAAGTCCCAGAAACGCAAACGGGCGGGAATATCGACTGACATTCCCGCCCGAACTGGTTTTATGAATTAAAAGTGGGCACGGGCGGGATCGAACCGCCGACACCAGGATTTTCAGTCCTGTGCTCTACCAACTGAGCTACATGCCCTTCGTTTCCGCATGACAGATAAGGCGTTAACCCCATATGCAATCATTGCTTAATGGAAGCGATGTGGAAATATAAGCCATTCCCCTCTGAGTTTCAAGCAAAACTACCACTTCCTCCTCAGGTTTCATGAGTTTTCCTGAATCCTGAACCGTTCTGCTGCAAATACTGCTGTATCCGCCGTTTAAGCTGTACTGGATCTGTGAATTTTAACGATCAGAACAGCTTAAATCTGACCATCGAACAGATCTGATGTCAAATCGATCTCTTCTTTTCCAGGTGTGGGCAAGGCCTGATCAATTTCCAGTTCACTCTCATGCAGATCGATGATCGTTCCCGGATCCAGAGGATCGACTTTGACTCCATCCGGTGTCTGAAGAACCTGGACAATGGGACTGGTGTAATGATCTTTATTACGACGGATCACACGTGCGGCACTTCCGTCATTCAAAATCACATAACTGCCTATGGGAAACAGTGAGAGAAGATTCAACAGTGCCCGCATGGGTGCCTGATCAATGGTTTTGTCATTTGTCAGTCGTAACAGGTATTCCATCGCTGCATAAGGCATCAGAGCAGGGCGGTCTTCCCGCGAACTCGTCAGAGAAACATAGGAATGTGCAACATTCAGGATACGGGCAAACATATGAATCATTTTATGAGTTCGCTGACGGGGGTAGCCCAGCCCATTGGGTTGTTCGTGAACCTGATAGCAGACCACAGGCACAACACTGGGGATTCCCGCCACATTTTCCAGCATTTCCAGGGAGAAAATCGGATGCTTCTGCATTTCGATTCGTTCCAGCGCATTCAAGCGTCGACGGCTTTTCCCGATTTTATTCTGTACGCGCACCATCCCCCAGTCGTGCACCAGACCGCACAAACCGATATTGCGAACATTGTTCTCATCTAAATTCAGTTCCGTACCAATGGCCATTCCCAGCAATGACATCTGCAGGCAATGCTGTGAGAGTGTTTCATCTTTGCCGGCTTCAGCGGCGGCGGAGAGCACACAGTCGGCATCAGAAGTCAGTTGAGTCAGATAACTGGCTGCCATCCCCGTAATTTCTGAACCACTGGGAACTTTACCGGTAAGGGCTCCGCGCATCATCCCATCCAGTGATTCACCAAATTTCTGCTGTTGTTCAAACAGTTTCTCACGGTGAGCCGGATCGTAGGCTTTACAGCCATGCATGACCATCGAATCCCGGACTGCCGGCCCGGTATTGGCCACGAACATGGAACCAGATTCAATTAACCGGTCCAGTTTCTCGGTCAGTTCGGTGGAAAAGACTCCCTGACTTGCGGACTCCAGCATCGGATCTGAAGCTAGGCTTTGCAGACTGATTGAAGAAGCATCTTCACTGTGAACTTCGACCTGCGGCATTTTCCGATCGCGCAACAGCTGCTTGAACCGTGAATTGATGACTGAGCCTGAGGCCAACAGTAACAATCCATTACTGTCATGAATCGGGTGAGTAATCCTGCGTCCCACAATCAGATCTTCCACACGTATCGATACGGTTTCCTGAGAGCCGTTCTCGGATTCAATCTCTGGAACTGTCTGTTCTTTTAAATCTGTCGTCATTTACACAACCTGATGTAGAAACCGGAGCCAAACAATACTCCGATTTATTACTGCTGATTTCACTTGAACGCTGACTCACTTTCAGCAGAGAGTACTTTCAATATAAACCTAGTTTGAAAAACAGATAAATAGAGGAGAGGAGGGATATGCGACGGGAATTTTTGAGTCGGGATGCGACAGTTACTCCGAAAATAGTGATCGGGTAAGATCCGCAGGAGGGGATTCTCGCTCAAATGAGTGCGACAAAGAACTTATAGAGAATTGTTGATCTGTTTCAGGACTTCAGCTTCACTATTTTGAACAGTGGAAAGAAAGCCACGCAAAGGGAGTGGAGTCCCGTCATATCGATACATCGAACCCGGAAAATGAATCCCGGTGATGCCCGCTGGCAGGAATACTTCAGGCTGAAACTCCGAACTCAAGACAGGGCCAATCTGGATGACAGGGACTCTTTTCAAATTCTGGACTGCCTGTTCTGTCAATCCAACCAGTGGATTGCCCCCCGTCAGAATACAGAGATCAACTTCCAACTGTTCCAGTAACCGGCTGGCGTGATACTCGCCTGGTGAGTAACGGGGGAAACCGGGAGCAAAATTGACCGCAGCTGCATACCCGGTCTGCCAGGCCAGTACATTTTCTGCCCCTTTGGTTTCACCGAAAGCAGGTACTGTGATCGAATGACAACGACGCTCACTCTGAATTTCTTTAATCAGTAATGAGAGTGCTTCCAGCTTGCGATGCGCCAGGGGGCCCTGTTTGAATTCCGGGCCGGTAAAAAAGACGATGTACTTACACTGTTTCAGTTGTGAAACCAGCGACTGCAGTTCCGACTCGGCAATCCCCACCGGTTCCGTTTCCGCCAGGTCTACGCCTTTCAGCAGGGCACGAAGCTGCCAGATGACTTCCAGTTCCCGTTGCGATTCGACCTGAATACACTCATCAATAAAGTCAGTCTGCTGGGAACACTCTCCCCCCATCGCGATGATTTTACGAGCGACTTCCGAAGAGTTTGCCACCAGACTCTGTTGATGGTTTGCATTGTTCAGGAGTTCGGCGGCCCCCCAGTAAATTATCAGGTCAGCGCGACTGCGCACTTCGCCGAGAGTACAGGTCGCTTCGCCTGCCTGTTGCAGGGCTCTCGTTACCGCGGCTGCAGTTGTGTCAATGGTCGCACCGATGTGATCTGCCAAAGCGATCGCAGCACGCTGGGCATCGGTTGAAGTCTGAGATAAACCGGCCACCAGAGGGGACTGCGCTTTTTGAATCAGTTCGACAGCCCGAGCGATGGCTTCATTTTGTGAAACCGGTTTTCCCTGAATCTGCGGTGACAGTTGATCTGTGGTCCCTGCACGTTCAAACCAGTCCTGCCCCTGCGCGCAGGAGGTTTGAACTTCCAGAATCTGCTGACCGTCTGTTTCGATTCGAATGTCGTCGCATGCGCAATAACACCCGGCACAGGTCACGTCTTCTATCAGATTTTTCACAGACGGTCTCCGCAGCATTCACGTTGCCAGTTTCGAAGAGCAGGGCTTTTCTTCTTAGCCAAGCTGCGTTTTCAGCTCGGTTAACAGAGAAACAGCATTACCGATATCCGCCTTCTGCTGTTCGCGATCTTCGGGAATTTCGCGTTCGATTGTCAGAGGACCGGTATAACCGATCTCGTCCAGAGTCCGCAGATAGGTCCCCATACCAACATCGCCCGTTCCGAGTGGAACTTCCGCTCCCCAGTCGATCCCCCGTTTCCCCTCTGCAGCCCAGGTCGCATCTTTACAGTGGACACTGCCCACCAGATGTCCCACGCGTTTGAGAGCGGCGATCGGGTCACCCGTTCCGTACAGAATCATATTAGCGGGGTCGAAGTTGATTTTCAGATTATCACGACCGACATCACTGATAAAGTCGAGCAGGTGGTCGGCGGATTCCTGTCCCGTTTCCAGATTCAGGTTCTGTCCATTCACTTTAACATGGTCCAGCAGACCCTGTGTGACTGAAACCAGCTCTTTGTAATCGGCGGAATCACGATCTTCGGGAACAAAGCCGATATGCAGCGCGACTGTATCGCAGCCAAGCAATTTCGCAAAGTCAGAGATCTCTTTCATTTCTTCAACACGGGCTGCCCGTGTTTCCGCGGGAACGAGACCAACGGTCTGTTTGGTAGTCGGGATATCAGCATAGCTTTCGCCATCGAATCCGCCAAAAACGCAGGTCAGCGTAATCCCGGCAGCATTGCAGCGTTCCAGGAATTCCTTTGCCACTTCGGGAGTTCGCGTCTGTTTGTGTGGTGCATGAATCTGAATCGTGGGAATTCCCAACTCCTGAACCACGTCAAAATGCACTCCTAATCCGGCATCAACCGAAGCGAAGACACCAATCGGCCATTTTTCCATTTTCTGACTCCACAATCTGAACGTTTATAATGCTCTAGTTGTTCCATTTTTCAATGACATTGCTCCCTGCGCCGGTGGGGCAGAGACACTTTCATCATAAGGAGAACCCGGCGGATTCACAAACGAGGACTCCGATTTCTTTACAAATTAAAGAAACACTTACCTGAATCCCCGATTGCAGTTTCCCCGGCTATTGTTTCCAGACAGACACCTCTTATAATGGACTCTTCTCGCAAAGCATGCAAAGATTGCCAGCTCGGTATAAACAAGGGAAACGCTCATGATCGACATTAAGAATATCCTGATTCCAACAGACTTCAGTGAAACCTCCCAGGCAGCGACTCAGTACGCAGTCGAACTGGCAAAAAAGTTCGGTGCCCAGTTGCATCTGCTGCACGTCATTGAAGACCCTGTCGTTTATATGCCTATGTTTGAGAGCTATGCTTTGCCTCCCAAAGAAGACTTTGAAAACTTCGCGAAAACCCGGTTAGACAACTGGATTCTGGATGAAGATAAAGCAGGGCTGGAAATTTCCACCCACTGGGTACACGGAAATCCGTTCGTGGATATTCTGAAATATGCCAAACGGGAAGAGATCGATCTGATCGTGGTCGGTACACATGGCCGTTCTTTTACCGCGCATCTGCTGCTGGGTAGTGTCGCCGAGAAAGTCGTTCGGAAGGCATCCTGCCCTGTGCTGACCGTTCGACCCAAAGGTCATCAGTTTATCCATCCGGTAGCGGACGACGAATAGTCGTACGATTCCCTCTGGATCCTGATTTCTGACTCAGCTCTCTACGAATCATGTATTGAGATAATACGGGGTAACTCTATTCGTGATTGGCGACTCATCACATTCAGTAGAAAGCCGCATTCCCTTCTATGGAAAGCTATTCAGTGTGATCGCATTTGTGATCATTCTGAATCTGCCTGCGCCTGCAGACTTGAGCGCATCGGCTCAGCGTCTGGCAGCGGTGACTGCACTGATGGCGATTCTGTGGATGACGCAGGCCATTCCCATCGCTGCGACCAGCCTGATCCCCCTGGTTGCCTTCCCCATCTTTGGAATTCAGAATCCTAAAGCCGTCAGCCAGGCATATATCAATGAGAATATCTTCCTGTATATGGGGGGGTTCATCATTGCGCTGGGGATTGAAAAATGGGGCGTTCATCGGCGCATCGCCTTGAATACAATTCGCGTCATTGGCAGCAGTCCGCGGCGGGTTGTGCTCGGGTTTCTGTTCGCGACCGGTTTTCTTTCGATGTGGATCAGCAATACCGCATCGACACTCTTGATGCTGCCGATCGGCATGGCAATTATCGGTTCGATCTCCGAGTTGGCCATGTTTGAATCCCAGGAAGATTCTGCAAAAGCCATCCGCCATTTCTCGGTCGCTCTGCTGCTGGGCATCGCTTATTCCGCCAGTATTGGCGGGGTAACAACACTGATCGGCACGCCGACGAATATCGCGTTTCAGGCCATCTGGACATCGCAGTTTCCTGACGGACCTCAAATGTCGGCAGGGGAGTGGATGGTGATGGTCGTCCCGTTTGGCATTACCTTTCTCCTGTTGACCTGGATGGTACTCTGCTGGGGAATGCCCAGGCTGGCGAATTCAAAAGAGTCATCCAGAGCGATCATTAATGAACACGTCCGGAAACTGGGGCAGCCCACTCGGCCAGAAATTCTGATGTTGCTGGTGTTTGCAATCACCGCACTGTTATGGATCACCCGGAAACCACTCACGTTTGGTGAGGATGTTGTCCTGCTGCCTGGCTGGGAATCACTGCCGATTTATTTTCTGACCAAGTGGGGGATTTCTGCCGACTCCGCATCAGCGTGGGTACACGACTCCACGGTCGCAATGGGGATGGCACTGCTCATGTTTGCGATCCCGGCTCAGAAATCAGAGCAGGGCGAAACGGAATACCTGATGGACTGGGAAACAGCAGAGCGACTTCCCTGGGGAGTGCTGCTGCTGATTGGCGGCGGATTTGCAATCGCCGGTGCGTTTCGTTCTACTGAACTTTCCGACTGGATCGGACAGGTTTTTTCACAATTCATTACTGGCTGGCCTGCCTGGGCACTCATTTTTGCCGCCTGTCTGATGCTGACCTTTCTGACGGAATTCACATCCAACATCGCCACTGTGAATACCGTACTGCCAATTCTGGCTGCGACGGCAGTCAGTCTCGGCATTGACCCCAGACTGATCATGATTCCTGCTGCAATCTCAGCCAGTTGTGCGTTTACAATGCCGATTGCCACGCCTCCCAACGCGATTGTGTTTGCTTCGGGTAAAATCAAAATGTCAGACATGCTCAAATACGGCATCATCCTCAATCTGATCGGAGTCTTCCTGCTGACCGCGTTCATGTGGTTCTATTTTGTGCCACAACTGGGAATCGATCTGGGAACCGTCCCCGAATGGGTGCATCAGCATACGCCGGAAAGCAAATGATTATTTGCCGATGCAGAATTTGCTGAAGATGCGATCCAGGATGTCGTCGGTATAAACCTGCCCGACAATCTGCCCCAGATGCTGCAGCGCCTCGCGAATCTCGATTGCCACCAGTTCTTCTCCTACCTGTAACTGCGCCGCTTCTTCCGCTGCCTGCAATGAGAGTCCTGCCTGACGCAGACTGTCGCGACAGCGTGAGGCCGTTGATCCGATCAGCTGGCGACTGCCACGACGCGTTTCACTCAAGCGGGAGAGAACCGCATGCTTGAGATCATCCAGTCCCGTTTCTGCAGCGACGCTTAATTCCACATCGTATGCAGGTTCTTCATTCGGAACAGGGGAGAGATCACTTTTCGTCAGTACAGTGATCATATTCTGTGATTCCGCCAGCTGCGCACGCTGTGACTGATCAATGCTGCGCAATTCGGGACGCAGGTCTGCTGCAGTACACCAGACAACCAGATCGGCCTGTGTCATCTGCTGCTGCCGGAACTGCTGGGCAGAGACGGAAATTTCATGCACGCCCGCTTCCAGCCCCGCGGTGTCGATCAGTTGAATCGGCTGTCCGTTCCAGTTGAGAGAGGTCACCAGATAATCACGGGTGGTGCCTTCGATATCGGACACCAGAGCCGCCTGTCTGTCTCCAACCAGCGCGTTATACAAAGTGCTCTTGCCGGCATTGGGCAGACCTGCCAGAACAAGTGACAGGCTGCCCGTTGATTCCATTCGTTCCGCGGAGTCAAGATACAGCTGTTCGCAGAACTCACGGATCTTCTGCAGTCGATTGACCAGCGTTTCGCGATCAATAAATTCAATATCTTCTTCCACAAAATCCAGACCTGCTTCCAGTTCAGACAGCAGTTCCAGCAGTTCGACCCGGGCAGCGCCGATTCTGGTAGAGACCCCTCCTGCCAACTGACTGAGTGCCAGGTTCAACTCTTCATGATCGTACGCATCAATCACTCCAAGCACTGCTTCTGCCTGGACCAGATCGACACGTCCTGCCAGAAACGCACGCAGCGTGAATTCGCCGGGTCGCGCCATGCGGGCACCGTGCGCTGCCAGATTTTCGATAGCCGACTCCAGCAGGGGGGGAGAACTGATGGTATGAAATTCCGCCAGAGGCTGTCCGGTAAAACTACGCGCGGTCGGCCAGAAATAGAGAGCCCCAGGCAACCGGGAATCGGAGCCAGCCAGTTTGATGCTGCCGGTATGACGCGTCGGCAGTCGGGAATCCTGCCAGGGAGCATCTGCGTGAAAGCATTGTTCAAGACAAGGAAGAATCTCGGTTCCACTGATGCGAATCAGGCCTGCTGCACCACTACCCGGTGCAGAGGCTAATGCGACAATCGTATCATCAAATTGCAGATTCATGTTGAATCTCGCAGCGAAACCTGTTGGACACAGATACGCAGTAAATCAATTCGGTTCACAGAAAACCAGACAGGACCGTTTCCTGATTTCAGACTCAGGCTATCGGCGTTTTTTAGACTTTTTCCCGGGTCCGCGGTCACGAGAATTCTGCTGTTTTCGCTCATTCAACGCAGCCTGCTCCTGTGCCTGATCGGCAATTTCCTGGAGCCGGGCGAACCAGCCTTTTTTAGCCGGTGGTTCATCATCCTCAGTCTGGTTGTTTCGCTTCTGAGTTTTTTTCGATTTGGCTTCGACTTCGATCACATTCGGATCAGTCCCCACAACCGTCGACGGACGATTCTTTGACTGATAATCCAGCAGCTTTCGCTCACAGATCCCCCACAGGCTGGAGGCGATGAAGTACACACAGAGCCCCGCGGGAACGTGATAGAACATGAATCCCATACCGATCATCATGTAGTTCATGATCTTATGCTGCAGTTCCTGATCTTTATCGGTTGGCGGTGGCATGAACAGTTTCTGCTGGATGACGAACAACCCTACGGTCACGATCGGCAGCAGGTTAAACTGGTTCCCCAGGAAAGGCAGGGCAAACGGCATCGTAAACAGGGCATCCGGAGCAGCCAGGTTATCCACCCACAGGAAAGGTGTTCCCCGCAACTGGACGGCGTTGTTCAACGCGGTATACAGACCAAAGAAAATTGGCAGCTGCATGAAAATCGGCAGACAGCCCGCCAGCGGGTTGTAGTTGTTCTTGCTGAACAGCTCCATCTGTGCGCGGCCCAGCTTTTCGCGATCGTCGCCGTATTTCTTTTTGAGCTCAGCAATCTGCGGCTGCAGCTCTTTCATCTTCTGCGCGCCAATCGCCTGTTTCCTTGAAAGCGGATACAGGCTGCCACGCACGATAATCGTCAGACAGATGATGGCAATTCCGTAGGACAGACCAAATCCATGCAGGGTGGTCAGCAGCCAGAGCATCAGCTTGGCAACCGGTCCGAAAATCCCCAGGTCCATAATTTCAGTCGCATTGAGTGGCGGCCCCAGCAGCGATTCCCGTTTTGGTCCGGTATACATCGCATAGCTGTGTGTAATGTCGGCCCCCGGAGCCAGGTCCAGATCTCGCGAATTGACTTTGACGGTAATCCGGCTTTGTGTTTCCACGTTCGGATTACGCTGAATCAAAACCGGCTCGATACTGGCAGAGTAGTTGGACTCCATCTCGCCATTAACGAGTTGGGGATCGTAGTTTTTTCCATCGGGCGTCAGCAGGGCAGCGAAGTATTGAATATCAACGCCGGCAAACTGAAACGCTCGACTGTACTTCTCGACATTCTGTGCATTGATATTCTCAATGATTTCAGAAGCGGTAAAGATTTTGGTATCGACGCTTTTATCATCCTGCAGAAATCCGATGCGCAGATCGCGAAACTTACGTGTGTTTTCGGCATTCTCCAGGGGAATTCCGATCGGTCCCAGCAGTTGGTAATCCAACTTCTGAATGGCCTGGCTGTGATTGATCACTTTGATATCAAAGTGGACCATGTAACCTGCCTGATCGGTGTCGCGAAATTCGCGAAAATCTTTTCCCTGTGGAACCAGGTACTTCCTGAGTTCGAATTTCTTCTGAACTTCAATGCTGCCATCCGGTGCCGTCAGGCTCAGGCGTACTGCCTGCATAATATTGGGATCATCCGGATCTTTGACCAGATCCAGAACTTTCCAGTTGGCTGAGTGCGAGTCTGTATTAAATGCAGCCAGTTTGGCATCCAGTTTTTCGATATCCAGATCCAGGCTGCGTTTGATGTCTTTACCGGCATTAAATTGCCCCAGAAGTTGCAGCGGTTGGTTAGGATTGTTTAAATCGCGGTACAGGGGATCATTCAGGTGAGCATTCACCAGTGATGCACCCTGGGTTGAAATTTCTGTCTGCAGGAAATAGCCCGTTTCCGGATCCAGTGATCCCAGCAGGATCGTGCGAGGTGGATTCTTCAGGAAATCGGCCTGGGGAGCCGGTTGTACTTCTGCCCCTTTTACGCCGGGAAGATCCGGTTTTTTCGCGACCAGAGGTGCATCGGCATTCTGAGGATCCTGCGCATCATTTTCGGCAGCATTTTGTGCTGCGGGTTTCTGGGGCGCAGGTTTGGGGGTGAGAATCTGCCAGAAAAATAACATTGTTACTGACAGAGTGACAAACAGTAAGAGTCGTTTTTGTTCCATTGTTATCGACCATCCCGCAGGCGGTCGCCTAAGAAGTTGTCTAAATCAGAAATCTCGTAAATCTTTTCAGCGGTCGTATTAAAATCATATTCGACGCGGCAGAAACTGACTTTCTCATCATCGATGATCACATAGGAAGACCGATTGTCTGCATCACGGGGCTGACCGACTGAGCCCACATTCACCAGGAATTTTTCCGGGCCGAAGGGGTAAACGTAATCGATCTCATCTGGAGCAAGAAAATTCATACTTTCTGTGAAAACTCCAGGAATATGTGTGTGGCCCTGGAAGCAGTACTGATCGACCAGGCCAAAAATCCGCTCCATCTTGCGCTGATTATAGATGTCTTCCGGAAACACATATTCATTCAGTGGATTCCGTGCCGAACCGTGCACAAACAGCAGTTTGTCTTCACGAATCATGCGGGGTAACTCGCCCAGGAAATCCCAGCGATCCTGATTCTTGGAAGCATCGCCCGTCTCCAGCATGCGTCGCGTCCAGAAGATGGCCCGTTCAGCCCCTGCATTGAAGCCTTCCGGATCGAAAAGAGCGGCCTGATCATGGTTACCCAGTAATGATTTCTGGCAGCGTTTTCTCACCAGATCAATACACTCGCGCGGATTCGGGCCGTAGCCGATAATATCGCCCAGGCAATAAATCTCACTGATCTCACGGCTGTCAATATCTGCCAGAACCGCTTCCAGCGCTTCGAGATTACCGTGAATATCACTAATTATCGCTCTTAACAACGGACAACTCCCACTTTCTTGACCGGGTCCACACCTGCCGGGTGCCTTCCTCGGCTGTTATCTTTTGAGGAGCCTGATACGAGAGGCTATCTTCAGGAAATTCATACCCTGTTTATCGGAAAGGCTGACTGGTCACACGCCACGACAATAAAGACCATTTCCGTACCAACTGCTGACTTTAATCGTGTTCTCTGCAGTTAGAACGATTATAGAACCAGTCGAATGCGGAAATTGTGCACGGCAGGACCACCCGACCTGCCTTCTGACAGTCTGGATTCTTTCCACGTAAGCCCCAATAGTAGCAGTACAAGCGCACCATCTCAAGGCTGTGTTTACAGTTATCATTCGTTCTCAATCGGTATTTCTTCGATGAATCAGCCTGTTTTAAGCGGAATTTCATTGTCTGATACCGGATTCTCACATGAAAAACGAGAAAAAACGACCTTTCATGGCATTCTACCCAAAACAGATTCTGTCCCGACTTAACCTGAAATAGTGAAAGTTGGCAAACATGGAAATTTGCCTGCGAAAGTATCAGTTATAACCAACCTGACAAATACAGGGATTCTAAGCAGGAAAGGCCAGTGTGACGTGCCGTTCACAAGCCGGTAGAATCGAATTTTTCGTCTTAATCTGTCTTCACGACACGCTAAAGACTACAAAAAGTGTTCAGAAACACACATCCTGGAGCACATCGTCTGATATTTTCCACAAGACTGATTCAGGAAAACAACAGAGAACCCGTTGCGCATGTTGCCCGATTGAAACCTGTGATCTATGTTTGAATATCCCTTCATTATGTTTGACTCCCAGTTTCATCCTCAGGTGATTTCCTCACCGGTCCGGTGACAACTATGTCTGACATGAAAGTCTGGATCTGCACCTCCTCTGTAACGAGGTCTGATTTATCCAGCAGTTCGTTCGGCCGAGATCATGGATTGATTTCCCACCGGGCCCTTAAACAGATTTTCAATTCAGATTGTAAATTCGGTCACAGACTGGCTGATTTTTACCCACGACACAGTTGTACGACGATTACAGCTAACATGCACACTTTGGCGAGACATAATTCAATGAAGACAAACTCTGGTTCCTTACTGGTAGTCGATGACGATCAATATATTCTGGAAGCAATGGCTGATTATCTGCGCAGCCTCGGACATCGTACCGAAACTTCTCTCACCTGCCTGGATGCGATTGAGCGACTGAAAGAATTCCCGTTTCAGGTCGTCGTCTGTGATGTGAACCTGCCTGACCAGGATGGATTCCACCTGCTCGAATGGGTCAAAGACCATGCACCGGATACGGCGGTCATTATGCTTACTGGTTACGGAACCATTGAAAGCGCCGTCGAAGCGATCCGCCTGGGTGCCTTTGAATATCTGACCAAGCCTGTCATTGATGAAGAACTCAGCCTGACGATCGAACGCTGCCTGGACCAGCGTAAAGTAGTCGAAGAAAACAAATCACTCAAAGCACAACTTGATCAACGATTCGGTCTCTCAAACATTGTTGGTCAGGACTACAAAATGCAGAAAATGTTCGACCTGATCGAAAGCGTGGCTGATACCCGTACCACCGTGCTCGTTCTGGGAGAAAACGGAACTGGGAAAACCATGACTGCCCGGGCGATCCACCAGTTAAGCGATCGTTGCAATCAACCATTCGTCGAAGTCGCCTGTGGTGCACTGCCCGATACCTTACTCGAAAGTGAACTGTTCGGTCACAAAGCCGGTGCATTTACCGGAGCGTCTCACGACAAAATCGGTAAGTTTCTTCAGGCAGATGGCGGCACACTGTTCCTGGACGAAATTGCAACCGCATCACCCAGCCTGCAGGTCAAACTGCTGCGGGTATTGCAGGATCGGGAATTCGAAGCCGTCGGTGACAACGTGACCCATTCTGTTGATATTCGACTGATTCTCGCGACCAACCAGAACCTGGAAGAAATGGTGGCGAAAGGGGAATTCCGACAGGACCTCTATTACCGAATCAATGTGATCACGCTGACGCAGCCTGCTTTGCGGGAACGTATCAGTGATATTCCTCTGCTGATCGAACACTACCTTAAGGTCTATAACGAACAGATCGGAAAATCGATCAACGGGTTTGACGCTTCCGCCATGCAGGCCATGCTGAAATACTCCTGGCCGGGTAATGTGCGTGAACTGATCAACGTTGTAGAGCGTTGCGTCGTCCTGACCAAAGGCGACTATATCCGCATGCACGATCTGCCGGAACAGATTCGACAGGAACAGTCTTACTCGCTCTCTCCGGAAAATCGTATGAGTAACGGCTCATTGAAAACCGCGCTGGCTAACCCGGAACGACAGATCATTATTGAAGCGCTGGAAGCGAATGGCTGGAACCGCCAGAACACATCGAAGGCCCTGGGGATCAACCGGACCACGCTGTATAAGAAAATGAAAAAATACGATATTGATTTCGAAAAGCAGTTAATGCATTAGGCTGAATCTCTTTCAGAATGATGGTAAACCCGAATGAAAAAGCACGTCGAAATGGCGTGCTTTTTTATTTAACTGTAACAACCACTGCCTGCAGTATTTCCATGCAATCCGACAAAACAAATAAACTTCATCTTATATACCTATTCTTCCTATAAAGGAGTGTCGATAACGTCTGTGATACGATAGTAAACATAAAGAAAACAGGCGAATTTCGCTAAACTATCTCATTTCCAGGAGGGGGGAAACATGAGGTTCGGGCTGCTGCTATTGACCATGTTTACATTACACGCCGGCCTTTCGGCAATTTACGCCGAAGAAACGGCAGAGCCTCAGACTCTGGAACAGGTGTTCTCTCAGGGTGTCATCGAACTGGATCCGGCTCCGGCACCTCCCCTTGTGGATCCTGCGACGACTCCCGCGCTGCCTGTTGTACAACCTTCAACAGAGCTGGCGCCTCCTGCTGAAACCGGGGACCTGCTGATTACCGCGCCCTCGGAACAGACGGCTCTCTGTCCCTCTGGTTCTGGATGCACCTGTCCGACCTGTACCTGTCAAACTCCGGCCTGCAACTGTAATCCCTGTGAATGCAATGCCTGCACGCTCTGCGATCGGATTCCATTACTGAATAAATTCCCCAGTGACCGTTGCTTTGATGACTTTGTCATGCCCGTCAGTAATCCGGTCTGGTCGATCGACCCGCGATCGTTGACCTATGTCAGAGGTATCTTTATCAATCAGATGATTGATTCCCAGACTCCGGTACTCGGTGCAGGGGACCTGCAGGTTTACGCCCTCCAGTTGGGCATCGCGTTAAATGAACGACTTTCGATTATTGCTGTTAAAGACGGTTACAACACGCTGCAGACACGCGGTATCGGCAACAGAACAGGCTGGTCCGACATCGGACTGGGGCTCAAGTATGTTCTGATCCGGGATGTAGAAAATCAGTTCCTCTTATCGGGTGGACTGATCTATGAAGCCACTAACGGCAGTTCTCGTGTCTTCCAGGGAAATGGCGATGGTGTCTGGACTCCCTATGTCTCCATCGGTAAGCAGATTGGCTGCGGTCACCTGATCGCTTCCAGTGGCTACCATGTACCCGGCGATACTGCTGAAGAATCTCAGTCCATCTATTACAGCATTCACTACGATCATCCCGTGACCAGCAAACTGTCAGCAGTCGCGGAACTGAACGGGATCGTATATACCAAGAGCGGTCAGGCCCTGCCGTTAAACATCGAAGGGGGCGACTGGATCAACCTGGGTTCATCCAGTGTGGCGGGAAATAATGTAGTCACGACCGCCATCGGAGCCAACTACCGGCTCAATTCGTGTCTGTCGGTAGCCGGCGTCTGGGAATTTCCGATTTCGAACAGAAAAGACCTGATGGACAGCCGCACGACTGCGACTCTGACTTTACAGTTCTGATCGTAGAAAAAATCAATGCAAGAGAGATCACTGCGAGCTTGAGCCGATCCGTTCACGAACGGTCTGCTCAAGCTGATCTAACACCTCATCAATCGTGAGAACAGAAGTATTGATTTCCAGCGCATCGTCTGCCGCCTTCAAGGGGGCGACGTCGCGCTGTTCATCTCGTTGATCGCGCTGATAGATCTGCTGCAGAATTTCATCGACCGTAATGTCTTTCCCTTCCGACTGCAGTTCTTCATGCCTGCGCCGCGCCCGCTCCTCGGGATCAGCGATCAGAAAAAATTTGCAGAAGGCGTCCGGAAAGACCACCGTCCCCTGATCGCGACCTTCACTGACAATATTCGTACCTGAAGCAGCATCGCGTTGCAGTCGGACCAGTTCTTCACGCACCCCCGGATACTGGGCAACGATGGAAGCCACCTCAGTCACTTCGGGGGTTCTGATCAGTCCTGTGACCTCTTCCTTATTCACCAGTACTTGGGCATCAGAAAATGTAATCTGGATCTGCTGACTGACGCGCACGACGGCAGCTTCATCAGTCGGGTCAACCTGTTCTCCAATCACAGCCCAGGCAACACAACGGTACATGGCACCGGTATCCAGAAATTCAAACCCCAGTCTTTCCGCCAGTCCTTTTGCAGCTGTACTTTTCCCGGAACCTGCGGGACCATCAATCGTCACGATCATTTTTCAAACGGATTCCTGAAATATAAGTTCAATTTCTGCAATTTCATAAGGGGACATTTCCACCAGTGCGGCATCCTCTTCGACAGGCAGTTCCACAACAGTTTTACCATGAAAATCCCGCTGCCGGGCACTCACGGGAGATTTGAAACATCTGAGTTTCACCGAGCGGTGGATTCCTTCCGTTTCAATCAGACGCACGGCAAATCCTGCAGGTTTACCAGACGATTCAGGGGAGGATTCGTGTGACGATTCCAGCAGATCCATCACGCGGGTAATCTGCACATTACTCACAGAGACATGAAACAGCCACCCCTGATCTCCCATACGGGGAGGACCGATCTGGCTCGGATAATTTCCAACTGGCACCATCACATTCCGCGCGAGCTGCATCGGGAAATTCTGGTTCACGGCGATTGAGAACTGAAATTCGCGTTTCGTTTCCCCTTCCACAATCAACATACTGTCGAGCATGCGGGGACCGGTCTTACGATGAAAGGGGAGACCATGATTCAAAATCGTAACCCGTTCTTCCCCTTCCGCAATTTCAAAGTAGTGCGGACCTTCAAAGCGTTCTCCCTGAAACGCATGCGCACTTTCCAGCAGAGACCGCGTGAGCGAAGCCGTACTGTCTCCCCAGGCAAAGCGGGCGGCATAATAATGATCCCAGGGATTCCCGTCAGGCAACGTCTGCACTTCCAGTTCGATCTTCACATCCAGGATCGGTCGTCCGCGCCAGAGTTGAAATGTCTGTCGAAACGTGGCGAGTGTTGTATCACTGACCTGGTCGTAAATTTCGCCAGTTGTCACAATCTCCCCCATCCCCGGTCCCGCGCAGGTAAGTTCCGCCTTAACGGCGCGTGTCGCCGAGTAGGGAGTTTTCGTATCCCAGTCGCCTAAGGCGCCGGGTGTGGAGATATTACGTTGATAGGGAAAGCGATACGCCAGCTGCTGGCTGAGTCGATTCGGCTTGCGCCCATATTCTTTGATCTGGGCAATCCCGCCGGTCTCTTCGTGAATATGCACCTCGAAGAATTCATTCCTTAACAGCAGTGGTTCTGCGATGGGGACACTGCTTTTGGGGGGTGTCGCAGAAATCTGACCTGGCTGCAGCCAGACAAAGCCCGCAGCAGGAAGCTCCACGACCGCCTGTTTTCTTGTTTCATCAAATTGCGTTGCCTTCACAGCAGGATGTGTGATCGGTTCATGGGGGAAGTCAGGCAGATCCACGACAACGCGTCGCGAGAACGAGAGCGAATTTAGTAACAGCGTTCCACTCTGGTGCTGTTCTGCGCCCTGTAGAATGATCTTTGCCAGTTGTGCGACACCTGCATCACAAAATCCCTGCAGCGACTGGACCGCCTGTAGTTTTGCATCGTCATCGGCATCAGGATGGCCCCTCTCAATATCCTGTTCGATTTTCAATAACGTTTCATCTTCAATCGGTTTTCCATAGATAGCTTGAGCCACCGTTTGGAACCAGCGTCCCGCGGTGAATTCGTCGTGACGTTTAAAATGATTGATAAATCGACTGAGAGGGTCGGGCTTGCGCATCGCGACCAGCTGACTCAGGAAGGGGGATAGATATTCCCGGGCATCGTAAGAAGAATGCCGTCCTGATGACTCTGTGTTCTGAAAAAAATCATTCAGCAGCACAAAGCTGCCCAGGACGGGGGCATAATGATGGATGCGTTTAAAGTCTTCAAAAAATGGGGATTTGACATCGGGCCAGTGCGCGAACATCAATGCGCCCACCTGATCTTCCTCCATTGATTCGGCCATTCTCTGAGGAAACCGCAGATACCCGGCAGAACCTTCCGCTGACATGGGAATCCGGGAAAACGCATCGAGGATCGTTCCGTCGGCACCTTCCCAGTGAATTTTACTCTGTTCATAATCAGGATAGATTCCGTCATCCAACACCAGATGCAGAGCCGAATGAAATCCGAATCGATGTAACAGCATCGGCAGCAGGGATGCCAGACCGAAGCGGCGCCGCGCCCAGGTCGTCGGCGTCATTCCGATTAATTTCTGCGCGGTTTTTGTTCCGGATTGTAACTGCCAGATTACAGATTCAACGGGAACGACCGGCGTGGAAATCTGATCCTGCTCACCGCCGATCACTTCACTCTCGCGATCCTGACAACTTTTGGTCAACAGCGAGATCAACTCGGAATTCTCACTGGCGATCGTTTCCAGATCGTCTCCACTGACCAGAATATTGAAGGGTCGTTCATCGACGATCGACTGCTTTAACGCATCATTCGCCCATTCCGGAGTCAGCAGACAGAGATCGATCAGATAGCAGTCGATCGGATAAAACCGCTCTCGGTTTTCCAGCAGTACTTCAAAACAGGCTTTGAGATGGGCGCGTGCCGCTTCCTGATCATCCGCCAGAACCGCATCGGCAGCCGCAATCGCTTCCCGTTGAATCGTCGCTTCATCCAGACTGCTGAAGTGATGCATGCAACGCGTCAGCAGTTCAAGCTGGATATAGCAGAATCCAAGTGCATGAAAATCGGCAACCAGATCTTCAGAGAGAGCCGGTTTCGGAGTTGCCTCTTCGTCGTTATCAGAAGAATGCAGGGGGAGCAGGGCGGCTTCTGTCATTTCCTGCCGGTGAATTTTCCCGCTGACGACCGTCGCCCCATTGGCTTCTGCTTCTTCAATCCAGCCATAAGGGAGCCAGTCTTCAGAAGTTTTGGGAACGAGCAGCAGCCGATCTGCCAAAAACTGGGGAGGTTCATCAGAACGATGCCAGCTGGGAATCACGCGTGAGGAAGCAAGCAGTTCCGGGTGCCAGGCTACGGCAAACGCATTCAGGAGACTCTCTGCCTCTTTTTCATCCAGTTCCGTAGGAAAATCATCGAGACTGTGGCAGGGAATCAGAACAACAATATCATTGTATGTCATTGAATCACAATGCTTTACATAATTATTTCGAAGTCAACGGGACTCTGCCTCCAGGCGAGTCTTTATCCAGCGACAATAACACGAGCACATCACACTTTACCGATCACGTCTCTGAATCTGATCTACTCGGCCCCTTTTAACTCTGGAACGCGGCAGTAAATCGGGAGACAGATTAGCATAAGCAAACGATTGCCAAGTATCTATAGCGCTGCCTGTCTCAGTGGCGAGTTAAAGTGAAAAGACTGTCTAACTCATACTGAAATCGACAGTTAAGAATGCGATGTCCTCATGATAAAATGGCAGATCCCTTGAAAACAGGCTTCTCAGATCCAGCAAAAAAACTGATAAAATCGTAGTAATATTCAGGTTATCGGGAACTCCTTTAAATCACGCTCCGTCCAATCAAGTGAAAACAACAATCTTCTGAAGTGATGAAAATAGACGTTCATAACAGCATTCGCTGGTAATCGTTATCAATTATAACGGTTTCTATTAATTTTTATGAAGTCGTTTTCAAACATCAGTTATTTCATTGACTTTATAGGAAATCCTGTGATAGCCTTATGTTAGGGAATTATAGCTACACAAATTATTCCCAGGCATATCCTGACTGAAACTGAATAGATCTGATACATTTCTGCCTGTTGTTCAAGCTCTCTCAACCGGCAGAGTTTCACCTCGTAAAATTATTTTCTAATGACATTCCGGTTTAAACTGACGACCAGCAGTCTGCTCAGGTCCGGAAAGCAGGAGTAACCAGACACATGGCAGAAAATCAAGCTGTTTGGGGTATTGAAATTGGCCAGGCCGGCTTAAAGGCTATTCGCCTGCGGTACGCAGAAGCTGCCGACCAGGTGATTGCGGTCGCCTTCGATTACATTCCCCATCCTAAAATTCTCAGCCAGCCCGATGCTGTTCCCGATGAACTGATCGGTCAGGCTCTGGACACATTCCTGTCCCGCAATGAAACCAATGGCGACCTGATCGCCATCAGTGTTCCCGGCCAGACTTCACTGGCGCGCTTCATTCAGTTGCCTCCCGTTCAGTCGAACCGGGTTCCGGAGATTGTGAAGTACGAAGCCAAACAGCAGATTCCCTTCGCTCTGGAAGACGTAATCTGGGATTACCAGCCTCTCGGCGGCGGGATTGAAGAGAGTGGTTACATGCTGGATGCCGAAGTCGGTATCTTCGCCATGAAACGCGATCAGGTGCTGCATGCACTGCAGCCGTTCCTGCAACGCAAAATTGAAGTCGAACTGATTCAGATCGCTCCACTGGGACTGTATAACACACTCTGTTACGATTCTCTGGGCATGCGAGTCAATCAGGACTTTGAAGGCAATCCGGAAGAATCGGCCATTGTTGTCGACATGGGTGCTGACAGCACGACACTCATGGTGACCAACGGTAATAAAATCTGGATCCGCAACGTCCCCATCGGCGGTAACCACTTTACCCGCGCTTTGACCAAAGAGATGAAGCTGACGTTCGCGAAAGCCGAACACCTCAAATGCAATGCCACCCGTTCTGAAGATCCCCGCGCTGTCTTTCAGGCACTGCGACCGGTCTTCAACGAGTATGTCTCAGAAATTCAGCGTTCCATCGGTTACTTCTCCAGTGTCAACCGTGACGCCAAAATCTCAAAAGTGTACGGTACCGGTAATGGTTTTAAACTGGCTGGTCTGCAGAAATTCCTGCAACAGAACCTGCAGTATGAAGTCGAACGCCTGGATGACTTCCAGGGGCTCGTCGGTGATGCCGTTCTGAATGAACCATTGTTCCAGGATAACATCCTCACATTTACCGTACCTTACGGTATCGCGCTGCAGGCATTGAAGCAGACAACGATTCGCACCACGCTGCTGCCTCCTGAAATTGCCACAGCACGTAAAATCCGACGCAAAAAGCCCTGGGCTGTGGTCGCTGCAGCTGCCTTGATGATCGGCCTGTGCATTTCCGCAGTCGGTTACAGCAATGTCGCCAACTCCGTCAGCCAGGACCGGTTTGGTACCGTTGAAACAAAAGTCAAGAACCTGAAACAACAGGTGGGCGGCTATAACACAGCCTATGAAGGTGAAAAAACCGAATACACCAACCTGATCGAAAAGGGCAATAAACTCGTCTGGAATATGGACAGTCGCACTGACTGGCTGGAAGTCTACAAAGCGATTGACGAATGCCTGCCTCGCGATGTCGGCGATGAAATTGATAACGAACAGATCGATAAACGCAACCGGATCAAACTTCCCGGGATTACTGTCCGATTTGAGAAAGATCTGGGGACCTGGTTCCAGGGGCTCTCTCCACAGGCAAAGTCACTGCTTCCTAAAATCGATCAGGATACTCCTCCGGAAGGTGAAGGTTATATCTTCACTTTAAACGGCGTACATTATCATAACGACGAATCCAAACCCACCACCGATGTCGGTGTCTTATACGTCCACGAGACCCTACTGAAAAATCTGCAGTCCTGGACTGTCAAAAACCCGGGTTCCCCCGCTGTTGATGTTCGGAAAATGGGGATCACTCATCCGGTCATTCTGAAAGACAGCCGTGACCCATTCCAATTCTACCCCAATGGTCGGCCTCGCGGCATGTCCCAGGGGGGAGAAGGGCGGTTTGCCGGCGGACGACCAGGCGGATTTGGCGGACTTGGTGGCGGTGCAGGCGCTCTGCCCGGCGATGAAAGTGCATTTGCCGGAGGGCTCGGCGGAGGTGTTGGCCGTCCCCGTATTGGCGCAAATCGACCTGAAAAAGAAGTTAAGCCTATTGATCTGCAACGGACTCAATTCACACTCGAATTTGTCTGGAAACCAATTCCCGTTCTGGAACGCCAGGAAAATCCACCGGAAGCTCCTGCGACAGAAGGGGAAGAAGCAACTGCAGAAGCAGGTTAAACCCGACGACAGCTTCTGTAGAAATAGAGATTATTTAGTCAGTCAGTACAAATCATAAAGAGAAAATCATCTCTTCGGAGAAACGAGGACAACCCCATGGACAAATTGAAACCTCTGATTACTCATAAATTCTGGATCATCCTGTTTATCGCGTTACTTCTGCCTGTCATCGGCTGGAGTATGGCAACCGGCAGCCTGGCGAAAGAAATCGAAGAGCGAAAGACTGCGATCGACCAGGCCTTTAACGATGCGTCGGTTCCTCCCAATCCTCCGAACCAGACCTGGTCGACGGCGCTCAAACAGATCAACGATCAAAAACGCAATTACAATGCGGAGTCGACCAAATATCTCTGGGAGAAGCAGAAGGCATTATTTGTCTGGCCTCCCGATATCGCGACCCTCATGACAGACACACCCTATCGTGGTGAGATTTCGATTAAACCCCGTAACCTGTATCGTTCGGCCTATCAGTTCGAGATTCTGCGTGCTTACAAACTCGCAAATCCATTCAACCTGACTGATGGTAAAGGACTGGTCGAAATCAATCCCTTAGTCATTCCACATGTTCCATTCGATAAATGGAAAACAGTATCCCCGACCTCGGAAGACATGTGGGATGCACAGGAAGATGTCTGGCTGGTCACATCCATTCTCGAAGCCATTGCCAAAGTGAACAGCGAAAGTGGCGCTACTAATATCAGCGAATCACCCATTCGACAGATTTCCGTGCTCGAACTGCGCGGCGGTACTGTCGGCGATGACGGTAGTGCTCCTGCCGGTGACGGTGGCATGGGTATGGATGGCGAAATGGCAGCCGCTGGCGGCGGTGGCCTGTTTGGCGGCGGCGGTGGCGGCGGAATGCGAGGCATGGCTGATGGCAAAAATGGCGCTTTAACAGTCGACGTCGACATGGACCTCGTGAAAATCTTTGGAAATGACGTTGATGGATCCGCAGGCGGTGGCGGCGGCGAATCAGAAATGGCCATGGATGAGTCAGCCCTGGCTGGCGGCTTCGGTGGCGGCATGGGGGGAGCAGGTGCACAAAAGCTGAAACGTTATTACGATGACGCAGAAGAACTCCCCTATAAAACAAGAGCCTTTTATCTCAAAGCAACGATCCAGTCTTCAAAACTCCCTAACCTGCTGGCCCAATTGAGCAGCATGCCCTGGCCGACAAAAATCGTGCGGGTGCAACGTGCTGACCTGTATGATGACCATATGAATCCGATTGCCAGTGTTGGTGGTGGAACAGGGCGTCGCGGAGGTTCTGCCGGCGGAGCTGGCGGATTCAGCTCTGAAGCGGATTTCGCAGGCGGTGCTGGTGGAGGATTCGGTGCGGCAACTGGTTTTGGAGTTGATTCCGGTATGGGCGTAGATGGCTCAGGAAATCTTCAGGGACAGGAAAACAAGAAACTGCTTGATGCTGCTCTGAATGATCCTGAACTGGCTGTTGTCACGATCGCAGGTCTGATGACACTCTACAAACCTTACGTTCCACCAGAAGGTGAAGCGGTAGCCGAATCTGCAGAACAACCTCAAGATGCAACAGGGACAACGGAACCGGCAGATTCTACAGAACCTGCCGATGGTTCAACACCTGCTGCTTCGACTCCGGAACCGGCGGCTGCAGGTGAAAATCCAGCACAACCGGCGGCAACCACTCCACCAGAGCCAGGTGGTGATACGACGACACCAGCGGAACCGGCAACCCCGGCACCAGCGGCAGGTTCCAATCCTAATGAAACAACACAACCCCCTCCGGCTGAGCCAAAGCCAGCGGAACCGGTTAATCCATAATACACTTTTACTCGACGCTGCAGCTGAACAGCTCCTGTAACATTTTCACTTAACGGAGATAGTCCTGTGAAAAATCTGATGTCCAACCTTAAAGGAATGAATTACAAGGAATTTGCAATCACGCATGGCGAGAAGATCGCTTTGGGTTTCATTGCATTGTTTGTATTTTTCGTCATCTTCACCTCTCAGTGGACAACTGAAAAACGGACTCCTGCCGAATTAGAACAGAAGGTTAACACGGCAGAGGCCCAGGTGAATAACAGCCAGTGGCCTGAAGAAACCCGCCAGGAATATCTGAAAGAAGATGACCTGCGACAAAAAGTGGCTACGTTAATGAATAAGCAGCTGGAAGTCACCCCGTATATGTTTACAACCAAGCTCTCCTGGCCCATCTATGCGAAAAAAGCCAAAGCCAAAGAAGTCGACTTTCTACCCGTCGAAGATCTGGTTGCGACTTACGGCCGTGTGATCATGCAGACCCGTCCCGTTTCTGCAACTCTGGAAGGCAGCGAAGAATCGAATACAGCAGAGGGTGAAAAAGCAAAACCGGATGAACCGGAATATGATGCCTTCAAACGCCGTACAACAGGCATGGGCGGTGGGATGGGAGGCCCTGGTGGTGCCATGGCAGGTCTGACATTCGGCGCGATCCCCGCTGAATCAGAAATGGCGATGGCGGGAGAACCAGCTGCGATGGATCCTGGCTTTGCCAATCCAGATGCGTTTGCTGCTGGAAATCCAGATGCGATGGGAATGGAAGGCGGTATGGGCATGACCGGGCCTGTCCGCGAAGGGCGTGGGTTAAGGTTTGTTGCAGTCCGCGGTGTCTTCGACCTGGCAACCCAGCAGGATAAACTCGAACGTTCTTTAGGCGATGCCTACTCTTTCCAGAATATGCAGACAGGTAAGATTCTGGAGTTTCTCGATTTTCAACTACAACGCAAAAAAGCCATTCCCGGCGATGATCCATGGGCCGGAGAGTGGAAAGACGTTGACATCGAAACGTCGATCGAAATTTTGAAAGAAAGCGCTGACTTTGACCCCGAGGTCGTCAACAGCGGGATCACAGACCGTGTCTTTACGATGCCACTTCCCAGCCGCATCGCCGGATTCTGGTATAAAGTCGCCACACATCCCCGCGTGGAAAACTTTACTCTGAGCCAGGAAGAAATCGAACAGGAACTTGAGCTCAATCGCCGCATCCTGGATCAGTACAAAAAAACGCACTCCAATGAAAAAGTCTTCAAAGAAAAACAGAAAGGGTTCTCCACTTTGCAGCTTGATATGCGGGGTATGCGAAGTGAGTTGATGTATGGCGGGGGAGGTGCCAGCGAAATGGATATGGTCGTGCAGGGCATGGCAGATTCTGTAAGGCAGGAATACCAGGGCCGTCCAGGTGAACCGATGGATGAGAAGAAACTGATTCAGAAGCTGAAAGCAAATGTAACAGCCGCTGGTCGTCTGCTTTTATTCCGCTACTTTGATTTTGACCTGAATCCAGGTGAAACTTACAAATACCGTGTGCGACTGGTAGTCCGTAACCCCAATTTCCAGCGTCCTATTGATGAAGTCATTCTGCCGGCCGTTGCCGAAGGCGAAACCCGCATGACTCCCTGGAGTAATGAAACCGCAGCAGTCACTGCTGAGGAAGACGTGCACTTTTACCTGCAGAGCGTACGTCCCCCTCGCGGGATTACCGGAACGCAGGCAAACTTCGAAATCTACCAGTGGTATCCTAAAACAGGCACAACAATTCAGTCTGTCTTGAAAACTTCTATTGGTGATGAAATCGGTGGCGAACAGGTTGCCGAGCTGTACGATGTTGCTAAAGAAGAATACGACGAGAAGGCAACCGTGCAGTTTGACACCCAGAATTACCTCGTCGATGCGATTCCTGCTCCTTCCATTCGACTGGAAGATCATCCCGATTTAAACCTGCCTGCCAAAACACGCGGGCATCTGCCAATCGAACCGGAAGCAGTCATCGTTGATAATTTTGGTAACCTGAAAAAATCCCTTCCGCCTGCTGTTTCCAGTTCCTATGCCGATGTTAAGAAGAAATTCGGTCGTGAACGCGAAAGCTTAACCTGGGTCAAGGAAGCCACAGAAGCACGTACCGCTGCTCCCGCCGATGGATTTGGTGAGCTCGGATTTGAAGGCGCGAGTGCCTTTGAAGGCATGGAAGCGGAAATGCTGGGGCCCCAATCACGCGGCAAGAAAAACAAGCGGAAAAAGAATCCGATCCGCCTGGGACCCTGATTGATATTTTTAATCTCTATTGAAAAAGGGCGGGACAGTTCATTGTCCCGCCCTTTTTTGATTTCAAAAGAACAATAGTGCCTGAGGAGAGAAACCTCTCATCAGATCAGCAGGGTTCGGTCACCAGAACAGCATCTGTTGTCCCCAGCAGCAGCTCACGTAATTCTGCTGCGATGAAAAACGAGCCGGTAACACAAATCAGAGAATCGGGAGTCACAGCTTCTTTGGCCCGCAACCAGGCGGCCTCGGGACTCTCGGTGATCATGACCTGTGACGTATTTCCGGTCGACTGCTGCGTTGCCCTGGTGAGGTTCACTAACTCTTCCACGGGAATACGCCGCGGATTCGAGAGGTACTGCGTCAGAATCACTGTCTGAAAGCAGGGGAGTAGCGTTTCCAGCATTTCTTCGACATTTTTATCTTTCGTCGCTGCAAAGATCAAAATCCGATTGCTTTGCGGGAAACTGGCAGTCAGTGTTTCAACCAGCGCTTCGATAGAGGCACCGTTATGAGCCGTGTCGATAATCACCGGAGGATTTTTCTGCACCAGTTCAATCCGGGCCGGCCACTTCAGACGCAGCATTCCCTGCCGCATCTGACTTTCCTCCAGCGTTACTCCTTTTTGGCGTAAAGAGTCGATCACAGTCACAGCCAGAGTCGCATTAATCAGCTGATGTGTGCCCAATAGTGTGACAGGCATCTGATCAATCAGAGACCAGGGAGTTCTTACCTGAATGTTCTGTTGATTTTGGGCGGAAGCCACGCGAGAGCCATCCGTCTGCTCAAGTTGCAAACCCTGATGTGGCTCATCCACTCGATGAAAATCCCGATTCAACAGATATAAAGGAGCCTGTTTTTCCTGACAGACTTCTTCCAGGACTGCAATCGCTTCCGGCTGGGTGACTCCACTGAATACAGGGACTCCCTGTTTGATAATGCCCGCTTTTTCTCTTGTGATCTGTTCAATCGTATTTCCCAGCAGTGCCGTATGGTCGTAACTGATATTAGTAACCACTGATACCATCGGCTCACAGACGTTGGTAGAATCCAGTCGCCCTCCCAGGCCAACTTCCATCACTGCGAAATCAACGCGCTGCTGCTGAAAATGCATCCAGGCCAGCGCTGTCGTCAATTCAAAAAATGTGGGGCTCATATTGCCCGGTTGCAGGTCGAGCTGCTCGACGACCGGAATCAGTTCCGAAACCAGATCGACCAGGTGTTCTGGTTCAATCTGCCGACCGTCAATCAGAATTCGCTCTTCATAACAGGTGATATGAGGCGAAGTAAATAAGCCCGTGCGAAAACCGGCTGCAGAGAGCATCTCCGCGATCATTGCAGAGGTGGAGCCTTTCCCTTTGGTCCCGGCAATGTGGATCGAACGGACCTGGGATTGTGGATTTCCCAGACAATCCAGCAACTCCTGCATTCTTCCCAATTTAAAATCACTGGTGGAGTATTTGCCACTCCCCATCCGTTCATAATTGAGACGACTGAATAGAAAGTCCAGACTCTGCTGGTACTTCTCTGCCGAGACTCCCATGCCGGGCAGTTTCCTTATGATATAACTGAAAAAACATCCATTCTGTTAACTGTCGTGATCAGCATGACAGAAAAACAGCCGAGTATAGCAGTGATCTGTCGGATATTATAGTCACGCACTTTTCAGAAGTAGACTGTGAGGTATATGATCTAAAAAAGATTTTTACAACCACCAGCCCCGTTCGAGCCTCAAAAGGTATACAGAAATCATGAGCATCCAGATTGCCACCATCGTGGAACTGCTGAACTTTAACCGGATCATGACACTCAAAACAGTAGATGAGATCAGTGCACTGTCTGATCCTCAATCTGCCCTGGCATTCCGTCCGGGTCCCGGCAGGGCCACTATCGCGTGGCAAATCATGCATATCGCGATCACAGAAGAATTATTTGCGACCGACCGCCTGCGAAAAACGGATTCGAAACTGTCAGATCTGTTTCCCCTCTACCAGAAGGGGAGTACGGCAGGCGATGAGATTCCCTCTCTCGAAGTCATCAAAAATACGTTAAGCCAGTCACGGGAGAATTTACTGGAAACCATTCAACTCATCTCTGAAGCCGACCTTGATCTGATCCCAGCAGGTCTCCAGGAACGAGGCTGGTCCAACGAGATGGCGTTAAAAATCATCTGCTGGCACGAAACACACCACCAGGGACAGGCTCACCTGACCTTGAACTCCTGGAAAGCAGAACAATAGCCGAGCTCTGCTTAAATCACTGGGTAACCGGGGAACATTGAATTTCTATTGACATTTTTTCAGTATCTTTTCAAATTACGTCTGTCATTGATTTTGAGTCAGCCGCTCCAGACGTTCTACCTGATATTGAGACCGTTTCAATTCAGATGAAGGATCTGTCCCCATGAGTTCGATTAACCCCGGTGGCCTCAACATTAACAGCTCTTTTGCCGGTGCGCAACGGAGTGACGCCAATGTGGACAAGCAAAAAGCCGAAGCGGCGGCTCAGAATATGTCCATCGATAAAAAAGAGATGACAGACCACCGGCTGCATGATGTCGGTGACCCTGATGCCTCTGGCGATCGCGATGCCGATGGCCGGATGCCATTAGGACATGAAGAAGAAGCCGAGCAGGGGGCTCACAGCGAAACTGAAGAACAGGAAGAACACTCCACTCGTCACCCCGACGCAGAAGGGAACCGGGGCACTCATCTTGATCTGGATGCCTGATGTTTCGTTCTGCGGAACGCTATTTGGAATGATTTAAGAACCCAAACAGACTCTTCTTTTTCCGGGCAACCGAGTCGTCCTGTTCTGCGACCGATTCTCCACTCACATTCGCAGCCAGCCCCATAATGGTTCTGGTGAGTTTTGCTTTGGGAGCCTGCATGATCAATGGAATACCGTTGTTCCGTGACTCAACCATTGTCGCATAATCATTCGGAATCTGACAGAAAATTTCGCGACCGATGGTTTCCAGTGCTTTACTCACACTGATCTGAGTGTCTTCCAGTCCCAGACGATTCATCACCACTTTGATTTTTTCTGCGATGTGATCGTTGGTGTCAAAAAACTGAGAAAGACGAACGACATTTCTCAGGCAGGGTAAATCCAGCTGGGCAGTTAACAGAACCGTATCCGACAGTTCCATCGCAGCCAGATCGAGACTGTTATACGACTTGCTGACATCAATCACGAGATGGGTAAACGTCGCTCTGAGCAGGGCAATGATACGACGGAGCACTTCCGTCGTAATCTGCACCGACATATCCATCTGCACGGGACGAGGCAACAGGAACGCCCCGCACGCATGCTTGGTCAACGATCGTTTCAGCAGCGAATAGTCCAGTCTCGCAATGTTTTCGGCGACGTCCTGAATTGTGTAATCTGGAATGATATCCAGCCAGACGTCCGTATCGCCTAAAGCCAGATCCAGATCGATCACAGCCACACTGTTGCGTTCATGGCTTGCCAGGCAGCAGGCCAGGTTGATTGCCAGAGAAGTACAACCGACACCACCACTCACGCCAGCGACGGTAATAACCTGACTGGAGCGGGGGGCACTATGTTCCCCTTCTGATTTCCCGGAGGTAATCTGAATCCGGTTTAAAGCAGACAGGAAGTCTTCCAGAACCAGTGGGAATCCCAGGAATTCTTTGGCGCCATTTCGCATCGCCTTTAAAATCAGACTGCCTTCCTGGGAACTGCTGACAACAATCACATTACAGCTGGGCAGATCACGTGTCACCTGGGCAATCAGATTTAAAGCCATTTCCGGATTCGCATCCAGTGAAATCAGCGCAATGTCAGGCTGTGTCTGAGAAACGACTTCCGTAAAGAACTCGTAACGGCTGCACTCAGCTTCGAGCCAGACCATATCCACGCCAATCAGCATGTTTTTCAGCTCATTGCGAGTTGCTTCATTGGGATCGATAATCGAAAGCCGGACAACTCCACTCATTCGTCAATCACTTCTACTTAGGGTTTCGTGTTTCTACTGTCTTTATAATAGTATCGAACTTAAATGCGTATTTTTTGAAGTTTTTCAAAGGGGATCCTGTTGAATTGAGCGACATTCCCGTCGACTCCGTTGAATTCCTGCCAGAAAGAGACTCAGATAAATCAATATCCCTCCTAACTCCCCGGTCCAATCAGTCCCGGTTGATTGCTCGCAGGAGAGCTGATACGGGGTGCACTGGTCTTTACGCTTGGTTCAGGTGTCTTTGACTTCGCCTTCCAGTCATTCTGTTTCGGACTCGAAAGATCTGGCACCCGGGCCGCGGTAGCCGACTGAGGAGACGTCTTCTGCATTTTTTCGTGCTCCTTTAACGCTTTCATACTCTCCGGTGAAAGCGATGGTTTCCTGATCACTTCTGAGCTAAAGGTAGGAGCCGCCGGTACAGGGGGCACCTGAGATTCTGAAGCGGGTGGCAGAACATAATCGGGAGTCATCATCGATTCAGGACTGATGGGCCCGGGAACGGAATACTGACAATCAGGACAGTTATCCCCATAGCTGGGTACTTCCAGCACACCATCCAGATACAACTCGCGATCTGTGGGAGTTGCTGTGAACAGTCCGGGGCCTCCCGGTGGAACCTGGCCAGACTTCAACGGGGAGACCAGTTCCGGAGTCACCATGATCACAAGTTCGGTTTCTCCCTCAGTGTATCTGACCCGACGGAAGGCAGCACCCACGACGGGGAGTTCACCCAGAATCGGAGTCTTGGATGTTTCGGCGGTTTTCCGGCTTGAGATCAGACCGGCAATGACCATGGTTTCACCAAAGTTCATTTCAACAGCCGTATTCGCACGGCGGACAGTCAAACCAGGTACAGTTGTTCCGGAAACCTGAACGGCATTGGAAAAATCCCGTTCACTGACTTCAGGTTGCACTTCCAGACGCAGGCGTCCGTTCCCCAGAACGATGGGAACCGCTTCCATGCGAACACCAAATTCACGCCATTCAATCGTAACCGTCCCCAGACTTTGAGGTACCAGGATCGGAAATTCACCACCAGACAGCAGGTTAGCCGGGCGGCCGCTGGTGGTGACAAGTTCCGGTTCTGCCAGAATCTTCAGTAACGCTTCCTGTTTTAATGCTTCGATGAATGCCTGAAAAATACTGTTATCGTTGACCAGACCAAAACCCATCGTGGCATTCCCGAGCAGATTCTGAGACGCGGTCAGTGCCGGCGGTCCACCAAAGGGAACTGAAATTCCAGTTAAAGGTACCAGTGAACCGGGATTGCTGTGAACATAGCCAGATTGATTCAGGAACAGCCAGTTCACGCCCAGTTGTCTGATTTTTGATCGCTGCACTTCCATGATTTTGACTTTGAGCAGCACCTGCTGCACACCTGCCAGCTTCATCTGGTTTAATACACCATTGGGGAAGAACTGTTCGGCGATTTCGACCATTTCCGTAATGGCTTCCGGTGCCGTCACCCAGCCACGTAAAACGACTGAGTCCTGAACTTTAATGGCTGTTACAGAAGAAGTGGGGAACAGTTCCCGCAGATAAGCCTGCAGGTGACGTGCATCACCGCTCACGAATGTTTCAAGTGTGTAAACTTTTCCATTTTCGTCGGTAATCACCAGTGTGGTGACACCAGGAACCAGTGCCTGAATTCGGAGTTCGTTGGGAGTGAGAGCCGACACGCTCAATACGGTCGGATCAAATCCGTCCACACGTTTGATCTTACCCGGGAACTTGAGAATCTTGGAGAACTTCTCAGTCACTTCCAGTTTCATATTTTCAGATGAAACCTGAACGACTGGTTCGCTCGCTCCGGGAGGCGCGGGTTGCTCATCCTGAGCGTATGCACTCAACGCAATGAGGCTGCATACCAATGCGACAAAAACAGGCAGACATTTCACTCTAATGTGTTTTTTTAAGGCCAGCATCCGTGCCCCTTACTTTTTTACTACTGAGCGATTTCAGTTTAAATGCTGAAATCACTCTAAAACAGGTATCATTCAATAACTTGTTGAGAGTATTCTCTCTGCCCGCACTCAATCCCCTGTTCTGTGTCAGAGAGCAGGGGAGTCTCTTATCTCAGTTTATTTTCTGTTTCTGCTGAGTCGTAAATACTTCCCAGAGATCTTTTAATGCAGCTTTCTGATCTTCGATTTCCTCTTCCAGAAGTTCGACTTCCTGTACGATTTTTTCTTCTCCGGAAAAAATCTCAATCTGCCACATTTTCTTAGGTTCTTCCAGAGGCTCTGCAGTAGCACTCGTTGACGTCATCTGTTGCGGTTCCTGCTCTTCATCCAGAAACTGCTTTGCCGACTGAGGCCCTTTTTCCTGTTGAACCACTTCCTCTTTGTTTTCTTTCTTCACATCTCCCTGAGCAGGTTCTTCACCGTCTTTCAGGTACTCACTGCCTTCAATCGAAAAGACTTCAGCCAGTTCGTCATCATCAAATTGCACGTCTTCTGAATCAGTTGAATCCGATTGTGCTCTTAATGCGAGATGAACTTCTCCTTTTTTCTCTGCCAGCTTCAACATGGCTCCTTCACGTGGCGAAAGCAGCAGTGAAATATTCTTCGATTTCACCTGATTACTTTCTGTCCCACCGACATCAGTCAGATGGTCTGTCGCGAAGATTTTGACTCGTTCCAGAATTACTTTTGTGATGGTTGACATGCCTCCCCCAGGTTTGCGGGCTGTGAATGTTACATACACATCCACAAAGTCTCCGGGAAGTATTAAACCACTATGTGTTTTAGTCATATCCACTGACGTCGTGAAGACCCGTTTGCCATCTGGAATTTCGACTGATGCTCCGCGAACTCCCTGTTCACTGAGCTTCGCTTTCATCACGATTTCTCCCGGCACTGCCCGGGTCTTGATGGAGCGGTCTTTATACTGTTCCAGTTTGGTAACTGCACCTTCAGGTACCTGATCGATCGGCCATGATTTGAATTTGACATTGGACTCATTCAAAGGAGTACCAGGCGGGATTTCAGCAATTGTCATCAGGACATTTGCCGTTTTCACTTCTTCCTGCTTGTTATCCTTATTGAGGATCTGCCTCACGCCCAACATCGCAACCAGTCCACAACCGACGGCGATCACCAACATCATTAACGACTTGACTTTCATTTCTGTCACCCATCAAAGAGAAACATAGCAGCGAAGCTCTCATGAAAACCGCCTCGTCCCGAACGGGATGATCTGCCGGTTTTCCAAAATGGCGTTCCGATATGCCTCTTTTCCATAGAGAACAGAAAATTCTGTCATCATGGAGAACATCGGCACTTCAAGAGCTTTCGCTTCAATTTATAACGATTTTATCGTTTGAAATAATTATTCTGGTTGTAACACATAGCTTCTCGCGGTCCGCCCGAAAACCACATACAACCCACACCCCCTGTTTTCACAGAGGGCAGGGTGTGCGTTTTGGTTTACAGGAGTCCTGCGTAGAAGAAATAAGCAATCGATCCGATGCAAATGGGAATACCATAGGGCAACAGAAACATGGTCGGTTTCCGTTCCTTGGCGATGCGTGACAGTTCGCGAGGGTTCTTCACGGAACGCCATTCATCAAGAATCATGATGGCCTGTCCCAGATGTTTGTAGAAGTTCTTGCGGTAGAGCACCATGCCAATCGCCATGACAGCTCCCACTACAGTTGTCACACAAAATGCATAGAAGGTAATTTTCACACCCAGCCAGGCACCGATGCCAGCCATCAGTTTCACGTCTCCCGCTCCCATACCTCCTACACTGTACAGTGGAAGCAGAGTAGCCAGGCCGACGACCATTCCCAGCAGTCCCCAACCCAGTCCAGCCAGACCGCCAGTCCAGGTCACGTAAATCAACCCGGAGAGAACCATGGGGTAGGTGATCCAGTTAGGAACACGCAATTCTTTCCCATCAATATATGCGGCATAAATCAAGACAATGGAAACAAACTTTACATGCCAATTCTCGAGAAGTAACTGTTGCCAATCCATCAATATGGCCTTTCTTATCGTGTCTTACTGAAATGCGTTTCAGAGCATTTCGTTGGGGATATTTCTTGTTAGTGATACTCAGGTCGAATCAACAGTCAGCTCATGCGGAGCACAATCGACGGAATCGACACTGATATGATTTGGATTCTTATTAATTAGCTTAGGTCACAGGTTCAGCAGAGGAGTGAATATCTTCAAATTTTCTCTGGTTTCTGGAACGCATCACATTTAACCAGAGCGTCCCGCAAACCATGATACGCAGTCCAAATGGCCCTGGAGACGCTGCATGCAAGCTGGCACAGTCTACTGGCCCGCTTTCCGGATGTGGAAGGTGTGAATGTGTCTGCCGGAGTTTGACAGCATTCCGGAAGGTAAGAACTCTCGTGCTTTATCAAGCTTGAAATTGAGGGTCAGGGCTGTTGTTTCCGTGCTCCGTTGTCGCACTCTCGTGATTTCTATCAACCCAAAATTTAAAAATGACACTCCACCAGTCATAAAAACTGTCGTTTCACAACACGCTTTAAGTTGTCGGAAACTGACAGGATCGATATCTCTTCTGCGTCCTGGTTCGCTGCAATCTCTCCTCCCGAGGGGAGAGTCATTCGATTCAGCGATAGACGTTTTTTCGATGCAGTATCAGATTTAACAGCGGCCGCAGGTCATCAGAGATGTGAACCAGACAATGACGGTAGCCATCATCATGAATAACTCCAGAATGGCCTCCAGCGGTGCATCAAAGCAGTAGGGAAACATTCCACTTTCTCCTCAAATTAAATTACACACTTCAGACTTATGTTTTATTTTTTTCAGCAGGCGATTCCATAACGCTTAAAGAATCGCATACGCAAGAAAACGCCCAGCCGATGATTCGACTGAGCGATTTTCTATAAACATTTCGGTAATACAACTGGCCTCTATTAGGTCAATGCATCACGTACAGCTTCAAACTTCGCATTGGCGTTTGTTCCGACAGCCTGAATAGCAGTCAGACAAACGATAACGATCAGAGCCAGCATCACAGCGTATTCAACAGCTGTTGGACCATCTTCTGAAACCAGGAAGTTCTTAATGCTCTTTGTCAGATTCTTCATTGTTGCTCTCTTTCTTTCCAATTGGAGTCGACTCATGAACCACATGTATCGACACTAAACAACCAAGCTATGAAAGCCGCGACTCCATTAGTTCGCTTTTCCCACAGCTCACCCGAAACACTTGCTTCTTTGAGTAACATCCTCAAATGAAGCTCCCAATATGCCCCCTCTTAAGAAGAGCAGAATTTCTGTATCTAGTAACTGAAATACAGAAATGGTATTGGAGTTATTTAATTCACATAACAACGGAAGTCACTTCCGATATAATGTCATTGCTGTTGTGCTCGTTGCTTCAACTTTGAACTTGTCTTGCAAACTGATCACACTTAAAAGTAGGTCACGGGTTAAGACAGTCAAGCAGAGATGCAAAAGATTTTTTAAGAAAAACACCGGGTTTATCAAAAGAAACACTCAAGCTTCGAAAAACTCTACGCAGCCAGAGCATTCAAAGGCATGATGCAAAAAAACAACATGCCGTTATTTTCTTAAAAAAAGCAACGCGAGTCTGGCTGAATTTTTTCAGGGAGTCGGAACCGTCACCCTGCACGCAGAAACGTGCTGAGTTTCACATCAACGCCGCCGGTTCATCACAAAAACGAACTCGAAACAGAGACTGTCGACAACGTCAGGGGGCAGACGACCATTCCTGGATCTTCTGCTGCATCCGTTCAAGGTCCAGCTCATCCGGCTTCGTCTGATTCAGCGCCTGCTTGAGAATTGCGACTGCCTGCTCTGAATCCCCCTGGCTGTGATAACTGTTCGCCAGTTGAATCTGTACCACCGGGATTTCGGGAACCTGATTCGACGTGTACTGCCAAAGCGTCAATCCATCGCGCCAGACCGTCAGATAGCGTTCTGTCTGCCAGCTGAAACGCGTCAATAACGACAGCACCAGTACGCCAAATACCGCCGGCAGGAAATATCCTGATCGGGATTTCAGCGGAAAAACATGTACCAGAAAGCGGTCTCTTAATCGCTCCAGTAACTGCATGGTACCGGCAAAAATCAGGGCAAAGAAGGGGATCGAAGGCAGGTACAGATACCGGTCATTCATCAATGTCGTTATGGGAAATAAATTCAACACGGGAATCAACAGCAGAATGAATGTTGCTCCTGCAAACAAGATCAACGGCTGCCGCTTCCCCATGCGGACAAACAGCACCGCCGCCAACAGCCAGCACATTGCTGAAATCGCGACATTCCAGGCAATTCCACTGGTCGGAGGATCGTACAGTACGGATCGGGTTCCAGGCCAGAGCAGCATCTGCACGTATTTCGACATAATGACAGTATCAACGGAAATCAGCTCCAGTTTGCTCATACCAAAGTGATCACGGACGCCCCCCAGTTCACTGGTCTGGGCCAGCATCGTAATCACGAGCAGCAACAGGGCACAGCAACCGGGAAAGATCTGTTTTTTGACTGCTTCCCGGAATGGTACTTTTGCCACCCAGAAGTCGTAACAGAACACAATGGCTGGTACAACCACTGCCAGAGCCTTGGAAAGCAGGGCACAGATGAAACACAGGAATCCACAGGTATTCTGTTCCAGAGTGCGATCTTTTCTGAGCCAGTACCAGAGCGACGCCAGGATAAAAGCGCCGGACAGCAGCCCCTTACGCGAAGAGATCCAGACCACGGTTTCCACCTGAACGGGATGAATGGCAAACACGGCTGCCGTCGCCCAGCCCAGTAACCGGTTCTGAGTCAGTCGCGTGATCAGCAGAAAGACAAGAACGACATTGACCAGATGTAATAAAATATTCGTCAGATGATATCCGCCGGCCCAGAGTCCATAGACGCTATGATCCAGCAGAAACGAGAATACCGTCAGCGGTGCGTAATTTCTGGTCACCACCTGGGTGGCAACTTTCTGCAGATTTTCGGGATGCCAGCTCTTAATCAGCGGATTATGGATGACGTACCAGGGATCGTCCCAGTTGACGAAATCAAAACTGATCGCTGCTCCAAAACTGATCAAAACCAGCAGCGCCAGCAGAACGCAGGCGCGCCACTGCTTATGAACTGCCTGGAATAACTGCCAGGGGAGTTCCCGCGGATCTGATTGGAGCTGTTGCGACATTCGACTTTTCCAGCAAGGATCATATTCATCCAGGACCTACTCTTAAACATAGGTTGCCCACAGTAGAGTGCACGCGCAATGCAGAAAATGTTGTTTCTCGGCAACATCAATCGTTTCCCCAGCCGCGATATCCGGAACAACCGGTCCAGGCTGACTTCCTTCTGCTTCAGATAAACTTACGCTTACCCCACCCGGAGAATGAATCCTCACCACTCGGGAAATAAAGCTAAGCTTCCCGCAGACCATGTTCTACTGACAGCGCACCTGTTTCGCTGCAACTCGATTCAATAAAACCCGGAGAGAGAAACTTGCTGATATCACTGTCCAACACAGAACTTGAAAAAACTCCCTCCGATCCAGTTATGGCTCCGGACAGTGCAGAGAGTATGGCACAGTTCCAGAACCTGGAACCACTGCTGGAAGAAATTGAACGCCGTTGTAATCCGCAGGGAAAAACCATCGTGGTGATGCCGGCCTATAATGCTGCAACAACTCTGGTTAAAACATTAGCTGATATTCCAGCAGACGTGGTTGACGAAATCATTCTTGTTGACGACGGCAGCACTGACGGAACGGTCGATCTGGCGTTGCGGCAAGGTCTGACGGTTGTGAAACATAAAGAAAATCGAGGCTACGGCGGGAACCAGAAGACCTGTTATCAGTATGCGCTCGAATACGGTGCAGAATATGTAGTGATGCTACACCCTGACTATCAGTACGACAGCCGCGTTGTGGGAATCGCCATTCAGCTGCTGCGTCTGGGCATCTGCGATGTCGTGATGGGTTCTCGGATCCGCACCAGACAGGAAGCTCTGGCAGGTGGTATGCCTGCCTGGAAATATCTGGCCAACCGCCTGCTGACGATTACCGAAAATATGGCATTGGGACAAAACCTGGGTGACTTTCACAGTGGCTTCCGCGCCTACCGCAGAGAAGTTCTGGAAACCATTCCCTTCGAACGAAACTCGGACGACTTCGTCTTTGACAGCCAGCTACTTGCACAGGCAGTCTATTTTCAATTCCGGGTAGGCGATATTCCTGTTCCCGTCCGTTACTTTCCCGAAGCATCCAGCATCAATTTTATACGCTGCGTCAAATATGGCATGGGCACACTGGCTGTTCTCGCACGCTTCTGGGCGCAACGACTGCGGATCCGCCCTTCGAAGATTTTCTTCAGCAAGAAGTACGACTGCGACACAGACAACCGGGTACAACTGCAATAGTTTCCTTTTACAATTACCCGGCTGAACTGCCTCTGAAATTACTCACCCGATGACGAAGGAGCTGAATCGGAACTGCCGCGTGTGAAATGCACGATAATGGCAAGACCAATAAAGCCTCCCAGAGCAGTAAATCCATAGGTAGCGAAAGGAGTGGATTTAATACTCCAGACACAGCCGAAGGTTGCCAGCAGGGTGGAAATGCCCATCGCCAGGTTCCAGGCCACACGTTTGCCCCCAGTGGGAATCCGGTCTCCCAGAATTTTCGGTGAGTTCATCATGAAGAAGAACGTGGCATAAGCAATCGGCAGCAGCACCATTCCAAACATGGAAGTCGGCACCGCCAGCCAGGCTTTGGCATCTGAATCGCCCCAGATAAAGGGTCCCGCAATTCCAGTCAACGCGGGCATAAAACAGCCAATGCGATGGAATGTTCCCCGTGGTTCAACCCCCAGCATTTCACAGAATACAAAGCCATTGATTAACATCAGAATGATGATCGTCGAAATGGCCATCGCGACAACGCCCAGACCGAAGACAACCTGTGAAACCGTAGCCCCCGCCAGCGGTTTGAGTGCCGCTGCTAACTGAAACGCATCCCGGTTGACCAGCATGGCTGCCAGCTTACGTTCGGGCAGAGGCAGCTCATTTCGTTTTTCCTGCAGGGCTGCCGCATTGTCTGCCTGCTGTAATCCGCTCCATTCTTCAGGAGAAACTTCCGTTTTAATACGGTTGTCGAGCAGCTTGTTGTATTGTCCCAATAAACCGGGATCTGCCTTTACAACCTGACCTTCGGCATTGGTTTCACCCAGCAATCCCGCTGCGGGTTTCGCATGAAACTGAGAGGCAGCAGCAATAACAACACAACTGGTGGCCAGTACAAAAGGGACAAATAACCCGGTCGCCAGATCGAACATTGCCAGACCACGGAAATCTTTATCCCAACCTTTGGCCCGCATCGAATAAGGCAGCAGGAAGGTCATATTAATCCCGACCGCGGTCGCGGCTGCGGTAATCATCACTTTCTGCTGATTTCCGACAATCATGTTCTTCCAGTACTCAGCATAACCGCCGGCCTGTGACAGCACTTCGGAAAACTCAGGGGAAGGATTGACAAACAGACTGAAGTTCGGAATATAGCCGGCGAGAATTTTTCCCCAGTCCAGATCGTTCGTGGATATACTCATTTTAAGAACGACGCCGAAGAAACAGAGCACAACGATTCCCACCAGGATTTTCAGAATCGCTTCAAACAGTTTGATGCCCCATCCGCCGGAATCGTAAAACCAGATGACAATTGCTGAAATCACAAACAGGACTGCCACCGCTGAGATCAGACCATTCTTGGGATCACCAAAGAGTTCGGGCGCCAGATTCTGCTGCAGAGCTGCCGTCCCTAACGCATACTGAGGCATAATCCAGACCAGATTCGCCATCAGCGTGGCAATTGCCCAGCCCCACCCCAGCACCGGGTTGATATGAGTATTGATCGCAGCAAACGGACGTTCTTTAGTTGACAACGCCACATAACCAATGGCACTGAGCATGATCACACCCATGATCATTGCCAGTGGCTGCAACCACATCAGATGATAACCGGAAAGAATTCCCAGATAGAGACCACCGGCCAAAGATCCGCCCCCCAGAGTAATCGCACTCTGTAACCAGCCGGGACCGGAAAGCTTTGTGTAGGCCAGTATCTTGGCACCGGTCCCTTTTGCCTTCGCGTCCAGGATCAGTTGACGGTCTTGTTCAATCCGTGAATTTGCTGTTTCATCTGCCATTGCAAACTCTTGCTATATCTAGGTTTATTTAAGTTACTTTACAATACTTTGTTCAGAACGTGGAAAGGACCAAGGTAACCAGTTGGCTGTTGAGAATCAAGCAACGTTGATTGATCGCCGGTTGAGATTATCGATCTGTAATGTAAGGGTGTACGATTGCTGCAAACGCAGATAACGTCAGCGCAGAAGAAGAGAGTGGGGGAAGTTGACATCCGGGAGGAAAACCAGCGCGTCCCCCGGACAGAGACTGTCCGGGGGATTGAATCGCTGCAAGAAATTACTGTTTGAGGCTTCCTGAAACAGTAATGATCAGGTTCGCGGGATCAATATATTTTGCGAATGCCTTCTGAGCCGCATCCGCAGTGACCGCGTTGACTTTTGTTTCGAGCTCGGAATAGTAAGTCATATCCCGATCGGCAAACAGATTGGTTGACAGGATGGATGCCAGAGACGCATCACTGGTTCGTGAAACCTCCTGCTGTTCCAGATAACCTTTCTGAGCATTGGCCAGTTCCTCAGCTGTGATCCCTTTTGCGATCAGCAAAGCCAGCTCTTCCTTAATAGCGGTTTCCACCTTTTCCATATTGTCCGGATTGCAGCTGGCGTACAGGGAAATCGAACCGCGGGAATCCACGTTATCCGCATGAATGAATGCGCCAACACCATAGGCCAGACCTTCTTTCTGACGGACACGATCTCCCAGACGTGAGGAAAGACCACTCGACCCCAGCACCGAGCCAGCCACGATCAGATCGGGATACTCGGGAGAGCTGCTGTTCATCGGAAACGTCAGACCGCCAAAATAGAACGCATTCGCTTTGTCGGGAATAATGATTTCCGTCAGTTTACCGGGAAGCGCATGGGGTTCTGAAGGGATATGCTTGTAGGGAGCAGGTGACTTCCAGTCATCCAGCATGGATCCCAGTTGGGCATAGACTTCGTCTTCAGAGAAGTCACCGACAACGGCGATTTCACCCACAGAGCCGCCGATGAAGTTTTCATACAGTGATTGCAGATCACTCTGAGACAAGGCTTTGATCCGCTCAATTTCCTGTTCGATCGTTGGCACATAGCGGGGATCGGATTCCGGATAGGGACGAAGCTGACTTCGTACCGAGAGAATCGCCCGTGACTGAGGATCGGTTTTCTGTTTTTCCAGAGTCGCAATCTGCTGAGATTTCAGCACATCCAGTTCGGTTTCCGGCAGGGTTGGCTCGCGGAGGATTTCCTTGAGGATGCTCAACACTTTGGAAAGACTTTCACTGCGGGTTTTGATCGCGACATTGATTTCGCCGGGTGAACCGGAAATGCTCAACTGGGCACGCAGCTTATTGAGTTCATCTTCAATCTGCTGACGTGTCCTGTTTTTTGTTCCCCGCTTCATGACGGCAGGCAGAAATTCGCAGGCGGTCTTTTTGCCCTGCAGGCTTTCCAGGTCCCCATAACGGAGCGTCATATTCAGATTGACTTCTTCGCCGCGGGTCTTTTTGGAAAGCAATGCGACTTTCACGCCACTGGAGAGTGTTTTCAGCGTCGTGCGTTTATTGATATTCTCAGGCGAGACATCGAAGTCTTCCCCCATCGCAACCGTTTCGCGTCCCTGGTAGTCACCAATCATTTTGGCGATGTCATCGATCTGCGGAATGGTGACCTTCTGGCTTTCTTCGACGGGAACAAAGATCCCCACGGTTCGGTTGTTCTCTTTCAGATATTCGTCCGCGACACGTTTCACATCTTCGGGAGTCACTTTTTCCAGAGCATCACGATACAGGAACCGCAGACGCCAGTCCCCCATCGAAACCCATTCGGAAAGCTCAACAGCCAGTCGAGAGCTGTTATTCTCAGCCTGCTCATACTGTTTCAGCAGTTTTTCTTTAGCGCGGGCCACGTCTTCAGCGGGAATCCCTTTTTCCCGGACGGTCTGCAGCGTATCAAACATAATGCCCAGAATGACCTGAGGGTCGTTGCCTTTGATGACTTCCACCATCAGTCGCAATACGCCGGGATCGTGTAATGCAAACAGAGATCCAGAAACACTGGATGCCTTTTTGGTCTTCACCAGTGCCTGATACAGAACGCCTGAAGGATCATCGGTCAGTGTGGATTCCAGAACATCCAGAGCCGCCATGTCTTTATGAGCAGCAGCAGGAATGTGATAGACGACACCGACCACGGGGACTTCACCAATCCGCCGCAGTGTGACGATGCGTTCCCCTTCCTGCGGAGGTTCTTCGGTATAAGTTTTATCGAGTTTGCGTTCCGGTTTGGGAATGGTTCCGAAATACTGGTTGATCAGCTTCAATGCTTCGTCGGTATCAAATTTTCCGGCGACAATTAAAACCGCGTTATCGGGCTGGTAATATTTTTTGTAGAAGCTTTTCAGGCGGTCTATGGGAACACGCTCGATATCGGCCCGGTTACCAATCGTGGATTTCCCGTAGTTATGCCATTCGAAGGCGGAAGCCATGACTTTCTGCATCAGCATGCGGGATGGGCTGTTTTCACCCCGTTCGAATTCGTTGCGGACCACTGTCATTTCCGAGGCCAGGTCTTCCGCTTTCACATAACTGTTCATCATGCGATCGGCTTCCATCTTGAGTGCAAACTCCAGATTGTCCTCGGTTGCGGGAAGCGTTTCGTAGTAGTTCGTTCGATCGTACCAGGTCGTTCCGTTGAACTGGGCACCACGGGCCTGCAGTTCTTTGGGAATATTCTGATGGGTGGGCGTCCCCTTGAACAGCATGTGCTCCAGCAGGTGCGCCATCCCGGTTTCGCCATAACCTTCATGCCGGGAACCGACCAGGAGGGTCAGATTCACGGTCACTTTGGGGCTGGACGGGTCTGGGAACAGCAGCACTTTCATGCCGTTGGCCAGGGAATACTCGGTTATGCCTTCAACGGTCCGAATTTTTTCAGGTGGGGCAGGGTCATCAGCGGCTGTCAGAAATGATTGGGAAGCAAAGCTCATTACGAAAAGTACCCCTGCGGTTAAACTCCATTTTTGTCGATTCATCATCCGATATCTCGCTCCACTAGAGAGGGTCAGCAATTTTGTCAGTCCTTAACTCAACAGCATCTTCAATTCATTGTCCGAATTATAGGCGATTCCCGGAGAGGCAACAATCACTGACTCCGAGAATTCATCGACTTCAGTTCGATTTACCGGCCTGTTTTAAAAACGTGGTGCCCACGCCAATCAGCATGCCCATCCCCAGGCCCCCGGCGTGCGCCATGTTGGCAACGGAGCCCATCGCGCCGGTCATACAGAGAAAGAACCAGCCAATCAGAATCACAACCATATTGGGGGGAACATAAAAAGCAGACTGTGGATCGAATTTACTTTTCATCCACATATACCCGAACATCCCATAGACGACGCCCGACAGACCTCCAAAGCCAGGTCCCGACCAGTAAAACTGAGCCAGATTAGACGGGATCGCCGTCAACAACACCAGTAAAATCAGTTTGGTGCTGCCGCGATTCATTTCAATCGCGCCACTTAATTGATAGGTCATAAAACAGTTGAATAACAAATGCAGAGGTAGTCCCGAGGAACTCCGAAAATGAATAAAAATCGGTGTTACCAGCCGCCAGACTTCCCCGTCGCGAATATCCAGCAGATACGGGCTGTAACGGATCATATTACCTGTCGTCTGAAAGGAACTGATACTCAAAGCCTGCCTGATCTGTTCTCCATACTCACTGGTCTGCATAAACAGATACACGACCACTGACACGCCAATCAGCAACGACGTCACCGGACAGCGGCTGGTGAAGGGCTGATTCCAGGTCTCACGGACATTCACCTGCTGGCGGGCGCTGTCGGCTGCTTTTTTGATTTTCGATTCGCGAATGGCTTCCGCCTGCCGCGCGGCTCCCTGAAATTTTTCGGCGTCAGGATGCGCGATATAGTCATTCAACTCGACTTTGGCATGTTCGACCTGATCTTCATCATAGACCCAGATCGACCACTGGTCGACAGACTGTTCCACCTTGATTTCCACACCTGTCGTCAGCAGATAATCTTCGAACTGTTTTGCCTGCTGCCCGGAAGGAAGGGAGCCGATTTTTCTCATTCTATTTTCAATCCATGCCTGATGAGCACAAGACTGGATTCATCCTGAGACCAGATTACCCCTGAAGAACCAGGGACAATTAATCCTGTGCTAAAGCAGATAAATGTTTTTGAACCGATTTTTGTAACGTTGCATGATCAGACCACGGAGCATAATGCGCCCGCATTACGAATCCATACGCTTCACCTGGCCGATAGTCGGGGATAAACCACTGAAAATCCCAGGCAGGATTCTGACCGCCACCTCCGGTTGGTGACTGTGCCAGCCAGATCTGATCACGGTCTCTGAAGAGTTGAGTATAGGAATAATTATCACGAATACCATAGTACCATGGTTGGGAATAACGGTAAGCAGACGGATGATTCACCAGAGTTAACGGGAAATCCGCAGCCAGTTCCGGAAAAAATGTCGCATGCAGCGGCGGATGCGTACTGTCAACTCCATGCGAAGGCGTTCGCGCATGCAAAAGTGATTCCCGTTGATTTACCTGATCCTTCGGTTTGCCGTAAAAGTGAATACGGCGATCTTCCGGTGCCTGAATATAACTGGCCCAGAACAGTCCAATAAACCCGTTTTTGAACAGAGCGGCGTGCGGGATACACTCAAACGTATATTCCAGAGTCCCGTCTTCCAGCAATTGATACCGGCCGCAGCTTTCCAGTTTCCAGTTCTCAGTGGGAGGCTGATACAACTCGACCGTATCTGCAGAAATGATCCGCAACTGCATCGGAAATTTGCGTGGCTCGAATTTTTCCTTCAGACTGGTCGTGCCATCATGGATGTGCTCAAAATTCAAACCAGCCAGGGCAGGGACAAACAGATTCTCTTCCTGTCCGGTCCATTTAAGTGACGCCACGCCATTATAACCTGCGCGATGCCCCGGCAGTGCTTTGGTATCAACGGCAGAATTGTCAACGATGATCGCCGTCACTTTTCCCCGCTTAAGGGTCACCGCATGCTGGTCTGTCAGCTGATATTTGATTTGTGGATTGGTGAGGCTTGTTCGCCGGGGAGCAGCGAGCGGATGCGCGGCACAGAGCAGGGGAACCTCGATCAGCAGCATCAGCAGACAGAAACCCGGTTTCATCCAACTCACTTCCAATCTCCGATCTCAAAAGAATTTAAACGGGCCACTGCAGTTACTCGGACGGCTTCACGGTCTCCAGAAAATTACGAAACTCATGAATGCGGCGCAGATCAAATCCCTCGGGGGACTTTTCCAGCAGATAGTCGGCATCGGTCTTCGCTTCGGCAATCCTGCCTGTCTGGTAACGTAAGACGGCCCGCAACCAGCGTTCCTGCATCAGATCTTCGTCGATGGCAATCATCGTCTCGACATATCGCAGCATGGACTGCATGTCCTCATCGTCCCGCGCCAGATTCAGCAGATTCCGCAGCATCCGTTTGATGATTTCTTTTTTGGGCTGTGCCTTGAGAAACTCTTCATCAAAGCGGCCACTGTTTGCGGAGACGATCATCGCTCTGGCCTCTTCCTCATTTATTATTTCGCCCCCCTCGAAGACGTCGACCAGCTCTCCCTTTTCAGCCGTTGAGTTCACGCGAACCACGAAATGACCGGGCAGTCCCACTCCTTCGATGTCGAGCCCCAGGCGGCGTCCGAGTTCCATATACAGAATTGCCAGAGTAATCGGCAGGCCTTCGCGGTCTTCAATTGTCTCGTTGATATAGCTGTTGGAACGGCTGTAATAATTCGTGCGACTGCCATGAAAACCGGTTTCGCGGAACAGGTAATCGTTAAGTGCCTTGAGCTTCTGTCTGGGAGTCGCCTCCGCGGGCAGCGTTTTCTGGATTTCTCCCACCATGCCTGCAACCTGATTGAGATAGGTTTTGACTTCCACTTCTGAATTATCCAGCCGCGCAATCAGCAGGGCTGCTGCCAGCAGATCGATTTCTGATTCCTTCTCTTTTTTGAACAGTTGCTGCAGATCATCGCGAACCGCTCGTTCATGAATCGACTGCGCCAGCTGCTGCAGTCGCTCCGCCTGTTTCGTGAGTAGCCGTGCACGTTCCTGCAATGCCTGCTGTGCCCGTTTCTCATCGGTTTCTTTGATGACTTCTTCCACCAGCGCATCGTGGGGAGGCCGGTCCACGCGCAGGTCTTCGGTCAGGTCGAGAATTTTCTGTGCGGTCTCTTTGGAAGGGCGATAGGGAGCAATTTCGCGGGCCACCTGAAATCCCCGAAACGCAGCCACCGTGTTCCGGAACTTGGCCAGTCCCGCTTTCCCCTGTGTATAACGCTGGTCTTTCACTTCGAAAACCTGCTCATCATTCACAAAGCAGAGAATCCGGTCGGTTTCCAGGCGGACTTTGAGCTGGTTCCATTCTCCTTCGCGATACGAATTGGACTTCTTCTCTTCCAGCACCCGCCACAAAAAGACATCGGAACCGTCAAAACGACTGATCCGCAAACTCTGGTTGCTGGGATAGAATCCATAATGCCTGGTATTTTCATCGGAGTAAAAAATCAGCCCTGCAGCGCCCGACTCGTCATCCAGTTTGACTTCAACGGCAATTTCATAAGGCAGCGCGGGCAGGTCTTCCTGCGAAACGCACAGCGAGCGACTCCCTAAACCGCTGCCGAATCCTTCCACCATAATACGACCGGCACGCTGTCGCCAGCGCGAGCCAAACAGAGGTTTCCACTGCCGCTCGTCAAGCGTGCCGATGGTCAGCCAGCGATTCATGGGTACGGGGTTCGGTTTTTCCAACAACACTTTGAGCGCGCTGATATTCACCGCGTAACCGAGATTGCGCGTGACCGCCGACTTCAAAGTCACAATTCCCTGGACGTGTCCCTGTGCATCCAGAACGGGTCCTCCACTGTTCCCCGGTTCGATCGGGATGGCCAGCTGAATCATCGGCTTGCCGTCAATCTCCCGTGTTCCGGAGTTGACCCCTTTGACGACGCTGTAACGTAAGCCTTGCGGATTCCCCAGCGCGATGACTTCTGCGCCCTGCTTGAGTGAATCCGGTTCCGCCAGAGTTAACGGCGTCAGATCTTTCGCGTCGATCTTCAGCACGGCCAGGTCCATCTGTCGATCGGTCGCGTGCACTTCTTTCACATCAAATTTGTTTCCATCCATAAACTGCACGGAGATGGGGCGTGCCTCGCCAATCACATGCAGGTTCGTGGCGATCAGACCATCAGCGCTGATCACAAAGCCGGTTCCCAGACCCGCCTGCTGACCATCGCGGCCTGCAAAGGAGACCGCCACCACGGATGATTTCGCCTGCTCCGCGAGTGCCTCTGCAGAGAGTGCCTGCCCAGGGTAGAGGTCAACGATCTCAGGGCGGCGGGCGGCAATCGGTTCTTCCGAATCGGGATCTGCAGAAAAGACCGGCGGCATCATCAACAGCATCATCCAACCAGACAGGATGAATTTAACCTGTCTGCGATAGAACCTGACGGTTCCGGTCTGGCATCCGATCATTTCTTGTTTCCCTTCAAAAGGAATTGCATCAGCCTGGATCCGGTCTCCAACGAACAACAACTGCCAATTCAGATCAATCCGAGCAGTTGAAGTCTCTGTTTTTAAAACCGGAAGCGCTCAATCAGGCTCACTCTCCTCAGTATTGTATTTCCCCGGGGCAGAGAATGCAAAAAAGAACAGGCGGATTCAATTCATTCTAAAATGCTTTCAGGAAATCACTTTCGTACTGTCATTGAAGCTGGATTCGCGCGAAACCTGTACCGGAATCAACAATTTTGTAAAAAAGTAAAAACTGGTATTGCATAAAAAATGAGTAAGAACTAAATTTCGCGCCAGCAATCAACTACTCGCCCGGCAGGTGCCGGCCGCATGCTCGCCGCTGGAGGTGCGAGCGCATAGTAATACACTGAGAGACACAACAGCAAATTACTGCTGAATTGAGTTGAACAACTAGCTCAATAATGCCTTTGGTTGCCTGATTCTACCCACCGAACTTGAAAGAATTTCGGTGATAAGCGAAACGACCCCACGATTGCAAAATCGAACCGTTTCGAGCCCCACTGCAGGCGATCTTTAAGATTGTTCTACACACTACTCTTCCACATTGATTAGAAGGAGTCTACAAATGTTGGTCTTATCCCGCAAAATCAACGAAACGATTCAAATTGGAGACAACATCCAGATCACCATTCTGGATACGAAAAAGGGGTCCGTCCGCATCGGCATCGCCGCTCCCCGGGAGATTCAGATTTCCCGTCCCGAGCAGGCCAAACAGACCGTGACTCAGGAAGTATCCGCCCAGGAACCAGCCCGGGAAAACTCACAGTTTTCTCTCGCGTTTTGTGGCACGATTTCCTGAATCGAGTTCCATCGAATCGGACAGTCAGAGGAAGCGCTCCCGCGCTTTCCTGCTCCTGTCCGGACGGAGTCCCACTCCAAAACCTCCTGAACTCCCCACGACTGATTTCACCCGCCGACTTCTCTGAATCAACTTTTGAAAACGATCAGTACTCCCTGCCAGGTTCAACGTGCGCGCCGGCAGGGAACCGGATCGGTGCAGGGAATCGGCAGACACATCAATTTCCGCTTGTATGTTTCTCGCAGTCCGGGTAGAATCAAAACTTAACAACCCTGCGTAATTCCTGCACAGGATTACCACAAATTAAGAGCTCCCCCAAGTGATTTGAATTTCCCGCCTGTTTCCATAAGTCAGAGGTGACTCCATGAGTTCTGACCGTTCCGTCTACTGTCCCGGCCCGATGTCACGTCGCAGTTTTCTGGAGGCGGGTTACCTGGCGCTGGGAGGACTGGGACTGGCGGATCTGCTGCGCCAGCGCGTCCTGGCAAACTCGCTGAATCCCCAGGCAGGGAACCGCGAAGAGACTGCTGTGATTTTCATCTGGCTGCTGGGCGGTCCCAGTCATATGGAAACGTATGACATGAAACCGAATGCCCCCAGCGATTACCGCGGTCAGCTCAACCCGATCGCAACGAACGCACCGGGAATCGAAATTTGCGAACTGCTGCCGCACCATGCCCGAGTCGCAGATAAGTTTTCGATTATCCGTTCGATCTCGCACGAAGATTCGCAACACGCCCGCGGTTCGGTTCGTTTTCTGAGCGGTCGTAAAACACAGAGCGTCGATCCTGTTTCGGAATTTCCGACTGTGGGACCGATCGTCGCCAAAATGCGCGAGCACCGGCGTGTCGGAGTCCCCAATTATGTCGCCAGTTCTCCCCGTGCCTATGGCGGGGGGAGCGCTTACCTGGGTGAATCTGCAATGCCGTTCGTTGTCGGCGGCAACCTGGGTGCACCAGGTTATTCGGTCCCCAACCTGTCTGTTTCGAACAGCGTCAAAGACCGCCTTGACGACCGGCTGGGGCTGCTGCAGTCGTTTGACCGTTTCCGCAGAGACGTCGACCTGCACGGCTCGATGGCAGCCCTCGACAACATCAACGAGCAGGCCCTGGGCATGCTGACCAGCGACAAGGCCCGCGCCGCCTTCGATCTGTCGCAGGAGAGTGATGCGACCCGGGATCGTTATGGCAGACACAAATGGGGCCAGCGCGCGTTACTCGCGCGACGACTGGTGGAAGCGGGCACCAGTTTCGTCACCATGTATATGAATAACCCGGATGTACCTGGCACCCAGAAAAACCGCATCCATTCCAACTGGGACATCCACGCCATCAACGGCGATCTGTATTACGATCTGGGCGTGCGGATGCCCCCCTTCGATCGGGCCGTCTCCGCGTTGATTGAAGACATTTACGACCGCGGGCTCGATAAAAAAGTCATGCTGGTCGTCTCGGGAGAATTTGGCCGCACTCCCCGCATCACCGTTCAACCGGGAACGAAAAGCAAAGTCATGCAGCCCGGCCGCGATCACTGGCCAGGCGCTATGTCGGTGCTGGTCTCCGGCGGCGGTGCTCCCATGGGGCAGGTGATCGGTTCCACGACTGCCAAGGGGGAATACGCCAAAGACAACAAGCTGGATCCCAACGATCTGCTGGCAACCGTCTACCACTTCCTGGGCATCGACCAGAACCACGAATTCCTGGACCGCAGCGGACGCCCCATGCCCATCCTGCCCCACGGCGCCCCGATCAAAGAGCTAATCTGATCCGGCAGCACTGCTTGTTTCTCAAAGACCCTCGGCTGGGCTAATGCGGTTTCGTTTTTTAATGCGACGTAAAATGCGACGTAAAACCTACGCACTTATGACAATTCACTAACCGAGTCTCCCCAAAAGCGGTTCAATCAGTTTCTGTGTTCCTGAAATTTGTTCTTTGATCGACTCTTTCAAGAGTGTGTGCGAATCCAGAAGCCTTTTTCTATTTTCGCCATGTATTTGAGTTATGAAGATAGGATCAAAGCGTAAATTGAAAAGCGCGTCTACCTTTCGAGTCAAATGGGTTAATTCATACCTTAACTTGTCAATTTCTTCACAGAGTGAAAAGTCTTCCAGATATTCATATTTGATTGATGATGTGGAGTTCAAAATAGCTAGATCCAAGTTAAAGAAGGGTGTCGCACCAGGGTTACTCACCCATTCTGATAAATTTGCGAGTAGATCATTGTTATGTTTTATCGCAGCTTTCAGCCCCTCACGTAGTTGATTGCTTTTTAAATCATCATCTTCTTTTTTCATCAGACGAGATGCCACAAGTCCCAAAATAAAGCTCACCAAACATCCAAATATAATTAGCAAAAGCTCTACTACAGGATTCATGAAATCCTCCCTGGTAAGTACGCGAAAAGATTTTTTGCCTGACTCAATAGAGTAATTGTTGCACGAAGAATTTCAAACACCTATTCAAATCTGGAGGTCATTAGAAGTGTCAGGATCAATAATTATTTGACCTGCCCCGCATTATGGGAATCTCGTTTTGGTTCGGTTAAACCTGCATCGAGGACGCAACAAATCTGAAGAATGACACCAGGGACAAGGTAGGCGGAATAGCCGATCAGAATGCAGATAAACCATAATACAGCCCGCAAGAATTGCCCTTTATACAGTTGACCCAGTCCCGGGAAACAGAATGCCAAAAACATTGCCAGCAGCGCGTTCCACTGCCTTGGCTGATTGCTAATGCCAGAGTGTTGTGCATCATCGAAATTGGCGCTCTGTGAGGCATCCCGAGAGTGTGATGGCTCTGGCAAACTTCCGTCCTCGAACGGGATATCAATCTCATTATTGCATCCCAGGCAAAAACCTGGTTTGCCTGCAGCAGCATTGGGAACTTTAATCCTTTTTCCACATAGTGGGCATTGAAATTCGATCATCGTGTTTTCAAGTCTAAGCGTACTGGTCTGCTTTCCCGTTCTGTATTTATTCAACCCTATACATAAACAAGGGTCATCACAACTACAAGCAGGGGACGACACAGCAGTCAGCAGAAGCTCGTCAAACGTCCCGAATAGAACCTGGGGACAGAAGTTCTTCAGAAGTGAAAGTGAAGAAGGCGTGCTACCCCAGATTATCGTTTCTTCGCAGAGAAAACGACAACAGGGCACAGGTTTCAAGCATCAACCTGAATCGAAATACCCCCGGCTGGGCTCGAACCAGCAACCTCTGGCTTCGGAAGCCAGCACTCTATCCAATTGAGCTACGGGGGCTCATCTTTCTGATACCTGAACAGGCTTCTCTTATGTTCGACCTGTTTTGGTGTGAACCGATCTCAGACCGGTCTATGAACTGATTTACCGTGAGAGACGCCAACACACAAGGATCAGCGCCATGATTTTAGTTCTGTCTTGAAAGACAGCCCGCTCAGACCCTTGTAATATTAACAGATCTTCATAATAAATATGCACAATCTTAACAACCAGCAATTCATATGAACACCTGCCAGATACCCCGATCCGAATCTTTGGGGTAAATACCAACACGATAGGTTTAAAAGACACAATGTTTGAAATGACGACCACCCTCATTGGAGGTCTGGGGATCTTCCTCCTGGGAATGAAATACATGTCTCAGGGGCTTCAATCGATTGCCGGAGCCAGTTTAAGGCGGCTCATCGGTGCTGTCACCAATAACCGGATTCTGGCAACACTCGTCGGCTTCCTGGTCACCGTTCTGGTTCAGTCCAGTTCTGTGACAACCGTGATGACCGTCGGGTTCGTGAACGGGGGCCTGATGTCTCTGACCCAGGCGATCGGCGTGATCATGGGTGCGAATATTGGGACGACCTCCACTGGTTTGATCCTGGTATTGAAGATCGGTAAATATGGTCTGCCCATTTTAGGGGTTTCCTCCTTAGTCTATCTGTTTTCCAAAAATGAAAAACTGCGCTACACAGCTTTAGCAACCATGGGTGTCGGCATGGTTTTCTTTGGCCTGGAACTGATGAAAGAGGCTTGTGAATTTCTGGAGGACGTACCTGAATTCAGGCTTTGGTTCCAACATTTCAAAGCCAACTCATTCATTGGGTTGTATCAGTGTATGTTCGTCGGTTGTATCCTGACGATGATCGTACAGTCCTCTTCCGCCACGCTGGCGATCACACTCTCAGCCGCCAGTGCCGGGCTGATCCCCTTTGAAACGGCCGCCGCCCTGGTTCTGGGAGAAAATATTGGGACGACGGTTACGGCTCTTCTGGCATCAATCGGTACTACAACCAATGCCCGCCGCGCTGCCTACTTCCATTTTCTGTTTAATATTGGCGGGGTTCTCTGGGTTTCGACGATCTTTTTCTGGTATGTCAAATTTATTCCGTGGCTGATTGATGTCGACGTGACTGAAGTCATCATGGTAGGAGATACGCCCACTTATCCTTCGACTGCACTTGCAATTGCAGCGACACACTCCGTGTTCAATATCGTCAATACTCTCGTGTTCCTCCCCTTTGCCGGTAAAATAGCAACACTACTCACACGAGTCGTGAAAGATAAGCCACAGGAAATTGCACACCTCAAAAGCCTTGATGTTCGCATTCTGGAAACACCGGCGCTCGCCATTAATCAATCACGGGCCGAAGTGATTAAGATGGGTGTGATCTGCGATGAAATGGCCCAGATACTGTATCGAATTCTGTCTCAAAAAACGCCTGATCCCCAGGACGTTGAGAAACTGTTTCAGCATGAAGAAGCACTCGATCAGATGCAGGATGAAATTACCAGCTACATCACCCATCTGCTCGCCATGGATCTGACGCAGGATGTGATTTCCAAAGGACGCTGCCAGTTGCGTATGGCAGATGAATACGAATCCATCAGTGACTACCTGCAGCGAATTGCCAAATTCAGACTGAAATTAAACAAGCAGGGCAGAGCCTTTGATGACGCCCATAACAGCTCACTGCTGGAACTGCTCACGATGGTTGAAAAACAGTTGAACCACGTCACCACCGCCTATCAACAGTCTCACACCGACGTGGTTTCCGCGACGATTCGCTCCGGCACGGAAATCAAGCACAAGGTCAAGACACTGCAACGGGAGCACCTGGACTACCTCTCTTCTGAAAAGGTCGATCCCTATATCAATGTCTCATACACATCGACGCTGAATGCCTTACGCCGCGTCCGGGACCATGTGATTAATCTCGCGGAAGCACTCGCCGGCGAAAAGTAAACCGGTTCCGTCACCGAAAGTCGGGGCACCCGCTAATCGAGCACGCAGGCGAACTCTTTCATATTGGCATGGACCACCGGCTGTGGACAGGACCAGACCAGAAAGAACATGGCTTCGCGAATGGCACGCTCGGCAGGATGCCCTTTGACAAAACCGGCGCCTTTGACCGCGGCCAGCAATGCCTGGGAAGCACGCAGGACCAGCGAGTTTGACTGACCGCGAATCTTCTCGGAAAATCCGCCATTGAGGGTGCCCGCTTTAAGGGTCTCGAACATTTCTGCACAGATGCCTTCACATTCGGAGTTGAAGGGTTGATAGATTTCCAGCAGATCGGGGCGCTTCTCGGCTTCTTCTCCCAGTTTTGCAATCGCTCTGCGGGCGACTCCCAGCGCGAGGGCAGACGTCGTCAAAGAGCCGGCGCCTCCCTGGCCATCGGGACGTTTCATCACATTCTCGACGGGGCCTGCAATGAGGTACTGCTCGGGAACAACAACCTGATTGAGTTTCACCGCGCCGGTTTGCGAACCCGTCATCGACAGCATTTCAATGGGCGGCTGAGGAGCGACTCCCTCACGATCGGTCTGAACCAGTGCCAGGATCTGAGTCCCGTCCTCACACACGCCACCGGTGACGATGTAGTCGGCATGGACTGCTCCCGTCACCCAGGGAACGAAACCATCGAGCTTCCAGCCGTCAGTGACTTTCTCTGCTGTCACGGTCGGCTTGCTTAAGTGCTGTCTGGAAGTGGTCAGGTGAGAAATTCCGACCGTGGCAAACTTTTCGCCGGCCGCCAGTTCCTGAAAGACCCTCGATTTCAATTCCTGATCCTGCGACCAGTTAATCCGCTGACAGGCGGCATTGAACTGAGTCAAAACAAAAGTCGTCGTCAGACAGGCCTCAGCGAGCCTGATGTAACCGTAGGTCATCTCCACGGAATTCAAATCGGTCCCGCCGAATTCCAGGGGAACATTCCAGCCCAGAACGCCCGCCTGCCTGATCTCGTGCCAGGCTTCCGCCGGCCAGGCTGTCTCAGAATCACTGTTTTCCGACAGCTTCGAAATCGTCTGGAGCAGGCTATCGAACTCGTCCTGAAATCGTTCGGGTCGATTTGCATTCAATGCAGATTCTGTCATCACTCTTCTCATTGCTGAAATAGTACTGTAAGCGCCACAGCATCCAGTCTATAAAAAAAGCCTCATACCCGAAAGTATGAGGCTGATCAGCGTTTACATGAATCCGGATCAAAAGCCTGATTCATGAGTTAATTGCAGGTAGAGCAACCTGTTGCACAGGGAGCACAGTCAGGGACCTGGACGGCGATTTTCTTTGCCACCTGTCGACAGACCTGAACCTGAACTTCTTTCTGTACCGTGTAAGGGACACAGACAGTATAAGACTGCTGCACGACTTTAGGCACGCATTTGTAAACGGTGACCTGGCGTGTGCAGGTTTTCTGTTGAGGCACACAGACAGTGAAATTCACCAGACGTGTTTTTTCCTCTTTGACCAGAGAGCAGACCTTCACGTCACAGGTTCGTGTTTCCTGTCGGCACTTCTGCACCTGGTAGGTGTATTCCTGAGGAACACATTTGACTTCGCAGACCTTTACCATGCGTGTCTTTTTTTCCTGTCGGCAGAGCTGGACATCGTAGGTGTATTTTTCAGGTACACAGACGGTTTCGCAGACCTGGACCGTTCTGGATTTCTTGACCGCTTTGCAAAGTTGAACTTCATAGGTAAAGGGAACCTGCTCGCATTCCTGACGATAGGCAGTGTATTCTACCTGTTTCTGTACGATCTTAGGGACCCAGACCCGCTGTGTGCAGACGGGGGTACAGGCTGGCTGGCAACAGTCTCCACAGGTTCCACAACTGCCACAGGCCGGAGCAGGGCAGGCGGTTTCAATCGGGCGGTCTTCCCAGTGTCCCTGATCTTCACAGACCGTGCGGTACTGTTTCACGGGGACGCATTTCATCACAGTCCGCGTTCCCTGTCGTTTGACTGTGTAAGGTTCATTCACCGTGTATTCCTGAACCACATCCTTCATGACCACTTTTTGAACCTGGCGGGTTGCTGTCCGTTTTTCGGTGTAAGGAACATTGACCGTGTATTCCTGCTCAACATCCTTCCAGAAGGTTTGCTCAACCTGACGGACTCCGGTTTTTGTTTCGCAGTAGGGGACATTGACGGTGAACGTCTTTTGCGAGGTCTGCCAGACTGGCTTGCAGACGACATACTTTTCTTCGCGGGTCCGTACTTCGGGTACCATCACGGTGTAAGATTGTTGCACCTCTTTGATCTCAGGAACTTTTTCGTAGATCGTGACATCCCGCTGACGCGTTTCGGTGCGATAGGCAGTGCAGTTGACTTTGCGAACTTCGGTCACCATTTCCGGAACCATTACCGTGCGTTCCACAGTTTTACAGGCCGGTTTGCATGCGACCGTCGCGCACGGATTACAGCCGCTCACGCAGGGCGCTGCACTCACGCAACACTGCTGCGAGTGACATTTACCCGCCTGGGCTGCAGATGACATCATCATGATGGCTCCCACAGCACAAAGTAACTTAAACGTTGGTTTCACTTTCCTCCCCTTTCATGTTGTTTTGAAATTCATGATGCGAAAAAATGAATATTCTCTGTTTTCTAATTCCCTTTAGTTTGGGAAAGAGTCGAACACCACTATAGAATAACATGTTAATTTAGGAATTCTACGAATTATACCAATTATATCAAAAAACTAACAATTCTCTGAGTTACGTCGCTAAGTCAATATTGAGCAACCACCTATGAAAACAACGGCAAAACATAAACTGTACATATTCACCCTTTCCCTTATGTTTATTTCATATGCTCATGCTTATACGCATTCTGAGCAGCCCGAAATTTTTTCGCAGACGATGATCGTGGCGACCAAAGGGGCCGAACTGAAGACGGGGAGCGGGGTCTTAAGCCAACTGAATCCGGGAGAAGTCCTTGTCGCGACTCAGCGAAATCAGGAATGGCTCTGGATTCCCTTACAGGGGGGCTGGATTAATTCCGCTGACCTGAAAACACCGGAGGAGTTGATTCTGATTCTGGATCGGTTCATCGAGAATGAACCAACGGCGGAACGCTATCATTTACGTGGAATCGCCCAGCAGGTCTTGAAGAACTATCCGGCGGCTCTGGCTGACTTTGCCGCGTCTCTGAAGCTCAAACCGGAGAATGCCCATATCTATGTCAATCGGGGGAACATCCGTCGTTTACAAAAAGAGTACGATCTGGCGTTAGAGGATCTGAACCAGGCTCTGAAACTCAATGACAAAGATGCCAAGGCATATTACATTCGCGGGCTGATCCGGCTGGAACAGAAACAATACCAGTCCGCCGTGGAGGATCTGACGAAAGCGATTCAACTGCAGCCACAAATGGTGGCCGCGATGAACGCCCGGGGGATCGCCTTTCGCGAAATGAATCAGTTAGATCGCGCTTTACAGGATTTCAACCAGGCAATCAAAACCAACAACTTCGTATCTGAAGTATTCAGCAATCGCGCTGCCATCTGGGAACATCAGGGGCAGTTTGAATCCGCCATCAAAGACTACCAGAGAGCACTGGAGCTGAATCCCTCTTCAGCGGTTGCCCATAACGATCTTGCCTGGCTTTATGCGACATGCACTGATGTGAAACTTCAAAACCCCAAACTGGCAGTCTCACATGCCGTAAAAGCGTGTGAGCTGACCAGTTTCGAAGACTGGAATCTACTGGACACACTGGCAACAGCTTATCAGGCTAATCAGCAGCTGGACAAAGCATCCCATACACTCAATCAGGCCATTCAGAAGGCCCCTGATGAGCAGAAAAATGTGTTAAAAAAGAAACTCGATAAAATCGTAAATAATTGAAATCATTCTCAAGATTCAAAACGCAGAAGACTGTAATTGCTCTACTTACGTCTCTCTCAGTGAATCTCGCAGCATCCTGAGGCACCAGCGCCTGCGCTCATGAGATAATTTTGCCGACCCTCATGATTTTACCGAAACTACAGGCCGCTTAATCGGTACGCTTTACCCAGAATGACGGCTTGTGAACTAGGTAAACTATTCCAGAGAATTCGCCCCTAATCAAGGTGCTCACGAAATCATTCCGATATGCAGTTCTACGGAGCATTGATGGATCGCCTCCGGTCGGTAGATGGAACTAGGACTCGCGAGTATTCGCATCGCCACCTCGATGAACTGAGCCACCGAATGATTAAGTGCTTTTATAAACTCACTATGTGCACTGTTCTGATTGTAACAGGATCAGTTGCATTCTGTGAGAATAGTGTTGCCTCCGACGTACGGAAAACACCTCTCGTTCGCGCTATTGAACGTGCAAAGACATCTGTGGTTAACATTCACAGTGAAAAAACGGCGCGTTCAGAAGACTCGCTTTTCGGTTCTGGAAAAAACCGCAAAGTCAACGGGATGGGAACCGGTATTGTCGTTGATCCCCGTGGATACATCGTCACGAATCACCATGTGATTGATGGAGTTGACTCACTGCGCGTCACAATGATGGATGGCAGCACCTACAATGCGCGGATCATTTCATCCAACCAGAGCGAAGACCTCGCGATCATCAAGATCAACCCGAATAAAAAACTGACGGTTATGCCCCCCGGAACCTCATCGGACCTGATGCTGGGCGAAACCGTGATCGCTGTAGGCAACGCTTTTGGATACGAACACACAGTTACCTCCGGCATCATCAGCTCGCTCTCGCGTGATGTGGAAGTGAACGAAAAACAATCATACAAAAACCTGATCCAGACCGACGCAAGCATCAACCCCGGCAACAGTGGCGGCCCGCTGCTGAACCTGGACGGCGAAGTCGTAGGGATTAACGTAGCAATCCGTGCCGGTGCCCAGAGAATTGGCTTTGCCATTCCCATCGACGATGCCCGCAAGATCATTGCCGACCTGATCAGCACTGAATTATTGGATCATACCTACCACGGAATCCTGGCGAATGACATTAAGCAGGGTGACAAGCAGATGCTGGTTCTCGGCCAGCCTGCCAAGGACAGCCCTGCTGAAAAATCCGGTCTGCAGAAAGACGACATTGTCATGAAGGCCGGTTCCGTGAACGTTGTGGATCGTGTGGATCTGGAACGTGCATTTATGGGACACAAGCCCGGCGACACGATCGACCTGTTGATCCGCCGTGAAGAAAAAACACAGACAGTCCAGATCACACTGGCTGACAGCGGTTCTGTTGTTCGCACGACTCCCGTCAGTGCTCCGATTGTACGGGCTCAGAATAATGAGATCTCAAACGATCCCACACTGGAAAAGACATGGGAAGTTCTGGGAATCCGCATCAGCAAAGTTCCTGATTCTCAAAAGCATCTGCTCAACCCCCGCTATGAGGGTGGGATGCTGATCGAAGAAGTTCGCCCCCAGAGCCCGGCCGCCATGAACGGCATGCGTCGCGGCGACATTCTGGTCGGACTGCATATCTGGGAAACCGTGAACCTCAGCAACGTTTCCTATGTGTTAAGCAACTCGAAGCTCTCCAGCTTCAACCCGCTGAAGTTTTACATTCTGCGTAAGAACGAAACTCTCTATGGTCATCTGCCCCTCAATCTGAGCAGTACGCCGTAGTTTATAATAGATCCATCAATCAGTTCATACTGATCCATCAAACCCGGTACTCTTTCCACGAGTGCCGGGTTCTTTTTTTGGGCAGCGTTCCAATCCTGCCTGCGATATGAAATCGCAATGACGCACACTCGCAGCCCGTTAACAGAAACTGTTATGATAGTCTGTCTGACAACCAGGCGCTGTGCCTCTTTCGAACAAACTCTGAGCCCCTCCAGACCGTATCAAAATGACTGCATTTCACGAATTTGAACTCATTCAATGGATTCGTTCACAGGGGGGAGTGTCGCATTCAAACCTGCTGGGGATTGGCGATGATACTGCAATATTGAAACCGCCTGCCAACTCAGAACTGCTGCTGGCGACGGACATGCTGATGGAGGGGGCTCATTTCACGTTTCCTCCCGCGACGCCGGAACTCGCCGGTCGCAAGGCACTGGCAGTCAACCTGAGTGATATCGCAGCGATGGGCGGGACTCCGCATTCCGCCCTGGTGAGTCTGGCGCTGCCCCGATCAAAAGGACCGGAATTTGCCAAAGCAGTGATGCAGGGCATCATGGATCTGGCAGCAGAATTCGAGACCCAGCTCGCAGGCGGTGATACGAACAGCTGGGACGGGCCTCTGGTCATCAATGTCGCCATCATCGGCATCGCGGACCAGTCACAGGCCATTCAGCGCTCAGGCGCTCAACCGGGGGACTGGATCTTCGTTACAGGCACCCTCGGGGGAAGTCTGGACTCTCATCACCTGACCTTTCAGCCTCGCGTCAGGGAAGCTGCTACTCTGAGGGATACGGTGACGATCAAATCGATGATTGATGTGAGTGACGGCCTGGCATCGGACCTGCAGCACATTCTGACCGAATCCGGAGTCGGTGCTGTCATCCAGTCAAGGCAGATCCCGATCAGCCACAATGTTTCCCCCGACCTGACCGACGCAAAACGATTGCAGAAGGCACTCTCAGACGGAGAAGACTTCGAACTGCTGTTTACTGTCTCGCCGGAAGAGGGACAGAGACTGCGGGATCAGAATCCGCTTGCCATCCCTTTAACTCACATCGGAGAAATCACAGCCGGGCAGGGGGCGTTACTGCAGCAGGCAGACGGTTCCACAACATCGCTGGAGAACACGGGCTGGAAGCATCAGTTGTAACCAGATCAGAACGGGGGAGCAATTAATATTCGCGACGTTGACGTGACGACGGGATATTCATCGCTTTCCGATACTTGGTAACCGTTCTGCGAGCGAGGTTATAACCTTCCTCGGATAACGCATCAACGAGTGCATCATCGCTGAGGGGTTTATTCTTATCTTCCCCATCAATGATCTCTTTGAGCTTCAGACGAATGATGCCCCAGGCGACGTCTTCGCCGTCAGAGGTCTTCGTTCCGCCACCAAAGAAGCGTTTGAGAGGATACAGGCCCCGCGGAGTCTGGATCCATTTATCATCGACAGCACGCGAGACCGTGGTCACGTGCACGCCGACCACATCGGCAATCTGCTGCATTTTGAGCGGGACGATAAATTCAGGGCCGTTATCCAGGAACTCGGTCTGGAAATCGACAATCGCCTGCGCGACCCGCTTCAGCGTACTGTGCCGCTGTTCGATAGCTTCAATCAGCCACTTGGCAGCATCGATTTTCTTTTTGATATAGTCTTTGGTCTGATCGTCGGTTTTATTTCGCAGCAGCTGGGCATACCGTCTGCTGATTCGCAGCGGAGGCGTGTATTCGTTTTCCAACTCGACGACATATTTTCCGTTTTCGTCCCGTTTGACAAAAACATCTGGCGTTACTTTGAGCACGGGTTCTGATTCAAAACCGCGACCGGGAAACGGATCCAGGTAACGCAGATATGACATGGCGTTTTTGATCATGTCGATCGAATAGCCGGTCTTGCGCTGAATGACAGGCAGGCGGTTCTGCCCCAGGTCATCCAGATGCGAGGTAATCAGAGTGACCAGCACATCGCGGTACGGGGCATCCGGTTTCAACTGCAGCAGCAGGCATTCCTGCAGGTCGCGGGCACCGACACCGGGCGGATCGCATTTCTGAATCAGCGACAATGCGGTTTCCGCTTCTTCCTGTGTGATTTTCTGACCATAGACCTGCACGATTTCCGGCAGGGAACTCTGCAGTCGACCGTTATGGTCCAGGTTCTGGATCAGGTATTCGCCGAACGCTTTGACTTCGGGAGAGCAGCTGAAGTAATGAAACTGCTCGATCAGGTATTCGTTGATCGTCTGCTGTCGTTCGGTGATATTCGCGACGGCATCGTTATTGCGTTCAATATCATCGCTGATGCGGTTGGATGAAGGTTTGGTTGCTGACGTCACATTGTCTTCAGGCCACTGTTCGGCCATCTCGAGCAGGCGTTCGAAATCAGACTCGTTATTCTGTTCACTGCCGGCAATGATTTCTTTTTCGTCGATTTCATAGCTGTTGGAATCGGCGTTGGCCTGATCCCGCATCAACTCGGATTCGGTATCCGGCGTGTTCTCGTTGTCGCTGATCCGCTCCAGGCAGACGTTCTCAGCCAGTTCCTGATCAATGCGTTCTTCGAGCGCCTGCAATGGGAGCTGTAGAATCTCCATTGACTGGATCATTCTGGGAGCCAGCTTCATCTGCTGGCCCAGTTTCATTTGTTGTGAAATATTCAGATGCATGTAATATCCGAATCCAGACCGGTAGTTGTCTTACAAAATTTTAACAAATGAATCACGAACGATTTCAAAATCTCTGCCGCCCCTGCAGAGCATCCGATAACATCTCTTTATTAGCAAACTCTAGCACACTCCCGGAGGCGATACCCCGGGCAAGTCGGGTGATTTCCACATTTTCATGTTCCAGCAGGTTGGAAATATAGAGCGCGGTCCCATCTCCTTCCAGAGTCGGGTTGGTCGCCATGATAATTTCCGTGACACCATCCCGTTTGACGCGTCGAATCAGGGCATTGATCGTCAGGTTTTCCGGTCCAATCCCTTCCAGCGGTGATATCCGTCCCTGCAAAACGTGATAAACGCCTTGAAACGAACTGGTCGCTTCCAGCGAGACCACATCCCGGGGCTGCTCGACTACGCAGACCAGTTTCTTATCCCGTCGCGAATCGGAACAAATGGTACAGACCTCCTGTTCGGTAAGATTGTAACAAACCGAACAGGGACGTACGGACTGCTTGACGGCGTTGATCGCATCTGCCAGCTGTCGGGCTTCCGGTTCCGGAATCGACAAGATGTAGTGCGCAAGCCGTTCAGCCGATTTACGACCGATTCCGGGCAATGTCGCAAACTGATCAATCAGTTGCCCCACACTGGAACCATAAGGATGAGACTGGCTCTCTCTTCCACGTAGCGACATAAAATACTCTTCAAAAAGCTTGAAACAGACAGACTGCTATCTGTAATGAGAACGGAATTGAAACTCCACGAGTTCAGGTCAGGAATTAGGATTGAATTTTGAAAGCGCTTCATCCAGACCGGGAATATTCAGGCCTCCCGTGATATTTGACATCTCTTCTGCAGCTCCCTCGCGCGCTTTGTCTAATGCCTGGTTGGTCGCCGCCGTGATCAGGTCTTCCAGCATTTCCCGGTCGCCACTCTCGAGCAGAGTCTGATCAATTTTGATCCCCAGAATCTTCTGCTGCCCGTTTGCTTCCACGTTGACCATTCCACCACCGGCAGAGCCTTCAAAGCGAAGTCTTCCCAGTTTTTCCTGCATCTCTGTCATTTTGCCCTGCATTTCTGAAAACTGTTTCATCATGCCGGCGATATTTCCCAGTCCTTTGAACATGGTCACGAATCCTCTTTTTTCTCTTCTGCCTGGACCTTTAAAACATCGACTCTCACACTTTGAGCATTAAACACGGAAAGGGCTTCCTGCAGGAAATCATCCGCAGCAGGGGCCAGATCACGCTGTTCTGCTCGCTGTTGAGCCACCGATGGTCTGTTTTGCCTGTCATCTGCCTTCTCGTCCTGAGTCGCTGGTTCCAGCACAATCAAACGAATTTTGATCCGTTCTCCTGTCACCTTTTCCAGCGAATTCTCGAGTCGGACCAGCATTTCAGGCCGTTCGCAGTATTGCTTTGAGAAATTATAGCTCTTAGAGAATTGTAAATCCAGCTGTTTCGGCCCAGAAATTGCTATTGACGCAACACCTTTCACTGAATCTTTTAACAAATCTTCCGTGTTTTCAACAAGTTGCGACAACAATAAACTTTCCATCCCAGGCCGAAAAGGGACGGTTTCCACGGCAGGAGCGGAACTTTCAATCGATTCTGACGCTACAGTCGATTGAATTTCATTTTTTTTTTCAATTTTTTTTTGATCGTCCGGGGGTTCCGAGCTCATTTCAGGGGAAACCGGAGCCTCGGAAACGGGCTGTGAAACCGGTGCCGGAGTAGAGACTGGTGCCGGAGAAGAGACCGGTGCGGGAGAAGGAGCCGGTGCAGGAGCAGAAACAGCAGGGGGCGCTTGCCGCACCGCTGCCGGGGCAGCGGGAATCTGTCCGCCTGACGACAGAAATCGGCTTAACAGGTCCAGATCCTCGAGGAGTGACATCCGGATCAAAGCCAGTTCTACCAGAGCCCGACCATGACTGGCACGAAACATTCGGTTCCGGGCTTCATTCAGAATCTGAAATGCAGCCAGGCAGGTTTGAATGCCCCAGGCCTCTGCCTGACGCTGCAGACTGGCCCGATTCACCTCTGAAATCGAGAGCAGGGTGACTTGCGTTGCGCCTGTGGCCACGACTGATAAATCCCGCAGGTAATTCAGCAGCTGATCGACAAATTCGTTCAACTGGACACCGGCATTCAACGCGGCATCAAAATGCGTCAGAGCCACATCCCGCTTCTGTTCAATCAAAGCATCAATAAGTTCAATCAGCCGTTCATCACTGGCTGTTCCCAGAATCCGATGCACACTTTCTGCCGTCAGATGGGACTCGCCAAACGAGAGCAGCTGGTCAAAGATAGACTGACTGTCACGCATTGAGCCGCCTGCACGGCGGGCAACCAGCTGAATCGCATCATCGGCCACGCTGACCTGTTCGGCTTCGGCAATCTGCTTGAGTCGATTGCAGATACTGGTCTCTTCGATATACCCGAAATCAAACCGCTGACAGCGGGAAAGAATCGTATCGGGCAGCTTGTTGGGCTCGGTCGTGCAGAAGATAAACTTCACATTCGGTGGCGGTTCTTCCAGCGTTTTCAGCAAGGCATTAAACGCTTCCTTGGTCAACATGTGAACTTCGTCGATGATGTAGATCTTATATTTGGACCGCATCGAACGGACATTCACATTCGCCCGCAGGGAACGGATATCATCAATCCCACGATTCGAGGCACCGTCGATTTCCAGCACATCAACATCGCTGCCTACGGATATATTCTGGCAGACTTCACACTCGCCACAGGGAATCCCATCCTGGGTGTGGGGGCAATTCAATGCTTTTGCCAGAATACGGGCCATCGATGTTTTCCCCACGCCGCGCGCGCCGGTAAACAAATAGGCGTGTGCCACGCGATCACCGCGAATCGCATTCTGCAGCGCCTGGGCCACCATTCCCTGTCCCACGACTTCCGAGAAGTTCTGAGGCCGGAAGCGGCGGGCTAACACTGTGTACTGCATCGATTTACTGGACATACCTGTTTTCAGACATCGAATTCAGAAAGAGACAAACAAACGGGGAACCAGAGAGCAGTCATCTGCTCAGTCACTTACAATAAGTGACTCTGAACCGTTTATCCAGTGAGAGGAGGTATTCAATTTGGGATCGGAATGCGATTGGGAGCATTAATAGAAAAAGGGGCGAAAAGCTGCCTCCTCGTACACCTGGAGTAAACCAATGTGGGCTGCTTCGGTTAAGATCTGACCCGGTCAATGACTACCCCACCATACTCAGAGACAGCTTTTCGCCCCCTGATTGATGGCGATTCAACGCCTGAACCATGCATTATGGAGCTAAAATCCCGATCGTCAACCCACTGCCGTTTGATTTCCCGCAGTGAATCGCCGAAAATCTTAAAATAGCCTGAAAATCGACACTTACACATCAGAGTTGAATCATGAATCTGTACCAGACACCTCCGCTAACCATTGCCGACGCCCAGCAGGCCATCAAAGCCGGTCAGCTCAGCTGCCGCGAACTGCTGACACAATGCTTCCAGCAGATCGAACAGAAAGAACCCGCCATTCATGCCTGGGCCTACCTCGATCGTGAGGCGGCTTTCGAACGTGCCGATTTACTCGATCAGGAACTGCAGCGGGGACGCTGGCGCGGTCCTTTACATGGGATTCCGATAGGCATCAAAGACATTATCGACGTCAAAGGCATGCCTACCCGAGGGGGACTGGAGAGCCGAGATCCTTCTCCCGCATCTCAGGATGCTGCTATCGTAGAAAACCTGCGCCTGGAAGGGGCAATCTTCCCCGGCAAAACTAACACCACGCAATTAGCCTGTTTCGATCCGCCGCCCACTCTCAATCCCTGGAATCAGGCACACACGCCCGGAGGTTCTTCCAGCGGTTCCGCAGCAGGAGTCGCTGCCGGCATGTGTCTGGCGGCCGTGGGAACCCAGACAGGAGGCTCCATCATCAGACCCGCATCGTTCTGCGGCGTCGCTGGTCTGAAACCGACCTTTGGCATGGTCGACCGTCGGGGATCGATCCTGCTTTCCCAGCATCTGGACCATATCGGTTCTCTGGCCCATACCGTTGCTGACCTCGTTATCCTGCTGGATGGCATGACCGACCAGGCCACTTATCTGCCACTGTTGATTGAACCGGTTACCGCTGCGCCCCGCATTGGCTGGCTGACGGACTTCTTTGAGAGCAGGGCAGAGCCCTCCATGCAACAGGCACTCAAAACCGTCAGAACCCAACTGGAAACCGCGGGTGCTCCGATCCGAGATTGCCCACTGCCAGCGGAATTTACATCGATCCTGGAATACCATCTGCATCTGATGCAGTTTGAAATGGTACAGAATATGGGCGCAGACTATGATCAGAACAGGGAATTCTATGGCCCCGCCATCAGCCAGGTACTGGATGCGGGAAGGGAACTTTCGCAGGAACGTTTCGAAGTCTGCCTGGACTACCAGAACCTCATCTCTCAGGTGACTCGCAGGTGCTTCGCCCGATGTGAAATCCTGATTTCTCCCGCAACCGTGGGACCGGCCCCCAGTCCGGAAACAACCGGCAATCCTTGTATGAATGCCCCCTGGAGCATGACCGGCTTTCCCACGCTTTCGATCCCGGTCTCTGTCACAGAGGACGGCTTGCCGCTGGCGATTCAAATCACTGGTCACCCTGATAAATTTGATGATCTGCTGCTGGCCTCCCAGTGGTGCGAAAATGTCTTACGCCCCGGATTTCTGGAACAATGCAGTTAAACTTCAGCCATGCTGAATGTCATTCCGCATATAAAAAAAGCCCCGACCGGTTCTCACCAGTCAGGGCTTTCAGTTTTATTATCTGTATCGATTATTTGGCTGTTTGATTTATTTGGCAACTACGATTCCGTTTTTGCCGGGTTCCGGATCGATTTCCGGCTTGGCATTCTTCTCAGGAATTCGATCGTTGACGTCGTAAGCCAGTCCCAGTGCCCGCAGTGTTTTGATCGACCACCAGGTAATATCAAATTCCCATTTGCGGTGACCGGCGGGAGCGACAGAAGGATGGGCATGGTGATTGTTATGCCAGCCTTCGCCGTAAGCGACGATGGCTACCCACCACAGGTTTTTGGACTGATCGGTGGTTTCGTAGTTGCGGTAGCCCCAGAGGTGAGTCGCCGAGTTGACGAACCAGGTGGAGTTGTAAACGAAGGCCATCCGGGCACACAGCCCCCAGAGCAGCATGGACCAGCCCATGTAGTTTCCGCCCATCGCGTAACCAATTCCGAACATGGCGAAGCCGGAAGCGACCAGCCACAGAGGGTAGGTCTTTTCGAAGAACTGAATCATCGGGCGATCTTTGAAGTCGGGGATGTAGTGTTCGGCAAATTTTTCGTTGATCTCTTTATCCCGATAGACGAACAGCCACAGCAGATGCGACCACCAGGTTCCCTCAAACGGGGAGTGCGGATCGCCGTGCTTGTCTGATTTCTGATGATGCAGACGGTGTGTTGCAGCCCAGGTCAGGGGAGAACCTTCTCCAGACAGTACGCCGCACAGCAGCACGAAGAATTCTGCAGGTGCTTTGAGTTTGAATGATTTGTGCGAGAGATAGCGGTGGTATCCCAGGCAGATCCCGATGCTGGCAGTGGCCCAGTGCAGAACCAGACAGGTGACAACGGCCTGCCAGGAGATAAAGAAGAACGCGGCGACGGCGCCAATGTGAATGCCAGCCATCCACAACAGGACGACCCAGTCAACGTTGCCCCAGTTCAAATTCTCTTTATGAAATTTGGCGAGGATCTGTTCCCGCTCTTCGCGTTTTTTTGATTTCTTAGGTTGGGTTACCACAGCTGTTTGTTCTTCAGCAGGTTCATCCAGAATGACGCTCGACATGATTGCCCTCATCTACTTTAACAGGTGCCTGATGTTTAACACTTGCAGGAAATCAGGTTTCACCGATCTCCTCACTTCTGCGGAATTCTATCAATGGGGTCGGAATTCGGTGTCTTGTAAGCGTCATATAATTGTCAAAGTTGTGTCAAAGTGACAAAAATATGGAAAATCGAGCCGTTTCTGGTCAAAAACAGTGCAGAAAACACTACGTCTGTTCACAAACTACTCTGTTGCTTCTTCCGGCATGAACCGATAGCCGGCACCACGCACTGACACAATATGTACAGGTTCCGCCGGATTGGCTTCAACCAGTTTGCGAAGTCGCAGCACAAAATTGTCGATCGTTCGCGTGGTGACAAAGGCGGACTGTTCCCCCCAGACATCTTCCAGAATCTGGCTGCGGGTCAGTACCATGCCTTCGTGCTCAATGAAATATTTGAGCAGCCGCAACTCCAGATTGGTCAGGCTTTTGCGTTCTCCGTCGACTTCAATCTCGAACGATTCAAAGTCGACGATGACATTTCCGAATTTGTAGAGGGCGGGGAGCTTCCTGGTTTGTGCCAGGGCTGGTCTCACCAGACTTTTGCGTTTGAGCAGATTTTTGACGCGACTGAGCAGTTCCGGCAGTGCGAACGGCTTGGTCATGTATTGATCCGTACCACAGTCAAACGCGTAGGCTTTATCTTCGCTCAACTCCCGCGCACTGAGAACCAGAATCGGCACCACTTCATCGGTTCGGCGGATCTCTTTCGCAATTTCATAGCCGCTCATCCCGGGCAGCATCAGATCGAGTACAACGAGATCAACACTTTCCTTGTCAGACTCGTAGCACTCCTGAAAGTAATTCAGCGCAGTCGGTCCATCCTCAGCCGTGAAGACGGTATAGCCTTCCTGTTCAAAGTTGAATTTTAATCCCTGCGCGAGTGCTTTTTCATCTTCGACAACCAGCAACTTCATGTTTCTGCTCTCCCTGGCAAATCGATGGCAAACACGCTGCCGGGCTGATCCAGTCGATCGTGGACCGTGACCTTTCCTCCCAGCAGATGCACCAGGGTCCGTACGATATACAGCCCCAGTCCGGTACCTGTTTTCCGTCGTTCCAGCTCGCTTTCCCCGCGATAAAATATCTTGAAAATGTCTTTACGGATTTCAGGATCGATTCCTTCGCCGTTATCCATCACACGTGTAATGACACGCCCCCCCTTACTCACGCGTACCTGAACCAGAATCTGCGGATCGCTGGCTCCGTATTTGATGGCATTATCAATGACATTGCGAAAGATCATTTCGAGCAAAATCCGCCGGGTATGAATCACCGCCGGTTCCATGTCAAACTCAAAGATCTGTTCGACTTCCAGCTGGCGCCGGTTACATTCCAGTCGCGCACAATGCCGAATCAACGGTTCCAGCAGAATATCTTCCGGGTCAGACTCCATCCCCAGCGCGTCCAGGCGTTTGACTTCCAGCAGTTGGGAAATCAGATGATCGAGCCGTTCGAGTTCTGTTTTCATGGTAGAATAAAATTCGCTGCGTTGTTCCTCCGCCAGTGCGCGCATCTGCAGCGTTTCCAGGTACAGACGGAGTGAAGCGATGGGCGTTTTCAGTTCATGCGTGACACTGTCGATGAAATCTGACTGCCGCTGATTGAGGCGTACTTCCTTGATCGTCAGAACCAGATACAATGACAACCCGACCAGAATCAGCACAAAGACAACCGTCCCGATGGTCAGAGCACTCCACCAGTAAATCTGGGCAGCCAGAATGATCCAGAACACCATCAACGCGATGTTCAGCACCATCAATACCACACTCAAAGTAATCGGCAGTCGCAGACGACCGCGGCGTACCTTGCGCATCAGCTGCAGAGTGGAGCGGTTCCCGGTGCGCGCAGGCGTCTCTCCGGTTGATACCGGATATGGCTCATCTTCATCAAGTTGTTGATGCCTGGTGGATGACATCGTTGATTCCTTCAGTTGAACGACTGACAGACGCGCGCTGTTTTCCTGTTGCAGTATATCGAATAACAAATTCGCAGCGTATGTACAAACCCGTTGTTTATAATAACCTCATATTTCATTCTTCCTCACCGGAAAGCACAGAAAACAGATTTTCACTTTCCTCTACTATCTTAAATTCTCACTTTGAATATTTAAATTAGAAATTTCCTGCTGTTCCGGGGAATATTTGTAACTTTCAGGGTCTCTCAAACAGTAACAGCTCCCGACTCCCTTCGAATAAATATTTTTGTCCTCGCCCGTTGCAGGCACATTTATGGATTTCCACGACACACAGTTTCTGTATCGTCTCACAGCTGATTTCACAGTGGTGATTCACTTTGCCTTCGTCATGTTTGTGCTGCTGGGGCAAATTCTGATCACAGTGGGCGCATTTGCCGGCTGGAACTGGGTCCGTAATTTCAAGTTCCGGATTATCCATCTGGCTTCGATCCTGTTCGTCGTCTTCGAATCGGTGGCAGGCATCGTCTGTCCGCTGACCACACTGGAAAAATGGTTACGCGAACAGGCCGGGCAAACCAGTTACCAGGGGGATTTCATCGCCAACTGGGTACACGACATGCTTTTTTTTCAGGCAGATCCCTGGGTATTTACCGTCTGTTATTCTCTATTTGGACTGTTTGTACTGATCACCTTCTTCGTAGCGCCTCCCCGGCGAAAACTGAAAGTTCAAACAGCCGAAGAAGTCTGATTTCATAATCCTTTCCCGCGGCGTTTCATTCCATTTCTCCCCCTGATTCCGTAAAATTGCGGGAACAGAAGCGAATCAGGTTCGCTGTGTTCGACCATCCTTCCCTAGACATCAGAAACAGATAGAGAACTTCAAACATGCCAGGATTAGAAAATAAAAATGTTGTTGTGACCGGCGGAGGTACTGGAATTGGCGAAGCCTGTGCGTTGAGTCTGGCACAGGCCGGTGCCAACGTCGTTGTGGGCGGCAGACGACAGGCACCACTCGAAGCGGTTTCGGCACAGGCTGAAGGCAAAATCGGTTTCCACACCATCGATGTCGCGGATCGCCAGAGCGTTTCTGCTTTTTTTGACTGGGCAAACGAAAAACTGGGACACATCGATATTCTTGTTCATTGCGCAGGAATTAACTGTCGAGAACGCTCGATGGAAGTGGTTTCAGGGGAAGACTGGGACAAACTGATGGCCGTCAATGCCACCGGTGCATTCAACTGTATGCAGGCTGTTTTGCCTCAAATGCGCGAACGGCAGGACGGGCTGATCGTTAACATCTGCTCCGTATCGGGAATTCGGGCTGGCCTGCTGGGCGGAGTTGCCTATAATGCCTCGAAGTTTGCGATGGCCGCGCTGGGAACCACTGTCGCTCAGGAAGAAAAAGATCGGGGAGTCCGGATTTCCACGATTTATCCCGGGGAAGTCGAAACTCCCATCCTGGACGAGCGTCCGGTTCCTGTCAGCAAAGAACATCGTGCGAAAATTCTGCAACCGGAAGATGTTGCCGCTGCAGTACAGATGATTTGTCAGCTTCCTCCCCGTGCTCATGTTTCTGATCTGACCATTAAGCCAACCACAGCGGCCTTTGTCTGATCAGTCGCGAGAACGTTCGACAGGACAGAGCTTAAATGAAGAGTGATTTGGTTTTTCCGCCGTTTGTTCCGCATCGACTTTACCGCAATGCGCATCTGCAGACGATTGTCGGGCAGTTTCATTCGCGCGTGAAATCACCCTATCAGGCAGAGCAGCACAGTTGCCGCCTGCCTGATAACGATCTGCTGATTCTGCACGATGACTGTCCCGGCAACTGGCGACCGGGAGACCGGGTCGTAATTCTGCTGCATGGTCTTTCGGGCTGTCATCGCAGTTCCTACATGATCCGCCTGGCGCATAAATTGAATTCCAAAGGGGTTCGCGTCTTTCGGATGGACCTGCGCGGCTGTGGGGCAGGGACCGGACTGGCGAAATCTCCCTACCATGCCGGCAGTTTTCTTGACCTGCAGGTCGCGCTGGAACGCATCGAACAGATCTGCCCGGGTTCCCCCATCGGACTTGCCGGGTTCTCACTGGGGGGAACGATCTCGCTCAACTACCTGGGGCGGCATGCCCAGTCTTCAGATCTGGTTGATCGTGCGATCGTCCTCAATCCGCCGCTGCAACTGGCAGAAAGCGTGAGAGTGTTCGGCCAGCCTCTGTTTGGTCGATACCAGAAGCACTTCGTCACCAATCTGATCAAACACGTGCGAAAATCGCATCAGTTCAAAGAGCACACGCATAAAATCTCCGGGGTCAATTATCCCAAAAGTCTGCTGGAGTTTGACGACCAGTTTACAGCACCGCTGGCAGGCTTTGAGTCGGCGGAAGATTACTACACGCGCTGCAGCCCGACGGAAGTTCTGGCACACATTAACGTGCCCACGCTGATTATCACCTCACAGGATGACCCGCTGGTGCCTGCTTTCACGTACCAGCAGGCCATTGACGAACTGGCCCATCATGAAAAAGTCACCCTGTATCTCACCGAACACGGGGGACACCTGGGCTTCATCAGCGGAGCCACGAATGATCCGGATGCCCGCTGGTCCGACTGGCGGATTATCGACTGGATGCTGACCGAGTCCCCCGAGGGACTGGCCAGCCAGGTCCGCAGTCTGTCACGACCGCCGATAACCCAGTCTGTCTGACAGACATCACTGAATCACGGCAACTGCATTAGTGCGCCGCTGGTGGCTCGTTCTGGAAGGCACGGGCACGGAACAGGAACTCAACAATGTTCCCTTCGTGAGGCTGCAGCCAGTTCAGAGCATTGGTTTTGACAGGACCGATGTTCAAGCGATCGATTTGTGTCGCGTCGAGCAGTTGCTGGGTCCATGCCTGGTCTTCCGTAAAGACGGAGCAGACCAGGGTCGGGCCAATCTTTTTCAGCATGTCTTTCTGCTCGCACTTCACCACGGAAGCCATGGGGAACATGTACTCGGTGTTCGCCAGTGTCGCATCAGGATTGTCGCAGTGCACAATCGTCGGACGCAGGTAATCACAGCGTTCCATCTCGATCAATCGATCACCGTCACGGTATTTTGCAGTGACTTCCGTTACGCCGGACTCTTTCAGCCCCTCTTCAATCTGACCGTTCATCGCTTTCGCAGCACCAGTCATGGTGAATGCAGCCAGTGGTGCTTCGGGATCGGTCATGGAAGTCGGCCCGACCGGTCCCAGTCGTTTCGCAATCGCATCCGCGATTTCTTCTGTATGACGCGAAGCCCAGACACCGGAAGCGTTCACACAACTGCGACCGCCGTTCTGGTAGATGCTGTCGACGATCAGGTCGAGATAATCTTCCCACTGATCCACAACATCATCGCCGAGCAGAATTTTACTGAACCCGGGACCGTGCGCCTGCACGTTCGGATTTGTTTTGTATTTGTCAATCGTCTGCTGACCACCAAAAACCATCACCCGGTCACACAGCTCAGTCACCGTCGATCCCACGTCATGCGGCCCTGGATACACCGAAATACATTCTCGCGGAATGCCCGCCTGGTAGAATGCTTCGGTCATACGATAGGGTGTCCACGGTTCAGATGAGCCGGGCTTCAGTACCAGACCAATCTGCATCGGCAGAATCGGCATCCACAGCGTATGAACGCCGGGCGAGTTCGAAGGCAATACCAGACCGAGTACCGGGGAATTGGCCTGGTAACTCAGCATGACGCCTCGATCTTCTTTGCCGTAGCCCTTCGTCAGAATATCCAGGGGCAGACCGCGGGTCAGGGCAGCGAGAATTTCTTCCATGTGCTCCAGTACGAAAGCAACCTTCTTCATGTTGCTGGCACACATCCACTCAGGCATCCCGGTACTGGCGGACTGAATCCGGCAGAATTCTTCGGGGGTCTGTGTTCCGTTACCCAGCGGGAGTTCAGCCGTCATGTAGAGTTCGGCGGCTTTTTTACAGATCTCCAGCAGTTTGGAGACGGGAATCTCCCGCAGCAGATCGCGGGCCCGCTGTGCTTTCCGCATGTCCATTTTCACGAGGCCCGCATTGGCCTGGTGCACTTTGGCTAAAGGCTCGCCCGTTTCAAAATGAACGACTTCCTGTTGATCGAAACTTTCGTAAGGTTTTCCCCAGCGAAGTACAGGTATTTCCAACACGGCAGTATTCCTTTATGAATGGAATGGGAATCAGTGAACGACTCCACATCCAGGCAGAGAGATCAGATCTATAGTCAAAGCACACACGAATCGAACGTCAGAAAACCATGCCGACAGACAATTTCGCTGAGCATACGTGGTTTAATAAACGCCGACCGTCGTCGATGAGGCAATCTTATGGAACGGACGCACGCCACTCACACCATCCCAGGGGTATTTGACGTGTGGCTTTTCGCGTTCGCCTTCATCCCGTTCCAGGAAGCCGGGAATGAACAGTTCTTTGGTCATTGTGAACAGCTTGACGCGTCCGGTTTCGCCGTAAGGCACAACCTTGGTGTGGTCATCAAAATCAACAACACGAATTGCCGCGCGAGGCTGTGGCGCGTAGTAGGTAATTTTATATTCGTCAGCCGGATCGAACGGTTTACCACAGGCCAGCCCCATCAGTGTATTACCGTAGGTCGGAGTGATGTAAACGTTCTCGCCCAGCAGTTCTTCACGGGCGAAGCGGTACCACTGCTGCGTGAATTCGGTTCCGCCACAGAAGATCCCGGTGATGCCGGCTTCTTCAATGCTCGAACCTTCATCCATCAGCCGCATGGCCAGTGCTTCGAGCAACTTCGGTGTGGTAAACATACATTTGATGTCATGACCGGCCCCCAAGATCGCCATTGCCTGGTCGATCACATGGTTACTGTATTCTTTGACTTCGTCGATCTTGCCTTTTTTGATCAGCTTGACGACCCAGCGGGGATCGAGGTCGACGCAGAAGGAAATCCCGCCACGATATTGAGCCATATGTTCCACAGCCAGTCGCAGACGACGCGGACCAGAAGGACCAAGCATCAGCCAGTTGGAACCTTTGGGGAACGATTCATCGGGCAGGGTATCGCTGAAGTTTTCGTAGTCGATACGGAAGTCGTCGATCACAACGCGCGACTTGGGAATCCCCGTTGTTCCGCCGGTCTCGAAGACGTAGGTCGGTTTGCCCAGCAAGGCTTTGGGAATCCAGCGATCCAGGGGACCGCCGCGCAGTTCGTCATCTTCGAACAGCGGGAATTTGTTCAGATCTTCGAAGCAGTTGACATCGGTCAGCGGATCGAAGTCGAGCGTTTTGGCTTTTTCCAGCCAGTATGGGGAACCGGTTTCCGGGTTGAAGTGCCACTGAACGTGCTCACGGGTATGAGCATCGAGTGCTTCCTGGTTCTGTTTTACCAATTCGTCAAGATTACTGTTGTCGGTCACTGTGAGACTCACTCCAAACAGGGAAGGAATAGTGGCGGGGAAAAAGCATGTTTGCGTGGAAACATGTACTCAAACGCTTATGAATCATTCTAGGAGTTTCGGATGTTTTTTCAACTAAGGCGCGCGCTGCCAGTTTGAGATCCCTGACAATCTCTGCCCCGGCGTTTTCCTGCCAACTTGAGCGAAATCAGACCAAATGAAAACCAAATCGAGAGTTTTTCGCAGGAATCAGACGTAATCTGCATTTTGGGCAGATCAGGCATTCCGGATCCATCAGTCATATCAGACACGATGCACGTGTTCCGGGAAGAAAATAGCCGCTTTCGCCGGCAATCAGCGTCCCCAGATTGACAGTAGTATAGAGAATGGTAAAATTAGGTATTCAAAATAAATTACTCCTTTTCTGTCCGGCTCCTCGTTTTCTGCGAGACACTCATGGATTTTACCGAAACGTACTTTCGTAGATTTCGAATGGAAATCGAGCTGGCCCACGCACGACTGGAAGACACGACACTTCCCGAAGGTTACCGCTGGTGCCCCTGGGAACTGACCACCGCCGATCGTCACGCCGTCGCCAAGTACCACAGCTTCCGCTCTGAACTGGATGCCCGCGTGTTTCCCTGTCTGGGCGATATCGAGGGCTGCCGCAAGCTGATGCAGGATATCTCGCGTCAACGCAACTTCCTGCCTTCCGGCACCTGGCTGATTACCTGGGACGGAACCGGCAACGAAGACGCCGTCGACTGTGGCACCATTCAGGCCATCGTTCCCAGCCGCATCATGGGTGCCATCCAGAACGTCGGCATCACTCCCGAGCATCGTGGCTTAGGACTGGGCAGGGCACTGGTCACCAAATGCCTGATCGGTTTCCGTGAAGCCAAGGTCAAACGGGCTTACCTCGAAGTCACCGCCGACAACGAGCCGGCCATCAACCTCTACCGCTCCATCGGTTTCAGACTCACGCGGACACTCTATAAACCGAGTCACTACGTGGAAGCCCCCTCTCTGTAAGAGGACGCTTCAATCAGGATCAGTCTCACGCAGCGCGGAATTTTTGCTCCAGCTTACCCTTTGACCAAAAACGGCCCCTGGTTCGCTTTCTGGTACAGCTCTTTCCATTCTTTGGAACCATCGTTGGGAACCAGGCGTGTATCGACGCCGCGTTCGAAGAAGGGCACATTGCCATCCCGGGCCGGGTTGAGTACGAAATTCACTTCCCCTGTATTGCCGAAATACATCTTCCGTCCGTCTTTCCAGGTCGTTTCGATCAGACGCGGCGGCTCCGGACGCGAGGCCGGTTTTTTGACGCGAAGCTTTTCCACCAGATCACGATTCAGTTCAAAACCCAGCCCCGGCTTCTGTGGAATTTTGGCGAATCCTTCTTTCACGATAATCGGTTCGGTCAACAGATTGTCCTGATAGAGTTGATGACAATTCACCGCCGGCCAGGTCGCATGACTCAACACCGCGCCAAAGTGCAGTGAGAAGGCAGCGGTAATACCTGTACCGACCAGTTGCAACCAGAACGGCTTATTCGCCATCGCAGCGACCGCGCCGGACGCCATCAGCTCACGCGCACCGTGTCCGATCACGAAGCCATCGCAGATGTTTTCGCGAATCGCAATCAGAGGCTCGGGAGTCCCATAGTGCATGGCGATATTCACATCGGTGGCCGCCATCAGTTTTTTATTTCCCTCCACATCATCCTGAAAGATCGGCGACTCAAAAATATCGACCTGGGGGAACTTCGCCAGGTCTTTCAGAATCGGAATCGCACGCTCGGCGTCGAGCAGTGTATCGTTGAAGTCCATGTCGATTTTGAAATTTTCGGGCACGACTTTGCTCGCCTCTTCGACCTGTGCCCAGACATCAAACCAGGGGCGACCTTTCGTTTTGTAAGACATGTAGCCCTGCTTATAAGCCTCGGCACATTCCAGCGCCATATCTTCGACAGTCGTATCGATGTTCCACCAGGAGAGCGGCGTCTTTTCGTGAACCTGTTTGCCCAGCAGCGCATGCACGGGCACCTCGGCGGCTTTCGCGACCGCATCGAACAGCGCCATCTGCAGACCGGCCCCCAGATCGTCATCCCACATCAGCGCTGCGGCATTCTTCCCCTGCGCCCGCTGTACGGCTTCGTCGGAAGTCGCATTCCAGGTGTAATACAGCAGTGTCTCTCCAAAGCCGACATGCCCCGACTTCAACTGCACTTCGACAATTTCGGTATACTGCCAGTGCGGTAGTTCGCGTGCCATGTTCCGGGCGGGCACTTCGCGATAAGGAACCTTCACCGTGGTCCGCTCGATGCGTTCGATCTGTAAATGTTTGGGTGACGCTTTCTTTTCGGCAGCCTGCACTGAGTTGGAAATCATAGCCAGTATTCCTGTCCCTGCGACTCCGGCAAAACTGGCTCCCAGGAACCTTCTGCGGGAGATATGTTTTGTCGGTCTTGTCTGATTCTGCGTTCGCACCTGGTGATTCCTTTAGCCGGGAGGATTGATTCGGGAGGGATCTCATAAGCGGCACCGGGAACGTCTCCAGAACCAGCTCCCTCCATCTTAACATCAACAACCCCCTATACGTCCAGCGCCTGACGCTTTTTTCTGGCATTTCTCTAGAGGCCAGAAGATCGCAAAAACCACGTCTACCTGCCGTTTCAGGTCCGAGAAGACACTAGGAATTCAGTAGCCAAATCGCTAAGATCGCCCAAGTATTTTAAGGAAACATCTGACCGCAGTGCGGCGACCGTCGGCTTTTCTCACTCGAGACACCAGGCGATGCTCCCTCTGCTCATCTAATCTCTTTCGTCTTCATCCAATCAGGAAGGTTGCAACCCGTATGGGCAAACAACTGATTCAAACCCATCAGTTTTCAAACGGACTGACGCTGGTCGCTGAAACCATGGACGATGTCCAGTCGGCGGCGTTCTCCATTCTGGTTCCCAGCGGCAGTATTTACGATCCCCCTGACAAACGCGGCACCGCCAGCATCCTGTCTGAACTGATCACCCGCGGGGCCGGCCCGTATGACAGCCAGCAGCTCTCGTGTGCCCTCGACGATCTGGGCGTTCAGAGGCACGAAGGCATCACCAGTGCCCACATCACCTTCAGCGGGGCAACCCTCGCCGGCAACCTCGCGGAAACACTCAAGATCTACGGCGAGATCCTCAAGCAGCCGCATCTGCCCGAAAACCAGTTCGACGCGGCCCGTGCCGGCGTCGCCCAGGCACTGCTGTCGGTTGAAGACGATGCCCGGCAGAAAGCACTCGTCGAACTCAAGCGGCACTCCTTTCCCGCACCCTGGGGATTGCCCAGTGATGGAGAACTGGAGCACCTGCAGTTCATCACCATCGACGATGTCCGCACACTCTACGAAAACTGTTTCCATCCCAACGAAACCATTATCGGCGTCGCCGGCAATGTCGACTTCGAACAGGTCAAGCAGGTCATCGAAGAACTGTTCGGCGACTGGAAGACCAGCAGCCTCAGTGAAGAACCCGCGATGGTCTTCTCTGAAGAGAACCGGTTCTTCACCGAGCAGGAGACCACGCAGACGCACCTGGGCATCGCTTACGACGCCGTCCCGTATGGCCATCCCGACTATTACGCCGCCTGGGCCGCCGTCGGCATCCTGAGCGGGGGCATGAGCGCTCGACTGTTTACCGAGGTCCGCGAGAAACGCGGGCTCTGCTACACCGTCTCCGCCTCGCTGACCGGCATGCCGGGACTGGGGCGGGTCCTCTGTTATGCAGGCACGACCTCCGAACGGGCCCAGGAAACGCTCGACGTCACGCTGCACGAACTCATGCGGCTGGGTGACGGCATTGAAGAATCCGAACTCGAACGCTGTAAAGCGCGGGCCAAAAGCTCGCTGATCATGTCGCAGGAATCAACGTCGTCCCGCGCCAGCTCGATTGCCCGCGACTGGTTCTATCTCAAACGCATTACCACACTCGACCAGATTAACGACGAAATTCAGCAGCTGACCACCGACCGTGTGTTGAATTACATCCACGCGCACCCCGCCGCGAATTTCACCGTCTTAACGATCGGCCCCCAACCATTAGAGGTTCCCAGTGATATTTCATAAAGCACAATTAGACAACGGCCTGCAGATCATCGCCGAGCTGAATCCCAACGCACACAGCGTCGCCATCGGCTACTTCGTCCGCACCGGTTCCCGCGATGAGACCGACGCGGTGTCCGGCGTGAGCCACTTCCTCGAACACATGGCGTTCAAAGGAAACGAAAAATACTCCGCTGACGATGTGAACCGCATCTTCGATGAGATCGGCGCGAACTACAACGCCTCCACCAGTGAAGAGATCACCCTGTATTACGGCTCGTTTCTGCCTGAATACGTGGAGACCGCGATGGAGCTGCTCTCCACGCTGATCTACCCGACACTGCGTCAGGAAGATTTCGACATCGAGAAGAAGGTGATCCTGGAAGAGATCGGCATGTACGACGATCTGCACAGCTTCACCGCGTATGAAAAAGTGATGCAGGCCCACTTCCAGGGGCATCCGCTGGGGCGGAGCATTCTCGGTTCGGTGCAGTCCATCACCGATCTGACGGCCGAACAGATGCGCGAATACCATGCGAAGCAGTACATGGCGGGCAACCTGACGCTGGCGATTGCCGGCAATGCCGACTGGGACCAGATCCTGCAGCTGGCCCACCAGTTCTGCGACCACTGGCCCGCGGGCAAGAGCAACCGCCCGATCGACGAAGCGCAGCCTCAACAGGGGACGCAGACGATCATCGAGAAAAACATCCAGCAGCAGCACATCATGGAACTGGGTCCCGCTCCCGCGGCGCAGGACACTCTGCGTCTGCCGGCAGAAGTGCTGTCGGTGGTGATCGGCGACGATTCCAACAGCCGCCTGTACTGGAAGCTGGTCGACACGGGCCTGGCCGAATCCGCCGAGATCGGCTTCAACGAATACGACGGCAGCGGCACCTGGTTGACCTACCTCTGCTGCGACCCGGAGCTGACTGAAGACAACCGGATTCTGATCCAGCAGGTCTTCGACGATGTGAACCAGAACGGCATCACCCAGGAAGAGCTGGACCGCGCCCGCAACAAAATCGCCTCGCGCCTGGTATTAAGAAGCGAACGCCCGATGGGCCGCCTGTCATCCCTCGGCGGCAACTGGGTCTACCGTGGCGAATACTTTTCGGTCGCCGACGACCTGAAACTCCTCAACAACATCACCCTGGCCGACATCCAGAAACTACTGAAAAAATACCCGCTGGGACATAGTACGACAGCGGCGGTGGGGCCGCTGACGAGTGTGGTGGAGTAGGGGGGTAAACAAACCAACTATTATAAAAAACGGCAGGCCTTTGTGCCTGCCGTTTTTTATTAATAACTTTGGAAATGTGAATTGTATTTATTTTATTTACAACAACACTCTTTTCCAGACAATTAATTACATACTCATAATACAAAACAGGCAGCTGTCAAGATATTAAGGAACGAACTGTGGCCAATCCTGAACATGTAAAAATAGTGAAAGATGGTGCTGATTCATTAAAGAAATGGAAAGAAGCTAACCCCGAATCATCTCTTGATCTTGTAGGGGCTGATTTTAAGAATGCCAGATTAGAAGGAATTGACCTGAGTGGAACTCAACTTCGTCGCGTTAATTTTAGCAACGCCGATATTAGAAAAGTAATTCTCACAAACGCTTCTATGCGGGGTGCTAATTTTGCCAATGCTAAAATATTTCAAGCGGATTTAAGTAAGTCAGATTTATCAGAAAGTAATCTTACAAGCGTCAATATTCATGAGTCAAATTTAAGTAAAGCTGATCTTAACAATGCATGTCTCATAGAAGCGGAAATAACAAATTCAGATTTAAGATATGCTTCCTTAAGGAGTGCAAACCTGCAGCATTCAGATCTTTCATTGACTGACATGCAAGAAGCTGATTTAAGATCAGCTAATATCTCATATTCCAAGTTAGTTGGATCAAATTTATGTCAAAGTAAGCTAGAAAAGACTAATTTAGAACAATCTGACTTAAGTAAAGCAAATCTGATAGGTACTCTGCTTACTCACACAATATTAAACGAAGCAATATTTATAGATGCTAACTTAAACAGCGCTAATTTTAGTTCAATGAATTTACAGACAGTAGATTTTAGTCGATCAGATTTGCGCAATACCAAATTTCATGCTGCGAATCTAGAAGAAGCAAATTTTTCTGAAGTAGATCTTACTGAGTCAAAACTAACTAACTGCAATCTAAAAAACACAAAATTCAATAAATCAGATTTAATTAAAGCTGATTTAAGTAATGCTGACTTAATGAATTCAGAAATCATCCAAGCGAATCTTACTGATGCCACTTTGACAAATACAATTTTAGTAAATTCCATTTTGAACGAATCTAATTTGACCAACTCTAATTTAAACAATGCGAATTTGTCTGAATCCAAATTAATAGGCGTCACATTGAACCATTCAAATCTAATTAATACAAAACTCGAAAAAGCGATTCTGAATGGATCATCCTTATTAGACTCTAACATATCAAAATCTAACCTTAATAAATCCAGCTTAATTAGATGTAATTTAAATCACGCTAATTTTTCTGAAAGCACTTTCCATCAAGCGGATTTGAACTCTGCGAGTATGATAGGAGCCAACCTAGAACACACAGATTTTACACAAGCAAAAATGAATGATGCCGATCTTTATGCAGCAGACTTAAGGGCCACCAACTTTACTTTATGTGAAATGAATTCAGTAAACTTGCTAAACACAAAGGTCAATGAATCTACAAAATTCTCTAATGTTAATGATATCATAAATGGCCAAATCAAACGTTATACTCTTGCCTGTTTAGGGAAAGACACAGGAGGATTGACTGAAGGCAACTTGATGACCATGGATATACACGATGATGTCGCAACATTACGTTCCGAATTTAGCGGGATATGGGCTTTATTACATTTTATTGCAATAGTATTTTTTCTTACCCCGTATATCTGGTTTATAATTCAACATCGTATCGAAGCGAGTTTCACTAAGATTGACCAAGAAAACTCTATGACTTTACTGACTGCACTTGGTCGATATATCTACAACGGCGGTGTCAATTGGAGAACTGGTTGGGATTTTAATATCTTTTCCTTCTTTCCGTTTATCGTATTCTTAATTTACAACGTCATTCGAATATTCTTGTTATATAAAACTAAGACACTAGAGACGAAACAAGAAGTATCAAATTTACCTGCGATGTTTTCGTTTGAAGAAGAACCATTTTGGTCTTGGATGCTCAAAGCTGCCAAAATTGGAGTATTTATCTATTTAACCTTTGCTATTATTAATGCAATCTATTTCTTACAGATGAGAATCCCAATTGAACAATTATAATAATTTAGTTTTAGTTTTTCGTCGACAAGGAATAAAAGATAAATAGTAATGTGTGTAATAAGACTATCAGGCCCATACAAAGAACTTTCATCTTCAATAGTCAACACATTCGCCGAGTTCACAGAAGCCATTTCAACACGAAAAGATCGTGAGAGCGGGCGTACGACAGAACTGGATCAATCAACATTCAATTGCACAGTAAGCAACGCGAATGGTGAATGTGTTCCTGCTCAGATCTCTGATGCCATTAGTTTTCTCACGAGACATCGGGATGACATCAAAGAATTGCGCTCACGAAGTGGTGTAGAACAAGCCATACTCGACTTTGCCTGGGATTTCCCTCGAGACAGCACAGGGCAATATAACCGGTTACCACTGATGCTGCTTGAGTTGTGTGCCGAGTTATGCCTGGAAATCAAGGTTTCGGTATATGGTGTAGCTTCTTCACAACCTTGAATAAACTACAACTCTGAAGACGATCTTTAATACTGCACCAAGGACACGAAAGAAATGTGTCTGGCTATTCCCGTTTTTCCGGCAGCAACTCAACTGGAATCTCATTTACCAGTTTCTGGGCTTTGATCTGCTGTAGACGCTTTAACTCGGCCTGGACGTCGTGGCCCAGTTGCTGGCGGCGTTTGAGGATCTGAATCTCCAGGGGGAGGATATTCACGAAGTAACTCTCCGCGTCGGCAGCACCGATCTTCTTTTCTTCCGCGAGCAACCATTTCAGACATTTGATCTGCTGCTCCGTGTAGGACAGACTCTGATTCGCGATCAGCCATTTCTTCAGACCGCCGGCTTCGTCAAAGGCTGTCCCCTTCCAGTAAGGCTTGGGGTGCGACTTTCCGTCCCGCCCGATCCGGGAATAGCCGTACCGGGAATAATCTTTGGGACGGTCCTCCAGTTGGGTCAGCATATTCCAGTAGCAGGCATCGCCGACTGCATGTTCGAGGTAATGATTGCGAAAATGGATCGAAGGACGTTTGTCGTCCAGATGCTCCACTAACGCCGGGAAAGCCAGCTCTTTGTAGCGGAACAGCTTTGCATAGGCGTCGTAGCAGCGGTCACACTGTTTTTCTACCGCCTTCTCATCCTTGGGATCGATACTCTCATCGAATACCAGTTGCTCGATCAGGGCGCGAATCTGTTTTTCCTGCTGCGGCGTTGCTTTCGCTTTTTTCTGCCGAACGGTGGCTGCCTGCTGCTGGACGGATTGCGACGGAACCGATTGACTGCTCACCGCCTGCCGTTCTTCGGGAGGGGCCGCCGTCGCCTGGCTTACAACGAACGGGCATTGCGTTACACAAAGCAGACAGACTGCCAGCAGCAGGGCACAGGAGTGTTTCATAATTCGGATCTCCATTTCATAAATGAGCTGTTGCAATCCATCATAAAAGTTCTCTGAACGACAGTCCAGAGGAAGCAGCATCCCCGCGTACGCCTGCAAACTGAGATCCCTGCCGCTATCCTTCTGCGGGCATGCTCAGAAAGTGTTCTCTCTTCAGGGGTTCTCTCTTCAGTGGGTCCCTTTTTATGCTGGACTCATCTTGGTAATCCTATTATCTTTGTCGTGAACAGATATACTATTACGGATTACCATCTTCAACCCTTTCTCAACTGGCCTGTCACGTTACCCGGGCAGGGTCGTGAAGACGTCTACGATCGCCGACCGACCTGATCAGCGAACGACCGGAGAGAAATCGTGAAACTGACGGACGGACGTAAATCCAGATGAGACCACATCTGCGAAACAGCCTGATTCTGTGCGTATTGACTCTCATCGTGTACGCGCAAACTTTTTCGTTCGGGTTCGTGACGATTGATGATCCGTCCTGGATTGTCAATAATGCATACGTCAATTCAGGCGTCAATTCCACGAACGTGCGCTGGGCGTTCAGTTTCAACACCGTCGATGCGCTCTCCAACTGGATGCCGCTGACGTTTCTCTCTTTGATGGTCGATGCCCAGATTTTCGGAATGGGAGGAGGCGGATTTCATCTGACGAACGTCCTGCTGCATTGTGCCAGTGTCCTCTTGTTGTATGCGGCTCTCGTGCAACTGACGGGTGCGACCACCAAATCTGCGATCGTGGCCGCGCTGTTTGCCGTGCATCCTCTGCATGTGGAATCGGTCGCCTGGGTGACCGAACGCAAAGATGTCTTGAACCTCTGCTTCGGGCATGCAGCGATCTGGGCCTACGTGCTGTATGCGACTGGCGCGCAGAAGAAATATTATCTGGCGTCCGTCGCTTTGTTTCTATGCAGTCTGCTCTCCAAGCAGACCCTGGTCACGCTCCCGTTCCTGTTACTGCTGCTGGATTACTGGCCCTTATATCGCACCTCGGCCCTGGCGAACCCTCTTGCTGCAGCTGCAGACGAGGGACCAGCCGGGTCTGTTCCCTGGCGTCGGCTGATCATCGAGAAAATCCCGTTCCTGATACTGACGATTCTATTCTGCGGGCTGGCCCTGTATTCACAGACAAACCCGATGGAGTTCGCGGGGCAGTTTTCGCTCCCTTATCGCATGCTGAACGCGGTCACCGCTTACACGGAATACGTGGGGAAGACGTTCTGGCCGACGGGGCTGACCCTGTTCTATCCGCACCGCACGATCTCTCCGCTCGCGGGCATTCTGGCCTCCGGGTTCCTGCTGCTGGTGAGCGTGATGGCGTTCGTGTGGCGTCGGCGCAGACCGTATGTCTTCACGGGCTGGTTCTGGTTTCTGGGAACGCTGGTTCCGGTCATCGGTCTGGTCCAGATCGGTATGCAGCGCATGGCCGATCGGTATACCTATCTGCCTCTGACCGGGATTTTTCTGCTCGTCGTCTGGCTGGTGGATGACCTGGTGCGGGAAAGTACGCTGCGGAAGCTGGTGCTGCCGTTGATCACGGCGCTCTCGATCCTGCTGCTGACACTCACTGCATTTCAGCAGACGGCACTCTGGGGCGATAATGTGGCGCTCTACTCACATGGACTGGCGGTGACGGAAGAGAATGGCAGGATGCACCAGATGCTGGCCGTGGCATTATGGGAGCGGAAAGAGATGCAGGCCGCATTAAAGCAGTTTGAAGAGAGTGCCCGGTTGATGCCTCAAAATCACACGGTCTTTATGAACTGGGGAAGGCTGCTGCGCGAGCTGGGTCAGCCTGATGAAGCCGTCGAGAAACTGACGCGTTCGATTGAACTCAACCCGCGCAATGCCCCCGCTTATTTTACGCTGGGCAGAATCTGGGAAAGCCGAGGGCGTCTGGACAAAGCCCGCGAGATGTATGAAACCACGCTGGCCCAGGATCCGAATTTCGACAGCGCCTGGTATAACCTGGGACTCCTGCAGTTGAAAGAGGGACGGCAGCCGGAAGCGATTGCTGCTTTTCAGCGGGCCCTGTCGATCAATCCACGACATGCTTCCGCACACAATAATCTGGGTGTGATTTATCTGTATCAGCAGAATTTCGGTCAGGCGAAAAACCATTTTGAAGCAGCACTTCGCATCGACCCGAAACTCAAGCAGGCAAAACAGGGCCTCGATTTTATCAACGCACAGTTAAACGGTTCCCGATGAGGGACCGTCGGGAGATGCAGGAAAATAGAACTCGGCGGAATGCCGCTCTTTAATCTCCTGATTTTCCCACAAACACATATTCCACCGGCTGGCCGGCTTCGTAGATGGTCAGATAAACGGCGTGCCAGTGTTCGCAGTGATCATGCAGCAGGCCGGTCTGGTCGGCGGACTCGATCATGGCCCGGGTGGGTTGAAGGGTGCCGAACAGGGTTTGCAGCTGGTCCTCGCTGAGCGGGGTCGCGGCGCCTGGTTGCGGGGTGGGGGAGATGCAGTGGATGTCGAGGATGGAATGTGTGCCCGCCTCCGCGGAGAGTTCGAGAGCCGCTTCAATCGATTCGGGGGCAGGGGAGCCGTCGGTATCGAGCACTTCCCGAGCGGCGAAGACGAAACCTTTCTGGTCGATCTGTTCGATCATTCTGCCGACGTCGCGGGTCTGCTTCTCGGACTCGGTCGTATCAAAGCCCATGCCTTTGAGTGCCTGATCCAGTTCCTGGCTGATTTTGAGCAGTTTCTGCAGATCGCTGGTCGGCGGTGCCGACTTCTGCAGCGTGGCAGCGTCAGTTCCTTCCAGCAGATCGCCGGGCAGCGTGAACTCGCGGCGGTCAAATACCATTTGACGCAGTTGCTGCAGGCTGAAATCCACATCATGAGTATACGTACAATAATAAAGCCAGCCTGTCGCTGCCATGTGCTTCTCCGTGTCTATTACAGGCCCATGCACGAAATTTACACCTGCATCAAAAATACACATCTGCAAATCGGATTACAAGCACTGATTTCATAGCACAACAAAAATAGAGAATTTATTTGCTACCACGAAAATCACGAACGAGCACGAAAATCAGTCGGGGTGAACGCGTCTCCCCGGCAGAGGAAACTGTACTGATTCGAGAGAAATCGTTTGCTTCGCATAGTGAGGCAGATTATCGTAGTGGTTCAGCCGCCTGCTCCTGTTTCATGAAGAACCGGCGCACGCGGTCGCCGGTTACAGATGTGTGCTATTTTTTAAAACGGGTTTATTCTATGTGGGAAGATGCAATGTGGAAGATTGAGCCACGTTTGTCTGCTGTTGGCAGACTGCTGTTACTGCTGCTCTGTTTCAGCGGCTGCAGTTCTTACAGTGAGGATTCCCGCGTGGACACAACGCAGGTCGTCCAGTTGCTTACGGCTTCTGAGAACAAAATTGAGTTCGAGATATTGAACAGTCAAACCAATGCGGTATCGCTCTATGTTGGCGAGAAGAAATATTCCACTTTTGGTATTGAAATTCCTTCTACAGCAAGTCGCCGTGATGATTATCAATTGCTTGTCAGTCTGGAAGCTACGGATAAGTTAAAACTGGAAGGGAGCGAAACGGGGCACGGCCTCATTTTTACAACGACTTCGAAAAATGACAAAACGGGCGGGACAACCTTGGGTACAAACAATCTAGCCCTTACCGAAACAGGTCCGATTTCATACGGGCGGGTGAAACTTAGATCCCCGGCCAATATTGTTCAGACGACAGACAGCATTGAACTGGCAGATCTGGAAACCATCGACGGCAGACTGATTCCCATTTCGATCCGACTTTATGTCCCTCCCGTTCCGACTGCCGCAGTTACTGCAGCAGTCCGGTAGTTCGACTCGGCACCTGGAGAGACGGCGACAAAAAGGACCGTGATCATTCCGGAATCAGTTCCAGCACCATCGGCCTGATTGAGATCTTCTGATTGTAGGACACCTGATGTTTTGCCCGGCATTCAGGACAGGCGACGATGGTCCCGGCTGGTGGTCTGCCAGAGTGGGGAACTCCGTTCCAGCCTCGGCCATGCATGGATCCGCCACCGTGCAAGCCGCCTGAACCAACGGTTTTGTAAATGCGGTTCTGCTCCAGACAGACCAGACAGCAGTGTGTCAGATATCGTTTCACAAACCATTCGGCAGAGCGCCGTTCGGAAAACGCCTTTTTGAATTTCAACCCGTTTTTCTTATTGAGAAACAGTTTGAACCAGCCCTCTTCTTCCCGAATTTCGTATAGCAAGGCGATCTCACTTTCGCCAACGTAGGGAAGATTACTTCCCGCTTGACCTGTGCGGCAAAACTCCGCGACGTTTTTTTATACCGTATCTATTACACAACAAAACGATCTACTTCTCAATACCGGGTGATACAGGCTCACAATTTTTTAACACAAGTACTGCGACGTGCGATACAACAGAATATCAGCTACCACGAAAAATGCGAAAGGGCACGAAAAACTGCCGGGTATATGATCGTCACAAAACGGGCACGGCTGATACTGCTCAAAGAGCATGCGTTCGGGAGATTCATCTCCACCGAAATGAGTGAGATCCACTAAGATCAGTTCGGCCTGTGTTTGTTTAAAACCTGGTAACGGAGACCAATTTTTCATTCACGTTCTGATTGAAGTGGATTATGGAGGAGGGCAGAGAGGAGTCAAGACGATGTGCGCGAGGATGACCCGGGTCAGGTGCAGGACTGCGGGGGTTTCGTCGCAAAAGTGGTGCAAAGCGGGACAAAACGGGGACAGAAAAGACCGTTTTCCGCTTAGTGGCGTTGGCTGCTGCTGGCAAATCTGCTTGAAACGAGGGACTTTTATAATGCTGATTTCGACAGGAGCACGGATCTGCCGTATGCGAAAAAACGTGCTATGCGCGCGACGCTTAGCGATGCAGTTTCTCCGATGTCCTGCCGGCGTCAAGAGGTACTTTGAGTAGTGGTTTTTCAGGAAATTGATTTTCTATTTCGATCTCAACTGAAGTATTCTGGTATGATTGAAAACCAGCAGGAAACGATCCTTCTCCTGTTTTCCTTAGTGCCTGTTTTGAAGCGGTGATCTGGTTTATGATGTGTTTACAGTCTATTCTGCGACAAACGGAACTTGTCTGGCTGGTATCCTGCCTGGTATTCAGTCTGGCGGGATGTGAAAAAAGCAATGAGGGGCCACCTGTGGTACAGGAATCAAATCAATCAGTGAGTCCGGAAACCAGTCGATTTCACCAGGTAGTGAAGGAGGGGACGCTGGCTGATCTGCAGCAGCTATTAAAATCGGGGATTGACGTTAATGCCGCGGGTGAAGGTGAAATTAACGCATTAATGATTGCGATGGAACTGAAAGATCCTGAGAAGATGCAGTTACTGCTGGCAAGCGGGGCGGATCCTGAATTGACGGACGAGCATAATGCGACGGCCCTTGACTATGCAGTGACAGAGGATTTTGTCGCGGGCGTGCGGGAGCTGCTGGCGCGGGGGGTTGACCGGGGTTATCATCCCAAATATCCATTGAAAAAAATTGACTACAGCGAAGATACATTTGATTTCGGCAAGATTAAAATGCCGGAAGAATTTAAGGGAGTGCTGACGGAGGAAGAGTGGCGCGAGTCTTTCGAAGAGACGAAAGCCCTGATGGCGGAAATGGGACAGAACCCGACGGTGGAGCCTGCGATTGCGGGTGTACACAGTGTCGAGGTATTAGAGCTGTTTCTGAAGGCCGGCGACGATCTGAGCCTTGCGGACCCCGAAATGAAACGCCTGCTGCTGAAACTGAATGACGAAGCGGTCTTTCACGCCACTCCTGCTGAGTATCTCAAGTATAAAACTCCACGGTATGGAACAACGAATCCAGAGCGGATGGACAATCCATTCTGGTCTGATATGGTGCAGATTGGCTGCAACGCTTACCAGGCACGCGAACATTTCCAGGATGATACCGCTTTTACAAAGCCGGGCGCTGTGTGGTGTGCTGAGCGTTTCGGTTCATCGCTGACACCAGTTAAAGAGGGCCGCTACGTACAGGTTGGCGGCGAACATGAAGATTATTATGACCCGGATTTTTATATCTATAACGATGTCATTATCTACGATGGCAAAGGCAGCTTTCAGATTCTGGGTTATCCAAAAGATGTTTTTCCGCCAACTGATTTTCATACCGCGACACTGGCAGACGACTTGATTTATCTGATCGGCTGCCTGGGATATCCGGAACAGCGAAAGCCGGGATTTACTCCTGTTTACCGGTTGAATACGAACTCGTGGAAAATAGAAGCAGTCAAGACATCAGGAGAGATGCCGGGGTGGATATCGAACCATCGCGCCCGTTATGAGCCGACGAAAAATGTGATTCGAGTTGAAGCGGGAAAATTGAGCATCAGGAAGAATGAGGAAGAACTGGACCTGGTAGACAATCAAAGTGATTATGAGCTGGATTTGTCAACATTGGTCTGGCGGAAGCTGAACTAAGTTCATTCGTTCGAATCGATGACTTCACCCAGTTCGCGGAGGTGTTCGAAGGTGAACAGGCCGGTATTGTGACCGTCGCTGAAGGTGATGCGGTAGGCGTAATTGCCGGCGAGGCTCATCTTGTCGACCAGGACGGGACGGGCTTCGAGAGGGGTGAGGATCGGGAGTTTGACCGGGTCGGCGGCCGCCTGCTTTTTTTCATTCCGACAGGTGACGCAGGGACAGGCTTTACGGAGTTCTGCATAAGTATAGCGGCGACGCTGACCATCATCCCAGCCAATGAGCAGGGCGTTCTCGCCTTCCAGTTTTTTCAGTTCAATCGGAGTCGGAGCCATGATTGCGGTTTCTTCAGGGTAGCAATTCGCATTTCTTCTACAGACAGTCGCTTGACTGTAATGAGCAACGCTTCATTGCTCAAGCCTGCTGACAAATGTCAGTGCTCTTTTCGCAAACATTTGTCAGCAATGACCAGCAGCGCCAGGCTGATAAAGCCCAAAGAGAGCAACCACAGGGAAACCGTACTCATCTGGTGTGCCCACGCGATCTGATTCGCGAGATCTGCCGGTACGCGAACCTGATCAAACTGAAAATAAACCCAGGCGTAAGTACCGGGCCCGATGATCAGACCAGCCAGAATGATCAGCAAGATAACTGAAATCAGAAACGGGTAACGTGATATCATTCTGACGTATCTCAACAAACTTCGATATCAGCGGACCGCGGTTCGCTCAGACTGACTCAGGGGAACGATATAAAAATCGATTCCATTGATCTGCTGGCGTTTCCAGTTTTGAGGATGCGCGGGTTGCTGCGGCAACGCCGGGATCATTGTCGCGGCACCAGGCGGAGTCAGAAGCAGGCGAGGTGGAGAGGTCAGCGTTGTTCCAGGGACAGGTACGAGCGCTGGCTTTTGCTCCAGTTCTTTGACGCGCTGCTCGAGCTGCTCAATCCGTTTCAGCATCTCTTTGACATCGGAGCTGGTATCGGCAAGTGGTTTCTCCGCTTCCACGGCACTTTGCAAGGTACTCTCAGACAAGTACACGAGCGACATAATCACAATCAGTGTAAGAGACCAGTGTTTCATTTGAGATACTCCCTGTTTCTGATTTCCCTGAAACCGCCTGCAATTCAGCAGGATGGCGGCGTTCCTTATGCAGGACGAAATGAGTTCCTTAAAAGTTCCCCGGAGTTTCCAGAAAACGGTCGCCCTCCCGGAATATTACCTCAGCTGTGACAATTCTGTAAAGCAGAGTTTGGAGCGATAGCCCCACAGATGCCAAATCAACATGAGATATTCTCTTAAAGAAACTTAACTCAACAGCTGCTGCACAACGTTTCCATGCACGTCAGTCAAACGGTAGTCACGTCCCTGGAATTTATAGGTCAGCTTTTTATGGTCGATCCCCAGACAGTGCAGGATTGTGGCATTCAGATCATGTACGGGAAGGGGGTTTTCGGTGATGTTATAGCTGAAGTCATCGGTTTGACCAAATGTCAGCCCTGGTTTCATTCCGCCTCCGGCCGCCCAGACAGTGAAGCAACGGGGATGATGATCACGTCCGTAATTAGTGGCCGTCAGAGTCCCCTGGCAATAGACGGTGCGACCAAACTCGCCAGCCCAGACGACGAGTGTATCATCCAGCATGCCGCGCTGTTTCAGATCGAGAATCAGAGCGGCTGTCGCCTGATCGGTCTCTCCGGTGAGTTGCCTGATTTTTGTGGGCAGGTTGAGATGATGGTCCCAACCCCGATGATACAACTGAATGAAGCGGACGCCCCGTTCTGCCAGACGCCGTGCCAACAGACAGTTGGCAGCATAGGTGCCCGGCTGCTTCGCCTGTTCGCCATACAGCTCAAATGTCGCAGGAGTTTCCTCCGACAGATCGGTCAGTTCGGGAACTGATGACTGCATGCGAAAGGCAAGTTCATACTGAGAGATACGGGTGGCAATCTCTGGATCGCCTTTCTGCTGTAATGAAATTCGATTAAGTTCCCCCAGATCATCGAGCATTTCCCGACGTGCCTGCTGATCGATGCCGGGCGGATTGGAAAGGAAGAGGACCGGATCACTGGAGCGGCGGAACTTGACCCCCTGATGCCGCGTTGGAAGAAAGCCGCTCCCCCACAGACGATCGTAGAGCGGTTGACCGCCGGCTCCCGAAGTGAGGGCTACAAATGTGGGAAGATCTCTGTTTTCACTACCGAGTCCATATGAGATCCATGACCCCATACTGGGGCGTCCTGCCTGGATGCTGCCGGTCTGCAGAAAGGTAATCGCGGGATCGTGATTGATGGCCTCGGTATACAGGGATTTTACGATGCAGAGTTCATCAGCAATTTTCGCAGTATGAGGCAGGAGCTCACTCATCCACGTTCCGCTCTCCCCGTGCCGGGCGAACTGATACATCGAGGCGGCGATGGGAAAACTCTTCTGGCCAGAGGTCATGCCGGTCAGTCGCTGACCGCGGCGGATGGAATCGGGGAGTTCGGTTTTATGAAACTTCCTGAGTCCCGGTTTATAATCAAACAGATCCAGCTGTGAAGGCGCACCTGACTGACTGAGATAAATGACCCGTTTGGCTTTAGCCGGGAAATGCAGGCCGCTCGTCGGGGCAGCCGATTTTTCTGAGGCTTGCGATTCCTGCAGTAAGGATGTGAGCGCCGCCAATCCAATACCGGCTGTATTTCTGCGAAGAAAAGCACGCCGATTGAGAGCCAATGAAAGTTCTTTTGTGAAGTTCTGCATGAGCTATTCCCGGTTAATCGATTCATCCAGGTTGAGAATCAGACTGGCGACGACGGTACAGGCAGCGAGTTCTGCTGCATCATGTTCTTTTTTCTGGCGAGACTCACCAACAGACAGAAGCTGCTGAGCCGCCCTGGGATCATTTTGAAAACGTTTTTGACTACGCTGCAGGGCGTTCAGCAAAACTGGTAATTCACGCTCACTGGCTTCGCGGGCCAGCACTATTCGCATGGCATACTGGATTCGCGCCGCAGCAGACTGATCCCGTAGATCGAGCATGCGTTCGGCCAGCTTGCGGGCGGCTTCGACATAGGTCACATCATTCAGCAGAGCGAGTGCCTGTAATGGAGTATTGGTTCGCGGACGCTTGACGATACAGGTTTCACGCGAGGGGGCATCAAAAGTAGCCATCGCCGGTGGAGGAACGGTGCGTTTCCAGAATGTATACATGCTGCGGCGGTAGAGATCTTTGCCGGTATCGGGCTGATATTGCTGACTGGCGATTTCTTTCCAGACCCCTGCAGGCTGATAAGGTTTGACGGAAGGCCCTCCGATTTCCGCATTGAGCAGACCGGATGTGAATAAGGCCTGATCTCGAATCAGTTCTGCCGGCAGACGGAGTCGGGAAGCACGCGACAACAGCTGGTTTTCCGGATCTGTCTGTTGTTTTTCTGCTGTCACATGCGATGACTGCTGATAGGTGGCGGAAGTCACAATCAGCTGTTGCAGAGCTTTAACATCCCAGCCGGACCTAATGAATTCCGTCGCCAGCCAGTCGAGCAGTTCCGGATGCGAAGGCCAGGAACCTTGTGAACCGAAATCTTCGGTTGTTTTCACCAGGCCGTTCCCAAAATACATCTGCCAGTAGCGGTTGACAATGACCCGGGCGGTTAACGGATTCCGGGGATCGACAAGCCAGCGGGCCAGTTCCAGACGATTGCGAGAATGACCGTCAGGTAAGGTTCCCAGACTGGCGGGGATGTTGGCGGAAACCTGTTCGCCCGGCTTGTCATATTCCCCCCGCATCAAAACAAACGTTGGTTGAGTCTGCTTTCGATCCTGCATGACCATGCTGGTGGGAAGACTGCGATCATACGCATCGCGTTCTTCTTTACGTGTCTGCAGATTCAGAAAAGCGGTGCGATACTCAGCGGGTGCCTGATAAGCCAGGAAGTAAGTCTGTATCTTCAGACGTTCAGCGGCAGAACGATCGGCCGCGGGAATCTGCAGCAGCTGGTCCACGGGTTCCAGCACAAGACTCAGCGTCACCCAGTCCTGTGAAAGACGCGCACGATAGATTTTCAGATCATCCAGCAGTCCCTGGAAATAGTCATGATCGTGTTCTGCACCAAAGTGCAGGGGAGAGGGGAAAGAAAATCCTCCCGTGAGGATATTCAATTGCACATCGAGTTCCCAGGGAACCCCGTTGACATACAGCTGAAAGTCCTCAGCCTGAGAATTGCCGGCATACGTAATCACGATCTGCGACCAGTTGTTCCGATTCAGCTTTCTGGTCGACTGCAGTCGAATCGCATCATCCAGCCAGCGCGGCCCCATATTGATTTTCAGCTGTCCCTGATCCAGCGCCACCAGAAAACCGCTGTCATCCTGAGCAGGAGTCAGCGAGGCCAGCAGCGTTCCTGAAAGCTGGTCCGGTTTCACCCAGAACACCAGTGAGAAGGGATCTTTGTCACTTAAGACTGGCTTCTGGACTGTTCCAAACTGCTGGTGCCCATTGAAAGACAGCGCCTGTCCCGCGATACCCGGTTTGAACTGCGGGGGTTCTGAAGCGGCTGTCTGGGGTTCGCTGGTCAGATCGCTGGAAGCGTTTGTCTTCTCAGCATAAAAGTCCTGCGCCTGTTTACCAATGACCTGCAGACCGATCTCCCCATCAAAGCTGACGCGATATGCCAGATGTTTCTCCAGTAAAGATAACTTGAGATCGGCTGCCGGCTGTTGCTGCTCCCATGATTTCTGCAGCTGTTTCAGCTTTGGCTCAGCTGCTTTTAACGTCTGTTCCAGCTGTTGAATTTCCTGGTCCAGGTCTGCCAGCTTCTGTTGCTGTGCCTGAGTCGGTGCTTTGACAAACGGGACTGCATTCCCATATTTGATAGCACGCCCGCGCTCAGGAATATTATTGAAAAACGCGATGAGCTGATAAAACTCTTTCTGAGAGATTGGATCATATTTATGTTCATGACAGCGGGCACAGCCAACAGTGAGCCCCAGCCAGACCGTGCCCGTCGTCTCCACTCGATCGACCGCGTACTCCAGCAGGTACTCTTCAAAGATGATTCCCCCTTCCGAATTCGAACGATGATTGCGATTGAAACCGGTGGCAATTTTCTGGCTGAGAGTCGGATCGGGAAGTAAATCTCCAGCGAGTTGTTCAATCGTGAATTCATCAAACGGTTTGTTGCTGTTGAACGCATCGATCACCCATTCACGCCAGCGCCACATATGCCGTTCGCCATCCGTCTGATATCCACTGGTATCGGCATAGCGGGCGGCGTCCAGCCATTCCATCGCCATGCGTTCGCCGTAATGGGGAGAACTCAACAGACGCTGCACCAGGGATTGATATGCCTTCGGGGAGTGATCCTGAAAAAACACGTCCTGTTCCGCCAGCGTGGGTGGCAAGCCGGTCAAATCGAGACTCAGTCGACGGATTAAAGTCGAACGATCAGCCGGAGGTTCAGGAGAGAGCCCTTCCTGTTCCAGCCTCGCCAGAACGAATGCATCAATCGGGTTTTGTACCCAGTCTTTCTGTTTGACTGCAGGAATCTCTGGTCTTTCTGGCGGTATAAAAGCCCAGTGTTTCTGCCAGCGCGCCCCTTCATCGATCCACTGTTGAATGGTGGCAATCTGATCTGAGGTAATCTGCTTTTCCGAAGAAGCGGGGGGCATGCGCAGATCGGGGTCGTTCGTAATCAGACGCGAGAACAGTTCGCTTTCATCTGCTTTGCCGGGAATCACAACTCCTGGTACTTGTTTCGTTCCCAGCAAACCGTGCTGCTGATCGAGCCTCAGGTCGGCTTTCCGCTGAGCAGAATCGGGGCCGTGACACTGAAAACAGAGATCGGAGAGAATGGGCCTTACATCCCTGTTGAAATCAATTTCCCGGGCCGACAGTGAGCCTGCTGAAAACATCAGCAGTAAGCCAGTCCAGAAAATCTGGATCTTCACTCGCAGTTTCATCACAGCAGTCTCCGTGTCGATACTTCTGAAAAAGATGCCCACACTCCACCTCGCCGCTTGAAACGAATATTGTATCACGCAATCTCAGCCCTCGCCACACCTGAGAGAGGGGGAAGAGCTCTGATACCCGAGTCGGCTTACTCAATCATCTGCTTTTGGTTCGACATTTCCCGCAGGACATTATCCGCATGCTGCAATGCTTTGCGGGCTTGAGGAGTGGAAAGATCAAAGAGGTAGATCGAATAGCCCGCCTGTCCCTTCGGTTTCAAGGATCGAAAACCGGCAAAGGGGTCTTTTTTTCCGGTGTAAAGCCCCTGTAGATAATTCGTTGACAAAGCCAGGTATTTCCATTGATCCAGATCTTCAGGCATTTTTTGTCTGCTGTCGAGAGCAGAAATCCCATAAGCATGAGGATTGGCGGTTCCGAAATAATAGAGCAGTGACCGCTCGCGATCCTCAGGAGGAAGCTGATTCAGGATCTCCTTCAAAGCAGGCAGATCCTGGCCCCAGTCCAGATTGGAATCGAGCAGATAGAAGCGTCCGGCAGCGGGTCCGCCAATACTGTCATTGAAGTAGGACAGGTAATTCGGTTGTATAGAAGTAATCGAGAGGATCTGAATGCAGCTGCAGAGACCTCCGAAAACGTAGAGCACCCAGGTACGAAACTCAAAACAGCGCCAGACCTGATCGATCGTAAACAGAATTAACAGAGGATACAGAAAGAGCGTATAACGTTGTCCCAGATTCAGGTGGCTCGTCAACGCCATACCCAGAAACATGCTACCTGCCAGCAACCAGACCAGCGGTGCATGACTGGTCGGCTCCTGTTTCCACTCCGGGCTGATCCGATTCTGCTCTGCAGGTAGCAGCGCAGCTGGTTGAGATTGGATTGATTTCCAGAAATCAAACAGCAGAAGTCCGGCCAGACAAATTCCCAGCAGCGTGAACAGCAATTCGACAGGGGTGCTTTTCAGGCTCCAGGCGACAGGGAAGTAATACCACCAGCCATGCTCAGAAACCGCACCCATCAGATACGCATCATGGCCGCTCGCATTATGCAGGAACTGAAACAGAACGCCGGCAAAAGGAGCTGGACGTTTCAATGTTTCATGCGAAACTTCCATAATCTGCTGTGCAACAGGACCTCGCCCCAGCACACGTACCCAGGCAGAATCGTCGGGAGTTTCCTCATAGGAAACCGTTTTCAACGGCCCGGTAAAACTGAATAAATGCAAAGCCCAGGTGAAGGGTATCAGCAGGATCAGGAACAGGCTGAACTTCCAGACAACCTGCTTCAAGAGAGGCCAGATTATTCTCCTGGTTAGTTCAGTCTGACCTGATAAACCAGTCAATGTCATCACAGCCAGCGTACAGGGGAGCAGGAATATGCCTGAATACTTGGAGGAAATCGCCAGCGAAACGCCCAGTGACAGCCAGCAGAGATATCGGTTTGTGGGATCTTTCCAGTAACGGGTTAAGAATCCCAACGCGATTAACGCTGTTAATGCAAAACAGGCATCCGTCGTCGCTAATGAGAAGTGAGCAATCATCGTGGGTGAAAAAGTCACCAGGGCTGCCCCGAAAGCTCCTGCAGCATAACCTCGACGCAGAGAGAGCCAGCAGTAGACCAGCAGCATGGTCGGAATTCCAACCAGGCGTGCGTTCAAGAATCGAGCCTGGTTGATCAACGGAGGATCGGTGATTTGTCCCTGCCAGAGATCGCTGCGTGTTTCGCCACCTCCCCGCCAGGCAACGGGCACATAATTGAGCAGGATCGGTATGGGAGCCACTCCAGCACCACTGATGTGTTCATCCAGGAATCCCTGCTGAACCGTTGCTAAAGCGGTGCCTAAGAAATAGGTTTCATCGTAAGTCGGGCTTTTGGAAGCTCGAAAAGACCTCGTCTGAGCAAGAATTACAGCCGCGAACAGCAAGGGAGTCCCCCAGACCAGGAAATACCAGCCTTTCGTTTTCAACCTTTTATCTTTGTTGATTTGCGTGCGCACAAATAACATCTCACAGCAGAAATAGTTAAAGAAACCACCGTGTATCAGATTGTCTCAGCTCAAATCGACTCCTACTATTTGATAAAGATATTCAACAAAGCAGTGTAGCAGTTCTGCAGCCGTTCGTCTTCTCAATTTTTTCGGTCCCTTACTGAAATCCGGCCGAATCGTGAACCTGCCTTATACCGACGTCTATTACTCATGATTCCGATTCTTGACATTTGTTGAACTGAGCCATAGACTCGGGATTTGCATTTCAACGTCCCTGCCAATACCGGTAAAGTTCTGCTCTTGAGACTGCTCAATGTCCCGTCTGGTGCGTTTGATCCTGGTTCTACTGCTCTTGATATCGATTCCGGGCACGGCTTATGTCTGGATGATGCCGGTAGAATACTTTCAGATCTGGATGATTGAACGGGCCAACCCGGATCAATATTCCCAGTTTGCCGCCCATGAACAGGGGCAGGCGGTGACTGTGCTATTACGCATCCTGCTGCCCCTGCTGGCACTCGTGACAATCGCTGGCTTCGTCTTTTACCAGCGAGTCGTGCAGCTTGCCACTCACAGCTGGCAAATTTTGAAACAGTTAACCTCGCTACAGCAGCCGGGCCGAACCTGCCTGTTTCGATTTCTGCTGATCAGCTGGTTCGTTCTGGGGCTGGTCCATTTTACAAAAGGGGTCAACCGTCGAATTGAAGACTGGCCGTGGTACCATTTTGATTCCGGCAGTAACATCATGCCGAACATCAGTGATTCCAATCGGGATGTGATCCGCTTTGTGGAAGAGGCAACTGAAAACGATGCCCGCATCCTGGTACTGAGTGACCAGAAACTGTTTTTCCTGTCTTATTACCTGCTGCCTCGAAAACTGTTTCATCCGCTCCACCCGGAAAGTGAGTTTGTCATCCCGAAAGAATTTCAGCAGCGCCAGCTGAAAGCATATCGACTGCCCGATCTCGAAGCGGAGTATCTGGAACAGATCGCTCCAGATTACATTCTGGAATATTTTGAAGGGGAAGACTATCTGGAGAAAGATCGCCTGCGGGAAGACCCGCGATGGCTCGAGTTCATGCAAAGCCTGTATGGCCCCGATTATGAGCCAACCTATAATGTCCGTTTGAGAAAATACCAGAAACCGACAGCGACTCCCGAGGCTGCCCCCCAGAAACAGGGGGCGAAACCTTGACTGATCTGATGCTGGTACTGCTGTCTGTAGCAGGAATCTGGGGCGTGGGGCTGACCGTAGCTCAGGTCCTGCTCGCCCCGATCTTCCGGTCTACTCAAACACAAACTTCTCTAACGGAACTGCTGGGGCTCGGACTGGTGTTCGGCTTCGGCACTACTGCGTTCTTTTATTTCCTGTGGGGCTGGATCGGATTCCGCTACTCCTCGATCCTGGCCAGTTTCTGGATGGTTCTGGGGCTGATTCTGGGGACGGGAACGCTGCTTGTCCGCTTCCGTGCCTCCCGGAAGACTGCCGAAGAAACTGAAACTTCTGCCGCTGACAAGGATTTCAAAACACTCTGTCTGGCAATTGTGCTGTTCCTGGGTCTGACGACTGTGATCCAGTCATTGATGACTCCTCAGCGGTTCTGGGATGAACGTGCCATTTTCGGCCTCAAATCGATCGTGCTGTTTCAGGAAGGAACATTGCAGAACGAGGCTTTGCTGCATCCTGATTTTGTGCAGTACCACCCGAAATACCCGTTACTGATTCCATTGAATGAAACCCACTTTTATCTGCTGCTGGGGGAAGTCAATGACCGCTGGTCGAAGATCATGTTCCCACTGTTGTACCTGGGCATGGTGCTCTGTTTTCAAGGAGTCCTGCAGCGTACTACTCGACAACCGGCGCGGACCTGGATGTTTACCCTGATGCTGGCGACCGTCCCTTCGATGGTCCCCTGGGAATACGGTTTTTTATCAGGCCAGGGGGATGGCCCTGTCTCCTGTTTTCATACGATGACACTGCTCTATCTCTGGAGTTTTCTTTCTGAATTAAAAAGAACAGAACCTGATCCTGCAGTACTTAAAACACTGCCTCTGGTCGCGGGAATGTCGGCCGGGATGACGGTCTTTACCAAAGACGAGGGCATTGCGTTTTTCCTGATCGATCTGATTGCGTTCACAATGATCAGCCTGTTTTATTTCCGTGACAGACTGTTATCGATGGCGTTGACTGCAGTCAAATTCGGTCTGACTACACTGCTGTTGATTACTCCCTGGCTGCTGTATCGGAAACATCTGCCTGCCACCACGGAGATGACGTATTTCAGCAGAATGCAGATCACGAATCTGACCGAGGGGGTGGCGGCTCTGCAGTGGGCGGTCACCCATCTGCTGGAATGCATGTTCCTGGAAGCGTGGCGATGGGGACTGCAATGGTGGGCATTATTGATTTCCCTGTTTGCGTTTCCCGCCAGAGCTTTTCGACCTCAACAGCTGTTTCTGCTGCTCAATCTGGCTGGCGCGCTTACAGCTTTGATCATCGCCGGCATGATTGCACCGACACCGGTTCAGGAACATATTGGCGGCTCCAGCCTGCGATTTCTGCTGCAGATTTCGGGAGGGGCAATGCTGTTTATCGCCGGTCAATGGCTGGACGATTCCGAGTAACTGGAAGTGATCTGAGTCGTCTCAGTCGGAACAGTTCTCACGATACCAGCGATAGAGCTGTCGAAATGGAGGAGTGAACTGACTTTCGTCTTCTGTCAGCATCTGATCGATGCGGGTGAGTTCAAAAAACTCTCCCCGTTCAATTTCCACAGGATCAAAGGTAAACGGGCCGTCAGAAACAGTTCGAAACAGCACGGTATGCTCAAAGGCGTTATCCGGGGTGCCCGGGAATTTCTCCAGCCTTTCGAGTGGTGTATCGATGCCGATCTCTTCCTGCATTTCCCGCTGCGCCGATTCGAGATAGTCTTCCCCGGCACTCAGATGCCCGGAGGCAGATGAGGTATAGCAGTGCGGATACTCGTCTTTGGTGGCAGAGCGAAACTGGAGCAGTAATTTTCCCTGGGAATTGAACACGAAGACATTCGCCGCCCGGTGCAGCAGTTTGCGGGCATGAACGACCGAGCGGGGGAGCTGTTCCAGAACGCGATCCTGCTCATCGACGACATCAAACAGTTCCTCGGATTGCATAAGAATCTGATTTCTGGAAGAGAGTGCGATTCGACAACACCTGTAACAGGTAGTCATCTTAGTGAATCCCACGATTCAGTACGGGCGCGCAGGCAACAACAGATTTGAGTATAATCTATCGGTCGAGCCAGAGCAAAACAGCAGAACTAAATCGAGTTCTCGGAGAAATAGCTTTCTTCGAAACTTTCCTGCCCTTCGCCGTCATAATAGCTGACGACGTAATTGGCCATGCCGATGGTCAGGATGTCACCCGGGTAAAGGGGCGCTTCATGGACGACAGCAGAATTCACAATGGTCCCATTGGTAGATTCGAGATCGCGGACTCGGACGGCGTTATTGAGGAACGTTAATTCGCATTGCTGTCGACTGAGCATCGGATCGAGGATCCGTAATTCACAGCTGTTGCTTCTACCCAGTACGACCGGTAAGTCTTCGGTACCAATCTCAATGTCCGGCAAATCAGGATGATCGCTGATAAGATGAACTTTCATAACGGGGCGAGCCTTTAAGGTTTTGGGCAGAATCAGAACCATTGTGACGATTCATCCACTTCTGCCGTTGGGGCGGGTCAAATAGGGGGTAGGGTCAAATGGGGGTTAAAAGGTACTAACAAGCAAACATTTTACATCCGTGAGTACTTATGCGTAATTCTACAAACAAGATTCTTCGTATGCAATGGGAAACAGTAAAAAGATAGTAAAATCTGAATTTCCCTCAGAATACGGTAAATCGAAGATTCCGCTAATAGCGTGGAATCTGTGATTTCAAACCGATTTCTGACCTGATGTACCTGTTTTCAAGGAATTCAGAGCCAATTTGAACAACGTCAATGGTAAAATTTGAACGGGCCAATTGTATCTGAAATCACTTATCTGCAAGACATTTACTCATGATCGAGAAAGGTCATTTTCACCGATGGGGAACTTTGTAGGTTCATTTATCCTGCTTCAGAATTCCGTCGATCAGAAGACACACTGGTTGGCCCACTGGAATTATGAGCGTCAGGAATTCATGTTGCCGGGTGATAAGAAACGACCTTACGAAACGTTTCAGCATTGCCTGATTTCCGAGCTGGAGAAGACATTCGAACTGGTTCCGTTTGAAGACTTTATCCTTTCACAGGAACCACTGGCTCACCTGGCTTTCAGTGAAAAATCGACGCTGGATGATTCATCTGAACATTATATCGTTGAATTATTTGACTTTCAGGAACTGAACTCAGCTGCCCGAAAGTTGCTGGAAAACGATTTGCGAAACCGCTGGATCAACGAGCAGGAAATCGAGGTGGGTTCCACCATGGATGGTTTCCCGATCTCGGATCTGTTTCGCACACTCTATTACAAAGCAAACCTGGCCAGACGCCTCTCCTGATCCCACCAGCCTGCCTGCCTCTCCTGTCCCGCACAACACTTAAACCTCCCTCCTAAATCGCTTCCAGACAATTGATTCTCTTGCGAACTAATAGTATTATTTTTATTTGAGATCTGACTATAATACTGCGTATAGTCGATGGATCGAGCCGTTCTCGCAAGATGCGATCGTAAAGTACAATTCGTTTTACTTATTTCGGGCCGAGCATTTTGCCCGGATCCTTAAACCTTGGAGAGATCGATGAGAAACCTCAAATCGCTGACGATGCTGGCCGGTATGCTGGCTTTGACCTGTTCCCTGAGCCTGGCAGGGCAATCAGATAAAAAATCAGTTCCCCCCGTGTTGAATCACACCGTCAAGACACTGGAAGGGAAAGAGGTCGATCTGAGTAAATACAAAGACAAAGTATTGCTGATCGTCAATACTGCCAGTAAGTGTGGGGCGACTCCACAGTACAAAGATCTGCAGGCCCTCCATGAAAAATACAAAGATCAGGGTCTGGTCGTTCTCGGCTTTCCCTGCAATCAGTTTGGTGCTCAGGAGCCAGGTACCGCCGTTCAGATTTCTGAATTCTGCAGCAAGAACTACGGCGTCACCTTTGATATGTTCAGCAAGATTGATGTGAATGGCGAAAATGCCGATGCACTCTATCAGTACCTGACCTCGAAAAAGACAAATCCCAAAACCGCTGGTCCTGTGAAATGGAATTTTGAAAAGTTCCTGATCAGCCGCGACGGTGAAATCGCAGCCCGTTTCCGGACTCGTGTCAATCCACAGTCAGACGAAGTGACAACAGCGATTGAAACCGAACTGAAAAAGAAATAATCGAACGAACTCCGCTCTCAACATAAGGGGATGCATCCGCTGGGGTGCATCCTTTTTTTATTAAGTGACAGTTATGAATTACAATTTTTTCGCACCGCAACAGATCTGCTTTGGATGGGGTCGCTTTCAGGAAGTTGGAAATCTGGCGGCTTCGCTGGGAACACGGGCTTTTATCATCAGCGGTTCCCGTTCACTGGAATCTGCGGGAACCATCGAAGAATTACGTCAACTGCTTTCCCGTGCCTATATCAAGAGTGAATTCATTCGCACGATTTCCAATGAACCCGAAGTGGCGGATGTCGATCAGACGACCAATCTTCTCAGGCACCATGGAGCCGGTGCAGGGGATTTTCTGATCGGAATCGGCGGAGGTTCAGGCATCGATCTGGCGAAGGCAACCTCTGCCATGATCACCAATCAGGAAAGCGATACGGTTCTGGACTACCTGGAGGGGGTTGGCAAGGGCTTGAAATTAGCTGCATCACCTATGCCACTCCTGGCGATCCCCACGACCGCGGGAACCGGGAGTGAGGCGACGAAAAATGCCGTCATCTCCAGCTATGCTCCTCCTTTCAAGAAAAGCCTGCGTGCCGAGCAGATGATTCCTGATATCGTACTCTGCGACCCGCAGCTGGCCTGTTCGGTGCCCCCGGAAATCACTGCCCGTACGGGAATGGATGCGATTACCCAGTTACTGGAAAGCAACATCTCCTGTCGTGCACAGCCTATCCCGCAGGCACTCTGTCTGCAGGGGCTCAAACTGGCGATCCCGGCATTGCCCGAAGCCGTCGAGAACGGTAACTCCCGCAGTGGTCGCGAAGCCATGGCTCATGCTGCGTTACTCTCGGGAATCGCTTTGGCCAACTCCGGTCTGGGAATGGCTCATGGAGTCGCGCCTGCCCTGGGCATCCATTGCAAAATATCGCATGGCCTGGCGTGTGCAATGATGTTACCCGCGACACTGAAAGCGAATTTATCAGTTCGACAGCAGGAATATGCTGAAATCTACCGGTCCCTTCATCCTGAGCAGACTCTCTCTGTAGAACAGGCTGCAGAAGCTCTGATTACCGAAATCCAGCAACTCAATGACCGGATCCAGATTCCACGCCGGCTTTCTGATGTCGGTGTCTCACGAGCGCAGATTCCCGATCTCGTAGCCAGTTCGCGGGGAAACAGTATGAGCGGAAACCCACGCGAAATCCCGGATGAGGAACTGACACAAATCCTGGAGTCACTACTGTAAAACCAGAAGTAGACACTTCACTTTGAACGCGTCGGCTCATTTCATTCTGGCCCGATATTCGTTAGAATAGACTCTTCCTGTTCGCACTCACGGAGAAATCTTTCATGTATACCACTACCATCAAACTGACCGTACTTACCCTGCTGGCAATGTTCTCAATGGCCCCAGTTCAGGCAGACCCGCCTGAATATCACGCGGTCAAAGCAGAACTGGTCAAACCACGACAGGGAATCGGCAACACCATTAAGAAACTGAAATCCGGGGACGACGTCAGCGTCGCCTATCTGGGCGGATCAATCACGGCTGCGAATGGCTGGCGAGTGAAAACGACCAAATGGCTGCAGTCAGCATTTCCCAAGGCGAAAATTCACGAAATCCATGCTGCCATCGGTGGCACTGGTAGTGATCTGGGTGCCTTTCGCCTGGAACATGACGTCCTGCAGCATCATCCGGATCTGGTGTTTGTGGAATTCGCGGTCAATGATGGCGGTCGCGAGCCTGAATCCATCTGGGAATCCATGGATGGCATCGTCCGCCAAATCTGGAAAGCAAACCCGAAAACGGATATCTGTTTTGTCTATACATTTCGAGTCAATTATGAAAACGATCTGCGCAAAGGAGAAAACCCACGCGCCGCTTCCGCCATGGAACTGCTGGCCGACCATTACGGAATCCCCTCAATCAACGTCGCTTTAAAAACAGCAGAACTCGAACAGCAGGGCAAACTCAAATTTACCTCCGAGACTCCCGTTGCGGAAGGGATTGTCCTGTTTTCCAAAGATGGAGTGCATCCCCTGGACGAGGGGCATGAGATCTACACCGAAGTGATCGCTGATGCGTTCAAACAGATGGAAACCACGTCCCAGCCTGTCGATCACAGCTCCAAACTGAAACAACCATTTGTAATGGGGCACTGGACTGATGCGAAAATGGTCCCTCTGGAGACTTCCATGCTCAGTGGAAACTGGAAGGAACTGCCGGCCGACAATGTTCTGCAGAAACGCTTCGGAGGACGGATGGGACAGATCTGGGAAGCAGATGCACCGGGAAGTAAACTCACATTTCGATTCCGTGGTTCGCAGGCTGCCCTCTATGACTTACTGGGCCCTGATGGCGGTCAGGTTCAGATTACCGTGGACGGCAAACCGCGCGAGAAACTGACTCCACGATTTGACAGTTACTGCACCTACCATCGTATTTCTACATTGAAACTGGCAGAAGGACTGGACCCCCATCAGGTCCATACGGTGACAGTCGAAATCGATGCCGAACAACCTGACCGCAATCCCGTAGCTTTTCGTCTGAAAAATCCCGCAGAGGAGTTGAAATCCCCCAAATATCAGGGAACCAGAATCCGGGTCGGTAAGATTATGTTGCGAGGCGAACTGGTCCCCTGACAGACATTTTTGATAACGTTTGTCTCTTTATCTCCGTAGAAAGTAACTGACCATGATCATCGCAGCCGGCTTGAGCCCGGCCTGGCAGCAGATTCTGGAAGTAGATTCCCTGCAGGTCGGCGAAGTCAACCGTTGTCAGTCGGCGCACTGGTCGGCTTCCGGGAAGGTGGTCAATACGGGGATCGCCATCTGCCATCTGGGTATTCCCTGTGAAACGATCTTTTCGGCGGGAGGGTACACTCGCGATCTGATCGAAGCGGATCTGACACAACTTAAGGTTCCCTGTCGTATCCTGAATCAGCAGAATCCGACCCGTATCTGCACGACAGTACTGGATCGATCGACGGGGCAGACGACGGAACTGGTGGAAAATGCAACCTCTGTTTCAGCAGCAGAAGTTGACATGTTTGTTGATGAATACCGCAAGCATGTCTCTGCTGCGGACGTTGTCGTGCTGACCGGATCATTACCGGCGGGTGCTCCCGCGACTCTATACCAAGATCTCCTGTCGGAAACAGACTGTCCGGTCATTCTCGATGCGCGGGGACCGGAACTGGAAGCCGCCCTTACTCAGAGTCCTTTTCTGGTAAAGCCCAACCTGGAAGAACTGGAACAGACTCTGGCCCGCTCCCTCTCCAGCACCGAGCAGATGATCAAAGGTATGCAGGAAATTAACCAGAGGGGAGCAACCTGGGTTGTGATCTCTCAAGGGAAAGACGCCTTATGGGCGAGCTCGGAACAACAGGTTTATCGCTTCACACCGGCGAAAGCGAATGTCGTCAACCCGATTGGGTGCGGCGACAGCCTGGCAGCGGGAATCGCCTGCGGAATTCACGAAGGCCGCAGTGTACCCGATGCCATTCGCTGGGGAATGGCGTCGGCAGCTGATAATCTGACACAACTCTTGCCCGCCCGACTCTCAAAAACCAGCGTACAAACCTTTTATGAGCAGATCGAAATGGAGCAGCTTGTCTGATGGCAGAAGCATCGGCTCCTGAGAATTGTTTACTGGAAGCATGTCAGATCGGACGTCAGGCTTCAGACGGTCACTGGTTGAATCGAAATCTGTCACTGCGAATTTTCCCAGGGGACCGTGTGGCGATCTCTGGTCCGACCGGATCGGGTAAATCCGTCTTTCTGCGGTCACTGGCAATGCTGGATGAAATCCAGGAAGGCAGTATCCTGTTTCACAATCAGCCCGTTAAAGATAAACAGTTGCCCGAATATCGCAGTCGAGTCGTTTATCTTCAGCAACGACCGGTTTTAATTGAAGGGACTGTGGAATCGAATCTGCAGTTTGCCTTTCAGTTTCAGGTCAATCAGCAGAAAGACCATAATCCGTCATCGATTCAGGACTTTCTGAAAACCTTCGGCAGACCCGAGTCGTTCCTCAAAAAAAAGTCGTCCTCGCTGTCCGGCGGAGAAGGGCAGATTGTCGCATTACTGCGCGCATTGATTCTGACACCCGAGGTCCTGCTGCTGGATGAACCGACATCCGGGCTCGATCCGGAAACCACACAACAGTTCGAATCTATCATTCTACAGTGGATTGAAACTTCGGAACCAGCTCCGGCTTTTGTCTGGATTACTCATGATCGCAGTCAGGCCCAACGGCTGGCAGACAAGATCATGACATTTCCGACCGGCCAGCTTTCCGATAATTTCAAGCCGTAATCAAAAGTTTCTTTTTACCCGGGTGAAGATCTGCTTAATAATTTTGATTTCAGATTGGAAACGAGAATACAATCAATTATGCTTAATTCCAGACAAGGGTCTTTCAGGTACTTTGGCGGAATCGTTTCCCAAAGACCTGATACTGCAGACCTCTGCTCAATTTCTCTCACTATGATTCAGGAGACTAACAATGCCGATTGATCTTATACACCACGCTGACCAGAACTACCTGGAACTGAAGATGTCAGGTAAACTGGTGAAAGAGGATTATCATAATTTTACGCCCAGTGTCGAAACACTGATTCAAGAGCATGGACCACTCCACATCCTGGTGATCATGGATGATTTTCACGGCTGGACAATGGGGGCGATGTGGGAAGATGTGAAATTTGATGTCAAACACTTCAAGGACATCGAACGTCTGGCGATGGTCGGAGACAGCAAATGGGAAGAGGGTATGGCGACATTCTGTAAACCATTTACCAGTGCCAAAATCAAATACTTTGAACTCTCAGACCTGGATGCTGCCAGAACATGGATCACAGAAGGGGACTGACACAAGGCTTCTCAGGGGAAACTATTTATTTTCACCCTGAGCAGTTAACCAGTTGAACCAGCAATTCAGTCGTCCATTCCTGATCGACGGGAAGGGCGACTGACTGCTTGAGTTCGCTCTCATTCAACGCTTCCAGTTCATCCAGCTGCAACTGGAGAACTTCCGTTGTGGCGTCTGAAGGATCGTTCCCTTTCAGTTCCCGCTGCCTGATTCGGGATTCCAGCTGTTCTCGTTTCGCTGAAAAGACCACCAGCTGAAACGGCATTTGCAGTCTTTCTGACAGGTCGTGAAACAGAGTCCGTTGCCAGACTTTGAGTGTTGTGGCGTCCACAATCACCGTCCAGCCTGACTCCAGAATCGTTTGTGACAGATCGACCAGCCTTTCATAAACCAGCCGCGTTGTCTCTGCGGAATACAGGTCGGTATCCGAGATCTGTCGTTCACTCTGCAGTCGTTTGCGTTCGACATCAGAACGAATGCGAATTGCCGACATTCCTTCCAGCAGCAGCTCACTGCCATACGACTTGCCACTGCCCGAAACTCCATGGGTCAGCAGCAGACGGGGTTCGGTATCGATGACGTACTTTTTCGCCAGGTCCAGATACGACTGAAATTCCTCGTGTACTGCCGCAACCTCGGAATCGGACAGTTCCGCCTGGTTTAATCGGATCGCTGCAACTTTCGCCCGAACCATCGCCCGGTACGACAGATAAAATCGCAGCAGGGGCACTCCAGAATAATCCCCCGTGAGTTCCAGATACCGATTCAAAAACTGCATCGCAAAATCAGCCCGGCCGCGATCTTCCAGATCCATGACAACAAAGGCGACTTCACTCATCACATCAACCCAGCGCAGTCCTGCATTAAATTCCAGGCAGTCAAAAAGGGTCACTCCCCGCTCACTCAGAATCATGTTTCCCAGGTGCATATCGCCGTGACATTCACGTATATACCCCTGTGCCTTGCGCTGCTGGAACAATGATGCTGATTGCTGAAAACAGCGTTCATTTTCAGCTCGGATCAAGTCCAGTTTCCCCAGAACTGTCTCATCTGTTGAAAACAACTCATTCACGTGCCGAAAATTTTCTTCCACCGGGGCGAGCACTCTTTCGGGCGTGCCCCATTCCAGTTCTGCACCTGCAGTGGCAACGTTCGCATGAAATTCGGCAACCTCTTCCGCCAGCTGGTTGATATGATCTGACGTTAAGCGGTTTTCCCTGATCGCCACACTCAACAGGCGGTCTTGTGAAAACTGAACCATCTGGACCGCATAATCGAGTATCTCTCCGGTCCCATTCAACTGGGGACTCTCTTCGGAGCCCGTAATCGGAATCACCTTCCGGTACAACTCAGGTGCCAGTCGACGGTTCAGACGAAGTTCTTCGTGGCAGTACTTTTCACGCAGTTCCAATGTGGAAAAATCAACGAAGCCCAGGTCGACCGGTTTCTTCAGCTTATATGCATAGGGTCCGGTCAGCAGCACCCAGGAAATGTGTGTCTCCAGCAGTTGAAACGATTCTACCGGATGATCATATAACGATTTATTCTGAAGTGCTTCGATCAACATCCTGCTTCTCTCTTATACCCCATTGCTTTCTGCACCATTTCCTCACAGGTCAATCATAACAGATTGGTGCAGGGGACCAGAAGTCTTTCAGCAGAGCGAATGGCAGAATTGAATTTCGGGAAAGAGCCGGAAGCACTTAAAGAGGCTTTTTCGCAATCAGCGAATAAAAGGGGACTTTGAGCAGGGGTAAAAAGGGAAGACTTCCCTGTGATTCCTTGAGAGAAATTAATTCAAAGCGATCCAGCAGATAGGGCAGGTGGTCGGAATTCAAAAACACATTGTCACCTGCGAACCAGACGGGCCAGAAATTTCGTTGAAACCAGCCATGCGTCTGCAGGTTATCCTGAGGAAATTTTCGGGCGACGTAGAAATCGACGATCCCCAGTATGCCACCGGGGCGCAACAGACCCCAGGCATGATTCACTGCCTGAAACCAGTCGGGAATCATGGTTAGTGAATAGGAGAAGGTAACGAGATCCACCTGAGTTTCCGGAGGAATATAGCTGGTCGCATCATCACAGACCGCTGTCACATTCGACCAGCCCCGATCAGATATCCGTTGAGAACAGACATCCAGCAGAGGCTGACAGAGATCGACGAGATAGGCACGTTGAAACTGCTGAAGCCGCTGCCCCCATAATTCGGCATTTTCGCCGGTCCCTGTTCCCAGATCGACCCAGATATCGCCCGAAGTAACCGGCAGACTTTCAAACAGCTCACAGCGACCATGCAGCAGACGTTTGCGAAATTGATCGTAACCGGCTGCCTGCCCCTGATAAAACGAATTCAGCCTCTCGGCATGTGTCTGGCCTTCAATACGGGAGGCTAATAATTGCCACACTGTTTTGACATCATTCAGCCGCGCGCTCAGGTAATTCATGAATCGATCCTTCCCAGTTTGACCGTCCTGGTTAATTGCAGCTTGAGCATGTCAGACCAGCAAATCCGCAATATAGAAACTGCCATAAGTATTCACCCGATCCTGTTCATGCAGTTCTGTGGCAAGCTGATTCTGGTACTGCAGAAACTCCCCGACTTCCCGTTGTTGCCCCTGGTGCTGAACCTGGATCGGGTCGACAAATTCGACCTGCATCCCCGCACTCCGCCAGAGGATCCTGCACTGCGGTGCCGCTTTATCAAGGATGGCCTGCCACTCGCTTTGCAACAATTGAGGCTGCGCGCCGGCCATCCAGTCCATGTGATCTAACAGAATAAAGCGGGAGATGGTCCCGGGATGCTGCTGCAGAAAACCTTCCACCGTATTTGTATTTACGGTGAGACGATCAATCAGCCCCGCCTTGAGCCGTTCAAAATTATGTGGCTTCAAATATTCAGGACAGCAATCATGGTCGTAGCTTCCCGTCAGATACACGCGCCAGAAATAGTTATCCTGCAGCGAACGACTGGTAAATACCGTTTCGATGCGATCGATGACAAACTGAACGATCCCACCTGTATAACATTGATCGATCTGCGTCCGTTGCGGGCGAGGTACTCCCAGCATGGACAACGTCAGGTCGCGTCGCATCCACCATTTGATCATCCGGGTCCAGAGCAGTTCATTCAGATTCCGGGACTGATAAATAGAGCTCTGTTCTGTCACATCGCGCGCTGCCAGCAGCGAATTGATATCATCCCGAATTTTGGCAACACGGTCGATATAACAGTTCACAAACCAGGCAAACAGTCCGGAAGAACCGCGGAAATAGAAGCTGGATCGTTTCCCCTCGCCGGAAAAAAACTTCCCATGTCGGTCCCAGTACCTCTGCGCGGTCAGTGATAAGTCTGCACGCAGATTCTGTGAGTACAGCTTCTGCCAATCATTTGAGTAGCCTCGGCCAAACAGATCAAAGAATGCTTCATAATCCAGATTTCGAATCGCAGCCAGCTTCAATTCCAGCAGTGCATTCTGTTTGGGATTCACGTCCACTGCATGTACCTGACGAGGTTCGTCCAACAGATAATCCAAGGCGTTACAGCCGGCAGAGGTGATCACCAGAACTTCATCATCCGGCCCCAGTTCGAGAGCTCGGCGATCGAGACGGGGATCTTCCCAGCAGGTATTATAAACCAGATTGCCCTGATGCACGATTTGAAAACTTTTGCGGCTGATTCGTTCAGATATCATAAATCTGCTCCAATGAGACTATAAAAAAACTGATCAGCGACGGATCAGTTTGAGGGGATGACATTTTTTCCAGAATCGACTGAGCAGCCCGGGCATCTCAGCTTCAACAAACGTTTTGGGAATGCTTCTTTCCGGTCGAGCCTGGGGAACCGGTTTCTGAGCAGGACTGATTTCCTGATCGAAAAAAACGATCTCCAGCTCACCGTCACTGTACTCAATCAAGGCACTGCAGTGTTCCACCCAGTCACCTGTATTGCAGTAGTTTATCCCGTCTATATCAAGGATGTTGGGAGCATGAATATGACCACAGATGATCCCCTCACACCGTTTCAGCCGGGCATGGTCAGCCAGCTTTCGTTCATAATCACTGATAAACCGCATCAGGTGCTTCACCTGAGATTTCACAGCAGAGGAGAGGGCAAACTTTGTCTGTCCCTGACGTTTTGTGAGCCGATTAAACAATGTGTTGGCGGTCAGTAATACGTCATAAGCAAAAGAGGCCAGCACCGATAACCATTGGGCGCCCGTTTCAAACTTATCGAACTGGTCGCCGTGAATGATCAGGAAACGCCGTCCATCTGCGGTCAGATGCACGAATTCATCAGACAATGTAACGAAACCAAACCGCTTCCCGAAATCACGTAAAAAATTATCGTGATTTCCTGGTGTATAAAATATTTCCGTCCCTTTGCGGCTGAGTTCTTCTACCCGATCAAAGATTTCGTTGTAGATTTGCGGCCAGCGCCATTTTTTGCGCAACTTCCAGCCATCAATCAGATCTCCTACCAGATAAAGAGATTCAGGATGGTGGGTATTGAGAAATTCCAGAAATTCATCTGCTCTCGAATGCATACATCCCAGATGCACATCGCTGACAAAAATCGATCGAATCTTTCGAGATACTGTTGCAGCGGGCTGGTTCTGGGACACGATCATATCATCCTCCTTAATGACATTATTCCGCGATCTGGGCGGCTCGCTTCCTGGCTGTCACAGCTCTGACTGTGTTCTATTCTTCGTTGCTCATCTATCATTGTTGCGGCGAATCTTACCAACAATTTATTCGCTGATGATGAATGCAAAGTTAAGGTCTTGAGAATTCACATTTCTCTCAAATTGCTGGTAAATGCAGATTGTGTTAAGGTTTCCACATCAAAAGATGAAGCGGGTTCAGTTACAATTCTGGAGTACCATTGACTGAACCCTCTATCCAGCCTCCCGATAAACTGACCAGGAAGAGCAGATGTATGATTTAACCCCACTGAATATTTTTCTGGCAACACTGCTGGTGATGATCAATGGATTCATCTCTTTCTGGTTGAGCCTGAACTTGGAAAAACGGCTGCTGCTGGCTTCGATCCGCACCGTGGTTCAACTACTGCTGATTGGCATGATCCTAGAATGGATTTTTGAACTGTCGTGGTGGCCCGTCATTCTATTGCTGATGTTCAGCATGACGCTCATTGCCAGTCTGACTGCGGTTCAACGCTCGCAAAGACGCTTCCCGGGAATCTGGTGGAACAGCATCATCGCTGTCTTCGTCAGCTCCTGGCTGGTAAGTGGTTTTGCATTGACGGTCATCATCCCTCCGCACAGCTGGTCAGAAAACCCGGCACAATATCTGATTCCCCTCCTGGGAATGATTCTGGGAAACACCCTGAATGGAATCTCACTGGGTCTGGACCGCTTGAGCGAAGAACTGGTGATGCGGAGAGGAGAAGTGGAACTCCGTCTTTCACTGGGAGCGACTCGAAATGAAGCTGCCCGGGAAGCGCTGCAGAACGCAGTCCGGTCGGGGATGACCCCCATAATTAATTCGATGATGGTCGTGGGGCTGGTCTCATTACCCGGCTTGATGACAGGGCAGATCCTCGCCGGTGCCAGTCCGCTGGAATCGGTAAAATATCAGATCGTCATTATGTTCCTGATCGCATCGGGAACGGCTCTGGGAACGGTAATCTCTGTACTGCTGGGATATCGGCGTCTGTTTAATTCCCAACATCAGTTTCTGTTCGAACGGATCACACGCGTCGCCAAATAAACAGGTAAATACGCAGAGAAAATTTTGCGTTTAAGCGAAGTCCAGCTTTTCGAACAGTTGCTGGAGCGTCTGTTCCGGATAAAGCACAAATGAGATCTCACGGCTTTGAATCACTGCGTTGGCCTGCATCTGTTGATGAACCAGTTCCAGATCACCGTTGATCTTTTCGCGTAGTGGCAGGGTCAGCACAGAGAGTTGGGCATCAATCTCGCGAAGTTCGCGAAATCGCAGACGGTTCAACCGGCGACGTTCCGCTTGAGCCAGCGAATCATCGTGTTTTTCTGCTGTCTTTTGAGCCTGTATCAATGCCTGCTTTCGTTCAACCAATGATGCTGCATCGGCAAGCTGTTCTGTTGTCAGATGCCGATCGGAATTGAAATCCAGATCCCGCAGGATCCTCTGCAGGCAGGTCTCGTCGCAGTGCTGGACATCAAACGGCTGGCTGAAAGGCAGGAAACGGGTCGCCGACAGTGTCAGGTAGCGCGGCGGAGTCAGATGAAAGAAACGGGTAAAAATCCGATCTGTCATCTCATCATATTTCGCACCGCCGATGCCATGCACGAACAGATCTCCCAGAAACAGCCGGGCAAATAAGGTCGTCGTCAAGGCACGGGTTCGCAGGCGAATTCCCTGCCCAGGCAGTTGCTTGAGCACTTCGATCGCTGCAGACAGATCGCAGTTTTCACCCATAGGTAGTGAGGCAATAATGTCAGTCCCATTCGACAGCTGAATCTGTTCCTGATCCCGTTTGACGAACAGTTGATGACGCCGTGTCTCTCCCGTTTTCCAGATCCAGAACGGCGATTCAATCCAGCCATCGGATTCTGACAGTTCCGGTACAGGGTGCGTCTTACTGCGCACCCGATTCACTTTGCGGTACTCGCCGAGAACTTCGTTATGCGTCGATCGGAATGCGTGCGCATTCTTAAACAGGTGACAGGCAAACCATAAAAACGGCCCGGTCTGACACATGCGGCTGATGGGAAGTTCCAGATTTTCGATTCCCCACTGCTGCTCCTGTGCATGTCGGGCTGCCGCCAGACAATCCGCCAGTCGTTCTGATTTCTGCATCTGGGCTACTGCTGCCGGCCAGATATTCCGGAGCAGGGGAGGGGAAAGTTCAGGCCAGACCGCGAGTGCTGCATCGACTCGATCGGCAAATGAACGAAACAATTCTTCATTTTGAATTGTTGTCTCTTCCCACGGTTGTTTTTTTACGGATTCATCAAAGGACACATCAGAAAAGTACGGGGTATCCCGAGTCCCTTGAGGTACTTTGATCGACGTCGAACTGACCAGGTCGTTATCGACGATCAGATTCAAACTGAGACCTGCGGTCTGTTGCGCCGCTTTGCCGATCAACAGATTTTTAATCCAGACTCCCGGATGATATAGAGCCGGCTGGTGTCCTGTAATAAACAGTAACTGCTCATCCAGTTCGGCAGGCAGCTCAACCGGAGTTCCTGTCAGCTCGGCGGTGTACCGGGCTGCCTCTTCCAGAACGGCTCGTCGTGCCCAGGATCGCAGGCTGGAAATGATCTTTCCACTACGGTCCCGGGAGCAGCCTTCAAACATATCCCGATTTGCCTCTGCATCACCGATGATCTGAGACAGATCCGGGCGGGCAAACACCACATCATCGTATCTAGGCACCCGCAGATCCTGTTTCACCCATTCTGGTTCCGGCACAGATTCAGTGCCGGAGTCAAATCGGGAATCAGGATTCTGACAGGGGAATGGAGTCACTGAAGACATTTCAATGCTTTAATGGAGTGCTGAATTAAACAAGTGTATGTTACTTCTGGCATACAACCAGATTTCCAGGAGGGAAGCGCTCGCTCGGTACCCGTTTGGGGCATCATCTCGAAATCAGCTGTTTTGAGGTTAATGCCTGAACAGCTGACGTGTCTGCAATAATGCTTTAGTTTGACCAGTCTCTAACTGAAAGTCGAGTCCTTTTGATTTGATTTCAAGTGGAAAGTGGCTGATGCGTTCCCCCGGCCACCTTATAAACCGTGCCTTCTGATTCACTCACTATAAGAATCGGCACGATCGTTACAATTCTCCGACGCACAGCAGGTCATGCCGGCCGCCTGCATTTCACGATCGAGCACTTCATCATAATAGGCTTTCCGTTTGATCGCATCATCCAGTGAGCCGCCGAAACTGCGTTCTTCTTCCAAGTAAACCAGCGGAACGGCGAATTCAACAATCTTCATCGCGTGTGCTGCTGCCTGCACCCAGAGTTGCAGTGGCATCGCATATCCCAGATCCGTCACATTGAATCGAGACAGGGCCTCCACGCGATAGGCTTTTAAACCGCAAAATGCATCCGTAATCTCGAAACCGAGCTGCTCATTAATCCGATTTGTTACGGCGACATTGATCTGGCGACGATCTTCCGGGGGAATACTGTCACCGTTGAAAGACTTCAGGTAACGACTCCCGGAGAGGATATCAATGGGGTCCGATTCAGAACGATCACGCATCTGCTGAACCAGATCGGGCAGCAAGCCGGGTTCATGCTGGCCATCACAGTCAATCGTGATCAGGATATCGTACTCGTTCTGGTGTTCAACCGCATAATCGAAGGCGCTCTTCAATGCGGCTCCATACCCCTGATTTTCCGGATGAGTAATTACGGTGATACCAGAAACCGTTTTCAGAATCTCAGCAGTCCCATCCGATGAACCGTCATTGACGACCAGAATCACTTCGGCATACTTTTTGACTTCAGTCAGTACTTCTACCACATGGCGTTCTTCATTGAAAACTGGCAAAGCAATCAGCGCTTTCCGGTTCATAGCGGAGATCCTTGAAAATCAGGAGTTGATTTCGAAATAAACAGCTTGGTTTTATTGTAGACCACAGCCCTCTAAGGTCAACTATGCTGCCTGCCTGAACTCCGGAGCCGGCTGACAACTATGTCAAAAGTTCATAGCCAGTTGGTTGTGAGAATGGTTTAATCCTCTACAATGGAGGTAGAGAGAGGACGTATTTGCACAGGTTTAAATTGACCTGATTAAATTGAGATCGACACACCGGGCAATATACGTAAAGTCACTAACAACCTTGACTCATTCCACGGAAACACAAAGGAGTACCCGAATGTCTTATTCGCTTCCCGATCTACCCTATGCTTATGACGCGCTGGAACCACACATTGACGCCAAGACAATGGAAATTCATCATACTAAGCACCACCAGGCCTATATTTCCAAAGCCAATGCTGCTCTGGAAGGACATAGCGATCTGGCTGCCAAGTCAATCGAAGACCTGATGAGTGACCTGAGTGCCGTCCCTGAAGATATTCGTGGTGCAATCCGCAACAATGGCGGCGGACACGCTAACCACAGCCTGTTCTGGACGATCATGTCCCCCAGCGGTGGCGGTGCCCCCAGCGGAGATCTCGCTGCTGATATCGATGCAACTTTCGGCAGCTTTGACGCTTTCAAAGAACAGTTTTCCAACGCCGCTGCCACCCGATTTGGAAGTGGCTGGGCCTGGTTATCCGTAGATGGCGGAAAACTGGTTGTGGAAAGCACTCCCAATCAGGACACCCCGCTGTCCGAAGGACACACTCCGATTCTGGGACTCGACGTCTGGGAACACGCATACTACCTAAACTACCAGAACAAGCGTCCTGACTACATCTCTGCATTCTTCAACGTCATCAACTGGGATGAAGTTGCCAAGCGCTATGCAGCAGCAAAAGGTTAATCAGCGGAAAGCCGTTTTTGCTGAAATTTCATTCGACATCAAACGGCTTATCTACCGATAAAACAAAAGCGGTCTTCATATTTTGAAGGCCGCTTTTTATATCGGGAGAAGCTTTTATGTCAAATCGCAGCTGTTTATTGGTCATGCTGGCTATTCTAGCCTGTGCCCAGACTGGCTGTCAGACCATCCCCGATTATCATCAGCCCGCTGGCTTCAGCAGCACTTATCACCAGCGGATTTATCCTGAAACTGCTTATGCCTCTCTGGCAGATGCTTCCACTCAGCAGAAAATCAAGGATCCCGGCGTCTTTTACCCTACCGATGTGAAGGTTAAACAACCGAAATACGTTGCTCCACTGGCTGAAATCAAAGAACGTATCTCAGATGAGGATCTAAGCAACGAACGGAAACAGCTGCAACTGGACAGCCTGAAACGGGCCGATGATTACATCAATCAGGAACCAATCTTTAACGAGAATTTCCCAGCCCCTGGTAACTGGTAACTCTCAGTTGCCGACCACTTTCCAGAACGCATCGCATTTAACCTGAGCGTCCCTCAATCGATGATACTCGGTCCCAATAGACCTGGAGACGCGATAGTAAATCTGGACACAGACTGAGCATCGCATTGTAAAGTTTACATATTTCAAAAAACTGAAATGCTGCTCCAGTTTCTGATTTTGACACAAATATTACAACGAGCTATCTTCCCCCTCTGCCAGAATGAAGATTGAACTGCGTGCAGATCTTCATAGGATATAGTGCACATGGGAAGGAACCCAAACAGTGGTAAACGGTCAGCGTGTTGTTGTTTTTGACGGCTTAAATGAAACAGAAGAGGTCCTCAAGGCGATTCTGGAACCCCGGGGATGCAGTGTTGACCGGGTACGCCAGCGGAATGCGAATGACCTGAATTCCACCTGTGAAATCCCCAGCATTGTTGTTGTCCATGATGACGACCTGAACGAGCCCACCACATCACAGCCCGGTTGGAACAAAGTTCCGAAAGTTGTCATAGGTTCAGTCAGAAAACCCAAAAGCACCAGTTCCAGTCAATCGACCCGCTTCCTGATGCAGCCTTTTCAGTACGCGGAACTGATCGACTCAATCGAAAGCCTGCTGCAGCAATCTCCTGCAAACGATTGAGCCCGTGTATTTCTTCAGCGTGATCAACCCTGAATCCTCAGATGGGATTTGAACAGGACTCCTGCCTGCGGTATGATTCTATGCAAGGTTAATGCTTCCACAGATGGATTGCATTACCCCCAGTGCATCAGGGTTCGCGACTCTCCCTATGAGTCGAGCGCCAGTTGCTTGAGATACAACATCTGATCGCTTTCTGAAGGCGTTACCCAACTGTAGATCCTGAATTCGTAATTCACGTTAAACTGTTGTTTTTCGTATGAACTCAGAAGCATTACAGTCAGGTAATCTGTATAAATAGGAATCAGCTTCGGCAGGCGCATGAGAATTCAGCAGACAGAGAAGCCCTCTTTTTAGAGGGGGGATCCAGTCTTTGACTGGGAAACAACGATATGAAACGGTTATCTGGAAATGATGTAGCCAAAGCGACGTTACTGGTGATTCAGGGTGTCGATCTGGGGACTCGCTTTAAGCTTGGCACGGAACCAGCCGGAGTAGGGCGGGGAGTCCGCAATGAAATCCGCATTCTGGACACCGAAGCTTCGCGCCAGCATGCACTGATCTCATTTAAAAATGGCTCCTATATCATTACAGACCAGAACAGTTCGAACGGGACGATGGTCAATGGAACCCAGATCCAGTCAGCTAAACTGAATAATGGCGACCACATTCAGATTGGTCGCAGTCTGCTGCTTTTCTCCAGTCAGTCACTGGATGAAGATTCCCGTTATATGGCCGAGCGAATTGACCTGATCAGTAACGAGGATTCAAACCCATCCAGTATCACTCATGAAGTCAACCACCGGTTTGACTCGGTTGTTCTCGACACGGCCGATGTATCCGGTGTCATACAACAACACGAAATTCAAAACGATCTGCAGGCCCTGTATCGGGTCGCCGAGGCCTCCGTCAGTCCGACTATTTCTCAGGAAGAGCTGCTGAAACGAATTCTCGATCTGACGATCAACACGGTCGGTGCAGACCGGGGCTGCATGCTGATTACCGATCCGCATACTGGTGAAATCCTGCCCCAGATCTACAGCAGCCGTGAAGAAAAAAAATCAGGTCCGCGCATGCCTGTGTCGCACAGCATTGTGGATTATGTACTGAATAAAAAACAGGGTGTGCGCACCTCCGATGCACAACGCGATCAGCGGTTTGAAGGGGGACGCAGCATTCTCCAGGCTGGTATTCGCGAAGCGATGTGCGTTCCGATGCAGGGACGCCATGAACTGATGGGGGTCATCTATGTTGATACGACGACTTCACATCCCGAAATGCTGTTGAAAAATGGTGCCGTCGAAAAATTCAGCGAAGAGCATCTGCGACTGCTGGTGGCTATCGGAAGACAGTCTGCATTGGCTATCGAAAACTACCGCTTCCAGAATGCCATGTTGAAGGCAGAACGTTTTGCGGCAATGGGACAGACGATCGCCACCTTGAGCCATCATATCAAAAACATTCTGCAGGGAGTTCGCGGCGGCAGCTATCTGATCGACATGGGTCTCAATAAATCCGAGGAAGATCTGGTTCGCAAAGGCTGGAACATTGTCGAGAAGAATCAGAACAAAATCTATCACCTGGTGATGGACATGCTCACGTTCAGCACCGAGCGCAAGCCGGCCCTCGAACCTGGTTCTATTAACACCCCGGTCAATGACGTGTTTGAACTGATGCAGGCACGTGCCGAGGAATGTGGTGTGCAGCTCAAATGTGAACTGTCTCAAGATCTGCCGGAATCCGTTTACGATCACGAAGGAATTCATCGGGCCATTTTAAATATCGTCATCAATGCCATCGACGCGGTTGAAGGCTCTGAGAACGGCATGGTCCTGCTTGAAACCACCTATCTGCGTAAAGCGGATCAGATCCTGATCATGGTCTCTGATAACGGGCCAGGGATTCCCCAGGATCAGATCAACAAAATATTCAATCTGTTCGAATCAACCAAGGGAGCCCGGGGAACCGGAATCGGCCTCGCAGTCAGCCAGAAGATCATCAGAGAACACGGCGGAGAAATCAGCATTGAAAGTGAAGCCGGGAAAGGTTCGCGTTTCACGCTGTCTGTTCCACGACTGGATGAAGATCACCCTCCCGCTGCTAACTGATCAGTCACAATTTCAGATCGCTCTCAGAATGCCCGTTTGAGGCGCCCTGATTTATCCTGGCTCTGCTTGCCTTCAATGATCTTCTGTAGCACAGTCGGATCAGCGCCCACTGGCTGCTTCAATTCAGACCAGGTCGCCGCCTTGCATGTGGGCAGGAGTTGAAAATGAACAGGCTGCAATTTGACGATGGGGGGCAGTTTCTGATCCTGCAAAATGACCCCGCCGCGCATTGACAACTCATTCTGATCTGCGTCTGCACCGAAAAGATTCTTCATATCTGCAGAGAAATCATTTCCAGCCCCGGAAGAGCTACCGGTTGCCCGATCGATCGCATTGAATCGCTCGACCATATAACCGTTCGAATTCCCCCACCACTCGATTGCCCCACTCCCAGACGAGGATTGAGGAGCCGAAATCAGCGACGCTGTGTTGGAAAAATCAGAACGTACATTAGAGCCAGCCGGAGCAGGCAGAAACAATGATTCTTCAGCGATCACCTGAATAGCAGATTGCCCCGAGTTGCTGCTTGCAGATTCCGATTTAATCGCGAAAACAGAACCCTGCGGAGCAAAGGTACTTTGACTCAACGAAACACGAATTCCATCCGATCCACCTGGTTTAGCCGAAAGAGCAAAGATATCCTGCTGACTGAGAAACAGGCTGTTACGGATATCCAGATCCAGCTGACTGGCTTCGGATTGAATGATCCTGCCTGAAGTCGTCAGAAATGAGTGATCGATCTGAATCTGACTTGGTTTTCCATTGGAATCGTTTTCAACATAAATTGCGGACTGAAACCGGTTATCATTCAACAACAGGGCAGCCAGAGCACATTGATCCAGTCCCAGGCGACTGTTTCGACAGACCACAAAATGTCGTGGCACAACCCCTTTTCGATCCGGGGAAACACGAAACGCCCCTCCCGATATTTCCATGGTTGTATTTTTTAAATCGAAGAAAGCCTCTATCCCCGATTTCGCCCGTGACTTTGCAGCAGAGGGGAGTAATTTCAATTCAACAACTTGAGGACTCTCTGCTTTGCTGTGCTGAAATGCCAGATGAATCTGTTTATTCTCCAGCGTCACAGGTGACATATAACAGATTCCCTGACCACTGACATTCACCCGCGTGGGTCCGGTAATCGCCGAACTGTTGAGAAAATCACTGAGATTTCCTTTGGTCATATCGAACGTCACGGCTTTTGCTTTGGCGAACTGACTCTGTATTTCCTGCTCGATGTCAGGCTTACTCAGTACAGCCTTGATCCGCCTCTGCTGGCTTTGTGTCAGTGAGACAAGCCTGGCAGGATCGCAACCAGCAATCACACCGTCCGTTGAGATGGCGTAGACACTTTTCTGTTTTGAAAAATCCAGCAAGGGCTTCACAAAAGACGGTGTCAGTAATTCATCAATTTCTGCAGGTAGCTCAGGCTGAAACATGTCGGCCGCCACAGGGCTTCCCCAGCTTTGCTGCCAGGTACGCTGAGAATCGATTTGAAATACATTTTGCGAATTCCCCTGTTCGGTCGAACGAAGATACGAAGGCCACCCCCAGAGCAAAGCATTTTCCAGCTGTACTTTGATCTCACCAAATCGACTTGTGCTCTGACTTCTCAGCTTATCCTGAGGCCAGTTATTGAGCGTCATCATTGTTGCCTGTTTATTACTTCGGCTCCCGATCAAAACCGAATTGATTACAACAATATCAGTTTGGCCACTGGCAGGTTCTGCTTGATCAGACGTTACCTGTTTTTTCTTTTCCTGTGGACCAGTCAACGCGAATATAGTCTGGTCAGAGAGCAGGGTACTGGAAAAAATCCTGGCGGTGCGGGGAACCTTACGCTCCTGCAATATCAGACCAGGTGTCAGCGCCAGATCCAGACTTTCCAGTTCCAGACAAGCTGCCCCCTTGCATGAGAGAAAGCAGTTCGAGATCAAAACATCCGCGTAGATCTGATCCACGCGAACCGCTTCGAGTTTCTGCCCCATGATCACAGAGTTTTCCAGCAAAATTCGGGATTCACCTTCAGGTCGATTCGTCGTTGTACGTGGTACCCCTTTGGAGTTGATCAGTCTCAGCGTTCGATCTGTAGTTCCGGTCAGCGAAAAAGAACTGTCCTGAAATGTGAGATCACTCTGATTGAGTTCCAGGACATTACAAACCCCGGAACCGGAAAGACCGGAGACATCACAGAGCAGGTGGACCCCCTGAAATCGCAGTAAACCGGATGAAAACGAAAACAGGTTCACTTCGCTCTGCTTTTCGTTTTCATTTTTCGCCTGGAGCAGAATCGTCGGCTTCTGGTCAGAATCTGCCATGATGATTAATTGAGAAATATCCCGTAACCGATGTGAATTCAGCATAAACGGACCAGAACCATACAATCGGATTACGGCGCCTCTGGACGTCACCTCTTTCAAGGCGTTGTTCAAACTATCCCAGACTCCGGCTTCGTTTTTCCCCCGTGCCACTTTCAAAACAGGTAGATGCTGGACCTGTTTCCCTGCATTTGGCCCTGAGAGAGCAGCAAACCCAGGTCCCCAGTCAGGCAAATGCTTCTTTTCCTGCCCACGAACAGACATGTTTTTGAAGGACTCTGCCGATCCTGCTTTTTGTTTTGATGGATCTGTTTCCGATTTTACTTCCGTCACAGCAACGTCTGCTTGAGAAGAGTCTTCAACCGGTTCTTCGCCGTCAGCTGTATTCCCTGGCTGATCGGCAGCATTTTGTGAATTCCCCTGCTGACTCTGTTCCGCAGTGACAAATGGATTACTGACAGGCCCCTGTTGAAGTCCGTCCCCTGATGAGCTTAGTGCATTGATGCCCCACCAGATCAGGAGAATCAACAGCAACACTCCCCCCGCCAGCATGATAATCTGTTTGTAATCGACGGCAATCTGATCACCCGTGGCAGGCTCATCCACTGAAGTGACATTTTGTGTTTTCGAGGATCTTTTCGGGGGACGTGTCGCAGATCCCTGACTTTTGCGCGATCCCGTTTTATCCGGTATCTGTTTTTCTCGAGCAACAGGTCTGGTCCCCTTGCGTGGTGTCGAGGAGGAAGGGGATTCCTGCTTCGATGAACGCGCAGCCTGACGCGTTTTCATCGCAGAATCAGAAATCACGGAACCTTCCTCTTCCTCTTGTGGCTCCTGACGTTTCGCAGAAGAGCGTCTGCGTTCGACCTGTTTATTACTTTTTGCTGGTTTGGCCGGTTTGGCAGGTCGATTCAGCCCCGGTACTGTCACATCTGATTCGAATTCAACTTCGACTTCGCCCGCCAGCTGCTGCAGGTCAAAACTGGTACTGAGCCGATTATGCGTCTCGCTGTCATCCTCATACTCATCATCAGCCTGACTGCTGTAGTCGGGTATGAACTGATTGATCAGGAAATCACTACTGTCTGCAGCCGGAAGTTGATCAGATTCAAGAGTAGGCTGCTCTCCATCCGACTCATCATTTGCCAATGCTTCCAGAACATCATTGCCTAGATTTGAGCGTTTCAGATTCGAGTTCTTTAAGTCTTCCAGAAGTTCAGCCGGTGTCTGGTAGCGATCTGCCTGCGGCTTGGCCATCATGCGATGAATGATGGCGACCATTCCTTCCGGCACACGCTCATTGAGTTCCCGCGGGTCGGGTGGGGGAGACGTGGCATGTGCAGCCAGCTTATTGGTCAGACTACCTTCAGAGAAGGGGGCCCGGCCCGTCAGCATATGATACCACGTGCAACCAAGTGAATAGATATCGCTACGGATGTCAGCAGCTTTACTGTCACGGGCCTGTTCTGGAGCCATATAGTCAACGGTTCCAACGGTTGTCCCGGCCCGGGTGATGCTCGTCTCTGTGTTGTCATCGATGGAACGTGCCAACCCCAGGTCTGTCAACTTAACAACGCCGTCCGTGCGAATCAGAATATTGGCAGGTTTGATGTCACGATGGACGATTCCCTGCTGATACGCATGTGACAGAGCCTCTGTTACCTGAGTGATGATCTCCAGCGAGCGGCGGACGGGGATCCGATTTCGTTTGTTGATCAGGTTATGAAGATCTGTTCCCTCAACATATTCCAGCGCGATATAAAGATACCCATCTTCTTCGCCGGCATCATAAACCGAAACAATATTCTCATGGCGGAGATGGGCGGCTGCCTGACCTTCGGCTTTGAACCGTTTCACCAGAACAGGGTTTTCGGCTTTATCACGGGGGAGAATCTTTAACGCAGCCAGTCGATTCAGCGTGGTATCTCGGGCCAGAAAGACAGCTCCCATTCCACCGGCACCGATCTCTTTTTCAATTTTGTATTTGCCCAGCGAATCCAGTTTGGGTACGCGCGCGGACTGGCGTTTTTTTTTCTCAGGTGTATTTTCATTCTGCTTGGCCATTGCCTGCCCCAGAAATGTCTGAATCGACGGATTCAAAAAACGCCTTACGTAAGTCGAACGCTTTTAGAAATAGTTAAGAATTGATTTGGAACCACCTAGAGCACATCACTTTTTACCATAGAGTCGCTCAAAACATGATACCCGGTCCAAATGGACAAAGTGACGCTACAGTAAAACTGGACACAGTCTAAACCCGAATGACAGAAGAACATATATCATAAGCTCCTGGCGGGGGAGAGTCAAAATAGACCCTCGTTCTTTTCAACCGAACTCTACAATAAAATGGGGACTGCACATCACAACAGCAGGTGCCCGGGAAGCGGAAATCTGCTTAAATCGAATCACTCCAGTCCAGGCACTGTACGAGCCCCGATTTCAAACCACAAACACACCATTGACCAAACGGATCACAGGCCACTTCAATCGCCTCATCCGGGATGAGCCCTCCCCAAATCAGCTTTCCCTCCTGATTTAACCAGTACAGCTCCTGTTCAATCGTGGCGGCAACGATCCGATTCCCCGAGAAATCACAGGCCAGGACTTTAGGCGTCCCTTCAAAAACCAGCGTCCCCGCTGATTCACCATCATGATCAAAAATTAAGATTCCATAGTTGAATCCAGCCAGATAGAGCCGCTGTCCATCTCCTGAAATGGAAATCCCCCCACAATTGGACCAGTGCTTCTCGGTCCAGAGACAATTTCCCTCGAGATCATGACAACAGAGGAAGCCATTTTCCGCAGCCCCGATCAACCTGGGCTCAGTCACCTGAAACTCGAGATAACTCAACGGACGCATCGTTTCAAAACTGGCGACTTTCTTTTTCTGAGAGTCGATCAGGATGGTTTTACCACTGGCCAGACTGACGGCCAGATAGTCTCCGTAGGCATCCATGGTAATCGCCAGACATTCCACTGAAAAAGAGATCGCCCATAAGACATTCAGATCGCGATCAAAACAGCAGATATTATTGTCTGAGTAGATGGCAGCCCCCAGTTTGCCACGATCACTCCAGTGGACCAGTTGTACATCCCTGATACCACGGTTCAAGTGCAGAAACTGTCCCTGCCGATCCAATAAATAAAGGCCGCCCGAAATATCGGCGGCCAGTATTTCTCCGGTTTCCCGTGCCAGATCCAGCGCAAGTAAAGGAGCTTCTGTTGAGAATGACCACCGCAGTTCGGGGGTTGTTCCTTTTCCCTGTGTGAGCCAGGCGGCACGTTCATCCATCATGGTGTTACTGCATATTGCCTTTGCAGGATTTGTAAGCCACGTTTGATATCAGAATCTGCAGCGAGCTTCTGTTCTCTCGACGCGCCATACATGGCTGTCTGCAGTTCATCTTTTTCAACCGTGATCGTCGGTTTGATCCCGATCTTACCATAAGTGTTACCTTGAGGCGAATAGAATTTGGCAGTTGTCAGACGTAAACCAGTCGAACCACGGATCGGGAAAATACTCTGCACAGACCATTTTCCATAGGTTTTTCGTCCCACAACGGTCGCACGACGATGATCGGTCAACGCTCCCGCTACAATTTCACTGGCACTGGCACTGTTTTCATCGACCAGTAATACCATCGGAATTTTCCAGGTACCGGGACGATGCGCGGTGTAACTCCAGTTCTGATCAGATACACGACCTTTCGTGGAGACAAGCTTTCCTTCTTCCAGGAAACGATCCAGCACTTCAACGGCGGCAGACAGTAATCCACCGGGATTACCACGCACATCCCAGATCAGTGCCCGCATCCCTTCGCCGTGAAGTTTATGCAGGGCAGCATCCAGTTCAGCTGCAGAGGTCTTCTGAAAACCGGTCATTTTGATGTAGGCAATTCCATTTTCCTGATCGAGCATTTTGACGATCGGAAAGCTTTTCACCTGGACTGCTTTACGTGTGACCCGTGCGGTACGCGTCCGGTCACTGCCGGGGCTTTCCAGTTCCAGAATAACCTGGCTGCCTGAAGTTCCCCGCAGCAGATTCGCAGCCTGATCGGTTGTCATGTTTCGACAGTCATTCTGATCGATGGCTACGATATGATCTCCAGACAGGACCCCGGCTGCTTCAGCAGGACTGTCTGGCAAAACATTGATCAGCAGCATGCCTTCACCGACTTCGGCTTTCATTTCGATCCCGATGCCGACAAATTCACCTTCAATATTATCGTAGAGGTCACCCAGACGTTCCGGGGTCAGAAAGCTACTGTAGTCATCCAGGGCATTGCAGCCTCCGAACATGTATTCTGAAATCACAGCAGTATCCCGCAGCCCCAGGTGCTGATAAGACATCGTGCAGACTTCAATAATCAACTGGTGTGCCCCGTGATGACTGGAAACAGATTTATTCCAGTAATTTTCTCTCAGAATCCGGCGGACCGTGCGAACCTTCTCTGGCGGCACTCCCTTCAGATGAGCTTTAATGAACTGATCATTGGCTAAAGCCAGATACAGACTTTCTGTACCATGAGCCACGAAGGAAGTCGTACTCAGCGGGTCGACGAAGTGCGACTGAATTTTAGATAGAATTTCATCGAACAGTATAAATGCTTCTCTTCGTGATTGATTCAGCAGCACTTTTGAAAAGCTGTCATCTGCGTAACGACGGTCGATGCCAAAGTGAATTTTTGCTCGACGCAAACCGTATTTGATGTTGTCGTTCTCAGGCCACTCCTTCAAGGCCTCTTCATAATGTTCAATCGCCTTGATCCATTGACGATTCCGTTCAAACTCTTCCCCTTTGGCAATCGCCTGGGTTTGAGTGACGGGAATTACAATAGGAAGTTCACCAGGATCAGCGGCAGCAAAATCAGCTCCTGCAGCCAGCAGACAACCCAGTAAATAAACCCACAAATGACTCGATTGTAATCTCTTAAGAAGTCGCGTCTTGGTAGTAGAAAACATGGTTCCCCCTCTATAACCGACGTTTTATCCTGTTGCTGAAGGCCGCCACAAGCAGGGCTCATCGAAAGCAGGCAGGTAAAAGTCGCCGGTTCGCGCTGCACAAAGAATGCACAGCGTTTATTTAAACAAGTATCTTGCCGATATGTTTAACATAAGCCACAAAAATTCGATGGTCAAACAATCGTTTTCGTGAAGATGCACTACGACCTGCGCAACCGATTCATTTTTAAATGACCGTTTGAAAACAGGATCAGACAAAATACGGCAGGAGGAAGAGCCGTTGTCTTAACTCGTTATTACAACACGCGCAGCTGGAACCAGAAGGTTTATCCAGTTTCGCCAACTCCGACAACCAGCATAACCCGAACCAGAGGAAGCAACATCAGGAAAAATGTGAAGAGGATCCCGGATTCATTCAACTCGTCAGTTGGAAACTCAACCCTCTTCCCCCCAGAGAATTGCCAGTTGCACGAGGACATCCACGGCCTGCTGCATTTCCTCTACCGTGGTCCACTCCAGCGGTGAATGCGGATTATGCTGCCCACTGGAGAGATTCGGGGTAGGCAATCCTTTTTCGGTCAGCAGACTGCCGTCCGTCCCACCGCGGATTACATTCAGATTAGGTTCAAGACCGGCAGCCCGCGTTGCTTCAATCGCCTTCTCCAGAGCACGCGGTTCTTTGGGCAGTCCATCACGCATGTTTCGATATTGTTTATGAATGTTTATGTTGATCTCTGATCTGGGATATTTCTGACGAAGTGGTTCAGCCAGTGATTCCAGAAGACTGGCATATTCCGCCAGTTTTTCTGTTTCAAAATCACGTAAGATCAATCGGGCTGATGCCTCGGAAACGCTGCCTTCAATATGATAGGGATGAATAAATCCCTCTCGCCCCTCAGTGGTCTCGGGACTTAACGTTTCTGTCGGTAACTGGGCGATTAATTCGCACAAAATGCGATTGGCATTGACCATCACCCCTTTCCCGACAGAAGGATGAGTATTCACGCCTTTGACGGTAATCACGGCCTGATCTGCGGAAAATGTTTCGGAATCAATACGTCCACTGCCATCACTGTCGAGCGTGTATGCACAACAGACCCCAAATGCATTCAGATCCAGCTTTTCGATACCGCGACCGATTTCTTCATCGCAGGTAAAACAGAGTCGAATGGGGCCGTGTTTGATGGAAGAATCGTCCATTAGTTGCGCTGCGGCAGACATCATCACAGCCACGCCTGACTTGTCGTCTGCACCCAGGAGCGTTGTCCCATCGGTGGTAATCACCGTTTTCCCCTGCATCTGCTTCAGACGAGGTTCTTCGCTGACCCGCAACACTCGTGACGGATCACCGGGCAGGACCAGGTCTTCGCCGTTATAATTTTCATGCACGATTGGTTTGACGTTCGTGCCGGAAAATTCAGGGGAGGTATCTACGTGTGCCACCCAACCGATCGCGGGAACATCTGCTTCCACGGTGGAGGGAATTGTGGCCATCACAATTCCGTATTCACTGATGGTGACATCTTCCAGTCCCAGTTGCTCGCACTCTTCAAACAGCATCCGGCTCAGAACCAGTTGTTTTTTTGTACTCGGAAAAGTAGGACTGGTCTCATCTGACTGGGTATCGATTCTGACATAACGTAAAAAACGGTCTAGCAATGTATCCATGGGAATTGGTTTTCTATTCTTAAAGTAAACGGGAAGCTCCACCCGTATAAATGATTAAAAATCAGCAAGTTTAAAGGAGACAAATTCGATAGACTTGTAGCCATCCCGCTCATAGAGCAGACCTATGACTCCCTCCTCGACAACAGCCAGGCTCGAATAAGCGGCAGAACCGGGGGTCACCAGTCGTGCTGCAGTCCAGGATTTTCCTTCATCCTCACTCAGTCGCACAACCATCTTCTCACGTTTTTTACTGGCTGGATTGCTGAATAGAATCTGCCCTTTCTTATCGGAATCGGGGAACCGGGCGCGAATCAGACTCGCCTGGCAGACCGGTTCGATCAATGCCTGGTCCAGTGTCACATCAGACCATGTCATACCACCATCATCGGAAAAGGCGATCGCACGGCGATTTTTACCGTGATAGCTTCGCATATTCATTAGTAACCGGCCATCAGCCAGTTCCACGACAGCACATTCATTTGTTTTTTCTCCGATCGGCTTACTAAACTCCCAGGTTTTTCCATGATCGTCTGAAAAAATAGCATGCGCTCGGCGTATCACTTTTCCCTGTTGCGTGACGTTATGATCGCAGGGAATGACCAGACGTCCCTTGAATTTTCCCTGGGTCAGCTGAATTCCATTCCCGGGGCCCGTCGCATACCACGTCCATTCCGGTTTCTTGGTCGACTCAGTGACTTCATAAGGTTGCTTCCAGGTGACTCCGTCGTCATCGGAATAACTCATATAAACGCGACGTGTGTCCTGGCCTGACTGGTCTCTGATCTGATTTGCATGGTCTTTGCCATGATTCCAGGTTAAAGGCAACCAGATGCGGCCCGTCGACTGATCCACGACAGGGCAGGGATTACCGCAGGTATTTTCACCATCATTCCAGATCACCGATAAATCAGACCAGGTCTTGCCTTTATCCTGGCTCCTTTTGAGAACCAGATCGATGTCGCCACTGTCATTTAAGTTGTTCTTACGAGCCTCTGCAAAAGCGAGCAGTGTCCCCTCAGGAGTAGTCAGTAAAGCAGGAATACGGAACCCATAATAGCCGGCTTCACCTCGTTCAAACACCGTTGTCCGAGTCACTGGATTCAGAGCGGGGGGCGATTCCTGCTGGTTTTGTTCAGCAGAACAGGGGAGTGTAACCAGCAAAATGATTGGTAAGAGTAGAAGTTGAGCCAGATATTTCATATTGTTGAGCCACTCCAGATCCGGGTTTGTCTGATTTCAGTTAAAAACCAGAAAATGAGTATATCGCCCCGGGAAATGCATCACAATCAACGAAATTCGCAGGCATTTCAGGATGAGAGTGGCGGTTGACTTGCGATCAAACAGGAATTTGTTAAGCTTTCGACTTCTCAAAGCGTATTTCACCTATAAAGTGAGATACCTAAGCAAGTTAGCACTGAGAAATGACTTTTACTGAAGTCGAATATTTTGTAGGATAGCCCTCTCTGGCAATGCCAGTGGGTGTCTTAATCTGGCGGTGTAGCTCAGTCGGTTAGAGCAGCGGAATCATAATCCGCGTGTCGGGGGTTCGAATCCCTCCACCGCTACTTGTGTCATAGGAAGACACTGCATTATTAACAATGCCTGAACTTTATCAATAAGGTTCAGGCATTGTTTCGTTTCCAGTATCTGTCCACTCCATCTGAATCATAGAATCTCCGCAGCAACGAAGTTTCAACGATGAATGTCACCGTAGCCATTTTCTGTGGCAGAATCTCGGCCGATTGATTAATCAGAAAGTGATACAGCGTCGGCTTTTGGGGAATCCGCTCCCGGTGCGATGAACTCTAACTTGAACATATAGTTGTCTCGATAGTTTGCCTTTTCGAGCACTTTACGAGGCGGGAAATTACTAAATAACCTCTGCGGTGTATTCAGCGGATTCTTGAAGCCGATATAAGCCAACCAAAGTGGTTTTGTCGCGTCTTCGCCGAGCACCTGCTGGAAGTTATCCCAATCATTTTTAAAGTCATATAAGTTAAAGTGGAACTTCGGTACTGTGATTACACGATAGTCACCCATCTGAAACTCTGTAAACCCTCCCTTGAGAGGTTTCATCTGAGAATGACCTCTCCCAATCAGGTAATACTCCAGCACATTTCTCGTACTATCATCAGTAATGATCAGCGAACCGGCAGGAATAGTACTTTTCAATAAGGAAACCACCTCTCGTGCCATGGCAGGCGTCTGAGTTGTTTCCTGTTTCCGGACCATCTCATAAGGGTAGAGATAAACCCAGGAGGCTACCAGAAATATACAGCATGCTGAGCGGATTATTCCTGGGCGACGCAGTAATGGATAAGCAGCAGCAGAAAATCCTGCCGCTGTGAATGGGATCAGCCAGATTGAGTGCCTGGTATAACCCAGAGGATAGATGCGATAGTGAAACAACAATGCAGCTATCACCACAGGCAGTATTACAATCATAAATCGCTCAACGGCAATCCATTTTGATCCAGTATCCCGATACCCCTTTAATAACAGCACAAAAGCCCCTACCAGCAATAAACAGCCCATCAGGACCGGATTCATGCTTGCGACGTATTTAAGATATTCTGCTGCATGTAAGAGTGCCTGCGCAACTGGACCAAATTTTGCCTGATCAACCGAACTGTAATTCAACCAGACATCCCATAATTCCTCCTGAAGTTGACTGTTGACAAAACCTTTAACATGTAACAGATACAACCCAACACACAATCCGATTAAGGAGCACTGTAATACCACCCAACTGAGTATCGAGCGTCTTGAAAGTGATCCGGAGAGAACCCGCATCGTGGCTAACAGCCCGATCACCAGCAAAAACCAGGCAGTGGCATAATGGGTTAACATCGCCAGTCCCAGACAGATCCCGCTCGCAATCAATGTAGACAGAGTCTGCTTCCGAAAAAAACGCTCCTGAAAATACAACGCAGCGAAAAAAAACATGAGCATCAATGTATAACCACGCATGACGACGCTCAAGGTAATCATGGGAACCGAAAAAGTCAGAAACACCAGTCCCACCAGCGCAGCGCGTGGTCCCAGCAGTTCCTTCAGCCACAAGAAACCAAATACCAGTGCTGGAATACAAAACAGCAGGGAGGGCAATCTCAACAACCATTCAGAATCGCCCAGTATCAGCCAATAATGATAAAAAAGAAAAATCAAGGGGGGATGAGTGTAGATGCGACTCGCCTGTATCACATCAGCAAGATTCGTCGCACGTGCGGCCTGAAAATGCATTGCTTCATCATAATCAAGAAACAATAAGCCCAGTAAGTTTGACCGAAGCATGATCCCGGCAATGATAATGATGCAAACGGCCAACCAGACGACTACCGAGACCGAAGTCTCCTGACTGGAATCGGGACTCTGGGTGTCATTCTTTGGTTCTTCAGTTTCGAGCGAAGATGTTTCTGCAGATACTTTGTCCACCCGGAATTTCCTGCTTTATGATTCAATAAGAGATCTCACTTAATGCGACACTGAAACTTTGAATGACTTAGATTCATTCAGCATCAGCAGTTTGAAAACCAAATAGAGAGAAGAAGCAATTACTATACCTTTCCTCTATTCAATTGATTTCACACTGTATTTATGACGATCAACCCGTTCTTGAATTCAATCCTCAGATCAGACTGTCACGGATGCTTAACAGGTCAAAAGCAGTGTAAACAGTCCGATACACAGAACCTGATTTCGATCCGGAAAGACGTTTCATTCAAATTTCAGTTTGTCTCCAGCCAGCCGGCGAGACCTGGTGTGTCAGAGCGGCTACCGCATAAGCTTTGGTGAGCTATTTCCCGGGACAGGAGCCTGGTTTCATTTCAACCCGGGTTTCAAACCCTCTAAAGGTCGAAATAGCAGCTCAGAACCAACAACTTGGAGACTTTACACAACATATTTGATTTACTTCCGTAATTTTACATGGTACATTCACTTCAGACAGCCCGTTTTACAGAATCCCTTATAAACGGCACGTATCCCCAATTATCCTCTATACTTGTATTATCCCTGGAATAGATACAATCATGAACTTTACCGTGCGTCTTTGCCTTCTGGTACTTCTGTGCTGCAGCAGTCTCTTAACCTTCGGATGCAGTGAAACGGAACGAACTACCAGTCCTGCTCCCCAAATTACCGGCATGGAAAACCTGGAAACCCCAGAAGAACTTCTGCCCAAAGTAGAACAGGCCATTGAGATAGCCCGTCAGCATTATCTGGCATCAGAAGAGCATTCCCCCTGGGAAATTTATCATGGGATGCTGGCATTCCGGAAAGACTATCAGATCAAAAAGGATGGAAAAGTCGTCAACGCGCTGGAGTGGATTTCTTCTGGTCCCACCTTCGACAATGAACCCTGGTTCCAGAAAACCGAGTTCGGCGGACGTGCTCACCCCTATACCAAATCCAATGCTTTTGAGGGGCATAAAAACCAGTCATTGGCAATTCTCGCCATGGCTGATGTTCCATTAGACCATCAGTTCCAGACTCCCGACGGCCCCATCACAGTTGCTGATATCGTCGAGAACGCAAAAAAAGAGATGCAGGAGAACGAAGAAGTCACCTGGTCACTCTGGGGACTGGTCCATTATCTCGGCCCTGATGCTGTCTGGGAGGACAAAAACGGGGAAGAATGGCGTATGGATGATATTGTTTACATGCAGAATGCCACTCTGTCGAATGAATCAGCCTGTGGTGGAACACACGCATTATTTGCCCTGGCTTATGCCAGAAACACATTTCAGAATTCAGGTCAACGCCTGAGTAGTTACTGGCTGGAAGCAGATCAGAAAATCAAACGCTACATCGAAGAAGCCAAAGCAATGCAGAACTTTGATGGCTCATTTTCTTATGATTACTTCTTCCAGAAAAGCGCGAGTAAAAATTTCCAGGAACGTCTGGAGACAACAGGTCACACTCTGGAATTCCTGATGATGGCACTTCCCGATGATCGTCTAAATGAAGACTGGGTGCGGAAAGCTATTTCCCTGCTGGCAAATGATATCATCAATAACAAAGACGAACCCGTCGATTACTCAGCCCTGTATCACGCCATTGATGGCCTGGTAATCTACCGTAATCGGATGTCTCCCGACCACACAGCTCAACTGGGAAGCAAAAGCTTTCCCAGACAGGATCAATCCAAGACAGACGTGAAAGTCCTGAAACCGGCTGCGCCTCCCGCAGTTCCCGCACTCCCTCCCAAGCCGTAGTGGGAACTGTTGAGAGTCGGGAATTGAATTCACGTCGAGCGGCTCTGGACTAGACATCGATGGTGTCGGAAGGTTCGGAGTCGCCCCCCGTCGCCTGATTGGCAAGACTGATCAGAAAAAATCCGGTCAGCAGAAAATCGACACCCACCAGGGTACCTACAGCCCACATCCCGGAAACAGGCCATTCGCCCCAGATCAGACCGCCCAGAAGTAATGAGATCAATCCACTGAAAAGAATCCGTCCCCAACCGTTTGCAGGACGGATACTAAGGGACATGAGTATTTTCCAGACTCCCTCAAAGACAAAGAACATTGCCATCATCAAGGTCAGCAAACTCAGTCCATAAAAGGGATGGAACAGGAGCGCGAGTCCGCCGAACATAATCAATGCTCCCAGAATCACATGGAAAGTTTTCCCTGCAATATCCCCCATCTGCATCGCCTGCAGAACATAAAAAATCCCCCCCAGCAGTAAAAAGGCACCAATGATATAAACGACGGCGATACCGGTGATCAGCGGTACGAGCAGAGAAATCACACCGATCACACAGAGAATGATTCCAGTCAGTTTAAAGTCTTTGATCGCAGGCAGGGCAGGTTGATCCATTGGAATCTCGCTTCAGGTAAAGTGATTGAGTGAGGATTAAATCGAATATTCATATTGCAGAACTCCCTGTACGTTTCAGAAAATTCTGTTCTGCTGATAACTTAAACAAAGCAGATTGAGATGTATTTAAAAGTCAGCTGATGCTGCAACATACTTACTCGGAAGGTGTGTTGCCTCTCCTGAAGAAAAAACATAAAGTAGTTTTTAAACCGATCATACTCAAAAGACGGCCCTGTTGTACTCATGTTTAAACAGTAATGGTCGGCAGTGTCAGAATTGGTTTCTTCACTTCAACTTTACCATTTTTCCTGAATCAAACCATCAAAAAATAAAAAACGCCGCTTTCCCGGGTAAGGGAGAAGCGGCGTTTCTAATGTAAGTCACAAAAAGACTAAGGTTTGCTTTTCAGTTCGAAAGTAAAGTTATTTTCCTCACCCGCTTTAACCTGAGCTGTCATCTCACTTTTTTTCGGGTCGGCATATTTAAGAGGAATCAGTGACTTGGGAGTCTGGTTGACCGGTTGATTAGGGTCAAACGCCGATGTTTCATAACTCTCAATTGAGACCAGATGATGGCCTACCTGAGCACCATCACCGCTTGTAATGGTCATTAATTCGAAGGTCCCATCCTCGTTAATCTTTCCCAAAGCCATTCGTCCGGTTGTCCCCTTGTCTTTATCGGGAGTGAACTGAACGTTGCCTTTCGTCAGAGGCTTGCCATCCATGGTCACGACTCCAGTTACCGGAGCTAATGGAGGGGTGTCATTCGGGCCTCCGCTACAGCCGGGAAGGGAAAAGCAAACTAACACAATCGGAATCAGTTTCTGTAAAGTTGAACGCTCCATCATTACTCTCCCAGCACTTGACCATCAGCCATACTGCCACGATAGCGCCAGTTGTTGATGTCAATGTTTTCGCTGATAAACCCAACACCGCCGTCGGCACTCAGCATATGAACCCCACCCACGTGTTGCGAACTGAAAGGCAGGATCGTCCAGTCACTTGCATATGCATTCTTGGGAAAGACCTGGTTTGGTCCGTACCGCATGACTTTGACGGCACCACTGCCTTCCAGGGTGATTCCGCGTACCCAGGGGCTGCAGCGATTGTCATAGCATGCTCCATTTGATCCCCAACCCACCTCAGACATGATCGAAGGTCGAAATTCACCAAAGATAAACGTATTGGAAGACCCATCGGTTATATCCCGCATCCGGGTATTGCTGTTTGGCCAGAAGATACCTCGCTGATTTGCCGGCAGACTGGTACTGTTTCTGATTCCCACCTGGGAACCAGTCGAAGCATAACCGCCAACACCCAGATAGTTTGTGATCGCTTTTTTGGTACTGGTATTCCAGCCTCGGTATCCGTGTTCGGAAATAACTGTTTCTCCTGAGTAGGAGGGACACAGATAGGTCGGAATAATATTCGCCGCCAGTCCGACATTTGCAGGGTTGGCATAACTCAGTTTGAAATCAAACTGGTTATAGAGATTCGCCATATCCATGAAAGGCAGAATCATCACCATTGGCCCCATGCTGTTGAGCTGTGGGTTATCTGAAGAGGTCGCCGTAAAAGTCCAGCCGATTCCACCGGGAGGAAAGCAGGAATGCGTTTCATGATAGTTGTGTAATGCCAGTCCGATCTGTTTCAGATTGTTTTTACACGTTGAACGACGGGCGGCTTCGCGAGCCTGCTGAACTGCAGGCAACAGAAGTGCAATTAAAATTGCGATGATTGCAATCACGACTAATAATTCAATCAGCGTGAAACCACGCCTCTTAGACCGAGTGCTGTCTATCATTCCGAAAATCTCCAAAGGTGATAACAAAAAAAATATAAATTCAGGCTGCATGCATACCGTGCGCATCACAACTCTGATAACAACTCTACGAGATTAAAACTCTGGCGGGAGCAAGGGGATAAAATGATTCAGGAGGCGGATGGGAAGGTTATTATCATCTATATATACTAAAAGGTGTTCAGACTGAAAGCAAATCTAAGTCTGCTCAAGTTATTAAACCAGGATTCGGGAGATCTGTTTCGAAACAAAGTTAATTCCCAAAGAAATTACATCCTGTGCTTTATAGACCCACTCAGTTGGTAAATATGCGTCAGGATCTTAAGAATTTCGTTTTTTTCTTTAAATTCCTGGTTGAGAAGATCTGATTAGAGGCAAGCCTTTTCTAAACAATCAAAAATAATTATGTGATTCACTCCGGCATGGTTTCAAGCAACTCAAGACAGAAAGCTTCATTAATAAAAAAAGCCCGTCAACCTGACAGAGGTTAACGGGCAGAAAGAATTCAATAAGCAATTAGCTTGCAGTTTAACTTTATTGGATCGAATCTCATCAATTGAGAGTCGCTACAGTGAACTATGTTACGATCTAAAATTCACCAATAATTTCACCTTCTGAAATGGTTCCCAAGGCAGCCCAGGTACGAACACTCATGTTCTCACTCAGAAACCGTACCGTACCATCGCCTAATAAAACATGAGCACCACCAGTATGCATGCTGCTGATGGTCCAGGCATAATTACCGTTGATGATATATTCGGTATCGTTAGTGTAGCGATCTACTCTGGCAACAATATGAGCAATTTCTGTACTCGCTGAACCAACCCAGAGTGCTCCATTCGGAGTTCCATTGGTTGTCTTTTCGCCGATATGAATCGTATTAGAGAGTCCATCGGTATAATCGCGAATTCTACGTTTTGAGTTTTCGTAGAAAGAAGCAGGGATATCTGCAGTGTCTGCTGCATTTGCTGCACTACGTGTACCCACATAGTTCGATTTACCATAACCACTGATCTCGGTATTGATCCCGCCCATAGGATCGGAAGGGCAATTATATACGGTAATCGTCGTTTTCGCTAAAGGTGGATTACCTGTGGTCGCCATGGCGGGCACGCCATACCAGCGGACGTTTGTGGAAGTTGCCGTAGTATCAAAAGCACCGGAGGCACTGATCTGATTATATAAATTTGCCTGATCAAGGAAGGGTAAAATCATAGTCCCGAAACCCAGCAGACTTGATTCAACTCGACCGGGAGGAAAGACGCGGTGAGTGTCGTGGTAGTTATGCAAAGCCAATCCGATTTGCTTCAGATTATTTTTACAGGAACTGCGCCGGGCTGCTTCGCGCGCCTGTTGTACCGCAGGCAAGAGCAAGGCGATCAGAATCGCAATAATCGCGATCACAACCAATAGCTCAATCAGAGTAAAACCTCTTTTTCTTTTAACCGATCCAGTAAAATTCATCATTCTGCTCCTGATACAAAAGTACGGGTAGAGGAACTCAAGCCCGCTCGAGCAGCTGGCGGCGAAGATATTCCTACCAAAATATCCTGAATTCTAAACTCATGTATTCATAATGTAAAATTAATTATCACTACTAATTAAATTTTACTTATTTTTGATCAGTCAAAACTTATCTACAGTAACAGCAGATATTTACTTCAAATCGAGCAAGAGTGAAATCGCTCAGAACGCATTGAGGGGGACCTTAATGCAGTTGCAGAACACATTTAAGATTAGGCATATGTTTGCCGTTTCTTAATTTGATTGCTGCTGATGCGGCATGAGCCAGTATTCAAAGAATTGATACATCTGCTCATTAGACTGAGGATTAGGGGCATGCTTTTCGCGGTTGGTCATCGCCACGCGGTTTTCGTAACCTAGAAAGCTGTTCACGGCGATTGTGTGGTTCAAAGCCCGCCACTGTTTTGGTTGATCTTCAGCCCCCCCCGAAACCAGGAAGGGGCGAGGTGCCATCAAAGCATGCAGTTCGTGGAGATCGTGTCCCTCTTTGATGAGCTCTTTATACAAACCGGTGCGGGGATTCTCTTTGGTCGGCAAACCGCGTTTGCGAAAATCAGGGCCTTCATAACCCAGATACCAGGGTTCCCAGTAATTGACACTGGGACGGCTTTCGTCAAACACGATCCCTCCATCCGACCAGGCGGCACACGCAAATTTGTCGTACAGACAGGAAGCGAACATCGCCCATTTACCACCATAGGAATGGCCAACAATTCCAATCCGGTCAGGATCGACTTCTTTTCGGTTTGCCAGAACATGAAAGGCATTCGCTGCGCCATACGCCAATGCAGAGAGTGGCTGAATTACAGCCGCTTCCCGATTGGGGTAATAGAGTGAGTAATCATGGCCGACAGAAAATGTCACGAATCCCCGTTTTGCCAGTTGCAGCGCAAAGTCACGATTCTCCCCCTTCAGGCCGACTCCTGTCTCCGGTTCATAATAGACAACCAGAACAGCAGGCCTGCTGTGATCCGGCTTTGCTCCGGGGGGAATTAACAGATAACCGGTATTAGGATGTCCCGGCGCAATATCAAAACGGACCGTGTATTGAGTGAGACCTTCCCGTTCTACCTGTTTCAGATACTCCACCTTGGGATGTTCATTGACCGGAGGCCAGGCGCCCATTTTCTGGTGCCAGGTCTTCAGAATTTCCTGTCGGCGTGCCTGCCAGTCTTCTGGTGTCTTCACAGGACGACCATCATAGAATTTCAATGGGCTTTGAAAATTGCCCAGATCACCTTTGAATTCTTCCGCGGGTGTGAAGTAGGGTGCAATCTGCTTCCAGAGTTGCTGTGCTTTGTCCGAATCGGAGCTCTTTGATTTCTCACCCGCGTCAGAGCAGGGAACACAAACCAACAAAAGCATGCACACGATTCCACAGTAACTCACAGATTTCATCTCTCGATACTCCACTGAAGCATGTCTATTGGGCGCTAAATTGATTAATCAAAAACTCACACACGTATCTTAACCTGACAAAACAGCAAAAGAAACCACTCCCGTCACGAACTGAATTACTTTTGAAAAGTGTCGTTATCTCCACCTTGAAGTTTGTGATGCAGCCGAATCCATTCGATTGATTCGGCTGCAATCGAGGATACGGTACCAATTCCGGGACAGACCTCAAAATCACTTTCAACCAGCAAGGCCAGCTGCTCCAACGCCCGTTTTTCGTTGAGATACCCTAAAGAATAAGCAGCATCACCTCGCACTTCTGCGGAATCGTCAGTCAGCAAACTGATCAACACCTTGACTCCGTGTCGATAATCTTTTGTCCGCCGATCCAGGTAATCCAGCGAATGACTCAGGCCCTCCGCCGCCATCCCCCGGCAACCGTCTGCTTCCCGGTGGTCCCAGTCAGTGACAACTTCAGCCGAGGGACCATTCAATGCAATCTCACAGAATCGCTCAGTCATAATCCGGGCAGCATCTACACTCAGTTTATCAATCCATTTGAGTGCATATAAAACATGGTAATGAATTCTGATCTCAGAATGCTTCGACAGTAACTTCAGTAACTTTTTGAGAACCTGATCTCCACCAATCGAGCCGATTGCACTTCCACAGAGTCCTGGTAATGAAGAATCCCGGGAATACAATCCCTGAAACAGTATCGGCAGGGACTTTACAACTTCAAATTCTCTAAAAATAATCGCCGCGACCTGCTGACTTTTGAAATCGAGCTGATCAAATCGCTCGAGTACATGTTTGATAGACTCAATCTGCAACTTACGAAAAAGGCGTTCTGCTTTTACGAAATTGATGCCCGACTCTGTCTGTTGAGGGATCTTCTCTGCAAAAAACGTTTTCAATAACTGGCGATCGTTGAGTGAACTCATATCAGCTAATTTTTTTAAAACGGATGAAACAGGCCCCGGTCTAATCTTAGACATGCCATTCGCAAATTAATCCGGTCGGCATACACATTCACTTTGATTCCGATATAATAGAGTTCGATTGGTTTCATGAGAAACATTTTGAATCATTTTATCACATTTCACTATATGCAAAGGATACAACAACATGCTGCGACTCCTGTTTTCCTTACTGCTGACAGTCTCTCTTTCCTCTTCTGCGATCTTCGCAGCCGACAAACCAAAGAACCCTCCGCCAACACAGGCAGATGTCTCTTACGGTCCTTCCAAGATGAACAAGCTCGATTTCTGGCAGGCAGAAGGAGACGGACCACGCCCGCTTTTGGTTTACATTCATGGTGGCGGCTGGATTGGCGGCGATAAAGACCGGGTGCGAAACATCCAGCCTTTTCTTGACAAAGGGATTTCCTTTGCTTCGATCAATTACCGCTTAACGGGTGAAGCGTCGCTTCCCGCTCCCGTCCATGATGCCGCTCGCGCCATTCAGTTCATTCGTTCCAAAGCCGGTGAATGGAACATTGATAAAGAACGTATCGCTTTAACCGGCGGCAGTGCCGGTGCCTGCACTTCCATGTGGCTTTTATATCATGACGACATGGCAGATCCCCAGGCCAAAGATCCTGTCCTGCGGGAGTCCACCCGTGTCACAGCCGCTGCCGTAGGAGCCGGGCAGACTTCGATTGATCCGAAAGTAATCGAACCCTGGCTCGGCCCCAACGTCCTCAAGCATGCGATGATCTATAAATCGGTCGGCGGAAAAAGCATGGACGAAGTGATGAAGAATTACAAACAGCACGAAGCGCTGTACAAGGAGTTCTCACCCTACAACCACCTGACCGCCGATGATCCGCCACTTTTGATGACTTACGGCAATAACATGAAGCTGCCTTCAGAAAACGCGAGCCACGGAATTCACCACCCCGTGTATGGCGTCAAAATGAAAGAGAAGGCGGACAAAGTCGGAACCGAGTGTCATCTGTTAATCCCTGGAGTTTCGAGCTCGAAGAAATATGCGACTTCAGACGAATTTCTGATGGACAAGCTTTTGAATAAAGATTCCTGAGCCTGCCCCTGAATACAACCAGAACACAGAGACGAGTCTATCGATTTCGTCTCTGTGTTTTTTTATTTCCCAACAACAGTCTCACCTCTCAAACAGTTCAGCTGCCAGCCGTGGATCTGCCAGATCCAGCTGATACATGATCTGGTTGTAATCATAGCGCGGCGTCTTGACTTCGTTTCCGGAAAACAGGGCAGTATACGTGCCTTCAAAGTAAATCAGACGTCCTTTCTCCCGTGCAAACAGAGGATGCTGTTTCGGATTGTAAAAACTGTATTTGTCATGCGTGACAACTTTCCGTCCCCACTTCCACGGCCCCAGCGGACTCGCCGCTTCGGAATACCAGATTTCTCCCAGCACGGAAGCCCCGAATTTCTGTAATCCGATCATCGTCCATTTTCCCCGGTACTCGTTCCAGGCAACCGAACTGTTCTGAATCTCGATCCGCTCCTTCGTTTCAAGATCACGCAGCTGAAAATATCTCTCCTGTTCTTGTATCTGTCCCTGTTCGATCAGTTTTTTCTCCAGGTCACTCGTTAAGGGAGGCACATTCTTCCGCCACTCATAGCGTAACTCTCCCGCATCATCCCGATCCACTTTCCAGTTTTTGGTTTCTGTTCCCGATTGCAGATAGGAATAGGTCTCATACTGTTTCAAATCAGCCAGATCTTCAGGACTCGCAGGAACTCGAATCAGCGGAGCCGCCAGTCCGAATAAAATATAGCCATGCCCTCCCATTTCATATTTCACCGGATGCCCGACCGGGTAGAGGGGGGCATTGAAATCAAACACCTGTCGCTTCTCAAATTTCTTATGCTCATCATTAAATTCGACCAGACCCCGTTCATAGACGGTCAGTAGGTCCTTAATCTTGACGTATTTCGCAAACAGTCGTTCGTTTCCCTCTTTGTCACGTAATACGACCAGTCCATCAATCCAGGTAGGTCCCGGTCCGGGCATATCACATGTTTTTTTGGCGAAGCCTTTCTGGTCCAGAAAGTAATTCAGATTGATACCTTGTTGAATCGATAGTCCCCCCTGATCGGGCAAATCAGAAACCGCACCGGGGACAGAAAAATTCCCCAGCGGGTATCCGGGCTGATTGGTATCTCCCCAGAACCAGTACACCCGATCTTTGAACTTTGCATTTACAACGCTGTCTGAACCAAGCACTTTCCCATTCAACACAGGCTGTGCTATCGGAATCTCTGCCCCTGTCAACAAGCTGTCTCGATAAATGCCTTCTCCCGTGGTGCGATATAACCGTTCGGCGAGATTGCCCCGCTTCATTTCCAGAACGGTTTTTCCTCCGGGAATGACTTTGATTTTTTTCCCGTGATATCCAAACCCGTCAGCAGGAAATTCATATCCGTGACTGCGAACATAAAAGAAGACTTCCCGATTCATTAACCCGGGTTCATTGATCGCGGCGATGCCGTTACTGTCCGTGACATACAGAATCTGATTGACCGTTTTCAGTTCGACCAGGGGAATGCCTCGCTTCGATTCGGAATCAATCACCTGTAACTGAAAATATTCTGCGGCCAGTATCAGTCGAGGCACTCCCAGCAGCAACAGGAACAGCAGACTTTGATGAGCTTTCATAAGAATTCCTGATTATTAAGCGTCAATGCATACGCGCTCTGAACAATCGCATCTCTTCATTTATCACTTCCAACTGGCAGATTAGCTACGATATACTTAAGATAATTACAAAAACAATCAATCTGACTTTCCCTCTATTATTCCTACCCGATCCCCAATCTTATTCTTGACGGCCTTGAACATCATGAAAATGCAACGACGACGTTTTTTAGAGCAGTGTGGCATCTATGGAACAGGAATCTTCAGTCTCGATTTTCTGCAGGCATTAGAATCGCGATCCTGCTCTGCTGCAGAACCGCGTGAGCTGTCTGCGGATATTGTCATCATCGGAGCAGGACTGGGCGGTTGTGCTGCTGCCCTGGCTGCCTGCCGCAATGGTGCGCGTGTGATTCTGACCGAACCGACAGACTGGATTGGCGGCCAGATTTCTCAACAGGCTGTTCCCCCCGACGAGCACCAGTGGATCGAGTCATTTGGACGTACCGAATCTTATGCAAAACTGCGAACACTGATTCGAGAGTATTATAAACAACACTATCCGTTAACCAGCAAAGCCCGGCAGACTGCGAACCTGAATCCGGGCAATGGTTCGGTTTCCCGCATCTGCCATGAACCGAAAGTCGGGATCGCGGCTCTGCAATCAATGTTAGCTCCCGCCGTCAGTAGCGGCCAATTGACGCTTTTACTCAATACAGAGCCTCTCTCTGCTGAGGTATCGGCAGATAAAATCCATTCCGTCACCTGCCAGACACTGGGAGCAGGACAGCCCGTCACACTGCATGCTGAATACTTCATTGATGCCAGCGAAGAAGGGAACCTGCTTCCGTTAACCAAAACAGAATATGCTCTCGGTGCAGAATCCCGAACCGAAACGGGAGAGCCACATGCACCTGAAAAAGCGAATCCTCAGAACATCCAGTCGTTCACACACTGTTTCGCTATCGACCATCTGGCTGGGGAAGACCATACCATTGACAGACCTGCGATGTACGATTTCTGGAAAGATCATACTCCACCGCTGAGACCAGCCTGGTCGGGTAAGATCCTCTCACTCTCGTATTCCTCGCCGCGAACCTTGGAACCGAAAGCACTCTCCTTTGTTCCTTCTGGAAAAGAAACTCCCGCTCCGAAAACCCGCTCCCTGAATCTCTGGCTCTATCGTCGGATGATTGACCGCAATAACTTTACCCCAGGAGCATTCACCAGTGATATCACTGTCGTGAACTGGCCTCAAAACGATTATATGCTGGGGAACATCACTGATGTCTCTCCCGCCGAACGGGAGAAACAGATCACCGCTGCCAAACAACTCAGCCTGTCTCTGTTGTATTGGCTGCAAACGGAAGCACCGCGGCCTGATGGAGGACAGGGCTGGCCAGGACTGCGACTGCGACGTGACATTACAGGCACAGCAGACGGTCTGGCCAAATATCCTTACATCCGGGAGTCACGGCGTATCCGGGCAGAAACCACGATTAAAGAACAGGATCTGACTCACTCTGAACGAGTCAAAGCTCTGGGAAAAGACCACAAGCCACTCCTGGCAAAACCGTTTTCTGACACCGTGGGAATCGGTTATTACCATCTGGACCTGCACCCCAGTTCCGGCGGTGACAACTACATCGACATGGGGAGTGTCCCTTTCCAGATCCCATTGGGGGCCATGATTCCAGAACGGGTGGAGAACCTGATCCCGGGTTGCAAAAACATTGGTACCACCCATATCTCCAACGGCTGTTATCGACTGCATCCGGTCGAGTGGTCCATCGGCGAAGCTGCCGGTGCGCTCTGTGCTCACGCAATCGCCGGCCAGATTACGCCCCGTCAGATCCGAAACACATCAGAGAAACTTCAGGAGTTTCAAACGTCGCTTTCGAAGCAGGGGATTGAACTGGAATGGTCTCGCTTGAGCTGACAACTTAAGGGGAGCATCCAACACGGAAACAAGATGTTCTCGGATTTAACTCCGTACCAGTGGCGGCAAATGCTGTTGTAAAAACCAGCGTCCCAGCAGCACATTACGGGTAAACCAGTGTGTGGACATCAGATGTCTGCCCAGAAACTGACGCATGGATGCAGGCACGATGCTTTCTGCAGGTTTGTCCGGCCAGGGACCAAACCGATCCAGGATTTTCGACTGATAGTTCTGCAACTGTTTTAAGTCATAGCAGGACTGACATTCCAACAAAACATCCGCGGCCATTAGCCCTGACTCGATTGCGGGTCGAATTCCCTCTCCGCTTTGGGGTGAAGCCAGACCAGCGGCATCCCCGATCAGTAACATCCCATCGTCCACAATGGTACGTTTCTCAAGGCCATACAGTCGATATGCGTGGCCTTTGAACTTCCCCAGAATCTCTTGAGGAACACGTCCTTCATGATCCAGATACTGAATGAATTCATCACGTGCCGCAGACAGCTGCTTTTCTCCTTCTCGACCAATTCCCACATTGAGGTATCCGCCTTTTAAAAAGCACCAGGCATACCCGCGCAAATCAGGGCTGAAATATAATTCGGGCCGTTCCGGTTGCACACGACAGACTTTTAACTGCTCCGAGGTCAGTTGAAATTCCGTTTCTTGTGCGAGCACAACAGAATGTTCAGATCGTTTCTCCGGATTCAACCAGCGGGCCACCGGGCAAAAATGTCCCCCCGCGCCTACAATGACTTTTGCCTGCAGGCTTCCATTAACGAGCCAGCCGTTTTCCGTCCGTTCCAGTGAATGAAATTTCTCCCCCAGACGCGTCCTCGCTCCACAACGGTTTAAAAGATAATCATCGAATTCGCAGCGTCGAATCCCATAACTGACAGTCTGTGTAAACTCCGTCTGAACTGCAGCACCGCCGATCAGCCCTGTTCGAAAGCGGGTGATCGGCTGCAGAACATGCGACTTCTGATAGTCAGATAAAACCAGATCCAGCAGATCAGCGACTGCCGGTGTAATCCAGCCCGCACAGACTTTATCGCGGGGAAAGGTCGCCTGATCGAGAATCAATACGTCCAGACCCGAATCCCGTAAGCCCCATGCGCAGGAAGAACCTCCCGGCCCCCCTCCCACAATCAGTACATCGCAGCTTTCAGATTGCATTACGTTTGCTCACCCTGTCTGGGCTGTCTCCGTTCTTCCGGATACAGCGCGGCACGTGTCCAGGGAATTTCATTATTGTCCCCTTTTGTGAAGACAACCTGAAACAACTGCAGTGACCCCGAACGAAATGCGGCAACGGAAGCAGACAGATAGAGACGCCAGGTGCGAATAAATTTTTCATCAAACATCTCTCTCACCTGATCGAGATTCTGCTCATAACGCTGTAGCCAGTGTTCCAGTGTCTTTGCGTAATGGAGTCGGATATTTTCCACATCCAGCACGGAAAACTTCTGAGGCTCAAAAATCAGCATCATTTCACTTAAGCTGGGTACATGGGCGCCAGGAAAAATGCGACGTGTCGTCCAACTGTCCAACGTGCGCGGCGAATTACATCCAATGGAATGGATCAAACCACGTCCCTGTGAACTGAGGCACCCGGCAATCACCTCTCCGAGTCGCCGATAATTCTTCAGCCCCACATGTTCCAGCATCCCGACAGAAACGAATGCATCATAACTCCCGGTAATATTCCGCCAGTCATCTTCCACAAATTCCACCTGCTGTGTCAGACCTTCCCGCTGGGCGCGATCGCGCGCATAAGCAAGCTGTTCTCGTGAAATGTTAAACGCCCTGACTTTCACTCCATAATACCTGGCCATATGCAGCGCCAGAGCTCCCCAGCCACAACCTGCTTCTACGACGGTATCACCGGCCTTGAGCCCCACCTTGCGACAGACGTGGTCCATCTTGGCAATTTGAGCCTCTTCCAGAGACATCTCGGGATCAGCAAAATAGGCACAGGTATATGCCAGTTGTTCATCCAGCCAGAGTTGATAAAACTCGTTCCCAATATCGTAATGATGATGGATATTGCTGCGGGCGGCATCGATCGTATTTCGTTTTAACCAGGCCAGACTGCTGCGTACCCCATCTCGATAAAAGTGTTTGGTGTCTACTTCATGCGTGCCATGATCAATTGCTTCATGAAAGGCAACCAGGCCACCTTCTACCTCAATCAACCCCTGGGAGTATCCATCTCCAAAATACAGGCTCGGATCAATCAGCATTTTATAGAGCGTACTGCGATTATGAATCACAGCACGGGCCCGGGGGGGAGCAGGGGATGTGGTGATCACAGATCGATCCCACAACATCACTTCAATTTCCGGATTTCCAGCCTGCTTCAGCATCGTTCGCATCAACCAGCGGTCAAATGCGGTTGATTTCGACTGGGGGGAAGGAACTGGGGATGCAGAACTGACAGAAACCTCATGCAGCATGGACTGACTGTCCTTGCCCGCAGGCTGGTCTCCGGACTGCTTTTCAGAGGGAGCATGTCTGGGTGTCGCTTCAGAATTTGTTGGATTCACTTTCGATCTCCCGAACTGTAACGATCAGAATCTCTCTGTAAATAAACGCTTTCTATTCCCTGTACTCGATTTCGAAATTATCTTTACCCTGACAGTTATTTTCGCAGGACTCTTCAGAATTTCAAATTATTTTTGGTATTCTCAACCGGAATCCGGTCATTTAGTACCTGTTTTTTCTACGAATCCAACCTGGTTACCCGATGTGAAGCCAGGGGACAAAGCCTGACTTTAACGAATTGTTAGACTGTTTCTGCAATCCGCGATTTTCGGCGAATCCCAGTTCTTCACCACTGATTTGATGTCGCTGGTCGATAAATGTTAAGATTCTACTACGAATGATTTTCTCCCCTGGGGGGCCCACTTTCAGCATTTGGACTTGGAAATCCCTGACGGGAAGTGCTACAATCCAATACATCAATGATTCTTGATCATTGAACCACACCAAAATAGCTCACCACAACAACTCCACTAAACTCCTGCCTGTCCTTGAGAAAGGAATACCGATGCTGTCAATCTGGGGACCAGAGACGAAGCTCTGTGATCGTGTTTCGCGACGGGAAATTCTGAAAATCGGCGCACTGGGTCTAGGCGGAATGAGTCTGCCTCAACTGCTTCAGGCAGAGTCACAATCAGGTAGTAGCAAACGACAAAAAGCAGTCATCATGATTTACATGTGTGGTGCCCCCTCGCACCAGGACATGTATGACCTGAAAATGGATGCTCCTGCAGAAATTCGAGGTGAGTTCAGACCGATCGATACCCGTGTTCCCGGATTCCAGATCTGCGAACATCTGCCACGCCTGGGAAACATCGCTGATAAAATCATTCCACTTCGTTCTGTTTATGGCTCCCCCAATGGTGCCCACGACTCCTTTATCTGTTACACAGGACGAACTACCAGAAATCAACCTGCCGGTGGCTGGCCTGCCATTGGTTCAGTCGTTTCAAAACTGCAGGGACCAGCGAATCCGGCTGTCCCCCCGTTTGTCGGACTGGCCCCTGACACGGGACATCCTCCCTATGGGTCTCCCGGGTTGCCTGGTTTCCTGGGTGTCAGTCACTCTGCGTTTCGCCCTTCAGGTCCCTCGCGTAAGAACATGGTTCTGAACGGCATCGATGAATCACGCCTGAATGACCGCAAACAACTCCTGGCCTCCTTTGATCAGTTTAAACGCGAAGCCGACGCCAGTGGTTCCATGCAGGGTATGGACGATATGAATCAGCAGGTATTCAATATCCTGACTTCAAATCGCCTCGTGAATGCACTCGACCTCTCACAGGAAGATCCTGCTGTCCGCGAACGTTATGGAAAAGGGGATCCGAAAAACTTTGGAGATGGGGCCCCCCGAAACCTGGAGCATTTCCTGATGGCACGCCGACTCGTGGAAGCAGGTGCTCGGATTGTGACGTTGAATTTCGGGCGCTGGGATTTCCACAGCAACAATTTTGGTGGTTTGAAAGGCACACATCTCCCGCAGTTTGATCAGGGTTTAGCGACACTGATTGAAGATCTGCACGAACGAGGCATGGCGGATGATGTCGCCGTAGTTGCCTGGGGTGAATTTGGTCGGACCCCCAAAATCAATAAGGATGGCGGCCGAGACCACTGGCCCGCTGTGGGAGGCGGACTGCTGGCAGGTGGCGGCTTCAAAACCGGTCAAGTCATCGGCAGCACCGACCGCCTGGGAGCCCAGGTTGCAGACCGTCCGATTCACTTCGGCGAAGTCTTTGCCACGTTGTATCGCCATTTAGGCATCGATTACACCACAGCTCCCATTCACGACCTCTCAGGGCGTCCCCATTATCTGGTAGATGGTTACGATCCGCTGCCAGAGGTATTTTAAACCACTTTTTCAGGACCTGGAAACTACATCCTTTAGCTTTTCTGCGCAACCCGCTACGATATGTATCGATACGCTGACTGCATGAATCAGACGATACAGATGAAACGGAATTGCTAATGACCCGCGCTGGAATGGATGACGCTTTACTGGATGTACTGCACGAATACTGGGGCTACGCCGAGTTCCGTCCGCTGCAGCAGAAAGCGATGACCGCCGTCCTTGATGACCGGGATTCACTCGTCGTTCTCCCAACGGGCGGAGGAAAATCGCTCTGTTATCAGGCGCCTGCACTCTGCAGGGAAGGTACAGCCGTCGTGGTCAGCCCCCTGATTTCACTTATGAAAGACCAGGTTGACGCCCTGCGTGTCTGCGGAATCTCGGCAGCCTGCCTCAACAGTTCCCTGGAACAGGAAGAGTCTCGCCAGGTACTGCGCGATGTGCGGGCCGGCAAGATCAAACTCCTGTACGTCGCTCCCGAACGGCTCATGCTGGAAAACATGCTCTGCCTGCTGGCGGAGATCAACCTGTCTTATATTGTGATCGACGAAGCACATTGTGTCAGTATGTGGGGACACGACTTCCGTCCCCACTATCGTGAACTGTCAGAATTGAAAAACATCTTCCCCCAGTGTGGCATTCATGCCTACACAGCGACCGCTACTGAAGAGGTTCGCTCTGATATCGCGTTGCAACTCGGATTAAACAAACCGGAAATCCTGATCGGCTCTTTCGACAGACCTAACCTCAATTATTCCGTCGCAAGACGCTCAGACCGATTTAATCAGGTCTGCACGGTACTGGATCGTCATCCTGGTGAACCCGGCGTGATCTATTGTATTTCCCGTGCGGATGTCGAATCGTTAAGTGAATCCCTGAATGACGCCGGCTACGAAACGCGACCGTACCATGCAGGTTTATCGGATGTAGAACGGGCAGAAAATCAGGAAGCTTTCATTCAGGACCGGGTCGATGTCATCGTAGCCACCATTGCATTCGGCATGGGAATCGATAAACCCAACGTACGTTATGTGATTCATGCGGGCTTGCCCAAATCACTGGAAAATTATCAGCAGGAAAGCGGTCGGGCAGGGCGGGATGGCCTGGAAGCAGAATGCGTCCTGCTTTACTCCGAGCAGGACGCCATGATCTGGAAACGGATTCTGGAAGACCAGCCCGATGAATCAAAGGCAAGTGCACTGCAGTCGCTGCAGGCGATGCAAAACTATTGCCATGCTTTTGACTGTCGTCACCGCTACCTGATGCAGCATTTCGGACAGGACCTGGAACAGGATTGCGAAACCGGCTGTGACCTCTGTCGCGGTGACTTTCAGAAAGTCGAAGATGCCCAGATCATCGGACAGAAAATTCTCTCTTCTATTTTCCGGCAGGATCAGAATTTTGGTGCATCGTACACTGCCGCCGTTTTGAAAGGCTCCAAAGATAAAAAAGTCCTGGCAAACGGTCATGACAGGTTGAGCACGTATGGCTTGCTCAAAACAGAAAGCCTCGCCACGATCCGAAACTGGATCAACCAGTTGACATCTCAGGGGTACCTGACCAAAACAGAAGAATATCAGCAGTTACGAATTACTGAAACCGGGAGAAAATTGCTGAGAGGTGAAATCACTCCCCAGCTCATGCGAACGACGGAAGACGGTAAATCTAATTCGACTCGGGCAGCAAAGAACGATTTATCCCAACTGAACTGGAAAGGTGTCGACCAGGATCTCTTCGAAAGCCTGCGCTCACTGCGTAAGCAGATCGCCGGCGAGAAAGGGATTCAACCGTACATGGTCTTTGGAGATGCCACACTCAGAGAACTGGCAAGACATAAACCTCAGACTCTGCCCCAGTTCCTGGAAATCTGGGGAGTTGGCCAGAAAAAATGCGATGACTTTGGTCAGCAATTTCTGGACTGTATCGCTTCGCAACCAGAAAAGAATTCTTAGTAAGTCATTACTATTATTCACATTAGACATCACATCCCATATCCGATTCTTCAGCAGGTCATCCATCAGTCTCGGCCCATCATCTGGTGTGTGAACCCGCGATCATTCTTCCTGAACCTCTCTTTCCAGCCCCGATTTTTTAGATTTTCCACAAAATGATCATGGAAAAACTTGCAGAACAGGGGAGCTCATCATAGGATCCTCATATTGAGATTGAGTTTCAATTTCAATCAGCCAGCAAGCAAAAATGGCATTTCTCCATCAGTAGCCAGCCAGCCAGACCAATCGGGCATTGAAAGATCCAGGATCTTTCAAATTCATCACACTGGTAAAACCTATCGCTATCTACATCAGGAGAGACCATGCTATCCCGCTATCGCAAGAGACGCGCCTTCACACTGATTGAACTTCTCGTCGTCATCGCAATCATCGCCATTCTGATTGCCTTGCTCCTCCCCGCTGTCCAGCAGGCACGCGAAGCAGCCCGCCGGAGTCAATGCAAAAACAATCTTAAACAAATCGGCCTGGCAATTCACAATTATCACGACGCTCATACAGCATTACCCCTGGGAGTTCGTTTTCCGAATCTGGTTAGTCCACTTGTGGCGATCCTTCCTTTTCTAGATCAGGCAAATGTCCAGAATATCTATGACTTTGACTTAGGCTACAGTGATCCATCAAATCTTGAAGCGATCAATAAAACGCTACCTGTTTACCTCTGCCCTTCAATGGTAATTCGCCGTGCGGTTCCTACTCAAATCTGTGATGAAGAAGGGGGGCCTACCAGCTACGGACTTTCAACTGGTACCGATGAACAAGGCGATGATGGTTTGTTTGAGGGACGCGGTGGAATGGGAACCGGCTACATGCCGCCTTATATCACACGTGTTTATCGATTCCGTGATATTACTGATGGTATGTCGAACACCATTATGGGTGGAGAGTTTAACTACAATTTAAAAGATTATACATGGAGCAGTTGCAGTGGTGATTCCAGTAAAGTTGGCACAGTACGCTGGGGGTATTCACGCTGGTCATCTGCCTATCCAGGTGCCTCTTTAGGTAATACAGGTGGTCAATTCAATGCCAAAACAGGAGCAGGTATTTCACTCTGGCGAAGCGATCATGTTGGTGGGGCTCATTTTGTCCTGGCGGATGGTTCCGTACGTTTTGTCAGCGAAAATATTGACGCAGGCACGCTAGACGCTTTAGCCACTCGTGCTGGTGGAGAAGTCATTGGAGAATACTAAACACATCTCATGTGATTTTGTTTTAATCCCGGAGGTCTGACTGACCTCCGAATTCCAGCGTGTCCAGAATGGATCATTCTGTTAGAGCGAGCAGAGAGATGCTTATTATGTTTGATTATCAAAGATCAATTAAATCAGCTTTATTATTTGCAGCATTAGTATGCGTTGGCTTCAGTTGTAGTGATAGTTCAAATTCTTCAGTGGAGCGCGTCAAAGTATCAGGAACCGTTCTCTATAATGGAGATCCACTCTCCAGTGCCAAAATCCTGTTTATCTCTGAAACACCGGAAGGACTAATTAAATCTTCTGGCATCATACGACATGGGATTTATCAGATCCCGGCATCAGGGGGACCTCCTGTCGGGAAGGCGCGAGTCGAAATTGTCCCCAGAACTCCGGAGCTAGAAGAATTAACCCAAATCAAGGCAGAAATTAAATCTGGAAAGATGCTTTCTAATCCACTCGATCTCAACATCCCCAACATTTACAACAAAAATAGTCAGTTGACTGCAATGGTCTCAAGAGATGGTCAAAACTCCTTTGAGTTTAAACTTGAATCAAAATAAACAGTCGCCGCTAAAACATTTAACATCCGCGGAGAACCTTCATGAAACTTCATGAACCGATTCAGAAAGAACTGAAACAATGGGGGCTGGCAGGCTTAATTGTCCTGTTCACGCTTTCCTCCACGATTCAGTGGTCTCCAGCCCGCGATCAACCAAAGCTGGTTTCCAATCCCGGCAAAGAAGCTGCCACAGAACTTTACCAGAAGGTCCGGGAAGCCCGCGCGACCTGGCGGGATTTCCCCGGGTTCACAGCCGATGTCCTGATCCAGTACAATGGAAAAAGCACGACAGGCAATCTGACGGCTGACAAAGAATTCAAATTGAAGCTCACTCTGGAAGACAATTCGCTGTCCGAGTGGAGTCTGCCTAAACTGAATTCCGTCATCGGTCATCGTAAATACCGCAAGCAGAATCCGATTCCAGCGACGTTTGCCGACGATGAAGTGAATCACCCATTGGGCCGACTGGTCAACATAGATGGCAAGAACGTTTCCTTTCGCCTGCAGGGTGATGTCATGACCGAAGTCCATCGACGTTCTGACAAATCCTGGTTCACCATTTCCACACTGGATGTCTGGCGCACGAAAGAAAATGAAGTACTACCCCGGGATACGTCAGTAATCTATCGCGATCCCAAATCAGGAGCCATCACGGGAAACCGCAGCAACACATTTGCATTCACCCGTATCGGAAATTTCGATCTGCCTTCCAGCATGCTGACCGTTGAAACGGGTGAAAACTTTGAGCGGAATGTCGGCTCAATCAACTTAACAAACCATCGTTTAACAACTCCCGAATCACTCTCACAGACTGATTCAAAGTAATTTTCGATTCTTCCCACTAGCATAAAAGAGCATCAATATGAAAACGTTTCAATGGACTGCAGCTCTCGTCTGTCTGCTGGCTGCGTCAATCACAAACCAGGCATCTGCACATTTTCTCTGGCTCCTTCCACAAGTAGAAGGAAAGAACAACGCCGCTAAGGTTCAGTTGTATTTCGGTGAAGCAGCAGAACCAGATGATCCTGATCTGCTCAAACCACTGAGCGGCATTAAAGTCTGGGAGAAAAATGCCAAAGGCAAACTGGATACTTACTCCCTCACAGCCGGCGATGACTCACTGTTCATCACACCGGAACCCAAAGGGGCAGGGCGTGCTGCTTACGGCCTGAGCCACACCTATGGTGTCATCACCCGTGGAGAGAGTCAGTTCCTGCTGCAGTATTATGCCAAAACCTATCCTCAGAAAAGTCAGCGTGTCTGGAATAAAATCTCCTGCACCGAACAACTGCCACTCGATATTGTCCCCACACTCAAAGGGGACGAAGTCACTCTGCAGGTCAACTGGCAGGGCAAACCGCAGGCAGATGTCGAACTCAAAATCATCGGCCCCAAAACCAGTGATTCCACAGTCACTGCTGCCACTAACGCTCAAGGACAGCATCAGCTGAAACTGTCTGAAGGTGTTTACTCGATCCGGGCAAAATTTGTCGAAGAGAAAAAAGGCGAGCATAAAGGGGACAAGTACGATAGCGTACGCCACTACTCTACATTGACTCTTCCCTTTGTTGCTGTTACCGAAAACAACAAAACGGCAGATGCTTCCAAAGCTGAAGCCGACAGCAAATATCCACAACTGCCCGATGCAATTTCCAGCTTTGGTGCAGCCGTCAGTGGTGATTATCTCTATGTTTACAGCGGTCACACCGGTCGTGCTCACGCCCACAGTGCAGAGAATCTTTCACAGAATTTCCAGCGTCTGAACCTCAAGCAACCAACCAAATGGGAATCACTGCCCCTCAAAACTCCGCTGCAGGGATTAGCAATGGCTCCTCACGGAGAAAGCGTCTACCGTGTCGGTGGACTCTCTGTTCACAATAAGAAAGACGAAGATTCCCTGATGGAATCACTGCCGACTGTCGAACGGTTTTCTCCTGATAAAAAGGCCTGGGAAGCTGTAACTGCCATGCCGACCGGCCGCTCTTCGCATGACTCCGTTTTCCTTGGCGATAACCTGTATGTGGTCGGTGGCTGGACCATGCGAAAAGGGGATGAATCGATCTGGCAGGAAGACATGCTGGTTCTCGATGCATCACAGGAAAAGCCTGAGTGGAAAACCATCAAACAACCTTTCCAGCGCAGGGCACTCTCTGCTGCTGCACACCAGGGTAAAATCTATGCCATGGGTGGTATCGACCCGGATGGTGACATCAGTCATGAAGTCGACGTCTATTCTCCTGAAACAGGAAAATGGACCAAAGGTCCCGAACTGCCAGGCAGCACCATGAATGGCTTCGGAACCACCGCCTGGAGTATTGATGGCAACCTGTACTTCAGCGGTATGGATGGTGGCGTATTCCAGCTGGACCAGGAAAATAACAACTGGAAAAAAGCAGGCACCCTGGCCACACCACGCTTTTTCCATCGACTTCTGCCTGACGGTAATGGTGGTCTGCTCGCCATCGGCGGTGCCTCCCGTAAAGGACACCTCAAAACCATCGAGCAGGTCAAACTGAACTAGCAATTGCTTTCCGTATGAAGAGACAAGAGCTCTGCTCTGGACACGCCCCATTTCCGGGAGCTCTTGTCTCTCCTCTTTTTTGATAAACAGATTCTTTACCGGAGAGTGCGAGATGGATCCTCAAATCACACTGCAGAAAGCAATCGGTCTGTTTCGACAGGGTCTGCAATTCCAGGCTCTTGAATGGCTCTCAAGCTTGTTAGAAACACAGCCTGATTCCGGTAAAGCATGGGAACTCAAAGGATTAATTGAAGACTCTTTGAGCTGGCACCATGTTTCCATCCACTCACTGGAAACGGCAACCACTCTGATTCCCCTGTCTGCTTCCGGACAGTATGTCCTGGCGAAAAATTATCTGGAAACCGGTAAAACTGCTCTGGGAAGTTCTGTGTTTGCAATTTTACTGCAACGCGATGATATCCCCGATCGACTGCTATCGGCTATTGCTGCTTATCTCGATCGATACTCTGATCTTACTTATCTGGCACTGTCCGCCTGCAGGAAAGCAGTCGCGCAGGATCCCGAATGTGGAGACTCCCTGCTGGGCATGGCTTACTTCATGGAGAAACTGAAGTATCCCTATCAACAGACCGCAGGCGTACTTCGCAAAGCAGTTTCACTCGACCCGGAGAATCGCCACTACCGCATGGCTCTGAGTAATATTCTCGTTCAATCAGGTGAGATACAGGAGGCCTGGAAGACGGCCCGGGAAATCAGTCGAGCCGAACTCAAGCAGATTCAATGCTCCAGTTGCCTGAATAAACTGATTGACATTTTCACGGAAGTGGAAGACCACAATCGACGCGACTACTGCCTGAGCCTCCTGCAACAACTGCCATCAACGGATACCCCCAACAACCGTAATCCGCTGCCGGACAGTATCCCCAGTCCCTATAAATTTCTGAAACGGTGACCTGCTCACAGCCCGCTGACGGCTGTTCGAATTCAGAACTGTTTTCAATATCGACCCGCTATGAGTCATTAATATGATTTCTCAAACCGAAGCTTACGCCCTGCGAGCCATGACCTGTCTGGCATATCGTTTCCCCGATTACATGACGCGAGATCAACTGTCTCAGGCCGCTGATGTCCCCCATGCCTATCTCCCTAAAATCATGCTGGAGCTGAATCGGACCGGCCTGATCCGCTCACAACGGGGACAGAATGGCGGCTACGCTCTGATTCCCTCTCCCAACGAAATCTCGTTACTGGATGTGATCAAGTCAGTCAAAGCGGGTTTTCAACGTGAACTCTCTCAACATCGTAATGATACTTCCAGTGAAATCCGTCAGCTAGATCAACATCTGAATCATACATTTTCTCTGGTAGAAACCAGTCTCGAACAGACATCGCTGGCAGACATCTTCAACAATACAAATCAACCATCGACCGAGGTACCCGACTGTGTCTAACAAACTCTTCCTCTGTTTCTCTTTTGTCGTCCTGCTGAATACGGCCTCTACCCAGGCTGCAGACACCTGGACCGGATTTCGTGGCACGGGTTCAAACATTTCCACCGCTGCTAACCTGCCTTTAAACTGGTCTCCTGCTCAGGGAATCCGCTGGAAGCAGACGGTGCCCGGTTATGGTCAGTCTTCCCCCGTCGTCTGGAAAGACAGTATTTTTGTGACCTCCATTGAAGGCCCGCAGCAGGAAAAATGCTTCATCCATGCCTACGGGCTTGCCGACGGCAAACTGCTCTGGAGCAAAGAATACCCGGCCAGCCAGACTAAAAAAACATCGTCCATGGTCTCCCGTGCTGCCCCCACTCCCGCTGTAGACGAGCAGGGGATCTATGCCTTCTTTGAAAGTGGCGACGTCATTGCCTGTTCCCATGCAGGCGAAACTCTCTGGCAGCGTTCCCTGGTGAAAGATTACGGTCCCTTTGTCAGTAATCATGGGATCGGTAATTCTCTCGCACAGACGAAAGACCAGCTGATTGTTTTGACGGCCCACGATGGCCCCTCCTATCTGCTCTCACTCGATAAAAAGACTGGTAAGAATCTCTGGAAAACCGATCGCGAAGAAGGCGTTGCCTGGACTTCCCCCGTCGTTGCCGACCGTGCCGGCACACCGGAAATCATCGTCAGCGCCAAAGGGACGGTCACAGGTTACCAGGGACTCACCGGCGAACTGCTCTGGACCCTGTCCGGCATCAGCGGCAACACCATTCCTTCTGCTTCTGTATTCGAAGACTATATTCTGATCGGTGCTGCCACTGATCGCCGGAACCCGGATGGAGCCAATGCCAGTGAATCCAACTGCTGTCTGAAACTGGTTACCAAAGACGGAAAACCCTCCTATGAAATCCTCTGGAAAGCGGAAAAAGCCGTCTCCTACTACTGCACGCCTCTTGCCTATGAAGGCTGTGCCTACTTCGTCAATAAAGTCGGCGCCGTCTACTGTCTGGACCTGAAATCCGGCAAGCAGCTCTATGCAGAACGACTTTCCGGCCCCTGCTGGAGTTCGCCGCTCGCCGCGGGCGACAAGATCTATTTCTTCACGAAAAAAGGGGTTACCGACGTCATCCAGCCCGGCCCCGAATTCAAACAGCTGGCCTCCAACGAACTCTTTGCTGACGAACCGAAAAAACCAGCAGCCAAAGAAAGTTCCCCGGAAGGGAGGGGAGGCAGAGGTGGCTACTCTCAACTGGGACCAACCGTTTACGGCGTAGCCGCCGTCGATCAGGCCCTGCTGATCCGAACGGGCACAGAACTCTACTGTATTGAAGCCCAGGGTAAATAATCCATTCACAATATTCATCCAGAATTCCAATCCCCTCTGAAATATTCAGAGGGGATTTTTTTGACACCTGATTAATCTTAACTGCTCACTATTGCCGTTGACGGCACCAAGCGCCTTGCGATACTTCGCAAACTGCGTCGCGCGCGTGTCAACTTTTGTAAGAACTGCTTATCACGAGGGCCTGAACCCATTTCTCGACTTTTCCACTGGGCATCCCTTGTTTTTGTTTTCCTCTCTGACAAACGGTCAGTGAATTCAACTGCGGATCGACACACATCGGCAGACATTGCCCCGGTATCGTTCCCATATCAGCACAGATCACCACTATATCAACACTATATCGCCTCCTGTCGCCACATGCCTGCTCTTGACCTGTTGTTGACTTTACCGAAAATGACATCACCATCTTAACCTCCTCCTGGTACCTGTTTCTGACATCAAATCAGACTACGGGGAACGCCCCCTTCCTGCGGTCCTGGATTGAAACTGATCCAGCAGGATTCTACCCGATGCTTCATTCTCGTTCGTAGATGAAAATCTGGCAGTATTTTGCACCAGCACAGTAGTATTTCTACAACCGACGAACAGTTTTCAGTGTCCCCAATGAAAACCCCGAAATACTTTGACTCAGGTCGTGGACAATGAGTAAATCAGAGACTACTTTACGCACTGTCCTCAAGCTTCGATTCCACCTGGACGCCTTAAGCCCTGTCCAGCTTTACTGTAACGCTTCCAGGGGGCACTTGAACCAGGCATATTTGTGCCTGATTCTCTGTGCAAGATGTCAAGCGCTCTAGAAACAGGATTCAGGATATGAATTCCATCACTATCAGGCAGGCCGTTCTCTCCGATCTCGATACTATTGCGCCGCTATTTGACAGCTATCGTCAGTTCTATGGTCGCACCAGCGACATTAACGCTGCCCGGGAGTTCCTGTTGAACCGTTTCAACCACGGAGAATCTGTACTGTTTCTCGCATCTACTGGTGATACCCCGGTTGGCTTTACACAGCTCTATCCTTCATTTTCGTCAGTCTCACTGGCCCGAACCTTCATTCTGAATGATCTGTTCGTGGCCCCTGCAGAACGACGGCAGGGCATTGCATCCCAGCTCCTCACAGCAGCAGTTGACTATGCTCGCAACGTCAACGCTGTCCGGCTCTCACTGGCCACGGAAATCACGAATCAAACCGCGCAAGCCCTCTATCTCTCTGCTGGCTGGAAGCAGGATGAACAGTTCCTGGTCTACCATTTTACTCCCTGAGTCAGATTGTCTGAGCTCCCCATACAGTCCCGCATTTTCCTACCCACTTAAACTGAGTTCACTCAGAAAGAATACAGAGTCCCATGAAAGAGAATCCTTCCAAGCAGATCATTGGCAGTGAAGAATGGTGTGCCTTCCCCGACCTCGGTCTGCCGGCCATCAAGGCCCGCGTTGACTCGGGTGCCAAGACATCATCAATCCATGCCTTCAACGTACAGAAATTCCGCAGGCAGGGGGAGACCTGGGTCAGCTTCGAAGTCCATCCGCTGCAGAACAACCGCCGGATTGTGGTTCGCTGCGAACGTCCGATAGTCGATAAACGGGTCGTTAAAAGTTCCAGCGGCATCTCAGAGACCCGCTACGTTATCCTGGCCACTCTCAAAATCGGTGATCAGGCCTGGGAAATCGAACTGACATTAGCCAACCGCGACTCGATGGGCTATCGCATGCTGCTCGGACGCGAAGCCATGAGTGGCCGCATGCTCGTGGATCCGGCCATCAGTTTCTGCATGGGCCAAGTCAACGGCGACACCCTCAATCAGTATTACGGCAAACGCGAACAGGCCCGCAGTGGTTTGAAAATCGCGCTGCTCGCCAGCAACCAGGAACTTTACAGTAATCAGCGTATCCTGGAAGCAGGGGAAGAGCGCGGCCATGAAATGGAATTCCTGGATATTAAGCAGTGCTACATGAAACTTGACGCCGTCGAGCCCGAAGCCCATTACCGCGGTGGTTCCATTCTGGACGATCTCGACGCCGTCATCACCCGCATCCGCCCCAGTATCACTTATTACGGCTGTGCACTCGCCCGACAATTTGAAAGCATGAGCGTCCTCACGGTAAATAACTCGACTGCAATTACCCAGTCCCGCGACAAACTCTATTCCCTGCAACTGATGCTCAAAAGCGGCATCAACATTCCCACGACCGGCTTCGCCAATTCCCCCATCGATACCAACGACCTGATCGAAATGGTCGGCGGCGCACCGCTGATCGTCAAACTGCTGGAAGGTTCACAAGGGCGGGGCGTCGTGCTCGCGGAAACCCGCAAAGCGGCGGAGTCGGTGATCAACGCGTTCAAGGCCCTCCGCGCCAACCTGCTGGTGCAGGAGTTCGTCAAAGAAGCCGACGGCAAGGACCTGCGCTGTTTCGTCATCGATGGTAAAGTTGTCGCATCCATCCAACGCGAAGCCGCCCCCGGTGAATTCCGCGCCAACCTGCATCAGGGGGGCACCGCCTCGGTAGTGAAGATCACTCCCAGTGAACGCCGCCTGGCAGTCAAAGCCGCCAAGGTTCTGGGACTGATGATCGCCGGCGTCGACATCATCCGCTCTAAAAACGGACCTCTGTTACTGGAAGTCAATTCTTCACCCGGCCTGGAAGGCATCGAAGCCGCAACCGGGAAAGATATCGCCGGCATGATGATCGCCGCGATCGAGAAAAAGCTGGAATGGAAGCGGGAACTCAGCGGGAAACGCCATAAATGACAAACTGCTCTCGGCGAATTGTCTTTCCTCAGCTAAAATAGTGCAGTGTTCATCTGATTTAGCAGGAGTACTCAGTTTCTCTGGAGCCGATTCCATGCAAAAGACAGCGATCCCGCGTTGGTTTAGATCACTGCTGTTCCTGGTTTCTCTGTCTCTGCTGCAGATCACTGTTCTCGCAGAGCAGAAAACAGAGACACCCCCGCGCGAACAAATCGGCGTTTGTCTGGGAAAGCCGGTCTATCGTGATCAGCTTTATACAAATCAAAATATTGAATTAAACGCAACACTGCAAATTCTTTTCGGATATCCAGTATTCGAAGAGTATCACCAGGAGCACCAGGCGAAATTCAAACCGACAGAAAAAGAAATCGCCGCCGCAATTGCCTACTACTCCAGAGACGAATCGATGATTAAAGATTGTCAGGAAATCGATAAATTAACTCAAAGTGAACTCGAAGAAATCGAAAATCAACTGAAGCGTTCTGACCTCAAAGCAGCAGAGCGAAAACGACTGGAACAAAGGCAGAAACAACTGCAAAGGGAATTAAAGAATGGCGCTCTCAAAGAGATGCTGCTCATCTTCCTGGAATGCTGGAAATTTGAAAAGCACCTCTATCTCACTCAAGGCGGAGGTGGCATTCGTTCAATGATGTTCGGAGAAGAAGCCTTCGATGCACGATTCAAATGGCTGGAAGCTCAGGAGAAACTGGAAAAATTCCAAATCACCGACCCCGAGCTCCGTACCCTGTTTTTTGAATTTTGGACTGACAAAAATAATCGCGGCCGTAATATAACCAGTCAGGATTCGATTCAGGAGTTTCTCGAACCTGAGTGGCTGAAAGAATTGAATGCGGATGAACCACTCACAGCGAAAAAGCCCTGACCGGTTACTTGGTTGGTTTTTCGGTCGGGTTCTCTGTTGTTTCAGCTGCGATACAGACCAGTTGTTCCTGCCGTTTGCCATTAACCTGTTTGCCGACCCGAAGAAAGATCTCGCTGTCCACCACAGCCGGGCTGGCATAACAGTCGTCTCCCAGCTTGTTGAACGCGACCTCTTTATACCCGTCCGGGCTCGCTTCAAATACGAAGGTTTCACCCGACAGGTTCGCAACATAGATCAGACCGTTACACAGAATCGGGGAACCACTGAAAGAACCCCGCAGACGGTTTCGCCAGAGCACGTCTCCCGAGTCGATTGACCAGCAGTACGCGATTCCGTCATCGGTCACACCATACAATTGCCCGCCGTGCACCAGCATGGAGGGCTCATAAATTTTGGTGTCGTTTGACCACAGCAGTTTTCCATCCGCGGACAGACAGACGGTTTCCCGTTTGGGGTAGCCTCCGCTGGCAAAGATCTTATCGGCAGTGGTCACAATCGTGCCACACGTCGCTTCGGCCAGACAGGGGGTATTCCAGATTTCTTTACCGGTCGCTGGATCATAGCTGGCGACACGATCGCAACCACTGATCAGCAGTTGGTCCCGGCCTCCCACATGCGCCACGACGGGACTCGAATACGTGCTGACGGCAGGACGTGCAACACGCCAGGCAATCTCTCCCGTTTTGCGGTCGAGCGCCGCCAGGTAACCGCCGCCTCGATTGTCAGCCGCAATAATCACATACGATTTGTAGAGCAGGGGGGAAGGGGCATAGCCGAACTTCGAATTAAATGCTCCCAGTTCCTTCTTCCAGACTTTCTTGCCATCCAGATCTAAAGCCGTCGCAATGATTTTTCCCGAGTTCAGGAAGACTGCGTAAATCCGATCTCCGTCAAACAGGACGGTGCCGTTGGCATTGGTCCCTTTTTTATGCAACTCGCCTGGACCGGGGAAGCCCCCCTCATGCAGTACGGTTTCCCAGCGCACCTGACCATCAGCGCGATCGTATGCGATCACCATCTGTTCCTGATCCTGGTCGTCGGCAGTGGCCAACACCACCATGTCTTCCGTCACGACGGGGGAACTATGGCCGCGACCGGGGATATCCGTTCGCCATTTAATATCTTTGGTCTCGCCCCACTCGGTCGGCAGTGGCTGATCAGGGACGTGACCATTTCGATCCGGACCACGCCAGCCCGGCCAGACATGCGACAGATCAGGCAGGTTGGTGTCTTTTAAAGAGACACCACTTGTCTTCACAGAGATTTCTTCAACAGGAGTCGTTTTCGTACAGCCGGCTACCAGCAGTATTCCCAGCAGGAACCATCTGTGTGACATGCGAACCATACTTAAACTCCTCCGTGACCGACTTGAGTAATATCAAAAGCGAATTTCGGAATGAACAACCGGCATCCCAGCCGGATGGCACTCACTCTGCTTCAGCGGCAGAGTGAGTGTGATTCCAGAATCCGTTTTCTGATCTGCTTATAGTTTTTTCAGAAAGACATTCTTGAAGCGGATCTCACCGCCATGTGTCTGCAGCTGAATCGGACCCGTTTCATAAATCGGATCGTCCTTCTCATAATAGTTATCCATCTTTTTGTTGTCTACCACGAGTTTATCATTCATGTAAACGGTGACCTTGTCCCCCTTCATGATAATCCGGAAATGATTCCATTCACCAAAAGGTTTATCTGCATGCACGAGGGGGTATTTACCTTCGCCTTTATTATTAAACAATCCTCCTGAACCCAGGTTGGCTTTGCGATCCCATTTGCCACCTTCTTTTGTGGTATCCCAGATCTGCACCTGAGGTACGCCACGCAGATAGATCCCACTGTCGGCTTTCGCGACGGTTTTGTAATCAAGCAGCAGCTCGAAATCGCCATAATCTTCGGCTGTGGTCAGGTAAACACCATGCCCGTCATTGACCAGCTCGCCATCTTCCACTGACCAGTGCTCCAGCACATCTTCCCAGTTCTTCTTTAACAACGCTTCCCGCTCGGCTTCCGGCATGTTCTTGACAGCCACCGGGCTTTTACCTTTGACCTGATGGTAGTTCATTCCAATCCAGCCAGAGAGATCTTTCCCGTTGAAGAGCGCGATAAAACCTTCCGGAGGCTGATTCAGCTTCTCCGCTTCCTTTTTATCCCCGGCAAGACCAGCGGAACTTCCCAGCAGGGCAACAGCCAACAGGGAAAAAAGACTTTGTTTAATAAACGACGTTGGATTCATTGTTTGTTCCTCTTGATGCCCGCTGTTGCTCAACAGCGCATTTATTGAGACCAGTCGAAGATTCAGTAACCTTCCTAAGTAATTACTCTAATTGGGACAGAGGGGAAATACAATGTGTCCGTGAAAAACAGCAGGAATTTTCGAAATCTCAAATTGAAACAACCCCCAATCAGTTTTCCAGCCACATTAATTAATCGGGAATTTCCGGCTCGACCAGCTTTGCCAGATGAATCAGCGAGTCCTGCCAGCCCAGGTAGCAGGCCTCTGTGGGAATCACTTCCGGAATACCTTCCTGCACGATATTAATCTCCGTCCCACAGGAAACCTGTTTCAAATCGACGGTTGTTTTCATTTCTCCCGGCAGATTCGAGTCGTCAAATTTTGACGTATAACAAATGCGGGTGTGGGGGACGAGTTCGAGATAAGTGCCCCCAAAGGAGTGGCCGTTCCCCGTGGTAAAATTCGTAAAAGACATTTTATAACCACCTCCCACCTGAGGATCCATCTCGTGAACTCTGGCAGTAAATCCGTCGGGGGGAAGCCAGCGTGCCATAGCATCTTCTTCCAGAAAGGCGCGGTAGATTTTTTCAGGTGTTGTTCGCAGAACGCGATGCAGTCGGACGGTATTGTTGGACATGGCTTCATTCCTTTTCTGAGAGTAATTCTGATCATTAAGTATTTATCAGCAGGTAACATCATGTAGTCGATCAGGAACCATCCGTTTCGACAACAGTTTAAAAAAAAAATGATGCTGCAAATGGAATTCTGCAGACAGCCTTCCGATCCTTGCCTGAAAAGTTTCTGTATAGATTCATCAGTCATAAAATGACTTCCCAAATGCAGAATTGCAAATTTTTGCAGACTGCAATCGGCAACGTTCACCATGCAATATCTTGCACTTTCAACGCAACATATTGCATGCCCTTGCATGGTCTTGCAGATTTGTCATCAAATTTTTGAGAACTCAAAACCAGATATTTCTATCTGTATATCAGCCTGAAATCGCAGGAAAACAGGGTTTTGACACAGTTTTTTTTCAACTCATTTTTGTCTGGTATGCAAATTGCCATAGTAGGCTTCGTTCATTCCATGCGCGTACTGAATTCGTACAAAAATGTGAAATGAGTTTTGCATTCCCCCCTGTCATTCGGCAACAGACGCCGTTTAAACCTGCCTTTGGAATCTAACCTATGCTAGAAGAATTCCTACACAATTTTGCGCACAACCTTTTCAAGCCGTTGCTGCTGTTCTTCTATATGGGATTCCTGATTCCGATCCTCAAAGTACCTTTCGAATTCCCCAAAGCCGTCTACCAGGGATTAACCCTCTATCTGCTGGTTGCAATCGGCTGGCATGGTGGGGAAGAGCTGGCATCGTTATCACTGGCAGAGTTTGGTCAGGCGCTCGGATTCATGGTGATTGGTTTTTTCACGAATCTGTTGATTGGTATCCTGGCCTACCATACTTTAAAGCGGACCACGAAACTACGAGAGGTAGACGCCGCAACGGTCGCCGGCTTCTATGGATCTGATTCAGCAGGTACTTTCGTGACCTGCCTGGGTGTCGTCACTGCAGCCAAAATTGCCTACGCTGCTTATATGCCAGTTCTGCTGGCAGTCATGGAAATTCCGGGCTGCCTGGTCGCGCTTTACCTGGTATCGCGTTTACGTCAGAAAGGGATGGACCCTCAGGGAAACATGCCTGGCGAAGCCGGATATCAGCCTGTTCATCGCAGCGCATTGGCCATGGAAGGATCAGACGGAGGGGAAGTCGCCCTCAATACGGAAGGTCAGCCGCTCAGCCAGCCGCAGGCACACACCACACACGCGCCAGCAACCACTGCAGTGGCAGATAAAGTTCAAACTGAGACGCATCGCGAACTGGCAGCAGAACTCGATGAAGAGAAAAAACCTATCTTCAGTAAAGAACTGTTACACGAAGTCTTTCTGAACCCCGGTCTGTATCTGCTGTTTGGTGGTATTGTGATTGGATTCCTGGGACGACTGCAGGGAAAAGCGGTCACTAATGTGGATGACAACCTGTTCGTCAATATTTTCCATGGGATGTTATGCCTCTTCCTGCTGGAAATGGGAATCACCGCCTGCCGCCGCTTAAAGGACCTCAAAACAGCCGGCTGGCGATTCATTATTTTTGGTGTCGCGGCACCAAACCTGTTTGCCATCTTTGGAATCCTGGTTGCCCACGCCTACAGTATGGTTCTCGGAGAGCATTTTGACCTGGGAACCTATGCCCTGTTTGCTGTCCTGTGTGCAGCAGCTTCTTATATTGCTGTCCCCGCTGTGCAGAGACTGGCCATACCGGAAGCCAGTCCCACGCTTCCACTGGCAGCCTCGCTCGGACTCACATTTACGTACAACGTGACCATTGGCATCCCCTTATACATGTTGATTGCTCAACTGGTTATGAATTCGTTCCCAGTAGGATAAGCGGATTCGCTCTGGCTGGCTGCCCTGTACTGAGCCAGCCAGAGTAATCCAGTCTTCTATAGTGCTTAAATGGATTGAAATAATTTCTTGCGGTTGCATTCAATTTATCCCGGGTCCGTCAAGAACACACAGGAATTGGTCATATGAAAACAACGATAGAACTGACAAAAGTGATTGTCATAACCGAAACGCATTTTGAACAGGAAATGTTAAACCATTTCCGCGAACTGGGGATCAAAGGCTTCACCTGCATGAACTGCTGGGGGCAGGGGCACCATCAGGTCTACGACGAGCCATTCATCGGCCACTCACAGACACGCATCGAAATCATCACAACAGAAGAGATTGCAGATTCCATTGTCGATTACTGTCGTCAGCCAAGGTTTGAAACCCACGCAGTCACCGCGTACCTGGAAACCGTTCGTGTTCGCGAACCGGCAAAATTTATTGCCTGATCAACGAGTTGGAATACAGGACACTCAGAACTTTAAGAAACAGGGTTTAGCGTAGTTTGCCAGTCACCTTCATGTGCTTACTTTGGCGGGTAGCTGACATGATGGATGACTGGCAACTGCGCATTCCTGTAATCACCTCCGGCCCGCTTTTATTCTATGCACCTCACGGGACGAGCTTTATTTTCTTTTTTGCACTCGCTGCAGTCTCCCAAACAGCCCTCCCTCTCGAGTTAAACTCATCCGCTCCCTTGATATAAGGCTCTTTTGAAGAGTACCATGTGTTTCTGTTTTCTTGAAAGAAAATTCCAATTGAGCTGATGAATGACACCAGGGACGCGAAGGAAATAACATGTGTGCGATGGTGTCAAACTGGTTGCCAACCTCTGTTTGAAGACCCGGGGAGAAATAGCTGCCGAAGGTCAGTTTCCGGTGAATCTCCTGCCAGTAATCCCGGTTGGAATGTGAAGTACCAACCTCAGAAATATAAAGAGTCCATTCCAATGCAACAGACAAAGATAAATTCAGCTTCACCCGTAACATTCCTGCGGATCGTAATTGTATTCGCCGTAATATCAGCCTGCGGCTTTTCCGACAGACTGGTTAGTGCAGACAAACCTCAACCCGCCCCTGCGTTTAAGAAAATCCTGTTTCTGGGTAACAGCATCACCCTGCATGGACCTTCAAAGAAAATTGGCTGGGAAGGCAACTGGGGCATGGCAGCCAGCAGTCTCGACAGGGATTACGTCCACATCGTCACCGACTCGCTCACCAAATCGAGTGGGAACAAGCCTCAAACAATGGTAAAAAACATCGCCGCCTTTGAACGGCAATATGCAACTTACAATCTGAAAGAACAGTTGCAGGATGCTTTCGCGTTTCAGCCTGATCTGGTGATACTCGCGATAGGAGAAAACGTCCCCCAACTCAAAACAGCAGAGGAGCAGGGGAAGTTTCAGGCCAGCGTAGAACAATTACTCAAGCAACTGCAAAAGGACAATCATCCGACGATCATCGTGCGCAGCAGCTTCTGGTCAAACAAGCTGAAAGACGAAGCATTACGCCAGGCCTGTCAGAACACTGGCGGGACTTTTGTCGATATCAGTCGCCTTGGTAAAGACGAAAAGAACTATGCCCGTTCGGAACGCGATTTCCAGCACGCCGGTGTCGCCGCCCATCCTGGTGATCAGGGGATGCAGGCCATTGCCGACGCGATTCTGAAAGCGATTCAAATCAGATAACCGCTGAGTGAAATCGTATCTCTCACGACTTGAATTTCTGCTTATCAATCCCATACTGCTTCATCTTCCTGAGCAGTGTCCGTCGGCTGATGCCTGCTTCCTCGGCGGTCTCAGCCACTCGGCCTGCATGCTGTTTGAGCTTGGCCTGCAGATACTCCCGTTCCAGTTCTTCAATCACCGGATCCAGATTCTCCTGCAACGATCGGGCCGGGTCGACACTCTTTCTCCACACCGCCTGCTTCTTGTGCTCCTGCGTCTGAGATGTCTCAACCAGATTCGTATTCCGCAGCTTGTCGAAATCGTGTGACGTCAAGGCTGACTGCGTACGTTCCAGCACCAGTCGCTCGCTGAAGTTTTCCAGCTGACGTACGTTTCCCGGCCATTCATACTCCAGCAGCGCATCCAAAAAACTGTCAGTAAAAGTCGGCGGTTCTAATCCATAATGTTTCGCCAGTCGTTTCGTGAAGTGACCGAACAGCAGAAACACATCTTCCGGGCGCTGACGCAAGGGTGGCACATTGACGCGAATCACATCCAGGCGGTAAAACAGATCTTCGCGAAAGTTCCCCTCACGTACGGCTTCATCCAGCAGAACATTCGTCGCCGCCACGATCCGCACGTCAATCTCCAGCTCTACCTGGCTGCCCACCGGTCGAATCCGCTTTTCCTGCAGCATCCGCAACAGACACTGCTGCGCCTCAGGAGGCATGTCGCCGATCTCGTCCAGGAACAGGGTCCCTTTATTCGCATGCATCACCAGTCCCTTCTTGGCACGATCCGCTCCCGTAAACGCGCCCTTCTCATGACCGAATAATTCGGAATTGATCAGGTCAGGGGGGATGCTCGCACAGTTCGCCGCCACAAATCGTCCTTCGCGTCCGGAGCGTCGATGTACGGCCCGCGCCAGCAGTTCCTTCCCTGTGCCGGTCTCGCCGACAATCAACACGGTAGCATCAGTTGGTGCCACACGCGTGCAGAGTTCAAACAGATCCCACATCTCACTACTGCGGCTCAACATGGATTCAAATCGCGCGCCTTTACTCCGCTGACGACTCAAGTCATGCATTCGCGGCAGAAACTTCTGATTCTGCAGTGTCGATTCAATAACTTCCGCCAGCTTCGACTCCTGGCGATTCAAAACAACATCTTGAGCACCTGCCTGAAAATAAGTGCGCACGGTGGCCCCTTCCGCCTGAGGCGCCCAGACCAGTACATCCGTCAGTGGCCATTGACTCCGCAGCGAAAGTATCACCGCCCGCGTCGCATCATGATCATGGGGAACAGTCTGAATGACGAACAGCCGGGGAGGTCGTGGGAACTCGGTCGTCAGTAACTGATCTGCAACTGTCAATCGAATCAGATCACAATCCAGCGACTGCAGCGCTCCTTTGGAACTGCGGCTCTGCAGACAACAGACAATCAATGGTTTTTGCATCTCACCTCCCGGGAAGACATCCGTAGAGATTCATAGAGCGCATTAGATCTGAAACCGGAAAATTCGGCTCAGATCGGGAATCTCCGAATGCGACACCAGCTTCCCATTCTATCAACCTGGGCACATATGAGACAAGCCTGTCACATATTTTGAGCCATTCATGTCTCATTTATACTTTTTGTCTGAACCGGAAATTGGCATGACCTTTGCTACCCTTAACAGGCAGAACATTGGCTCGAGGATGAACTATTCAGGAGAAATTCGATTAACAGGACTTGTTGTAACTCCCGTTCAGGAATCAGAAAAGCCAGTTGTCGGTCGTTGAGCCACCAATGTGATCACTCAGCGTGCAATGTGAAGCCGCTGAGAGAACCGCTGGTAGCTGGTTTTCAAACGATCCGCAAACTAATTCTACGCACTCACATAACGTCTCGCCCCGTCCCCACGAATACAAATGTCATCCCGGATGTATTCGTCAATCCCAATATTCACTCACTGATTTTGAACAAACAGGACTCAATCTAATGGCCCGAAATGTGTTAAAGAACTCGTCACAAGCGGAGACCAGCACCGCCAGGCTGACCCGAAACAAACGCGGCGATCTCAAAATCACCCTGATCAGTCTGCACGGACTGATTCGGGGACATGACTGCGAGCTGGGTCGCGACGCCGACACTGGAGGTCAGGTCAAATATGTACTCGAACTTGCCCGTGAGCTTGCCGCACATTCTCATGTACGTGAAGTTGAACTGCTCACCCGGCAGATCATCGATCCTAAAGTGGACGACGATTATGCCCAGGTTGAGGAACAACTTTCTGAAAATGCCAAGATCGTCCGCATCCCCTTTGGCCCCAAACGCTACCTGCGGAAAGAATCGCTCTGGCCTTACCTCGAACTCTTTATCGATCAGACACTGCAGCATTTCCGCCGCACCGGTCTGCCAGACATCATCCACGGCCACTACGCCGATGCAGGAGTCGCCGGCGCCCAACTGGCTCGCCTGTTACATATTCCCTACGTCTTTACCGGTCACTCACTGGGCCGCGTTAAACGACAGCGTCTCTCGCTGGGCAATGAAGAGAACCAGGCGGTCGAAAGACTGGAGAGCAAATACAAATTCACTTCGCGGATCGAAGCAGAGGAACTGGCTCTGGAAACAGCGTCCATGGTTGTGACCAGCACCAATCAGGAAGTTCAGCAACAGTACGAACTTTACGACCATTACCAGCCCGCCCGCATGGAAGTCATTCCGCCTGGCGTTGACCTCACCAATTTTTCACCGGCGAAGAAAGACTGGACCACGCCTAAAATTGCAGCTGATCTCAACTGCTTTTTACAGGAACCAGACAAGCCCATGATTCTCACCATGGCCCGCCCTGATGAGCGAAAAAACCTGGAAATGCTGGTCCGTGTCTATGGAGAAAGCGAACAACTGCAGGAACTCGCCAATCTCGTGCTGGTCATGGGCACACGCGACGATATGCGCGACCTTCCCAAGGCGCAGCGCAGAATTATCAATCACGTTCTGTACCTGATCGACCGTTATAACCTTTACGGAAAAGTCGCGTATCCCAAAACCCATAAACCAGATGACGTTCCCGAACTGTATCGCCTGGCGACCTCACTGAAAGGGGTCTTCATCAATCCAGCGCTTACTGAACCGTTCGGGCTGACACTGCTCGAAGCGGGCGCTACCGGCTTACCAATTGTCGCGACCAATGACGGCGGACCCCGCGATATTATTGCCAACTGCAAAAACGGTCTGCTTGTGGACCCGCTGGATAAATCGGCTATCGAACACGCATTGCTCCGCACATTAACCGAACCCGAGCAGTGGACGGAATGGTCTGATAACGGCATCAAAGGAACCCGCGAGCATTATTCCTGGCATCATCATGCAGAACGTTATCTGCGCGATCTGGATGATATTCTGGAGCATTCACCCGCTCCCGTATTGGCTGATCTGGCAGAGAAATCCACCACACGGCGACTCCCTGAATTTGACCGGTTGATAATCACCGATCTGGACAATACACTGACCGGTGATGATGAAGCTCTTAAAGAATTTATTGAGCTGATTCGCGAGAATGACCACATCGGCTTCGGCATCGCCACCGGTCGTCGACTCGATTCTGCGATGGAACTGATTAAAGAGCTGGGACTCCCTCAACCGGATCTCATCGACACCGACGCAGGAACACAGTTACACTACGGCGAAAACCTGACTCCAGACCTCAGCTGGCGTAAATCCATCGATTATGCCTGGAAACCGCAGCAGATTCGAGATGTCCTCGATATGCAGCCCGGTTTTTATCCGCAGATCGAAGAACATCAGTCTGAATTTAAAATCAGTTATGAAATCGACACCAGTGTCAGCCCCAGTATCACAACCATCAAAAAAATTCTTCGGGAGGCCGGATTACGTGCTAAGGTTATTATGTCACTGGGTATGTATCTGGATATCATCCCGGTGCGGGGGGGAAGTGATCTTTCCATGAGACACGTACTCTGGAAATGGGGGTTCGCCCCGGAACATGTCCTCGTTTCCGGTGATTCCGGCAATGACGCCGGCATGCTGCTGGGTCGCACACTGGGTGTAGTTGTCGGAAACCACAGTGAAGAGCTCGAACGACTCCGCAATCGGCCACGCGTTTATTTCGCAGAGGCTTCCCACGCGGCGGGTATTCTCGAAGGCATCAGGTATTACAACTTCTTAGACAAGATTACTATTCCCAACGATCGGATCGAATGAGCACCGCGCAGGATGAGATTGACTTCAAAGCGGATCTGACACTGCAGCGCCTGCAGCCTCAGTTGCAGGAAGTCTGGCGAACCAGCCAGATCGATGATGTCAAAAAACATGAATTTGAATTGAGACTGACTGAGCACTGGCGGCCCCTGTTTGGACTGCTGTTTGAGCTCTACAGTTCCCGGTACGACTTCTTTTATCATATCGAACAGGTACTGCTGACCGCGGCCCGTGGCTGGGCAGATCGTCCGGACGATCTCTGCGCCCTCGACCGCCATCGCATCAATGAACCCAACTGGTTTCAGTCAGAACGCATCAGCGGGGGCGCCCTGTATGTGGACCTGTTCGGGGAAAATCTCAGCAAACTCCGTGAGCAGGTAGGCTACTTCAAAAACCTGGGGCTCACCTATCTGCACTTAATGCCTCTGTTTGCAGTCCGCCCCGGCAACAATGACGGCGGCTACGCGATCAGTACCTATCGTTCTGTCGACCCGCGTCTGGGAACCATCGACGATCTCCGCCTGCTGGCAGCAGACCTGCGCGAAGCAGGGATCTCACTCGTACTTGACTTTGTCTTCAATCACACCTCCGACGATCACGAGTGGGCCAAACTGGCTCAATCCGGCAATCGTGAGTTCCAGGAATACTATTATATTTTCCCCGATCGGGAAAAACCCGAACAATACGAGCGCACACTGCGTGAAATCTTTCCCACGGTCCGCCGCGGAAACTTCACCTGGCACGACGGAATGCAACAGTGGGTCTGGACCTCATTTAACAGTTTCCAGTGGGACCTGAACTACACGAATCCCGCCGTCTTTCGCGCCATGCTCGATGAAATGTTTTTCATCGCCAATACCGGCATCGATATTCTGCGGCTCGACGCCGTCGCCTTCATCTGGAAACAGATGGGCACGAACTGCGAAAACCTGCCCCAGGCTCACACACTGATCCAGGCCTTCAACCGCCTGGCACGCATTGCAACCCCCGGCCTGTTGTTCAAATCCGAAGCCATCGTGCACCCCGACGATGTCGTGAAATATATCAGCGAACACGAGTGTCAGATTTCTTATAACCCGACACTGATGGCGCTGCTCTGGGAATCGCTGGCGACAAGAAATGTCTCATTGCTCGTTCAGACACTCAGACATCGCTACAAACTCCCCAAAAACACGGCCTGGGTAAACTACCTGCGCTGTCACGACGATATCGGCTGGACCTTTGATGACGCGGACGCCCAGGCGATCGGCATCAACGCCTACGACCATCGTAAGTTCCTCAACGATTTCTATACAGGTCAGTTTCCCGGCTCCTTCGCGCGCGGCGTCCCGTTTCAGGAAAACCATGAGACCGGCGACATGCGGATTTCCGGGACCATGGCATCTCTCGCCGGGCTTGAACAGGCGATCGAAGAAGACAATGAAGAGAAAAAGGAACTGGCGCTGCGCCGCATGCTGCTGCTGCACGGTGTTTCCCTGAGTATCGGCGGAATTCCGCTCCTCTATCTCGGAGAAGAGTGGGGCATGTTGAACGATTACGATTTCGTGAAAGACCCCGCGAAAGCTGGCGACTCCCGCTGGATTCATCGTCCCAAAATGCAATGGAAGTTTCTTGAAGAACTGGACGACCACATCCAGTCAGGCAACGGTTCGATTCGCTCTACCATTTTTCGATCGACACAGAAACTCATCGCGCTACGAAAATCTCTGCCTGCGCTCGCAGGGCAGGACATGGAACTCATCGCCACAGCCAATGAGCACATTCTCGGATACGTTCGCCTCTACGAAGGCAATCGCCTGATCGTGCTCGCGAATTTCTCTGACGAAACGCAGGAGATCGAAGGCAACAAACTCCGTACTGCAGGGCTCGGACGATTTTTCCTGAATGTCATTGACGACAAAACTTACGCCACATCAGAGCAACTGGTTCTGGCCCCGTACCAGATTCTCTGGCTGAACCGCGTTTAATTGAGGGAGCAATTGATGCCTACTCAGAATGCTGCTGCGCCATTGACAGAACAGGTGCTTGCCACCGATCTGGACGGAACCCTGATCCCATTGCATCAGGATCCCCAAAATCAGTCAGACCTGCAACTCCTGACAGAACAGTTCCAGGCCCGTGGCAACTCCCTGATCTTTGTGACAGGCAGACATTTCGAGTCCGTCTCGCAAGCCATCAATGAATTTCATCTCCCCGTTCCTGAGTGGATCATCTGCGATGTCGGCACTTCCATTTTTCAGCGACAGGAATCGAGGGAATTCACACTGGTCACCGCCTACCAGGACTATCAGGATCAGATTATCGCCTCGATGCCAATTGATACATTGCGCGAACAGTTAGCAACCATCGACGGACTCCGTCTCCAGGAAGCAGTCAAACAGGGCCGTTTCAAACTCAGTTTTTATGCTGACGCAGATCAACTGGAAATGCTCGTTGATCGTGTTCAGGATCTTCTCACAGAAACCGATGCCCCTTACTCGATTATCCACAGCGTCGATCCCTTTAATGGCGACGGCCTGATTGATCTTTTGCCGGCCACCGTTTCCAAAGCACTCGCACTGGAATGGTGGACCCGGAACAATGGTTATCACTCTGAAAACATCGTCTTTTCCGGCGACTCCGGAAATGATCTGGCAGCTTTGACGGCCGGCTATCGCACCATCCTGGTAGGAAATGCAGACCGCCAGCTGGCACAACGCGTTTTTAACCTTCACCAGTCTTCCGGCTGGAAAAACCGGCTTTATCTCGCGAAAGGAACAGCCACTTCAGGTGTACTCGAAGGCTGTCGCTGGTTTGGCCTCGCAGAACAGACTCCACCGGAAAACATCCGGACAGGAGCGACTCCGCTTACCGTTGATTCCACCTGCTTTCGAGTCTGGGCTCCGCTACGGAAACAGGTCGCCGTTGAACTGCTGAAAGAAAATCAGGCAGACTCGATACAGCATCCCCTGACACGCACAGAGCAGGGCTACTTTGAAGGTACGTTCAACCACATCCGCCCGGGAGACCACTACCTGTATCGCCTTGACGATCAGGTTTCCCGACCCGATCCTGTTTCCCGGTATCAACCCCAGGGTGTGCATGCCGCTTCGCAAATCTGCAATTCGCATGATTTCCCCTGGTCCGATCAATGCTGGCAGGGAATTGAGAAACCGTCCCTGGTCATCTACGAACTGCATTTAGGTACGTTCACAAAAGCAGGGACCTTTCAGGCGGCCATCGAACGTATCCCCGAACTGATTGAACTGGGAATCACCGCGGTCGAAATCATGCCGGTCAATCAGACACCGGGCCGCTGGAACTGGGGCTACGACGGCGTCAATCTGTTCGCCGTTCGCAACACCTACGGTACCCCTGACGATTTTAAAGCCTTCGTTGACGAATGCCATCGCTCTGGTCTCGCCGTCTTCCTCGATGTGGTCTATAACCATCTGGGGCCAGAAGGAAATTACCTATCTGAATTCGGACCTTATTTTTCAGACAGGCACCACACCCCCTGGGGTGAGGCTCTGAATTACGATGGTCCCGATTCCGAAACGGTCCGTCAGTTCGTTACCGACAATGCCGTCTTCTGGCTGGAAGAGTATCATCTGGATGGTTTGCGTCTCGACGCCGTACATTGCATGTATGACGACAGCCATTTCCATATTCTCGAATCAATCAGACAGGCCGTCACCCGACACGACGAAACAGTCAACTGGCCCGTATATCTCTTTGCTGAAACCAACGTCTATAACCACGATCTGATCACCGCGGACAAGAGCAGGGAGGCCTACTCGGGCATCTGGTGTGACTGCCTGATGTATTCCCTCTATTCTCATGCGCTGCCTGACGTGCACCTCACACATCGAAACTACGAGGGAGCCTCAGATCTGATCCAGTCGCTGCAGTACGGTTACATCTATGCGGGACATGAAAATAAGCGTGTGACCGATTCACAGCGAATCAGAGAAAACACCAGCCAGTATTTGTCTTCACTGGTAATCGCCCTCCAGACTCATGACAGTGTCGGCAATCATCCGCATGGCAAGCGCATTCACCAGTTGACATCTAAATCCTTCCAGAAAGCTGCTGCTGCACTTGTCCTGCTCTATCCGGGCATACCACTGATCTTCATGGGAGAAGAATTCGCAACTTCCGCGCCGTTCCCGTTCTTCGTCGACTTTGAGGACCGCCACCTGCGCGACGCCGTCGATGTCGGCCGCCGGGGAGACTACCCGCCTCACATCTGGCAGGATGCGCTGCTTCCCTCACAGGCTGAAGCGTTTTTCAACGCCAAATGGAACGAGGCGCCGCTGCGAGACCCGGACATGTTTCACTGGTATCAGCAACTGCTCCAGCTACGCAAGCAGGGCCTCCACGATGGCTGGCTCACACCGGAAAACCTGCAGGTCGCCTGTGACAGTCAGTCCAGTCTCTTTACACTGCAGTACCAGGAGATCAGAATTCAGGTCCGTCTGACTCCCCAGGCAGATACACAGGCGCATCCAGTGTCAGTCCCGTTCACAGGCACTCTGGTCTTGACATCAGAACCAGAGCCCCTTATTGAGAACGACCAGATTCTCCTCTTTCCCAGTCATACGATCATTACCCGTGCGTAATGCAGTCACCAGGCTTCAATCGTCCTGCAATGCCGGCATTAACGGTTTCCCCTGGGCGGTTGGCAATTCTACCCCCAGTAACCGGGCCATTGTTGGCGCCACATCAATACTCTGAACTTTGCCCAGCTTGGTTCCCGGCTTGATCCCAAATCCGTTGATCACCAGTGTCGCCAGCATATCGGGCTGATCAGGCAGATAACCATGAGTGCCCCCCGGAGTCTTTCGCGGAGTAACGACATCGTCCCCTTTATCACTGTTTGTAAATGAATAACCGGACTTCGCAGACAGCCAGAAATCGGGAGCATGCGAATCCTCAGCAGGAGTGGGCTGCCCCAGCTTTGTATATTCGTCTTTATCCAAAACCGCCTGAATCCCTTCCACGGCTGCAAATTTCTTCTTCAGTTCTGCTTTCATTTCGTCCCGCTTTGCGTCATCCAGCAGATAGACCATGCAGGCCCCTCCCTGTGACAGACAGTAAGCCTGCTTCTTCTCTTTGGTAATCAGTCCTGCCTGTTTCAGGAGCACGTTGGGTAGAATATCTTTTGAGATCGGGAAGAACCCATGATCGCTGGCCACGACGAGCGTCGTTTTGTCACGATGCGGGGAACGCTCAATCGCATCCACAATATCCCGCAGACGGTCATCGGCATAACTGACTGCCCAGTACGCTTCCGGGCTCCGCGGGCCATATTTGTGTTCGACATGATCGACCTCAACCAGGTGAATCATCAACAGGTTCGGCGGATGATTTTCGAACAGATGCCGGGCCATGCGTGTATACAGCCAGTCCCGCTTCACACCACCGCCACTCTCGCCCGTCCAGTCACCATGCAGATCAACGGGCAGTCCGGCGTCGCGCAGTTCTTTCAGCCAGATCGGTGTTCCATATTTGGGCCAGGCTTCTTTGCCGAACATGTCAGGCACGGTCCAGTCCAGTGTCCGTGCATTCCGGGTTGCCGGCCAGACGATTCCCGCTGTGACCAGCCCCGCGTTATGAGCAGCATCGTAAATCGTTGGAACCTTAACGATCTGATCCTTATCGAACAGGGGATCAGGAATGAAGGCAACGGATGATGCACTCTTGCGATCCAGATAGTTATTCCCGATCACTCCATGTTTCGCAGGCGTTGTACCTGTTACCAGCGTAGTATGATTCGGCCAGGTGACTGTGGGAAACGAACAGACCATGCCGTCAGCCCGGGCACCAGTCTTTGCCAGCTTTCGCAACGTGGGCATATCGGCCTGGGGATCATCCAGATAAAAATTGGCCAGTCCGTCCACGCTGACCAGAATCACACACCGGTCTTCATGAGGTTCAACAGCCTGGGCCGTCTCGAATGAACAGAACAGCCACACCACAGCTAACAGATAAGCAGTCATCATCCCGCGCATGGAAGAGGTCTCCAGATGGTAGTGAAAGATCAGATATCCCCGGATTGCAATGCCACCCGGCTCTTATCCATTCTGGAATTCTTCCCGCAACAATGCAACCTCACACGACCGAATGGAATACAGGTCAGGTCGGTTCTGTTTTGGCCACAACTTCAGGTTGTTTATGTTCCCGTTTCCCTTTTCGGGACTTGCCACGCAGTTCATCCGCACGGAATGAACGATACAGACCAACGGGGAAACGCATCATGCGGAACGGTGTGACACCTACCAGTTTCATCACCACCTGAGCAGTCCAGTGAGAATCGGGCTCGCGGATCGTACGGGCATAGAAGGCCGCCACCAGTCGCATCAGCAGACTGATTGTAAAAATCATGTGAAAATTGTTGTACTCTGAACCAAAGATCGTCACGGTCCAGTCGGAAGCGAGCACCAGAAATCCCCCAGCCAATATGGAAGTCACTCCTCCCACCAGCCCCGCAAACGCGGTTCCCGCAGCGATGTACATGGTCCGGTTCTCAGCCGGCGAATTCTTCAGCATAAACCCGTTGTTGGCAATGGCAATGCCAGCGTTGAGCAGGGAATCGACAATAAATACGGGCACCATAATCCAGAAAGCCAGCGTCGGGTCCTGTGGCAGAAACAGCAGGCCAATCATGTTCGTGGACTTAAACGCTGTACACAAAATCAACACAGGTCGGTTGCCGTAATGATCGGCCAGGGAGCCCAGATGTTTAGAAAAGATCGCTCCTCCCAACCAGGCACAGGTCCACAGCAGAAGCAGACGGAACACATCCATCCCGATGTAATCCAGCAGGTAATAGCTGATGAACGGGGCCCCCAGCATCGCCGCAAAATGCCAGAAACAGGTGAAGGAGATAAACGATCGAAAATTAGGATCCTGAAATGGTGTCAGCAGCACTTTTTTCAGTTTCGGTTCTTTGACCTTGGTCACCGGTGGTTCTTCAATTTTCATGTAGAACAGGATATCGAAGACGCCAAAGAAGGCGCCGATACCAACCAGCCAGGCAAATCCATCCCCGATTTCCAGGCCGCTCTTCGCCAGAAAGATCGCACCGCCCAAGAGAGAAATCGCGCCGGTCCAGTACATCCAGACCTGACGATAGCCCCAGTAGTGATTGAGGCCTTTGTGAGGCAGATAATCGCCCAGCCATGACAGCCAGAGCGGAGTCGTGAAGTGGATTAAAGCATGATTCACAGCCGTCAACCCAATCAGCCACCAGAGCTCTGCCGTATGAGACATGTCCGGCAGCAGCCACGCCATCAGAGCAATCGGAACCAGAATCAGCCGCTGGAAAATTGAGATCGGTAACCAGAGCCAGCGGCGGTATTCCAGATGATTCGCGACCACGGCCGCCAGAAACTGGAAAAACAGCATCATCGTCGGCAGTGCCCCCAGAATCCCGATGTGCCAGCCCGTCGCTCCCAGGGAACGTGCGAATTCAATCGTCGCCGGCGACATCGTAAACTGGGTATAAATCATCGCCATACAACCGGCGGCAATTAATGCCCGCTGAGCCGTTTTCAGAGACCACACGATATCTATCCTTAGAAAACAGGGTTTGCAGCATCTGCTGCGCCTATGGTCATCCACACGCCAGTCGAACTCTTACTGGATTCCTGAAGTTTAGCGCTCGGGTCTGAGGGAAACGGAGGGCTGAAACAGGGGGGCTTTTTCAATGTGGCCACAGGTTAATTATTCTCGCTTTCAAATCATCTACATCAGTCAGCAGATGGCCATTCCTGCGCATCATATCAGCGAAGCCAGTCTATTGCGACCGTGATTTTTACAGGAATTTTCGTGCAAACAATATGCCAGAATCATGAGATCTTCCCGGTCTCCGCAGAGACCATTTCGCCCGGAAAATACAGGAAATCACTGATCCAGGCCAAAGGGCTGCGTCAAAGAACCGCACAGGACAGATTGACCATTCCCCCCTGCAGGGGACTAGACAGCTGGTATCAGCGGCGAGTTCACACCCTATGGCCCATTTTCCAAACTGGATGAGCTCGTGCCGAGTCGACCGGAATTCACAAGTAAAATCAGGGAAATCCAGTAATATCTACCTGGGGAAATCAGCTGATCATCAGAGTTTCGATCAGAAATAACATTTGCCAATCACGGTTTTCTGACTAAAGTCGATAAAGAGAGTTTATTTGACCTTTATCACCCTGAAGTGGTTTTCCCTCATGACAGATCAGACAAACAACCGTCCTCGGAAGAAGGGAAGGGAAATGGTCTATATCGCCATCGTCATTGCAATGTGCACACTCTTCTACTTTGGCTGGAAATTCACAGCTCGTAACGCCTACGAGTCAGCCCGGTACACAGTGATTAAATCAGATGGTCCCTTCGAAATTCGAGAGTACCCCGACCTGATGCTGGTATCAACAGACAGCAAAGCACAGCCAGTGGACAAGGACGGACGCTTTATGCGTTTATTCCGGTATATTGATGGTGCAAACCAACAGGAACAGAAAATATCCATGACGACTCCCGTATTTATGGATCCCGAAAATAAACCATCTGACAGACAGATGTCATTCGTCATTCCCCAGCAAACTGCTGCACAGGGTATCCCAGCCCCCACAGGGGAAAATGTTCGCATCCAGCAACGCGAAGGGGGGCAGTTCGCCGTCTACCGGTTTAGCGGGCGAATGAATCAGGCTACCACTGCCGAAGCGGAAAAGAAACTTCGAAACTGGGTGGAACAGAACGGTCTGAGCCAGTCAGGTGGCCTCGAATCAGCCGGCTACGATCCGCCGTGGACTCCGGGAGTGTTTCGTCGAAATGAAGTTCTGATTCGACTGTCACAGCCCATAGATAAGAAATCGGACGCTGAATAAGCCTGCGACAACAGGCTCTAAAGTTCTTATATCCGGAGTACCATCCCACTTTGAAAACCCTGTTCCTGCTGCAACTGGTTTCCACCTTCTATATGGTGGGTTTGATCTGGTTTGTACAGATCGTACATTACCCCATGTTCGCCCTGGTCGGACGTGCCCGATTCACCCACTACCAGCAGATTCACCAGCTGCGCACCTCTTTTGTCGTCGGTCCCATGATGCTGACGGAAGCCGCTACCACCGTCGCCATTGTCTACTGGCCTCCCCCCGGCATGGGCCCCGTTTTCACCTGGACTGGCGTCGGACTGTTGTTTGTCGTCTGGATCTCCACTGCCTGCCTGCAGGTTCCTCGACACCATGTGCTCGCTTCCCGCTTCTCTCCCCGCCATCTGCGGGGACTGGTGATTTCCAACTGGATTCGCACCTTCGCCTGGACAGCTCGCGGTATTCTACTCCTGATTTACCTCTTCCAGGTATTTCCCGAGTACTGAAGTTTCATAACGTCAGGACGCTCATCCGGTGTCATTCACCAGGGCAGGGGATTACAATACAGAGACCCCTGAAACCAGTTCTCGTCTGCGAACCGAAAGAGACGAATATGAGAAATCGCTGCTGGCTGAGCCTGATTCTACTGTTGTCACTGCTGGCTGTCCCGGAAAGGAGTTTTGCTGTGGATTCTTATCAGCGGATCAATGATATCGAATACGCCACCACCGACCAGCAGCGACTGCTCCTCGATCTGTATCTGCCTCACGACGTCAAAAATCCGCCACTCCTGGTCTGGATTCATGGCGGTGCCTGGCGGGCGGGCTCCAAAGCGAACATGCCTCTCATCGAACTGGTTCAGAACGGCTTCGCGGTCGCCAGTGTCGAGTACCGACTTTCTCCGGTCGCAAAGTTTCCCGCCCAGATGTATGACATCAAAGCTGCCATCCGCTTCCTGCGGGGTTCTGCTGAAAAATATGGCTACAACGCCGACAAGATCGGCATCCTCGGCTCTTCCGCAGGCGGGCATCTTGTTGCATTAACGGGTGTCACCAACGGCAATCAGCAACTCGAAGGGGATCTGGGTGACTTCACTGACGAATCATCCAGTGTGCAGGCCATCGTCGATTATTTCGGCCCGACTAACTTCATGACGATCCTCCCGCAATCCACGCCACACGGTTTGAGCGTCCGCGTTCCCGCGTTGCAGCTCCTGCTCGGCGATCAACCGGAAAACAGACCAGACCTCGCCCGACTCGCCAGCCCCGTCTTCCATGTGGACGAGAAAGACCCGCCGCTGCTTATCATTCACGGCGATCAGGATCCGCAGGTCCCCATCAACCAGTCCCACGAGCTGCAAGGCAAATACAAGCAGCATGGCCGGGATGTCACCTTCAAAGTCATCCACGGCGGCGCACACGGCGGCCCGGAATTCTTCGATAAAGAGCGGATGCAGCTCGTCGAAGCCTTTCTCCGCAAACACCTCACCCCATAAAAACCGTCATTCTCAACCCAGTTTGACTATGCCGCCAGACTGGATGTCATCCGCTCATTCTGCCGAAGATAAGAGTACACAACTCTGCAATTTCATACCGGTATCGAGAGCGTTGCGCAAAGGGGGAGCGTGACTGTGCGGCTTAAGGTCTTCCTTCCATTTATATTCCTGCTGGTGGCGCTCCCTGCGTACCAGGCAGCCGGGCAGGAATGCGCAGTCGAAAATGAAGCCGAAACCGTCAGCTGCGTCCCCGACAATGCTTTCACAGACGAACCGGATCTGCGTTTCCTCACAACCTTGCTCAATCCGGACAACGGCGTCACATTCCAGCCCACCTATTACGGCGAAGTCTTCACCAACGCACACGGTGGAATATCAACCAGCAACTCAACCCACTACGAAGGGCTGCTCGATCTTTCGCTCTCTCTCGATCTCGAAAAACTGAATGCTCCCATTCCCGGCCAGATCAACGTACTGTTTCAAAATACGCATGGACGAGGGCTGGAGCAGAACGTCGGTGCCACTCAAATCATCAGCAGTATCGACTCATTAAACAACATTACTCAAATGAGCGAACTCTGGTGGGAAGTTGGACTGTACGAAACCGGAATCACCATGCGTATCGGCAGGCAGGACCTGAGTTCTGAATTCATCACCATGGATACCGCCAGCGACTTCATTAACTCGGCGTTTGGGCTCTCCCCCTCAGCCGGGCTCCCTTCATTCCCGGCTCCCAGCCCGGCGGTTGTACTCATGAAGGACCTCTCTAATGAAGTCACCGTCAAAGCAGGAATCTGGGATGCCTACCGCAGCAATGAAGCCGGTATTTTTTCGAATAATGGTTCCGTTCTCTTCATTGGTGAATTCGAGTATCGCTTTCAGTCTCCATTCAGGCAGCTTCCCGGCCTCTTCACCGCAGGCATTACCTATGAAACACCAGGCGAGGTCCCCTCCGGTGCCATCCCCAGAGCGTACGGCTACTACGTTCAGTACGAGCAGATGCTGATTCGTGAAGCAGGCTGTGACGCAGACAATCCGCAAGGCCTGTCCGTTTTCGCCCAGCACTATCCCACCTACAGCAGCGGAAACTCTCCCTTCCCACTGATCCCGCATGACGCTTTGGCGGGCCTCACCTACACCGGCCTGATCCGTAATCGGGATGCAGACGTGACCGGCGCGGGGGCAGGCTGGGTCGACCTCGATCAGGGAGGTACCGATCAAGAGGTGATGATTGAAGTCTTCTACAAGGCAATCGTGAATGACAATCTGATCATCCAGCCCGACCTCCAGTACATCACCACCCCTTCCGGCATCTACCCCGACGCCTTCGTCGCCGGCATCCGCTTTCAGTTGGATCTTTGAACCTTCCTGAAATTCTACGGTGTCCAACCACCGCATCCGCGCGAACCATTCATGACTATAAACGACTTCCATTCATACACAAGTCTGTACGAGTTGGTCAGCCTTGTGAGGGATACGAAAACGCGATCTCCAGACGAGCGCGTCATCTCTAACCATAGCGTATCCCGACCTGATCCACTCGGTCCCGATGGGTCTGGAGAGGCTACCGTAAAGCGGAACACCATCTAGCGGTGTAGTTCAGGAAAAACAGTAAACTCAACACCTGACAAATTGCCGCAGTCGGTCTCGAGGTAATCTCACGAATATTATAAGAGAGCCATTATCCACTTCACATATAACATTTATCGGGAACCTCCTGCGTGATGAAATCAGCCTCAAAGAGCCTGTCTCAAACACTTACGTTGTCTTATTTTCTAAATGGCTTGTTGAATTCTGTGAAAGAATTGCATAAACTGTACAAAGTCTAAGTTGTGATTGTTTATTTTTTTACGGAGATATGTGCGTGACAGACACAGCCCGTATCTCTGCTCACATGCTCAGAGAGGGGCGACGACCTTTAGCGGAAGCCATTTGCTCGCATTTGGAATCCTCTTCTGCTTTGAAAAAGGGAATCCCGACTGTAAAAAGACTTGAACAGTCTGAGACCCATATTCTTGTTCTCGCTGCCTGCATAGAATTCGAAAGCCCGGTTCTGCTGAATGACTACGTGCACTGGGTTACCCGACTTCCCGAGTCAGTTTCCCCGTATTTCTGTGAAATCTCTCACTTTCTGGATGCGTTGATCAGCATTGTCGAAGCAGAATTTCCACAGGAAACCGCAAGCGTCATCCAACATTATATAGACACTTCTCGAAAGTCACTTCTTGTCGAGCGCCCGGCTGAGCCTCCCGCACGTGCCAGCCCTTCACAGGCACAACTACAGCGCAATTATCTGAATGCGCTACTCAACACTCATCGCAATGACGCCCTGAATATGGTGATGAAGGCCGTTCAGTCAGGAGTCGAAATTGAGACGATTTACCTGGACGTCATTCAGCCTGCACAGCACGAACTGGGCCGTTTGTGGCAGACGGGACAAATCAGTGTGGCACAGGAACACTATTGTACGGCCGCAACGCAGTTTGTAATGTCACAGCTTCAACCCTGGTTTCTCAAAACCACTTCCGCAGACCAGACCTTAGTGGCAACCTGCGTCGGAGATGAATTGCATGAAGTGGGACTGCGGATAGTTGCTGATCTCTTCGAAGTCAGTGGCTGGAATACCATTTACCTGGGAGCAAACGTACCACCGGAAAGCATTGCGGAGACTCTCGCCTCCAGCAGGGCACAAATACTCGCCATATCCTGTACCATGACACAACATTTATTCGCCATGGCCGATGTCATTCGTGTCGTGCGTTCCCACTCGGGATGCGAACAAGTGAAGATCCTCGCGGGAGGTTACCCCTTTAATCTCGATCCTTATCTCTGGAAACGTATCGGAGCCGACGCTGATGCTCTGGATGGTAAAGCCGCGATCCAGGTAGCCAACAGGCTGATTCATTCGCGGAACCAGACGGACAACCAGTCCGCTTCATCAGCAAGTCCTCAACAAGTGGAAACACGGGCTCTCTCGGGACTGAACCAGACGGACGATGATCTCAGCCGGTTGAATAACAGCCTGATCACTCTGCAGCGCAAGCTTAACAAAGCAAACGTGGAACTGGCAGCATTGAACAAGGCAAACGAAGAAAAGGCACTCGCTTTACAGCAGGCCGACCGTCGAAAGAATGAATTCCTTGCCATGCTGGCCCATGAATTAAGAGGCCCACTGGCACCAATGGAACTGGCTGTAGGACTGCTGCAGATGGATGATCTCAATCCCTCTCTCATTCGAGAGTCTCGCGAGACGATGCAGCGTCAACTTCATCAAATGAAACATCTGATCAATGATTTGCTGGATGCATCCCGAATTGTGCACGGCAAAATTGAACTGAAAAAAGAAAAACTCGACCTGACACAGGTTCTGAATCGAGCCATCGAAACCGCCAATCCATTCATTCGGGAGAAGCAACAAGACTTAAAACTGGATCTGTCAGATACGCCGATCTTCCTGGAAGGTGATGAAATCCGGCTCACACAGGTTTTCGCGAATCTGTTAACCAATGCCTCAAAATATACAGACAAAAAAGGCACGATCTGGCTTAACACAAAACAGGAAAGGGATGCTGCCGTGATCGAAGTCTGCGATAACGGCTTCGGGATTGATCCCGAGTTACTGGAGGACGTATTTTCCACATTCACCCAGGAGCAACGTTCGAAGCTGCATTCCAAAGGGGGACTCGGCTTAGGACTCAGCCTGGTGAAACAATTGGTCGAACTCCACCAGGGGAGTGTCTCCGCCAAAAGTGAAGGCGCAGATCGGGGTTCAGTATTCTCCGTCAGACTGCCTGCACTGGAACCAGAGGAGAACGACACTTTTGTGGAATCCGAATCGGCGTCGTTGTCTTCCCAGAACATTCCCTCCCGTCGAGTGCTGATTATTGAAGATACGGCCGGCATTGCCCGTATGATATCACTCCTGTTTGAAAAACTGGGGCACGAGCCTCTCGTGGCTGCCAGTGGAACGGCTGCGATCAGAATGTTTCAGGAAACGCCACCTGAAATTGTCATATTGGATCTGATGCTGCCAGACATGAGTGGCCTGGAGGTCGCTCGAGAGCTCCGGAGCCTTGATCAAAATAACTCAACGCTTATCGTAGCTTTAACAGGACACAGTGACGATGAACACCGTCAACAGGCGCGAAAACACGGATGTGATGAGTACTTCGTAAAACCTGTCGACATACAAGACCTGCAGGAACTTGCGACGCACCCGAAACTGATGTCAATTAACAGATGACATCAGAGAAACAGAGTCGCCCTTCAACCCAGGTAGAGACTACGCCCACAAAACCTGCTGCAGCACTGTCTTTGCTCAGGTTTCTCTGAACATATCATGAACCAACGGCGTGGCGCACCAGTACGATCAGTTACGATCACACTCGCGTCGCCACTTTCCTCCGATCATAATGGCAAATGGGTGTCCGATTAATGATGATGATGGAAGGCCGCGTCTTTCGCGTTTCCTCCCGAGATCACATAGGCGAGCAGATCGAGAATCTCTTCTTTATCCAGCGTATTCAGCAAAGCAGCCGGCATGATGGAGACCGGGGAGCTGCGCTGGAATTCAATCGCACTCTTCATAATTTTCTGCTCCTTCACCTGAGGCGGCCCCGTTACGATTGTGATTGATTTTTCATCTTCAGCGACGATGTTCCCGTTCAGGCTCCGTCCGTCATCCAGCAGGATCAGTACCGTTTTGTACTTATCCTCGATTTTGCGGGAAGGCTCCAGAATCTCCGCCAGAATCGCTTTGGCATCGTTCTTATGCTTCTTGATCACTTCATCCAGATTGGGGCCGATCGAAAGATTGTTGCCAAGCGTGACACTCTCCTTCGTCAGTTTATGGCACTGAGCACAGGCAAGTTTGGTGAAAACCTGCTGTCCCCGCGTAAAGTTTCGATGCTGTCCCACCCGTTTCAGGTCTGCTTCCAGATCAGCCAGCTTCCACTCAGTAACCTTAGTCACCTGTTCCGGATTCTTAGCGAGAAACTCCTTCAGATCGTTCGTCACGTACATCGTTCCCCGCATCAGCAGGTGATGCCCGGGAAATGAGCAGATATAAGGGTAGGCACCTTCTTTGGTCGGCGCGACAAATTCGATGACCTCTTCCTGACCATGGTCGACCAGGTTACTGTGCCAGAGAATTTCTTTGCTCTCGGGAATAAAGCCGACGGAAAACCCGCTGGCTCCCAGATCAATCGCCGCCAGTCCCACTTCATCGGCTTTCCCCGGATTGACCAGCATAATGTTATGAGGCATGAAATCCGGGTTGGCAAACGTGAGCTTGACTTTCTTACCAGGCTTCACGGTCAGTTTCGTTACATCGTATCGCATCCGCTCACGAACCGTCCCGATGCGAATTGTCGTCAGTTCAGGGGTATCGCTGAGAATCCCCGACTTTTGTGTCGCAGCTTCTTCTGATTCCGCAATCACGCCGCCACGCATCGTGCTTTCCACGTTAAACCAGAGATGCTTCACTGTATTCGCAGCAATGCGGGCATGTGGCTCGGGTGACTTCAACAGCAGCCCCAGTAGTTCCAGGTTCCGCACGTTATGCTGCTGATGCAGCCAGAGTGCTTCGAGCAAATGATGCGCGTCTTCTTTTTTATTCGGGTCAAACTGCTTGATCCATTCCTGGGTCGCAGCGATCACGGCGTCGGAATCCCGTTCACTCAGTTCCACACGCGTCCGATGGCGAATGCCGTCGATTGGCGATTTGAGATTTTCCAGTAGGGCAGCAATCGGTTCCCCATCAATGGCAACCGGCTTCTGCAGCGGACGTCCCTTGGCAGTCATCCGGTAAATACGACCATGCTGATGATCGCGGTTGGGGTCGCGAACATTATGCTGCATATGGCCGATGATCACGTTATGCCAGTCGCAGAAATACAGCGAACCATCAGGCGCGAAGATCGCATCAGCGGGACGGAAGTTTTTGTCACCGCTCATCATCAGACCTTTGGACTTGTCGGGCGTCTTCGTCCCGTCCGCATTCAGTCTTGTCACTTCCAGATCATCACCGGCAGGCTCGCCCCACACGGTACCATCTTCACTGTTCCGTGCCAGATCATAATGCTTGATACCCAGGAACCCGATCACGTTACAGATCAAAAAGTCCCCCTGCATCTCATCCGGGAAGTGTGCGCTGCTGACGACTTCACTGGCCGTCACGGGACGAACTTCTTTCTTGAGCAGTTCGTGCATTTTGAAGCCGCCCTTATCCGGACGCACCTGATAAGCACGACCGCCGGTTCCGTCCGTCGCATAATGGTATCCCCAGTAGTCGAATGAAATCCCGTGTGGGTTCGGGGAATTAACCGCGTGCATCGAAATCGTGTACCGTCGCGGATCGAAGCGATACATGGCCGATTCGCTGGCCTGCAGAGAAGGGCCCCAGGGATGTTCGTGGTTATGCACCATGAACACGCCACTCTGCCAGTAAATGGCACCGTCAGGACCATAGATCAGGTTGTTCGCTGCATGATGCGTATCCGAGGAATCAAGGCCCTGCAGCATCACAGTACGAACATCAGCGACATCGTCTCCATCAGTATCTTTGAGGAATACAAGCTCCGGCGCGGACGCCACCAGCACGCCCCCATTCCAGAACTCAAAGCCCAGCGGATTCTGAATCCGGGCAAACTCGGTCACACGATCCGCTTTACCGTCATTGTCATCATCGTGCACAATCAGCAGTGCATCGTTCATTTCTTTCAATGGTTCCCACTTGGGATAAGTCGGCCAGACAGCCGCCCACAGCCGACCTTTCGTGTCGAACTGCATCTGCACCGGGTTGACCAGTTCAGGAAACTGTTTCTCGTCAGCGAACAGACTGACCTCAAACCCGTCGGCCAGCGCCATATGCTGGATCGCCTCTTCGCCGCTGATGTAATTCAAGTTCCCCTCTTTGACGGCACTGGAGCTCTTGCTCCCCCCGCCGACATTCGAGATCACCTTGACCGGCTGCGGAACATTGCTGTCATCAACTTTGAAATCTTCCCCTTTCGCAAATGCCCAGATACGGCCATCGCGATTATTCGTCATCACGTCCAGCATCGACAGTTCGTGCTGCAACACTTCCGCGTTGGTCTGGTCATCCGTAAACTTGAGAATCGATCGTCCGCCCCACACGTCATTCCCGTCACGGGCGCGATAGCGGTTGTTCCACTTATAGTTCTTATCCAGCACAGCCGACCGCAGCGGCTCCATCGTCTGTGAAGCAGTCACCTGATGACCGGACAGTACCGACGAAACCACTTCCGCCAGCTTTTTGTTCCCTTCTTCCGTCAGATGAATTCCGTTGATCGTTAACGGCTCGCTCGATTCTTTGAACATCTGCAGGGATGGGTGGAACAGATCCACATACGCAACTCCCGCTTCCCGGGCAGCCGCTTCCGTGGCTTTCGTGTAGGCAGCCAGCTGCGCGTTGTGGGCTTTGCCGTCTGGCAGATTTTTATTTCCGGTGTCTTCATGCGCGATCGGGCTGAACAGCACAATCCGCGGGAATGATTTTCCGTTCGCTTTGGAACCACGGGTCCGTCTGACGAAGTCAACCAGCCGTTTCTGATAATCGCCGGCTTTCTTCACCCCCTGAAACGATTCGTTATACCCGAAGAAGGCAAACACAACATCCGCTTTGATATGCCGCAGATATTCGGTGATCGTGGCGGCCCCTTTACTTCGCGGGAACGAATCCACCTGGTCGCCACTGGCACTCAGATTGCGAAACCGCACCTGCTTCCCCTGCAGTTCACTCTGCAGCAGTGTTTCCAGCCAGCCGTCATGTTGCATCCGATCGGGTAGCCCGTTCCCCACGATGGCAACCACATCTCCTTCCTGAAACGCAAACGGAATCGGATCGCGATAATTCGCAGGTACTTCAACCAGCGTGGGATCTTCGATTTGACTGTGTGACTCTGCACCGACCGACTTCGAAGTCGACTTATAAGGAACCCCCGCCGATCCAGTGAAGGTCAGATACTCCAGCTTACCCCCGTTCTTGATGTCAATTTCCATCGTAAACGGAGCAGCCACTTTCGTGACCTCAAAAACTTTTTTCCGGTCTGCATCCAGCAGCGTCAGTGTGAAATCTTCCAGGCGGCCTTCTAACCCCTGACGATTCCAGATCCCCACCTTGTCCACAGCGACGGCTTTGCCCAGATCGACTTCCCACCAGGGATTTTTCGAACCGGAATTGGAAGTATGAGTCTGTCCCCCTTTGCCCCAGTCCGGGCTTTTATTGCCGTCCAGTGCCTTCGCAGCCACACCCGGTCCCATCGTACTCGACTGTGTCGCCTTGGCTCCTTTAGCGACATTCTTACCACCGCTGATCACTTCGACTTCCGCCAAAGTCAGAATCCGCTTGTCGCCCGGCAGTTCAATCCGCACAAAACGGGCCGGCTTACCAGTCACGATGGAAGCGGTCGGCTTATCAGACTTTTTACCCTTGGCCTCTTTCTTCTTCGGAGCTGGTTTCTTTTTCGGAGTGTCAGTTCGTTTGGTATTATGATTCGCCGGAATCGGACTCGTGAACCCGGCATACGCTTCCGGCTTGATCCCGTGTGCGTAAGTGGCAAAGCCAAATGTATTCGGTTCGAACGGCCCGACGAAATCGACATTCGCATCCGCCTTAATCGCATCTTCCAGGCCAATTGCCCAGAGACACGCATTGACCAGCATCCGTCGATAGCCGTCGTTCAACAGATCCTCAGGCGTGCCGTACAGCGTCGTGAATACGCGCCCCTTCTTGCCGGAAGCAGAGGTGTAAGTCCGCGTCCATTCCGAAGGCATGGGAGGCTTCGTTTCGTCGGCAGGGGAGTCCTGTTTCATACCGTTGAGTGGCTGGGCCATCGTCAGCACTTCCGCTTCGACAGGCTTGCCGACATAACCGCCGGCCTGCACCCAGACATCTTTCACGCCCCGCAGAATCGGATGATCCTTCTTCTCGTCAATGACACTGATGCGCGTGCTCTGCTTATGGTTGGTCCCATAGTGTCCCACCCAGGTCTGCCCCAGCACCTGGTGACCGAAGCCCAGCTCGTAGTCTTTGTCTTTACTCTGATAGGAATATTTAGAGAAGGGAGCATCGGCGGGCATATTGAAGGCATGAGTCGAAGTCCGCATGCCCACCACCGGGCCGCCCCGTTTGAGGTACTCATCCAGATGTTTCATCTGCTCTTGGGGGAGATTCTGAAACCGCAGAAAGATCACCGCCAGATCTGCGGAGTCGAGTGCTTCCATCCCCGGGATATTCGAGTTACCGGCCACAATCTCGCCGGTCTCCGGATCGATATTAAACAGCACGGTGCATTTGAACCCGAACCGCTTCGCCAGAATCCGTGCAAGTTCCGGCAGCGATTCTTCAGAGCGATATTCATGATCGCCGGCGAGGAAGACAATATGCTTGCCCACACCAGGCCCGTCCGTCCCTTGATAAACCAGCGGCCCCGCACTGGCAACACTGGTCACCAGCAGCGACAGACAGAGAGCAACAGCCCCACAAACAGATTTCAAAGCAGGTACGGCACAGCAGCGAGAGAATCGTTTCATAGTTCCAGCATCATCCGTATTTAAAAAGAGCGACAGAGGATTGGGGAGTGAAATATTGGTAGTACTACCAGTGTAGTAGTAACCCAAGGCAGAAGCTAGGCTTTTGGCATATTTTGCCCCTGAATTCCTGTAGGGGTCGACCCGCCTCGCGATACACCAAAATATGAACCCCACAACGGAACCACAAAAATCTTCCGAACGCAAAACACGAACCACACCAACACAACGGGCGGACACATGGGTCCGCCCCTACATTATTCACATACAAACCACATCACACGTAGGGGTCGACCCATGTGTCGACCCGCCTCGCGACACACCACAATATCCCCCCCACAACGGAACCACAAAAACCTTCCGAACGCAAAATACAAAACACCCCAGCACAACGGGCGGACACACGGGTCCGCCCCTACATTATTCGCATACAAACCACATCACACGTAGGGGTCGACCCATGTGTCGACCCGCCTCGCGACACACCAAAATATCAACCCCACAACGGAACCACAAAAATCATCCGAACGCAAAACACGAACCACACCAACACAACGGGCGGACACATGGGTCCGCCCCTACATATCACATATAATATTTGTCTTTTCCCCAATTCTGTGGATTGGATCGAATGTATTCCACTATTTCGTGATATGAATCTTCATCACGTATAATATGCTCGTAATAATTGCGTTGCCATAATCGTTTTGAAAACGGTCGCCACTCCTGCTGTTTCACACCTTGAATATATTCGTTCATCGACATCGTCTTGAACCACTGGATCATTGTGGCCACAGACGGAGCCTCTTCCCTTGATTCTTCTTTACTTCGCTGAATCTGAATAATCCCATGAACATGGTTCGGCATCACAACTGAATCATGTAATATAATCTCAGGAAATTTCTGCTCCAGTTTTTTCCACCAACGCTGAATCATCTTACCTGCATCGTTGTGAACCAGGTCTCCCGCTAGAATTTTCCCAAACAGACATAACCGGTGTTGTGTGCAAATCGTCAGAAAATAAAATCCTGCCTGTGAATAATCATAACCCGGCAACCGAATCTCCTTCCGCCGCGGTATATCCATAGATCACCCCCATTTGATTCGCAAACAAACCACATCACACGTAGGGGTCGACCCATGTGTCGACCCGCCTCGCGACATACCACAATATCAACCCCACAACGGAACCACAAAATCCTTCCGAACACAAAATACAGAACACACCAACACAACGGGCGGACACATGGGTCCGCCCCTACATCAATAATCTCTAACTTTCGATCACGTAACCATTAGCTACACTGGAAATTCGTGTACACGCACCAGCCAGATTTTCGTGTCATTTCGTGCTGGCCGTAGTAGAAAAACAAATATTTCACACTACCATCCAGAATCAGCAACAGGAACCAGAATGGCGAAGAAAAAAGCAGCCCCCAAAAGACCGAGTAAGGTTTCGTAGAGTCCGTCTGGGATTCCGCGAACCTGCTGCGGGGCAGTGTGGAATCTTCGGAATACAAGCACCTCGTACTCAGCCTGCTCTTCCTCAAGTTCGTCTCCGACAAATTCGAGGCACGCCGCGCCGAACTCAAGGCCTATTAGATCATGGACAATCCGCCCTTTAACATGAAGGACAGGATGGGTAGCCGTGTGGAGCGGGTTTCGTTCGCGTGGGAACGAGGAACGGTCGTTGGCCGGTAACGATTGCGATAACCGGGCCGTCGCGAACGACTCTCCATTGGCAAAACACGCTGTCGGCGGCTCCGTGTTCATCGCTTGGTTATCTGCGTTTTTGTTAATATGCCTCTGTGAATTCCAGCCCTTTGAGTTTTTGCGGCTTGAGCACGGATACAAGTTCATTCGACCCACAAAACCAAAGCTGGCGACCGCGTGTGTTCTCTTGATTTACGTCCGGTACATTTAATGCAAGTGGATCTGGATTAACCGCAAACGACTCCAATACGGGGAAAAAACATGTTTCGCGGAATCGACCACACGTAGCGCATTTTCTGTGGAACTCCATCCCAACGTTGTCGCTTACAATCGCCGCAAAGGCATTAGGCAGCATGATGAAGTAGTTGTCTGACGCTGGAATTGAAACGAACGAAATATTGGAAACATTGTGCGAGGCGAGTGAATCGCGGAAGCGTTTCGACACAGCTACGAAACCATCGTCACTGGTTAGGAAGTCAGATTTACTATAAATGCTAACATCCGCATCGATTCCACGTTCGATCGCCGCCAATTCATCCACCTTGCGACATTTGGTGCATTGCAAATCAGCGTATTTTGTCCGAAGTGAGACCCCGGATGCGGTCTCGCAGTGAAGAATCCAATTGTTCCTTCTTTGATCCTTGGGAGTTAGCCAATAATACTTCACTGAATCCAGCCCTTCTGAGTGACGACCTTGAGTTCGGCCAAGAAGTTTTGGTAGTACTACCAGTTTAGTGGTAACCCAAGCAGAAGTTAGCCTTTGGCGGCCTATCGGGAAGAAAAGACAAGCTCCACTGACTGAACAATTTCTAGAAAAGGTGAGGAGGCTGCCAAAAAAAAAACGATTCATCACTACAGTGAATCGCTATCAAAAGCACGCTCGGGTGGAATAGAACCACCGACCTGCGGATAAGAAGTCGGCTTAAAAAACCTTGCCAAATGTACTAGGAAGCCTTATTCAGCCGTGTCAAACGCTTCAATAACTGTATATGTAGAGCTACGTAGAATATCCCGATTTCTAGTATTTTTAAGTGCTAAATGAGCCCAAAGTGATAGTAGTGGTAGTCAACTGAAACCAGTAATTTGGCCAATATTAACCTGCCTCAAGAATAACATAGCCACTTAGTGTCATGATTGTTCTGACCCTGTAAATAGTTTCTCAAGCAGGACATTCTTTTCTCCAGCTCTTTCAGGCGTTTGGCCTGATCCATCCATAAACCACGGTATTCATGACACCACTTGCAGTACGTCTGCTGGTGAATTCTCCGCTTTTTTACACATCAGGGGAATCGAAATCCCCTGGACGAGATGGACATCGGCTTTCTGGAGTTGCAAAATGATCTGTTCGAATGAATGACGCCCGGTGGGCATGTTCGCCTTTTCTCAATCGTGTCAGGATCCTGATCAGTAAATCAAGTTCTGGAGTCGGTGAAGGGAGCAAGGTCCCCCCTTTGCGGTTGATCTTCGGTCGCAATCCTCAGAAGTTTTCTGCGAGCAGACTCTAAGGAGTTGACCAAAGCCGCACCACCATGCTCGTCATTTTCGGCGGCAACAATCTCTAAATCGTTGACGCCGATGAAGTGAAACACCGTCCGTAAATGAGGATCAAGATGGTTATTTTTCTCGTTTCGACCACCGGAACCGTAACCACCATCACCACGGGAGATAACTGCAATCATCCGTTTACCGTGAACGAGCGGTGTATATGGTGATTCTTCGTTATCGGGATTGAATAAGAACGTTCGACCGATACGCACGATCTGATCTATGTAAGCCTTGAAACCGCTTGGCATTCCGAAATTGTAAAATGGAATCCCAATAACAATCACATCCGCCAGCAATAGCTCGTCTATCAGTTCGTTGCTCAATCGCAAGGCATCCTGCATAGCTTGACTGCGTTCGTTCGGTGGTGTAAATGCCGCCGCGATCCACTCTTCTGTCACGTGCGGCAATGGGCTTCGTCCAATGTCACGATACGTCACGGTGCTGTTTGGGTGGTTGTTCTGCCAACTTTGCACAAAGTCGGCTGTGAGACCACGTGTGTGAGAACGGTCGCTGCGGGGGCTTGAATCAATGTGGAGCAGGTGAGGCATTTCAGTTCTCCTTTTTAAACAAAAAGCTTTGGCATCTGAATTACAGTAACTTTGCTGGTATAATTACCGTTCAAGAGGCGGGTTCAACCGGGCACAAATTTGTGGGGTACTTTCTTTTAAGTAGGGTGCGAGAAAGATGAGTGAGATAGATGTAACCGAAGTTTTCGAAAAATGCCTGGGTTGTCGCTATATGGTGGCACTGCTCCGACGCATTGAGCAAGGCATTCAACGACCGGGTCAATTGGAGAAGGCAGTCGATGGGATGACTGCGAAAGTCCTTTCGGAGCGACTTAGACGACTCGTCGAACATGGCATCGTTGAAAAGACGAGTTACCCCGAAATTCCTCCACGCGTCGAATACACTTTGTCTACATTTGGTCATCGTTTGCTGGAAATCATCGACGAAGTTGACGTTCTTCATCAGGAGGCTCGGTTGAAGAAATGACAAATCACCCGCGAGTTCCACCTTCCAGGTCCAGGATCACATTAATGGAAAAAGATAATACCAGCTTGAAGTAGAGAGCAGGGCATAGTTAGAGTGGTGAAATATAGAAGTCTGGAGCGATTTCAGACTCAATCCCAATAGCCTAAGTAATCTCGAAGCAGAGAAACACGCATGAAACTGTTCCAGAATCTGATCCTATCATCCATGATTGTTATTTCTCTGATGCAAACAACCTTCGCAGCAGATACGGGAAAGCTTTCGCTAAAGCAGAAGCAAATACTCAATACGATGTCACCATTGTTTAAAGCCATCTATCAAAATCATTCAGGACAGGAAATGATTAAACTGAATGGTTTTTCACCTGACAATGGTCGCACATGGGAGCCTGTGAAACCCACTCCCGTTTTTGACAAAGACCTGCCCTATGGCTACCGACGCAGTCATTACGGCCTCTGGCGAGATCCGGTCAACGGAAACATTCTGTCGCTTTTCAACTGCATGGACACGCCAGATAAAGATCCCCACGCACATGAGCCGCGCTGGCAATGGCACTGGTACTATCTTCGCTACCGTGTCTCGACTGATGGGGGACGGAGCTACCTGTACGATAAACCCATCGCCCAAAAGGGAGAAGAGTATTCCCCCGAGCATCCTGTGGATGGCGTACATATCAGCAAGAACTGCTTCTTCCTCGGTGATCTCGGCTGTGATCCGATTCGCACCCGCGAGGGGACGATCCTGGTCCCCATGCAAATGCCCCCTCTGGCAGATGACGGCAAAAATCTTCACAACCCTGGCGGCGGCTGGTACTGGCTTCAAACCAGAATTCTCATCGGACGCTGGACGGAAAACAACGATATTGAATGGGAGTCGTCTGAACCGATCGAGGGTGATGGTAAGCGTACCGTCCGCGGGTTGTATGAGCCGACTCTGACTCAAATGCCGGATGGGAATCTCATCTGCATCATGCGAGGCAGTAACGGCGGTAAGAGCGACCCATCGAACGAACTGCCCAGTCGAAAGTGGATTAGCATCTCTAAAGATGGCGGTCACAAGTGGAGCAAGCCAGAGCCCTGGACCTACTCGGATGGAGATCTTTTCTTTTCTCCCTCTTCGATGTCAGAACTGATCACTCACTCCAACGGTCGTACCTACTGGATTGGAAACATCAGTGAGAAGAACTGCCAGGCCAATCATCCCCGCTGGCCCCTGGTAATTGGGGAGGTCGATCCGAAAACCTATGGAATCATTCGCGAGAATCTGGTTGTGATTGACACGAAACTACCTGACGAAGAGGACGTGAACCTGTCGCACTGGCACTCCATTGAAGACCGCCAGACGGGCAACATCGTCATCACGACGTCCCGGGCGAGTAAGGGTTACAAAAGCCGCACTCCGGTCATTTATACAATCGGTGTGGAAGGGGCCCGTCCGCAGGAATAACCACCATTACAGTTCTAATCCGTCTTGCTACTGTTCTCGTTGGTGATAAGCGGTGGTCCGTAACCCCCTTGGATAATCTCTTTTATCTCTTCAGGGCTGAGATACCGCGGGCCGAGCATCCATTTTCTGCAGATCTCACTGACACTTGCTTCAGAAAGCGAGAGCACGGTCGCAGAGGATGTGCTCTGTTTCAAATGCTCGTAGAGACTGTTGTTCATTTTACGGAGTTCGAGAAGATGTTCACCGCCACGACCTTTAGTGAAGCTTAGAAAGCCGCTCAAGTCATCGAGATTTTCGGGGCCGATGACCCTGAAAGAGGATTCGGCTTTATACTTGCTGTTTGCCGTCGACAGGATTGTGGTGTAGAGATCGGAATGCGGATAGGCGGGCAGCGGCTGCGATATACAGGACTGATATTCGGCGTTGTTACTGAAGCGGTTGACGAAGGACATCGATTCATCAGAAAGCGAGCCGGTGCGATAGTTTCGATTTTCTTTGAGCAAATACGTGCCATCGTCCCAGACGGCAAAGGTAATTTCGGGCTGACTGTGACTGTTAGCATATGATGTAAAATTAGTTTGAAACACGGCGATGACGGGCTCGCGGAACCATTCAGCGGGGATCTCGGACGTCTCTGTCAGCTCGGGTAATTCGTCGGTCAGCCTGGAGGTGCCGGTCGTGATACCAGAGGAACAACTGGAAAAACAGGCAGACAGGAATACGAACAGGACGGATATTAAGACGTAGCGGAAATCCATTCCACACCTCTGCTTAAGTGCCTTATTATCGATTCAGAATAGGGGAGCAGAACGCGTCAACAGATGTAGAGCCGAAGAGGTAAGCAGAAAAAGCACGCCCGGGTGGATTCGAACCACCGACCTACGGATTAGAAGTCCGTTGCTCTATCCAGCTGAGCTACGGGCGCTTGTGTTTCTCTATTGACCCCGTTGCAGACAAAGATGTTCGCTGAGGGGCCCCGGATGGGTGCTGGATTTTAACGGGAAAGTGCTTTCATTCTCAATACTTACAACACAGATTGCAGCCGTCGATTTCAAAAAAACTCGAGTTTCTTTGCCATGATCTTCTAAATCCTGTGGCAGATATTGGGCCAGGGACGTTTTTCACTGGAATCAATGAGCCTGCTGGACCAGTTCGTGGATTCGTTTGATCAGAATCTCTTCGGTGCCGTGTGCCCAGCGGCCGGGCTGGTTGTAGTAGATCATCGAGAAATCGACTTCGTAGCCCCCTTCGTCCCGCATCCGTTCGGAAGCGACATAGCCGAAAACGTCGTTCGCATACGCGGTCACCCAGACAGCATCACTCTTGATTTCCCGCTTGAGCCTCAGTGCGTAGTCGACGACCACTTCGCCTCCCAGAAAGATCATGGTCAGCTGGTTGCCGAACTTCCAGACCTGTACCGGAGCAGGGTAGCTCGTCGGCAGTTTACCCTCTTTTTCAAAATGTTTGAGCATATTGGTCGCATGCTGTCTGACCTGGGGGCGCTGATTTTTTAATGCGGCCTGCAGTTCCTCTTTCGATGGTGATTCGAAGGGGAGAGCTGCTTTTCCGTAAGCGGTCCCCAGCGATGCCGTAATGGGCTGCGGCGTTTCTTTTAAGAGCCGGGCGACTTCGACGGCGATCGCGCGGCCATGACCGATGGCGAGATCTTTCGCGACCTCTTTATTCCCGCGAATCGGGTTCTGATCCGCTCCACAACCGATCGTGCAGACGGCAACGATATCGCCGTACTGCTCCTCGATATACTTCGACGCATAACCGGCCCAGTCGCCGTTCAGACAGTTGTAGTCGCTGCCAAACGTTGTGCAGTGGCAGGCGTAATTAAAGACCAGCCCCCGCAGTTTGCCGGTCGCATCGGTCACTTTCAGCACGGGCAGACTGTGATCGACGGGCCCTTCGGGATTGAAGCCGAACCCGGTCCACTTGCCGTTCTTCAATACCCGCCGATTCTGGGCAAAGCCAACTTTTCCGGTCATCAGTGAGAGCGTTCCCGGCTGCAGATCTTTGATGGCTTTGCCGACCGTCTGCACAATGCGCTGCTCCACTGTGTTCCAGTAGTTCTGCGAGGCTTCGCTCTGGGCTTCGGTCATCGGCGTTGAGAAGATATTCGAGAGTCCTTCCATCGGCTGCGGCGACGTGTGTGAATGCGTGCTGCAGATTACAATCTGGTCGCGGTTCAGACCATACTTCTCCTTCACTTTACCGGCGATCCGGTCTGTGAAAGTGCCGGCAAAGCCGATGGAATCGAGGGAGACGAGAGCACAGATTTTTTTCTCAGGCGACTGGATCACCATCGTCCGCACATAGAGGGGCTCATCGACGCGTTCGTATACGGTGTCCCGATTCCCGTATCCGGAAAGACGCAGGGGAACCTCGGGCGTGATTTCTGTTCTGGCAAATCCGAAGGAGGAGGGGGACTCAGCGGCAGAGACATCATTCAGACGAAACTGACCGACTGCTGACACAAGCAACAGACACAGCAGCCATTGGGGGAATCGTTCAAACATCGGTAGCTCCTCAAAACCCAGTCACAGTTCATCAGACAGCGGCACACGTTTTATTATGCCTGGAAACAGCCTGCATGTGAACCAGTGCCCCGATAGAAATCTGAGATTGAGACGCCTCCTGATAAAAGACAAAGCCCATTGATTGCGTGTTGTCGCGCCAGAAACAGACACACATCAACGGGCTTTGTAGTGATGTAGACCGCAGACCGGACAGGGTTTGTCTGTATATTTTTCTGTTTCCACTATGAATTTCTGATGAGAATTCACAGGAAGATATTGCATTTCATCCCGTGAATTTCTATCTATGAGTATTCGCATGTTTTGTAGTGGGCCAGCATTTTGCAAAACGGTATCTTCATATTTACAGACTGATTCCTCTCTCTCAATCACTCTCAGGAGAAGAGTCTGCGTTCACTTACAGGAGATGTAGCCGATGCCCGGAGTAACGGTAACCTGCCCGCATTGCCAGAATAAATTAAAACTCAAGAGTCCCGATCTGCTGGGAAAAAAAGTGAAATGCAAATCGTGCGAGACACCATTTGTGTTGAAAGCTGACGGAAAGAAGAAGCCGAAACCAGCTCAGGATGATTTTGAAGACGAGTTCGGTGACTACGATGATTCTGCCATGGAACGTGTCCGCCGTGCCCGCAAACGCAAAGGAAATTCGGGCATCAAAAAAAACACACCGGCGGCCAGTAAAAAAGCGGAGAAAACGAAACAGAAAGCAGAAAACAAATTACCGCTCCCGCTGCTTATTGCCGGCTGCGTGCTGGGTGTGTTGTTCACCGGGGGGCTCGGTTACTTTATGTATTCCATGAGCGGTTCCGTGAATGCCGGTCAGGCAGCCAGCAAAGTCGAAGTACCGCAGAAGTTTGCCAAATTCTCACCCGAAGTAGGCGATATCGGGGCAGAGTACCCCGAAGGCTGGAAGGTTGAAAACGGCGGCGGCCAGGGAGGCGTACAGAGTTGGGCTAAATTTATCTCCCCGGATGAAGAGGTCACCATTTCGATTCGCGGAAACTTAGCCGGATCTGCTCTGGGGAGCGCCGGTCTGGCAATGAACCCGGGTGCCGATGATGAAGATATCGAGCCTCCCGTGGTGGGCATTCACCAGCTGATGAAACGGAAGTTTGAAGACGATTACTCGAACTACGAAGAGCTGGGAAATTACACGTTACTCAAAACCAAAATGGGAGACTCCTGCAAATCGATCTTTACCACGAAAAGTCTTCTGGGAGGAAAACAGAAAGGCTACCGCGTGACGCTGCTGACAGGCCGGGTCCAGTTCAATCTGATCTGCCTGTGCGACGATGCCACTTTTGATCAAATGCGTCCCGCTTTCGACCATGTCGTGAATACCGTTTACGAAAAATAGGACGCGGTATCTGGCGGTTATCCCCAGTGCCAGGCGAACTGTTTCTTAAAGTGATGGTAATACAGGCCAATCATCCGCAGCGCGACGATTTCCATGTAAAGTAAAACGGGAATCATCAAAATGGCAATGAGAATGCCGTGTTCGCCAGCGAAATAAGCGGTAAAGAAATAAACGAATGCAGTAATAAACATTGCACCGGCGGTAAAAAAGTATGCTGAGAATGATTTGAAAATCGTGAGCAGCATCAGATCGATTCTGAACACGGTCTCAAAGCCTCCTATCGCCACACAGAGTGCCAGGATCGGCCAGAAGAACACCCCCGCACTGTAAAGAGATATCAGAATTGCGATCTGCCCTCCCGTCAGTAACTCAGACAGTTCTTGATGATCAACGCCGACCGTCAATATTTTCATCAAGAGAAAACCATCGAAGTTGACGGTGTAAGCCAGAAATATCATGGCTGGCAGATGCACCATGAACCAGGTGGCAATCCACTGAAGCATCGGAATGAAGAAGCCTTCCTCGGGACTCAGCTCGGGAAGTTCTTTACGCCCCGTGGCTGATTCATAGATAACACTGAAGCGATAATTACTATACCAGCCCAGGATAATCAGTCGTCCAATCAGGCCTAAAACAGCGGCAAAGGGCAAAATGATATCTTTGGCAAAGAGCAGCCCGCAGATAAGTACGTAGGTAAACAGATTGGCCGGGTCAAGCATAAACAGTAAAGTCTGCACCAGATCCTGCGTGTAGGTATTTTCTTTTTTACTGGTAACAGGCCCATCTTCATCGCCATCGTATTTTTCTGCCTTGACCATCGGTTTGCGTACGGGGCGTCGAATTGATTTGGCCTTTGCCTCTTCCGCAACAGCATTATCGAGCAGTTTTGAGAAATCATCCCCATCACCGAAATCGACTTCCGGTTCGGGAATTTTCATCACTTCACCGCACTCTTTACAGCGGATTTTTTTCCCGGCAGCTGTGTCCTGAACTTTGTAGTTCTTTCCGCAGATTCCGCAACTGATTTTAATTGTCATCCTGGTATCTCATCAGTAGATCGCAAGGGGTTGTCGGCTGTTATCTTCACAACGCAACCTGATGTCCGATGGATTAAATTATTTCGATTTTTTGTCCACCTGACCTTACCAGCATCCTAACTGTTCGGGTGCGCCCCTGCAGCATCTTATTTTCGAAATACGTAAACTTCATCAGATTTTTCAGCCTCTGATTCCAGACACCGATGTCCTTCAGAGTGATCTCTTCTTGAACTATTCACACTTCGACCATCAGATATTTAAACGAGCCTGATAAATAGTGCTTCATCAATGAAAGCTCTGAATTTCCTTCCTGATCAATTTGATCTGATGAAATGGATTTCTCCGCTGCTGCCTCACAGAGTGCCACAAAACACATACTCGCCCGTTGAATCGAACACACTGTTTTCACCCAACCACTGCTATTTTCTCTAAGGAGAGTCTAACGTGCTGCAACGTAAACGAAGAACCAGAGGATTTACCCTGATCGAGCTGCTGGTGGTGATTGCCATCATCGCGATTCTGATCGCATTACTGCTACCGGCAGTACAACAGGCAAGGGAAGCCGCCCGCCGCAGTTCCTGTAAAAACAATGTCAAACAGATCGGCATCGCCATGCACAACTACCACGATGTGCACAACACACTGCCTCCCGGTTATCTGGATGACGATCCTGCCGCTGATGTCACCAATAAAAACCTGCTGGGCTGGGGCACGATGATTCTGCCTTATATCGAGCAGTCTGCGCTTTATGATTCCATCAGTTCAGTGGGCGGGTTTAACAATGACTGGACCACGATCCCGGAAATCACAACTGGTATGGCCACCGTGTCGGTCCCTTATTCTAAAATCAAGCTCAGTGCCTATATCTGCCCCTCCGACCCAATGGGGGGGATCAATACTGATGTGGGCGGCTATGGAAAATCCAACTACACGGGAGTTGCCGGAAACACTTATAAAAGCTCCGGTTCCACCAAACCTACTGGTTCGTTTTATGATAACTCCTACGTCGCATTCCGTGATATCCGCGATGGATTAAGCAACACCATGCTCATCGGCGAGCGGGGTACGGAAGGCGCCAAGAACGGCACAATCTGGATCGGCAATTACTCCGATGCCGCCTACTATACGCAAAACGCGATCACTTCTCCGACCAGCGCCTATTACGGTATTAACGGCACAGCCGGTTCCTGGAACTTTACCAGTTCGCATACCGGAGGTTGTCACTTCCTGTTCGGTGACGGGGCGGTTCGTTTCCTCAGTGAGAACATCGACCTCGCCACATACGGCAACATGGGATACATCGCTGACGGAAACGTCATCAATCTGCCTTAATTGCACCACACTCATTTGACTAACGAAGAGAGTGCGTCGTCCAGCGTGGACGGCGCACGATCCTTTCGCTCCCATTCCTAATATTACTTAAAGAGACGACAGGCACTATGAAATATTTCGCAATTCTGTTTTTGGCTCTCACTGTTGTCGGCTGTGAAAGCAGTTCGACCGCTGCCCCTGAAGTCAGCCCTGGACTGACACAGAACCAGTTGGTTCCCACCCTCCAGAAAATCGCAGAGACCGGCGAATACTCCGATGTCCTGCAGGATCTGACCGTCGGACTGGAAAACGCCGGTTACATGGAACAGGCCGTGACCGTACAGAGTTTTAACGACCTCTCTGACCCCGAAGACGTGAAGAAACTCGCGGCACAGGTGGTGGAGACCATCAAGAAGTAAAGAAGAATTTGATGAGAAGCAGGCTGGTCTATCCAGCCTGCTTTCGTATCTATTCGGTCCAGTCTGCGCGAGTCACTCCTAAAACCCTCTCCGCCTCATCCTGTGCTGCATCCAGTGTTTCATACCATGTGTCAGCAGTAAAATATCCCTCAGGGCTGACGATCAGAAAGTATCGACTTTCATCATCCCCCTGGATTTCCAACCGTACTTTACATTCCCGGAATGTTTCACCAGCCCGCGCCAGATTCGAAAATCGCCAGGCATCGGGAGTCCCGTAAACACGAGCGTTAGTTGTAGCATACAGAGGTTTCATATCATTTTTGAACCAGATAATTGAGTTCAGCAAGAGTAATTAAATCAGACGGAATAGCAAATAGAAGGTTTCACAATACACGTCCGTACGGTATAAACAAGAGCACTATTCATTTCTCTGGATATCAGCAGACTACTCCGGAACCAGTGCCATGATCGACTCGCAAGACTACACAGACTGGTGTAACTACGCTGGCCTCTATCTAAAAAATTACTCCAAAGCCGATCGCTACCAGACCTACGAGCAGAAAATCTCTGAAGTGGGGCTCGTCACTAGAATCGTGCATGACTTTCTGCATGACATGGGAGACGACTATGACCTGCAGTGGTGGAGATCATACGCAATTAATGAGACGGGAAATGAGCTCAAATACCGGATCCATAAAACCATATTCGCCTTGAATGCGATCGGTGCAATACGGATTGCAGAGAAAATACCCACGATCAAAAACAGATCATTCTCTGGCATGATCATGGAAAGCCAGTCAGAAAACAAAGACTTTCAGGAGTTGATGCAGAGCTTCGATCCGGCCCAGTTAAGAAGAGACATCCAAAAAAGTATCGCTAACGAGATTCCCGAAATTGCGAAACAGGCAGGCATTCCCGTCAACCAGTCTTCAGATCAGACATTCGACCCCGAAATTGAAACCGCAGCAGAAATCAGACTGTTGCTGGACGCCTATGTCACCAGTCACCAGGAAGAGCTTCAGGCCGATCTGGATCGACTTGGAGACCCACGACTGAATCCCGAATTTGATCCGGAAGCACATCTGGCAGAGTTGCAGGAACAGCACTTTCGTGAAGAGCGCGCTAAAACACAACAACGCGATCTGCAACTGCTCCAGGAATACATCAAAGAATTTGAACAGAAAGCCGCAGCGGAACCAGGCAAAACGTTTCGTTTTCCGGATAAACTGACCGACCTGTGTCAGAAATATGAAAAATATAAACACGAAATGCACCCCAAATTAAAAACCGGCCTGGAACGCATTGATGCCTTCCGACGGAAACCGGGCGACAAGTCTCAACCCCAGGTCACCTCAGTCAAAACCGTGCAGAAACGGTTAAAAAAAATCGGCCCATATACGGTGGAAGAAGAAAGGGACCTCGTCCTTCTAATCTGGCCCGAGCAGGACACTTTACAGACCGACTGGACCAGCCTGTCGATCGAAATCGAGTTCCCTCCGGGACAGAACAAAGCCCTGCGTTTACTCCTCAATGCCCTCGATCGCCTGCAGACTCGCTTCTCATCCCTGGCCGCAGACCTGCAACAACAGATCGTCGACACGTTTGGCGACTACTGGTCCCAAATGGATGACCACGAAAAATCTGAATTTGACGTCGAGTTCGACAGCGAGGGAATACCCGATTTTGACTCACTCAAACCTTATATCGGCACTCCATCAATCACTCTGGACATCCCAGAATGGCCCGTCGATGACGCTGTCGCTATTAACGGCTTTCTGGGAGTGGAATGGGACCACGAACACGGGCTCATGTTCGAATGGGCAGATCTTCCGGAAGCGAATGTGGCAGCTCCTGCTACGACCATGCCGCCCCACGTTCAGTTCACACAGGCCGGCCCCCAACTCACCCCGGCAGACATCCAGAAGTTTGAGACCGAGCACCAAATCCAGTTACCACAACTCTATCGAGATTTCCTGATGCAGACCAACGGCGGAATCCCGGTCCCCAATCATCTGCAACTCAAGTCAGGTGGCGTCACTACACCGCTTGATTTCCACTATTTTTTCGGGATCAATGCCAACAATCCAGAACAGGATCTGAAAACGGCCCTGAAAGCACATACACATTTCCCCGTTCCAGGCTATCTGCCAATCGCCAAATTTGCAGCCCCCGACCAACTACAGGGGCGAAGTGATTTTTTCCTCTATCTCTGCATCACAGGTAACAAACAGAATCAGATTGTACATGCTTTGATCACAGAGGCTGAACTCGCCCCTGAGGCGTTAGCAAAAAGCGTTCTGGCCGGTTTCACACCTGATGAACTAGCCCTCAACTTTCAACATGGATCTGAGCTGATCGCCTTCGATATTTTCAGCCTGATCAAAGCGCTGAGCGAACAACCGGTCAAAAAACTCCCCGCCTGGCTGCAGGCATTACGCAACCAGGACCACAAAAAGTTTATCAAATGGATCGAGAAAAAAGGCAAGCTCCACGAGAGATATAATGAGTATGGCTACTGGCGAAACTGGACCGTCTTGACGTTCATTGCGCAGGAAGCTGATCCTGAACTGATCCAACAACTGCTCGAAAAGAATTTACTGGTCCGGGAAAAGCTGCTGGAAAACTGGTTTCCCACTCTTGACCCCAACCTGAAACGCTTTCAGGAACTGATGACGGTTCTTGAACCGGAATACTGGAGATATGTATTTAAAAGCAGTCACATCTGGGATAATCCTGAACTGCTCGAGCAGATCGCCAGACAGAAACCAGATTTTGATGCCGGTATTGACTCCAATGGCAAAACACCACTGATCCAGACCGTATTGTATGGATCACCTCAGGGTGTCCGTTGGTTACTCGACCATGGTGCCTCTCCCTTAAAATCAGACAAACTGAATAACACTCCACTCAGCTGGGCAGTTCACAATGAGCAGTTAGACTGTCTGATCAAGCTACTCGATGCCGGCGTACCGTTAGAAATGCTGGTTCCCGGAAAATCAGATATGGATGAAAAACTCAGCTTTCTCAAAAAACGCTGGAGGCAACGTTTTCCGGAACTGCTTGCTTACCTGAAACAAAGAGGCGTTGACACCAGCGGTGTTGAATAAGGCTCCCTGTTAAGAATTTGAGTCTGCCTTTTTTAAAATCGCTTTCTTCAGAGAGCTGAACAGGCTATAAAAAAAGATCGGACCACGTTTTAAAATTCGTTTCCCGTTTGTTCTCGGAGTGATAAAGATGCCCCCCGCCGATTTTAAACAAAAACTGTTAGCAGGTCTGGGCGGTGACTGGCCTGCGCCGCCGGAACTCAACGTCAAGCATCGCGAAACCATCCAGAAGGATGGCTATCGAATTGAATCGCTGACTTATGAAGCCGAGGCCGGCGATCCGATTCCTGCCATGCTGCTGATCCCGGATATGGTCTCGCCTGCACATCCCGCGCCCGCCGTCGCGGTCTGGCATCAGCATGCCGGGCAGTATCATCTGGGTAAAAGCGAACCGGCGGGTCTGGCGGGTAACCCGATGCATCATACCGGAGCTGCCCTGGCGAAAGAGGGCTTCGTCGTCCTCTGTCCCGATGCTCTCTGTTTTGAAGAACGGCAGGATCCGACGGGCAAACTTAAAACAGGGAATTTCGAACGCTTTGAATTCCTGCGGTATGTCGTCGACGGCAAATGCATGGCCTGGAAAAATATCCTCGACATGAAATGGGCTATCGACTTTCTGCAGAGCCGCCCCGAAGTCGTCGATGAAAAAATCGGCTGCTACGGTCATTCGATGGGCTCGACACACACCTGGCTCATCGGCCCTTGGGAACCCCGCATCAAATGCCTGGTGGGCAACTGCTGTCTGCCGACTTATAAAGGCATTCATCGCGAACACATGCTGCACTGTTTCCCCAATTTTATTCCGGGCATCTACGAATACGGCGATACCCCCGATATCGCTGCTCTGATCGCTCCTCGTCCACTGCATATGAATTTCGGCGAACTCGACGGAGGCAGCCCCATTGATGAAGTCCGCCGTGGTGTCAAAATAATTGCAAACAACTACGCTGCCATGAATGCAGAAACAAACTTTAGTTATTATATTGAAGAGGGAGCCGGGCATGTGCTGTCTCCCGTCATGTGGGAAAAGACACTCTCCCACTTTCAGCGCCACCTGAAGTCTTAACCAACAGAGAATACGCGGAACTCATTCATGGATGCTTTGAACTATACGAAGGAACTGGTCGAATTTGAGTCAACCAGTTGCTACTCCAATGCCGAAGTCACAAATTACGTCGAAGCCGCTCTGAAAGAGCTGGGATTCGATATCGAACGCATCGAATACAAGGACGCTAAGGGCGTACAGAAAGCCAACGTCATCGGTCGTCGCGGTTCAGGGCAGGGGGGCATGGCTTATTTTGCTCATACCGACGTCGTTCCCGCTGACCCCTGGTTCACCGAGGAATTCGGGCCGTTCACTCCGACTGTCCAGGGTGACAAACTTTACGGTCGAGGCAGTTGTGACATGAAAGGCTCCATCGCCTGTATGCTGGCAGCTGCAAAGCAGTATGTGGATCGCGACCTGAAACACCCGCTCTACATTACCTGTACCGCCGACGAAGAAGTCGGTTATCACGGTGCCCGCAACGTCGCGGAAAAATCGACCATGTACCGGGAAATGGTAGCCGGTGAAACACACGGAATTATCGGAGAGCCGACACGACTGGAAGTCGTTTATGCCCACAAAGGAACGTATGGCTTTCAGGCAATTTCACACGGTCGAGCAGCGCATTCCAGTCTGAGCACTGGCGTGAATGCCAACCTGGCGATGATTCCGTTTCTTGTCGAGATGAAAAAACTGTATGAAGAGTGCATGACCGATCCCCGCTGGCAGAATGAGGAATTCGATCCTCCCACTAACGGCTGGAATATCGGGATCAACGACAAAACAGCCGCCGTTAATATCACACCACCGCAGAGTATCTGTACGGTTTATTTCCGTCCGATGCCGGGACAGGAACCCGATGAACTGGTAGAACGGGCCCGCAGTGCTGCAGACAAGTGTGGTCTCGAATTTCAGTTCAAGTGCGGCGGCACCCCGGTATACACAGATCCGAATTCTCCCTTTGTCAACGAAGTCCTGCAGATCGCCGGTAAAGACAAAGCAAAGACCGTTTCCTATGGAACCGATGGCAGTCTGTTTCCCGAAATGAAGAACATGGTCGTCTTCGGGCCAGGAGACATCGGCCAGGCTCATACCCACGATGAATTCATCGAACTGGAACAGCTGGAACTGGGTACCGAAAAGTTTGCCAAACTCATCGAAAACTGGTGCTGCTGATGACAGCAATTTGAGTCGTTACTCTGGGACAGCGGCGTTGTTGAACTGTTCCGGATCAAATGGATCAGCGGGCTTCTCTTTGATCAGCTCGTTGATTTCCTGATCGGAGAGCTTTTTCGGTTCGAAACCGGAAATGAGGGAAACGTCCCCTTTTAACCGGGCCGGTTCCACTTCCATATCGGCCTGTTGTACTTCGCTGGTCATTTTTATTCCCGCGGCCTGTTTCAGCAGATTTTCCCGTGCCTGTCCGGTACGGCGTTGAGCACGCTTTGTCAGTCGCTCCGCACGAATCTGGTCCTGTTTGATTCGATCCGCGACGACATCGGCAACCCATTTCTGAATGACTTCCTGTTGCTTCCGTCCTGCATAACCGGCGTAAACCACGATTCCCTGTTGAGGATGCTGCTGCTCTGATTTGATCAACAGCTGGCTGCGCAGCGGGTCTTCCAGGTCAATCCAGCGCAGTACTTCTGCCAGGTTTTTCTCAGCATAGAAACGATGATTCCCATAGCGGCGTGTGACCTGGGTTAATTTAAATTCTGATTGGGCCGCATTGCCGTGGCAATTCGCGTTCCCGCATTTATTCAGCATGATCGGCTGAATCTTGCGTACAAATAATGCCGACTGCTCACGCGAGATACCGGTCAGCGATGTCGCCTCGTCAGCACTTTCCAGCTGTTTTTTGATAAGTGTTTCCTGAATCTTTTCCTGGACCGTAGGCTGATTCTCTGTAGTAAGCCCCATCAATCGACGCAGCATCAGCTGTGGTTCCGAACGTTTTGGTTCCAGTCGAATCGCATCGCGCAATTCACTTTTCGCCTCCTCGTAAAGCTCATTGGTAATGCACCAGCGGGCCAGATCGAGATGTGAATTCGCAGTCGGATATTTCATCGCCGCCCGTTGTTTCAGGTAGATCTCATGCAGATCTTTCGCTTCGAAGAGCACACTGTCAAACGGGACCACCATACTACCGGTCGGATTTTTAACGAGATAGCCTCCTGCACTTTCACTGATTTCGCCGGAGACCATACGGCCGGATTTCATCAGCAGCAGTGAGGTTTCGGATCGTGTTGCAGCAGGCAATGGTTGCTGCGCGAATGTCTGGTTTGAATGAAACAGACCGGACCAGAGCAGGCAGACACAGAACCATTTCGCAGATATTGTTTGAAAGTTGGTTTTCTTCATCAGTAATCGTTTCACGAATGTGAGACAGAATAAGGCGATCATCAGCTACCGGACCGTAAGGGACCTAAGCAGTTGAAATCATATGACTTGGAACAAACAGTAGTATGGGGAATGCAGTCAGAAGATGTGAGAGGTTTCTGAGAACCCTCTCTTATTCCATTTTGACAATCTGGTCAACCCGGGTTTGCCGCTGCGCCTTCCGTGGAACGTTCCACGATTGAAATCTTCCCGCTACCAAATGCTCCACTGGTTGATTTCAAAAGAAATCCAGTCAGAATGGAGAAGCAGATTTAACGACCTCGGCTGAGAACAGCTCGGCATCTTGATAAGGACAGAATGGAAGATGAGTGAGGATTCCCAATACCTCGAACAGTTGATTGGAAAGATGGTCGTCGTCGACCTTTCCAGCCTGTATGTGATCGCCGGAACTCTGATCGGCCAGGATCAGCACTACCTGTTTCTGGAAAATGCAGACGTGCATGACCTGCGCGACACAACGACCACACGGGAAACGTACGTCCATAAAATAGGTCTGCACGGGATCGCCGCGAATCGAGAACGTGCACTGGTCTCGCGAAGGGAAGTGGTATCTCTTTCGGCGCTCGAAGATATTATTCGCTGATCTGTGGATTAATAAGAAAAAGCCCTGCAGGAACGGTGTCCCGCAGGGCTTTATTGATTCGACGAGATCGTCTCGGTTTAGAGAGACCATCCATCACGGTAGTCACGGCTCAGGAATTTATTGGCTTCCGGAGCGTTCGTGAATTCCATTTTCTTTGCATCCCATTCCAGCTTCTTACCGGCACGAATGGCGCAGTTACCCAGCAGCGTCGTTTCCGTCAGGCGGCTGGCATAGTTGAAGTTGGACATTGCCGGATCGCCGCCTTTGCAGGCCACGACAAATTCTTCAAAGTGACCAGGAGAACGAGGCAGGCTCTGTTCCGGCTTCTTGAAGTCTTTGAACTTGTCTTTGGGAAGCAGAACAAATTCTGCACCGTAGTCATCGGGCGTATAGAAATTACCTTCATCGCCCACCAGAACAACACCGCTGGATTTCATTTTCTCACCCATCAGCAGTTCTTCGGGGGGCAGATTCCCACCATCGTACCAGGTCAGTTTCAGCGGGCAGAGTTTCTTTCCTTCGCCGCGCTCACCAAACTGGTAAGTAATTTTCGTTGACTTGGGATAAGTTTCGTTTTCGATCATCCCTTCCTGTTCTGCGACCACCGACAGGGGATCGTACAGATCCAGCGCCATCACATGCATGTTCATGGTGTGACATGCCATGTCGCCCAGAGCTCCGGTGCCAAAATCCAGCCAGCCACGCCATTCAAACGGATGGTACAGAGTACTGAATTCACGGTACGGAGCAGGTCCGAGGAACAGGTCCCAGTGAATGTGCTTGGGAACGGGTTCGCCTGTGGGCGGACGATCAACGCCTTTCCCCCAGACAGGCCGGTTGGTCCAGACATGTGCTTCACGCACATTGCCCAATACACCAGAACGAATGACTTCGACGGCTTCGCGGAACCCGTCTTTGGCTGTCCCCTGGTTGCCCATCTGGGTTGCCACGCCATGCTCGTTCGCGGTTTCCCGCATTACACGTGCTTCGTGAACCGACCAGGTCAAAGGTTTCTGCGTGAAACAGTGCTTGCCTTTTTTCATCGCCATCACACTGGCAGGAGCATGCGAGTGATCGGGAGTACTGACGGTCACTGCATCAATCTGACCTTCCATTTCAGTCAGCATCTCGCGGTAATCATTAAATTTTTTGGCTTTAGGATAGCGGGCCGCTGCTTTGGCCAGACGTTTGTCATCAATATCACAGATGGCAATCAGATTACCACTGTCTGCTGCAGAAGCAGTATCGCTGGAACCTTTCCCGCCAACTCCAATCGAAGCAAAATTCAATTTCTCAAGTGGCGACTTTTCCACTGCCAGCAGATTTTGTCCGCCAACCCAGAACGCGGCGCCTAACGCCGAAGATTGTTTAATGAATTCGCGGCGAGTGGTACGTTGACTCATGAAGTACTCCTGTTTGAATGTCTAATGGGTTCGTATTGCGCCATTTTACTTTAGTCGGTTAAAACGTTTCTGAACTTTCAGGAATCTCATATCAGAGAAGTTCTATTTATTGTAGTTATCCCCTAAACGAAAGAAAACAGAATTACGCATAATTCAGGCAGGATCTTGAAACAGCAGCTTGCCGTCTGAGGCTTGAGAGCTCCTGATAATTTTGAAATATTTTCCAGCGAGACTTTTCTCTGAACCGGAATCATGTCAAAGTAATCTGAAGATTCAGCGTTCCCTCCCAGATCACTCCACAACATGAAAATGACGTAATCTATGAACACCCATGAATCCGCAGCCTCGAACCCCGAATTTGATGTCTTAATCTCTGGCGGTACTGTCATCGATGGTACAGGCGCTCCCCGCTATCAGGCAAACGTAGGCATCAAAGGGGATACCATCGTCGCGATCGGGGAACTGCCCGGAAGATCCGGAGCCACCGTCATTGACGCTACGGGTAAGGTTGTCGCGCCTGGATTCGTCGACGTGCATAATCACTCCGACAGCTGGTTGCTCAATACTCCCAACTTCATCTCCAAAACCTCACAGGGTTTCACGACTGAAGTGATCATGGCGGACGGCATTTCGTATGCCCCCGTTGACCGCTGCACCGCTGCAGACTGGGTCTATTACCTGCAGTCTCTGGACGGCCTCTATCCTCATGAATATACCGGCTGGGAATCGCTGCAGGATTATATGGACCTGATCGACGGTAAGAATGTGCAGAACGTGATGACGCACATTCCTTATGCGAATCTGCGCTCGATGGCCTGTGGATTTGGCCGTCAGCGGGTCGATGACTTTCAGATGAAACAGATCTGCGCCGATGTCCGCAAGGGAATGGAAGCAGGCGCAGTCGGCCTGTCGACCGGTCTCGATTATGTCGCGCAATGTTTTTCCACCACCGATGAACTGGTCGAAGCCTGCCAGGCGATGGCCGAATACGACGGGCTCTATGTCTCACATATTCGTTATAAAAAAACACTGATGCCGGCCATTGAAGAACTCGTGGAGATCGGAAAAAGAGCAGGGGTCAAGGTTCATATTTCCCATATGAAAGGTCAGCATCCCGGTCAGGCGGAAGAGGCTCTGGAATACATCGACAAGGTCGCCCGCCACGAAGTCGATATCTCGTTTGACGTGTATCCGTATCAACCCGGTTCCACCATGCTGCATTTTCTGCTGCCTTATGAAGTGTTCGAAGACGGCCCGAAAAAAGCGATCGAAAAACTGAAACTCCCCGAAATGCAGCAGCGATTCAAATACGGGCTGGAAAATTACCTGCTGGATATTTCGGCAATTCAGATTGCCTGGGTGCTCACCGAAAAGAACAAACAACATCAGGGCAAATCGTTGAGCCAGTATGTGGAAGAATCGGGGCTTCCCAAAGAAGAAGCTTTGATCAACCTGTTGATTGAAGAAGAGATGGCAGTGCTGCTGGTCTTCAATATGGGTGACGACCGACTCGTGGATCCGGTCTTGAAACACGACCTGTATATGATGGGAACAGACGGCATTTATATGGAAGGGGGGATGATTCACCCGCGCCAGTTCGGTTCGGCAACCCGGCTGCTCGGCCCCTGCGTGCGGGACCATCAGCTCTTTTCACTGGAAGATGCGGTCTATAAATTATCCGGGTCTGCTGCAAAACGGTTCGGTATGGCAAATCGCGGTTTTGTGAAAGAACAGCATTTTGCGGACCTGGTGATTTTTGATCCGAATACCGTACAGGATCATGCCACTTACGATAATCCGCAGCAGTTCTCCAGCGGCATCGATTATGTTCTCACGAATGGAGTTCCCATCGTACATAATAACCAGCCGCTGGAAATCACTTCGCCAACATTACCGGGGCGTTATCTCCGCTATCAGCCTAAATAAGGCTGCAAGCGGGCCGCTGTCTGGGGATCGCGATACTGGTCCTTACCAATGCCGTATACCGCCCCGACCTCAACAGCCTGTTCCTGGTACTCCGGATAATTGGAAACCAGCATTAACGGACTCGGTTTGACTTCGGAACTGGCTTTGATCTTCTGGATGAGTTCAATGCCGTCACTGTAGTCGGCATCCAGTTTGCGGTTGATCAGTACCAGGTCATACTCACTCGATTTTAATTTTTCGAAAGTATCACTTTCCACGTCCGCCTGTTCGATCTTCACATCGAAGTGGCTGGATAGAAAACGCGATAACGAACTGGCATCCGGCATACATTGCCCGACACTTAAGACACGTTTTGTCATTGCTGTAATCCTCTCTGATTTATTTAAAATAATATTATGATAATAAGGAATGAGTTCAGCCACACAGACGGGACAGTTCCTGAATTGCTTCTAAAGCATCTTCCACATCCGGAACCTGAACTCCCGGCTCGCGGCCGTGATGATCACACTCTTCCAGCAGCAGGAGATCCTCATAGTTTTCATTCGCCATCAAACGCCGACGGGCACGTGCGCCCAGCGATCCATCCCGGATGGCATGTGCATCCATATGATGCTGAATCAGCCAGGCAGTCCTTTCTGTAATCAATCCTTCCAGTGCCTGCAATCCTGCCTCGACATGATTATGTGGATCGATGGCTTTTCCGACATCATGCAACAAAGCTGCCAGCTGAAACTCTTCGTCATAAGGCAGTTCGTCACACGCCAGATCATACACCTGCAGGCTGTGGTACAGCGCATCGCCTTCCGGATGATATTTTTTAGACTGCTTGACTCCGGCTAAAGGGAGCAGCAACAGCCGGTACATCTGGAACCGGTCGATACTCTCTTCGACTTCCGCCAGCCGCTGATCCAGATCGATACCCGGGTATTCCTTTTCGAGCATCTGTTCAAACTCGGGCAATGTAGCGCGTTCAATTCGTTTCCCGGTAATCGAACATTTGAATCCATAACTCGAGCGCTCGGTCGGATACATAGTCAGTTCGACAGGAAATTCATCCTGAATATGAATGTGTGTGAAAATCCGTTCTTCGCCATGTTTTTTTACGGTTTTGTGTTCGACACGGTAGGAAATCCCTTCCTCATCCAGCTGCGCCGTGATGGCTTCACAACTGTGTGAAAATACATGAATATCAATATCCGAACCCTGTCGAATATGGCCGGTCAGCGTGCTGCCAATCAGTTTGGGATGAAAGGGCTTAAACATGCGCAGAAAACGCAGTGCCTGGAGTCGCATGCCCAGCAGGTTTTCGGTTCGGGATTCACCCTCGAACGTGCAGGCAAAACGCTGGATTTCGTCTCGAATTTCGCGATTACTGGGCAGATCGGCGGGTTTCACCCAGCCCTGACAGACCTTGCGGGCCGCTTTCATTTTGGCCCGATAATACTCCGTTTCCTGTCGCGAATACATCAGTCGTGCCGCTTCAAAAATGATCTGGCGGCGCTGTTTACTCGAATTCATTCATTAATCGGTGAACGTTCTCACCGTCGAATCGTTGTCAGAGTGAAATGACATTGATGAACAGCCATGAATGTCAGTCAGCAGAGAATTCTAACGTTTCACCTGAAAAAAGCAAATTGCTTTCGGCTCGAATCCCGTTTACTTCGCTGCTGCAAGCTGTTTCTGCTTCCATTCATTATACAGAATACTACTGCGAAACCGGCTGAATCCGGCACCGGCACCAACACTGGCCGGTTTGGCGCCAAAATCAAGACCGCGAATCACCAGGGGGGAAGTCTCTGATACTTCCCAGTCTTCAGGCTTATAGCGATGATTGAATGAATTATTGGGTCGACGAAATGCAAACGCGAGTGTATCCCCCACGGAAGTCTCATCGGTCTTTCCCCAGAACTGGCTCCAGCTTTTGACGTCGGTCACACTGGACTCTGCCTTGCCACTCATCCCCAGCCAGTCACTGACGTCATACACATTCGCTTCACCAGCAAATGACCGATTTTCTTTTGAACCTTTATTCGACAACATCGAAAGCCCCAGGTTTTCGACTTTGAACGCACAATGATCGCTCTTCACATTGATATTTTTAACGAAACGCTCAAACACGAATCCCTCTGATCCCTGAACCGTACAATACGAAAGATTCAGATTAATATCACCACCTGCAGGCGTCCCCGTACTTTTCAGAACAGAGAAGATTTTACGCGAGAAAAGAATCGAATCATCAACCGAAATCGTCTGTTTTCCGGTCCCCTCGATTTCAAAGGCGGCCCGTCCTCCGACGAAAAAACAGTTGGTGATTGTCGAATCGGTCGGCTTTAAAAACTGAACCGCAGCCATGCCTTTATCGTTCTGTTCGGAGATTGAACAGTTCAGCATCTTCAAATTGCCGCCATTCACCACAATCGCCGCCCAGGGCACATCCTTACCAACTTCTGGTGGATCAAATTCAAAGCCGATGCCTTCCAGCGCCAGCGTCCCCTTTGAAACCCGCAGAATATGGCGTACATTGGGATCACGTTCCGGCCTTGATCTCAACCCCAGACTGTTCTTCCCGCGTTCATACTGAAAGATCGGCGCATAACCAAATCCGGCTTCGATGCTCAGATCCTTATCGATTTCCAGATGAGGCACTCCAAAAGGCCCATCCCCATTCACACGAATCAGATCTCCCGCTTTGGCAGCAGCGACCGCAGCCTGCAGGGTTTCAAACTCCGGCTTTTTCTCCTGGGTATAAATCTGAAACTTCTTTTCAGGCTCCCCGTTCAGCATGCGCGAGATATCACTGCCCAGATTGGCCTTACGCAGGAACAGGATCGCAAAAGCAGTCTCTGCCAGTTTCCCGCGCGAGTCTTCCCAGCTGCCATCCTCTTTCTGAGTTTGAATCAGAGCGGAGGCTCCCTTGGAAAACCAGTCCGTTTTCCCCAGGTTTTCCAGGCCCAGCAAGACGCCGACACGTTCAGTCGACCAGAGAAAATAACGGGCCGAGGACGCATTGATACCCGCAGCATATTCACCTGCCATCTCCAGTCCTTTAGCAAAAATCGGATCGGAGATTAGAGTGTCGCCTTCCTTCTTCGTCTCCTCCCGGGCACCAGCTTCCTTGAGAATATCCTGGCTCATCGAACGAATCTTTGTCGCACGGGCCACCGTCAGACAAAACAGGCCAGCCAGCGTCATTGAGTTCCTTGAAGGTTCTTTCATCTCTTCGGTAGGGAGTTTATATGACCAGCCTCCATCTTCGTTCTGCGTTTCCACAAACCGTCGCGCCACGCCGATCATTGGATCGTCGATATTGATGTTCGAACGGGAAGCCGTCCACAAGCCCAGCACCGCGAATTGAGTGCAACTGTTATCGCCGGGAGAGGTTCCCAGCTTGGGACGGGCGCGCGGATTATTTAAACTGCTCGCAGAAGCCAGAGGGCAAGTGTAACTCCAGCCTCCTGTTGTGGTCTGACCGGCAATTAAACGCGCGGCAAACCGGCGAATTTCGGCTTTATCATCTCGATTACCAATCCGCGATAACAGCAGGATTGCCAGCGACAGGTCATATGTCGATTTGAGCTTCTCAGAATCCTTCAGGACAAACTGTCTGCCTTTCTGAATCAACGGATCATTGACGGGGACTCCATTTTCCAGCAGCGCCATGGTACAGAGGGCGGTGATCCCCACCGGGTGCCCCTCGAATTCCCAGCTGCCATCTTCCTGTTGTTGAGATTTGAGAAACTCAACCCCCTTGAGCCGGGAAGCGGTCACTTCCTCTTCGGTCTGTGCCGACAAATTTGAAGACACAACTGTTGAGAAGAAAACAAAAGTAATACCCAAATACAGATATTTGAAAAGATGACGGCGCATCACTGTCTACTCCAGGCGGGAAAGAAAAGATCCTTAAAGATAATCATATCTTTAACAAACATTCATCTATTCTAAATCACTCATCTGGAAAAGCGAAATGGAAAAATTAAAAATCCATGCCCCAAGACAAAAAGTGAAACAAAACCAGAGCAGGACTATTTTTGTTGAGCCGATTTTCTGGCCTGATTTGTCAGTTCGTGAATTTTGGAAACCACCCGCTGCTCGACCGACTCAGCAAAGGGGCCGGGATACGAAGAATAAATCATGGCTCTATTCCCTTCATAACCGCCTTCTTTCAGGACCCGCAGACTGGGAAGATAGCCGAATACGTGGTTCGAATAGCCGGCAATCCAGACAACGGGTTCCAGTTCGCCGGAGTTCCCGGTTCCCGATTTCAGTTCCTGCTGCAGCCTGAGAGAATAATCCACAACAGTTTCACCACAAATGGCCGCTAAAGTCAGGTCTTTCCCAAACTGAATGACCTGCAGCGGAAAGGCATAACTCGTCTGAATGCCTCCGCGTTCTTCGAGCTGATCCAGCAGTCGAACCGCATGGCTCTGCTCATATTTATTGCCTGATTCCTTGCGTTTGAGCAGTTCTTCCCGGGAAGGGGGAGTCGCAAATTCCAGTTCCACCTCTTCCAGGGCAACTCCCAGCGGTCCATGAATTGTACGAGGCTGCTTAACGGACAAAGCCACTTCGACGGCATTGGAAAGTGCGCGACCGTGCTGTTTCGCGAGATCCAGAGACCGTCGCGGATAGGGATTCTGATCTCCTCCACAGCCCATCATGAACAGCGCTACCATCCCCGGATGAGCGGCTTCCAGATATTCCTGGGCATACCCGGCATAGTCGCCGCAAAACTGATAAAAACTGAGCGTCGTGTTGTGACAGGCATAACCAAACAGTGCAGCCACCAGAGAACTGTCCGGTCGCTCTACGATCAGTACCGGCACCCGTTGATCGACTGGACCTTCCGGATAGGGACTGTTAATAACGCCCTCTGAAGTAGGAAGACGACGGTTCATGGCAAATCCAGCACGCGCAGATGCATACTTCAGTTGAACCGGCTCAAGTCGCGGGAGAGTTGTTTCGATCGCTTTGAGAAGTTTCTCAACCAGCATTTTCGTGTACTGACGGGCTTCCGCACCTCGATCTCCTCCCAGTCCCCGTTGGGTCGCTTTATCTTCCCGTAATTCGGGTCCGCAATGCGTATGTGATGCATTCATCAGGAGCGCAGCTGAGGGAATATTGAAATCCGATTCGAGACGCGCAGCAATCGGATCTCGCAGTGCACGCGTGATTCCAATCAGGTCAGTCGTAATGATCACCACTTTTTGACCGCGGGTGTCTTCCAGAATCAACAGCTTGGCATATAGATCATGCACCTTTCCCTCCGAGGGTTTCGTACGGGCGGCATAACCTGACATCCACATGGGTTTGTCTGGTGTGATCACAACTGAAGCAGCAGCACCGCGCCATTCCGATTTCGCATCCGTTTCCGCAGCAGCAACCCGTGTTATTGCAACAGACGAAGACCAGTTGGCAAGAACAGTCACCAGCAGTAAACGCAGTAAGAAAGATTTCATGGTAAGTCCTCAAAGCATTGCTTCAGTTTCAATTAAATGATCAGGCTCCACAGACAGCGCAGTCTTTTCGGCGCAGAATCCGGTTTCTTTGAAATGTCATGTCACGCAAATCAAACATCAGCAGTTGATTAGCCAGTGTCTCCCCCAGACCACTGAGTACCTTGATTGCTTCCATTGCCGCCATACAGCCGACGGTACCTGAGACAGCTCCGAACACGGGAAACTCCCGTTTCCACGCCGGAGGATCGTGTGGGAAGAGACAGGCCAGACAACCGGTCTGCCCCGGAATGAATGTCGTCAGCTGGGCTTCCAGATCGTACATGGCACATTCCACGAGCGGCTTATTCTGCAATACCGACTGACGGTTCATGGCATAGCGTTCCGGGAAGAGCGGAGCACAATCGACAATCAGATCGACCTGATTCACCAGCCGCTCTGCGTTTTCCTCACTGAGATTTTCCGGAACTGCCACAATTTCCAGACGGGGATTCAACTCTTTTAAACGCCGTTCAGCCGATTCGACGCGTGGTTTGCCCAGCCAGTCATGCGTCATTAACAGTTGACGATTCAGGTCGCTGGGTTTGACATTGCCGGCGTGCGCAATCACCAGTTTTCCGATTCCCGCTGCTGCCAGTTCATATGCCACCACACTCCCCAGACCACCGCAGCGTGAGATCAGAACCGATGCATTTTTCAGTTTCTCCTGGCCGGCTTCTCCAAATTCGGGCACCCAGATCTGCCACTCATAAACTGCTCGTTCTTCATCCGTCAGGGGAGCGAAACCGGACATTATGACTCCTGTATTTTGAGGCGGGATTTCTGTTTTACGTTGCTGAAGCTCTGTTTCTCATCCACCGGAAATCGGGGAGAGAATGGTCACGACCTGCTGAGGCTGCAGCGTCAGTGGTTCTTCCCATAATACCTGCTCGTTGGAAACAAACAACAGGATGGAGGGGTGCAATGCGTCTGAATCCGGGAAGAGCAGAGGCTTGAGGGCGGTTGAATGCGTTTCCGCGACCTGCTTCACCAGATCCTGCAGTGTACTGCCTGGTGAGACTTCGTATTCTTCAGCACCAACACCAGCCGCTTTTTTGACCTGGGCGGTATATTCCACTTTAATCTTCATGCTATTGCGCTTTCATTCTCGCCGAAGGGTCTGACTTTGTTTCGAGTACCTGATTATCAGCAGCAGAACCATCAGGGTTTCCAGCAGTATCCGATGACAGGCTGTGTACGATGCCTTCTGTGATCACCAGTTTGATATCCCCCAGTCGCTCTGATTCGGAGGCATTATGTGTAATATGTAAAGTCGTCACGCCGGTCACGCGCTGCACTTCACTTAACAGGGTACACATATCTCCGCGAGTGTCTTCGTCCAGGGCACTCAAAGGCTCATCCAGACAGAGAATGGAAGGTTTCGCAGCCAGAGCACGTCCCAGGGAGACACGTTGCGTTTCCCCGCCACTCAGACCAAAGGGGGTTCGATTCAGCAGGGTACTGATTCCCAGCAGTTCTGCCAGTTCTTCAACACGTACGTTAATATCCCGCTGCTTCCATTTTCGCAGTTCTAAAGCAAACGACAGATTGTCCCGCACTGTCATGGTATGAAACAGAACGCCATCCTGGGGAACATAACCGATTTCGCGTTCCGCTGGACTGGCATGTGTCATCTCGATTCCATTCAGGGAAACAGAGCCTGACTGGACTTTCTTCAGGCCGCAAATCGTTTCCAGAATGGTCGTTTTACCGCTGCCAGTCTTACCCATCAAGACTGCATAGTGTCCACTGGGAATTTCAAAGCTGACATCTTTCAAACGGAATTCGCCAACCTGGACACAAAGGTTTTTTACTGAAATCATAACTTGTCAAATCAGGTAGTTGAGTACTCTGGTGCAGCAGAGTTGAAAAAATCATGTTTATATTGCAGTGCCGCGCGTCAGTCCAAACATACGGGCAATAATCAGTACGATCAAGGCAGACACAACCATAATGAGGGAAGCAGCAACGGCACCTTCAATGTTACCGACAGTCAGCTCCAGAAACACGGTTGTCGGCAGCACTTCTGTTTTCATACGGGTTGCCCCCGAAAAAATCAGAATCGGCCCGAATTCTCCCAGGGAACGGGCCCACGCCAGCGTCGCTGCTGCCAGCAGTCCCCGGTAAGCCTGTGGAAAGACCACACGCCAGAAAGCCTGCCCGCGGTTACACCCCAGCGTCAGAGCCACCTGTTCGTAACGGGGGCCGATCTGGTCAAAAGTCACTCGCATAGTACGTACCGCAAATGCACAGGCGACCATGAACTGCGCCAGAATAACACTAGGAATCTCATAAGACACACCGATTGACCTGCCAAAGAGCACTTTGGTGATCTTACGAATCAGTTCATCAATTGATTGCGTCTGATCGACTGATACTGGTTTATCTTCCATCGACTTCTGTGTTTCAGCCAGCCGTTCTTCGTCAGCATGCAGTTGTTCGTCTACATGCAATTGTTCGTCAACAACAGGTTTCTGTGCAACCAGTGGCTGGTCTTCATCTGCCTGCAGTTGCTCTTCACTGTCTGAATCGTGAGCTTCCAGCGACTCATCTGTCTTTGTCGACAGTTGATCGTGTCCAGGAACCTCATTAATATCTCGGACTACCGATTTCACCCCTGCCAGTTCATTCAACCATTCGATCTGAGGTACCTGAAGCTGGAACAGAATCAGCAGGCACAGTCCAATGACCAACGGAGGCAGCACTATAGGAATATCCAGAATGGCGTCGATCAAAGTTTTTCCCGGGAACTTATGCCGTGACATCAGGTAACCGATTGGTACCGAAACCCAGAGAGAGAGCACTGTCGTAATCGCACAGGAAACCAGGCTCAACCAGATCGCATATTGAATTTCCGGCTTTCGAAATGAACGTAATATATGACCTGGCGTGGTATAGGTCGCCTCTGCTGCCAGCATCGCCACAATCAGCAACACATAGACAGCGCTGACCGTAACAAAAACAGCATAAAACGGGAGATCAGATCGCGACTTCCATTTGCGGGGTTGTTCTTCCGGGCTGGTCCCGCTCATAGTGACTCCGGAGTAATCCGCCAGCGGAAACCGATGGATTCAAAAAGGCTGCGCGATGGAGTAGAGGTCAGCCTGTCGACCAGACGCTGCATCAAGTTGGGATAAGCGGTGGTTTTAAGAATCGCGATCGGCTGCTGGGCCAATGGATCGCCCGATTTGATTTCGACAATGTCAACTTTATCTTTCACGTAAGGCAGATTTGCCCGGTAGACAATCGCAGCATCGAGGGAACCGGTTCGCAGTTGATTCACCAGAAGATCCGCTGTCGGCGTGTTGGTTTTCACATTAGGCTGAACCTGATCGTAAAGGTTCTTACCATTCAGCTCCAGAGAGCTCAACAGTTTTTTCGTTAATGCTCCCAGAGCACTCTGCTCATGGTGAGACAGACCGATGCGCAGGTCGTCATTAGCCAGATCGTAGATCGTCTTGATGTTTTTGGGATTTCCTTTTTCCACGATGATGACCATATCCGTTTCCGCCACAGTCAGGGGAGTCTGGAACTGGGGCTGGACCTGAACCATATACGATGTATCGCAGGCAAAGTAAGCGTCAGGCCGTTGACCACTGTTGATTTGCCCCACCAGGATTCCACACCCGTTGAAGACGGTATTGATCGTCACACCTTCTCGTTGCTCAAATTCTTTCAGCGTATCCTGAATCGCCAGTCGGTTTACACCGCCGCTGAACAGCAGAATTGTGGGATGTGGTTCCCATTTATCTCCCTGCACAGTCTGATAGCCCAGCTTCTCGAATGCTTTCTGGCCCTTTTCGGGTGCCTGCAGATAGCGGGCAAACATCAGTGCTTCCTGAGGCTTTTGAGACGAAGTCAACACGCCTACAGTCACATTCTTAATCGCTTCCTGAAATTCGGGAACATCAACCATATCTGCCTTTTCCGGATGCTGATTGACAGTCGCATCCCACACGATGGCCGCATCAACAGCTCCCAGCAGGACGTCAGTAGACACTTCGGAGACCGTAGGCTTGAATACCCGAGCCGACTTGGAAAGTGGTTCCCACTTCCCTTTTTTCGTAAGCAGTTTTTTCGTCAGCTTGCCGATCGAAGCAGCATCGGGATTCGCCAGAGCCACCGTCACATCTTCTTTCAGCAGGTCATCGATTGACTTGATCCCCTTGGGATTTCCTTTCTGAACCATAATGACCGGATGCATCTGGGCCACTTGAATCGCTTCCTGAACCAGCCCCTTTTCCCGGGCAATTTCGATATAACTGGTATCCGCTGCCAGATACAGATCACCTTTTTTTGCGACCTGTAGATTACTCAACAGAGTTCCGGAACCGCCGTATTGCAGATGGACCGGCATGCCGAACTCTTCTTCAGCAAACTGCGCTGCCATCTCGGCGATCGGGGGCTTGATTCCCGCGGCACAATACATCACCAGTGCATCCTGCTCTCCATCAGAAGCGCCCTCAGTTGAAGCTGATTTCTGAGGTGTATCTTTCGGAGGGGTATAAACCAAAACCGCCAGCATGATCACCAGAAAGACCAGCGAACCGCCGGCGATCATGAGTCCTGACACTTTCCCGTTACGACTCGGCTGTGGAATATCCTGTTTTCCAAAGTATTTCATTCTCTTGTCCTGTTTATATTCTGCGCTGAGTGTGTTGTCAGGAATTGACTAATGTTTCTGAGTCATCGGGCGTGACGAGGTGACCATCCCTGATTCCCAACACCCGTTGTGCCGTCTGGACCGCCTGATCGTCGTGAGAGACCATCAGCACACAGCCTCCGTTTTCGGCAAATTGACTTAAGGCTTCGAGTACGATTTCGGAATTTTCGCTATCCAGATTCCCCGTCGGCTCATCTGCCAGCAGAATTTTCGGCTGATGAAACAGGGCTCGTGCCAGCGCCACCCGCTGTTTTTCACCGGTACTCAACTGGGCTGGTGTGTGATGCAATCGCTGCTCAAGTCCGAACTGGGTAATCAGTTCACGGGCACGCTCCCGGGCATGAGTACGATTCGACGCCAGTGCAGGGGTTGCCACATTATCCAGTACATTTAAATAAGGTACCAGGTGGAACTGCTGAAAGACAAACCCCAGATGCTGCGAACGAAAACGGGCGCGCTGATCATTGGATAATCGGTAAGGATTGGTCCCTTCAATCAGTACCTCACCGGAATCGGGGCTGAGCAAGCCTCCCACCATCAGCAGCAGCGTCGACTTTCCACAGCCACTGGGTCCCTGAATCGCTACGAACTCATTCGTGTCGACGGTCAGACTGATCCCATCGACCGCCTGAACCCGCCCCGGGCCGGATTTGAATGATTTCGACAGTTGTTCCAGTTCAAGTAACATCGGGATCTAATTATCCTTCCTGAAGAATGGTGGCAGGATCCTGGCGGGCTGCCATCAAAGCGGGAATCCAGCTGGCAAAACTGGCCAGAAGCGGGGCGAACACCAGGCTTAGCAGCAACCAGCGTCCAGAGAAAAGTACTTCCCTGGGTTCAATCGATTCAGGCAACTTGCCCCAGATCACTCCGATTCCATATCCCAGAAAATAACCGAGCAAGGCACCAATCAGACCAATCAGTACTGCCTTGAAAATAAAGATCCCAAAGACCTGAGAAGAACGGAGTCCAATCGCACGCAGGATGCCGATTTCTGTTGCGCGGCGTCGCACATTTTCAAGTGACAGAAAACCGATCCAGGCACCACACCCCAGAACCACCAGCGGTACAAGTACAGCCGCAAAATCGGCGTGTCGTTCAATCAGTTGAATCCGGTTGGCCTTTTCCTGTTCCAGTGATGCGACAGCGGTCGCATGTGCTTTATTGCGGGCTTCGGCTCGCGCCAGAGCAGGAGGGCCGCGTTCGATAATCTGTGTGCCTGGCAGAATTTCGCCGACATCTTTGCGAATCTCCGCGACGCGGTCTTCAGTTGCACAATTACATTCAAGTGCCAGAATCGCATTTACCAGATTCTGCATGCCTAGCAGTTCCTGAGCTTCTTTCAGATTAATCCAGACGGTACTGTCATCGGAATTCCCCCGTTCGAGGTAGGTCTGGCTCACCTTGAATGGTTTGCCCATCAGTTTAACTTCATCACCGGTTTTAAGGCCGAGTTTTTTCTGAATCTGATATCCAAGCACCATCTTGCCTTCCGGCACCAGCTGCTGAAGCGGTTTTTTCAAGGCACGCTCCAGTTGGGGTACTTCTCCCCGTGTCCCGGTCAGAATGATTTCACACTCTTTTTCCGGCCAGGTGACTTTTTTGGCAACCATAGGCAACAGGTGATTGACTGTCACGATTTTTGATTCGGCCAGTTTTGTCACATTGTCTTCAGGCATGGTTTTTTCGACGATTCCCGTCAGATGAAATTCACTCAGATCCTCATCCGCCGGTAAAATCAGGATATTAAATCCCAGACCTTTCGTAATTTTTCGCATCGCATCTTCGAGCTGCGCGCCTGCCTGTTTCACTTCGACTGATTTTTTCTCCAGAATCAGTTCCGTCTGAATCTCATCTGCCTGCAATAACGTCAACGCCGCCACGAGACAGGCGACTGCCACCACAACCGACAACAGCCCCAGCAGAAAATTCATCTTGCGATGCTGCATTTCCTGAATCACCAGGTGAAATAGCGACATTGATTTTACATCCTTCTAAACAAGCCGTTCATGGTACTCTCAATCGACACTACTGTTTTCGTGCTAACAGCATGTAACTCCCCGCCAGAAGAATGACAAGCACAACCGAGCCGACCAGCAGAAATAATTCAATCTTATAATGCACGGGAGCAGCCCCTTGAGATTCTGCAGTTAATGTCGTCCCCTCACTCGTTTCAGTGGAAACGGCCTCTGCTACAGTCTCACTCGGACCTGCTTCCTCCGCAACGGGTTTCTCCGTAGCCTGGCTTTCAGAACCGACCTGTTTATTGAGCAGTTGAGGCATGGAAGCAGAGTCATTTTTTTCGGCATCACTGTTTGAAAAGCTGGTCAACCCCGTCAACGGCGGCAGTTCTTTTTCATCCTGTGTCGCTGGCGTGACAAGTTTTTCCCAGGGTACAGACATTAACAGATCGGTACCCGGATTCTGATCTTTCACCTGACAGGTGCAGGGCCCGGTCAGATCTCGACAAGCCTGCTCAATGGTTCCCGGATTGATCCCTTTGCCTATGAGTGCATACAGCACGCGGCCACGTCCGAATACGGGTAATGCCATCGGTTCTGAATCAAAGTCTTTCAGATCGTTCTCCGTCGCCAGCAGCATCTGTGTCAGAGACTGTTCTGCAGAATCATCGCGAGAGCAGGTCACCATACTGAATTTCAACTTCAAACTGTCCGGCGAAACACTGACGAGCCCCTGTTCGATATCAGCCTGTTCGATCTCTGGCAGCTTCAGCGTTTTTTCCATCCGCTTGAGTTCTTTGACCAGCAGTTCGCGGGCGACTTTGTCTTTCGCGGCATCGCCACTTTCCAGAAAGACCCAGACTGCAGTCTGGCCATCGATCAGCTGTTTCGCAATATTCTGACGCAGGGGAGAATCAATCAGGCGGGAAATGTTTTCTTCCGTCGGTTCACCTGACCAGAAACCTGTGGGAACCGGAGCGGGCAGGGGAGTTCGCATCACCAGTAAAGGCAGCGTTTCCGATTTTTGCGCCTTCCACAGTGCCAGATCTTCCGGAGCCGGCTCGGCGTCCAGATCAACCAGTTTCAATTCAACATTGGCAGACTTTTGTGCAATCGTCCCTGCCTGGTCAAAATGAGAAATCAGCTGCTGCTGTTCCGGCGTTAAACTACCACGATGGAACAGAACCGCACTGTATTTATCAGCGGGCCAGCGTTCCAGTGCATATCGAAAAACTGGAACCGAGCAGGCCCAGATCACTGTGGTCGTTAACAGGATTCCAAGAACAACGAGTGATGTTAAACACCGTTTCATGTAATCACCTTTTATGGAGGGTCAGGTCTGGCGGGTCGCTGCGGTTATTGAATTCGGCCGTCTCTCTGTATCTTCAAGTCTCATAAACCGATATCAATGCATACTATGATGACAAAGTATGAGGTAAATGTGAAGAAAAGATGATTTCAACACGAAACTTTTATCAGAACTGATTTGTGAGGGCGTTTTGAATGAGTAATCACTGCTTGACCTGAGAATTCACACGATTTCGGCATTTTCCGGCATTCTGACAATGCGTGTGTGAGCAATTCGATCGGCATTCCGATCTGAACAGAAAGCAACCGCCTGTGAATTTACTGAATCCAGACAAAGAGCAGGATCATGACCAGAGAAGAGGCCAGCAGCAACATGGATGCACAACCCGACTTCATCTGAATGTCATATTTCTGGATCAGGGCCTCAATGGCTTCTTTTGATTCCTTCAGACCTGCGCCGGTTGATTCGCGATAATCTTTGATGGCCTGAATTTTATTTCCCTGCCTGAGCGATTCCAGAATATGTTGCGCGACCTCAGACTGACCGTTGGCTGCATCATCCTGGCCTGATGAATCAGGCTGATTCTCATCATTCACGGTGGTAGTTCCTCAAAGAGCAGGGACAGGTAACAGGGAGACCAACATCAGCCTGCTACCTGTTATATTGCAAAGCTGATTCAGAAATCAGCAGTATGCATCACTGTTCTACCACCATTATATTTCGTTGTTCAAGTACAATTTCAATCCCGTTCCCTGAATTACGCAGAATAATTCAGGGAACGGGACATGTTAAGACACAACGACACAATCAGAAATTCGTCGGCTGCGTTTTTGTGAATCCACACGCGCCTTGTGAGTGTAAGCACGCGTCAGCAGCATTTTCATATCTGACAGTGAGACTTCCTGTAGATCAATATTCAACTCAAGCAGACGGTCAATCACAGCATTTGCCAGATCGCTACGATCTGCTGCTGGCGACAACCCATTCCACAACTCTTCCATGACCTGTTCTGACATGACCCTGTTCTCCTGATTTATCATCGTAACACTTTGTCTTAAAAAACTTGAATTCACAGTCCCCAGCCTGACGGCTCGAGAGGCTGCAGCTCTTCACCCCTGGAAAAGCCTGACGAGTAAGAGAATCGCAAGGACTGTACCAAACCGCCCGAAAAATCCGAATGACCAGACAAACCTGCTTAAATGCCTGCTATGATTGAAGCTTTCGTATCATCGGCAATAGTAAAATTCACAATTGCGGTTTTGACCGAAAAAGAACTGTCGTCAATTTGCGACATTCTTACATCAAGATGATAATTCTTACGAAATCACCTTCCCGGGCAGGATTTTCCTCAAGTTTCCCATATAGCTTTCGCATAAGCGTTTCACACCTGTATGACAACACAGATCAACGGTGAGTTCGCTTCTTCTCGCAGCATAATTTGAATAGGCTGCCCAGGCAGCTCAATGTCTCTCGACGGGCAGTTGAGGGCTGGAAGCAGATGTGATCCCTCGTTTCTGATCCCACCAGCGAATTGCCGTTTGACGCTCTTCCACAGTCTCTTCCAGTAGCGAAACCAGCAGTAGACGCTGACCAGTGGTCAACGACAGGCCGCGTCGACGCATGGATGTATCTGCCAGCTCGAAGAGATCAGCAATATCAATCTGACTGTCAATACGTCCCAGCCAGAAGCGTGAGAAGGAGGGAATATGTTTTGGCAGTAACTCGCCTACCGGGAGAACCATCGACATCACGCCGACTGAGGAACCGGTATTGAACAGGCTGTTGAGCGCGGTCTTGGTATGGTCGCCAATAAAACACCCGATCTTAACGGAATGGGTCTCAATGGGAATTCCCGCCAGTGGTACTTTGACCGGAGAATAATCGTTTTTCAGATCACTGTTACTGGTTTGTGCTCCGAGATTCACCCAGGGACAGATATAGGAGTGGCCCAGGAATCCATCATGGTATTTGTTGGCATAACCATGCAAAATCGATTCCTCGATCTCTCCCCCCAGTCTGCAGTGTGGCCCGGCAGATGTACCTGCTTTAATATTCGCGCGGAACAGCTGTGTGCCCGGTCCAATATAAGCAGGACCTTCAATTCGTGTGAAAGCCTGAATCCGGGCATCCCGATCGATTACAATGGGCCCCTGTCGAGTATCGAAGACGACAAAAGGATCAACCTCGGCACTGGAATCGACACTGACCAGATCCGCTGGCCCTACTATCGTCAGGTTCTCGTTATTGACTGTTGAAGGTCGTAATGACTTAGACAATGAAAAGTCATCTACAAGTTGTTGACGGTTCTGATTGACCAGATCCCAGGGGTAATGCAGTTCAGTACCATCGACGGCCACCTGTGTTCTGGTTGAGGCAATCTTCTGAATCGCATCATCCCAGGCATCCGTTGTCAACAATGCCGCCTCTTCGGGTTCCAGCAACAGGTAAGCAACCGTATCCCCCATCATCCCGACACTCTCAGCGGTGACATTCGCCAGACGAGGAATTTCATGAAGGGCAGGCAGCCAGCGTCCGTTGATCAGCAGTGTGGGTGCATCACTGAGCCAGATGGCATCATTGATGCGTGCTTCTGGAAATTCTTCTGAATAGACTTCCGTCAGAGCAGGGCGAATCAAAACGCCCCATTCCTCGACAGGCAGTGATTTCAACATCCGCTCACGCGCAGAAAACTGACCGCACAGCAGTTCAAATACCGGCCTCATCAATGCGATGGGGGTAAACTGCAGTGCAGAACGGTCTTCAAAAAATGCAAGTCGATTCACTTTGCACTTCCCTGTGCGAAATCGATGAAAAGAGTGGTTGAAATCAATGGTACCAGGTAACGAACTTCCTGCGGTAAAGTCATAACAGATTTACACGATTGAGGAAAGGCAGTTTCTGACGACAGATATCAGACGCCGGTATTTCAGGCCCATTTTAATTTTCACACATTCTTTTTATTTATTTCGCACTCTGAAAAGAGAAAAAACCCGGTAAGACAATCCGGAATGGTATTGATCTACCGGGTTCTGAAAATGGAATTTAATAATTTCGGACACAGTTGGTCCTGACAGGTAAGCCTGTTATCTGGCAATCGGAGCTGCTTCAGCATTAGAAGCCAGCTGGTAAATGGCAGACTGACATCCATACTGTTTGCTGTATTTGTCTGAAATCCCCAATACCGTTTCAGCGGCTCCCAGTAACAGCGTGCCGCTGGAATTCAACTGGCTGCTGATACGGTTTAAAATGTCTTTTTTCAATTCTGGTTTGAAATAAATCAGGACATTGCGGCAGAACACAATATCAAACATCCCCAGATGTCTGAAATCTTCAAGGAGATTTAAATGCTTCCACTGAATTCCAGTTCCCAGCTCGGGTTTGATTTTCCAGCCCTGCTCACATTGCTCAAAATATTTCATCAGCAACTGCACGGGCAGACCACGCTGGACCTCAAATTGTGAATAGACGCCTTCGCGGGCTCTCTCCAGAGCTTTACTACACAAATCCGTCGAAATAATTTGAATATTCCAGTCATTCAGCTCCGGGAAATTCTCGCGTAACAGCATCATGATGCTGTACGGCTCCTGACCATGCGAGCAGGCAGAACACCAGATTCTCAGCTTTCGCGTCATTTTACGTTCGGCAATGATCTCCGGTAAAATGGTTGCCTTGAGTTCATCAAACGGACGACGGTCACGGAAGAAGGACGATTCATTGGTCGTCATCGCTTCCATGATTTCTTTTTCCAGACTCGAATCCATCTTTGATTTCAAACTCAATACAAGATCCTGGATCCCGTTCATACCGTGAGCTTGTGCCAGAGGAATCAGGCGGGCTTCCAACAGATACTCTTTATTCTCACCGAGAGAAAGACCTGTGGTATCCAATAAAAAATTGGTTATGAAATTATAATCTTCTGGAGACACGAGATCACCACTTTCTATAAAGAACAGAGTCGGGCCAGTTCAGGAGCAATATTCCTGAGTGGTAAGACCTGGCTGGCCAGTCCTGCCTTGGCAATCGCGCCAGGCATTCCCCAGACAACACTACTCTGCTCGTCTTGTGCGATAATATAACCTTTACGCTCACTGATTGATTCCGCGCCTTCGATGCCATCATCTCCCATACCGGTCAGCATGACTGCCAGTACTGAGCTGCCATACCATTTGGCAGCAGAAGCGTATAACGGGTTGACGGAAGGGCGGCAAAAATGTTCTGGTGCATCCTGATTCAGGCGGATTATCATCCGGTCATTCTGCTTATCAATCACCATATGAAAATCTCCAGGGGCAATATAAATATGCCCCCGTTCAATCAACGCCCCGTCTCTGGCTTCAGAGGTAGGACGCTTTGTATCCCGTTCGATGTGTTCAGCCAGAGTCCTCGTAAACAGGGGAGGCATATGCTGGGCAATCAGAATCGGTAACGAAAATTTCTCGGGTAATGCAGTCAACATGGTTCTGAGTGCATTCGGTCCACCAGTACTGGAGCCTACCACCATCACCATCGGTGTTTTGGCAGGTCGTTGGATGACTGACGTCTGAAAACGTGAGTAATCCGACTGGTTGGAATTCTGTTTTTTCACCAGAGCTTTGATCAGAGGCAGCAGATCTCGAGCAACCTGCTCAATCGCTGCTGACGCATTGGTGGCAACGGGCTTTGGAATACAACCTGCTGCACCCAGTTCAAGCGCCTGGAGTGTGATCTCTGCTCCTGCACGGGTCAGAGAGCTGGCCATGATTACAGGAAGCTCCGGATACTTCAGCTTCAGCTGTTTCAGACATGCGATCCCGTCCATGACAGGCATCTCAACATCTAGAACCACAACATCAGCCTGATTTTTCTCCAGCCAGGTGAGAGCAGTCTGACCATGCATAGCAGAGCCTACCACTTTCACTTCCGCATCCAGATTAATCGCCTGAGTCATCAAGCCCCTAATCACGGCTGAGTCATCGACCAGCAATACCTTGATGATCGAATGGCTCACAGAACACCTGTTTCTTCCAGTTTGTCCCGAACAATGTCTTCGGTAAATGGCTTCATAATATACTCGTTTGCACCTGCCTGCATGGCCTGTACGATTTGAGGCATATCATTTTCTGTTGTGCACATTACCACAATTGGCTGTTTTTCACGTGCTTCAGCCCGTAATGCCGTCAGAAACTCCATCCCATCCATGATCGGCATGTTCCAGTCAAGGAGAACGGCATCCAATTCCGGATTCGCACGAGCGACCTCCAGAGCCTGTTTTCCATCCTCTGCTTCCAGAACATTCAACCCGAAGGTTCCCATGATTCGTCGTCCTACCAGACGGACTGCGCGGGAATCGTCCACAAGTAATATTGTCTTCATTTTCACCGGTCTCCCAGTATGTAAAAAATAGCTCTATGTTATTAAATTGACGCCAGATTCAGTGTGAACTGAACTTGGATACAGAAATCATTCTGTCTCTGACGGAAAATCAAACTGTCTGAAGGAAGTCTAGGACACGTTTAAGGATGTGACGCGAACAATGCTTAAAATCCTGAATTTTCCCAGACTTTGAGCGGTTTACCTCAGTTATTTAAATGGCCATAAAAAACCGCCAGGCTAAACCAATGTATTAATACACATGTCTACCCTGGCGGTAATGACGATTTTGATTATTCACAGGACCTGAAAATCAGGTTCTGCGGATTAGACAGCTCGCATCCGTTTCAGGAATGCGGCAGCAGCCTCATCCAGCTTCACAGATTCCTGTGTCAGACCTTGAGCGGCAGCCAGCATGTCATTGGCAGCAGTTCCACTGTCCGATGCTGCCTGAGAAACGCCTGAGATGTTATTGGTCACCTCGGCCGTTCCGCGAGCTGCTTCAGCCACGTTACGTGAAATTTCATTGGTGGCAGCAGTCTGTTCTTCTACTGCGCTGGCAATGGTTGTTGAAATTTCATCAATCTTTCGAATACTTTCTCCAATCGATCCGATGGCAGATACTGCGATATTTGTTGATCCCTGGATGGCACCAATTTTTTCGCTGATCTCTTCTGTCGCACGTGCAGTCTGGCGGGCCAGCTCTTTCACTTCATTTGCAACCACAGCAAATCCTTTACCGGCTTCACCGGCTCGGGCAGCTTCGATGGTCGCATTCAATGCCAGCAGGTTTGTCTGCTGAGCGATGGAAGTAATGACTTTTACCACCTGACCGATTTCGCTACTGGCATCACCCAGCTGTTTAATCGTATCATTGGTGCGATCTGCTTCTCCCACTGCCTGAGAAGTCATGTGAGACTGCTCTTGCACGTGCCGTGAAATCTCGCTGATTGAGGCACTCAATTCTTCTGCAGCAGAAGAAACGGTTTCCACATTTCGAGTCGCTTCTTCACTGGCAGCAGCAACCACTTGAGACTGACGTGCTGTCTCGTCAGACATATCTGACAGACTCTTGGAGCTGGCCTGCATCTCGGTAGCCGATGAAGTCACGACACTGACAATACCCTGAATTTCTGTTTCGAAATCATTTGCCATTTTGACCTGTTCTGTGATCACAGACCAGGAAATCATCGGACCAATATATTTGCCTTCCTTGTCCGTAATTGCTGTTGCCAGCAGGTCCAGGGTTTCATCACCCACTTTAATCTTGGCACGGTGTGGCAGATTTGAGGGATCTGCCAGCAGGCGGCGCTGCATTTCCGGATTCTTATGGAAAATGTCAATACTCTGGCCAATCAGTTGATCGACCGGTTTGGGAAGCAGATGCTCGATCTCTTTTAACTGTTTATAGGAAGCTGGGTTCATATAGACCAGCTCGAAATCTTTGTTGGCAAGCAGTACATTGATGGGGATATTGTCCATCATGTTCTGGACGCGGACCATATCATCTTCAGCCAGTTTCTTTTCTGTGATGTCTTGTGCATATTTCACAACTTTAATCAGTTTGCCCGCTTTATTACGGATGGCATTGTAAGAGGCAGAAATCCAGACTTCCTTGCCTCCTTTGCCGATGCGTTTGTATTCCGCAACCTGGTTGATACCGTTGTTGAGGCTCTCCCAGAATTCTCTGTATTCATTGCTGATCTGAAACTCAGGTTCGACAAACATCCTGTGATGCTTACCCTGAATTTCTTCCAGTGTATAACCAAGTGTGGCACAGAAATTATGATTGGCCGTAATGATGGTACCATCCAGATTAAATTCAATAACAGCCTGGGCATCACTGAGAGCGCCTAACTGTTCTGTGTAATCACAGAGTTCTTCTTCCTGTTTTACCTGCTGAGTTACATCTTCCCAGGTCAGAATCGTTCCTGCAGAGGCAAGCGGATTCAGATTGATTTTAACCGAACGATTTCCAACGGAGGCCGTAATAGATTTTTCTGCAGTCAATCCGGTCAGTGCGGATTGCAGTTCGGGTAGTTTTACAAACAGCAGACTGATGGAACTACCGACCAGTTGCTGGGGATTGACTCCCAGGTCAGTGCTCAGTTCCTGGATCAGCTTCTGACCTTTACGATTCAAATATGTGACAGACCCTTCCGAGTTCAGAAAGAGAATGGCCTGTGGACTGTGTTCCACAATTCCATAAAACTGATCTGTATCCTGCGACCGTTCAGTAGCCGCGCTCTGTCCCGTATTCTGTACTGAATCAATCGACATTTTACTCTTCTCCTTCGGATGGTTGATCTGTGCTTCAGATCGTAAGGGTAGTTCTGAATTGGTTTGGTCATCTTGTTTTGAAAGCGGCTGGTCTTCCACCCGGGAATCCACTTCTTCAAAACCGGCTCCCACTGAGCCTGAAACTGCCGTTGATTGAAGCTGTTTTGCGCGACTTGAGTCTTTGGCACCTTCAATCATCATTGTTGCAACTGCATTGAGAGCCTGACGCCAGGTCTCTTCCAGTTCTTCACTCCATTGAGCTCCAGCAAACTCTGCCAGTACATCGAGCAGAGTATCCGTTACCGGCGGATAGTCATCCTTCTGGACGCCCATTTCGCCATGTTCTTTTCCCAGCTGGTGTAATATTTTGGTCAGGGCAGGGGGATTCTCTAGTGATTTCAAAACCAGAACCAGCGCCTGGATCAGTTTCCCGCGCTGTTCTGAAAAATCGGTATGCGTAAAATATCGCAGCAGATCGGGATAATCCTCGAACAGCTTTTCATAAAACCGCTCGGCCAGCTGGTCTGCACGTGGTGCAACCAGTTCGAACGATTCCCGCAATGCAGTAACATTGAGATCCACAGGCAGGGCCCTTAATCAGACAGCAAAGTTCAATAAAAAATATCACTCAAAATTCAAAATGGTTTCCACATCCAGAATGACAAACAAGCCCTCATCTAACTGAAAAACACCAATGGTCACCGACCGCCAGTGCGGATCCAATGTACGAGGCACTGGCTCCATGGAACGTCCCGAAACATTGATGACATCGCCTACTTCATCAACCAGCAGACTGAAGGACTCTTCCCCTACGCGGGTAACGACATTCATTGACCGATCATCTTCCAGATCAGGCAGCCCCAGACGTTTTCGTAAACTCACGGCTGTTACGATCTGACCACGCAGGTTCAGCAGACCTTTGATCTCTGCACGGGCCAGTGGGGTCGGTGAAATCACCTGTTCCGTCAACACTTCCTGAACCATATTGACCGGCATACCCAGTAACTGGTCATCAACACGAAACGAGACATACTGACTCGAATAATCCAGCTGCGACTCCATTCCACTTCCTGAATCTGTGATTGCGATGCTCATGCATTAACTCCTGTTTTATATTTAGACCGTGCAAAAGACTCATCCAGACAGGAGATCAGTTCATGCGAATTAAACTTGACGAGGAACTCATCAAACCCAGCGTCCCGGGCTCTGGACTGATCTGTGGAGCTGTTGGCAGAGGTCAAAGCTATGACATTCATCTCTTGTGTGCTTTCCTGAGATTTCAGCCATTCACAAAACTCAAATCCATCCATCATGGGCAGATCCAGATCTGTAATCACGGCATGGAACCTGGAATCTTTCTCCAGCAGTTCAACAGCAGAGATGCAACTGTCTCTGGACACCACTGTGTAACCTTCCGTTTCCAGAGCGGTTGACACCAGTTGCCTGAAGAACATTGAATCATCGACAATCAAGACTCGGAATGTTTTTTTATCTTCGACTTTTTCAAACCAGTTCGGGGTTGAACGAGTCACATAATACTGGGTATCGATCACATCGATTGCATTCTTGCCAATAATGGCAGTCCCCAGTACGCCTGGTCGATCAGACTGCATCCGGATCACAAGCTGCTCGTCAATGATGTCTTTGATTTCATTGACCATCAGCCCCATCGAGCGATTATTTTCGGAGAAGACGATAACAGGTTGGGGATCAACGGGTTCTCCTCCGCCATAACCTGCACCTTCGATTGAAAGCAGTGGCAACAGATTATCGCGGTATTGAACAACCTTACGGTCACCGTTTAACTCAATACTTTCCAGCGGAAATTCTTCGAGCCGTGCGACCAGGGATAAAGGCACCGCCATAGTCACATTATCTTTCACACCGAACAGCAGCATACTGATGGTGTCCCGGTCAGAACTGGTTGTTGTTTCTTCCGCAACCGATTGTGAATGAGCTGAACTTCCGCCACACTGGTTAAAGATTCCCCCCACATCGAGAATCATCACTACCCGACCATCTCCCAGAATTGTCGTCCCCTGATAGAGACCGATATTCTTTAAAAGCCGGCCGACTGGCTTGACCACGATTTCTTCTGTATCAAAGATGCGGGAAACAATCAGTCCAAACTGATCTTCACCAACCTGCACCACTACGATATTCGTGTCATGCAGATCGTCATCTTCAGGAGTATCCTCTTCCAGTTGCAGAACTTCATTCAGATGCACGAGAGGTAACAGTCGATCTCGCAGCCGAAACACTTTTTTGTCGTGAATCGTTTCAATTTTTTTGCAGTCTTCAGCAGAGAGTCGAACCAGTTCCACAACTCCCAGTTGAGGAATTGCAAACGGCTGTGAGCCACTCTCCAGTACGAGTGCGGATACAATCGCCAGTGTGAGTGGAATTTTAATTCTGACAGTCGTTCCTTTTCCCATTTTCGAAGCGAGATCGACAGTCCCCCCGATTTTTTCAATCTGAGTTCGCACTACGTCCATCCCCACGCCACGCCCGGAAATGGAACTGACCTGTTCTGCCGTTGAAAAGCCTGCCTGGAAAATCATGGAAAACACATGGCTGTCTGTCACATGTGGTGCATCAGCCTCTTTGATCAGTCCCTGGGAAATCGCCTTTTTCAAAACCCGTTCCCGGCTGATCCCGGCACCATCATCCTGAATCTCGATGATGACATGCCCGCCTTCATGGTAGGCATTTAAATGAATCGTTCCCGATTCCGATTTGCCGGCTGCTTTTCGGACATCCGCGGTCTCGATGCCATGGTCGGCAGAGTTTCTCACCATGTGAGTCAAAGGATCTTTAATGGCATCCAGAACAGTTCGATCCAGTTCTGTTTCGGCCCCGGTCATGACCAGTTCGATATGTTTATTAGTCACCTGAGATAAATCACGCACCAGACGGGGAAGCTTGTTCCACGCATTTCCGATCGGCTGCATGCGTGTCTTCATCACGCCTTCCTGCAGATCAGTTGTCACGCGGTTAAGATGCGTGATGGGAGCCGCGTATTTCGATTCCTCATCTCCCCGCGCAAGTTGTAACAGCTGATTGCGCGTCAGTACCAGTTCCCCCACTAGGTTCATCAGACTGTCAACTACATTTACATTGACACGGATTGAGAGGTCAGCCACACTCACTTTGGAAGAACGGACTGCTCCTTCATCAGCTGCAGCTGGAGCTGATAGATCCGCTGGCTCTGCCAGAACTTCAGAGTTTGTTTCAGCAATGACGACTGCTTCACTTTCAGTGGACTCGACGACATCTTTCAAACTTTGTTCGCTGACTGGATCTTCATCGACTTGAGTAGCTACAGTGTTTTCTTCAGTTTCATCCGCTATCGGAGGAGCAGGGGAGGACTGCTGAGGAGTTGACGCCGGAGCAGCCGTTGCCAGATTGGCCAGCTCGTCCAGCATCAGGGTTAAAGTTGAATGATCTGTTTTCGGCTCTTCACCGGTTGCCTCTAATCCCTGCAGCAGTTCTTTAATACGATCGATGGCTTCCAGTACCAGAGAGATGGCTCCGGGAGATACTTCGAGCATTCGCTCACGCATCTTTCCAAGAACATTCTCGGCTGAATGCGCGACTGCTCCGAGATTCGAGAGACCAAGAAAACCGCAAGTCCCTTTAATGGTGTGGATCGTGCGAAAGATACTGGCAATCAGCTCAGCATTCTGGGGATCTTTTTCCAGCTCTACGATTTCTGAGTCTAATTGACCTAAATTCTCCCAGCTTTCTGCCAAAAACTCCTGCAGAATGTCGTCCATCAGCCCGTCCTGGTGATTAGGGAACGTAATTGAAGTGTAAATAAGACTTAGGCGTGGAGAGCTAATACACTGACCAGAAAGAACTTATAAACAAGCTTCTATACAAGCTTCGTTCAATATAATCCCCCCAACAGTACGCGATCTCCCCTTAAGCACTATCGTCATTTCTCCTTAAGCCCCTTGACCTCCTGTTATCCGCAGATGCAGAAGTGAGGGGAATTACCCAGCGAATCTGGACCTTTATCATCACAGGTGCACAGTCATCACACCGGGCGATTTACAGAATGACTCAATTGCAATGAACAATAGTTTCAACTCCACCCGGAATACTTAACTTTGTTGTATTATTAAGAAATCAAACCTGAGTCGGCGTTCGGTTGTATGGTCGTCCTGAGACCATTACAATCCACCCCGATTGAAAGTTACCCGACAGCGGACAGAGGTGCGTAGTGGAATCGTTCTCCATCTCCTCTGCCCTCAAATATATACATCTAATAGTTTATTAAACGAAGGAGTAAGTCCTGTGGCTGCGGTAAAGGTTGGTATCAATGGTTTTGGGCGTATTGGACGTATCACATTCAGAGCACTTGCTGCTCGTCCGGAAGAATTCGAAGTCGTTGCCATCAATGACCTCGGAGATCCTAAAAAGCTGGCATTACTGTTGAAATATGACAGTGTTCAGGGCCGTTTTCCTGGTACGGTTGATGTCGATGGAAACGATCTGATCGTCAATGGTAAAAAAGTTCGTGTCTGTGCTGAACGTGATCCACGTGAACTTCCCTGGAAAGAACTGGGAGTTGAAGTGGCTCTGGAATCAACTGGTTTCTTTACAAACCGTGAAGCCGACGGAAAACCAGGTTACGACAGCCACCTGACCGCAGGGGCTCGTAAAGTTGTCATTTCTGCACCTGCCAAAGACACACCAGACATGACTGTTGTATTTGGTGTCAATGATGACCAGCTGACTTCTGAGCACATCTGTGTTTCCAATGCCAGCTGTACAACGAACTGCCTGGCTCCGATGGCCAAGGTCCTGCATGAAAACTTTGGAATTGAACACGGTTTAATGACCACCGTGCACGCTTACACCAACGACCAGCGTGTTTCAGACCAGCTGCACTCCGACCCCCTGCGGGCACGAGCTGCTGCATTGAATATCATTCCAACAACAACTGGTGCTGCCAAAGCCGTTGGCCTGGTACTGCCGGAACTGAACGGAAAATTGACTGGTCTCAGCCTCCGCGTTCCTGTCCCGGTCGGCAGTATTACTGACCTGGTTGTGACTTTGAGCAAAGATGTGACTGTAGAAGAAGTCAATGCCGCCATGAAGGCTGCTGCAGAAGGTCCAATGAAAGGCATTCTGGAGTACAACACCGATCCCATCGTTTCCAGCGATATCGTAGGCAACACTCACAGCTCTATCTTTGATGCCAGCTGGACAACTGTCATCGGCGGAAACATGCTGAAAGTCTTGAGCTGGTACGATAACGAATATGGTTATTCAAACCGGACTGCAGACATGATCGCCCGACTGGCACAACTGTAAGCTATATAAGAGCTTGTCAAAAACAAGCCTTGATTCAGTTTATAATTCAGCCGAGATGAGCCCCATCTCGGCTGTTTTTCGAACCGGACACATATATACACCCGGCCATGCATTTTAACTTTCGTCTAGACTCTGCTCAGCCAGATTGTCAAAATGTGACGCTTACAATTAAAGCCCGTCTCATTATTTAACTGATTTTGAAATCAACGTACCGACTCCAGGCCGTATCCAGTTAAATTCTCACCACTTCGAATCGAGATCACGTGTTTTGAGAACAAGCGGTAATGCGACAGTCTGACTGGTTAAGAACTCAGGTACTTGTTTTTGATTTTCGATCGTATATCATTTCTGGAATCTATGACTAACTCTGAACTTAAGTATAAATTGAATTCGAACTCACCCGTAATCGCCCCTTCGATGCTGAAGTGCGACTTCGGTAATCTGCACCGGGAAATCGAGCTGCTGGAAAGAGCCGGCGCTCAGGTACTCCACTGGGATGTGATGGATGGGCATTTTGTTCCCAACCTTTCCTACGGAGCACTGTTGATTGAACGAGTCCGCCCCTTGACCAGCATGGCCTTTGATGCGCACTTAATGATCAGCCATCCGGAAAAGTACATTGATGATTACATCAAAGCCGGCTGTGATTCCATCACCGTCCATATCGAAGCGGTTCCTGATCCCAGTGAGATATTAAATCATTTAAATCAGTCAGGGGTCATCCCTGGCCTGGCCATCAGCCCCAAAACTCCCCTGAGCGCTGTCGAACCCTACCTGGATCAGACTGGACTGGTCCTGATAATGAGTGTGGAACCCGGGTTTGGCGGACAATCCTTTATCGAATCGAGCATAGAGAAAATCAAACAACTGAAATCAATGATCGCCGACGATACGATTCTGTCGGTCGATGGCGGAATTGCCCTGGATACGATTGCTGGAACGGCCGGCGCTGGCGCCAACTATTTTGTTGTCGGAAGTGCGATCTTTGATCAGGCCGATTATTCTACAGCTGTCAGCGAACTGGCTGTTAAAGCCGGGAGCCAGACAGCTTCCTCAACTTAAAAGAGATAAATTAAAATGCCCACTGTGGTACTGATACGACCTGGTTGTACAGACTTTGATAAAGATGAACGAATACAAGGGACGCTCGATCTTCCTCTCAACGCAGAAGGGGAAGAACAGGTCAAAAATCTCATTTCTCAGATCGAAAACTCTGGGATTGAAACGATTATTACTTCCTCTTCTGAACCAGCCCTTTCGACTGCCGAACAGCTGGGTGAAAACCTGGGAGTTCCCGTCAAAGAAAAAGAAGGCCTGAAAAACCTGAACCAGGGTCTCTGGCAGGGACTGGAATATGAGGAAGTTCGCCGGAAATACCCGAAATTACTGAAACAATGGACAGAATCACCTGAAACAGTTTGTCCACCAGAGGGAGAACTGGCCTCCGAAGCTGTAAAACGCGTACAAAAAACACTACAGAAATACCTGAAAAAGAAACAGAACTTTGCTATTGTGGCTTCCGAACCTCTGGCAACAATCATTTCCTGCGTGTTACGAAATGAAAATCAAGAGAAAATTTCTTTTGAACACAACGGTAAATTTTGTCAGAATGAAATGTTCGAAATTCTTGAATCACCTCCCAAAAAAAGTGATTCAAAACAGGTAAGTTCTGACGATCAAACAGAAAAGAAGGATTCCCCCCAGGGTCAAGGAAACCACACAGAGAAGTGGCGGTTCGAGGAGGCCAAATAAGATGAGTTCAACTCCAAAATCTAATATTGATTCATGGTTAAGTCATTCTTCCCGTCCCAAACGGGGAGTACCGGAAGGACTCTGGCAACGCTGTCCTGCCTGTAATGCCACCGTTTTCTGTAAACAGGTCGAGCAGGGGCTGGGCCTCTGCCCGGAATGTGATCACCATTTTTACATCTCGGCAGAAACCCGAATTCAGCAACTGCTTGACCCGGACAGTTTTGAAGAATGGTTTCCGGATCTCACTGCCGGTGACCCGTTAGAATTTGCGGACAAAAACAAAACCTACAAAGATCGGCTCGTCATTGAGCAGAAGAAAACAGGGATGAAAGATGCCTGTATCGTCGGGCGTGGCTACATGCGTGGTCGTCCCCTGGTGATTGGTATTACAGACTCTGCTTTCATTATGGGCAGTATGGGTTCCGTCGTAGGAGAAAAGCTGACCCGGGCCATCGAACAGGCAACCGAGCTGAAACTGCCACTGATCATTATCAGTGGTTCCGGCGGCGGTGCACGCATGCATGAAGGAATTTTCTCCCTGATGCAGATGGGGAAGGTCTCTGCTGCACTCGGGCGTTACCACGATAAAGGCGGGTTGTTTATCTCCGTTTTGACCAACCCCACCATGGGAGGGGTAGCCGCCAGCTTTGCATCGCTGGGAGATATTGTGGTCGCAGAACCAGAAGCCCTGATCGGATTTGCCGGACCGCGTGTTGTTGAGGCGACCATCAAAAGCCCGCTGCCTGAAGGCTTCCAGACCAGTGAGTTTCTGCTCGAACATGGTTTCATCGACCGCATTGTTTCCAGACCAAAACTTCGTTCGGAACTGGCACGCCTGATCGACTATTGTGCCTGATCTCCGAAGTCGGGAATCACGTTGTCATCAACGGCAAAGACTGGACAGGCCTTTCTTCAACGGTATTATTGAAAGCTTTGTCTGGCAGCACTTTGCGTATTGCCTCAAAGACACTTATACTATTGATATCGGGCCGGTTACAATTCTTCTGAGCCCGGGATATGCCTGGTCCTGAATTCACTCTTTGCCTGCTGGTGAATACATGAACTTTTTAAAGCGTTTCTTTTCCAAAGAGCCCCGCCAGCCGCGGGTCAATATCAAGCAGCGTTTTGAACTGATCGGACGTGTCGGGCAGGGCAGTATGTCGAAAGTCTGGCGTGCCCGTGATCTCAATTCAGGCAGGACCGTCGCCCTCAAGGTTCTCCATAAACAGAAAACGGAAGAACTGGAAGCCAGATTCGTCGGGTTAAACAAACCCAAAGAAGGCGACATTGCCGTTCAGTTTCAGCATCCCCATATCGTCAAAACATTCGAACATGGACTGACTTCCGATGGTGAGCAATTCCTTGTCATGGAATTCATCGAAGGTTACAGCCTCAGCTTTCTGGTCGAAGCTCAAAATGAGGACATGCGAACCAATTGCCTGAAATACATGATCCAGCTCGGCGAAGCGATTCAGTATTTCCATAACCAAAACTGGATCCATCGCGATATCTGTCCCCGAAATATCATGGTCGATAATGAGCAGCAGCTCAAATTAATCGATTTTGGCCTCGTCGTTCCCAATACACCGCCATTTTTACAGCCTGGTAACCGCACGGGGACTGCCGCCTACATGGCACCTGAGTTAATCAAGCGACAGAAGACCAGCCAGCAAATTGATATCTTTTCTTACGCAGTAACCTGCTACGAAATGCTGACGAAACGCCTCCCCTGGAAGGCCGCAGAAACAATGGAAGCAGTACTGCAACACATCAATTCACCACCTAAACCGATTCAGGAACTGCTCCCCGGAATCGATCCCAGGGTCGCCGATGCGATCATGAAAGGTCTGGAGCTGTATCCTCAGGATCGCTGGCAGACAATCGAGGAGATGCTGGCCCCGCTTAAAGAAGTCTACCAGACACAGAAAACAGCGGTTGCCCAACAGAAGACCGAAACCACTGACAGTACCACATCCCGACCTGCGGCCGCTGCTCCCGAAAAGAAAAGGACTAGTGAGAAAGTCGATCCGAACTCCAGTCGACCACGCTCTACTCAAAAGTCAGATTTGACTCCCGAGCAGCGACTCCGTCGGAGAAAACGCAAACCACCAGTGGAAGGTTCTTCAGAAGCTTCAGAAACTCAATCGCAACCTGGCTCCGCTTCTGGTAAAGAACAGCATACATCCCGAAAAAGTACACCTTCGCGTCCCAAACCCGGTAATCCCGATGAAAGTCGCTGAATTCGCTCAACTGTAGTGGAGCAGCATTCGATGAGATGAATTTCGCTCCTGTTTTTTATACGACAATTGATTTAGTTACATGCCCCTGTCTACCAGCCCGAACCAATCGAATCACCTGGCTTCTCTCAATCCGGCACAGCGTGAAGCTGCATCCACTCTTTCCGGACCGCTTCTGGTATTAGCCGGAGCAGGAACCGGGAAAACCAGAGTCATCACCTATCGCATGGTGGAGCTCATCCGGAGTGGAGTTGCGCCGGATAAAATTCTCTCCGTAACGTTCACGAATAAAGCAGCAAAAGAAATGCAGGAACGTATGGCTGCATTGCTGGGCAAACGACTGCCTGCCAAGCCATTCATTTCCACATTCCACTCACTCTGTGTCCGCATCCTGAGGGAAGAAATCTCTTTACTGGGATATCCAGAGAAATTCGTCATTTACGATCGAGGCGATCAGGAGTCGGCAGCCAGAACTGCGCTCCGGGAAATCCGGGTTAACGACAAAAGCCTGCGCCCCGGTGATCTGCTCAACCGGATCAGTACCTGGAAAATGGCAAATGTATCCCCGGAAGATGCTACCAACTACACCGAAAATGATTTCGACTTCCTGGCTGCGATGGCCTATCGAAAATATCAGAGCAAACTGCGGTCCAGCGGAGCGGTCGATTTTGACGATTTATTGATGCTGACAAACCAGCTCTTCTCAGATCACCCGGAAGTCCTCGAACGGGTTCAGGCAAAATTTGATTATGTCCAGATCGACGAATATCAGGACACCAATCTCTCACAGTTCAGTCTGATCCGCGCGCTGGTGAAGCCTCACCAGAACCTGTGTGTGGTCGGCGATGATGATCAGTCTATCTATGGATGGCGTGGCGCCGAGGTAAAGCATATCCTGGGATTCCAGCAACAGTTCCCGGGAGCCAAGGTTGTTCGGCTCGAAAGCAATTACCGCTGTACCGATAAAATTATTGATCTGGCCAACCGCCTGGTAACCCATAATCGAGACCGGCACAAAAAACAGCTGATTGCTCACAAAAAAATGGGCGCTCCGGTACGCTTTCTTGAACTGGCAGACGAATTAACCGAAGCCGAAAAGATCATTGGTGAGATCAGGTATCTGCATGAGGCACAGGACGTTCCTTTACGCGACTTCGCAATTCTGTTTCGCACCAATGAACAACCCCGGGTCTTTGAGACAGAATTACGCCGCACGAATGTCCGCTACCAACTGATCGGCAGCCAGTCATTCTTTGATCGCCGCGAAATCCGGGATTTGCTCGCGTACCTCAAAACTCTGGCATTTCCACATGATGAACTTTCCATGTTGCGGATCATCAATACACCTACGCGCGGTATCGGCAGCAGCACGGTTGAAAAATTAGTCAATCAATCCGTCAAAGCCGGAAACAAGTTCTGGGAAATGGTCGAATCCGCTCAGGAAACAAACGACCTGAGTGCCCGCGCAAGTAGTGCACTGAATGGATTTCACGATCTGTTGAAACGATATCGATCCCGACTGGAACACTCACCCCGCGAGCTTTCTCGAATCATGCATGACTTGATCAAAGAAATTGACTACGAAGGGGAAATCAAAAAACAGTACAAGACTTCGGAGCAACAGCAGGCACGCATTGTGGTTCTTGAACAGTTCATCGAATCAATCAATGAATACTGCCGCCGAGCCAGTGATCCTTCCCCCGCGGGATTTCTGGAAGAAACCGCACTGGGGGACCGAGATGATCTGAACGAAAAAGAAGACCAGCTCGCCCAGGACGCCGTCAAACTCATGACACTTCATAGCGCCAAAGGGCTGGAATTCCCCCGCGTCTATCTTGTGGGAATGGAAGAAGGGTTGCTGCCTCACAAACGCTCTGTGGAAGGTACCGATTCAGAAATTGCGGAAGAGAGACGAATCGCGTATGTCGGCATCACGCGGGCTCAGGATTATCTCACACTAAGTCGTGCAGCAACGCGAACCAAATGGGGAAAAAAGCAACCCACACTCCCGTCGCGTTTTCTCTTTGAAATGCGTAATACGGATGGTGAAGAGTAACCCGGCTTTAAGCCTCACTCTCTTCCCCTGCGCGCTTATGCTTCATGAGCTGCTGATTGTAATAACCAATCGTCTCTTTACGATTCAACATTCCCAGCAGGATGCCGGAGTCTTCGTGATCAACTACCGGCAAGGCTTCCACGTTAATTGCGGTAAACCGCTGCATCACCGTATTCAAATCATCATCCGGACTGACTTTCACAAAATTGGACTGCATGATGTCTCGTGCTAATGCGAGCTTCCAGATAGTCTCATCATACAGATAAGCGCGGACATCATCTTCGGAAAAGATGCCGATAATGCGTCCCTCATCATCCACGACCGGGAAATAATGCTGCTGGGTTCCCGCCAGGGAGTGCACAATTTCATCGAGTGTTTTCGACTGATGAATCAACTGAATCTTTCTGCCCGGATCGAAGACATCCGATACACGGCTTCCCTCAAGAACATCAATCAGGAAATCACCCCGATGTGCCGGCGAATCGAGCCGACTGGGATACTGCTTCTGATAGAGATGTATCTTCTGACAGAGCACAAAACAGAGCGTGGAAGACAGCATGGTAGGCAACAGCAGAGAATAATTTCCCGTAATTTCGGAGACCATAATGATCGTCGAAATGGGAGCATGCGCAGCACCGGCAAAAAAGCCTGCCATGCCGACCAGACCGTAGGCTTCCGGTTGTGTAACCAGTTCGGGCCATAAATCCTGAAGTATGCGACCGGTCGCCGTTCCGACACAACCACCAATCACCATTGAAGGCCCAAATACTCCCCCCGAGCCTCCTGATCCGATCGTCAGTGAAGTTGTAAACACTTTGACAACGGCTACCGTCAGTAACAGGGGGACGCTGATCTTCGCCGCAGAAGTTAAAGCGTCCTGCAAAATGCCATAACCTGTCGACATCACGGATAAGGCCTGCAGATCTTTATTGAACACATAATACATGGCGATGCCTACAATACCGGTCAAAAAAGCACCGATCGCCGGTTTGAACATGGGCTTGATCGGAATGTTTTTGAAGATCCGGTTCGTACCATAAAATGTCTTCACATAGAACATGGCAGCCAGACTGAGGATGACTGACAGAATGGTATAAGGAATCAGCTCGAAGTGGGAATCAACGGTATGATGCAGGCCGTCACCAAACAAAGGCATGAACTGCAGCTCCTGTGGGAGCGACATACAATAAACGGAGTACGCAATGATCGATGACATCGCTGCGGGAACAATCACATCCGATTCAAAATCAGCATTGCTGTACATGATTTCCGCAGCAAACAAGGCACCTGCCAGGGGAGCACGGAAGATCGCACCAATCCCGGCACCGACCCCGGCTGCCAGCATGATCCGACGATCTCGCGCAGACAGCTTTAAGACCGTTGCCACCCAGGAACCAAATCCGGCACCAATCTGAGCAATCGGCCCCTCACGACCGGCGGAACCACCGGTTCCCAGAGTCAGAGCTGAAGCAATCGTCTTCACGATGGGAACACGGGGTAGAATCAGTCCCCGTTTATTATGAAATGCATCAATGGCCGCGTCGGTTCCGTGCCCTTCCGCCTCGGGAGCAATATTATAAACAATGATCCCCGATGCCAGACCGCCTATGGTAATCACAGCCAGCATTAACCAGGGAGAAAAAGCTTTTTTGTCTTCTTCGTCGTCGTAGATTGAGTGTTCGCCTACGGTCTGGGGATGGTCAAATCCAGCAATGGCAACCAGGGTATGATGCTGGACAACCTGAATTAATGCATCAAATACGATGCCTCCCGCGCCGGCTACAATGCCGATCAGACAGGAAAGTACAAACCATTTGCCGCTGGTCTTCAAATCGAAAGAAGTCAGCAGCGCACCCAATTTTTTAAAGTAAACCATTTTCGATTGTTACAGTCTGATGGTGGAAAATAAATCTGTTCGCTGGCTGCCGGAGGGAAGTTCCGGCGACCCATTAAGTGGCGGGCTTCTGATTTCTACCTGCTTCTGCCGTAGTCGCGGATTAATTCGGCCCGCATGACTTGGAAGCATTTCAGGAGTTTGTCATACTCTGATACTCGGTTGTAACGAATTTGCCCCATTTTTTCGATGTATTTTGTTTGTGTCCGCGTGGAAAATTCTGAGTTTTATTTAGGCATTGAAACTTCGGGGCTCTCCGGATCCGTGGCAGTCTACCGTCCTGGTCAGCAAATCACCCAGATTGAGCTTTCACAGCAGGGACGGAAACATGCACAAACCCTGGTAGCAGAAGTCAAAAACATCCTTGAGTCCCTGAATATTTCAGCCCGGCACATCACCGGTATCGGAGTCAGTCGCGGTCCTGGCAGCTTTACCGGATTAAGAATCGGCATTACGTTCGCCAAAACTTTCGGATATGTGACTGGCTGTCCTGTAATCGGGATTGATACATTCGCAGCCATCGCGATGAAAAGTCCACCTGAAATTACAGAAACCTGGGTCATCTCCAATGCACAACGGGGAGATCTGTTTGTCGGGAAATATCGGAAAACCAGCGAACGCCACTGGGAGAATGACTCAGAAATCCAGCTGAGAAGCATTGAGGAATTTGGGAATTCTCTCCAACCCGGTGATACCGTATCCGGGCCGGGAATCGCGTTGCTTCCAGACGACTTACCCACTGCACCACGCCTGCTCGGAACAGAATGCCGCACACCACAGGCAGCGGAAGTCGCAGAAATCACAGCGGGTATTTTGCAGGAAACGACAGCAAATCAATCGACACGGAATGAGGTTTGGGATCTGACTCCCTTTTATCTCAGAAAAAGTGCTGCAGAAGAGAAGTGGGACGCACAACAGAACAGTTGAGTTCTACAACAGCTCTTCAGATCAGAGTAACTTATACATTCGCCACCAGCCCCGACATTTCATCACGCCTGACAGATGCCTGATTGCGATTGAATGCTGACCCTCTGATCCTTATTAAAGATTGACAGGAACTCATGTTAAGTGAAATTTCTTCATAATATGAGATTTTTGTTTTTCTTGAAACATTTTCAAGAAGACACTCTCCCCGGGAATCCCGCTTGGCTATAATGTGGATCACGGAAATGTTCGATTTCAGACTCCTGAGTTTATGTATGAACTGTCACGACTATTTCGAAAGAGTCCTGTTGTTCGACGTCGTTCGTCAGATTATCACTTTTCCATTCTTCAGACTGGAGTTGAATTATGGCTCTTTATGAGATTGAAACAAACGCACATATCATGGTGGGTTGGGCAAATACTCAAGAGGAAGCGGAAAATGCTGCTCAGGAAAATTATCCTGAAGACGAGATCTTAAGAGTCACCCGACGTCCTCGCGACATGTGGGTGATTTCAAAACGCCTGCTCGGAATTGAAGGGCACACAGAACCCTGTGACATGGCACGCGAATGCCTGTTCCGCGCTTCCGGCGACAAAGTCCACGCCATTCGCCTTTACATGCGTGACACTGGTGCTGATCTCCACGAAGCACAGCTGGCGATTGAAACCAATATGTCAGTCGGCTGGTAATCCAGATCGCATCCCTGCTATTGAGACAACACACCGCAGAAACGGAATGACTTCACTCCGATGATCATACAAGGAACTCTCGTCAGTTCTTCAGGAACTTCTCACAGCCAGATCCGCCTCGCAGGAAATCAGATTGTCGAGGTCGGCGCAAATCTGGGCAAGGCAGATCTCACTTTTTCCGATGACTGCCTGATCTTTGCCGGCATGGGTGATATCCACATTCATGCCCGCGATGATGTCGGTGAATCACAAACCTACAAGGAAGATTTCTGTACCGCCGCCGCTGCCGCGATCAATGGTGGAGTGGTGCATGTCGCTGATATGCCCAACAATCCGGTTCCCCCGATCACGGACGAAAGCTATCACGACAAAGTCAAACATCTGGAACAGCGAAATCCTGCGATCCATTTTACTCTGTATGCCGGTATCGGTCCTGGAACCAGACCACTTTCGTTTGCAGTGCCTTACAAAGCCTACATGGGCCCAAGCGTTGGTGATCTGTTTTTCAGAACACTGGAACAACTGGATGAAACGCTGTCACATTACCGGGGCTGTAATGTCAGCTTCCACTGTGAAGATCCGATCCTGCTGGATGAGCATGCCAACGCTGCAACACATGAAGAACGCCGTCCCGCGGAATGCGAAATTTCTGCCACACGATTCGCTCTGCAGATGATTGAAAAATATGACCTGCGCGGCAAGCTCTGTCACTACTCCGTCGGGGAAGGTCTCCCTCTGATTCGTGAGGCCCGCAGCCGTGGAGTGAAAGTCACCTGTGAAGTGACGCCACACCATCTCTATTTTGATCAGTCTGACCTGACCGATGAAAATCGAGGAAAAATGCAGATGAACCCGCCATTACGAACCATCTCAGATCGTAAAGCGATGCTGGCTGCCTTACGCGATGGAACCCTGGATTACCTTGCCACCGATCATGCACCGCACACACTGGAAGAAAACGAGCAGGGGATCTCAGGACAACCGCACCTGGATACTTATGGCGCCTTTGTAACATGGTTGATTCTGGACCAGAAATTCACCCCCGAGCAGGCAGCACTGTTCTGTTCGGAAAACCCGGGTAACTTTGTGAATCCTTATGTATCACCTAAGAAATTTGGACGGATCGAACCCGGCTACACCGCCAGCCTGACAGTCCTGAACATGAAGCAGCCAGTCACCATTAAACGCGAAGACATGCAGACCAAATGTGGCTGGTCCCCCTTTGAAGGGATTACGTTCCCAGGCTCGGTAGAAGCGGTCTTTCTTGAAGGCAAACAGGTTCGCTGACAACCAGCCAACCCACGCTCTCCACATTAAATACGAAATCGGAACAATAAAAAAAGGCTCACCCGAAACAGGTGAGCCTTTTTAATTCTTGTCTAACCCACGTATCAGTTGCTTACACTGGCACGCTTCTGGCTCTGTTCGGTTGCCCGAGCTGTTGCACTACCAGGTCGATTCATTAACCAGAGTAGAACAGGGCTGGCGATAAAGATCGAACTGTAAGTACCGACAATCACGCCCAGTACCAGACAGTAAGCGAATCCGTGAATTCCCTCACCACCGATGGCATACAGAATCAGAACCACGATCAAAGTCGTAAACGATGTCAGCAAGGTACGAGACAGAGTCTGGTTCAGACTTTCATTGACCATATTGGTCGTTAAGGCAGGGTTCTTACCACGCACTTCTCGAATCCGGTCGAAAACCACAATCGTATCGTTCAATGAATAACCAACAATTGTCAGAAACGCAGCAATCATAGGCAGATTGATTTTGAAGTCATTCAATCCCAGGATGGGCCCCACGGCGGTATCACTGAGATAAGCTCCCAAGGCAACCATTCCCAGAACAACCAGAACGTCATGCACCAGCGCGGCAACAGCAGCCAGACCGAAGGTAATTCTCTGGAACCGGAACCAGATGTAAGCCACAATCGCGATCAGACTGATCAGCATCGCCAGTAAAGCAGATTCCTGCATCTCACTGGCCACAGAGCTGTCAAAGCTGTTCACTTCATCCAAAATTGCAGTCGTCTCCATGACAGTCTGCATGCTAGCCAAGGCTGTTTTCAAATCTGCCTCCAGCAGATCCGGGCTGGCCTGCATGTTCATCTTTTTAAACCGCTTATCGGCTTCCTCTTCCTTACTGTCAGCAACTCCCTGCAGTTGAAACTCAGGGATTCGATCGTATTTATCTGAGCCATCGCTATTTTTGATGTTTGCAATGGCTTCTTTCAGATAGTTATCAATAGTAGAAGTCTTCACTTCGCCACTGAAAGTCAGCGCGACTTCACTACCGCCAGCAGATTCTTCGCTACCAGTCAGTTTTTTGACGTCACCATAAGCCATAGTCACTTTACGCAGCTTATGAGCGTCATCTTTGAAGGAGATATTTAATTTGTCACGAATCTTATCTGTTGCTTTGGCATCATTTTCACCCGCATCAGCATCATTTAAAGTAGTACGCAAGCGGAAGAAACGACCTTCAGAAGCAGGGTCGTTCGAAAGCTCCAGCTGTTCCAGTGTCAGACTGTTCCCGAATTCTTCCTGCAGGAGTCCACGTACATCGTCAATTTCCTGTTTGTCTTCGAACTCGAAAGTGACCATGGTACCACCGGTGAAATCGATATCCAGGTTTTCCTGTCCACGAGTCACCACAACAATCAGTCCGATGGTAATCAGAGCGACTGAGAAAAAGCCAGCAACTTTCCGCTTTCCAATAAAATCGACGCTGGTCGCACCGACGATGCTCATCATCTTCAGATCGCTGATCCAGCGTTTCCGCTCGAAGATATCAAAAATTAACCGTCCCACATACAGGGCGGTAAACATACTCATCACAATCCCGATAAACAGGGTGACTGCGAAGCCGCGCACCTGATCGGTCCCGATGATATAGAGCACAACAGCAACAATCAGCGTTGTCAGGTTAGCGTCAACGATCGTGGTGAAAGCACGGGAAAAGCCGTTATTGATGGCCATTCTCAAACTGGAACCACGCTCTTTTTCTTCCCTGATTCGCTCAAAAATCAGCACGTTCGCATCAACGGCCATACCGATCGTCAACACCAGACCTGCTAAACCGGGCAGAGTGAATGTGGCATCAATAAACGACATGCAGCCCATGACGAGCAGCAGGTTCAACGTCAGACAGATATTGGCCACCAGACCCGAAAACCGATAATAAACCAGCATGAATAAAATCACGGCAACAGCAGCAATCAGAATTGCCTGCTTCCCTTTTTCCTGAACATCGCTCCCCAGCAGAGGACTGATGGAGAATTCAGAAACTGGTTCCGGCTTTAGGGGAACTTCCAGTGCCCCGGCGTTCAACACATTCAGAAGCTCATTGACTTCCTTCTGGGTGAAACGGCCGGTGATGATCCCTTCGGTACTGATCGTATCCCGGATACTGGGAGCAGATTGAACCATGCCATCCAGCAGAACAGCCAGATGCCGCTCAAACCCGTCTTTACTGGGTCGATTTTTTGAAGTCAGCTGTCCAAACAGCCCCCCGCCTTTCGCGTTGAACACAAAACGAACAGCAGGAGCACCGTTCTGGTCAGTCGTCTGGCTGGCACGCACCAGGTATTTCCCGGTCACCCGCCGATCCTCATTGGGTTCGATCAGAATCAGAACTTCTTCACCCTGTGTTCCGTCTTCGCGAGTCACAGGTCGAGCGACAATCTGATCAACGCCTTCGTATTTATCATTTCCTTTGACTTCGCGCCAGCTGGCAACGACACGTCCCTCTTTATCGCGAATGTCTTTTTTCTCAGGATTTTCCAGAGCTCGCGCTACTTCATCTGCATGATCGCGGTCTCTACGGTTGGCCACAATCGCAAACTCCAGACTTCCCAGACGGGTAATCAGAGACTTGATTCTCTGAACATCTTCTGAATCCGCACCGGGAACGATGACCTCAATCCGGTTCTGGCCGACTTTGCGAACCGTGACTTCTTCCGTACCGGAAGGATTGATACGTCGGCCAATCGCACCGACCATCTGATCCATCACTTCGTTGGAGAGCTCTTTTTCACTCGATGATTCATCGACTTCAAAGACCATATTCGAACCGCCGGCGAGGTCGATCCCCAGGCGAATGGCATCACGCCAGTCATGCCCGTGAGTTACCTGCCAGATAAAGGGAGTCGCAGCGATCACTGCTGTGAACAGGACCAGACCAATTTTCTTCCCATAGTCCTTCATTTTCAGTGCACGGGCAATGACCACCCCTAACACGAAAGGTACTACAAACACGGCAAGAATAATCAATATGATAGTCCAGCCTGATACACTTGATGGAGCTTTTTCAGTCACTTCCGCAGCGAAAAGACCTGCTGAGTGAAAATCAATCCCTGTCATTCAATTAGTCCTGAAACGATTCTGTTTTATACGGGCCGATTCATTCGGCGCTAAAGATTTAAGCTGACTGCTTCGAGTCAGATACTGACGGTCTGGTCTATACTCTGGAAACTAACTGGTCGTCTCTTTGGTTTCAACCTGATAGAGCCCCTGAATCGCGCTGCGACGGACTTTGAGTTTTGCATTATCATCGATTTTCAAAGTCACTTCCTGCTCATTCTCTGCAATGTTGGCAATCGTGCCAATGATTCCGCCGATCGTCACCACCCGGTCATTCTTCTTCAACTGGCTCAGAGCGGCCTCACGTTTTGCCCGTTCTTTCTGATTTGGACGAAACATGATGAAATAGAAAAAAATGACGATGGCAATCAAAGGCAGAAACTGCAGAAGCGGAGAAGGCGCTGGACCTTCTTTTACTGGTGCGTCTTGAGCAAAGAGATAGAGAGTCGCAAGGAGATTGTTCATTAAGTTCTCTTCCAGTGGATGCTGGATTCACTTCATAAATTAACTGATTGACTGTACTTAGGAATAACCTACATCCTGTCGGGAACTGCTTTTCACAGTGAATTCCCAGTCAGAAAACTGTTTCCGCTTTGAATGATTTGGCCCAAACCTAAACAATTTCAGGAGTTATCCTGAAATGAAGTAAGCTGTATCTTAGAAAGATGCGTTCCAGCGGGCAAGGTGAACCGCCCGAAACTCCTCAACTTGATCATTGAGAATCGCCTGACGAAGATCTCGGAGCAGTTTCTGGTAAAAAGCGATATTGTGCAGCGAGATCAAAATCGGCCCCAGCATCTCCCGAGACATGAATAAATGCCTCAAATAAGCCCGACTGTAGTCCCGGGAGCCTGGAGAATCAATCTCTGGATCAAGCGGACTGGGGTCCCGGGCATGCTTCTGATTCCGCAGATTGACCCGTCCCTGGCTGGTAAATGCCATCCCGTTTCTGCCATTTCGGGTAGGCATCACACAATCAAACAGGTCAACCCCTCTGATAATGGCCTCAATCAGGTCGGAAGGACGTCCGACCCCCATCAGATAGCGAGGCTTTTCGACCGGCAACATCGGAGTGGTGAAATCGAGAGTGGAGTACATATCCTCAGGCTTTTCGCCGACGCTCAATCCGCCGATGGCATATCCCGGAAACTGCAGAGGCAACAGCCCCTCCGCCGAGCGTTCCCGCATTTTCTGATCCGTGCCCCCCTGAACAATCCCGAACAGAGCCTGGTCATCACGTTTTTGTGCATCGCGACAACGGGCCGCCCATTTGGTTGTACGATCTACGGCATCCTGCATTTTTTCCAGCGGTACATCATGTGGCGGGCATTCATCCAGACACATGATACAGTCAGCCCCAAGCTGTTCCTGAATTTTCACAGCTCTCTCAGGAGAAAGTTCGAATAAACTTCCATCAATATGAGAGCGAAATACAACCTGCTCATCATCCATTTTCGTCAGTTGCGCCAGGCTGAAAACCTGAAAACCGCCACTGTCCGTCAGAATGGGCCCATCCCAGTTCATAAATTCATGCAGCCCCCCCATCTCAGCAACGATCTCGGCACCAGGACGCAGGGCCAGATGATAGGTATTTGCCAGCACCTGCTGAGTCCCCACCTGCTTCAACTGCTCAGGTAATAATCCTTTGACTGAAGCCAGTGTTCCCACAGGCATAAAAGCAGGGGTATCCACAATTCCATGGGGTGTATGCCACCGTCCCGCACGGGCTGAGGTTTTTGCATCCGTATGGAGCAGTTCAAAATGAAAATCAGACACGAGAGTATTTCTGTTTACTAGAAGAATCGAATCAATTTGTCGCCCTGGCAGTCATCAAACCTGCTTGAGCGCATCATTCAATATCCCCAGATACCAGAAAGCGATGCGGAAGACAACAAAGATGATAAATGCAGCCACTAAAGCCCAGACCAGCCAGCCGAAAACAGCAGCTAAAGCAGTCAGACTTCGCTGGGCATCCTGCTGAAACTGCGGGCTTAATCTTTCCAGAGTTTCCGGCACTGTCCCCGACGTTTCTCCGACATCCACCATATGAATGTATTCTTCTGTAAATAAGCGGGTTTCGGCCAGTGCATCCGCCAGATGCTCCCCATCATTTATGGCTGCATTGACCTGGGGTATCGCTGCGATGAAGGCACCATTACCGGTTGCTTTCAGACTGGCCTCCAGCGAATCCAGGATGTTCATTCCCGCCTGCTGAGTCAGCGCAAATGCCCAGGAAAAACGGGCAATGGCAAAGGAACGCATGCAGTTCCCCAGTACGGGAACTTTCAGAAACAGGTTGTGGAAATAGCGTTTTCCACCGAACATCCGATCCAGAATCTGATACAGAACATAAAGCGCAAACAGTGAACCGAATGTGCAGGTCAGCCAGATCATGGCTCCGGAAGGCCCTGATAATCCGAGCCCCAGAATATCGATCGGGGCGCCTCCCTGAGCGATTAATCCCAGAATCAGGATCATCAACGCGATGACCAGTATCGCCACAATAAACTGAAAAACCGGCCAGGCGATCATCCGCAGAAAATTTTTCCGCATCTGCACCAGGTTATCATAATGCTCCGCCAGAGACTTCAAAACTTCGGGCAACCCGCCACTCTGCTCGGCGACGCTGATCATATTCACCATGAGTTCCGGATAATAATTCCCCTGCTTCTTAAGGGCAGAAGTAACGTCATTTCCGGACTTGAGTTCAACCGTGATCTCCTTTACGGACTCCTGTAGACGACGATCACCCAGTTTTTTCCCCGCCAGTTGAAATGACTTGATGATCGAAACGCCCGACTCCAGCATCGTACTTAAAGAACGACACAGCAGAGACAGAGATTTCATTGAAGCACGGGACTTGAACATGAAACGGACCTTCAGCAAGCAGAATTGAATCTGAGGGGATTCTCATAACAGATGAAAGTATTTTCATTATTGCGAATCAGGACTTATCTGAGAGTGACAATCCCTTCCACATTGCGAAAAAAAAGAAAATTTGTCAGAGTGAACCCTCGTTGCATCGGGTTTTGTTTAGATAGATTGCTCACTGGAAGAAGTTTATGGATTTTTTGGAACTGGCAGGCAAACGGATACTGGTTTTTGGAGTCGCCAACCGAAAAAGTGTGGCCTGGCAGACAGGCAAAGTACTGGAAGAGGCCGGGGCAGAAGTCATTTATGTCGTGCGCTCGGAAGTACGCAAAGAATCTCTTGGCAAACTTTCACCCCTGGCTCCGATTTATGTCTGTGATGTAGAACACCAGGAACAGATCGACCGGCTGGCAACAGAAATCTGCCAGAACTACGATGTCGTTCACGGTCTGGTCCACTCAATTGCATTTGCAGACTATTCCGCAGGCTGGCTTCCCTTTCACGAAACTCCGCGAGCTGCATTTCTGCAGGCTGTCGACATCTCCTGTTTTTCCCTGACTGCGCTTTCCAACGCCTTCAAGGACCTGCTAGACCCGGAGCAGGGGAGTGTAGTGACTATTTCGATCTCAACGACGCGGATGGCTGCAGAAAACTATGGCTATATGGCACCTGTGAAAGCAGCCCTGGATTCTTCGATCTGTTTCCTGGCAAAATCATTTTCCAACTTCTCCAAGGTGCGGTTCAATGCAGTCTGCCCGGGTTTACTGAAGACATCCGCATCTGCCGGCATCCCCGGATATGTCGACAGCTATCTGTTCGCCGAGAAAGCAACACTTCGAAAATCTGCCGTCCAGACCAGTGAAGTCGCCAATACGGTTGCCTTTTTACTCAGTCCGCGTTCTTCAGGCATCAATTCACAAGGCATCGTGATTGATGCAGGCATGGGGACAAATTATTTTGATAAAGCAATCGTTTCTGAAGATTCCTGAGTGAACCAGATCGCATCACAATTAACCATCGCGTCACCCAACCTAATAGACTTATCCCCAATGGCCATGAAGACGCTACAGTCATACTGGACACAGTCTCGATAAAAAAAGCCGACTGAATCTCGTTCAGTCGGCTTTTCCGTTCACATCACTGTTAAGGCAGTGGAACCACAGTCATGTATGACGAACTGATCAATTTGACTTCTTCTTTTTTCCGCCAGCCCCTTTAGGACCTTTGCCAGCCCCTTTGTTCCCGCGGTTTTTCATCATCGCTGCCCGGGCTGCCTGACGTTCCGTTTCATCGAGTTTGCCATCTCCGTTCGTATCGAACTTCTTTACCAGTTCTTCCCGATTCATTCCCGGTCGACCGCCCATTGATTTGCGGGCTTCCTGACGTTCTGCTTCACTCAATTTTCCGTCGCCGTCTTTATCAAATTTCTTGATCATTTCTTCACGACTCATCCGCGGGCCATTTTGTCCCATTTTCCCACGGGCTTCCTGGGCTGCCTTGCGTTCGGTTTCGTCCAGTTTCCCGTCTCCATTCTTGTCGAATTTTTTAAGAAACTCTTCGCGGTTGAACCCGGGTTTCCCTTTGCCACCAGGACCTTTTCCCCCTTTATCAGCACGGGCCTCACGTGCTGCAGCTCGTTCTGCTTCACTCAACTTTCCATCGCCGTCTTTGTCAAACTTTTTGAGGATTTCTTCACGATTCGGTCGTTCCCCCTTTTTTCCGTCTGCAGCCTGTATGCCGGAGGTTCCTGAAAAACTGACTACTCCCAGAACAAACGCGGTTACCAGTACAGGTTTGACATGCATCTATGTATCTCCTCAGGTTAGAAACAGGCAGATTTAAGCTTCTGCAGTAGATTCAATTTACATTAGATCAAACTCACTTCATGCACTTTGGTTTCGCAGATTTTCATAAAACAGCTGATTTTTGGTATTTTCATGAAACAAGAGAAGTATAGCACTCGGGGGATGAAAGCTGATCTTGCCCCATATCCACTTCTGCCGGTATGATGCCGCGCCTGTTGGCTTTAGCTCTGTTTCTCTACGTACTGACAACCTGCAAAATTATTAAATCAATTTATAGCGATGAGTTCACAGCACAATATTTTATCTCTCACGAATCAGATTGAAGCCAGTCGTATCTGCCTGATTAAACCCAGTGCATTAGGAGACGTCGTACAGACGCTCCCCATTCTGCCGGTTCTCAAAGCCAGATTTCCTGATGCTCAGATCTCCTGGGTGATTCGTGACAGTTTCGCGAATCTTCTGGAAGGTCATCCACACATCGATGAAATCATCCCTTTCAGCAGGCGGAGTTCAATTCCCTACTGGTGGGGATTCCTGAAAGAGCTGAAACAGCGACAGTTTGATCTCGTGCTCGACCTGCAGGGCTTGATGAGAACCGGACTCATGACCGCAGCCACACGAGCCCGCTGGCGAATCGGAATTGAAGCAGCACGCGAAGGTTCGCATCTGGCTTACAATATGACCATTCCGGAAACAAGTCGTTTTGTTCCCGCCTATCAGAAATACTGGAATGTTGCCGATGCCTTCGAGTCGGGTGAAACCAGCCGGGATACCCGGATCTTTATCGCCGATGAAGATCGAGCCTGGGCTAAGACGACCCTCTCAGCAGGAGAACCATCCTGCCCCACGCTGGCAATTCATGCCGGAGCACAATGGATTACGAAACGCTGGCCCCCGGAAAGCTTCGCTGCTGTGGGCGCCAAAGCCATCCGCCACTTTCGCTGCAATATCGTTCTGGTAGGTACAGCAGACGAACGCCCTTTGACCAGCCAGATCGAACAGTTGCTGCATAAATTCGTGCCGACAGGCCGCGTCCTTAACCTGGCAGGAGAGACAACTCTCAAACAACTGGCTGCAGTATTATTGGAAACAGATTACTTACTCACCAATGACTCCGGTCCGATGCATCTGGCCGCCGGCCTGGGAACTCCTGTTACGGGGATCTTTACCTGCACGAGTTCACTACGCTCAGGCCCCCCCGGCAAACAGCACGAGCTTGTCTCGACGAACGTAGACTGCGCAGCAAGCTATCAGAAACGTTGCCCCAAACGTGGGCCACAAAATTTATGCTGTATGGACGAACTGGAAGTCACCCGCGTCTGGCAGGCGCTGTATCGTCTGATCTCACGCCATGCTGCTCAACGGAAATCCAGCGCCGCCTGACACAACCTACAGGCTTATCGTTCTGGTCGCCTCAATTCATAATACCGGCTGAGAACTCTCACGCGATAGATCTGGTAAGCGGTGATCAGTCCCAGGATCGCCAGCACCATGCTGTAGATCACAGGATACTGCCATAAGACTGCCAGTTCAGGTCTGACCAGCACCAGCACCGTGACTGCAAGCAGCGACAGAACTGTGGTAAACAAAACCAGACGCACGTAGAAAAACAGACCGGCTGAGACAATCAGCATGGGATAACCAATCAGCAAGATTCCGATCGGTGTATCCGCCAGAACCAGTAAACCGGTTAACAGAGTCACATCAGCGGCTGACCAGCAGAATCGGACCTTGATCTTGTTTTCCAGGTGATCCAGTCCCCACTGAAAAAACAGAGCCAGTATGGCCCAGAGCGCAAACAGAGTCATGATCTTCATGTGATAAATGAAGTCGACTCCTTGCGTCGAATACACGGTCTGAATGATTCCACTGGCTAATACGATGGCAGATAACCGCGAGACCAGCGCAGGCTGCCTGCGGAACCAGCGCTGGAACTGTTGTCTGAAATTGGCAGGCTGCGCCAAAACGGGTTCCCCAGCGATAAATCGCTCCAGATCATCCGCTAACTCCTGAGCTGTCTGGTAGCGTGCAGCCGGATCTTTTTCCAGACACTTCAGGCAGATCAGTTCCAGAGGTCCGGGGATGGATGCATTCTGTACGCGAGGCAGGGGAGGTTCCCCTTCAATCACCGCCACCAGGGATTCCAGAGGGCTCTGCTGCTTGAACGGAGAGATTCCCGTCAGCAGTTCATACAAGATAATTCCCAGGCTGAAGATATCGCTGCGCGCAGAAATTTCATCCAGTTGCCCCGCCGCCTGCTCGGGGGACATGTAACCGGGAGTACCGATAATCATTCCACTCTGTGTTTGTGCATCCTGTTCGTCACCCTGTTGTTGAGACGCAAAAATTTTCGCAAGTCCGAAATCGGTTACGTAAGCAACCCTCTGATCATCAATCAGGATGTTCGATGGTTTCAGATCGCGATGGACAATCTCCTGGGAATGCAAATAATCAACGGCTTTGGTAACCTGCTGCATCAGCGAAGCAATCTGGTAATAATCCCGACCTGCATCCTGATTCATGAATTCCAGCCGCGAGTTTGCTAACGAACCTCCCGGAATATAATCCATCGTGAAGTAATGCTGCCCCATCTGCTGACCGACTTCATGAATGGAAATAATATTCGCATGCTGTAACCGTCCCGCTGCCCGGGCCTCCTGGTAAAAACGGCGTACCTCTTCTTCCGATGCGAACTGATGACTCAAGATCGTCTTTAAGGCCACAATCCGGTTCAGGTCTTTCTGGCGGGCTTTATAGACAATTCCCATCCCGCCACGCCCCAGTTCTTCCAGCAGTTCATAGTTGCCGAATTGAGTCACCTTTCCAGGAGCAGTGTGTTGTGAACCAGGTGTCGCCTGGAGCAGAGTGGCATCGTCAGGTCCCAGAGAATCTGACAACAGTCCGCTTTCTTCTCTGCGGGGGGCAAGTTGTTCCAGCGAATCCAGACATGCCATCAGAGGTCTTAATTCCGGATTGACCGCCTGTAAACTATGGCAACTTTCCTGATCACTGTTCTGTAGATAGTCTACATATTGATTCAGTACTTTAATCACGGACTCAGATGTTTGATGCTGTTCGTTATCCACAGTTCTGTACTCTCTCTATAACCCGTCCACGACTGAATCACATTGCTGTCTTCAAGGATGCTCCAGACGCTCCTGCAACTGGTTTAACGCTCTGAGCCAGAGCATCTGAACGGCCCCGGGACTGCGGTTCATTCTCTCCGCGACCTGTTTAAACGAAAGCCGTTGCAGATTCCGCAGCATAATCACCTCCTGGTAATCTTCAGGCAATTCGGAGACAGCATCTGCCATCAGAATTTCCTGCTCGCGATTCAACAGGATATGACTGGGAGTTTCCATCGAATCTCTCAACTCCCAGTTCTGAGCTGCCGACCGTGAAGCCGCAGCCCCGTACTGATCCAGTGAAAACTCCCGCTTCACGTCACGTTTGGCTGCGCCCTGGTATTTTCTGGCAAAATCCAGAGTATTATGTTTCAGGATTCCCCGCAGCCAGCCCAGCCATTCCGCTTCCGTTTCCCCTTTGAACTGCTCAAGCCCCTGATGTGCTTCCAGTAAGGTTTGTTGCACCAGATCGGAGGCATCGACTTTCGTGCGCATCCAGCCTTCGATTTGTGCCCGGGCCACCAGCGAAATGTAGGCTCGGCATTTCTGCATCAGTTCATTTTCAGCAGCCCGATCTCCGGCACGAGTGCGCTGAATCAGCTCTTGAAAATGAGTTTGCGACATGATTGATTCCCGGATTCCAATTTGACTGAGATTGCTGACAGTTCATCCTGACAGAAAGCAAATCGGTTCTCAACCGTCGTCATCTCTTTTTATATTTGTTGCTGGCTTCTTTAAGCAGCGCTCGTTCCTGGTCCGTCAAGCTGGCTTCACCTTCACGGCTGATCTTCTCCAGAATCGCATCGACGCGTTCATCAAGGCTCGCCTTGGAAAGGTGAGAATCTTCTTCGGTATACACCCGGAGTTTCTTTTTTCTGGCGGAGCGGTTCACCTGGAAGCGGTTCCATTTACTGTCGAACTGCCGAGTGAGATTCCAGCCGTAATATTTGTAGGCCACACCGAACGCTGCTCCTCCCAGGTGAGCAAAATGTGCGACGGTATCTCCCCCCGGATTAATGAACCCAAATAGATCGACGGCGGCATACAGGACAGCCAGCCAGCGTAATTCGATAGGCACAACAAAAAACAACAGGACCGTCATTCGTGGGAAATACATGGCCGTCAGAAAGACAACAGCCATTACTCCGCCGGAAGCACCAATGACCGGAATCGGACTGATCCCGACATGACACAGGCCACTGATCACGATTGCTGCCAGATAAAAGGTCAGAAACTCACGGGATCCCAGAATCGGCTCCACCGCACGACCAAACATCCAGAGCACAAACATATTGAAAATGATGTGTGTGAGGGGATTCAGCGCGTGACAAAATCCATATGTCAGCAGGCGCCAGATCTGAAACTGAGAAAAGAGTTCAGCACGTCCCAACTCAAGATAGTTGATTATCGCTGATGATCCCTGACCATCTGATGTAGCCATCTCAACCAGAAAGACAGCCACGTTTGCAATCAGGATATATTTGATGGCCCAGCCACCGGAAGCGACGCCAAACGAGCGATAATTTCCTCCACCGCTTTCATGCCGCAGGTAATCCCGGCTCTCAATCCCCATTGCCCAACGTATCCTTATGTGTCAGTTCGTAATTCCGGGCGTCTGAAGACGGGACGCCTGCCATCCATGCTGGTATGGAGTGAAGCCTGCCTCACTCATTTGCGATGATTATGATTTGGGTTTGGGTAGCTGATTGCTGAGTTTGCTTACCTCATCAATCAATTCCAACTGCTTCTGGTAAATTGTAATCAACTCGCGTCGTAATCGATCGGTTTCAGCGAATTCCTGGTTTCGTTCCTGTTCTTCCTCTTCCAGACCGGCGACCAGTCCTTTACGGAGCTCGACAGGCAGGAGTTCATCCTGGGGAGCATTATCAGAACCGAGCAGTTCACTGACCCGAACTTCCAGTCGCTCTTTTGCAGCTGCCAGTAGTCGATTCAGATCTTGAAGATGACCCTGCTTCAATTTGAATTGTTCTTCACTCTGTACCATTTGATCCCGCAGATCCCGCAAGGCATTCATATAGTTGAGTGGAACCAGTTCCCGCATTCTCCAAACACCATTTTTCCAGGTAGCTACCTCTCCGGCAACAGGTGGATTAATTGGTACCAGTCTGGTTCTGTCGTTGGGCTTGAAGCGAAACGCACCGGCAAAGCTGGAAACATTGGAATTCGCCGGATTAGTCTGAGGCTGAAATGCATAGAAGACCTGAGCTGCTGCAGCCTCGGGCGACATATTTTCTCCCCCCAGAACCTGATTATTATTCAGTGCCACCTGAATCTCTCCGGTCTGCGGATTGACAATGTTCACTTCTGCATCCCAGTATCGATCCCAGCCCAGCATGGTCCGGGTTAATTCTCTGAGAAGCTGTTGGCGTTCTTTTTCCCTGGCTTCAATTTCTGTTGTATTTTTCTCAATCTGAGCTTTATTCTTCTCGACAACTTTGAGCCAGCTTCCCCGGACATCCAGCATTTTAGATGTCAGCAGAACTGCCCCTACTGTTGCAATGGCGACAAACCAGACCAGGATTACTCCGGATTTATGCATCTGTATAGAACCTTGATGGAATCAGACGAGATTCACTCTCGTAATCTTGTTTTGAATCTAAAGATAATTATGTTCGGTATATTTCAACGCTTACCGTAATTTCAACTTATTGGAACAGACTACAGGAACCAGCTGCTACGACCCCCTGTAACTAACATCGACGTTCAGGAACTCATGATCGAAAATAATTCGACTGGTATCAATTATACGTACAGATCCTGAAGAGATCTCTGCAGAGAGACTGGAATGCAGCTAAAAACCAATCTGTGCTATGTATTTAATGATAAGTCCCTTAATAAATCAGGGTCAAGCAGAAACCCAGATTATACCACTTCTCCTGGCCGGATAATCAATAAAACCGGTACAAAAGGGGCAATATCACCGAACCGCAATCCTGAAACAGCAACTCCTGCTGAACAGGTTCCTGTAAACATGACGGAGCGACTGTTTGAATTCGTCTACATTCTATCCTCTGTTTCCGTGCAATTTAGGTTCGAATGGCTTATAAAAGACTCAGGATATAAACTGTTCCAGAATCAATGCTTCCATAATTTTTCTGGAGTTCTGAATGTTGCGTTTTTTCAGATGCAGATTACCCTATCAAAAAGCTGACAGACTCAAATTAATTCAATGTTTTTCAAAAGCGGCTCTTACAGCAGTTTCTTCTGCCACCAAACTCTTCACCAGGGGTAACCCAATATGTCAACAGTGACAGTCAAACGAACTGAACTCAAACCGGGCGAAGTTTTGTGCAGTTATTGCACGGCTCGCTGCTGTCGTTATTTTGCGCTGCCGATTGAGACTCCCGAAAGCTGGGAAGACTACGACCACATGCGCTGGTACGTCATGCATGGAAGCTGCGCCATTTTTGTTGACGACGATGTCTGGTTCCTGATGGTTTACGGCGACTGTAAATACCTGCTGGATGATTATCGCTGTGGAAATTACGAAGATCGACCTAAAATCTGTCGTTCTTACACCACGGACGAATGCGAATACGATAATGATGGCACCTACGACCGCCTGTTCGAAACTCCGGAACAGATCTGGGAATACGCCCACGCCGTACTGCCTCCCAAAAAGAAGAAAAAGAAAAAAACAAAAGATTCCGCCTCTGAAACGCCCCACCAGAAGCTTCCCATTGTCCATATTTAGCAGAATGATTGAGATCATTCGCTTTTCCTAATTATTTTCCGGCAGCAAACAGCTCAGCTGCCATCCGATTCGGTAGAACGACTGTGAAAAAAGACTTAATTGAACCACGGACTCTCAAAGGGTTCCGAGATTACCTCCCCGCGGCGATGATTCCCCGTGAACAACTGATTGAAACAGCCAAGTCAGTCTACCGCAGTTATGGTTTCAGCCCGATCGACACTCCAGCACTGGAATACACCGAAATCCTGACTGGAAAGGGGGGCACTGAATCGGATAAGCAGATGTTCCGTTTCAAACAGGGAAAACGGGATGTCGCCATGCGATTTGATCTGACCGTGCCGTTTGCCCGCTTTGCTGCCCAGAATATCGGCGAACTGGGAACTCCGTTCAAGCGTTATCACGTCGGTACAGTCTGGCGCGGAGAACAGCCTCAAAAAGGTCGCTACCGCGAGTTTGTCCAATGTGATTTTGACACAATCGGGACCACCTCCAATTCAGCCGATATCGAAACCCTCTTCATCATTCACGACCTGATGGTGAAGATCGGTTTCTCCGATTTTACGATTCGCATCAATAACCGTAAGATTCTGAATGGCCTGCTGGAAAGCCTGGGTCTCCAGTCACGTTCGGCGGATGTACTGAGGGCTCTCGACAAGCTCCCCAAGATCGGTGCCGATGCTGTCATTAAAGAAATGCAGGAGCAGGGGAACCTGACTCAACAACAGGCAGAAAAAGTGGTTTCTCTGACGACTGTTGAAGGTCCCACAGCGGAGATCCTGAATTCACTCGAGAATCAGCTGACCGGCAATGAATGTGGAGAGCAGGGGGTCGCATATCTGAGAGAAGTCTTTGATGCGGTCGACAAAGCGGGTATCGTCAGTGAACGAATCGTCCTGGATCCCTCAATTGCCCGCGGGCTCGATTATTACACCGGAACCATCTACGAAACGTTTCTGAACCAGTTACCTGGTATCGGCAGTGTCTGTTCAGGCGGGCGTTACGACAACCTCGCTGAACTGTTTACGACACAGCAACTGCCAGGCGTCGGAGCCAGTCTGGGTCTGGATCGGCTGCTGGCTGCCATGCAGGAACTGAATCTGCTGGAAGAGATTTCGACTCCGGCACCGATTCTGGTCACACAAATGGACGCCAAATACACTCCCGACTATCTCAGAATTGCCCGCGATCTCCGGATGTACGGTTTTAACGTCGAAGTCTACGCGGACACCAAAGCCATCAAAAAGCAGTTCAAATACGCCAATCGACACGGTTTCAAAATCGTAATCGTCGCTGGAGATGAGGAATTTGAAAAACAGGAATGGCAGGTCAAGGATATGCAGACCGGGACGCAGACTGCCGTTCGTAAGGAAGAACTGCTGGAACATATCAGACGGATCCTGACGTAATCGCCATTGGTGCTTCTGTTAAATTTCCTCCGAACTGCTGTTGATATTACTTTCCCAAGTATAGATACTTACAGTATCTCGCCAGCCTGCTCACAAAAGAACAGGTCGACTGATCCTCTTTGTCATGGGAAAGTAACTCAAATGGTAATTCGCAGAAACCATTATGATGCCGCGTTTGAGGCATACCTCCGCGACCAGAAAATTCCTTATGTGGCAGTGGATGAGAAACGACGTGCGCTCGCGAAAGACGCATCCATTAAGTCGCTGGACTTCATTGTCTACGCCAGCGAAGGGCCGAACCTGCTGATTGATGTCAAAGGCCGCACTGAAATCACCCCTCATCAGAAGCAGAGCCGTCGCTGGGAAAACTGGGCCACTCTGGAAGATATTCAAGGGCTTCAGCGGTGGCAGGACCTGTTTGGGAACGGTTTTGTCTCCAGCTTTGTTTTTGCGTATCAGCTCCCTGAAAACTCGATCTCCAACAGTCTGGAAAAACTGTTTGAATTCCGGGGCAGCCTGTATGCGTTCTACCTGGTCAAAATCGATGAATATCGACTTAAGATGAAACCCCGTTCAGAAAGCTGGCAAACCGTCTTCCTGCACCAGCAGGATTTTCACGAAATGCGGAAACCCGTTGACGCCGTCATCCAGGCCTGAAACAGGGCTGGTCCCTTGAAACCGGTACAGTAACAAGGTACCAGCCATTGATTGACAGCAGGATTCCCCCGGATTTTACCAGGAATGACCTTTTCTGGATGCAGTCAGCCAGGACTGTTGTTACAATCCCCTGTATCAGTCGTATTCAATCCTGACCAGAGTTGTATTTCGTATCGTTATGAAAAGAAACCAAAACATGACCAAACGCTTCTGTGAATTCTGTTCAACAACAGGCGTTTTACTGGCTTCAACGGGAGCTGTTCTTGCCCAGGAAGAAACTCGACAGAGCGGCCTGGTACAGACATCTCAGACGTCAATTATCGAATACATCCTGGTGGCAGTCCTGGTCGGGCTGGCATTATTTGCCATCTGCCGCACCAGTCATCGGTCCTGATTGCCCTCATGCGCTCCTGAAATCAGTTCCTGAGTGCGTCTCACCAACAACAGTTTCCTACTTCCTGGTGGTCCCTGTACCCCTGGAAACGCGACAATTAACCTGGACACAGGCTAATGCCACCAAAGATTTCGGTCACAGAGCAGATTTCCCGCAGGGTTGTCATCACGGGAATTGGCCTGATAACTCCCTATGCGGTCGGACGTGAACAGTCCTGGCACAAGCTGCTCACCGGTCATTCTGCCACCAGCCTGCTGCAGGAACTGTCTAACCAGTTGGGACGCCCCATTGCAGGGGGAATCATTCCCGACTCCGAACTCTCCTCTGCATCTCTCGACCGTCCTCCCTTCCAGAGTGATCCGGCCATCAATCTGACTCTGAAAGCGACCTGCGAAGCAATCGAGGATGCTGGTCTCGATCGAAGTCAACTCTCGAATGAATTTGCCGGGTGCGTAATTGGATCCAGCAAAGGAGGCATCGCCGGCTATGCCGAACTGGCTGCTGCTTCTCACAGAAAATCGGCTTCTCATGATTCGATCCCACCGGAATTCTGGTTGCAATGCCTTCCTCATGCCTGCAGTCAGGCCGTTGCCGCAGAGTTCGGACTACAGGGGGCAGCATTAACCCCTGTTTCCGCCTGTGCAACGGGCCTGTCCAGTATTATGCGAGGTGCCGACTTAATTCGAGATGGAATTTGTAATACTGTGATCGCAGGTAGTGCCGATGCTTCCCTGGTACCAGCGGTTCTGAGTTCGTTTCAACGGATGGGAGTGCTGGCCACGGACTTCCTGTCTCCCGCGCAAGCCTGTAAACCGTACGACAGTCGGAGAAATGGATTTGTCGTAGGCGAGGGGGCTGGGATCATGATCCTGGAATCGCTGGAACATGCGCTGGAAAGAAATGCGACCCCCTATGCAGAATGGCTGGGAGGAGGTCTCGGTGCCGATTCAACCCATCTGATGCAGTTCGACCCGACTGCGGAAAGTCTGGCACGATTGATTACCGATACGTTAGATCGTACCAGGGTCTCAGTTGAAGAACTGGACTACGTCAATCTGCATGGTACTGGTACCCAGATCAACGATCTCTACGAAACCCGCGCACTGCAAAATGCACTCGGTGAACCGGCTCAATCGATTCCCTGCTCCAGCCTGAAAGGGGGGATGGGACACCTGCTGGGTGCAGCAGGCAGTGTCGAACTCGGGTTCACTTTACTGGCAATGCGGGACAATATCGTTCCTCCGACAGTGAACCTGGAACATCCTGATCCACAATGCAATTTGAATTACACACCCCGTACCGCAGTTTCGAAATCCATCAACACCGTACTGAAACTCTCATTTGGTTTTGGCGGACATCTGGTCGCGGGATTACTGCGTCACTGGCAGCCCGCCTCACGCTGAAGCAGCGTGAGTACCTGAGCCCCTGTGAGACCGCATCGTCCTCTTACTGCACGAAACGGGCTGATTTCACAAAGTCCTGAAATTCAGCTTCGACATTTAAAAGCTGTTCACGGGGACCGGTCAATTTCAGATAAAAGTCACGAGGACTGCGAGGGATGGCCACTCCGATCATACGCATGCCCGAAGCCACAGGAGAATCAATGGCGGGACCGGAATCAAAGGTGCCTCTCAGATCAAGCCAGACAGCGTCTACACCATCGACACGCATCGTTTTTTCGACGGGGAGTTCCCCGGGTTTCAATTGAAACTGTCCCTTCCATCTCTGCAGATTCGCAGCGATACCACCTCCGACGGAAGAGAGAGTCAGCTTAACGTCTTTACCCGCAGCAGGAATCCTGAAACTGGCTGCAATCATTCCCTGTTGAGCAGGGGAGAGTGCGACCTGCTCCCAGCCTGAAGGTACCTGAAACCGGATACCATCGATTACAGTTTCCCCGCCAGAACTGGAAATGTCCTTTGGGGTATTGAGATTTGAATCCGTCAGGGCTGGCGCCACGGGAACCGGTGGGTCTGCCTGGTCAGCAGACTGTTCTGATCCACATCCCAGAATCAAACAGACAGACAGCAGCGTCAGATGAGTGTGAAGAATCCATTTTCGATAACGATAAGTTTTCACCGGACGGCTCCCTTTTGACAGATGATGTCTACCGCAACAATTTGCTCTGCGAAAAGGTGTCAGTTTATCCGTTTGCCCCAGTCTCAGCCAGCGCTTCGGCCTCTGCATTATATTTTTGAGAGAGTCGGGTGATCTCATCCCGAATTTCGAAATAGGCATCAACGACATCAGAATCCCATTGGAGCCCTTTGCCTTCCCGGAAAATATTCTCCAGGCGTTCCAGTGGCATTCCATTTCGATAGGGACGATCGCTGCCCATCGCATCGTAGGCATCGGCCACAGCGATGATCCGCGCCATCAATGGTATGTCAGCTCCCCGTAAACCATCAGGGTAACCTCGCCCGTCAATCTGTTCGTGGTGATTTCGTATCCCCGGAAGAATATTCTTCAGCTTTTTAATCCCCGTCAGAATTTTATAACCGATCATGGGATGCTTTTGAATCTGGGCAAATTCTTCATCAGTCAGTTTTCCTTCCTTCCGAAGAATGCCATCATCGACTCCGATTTTCCCGATATCGTGCAATAGCCCCGATAGATAAATATCCTGAAGAAACTCACCAGAATAGCCCAACTGTTTTGCCAGCTGCTGTGCAATCAATGCGACCCGTTCGCTATGACCGCGTGTATAAGGATCTTTGGCATCCAGAGTCGAGATAAAGGACTTCACAAAGCTCAACATCAGTTCTTCCTGTTGAGCATAAAGATCAATATTGCGTAAGTGTGTCCCCAGGAATGAAGCAACTGAATTCAACAGGCTCGCCTGTATCGTTCCATATTCTTCGCTTTTGAGTAAATTACAGCTGAGAATCCACCCAAAGGAATTGATGCCGTCTGAAACGGGAACCAATACCAGATTATGCAGGTCTGGAAACTCAAGCGACAGTAGAGAACTCTCTACCTGGTTGATGACCAGAGGCTGATTCCAGTGATACCCGTCAAACTGGGCCACCAGGCGTGCCAGCTTCAGCTCATCAAAGTCAGTCTGACTGTCAGACAGAAACCGTGAAGTATTATCCTGGCCTTCAAACCAGATAATATTTGTTTCTGCTTCAATTAAAGTGCTGATTCGATCAAGGCAGAGTTGCCCCAGCTGCTCCGGGGTTTCTGAGATCTTCAAATGTTGTGCAACCTCATGTAACAGACTGATCTCTTCGAATGTCTCATCCAGACACTCTGATAAGTTGTCGACCTCGTCATTTAATTGAGTCAGCTGCAGTTCTTCTTCAAGGTGTAGAACAGCCAGGCTTAATAATGCATGCAGGGATTTCACATCCAGAACACGCTGATTTTCCAGCCAGAAATCCAAATCTTCAGAGCTCCACTCCTGCTTGACTGCAGATAAAACCATTTCCGTCAGCTTCTTCTTTTCTCTGGAAAACACAAAACCAACTGCGGTATACCGCTGTTTTGCATCCCTGAGCAGAGGAATGAGAAAGTGAGTAATCCCGTTCGGGTTTTCAATAAGAGTCAGACCTTCTACAGTCTCGATTTCATTGAGAACATCCGCCGGGAAATAGGCGAGCGACAGCGCATTTGATTTGTCATGCAGAATTCTCTGCTTACTGTCAAAGCAATGCATCGACAGACCAGTCAGTTCTGAAATCCGCTTCATACGACTAATGGCAAGATCATTCTTTGCATCCTGATGCAATTCCTGATCCCACTCACCACCGCATTTACTGAAGTTGGATAACTTCTTTAATGAGTCAATTGTCCCTAAAACCATAATCCGATCTCAACTTTCTAAAGGTAAATTCCCTTAAAAAGCTAGTTCGCAAACACCATTCCGCAAATCAGAAATCGCATCTGGACTGTGATTGTAGTCTCTTTCTTCAATTCCCGGCAATTTTGACTCGAAAACGAGTCAAAAACACTCAAAATGGCTTTAAACCAGGAATAGTGAACAATCATGGGCACATTCTTGCCAAAACGTGTTCATTTGACACATCAATTGGTAAATCTCAGATGTAATCAGACCAGGAATTATCCATAACCCAATACAGAGAAGGGTATTAGCGTCCCTTTGAGGTATCAATGGATACGTAACAGGTAAGAAAGGAGGGATTTCCCGTGTTCACCAGAAATACTAAGCATTACTTAAAAGCAGGACATCTTATGGTCGGGTTTTATGGCTCTGGTGAGTTGAATTGATTATTCAGGCTGAGATTGAAAAAGAAGAGGCTACAGCAGAAATAATGCCGCAAAGAATCTGTGTTAGACCAAAGAAGTCGTAAATGTGTGCGGAAACATCACAAACGGAAGTTCTTTTTCAAGTCTCGGAGTCGCTCTTTCGATAGCGGGCACTCACCTGATTCAGTTGTTGACGTTCTTTAGGAGTCAGTGACTCTAAACCGAATTCGTGCACCTTATGCAGAAGCAAATCGAGCTGCTTTTCAGCATCCCGGTTCTTTTCACGTTCTCGCATTTTTTTCTGTAAGCGGCGTTTTTCGCGCCACTTCTGAAAGAAACCAGCCTGCTTTTCTACCAGCTGACTGCTGGAACGCTCCAGACTGGTATAGCCCTGAGAAAAATCATACCCAAAGATTGAATCGTCGTACGAATCTTCTCGTTGCGTTGAGGTAAATTCGATCAAATTCAACATCAGTAACAGAGCGCTGAAAAAGACGACCCATACACTGTGGGTACTCAATCCAACAACCATGCCAATGCCACCAATCCAGAAACTGACACTCAACAGGATCCGATGTACGACGGTTTCATCAAATCGACGGGAGAGAACGATCTGAAGTACCTTACCACCATCCAGGGGAAGTACAGGAATCAGGTTTACCAGCAGTAACAGCCAGTTCAGGTTGAAAATCAGCAGTAAAACAGCCTGTCCCAGCTGATTACTCAAATCCACGGCTGGCAGTTTGATCGGATTGAGTGAATCCGAAAGATGCCCGGACCAGATGACTGCAGGGACAGTGATCGCACAGAGCAGCAGATTGACAGCCGGCCCCCCTAATACGGTCAACAGTCGCGCAGAGAATGTCCTTTCCGGGCTGCAGGGAACCAGCCCCCCCAGAGGCCAGAGAACGATCTGATCTGCCTCACCTCCTGTTAGACGGCAGGCGACAACATGCCCCATCTCATGCAGAAATACACTGATAAACAGGATCCCAAACAGGGTCACTCCCAGTCCCAGTGAATAATGAGACCAGAAAACCAGCAGCAAAACAGGTAGAAAGATACTGACGCGAACCTGGGTCAGAAACCAGGTTCCGATTGAAAATGACCAGTGCAATGGGTTGGAACGACTCATCTTTACACAAACCTGAAGAAGATCACCAATGAAATACTAAAGTCAGGTGGCAGGACTGCTCAATTCAGAAATCGACAGCAACGCTTCGTTAGAAGAGGAAGTAGCTTTTACTTAATGTTATACACCCAATATCCCCTTGGCAATTCCACTCTTTTCTACCTCGCTCAATCTTAGTCGAATCCAGCAGCTAAAACATCCCCAAAAGTTGTTTTGCACCAATCTCTCGGGCAACCTGAGTCTGCAACTCCCATTCCGGATCGCCTGCCTGATGTACCTGGTTTGTGGAAACTGCCAGAACGCCAACCACCTGATCCCCCTCAAAAACCGGTATCGCATAAGACTGTTTTGCAGCAAATTTCTGCAACCACTCCGAAGACCCCTGTAAACCGGATTCGTTTGCCTGCAGAGTTCCGATCGCTGGTTTCTGATCAATGACTGCCTTGACGATTCCTAAACCAGTATTCTGTAAGGAAACTTCCTGTGTTAACGCAGCAAACTCGCTTTTTACCTGTGCATCCATTTGTGAATCTGCGCAAAAACCAAGCTGTTTCAGGTGACTGGCTTCACAACGCCAAAGCCCGATCGCACGTCCTCCCAGAACTTCCATTAAATGATCCAGTACATCACAAATTGATCGTTGCTGGTGTAAAACGGACTCAAACTGTTCCACAATCTCGGTAACCTGTTGCTGCATATCTGAATTATATCCTGAACTGATGAAGACTGCCTGAAGAAGAAACTGATCTCAGGAGAAACAGCTAAGTGTCTTTTATTGAACTACAGAGAATTTCCCTTTGCCCAGATTCACCCGATACTATCTACAGATAAACCTTGAACGAGAGGATATCTACGGTATAGAATGGACTTAGCTCGCTGTAATTTAAACAGTATGTTATGTTTTCACTTCTGCGTTACTATCATACAGCCACCGTATCATAAATCCAATCTGTCTCTATCTAACAACATGAGACTCCCAAACCACTGACCATTTAATCATATCGGACGACAAAAATATGGATCTGCCAACTTGCCCATCATGCGGAGCATCAGTTTTAGATGAAGACGCAGCAGAATGCCCTTTCTGTGGCGCATCTATGACGGCAAAGTCATCCGCTAAAAAACCGGCTGCCAGCAGTAAACAACCGGTAAAATCAGCTGCTGCCACTCCAGCTACTCCGGGAAGCCGTAACAGGCGTGAAACGGTTTCTGATGATGATCCGTTTGAACTGGAACGCAAACAACAGACTTCCAAAGTCATCCCTCTGTTGCGCAAGCCCGTCAAAGGCAAGATGAACCGTTATGTCTGTCCCATGTGTGATACACCGGGATTCGCCTCTTCCAAAGTAGTTGGCAAAGAAGTGAGATGCGCTAACTCGGAATGCCTGGCGCCAGTCTTCACGATTCCAGATTCAGAGTCTGCGGAACGGAAAACAACGGAAGAGAAGAAGCCTGTCTCAGATCAGAAATCAAAGCTGCCATTGATCCTGGCTATCGTGATCCCAGCGCTTGCCATTGGGGGAGCTTATTTCTACTTCACCACAACAGGTCAGGATGGTTCAGAACTGGCAAAACCGTTTGATAACCCCATCATCAAAAACCAGTCACAAAATTCGATGCTCCCCCGGAATGACACTCCGACAGTCAATCCACTGGCGAATAATACACAACAACCCCAGACAACTACGCAGCAAGAGAAAAAACCGGTTGATCCTGAAGCCGTTCAGAAAGCATCTCTGAATTCCATGGTAGAGTTGTCCCGCTCTCGAGAAAACCGCAGCAAGCCTTTCAGTCGTCGTTTAGCGGCAGAAGCTTATGCGATTTATGGTGATCTGGCAGGTTCACGTGAGCAGATAGGCCGAATCGATACCGTCGATCCAGTTCTCCCTTTCTACAAAATATTCCCCCTGATCGAGATTGGCTGGCTTCAGTTAAAAGAGAAGGATTCAGCCGGTTTGAAGAAAACTTTAGACGAAACGGTAGAACTGTCTAAAAAGATCCCCGAATATGGAGGACGTGATACGCTTGACCTCGTCTCTCGTCTGGCTGCATTCTGGGTCGCAGCCGGCAACGAAGATGCGGCAGAAGATCTGATCAGCAAGCATCAGGCTGAAAATAGCCTGGCGCAATTGTCCGCTTATCTGCAGATCGCGCATGAAACAAATTACTACGATTTTGAAGCTTTGATTGATTTGCATCGGCGCTGGAATGCACCACAGTCCGTAGCAACAACCTTAATCCTGGTTTCTCACGGTTATCCTGAGGCAGCCCTGAACTGGGCGGCCCTGGCAACAGATGCAATCGACCGCACAGAAGCAGTCACACAATGGTCACTGGCAGTACTGGAACAGGCCGTCAATCAAGACAAGAAACCGGGGATCGAGCTGATCCAGCCTGCAGAAATGAAACTGTCTGCGACCGGAAATGCTCTGATGTATGCCCGTTGTGCTCATGAACTGAATGTATTGAAGAAACCAGAACTGGCGAAAGCATTTCTGGCCAAATCAAAATCATTCCTGGATCAGGTTCCGGTTCCGACACCGATGAAACTGGGAAGCCTCAAAGAAATTTATACGATGAAATTACCGGCTTCTGAGCCTCTCGAACTGACTTCACAGGCTTACCTGCAAATTGCCTTAGCCGAAGCGGAACTGGGTGAACAGGCTGAAGCGAACCGTTTCCTGAAAAATGCGGTTCAGGCAATTCAGGCTACGGCCCCCAGCCTTGCCGCAGTACAGTCTAAGCAGAACGAATCTTCGAATTTCAATTTCAAAGATCAAATCAAAGATACCTTAAACCTTGATTCCAACGATCGCATCAATCGTGCGATCAGAGATTACCGCAAACAGCTCACCGCACTGAAAGCTGCAGCTGAAAACAGGACGAATCTCCTGGTGAGTTTATTGTCTCAGGCTGCAAAAGGAGAGTTGTCTGCCAGCGTCTGGAATCTGGCCCAGCAAAGCCAGCAGGCAACAGATGAAAACCTGAAAGATACGCTGTTGGATTCCGGTCTGCCAGCCACAATTTTGGACTGGAATCAGAAAAATTCCGATTTGACAGCTCAGATCAAAAAGGCTCTGAATGACAATATCCCTCCCCTGAAAAAAGAAGATCTGCTGGTTCAACAGACTTTATCACTGATCAGAAATGGCAAACCGGAACAGGCCGCACATGTGATCAATCAAGACGAGGATTTAAAGAAAGCCTGGAAAGGGCAGCTGTCACTGAAACTGCTTTCTGTGTTGATTAATCAATCAAAATTTGATCAGGCGATTCAATTTGTCACAGCAATCAAAGATCAGGTCTTGAGGGAAGATATGTTGAACACGATCGGTGCAATCGCTGCCATTCAGAACAAAGTGCCTGAAGTTTCTGCAATTCTGGAGAGTAACGTCTACACTCCCACAGAAAGAATTTCCGGCTATCTGGGTCTGATCACCGGTCTACAAATCGCAAAAGCCAGTCCAGAAAAACCTGTTCCGACTAAGCAACCGGCTGACAAACTGTAATGTAAGACTCATATCGATTGTCCCACAACAACAATGTCAGTTCCTCTTTTTTTTCAAATGTTGTTGAACATCATTAAGTATTTCCCTGATTTTCCGCCGAATCAGATTCTGGACCTGACAGCCGAAACCAGACATCGTATACACAATAACACATATCCTGCTACGCTAAATTCGCCTGATATTCCTGACTCATAACTCAACGATTTCGGACTTTAGCTATTTCTTCATCCGTAGTTCCCTATTCATTACTTTTGGTATAAACTACCATTTGCGAACGGATCACCTGGATTAAAAGCTGACCGCTTCTGACGAACCTGCTGATCCCGTGCAGACAATAATGATTGATCAACAATGATCCCCAGATATACATCATGGAGGAAATGTATGAGCCGTATTGCTCATTGCGCGTTTATCCTATTACTTTGCTTTACCGTCCCCAAGTCAGTCAACGCTGAGAATAAATCCGCTCCCAATATCTCGCTGGCACAGATCAACGCAGACGGCATGATTGCTGACCTGAAGTATCTGGTTCTGGACCTGGCTGATGAAAAAAAGGGTTGGAGTAACCTCGAAGAACTTCTTCCTTCCTTTCTGGAAGGAATAGATAAAACTCGCCCTCTGCGGATCGATATTTTACTGGGTGAAAATCAGAAAGAACGTTACCGCCTCATTCTTCCAATCAGCGATCTGGGTGAATTCCGCGATAACCTGGAAATCTTTGAAATCTCTTCCAAAAAGCAGAGAAAAGGCCCTTATATTTTAGGGAATTTATTCGAAGGCTACATGAATTATCTCCAGACGGAGAAGTATGTTGTTATTTCTGAGCAGCTTTCTGAAGTCAACGAAATTGAGGATCCCCTTAAAAGAATTCAGGACTTACTGAAGGAAAAATATGATTTCAGCGCATTGATTACCAATGAAAAAGAGGGAGTCGCTGATCGTAAAAAATCGATGGTCAATACCCGTGAACAGTTACTGGCAGCTGTTAAGAAAAAACGGGATGAGACAGACAACGCTTTCGAATTGCGAAAACTGGCCTTCACCCATCAGATGGATGAGCTGGAGCGCCTGTTTGTCGAATCAGAAAAAATGGTGATTGGCTGGACAACCGATGCTCCTGCGAATGAGGGGCGCCTTGTCTTTTCCCTAAAAGCCCTTGAGGGTACATCCCTTGATGCCAGCATTAAACAGTTTGCGACGAAGCCCAGCTACTTTGCCAACGTTCCTGTCAAAATGGATGGTATTCTGAACGGAAGAATTAACCACCCGCTGGATGAAATGCGAAAAGAAAATTTCACCGCATTTTATAAACTGCTTCTGCCGAGCATACAGGATCGCATCGACTCAAACAAAGACCTGACGGACGAACAGAAAACAGCCAGTAAAAAAGTGGCCGCTTTAATTATTGAGATGCTTGATGCGGGAAAAGAAACATCGCTCGTGGATGGATTCATCGATACAAATTCTACCACAGATAATAAATACACCCTGTTAGGCGGCGTTCGTTCCACCGACGGTGCCAAACTCAAAGAAATCGTGGAACTGCTCCCCAAAGTAATGAAGGATCAGACAGTTGAAACAGATGTTGTGAATGAAGAGTCCCTGAAGATTCATAAGATCAACATCAAAAACATGTACAAAGCCGGTTTCGATGAATTATTCGGAGCAGGGGAGGCCCTGTATGTAGGTAGTTCTACTGAAGCACTCTGGATAGCTGCCGGCCCGGATGCGATTAAACGAATCACCGATGCTTCCAAAATCGTAAAAGAACCGGCCCCTGAAAAGGTCAGCCCGGAAGTCATCGAATTGAATGTCAAAACACTGCCCTGGCTGAAGATGGTTAATAAGCTTCGCGGTGAGAAAGGAAATCAGGAAATTCGTGAGTTGCTGATTAAGTCACTCACAAGCACGGATGATACGTTTTCCTTCGTCATGAAACGCGAAGATGATACTATTGACGGCAAGGCTAAGCTGGATAAAGGGATTCTCAAATTCATCGGGAATATGATTGCCAAGTTCTCGAAAGAAACCCTTTAATCTCCCCTCTGCATTCGCGAAAAACTGAAAAAGCCGCTGCGTTAGAGTTTTAACGCAGCGGCTTTTATTTTATTGATTTGTCACAGGATTATGAATCGGTACCTGAATTGATCCGGATCTGGTTAATCCCAGTCATCCATAATTTCTTCCAGCTGTGCCTCTTCACTCTGGTCGAGCGACAGCCCTGTCAGTTGATCTTCCACCGATTCAGAAACAGAGTAAACGGGCTTGGGTTTCGCTGGTTCAACCTGTGTATTCTGAGTAGAAGCCTGTCTGGTTGTTGTTGGAACCGGTTGCTGTCGTTTTCCAGAATTAGGGGTATTAGCAACACGTGTCGCTCCCGGTTGTGCAAACCGTCTTACCTTTTCCAGGAATTCGCTTTTCGAAAAACTGGTTTTGATGATGTAATCATTCGCCCCTCCCTGAATCGCAGCGATTACGGTCTCCTTGCTGGCATCGGATGTCAACATGATGATCTTGGTCTGTGACAGAGTCGGGTGCGACCGAAATGCTTTCAGGGTCTGCAACCCATCCCAGACAGCCATCTGCACATCGACGATCGCAATATCTGGTGGATATTCCAGAGCTTTATGAAAACCTTCCGATCCATCACTGGCAACGGAAACAAAATATTCACGGCGTAAAAAAGAGACCATCAGATTGCGAAATAAAGGATCGTCGTCAATCACAAGGACTCGAGCATTAGTTTTTTCTGAAGAATGAAGCATGAGAGGAATCCATTACATTGAATTGATATCGACCACTAAGACTGACTGGAGGGAAGCAATGAATCAAAGACCTCATTTAAGACAAGCAGCATCTCCTGGGAACGGTTATCCATTTCGAGTTCATATTGCACTTCAAACTTAGAGTCAATTTGAGAAGACTCGATACACTCTTCAGTTAACAGTTCTACCTTGCTCATAGATTCTTCTCTCAAAGCTGACAATGATATAGGTTTTCAAGGACCTGATCACAAACCCATCAAAGTGATCTCCGTTGCTAAAAAGTAGGTCAGCTTTCTCTATCTGTCTGATTTTTCTGGAAAAAAGAAGGGGGAAGGCACTCGCTCTTTTAACTCAGTCCACCCAGCCGGTAAAATCAGAACTCAGCGAATGCTGCAGGCGTAGATCACTTCATGCAGGCTTAATAAAACTACTTACTATCAAACCGGATCGTTCCATCCCAGTCCAACGGAGCAATCCGATTGGTGCGTGTGATCTGTAAAGCAAGAAAATCCTGAGCACGATCGGATGGGGGAATCTTATGCAGGAGCCGAAATGCTTCTTCCCACTGGCCTTGGATAAAATGCTCAACCGCTGTTTCATAACACGTAACTTCCTGATCGGTCAATGTTTCAGCTTTTGACTCAGGAGGCAATAACTCGCTGACAACCACCGGTTTTTCCATTCCATACGGCAGAATCCGTGCCAGCTTTCTGACTCGGCCTTCTTCCCTGTCCAGTTTCGTCCGCACAATTTGCGAGGTTGCTTCATCCATTAAAACCGGCACGCGCAAATGCTTGGTCAGCCCTTCTAATCGACTGGCGAGGTTAACCACAGGACCGAACACAGTCACTTTCACCTGGTCGCTCGTGCCGATTTTACCGGCAACGGCTCTCCCATGAGCAATCCCGATTCCCATACGAAAATCCGAAAGGGGGTGATCGGGTTGCAGTTTGATCTGCTCAAATGCATTTCGTATGGCCAGTGCCGCTCGACAGGCATCAAGGGGGGCCAGTTCGGAAGAGAAGGGCCAGCCCCAGAATCCCAGGGCAGCGTCTCCCTGAAAATCGCCTGTCACACCACCAAAATCGAGAATGTGGGATGTCATGATTCCTAATGCCTGGCTGACTCGTCCCAGTAGACCGATTAAATCCTCGGAGGAACTCTCGGCATGCTGGCTGAATCCCCGCAGGTCACAAAACAATACCGTCACATCGCATTCCCGAGGCTCAAGAATCTCAGTATTCAGATTATCGCCGATCGCCGTAAGAATCGGGGGCGCAAAAAACTGTCTGAGACCAGCCTGTTGACGTTCCAGCTGATTGAGCCGTCTCACCGACTTGACGATTGAAGCCACCAGCTCGGTAAATTTCACATCTGCCTGGAGATCAATTCCACCAGCTCCCTGTGGAACCGAAACCTGATATGGCTGGTTTAATTCACCCGCAACGTAGAGCCCCCATCTCCCATTCACCCCCTCTTCAATCGGAGTACAGAAAGCCCAGTCAAATTCTGCGACTGCAGTATAATCTTCCTGATTCTCTTTCTCCTCTTTGGCTGCCCACACATGCAGAACCGAGCGTTTGCTTTTTTTGACTGCTTCCAGGACCAGTCGCCCACTGGGATGAAAACCTCCCTGGGTCTGACGGCGTCTTTCCCAGAAGGGAACCTCTACCCGATCCTCGTCATTCAAACGGACCACAGCAACCGCGTCAGCATGTTTCACACCAGAAAGCAGCATTGTTACCAGTCGATGAAACAGATCCGCGTCGTTCCGGGCATCCAGGATCAGTTCCGGTAAATGAGCCAGCACATCGATCCTCTGATCTGCATCACGATAACGGACCTTCATTAACTCATTCGGTTTAAAAGTCACTTCTTCCAGCGGTGATTCTCGAGGAGAGGAAAAACTGGACGCAGAATCCAGTAGCTGAAAAGTAGTCGAACCGATGACGAATGTGCTTCCCGGCTCCAGCAGAAAATCATCGAATGCAATCCCAGCCAGGAAAATCTGATTTTCCGTATTGGAAAACCGTGATACGGATAACTGTTTCGGCTGCACTTTGAGCAGCGCATGTTTACGTGAAATCCGATCATCCCAGGTAACTGAAATATCTGCTTCTGGGGAACGACCTAATACCAGCTCCCGGCCCGGTTCCAAAGCGTATCGGGTAGAATGCTGAGACTGGGTTCCATATATGACTAACTCCAACAAGCAAAGTCTCCCTGTCTGTTCATAAAAAATTGTTTAACTCTGCTGTTGCCCGGGCCAACTGGATGTGGTTGATCCCTGCTCAGAACGCTTTTCATTGTGATGCCGGGACCAGTCCCAGATTCGACGTTCGGTAAGTACCCGCATCACAAAATACCAGACGGTAAAAATCAGCAGACAACTTGTTATCAGAACAATAAATCCATACTGAATTAACCAGTTGCGCATTTCAGCAACCGGTTTCAAAGCCATGCTGCGACGTTCCTGGACGACTGCAGTCCAGCCAGTCGTTCCAATAGGAGAAAATGCCGCCAGCCAGACGTTATTTTTGTCGTCCCCGGATAAAACAGCTTCTACAGGATCCTGATAATGATCTACCATAGCAGTGACATGCCCAGTCTGATCTTTCTTCTGACTTCGCTCTAACGCCTGGATTTGTTCGAAATCATTTTTAGACAGAACCAGTTGACCTACTTCATCACGACTCAGACTTTTCAGAGTGTCAGAAGTCATCCGGGGGTGCGCCAGCATCTTGCCGTCACGACTATCGATCAAAGCAATCTTTCGGTCACCCAGATTTTCCGAATCTTCGCTGAGACTTTCATCAAAGCCGGACAATAACTGAGCCAGATGAGTCGTACGCGATAACACTCCGAGCACCTTTTCATGTTTGAGATCCCAGACTGGTACCGCTATCGCAACCATCCACTGATGTGTCGCATCGCTCTTAAAGACCTGACAGATATAAGGCTCTTCGATCGGCTCGATTCCGTCAGGAATGTCGTCTTTGTCGTACTCGGTACCATGACCGTGAAAATAGTCGCGATAGGAAAAGTCCTGTCCGATGGTGGGTCCGGAAGGATCGCGCCAGATTTGGGTTCCCTTCGCATCAGTGAGAAACCAGCTTGTATCCTGTTCACGATCCAGGGCGGCTCGTTTTTCATCGATCAGAGTTTTTTCCTGCATCAAATACGCAAATAATTCCGGATATCTGTTTTTGACTTCCCCATCCTCCTCCACGTCTCCCTGCATCAGGGACCGCAGTAGAGTTCGCTCTGACAGATCAATCAGTTGATCCTTGCGATCCTGCAGATCCCGCTCCATATACTGGGACAGAAAATTTGCTGAGATTGAATCGCTTTTCAGAGCCCGTTGTGTCAGGTTTTTCCGAAACTGTGAGACCATCTGATTGACGGCAGCACCTGCCACCGGAATCAGCCCGATAATCAATAACAGCGGGGCAATAATCCCCAGAGCAATCAGAGGTCGACGTGCCCGTTGCTTTTCTCTCTGGACAAGACTCGTCAGAACTGCCTGTGCGTTGGGAAAGCGATTTTGGGGATCTGTCTCAAGACACCGGTCCACAATATCGATCAGTCTCCGATCGACACCAGAAACCTTGCGGTGCTCTGCCGGTCGGGGAGAATTCTGAATCAGTTCCCGATAAGCCGCTAATTTTTCTTCAAGCGTATTCAGGCTGCGAATTTTCTGCTCATTCTCTGCGGTACGATAAGGCGCGTTTCCGGATAACATGTGATACAGCAGCGCCCCCAGGGCATAAACGTCCCAGCGGGAATCAGGAACGGCCTGCAAATCGGCCTGCTCCGGTGCCATATAATATAAAGTTCCCAGAGAAGGACTTTGTTCATCTGAGAGTCGCGACTGGCCAAAATCACACAGACGAGGTTCAAAATTCGCATCCAGAAGAATATTGGCCGGCTTCAGGTCGCAATGCAGAATACCTCTGCCATGCGCATGTACCAGAGCCAGCAGAACCGTTTTGGCGATTCGAACCGCTTCCGAGACCGGTAAAGGTCCCGCTTCCAGAAAAGAAGCAAGGGACCCGTTCTCCAGATACTCCATCATGTAATACGGAGGATCGCTGTTCCAGCCTACTCCCTGAAGACTGATAATGTGCCGGGACGTATATAACTCGGCTAGTTTTTCGACTTCTCGGTTCAACAGCGACCAGTCCAGGCCTCGGCGATAAGTATAAAATTTGATCGCCACATATTTTCCCGTATTTTCTTCCTGAGCCAGCCAGACAGATCCATAAGAGCCTTCTCCCAGAGATCGCATCAGAAGGTAGCCGGGAACTTTGGCAGGCAGCAGTTGCCGATCTTTGCTGAGATCAGCTGCCCGGGCACGTTCTTCAGGTGACTGAACCAGTGTTTTATCTGTCGTTCCGGTTTCAGATCCCTGATTTCCCGGATTCAGTTCCCCTGAAGATCGAACATCGCCAGTATTTTGAGCGTTCTCTGGAGGATCTGACTCATTCATGGAAACAATGTCTTTGATAAATAACTCAGGCGGAAAAAATCAGGCACAGAATGGCTCTGGGAACGGCTTACAACACCGCTTCTATTCTATGCAATTGAGGGCCGGCTCTCAATGACAATTCTCAGAACGTAACTTATTGAAAACCAAGGTTTTTCTCCCTTGGAAGACACCAAAATTCAGGGGGTTTATTAGTTGTGAAATCATGTCTTTCCTACTACAATTTGAGAATGTCTGACAGACTTGAATTCTGTAACGTTTCGGGCAGTTTTCAACCCCTGTTTTGACCAAAAAACAACTTGCAATTCAGCGAGTGGACTTGAACGTTACAGCATGGAAAGCAGTATCCTTTCTCAACCAGTTGAAGAGTGTCGGGATGGAGCATCCAGTACCTTCAATTAGCACCTGTCGTTTCTGACCACTCCGCTTAATAAAACCGATCAAATAATCCAGATCAGACATAAATCAGTAGTTCATTTCCTTAAGGAGAACAAGGATTGGCTAGCGACAACGGCGAAGAACCGAATATTGATAAGAATATCAAATACCTGGACATCCAGGATGAAATGCGTGACAGCTACCTCACGTACGCGATGAGTGTGATTATCAGTCGCGCACTTCCGGACGCACGGGATGGGCTGAAACCATCGCAGCGCCGTATTCTTGTCGCCATGAATGATTTGAACCTGGGAGCAAGTTCATCAAGGGTAAAATGCGCAAAGATTTCGGGTGACACCAGCGGTAACTATCACCCTCACGGGGACGGATCTATTTACCCGACTCTGGTCCGACTGGGGCAGGACTGGGTGATGCGTAATGTCCTGATCGACAAACAGGGCAACTTCGGTTCTCTGGCTGGCCTGCCTCCCGCAGCCATGCGTTATACCGAAGCCAGACTTTCATCTGTCGCCGCAGAAATGCTGGACGACATTAATCGGAACACGGTTGACTTCGTCCCGACGTACGACCAGCGGAATGATGAACCTGTTGTTCTACCATCGAAATTTCCCAATCTGCTGGTAAATGGTTCCAGCGGGATTGCCGTTGGTATGGCCACCAGCATCCCACCTCAGAACCTGGGAGAAGCCTGTGAGGCCATCACCTTACTGATCGATAACCCTGAAGCGACCATCGATGATATTCTGCAGGTGATGCCTGGTCCCGACTTCCCTACAGGGGGAATTATCTGTGGACGTTATGGCATTCGCAAAGGTTATGCGACAGGTCGTTCCACCATCACACTCCGGGCACGAACTCATTTCGAAACCGAAAAACAATCCGACGTGATCGTCGTGACCGAAATTCCATATATGGAAACACGGGACCGCATTCGAGAGAAACTCGAAACGCTGGTCCGCGACGACCGGGTGAAAGGGATTTCCCGCATTGTCGACTTAACGGACAGAAATGTCCCTCCCTGGAAAGTACATCTGCAGATTATCCTGAAACGGGATGCAGACAAAGAAGTGGTTCTGGCACAGCTCTTTAAGTTCTCCCCGCTGCAGAGCACTTTCAGTATCATTTTACTGGCGCTGGTCGGAAACCGGCCTGAGACCCTTTCGATCAAAGAACTGATTCAACAGTTCATTCTGCATCGAATCGATGTGATCCGCCGTCGTACTGAATTCCTGCTTGCCGAAGCCCGCAAACGAAAACATACCGTTGAAGGGTTGATGATTGCTCAGATTGACATCGATGAAGTGATCAAGACCATTCGAAACTCCCCCAGCCGTGCAGAGGCAAAAATCAGCCTGCAGGGCCTGCAGGTCGACGGAAAACTGATCGAACGCGCATTAGGTGAAGATGGTTTCAAAGAATATCAGAATGAACAGGGCGTTCACGAATATTATTCGCTGTCAGCCAATCAGGCAGAAGCCATTGTCTCGATGCAGCTCGGTTCGCTGGCGAATCTCGAACGGGAAAAACTGAGTGGCGAACACCAGGAACTCCTCAAAGCCATCTCCGAATATCTGTATCTGCTGTCGGATGAAGACCACATCCGTGCTGTCATCCGGGAAGACATGCTGCTGCTTCAGCAGAAGTATTCGGACAAACGACGTACTGATATTACTGATGATGAGCTGACCGATGTCAATCGCGATGACCTGATCACAGAAGAACCAATGGTTGTGACTTTGTCCCAGCGGGGTTATATCAAACGAACCCAACTGAATACCTACCAGGCACAAAACCGAGGTGGTAAAGGGGTCAAAGGGGCGAAAACAGATGAAGAAGATCCCATTCAGCACCTGTTTGTCGCCAGCACGCACTCCTACCTGTTGTTCATCACAAATCGAGGCCGTGTTTACTGGTCGAAGGTCTATGACCTTCCGCTTCAGGGACGCACAGCCAAGGGGCGTGCACTCGTCAACCTGCTCTCACTTCAGGAAGACGAAGCTGTTTCGAATTGTGTCGCTGTCCGGGAATTTGATGAAGAACGCTTCCTGGTGATGGCAACACGGAACGGGATCATTAAAAAATCCCCGCTTTCTGCTTACTCGCGTCCGCAGAAGGGGGGCATCATTGCGATCAAGCTGGATGAAGACGACGAGCTGGTAGAAGCATTGATTGTTTCACCAGGAGAAGATCTGCTGCTGGCAACTTCCGATGGTATGGCCATTCGATTTGCCCAGTCAGATGCCCGTAGCATGGGACGAAATACGCGTGGTGTGAAAGGCATTAAGCTTTCCAAGTCGGGTCATGTCATCGGTATGGTTATCGCCGATCCGGAAACCTGCCTGCTGACAGTCTGCGAAAATGGCTACGGAAAACGAACTCCGTTTGGCTTTATCCCTGCTGCCGAAGAAAACGAAGAGGAAGTTCCGGAAAATGAAGAGGAACTGACTGCAGAATCAGATGCTGACTCGGACGAAAACGGCGATGATGAGCAGGAAACCCGCAGCGGAATGCATTATCGTCGTCAGAGACGTGGCGGAAAAGGAATTCGAGATATCCGGACTTCAGCACGTAATGGCAAAGCCGTCGATATTATTCCGGTAGCGGAAGATGATGAAGTCCTGATGGTAACGACAAGCGGGAAAATCCAACGGGTCAGAGGCTGTGAGATCAGTCAGGTCGGTCGAAACACTCAGGGAGTCCGGGTCATCACACTTGATGCCAATGACAAACTGGTCTCGCTGGCTAGAATCCCTGCGGAAATTGTTGACGAATCTGAGAATGAGGCCCCGATCAGCGCTCCCGAAAATAATATTCAACCAACGACAGATACTGAGAGCTCAACTGATGAAATCGAATGATTTCAGTCTGTGCTGCGAGCCCTGAATTTTTTTTCTTTCAGAAGAATGGATACTCTAATGAAACAGATTTTAGTGACTGGAGGCTGTGGATTTATCGGTTCAAATTTCATCCGATACCAACTCTCAGAATACCCGGACATTTCGGTAACCAACCTCGATAAGTTAACTTACGCCGGGAATCTGGAAAATCTGAAAGAGTACGAGTCCCACTCCGGATATACCTTTGTCAAAGGGGATATCACAGACGCGGACTTTGTAAACTCGCTGTTCAATTCCAATGATTTCGATGCAGTGATTAACTTCGCTGCCGAGTCACATGTGGATCGCAGTATCCTTGATTCCAGCCCCTTTGTTCATACTAATATAGTAGGAACCCAAGTGCTTCTGGATGCAGCACGCAGTCGAAACATCAGTCGGTATGTGCAGGTTTCAACCGATGAGGTTTATGGCAGCCTGGGAGCAGAGGGGTTATTCACGGAAAAAACTCCGATTGCTCCCAACAGCCCATATTCCGCCTCGAAGGCCTCTGCTGACCTGTTAGTAAGAAGTTATATTAAAACGTTTGACTTCCCCGCTATCATCACTCGCTGTTCCAACAACTATGGCCCTTATCAGTTTCCGGAAAAACTGATCCCGCTATTTATCTCCAATGCTCAGGAAGATAAATCACTGCCCATTTACGGTGAAGGAACAAATGTCAGAGACTGGATTCATGTCATTGACCATTGTCGCGGGATTGATGCAGCTTTAAGGAAAGGAGAAACCGGTCAAGTCTACAACTTCGGTGGTAATGCAGAGATGCAGAACATCGAGATCACCAGACTGTTATTGAGTATCCTCGGGAAACCGGAATCATTAATCAAATATGTCACGGACCGCCCAGGGCATGATTTACGCTATGCAATTGACTGCAGCAAAGCAGAAGCAGAATTAGGCTGGAAGCCTGAGACCAACTTTGACACAGGCTTGAAAGATACAGTTCAGTGGTATCTTGATAACCCAGAGTGGGTCAATCGAATTCGCTCGGGACAGTATATGAAATACTACGACCAGCAATATGGCAACCGCTTAAATTCATAATCGCTGATATCACGAAGTATGTAGCGATTAGAACCGCCTGACCGAAATTCTGCATTCTGTAACTCAATTTATCAAAACGAGAATAAAATGAAAATTGCTGTAATTGGTACTGGCTACGTGGGACTGGTGACAGGTACTTGTTTTGCTGAAAGCGGGAATCATGTTACCTGTATTGACATCGACGAGAAGAAAGTTCAGAGACTGAACGAGGGGGAGATTCCCATCTTTGAGCCTGGACTCGAAGAAATGGTGAAACGTAACTCAAAAGCAAGACGGCTTTTATTCACAACCAGTTACGATGAGGCCATTCCTGAGGCCAAGTGTATTTTTATTGCGGTGGGAACTCCACAACAGGAAGATGGATCAGCCAATCTCCAGAGCATCTGGAAAGTTGCCGAATCGCTTGCCCCTCTCCTGGCTGAAGACTCGATCGTCATTATCAAAAGTACGGTTCCGGTAGGAACCAACCGCAAACTCGCTGAAATGCTTCAGAAACTGACTGGCAGAGTCGTTGATGTCGCCTCCAATCCGGAATTCCTGAAAGAGGGGGCCGCCATTGATGATTTTTCCAAACCAGACCGTGTTGTCGTCGGGGTATCCCGTCCTGAAATCTCAGACACACTGCACGAACTGTATAAGCCTTTTCTGCGTACCGAAAATCCATTCCTCTCCATGGAACTGGAAAGTGCGGAAATGACCAAATACGTGGCAAACTGCATGCTGGCAACGAAAATCAGTTTCATCAACGAAATGGCAAACCTTTGTGAACGCGTGGGGGCCGATATCAATCAGGTGAGACGGGGGATCGGCCATGATCAGCGGATTGGTTTCTCCTTCCTGTTTCCCGGAGTTGGCTATGGGGGCTCCTGTTTTCCCAAAGATGTCTCTGCACTGATTTCTGTTGCCAAAAATCAGCAGATGGAGCCATCCATTCTGAATGCCGTTGATCAGGTCAACACCGCTCAGAAAAAAGTATTATTTGAAAAAGTGAACCACTATTTTAAAGGCGAACTGCAGGGTAAGACCTTTGCAATCTGGGGGCTCGCTTTCAAACCGAAAACGGATGATATTCGTGAAGCACCTGCACTGGTTTTGATTGATCAACTTTTGGAGGCCGGTGCACAACTGAAAGTCCACGATCCGGTTGCCATGGATAATGTCAAAGAAATTTATGGTGATCAGCTTGCTTATTTCGACCATCACTATGATACTCTGCAGGGAGCTGATGCCCTGATCATCGTCACTGAATGGAATGAATTTCGGAATGCGGATTTCGATTATATCCTGCATAAACTGTCAAATTCCGTCATCTTTGACGGGCGGAACCTGTATGAGCCTGCAAAAATGAAACAAAAGGGCTTTGATTACATCGGTATCGGGCTCAGTACTTTAAAACAGTAGCTGAAAACTCAGCGCATCATCAAACCAGATTTAATAAGCAGCATGGTTCCTGAAACTAAGTGATCAGGAACATTCAGAAAGAACGGAATAATGGACCACGAACTCAAAGAGAAATGCACAGGAATCATGGATCGCATCGTTAAACTACGAGACTCTCTTTGACTACGCTGACAAAAAAAAACGTGCTGCGGAAATCAATGAGCTCATGGGAGCTGCCGGCTTCTGGGACAACCAGGAAAAGGCACAGGGGCTCGTCAACGAAATGCAGCAGATTCAACTGATTGTCAAACCGCTCAACCAGCTCGTTGAAGGCGCAGAGGATCTTGAAGTGCTGATGGAGTTCATTGAGGAAGAAGGCAGCGAAGACAGCATCCCGGAGCTCGCTGCCACTGCCGAACGGCTCGAATCAACCCTGGAGCATCTCGAACTTCAGGCGATGATGTCCGCTCCCGAAGATGGTTCCGCTGCCTACCTGAGCATTCAGGCAGGAGAAGGAGGCACCGACTCTTCTGACTGGGCAGAGATGCTGCTCCGCATGTATTTACGCTGGTGTGAACGCAGAGGATTCAATGTAGAACTGCTGGATCGTTCCGATGCAGAAGAAGCAGGCATCCGCAGCGCAACCATTCGAATTGAAGGGGACTACGCCTATGGTTATCTCAAAGGAGAGACCGGTAACCACCGTTTAATTCGGATCAGTCCGTTTGACTCAGCCGGGCGTCGTCATACATCCTTTGCCGCAATTGATGTTTCACCGGACATGGGTGAAATTGCAGAGATTGAAATTAACTGGGACCAGGATGTGCGCGAAGACACCTATCGTGCCAGTGGAGCAGGGGGGCAGCACATCAATAAAACGGATTCTGCTATCCGCCTGACCCATCTCGAATCAGGTGTTGTGGTGCAATGTCAGAACAATCGCAGTCAGCACAAGAACCGTGCGGAAGCCCGGAAAATGCTGAAAGCCAAACTGTTCCAGATCGAACAGGAAAAACGTGATGCGGAACTGGCTGCGAAACGGGGTGGTAAGTCAAAGATCGGCTTTGGCGGCCAGACGGTTCGGAATTATGTTCTGCACCCCGATCAGTACGTCAAAGATGCTCGTACTGGGTATAAAGCAGGGAACCCTGGCCCCATTCTGGATGGCGATCTCGATGGTTTCCTGGAAGCATTTCTACGCTGGGGTATGACGGAAAACTAAGAGGTCAAACAGAAAAATACTGTTTGATTATCTCATTTTGGGGAGAGAAAAGATGCTGCAAAAATCATGTGCCTGTCTGGTTTTAATCACACTTTTTCCGTTAGCACTGGCAGGCTGCCTCAAAGTGGAACATCCTTCCCCGGAAGCAAAGTCTCATGCGGAACCCCAGCCCGGTGAAGTTGCTAAAACACCCCCACAGGCCAAAGAACCAGCGGGCAATGTGATTCCCGAGACAGGCTTGACTGCTGAAGAGATTGAATCCGGCTGGATCGCACTCTTCGATGGTCATAGTCTGTTTGGCTGGAAACCCAATAATGATGTCAACTGGCATGTCAAAGAAGGTGTGATTAAAGCAGACAAGGGAGAACCAGGACTACTGCTCACCACATCTCCGTTTGCAGACTACGAACTGAAATTCGAGTTCAAACTGACCCCCGAAACAAACAGTGGCATGTTTCTGAGAACCACATTTGATCCCAAAGATCCCAGCAAGGACTGCTACGAACTGAATCTGTGTGATCAGAAAACCGAATTTCCAACCGGCAGCCTGGTCGCCCGCAGTAAGATCGAAAAACCGGTTCCCGCCAGTTCCGAATGGCAAACCTGTGAAGTACATCTGGAAGGTTCAAAAATCAAAGCCAGCATCAATGGCAAAGAGGTTCTGAATTTTAATGATGCTTCAGAGAATCTGCGAAAAATCGGTTTCATCGGACTGCAGAAAAATGAAGGAGCCATCGAATTTCGCAAAATCTATCTGAAACCACTCCGGATGTCGACTATTTTTAACGGGGTCGATCTGGCAGGCTGGAACGTTGTCCCTGGTTCGCAGAGTACATTTGAAGTCGTCGACAGCACTATTCATGTCACAGCTGAAAAACAGGGCTATCTGGAAACAGAAGAGACCTGGGGAGACTTCCTGTTTCAGGCAACAGCAAAGTCCAATGGCGAATCCCTCAACAGTGGTTACTTTTTCCGTGCGATCAAAGGCTCGGAAAAAGGGATGGCCAATGGCTACGAAGTTCAGATTCATAATGGAATCAAAGAGGGAGACCGGACCAAACCTGAAAACGCAGGAACAGGTGCCATATTCCGAAGAACCGAAGCCAGACGCGTGGTGACCAACGATCACGAATGGTTCACCACCACACTCTCCGCCTATGGTCCTCATATTGCAGTCTGGATTGACGGCTATCAGGTGACCGACTGGACCGACACCAGAAAGCCCGATGAAAATCCTCGTAAAGGCCTGAGACTGGAAGCGGGACATATCAGCCTGCAGGGGCATGATCCCACAACCGATCTGAACTTCAAAGACCTGAAAGTCAGCAGTCTCCCGGCTGATGCTCCCTGAATTCACAGACACTGCGAATTGCGTGAAACAGCTCTGCTTCGGGAGCAAGCTTTGTTACCACTTTGCGTGCTCCCCAGAGCTTTGCCGCAACGATCACCTCCGGGTGTGCCAGCCCCATGACGCCAATGACTGGCGCAATCAGCGTCCTGTTAATTAATTGATCCAGAACGGATTCCCAGGGGTCCAGGTCATACACAATGGCATCAGCTGTGTCCTGGAGCGAGGCTCTCACAATCTCTCCTCCCCAGCCTCTGATCTGGTCTTCCAGCATGCAGCGATACTGACTGTCGCCAGAAAACACACAGATACGCGGTGCAATTCCTTCTCCATCCAGACGCAGTGGTACAGTCGATGATTCCCAGAGAAAGATTTCATCACGCCCGGCGGTCAGGGGAAAAATCTGAGCGTTTGACTCAATTATTTCCATTTCTCTTTGAATCCGGGAAGCAGCGCTGCGGGCGGGTACACGAATACTGAACGGCCAGGTTGATCGCGTTCTGCCATCAGATTCACACCAGACTCCATAGCAGCAGACAAAACGACTCAATGGAAAACGGCTGACAAGCTCGTCTAAAATATGAGGGCCATACTCATCAGGCCAGTTCTGACAAACGATGATCAGATCCGGATTTATATTAACAGTCGGGATCAGATTGATGCTGGTTATTTCCAGGATCCGGGCTTCGCTGCAGATTTCTCTGACGGAGTTCGAAACGGATTCCATTTCCGGAGTCAGATTACCAATCAGCAGCACATACATCTGTTAAAGGCCTTACGAGAATTACACTTTTGTCCAGATATCGGTATCGAGGCTGCTGCATTTATATCTGATCGACCTGGTTTCTGAAATGCTCTCTGGAAGGATTTTCAACCTTGCTCAAAGCTAAAGATCACTCTTGCCAAATATTGTAAATTTTGCCATAACTCATTTTCTAGATCGCATCACATTTTACCATTACGTCGCTCAATCTATGATACTCGGTCCAAATGGACCTGGAGACGCTACAGTAAAACTGGACACAGTCTATTAGGCTGATCGGACTCAATACAGAAATATAAATCGTGCTCGAGGTCTCTTCCTCGCCAAAACGTTGTGGAAAAGGATTTCGTCACGTTGCTCGAACCACCGTCTCCGGAATTATTACATCGATTAACAAAGCTCAAGCTTTGTACCACAGCTGATGTGAGACGCTGTCGGAGCCGTGTACGTAAACTGGCACGTGGCATTCCCGCATTCGACTCTGTCTGGATAGACGCACTGGTTCAGGCACAGAAAATCACTCCTTTCCAGGCACGCGTGCTGGAATCGGGACACCCGGAGCAACTGGCTGTAGGACCGTATCTGCTGATCTCGGAACTGGGACATTCTCCCCAGTCCCACACCTATATCGCCAGGGTTCCAGAGAGTACAGAACAATGTGCTCTGAAAATCACGACTCCCCAAACCGATCAACCTCAGCAGTTACAGAAACACTTTCAAGATCTGCTGCAGCGATTACAGGGACTGCATCACCCCTCGCTGGTATTACCACGGGTCATTAAACAACTTCCCCAACAGTTTGTGATTGTCAGTCATTACCTGCCATCCGTTCCTGTGTCAGAACTGCTGATCCGCCGGGGACGGTTTCCGGTCCCCGTGGTTCTGGCTATTGGTGCGCAACTGCTGGAGGCACTGGTATTGATCGAGCAGCGAAAAGTCGTACACGGCGATATTCGTCCCTGGAATGTCCGTCTGACTGCCAGGGGGAATGCTGCCCTCGTCGATCCCGGTCTGGCCCCCATCCTCTCTCCTGAGCTGACCATTCACGCCGCATTACCACCGCGTTGTTATGATGGTATCGCTCCAGAACTGATCGGCACCGGTCGCCATCCCGATACGCAAAGTGATCTGTATGCTCTGGGATGTTTGCTCTGGGAATTACTCGCGGGACGCCCTCCCTTTACGACAGGTGATCCACTGGCCAAACTGGCCTGCCATCAGACAAAATCCGTGCCCGACATCCGTAGTTGGGCTCCCGAAACACCTGCAGGACTGGCCGAAGCTTTGATTCGCTTCACGGCTGCTGATCCCGGGCAGCGTCCCTCTAATATGCAGGCGGCGCAAAAACTCTGGCCCGGAACAACCTCACGAAATCTCCTCACCAGATTCCACGATTCCTTTCAGCACCAGACTTCCCGCGTTGAACCCGACCTGAAATCAGAGAAACCAGGCCGATTACCTCTGATCGCCGCGCTGATTTTTGTACTCTCCGGACTATCGTACACACTGCTGGATGAAGGAGCCCGAACCCAGCTGCTGAAAATCACTTCCAGAGTTTCCTTCAACCAGACTGACCAGAATCCCTCTACGCCCCCCGGCACTCAGCCCAGCGAAAACCAAACAGAGGCTTCCGTTCTCACGTTGATCCCGGCTCCCGACGAACAGGGGGTCATCCGATTGAAGGCGGATACTGTGTACGAATCAACCAGTATTACCACTATCGGACCTCTTACCCTCAAGGGGGATCCGGCACATCCTGCGATCATTGAAGTCAAAGAAGATTCATTTCAAGTGGTCGCTGAACAGCTGAGTGTGGAAAATGTGATATTTATCAATCGAACCAGCGCCCCCCATTCAACAGCACAAACGAATCACGCCCTGCTAAACGTGACTGCCCAAAACGTCAAACTCCACTCCTGTTATTTTGCACAACTGGAAGCAGGTGCAAATACCGGCTCGAACCAGATCCGTAGTGCCTTGTATTGGAAACCATTGGATCCCCAACAACGAAACGGGACCAATCTGACATTTCAAAATACGATTTTTGCTGTTCCCAGGCACGCGATACATGTATCTCAAACACCTCAGAGTATTTCACTCGCTAATTGCCTGAACCTCACTTCACGCTCACTGCTCTATCTGGAACACCCGCCGGAAATTGACCAGCAGTTAAACCTCAACCTGCAACATCTGACCATGCGGGAAACGGGGCCACTCCTGTTATTGAACTGGTCCGATCAGCTTCAGATTCCTGGAGCCATTCAGATAGAAGCCCGAGACTGTGTGTTTGAACTGTCCCAGTCTGCTCTGATACAGGTGCAGGGATCAAAGCCACCTAAAAACTGGCTCTCATCGGTCGGACTGATGGGGGAAGGCTCGGTTGCTTCTTCCAACATTCTGATCGCTGGCTGGCAGGAGTCCCCCGGACAGCCACTCGAAGAACTCAGTACAGACAATATGATGATTGAAGGCCTCTCCACGGGAGAATTTCAATATGCGGCTGAAATAAGTCTCCGCCCCGCAGACTCTCTGGTTACCGCGGCTCAAGTGCCACGTAAATCGGCCCAACCGCCGGGTATTCAGCCAGAATTATTTCCAGACTTTCTCGCCAGTCTGAAATCCCTCGAAAAGTAAGCCGTTGAGTCGCAGTTCTCCGCGCGATCTCCTTGAAGGGAGCAGGGGGGCTTGGTAATATCTCTACCAGTCCTGTGATAACAACCTTCGATCGGGGTCTGTACGCAACTGACGTCACCCGGGTTGAAATACGTACCTACTCTAATCTGATGCGACTATGAATATCGACCATGAGTATCGAACCGACATCTCCCGCGGATGGAACCGTAAGCATATTTTAGGACTGCAGGACCTCACTCGGGATGAACTCAACATCATTCTCAATCAGGCGGCAGAGTTTAAGCGGCTGGCCACGATTGGGGAAACCAAATTAACACCATTGGCTGGCACCGTGGTCGCCAATCTGTTCTTTGAACCTTCGACTCGAACTCGAATCAGTTTTGGACTGGCTGCCAAACGTCTCAGTGCCGACACAGTCGACTTTTCTGCTTCCGGCAGCAGCCTCTCCAAAGGCGAGAGCTTTGTCGATACCGCCAAAACAATCGAAGCGATGGGCGTTTCTTACGTCGTCGTCAGACATAAAACACCGGGCGCTCCGCAACTGCTGGCACAACACCTGGATGCCAACATCCTGAACGCCGGCGATGGTACACACGAACATCCCACCCAGGCATTGCTTGATATCTTCACGATTCGGGAACACTTCGGCAAAATTGAGGGGCTGACGGTCACGCTGGTCGGCGACATCCTGCACAGCCGCGTAGCCCGTTCCAATATCTGGGGGCTGAAAAAACTCGGGGCACACGTAATTGTCTGCGGCCCCACCACCTTGATTCCCAGTGAGATCTCAAAGCTGGGAGTAGAAGTCTCCAGTAACCTGGACGACGTACTCCCTCGAACGGACTGTCTGAACCTGTTACGTATTCAGTTTGAACGACAGCGGGGACACTTTTTCCCTTCCATCCGGGAATACGCTCACCTCTTTGGAATGAACAAACAGCGCATTAACAAAGCCAAAGAGAATGTACTGATTCTCGCGCCGGGTCCCATCAACCGGGGGGTCGAAATTACTCCTGATGTGGCCGACGGTCCTCATTCAGTCATATTAGGCCAGGTCAGTAATGGACTGATCATTCGCATGGCCTGCCTCTATCTGCTCCACCTGCAGCGAACTGCCTCCTTGGGAACACCAGGATGAAATCGATTCTCATCAAAAATGGTCGCATCATCGACCCTTCACAAAATCTGGACCAGACGGGAAACCTGTTAATTGAAAACGGGAAGATTACCGGACTGTGTGAGGCGACTGTCTCTGCTGACGAAATCATTGACGCCACCGGACTGATCGTCAGCCCGGGATTCATTGATATTCATGTCTCGCTCTGCGAACCCGGCTTTGAAGAAGACGAAACGATTGAGTCGGGAACCGCTGCTGCCTTAGCCGGCGGTGTGACTTCCCTGGGATGTCTGCCTAATACATCACCCGTGGTTGACGATCGCTCCTCCGCTGAGTTCATCCTGCTCCAGGCAGAACGCGCCGCGAACTGTCATGTGTACCCGCTGGGTGCCATCACAAAAAATAATGAAGGGAAAGAACTGGCGGAAATTGGTCAGCTGGTCGCGGGAAAAGCCGTCGGTTTTACAGATGCTGACCGACCGATCGATGATGCCCAGATCATGAGATGTGCGCTGGAATACACCCGCATGTTTGACCGACCGATTCTGAATCGGCCTCAAGTTACGGAACTGACCGACAAGGGACAGATGCATGAAGGCTTCCATTCAACGGTTCTGGGCCTCAAAGGTATCCCGGCCGCTGCAGAGGAAATCATGGTCAACCGGGATATTGCGCTGGCAGAACTGACACAGGGGCGAATCCACCTGATGTGCATCTCCACTCAGAACAGTGTCTCCCAGATTCGTCGCGCCAAAACGGCGGGAATCCGTGTCTCAGCTGATGTCACTCCACACCATCTGGCACTGACCGACCAGATGCTGGAGTCATACGATCCGAATTATAAGGTTCTGCCTCCACTTCGCTCACAGGATCACATCGACGCATTGATTGAAGGCTTAAAGGATGGCACCATTGACGCGATCTGCTCCGATCATACTCCCCATGCCGCGGAAAAGAAAACCGATGAAATCCTGGGAGCCGATTTCGGCATTATCGGCCTGGAGACGCTTCTGCCGGTCTGTCTGCAGAGCCTGATCACTCCCGGTCACCTTTCCTGGTCTGAATTGATCGCCAAACTCACAATTGGTCCCGCTCAGATTCTGGGACTTGCGAAGGGGACGCTCGCAGAGGGCGCAGACGCCGATATCACCCTGATTAATCCGGATATTCGTTACATTCTCGAACCTGCTCTCCTCAAATCATCCAGTCAAAATACACCGTTTCTCGGAAAAGAACTGCAAGGCAGGGCAGAAGTCGTCATTGTTTCCGGCGAAATCCGATTTCGTGCCGAAAATTAAAAACTTCTGTACACAAAATGATCGAAGTTGACGTTCCCTCCTGTATCATCAACAATATCATTAAGTGACTGGTAAAAAAGGGCTATCGACTTCAGATTGCGTCATACTCTGGACCACTTGAGTCTGCACCAGGACAGGTTTGCAGTTTCAGGGTCGGCTTCCAGGTGCAGGCAATCGAATCGGTCGGTCAAAGTGAGTGACAGTGCCATTCAGACTTCGGAAACAGTTTTCAATCTATCAGCCATTAATTCTTAAAATGGGACATGAAATTGAGCATGCAGGACACTTCATTCAAATTTGATCTGGGACATTTCAGAGGTACTGCCCAAATACTGCTCCTGTCGATCATGTTGCCACTGCTGCATGGTTGTGGCACAGAAACTTATGAAAAGCGGTTGAATGAAACATCTCAGTATTTTGCCTACGTGGATACTCGTAATCAGGCACTTTCAGGTGTCTGGACTTCGCCCACAATCAAAATGAGAGCGCCTCTCGAGTTTCAGCAGATGGAAGCCCCGAATGTTCCTGCCCCTGCAGCAACAGACGAATCAGAGTCTCCAGCGCCAGAACCCACACCTACGATTGATCCCAGACAACCCGACTATGCAGACCTGGTACTGCCTGGACTGGAGGGTGCATGGCGAACTGAAGTTCCCGTCGATCTTGAAAATGATAGCGCTGAGCGTCCCGCGTACCTGTATGTACTGAGTAATCATGCTCTGTTACAGGAAAAGCAGAAAGAAGACGCACTCAATTTTTTCAACAATGTTAATACTCAGATTGCCAACACATTTGATTTGTTCCTGAATCCGGAAAATTTTCAAACGGAACGCTTTCCTAAAGGGAAAGGGTATTCCAATCCCAAATCCTTTAGTGTGGGCATCTTTGAACCTGAAATGCCGATCGACGGAGTTCCCTACCAGCTTCAGATCTACCTGACCGAATCAGGAGATCGTCAGGTAGTAATTTTGCTGGTAATCCCTAAAAATATTGCTCGTGAATCAAAACTCAAAGAACAGATGGACTATAGCCTGGAAACCGTAGAGTTCGTTAACTCAGCTTCAACAGGCCCGTCTGAAAGTACAAGCTTCTAGACCGTGTCCAGTTTTATTGTAGCGTTTCCAGGGTCATTTGGACCGAGTATATTGGATTGTGAGACGCGATAGTTAAATGTGATGCGATCTAGTCTGCAGATCAGATGCGAGATCGTATCACATTTTTCAAAAGACTCTCTCATTCTATTAAACACAGCCCAGATGGTATTGGAGACGACACAGTAAATCTGGATCCGGGAAGATAACGGATTACCGACAGGGCCGTTTGATTCACCACTCAATCTCTCCAATAGATTTTTCATATATGTCACTCATTCACCCCGGTTTATTACTTGGAATCGTTCTGGCAATAATCCCGGTGATTTTACATTTTCTGCTCCGCTCAAAACCAAAGAAACTGATCTTTCCGGCACTGGCACTTCTGCAACGTAAAAAAATCCAGAACTCTCGACGCCTCAAGCTTCGTCATTTCTGGCTGCTGTTGCTGCGAATCCTGGTAATCGTTGCGATTGTGCTCGCATTGACCAGACCATCTCTCCCCCCGGCTAACTATGGTTTTTCGACCTACGAACTGACCATGCTCATCATCATCAGCCTGGTCGCTGTTTTCGCCTACCTGGGACTGATGCGTCACTATCAGAAACAACGAGTTTCTCAGCAGACGCTGAATACACGTCGCACTTTTTTAAGAGGTGGCATCGGTGCAGCCGCCTTTCTGCTGGTGGCACTTCTGGTTTTATGGCCTTACCAGAGACGGATCTTCGCAGAAATTTCGGAACCGCTACCCGCGGTAGCTGAGAACATTCCGGTTACTGCAGTCTTCCTGTTTGATACCAGTCTCAGTATGGATTATCGCCAGGACAGTCTCTCTCGCCTCGATCAGGCCAGAACCATTGCTGATGAGCATTTAAGCAACTTGCCTGCCCAGAGCAGAGTCTCTGTCATGCATAGCAGCAGCGAAGATAACTTTCCCTTTCAGTCCGACCTGACAGCAGTCCAGTCTCGAATCAAATCACTGAAAACATCCGCCTTCTCCCTGTATCTGGATGATCGTCTCCGCGCCGCCATCAATCGTCAGGAGGAAGATTTCAAGCGCAGCCAGTCCGCAGAACAGCCCGCTGGAACTCAGTCTGCAGGTGCAGATCAGTTTGTCCGGGAAATATATATTTACACAGATCTGGCACGTTCTGCCTGGAGAAGTCAGCCAACCCAATCGATCAGGCAGCAGCTGGAACGACTCAAATGGCTGGGCATTTATGTCATCGACGTGGGTGTGTCCAACCCGAAAAACATCGGCATTTCACACATCAATCTCTCGCGCGAATCCATCACGCTGGGCAATTCCGTAACGGTCAAAGCAGAGATCGTGAGCTCTGGAATTACGACTGAAAATACAACCCTGGAACTTTATACGCAAAATGAGAAAGGTCAGTTAATCAAACGCGACCAGCGTCTCCTGTCAACGACAGGTGCGTCTGATGCAAATTCCGATTCCCAGCCTGCCACAAAATCAAATCAGGAAACACAACTGGAAATGAGTCTGGCCAATATCAGCCAGAAAACCACACAAGGCGAGCTTCGGCTCACCTCTTCCGATCCGTACCTTCCCGACGATGTCCGCTATTTTACGATTCTGGCGGAACCGCCTCCCGAAATTTTGATCGTCAGTCCCGATCCTGCTTCTGCCCAACTCTGGCAGGCAGCATTGGCACCGGAGAAACTCGTCGCATTAAAGAAAAATCGCTATAGCTGTAACGTCGTTTCGCTCAACGAACTGGAATCGACGCCACTGGAACAATTCGCAGCCGTCTATCTGATTAACGTCACCGCGCTGCCCCCGACCGCCTGGCGACTGTGTGCTGAATATGCGGAGAATGGCGGCGGAATCTGCTTCATTCTGGGAAGCGACGGGGACGCGCCGGAATCGATGATCGTCTCCTTCAATTCACTGGCAGCACAAAAACTACTCCCGCTGGAATTACTGGGATCTCTCAAATTCATCCCTCCGGAATTTCTCGATCTGGAAAACAATCCTCATTCACTGTTTGCCTATTTCCAGGAACTGGGAGGAACGGGAGAACTTTCAACAATGGAAGTCTCCCGCTACTGGCGCGTCGAACCGACCGACAAAGGGCAGGTGATCGCAACATATACCGATTCCAGAAACTCTCCCGCAATCATCGAACGTAACCTTGGGCAGGGGAAAGTCGTTGTTTTGACCACCGGTGTCGATTCGGCTGGCTGGAGTCAGCTTCTGTACGCACGCTGGTCTTATCTGGCATTCGCAGACCAGTTAACCCGCTACCTGATTCACACGCGATCAAATCGTGCGAATTATCTTGCTGGTGAAATTGCCAGTTATCAATGGCCTGCGTCTGCCATCAGACCCGAAACGTTTCTATTAAGAACCCCTGATTTAAAACAACTGCTAATTCAGGTAAAAGCAGGGGCCCAGCAGATCACGATCCCGGAAACGACTGCTATTGGCCATTACCAGCTGATCGACAATTCCAGTGACAGTACCCGTTCTTCCAGTGGTTTCAGCGTAAACATCAATCCGGCAGAAAGTAACTTTACCCCCATTTCTGAAAACGAACTGGATCAGTTTCTGGGAGCCGATCGTTACAGCCTGACTCACGACATGGAAGGATTGAAACGCACGATTCGAACCGGTCGGCTCGGCGTGGAAATCTTCCCCTTACTGGCAACCCTGCTGCTGCTGCTGTTCTGCCTCGAACACTTTACTGCAAACTATTTCTATGAAATCGATCAGTCAGCCGAAACGACTTCCTGAATTTGAGCCTGATTCCATTCTGTTTTATTGATTATACTGACATCACATGCAACCGATATTAGAACCAATCTGGTCCTGGCCAACGATGATCCTGCTGATCATCGGCTTGATCGCACTGGTTCTGACGACATACCCCAGACGTGTCAGGCATTTCTCATCCGCAGTGCGTCGACTGTTGATTGGTTTACGGTTAACAACAGTGTTGCTGCTGGCTTTCATGTTGCTGCGTCCCTCGATTGAATTCAGTGATCAAACGAAACAGAAGTCGTGGCTGTACATCGTCGCAGACGCCAGTCGCAGTATGCAGACAGAGGATGGGCCGGGCAGCGTGACCCGCCGTAATGAATTATTGAAAACACTGCAAACCGTCAAACCTGTACTCGATAATCTTGACGAAAATATCGGCATTCGTCGTTTTGATTTCTCTACCGAACTGGTTCCCGTCGAAACTTTTTCCGAGCAAGCTGCCGGAGAACAGACGGCCATCGGCTATGCCCTGGAAATGATTTCCAGTCAGTTACAGCAGGACCGCCTGGCAGGAATCCTGCTGCTCTCCGATGGCGCAGAACGAACACTCCCTCCCTATGACGTTGATGCCAAAGCCCAGGCCAGCTACTTCGGTGACACCGGCATTCCCATTTATACAGTCGGCTTTGGTTCTTCCAGTCTCCAGGACACCACTTTGGATCTGGTCATGGAGAGCCTCATTATTGACCCGCTGGTTTTCGAGAAAAAGAACACCCCCATCACGGTCAAAGTCCGCAGCCTGGGAGCGGCCAATCGCGATATCACCGTACGCCTGCTGGTGGAAGACCGTACCGGAATCAAAAAAGGGGAAGCGGGCAAAATGGTACCCGCAACAGCCTACGGCAATTCCCGGGTCGCAACCCAGATCCACCCGACTCAGAACAATGAACTGAGCACGGTGGAACTCTTCTGGACCCCGGAAATTCCCGGCGAATATAAAATCGCGGTGGAAGCGGTTCCCCTGGAAGGTGAAATCAAGCAGACCAACAATCGACTGGAAACCATTGTGACTGTCCAGAAAGGGGGTATTCAGGTTGTTTATTTTGACTCTCTGCGACCGGAGCAGAAATTCATCCGGTCGATGAACGACCCCAAAATACAGCTGGACTATATTCCGGTCGGCAATGGTTTTTCCGGCAGTAAAAATCCGGTCAATGCGGATCTCAAAGACCTCTCCCGCTACGATGTCTTTCTCATTGGAGATGTTCCAGCCGACATTCTGGGACCAACGGTCCTTCGAAAAATTGCCGATCGAGTCGAACAGGGAGCCGGACTGCTGATGACGGGCGGATATCATAGTTTTGGACCGGGAGGTTACGCGAATACTCCCCTGGAGAGTCTGATTCCGGTCGTCATGCGTGCCAGCGAAAAACAGGTCGGAAATGCAATCGCGAAAGATCTGCACTATTTAGAGGATCTGAAAATGGTCCCCACCTCACTTGGACTGCAACGTTATGTGATGCAGTTGGACAGCTCCCGTGAGGGAAATCGGCAAAAATGGAACGCGCTGGCTCCGCTCAAGGGAGCCAATCGTCTCCGGAAGAAATTTGAAACCGTGGAGGTCCTGGCGGAATCTGCTGGAAATGAAGCCATTCCTCTGTTGTTTGCCTCCGATGTGGGAAATGCACGTGTGATGGCATTCGCCGGAGACACGACGTTTCAGTGGTTCCTGAGTGGGAATCGCAGTGAGCACGAGCGATTCTGGAGACAAATGATTCTCTGGCTGGCTCATAAAGAAAACGAATCTGATCAGAGTGTCTGGGCACGCGTCGAACCGCGAAATGTCGCCCCTGGCAGCCAGGTCCCCATACAGTTTGGAGCCCGGGATGATAAAGGAAAACCCATTTCCGATGTTCAATTCACAGTCCAGGTGAAGGGACCTTCCGGCAAAACCAGCAAGACGGAAATCCAGGGAACCACTGGAACTTCCACAACCACATTTTCCCAAACCCAGGAACCCGGTGATTACTGGGTCACGGTCCGTGCAGACAAAAATGGAAACACACTCGGCTTTGATGCAACCACCCGTTTCATTGTCGATCCGCGTGATCTGGAACTGGACAACCCGGCCGCCGACTATTCCCTGCTGGAATCCATCGCCTCACTCTCTGGAGGCAGTTCCCTGCCGCCGGAAGAACTGGAAAGTTTTCTGACGCGGATGAACAAAGAAAAGTTATGGAACAATGACCTGACCCGGTACCGCCGGGTATCCCTCTGGGACAACTGGTACTTCCTGCTTTGCTTCATTCTACTGCTGAGTGCAGAATGGTTCTTCAGGAAGCATAAAGGTCTGGTTTAACTGCCTTTACGGACATTGTTCAGATCGAAAAAGGAAATTCGGGGAAAATAGAATCTCCCTGAAAATTCAGGAACATTCATACCATCACGGACGTCGATCATTCTATAATAGTTATAAGTGAAACCTTTCTATTTCTAATCTGATTCAGGCACAGGCTTTCCATGTCAACGGCATCCAATCCGAAGCAGACGACCGAACAGCGATCAGGCCAGTACGCCAAGTTTGATGAATATGTCGATTATCAGGTCTCGAAGACCGGCTCGAATATCAAAGCCAATGATCTGCTGACAACTGCAGTCGGGATCACCGCTATCTTTCTGGGTTACCTGCTGGTATTTGTCCTGTTCGATCACTGGATCATCAAGGGGGGCTTCGGTCACACCTCACGGCTGTTGATGCTGGCTGGCGTTTTCATCGCCTGTCTGGGCTGGGCAGTCTGGAAGCTGATCTTACCCTATTTCCAAAAGGTGACACACCTCTATTCCGCGCATGCCCTTGAGCAGACCTCCTCTGAAATGGAAGGTTCGCTGCTCAACCTGATTGATCTGAAAAACTCCAATCGTGCCGTGAATCCCGAAATCATCAACTCACTGGAAAAACGGGCGGCACTGACACTTTCTCAAACCGATACCGAGCAGGCCGTCGACCGTCGTCCGCTCATGCGGCTCTCTTATATTCTGCTGTTCGTTGTGGCGCTGTTGTGTTTTTATGCACTCTTCTCGCCGAAAGAAATCTGGCCGTCGATATCTGCGGCCATTTCATTTTCTCCTCAACGAGAGTTCGCCACACAGACCCAGATCAATTCCGTAACACCAGGCAATACAGAAGTCCTGTCAGGAAGTCAGCTGGAAGTGATCGTGGACCTGCGGGGAGAAGTGCCGGAAACCGTAACACTCTTTTATACATCCAGCGACGGAGGCCGTGTAGACGAGCCTGTTAAACTGCGAGCCATGGATGAGACCCAGAAACGCTATCAGGGCATGATTGTCGGGATCAATGGACGGGGAATTCGCCAGGAGTTGACCTACCATATCCAGGCAGGAGACGCGACATCAGAAGAGTTTCAGGTCAAAGTCATCCAGCCACCTTCTGCGACCGTTCACTCCGTTCGCTATGAATATCCACAATATATGGAACTGGCAGCGGTCGAACAGCCGGGCGGAGCCATCGATGCCTGGGAAGGAACTAAAATCACCGTCGATGCGACGACAAACATGCCAATTACTTCGTTTGAAGTTCTTTTTTCGGACGAAGAAGATTCCAGTTCATTGCTGGAAGAATTCAAAACCGAAAAAAAGATCAACAAGAATTCCATTACAGCCTCGTGGAAACTGAAACTGCGTGCTGATGGTTCCTTCCCCAAATTCTACCAGATCAAATGCCGAAACGAAGCAGGGCAGACAACACTGTCGCCGACCGTCTATCCGTTAATGATTCGTCCGGATCAGTCCCCCGAAATCAGCCTGCTGACACCAAAATCAGATCTGAAGATGCCCGCCAACGGCATCGTCCCCATTTCGGTGGTTGCAGAAGACCCTGATTTCAAGATCCGCTATCTGAATCTGAGAGTCGATAAACAACAGGTCCGGATTCTGGATAAAACTCTGTTCGAAGGCGCTGAAAAGAGTGTCGGACTCAATCATGATTTCGAACTGAGTCCACTGCGACTCTCCCCTGGCGAGACGATTTATTTCTGGGTCGAGGCCCGAGATAACAAGCACCCGTCCGGGAATCGTCAGAACACTCCGAAAATCAAAATTGAAATCACAGAACCGGTCTCAAAGGAAGAAGCCCAGAAACAGCTCGAAGAGCAAAAACAGAAGGACGCCCCCCAGAATCAAAACAATGGCTCCGATCAGAAAAACAAATCGGAGCAGATGGAAAACAAATCTGACAAAACTGACCAGAATCCATCAGAGAAGCAAGATCCGAACCAGAAAGAAGAAAAGGGAAATCCCGGGAATGAAACGAAACCCGGAGAGGAGAATCAGCAGGAAAAAGAGGGGCAAAATAAAGGCAAACAGAATTCCGGACAATCTGAATCGAATGATCCTCAGAAGTCAGATGATCCGGGCACAGGTCAGAAATCAAAGAAATCTGGCGACAAACAGGAGCTGGACAGCGATGGTGCTGATGACCAGGAAGCCATCAAACGTATTCTGGAGCAGCTGAAAAAAGAAGGTCAGCAGCCAGACTCGGGTTCCGAACAGCAACAAAAACCCGACGCTGATAAACAGGACTCTGGTAAATCGGAAAACGATCCGCAGATGCAGGATCAGAAATCATCCGGCTCCTCAAGCGAAAAGAACAATCCCTCTTCTGATGCAGGAAAAGGCTCAGAAGGCGAACCCCAAAGTAGTCCTGACAAGAATTCAAGCCCTTCGTCTTCAGACAAGGCAGACAAACCGGACAATGATCCCGGCAGTAAGCAGAAACCGTCTCAATCCGATTCGGTCCCCAAAGGCAAGCAGGAACCGGCTGAACCTTCCGACGATGCGATGAAGACGAAATCAAATGGTGATCCCAAAGGGAAAGCAACCCCGAACCACGATCCCGATGCTGATCCCCGAAAAACCAATAAGGAGATCGAACGCGACCCCAATCAGAAACCAGCCACACGTCCTGGAGAGAAAGATTCGCCCGCCAGCGATGCGTCTAAAAAGTCTGAGTCCGGTAGTCCGGATTCGAAGCCACAACAAGCGGACAACCCTTCGAAAGGAGATCCGAAGCAGGGCATGAGGAAGCCGGAACAACAGGACCAGAATCCTTCCGGTAAACAGCAGCCTTCGAACAACCCGGATTCCAAACAGAAACCGGATCAACCCGATGGTTCCAATGAACCTCCGCAAGACAAAGGTCGCCCTACCGATCAGAAATCAAAACAGCCACAGAATGGTGAGAAAGGCAACAGCTCACAAAATGATCAGGGACAGAAGGGGAGCCAGCAACCGGGTAAAGGCGATTCCACGGGACAGAAAGGCAATCAGGAACAGAGTTCTCAGAAACAGCCCGCTGACTCGAAACAGTCGATGAATAATAAATCGGAATCAGGCAACAAGTCTGGCGAGAAATCTTCCGAGCAGAACCAGAACAAGTCCGGCCAGAATAAATCCGGCGAAAGCAAACCGGGAGAGAAAGGTGGCAAACAGCCCGGCGGGGACAAAAGTGGTGCACAGGGGAAAGGTCAATCAAAATCCGGAGAAAGTTCCGGATCCAGTTCAGGGCAACGGTCTGGTGATCCTCAGGGAAGTGGCTCTACGAAAGGGGGACAGTCTGCGACAGCAGAAGATCAGGACTCCGGCAATGCTTCTCCTCCCGGCCTGCCTGAAGCAGAGGATGCCAATCTGGAATACGGTAAAGAAGCGGCCAATCTGGTACTGAAACGGATCAAAGATGAGCTGAAGCGAGAAGAAGTCGATCAGGAACTGCTCAAAGAACTGGGCTGGACAAAAGAAGAGATGCAGCAGTTTTCTGAGCGGTTACAGAAGCAGTTGCAGGCTCCCGATCAGGAATTGCAGTCACCTGAATCGCTGGCCCGCAAGCGTCAGTTTGAGGAGATGTTAAAGTCACTCAAACCCGCCAATCGGGCTGCCCAGCGCGAACGCAACAGTACCAGAAAACAGAATGCCGACGGTATCGGTACCCGACGTCTGCCCGTCCCCGAAGAATACCGGGAAGCATACGAGGCCTTTACACGAGGATTAGCTGAAAAGAAATCCTCAGACAAATAAACGTAAACTGTTTTCCGCTTATGACAGCAGCAATTCCAGATCGTCGCTGGACAGGTTCTTGAGGACGCTCTGGTTCTCTTCCAGGATTGCATCCGCCAGTTCCCGTTTCTGCTGCTGCAATTCGGTGATCTTCTCTTCGACCGTATTGCGACAGATCAGCTTGTAGGCAAACACGCGTTTGGTCTGACCAACTCGGTGTGCCCGGTCGATCGCCTGTGTTTCCACAGCCGGGTTCCACCACGGATCCAGAATGAAAACATAGTCCGCGGCAGTCAGGTTTAACCCCAGGCCTCCCGCTTTCAGGCTGATCAGGAAGACGCCACAGTCTTTGTCGTTCTGGAACCGGTCGACGCGTTCTTTACGGTCTCGCGTCTGACCATCCAGATATTCATAGACAATATTCTTCTGATCCAGGTGTTCCTGCACGATCGAGAGCATACTCGTAAATTGCGAGAAGACCAGCGCTTTGTGACCTTCGTCAATCAGTTCTTCCAGATGCGGTATCAGAACATCCATTTTCGCTGAAGCATCAAGAGCCCGACCACGATCCAGCAGGGCAGGGTGACAGGCGGCCTGTCGCAGACGCAATAATGCTTCGAGCACATGAATCTTCGTTTTACCCAGCCCTTTGGACTCGACCATTCCCAGAATGGAATCCCGGTAGTGCTGTCTCAACTCGTCGTACAGGCTGGTTTGCTCTTTGCCCATATCGCAATACAAAGTCTGTTCGACTTTTTCTGGCAACTCGTTGGCAACCTGTTCTTTCGTCCTTCTCAGAATGAAAGGGCGTAATGCATTGCCCAGCATAACACGGGCATTTTTGTCTTCAATATCATTCGTATAAGCTTTGAAGACGGAGCTGCGTCCCAGCATACCCGGATTGAGGAACTCAAAGATCGACCAGAGATCTCCCAGATGGTTTTCGACTGGAGTACCACTGAGTGCAATCCGATGCCGGGCCTGTAACAGCCGTGACGCTTTCGCGACCTGTGATCCGGAGTTTTTGATCATCTGGGCTTCGTCCAGCACGGCGTAATCAAACTGAATATCTTTGATCTGGGTGATATCTCGTCGCATCGTCCCGTAAGTTGTCAGCACCAGATCAAATTCAGTCAACTGTTCAATCAGCTTGCTGCGGTCCCCGCCTGCGTACTCGATCACTTTGAGCTCAGGTGTAAACTTGGCTGCTTCCTGGATCCAGTTAAACATGAGCGATTTCGGTACGACAGCCAGTGAAGGGAGATGCTCGTCCCGGGCTCTTTTCCGCCGTAACAGCAGGGCCAGAAGTTGAACGGTTTTACCCAAACCCATGTCGTCTGCCAGACAGCCACCAAAATGAAAGTCCTGCAGGAATTGCAGCCAACCCAGGCCTTCCAGCTGATACTTTCGCAAGTCCCCTTTAAATCCATCAGGCTCTTTATCAATTGCAATCCCCGAGAAAGAACGAATCTTTTCGCGGATCTCATCGAATTTGGCGTCAGTCTCAACAAACTCCTGTGCATTCAGTAATGCATCCAGCAGCGCCACCTGATTGGGAGCAAACCGCAGATGATCTTCATCCGTGACTGCAATACCAGCCAGAATGCCATATTGTTCGATCCACTCTTCCGGCAGGATCCCCAGAGATCCGTCATCGAGCCGAATCGAAGAATCACCGCGTGCCAGAGCAGAAAGCAATTCAGGGAACCGGACGGTCTGTCCTTCGAAGTCGACATCTGCGTGCAGTTCAAACCAGTCAATACCCGATTGAACCTTGAACATCAGATTGGCCGGTTGATGGACCTGCTTGCCGTCGGCGCGAACAGCCCATCCCTCTTTGATCAGCTCGCGGACCGCGCCACCCAGATCGCGGGCAGAAATCTCAACATCCCGCCCCTGAATCCGTCGGTCCAGCAGTCTGCGAAAACCGCTGTCCTGCAGCAGGGTCCAGGCTTTCGATTCTTTCTCCCGATTTCTGAGAATGCAGCGTTTTTCTTCCCGGTCAACGATCGCCCACTGGGTACTCGAGCCGGACACCAGATGATCCAGATAGTTGAAGTGGATCTCACCATACAGACGATCCTGCTGCCAGCGTTTTTTCTGCGGCGAATGGATCAGCAGTTCGGGCAGGGGATCACAGGAGACTTCTTCCAGATGCAGTTCTTCAGGAAGTTCCAGTCGAGGCAGAACCGGCATATCCAGCAGGCGGTCAACCAGTTCCTGCTGTTCGCCATCTTCCACTTCGATGGTTTCGTTCAACTGAATCATTTTGATCCAGGGAAAGGCATCGTAGTCTTCCAGCGGAGTGATTTTATCATTTGTCAGCACCAGGCCCCCCGCGACGATCAGCCGTGCAGAGGAGATCTGCAGAACTTCATCGTCCCGTTTCAGGTGGCCGTGCAGTTTCCAGTTGGAATTCTTCCGGTCCCGTTCCACTCCCATGCAGAATTCCCAGGTATGTTCGCCATCCCATTTCAGAGAATCGACATCGTCGGGCTGTCGGTCCAGATAGCGTACGTGCCCCGTACCACACATTAATGGCAGAATCAGTTCACATAACTCATAGGGAATACGATATCGAAACGCAGCAACCTGAGTTTCCGTCTGTTGAGCCCGCCAGTTCGTTCTTTCCGGCGTCCCTCCGGACAGATAGGCCAGAATCCGGCGATCATCCTCATGTTCGACTTCCTGAAGTTGACCTGCCTTCAGTTTGAGCGGTTTCAACTTCCCCCATTGCCCGTTCGCACGTCGCTGACGCTGAGATGTCTGAACCACCAGTTGCCCGGATTCCAGACTTTCCTCGACGTCGATTTCATAAAAGATCTCTCGTTCCTGCTGTGTGGTTTTCGAGAGAACCGGAGTCAGCGCAAACTCGTTTTTAAGTTCAACCAGTCGGGCTTCCCAGTCACGCAGACGTGGTTTGGAAGTAACGGCTGTTGACTGACTGCTGCTGGAACCAGATTTGGTTTTCCGGGACCGCCCGCCCCCCATTTCAAAATCGTCGGGCATCGAAAATTCGAAATCGTCCATCTCGTCATCAAACGAGAGCGGCGCATTTTCGATGATAAACGGCGGAATGTAACCCGGTTTCACTGCACCGGCCAGATAACCGGCTTCATCCACAGCCAGAATAGCGGCCCATAAATGTTTACAGACGTTGAATTTCTGGAACTGGTCACAAGTGCAATAGGTCTTCAGGTTGCCGTCATCGCGTGACAACTGCGTCTGGTACTCAACACCATCGCGCACCACAGCAAAAATATGATCAGCGGTGATCCGGGTCAGTTCAACCCGTTCCGCTTCAATATATGCTGCACCTCGAAATCGGATATCGGCACGAAATTGATTTTCAAGCAATTCTGCCAACGTCATGGACGGCCTCCTGCCTGATCCCAAAACGCGTTTCGCATTATTGAGACACTCCCGGATATTTTCATAAGTCAGTCCTGAATTGAACCTGGACCAACGCTGGTATCGGTCGGAACACAAACATTTTAATCGTGCGGCTCTCAAAAAAGCCTGTTGATCTATCGGGCCTTACAACCCTCAAACCCCATTCAGAGCGCATCTTACGAGGTTACTAGATCACGGTTGCTTTTGACCAGTCATTATAGCAGGTTTTCTTCTGAAATTTTGACTTCCATCAAAAAAGAATGTGAACATTCCGTTATCTCAAAGAGTTCATTAAGTTCCCCCCCTTGAGACTGGTCCCACTGTAAAAAGTGTGATATACGACTCCCACAGCCTGCTGAGTCGATTCACTTTTTTTTAAAATGATTTATAGTATCTGTTTTCAACATCAGTCCGGCCCTGAACAGCAATCTTGAGGTCGGGGCTTATCTGAAAGCAATCTGCGACTATGGAACAACTCCATCAAACTCTTAGCGAACAGGAAGTCATTCAGTGGTTTGAATCCAATCTTCCTGTCGAAGACTATCGAAACAAAAGTATTCTGCTGATCGTGCCCGATGCGACCCGCACGGCACCTTTACCCCTCTTATTTTCAACCTTCCATCGAATTCTCAGCCCGGTCGCAAAACGGATTGATGTCCTGGTGGCATTGGGGACCCATCCTCCCATGCCCGAAAAAGACATCTGCCGCCTGCTGGGAATCTCCGAAGAAGCCAGACAGTCGGAATACAGGGATGTCGGTCTTTTCAACCATGAATGGGACCAACCTGACAAGCTTACCCAAATCGGAACCCTCACGAAAGAGCAGACCGCTTCCATCTCGGCCGGACTCCTGGAAATGGATGTCCCGGTCACCATCAATGCCCGTATCAAAGATTACGATATCCTGCAGATCATGGGCCCTGTCTTTCCGCACGAAGTGGTTGGCTTTTCCGGCGGCAGCAAGTACTTTTTCCCGGGTATCTCCGGCCCGGATCTTCTGAACTTCTTCCATTGGCTGGGTGCCTTAATTACTAATGTTGGAATTATTGGTGTCAAACAGACCCCGGTTCGCGAAGTCGTCAATCAGTCCGCCGCGATGATTCCCAACGAAAAACGCTGCATCACCTTTGTCGTGGCACCTGACAGTTCCTTATATGGTCTCTTTTATGGAACTCCCGAATCCGCCTGGAATTCAGCGGCAGATCTATCAGGGCAGATCCATATTAAACGCAAGCCTAAGCCCTTCAAGCAGGTCTTATCCTGTGCTCCATTGATGTACGATGAACTCTGGGTCGCCGGAAAATGCATGTATAAACTGGAACCGGTGGTCGCAGACGACGGCGAACTCATCATCTACGCCCCACACATGAAAGAAATTTCCGTCACACACGGCAAGCTGATTGAAGAGGTCGGCTATCACGTCCGTGACTATTTCACAAACCAGTGGGACCAGTTTAAAGACTACCCCTGGGGGATCCTCGCCCACTCGACGCATGTGCGGGGAACGGGAACATTTGAAAACGGCGTCGAACGTCCGCGGGTTCGCGTGACTCTGGCATCTCAGATTCCTCCTGAACTGTGTGAGAAAATCAATCTCGGCTACCGGGATCCGGACAGCATCGACATCGAATCGTTTGCCGACCGGGAAGACGAAGGGATTCTGCTCGTCAGAAAAGCAGGGGAGCACCTTTACCGTCTTGAAGACGAATAGACCGCAAACCGGGAACGCATTGTTCAATCGATCAAAACCATAAACACTCAAGAATATTCGAAACAAAATCATGAATACACACTCTGAGAAATTTGAATTAAAAGCACGTCTCGAACTGGCACTGGCGGCATCAGAGAAAGCCAGTGAGCTGATCATGCAGTATTACCAGTCTCCCGATCTTGAGGTTGATCGAAAGTCCGATGACTCCCCCGTGACGATCGCCGATCGTGGTGCAGAAGAACTGCTGCGGGAAGAGATCACCCTGGCGTTTCCCCAGGACAGTATTCTGGGTGAAGAACTCCCTCCCGTAGAAGGGACCAACGAATTCAAATGGATCCTCGATCCCATCGACGGTACCAAACCGTTCACTCAAGGCGTGCCTTTGTTTGGAACCCTGATGGGACTGGAAGAGAACGGAAAACTGGTACTCGGCGTCTGTCGTTTCCCTGCGTTGAACGAAGTCGTTTACGCCATCAAGGGAGAAGGAGCCTGGTGGAAAATTCGTGACCAGGAACCCCGTCGCGCTAAAGTGTCTGATAAAACCAAACTCTCCGAGTCGGTCTTCTGTACGACAACCATGACCCGCTGGGAAACGATTGGTAAACAGAAAGCCTACGAATACCTCTGCCGCAACTCCTACCTCGCACGGGGCTGGGGAGACTGTTACGGCCACATGCTGGTCGCCACAGGTCGGGCAGAAGTCATGGTGGATCCGGTTCTCAGCCCCTGGGATGCAGCCGCTCTGCTCCCTATTCTGGAAGAAGCCGGCGGACACTGGATCGATTTCGATGGTAACCCGTCCATCTATACCGGAAATGGTCTCGCCGTCAATGCGGCTCTGAAAGACGAAGTTCTGGAAATCATCGCTCGATAAACGGCCCGCTCCGTCGCTGTTCTGTACTCGAACGAGTCCGAACATCGTGCTTTTTGCCGTTTCGGAGCGTTTCAGCCTGCGATCAATGCCCCTTCGGAATCCCGCAGCACGGACTGAAAAAATTCGACTTGACGCCGCCGCGCCACGAAACATGATAAGCGCTGAAGTGAGTCGCGCGCGTGTCAAGTTTACAGAGCACTGAAACACGCGACACCTGTTCGTTGTATGCACCCGATTTCCGGTCCTTTTTTCCAGATCTTCAGTTTGCATAACAGCACCAGTTAACAATGTATGCCTGCGGGTCGCCACACATCGCAGGCTTTCACCACAAAACCACCCCGGCATCGCAGCAGGTCGTGCCTGTGTCACCCTGTATCGCCACCCGATTTTGTTCAGATCCTCTTGACTCACTCGCGCCACTCCACAAAATAGTCCCTCATCAGAAAAGCTGAATAAACCGGTCATCAAATGACATCCTGGAAAATAAATAGATCTCTAGCCAAACAATCGTCACCCGGCAGAGCCTCTCCGTCGGCTCGCCCGATAGTCAACGGCACTTTCTCCAGCGAAAGCGTTTCGTTGCCGATTCTACTCGATCTCACCGAACAGCACGCAGATGAACAGGCCGAACCAGACCAGGTTCCGTGAGCCGTTTTCCCCCTCAAAACCAGCGATTTGAACTCCCATTGATCGATTCCCACTAAGTTTGCTACGATTGTCCCTGCAAGGACTTAGCGACTAACTATCCGGAATTGAACCGTAACATTCAGGGAAGAATACGATGGCCGGTTACACAGAACATATCAGCGTCAGCGGCTTACTCGGAATCGGCTACGGTTCGATCGCCAGCCTGTTCATGGGGTTCACGCCGACACAGGGGATTCTGGCCGGTGTCCTGACCTGGGTCGGTGGCATGCTGCCCGACCTGGACTCTGAAACAGGTCGTCCCATCAAAGAGATTTTCTCCCTGACCGCTGCTGTCGCCTCCTTTGTTGCCATGCGCTGCATGATTCACAAAGGCGCTGATCCCGACAATGCGATTCTGATGGCGGTCGTGACTTATGCCTCCGTTCGCTACGGTGCAGCCGCCATTCTCGGCAAGTTTGCCGTACATCGTGGCATGTTCCACAGCATCCCGGCACTGATCATCGCCGGGGAAACAGTCTTTCTGGCCTACTTCAGCGATTCCTATACCGTGAAGTTCCTGATGGCGGGCGGCATCTCGCTTGGTTTTCTTTCTCACCTGGTTCTGGATGAGGTCTACAGTGTGGAACGTAAAGGAGTGAGCATCCGCCTGAAGAAATCCTCGGGCACTGCGATCAAATGGTTCGGGAATGGCCTGTTTGGCAATGCCGTCGCCTACGCGATTCTACTGACGATGACCTACATCACGCTTGTCGATTCCGGTGTGCTGATCCCCCCTCAACAGGCGGCTCCCGTGGAAAACATCGATGCCCCGGTCCAGCAGGCCTCTCCCTTCAAGACGACGGAACGCCTCTGATTCAGTTGGACTTTGAACAGACAGGATGGAAACCAGCAGCGCAGGCTCCTATAATCAGTATTCTGCCTCGAACGGCATATTTATTCATTCGGAATACTGAGGACTGCACTCAATGAAAATCGCCGGCGTGCAAATGGATGTTTCTCTCATGGACAAAGAGGGAAATCTCAGCCGTATCATCGAGAAAATCAAAGAGACCGCTGCCGCAGGTGCCAGCCTCACCGTGTTCCCCGAATGTGCGCTGACCGGTTACTGCTTTGCCAGTCTCGAAGAAGCCCTGCCTTACGCAGAATCGATTCCCGGCCCTTCCACCGACAGGTTGCAGGAAGTCTGTCGTGAACTGAATCACTCTGTTGTCGTCGGGATGCTGGAGCAGGCAGAGCAGGGTGTCTATAACGCGGCAGTTCTGATTACACCGGAAGGGGTTCTGGGTAGCTATCGCAAAATTCATTTGCCCTACCTGGGAGTCGACCGCTTCGCGCTCCCCGGCGATCGCGAATTTGCCGTCTGCTCGCATCCTGAAGTCAACATCGGCCTGAATATCTGCTACGACAGCGCCTTTCCCGAATCATCGCGGATCATGACAATCGAGGGGGCCGATCTGATAATCCTGCCGACCAACTGGCCCACGGGCGCGGAACATGTTGCCGAGCATGCGATCAACACCCGCTCGATGGAAAATGGCATCTACTACTGCGCCATCAACCGCATCGGGTCGGAACGGGGCTTCGACTTTATTGGAAAGAGCCGCATCACGGGACCGGCAGGGGAGACCATCGCCACTTCGTGGGGGACTGAGCCGGAAATTCTCTACGCGACCATAGATCCGGCCCGGGCCCGGAATAAACGGGTCGATCGTGTTCCCGACAAACACGTGATTCACCGTCTGGCAGATCGACGCCCCGAAATGTACTCAAAAGTGGTCGAACCACATGGACTGCAGCCCCCCAATCGAGACTGACAGGCTTTCGGCGGAAGGTTGCTGAAAGAGGCCGGATCGAATCCGCTCTGCAAGGTTGCCAGTAAATTCCAGTCACGAGGGGCAATGGTTGGCATGATCTGTGCACTTCTATTCGCACTCGCGTGTGACCGGCGACAGGCTTTCGATTACCGAACTTTTTTCCAGGAAAGACGTTCCCGTTATGGAACGTGTTTCTGTTCGCAATCGTTTTGTCCTGCGATGTATCAGATTCTTTACAACGTCTTCGTCTTTCTGATCGTTGCTCCACTACGGCCAGTGCTGAAACTTAACACATGAAATCCAGACTGTTTCAAAATCTGATCGCTGCTTTGATCCTGCTGGTGGTGACGGGAGTCTGTTTTCAGTCCCTGATAAGTCATCCATCAGATGTGCTGGTCGGGATCCAGAACCAGGGCTATAACGACACCACCAGTGCGTTTATTTCCTATAAAGAATATCAGAAAACCAGTTGGGAGCAGTTTGGACAACCTCCCTACTGGAATCCGTACTCACTTCTGGGCATGCCCTGGCTGGGAAGCCCCCAGTCGTCCCTGTTCTATCCAGGTAACTGGCTGTTCTTTTTTGTAAATGCCATCAGTGCCATCAGCTGGTCGCTGGTACTGCACCACTGGTGGGCAGGCCTGGGTGCGTATCTGCTGGGACGAAAATATAAGTTGAGTTTTTTCAGCGCGCTCCTGTCCGGGATCGTCTTTCTTGCCGCTCCCTACTTTGTCGCAAAAACAGGAGAAGGGCATTTCACGTCGGTCACACAGATCGCCTGGTTCCCCTGGATCTTATACGGTTATGAACTCCTGCGGGAAGGGAGCAGAAAAGCGGTTCCGCTCCTGGCGATTCTGATCTCGCTCGCTTTTTTCTGTGGTCATGTCCAGGAACTGTTTTACCTGCTGCTGTTTCTCAGCGTCTGCCTGGTGGTGGAATGCCTGGTGGATCTCATACTGCAGAAACGACAGCCAGTCTCTAGCCCAGAGAACCGGGAAGAAGTCACTTCAGACGTTCCCGTGACGATGAGTCCCCCCGGGGCACAATTCAAAGGCTGGATTGCAGTCAGCCTGTTCGTAGCAGGTCTGGTGGCTGTCGACCTGTTCCCCGTATTCATTTATACCAAACAGGCAGTTCGCGCCAGCGGCATTGACATGGTCGCCTTATCCAAAGGAAGTTTGAACAATTATAGCCTGCTGCAACTGCTTGATCCCTTTGTGTGGGGCCGTCCCGATCAATACCAGGGGCCGGGCCTGTATTACTGGGAGGCGATCTGCTCGTTCGGCTGTCTGCCACTGCTGCTGGCACTGCTGGGAACCGGCGTGTTCTTCCGAAATCGGAATGTCATCCGCCTCACGCTGATCGGGCTGGTCGCTTTACTGCTCGCCTTTGGCCCCCATCTCCCTTTCTATACATTGTGCTATAAACTGATCCCGGGATTTTCCATGTTTCGACTTCCCGCGCGCCTGCTCTGGATCTGCACTCTGGCCATCGCCATGCTGGCAGGATTTGGATCCGAGTCCCTCTTTCGCCTGTCACAGAGTCAACGCAGGAAAAGCTGGCAAATTTTTATCGGCATCGGCTTCACAGTAGCAGTACTGCTGATGGGCTATCAGGTCACCCAGTCCCACGGCGAAATCACGTTTGATATGGGAACAAAACAGATTTTCAGCGTGCAACTCACCTGGTTGTTTGCCGCAATCACAGCCGTTTGCGTGTCGCTCTTGCTGGCCGGTTTTTCACGCAAAACAGCGATAGCAGGTACACTGCTTCTCAGCCTGATCTGTACCTGCGAACTTGGTAGCCACGCGCATCAGATCCTGCGGACTGTCCCTCAAAAATCGTTCCGGGGAGAAACAAAACTGATCACGTTTCTCAAGGAAAACCTGTGCGAACATCGGGTTCTGGTCAACCAGAAACTACTCAGCGACTACGAGGCCTGGCAGCATCAGATCATGAAAATCCAGGGATACGAGCCCGTTCCGCTCACCCGGCTTGGACTGCTGGCCGCAGCCACATTCCCGCAACCCGATGCCGCCGCGATGATGGCGGGGTTCAAAACCCCCGATCTCTTAACGGCAAGAAAGCCTCTGCTGGATCTGATGAGCATCAAATACGCCATCCTGCAGACAGATCAGAAGCTGGAAATCGAAGGCTGGAAAATCATCGAGCAGGGTTCGATCCCCGAAGAATTCCACCTGCGGAACGCAACACCTCAGCAATTACCCTATCTGATTCTGGAAAATCTGAACCCACTTCCCAGGGCGTATATCACAGGAGAAGGGACTTTGTTCAATGCGAGCCAGTCGAGTCAGAAAATCGTATCTGCCATTTCAAAAGTTCAGCCACGTAATGAAGTACTGCTGGAGCGAGATATTCTGCCTCGAGGAAATCGCCAGTCTTTCACCGCAGCAACGATCAATGATGCAAGCCCCAACCTGTTGACGATCAACGCCAGTCTGACTGCTCCCGGATATCTGGTGCTGTCTGACATCTATTATCCAGGCTGGACCGCCCGAATCGGCGATCAGGAAATGCCCGTCCTGCAGGCAGACTACGCATTGAGGGCCATTCCTCTGCCTGCCGGTGAGCATCGGCTCGAACTCTCTTATACGCCCCCCGGTTTTCAAATCGGACGAATTATCTCCGTTACGGCGCTGGCCCTGTTACTGATTCAACTGCTTAGTGCATTTCGAAAACCTCATAGCAGTCAGACGACTTGAGCTGCTGCGGTTTTTTGCAATCTGTCTCTCATTTGTCTGAGACTGAAGCGGATTCGCTTTTCTCTTTCTGCTGTTTTTCTTTCTGCTGTTGCTGTCGACGGGCCAGCGTCTGAACCTGTTCTTCGGTAGGAATGTATCCACTGCCGGTAAATCGACCGAAAGGACGCTGAGCCTGATGCACCAGATAACGGCCTGCCCGAAAGACAACCGGCTGAGACCAGGGATAAGCGCCTTCGAGACTCACTGGATAAGCAGGGGGCGTCAACTGCTTTGCATCCTCTGATTTTGCCAGTGCCGTCTGACGGTCAAACCCACTCTCCAGGAGATCGGTGACAATGAATCTCTGCGGGCTGTCATTGATCGACTTCATCAGTTCCTGACGATGTTTCGGGCAGAAGATCAGGATCGAATCAAAAAATACATATCGGGTCGCAGGTTCAACGGCAAGCTCGGGATACAGGTAAACCAGGGTGCTGTTGTAACAGTGCAGCTCGTGATCTTTCACATTTTGAGCCCGTAAAAATTTCTCCACAGCGGCCAGATCTTCCCAGTCCACTTGAACCATTAAGGCCATTTTCGCCTTGAGATGCAAATCGCTGGAATGGGTTAAACAGGTCTGCCAGAGCGCGATTCGATCCGGTTTGAAATTGGGAAACGAGAGCACTGCCAGGACCGCAAAGCAGGCCATCCCTGTTTTCCAGCCCCAGCTTAACGTCTGTTGCTGAACGCGATTGCCAACATAAACGCCGATCACTGCAATGGCCAGCAGGTGGGAAGGGGGGTGCACATAATCGAACAGATGCTGAAAGGCACAAGACTGAAATAGCCAACCCAGGTACATTAAAGATAACAGCAGCGAGTCACGCTGCACCGTTTCCAGAGGTGATTTACTCTGTTTCCATGTTTTCACACACTGCCAGGTTGTTGACAGAGCCAGCGGAACTGCAATCAGGTGCAGCAGAAACCAGGGATAAAACCGGTATAGAAACTGCGCAAATCGCAACGAATTCCAGCCTGCTTTACGTGATTCCACATACTCCGGATTCCAATCGGTAAATGTATCGTAAAACCATAGCCAGGCCCCCGTCTGCCACATCCAGATGATGCCGGCTGCACCCAGAACCAGACCCCCCAGGAGTAATCCGGAAAAATCCACCAGCGATTTGCGAGGCTGTCTGATTAAGAACAATGAGCCAAACCAGACACACAACGCAGGCACCGCCACGAACGGTTTAATCCAGAACGCCGTCGCCCAGCACAAACCCTCCAGAAATGCCCAGCGCCAGACGGTCGACTTTGAGATTTCAGAGTCCGTCTGCTGGCTTTTAAGAATGCGATCAATCTGCCTCCGTCGTAACCAGAGGGCCGTTAACGCCGGAAACAGAATGATGGTATCGCGCTGAAAGTGACACCATTCCGTAAGCGAAAAATAGAACGCGAACAGCGTGATCCCGATCCAGAGCATGCCAGTCACAGAAATCTGGTTCCGGCGATTCCAGAACATCAGCAGTAACACACTGCCACTGAAGTTAACCAGGTCAACCAGACGCAGGGCATCGGAACTCTTTCCGATGATCGGCCGGATCAACATATGCAGCCACATGATACCCGGCATATTGGTCTCAAACACGTCTTTATATAACGTTCCGCCATTGCGTACCGTCTCTGCCTGCAGATCGTAAAACACAACATCCGTCGCGAGCGGCATCCTTATAAACATTGGTACACACAACGTCAATAATGCGATCAAGACAAACGCAGCAATCCACGCCGAGAGTGTGAACTGTTTGACTGACTGATCTGCCACCGCAATTACTCCACATTTTTACACGTTTTCAACTCAATTTACCCGCCACAGACCAACACTATAGACAGAATAAGCAGCACAGGTAAAATAGATATGTTTTAATTCCGTCATTTTATGCAATTTCGTGGGAATCCTGCGGAGTTGTCCTGATTGCACTGATATCCTGACTATCTCAGTATTTCAGGGCCGCTACTCCTATCCAGCATTGAATTTTCGTCGTTTTAAACACCACCAGACTCCTAGTATCTAAAAGAAATCACGTGGACCCGGGACACCTGTCTGAATTAATTGAACTGGAAGAAAGCTATTGGTGGCATGTCGCCAAACGCAAGCTGGTATCTGATATCCTGCGCAGGGAATTTCCGGCTCCCGGTATTTTAATCGAAGGGGGGATCGGCTCTGCCCGAAATCTTCTCGAATTCAAGCGGATGGGTTATGAGGTCATCGGTTTTGATCTGATGCAGGATTCCGTCGACTATGGTCGTTCGCGTGGATTAACCAATCTCTCTGTTCATGAGTTGAGTCAACCCTGGCCGGTGGCTCCCGCGTCGGCGAAAGTCATTGTGTTACTCGATGTGATGGAACATATGCAGGATCCGGTTCAATTACTGAAAAATGCGGCAGAAGCTCTGTCGAAGGAGGGGGGAATTATCATCACGGTCCCCGCCTATCCGTCCCTCTATTCAAGCTGGGATCGAAAACTGGGACATTACTGCCGTTATACGAAAAAACATTTTTCCCAGAACGTCAAAGAGGCTGGTCTCAAAGTGAAATGGGTAACTCACTGGAATTCGTTTACTCTGCCTGCCGCCATTTTCAGCAGAGGAGCAGAGCGGGTGTTCAATCGAAACCAGGATGAGACACCGCGTTTCACACGGATCCCCAAATTCATCAATCACTGCCTGTTGTCCTGTGCCGGGGTGGAACGTAAGTTGATCCACGCGACAGGAGTCCCCTTTGGACTTTCTCTGATAGGGGTTTTGGTCAAATGAATCACTCGGTACCACCATACGAATCCTCTGAAAGAAAAGAGATCAACTCGCTTTTGATTTCGGTCGTGTTGCCGGTCTTTAACGAGCAGAATGTGTTACCTCAGTTGTTACAGTCTGTGGAAGAATCCCTGCAGTCGATCGGCTGCTGCTACGAGATCATCTTTGTGAATGACGGCTCCACAGACCAGAGTGGTCCGATTCTGAACGATCTGGCAGAACTGAATCGCCGGATCAAGGTCCTGCATTTTGCCAAAAACTTCGGTCATCAGGCCGCGGTGCAGGCTGGTTTACTGCATTCGACCGGCGATGCGATCGTCATTATGGATTCGGATATGCAGGACAGTCCGGCTGCCATTGCTGACTTTGTGGAAGCCTGGCAGTCCGGGTTTGATGTGGTCTACGCCATTCGAACCGAACGCAAAGAGAATGTGATCAAACGCTGGGCCTTTCATACGTTTCATAAGACGTTGAATCTGATTGCGAGTACTTCCATCCCCCGGGATGCCGGAAATTTCGGACTGATTGACCGCAAAGTCGCAATTCAGATTGCCAGACTGAACGATCGCGATCGCTATTTTCCCGGATTACGTTCCTGGGTAGGATTTCGACAGACCGGCGTCGCCGTGGAGCGTCTGGCACGCTACGATAACACGCCTCGTGTTTCATTCATCCATCTCTGCAAGCTGGCGAAAACCGCAATCTTCTCCTTCTCGTTCCTGCCATTGACCATCTTTTACCTGATCGCGGCGCTGTCAGGTATTGTGTGTACGCTGGTTATCAGTTTTGTGCTTTACCATAAACTGTTTACCGGGCTGGCAATCCCCGGCTGGGCTTCAGTGACCATTACCGCTTCCTTTTTCGGTGCCCTCAATGCGCTGGGTATCGGGATTCTGGGGGAATACGTCACAAGGATTTACGACCAGGTCAGAGCCCGTCCCATGTTCATCGTCAACACGAAAACCAACTTTGAATGTCCTGAAGATGAAACGCCCCTCTTGTCGTGCGTTAAAGAGCAGGGAGCCGCTTCGGAAGCCGATCAGGATCAGGAATTCTCACAACAGACCTGAATCAATTCAATACGACCAGCGTGGCATTCCCGGTCTGACAGGGACCTTACTGTGAGGTATGCCTGACGATGTTCCCGGAGTCCTGGAAACGGGAAACCGGTTTTTCATTTGCCTGCTGATTGCGATCCACGTCAGTACTTTGTGTTGTATGCAACAGGCGCGGCCTGAAGACAACCATCAGCAGCATCGGCAGATACCAGAGCAGATAAACGCTTCCCTGCTGTGGATACCAGAGCAGGGTGGCAATGATGATCGCCGTCGTATGCGACATTAAGTGGCCCAGATTTTTTCTGCGAGGCCAGATCGTCAGACAGACGATCAGCAGCACAAAGACCACAAAGACAGGAATTCGATAGGCGGAATCGTAGGCACTCCAGAACCCCGGAATCTGCTGCCCGCCCTGAAACTTGATCACGGACCAGTCGATGGAACCGATGGTCTGCTGAGTGAAAGAAAACCGGTCGACGGACGTCAGAATCAGGCTTCCCAGCAGCACCGCTCCCACCACACTGCCGGAGAGCACAAAACGTTTCAAACCATTCTTCCGGTAAAAACTGGCCCACAAAGGTAGCAGGAAGACCGGGAAGAACATCGCGCCGCAGGCCAGTCCCATAAAGATACCGGAAAGCACCGGCTGCTTATACGTCACGAACGCCCAGACCAGCAGAGCCGCCGGCAGGACGTGGTTCGCCTTACTCACATCGTAGGCAGTACAAGGCAGCAGGAGATACAACAGCGCCATCGCCAGCCCGACCTGGGTATCGGAAAAATGAACTTTCCCGATGATGAACAGTCCCACAATCACAAAGGCATGCGCCAGAATCGCCATGATCCGCGCTGCCAGTGTGGAATGATCCAGGGGCTTACTGGCGCTCGTTACGGGAGCCGATCCCTGGACCACCGCATTCGAAAGTGGCACAACCGGCGCTGCCAGGAGCCTGGCTGTGGGTCCTGCTTCAGGAGGCGACTGCTGTTTTGAGTCCTGCATGCTGAGCAGACTGTCTGCCTGCTTGACGGTCTGAATCGTTTCCGGCGCAGGATTTTCTGTAAACACGCGCACGATGAAAAAAGCAAAGATCGAGATACACAGAAACGCCATCCCGAAACTGTTGAGGTTCTGCTCGCCCCGGGGACGTCGCTGAAAGAAACAGTCAACGCACATCCGAATGACGAACAAACCGGTCCCTGCAAACAGCCAGATATTCCCCAGTACCGGTCGGTCACTTAAAAACAGCAATCCTGGTGAGATGGAAAGCAGCAGCACCAGATCGAGATTGCGCAGCGAGAAGATCCGGTCAAATCGGAAAAAGACCGCCAGAGAGAGCAACAGGGAAAGATAAAACCATGTTGCCTCACTTACATAATAATCAGGTAAGATATGGTTCATACAAGAATACCGCCAGTGATGAGAATCTATCACCAGTCGAATCATTGAGTCTGAGCTTGAAACAGGTCCCCTTGTCATCACTCAAACTTGAGTACCAGCATGAGTTCCGATCTCATTCCTGAGGATGCGGTCAGCATGCCGGGTCAAAATAGCTGCATCTATTGTTCACACATTTTTCATTTTAACCAGCCGATATTTGGAATTTTCTTGAGATCCTCCGCATTTCATTAGTAGAAAACCCCGTTTGTACACACCATGTACAGTCACAACTCGACAGTTGGGGCCGCATTCACAAATTCCCAGCGACATATAAATAAGCTTTGAAATAGGAATCCATTCCTGACATCATACTGTGAAGTGACCTCTCCGCTTCATTCAGACCGCCACGGAGGATGACCATGCCTGTTCGCAAAAACCTATGGTGTTGTACTGTCACATCAATCTGGTTCCTGCTTGCTGCCACTCTGACTGCTGCAGAAAAAGCAGAACCGAAGCAGGAACTCTCGCAGGCAGCAGCTGTCCGCCTGGAAAAGCTGCCGTCACAAAAAGGGATCTGCGTCATCCTCGGGCTGCCGCCAGAAAAGCAGGGCGCTGTCTTAATCGAAATGATTCGCAATTCCGAGTTCCAGATTTTCTTTCAGTCTGATTCAGCGACCGACGTTGCTCTCGTCAGACAACTGGCGGAACAGAATGGCGTGCTCGGCGATCGGATCTTTGCCGAACATGGCCCGTTCCAGTCGCTCGCGCTGGCCAGTAACCTGGCGGATGTCATCATTGTCGAAAAAACGGCAGAGCAGCAGGTTTCACAGACAGAACTCCTGCGTGTCTTACGTCCCGAGGCGATCGCTTATCTCTCGAAACGGGAATTGAAAAAGCCGATTCCCTCCGGCAACGATTACTGGAACCATCCTTACCATCGCCCGGACAACAATCCGCAATCGACCGATCAGAATGCGCGCTCTCCCTACCGAACCCAGTTTCTGGCTGATCCGAAGTTTTCTCCCATGCCCGAAGTTTCCGTCGCAGCGGGCGGCAAAGTCTTCAAAGCGTTTGGACACATCGCTCACAAAGAAAACCAGAACGCCATTCTGAATACGCTGATGTGCATCAACGCATTTAACGGGACCATCCTCTGGAAACGTCCGCTGCCGGAAGGCTTCATGATTCACCGCAACACGATGATCGGCACCGACGACGCCTTGTACATGGCGGACAACGAGTCCTGTAAAATCATCGACAGTGAAACCGGTAAAATTCGCGACGAAATCAAAATCAATAAAGAACTGGCCGACGGCCCTGTCTGGAAATGGATGGGGATGCAGGACGGCGTGCTGTATGCCTTAATCGGAAACGAAGAAGTCAAAGTAGATACACAGAAGTCAGCCCGGCGGGGACTGGGGCACTGGCCGTGGGGGATGTGGAAAGGGCACGACTATTCCGATCCGAAACAGGCCTTTGGCTTCGGGCGCACTTTTGTCGCCATCAACCTGGCTGACCGGAAAATCCTCTGGCATTTCCAGGAAAAAGATTTCATCGACAGCCGCGGCGTCTGCATGAAAAACAATCGCATCTTCTATTATTGCCCGGACAGATTCCTGGGATGCCTCAACGCGGAAACCGGGAAACAACTCTGGAAAAACAATGATGAAAAATTACTGGCGTCCATCGGTTCCAATCAGAAAGCCCAGCATTATGTCACCGGTTACGCGACAACGACCTACCTGAAGTGCAGCGATGACTATCTGTTCTTTGCAGGCCCGCAGCGTCTGCACCTCGTTTCCGCTTCCGCCGCCGATGGCTACATGCTGTGGGAAAAAGAACATGGGAACCTGCAGCTGGTGCTGCGCAATGACGGCATCTACGCTGCCGGTCCCAAAGAGACCGGGATGAAACTGGATTATGCCACCGGAGAAAAGCTGGCATCGTTACCCACACGTCGTGCCTGCACCAGAGCCACAGGCAGCGTCGACAGTATTTTCTTTCGCACACGCGGCGGCACGGTCCGACTGGAAACAGCCACGGACACTGCACAACACATCGCTCCCATGCGGCCCCCCTGTCAGGACGGCGTCATCGTCTCCAACGGCCTGCTGTACTGGGGCCCCTGGATGTGCGGCTGTGAATTGTCCCTTTACGGGCACATCTGCCTGGGACCGGAAAAAAATTCTGCTGCGTCTGCCCGGGACATTCCGCCACGTCGTACCGTTTTTACCGACCAGCTCGATTCCGTAGAACCGCTGGCGGATCGCTCCACCGCCTGGCCTGCTTTTCGCGGAGATGCGCATCAGTCTTCGACAACGAACATCGCCATCCCGAAAAACAGCCACTCCGCCTGGTCAACTCAGGTGACAAAGTCAGCTTTGCTGACGGCTCCCGTGATCGCAGGGAACAGGATCTTCCTCGCTGACCGCAGTGGTGTGATCTATGCCTATGACCTGCAGGGAAAACTGATCTGGAAACAATACACGGGGGGTGCAATCTATTACCCGCCCACAGTCAGCAAAGACCGTCTTTATGCAGGTTCAGCCGATGGTAAAGTCTACGCGTTCGCCGCAAAGACAGGACAGCCGCTCTGGTCATTTCGCGTCGCCCCCGAACAACGCTGGATTCCCGTGTATGGAAAGCTGATCTCAACCTGGCCCGTCGCCGGGGGCGTCGTCGTTCATGACGATACGCTCTATGCCGCTGCCGGGATCGCTCATTTCGACGGCACACATCTGGTCGCCTTAAATTCCATTACGGGAGAACTCAAACAGGAAAACAATACTTCAGGCGTCTTATCCCCCACCGTCAACAGCGGAATCAGCCTGCAGGGCAGCCTGTATATCGATGAAGGCGAACTTCGCTTTCTGGCAGGGGGCGTCTATGAAATCGCCCGTTATGATCTGCAGACATTGAAGTGTCTGAATACGCCTCGCACCGAGGTGCAATCGCAGTACCGGACCGCTTTCTATCCCTATTACCCTGAGTACGGAAAATATCTCTCGATCGAACATACACTGGCAGACCGACGGGAACTGGTGCACGATGCCAGTTATGAAGGCAGCGTGTTTACCAACCTGACTTTGAAAGAAGCGTTGCCTCCCGGGGCTCCCAAAGAGAAAAAAGAGGTCGCCCGCTGGCTCAGTATGCGTGCCCGACGCACAGGCGAAACCTTCAAACGCAAGAATCTCTGGGAAGATCAGCAACAGCGTCGGTTTACCAGTTTCATCATCTCCCCGGATGTGCTGCTGACCGCCGGCCATCCTGACGAACAACCGGAGGCGCCCTTCCTGACCGCCATCGATATTGAACAGGGAACCGATCTCTGGTCGCATGCCTTGCCTGCGCTGGCAGTGAAGGGGGGAACAGCAATCAACGCCGATGGCAGCATTGTCGTCTCGCTGGAGAATGGACAACTCCTCTGCTTCCAGGCAGATTAAAACAGTGTCAATCAGGCAGCCTGACTTTCCGTTTCACTGAAAATCCGTTAGTTTAAGCGGAAGCACAGCAAATCTGCACGCACGCATCTCACTCCTCAATCAGGGTTGTGCGCAGCAGTTCTGCTGTTCCGATCAAAACTGAATTGTCTCATTCTCAGAAGCTGAATTGTCATGACTGCGACTGTAAAACTATATCTGCCCCACCAGGTGCTGGACTCATTGAACTGCCCGACGGAAAGTTCCTCAATCCACGTGGGAGAACTCGAACAGGCTTCCCCCGCATCCCTGTCGCAAGCAGAGCTGGTTTCCCTCTTCGAAAATACAACAGAAGACTATCTCGGGTTTGTCGATGCTCCCCAGTTGAGTCAGGCCGACCTGGACCAGCTATTGAACCTCGATCCGAGTCAGCTGCGGGCAGGCGTCGCTCTGCTCCCGTTCTCTGCTGCCGAACCACTGATCCAGGTTTACCAGATCCTGCCTCCCCTGGCGGCCGCTTTATCGATGAATCCGCTTTCGCACGCCGTCCTGCTGATCCGCAAAGCAGACTTTCTCAGCCTGAAGGATCTGCCGGACTCTCCGGAACCGATCTGGCAGACGTTGATTCTACTGGCAAAACAGAAAGTTCCCGTTGAGCTTATTGAGTTAGAAAACCCGCTCACTATCAAAAGCCCGTTTGAGAGCAGTCTCCCGGAACTCGCTCCCGCTCTGCCGGGAAGAGACAGAAAATGGCTGCTGAATCTGCTCCGCGGTTATGATCCCCGGCAGGACCTGACTACAATCGAATCTTCTCCAGACGCGACGGCACTCAAAGCCGGTCTGCTCTGTCTGCACGATTATCTTGATGAGAGTCATGAATACTCACAGTCGGTCCAAAGCCAGGGCAGACACCGCGCAGGCGATTACTGGCATCACATCATGCACCGTCGCGAACCCGATTACTCCAATGCCAAGTATTGGAGCAGGGCGGTGGGCTACCATCCATTACACGACGAACTGCCGACCGCCGTCGCGCCTCTGTTTGAACGCTATGCGGGCATCGCTCATGTCGCCTCCTGGCAATCCCGGTTAGTCCAGAATAAACGCTGGCTGCTGAATGCCTTTGTCGACTGCTGTCAGGAATGTGAAACCACCGCCGATCCCGAACTGAATGCCTTTGCGAAACAGGTTCAATGGCTGGAAATGCTGCTGTTATTGCAGAAAACATCCCTTGATGCTGTAAGCAGTTAAGTCAAACCCGGATTTTCGGACTTTGTTCCGCTCCTGACGCCGGTGGAAATCATTTTTACAGGCACGATTGCCGGTCAGAATCGAAATTCACCCGAATTGGGACGTTAAATTCTGTTGACAGCCGCGTTTGCGAGGTTATGATTTAATTACTTACCGCTCAATCCTCCTGCGACTCCTGCGGGCAAACCGAGTGGATATCCATCCATGGGATCTCCTCCGAGAACTATTTTCGCAGGTGCCATCATACAGGAATGACAACCTCCCTACTGGTCTTTTCCTCAGCGCCAGCAGAGCATGCCTGATTGAATCATCCCATTTACGCTGGTGTTCATTTTCGGTGAAGCTTTCGTCTGTTACCATTTCACCGAACGAACCTGATTACTCCACTAAATAACGTAATCGTCGACTCGACTGATTCATAGAAGTTAACGGGACTCAAAGTATGTTTGGTTTTCCAGGCTGGCTCGAAATCGCCATTATTTTAGGGATCATTCTGCTCCTGTTTGGTAAGCGATTGCCCGGAGTCATGAATTCGCTGGGTCGAAGTATCGTCGAATTCAAGAAGGGCACACAAGAAGGTGCCGATGACGCAGAAGATTCATCCCGTATTCAGTCACAGGACTCCAAACAGGATAACCCACCCGGTTAAACTGATACTGGTAAAACTCGTTTCGCCCTTAACCATAAGATCCCAGGATCAGGGGGAATCAACTGATGTTTTCCCCTCAATACCTTAGTCATAAAAAGAGGTAAGCAAATGTTTCAGACAATCACACACATCACACCTGTTCCTGCTATGTTCGGGATGCCCGGCGGCTATGAAATGATCATCGTCGGCATCATTGCACTGCTGCTGTTTGGTAAGCGTTTACCGGAAGTCGCACGCAGTCTGGGGAAAGGAATTGTCGAATTCAAAAAGGGCGTCAGTGGCATTGAAGACGAAGTGAATCAGGCATCCTATTCACATTCTCAGCCTGAAACTCCACGACCGACTCCTTCAGAACGGTCTGATGATTTCACCGCCCCCAAGTTTGAAGTTCCCAGCTCTGAACCCAAAGCGGAAGAAAAATCAGAACAGGCCTGAGCTTCCAGGCGTCTCTTCATCTGACTGATCAGACTTAATAGGGAGACGCCTTGCTCAATACTTCCACGTCAACGATTCTTCCGGATGGCTTGGTCAGATCCAGGATAATCGGCTGTGGTGTGACCTCCTGTGAGATATTGCCGGCGGCATCGCGGGCTATCACCTGGAGATAGAATTTCGAAGGGTTGCCTGGTCGAACAGACCAGGTAAACCGTCCCTGATCTTCCTGCCAGTCAACGATGGGCTCCCAGGGGCCCCCCGGTTGCGTTGAGAAATTGATGGCAATCGGCTTCTCTGCCGGGTTCTGATCACTCATGGCCCAGGAGATCGTCACCTTATTTGCTTCTCCGCCCAGTCCCTGCACGACAGGATTTAACTTCAGGGCAGGTGCCGTCCGGTCAACGACGATCACCACATCGGGCTTCTCACCAGACTTGGGTAACGCATCCGCCAGCCCGACGCCACTTCGTACACGCAGGGAGAATCCGTAGATCCCGTCGTGAGGCACTTCAACATGGAAGGGGCTCTTTTTGTCCGGGTCTTCGCCGTACTTGTACCACTTCTGGCCGTTGTCTTCTGTGATGTAGAGCTCAACCGCACCAATCCCCGAGGGTCCGACTTCATCGACTTCGAAACCGATCTGGAATTGCGTTCCATTCAGCACCTGCTTGCGTTCTGTGGCCCAGTTTTGGGCGGCTGGCTGTGGATAACGGTTTTTGGCATAATTCGGACGTTTCTCCGGATCGTCGGCCACAAAATGATTTTTGACCTGCCCCTGGTTGGACTGCATTCCCGGATCGACCTGATCGAATCGCTTTTGCTGAGGAAAGACGCTGGGAAGCTGACGATTTGCCAATGGTGTCTGCGCGTCAAAACCATGAGGCTGTGCAGGTTGAGTATTTGTATTGTCACCCGCATAAGGTGCGAGCGTTGCCGGCTCGGATTGTGTCAGACTGTTATCGGGTAAGGTTCCCTGAGCAATGGGCTGATTAAAGTCGGGAAGATCCTGCTTGGGTTTGGGAAGCGTACGACTGGCAGCCGCAACGACCCGAATCTGTTTCTGGCTGCTGCCGGTATTATCTGCTTTGTCCTTGATGACACCTCGCACAGAGACCACACCACCTTGTGAAATCGACCAGGTTGTCTGCCCTTTTCCGTGAGGGGCCACAATCACACGCTGCCAGTTCTGGCTGCCATTCTGAGCGTATTCCAAAACCAGTTTCGTGGGATCCAGGTTCTGATCTTCTGCATTCCAGATCAGTTGCACTTTCCCCGGAGAGACCTGTCGCAGATCCAGATCCAGCCGCGGAGGAGTCGTGTCGATCACCACCCGTAAACCAGGTTCGAAGACGCGACCGGACGGATGCAGCTGGTTCTGGGAATCCAGAGTTCGCACGGAGAACCAGTACTCTCCATCCTGGGTGGCTTCAAAAGGAAATTTGCGCGTTGAGGGAGAAACGGACTGCAGGTGATTCCAGGTCACACCGCGGTCAGTAGAGACATACAGCCTGATTTCCCGTGCACCAAGTCGATCGATTTCAGCCTGATCGTAATGGTAAGGAATGCGAAACTGGGTTTTACTGGTATAGACGGGAGCAGAAGGTGCAGCAGCCGAAGCGGAATTCGATTGAAGTCCTACAACCAAGCAACTGACTACCAGTAATGTAAATAGTCTCATGCCAATGCACCTCCCTGTCTGAAGATCACTTTCTCTCGTGATCCCGACCTGGAGTCCCTCCTGAGAAGTTGTGAATTTTGCTAACAGTCAATTCACCGGGCACAAAGCATGTATTTGGGTTCCTGCCAGAGCATCTCAATACGAACAGAAGTGAAGTCAAACTGCATGAGACACAACACAGGGAAATACGCGCACTGGTAAACCGAAGATTGACTATCTACGCATATCGTCCATTCGGTTCGTAGGACTTGAGACGATCTTCCGGGTTAAAGCAGAAGCGCAACAGGAGAAAACACGAGGAAATCTTCCTGTTGTACAGGGAAAGCCCTCGGAGTCAGATCAGGGGTTTTACCCCTTGCGCAGTTCTTTAATCTTACCCATATACTCGGCTGTCAGTTTCTGAATGCCGTCCAGATCACCCGATTCCACCATTTGCTTTGTTACCAGTGAACTTCCCAGACCCACAGCACAGGCGCCTGCTTTCAGATACGCGGGCAGGGTTTCCAGATCAACGCCTCCGGTCGGCATCAGCGGGATCTGGGGCAGGGGGCCGTGCAACGCTTTCAGATATTCGGGCCCGCCCACAAACGCTGGAAAGACTTTGATGATATCTGCACCGGCTTCCCAGGCCGTTAATACTTCTGTCGGAGTGAAGGCCCCCGTCATGATCAGTTTGTCATACCGGTTGCACAAATCGATGACATCGGTGTTGACGGTGGGAGTCACAATGAACTCTGCACCGGCAAGAATTGCCGCACGGGCCGTCTCTGTATCAAGAACGGTTCCCGCTCCCAGCAGAATCTGATCCCCCAGTTCGCGTTTTACCTGGGCCAGAATATCCAGCACGCCAGGCACGGTGAACGTCACTTCGATCACATCTAGACCGCCAGCATAAATCGCCTTTGAAACATCGACCAGTAATTCTCCGGACTGGGCACGAATAATAGCGACTGCACCACGATCCAGAACCTGCGTTAAATCTGTATGACGACTCATCTGCTGTTTACCTTAATTTATGGGATGTTTTTCAGGGAGGGAGACTGATTGATCAGGCTTGAAATGAAAACTGCTCGGCAAATTCCAGAATCCAGAGGTCCATCAGGTCCTCAAAGGATTGCATGTCCGCTTCCGCAATAAACTGATAATGGGAACGGTTATAGATCTCTTTATTTCGAATCGTTGCTTTCGCCACCAGTTCGAGGATATGTGTCTCTGTGAAAGGCCGGACAATCATTTCCAGACGGCTATAGAGAGTCTGTGCTTTGCGCCCTGTTGTCAGACTCACATCATCTCGCGTAATTTTCGAACCCCAGCCTTCTTCTCCCATCAGAGTATTAAACTGAAATCCGGGAAAGTGGTCGGCCAGTTTTCTCAGGCAACTGTCGATGTGTTCCGTTAATTCCAGGCGATATTTCAAATGAAGATTCCGGAATTCCTCCTCGGACATTTTTTTACCGACTTCCTGCCGAATTTCTTCATCTTTGGCGGCACGCCCTTTGTTAATGGCATGCTGAAGGCGTTTCTCAAAGTCCATTCAAATCCTCAAATTCTATCGATCTGTATAAAAACATCAGCCTGACCGGCTGTCAGTTCAACCTGAAACTGCAATTAATGTCTGATTTGGGAGTCGATCATAAAATTGAACCGTTCAGGATGCAATGCAAGCAGTCCGTTGGCCTCACAGGCCCTTTGACGCTGCTTCCCTGATGACGTCAGCGCGATCAGAATCCCGGCAACAGGTTATTCTCCCATGCCGGTCGAAATCAGTCAAATCACAATTCACATTATACTTACGGTAAGTTCGACAATGTAATTGTTACGATTTCCTCTGACTTCCCGAGCAACTGACTGACTTCGAGTTGGAACCGTCGAATAGAATCTGAAAAACACTCAGTCTGGCAGACCTCCGCTGTTTTGCACGCTTCGTACTGAAATAGTAGTGAATTTCAGCCTGAACGAGTGGATTTGCGGGCCTGTGATCCGTCATTCCCAGTAATCCTATTTCTTTTTCTTGTCGTAAATTGACCATTTTGGGCGCGTGAAATGCTTATTCTCGCATATACTGATACTGATCTGAGATACGAGCGGGCTTGCCTCGTTTAGATTTGTCACCAATAATAAGACAGTCTGCAGATTCAAGCATGGCTCCCGAATGACAGGCGACTGTTCCTGCATCACATTTTGAGGTTGGTATTTAGGAAAGGCAGGAAGACCTTGCTCTCTGCCTGAATTGAAGTGATTGTTTATTTTTTAACTCTGGGAAATCAGGCTGGTAAGCAAAAGCTGTTCAAGGAACTTCTGGGCGATCACCTCGTTGGATGGATCCTGACAGCCTTTATTGTCAGTTTTTTGATTTGGTTGATCGTATGGATCGTAGGACGTTTTCGGGAAAATGAGGATCGTCATGTGGATGCTCGTGAATTACTTATGCAATTCGCAGAAATGCAGCGAGAAGGTGACCTTACCGACGACGAATTCCGATCCATCAAAAAGCGACTCGTTGCTCCAGCCAATCAGGGTCTGGATAAGGACGCTGTTGACGCAAATTCTGATCAGGCTGAAATTAACAGTCAGTCAGATCAGGAATAACTGTCGGCGGTACTTCTTAATGCAAATAGAAATAGATCACATTTTTTATCCGATAACTGCCTCTTATTAAATCAGTATTGATTCTAATCAGGGATCCATTTCAAAAGTTATATATACCTATCGAGTGATTTGCACGGAGGCAGAATCAAAACTCACTGGACGTTGATCGCCATAATTTAGTTGACACCGTTGAAGGGAAGCTATGCCCACCGGACGAGATATCACCTCTGGAAAACGTAATTCTTCTGGGAAGAAAAACGCGAACTGTTCTTTTTGCAGAAAAAGCTACCGTGAAGTCGGCCCCCTGGTTGAGGGTCCCGATAACGCTTATATCTGTGGCGAATGTATTGAAGTATGCCAATCCATTCTGGAGCAGGAGCACCGTCGCAGAGGAACCACCAAAAAACTGTTCAAAAATGTTCCCACTCCGCGGGAAATTGTGACACACCTGAATGAGTATGTGATTGGTCAGGAACGGGCCAAGAAAGTCATGGCGGTTGCCGTTCACAATCACTACAAACGACTGATGCACTCTGAAGAAGAAGGCTCAGACGTTGAACTCGATAAATCCAACATCCTGCTGATCGGTCCGACCGGATCCGGCAAGACACTGCTGGCAAAAAGTCTGGCCCGCTACCTGCAGGTTCCGTTTGCCATCGGGGATGCCACCACGTTAACCGAAGCCGGTTATGTGGGTGAAGACGTTGAAAACCTGCTGCTCAAGCTTCTGCATGCAGCCGATTTCGATGTTGAAGCAGCCCAGCGCGGTATTTTATTCATCGACGAAATTGACAAGATTGGCAAAACCAGCCAGAACGTTTCCATTACCCGGGATGTTTCCGGCGAAGGCGTTCAGCAGGCATTGCTGAAAATGCTGGAAGGGACCGTAGCGAATGTGCCACCACAAGGCGGTCGCAAACATCCCGAGCAGCAGTACATTCAACTCGACACCAGTAACATCCTCTTTATCTGTGGCGGTACCTTTGTGGGACTGGAAGATATTGTCGGAAAACGACTGGGCCGTAAGACGATTGGTTTCGGACAGAACAATCAGCAGAAGAAGGTGCAGGAGCAGTCGAAAAATGACCTGCTGGCACAGGCATCCGTGGATGACGTGCTGGAATTCGGTCTGATTCCGGAACTCCTGGGACGACTCCCCGTACTTTCATCTCTCTGCCAGCTCGGCGAGAATGACCTCGTGCGTGTTCTGACCGAACCCAAGAACTCCCTCGTCAGGCAGTTCCAGAAATTCTTCGAAATGGAGAAGGCCGAACTCGAATTCACCGACGGTGCTCTGCACGAAATCGCCCGTATTGCTCAGAAGAAAAATACGGGAGCCCGTGGCTTACGCAGCGTCATTGAACAGGCCATGTTTGATATCATGTATGAACTTCCCGAACAGGAAGCCGGTAAGAAATATGTAGTTACGCCGGAAATCATCCAGGGTACTGAACAACTTTTCCCGAAAGATGACTCCGCAGCCGCATAGACTTGTGTCTGCAGGAGGCCTATAATTCACTGAAGAAACTATAAATCTCCCGCCGGAGCCTTACTTCGGCGGGTTTTCTTATGTGTATGGTAGAGTCATGAAAATTCGTTTGAGTGTTCAAAGTTCATCATCTAAAACCAAAACCATGACGCTCACGAAAACGACTTTGATCGGCCGAGCTGCGGACTGCGATATCAAGCTGAAGTCCGATCTCGTCAGCCGTCACCACTGCAAAATTTTCCTGACTGGTTCCGTGGCGCTGGTTCATGACCTGGGCAGCTCAAACGGCACCTTCATTGATGGTCAGAAGCTGACTCCCAAACGGGATACGAAGTTAATCCCGGGCAGTGTCTTATCTGTCGCAGACGTCAACTTTCAGGTCGACTACGATCCGCAGGTTTTCGTCGACGTCGGTTCGACAATCAACCTCAAGACACTGGAAGGAATCCTGCCCGAGAACACGCTGACTTCAGTCTCCGACGATGTCCGCGCCCTGGACATTCCCTTACCAGAGAACCAGCAGAAATCGAGTGAAACAGCAACCATCGATGAGTACGTACCAGATCAGAGTTCTTCAGAAAATAAGAAGACCATTCAATTTCCAGAAATTGAATTAACGGATAAAATGGACCGGAACTGAATTCGATTCATCCATTTCTGAAAGCCTCATCATGTCTGACAATGACGTACAAGAGTTATTAAAACTCAGTAAGCAACTGCTGGATTCCATAGACCATAAAGACTGGAACACCTACACCAGTCTCTGTGATGAAGAGCTGACCGCCTTTGAACCGGAAGCCCGGGGCCACCTGATTGCCGGGATGGACTTTCACCGCTTCTACTTTGATATGAACCCCACAGGCCGCCCGCGACAGTCGACCATCAGCTCGCCTATGGTCTCCATCATGGGAGAAGTGGCCCTCATCACCTATGTCCGTATCGTCCAGGCCATTGATGAGCATGGTCACGATTCCACTGCGGCCTGTGAAGAAACCCGTATCTGGCAGAAACAGGATGGCGAATGGCAGCATGTCCATTTCCATCGATCTGCCATCTGAAAACACAGGTACCTGTTATGACCAAACCTGCTTCCCAGGTATTGATTCTCTGTTCGGACATCATGTTTTCCAGCCAGATTACCGGCGCTGCCAGACAGCTGGAATACTCCTTCTGCACCGTACTCAGTACGCGTCAGGCACTGGCACAACTGGATGACTCCATCCGCCAGGTGCTGCTGGTGGATCTCAACCAGCCCTCATTGAACTGGGAACAACTGAAAACGATCCACGAGGAACATCCCGATCTCATCAGTGTCGCTTTCGGACCGCACGTGGATGTGGAAAAACTGGAAGCAGCCCGGGAAGCGGGTTGCTCCGAAGTCATGCCACGCAGCAGATTCTCTGCACAGCTCCCTCAGATTCTGCAGTCTGCTCTCTCTGAGGAAGCGTGAGTTGCCTGAGAACGCATCGCACTTAATAATAGCGTCGCTCAATCTAATCTACTCGGGCCAAACAGCCCTGGAAACGCTACAGTAAAACTGGACACAGTCTAGACTCAGTCTAGGCGAGGTGGAACTTCTGCAGGAGCCCGCGGTAAGCCGGTTCCCCTTGTTCATGATCGACAACAGCACTGATGCGGGTTTCGCTGGTGTTGATCATCTGAATGTTGATGCCAGCTTCTGCCAGCGCGCTGAACATGGACTGTCCTACGCCTGTATGACTGCGTAAGCCAATGCCGACAACGGACAGTTTGGAAATTTCCGCTTCGTGGCTCAACTCGGCAGCGCCCCATTCTTTCAACAGGGGAGTGACCAGTTCCAGGCTTTTTTCCAGGGAAGTCCGGGGGACGGTGAACGACAGATGTGCCTGCTCGTTTTCTCCCATATTCTGCACGATCATATCGACCGAAACGCCCCCCTCGGCAACAACCGAGAACAGACGCGAACAGATGCCGGGACTGTCGGGCAGGTTACGAACCGTCACGCGGGACTGACTCTGATCCAGCAGGACTTCACTGACAACAATGTCTTCCATGTGAGACAGCTGATTGACAATATCCTGCTCCAGCGAAGTCGATCCCTGGGCGGCACCGCCTGTCTGCTCTCCCTCAGCCAGTAGTTCATTGGTCGCGAAGGAATAACTGGGAAGCTGATTCAACTCGAACCCGTTATGAATCACCTGGACCGCTTTTTCACACTGATCACGATCGACAAGCACCGTGACTTTGATCTCGCTCGTCGTAATCATGCCCACGTTGATGTCAGCTCCCGCCAGAATTTCAAACATGCGACTGGCAACGCCGTAATGGTTCCGCATGCCACAGCCTACGATCGAAACCTTAGAGAGGTTCGTACCATGCTGAATTTTACCCGCGCCGATCACCTCAATCGCTTCCGCTGCTGCCGTCAATGTTTCCGCCAGATCAGACTGCGGCACGGTAAAGGAAACGCGGGCCAGACCTGCGGTTCCCACATCCTGCACAATCATGTCCAGGCAGATCTTACGCTCGGCCATCCGCGTGAAGATACTCCCCATGATCCCCGGTTCGTCAGGAATATCGGTCAGACTGACGCGCACTTCATCCCGCACAAAAGCCACCCCGGTCACCACGGGAGCGTCTGGCAGAGGCTGAACGGCAATCAGAGTTCCTTCGCCATCGGAAAACGAAGGTCGCACTTTCAGAGGCACTCTGTATTTTTTTGCGAATTCAATCGACCGGGAATGCATCACGCCGGCACCCAGGCTGGCCAGTTCCAGCATCTCGTCATAGGAGATACTGTCGATCTTGTGTGCTTCCGGAACGATGCGAGGGTCCGTCGTAAACACGCCTTCCACGTCGGTATAGATTTCACACATGTCCGCTTCCAGCACGGCTGCCAGGGCTGTCGCCGTCGTATCACTGCCACCTCGGCCCAGGGTTGTGATATTCCAGTCCTTGTCGCGTCCCTGGAATCCCGCGGCGATCACGATCTTGCCTTCGTTCAGGGCAGTTCTCATCCGTTCGGTGGAGATCGAAATAATCCGGGCTTTGGTGTGCGAGGAATCGGTCACGACCCCGATTTGAGATCCTGTCAGACTGATCGCTTCGACTCCCAGCTTGTGCAACGCCATCGCCATCAAGGCCACGGATTCCTGTTCGCCCGTCGAGAGCAGCATGTCCATCTCGCGCGGAGTAGGGTGGTCCGTAATTTCTGCAGCCAGCCCGACCAGTTCATCGGTTTTTTTGCCGCGCGCACTGACGACCATCACAACCTGATGCCCCGCCTGCTGCATTTCGGTTGCCCGACGTGCCGCTGCGAGGATCTTGCTGGTATCTGCTACACTCGTTCCACCAAACTTCTGGACAATGAGCGACACTTCTTTTCTCCATTTCTCTGCAATTGAATAAACTAGACTATGTCCAGTTTTACTGTAGCGTCTCCAGGTCCATTTGGACCGAGTATATTAGACTGACAGACGCTATGGTTAAATGTAATGCGCTATAGGTACTGATATCACTGACCGGCGGTCGCAGATTTTAACTGAACCTGACGCATTCGGTCCCGTTATGTCTGTGAATCAGAGAATGGGAAAAGGTAACAAATCAACCCTGATTCGTGAATCATCAGACTTTGAGGTTTCGTTAAAACCAGAAAAAGCAGCCGGAAAAAAGGCACATTCCCATCATCTGCACCATCAAACGGCCCTTTGACGAAATCGAAGTGTATTCACATGAACACATTTATTTAAATTTAGCGGGAAATCAAAGCCAGCACTTCATCGGCAACACGACAGGCCGCATCAGGAACCGCCAGTGAGTTCATATTCGCCGCCATTTGAATGCGTTCCCCTTCATTAGACAGCAATTTCCAAACGTTTTCCTGCAGCAGACTTGTCGTCTGCTCCGGATCCGAGCACTGTTCGACAATCACAGCAGCACCATGCTGATCAAAATAGCGGGCATTCAGCAACTGATGATCATTCACCGACCCCGGATAGGGAATTAATATCGTCGGGCACCTGGCACAGGCCAGCTCGGCGAGTGTGGTGGCGCCCGCACGGGAAATCACAAGACGGGCACACGCGTACCATTCTGAAAGTTCCTCGAAGAAGGGTTGAACCGTGACTTTCAAATCAGGAACGCTATTCACGAGCCCCGCGTATGCCTTTTCGACTCGTGCAAAATCCCTTTCCCCGGTCTGATGTACGATCCGAATTGCTTGCGGAAGCGGGGCCGGTAACCCTTTCAGCATCTCGATCACAGCAGAATTCACCGAGACCGCTCCCTGGCTGCCTCCCAGTACCAGAATCACGAATTCGTCATCAGCGCCACGGGAAGTGAACTCCGTCTCTGATTCAGCAAGTCGCCTGATCTCTGTCCGCACGGGATTGCCGGTCATCACAACGCGAGGCTTCTGGCCGGCATCGATCCGGTTACTGTTCCAGATCGTATCGGGAAAGGAACTGCAGATCAGGTCGGCCCGTCCCAGGAGAAAGTGATTCGCTTTTCCGCAGACAATATTCTGTTCCAGCAGCACAACAGGCAACTTTAAGCGGGACGCTTCCAGGATGACAGGTACACTCGCCATGCCTCCCAGACCAATCACCAGTGCCGGCTTTGTCTCTTTTAAAAATGCGCGTCCCTTCCGATAGGCCTGGAAATGATTCACAAAAAAACGGAACGGGTTACGAAACATCGCTTTCATGGGAGTAGTTGGCAGATCGATATGCTGGTACCCGGATCGCGCGATGATCTGCTTTTCAACGGATCGATTGGTCCCCACAAAACTGATCTGGCAGTTTCCCCGTGAAGCCAGTTCCGCAGCGACAGCCAGACCGGGAAGTAAATGGCCACCCGTGCCACCACCTGCAAAAACAATCGATTTGCCGTCGAGAATCGAAGGGGACATTATTAAATGGAACTACCTGCCGAGAGGGAAAGACTCAAACTGCCGTGCGACTTACCAGCATAGAAACATTTCTTCCCAATTGACAGCTAAGGCTTCTCTTCTGATTCGAGATCCTCTTCATCTTCATACTCTTCATCCTCGCACTCTTCATCCTCGCACTCTTCATCTTCGTACTCTTCATCTTCGTACTCTTCATCCTCGCACTCTTCATCCTCGCACTCTTCATCTTCGCACTCTTCATCCTCGCACTCTTCATCTTCGCACTCTTCATCTTCGCACTCTTCATCTTCGCACTCTTCATCTTCGCACTCTTCATCTTCGCACTCTTCGGAAGAATCCACCTCGAACGGTGTCTTTTCCTCAGCCAGGGCGACCGACTCGCTCACGAGTGGAGCCTCATCCTCGTCCAGTTCAGGATCGATCACGAGATCCTGATCGGTTTCAGAACGTGTCAGGCTGATGATAATTCCCAGCGAAAGCAGGCTCACCATCAGGTTCGTACCCCCATAACTGATCAAGGGATGCGAAATCCCCTTCGGAGGCACCATGGCAGTGACCACGGCCACATTCAGAATGGCCTGGAGTACGAGCTGCATCAGCAACGTCAGACTGACCACATAAGAAAACGAATTCTGTTTCTGCGACCGAATGATGTTCAAACCTGCCAGAAACAGGCCCAGCCATAAACCAACGATCGCGAGCGTGCCAATCAGCCCCAGTTCTTCACCGGCGACGGAAAACACAAAGTCGGTATTCGCTTCGGGTAGAAAGCTTAATTTTTGTGCCCCTTTGCCCAGTCCCGATCCGGAAACGCCTCCGGTTCCTAAAGCCATCAGAGACTGTTTCAACTGGTACGGAGCCGATTCCCAGTTGGTCCAGGTATCCAGAAAGCCGCTGATGCGCTTCAACTGATACGGACGCAAAGCGACCAGCATCCCCACAGCCGGCAAGGCACAGAGCAGACCGACGATGAAGTTTCGCAGCGGCCATCCCCCCAGAAAGAGGGCAATCATGACGCCTCCTGCCAGGAACAGCGTCGTCCCCAGATCGGGTTGCTTAATCACCAGGGGGATAATAATTCCCAGCGGAATCAAAAGCGGCACCGTTCCCTTGAACCAGTGTTTCACCGAACTGCGACGCTGCACCATCAGTCGCACTGTCAGCAGCGGGAGCGCAATTTTTGCCAGCTCCGAAGGCTGCAGGGAAACAGAACCGAACCGCAACCAGCGCTGAGCACCATTCACCCGCGTTCCGATTCCCGGCACCAGCACCAGAATCAGCAGCACCACCGTTCCCCAGAAGAGCAGGGGCGCACGGTCATACCAGAACCGGGCCGGAAGGTAGGAAGCACACGAGGCAACGCAGGTCGCAATCGCCAGAAAGATCAGGTGCTTTGATAAATACACCTGTTCGAATTCCGTCGGCCAGGAGGTGATGCTGGCACTGTGTACCATCAACACGCCGATCCCCAGCAGCGCGCAGGCCATCGAAATAAACAGGCTGCGATCGTGCTCCGGCTGAGAATCGATTGGCAAGGAGGACTTCATCGATAAACTCTCATTGATAATGAAGAAAACATATCAATGAAATCGACTTCGAAAACAATCCGCCCTCAACGGTAAGCCCTATGGGATATCACGATTTAGAAACATTCAGCGCTGATACGAACCAGCTGACAAAACCGTGCTAACAGGCCTTTTCCCAGTTCTGCCAGATCAGCTGATCAATAGAAACGACACGACCGGAAACCCAGCCGTAACCCGGAAACTCAGGTCGCAATCTTCAGACTGGAAATCGCAATGATCGCCAGCAAGGCAGAACAGATCCAGAAGCGGACCACGATTTTCATCTCATGCTGGCCTTTGAACAGATAGTGATTGTGCAGCGGACTGCAGGCCAGCACGCGCACGCCGGTCCGTCGATACCAGAAAACCTGAATGATCACACTCAATGTTTCCACCACAAACACCCCGCCGGCAATCACCAGTAACGCTTCCTGGCGGATGACCAGCGCGGAAAATCCCAATAGCGCCCCCAGAGGCAACGACCCCGTATCCCCCATAAAGACCTGGGCCGGATAACAGTTGAACCACAGGAAACCCAGCACTGCGCCAACCGTGGCTCCCAGTAGAATACTCAACTCACCCGCCCCCGGGATGAAGGGGACCTGCAGATATTCCGCCATCACTTTATGCCCCGCCAGATAGGTCAGGCCGGCGAAAGCAGAACCCGCAAACACCATACAGCCACTGGCCAGACCGTCCAGGCCGTCCGTCAGGTTCACCGCATTCGAACTGCCCGTCATCACAAACATCGACCATGGAATGAAAAACAGACCCAGGTAACAGACCATGCGGGTCACAGGCATAATCAGATCCAGACCAGCAGACACACGCGTATGATCGAAGTACAAAACGGTCCCGATGACCGCCGAAAAGATCAGCTGCACCATCAGTTTCTGTCGAGGCCTTAAACCGTTCCGGGTCGTACTGAGTTTGATCCAGTCATCGTAGGCCCCCAGCAGCGCAAAGCCGGCAGCTGTCAGCAGCCCCAACTGGACGTAGCGATTCGAAAGATCTGCCCATAGAAGTCCGGAGATCAGAATGGAACCGACAATGAAGATGCCTCCCATCGTAGGAGTCGCATTCTTGGAAGCATGAATCTCGTTCAACTTCTCGGAATCACTGTCGACCCGTTCGCGAAAGCGTTTCTCCAGCCAGCGGATTGCCAGCGGTCCCAGCAGAATCGCAATCAGGAAGGAGGACAGACTGGCGAGAGCCATCCGCGCGGTCAGAAACACGCGAGAGTCCCCCGTCGAAAGCACTTCGAGTTGCTCCAGAAGAGGAGAAAATGTCTTCACCAGCCAGATGATCATGAAGTAATTTACTCGCCACTAACAATCTGAACCAGATCAGTTTTTCTGTTTCGCCTCATAATCAGAGAGGCGGTCGTTAATTTCGTTCCGTCACAATAGGACAATATAAAAAGACTCCGGACGCCGAGACCCCAATCCCGACGTCCGGAAATGATTTCACCATAATACAGCAGTGGAGTGATCGACCCAAGTAATCACAATTTCCGTCGCTGATTTGTCCGCCGAAGCGGACGCGCTCTGGATTCCCGCAAACCCGAAGCATATGGTGAAATCACAAGTTTAGACACACGATATTTTCGTCGCTCCTGTTGTTTCCTGTTCTGAAACAATCTGCTGAAGATGCTGCAGCAAACGCTCCATCCGCATCCCGCGAGATCCTTTCACTAGCACAACGTCTCCCGGTTCAAGATGTTCCACAACATCCTGGGCCAGCAGTTCCACATCAGCAGCAGTTATTATTTCAGTTGGAGGCATTCCTGCAGACCGGGCACCCTGCGCCACGGACTCAGCCTGCTTTCCACAGGCAAACAGTAGATCAATGCCAGATTCGGCAACCAGCGTTCCGATTTCCCGATGATAGCGTTCACTTTCCGGCCCCAGTTCCAGCATATCGCCGATCACCAGGATACGTTTGCCGGTACCGGTATAGTCGCGTAACACCTGGCACGCTGCCCGCATGGAATCGGGACTGGCGTTATAGGTATCATCAATCACAGTCCAGTTACCAATCTGCATCCGATGACAGCGTCCCGGAACCGTCGCATAGTTTCGCAGACTCTCTGCCACATCCTGTTCCGAGCCCCCCAGTTCCCGGGCCACCGCAATCGCCGCCAGAGCAGCATTGATGAAGTGTCGTCCCACGACCGGCAACTGATACTGCTGATCATTCACCCGGAACGAGATGCCTTGCTGATCCTGTGTAATCGCGACCGCCTGCAAATCATTGTCAGCTCCCAGACCGACCCGCACCGTCCGGGCAGTGGTTCGAGAAGCCAGATAGTCGGCAAACGGGTCATCGCCACACAGCACAGCCAACCCTGATGCCGGCAGATGTTCGAACAGAGCCCCTTTGGTTTCAGCGGTCTGCTGCAGCGTCCCAAAATGTTCCAGATGCGAATGGCCGATGCCGGTAATCACGCCGATCTGAGGCTGGACAATCTCAGCCAGTGTTCCAATTTCTCCCGCATGCGATGCCGCCAGCTCCAGCACCGCAAACTGATGAGAGGCTTCGATCTTCGCAATACTTAAAGGCACGCCGAATTCGTTATTGAAGTTCGCAGGGCTCTGAATCCCGTTCAGGCAGGACGACAACGCGGTATAAATCATCGAGCGTGTGGTCGTTTTGCCCACACTGCCAGTGACGCCGATCACCTGCGCGGTCTGCTGCTCCCGATACCAGCGGGCAAACTGCAGCAACGCGTGATTGACATCTTCGACTTCCAGCAGGAGCTGAGAGCCAGGATCGGAGATTTTCCCCCGTTTCACCACACAGGCAACAGCACCACGCGCCAGCGCCTGGTTGACAAACTCATGCCCGTCCAACCGTTGCCCCTGAATGGCAAAGAACAGATCGTTCTCCTGTGTCGTACGCGAATCAATGGAAATCCCTGCAACCTCAGCCAGTTCCTGAAGCGGGTTGGTAGCCCCTCTCCGAATCACCTGGCTGATTGTGTTGATTGAGATACGATCCATTGGCCTGTTTTGTTTTTCTAAATACTCGGGAAAAGAATTGACTGCCGCCGTGTCAGTTATGCAGGCACCTTGTGTGAATTTTCGATACGTTTTTTCCGAAAGTAATTTTCGACCACCTGCTGATCACTGAAGGGAATAATCTGATCGCCGATAATCTGTTCGTTTTCATGTCCTTTACCGGCGATGAGAACCAGGTCTCCCGCACTGGCTTCTGACAGAGCATGATGAATGGCTTCCCGTCGATCAATAATCTGCTCAGGGGAAACACCTTTCATTCGACACCCTTCGGCAATCGCATTGATAATCTGTTCGGGGTCTTCACTGCGGGGATTGTCACTGGTGATGATCACCCGATCCGCTTCACTTCCCGCCAGTCCCAGCAGCCTGCGTTTTGCAGTATCCCGATCTCCGCCAGCACCGAACACACAAAAAACACGCCCGGAGCAAAGCTGTTTCGCGGAACGAATCACATGGCTCAAGGCGTCATCTGTGTGAGCATAATCAATCAGTACGGTAAACGATTGACCGCAGGCCACGCGTTCCATCCTGCCGGGTACAGCTGCCAGTTTTTCAATTCCCGCAGCGATCTCGGCTAATGAGAGCCCCAGACTGAGACAGGCGGCGGCAGCAGCCAGACAGTTGGAAATATTATGTGTTCCGATCAGTGAAGTTCGTACCGGGACGGAATCCCCGTTAAACTGAATTTCGAACTTCGCTCCCGCCGTTGATTCCTGCAGATTTTGAGCGACCACATCTGCCTGACCTTCTACAGAATACGTCAATAGTCTCTGTGATGACTTCACCTGGGATGCAAATGAACGGCAAGTGGGATCATCCCAGTTCAGAACCACCGTCCCTTCCGGCTTAACATGTTGAATCAGACGGACTTTACAGGCAGCATAGTTTCCAAAGTTCTGATGGTAATCGAAATGATCCTGCGTGACATTGGTGATGATTCCCACCGCAAGCGCGGTACCTTCCAGACGACTCTGGTCCAGCGCGTGGCTCGAAACTTCCATCACCGCATGCGTGGTTTTTCTGCAAACCATTTCCGCCAGCAATTGTGAGAGCTCATTCGCATCAGGCGTGGTCAATGAAGCAGGCCGGGATGAGACACCGTCGTGGTACTCAACCGTACCCGAAAGCCCCGTTCTCCTGCCTGAGTTCTGCAGGATAGAGCGTACCAGCCAGCTGACAGTCGTTTTTCCATTGGTTCCGGTTACCCCGACCGTTTCCAGACGTCGTGCAGGTCGTCCCGCAAGTTCAGAACAGAGCAGGGCATAGACCTTACGCACATCGGGGACAATACACTGGGGCACCTGCAGACCGGTTAAGGGACGTTCCGTCAGAACTGCTTTCGCACCTTTTTGAATCGCTTCAGGAACATACTTTTCAGCACATTCCCTGGTGCTGCTTACGACGGCAAACAGATCTCCCGGCTGACAGCAGCGACTGTCGGACTGGATCGAAGTCACAAAAACATCGGCACAATCAACAAAGCTTGCGGAGGGAATCAGCGAGCGGATGCTGACCGCAATTGTCCCAGGCGACAAGCTCATTAATGAAGATGACATGGATGTGAGGTAAGAACCATGCATTCCAGGAAAACCATTTGGTTAAAGAATCGATGGAAGGAAACTTCTTTGACGTGATCGTGTGGTGAATAAATCCGGGTCGCCCGAACGGGCAAAGGTATGTGAACTGGATCTGTTCAGAATGTGACTGGTCTTAAAGTGAGGAGCATTCTCGTAATTCTCTGATTCAGGTCAACCCTGGAAATTCAAAAAACAGTCCCCCGCACACTGGCTTGTAAATATTACACAAACAACACATCGCAGGTCGCTTCGGCACGACTTTCAATGCAGCATTTTGCTCCACTTGAAAGTGGACCAGGATCCCCGGGGCAGGAAATCCAAATGGCCTCCGGATACCTCACACACCAAAACAAGCCCCCTCGCACACCGAAACCAGCCAAAATTTCAATTCCTTTTTGCCAGAAATTAAAATTGGTATTTTCACCTATTTAATAGATAATGCTATGGATTCTGAAATTTTGCCTCGGTATCCTGAAAGAATACTCAGCCGTTACCTGTTCATTTCCCTAAACGACCTGAGTGGAGGAAACCTGCAGCCTGAACAGGCTGACCGTTTTTTTAAGCTACAAAACAGCAAATTCTTGCTCACGACTTCTGAACTTCGATTACAAGGAGTTTTTATTCTACCTGTCAGCTAGAGAAGTATTCTTACTCAATTTATTCCCTTCACAGACAACTTATTCCGATGTGCCAAAGGAGAGAGAAGATGAAACTGAAATCGCGCCTCAAAACAGGCTTCACTCTGATCGAACTACTTGTTGTCATCGCCATCATCGCCATATTAATCGCCCTGCTGCTTCCCGCAGTACAACAGGCCAGAGAAGCCGCACGCCGCTCTACCTGCAAGAATAACCTGAAGCAAATCGGACTGGCATTCCACAACTACCATGACACGTACTCGCGATTTCCCATGCCTGCGATACTCGCTGTAAATGGATCGACGGGAGCGATCATGACCTCAAACAGCTGGGGACTGGCCATCCTCCCCTACGTCGATCAGGCCAACACTTACAACTTATACAATTTTAATTCCAACTGCTGGACTGCAACCAATACAGCCGCGACTCAAACATTCATCCCCAGCTATATTTGCCCCTCTTCACCAGGCGGTGGCAATCGGATCAATGTTTCCATTCCAGCCGGGGGTACAGACTTCAATCCCGTCCAGGCGCTGAACTTAACTAACGCAGGTCCGATTGACTATGTTAGCACTACCGTCGTCCAGGATGAGTTTCTGGCAGCAGTAGGCTTATCAGGCAGTGACCGGAATGGATGGGCAGAAGGTATTATCGCCGTTGCAGGCGCCCCTAGCGCAACCCAGGGAGGATCGGGAGGTAAACTAAGAGATATGACCGACGGTGCTTCCAACACCATCTTAACAGGCGAACTGGCAAACCGGAATAACTTGATTCGTAAAGGGGTTCAAGTGGCTTCCTCAGACCCCGAAGCACAGTTTCAGGCAGCGTTTGGTGGAGGTGCCTGGGCTGATCCACTCAACGGGACATGGCAATTAACTGGCAGACTCTTTGATGGTACATCTGACCGGGGCCCCTGCGCAATCAACTGTTCTAATGCCCGTTCCGAGTCATCACACAGCGATCCCAATCGTTATGCTGCCGGTCTGTACTCCTACCACGTCGGGGGTGCACATATTTTACTGGCAGATGGTTCGGTCCGATTTCTCAGCGAGAACCTTTCGGGAATCATATTCGCTTCGCTCGTAAGCCGCGCCAGCGGAGAAACGATCGGAGAATTCTAAGCCTCTCTTAAGTTCTCATTTACACATGTGAAGGATGACACATCTAGAACCGTCATCTATTGTCCTCGCCCTGTGAATTCAGACACAACCCTTTATTCCGGGGCGAGGTCCTTCAATGGCATACCACTAGTTGCAAAAAGGACGTAGCTCATAAAATGATTGGGACGAAATCAGTAAATAATCTTCTTTCACTCTGTATCATATTTACTATTTTCGGATGCGGCGATTCTGCCCCCCAAGGGGGCCCCAGGGCAAAAACAGTTCCCTTAACAGGAAGAGTATTAGTTGATGGAAAACCGGAAGAAGGCGTTACGGTCTCCTGCCATCCCATTAATGGAGGAGTAGATAACCGCGTCCTCTCGGGAGCAACCGATGCTTCCGGCAAAGTTTTTATCAGCACCTATGTCTCGGGGGATGGTGTTCCCCCGGGAGAATATACTCTTACGTTCAAATGGTTGAAAAAAGGCCCTGGGTCAGAAAAAGATCTGTTGAAAGGCCGTTATACCAACCCAGAGAAATCAGAACACAAGGTGACCGCAACGGAAGGACAAGCTGCAGACCTGAACGAAATCAATTTAAAAACGAAATAACGTCGATCACTTTTAAACCATCTCCACGAGCAGCTTCCCATAAACCTGTTTTACGAAGCTGCCCTGAATGAACATCCCATTCTCGCCCATCTGAAAAATGGAATAATGATATGCGTCTCAAATCTTTGCTTCTCTTGCTGGCCCTTACTGTTTCTGTGACGTCACATGCTGCAGAAAACTCAAATATCCCAACCAGGCCGGAAGCAGCCAGCCAGATCCCAGACGCATTCTTTAAGTACATCGAACGAGAGGAACCAGCTTATAAATGGGAAATCCACGATTCGTTCTCGCACGAAGGTGTCACTGCCTATCCGGTGGAACTGACATCTCAGACCTGGCAGGGGATCACCTGGAAACACTGGCTCTACATATTTGAACCAGACAACCTGCAGATCAACAGTAAAGTGCTGCTGTTCGTCACGGGAGGCAGCAATGGAGGCCAGCCCAATCAAAAACGCTTAAAGCCTGCTTTCCTGCTGGCCAAAACCACGGGTGCCCGAGTCGCATTACTCACACAGGTCCCCAACCAGCCTTTGTTCGACGGAAAAAAAGAGGACGACCTGATTACAGAAACCTGGCTGCGCTATCTGAAAACGGGAGATGAAAACTGGCCGCTTCTATTCCCGATGGCGAAAAGCGCGGTCAAAGCCATGGACGCGATCCAGGAAATTGCCTTGGAAAAACGGAGCCAGATTATCGATGGCTTTGTCATCACTGGTGCTTCAAAACGAGGCTGGACCAGTTGGCTGACTCCTGTTGTGGACAAGCGCATTATCGCTACCGCACCCATTGTGATTGATACCCTGAATTTTCGGGACCAGATGAAACATCAGATCAACACGTGGGGAAAATACAGCGTACAGATTATTGATTACACCAGCAAAGGACTGATTGTGGAAGGCGAGGAAACGGAGCGGGAAAAACGACTGCGCCTGATGATGGATCCTTACACTTACCGCCAGCAGCTCAAACTTCCCAAGCTTCTGATCAATGGCACCAATGACCCTTACTGGGTCGTCGATGCCATGCGTTTTTACTGGTCAGATCTGGTAGGTCCAAAATATATCCTCCAGGTTCCCAATGCCGGCCATGACCTGGGTGGAGGAGTGGAATATGCACTACAGACACTGGCGGCTTTCTTCATTCATGCGGCCACCGGCAAAGAACTACCCAAGCTGGATTGGGACAATTCAAAAGATTATGAACTGAAGCTGACCAGCTCCAGCAAACCAGCTCAGGTACGATTATGGACGGCACTATCAGATGATAAAGACTTCCGAGATTCAAAATGGACAGCCACCGATGTTCCGGCTAACGAAAGTGTGTATTTAGCAAAAATAAACAAACCAGAGAAAGGGCATATCGCTTATTACCTGGAAGCCATCTACACAATAAATAATATCCCCTATTCCCTCTGCACTATCACCACGTCAAAATGACGCAGCCCTTTTACTGCAGCGGTACTAATCCTTTTTAACAAATATCCAAAGAAGTTTTGTTTTTCATCTATAAGTTTCTTTTTTGAGTGGTAAGATAGGCCCTAGCAGGACAAGCCCGCCTCGACATTGTAAGGATGGACCGAATCTTATCTGGTGGTGAAAGGAACAACCACATGAAAAACAAAGCTCTCGCCCACGAAACTAACCGAATTCCCGCCAAAACCGCTGCTCGATCTGCCATTATGCAGTTCAATGCCGCCCATTCTCTGGAATGTGAAATTCAGCATGCATTGACTGAAGATGCAGATGTTTGCCTGAATTCTCTGGTGGTCCATCGCACAAAAAATGGGGTCTGCCTCAAAGGCGTCCTGGAATTTGACGGTGAATGCCCGGATATCACAAAACGCATCCAGGCTCTGACTGGTATTGAAGAAGTCATCAATCACCTGCTCATTAAACGTCGAATGCCTCTTCCTAAAAAAGGGTAAGAGAAACTAAGCGTTTGTCTGCTGCCTGACAAAAGTATTACAGGTTCTGTCTGGTACTGCGCTTGAAGCATTGTGATCCCCCCGTTTCCAATCTGCTTTCAATGAGATTTTGAAAAAAAATAAAAAACTCGACTGTGCGCCGATTTCGACTTCTGATAACTTTCGCGAATCAACCTCGCGATTCGAGGCGTCCTAATCCCTGAATCACATCCTCCATCATGATCACCTGTTTCGACGCCTGGTCCAAACCAAAAAGATTCACTTAAACACCGGACTGATGCAGTATTTTTTCAGGACGAAAATAGCAACAGACCCCGGCACTTATTGAAGAACTTATCAGTAGCAGGAAGGCGACTATGAGTCTCAATCAACCCCCTAATCAGGACTTGATGGTACAAATTCGCTGGCTGATCCGTCGAGACATGCCAGAAGTTCTTCGGATTGAAGAAGAAAGCTTTGAATACACCTGGTCTGAAGAGTATTTTCTCAGTTGCCTGAGACAACGCAACTGCATCGGCATGGTCGCCGAACACAACCATCAGATCGTTGGCTTCATGATTTATGAACTCCATAAATCCATGATTCAGGTCCTCAACTTTGCAGTCGCTCCTGAATTTCGTCAGCAGGGCATCGGTCGCCAGATGGTACAACGCGTGATTGATAAACTGTCACAGCAACGCCGTCGCGAGATCGCCTTGGAAGTTCGGGAAACCAACCTGTCAGCACAGCTTTTCTTCCGTAAAATGGATTTCCGTGCGGTTTCCGTTTTACGAAACTACTTCGAGGATGCCGGCGAAGACGCTTACGTCCTGCAGTACCGACTGGAACGCTCTGAACAGGATTTTGCCCCCGGACTTTCACCCAAAAACCGGATCAGCAATTATCTGGATGCTTCTGACGCTGCCTGAAACTGACAGCTTATGACCACACACGTGCCTGACGAAACCACATCCCAGCCCCCTTCGTCTCTCATCCAGGTGCGTGGTGTTCGGGTTCATAACCTGAAAAATATCGATCTTGATATTCCCTTGAACCAGCTGATCGCAGTTTGCGGCGTCAGCGGTTCGGGCAAGACCAGCCTCGCCTTCGACACCCTCTACGCGGAAGGCCAGAGACGCTACCTGGAAACCCTCTCTCCCTCCGCCCGACAGTATTTGAACCAGCTTCCTAAACCGGACGCGGACCAGATCACACAAATTCCCCCGGCCATTGCCCTCAGGCAAAACGCCAGTCAGCGTCAATTTTACTCTCGAGGCCTGGAGTCCACAGCCGGCATTGAATCGGGAATCCAGCATTACCTGCGACTCCTGTTTGCTGCATCAGGCCAGATTTTCTGCCCTGAATGCAATGTTCCCGTCGCTCCGCAGTCGCCAGATTCCGTGCTGGCATTCATTCAATCCCTGGCTACCGGATTGCGCTATCAGATCTGTTATCCGGTCATGACGGAAGAGCAATCCCCGTCTGAAATCATTCAGGAACTGAAACAACAGGGGCTCAATCGTTTCATTCTGAATCACGAAGAATACCAACTCTCTGACGACCTGACTGATGTACTGTCTCAGCTTGAAACCGAGGAACGTGAAATCCTGGTGGTACTCGACCGCCTGACGACAAAATCGATCGACGAGCAGCGCATTCGGGAAAGCCTGGAGTTCGCCTTCACCGAATCCTCGGGGCTGGCAACCCTCCTGGTCATGCAACCTCTCACAGACCGGACAACGGGCTCCCCCTTCCAAATCGGGCAGCAGCAAGCATTTCGTTTTGACTTTTCAGCGAAACTGTCTTGTCCGCAATGTCAGCAGGAATTTGCCCGGCCAGAACCACAGCTCTTTAATTTCTTCAGCCCCAGCGGTGCCTGTACGAATTGCGGCGGATCCGGATTTAGCTCTGCTGAAACCTGCCCCCAATGTCAGGGCAGCCGCCTGAATGCTTCCGCGCTCGCTGTTCGCATCCAGGAACTGAATATCGATCAACTCGGTCAACTGTCGATCCAGCAGGCATACACCTGGCTGCAACAGTATTCGAAAGGACTGACTGCAACAGAAGCCAAACCACTGGCCCCCGTCTTACGGGAGGTCCGGGAACGACTCGCGTTGATGAACGAACTGGGGCTGGGTTACCTTACTTTAAATCGCACGCGTTCTACTCTCTCCAGTGGTGAAATCCAGAGGACGGCGCTCACGTCGATCCTGTCATCGAATCTGGTCAACACCCTCTATGTACTGGATGAACCTTCTTCAGGGCTGCATCCCGCCGACAGCCATCGTGTCATTAACGTCCTGCAGAAACTGCGACAGCTCAACAATACACTGCTCATTGTCGAACACGATCCCACATTCATCCGCGCGGCAGAACACATCATCGAACTGGGACCGGAAGCAGGCAAGGCAGGGGGGGAAGTCGTCTTTTCCGGCACACTGGAAGAGTTGATCACCAGTAACCGCTCTCCCACCGGTCAGTTCCTGAATGCAACAGAAACGAGCCCCCTGAAATCGGAGCCGGACCAGCCGGCTTCCGAGTGGATCACACTGACGGAAGCATCTCGCAACAACCTGCAGAACATCACAGTCCAATTCCCATTGCGGCAATTATGCGTTGTCACCGGCATCAGCGGGAGCGGGAAGAGCAGCTTGATTGAGCAGACACTGTTTCCCATGCTCGCAGCGCAACTTACCGACACGGACAGCAGCCAGGCAGACACTGGTTGCCAGTCGATCTCCGGCGCGGAACAGATTGACGAAGTCATCCTGCTCGATCACTCACTGACAGGACAGAACCCGCGCAGTATCCCGGCAACTTACCTGAATCTGTTCGACGAAATCCGCACGATCTTCGCGCAGACACCAGACGCAAAACTGCGAAATCTTTCCGCGGGCCATTTCAGTTTCAACAGCAAGTCGGGAGGCCGCTGCCCGGTTTGCAAAGGAACGGGCAAAATCGAAATCGACCTGCAGTTTCTCGCCGACTTAACCATCGACTGCCAGGAATGTCACGGCAAACAGTATCAGCGGGAAGTTCTGGAAATCAAGTATCGAAAACTGAATATCGCTGACGTGCTGGAGCTAACGGTTGATGAAGCCTTTCCTTTTTTCCGCGGACAGCCGGCCTTACAGAAGAAACTGAAACAGCTGAAAGATGTCGGCCTGGGATACCTGCCTCTGGGGCAGCCTCTGCCTACCCTTTCAGGCGGGGAATGCCAGCGTTTGAAACTGGCCGCATACCTCAACACCAGCAGTCGCAACAGAACCCTGTTTCTGATGAACGAACCGACGCGCGGCCTGCATCCACTGGATATTCAATTCGTCCTGAACTGTTTCCAGTATCTGCTGACAGCAGGGCATTCGATCATATTGATTGAACATAATCTCGATCTGATTCGCGCAGCCGATCATATTATCGACCTGGGACCGCAGGCCGGAGCAGAGGGGGGCCACATCGTTGTCACAGGCACGCCCGCTGAAGTCGCCGCCCATCCCACATCATTGACAGGCAGGGCACTCAACGGGAAGTTTTCCTGATTTCCAATTGACACGATTACCGTCGTTTTCGCTGGCGTTTCCCTTTTTTACCGGAACGCGACGACTTTTTCTGAGCCGAACCACCTGAAGTGCTGCGCTGATTTTTCAGATCATCGATTCGATCGCGCAGCAAGGCGGCCCGTTCGAACTCCAGCTTCTCTGCTGCTTCCAGCATTTCCTGCTCCAGTTCTCCCAGAAACTCCTGGGTAATGTACTCCGACTCATCTTTGAACCCGACAGACTCCCGCACGAACTGGCGTGCTTCGATCTCTTCTTCGATCCCTCGCTTAATTGCTTTTTTGATCGTCTCGGGTGTAATTCCATGCTCCCGGTTATACTCTTCCTGAATCGCCCGTCGTCGCTCAGTTTCATCGATGGCATTCTGCATGCTGGGAGTCACACGATCCGCGTACAGAATCACTTCCGCATTCACGTGCCGGGCAGAACGACCGATTGTCTGAATCAGGCTGGTCTCGCTTCGCAGAAAGCCCTCCTTGTCCGCGTCCAGAATGGCGACCAGTGAGACTTCCGGGATATCCAGACCTTCCCGCAACAGATTGATGCCGACCACCACGTCATATTTCTGTTCACGCAAGCCGCGCAGAATTTCCACGCGTTCAAACGCATCCAGTTCCGAATGCAGCCAGGCGCAGCGAATCCCTTCCTCCTGAAAATAGGAAGACAGGTCTTCTGCCAGTCGCTTGGTCAACGTCGTCACGAGTACCCGCTCCTGGACGGCAATCCGCTTGAGAATCTCTTCTTTGAGATGAGGCACCTGTCCCCGCGCGGGCTCAATGCGAATGACGGGGTCGATCAGCCCGGTGGGGCGAATGACCTGCTCGACGACTTCACCTTCAACGCGTTCCAGTTCCCAGTCCCCCGGCGTCGCAGAGACAAACACAGTCTGTTTCCGTCGTGCATTCCATTCATCAAATGTGAGAGGGCGGTTATCCAGCGCCATCGGCAGGCGAAAACCATGATCGACCAGATTCGTCTTTCGCGATCGGTCGCCGGCAAACATCGCCCGTACCTGTGAAACCGTCACATGCGATTCGTCCACAAATAACAGATAGTCTTCGGGAAAGAAGTCCAGCAGTGTATCAGGGGGAGATCCCGGTTTTCTGCCCGCCAGTGCGCGACTGTAGTTCTCGATCCCCGGACAGAACCCCACCTCTTCCAGCAACTCCATGTCATAACGGGTCCGCGCACTTAGTCGCTGCGACTCCAGCAGTTTGCCTTCGCTCTGCAGGACCTGAATCCGCTCATCCAGCTCCGTCTGAATCTCCTGGATTGCCGATTCGATTCGTTCCTGCGGCAACACGAAATGCTTCGCCGGATAAATATAAGCCTCGTTGACGGTCCGCAGCACTTCGCCGGTCAGCGGATCGATGATTGCCAGGTTCTCAATTTCATCCCCCCAGAATTCAATCCGAAAGGCGAACTCTTCATACGCAGGCCAGCATTCCACGACATCGCCGCGCACCCGGAATCTCGCTCTCGCCAGTTCCACATTATTACGGTCATACTGAATATCGATCAGCCTGCGCAACATTTCATCCCGGTCGATTTCTTCCCCCACGCGCAATGGAATCATCATCTCCAGATAATCCTTGGGCGAACCCAGACCGTAGATGCAGCTGACGCTGGCAACCACAATCACATCACGACGGCTGACGAGCGCACTGGTCGCGAGCAGACGCAGACGATCGATTTCATCATTGATGGACGCGTCTTTCTCAATATAAATATCACGCTGCGGGATGTACGCTTCCGGCTGATAATAATCGTAATAGCTGACGAAGTAACTGACGGCGTTATCGGGAAAGAATTCCCTGAATTCGGAATAGAGCTGCGCTGCCAGTGTCTTGTTATGCGAGAGGATCAGAGCAGGGCGGCCCAGCTCGGCAATCACATTCGCCATCGTGAAGGTTTTACCGGAGCCGGTCACCCCCAGCAGAACCTGATCCGATTTGCCTGCCTTGATCCCTTTCACCAGGCTTTCAATGGCCGCCGGCTGATCGCCCGAGGGCTGAAATTCACTCTTCAGTTGAAACACAGACATGGTTGCTTGCAGTCTCCGGATTCAGCCCCTGCAGTAATCCTTACGGGGCGCTCAGACAGGAAATGGACTCTCAGCCTGTATTGTAGAGAGTCGACAGGCCATTAAGAAAGGGACTGGCTCTGCCGCACCGAAAGAAGTGGAACTCAGGAGAAAGGACACCTTGAAAACGGACTATTCTTCCGTCTCGGGTTCGTTGGACTCCAATCTGCCAGACTCCAATCTGCCAGACTCCAATCTGCCAGACTCCAGTACGTCAGACTCCAGTACGTCAGACTCCAGTACGTCAGACTCCTGTTCGTCTTCAGCAGAAGCTTCCAGCGGGGCAGGCGCTTCAGAAGCAGATTCAGGATTTTCTGGCACTTCAGTTGTAGACTCCTGATCTGCAGTCTCTGTCGGAGCTTCTTCTGTCTCTTCCAGGGGAGCCATCACCCAGATTTCACCATGTTCGACAGGTTGATCGGCCCGGAAGTGATGATGACGCAACAGTTCCAGAATTGCCAGGAAGATCCCCGTAATCCGGCTGCGTAATTTTTCGCCTTCGAAGAAACTGCTGAATGTAACCCGCTGCTCGGCACGAACACGCGCGCCGATACGTTCCACATAAGTGGAGATCGGCGTGTCATCGTAGGTAATGCTGGAGTGTTCTTCGACTTCTTTTCGTTTCACAACACGAGCGAGTGCGCTGACCAGGTCCCAGAGCTCGACCTCTTTAATCAGGTCTTCAGAAGGATCTTTACCCGACTTTGGTCGTTCATCGGAGAGTCGCGGATAATGTTCCTGCCATTCGGCGGCATGTTCTTCCAGCGCATTGGCGGCATCTTTGAATTTTTTGTATTCCAGCAGCTGTTGAATCAGATCGCTGCGGGGATCATCAATGACTTCCGCGATTTCTTCTTCTTCCGCACGAGGGAGAACCATCCGGCTTTTGATTTCAGCCAGAGTGCTGGCCATCAGAATAAAGTCACCCACCAGGTCCAGATCGATCAGTTCCAGCACATCCAGAAACTCATTGAATGATGCCGTAATCGAGGCGACAGGCAGGTCGAGAATGTCCAGTTCATTCCGCCGAATCAGGTATAACAGCAGGTCTAATGGACCACTGTATATACTCAGGTCGACCTTATATTGGGCAGTCGTCATATGATCTTTTCGGGCTCAGACGTGGAAAACGGGTGCCGAACAACAGCGATAAACCGTTTTCTCATTGCGGGTTACAGATTTTAATCGAATCGGGATCGAATCAGATTCGTCGTCAGCTCCCGTCCATTTCGATGGTGATATTATCGTTATCGTCAGAATAACCGTTACAAGTTCAAATTTTCCGACTGCCAGACCGGTAAAGAAAAAAATCGGCAAGTCGTAATGACTTGCCGATTTCGAGTTCATCGTATCACGATGACACAAAGCTGCAGCGACTCCCGTCTACCCTCAACAGACAGGAACCCCGCCGGTAACCCCTCTGTGGGTTAAGCAGCTTTGCGGACAGGCATTTGCAGAATTTGTGGTTCGGGCTCTTCACAGGCAGCCAGGAAGTTTTCGAAGACCTGCATATCGAGAGCAGACGCAGAATGATTCTGTGGATGCCATTGCACGCCGACACAGAACCAGTCTTCATCGGGAACTTCGATGGCTTCGATCACACCATCAGGAGCAGTTGCCGAAACGACAAACATTTTCGATACATATTTGACAGCCATATGATGCTGGCTGTTCACACGAATTTCGCCGGGACCATACATTTTATCAACGCGGGTTCCTGGTTCGATATTGATGATATGACGCAGGTTTGTTTCCACGCCATCACGATGATACATGGCACCGGGGACATCTTCAGTCACATGCTGATGCAGTGTGCCGCCACTGATGACGTTCATCAGCTGCATACCCGAACCAATTGCCAGCAGAGGCATTTTCATTTCCATGGCCATCGTGCAGACACGACGATCAAAATCTTCGCGACGTAAAGGCATGGCGCGGGAAGCGGGGTGTTTTTCGAATCCCAGACGGATCGGATCCAGGTCTAATGCACAACCGGAAAGAATCAGACCATCCAGCTGTTCCAGAAACTGTTTCAAGTCATCGTCGTCAGACAGGGGAGGCATCATCACGGGAATACCGCCGGCGTCTGTTACAGAATCATAGTATCCGGTAAAGAACCAGCTTAAAGCCTGAGACTCTTTTTGCTCGGGGCGAAAGTCTCCAGTAATTCCGATCAAGGGTTTTTTAGACATCGAATCCATCCTTCACTTCAGTGCACTTCCTGTGCGGTCAAAAAACAGTTGGGGGCTAAACGGGATTTCCCCAAATTCTGCGGATGGAAGGAAGCGGTTTGCGTAGAGATTCGCATTCGAAGTGCGTTCGAGCGGATGAAATATCCCCCCTATCGAACGATTTGAAATAGAATCCATTCTCTTCTAGCGGTCCGTTCCTTCGGTCCGTCTGCTACTGATCAATTCTCAGTAACTTCAAATGATTCATTCCAAACTTTCTGAATCACTTGAGTGAGCGGATCTTAGTACCGCCCCCGGATGCTGTCCAGCGAATCGACCATTTTGAGCGAATATTTTGACCGATTGAGATTCGCATACCATATCTTGTGCCGACGCTGTTGACAGACAGGGAATTCAGTGATCCCGCTCCCCATTTTTTTATAAAATTGTCTTGAACACTCGAAAACGTCTGCTTTTCAGGACTCTAGCAGACGTCAATCACGCAGTTTCGACCGATTCCGTTTTGGATTGCAGTGCCGATGAAAGCGAAGGTAACAGTATCGCTCCCACCGTTGCCAGCAGCAGGCAGGGAATGATGGCATGAAATGCACGCTGAGGAATTCCCAGCGCGACAAAGTGACTGGTGATCTTCGCCTGAATCATACCACCACCGCCCCAGGCCATCCCCATCGTAATCGCGGACGCCACACCTCCCCCTTTGGGGAACAGCTGATGCGAATAAGAGACCATCGCAGGACTCGTGCCCCACAAAATCAGACCACTGGGAATCAGCATCAGCGTCATCAACCAGATCGGACAGCCTTCCCAGCCCAGTACCAGCATCAGCGGAATGCCCAGCAGCGGACAGACAATCATGAATAATTTTTCATGGCCGGATTTGAATCGAAATGCCATCAGCAACATCCCGGCACTGGCTGAAAACAGAAAGACGGACTGAATCAGACCAATCTGAAACGCAGAAACATTCTGATCTTTCAGAATGAACGAAATCAGTTTGTCCATCGCCATATTGGGAACCAGTCTGAGCGAACAGACCATAAACAGAAACAGAGCCAGCGGCACACGTCCCTCCAGCATCTGCGACAGGGACTGTGCCTTTTGTTTACGATCCCGTTCAAACAAAGCCGCCGGTGGTTTACCAATCTGGTACAACACAATAATCAAACCGGCATACAGCGGCGCCAGAATCCAGACACTTGACAAACCCCAGGTAGAAACAATCGCGCCACAGATGATCGGTCCGACCGCCAGCCCCATCGCTCCTCCGAACATGAAAAGCGACAGGCTCCGCGTACGGCGTTCAGGTATCAGGGAACCCGCCACCACAGCTGCCTCAGGATGGAATGAACCGATACCGATTCCTCCCAGCAGCAAAGCCACACAGAGAAAAAAGACACTGTTCGCCGGCCCGACCAGCGGCATCATCACGGCTCCCAGAAGAGGGCCCAGCCACAAGATGGATTTGATCGGATAACGATCTCGAACGTATCCAAACACCGGTTGTGCCAGGGACGATGCCAGCGCATGAATGGTCAGCACGAGAAACAGACCATTTTCCGTCAGAGAATGGACCCGTTCCAGTTCTCCCCACAAAGGCCCCACGACAATTGCGGAAGCGTCAACAATGATGTGGGTGAGTGTGAGGCAAATCAGGCTGCGATAGGCGTGGGACATGTTCAGGAAAGCTTTAAGGCAGGAATTCAAGTCGTTAGTCAACAGGTATTCTACCGGGCAGGGGAGCAGAATGCGAATCGCCCAAGCTGGACGGCCCCACTGTTTTACTACATTTCCTGATGCAGCTTGAAACGGCTTGTATTGTGATCTTTGCGAAAACCAGCTATACCATCAGAATCATTGAGTATTCAAAATCAATTTTTATCGAGAGAGTCATCGTTGCAAGCTGAAATTGAGTGGACTTTTGAATCAACCAGTGAACTCGATACACAACGACTGGGGCTAAAACTGGCAGAGTACCTGACCCCGGGAACGGTCATCGCGTTAAATGGTAACCTGGGAGCAGGCAAAACCCGCCTGGTTCAGGCAATTGCCGCGGCACTCGACGTCGATCCGGCTGATGTGACCAGCCCGACCTTTGTCCTGATTCAGGAATACCAGGGACGGCTCCCCCTGTATCACTTCGACACCTATCGCCTGCGTGATACCGACGAGTTTCTCGAACTGGGTGCCGATGATCTGCTGTACTCCGACGGCGTCTGCCTGATCGAATGGGCCGACAAAGTCAGCGAGGTCCTTCCCGGCGATCTCCTGCAGATCAATATCGAGCATACATCGCCAACAGCTCGTCTATTCCGGTTCCAGGGGCAGGGACCACGCTCAAAACAGATCATCGCCCAACTGCAAACGGAAGCATTCTGATTTTTTTTACTTAGCACCTTCTCCCAGACAGGAATCAGGAAAAAGAGATGACCGTTCAATCGGAACAAAAACTGCTTGTGACTGGAGGAACAGGTCTGGTCGGCAGCCATGTCATTCAGAGGGCACGAGAAGCGGGCATACCAACGGTCGCGCTGGTTCGTTCGCTTGACCAGGCAGCATACCTGAAAGAATTCGATACCGAGCTGATTGAAGGCGATTTGACCGATAAAAAAACACTGCGCGACGTCCTGACTGGCGTCACCATTGTCGTCCATACCGCTGCCAAAGTAGGGGACTGGGGGAGTGTCGACGAATACCGTAACACGAACGTCAAGGGGTTGGAAAATCTGCTGACGGCACTCGAAGAACAATGTTTGATCAGGCACCTGATTCACATCAGCTCACTCGGCGTCTATGAAGCCCGCGATCATTATGGCACGGACGAATCAGAGCCCCCGCATGCGTCCGGCATCGATGGTTACACACTCAGCAAAATTGAATCAGAACAACTGCTGCGAAAGCATTCGATTCCCTACACCATTTTACGCCCTGGATTTATTTATGGCCCCCGCGACCGGACCGTCCTGCCACGCATTCTGGAGCGATTGAAATCGGGTCGATTCGCTTACCTCGGCAGTCCTGAAAAGCTGATGAATAACACCTATGTCGAACATCTGGTCGATGCGATCTTTCTGGCTTTGTTCAATGAAGAGGCATTAAGTCAGACGTACAATATCACCGATGTTTCACTGGTCAGTAAACGTGAATTCATTTCCACCATCGCGGAACTGGCTGAATACCAGCCTCCGAAAAAAGTAGTTCCACTGCCGGTTGCGAAAAACCTGGCGCGCGTGATGGAAGGCCTCTGGAGATTCCTGGGAAAGAAGCAGGCGCCCATCCTGTCACAGGCGCGGATCAAGTTTCTGGGTCTGAACCTGGATTTCAGTGCACAGAAGGCTCAACAGGAACTGAATTATCATCCACAAAAAACGTTTCAGCAGTCGATGGGCGATACGATTGAATGGTTTCGAACCCATCATCAATTACCATAATCCACAACGGCTTATGAATTCTGCGTAAATTCCCTGCGAATGCAGCTGAGTGCTCAAACCCGGCAATTGACCTGACCTGTGCCTGAAAGTTAGAATAGTATTCATGGAAAGCAATCAATCGCAGTCACCCGAGCAACCAGACCAGAAGCAGCAGCCTGCTCAGAAACCGTGGTCGTGGAAGCGGTACATTATCACCTCCACTATTCAGGTGACTGTCTTCCTACTGCTGTATGTGCTCTCCATCGGCCCTTTGTTCTGGCAGTGGTATGCTTCCTTTAACTCGATGAGTTCCCCTTTCTTCGCCGCTTTTTATACGCCACTTCTGCTGGCCTGCGATATCTTTCCCCCGCTTTCAGATGGGGTGAACTGGTACATCAACCTCTGGATCGGTTGAAATCTTTGATGCTGCAGAGTTTTTTGCCCTGCGAATCATGGAAGCAGCGAACCATTTTCAACCGAAATCCGTTACCACGACAGCATAAATTTCCAGCCTGCAACCATCAGGCAAAGTACATATCAAAAACCCAAAGCACAGAGCCTTGAGGTTGATTGACAAACCAGAGAATCCACATACACTCAGGGAATGGAATGCTGTTGTAGAACTCTCTCCAGCTTCCTCTGGTTATTTATCTCTCACAGCCTGAGCTGTTTTTTGCCTGGATGGCATTCATAAAAACGGGAGCACGGAAAAATATGAGCGACCCCAGACCTTTTGCTCACCTGCATTGTCATACTCACTTCAGCATGCTGGATGGTGCCAGCCGCATCCCCGAAATGGTGAGTAAAGTCAAAGAAGCGGGCATGAATGCGCTCGCGATTACCGACCACGGCAACCTGTACGGCGCGATGGACTTTTACCATCAGTGCCGCAGTCAGGAAGTGAATCCGATTCTGGGTCTGGAAGCCTATATTGCCCCCCGCAGCCGCTTCGAAAAAGGGGCTTCCCGGATGAAAGAAGCCAGTTTTCACCTGACGCTGCTGGCACAGAACCGACAGGGCTTTGAAAACCTCATCAAACTTTCCTCCACATCCTACCTGGAAGGTTTTTACTATAAGCCACGTATCGACAAGGAAATTCTGGAGGCACACAGCGAAGGTCTGATTCTGCTAACGGGCTGTGCCGCCGGCGAACTGTCGCATCACATCCTGGGAGAAAACTGGGAAGAAGCGGAAAAATTATGCGCCTGGTATGAAAAGGTCTTTGGCGACCGGGTTTATATGGAAATTCAGAACGCAGGTCTGGAAATTCAGCGACAGTGCCTGGAAGGAACAGTCGATCTGGCCAACAAAATGGGCCTTCCTCTCGTTGCCACCAATGATGCGCATTATGTCGATCAGAAAGATGCGGTCGCACAGGACGTACTGCTCTGTGTGAGTACACGTGCCGTCGTCAGTGATGAAAAACGCATGAAAATGACCGGCGACCAGTTCTTCGTACGAACCCAGGAAGAGATGTACAATGCCTTCCCGGGACATGAGGATGCCGTCGCCCGAACACAGGAACTGGCAGAACGGGTCGACATTCAGATGTCGGGGAAAAAATTCTACCCGGTATTCCAGCCCCCCGATAACCTGACCGATACGCAATACCTGCGAAAACTCTGTGAAGAACGCCTGCCATTAAAGTATGGCGACGAACTGACACAGGCTCACTGGGATCGACTCGATCTCGAACTCGGCGTGATCGAACAGATGGGATATTCCAGCTACTTCCTGATCGTCTGGGACTTCGTCCAGTTCGCTGAAAACGAAGGCATTCCCTGTACGGCTCGTGGATCGGCGTGTGGCGCCATCGTCGCGTTTCTGCTCGGTATGTCACAGGTCTGCCCGCTGAAGTACGACCTGCTGTTCGAACGATTCCTGGACCCCAGCCGAACCGAACCACCCGATATCGATATCGACTTCTGTCGTGATCGACGCCAGCTGGTGATCGATTACACCAAACAGAAGTATGGTGAGAAAAGTGTGGCGCAGATCGGTACTTTTGGTACTCTGAAAGCCAAGGCAGCGATCCGTGACGTCGGACGTGCGCTGGGTGTTCCCCTGGCGCGGGTCAACGAAATCGCGAAAATGATCCCGGAATCGCTCGGCATCAAACTGAAAGATGCCTTGAAAGAAAGCCCCGATCTGCAGTCGGCCTATGATCAGGATTCCGAGATCAAACGCCTGCTCGATCTGGCGATGCAGCTGGAAGGTTTATGCCGCAGTGCCGGTACTCACGCTGCGGGTGTGGTGGTGGCCGACCTGCCTCTCTCCGAAGTCGTTCCCCTGCAGACCATCACCGGCAAGACCGACATCATCACCCAATGGGATGGCCCGACGGTGGAATCGGTAGGGCTGCTGAAGATGGACTTCCTGGGTCTGCGCAACCTGACCATTCTGGACAAAGCGGTTCAAAACGTTAAAAAACATCGCGGCGTCGACATCAATCCACATAAACTTCCCCTGGACGACGAAGAAACATTCGCGCTGCTTCAGCGGGGAGAAACCAAAGGGATTTTCCAGCTGGAAAGTGGCGGGATGCGCGACCTGCTGACCAAGATGAGGCCGGATAAGTTCGAAGATATCATCGCGACCTCCGCTCTGTACCGCCCGGGTCCTCTCGAAGGGGGGATGGTGATGCAGTACGTAGATGTGAAGCACAACCGGATCCCGATCCCCAAAGTGCATCCCATCGTCGATGAAATTCTGGACGAGACCTACGGCGTGATGGTCTACCAGGAACAGGTCATGCGGATTCTGAACCGGGTGGGAGGCATCGAGCTCTCCGCCGCGTATCGCTGTATTAAAGCGATCAGTAAGAAAAAACTGAAAATCATTGCCGAGTTCCGCGATCAGTATCTTGCCGGCGCCAAAGAGAATGACGTAGACGTCAAACTGGCTACCGACCTGTTTGAAATGATCGAAAAGTTCGCGGGTTACGGGTTCAACAAATCACACTCGACTGCCTACGGGGGAGTCGCTTATGCGACCGCCTACCTGAAAGCGCATTATCCCAAAGAATTCATGGCGGCCTTACTTTCCTGCGGTATGGAAAGTCATGAGCGCATCAACGAACATGTGGATGACTGCCGTCGCATGAAAATTGAAGTGCTCCCACCTGACATCAATCGCTCTGACGTGGAATTCAGCGTGGATGGCGAAAAGATCCGCTTCGGTATGGGAGCCATCAAAGGGGTCGGCGAACAGGTTCTCGAAGCAGTCGTCCAGGAACGCGAAGAGAACGGCCCGTTTACCAGCCTGTATAATCTGTGTGAACGCGTCGATCCCAAAACACTCAACAAGAGCACACTCGAAATCCTGATCAAAGCAGGAGCCCTCAACAGCCTCGGCGGAAATCAGGCGCAGTTAATGCTCACTGTAGAACGGGCCGTGCAAGCGGCTCTGAACATTCATCGCGATCGCGCCCGCGGTCAGAAGAGTCTGTTTGGCGACGAGCCTGAGGACGAAGAAACCGGCTCTGGGGAAGATGCAGCGCTGCCGGAAGCAGAAGACTGGCCTCGTGCACAAAAACTGGGTGCCGAGAAAGAAGTGTTCGGCTTTTACCTCACTTCACACCCCCTGGCTGAAATGGGATCCGCGCTTTCCAAATATGCTCAAAATCAGACCAACGAACTGGCAGAAATGGATGACCGGGTTGAAGTCATCCTCGCTGGCATGGTTTCTTCGATCAAAATGGCTGCAACGAAAAAACCCAGCAAGAACGGGAACACCCGCTATGTGAACTTTGACCTCGAAGATCCCCACGGACTGGTACGCTGCATCATGTGGCCCGAGCAGTTCGCATCGATGGGCGAAAAAGTCAAAATGGAAGCGATGGTGATCATCAAAGGGAAAATCGACAAACGGGGCAGGGAGCCGAACGTTATTGTCGATCAGTTGCTCACGCTGAACGATGCCCGGAAACAGTTTACCGATCGTCTGGCCATTAATTTTAAACGGGGAGTGCATACCAGACAGGATATGGTCAATGTACATGATGTGTTGACGCAGTTCCCCGGCCAGACGGAAGTCATTCTGGTCGTCGATTCGGTGGACCAGGAAAATCCGAGTACCCAGCTACGATATGTGCTCAATCCTCCGGGCAGCATGCGTGTCTCCTGCAGCAATGAATTCGAAACACAGCTGACAGCAGTGATTGGCCAGAGCCATATACACTTCCATACACCGGTTAAGAAAAAAAATACCAATGGAAGTCAGGTCCGGTAGCCCTTTTGCAGCGATGACCGATTCTAGAGCGCATCACATTTAAGCATAGCGTCTCTCAATCTAATATACTCGGGTCAAACAGCCTTGGAAACGCTACAGTAATACTGGACACAGTCTAAAGTACCTGATCTGGCATTTTTAAAGAAATCTTGGTGTTCCCTGCAGCCGAAAATAAGATTATAGTTACGATGCTGTTTCGCTGTTCAAAAGCTCCAGGAATTCAATTGATGAAAAAGACGGGAATCACGATTTTGACATTGGCTGGACTCTCAGCCGCCTTCCTGTATCCTGCTGCAGATTCAAATCGAAGCCGATCAACCACAGCACAGACTCAGCATCAGAAACCGGTTCTGCAACAGATTCCCGCGCGTGTGATTTCCCAAACCAGTTCTGCTGACCCCCAAAAACAGCCTGAATCCGACGTAAAAGAGGCAAAATCTGTTGAACTCAGTTCTGAAGAACTCCTGTCACGGCTCGTTGGCAAATGGGAACAGACCAAGAGCACCAGCAGGCAGATCCTGACCATCAAGGAAAATGGAACCGCCACGATGCTGATTGAACCACAGGGGATCTGGAGCACAGTTCTGGGCAAAAAAGTGACCATTGATATTGAATGGCAGCTCAATGCCGCCACGTTGACATTACGGGCCGTTGGCGGAAGTCCTGAAAACAAGCTGGATTACATCAAACAACTCTGGGGCAGTGAATTTAAACGCGAGATTCACTCGATCGAAGACAAAATGTTCACACTGCGGGACGACAAAGGAGATGTCAGCCAGAAGTGGATTCGAACATCCTATTGATCTGATTCTGAAAATCCTCAAAACAGCCCCACTTCCTGACTGTCAGCTTACTTGTACTCTCCTTCATTTCGCCTATCATAGAGCACAACAGGAGCCTGACACCCACTGCACATGAAAGCACCTTTTCTCAAGAACTGTCCGCTCAGAACGGCGGCAGATTGAGTAAGCTTCCCTGGTTTCCGGGATGCAGTATGGTACAGGCCCTGAATTCCAAACGATTTACCGGAACTCCCGGATGACTTCGCAAAACTCGCTCCTTCTGCACTGAAAGATATCTTTGATGAACAATCAGGTCACTTCATCTCCTTCACGCTGGCAAACACTCGCAGATCAGGTTTTATCTGGTTATCAGATTACCCGTGAAGAAGGGCTGGAAATCTTAAACTCAAGCGATGATGAATTGCTGGACCTGCTGTCTGCCACTTATCGCATTCGACAGAAATATTTTGGGAAACAGGTCCAACTGTATTACCTGAAAAATGCCAAAAGCGGCCTCTGTCCGGAAGATTGTGGCTACTGTTCGCAGGCACGCGGTTCCAAGGCCGATATTCCCAAATATCGCATGCTCAACGAAGAAAAACTGCTCGAAGGTGCCAGAGCAGCTGATGAAGCGAAAGCGGGAACCTACTGTATCGTTGCCAGTGGACGCGGACCGACAGATAAAGAAGTCGAGCATGTCGCTTCTGTCGTCGAAAAAATTAAATCTTCGTTTGACTTGCGCATCTGCTGCTGCCTGGGTCTGTTGAATGAAGATCAGGCAAAACGTCTGCAGCAGGCAGGCGTAAACCGTATCAATCATAATTTGAACACCAGCCGCGAATATTATGAAAAGATCTGTACCACCCATACTTATGAAGATCGTCTGCAGACATTGAAAGTGGCCCGGGAAGCCGGCATGGAACTCTGCAGTGGTCTGATTGTAGGCATGGGCGAAGTTCCGGAAGACATTGTGGATGCCACGTTTGAACTCCGCGAACTGGAAACCCGATCCATCCCGGTCAACTTCCTCAACTCCATTGATGGAACTTCACTGGAAGCCGTTGATGAACTCGACCCCCGCTACTGCCTGAAAGCACTCTGCCTGTTCCGGATGGCACATCCTGCTACGGAAATCCGCATTGCCGGCGGCCGCGAAGTCAATCTGCGTTCGATGCAGGCCATGGGGCTTTATGCTGCCAACTCCATGTTCGTCAGTGATTATCTGACAACCAAAGGTCAGGCCGCGGAAGCCGATTATGAAATGATCGCCGATCTGGGATTTGAAGTGATCATTTCAGGACATGAGATGGAAGCCACCACAGGCGAGCCTTCTGAACTGGCAACCCAGGCGGAATCCTGCTGAAACCCGAAAGAACTCTCGACAGCGTTTGTGTCTGGATTCTCAAACTCCTTATTTTGATTGAGGTTGTACAAAAAGCGGTCTCCGCGTATGATCTCGACCTCGAAATTGTCTGCGCGGTCATTACTCCGCGCGGCAATTTCCCGGGAATGGAATCCAAATCAACTACGTCAGGGAGTACCTGAAATGAATTCAGGCAGACTGAGAGCCAGTGATCTGTCCGGCAACCCCGAACCTGGTCACGAGACAGCCCCCACCTTTAAGATTTTCCCCAGTACGGAAGCGGCCCCCTTTGATCATCCTGAGCAACTGCTGAAAGGCATCGCCCGCTCGCGTGATTACCTGCTGTCACTGCAGCATGAAGAAGGCTACTGGGTTGGAGAACTCGAAGGAGATTCCATTCTGGAGTCGGAATACATTCTTCTGCTGGCATTTCTGGGAAGACAGAGCTCAGACGAAGCAGTCCAGGCAGCCAACTACCTGATGGACACACAAATGCCGGCTGGGGGCTGGAACATGTATCCGGAAGGCCCCATCGAAATCTCTGCCTCAGTCAAAGCCTACTTCGCGCTCAAACTGACCGGTCACTCGCCGACAGAGGAGTACATGCAACGCGCCAAAACAGCGATCCTGGCGGCGGGCGGCGTCGAAGCGGTCAACAGTTTTACGCGTTTCTACCTCGCCTTGCTGGGAGTGATTCCCTATTCCAAATGCCCGGCTGTTCCTCCCGAACTCATGCTGATTCCCCGCTGGATGCCGTTCAATATTTTTGAAATGTCTGCCTGGTCCCGTACGATCCTGGTTCCCTTGAGCATCCTCTGGGCTTATCGCCCTTCCATCACTCTGCCGGAAGAGCAGGGGATCAACGAACTTTTTACCGGACGACCGGAAGACTACCCCAGAACGATCGCCAAGTCAGAAGCACTCGATTCTCTTTCGAAGAAAACCTGGTTCAACTGGCATCGGTTTTTCCAGATTGTCGATCAGGGAGTCAAAGTCGTTGAAAATCTGGGACTGAAGCCTTTTCGCAAGACAGCAGTTAACAGAGCACATCAGTGGATGACCGAACGATTTGATAAAAGCGATGGGCTGGGAGCCATTTTTCCGCCCATCATCTGGACTGTCATCGCATTAAAGTGTCTGGGACAGGAAGAAAGCAGTCCCGGCATCCAGCGTGCATTACGCGAACTGAAAAAACTGCAGATCAAAGAAGGCGATCGCATTCGCCTGCAACCCTGTAAATCGCCTGTCTGGGACACCGCCCTCAGCACGATTGCGCTGCGGGAGGCAGGAGTTTCAAATCGTCATCCCGCGATCCGCAAATGTGTGAAGTGGCTCCTCTCCCAGGAGGCTCGGGAGCAGGGAGACTGGGTCAACTCCAGCAAATCACAAGCACCGGGTGGCTGGTACTTTGAATTCAACAATGAGTTCTATCCCGATGTGGACGATACAGCGATGGTCATCATGGCGCTCAGACGCTGCATGCCGAAAACGCTGAAGCAGGACCAATGGCTGACCGACTTCCTCATCACGCCGGAATGGAACCCCTATGATGAAGAACTCAGCACGGAAGCAATCGTCGTGGGTCGCAGTGAATCTCGCGAACAGGCTTTTGCAGATCTGGACCTGCTTGAACCCATGATTGGTGCGATTCAGCGGGGAATGCAGTGGATCCTGGGAATGCAGAACAAGGATGGCGGCTGGGGTGCCTTTGATCGAGACAATAACCGGGAACTGTTTACTCAGGTTCCATTTGCCGATCATAATGCGATGGTCGACCCCAGTACTGCCGATTTAACCGCACGCGTTCTGGAAGCGTTTGCCGACGTGGATCTGCCTCTCAGCCATCCCGCCTGCCAGAAAGCTCTGGAATACGTCTGGAGCCAGCAGGAAGACGATCACTGCTGGTACGGCCGCTGGGGTGTGAATTATCTGTATGGAACCTGGCAGTCAATTGTCGGGCTGACGAATATCGGTGTTCGTGCAGACGACCCTCGCATTGTCAGAGCGGTTGGCTGGTTAAAATCCCACCAGCAGCCATCGGGAGGCTGGGGGGAAACCGCCGACAGTTATGCTGATCCCTCTCTTCGTGGTCAGGGAGCTGCAACGCCTTCCCAGACCGCCTGGGCGTTAATGGGATTGATGGCGGCTGACGAAATCGACTCTGCCGCCGTGCGGCGGGGAGTGCATTACCTGCTCGAAACACAGAAAGTAGACGGCAACTGGGACGAAGAACCCTTCACCGGAACCGGGTTCCCCAAGGTATTCTATCTCAAATACCACCTTTACCGGACCTACTTTCCGTTGATGGCCCTGGCCCGTTTTGAGCGGCTGCGACGCTGATCAAACATCGTGCCAGTATTTGCAGAACATGGTATTTTCCCCATGCACAGAAAACCACGTTCGTGTAAATCATTTTTTTCTTGACATATTTTTCCAAAATAACTCCTTGTAAAAAGGGGGGTTAGAGCCCGGACACGACACACAATCACACCGTTCAAAAAATATTTTGTTTTTTTTTGAACAATATTCAATGATTGCTTGTTTCCTCTACCTGACAGGTATATGTTTCTAATGCGTTTAACGCGCTCGAAGCTACCCACCTTCAAATAGAAGAAACCAGCCGTTTCTCGCAGGCACCCTCTAACCCCCCCGAATTTAACTGGAGTTAAGATGAAGAGTTGTCCCGGAACCCCCAAGCGCGGGTTCACACTGATCGAACTACTTGTGGTAATTGCAATCATCGCGATCCTGATTGCGTTACTCCTTCCCGCTGTTCAACAGGCACGTGAAGCTGCTCGACGCTCTACCTGCAAAAACAGCCTCAAGCAAATTGGTATCGCCATTCACAACTACGCTGATACCCACAGAGTTTTCCCACTGGGCTACACCAATGCCGCAGCCAGCGGCACTACCGACTACAACTGGGCCTGGTCAACCTTCCTGCTCCCTTTCGTTGACCAAGCTCCTCTGTACAACACGATCAACCCCAATGGTGGATTGCTGTTGCCAGTGGCTACTTATACTTATGGTTCGACATCAAATGCATTGCAGACTGCAATTCCCGTCTATCGTTGTCCTTCATCGATCGTACCTGTAGTCAACAACCTGCGTACCGATGGCACAAACGGCTACGGTGCTCTGAGCTACCCAGCTGTCTCCGGTCACATTTCCGGTCTGACAGGAACACAGAACACCACATACCAGTACAAAGGTGCCTTCTTCCCACGAAGCAGTGTTCGTTTCCGCGATTTTACAGACGGAACCTCAAACACCATTCTGGTTGGTGAGCGTGCCTTCCAGCAGACCGGCAGCACCATTACTCAGCCTTCCGCTGCCATCTGGGTTGGTGGACGCTACAATGCCGCAGGTACTGCCGGTATCACCAGCACTGTCGGTGGTTTAGAGCAGGACGCAACGGGCGTTGTATCTCAAGCAACTAACATTAACCAGAAGACTTCTGGTTCTGCTCCCCATCGTGGTTTCAGCAGCCAGCACGTAGGTGGATGTCACTTCTTGCTGGGTGATGGTACCGTCCGATTCATCAGCGAGAACATCAACTCTGCTGACTACAACTCAACAGCAGGTGCTGCTGCCATGGGTACTTATCAGAAACTCTCTATCATCAACGATGGTCAGGTTCTGGGTGAATTCTAAAGTCAGTTGATCTGCTGAAACAGTTTCTTTAATTGCATTCAGCATAATTTGAGATCTGCTTAACAGGCAGCCACTTTACTTCAAAACAGTAAAGTGAGCTGCCTGTTTTTCTTTACCTGGCCTGCCGGCAAAAAGAAAGAAACTTGAGAATTATCCCTCCTGAAAAAAATTCTTATTGCACATTTTGCAAAATTCAGATATGGTTCTCCGTTGGCTCTCCAACTTATGACCTACATCAAGCGCTACTTGAGTCAGAAGTAACTTCCTTCGGTGTTTCGGATACGAAGCCGTTTTGGATCCGACTCTGAAGTACGGTATCACAATGATCGCGAAATTTATTTCGCACATTGGACTTTCCCAGGGAAGGGCGCATATGCAAAGAGTGCAACGTTACCAGTTCAAACCTGAACTTCCGGTCGCCTCGCTCAACCGGCCCGCTCACAAAACACTTGTGAACCGCACTCTTTCTCTTGCCTCATTCTGTTTCCTGCTACTGCTCATTTTCAGCCAGCAGGCTCTCTTTGCGAATGATCTGGAAGAATGTGAGCAACTTCTCAATTCCGGTCAGTATCGGACCTGCATTGAAAAAACAGAAGCGGCAATACTGAAAAAAACGTACGGTTCCGAATGGCCACTGCTCAAAGCAAAAGCAGAACTGGCCGTCGGTCAATATGCAGAAGCAAAACAGACCATCGATGCAGGACTCAAACGTTATTCCTGGAGCCTGCCGCTTCGCCTCAAAGCATATGAGATCTATCAGCTCAATAATGAGCATGAAGCAGCCGAAGAATTCCTCAACAGTATTCACGAACTGGCCAGCCGCTCTGCCTGGCGGTATACCGATGCCAGCAGCCTGATCGCATTAGGTCAGGCTTCCATCCTGAAAAAAGCAGATCCTGCCATTGTCCTGGAGTCCTTTTACGATCGTGCCATCAGGGAATATCCAGAACACAAAGACGCTTACCTCGCCAGCGGCAATCTGGCTTTATCCAAACGCGACTTTATTCTGGCACAGGAAACATTCGAAGCTGCGACCAAAAAGATTCCCGAAGATGTTGACCTGCTGTTCGGCCTGGCAAAAGCACTGCAGTCCGGCAGTTCCGAGCGCTCTGAAAAACTGATGCTCCAGGTCTTGAGTATCAACCCCCACTACATCCCGGCTCACCTGGAACAAATCGATCGCTGCATCCATTCCGAGCAGTATACAGAGGCAAAACAACGTCTGGCGTTAGTGCTCGATATCAATCCCCATCAGGCTGAAGCCTGGTCTACTCTGGCAGTCATCGCACACTTTGAGCATCGTCCGCATGAAGAAACAGCCTGTTACTGGGAGGCGCTCAGTCACCATGACCAGAACCCCAAAGTTGATTACCAGATCGGAAAAGCCCTCTCCGAGCACTATCGTTTTTCCGAAGGAGCCGCCTACCAGCGTCTGGCACTTCAGAAAGATGCTAAGTTCATTCCAGCCCGTATCCAGTTGGCTCAGGACGAATTACGCCTGGGACTCGAAGTCAGTGGCTGGGAACACGCTCTGCTGGCACATCAGCAGGACGGTTATGACACGACCACATTCAATCTCCTGGAACTCAAAGATCAGCTGGCCAGTTTCAAAACACTGGAAGATGAAACCTTCATCGTACGCATGGAAGCCCGTGAAGCCGAAGTTTACGGCCAGGAAGTTCTGAAACTCCTGCACGCAGCAAAACAGTCCCTCTGCAAAAAATATGGCCTGGAACTCGATCAGAAAATCACCGTCGAAATTTTTCCCAATCCAGATGATTTCGCAGTCCGCACCTTCGGCATGCCTGCCGTCTCTGGTTACCTGGGCGTCTGTTTTGGAAAAGTCATCACCGCCAACAGCCCGGCTTCTCAATCAGAACATCCCACAAACTGGCAGTCGGTTTTATGGCATGAGTTCTGCCATGTGGTGACGCTGGAACTGACAAAAAATAAAATGCCGCGCTGGATCAGTGAAGGCCTTTCTGTCTATGAAGAACGCCAGAAAAACCCTCACTGGGGTGAGACGATGATTCCCCAGTACCGGGACATGATTCTGAAAGGGGAAACAACTCCCATCAGTGAGTTGAGCAGCGCCTTCCTGAACCCCAAAAGCGGTCTGCACATCCAGTTTGCCTACTACCAGTCATCCATGGTTGTGGAATACCTGATTAATGAATTCGGTTTCGACGCCATGAAGTCCATCCTGAGTGATCTGCAGGCTGGTGTCCCGGTCAATGTCGCCATAGAACGTCGCACGAAAACACTGGGAGAACTGGAACAGGATTTCGCTACGTACCTGACAGCAGAAGCGAATAATTTCGCGTCTGAAGTCGACTGGTCCGAACAGGATCTGACTGCTCTCACCAGTGATGACACGAAACGATTCGATGACTGGATCCGCGAGCATCCCCATCATTTCCAGGGACTGATGGCGTATTCCCGGATTCTGGAAGAGGAAAACCGCACTGCGGAGCTGGAAGCAACCCTGAAAAAACTGGTCAGGCTCTATCCGCAATATACGGGAGCAGACAATGCCTGCCTGCGGCTGGCCGCCCTCTACCAGAAACAGGAACGCTTTGACGTAGAACAATCGTATCTTGAACAGCACGCGAAATATAACCCGAACGCACTCGCAGTCTTTCAGCGACTGGCGACTCTCTACCAGCAACAGGAAAACTGGCACGCCGTCTATCAGGCCTGCCAGGATGCCAACGCGATCAATCCTCTTGACCAGGAGACTCAACAGAGACTGGCAACTGCCTGTATTCAGTTGAACCGTCCTGCGGAAGCGGTCGCCGCGTATCAGGCGATTCTTGCGTTAGAACCACATAACCCTGCAGAAACTCACTATCAGCTCGCCCGTTTGCTACAGGATACTCATAAACAGAAAGCAAAACGACACACACTCATCGCGCTCGAACAGGCCCCTCGATTCAGGGCCGCACACCAACTATTGCTCGAATTAACTGCAAACACACCTTAATGTCATACACAGGTTGATGTAGGGACTGAAAAGGCTCAGGAGGAGCCTGACATGAAAAAATCATTGATTTCGCTAGCAGTAATCTGCGCATCTCTGATTGTAGTTACGATCTCCATTGGACAGTATCGCAGGAGCATCCCCGCGGACCGCAATGGTGTTCCCGAGTGGAAGAACGACCCGGAATTCAGGCACGATGTCTTTACCTTCGTCAGGGTTCGCTATAACTCCCACCAGGGCTGGCGACGCTGGGCCACCGATTACCCGGACAGTGACTTAAACTTCTCTTATCGCCTGCAGCAGCTCACTTCCATGAAAGTCGATCCGGAAGGTCGCATCCTGGAACTGACCGACAAAGAACTGTTTGACTACCCGTTCATCTACATGATCGAACCCGGCTCCCTGGAATTTACCGAAGAAGAAGCCACCTGCCTGCGGCGATACCTGCTGAACGGCGGCTTCATGATGGTGGATGATTTCTGGGGAGAAGCAGAGTGGGATAATTTCGCGATGGAGATGAAACGCGTCTTCCCCGAACGGGAACTGGTCGACATCCCCCTGGAACATCCTATCTTTCATTGCGTTTACGATCTGAAAGAAAAACCACAGGTCCCCAGCATCGGCGTTGCGCAATGGGGCCGCTCCGAAGGTATCACCTGGGAACGGGAAGACGCTAAAGAAGTTCATTATCGCGGGATCTTTGATGATGCAGGGCGGCTGATTGTCGTCGTCTGCCACAATACCGACCTGGGTGATGGCTGGGAACGGGAAGGGGAAGACAAATGGTACTTCCAGGAGTTTTCCGAGAAGAAAGCATATCCATTGGGAATTAATATTGTTTTTTACGCCATGACACACTGAATTCAGCGCCTTGAAATTTTAGTTTTTTCTATCAGGAGCAGAAACGTGAACCTTAAAGTTGTCTCACCCGATAGTCGCAGTGAAGAGGAACGCCTTTTCGAACTGCTGCAGAACAGCCGCAAGCAGATCGATGCGGAAATCTCCAAAGCAGTCATCGGCCAGAAAGAAATCATCGATCAGCTCCTGATCGCGTTATTTGCCGGCGGACACTGTTTGATTACGGGAGCCCCCGGTCTGGCTAAAACACTCCTGGTAAATTCCCTGGCACAGGTTTTCAAATTGAAGTCACAACGAATTCAATTCACACCGGACCTGATGCCTGCAGATATTACGGGAACGGAAATTCTCGCAGGAAATTCCCAGGAGTCCCGGGCGATGAAATTTGTCAAGGGACCGGTCTTCACAAACATCCTCCTGGCCGACGAAATCAACCGCACCCCTCCCAAAACGCAGGCCGCACTGCTGGAAGCGATGCAGGAAAAGCAGGTCACCGTGACCGGCATTAAGTATGAACTGGATAAACCCTTTTTCGTGCTGGCGACGCAGAATCCGATTGAAATGGAAGGCACCTATCCACTTCCGGAAGCACAGCTGGACCGTTTCATGTTCAATCTCGTGATTGATTACCTTTCGGAAGATGACGAAGTCGCAGTCGTCGCCCAGACGACCGCCCGCAATTCCGAGCCGATTCAGCCGCTGTTTACCGGCAGCGACATCCAGCAGTTTCATCAGTTCGTCCGTGAAGTTCCCGTGGCAGAGGAACTCGTCCGCTACGCGGTTCAGCTCTGTGCAGCTTCGCGGCCTCGACAGGAAACGACACCTGATTTCATCAATGAATGGGTCAACTGGGGCGCAGGTCTGCGTGCTGCGCAAAGCCTGATCCTGGGTGCCAAAGCACGGGCAGTCCTGCGGGGACGCGTGCATGTCATTCTGGAAGACATCCAGGCATTGCTGGCCCCCGTCCTGCGCCATCGTATCCTGATCAACTACCGTGCAGAAGCCGAGGGCATCACGGTCGAATCGGTCGTACAACAACTGATCGAAACTATCAAAAGGCCCGTCGAAGCATGAGCACACTTCCTTTCAAACAGACATCCCGATCCAGTCAGAATCAGAGGCTGATCTCGCAGCGGATCGACCCGGCCTGCCTGATGCGAATTAAATCACTGGAATTGCGGGCCAAATCGGTTGTCGAAGGAACCTGGAAAGGCCTGCATCGCAGCCCCTACCACGGATTTTCCGTCGAGTTCACAGAGTATCGGGAATACACGCCCGGCGATGACCCGCGTCATATTGACTGGAAACTGGCGGCCCGTTCCAACCAGCATTTTATCAAACGGTTCGAAGAAGAAACCAATCTCTGTTGTCACATGCTGCTCGACTTAAGTTCCTCCATGCAGTTTGACAGCCTGGGATATTCCAAATCGGATTATGCCAAAACGCTGGTGGCCACATTTGCCTACTTCCTGTCGACGCAACGCGACGCCAGCGGATTGATCATCTTTCACGAACACGTCGATTCCATTGTGCCGGCACGCTTCACCCGCGGTCAGCTCAGACGCATCCTGATTGAACTCGAACGCCCTCCGCAAGGCACACATACAAACCTGATCTCTCCCCTCAAACACGCCGTGGAAACGATCAAAAAGCGAGGTCTGGTCGTGTTGATTTCCGATCTGATGACTTCCGTGGATGAACTGAATACCCAGCTGGGATACCTGCGGGCAAAAGGGCATGAAGTTGCACTGTTCCAGATTCTGGATCCTGCGGAGGTACATCTGAATTTTCACGAAGCTGCCATTTTCGAAGACATGGAATCGGGAGAACGTATCTCGCTGAATCCCAAAGCGGCCCAGAAACAATACCTGGAACAGTTCAACGCACACCTGGAGTCAATCCAGACCATCTGCCGCAAGCAGGGCGTGCATTATCACAAATTAACGACAGATACCCCCTTGGAAGTAGGGCTTTCTGATTTTCTGACGGATCGCGCCGCCTGAGAACAAACCAAAGAGGGAAGGAAACAAGTTGAGTTTTTTAACGCCTCTCTATTTAGCGGGAATCATTGCAGTCGGGCTCCCGATTCTGCTGCACCTGGTCAGACACCAGCCTAAGAACGTGCTGCTCTTCAGCTCCCTCCGTTTCCTCGAACACAAACCTCCTCAGACCAATCGCAGAAATAAGATCGAACACTGGCTGCTGCTCTCACTGCGTGCGCTGGCCGTCATCCTGCTCGTCACAGCCTTTGCGCGTCCCTTTTTCAAGAACACCGATCTCCAGTTAACCACCGCCGAGCCTGTTAAGCAGACGATTCTGCTGATTGACACCAGTTCCAGCATGCGCAGAGCTTCCCTCTGGGATCAGGCGATTCAGACGGCAGAACAGATTCTGAAAGAAAACGCGCAGAACCAGATTTCGATCTACACATTCGATTCCAGTTTACACCCGATCAAACCTCTGCAGGCCTCACAGCAGACTGCACAGCCCCCGTTAACAGAACAGTACGGGGAACGACTTCGCAGCCTGTCACCAGGCTGGCATGCAACGGACCTGGGACTGGCTTTATCGGAAATCGCTGCTCTGCTGCAGCAACAGGCAATTTCTGATCCGACAGGAACTTCGCTGCAAAACTGCACGATCGAACTCATCACTGATTTTCAGGAGGGTGCGCAGATCACTTCCCTGGCGGAATTTTCCTGGCCAGAATCTCTGCAGGTTCGTCTGCATCCGCTCCAGACACCCCAGACCAGTAACGCCGGACTGCAACTGCTGGCGATCGACAGTTCTCAGCCGACCGTACGCATCCTGAATGCTTCCAACTCAAAGCAGGAACAGTTCACCGTCGCCTACGAATGGCGTCCGGGCGAACCTGAACTCGCTCAATCGATTTATGTGCCGCGTGGCCAATCGCGTGTGCTGCGTCTGCCTGCGTTAAAACCGGATCAGCCAACACCTCTGATCAAACTGAACGGCGATGATCATCCCTTTGACAACACGCTTCATTTTCAACCACCCCAGACTGAGAATCGGACGATCGTCCATTATGGGATTCCGGCAGAAAATTCGATTCAGACTCCCGACTATTTTGTAAAACGCGCCTTTCCTTCTACGCCGGAACGGAAAATTGAATTCCTCACTGTGGGCCCGGATTCACCACAGCTACTTGTAGGCACAGCAGACATCGACCTGATGATTCTCAGCCGGGAATTGTCTGCCGAGGAATTCTCACAGGTTGACGAATTTCTTAAACAGGGGGGCGTCGCACTTTTATCATTAAACGATCAAACGTCGGCAGACTCCCTCAAATCACTGCTGTCGCTCTCAAAACAGGAACAGGCAGCAACACAAATTGAACCGACGGAAGTCAATGGTTATGCCTTGCTCACCAATATCGATTTCGAACATAAACTGTTTCAAATGTTTCAGGCTCCGGAATTTTCCGATTTCACGAACCTGAAATTCTGGAGCTACCGGAAACTCTCTCTGCCAGACAGCCTGTCCCATCAGGTACTCGCACGGTTTGATCACAAAGACCCTGCGCTGGTCAGCATTCCCCGTGGAGCAGGGCGGTTAATTGTCTCTACATTTGGCTGGACACCGCAAGAAAGCCAGTTTGCACTTTCAACCAAGTTCGTTCCCATCATGAACGCGATCCTGAATCTCAAAACAGAATTCAATGCATCACGAACTCAGTTTCTGGTCGGCCAGAAGGTCAAATTACCCGAACCGGTTCAGCTCGTTCACGTCAGTACTCCCACGAAACCGCAGATCCACCTTGCTGCCGGACAGCAGGATTTCACAGAAACCGTTCAGCCGGGCCTGTATCAGATCACCACCGAAGATCAGCCGAAAGCCGCACATCAGTTTGCCGTCAATCTGGATATTAACGAAAGTAAAACGGCTCCACTGCCTGTGGAACAACTGGAGGCACTGGGAGTCAAACTGATTCAGGCTGGTGAAGCTTCTGTTATTGAAACACAATCTGCCGACCTTCGACGCCAGGCACAGGTTCGCGAACTGGAACAGAAACAGAAACTCTGGCGTTGGTTGATTCTCGGGGCTCTCGCGCTGTTGGGCCTGGAAACACTGCTGGCAAAATGGTTTGCCGACAAAACTTCTGCGACACGAAAGGCGTAAGTATGGGCCTGTCCGATCTCGTTAAACAACTCAATCAGATCATTATCCGCTATCAGACCAGCGTGAAACTGAGACGGTTGACTTATCTCTGGCTCGCTGCCTGCGGACTGACTTTACTTTCGCTGTTTGTGCTCAGCCCCGTCGACTCACGCCAGGCCCAGTCACTTCTGCTGGGAGCCATGCTCGGCCTGCCGATTCTGATTGCTGTCGGAATCCTCGTGTATCGACCTGGAAATCGCTTCTCCCCGGCAAATCGACATGCCATCGCCACGCTGATTGAACGCACCTATCCCGATCTGGATACCAGTCTGCTGGCGACTCTCGAACTGGAAAAAGCTCCTCAGGAAACGCGGCCCACTTTTCTGCAGAACCGTTTGATTCAACAGGTTCTCACGCATGGCAGACAACATGACTGGAGACAGGCAATCTCAAACCGCAGGCTGATTCTGCAAAGTACGACCCATTTGCTCTGTTTCGCAGCCTGGTTCATCAGCTGTCTGAGTTGCTTGTCCTACTTAAAGGCTGCTCCTGCAGTAAATCATACTTTACCTTCTATCGCCGCACCGGAAGCAAGCTATGAGGTCGAAATCAAACCAGGCACAACGGAAGTCGAAAAACATCACCCCTTACTGATCACGGCACGATTTAAAGGCAAAACCCCCGACACCGCCGAACTGCTCGTCAAAAATGCAGCAGGGGAATTGAAACAACTGCCTCTGACAAAACATCTGGATGCCCCCGTCTTCGCCGCACGTCTGTCAGACATTACGGAAGCATTGTCGTATCAGGTGCAGACCGCAGACTGGAAGTCCGAAACCTTTCAGGTGGGAGTTTATATCCTGCCTGAACTGGTCCAGCTGAATTCGAAAATCACTCCACCAGATTATACCGGACAGCCTGCACAAAACTTGGAAGACAGTCTGACCATCAGCGCGATTATCGGTTCAGAAGTGGAACTGGAGGCGCACTTCAATAAACCGGTCTCAACCGCCACTCTGGAAGCGAAAGAGCAACCACCACTGAAACTGGCTGTCGCTTCGGATGGGCTGTCTGCTCGACTTACCTTGAAAGCGGAGTCGAACCAGACCTGGAACCTGAAGCTGATCGACACGGACCAGCGAGAAAACCGGACGCCCCCATTTGTTGATCTGGCTGTGATCCCGAATTTACCACCGGAAATCAAAATTACCTTCCCGGGCCGGGACACGCGTGTCTCACCGCTTGAAGAAGCACTCGTACAAGGGACCGTCAACGATGATTACGGCCTGCAGCAGGTGGGTTTCGTCTATTCCATCCCCGGTCAGCCGGCTCAAACGGTGCAGCTCAAGAATTCTGAACAGAACGATCTGGAATTCTCTGCGGAGCATCTGTTATCCCTGGAACGGTTACAGGTGCAGCCCGACACGCTCATTTCTTATTATCTGTTTGCCGAAGATATCGCAGCGGATGGTAAACCCCGGCGTATCTCGAGCGACATGTTCTTCATGGAAGTTCGTCACTTTGAAGAAATCTTTCGCCAGGGACAGTCAGCCGGCGGTGGATCAAAAGGCGGAAAGAGTGGAGGCAATGCGGAAAAGGCGGAAAAACTGGCCGAGCAGCAGAAGCAGATTATTAGTGCCACCTGGAAGATCATACGTCGGGAAATCAAATCAACCGTCTCGACAGCGTTCAAAGAAGATGTCGGCACATTGAAACAGGCTCAGCAGGCTCTGGTGACTGCGACTCTGGAACTGGCCGCCAAAGTAAAAGAACAGAAATCCAAAGCGATCATTGAATCGATCACTGCCAAAATGCAGGAGACGGTCGCGTTACTTGCTTCGTCTCAGGAAGCCGGGAACGTCGAACCATTAACGACTGCCCTTTCCACAGAACAGGCCAGCTATCAGATGCTGCTCAAACTCCGTGCCCGCGAACATCGTGTTTCGCAGAACAAAAACGGCGGCGGCAGCAAAGGGGGAAGCAGCAGCCGTTCACAGAATCAGTTACAGCAACTGGAACTGACAAATCAAAAGCAGCGTTATGAAACGGAAAACCAGGCGTCGATGCCACAGGCAACGCAACCGGATCGTGAGTCACTGCAGATCCTCAATCGACTCAGAGAACTGGCACAGCGTCAGAAAGATTTGAATGAGCAACTCAAAGCTTTAGCAGATAAACAGCGATTTGCAAAAACAGATCAGGAACGCGAAGAAATCGAACGCCAGCTGAAGCGATTACGGGAGCGTCAGAGAGAACTGCTCAGGAAAGCCGATGAAGTCGCTCAGCGGATGGATCAGTCTAAACAACCCTCTTCGTCAAAGTCCCGGCGGGAACTGGAACAGACGCGAAATCACCTTCAACAAAGCTCAGAGTCCCTGAAAGAAGGGCAAATCTCTCGTGCCCTGAATTCCGGAACCCGCGCGCAACAGCAGCTGGATCAACTCAAAAATGACTTCCGTAAAAAGACTGCCAACCAGTTTGCAGATACGATGCGGGGGCTGAAACAGCAGGCGGAACAGCTCGACGAAAAACAGAAGCAAATCGGTGCACAGCTGGATCAACAGCAACAGCAGGCACAAGCTCAGGAACGTAGATCGCTCCGCAGAAATCAGGGACAACAGGAACTGGCAAACCAGTTGCAGGAACAGGAAGACCGTTTGAAAAACCTGATGGAGCAAATGAAGCAGGTTGTTCAGGAATCTGAGAAATCTGAACCGCTGCTTTCGAAACATCTGTACGATGCGATCCGTAAAACCCGTCCGTTTCGTCCTGATGATGCATTAAAGAATGCAGCCGAGTTTCTGAAGGATGGCGATCAGCAACGGGCGCAGGAAGCAGAACAACGGGCCGCTGCGGGGATCGACACCATGAAACAGGGCATTCAAATGGCCGCCGAGAGCGTGTTGGGAAATGACCTGGAAGCACTCAAGAAAGCCCGACAGGAACTCAAATCACTGACATCAGAACTGAAGCAGGAAGAAAGCCTGGCAGCGAATACCAACCATAGGGAACCTGGCAACTCGACAAAGCCCGGTTCATCCAAACCAGGTTCATCCAAACCAGGTTCATCCAAACCAGGTTCATCCAAACCAGGTTCATCCAAACCAGGAGAAAATGCCCCGAAGCAGAGTAACCAGCAATCACCCGGTCAGCAAAGCGGAAACAAACCAACTTCCGCTGCTCCCGGGAAAAACCAATCAGGCCAGAAATCATCACAGCCGTCCCCCTCGTCAGATGCGAAATCCAGTCAACCTGGAAAATCGGGCTCTCCCGGTGGTTCACCCGCATCGACTCCCGGCTCATCACCGGGACAGGGAAAAGGTCAGGAATCTCCTTCCGTGCAGCTGGTATCGGCACAGGCAGGATCCGGATCGGGGCAGTCAGGCCAAAAGAAAAACGAAACACCTGCGTCGCAATCGCTGGCTCCGAAATCGTTGAAGGGGTCCCGCAGTGCAGGGCAATCCAGTTCTGCAGGAGGCCAGGGGGGACCAGGCAGTCCTGCTTCAGGACCGCTGACCGGTAATCAGTTCCGGGAATGGTCAGATCGAATGCGGGATGTCGAAGAGATGGTGGGGGATCCGGAGCTACGCAGTAAAGTCGCTCAGATCCGTGAACGTGCTCAGAGCATGCGTGCGGATTTTAAACGTCATTCCAAAGCACCTCAGGGAGACATGATCAATGCACAAATCCTGGAACCGCTGGTTGAACTTCAAAACATTCTCTCCAATGAAATCAGTAAACGAGGCGAGGAAACATCGCTGGCACCGATTGACCGCGATCCGGTTCCGGAAAAATACTCAGACCTGGTCCGTCGTTACTATGAAGAACTAGGAAATGGAAAATGATGCATCTGGCACAGCTTCAATTTGGTGCGCCGGGATGGTTTGTCATCTCGCTGACGGTCATCGCGGGAGCATTCGCGTTATTATTCTACGCCTATCGCTCATTGACTTTAAAACAGTCGCTCTCAGGAGCAGCGTTATGCCTGAAACTGTCCGCTATTGCCATCCTCTCCATCGCATTGACTGAACCCTTATGGAGTGGTACACGAATTCAGCCGGGCACCAACCTGTTTGCAGTCCTGGTGGACGACAGTGCCAGCCTGCAGATCACCGATCCCGACACAGGTCAAACGCGCCTGCAGCAGGTTCAGCAACTACTCGCAGGAGAAGATAAGAAGCAGCCCTCATCTCAGCCCCAATGGCTGATTGATCTGCAACAGAACTTTTCCGTACGCCAGTACTCCGTTGACTCGCACGCCCATGCAAAATCTGATTTACAGCATCTGACATTCGCCGGGAAACACAGTAATCTCATTTCCAGCATCAATGAACTGAATCAGCGTTATCAGAAGCTCCCTTTAGCAGGTATCCTCCTGATGACCGACGGCATCTCCGCGGAAGAAATCAGCCAGTTAAAACCAGGTGTGCCCGTGTATCCGGTTCCCATCGGCAACGAAACTCCCGCCACCGATCTGGCGATCACGAACACGTCCGTCACTTATTCCCCGTTTGAAGACGCGCCCATCCGAATTCTGACGGATCTTTCGACCACAAACTGCCAGCAGAGCCAGGTGGAAACACAACTGCTGGATCAGGCCGGGAAAGTCGTTGAAACCGTCACCCGTCAGATCGAGACTCCCGATCAGCAGTTACAAATCCGGTTTCAGGTGCTACCAGATCAACCTGGAATCGCCTTTTATCAGATCAAAACCAGACTGCAAAAGAACGCGAAACCGGAACTGACACTGGCCAATAACCAGCGCACTCTGAAACTGGACCGAGGTCGAACCGCACACCGCGTGCTGTATGTTTCGGGACGTCCTAACTGGGAATTCAAGTTTCTGCGTCGCGCGATTGAAGATGATGAGTATATTCAGCTGGTCGGTCTGATTCGGATTGCCAAAAAAGAGACCAAGTTCGATTTTCGCAGCCGCGACGGAGAAGAAGGGAATGCACTCTACAGGGGCTTTGACCGGCAGAACGAAGCCGACCTCGAACGCTATGATCAGCCTGTCTTTGTCCGAATCAATACACAGTCACCAGATGAATTGCGCGACGGTTTCCCGAAAACGGAAACAGAACTGTTTCGATACGAAACGATTATCATCGACGATCTGGAAGCCGCCTTCTTTACCCATGACCAGATCGAATTGATCACCCGCTTTGTTTCTGAACGAGGGGGCGGGCTGGTCATGTTGGGAGGCCAGGAGTCGTTCCAGCAGGGGGGATACGACAAAACGGATCTCAAACAGCTGTTACCCGTTTATTTTACTCAGAGAACTGCTGACGCTGTCGAAAGTGACTACCAGTTTGATCTGACCCGCGACGGCTGGCTGCAACCCTGGATGCGCCATCATAAAAACGAATCGGACGAACGCGATCGGCTCGCCGCGATGCCTGCTTTCAAAACCGTCAATCATGTCGATTCCACCAAACCGGGCGCGATTCTGACCGCAGAACTCAAGGGGGCTCAACAATCTCAGCAGCCTGCCATCGCCAGCCAGCGTTACGGCCTGGGACGTGTCTCAGCGGTTATGATTGGCGACTTATGGCGCTGGCGATTAAAAGAAGACACAACCGATCCCCAATTGAACAAAGCCTGGAGGCAGCTGTTAAGGTGGATGACAACAGATGCTCTGGAACCGGTGAATCTGCAGATTGAAGAGAGTTCAGCGGGCGCGGCTGGTACCCGTATCAAAGTCCATGTCCGCGATGAGGAATTTCAGAAGCGGAGTGACTACCAGGTCGAACTGGAAATCACCACACCGAATCAGGAAACGCTGAAACTCAACGCAGAGCCGGTAGCTGATCAGCCCGGCGAATACCAGGCTGTTTATCTGCCCGACTTACCAGGCGGCTATTCCATTGCGGCCCGCGTGACCACTCCTGAATCAAAAACCAGCACAACGACAGGTGGCTGGGTTCATGCCCCGGAAACTGTCGAGTTCCGATCGGTGAATCCGGATCTCGCGTTATTAAAACAACTGGCACACCAGTCAAAGGGAGAAGTCATTCCTGCTTCACACCTGACTCGATTTGTCCGTTCAATCGATCAACGCGAAATCCCGGTTACAGAAGAATCAATCTCTCCACTCTGGCATCATCCCTGGGTACTGCTGCTCGTTCTGGGATGCCTGTTTGGTGAATGGTCATTGCGACGCTGGAAAGGATTGCCCTGATGCCTCATATGAAGCTTTATCGATTTCTGACAGGATTCTTCAGTCTCTGCCTGCTGGTACACAGCCAGACAGCATCTGCACAGCAAGCGAGTTCCGCAGAGAAGACCGAACGAATGATCGTGGTGACAGGAGCGGAAGGGACGTCGGAATACGGACAGCAGTTTGCCGACTGGTCCGAACGCTGGCAGCAGCTGGCAGCCGACAAACAGGCAGATTTGATCTTGATCGGTGACAGCGTAGATGCCCGGCATAGCGACCTGGATCTGGTTCTGCACGAACTCAGCCAGCAAACAGACCATACGGCAACCTGGCTGATTCTGATTGGACATGGCACCTTTGACGGCAAAAACGCCCGCTTCAATCTACGCGGACCGGACCTGACAGCAGATGCATTAAACCAAGCCTGTCATGCCATTCAACATCCACTGGCGGTGATCAACTGCTTTTCGTCAAGCGCCCCTTTCCTGGAAGTGCTCTCTGCGGAAAACCGGGTTGTCATTACAGCGACCAAAACGGGACACGAATTCTACTTCTCCCATTTCGGCAACTTTCTTTCCACAGCCGCCAGTGATAGACTGGCTGACCTGGATCATGACGGCCAGATTTCACTGCTGGAAGCGTATCTGGCTGCCAGTCGTCAGACCGCGGAATTCTATCTGGAAAAAGGGGAGCTGGCGACCGAGCATGCCCTGCTGGATGACAACGCCGATCAGCAGGGGACACGCGGCGATCAGTTCCAGGGCCTACATCAGACTCCCGGATCCGTCGTAAAGACAGCCGCCTCACTGCCTGACGGCTATCGTGCCCATCAATTTATTCTGTCGGCAACGCAACGTCTGACGCTCGTGTCAGGCGAACAGAAGCGGCTTCGAGACGAACTGGAAATCAAAATCCTGGAACTGAAACAACGCAAAGCTTCCTTTGCCAATCTGGATGAATACTACCAGCAGCTGGAGCCACTGATGGTTCAGCTGGCAAACGTGTATCGCAGTTCTGATCAAAAACAAAGACGGACCATTTACGATTCACAAGTCGTCCCCGTCAATGCAAAAAAGGCCAGTCGATAACTGGCCTTATTGCATAATTTTTTTTGCGGAAGCTCTGGTTACTCGCCGGAGATTTCTTTGGCCAGTTTTTTCAATGCTTCACTCTCAATCTGCCTGACGCGTTCCCGGGTAAGACCTAATGCCTGCCCGATCTCCTTCAGCGTCTTGGGTTCATCACCATCCAGACCGAACCTCATCCGCAGAATATTGGCTTCGCGTTCCGGAATTTCTTTGAGCAGACGGAAGACGTGTTTGAGATTGTCATTCTCAACCAGTTCGTCATCCGGGCCTTTCAGGCGATCATCGGGAATCATTTCTCCCAGTGACCAGCCGGCATCCTGTTGTTCCGATTGAGGAGAAGAATTGTAAAGCTGAATTGCCTTCTTCACGATCTTCAGTTTTTTCGGTGGCAGATCCAGCTCACGGGCGACTTCTTCGGTCGTCGGTGTGCGGTCCAGAGTATCCTGCAGTTGTGCAGTCGCTCGTCGCCATTTCGTAAGCAGTTCAACCATGTAGGCCGGAATACGAATGGTCTTGGCTGAATTCACCAGTGCGCGTTTGATCGACTGTTTGATCCAGTAACTGGCATAAGTACTGAAGCGGGTCCCCATCTCAGGGTCGAAACCTTCGACGGCTCTGAGCAGTCCCAGGTTGCCTTCTTCAATCAGATCCTGCAGAGGCAGACCTTTGCCTGAGTAAGCACGGGCAATATTCACAACCAGCCGCAGGTTGGCACGCACCATGCGATCACGGGCTTCTTTATCCCCATGTTCGATGCGGTTCGACAACTCTCTCTCTTCTTCTGCAGAGAGCAGGGCCGTTTCGTTGATTTCTTTGAGATATGTTTCTAATGGATTCTGTACGGCTGAAGAGGAACGCCGTCGAGCAGTTTTCTGCATGGAAAACCTGTTATCTATTTGTTGTTGACAAATGGAAAGCCGTTCTTGTCCCTGGCTTCCATTAGATTTGCAACCGTTCGCGGGAACTCGTTTCCTCTCGACACGATGAGTAATTGACAGGCTACCGTGTAGAAACAGCAGTAGCCTGTAGGATTATTATCGGCAAGAGACGTCCGATTCCTGAACCCTCTCTGGAAAACCAGGATGCGAAAACCAGAAACTGCAGAATCTGTATCGATTATGCGGATCAGGATGATTGGTGTTGCTAAAATACAACAGGCACAGGAGTTTTGAACAATTTCTGAGCTCAGCCATTGCATAAAAAGAGGCTGATCCATCCATGCGCACTCTTTCTCTGTCGTGACGCCACCGGTTGGAGTTCTCACCTGATCGTAGCATATCATTAATCAAAAAAGCGACGGCCTGGATTAGACCGTCGCTTTCAATTTCTATGCTGGAATCAGCAAAAGAGAATTACTCAGTTTTCTCTTCCGCTTCTTCTTCTACAGCAGCCTCTTCGTTGCTTTCTGAAGGCATTGTAAACAGTGGAGCATCCCCACCGGTACCGCCCATCAGTTCCTTACGAGGTGCAGCAGCAGTTGCTGGTTCTCCACCTTCGCCAGAAGCAGATTCTTCTTCGATGGGTTCTTCCAGTTTGCGGCTCAAGCCAATCTTGCGATCATCGGTATCGACACGCAGGATTTTCACATCCAGAGCTTCACCGACTTTGACGATGTCTTCTGGATTTTCGACTTTATGATCTGCCAGTTCTGAAATGTGCAGCAGACCTTCGAGTTCTTCTTCCAGTTCAACGAAAACGCCGAAGTTGGTAATCTTGGTGACGGTTCCCTGAACGATCGCACCGGGCTGATATTTCTGAGGAATATCTGTTTCCCAGGGATCGGAAGCCAGCTGCTTCAGACCCAGAGCGATACGTTTGCGTTCTTCATCAACTGAAATCACCAGGCACTCGATTTCGTCGCCTTTCTTCATGACTTCACTGGCGTGAGAAATCTTACGTGTCCAGGACATATCGCTGACGTGCAGCAGACCGTCGACACCTTCTTCGAGTTCGATGAAAGCACCGTAGTTGGTCAGGTTGCGAACAGTTCCCTTGACCTTGGCACCTTCCGGATACTTCTTGGTGACTTCGTCCCATGGATTGGACTGAGTCTGTTTCATACCCAGAGAGATTTCCTGCTTGTCTTTGTTGACGCCCAGAACAACAACTTCGACTTCATCGCCGATGTTGACCAGTTCGCTGGGGTGATTGATGCGTTTGGTCCAGGACATTTCGCTGATGTGGACCAGACCTTCAATACCGTCTTCCAGTTTCACGAAGGCACCGTAGGACATCACGTTGACAACGTGACCGATAACCTTGGTACTGACGGGGTATTTGGATTCGACCAGTTCCCAGGGGCTGGGTGATTTCTGTTTCAGACCCAGAGCGATCTTCTCTTTATCGCGATCGACACTCAGGATCATGACTTCGATTTCGTCATCAATCTTGACGATCTCTGTGGGATGGTTAATACGTCCCCAGCTCATGTCGGTAATGTGTAACAGACCGTCGATTCCGCCCAGATCGACGAAGGCACCGAAATCGGCGATGTTCTTGACAATCCCCTTGACGATCTGACCTTCTTCGATTTTGCTGAGCAGGTCCTGCTTGAGCTTTTCGCGTTTTTCTTCGATGAGCTTACGACGTGAAACAACAATGTTACGACGGGCTTCATCAATTTTCAGAATCACACACTCAATGGTACGACCAATGTAGTTGGCGATGTCTGAAGGACGACGGATATCGACCTGGCTGGCGGGCAGGAAGACATTCACGCCGATATTGATCAGCAGACCACCCTTGATTTTGCGAACCACAGTACCGGAAACCACATCGCCTTCGGCGTGGGTCGCGATGACTTTTTCCCATTCGCGAATCCGATCTGCTTTCCGCTTGGAGAGCATGGTTAAACCGAATTCATCTTCTACTTCTTCGAGCAGGACCTGAACTTTGTCGCCGGCCTTGGGAGGTTCTTCATCTTCAGACCACTCATCGATGTGGACAACACCTTCACTCTTGAATCCGATGTCGACGAGAACCTCTTCACCGTCCACACTCAGAACCACACCGTCAATAATCTGATTGACATCATAGGCACAGGAGACGGAAGCGTACACATCATCCAGTACCCACTCGTTTTCATCACCTTCTACATCGGCATCGACTTCCGGCATGACCTCTGCGAACGCGGCATCCAGGTCTTCATCGGAAACACCAAACTCTCGAATTAAATTACGATCAACCATACTAAAAAAAGTCCAACTACACTTAAAATTTCGAAATCATATTCTTGCAGGAAAGTCAGTCTCATTTTGATGTCAGGGGCTCGGGGATCTGAAATCCTTTGGATCAGCCGTCCCAGTGTTACAAAGACGTCTCTTCGTTAACGAGTCTGTGCAGCCGAAACGGGCATCAGAAATTCCGTTAACTTGCCAATGAACGCAAACTAACAATCGAAAAAAAAAGCGAAGAGATCAGAGAATCTCCCGCAACCATCCAGTGAATATTAACTTCTCCAAAACCAATCGTCTCACTCGGCGGCCAATGCACAACACATTGAACGATACACCCAGGAGATCAGTCCAGCAAATATATCAGAACCATTTGATTTAATTCCAGCCATATAGACGGCAGAATGTGATGAAATCGCTGATTTCTTCTATTTTTTCGTCGATTCTCGCGCGATTCAGACCGCCTGCATCAACGAAGCGGAAACATACTTGTGCCAGCTCATGAAAACTTCGAATGCGGGTCACTGTGAATCACAGCAGGGGCCTGTTCAGTTAATTTCGTGATTTTCTGTCTCATGGCATCAACTGAATTCGAATTATTCAAAATCGAGACTTCAAATTCCGTCTCGTAGCTGTCTCCGGGACCAAGGTTCTTGAGCCGCCCCTGTTCCCGCTCTTCTGCACGAAAATTCGGGAAATTGATTCCCGGTTCCAGGCCAGTCACATACCCACTCGCCTCAGGCTGCGTATTCTTCCAGAGAGTAAAGCAGGGGAGTGTCGACTTTTTAAAGTTAACCAGAAACCCTATCCCCCCATCTTCACTGGAAAGCAAAGCGGGAGTAAATCCCTGCTCATCAGCAACAGGATCAAATAAATAGACCTGTTCCGCATATCCTGCTGTCGGTCCGAGATAGGTATTCATTTCCTTCACACCTTCCGCAGCGCGGGGATCCCGGGGCGCCATCTCTGCAAAAGGCATCTCAAACCGGGCTCCCTCTCCCAGGAATGGGGCCCCCACATTGATGTGATACAAGAGTTCAGACTCAGTATTGTCTGCACCAGGATTGGTCACCCGATCACGAATTCGAAACGTGTTCGAGCCCAGCTGTGTTTCGAGTGTGGTTTCCAGCAGCAACTGGCTGCCAAACAGCATGGCTTCCTGAACTTGCCCGGTGAGTCTGATCCAGCCGCCATCCTCCGGATCAAGGGTCACGCTCACAAAATGTGCGGGGGTATTAGCAATCCGTCCATGCAGTGTTAATTCCGATTCCAGAGGATTTCCGCCCCGATCTTTACCGGGAGGACCATTCGAGATCAGGCCGCAACGACAGATCAGCTCATTGAAGCCGCTCAGCCAGCCCAGGCCCCCACGTTCGGAAAGATCGATGTACGCCGGATTCACAGGAGCTTTGACGGGAGAGTCCCATCCAACAGGAGTTTCCTGATACTGCCCTTTCCAGACGCCCATGCCTCTGGTTGGTAGAACCGAGAGTGTTAACGCTCCATTGTGTAAGGTGATCAGGTCGACGCCTTCGGAGGTGCCGCCATGCATCTGCTGTTTTTTAATGAACCAGCCGAGCTCTTTGGAAAAATCGGGGTGAGACTCTGCATTGATCAGGGTCTCTTCGATCCAGGTTTGAGAACTCACATCGGTAAGCAAGACTGTTGTCGATTTCATGAGCGCTCCTCAGCGATTGCAATATCAGTCGTACAGTTACAGTTAATGATCAAAACCTGAATAAGCGATATAACTCGCAGATTCGGTCTGACAGTATGGATAATGTAAACCGGTTTGTTCTACTTCGCCAGTATCGAAAGCAAAAAGGAAACAGAAACTCCTCTTGCAGTTGGAATTTACGACTTATAATACAGAATAAGCTGTTTTCGCTCATAACGGCAACCACATACGGAAACGAGTATCTAACTCATTCTCCACTCGATACAATTCAAGACAACGAATTGCATTCTCCGTTTTTCATATTCCCTATTGTTCCGATCAATTAAAGTTACCCATGGACCAGCTCTCAATGACCTCAGTTCCTCAAGCGGATGAACACGGATATCCTTATACCGACGAATGGTACAATTCACTCAAGAGATTCCTGGGGGAGGCTGGTTGCCGCCAGCTTGGCTTCTATCCGATTCCTCCCGATTTCCTGCTGTCTGTGGTGATCCCTATTTTCAACGAGCAAAAAACCGTCGAGAATCTCATCAGTCAGGTAAAAGAAGTTCCGATTCGGAAAGAACTGGTCCTGGTGGATGATGGCAGCACGGATGGGACTCGGGAGATTCTGAGAAAACTGGAAGAGCAGATGCAGGCGGAAAACGATCCGCAAAACCAGGTCCGCGTGATCTTCCATGAACAGAACCAGGGCAAAGGAGCCGCTGTCCGAACCGGCTTTATGGAAGCCCAGGGGGATGTCATGCTGATTCAGGACGCTGACCTCGAATATGATCCCTCCGAATACCCACGACTGCTGCAGCCTATCATTGAAGGCAAAGCAGACGTCGTTTACGGCAGCCGCTTTCTGGGAGATCAACCACACCGGGTCCTGTATTACTGGCATTTTCTGGGAAATAAGTTTCTGACCACTCTTTCCAACTGCTTTACCAACCTCAATCTGACAGATATGGAAACCTGTTACAAACTCTTCAAAAAGGAAGTCATCAAAGAGATCGCACCGGGACTGTGTCAGAACCGGTTTGGTATCGAACCAGAGCTCACCGCAAAAGTCGCTCGCCGTCAGTGCCGGATCTTTGAAATGTCAATCAGCTACGATGGTCGCACCTACGACCAGGGAAAGAAAATCGGCTGGCGGGACGGCGTGAAAGCGCTCTGGTGTATTGTGCGCTACGGCCTTAAGGATTGACATTGCCCGAGGGCCTGATGCATTAAGGTCCCAATTATGAAGCACTTAATTTATTAATTGCTTACCCGATCCTTTCTAAAAACAACCCTGCCAGCATTGCCTGTGACACAGATTTTCCCATAGAATCAGCAACATGTTACTGAAACTCAGAAAGAAACATCTGTCACCTGTAATTTCCCAGTACAAAATTCCGCTAAGACGGCTGATGCGACGTGATTGTCACTCCATGAGAAATGCAGTTATCAGCAAACAGTAATAGATCTCAGTAAACGAACGGAACATCATATGGCCTCTCCTCCGGAGAACCCCCAGGCAACACCTCCCAAAGGCAAAGCTCCTCAGAAACAACCAGGCAAAGAAATTCAGAATACCCCATCGACCGGTCCCTGGCTGATTATCCTGCTCATACTGGTGATCGGCAGCCTGATGTTGATGAAAACCTCGCCCGAGAATACCGGTTCGAAGGTGGATTACAGTTTCTTTGTTTCAGAACTCAAACGGGGGAACGTTGATTCGGTTGATTTCCATGGTGATATCCTGACAGGTAAATGGAAAACCAGACCCGAGAATCCCGACAAAGAGAAAAAAGACGAAAAACTGGCCGAGGAATTCAATACCGTTCTGCCTTCACATCCGGTTGAAGATCGGAACCTGCTTCCCGAACTGGAAAAACAGGGAGTCACCTTCAAGGCAGAAAGCACCAACGTCGGCATTGGTGCCTACATCCTGCCCTGGTTAATCGGCCCACTGTTGATTATTGGGTTCTTCTGGTTCATGTTGCGACGATCTGCGGACCCCATGGGATCCGGCATGCTGGGTAATTTTACGAAAAGTCCGGCAAAGCGGTTTCGTCCCTCTGAAGAGCAGACCACCTTCGACGATGTGGCCGCCATGGAGCAGGCCAAAGCGGAACTGCAGGAAGTCGTGGAATTTCTGAAGACTCCTGCCAAGTTTCAGCGTCTGGGAGCACAGATCCCCAAAGGCGTGCTGCTGATGGGCTCTCCTGGAACAGGAAAAACACTACTGGCTCGCGCCACGGCAGGCGAAGCAGGGGTCCCATTTTACTCCATCAATGGTTCTGAATTCATTCAGATGTTTGTCGGCGTGGGTGCCAGTCGCGTCCGCGACCTGTTTCGTACGGCAAAAGAAAACGCCCCTTGTATCATTTTCGTCGATGAAATTGATGCCGTGGGACGAATCCGAGGTGCCGGCCTGGGTGGCGGTCATGACGAACGGGAACAAACCCTGAATCAGATGTTGAGCGAAATGGACGGCTTCCAGCAGAATGAAGCAGTCATCATCATCGCTGCCACCAACCGCCCTGATGTTCTGGACCCGGCCTTACTGCGTCCCGGACGCTTTGACCGACATATTACTGTAGACCGTCCCACAAAAGAGGGGCGGGCTGCCATTTTGAAAGTACACTCCCGGAAGATCCCACTTTCGGAAGACGTTGATTTACAGAAAATTGCCGCCGGTACGATTGGGTTCTCCGGTGCCGATCTGAAGAATCTTGTTAATGAAGCAGCATTGTCAGCCACCCGTTTAAACAAGGGGCAGGTCGATAATGAAGACTTTGATAATGCCCGGGATCGTGTCCTGATGGGACCGCCTCGCGAAGAGATCCTGAGCGAAAAAGAAAGGGAAATGACAGCCTATCACGAAGCCGGCCATGCATTGCTGGCCTGGTTATTGCCGGAAATTGATCCGGTACACAAAGTGACCGTAATTCCTCGAGGCAGAGCGCTGGGTGTGACTCAGCTTCTCCCCGATGAAGAACGATACAACATGGGAGAGAAGCAACTCCACTCCCAGCTAGCGTTCATGTTAGGCGGACGCGCTGCAGAAGGCCTCGTGTTTGGTGAACACACTGCCGGAGCAGCAGACGATATTAAACGTGCTACCCAGATCACACGAAAAATGGTGGGACAGTGGGGCATGAGTGATGTCATCGGGCCAGTGGCATTCCGCCACTCCGATGAAAACCCGTTCCTGGGGAAAGAGATGAAATCACAAGGTGAATGCAGCGAAGAAACTGCACACGTCATCGACCAGGAAATGCAGCGTTTCATGAATGCTGCGGAAGAGCGGGCCGTGAAAATATTAACAGAAAACAGGGAGAAACTTGATCTGCTGGCAAAAGCACTCGTTGAACAAGAGGCCATTGACAGTAATGACATCAAGCGTTTGATTGGGGTTTCGGTTCGAGAACAGGCAAGTCTCGACAAGTTAAATCAATCTGGTACGGACAGCGAAAGTGATCCGCAGCCAGAGTAATCACCCGATCAGGAATGCCTCATCGCAGAGCGAGTTTTCTCCTGCCTCAGCAGGAAAACACAGGATATGAATCCCAAAAAGAAAAAGAAGAAAAAAAAACCAGCTAAAACCAGTTTTTCACAATTAGGACTGAATGAAAAAATTCTGAAGGATCTGAGCAAGGCAGGATATGAAACCCCCAGCCCGATCCAGTCAGAACTGATTCCGATCGCAGTGACAGGGCAGGACTGTATCGGTCAGGCCCGCACGGGAACCGGGAAAACCGCTGCCTTTTCACTCCCGGTGCTCCAGCAAATCGATCTTCGACTGCCCGGAATGCAGGCTTTGATTCTGGCACCGACCCGGGAATTGAGCGAGCAGGTCGCCGCTGAAATGCGGAAACTATGCACTTCGAAATCGTTAAGCATCGCAGTACTGGTCGGAGGCAAACCGGTCCGCCCCCAGGAAAATCAACTGAAAAAAGGGGCTCAGATCGCCGTGGGAACGCCCGGCCGTGTGATCGATCATATTAACCGCGGCAACCTCAAACTGAATACACTGGGATTTGTCGTACTGGATGAAGCAGACCGGATGCTGGATATCGGCTTCCGCCCGGATATCGAAAAGATCCTGCGGAAATGTCCGGAAAAAAGACAGACACTGCTGCTGTCAGCGACCTTACCTCCCCCTGTTGAACGACTGGCAAATCGCTACATGCAGGATCCGGTGATGATCGACCTTTCTGAAGATAAAGTCAGCGTCGATGCCATCGATCAGTACTACATCACAGTCGATCCTGACCGCAAAATCAAACTGCTGTCTCGTCTGCTGTTCCAGGAACGACCGAAACAGACGATTGTCTTTACGCGTACGAAACGTGGTGCTGACAAACTGGATCGAATCTTCTCGAAAAAACTTAAAGATGTGGCCGCCATCCATGGAGATTTACCACAACCTAAACGCGACCGGGTTCTGAAAAAATTCCGCGAAGGAAAAATCAGACTGCTGATCGCTACCGATGTTATGGGCCGTGGAATTGATGTCAGTGGTATTTCCCACATCATCAATTTTGATATTCCGGAATTCAGCGATGACTATGTGCACCGCATTGGTCGCGTCGGTCGCCTGTCTTCTAACCAGAAAGGGGCTGCTTTCACATTCGTCGCTCCGGATGAAGGTGACCAGTTGACGAATATCGAGAACCGGATCAACCACATGGTGACTGAGTTTCGCGTTGACGGCTTTGAAGCTTATAAACCCCAGAAACCCCGCAAGCAAATCGAGAAAGTTTCTCACCTGGGCAGCACCGAGCACCTGATCAATCCAGACTTTGGTGACTTTTAAACCCGATCAGGCATGCTGCTCCAGGAAGGCTTGAATCCGGGGCAGCATGATTTCGTGTGCATCTTCAAACACGTAATGACCGGCATCGGGGATCCGCAATGTTTCCGCTGTCGGGAATCGACGTTCAAATTCGTCAAGGAAGTTGGTGGTAAAACACCAGTCCTTTTCGCCCCAGATCAATAGCATGGGATGTGCTGTGAACTGCTGCAGCCCCTCTTCAACATGCTGCAGCGACTGATAGCTGGGATGTGATGACTTCAACGGAATGTCTTTCACAAACTGGTGGACGGCGACGCGATGTTTCCAGGAATCGTAAGGCCCCAGAAAACCGGCTTTGACTTCCGCAGTCATCCGTTCGGGCTTCTCGACCGCCATTTTCACAGCAGCCCCGGAAAACAGGTTCAGACCACGCACTCCCCAGGCCCCCAGAAACGGGATTCGGCAGACGGCAATCCGCAGCGGAATCTCCTGGGAACGAAAAGCGGCCGTATTCATGAGCACAAACCGCTGAAACCGTTCTGGCAAATCAACGGCAGCCCCCATGCCGATGGCACCGCCCCAGTCATGCGCAAACAGCGTAATCTTCTGCAGGTCCAGTTCCTGAATGAGTGTTTTCAGATTTTCAATATGTGTCGCGAGTTGATAGGAATAATTCTGCGGCTTGTCAGACAACCCGCATCCCATGTGATCGACTGCGATCACACGGTACTTTTGAGAGAGCTGTTTCACCAGACGTCGCCAGGCGAAGCTCCAGGTTGGATTGCCGTGCACCATCAGCAGAACCGGGCCTGCGCCTTCATCCAGATAGTGATATTGATGACCGTCGATCTTCAACCAATGAGATTCAAACGGATATTCATTTTTAATTTGATCACGAAAATTCATAGGGGTACTTCAAACGTTGATGAGATCTGCCTGAACAGAAGCTGTGTCTTTTATTTCAGCGGGAGAGTAGAAAAACCTGATCTGCATACCTTATCGCGATTGCCCGTCTCTGGCGAGGGAATGGTCCAATGCTTTTAAAAACCGCTCCAGATCCTCGCGCTGATGGGCACTGGTAACCGAAATTCGCAGTCGCGAAGTTCCCTGGGGGACCGTGGGTGGCCGAATTGCTCCCACCAGAAAGCCAGCGGCCTGTAAATCTGCTGCAACTGCCATCGTTCTTTCAGGAGCTGCGAGAATGACAGGAATAACAGGCCCACGAGAAGCAGTGTCACCCAGCAGCGACCGTGCTGCCAGCTCCTGCCGCAGAAAATCCGCCTGCGTATGCAACTGCTGCCTGCGCTGCGGTTCTGCGTTGATAATATTGAGTGATTCGCAGGCCGCCGCACAGACTGCGGGGGGCAGTGCAGTCGAATAGATCTGTGTCCGTACCCGATTCCAGAGCCAGTCGATCAGGGAATCAGAGCCAGCCACAAATCCCCCCATGGCTCCCAGCGCTTTACTCAGCGTACCGATGCGAATGGTGACCCGCGATTCGACATTCAATTCTTCAGCCAGCCCGCGTCCCGATGCGCCCCAGACTCCCGTCCCGTGTGCTTCATCCACCACCAGAATCGCATGATACTGCTCCGCCAGTTCACAGAGTTGATCCAGAGGCGCCCAGGTGCCATCCATACTGAAGATGGAATCCGTCACAATGATGGTTTTTCCATCACCCGTTTTTTTATCCAGTTCCCGTTTCAGTTTATCCAGACGATCATGGCGATAGACGCGAAAGGCTGCCCCTGCGAGCCGGCATCCGTCAACCAGACTGGCATGATTCAGCCGATCGCAGAAGATCGTATCTCCCTCACCCGCGAGGGCAGATACGACTCCCAGATTCGCAGCATAACCGCTTGGAAACAGAATCGCTGTGTTCGTCCCCTCAAAATCAGCCAGCCGCTGTTCCAGTTGCGCATGCCATTCCGTACGACCGCTGACCAGGGCACTCGCACGGGCACCGACTCCCGTTTCCTCAAGAGCCAAGACCGCTGCTGAAATCAGACGTGGATCGTGTGCCAGGTTGAGATAGTCGTTGCTGGAAAGATTGATCAGTTCCCGACCTTCCAGCAGGCAACGTCCGTCCGGCAGCGGTTTGAAGGTACGTCGCGAACGCAACAAACCTGCTTTCCGTAGTTTCTGCAGGTCGTCTTCTATCCATTCCGAGAAATCAGAAGAGGACATAGTCACGGATACCTGATTTGAGATTGAATGCCCAGTCCAGTTACTTCAGCGCGATGACGTGATTACTCAATCGCTCAAAGCCGTCTTCCGTGATCAGATAGTTATGCTCGATTCGCATTCCACCAACCCCCTCCACGTACACACCGGGTTCCAGGGTCACCACATCTCCCGCCAGAAGCGTATCGATGCTTTCCGGAACCAGGATCGGCGCTTCCGGATGCCCCAGCCCCAGACCGTGACCGGCATGATGCTGGAAGTTTTCTTTATAGCCGGCATCCCAGAGAGGAGCGGCGGTCGCTGCATGCACGTCAGCACATTTAGTTCCCGCTTTGAGCGTCGATTCGCCTCCCTGCATGGCGGCCTGACAGAGACCGAACAGTTTTTTCTGTTCCGCACTCGGTTCGCCAACTGCGATCGTATTGGTGAAGTCACTGCGATATCCGTGGATCACCACAGAATAATCCAGAACGAACAGATCGCCATTCTCCAGAACATGGCCTGTAGGCAAGCCGCCCGCTTTGGGTACTGCAGGGGTAGAAGCACGGAAGTCGCCGTAAATGATCACGGGCAGACCAGCCGCCTGCAGCACCGCTGCCTGGACCTTACGAAAGATGTCGAATTCGCTTTTCCCCGCTTCGACGATCTCCCGGGCACAGGCATGACCGGCATCACAGGCCTGCATGCACTGTTTGAGCAAAGCAATTTCGTCGGCATGCTTCTGACGACGCAGCTGACGCAGAGTCGTCCCCAGTTCGAGAGTTGCATCGGTCTGAGTGATCTCCAGTTCCTGCAATGCTCCTACGGGCAGCCATTCCGCTTCAATCGCACCGGGGCGACCTTTCAGCTGAGGGACCACCGACTTCAAGGCTTTGAACAACGCATGATCGCGATTTTCAACTGAGTGCTTATGATCGTACCAGGTTTCAATCGCCTCGTGATCGACATAGAACTCGGCAGCAGAGGAACGGAGGGTGAAGTTATCACCAATCAACGTGACGCCCTTCTCACGATCCAGCAACAGCAAAGCCCGCTCGCCCCGTGAAAAGCTGCAGGGCTGCACCAGGAAGTTGGAAAGATACAGAACGTGACGGGGATCCGCGATCAGAATCCATTCGAGGTGATCGGGAACCGTTTCCCACAATCGTTTCTGTCGTGCCAGACAACCTTCTTGAGTCAGCATGCGTTATACGTCCTTTCAGACGGGAATCTATCAGTTAGTAATCAGAGTACGCTTATTCAAAACCTTTTTCGACCAGCCAGCGTTCGGCATCCAGAGCAGCCATACATCCGCTGCCCGCTGCCGTGATCGCCTGCTTGTAGTTGTCGTCGGCCACATCCCCCGCGGCAAACACACCTTCGACATTAGTGTTCGTTCGGAAGGGGATCTGCCATTGAATGAAGCCTTTGTCGTTCGTTTCGATCTGCCCTTTGAGGAAGTTCGTATTCGGTGTGTGACCAATAGCTGCGAAATAGCCGGCAGCTTCCAGATCCTCGGTCTGACTTTCATCAACCGTGCTGCGAATCCGAACTCCGGTGACACCTTTTTCGTCATCGCCCAGAACTTCCTCGACGACCGAGTTCCATTTCACTTCGATTTTTTCATTGGCCAGTGCCCGATCTGCCATAATTTTACTGGCACGGAATTCATCGCGACGATGGATGATATAAACCTTGGACGCAAATTTGGTCAGGTAATTTGCTTCTTCCATGGCACTGTCCCCTCCGCCCACTACCACCAGCGGATGATTGCGGAAACGGGGCATCGCTCCATCACAGACGGCACAGGCAGAAACTCCCATGTTCTTATAACGGTTTTCCGATTCGAGCCCCAGATAGTTCGCCCGGGCTCCGGTGGCAATGATGATCGAAAGTGCTTCAACCGTTTCACCATTCGCGCGTGTGACTTTGAAAGGATGCGCAGATAAATCGACATCAACCACATCATCGGTCACAACTTTGGTACCGAAATTCACCGCCTGCTGACGCATCAGTTCCATCAACTCGGGACCACTGACTCCATGCCCCAGGTGGGGAGCCATATACTGTCGCTTTGATTTATCGATGGAGCCATCGAGATAGGATTCCAGATTCCCGGCAGGAAACCCGGGATAATTCTCGACTTCAGTCGTTAAAGCCAACTGTCCCAGCGGGAGAGTCCCCTGCAGTCGATTTTCTTCCGAAATCGCTCCTTCAAAACAGAGGGGTTCCAGGTTGGCTCGAGATGTGTAAATGCAAGCTGCCCAACCAGCGGGTCCTGATCCGATCACGACGACTTTTTCTGGCACGTTAGGTGACCTCCTGATATGCATTCTCCCTGTTAGAAAACTACTGAAAGTTCTCCTGTCAGAGAAGTTGCGTGTGAATTGTAATTCTGAAACACAGCCAGCTTACGAACCGGAAGTGTGTCACAATCCTAATGAAGTACGCTCAGGAATTCCAGATGCCCGGAGGAAGGGTTTTTAAGCAGGACCAGAAAATGAGGGTTGAGATTGATTTCGAGAAGTGAGATGAAGGCATAAAAAAAAGGTGCTTCGAATCATTGAATGACTGAAGCACCTTTTCTGTGCTGAATGGAGCAAGTGCGGGCCAACGCTTGCCACCATCGCTGCCATGAGTATTATGCACAAGCCGTACCATTCAGAAAATTATCTTCAAAATTTTCCCTAAGCCTATAAATATTAGTCGATTACATTTTTCAGAGATATTTTGAATAGAATTGCCTCCACATCTAGGTGGTGCATAACGCAACAGTTGTTGCAGAATTAAACAGCGCAAAATGCAACACCCATTACCACGACGCTGATTTCAAAGAAAACCGGACCCGAGTATTGCGAATCAGGTCTGAGTTTTCATATTGTGAACCCTCCAACTAATGATGATGTCTACAATTACTTAAAGAGATGATTTCCCTTTACCCAGTCCAGATTCAGATTTGCTGAGCGTTTTTAAGGAGAGTTCCGTGTCAGATGCGTCCGCCGCACGGCCCCAGAAATTTACTGTTCCCCGGTTTCTTGCTGCAAAAGAGAAAAAACAGAAGATTACCATGCTGACAGCCTATGATTACCTGTCTGCAAAAATTCTGGATGAAGCCGGTCTGGACTGCCTGCTGGTAGGCGACACTTTAGGAATGGTCGTCCAGGGCAAGAGCACCACACTGCCCGTGACGGTAGATGAAATGATCTATCATGGGGAAATTGTGAGCCGTGCCGTTCAACGGGCGCTGATCATCGTTGACATGCCCTTTATGTCCTTTCATATCTCCCCGGCTCAGGCTTTGGAGAATGCCGGACGAATCCTGAAAGAGACCGGTGCAGACGCCGTCAAACTCGAAGGGGGCGTCAATCAGGTGAAGACGATCGAAGCCATTGCATCTGCAGATATCCCGGTGATGGCACATCTGGGTCTCAAACCACAGTCTGTCCGTGCGATTGGCAGTATGGGAAAAATTCAACGTGATGAAGATCAGCTGATCGCGGATGCGCTGGCTGTAGAGCGGGCCGGCGCTTTCGGAATTCTCCTGGAAATGATCACGGCTCCCATCGCCCGAAAGATTACAGAGACAGTGAATGTCCCCACTATCGGGATCGGATCAGGTCCAGGCTGCGACGGACAGGTACTGGTCACACCGGATATGCTGGGAATGAATGCCGACTTTCACCCCCGCTTCCTCAAGAAATACGCCAATTTCGCTGCAGAGATGAAAACCGCTGTGCAGGCATATGCCAGTGAAGTAAGAGAGGGCACATTCCCGGATGACTCCCACAGTCATTCCTGAGCTTTGTGTCGGTAGAACTCAGGTTACCGGGTAGAGTCAGTAGGCAGGGTACGCACGCGTTTTCCCAGACAGTTGTCAATTCCCAGCACCAGCATCACCCATAACGCAGAGAACGCTTCCCCCAGATTGATTTTGGAACTTCCAAACCGACGTTCTTCAAACGTGAAAGGGACTTCCTTAAACGTGCAGCCAACCCTGCGACAGCGATACAGGATCTCTTCCTGGAATGCATACCCCTTCGCACGTAACAGAGCAAAATCGATTTCAGCCAGTTTGGGAACCCGATAACAGCGAAAGCTGCCGCTACAGTCCCGGGATTTGAGCCTCAATAATAACCGGGCATACCAGTTGATGGCACCACTCATGAAATAGCGTTTCGGCCCCCAGCCCTCGATTTTGCCTCCCGGAACATAACGGGAACCAATGGCCACATCCGCTTCCCGGGTCGCTTCAACGAGATCCGGCATGAATCGCGGGGGATGGCTGAAGTCGGCATCCAGATTGAGCACCAGATCATAATGATTTTCGATGGCATACTGAAAACCGGCAATCGTCGCCGTTCCCAATCCCAGTTTTCCCGTGCGATGGATGGAATGAATGCGAGAATCAGTCTTTTTCAGTTCTTTAGCATAATCTCCCGTACCATCGGGTGAATTGTCATCAATCACCAGTATTGCAGCATACGGCAGATAGTTATGAATCTCTGGAATTAATAACTCCAGGTTTTCTCGTTCGTTGTAGGTACACAATGTCACTAGCAGTCGAGGATGTGCAGAATCAGTCATCGGAAAAATCAGGCCCAGTCGCTCAGGGATGGTTCAGATCATTTGGGTGGAATCAACAACGGTGCTTGTGGTTGACTTTTAGCAGGCTCTGGCAGAGGAATCAACGGCTCACCCGGTGCATCTGCCTTTTGAGGCAGGGGAGGCAGTGCTGAATCGTTGCCCGCAGGCTTCCTGACAGGGGTCTGAGGAGGGGGAGGCAAAGGTTTGGAAAGTGGCTGGGAACGCGCTGGTCCCAGAGGTTTCGCTGGTGAAAGCGGAGTCGGTTTTGATTCGAACGCAGGCGGACGGGTTTTAGCAGGATCAACAACGAAACCCTGCTGATTCCCGTTTTTCTGCTTTACGGCCTGCTGATCGACGGGTACCGGTTGGGGATTCAGGAACGCCAGAAAGTGATCACCACGACCGGCGAGTCGGGCAGCGGTCTCCATGACATCATGCGCCTCTTCGGTCTGACCGTTAAAATGCAGGACGACACCAAACACAAACAGCCGTTCAGGATCACGAATATCTCCTTTAACCCACTCTGCGACCTGATGCAGCATCGAATCTTTCGCAATCACATGATCTGCACCAAACAGTTCGTTCAGACTTTCTCCTGTGGAAGGCCAGGTGGGATCCAGTTCCAGTCCCTGCTTAAACTCAAATGCGGCGCGATCATAATCTCCCAGAGCGACGAGAGCGAATCCTTTTCTGAAATGTGGTGTCGACAGGTCTTTCGTCAGGGATGCAGCCAGTTTGTAGCGTTCGTATGCCCGGCGATAATCCAGTTTCTTAAAGTATTCATCCCCTTTTACCTGATTCCGCAGACTCAACTCGCGGGCATGCCGGGTCGAGGGAACAATATATTTCTGAATCTTACGTGATGGCTCAGGCAGGTAATTTTTATCGCTCCAGCGTTCCAGATCATTCTGGAGTGCATTATTAAGCGGGATATTTCTGGCAGCAGGAGGACCATTGACCTGTGGAGAAGAAGGCAAGGTCGGTAGAGTTCCCGGAACATTACTGTAAGGGTACACGGCAGGAGTCGACCAGCCTTGCCCCGGTAAAATTGGATAGAAACCGTTTAAGGAATAGCCACTGGAGAAAAGAACCGGACTTCCGGCAACAAATGCATCCGTGCTGTAATAACCAAAACGGTTATACATATAGGGTCCCCAGGGATTTCCATAATAGGAACTTCCCGGAAAGGAAAAGTTGAAACTTGTATTTCCGGAGAATCCACTCACAGACCAGCCGGGATTAGCCCACGTCCGTCCATAATAGCGAGGATAAGACGTACCATAATGGTGAGAATGGTGATGGTGCCCGTGTGCAGAATGATGCCTTTGAGCAGAAGCCTGCTCGGGAGATCCCACAAACAGAAAAACTGTGCTCACGATGAGAAGTGATCGCATTGGTACTCTCCTGTCTGGCCCAGTTCCTGATGAATAACGTCATTATGCAGGGACTGACAGGGAAATGCAAGAACTGTTCAATCGCTACAACAGAAAGCATTTCTCACCAGCCACACTGAAAATTAACGGAGAACACTTCGTCAGTATGACTGGCGAATCGGGTATATCTTCAGTTTTTTGCACAATTCCCATTTCGAGAGCAGTTGAAACAGCAGGTATGTTGAAAAGAAATCATGTGACCGTTTGAAACAGGCCTGACCGGTATAAATTAAACGACTTGCAGACAGTCTGGTGAAAGTTTATGGCCTCAAATTACGCGTGACCGGAGTTAGCGGTGGTGCAAACCATCCAACAAAATTAACTCCCGGGAACGGGTCGCTCCTCACATTAGGAACAGCCGCGAAGCTCCCATCTATATCACCCCGCGACATACAGCCTACCCAGACTTACATGTTTTCAGGCCCTTCAGCAGGCTGAGACAGATGCAAATCTCTCCCAGTTTAACCAACCGTTACGACGCATATAATCGTGAGGAAAAATGACGTAACCTTTTTATCTGATAATGACTTGAGACATTCAAGCGACGATTACAGCACGCCGATAGATTGTACCAGTCGCAATGAGAATTCATATCTGAGCGATCGAAGGAAACGATTCGGATGTGAATTCAGGCGGTGCTCCCAAGGGCATCGACCGCAATCAAAATTACTAAGAAGATTTTTGTGAGAGTGTTACCCCAGGGAACACTCTGAGATTCAAGCCAGCGCGAGTTGATGATTTCAACTTGGACGAATAAGCAGTCCCTAAAGGAACAAAACAAAATTCGCGCCGTAACCACTCTGATGTGACAAAAGAGGCACATCAATCTGTCTATGATGGTCAGAAAACGACCCAAGAAGGAGACGCTGTTCTATGAAATGGATTAGTCTGTTAAGTGCATTTGTTGTGGCATTGGGGATGAATGCCGTTGCACAAGCAGATCTTTTTGACCTTTCGCTTAATTGCGGGGCTGCAAAGAGCTGTGAATGTGCCTCGACCTGTCAACCAGAATGCTGTAAACCAACTATTACAAAACCATGCGAGCCTAACGTTTATACGTACCAACGTCAGTGCTCTAACATTAAACCACCTTGCTGCTGTGAAGCTGCTCCTGCATGCTGCAAACCAGCTCGCAAACTGCGTGGTTGGTTCAAGAAACGCTGCTGCTCAGATTCTGGCTGTGCCCAGGATAACTGCTGTGCTCCAGCTCCAAAGAATGACTGCTGCACCCCAGCTCCAAAAGCCTGCTGTGCACCTGCTCCTAAAGCATGTGCCGCACCAGCTCCTAAAGCTTGCTGTGCACCAGCCCCTAAAGCCTGCTGTGCTCCTGCTCCTCAAGCATGTGCCGCTCCAGCTCCAAAGGCCTGCTGTGCTCCAGCTCCCAAAGCTTGCTGTGCACCAGCCCCTAAGACCTGTGCTGCTCCTGCTGCAGACAGCTGCTGCAACGAAGAACCTTGCTGCAACGCAGATCCTTGCGTCATTGCAGAACTGATCTACCAGTCACAGACCGCCTGCTACGCTAAACACCGTCGCAAAGCGATCCACAAACTGGGTGACCACTTCAACTGCAAATGCAATCCTGAGATCATGTGTGCTTTCATCTACGCTCTGAACGACGCTGACGAACGCGTTCGTGCTAAAGCTGCTGATGAAATCGGCGACCAGCTTCGCAAGCACTGCTGTGGATGCTCTCCTGAGCTGACAGCTGCTCTGACTTGTGCTCTGGGCGACTGCGACAAGAAGGTTGTTCGTGAAGCGACTCAGGCTCTGGAACTGTGTGGATACGAAGTTGTTGAAGGTTGCTGTGAAACTCCATGCTGCACTTCTAACGGATGTGCTCCTGCTGGATGCTCACCATCTGCTGCTCCTGCAGCTCCTGCTCCTGCTTCTGATCCTAAAGCTTACTTCCCCAGCCGTCTGCAGAACCAGAAGCAGACTCGTCGTCTGAGCGGAAACAGCCTGTCAAACCTGTTCGGTCTGATTGACTAGTTCAATTAAGCCTTCAGCTTGACTGAATCGAAGTATCGAAACGGCTCTCCTTAACGGGAGAGCCGTTTTTTTTTGGTTACAGCCAATCCGGGAATTCCAGTATTGAACCCAGCCATTCTGGACATTACAATCCTTTTTTATGAATTCTGTTGTCTTAAGGAATTGAAATCACTAGACTTAAAAATAAAGATTCGTAAACACTGACTGGATCTGATAAAATAGTTTTGAACTGATTACCTCAATTTTAGATTTGGATTTTAGTGACACGATTCCCTCCTCAAATGTAACTGGCTGAAACCGGTTGCAACCTGCCATTGAAAGCTCCACTAAGTACTATACTGTCCAAGATTGAACAAATTAAACCGTTACCCTTTAAGGCACCCGTTGTTTGAATCAGAATGCAATCAGTTCAAAGCGAACTGGTAACTGACGACTGGCGCTTTTCAGATTTAAAGGTTCACACCATGCGACGGCGAAAATTCCTCAAACACTGCACGAGTATTCTGGGTGCCATCTACGCCACCGTACTTGCAGTACCAGCTTTGGGCTTTTTGTTTTCAACTCTCAAAAGAGGTAAGCAGACAGAAAAAACTTACCGTCTGACGCGTCTGAAAGACCTGGAACCAGGTGTTCCCCAGCGTTTTACCATCAACGATCAGCGCGTTGATGCCTGGACCAAATATCCATCCGGGCCGATTGGCTCAGTCTGGATCAGTAAATCTCAGGAAGGGGTCGTCACTGCGTTTTCTTCCACCTGCCCCCATCTGGGTTGCGTGGTTGACTATGTCGCTGGTGATGAAGAGTATTTCTGCCCCTGTCATGCAGCGACTTTCCAGACCGATGGCGCAATGGTCAGTGGTCCACAGCCACGGGGAATGGATGAGCTGAAAACAACCATCGAAACCTTCCGGGGAGAACAGTGGGTCAAAGTGGAATACCAGAAATTTGAAACCGGTATCTCGGAAAAAGTTCCCATTGGTTAATGAAACTCCTGCCTTGATTCTTTCACTGACTGACTAACAGACTCATCAATTTGATTTCCCTTAGGGAGAGATTTCAGTGCTGCCTCAAAAAGCCCAACAGTGGATCGATGAACGAACCGGATACAAAAATTTCCTGCACGCGATCTTTCTGTTAAATTTCCCTACCAAACGACGCTCCCGCTGGCAGTTCATCTGGGGCGGGGCACTCGTTTTGATGATGCTGGTGGAAATGGTAACCGGCGCACTGCTGATGACCGTTTACAGTCCTTCGGAGGCCTCTGCCTGGGGAAGTGTGCATTATATTGAAACCCAGGTCGACCTGGGCTGGTTCGTACGGGGGCTACATCACTACACCGCACATATGATGATTGTGGCCATTGTCGTGCATATCTTTCTGGTGATCATCTCAGCCGGATACCGGAAACCCAAAGAGTTCATTTACTGGACCAGCCTGCTGATCGGCGGCGTAATTGTCGGTTTAACAATCACGGGTAATCCGCTCCCCTGGGATCAGAAAGGTTACTGGTCTTATCAGATTGAAACAGGGATTGCAGGAACCATGCCCGTCATAGGATCGACACTGCGGTCCCTGGTCGTGGGGGGGAGTGAATTTGGCAATCTGACTTTGACCCGCCTCTATACCATTCACGTGATCGTGCTGCCTGTCATTGCCATGATGCTGTTTACCATTCACATGGCTCTGATCCGCCGCGAACGTCTGCGGACAGCGAAAATCAAAGAAGCAGCCGATGACCCTGAAGTTGACTTTCAGCTGGAGGAAGATGACCCGGTCAAAGACGAAATCACACAACCATACTGGCCTTACCAGACAACTCGTACGCTGGTACTGGCTTTGATCCTGATCGGAATTGTGATTCTCCAACTGGTGGTTTATCCCACTTTAAAAAATCAGCATCTCTCAGTCGGGCACCACGACTGGGAAGCAGATCTGCCTGCAAGCGAGATCAAACTGGAAGCCCCTGCTGACAGTTCCATCCCGTACGTTGCCCGACCGGAATGGTTTGTCCGCTTCCTGTTTGAGCTGCGGCATATGGTGCCCAAAGAGATGGAAGTGCTGGTAACCGCAGTCTTACCCGGGGTGATTCTGGCAGTACTGGTCCTGGTTCCCTTTTACGAAAAAGTTCTGGGTGAGAAGTGGGGACAGCGGGTTGCCATTATTGTTTATGTAGGTGGCTTACTCATCATTTCCGGAATCAGCTGGTACGGCATTCAGACAGAACGCAGTGCGCCAGATTATGCACTCGACCGTTCACAGGAAATCGCATACGCAGCCCGGGCTTCCTGGCTGGCCAGTGAGAACGGCGTTCCCCCTGAAGGTCCCGCCTCCCTGCTCAGAAACGACCCCAAATCAATGGGGCCTCTGATTTTCGCGCGTCACTGCGGCATCTGTCATACCTGGAACGGGCATGATGGAACAGGGCATAACATCATGGAAATGAAAGACGGGAAGAAAGTCATCGCAACGCCCCGCGCATCCGATCTGGCAGGTTTCGCTACCACCAAATGGTTGACGGAATTTCTGATGGACCCCAAATCACCGAAATTTTTCGGTCATATCGGAGCGACGAAAGGCGGAGATGCAATCATGAATGGCGACATGAGCGACTGGGCTGACAGTTACGTCGGTCCCGAAGGAATTCTCAGCAAAGAAGATGTTGAAGCGGTCGCTGCACTGGTGGCCCGCGAAGCCAATCGGAGAGACTTCAAACCATTGAGCGAAGAAACCGTGAAACGCGGCGTCTCCGTTTTCAGTGGTGTCGACTTCAAAGACAAGTCAGGTAAAGTCGCCGAATTCTATGGCTATTGTGCCCAGTGTCACGCGATGAAAGCAGGAGACCCCAACGAAGAAGGGGGCGGAGCCGCTCCTGATTTCAACGGGTATGGCTCTGAAAAATGGCTGATGGACTTTATTCGCAAACCAGGAGCCGAACGCTTCTACGGCGACAAAAACATTATGCCTTCCTTTGAAGAATCAAAACTCTCCAAACACGATCTGACTTTGCTCGTCAAATGGATGCGCGGCGAATGGCAGCGGCCTGAACCGGAAAAAGAAGCACAGACCACAGCTGAATAGTTCGTCTTAACTTCAGACACGATTTCAGGTTTGACCTGACAAAGCATTCTCGCGCACACTGTGCGATCCTGAGTCTGCAGACTTGTTATTTGCAATGCTCCATCCCTCCGCAATGTGGCGAATTTTATAATTCTCCAGAATTCTGCTTGCACCATTACTACAGCTGTGGTAACACTACACCCAGAGATTACTACAACCGTAGTCACAGGAGGCAGCATGAACCAGCGATCGGAATTACAAATAACAGATGCGGAATGGGAAGTGATGCAGGGTGTCTGGGAAGCAGAGGACCAGACCGCCGGCGAAATCATCGCCCGCACGGAAACATTGCGAGACCGCAGTCATCGCACGATCAGAACCCTGCTCGCGCGGCTGGTCGAGAAGGGGGCCGTCAATGTGCATGTCGAGGGTTCCCGTCACCTTTACCGTGCCGCTGTAACCCGAAACGAATGTGTCCGCTCGGCTGCCCACTCATTCTCGGAACGATTCTTCTCCGGTAATCTGCAATCGTTGCTGATGCATTTTGTCGAGAATGAAACGCTTTCCAGCGAGGAACTCTCAGAGCTCAGACAAACCCTGGACGAGCGTCTTACGAATCAGAGCCAGACAAAAGAACAACCGTCTTCCGGGAAACCGACTCAAAAACGGAGGAAAAACCAATGAACTTCGTATCTGATTTTCCCCCGTTCTGGCAACTGATCTGGCGTGCAACCTGGCAGGCAGGAATCCTGGCGTGCCTGGTTTTCTGTGTCCTTTTACTGCTGCAGCGCTGGATTTCTCCCAAATGGCGTGCGCTGCTGTGGACGGTTCCCCTGGTTCGCCTCATGCTGTTAATCGTTCCAGCCAGTGGATTGAGCCTGTTTCAGTTCTTCTCTATCGACCCCAATCGCATCCCCCAGGTTACAGATACCTTGATGACGGTGCCCGCTGAGACAGTGATACGCAGTTCGCCTGGTCCTCAACTCTCAAACTCTCACAACTCAGTACAAACACACATGGCAGACGAACAGGATGTGAATCATCCAGCGACGATTTCACCAGAGCCTGGATCAAAAGCCCATCTTTCGATTTCCGCTCTCATCACCGGTCTCTGGTTCCTTGGTTTTTGTATTTTATTGATCAGAGAAATCGGTTCCCGCTGGATGCTGTCACGCCTCATGGCGAACAGTCAGCCGCTCCAGGACACAGAATTGCTTTTATTAATTGCTGCCAGACAACAACAGGGTTTTCTCAAATTCCCAGTTCGCTGTTATGTGACGGACACAGAATTGGGTCCGTCCTCTTGTGGATTCTGGCGTCCCACGATTTTGCTGCCACGCCAGTTGTGGGATGACTTTGATCAGCAATCCCGACGCGCCATCGTCACTCATGAGCTGGAACATATCCGCCGTCATGATGCTTTGCTGCTGTTCCTCAGCAGGATTGCCATCGCTGTGCACTGGTTCAATCCACTCGTCTATCTGATCACGAGTCGGCTGCGCCGTGAAATCGAACTGGCCGTAGATGCAGCAACAGTAGCTGCTTTTGACGAACAGACCCGTCACCAATACGGTGAACTGTTAATCCAGCTTTCGCAGTATTCACAAAGGCTGATCGCGGCACTTCCCATGGCCGGCAAACGATCGGCACTGCGCGCACGAATCAGTCAGCTGACAAATCCGACCCGGGAGAGTCGCTGCCGATCCGCTCTTGCGATCTGTGTGTTGTTACTTTTCCTTGTTACAGGTTTGAGTGATGCAGCACAGAAGAAGGAACAGCCTGAGAAGAATCAAAAACGTCCTGCTGTCTCCACCAGACCAGAACAGCGTTCCGAGAGCAAACCAGCAGCACAATATTTCATCACAGGCACCGTTAGTGATGCGCAGACAGGTGAAGCGGTTTCGAATGCAGAAATTCAAATATTTGTTGCCTCCGAACCAGATGTTAACAAGAGAGAAAAAAAGGGGATCACAAATGACGCCGGTCAGTATCGCATTGAAGTCCCCATCGGAAATATCCAACTCTGGTTCCCGACATTAAAACCGGGATACTGGCTCCTGCCTGAAGAATGCACGCAGGCGTTAGTCACGACGGCTGAAAATCCCGTGCTGGAACATAATATCAAAGCCCAAACGGGCCCCACCTGGAATATTCACTGGAAAGGCAAGCTCAACGAGCATCAACTGAAGTTCCTGACCGCGCATCTCAACGACCAGCCGATCCAGTACAGGGTCTCCCTTCAGGAAGTAGAAGACGATGCGAAACGGGCCGCCTGGCTGAAGGGGGAACCGGTCTCGTTTCAGAAAGCGAATGCCAGTTCGATGAGTTATCTGGATCAGTCAGGTCGCGGCAAACTGACGCAAGTGGGAACGAGCGGCAAATTTATTTTGACACTCGTCAATATGACAGCCGAACTGATTGTGGACCCCGGCTTCGACAATACACGGGTCGTCTCGCTGAAACAGATTCCCGATACTGAAAAAACAGAAATGACCGACTCCTCGGGAAAGAAAGCCATCGTCAGCAAAGCAACCGTCACGCTGAGCGACGGCGTTCCTTTACTGACCTTTCAGACCGAAGCTGCGAAACCGACTGGCTATCAGAGCCTGAGCGGTCGTGCCGTGGACGAGAAGGGGAATCCACTCGCTGATGTGCGGGTGGGAGTGATCGAAGGCTTAAAAGGGGGAGGCAGTGGTGAAACGGGACAAGAAACCCAGACCACTGATGATGGAACATTCTCTATAAAACTGCCGATCTATGATAACCAGGTATTTAATAATCAGCAGTTTTCAGTCACGCTGACAAAAGACGGGTTTGCCGGTACCGATTCAGAAATCGTGGACGCCAAAAAGGACTTTGCCCCGATCGACTTTAATACACTGACGCTTCAGCCGGGACATACCATTCCAGTCCTTGTTCTCGATGAACAGGAACAGCCCCTGCCGGGATCAATCCTGGAACCCGTTAGCGATTACGCTTTGAGACGCCAGATCACCCGGACCGATTCCGCAGGAAAAGCCGTCTTAAAAAACCTGCCGAGTGGTGTGATTCGACTCTCTGTCCGCTGGGGTACGAAAATCAAAGAGACCAACCTGGTGATCAGTAAAAACCAGTCTGAAAATAGAGAAGTGACAATTCATATCAACGAGTTCGCCCCCACATCTACATCCAGGGTAGAAAAACAGAAACCACTGGCGGTTGGCCAGCAGGCTCCGGAATGGGAGATCGCGGCATGGTCTGATGGACGAACCCGTAAACTTTCCGATTTTCGCGGCCAGGTAGTGGTGCTCGATTTCTGGGGGCTCCGCTGCAGTGGCTGCGTCGCTTCCATCCCCGCGCAGAAACGACTTGCCCGAAAATACAAAGAGCAGGGGGTTGTCTTCCTGGGAATCCATACTGCAGATGGAGAACTGAGCCAGATCAAAAAGCTGCTCCAGAGCGAGCAGTGGACGACACCCACGGGAATCGATCGGGGCACTTCCATTCTGGATAGTAAGACAGGCGCGAAATATGGGATTCAAGGATATCCGGCACTGATTGTCATCAATCAGGAAGGCCAGATCACATTCCGCAGCGATGTCGATCCCTCGGGGGATCGCGAAGCGTTCATGAAAACCCTGGCAGAAGCAAGCGGCGTGAAATGGCCGCCCGCTGAGAATGCAACTCAAACTGAGATGATAGAAATCATGAATCAGCTGCAATACACATTGATCAGTCGGGAAATAGAGCGGGTGCTGAATGCGAAACAATAAGAGTGTCTCGGATTGCGGAAAGAATGTGCATTTTCACAATCCACTTTGAATTTCACTTGCGCCGAATCAGTGTTTCTTCAGAACCACCCGACTGATTTTCAGTTGGTTTTCTCAGTCTTTGTAATGCAGCGGACAGGACTGGATCACTGGATTTTGTAAAGTCCGCGGGAGTGGTCTTCACTCTGATATCCGGTTGAACTCCCACCGTCTCAAAAGGTTTTCCGGCCGCATCATAAGCGATCCAGCGGGGTAGATTGACGATGATCTCTGCTCCCGCATCAATCCTTCGTGGATTTCCACTGGATCCGGCAGTCCGGTCTCCCATCGTTGTCACAGTGGGGCATTCTGCCAGCATCAATGCAAACGCTTCTGCAGAACTCATCGTTTTTTCCCCCTGTAACACAATCACCGGTCCCCGGTAATACCAGTCCTGACTGGGAGTCAGACGCCGCTTTTGCATAGAACCCAGATCATCGTGTTTTGTTCCACTGCGATATTGATGCGTCGCATAAAGACATGGCTGATCTAAAAAGTATCCTGCCAACTTCTGCGCCAGTGGTTCGGCGCCGCCCCCGTTTGCACGAATATCCAGAATCAGGCCGCGTGTCCCCCGCATCTGTTTCAGTACCGTTTCAAACTCATTCAGCAACGCCTGGTTTGAGAGGCTGTCAACGGCGATATAACCGATCTCATCTTGCGTGCGGCCCCAGCGCATGCCTTTGATCTGGTTGATCTTCCCAATCAGATGCGCTGCTGCAGCCGGGCTGGCATTAAAATCTCGTTCGCGGTTGAACCCTTTCACATAGGTTCCCTCCACCTGGACATAGACATGCAGATCCTTCAGGTGCGCGAGCATCTCACTGAGAATCTCTACCAGCTCACGGTTGTTTTTCGCGGCAACCGCCCGGGGGCGATACTCCTCGCGCAACTTCTGCCAGTCCACTTCCGGTTTAATGACGAACATCGCATACTCGCGGTCAAAGGCACTCCAGACTTTGTCGAAGATTTCAGCACCGTCCCCCGTCTTGAATGGGGCTGCGACAGGCAGAGTCCTCTGGCGAAATGCGTCAACATATTGCGCAGTCTGCTGACTGGTATCGAGTGCGTAGAACCTGCGGTTCCCTTCTTTTGTTTCGAGATCGAAAATCAGGGACTCTTTCACAGGCACCATCGGCTTCCCGCTCTGTTGCCAGCTTGACCTTATTTTGTGCCGGGCCAGAGCAACCGCCTGTTCGATCCATTTTGAATCCCCCTGCTTTAACACAGTTTCAGCAGGAAACAGTTCTCCCACGCGAGCCGGATGAAATCGCAACCAGAGACTGGTGACATGTTCCCCTTTACCTGCGTCGGATATTACAATTTCCCCGGGAGCCTCTGGAAAAACAGCCGCCCAGAGTACGTTTCTGTCATGGTGACCCAGGACGACCTGAGCGGGACCGAGCTGGATTTTGAACTTGTCTGCCAGTTGAAATTCAAACGAAGAAAGCTTCCAGACATCTTCTTTTGTCGTCGTTGTAGCATAACTGCGAGGCTGCTTCGAAGAATCCAGACCGGCAGGATATTTTTTACCCAGATCTTCCGCAGACACTGCCGTCGCTGTCAGCAGTAACAGCACAGCGCATAAACAGAGTACTCTGCCAGCCTGAAACATCAGACAATGTATAACACGTCCTGTCATCACGCTCTCCTTCTATCGGGTAGAAAAGGGGTCGAGATTCCTGTCAGTGTGCCTGCGAATTCTGTTTTTCACATCTCTCTTTAAGGGCCAGTCGTCGCTGATGCGACCGGTGGTTTCACCTGTGTATTACCAGCAAGATAAGCAATCAGATCCGCCAGTTGCTCTTCGCTCAACTGATCGAGCTGGCCTTCCGGCATCAGGGACAGATTGGAGGCCGTCATGTCGTCAATCTGCTGACGATCGAGTACGAGCAACTCATTCTGTGTCTGCAATGTCAGCTGCTTGTCAGTTTTTCGGACAACATTTCCGTTCAGGACACGACCATCGGTAAGTGCCACCACCACCATTTCGTAGCCTTTGGGAATGAGGGCAGAGGGGTCGACCATATTCTCCAGCAGATAATCCATATTCGTCCGATTCGCCCCTGTGAGATCAGGACCGATCTGGCCACCATTTCCAAACAGTCGATGACATTTCGCACAGGTTTTCTCATACAGAGCCCGCCCCTGGACACGATCGGCTTTGGCCAGTCGTTCCGCTGTCAGCAAGGCTTTGTAGCTCTCGATCTGTGCGCGTTTCTTTTCAGGAGTTTCCCGCGCCTGGCCCCAGACCTGATTCAGCTTTTCGACCACTTCTTTGTCCTGGAAATTACGAAGCTGACGCACATGGAATGCGGAAACATCTTCCTGGGGAACCTGTTTTTTATCGATGGCAGTCAGCAGCAGCAATACATATTCCTTGCGACTGCAAACGGTATCGAGCAGGACCTGTCGTCCATCATGTTTGATATTGCGATAACGGCCCAGCATTCGTTGAACCGTCTGCGGATCATAAAAACGAGCTAATCCTCGAAATGCCAGTGGCTGAAGTTCTGTCGTGTAGACCGACTTCTGAATGATTGATAACAGATCTTTATCCTGCGAACTGCTCAACAGAGTTTCTAATGCCTGATAACGGCTTTTCATGGACTGCTCGGTATCGACGGTAATCTGCTTGAGTGCATCCATTGTCTGCCCGTCACCAAATACAACCGAGAGCTCTGTAATCTGATCCTGCAATTCTTTGGAATCCGTCCTGGCAGTTGCTTCTTTAAATGCCTGCCAGTTCTTTGGGGCCTCTGCTTTCAGGCGTCCCTGTAGAGCAGCCTGAATTCCGGCTAACAGATCCTGCTGTTTTGCACTCTCTTTTGTGTCAATCGCCTGTTGAATCAGTTGTGCCACGTATTCTGGATGTTGATCTATGTCTTCGGTCAGACGACGTGCCACCAACTGGCGTACCAGTGGTCGAGTGGCATGACTGAGAAACTTCAATGCGGACTGACTTTCGCCCATGACCGCGGGTTCAATTCCGTACCAGAGCATCAGGGTGAAATTCCGGTCTTCAGTATCCTGGTGATTCTGATCAAGGGCCGCAGCGATTTCCCAACAGTCCTGCGGTGCCAGCGACTGCATTGCCGAAGCGAGATAAAGTCGTACCAGTCCGGAAGAGTCTGTGCGTGCCAGTTGTGCAAACTGCTTCACGGCTGCTTCTGGAACATCGTCACCTTCCACCAGGTAGCGAATGGCCCAGATGCGAACGTGCTCACTGGGATCACTCAGCTGTTTCACAAGCCAGGCGTCGTTTAATTGATTCGTACAATAAAGCGTCCACAGAGCACGCAGCCGCCGCGAAACATCTTTGGAAGTATCGTAAATCTTTAACAGCTCTGCCTTAGGCTGACTCCAGTTCTCAGCTGTTCCGGCACGTTCCATCAGAATCCGGCGGGCATGTCGGACATACCAGTCATTGGGATGCAGTTGCAGTCTGACCAGTTCACTGTCTGACATTTGATTCAGATCCAGTTTTTCAGGTTGCGGTACATCGCCATACGATATTTTGTAGATGCGACCACTGGTCCGATGCACGCCGTCGTGATCGTGACACTCTCCCAGATCCGCCCAGTCAGTGAGATAAACACTGCCATCGGGGCCGTATTTCAATTCGGTGCCTCGAAACCAGTCTGAACCGGTTAACAGAAAATCGGGACGATGCGTACCAACATAGCCGGAACCTTCCCGCTCCAAAGCATCATTATTCACTCGATGGCCATGCGTGTTACACAGGAACAGGGAGTTGCGATATTTTTGAGGCCAGCTGTCGCCCAGGTAAATCATACCGCCACAGTGACTGTGTCCCCCACCCAGTTTTCCGTGAATCCCCGAGGTATCTCGGGAGTCGGTCCATTTCCCTGATGAACTGTCCCAGTGATCGTGGTCCGCACACTTAGTCATCAATTCGTAGACATAAGGATTGGGATCGCTGCCATGTCCTGACATGCGAATGTAGTGCGAGCCGGGAATCATATGCCAGAGATGACCATTCACATTATTCGTGAAAAACATCTGGCCGTACTCGTCGTAGTCGAAGCCCCAGGGATTGGTCGTACCGGAACTGACTTCTTCAATTTTATGAGTGACGGGGTGATAGCGCCAGATGCCACAATGAATCAACGTGCGGTCTGCGGGCACGGTCTCAGGTGTCCCTACGAGAGAGGAATCCGTAATTCCATGACGCCCATACAACCAGCCATCCGGTCCCCAGGTGAGACCACTCACAATATTGTGTCGAACCGTTTTATAATTCCAGCCTTCCAGCAGCACCTGTGGTTTGCCGTCGGGAACGTCATCGTGATTCTTGTCTTCGAAATAACGCAATTCTCCGCGGCACAAAGCCCAGACTCCATTCGAACCGACGGTCACACTGGTCAAAGGCCCGGGACCCTGCCAGAAGATTTTTCGCTGGTCCATTTTACCGTCACCATCTGTGTCTTCCAGAATGATAATGCGGTCCTGGTATTGATCGTCATAGGTGCCACGCTCATAGCTGAAGCATTCAGCAACCCAGAGACGACCCCGGTCATCAATTTCAAATCCGATTGGCTGATGCACGTCCGGTTCACTCGCGAAGACCGTTACCTTGAACCCTTCGGGAACCGTCATGTTTTTTACGGTCTGTTCCGGCGAGGTCGCAACATCTTTGGGATCTTGTGTATTGCGAATCGGGCTCTCGGCCATTGAGAAATCGCCCGGCAAACTCAGAATAGCATATGAGGCCAGGAGACAGGTTAAAAACCGGAGTTGATCGTATAAGCGCATCGATTACCCTCTGAATCTGAAATGGACAGCTGGATATAAATTCATATCTCTTATGCTATAACAGGGTCAGACCAAGAGCAATCAAATCGGGAAAATAGTTTTCATAAAAAACCACGAGAGTATGGTGAGCGATTTTACTTTTCGCTGGTCTCAAACATCTCGCGAAACTTTCCGAGTACTTTTGTCACAGCAGAGGACAGGGGACCGTTCAACATCGCACCAGAAGCCTGTCGATGTCCGCCGCCTCCGAATGATTCGGCAACTTTAGAAACATCCCATGCGGTGCGGCTGCGAAAACTGATCTTCACCTGCCGACTGCGCTGTTCTACAGCGATAAATGCGGCTTGAGTTCCCGCAAGTGTCAGACAATAGTTGACCAGCCCTTCCGTATCGACGGGAGTGGTCCCGGTAGCACTGAAGTCTTCACAACTGACGATCGTATAAGCCAGCAGACCATCGAAATCTGTCTGCACCTGCCCCAGTACACGCCCCATCAGTTTCAGTTGAGGTAAGCTGTTCTGTTCATAGAGCAGCTCATAGATCTGATGTGGTTCCGCCCCCGCTTTGATCAGCTCACTGATAATCTGCATGGTGTAGGCGGTGGTAGAAGGGAAACGAAACCAGCCCGTATCCGTAGCAATTGCCGCATACAGCAGGGTGGCGATTTCCGGATCCAGACTGCAGTTCAGAGCACATCCCAGGTCATAGACCAGACAGCCGGTGGCAGGGGATGTGACGTCTTTGAATTCTTCCGCTCCCAGAGAATCGGAGCTGACATGGTGATCGATGATTACTTTTTTGGAATCTGTTTTGCGATAGAAATTTGCCAGTCCGGGTAATTGAGACCAGGCGCTCGTATCGAGCACGATGTGCACTTCCGCCCATTCAAATTCTTCTGTTGAAACTCCATCGCCGACGTAACGGACTTCATGTTCCTGAACCAGAAAATCCATACTTTTGGGATGAGCCGAGGGATTGATAATCCGCACGTCTTTCCCCAGTTGCCGCAGAAAACAGGCCAGCGCCAGCTCTGAACCCAGTGCATCGGCGTCCGGACGGACGTGGCAGGAAAGCAGAAATTTCTGATGCGCATGAATCAGTTCACAGAGGGGGGCCCAGTTAATTGTACTCATTCATTTTTCCTGCTCTGCGATTTCCTGCTGCTTCCAGTGACTGAATTCACGTAGTCAACTGGCCATCTTAGCGCATTATTGTAAATCTATCCATTGACTGGCCAGTTTTTTTGCTGATTCGACATCAATCTGAAGTTGCGATTTAAGCGCTTCGGCATCGGCAAAGGTTTGAGTTCCCCGTAACTGTTCCAGAAACTGGACCTGGAGTTTCTGTCCGTAAATCTCTCCCGAGAAACCAATCAAATGAACTTCAACCTTGGTTTCTTCCTGTTGAAAGGTAGGGTTTCCCCCAATATGGATCGCAGCCGGGTATTGTTGACCGTCGATCACGCCGATCCCACAGTACACGCCATCGGCGGGAATCAGCGTTTTGATTCCGGTGAGGTTCGCGGTCGGAAAGCCCAGTTGACGTCCCCGCTCGGCACCATGGTCGACAGTTCCCTCGATCTGATAGAGGCGCCCCAGCATGTCGTTCGCCTCACCCAGATCTCCCTCTTGAATTGATTTGCGAACTTCGGAAGAAGAGATCATTCGCGATCCGCAAACAGTTGGCTCGACAACTTCGAAAAACATCCCCGCCTGTTCGCAGAGCTGGCCTAATAAAGTGACATCGCCGGCGCGATTCTTGCCAAAATAAAAATTGGGGCCTTCCACCATACCTCTGGCCTGCAGTTGATCACATAAGACCTGCTGAAAGAACTCTTCCGCGGTCAGATTTAATAATGTCTGATCGGTGGGGTAAGCGATCACACAATCCACACCCAGACTCTCCAGAACCTCTGCGCGCTGTTCTATCGTCATCAATTCAGGAGGAGCATGCTCGGGACGCAGCAGGTGAATCGGATGCGGATCAAAGGTAAATACGATCGCAGGGACGTTATGGGTACGGGCATGCTGAACTAATGTCTGAATCATCAACTGGTGTCCTCGATGCACGCCATCAAAGTTACCGATTGAGACCATGCCCCCCCGACACACGTCGAAACCTGCTAATCCTCGTATTAACACCACTTAGTCCAACACTTAATTGTCTTTATTTAGAAAAAACTCTGGCCGACACCCAGTTCTGGCTGTATCAGTTGAATCGGCAACAATCCAGAAAATGTAGAGGGTTAAGTACCATTAGGCCCACAATATTGCTACTATTTGACGTAGGGAAAGCAGTTTCCTTTTCCTTCCCCCATAAGCGCTTGAAGGTGCGCGCCTGCGACCCTCTGACGCATTTGGTATCGCCGACCATTGATACCATCCAGTAACAGTCACACTTTATTATATCACTGGAGATAACGAAATGGATCAAAGCCCCATCAATCGAAGAGATTTCCTGAAAACCTCAGGAACAACGGCTGTCGCTGCCAGCACGATCGCCGGACTGGCTTCCGCCCCCGCTTTCGGAGCCGGAAACAGCAACGAAGCGATTCGCATCGCCTTTATCGGCCCTGGTGGTCGTGGATTTGGCGCCCACGTGAAAAAGCTGGTTCAGCTGAAAAAAGATGGCATGAACATCGAACTGGTTGCCGTTGCTGATGTCTATTCAGAACATCGGGACCGCACTGCTAATTATATCAAAAAAGAGCTGGGAAATGACGTAGCTGCCTACGTCGATTACCGCGACATGCTCGAAAAAGAAAAACTGGATGCGGTCGCCATTGGTACTCCCGACCACTGGCACGCCAAGCAGACCATCGACGCGATGAACGCCGGTCTTCACGTCTACTGTGAAAAACCAATGACCAAGAAAGTCGAAGAGGCTCTGGAGGTCGTAGAAACCTGGAAGAAGACTGGCAAAATCATGCAGGTCGGTGTGCAGTCCACCAGCCTCCCTGTCTGGGATGACGTCCGTGCCCGTCTGCAGGATGGCCAACTGGGTAAGGTACTCCAGTTCCAGACCGAATACTTCCGTAACTCGTCAATGGGCCAGTGGCGGTATTACGCTCTGAAAAAAGAGATGAACCCCCAGAACATCGACTGGAACCTCTGGCTGGGTACCAAAGAAGGTCTGGCCGAGTATCAGCCGTTCGACCGTGCTGTTTACGCACAGTGGCGTCGTTTCTGGCCTTTCGGCTCTGGTATGTTTACCGACCTGTTCGTCCACAGAACCACAGCCATGCTCAAAGCAACCGGCCTGCGTTATCCCGGTCGTGTTGTCGGAGCAGGGGGGCTCTACCTGGAATACGATGGCCGCGACGTTCCCGATGTGGCCACGGTTGCCGCTGACTTCAATGAAGGAGTCCAGGGACTGGTCAATGCGACCATGTGTAACCAGGAAACCCGGATTAAACAGATCATCCGCGGACACAATGGTTCGTTCGTCTTTGGTAACGGCGAAGGCTTCGAAGGGTATGATTTCATTCCCGAACGACCTCAAGTCACCCGAGACAGTTCTCTGAAACAGCAGCGGATCGATGTCACTCCAATCAAAGACACGACCTACGCTCACTTCAAGAACTGGGTCGAAGCCATGCAGGCCAACGATCAGAGCAAGTGTAACAACCCGCCAGATCTGGGTGCTGCCGCAATCGCAGTGGTCAACATGGGATCTAACAGCTATCGCAATGGTAAAGTTTACCACTTCGATGCCGATACCCATAAGATCACTGAAGGGGACGGCAGCTGGTCGAAAAAATGGGAAGCCATGTCACAGGCACGGCAGAAACCCAAACACATTCCCGGCTGGAAAGCCGGCGACAAGGGAAGTGTTCTGGAAGAGCCCAGCTATATGACACTGGCTGGTCCCTGGGTCGATGGGAAACCACCTAAAAACGATCCGAATTCCAACGCCGGTTAATCCCGGTGATAATCAATCCCAATCCCGTATTCCCACCAGGAATACGGGATTTTTTATGATGTATTCTTCTTGAACCAGATCTCCACTCAACAAAAACATTCATGGAACCTGCTATGAAGCGACTTACCATCCTGTCCCTCGTACTGCTCTCTTTAATTTCAATCACCGCCGGTGCCTCTGCCAGTGAAAAAACGGGCTTCACCTGGAAGGATCAGCCGGAAAAAAAAGTGGCCGACCTGTACTATAACGGAAACCCGGTCCTGCAGTATGTCTATCCCTATGACGACTCTTCTGCTGAAAGCTTCCACGACACCTACAAGGTTTTCCACCATGTCTACGGTCCCGGCAGTAAAAAAGTCATCACCAAAGGTCCCGGCGGAAAATACACACACCATCGCGGCTTGTATGTCGGCTGGAATAAAACAAAATTCGAAGGTAAAGAACTCGATTTCTGGCATTGTAAAAATGGCGCACATCTGCGTCACGAAAAGTTTATTGACCTCAAAGGGGGACCAAAACAGGGTTCAATGACTTCTGAAATCCGCTGGGAAGATGCCAAGGGAGAACCGGTCATCATTGAAACACGTAAAGTGACCGTCACTCCCATTAAAGTCGCGAACTCGGAACTCCCTGGCTGGCAGATTGACTGGCAGACTCAACTGGAAAGTAAACGAGGCGAAATCATCCTGGACGGAGACCGTCAACACGCCGGCTTCCAGTACCGTGCCGCACAGGACGTCGCGGAATCCAACAACGCCACCTATGTGCGTCCTGAAGGATTTCCCCAGCAGCCCGCGCCATTCCAGGTATCTGACAAAACAGATCCCAACGGTCATATCAATCTGGGCTGGTTTGCCATGTCGTACGAAATCGACGGCAAACGCTATAATGTGGAATATCTGGAAGACCCCAGCGTCCCCAAACCATCACGTTATTCCGAACGTCCCTACGGTCGCTTCGGTGCCTTCTTCGATACAAAGTTTGATGAAAGCAAACCACTGGAAATGAAGTACCGGGTGATTGTCAGCGAAGGAAAAACTCCGTCGCAGGCAGAAGTCCAGAAACATTACGACGAATTTGTTTCCTCTTTGAAAAAACAGGACTAGGCATGTCACAACCGACAGTCGCCATCATTGGAGCCAGTGCGGACCGACACAAATACGGAAACAAGTCGGTCCGCGCCCATCTCAAACAGGGATACGAAGTCTTCCCGGTTCACCCGAGCGAATCCAGCATTGAAGGTCTGACTGTCTATCGCAGTCTGGCAGACATACCTGTTGCGCATCTGAATCGGATCAGCGTATATGTTCCCCCGCAGATCGGAATTGGCTTGCTGCAAGAAATCCAGGCGAAAGGAGCCGACGAAGTCTGGTTCAACCCAGGCAGTGAAAGCCCGGAGTTACTCCAGCGTGCGGGTGAGCTTGGCTTAAACATCATCCAGGCCTGCAGCATCATTGATATCGGTGAATCGCCGTCTGCGCATCCGGGTTAAAATCAAATTGGAAATCGCGATTGAGCCCCGCTACCGGTTCGTATAGAATCAGAGTAGAGGTGGCACATTTCCTCTTCAGGAAATCCTTATCAGTCCCTTATCCATAAAAGTTTCGACCATGAAAAAATGTAGAGTCTGTAATAAACCCGCCGTCTATCACCTGACCGAAATACAAAACGGGCAGGCACAGGCACTCCATTTCTGTGAAGAACATTTCCAGGAATATATCAGCGGGCAGGCCCCGTCCGATGAGTGGGAACCGCAGGATGAAGCCACTCTGATCGAACTGAACTCACAGGATCTGGACCTGGATGAGGAACTGGAATGTCCGAATTGCGGGATCACGTTTCAGGAATTTCGCAGTGAAGGGCGGCTGGGCTGTCCGCATGACTACATCGCCTTCCGCGAACCGCTGATTCAGCTTCTGGAAAATATCCATGGTGCCTGTGAACATATCGGCAAGTTTCCCAAGCGGGCTCCTACATCCAGTCAGCAGCAGTACAATCTGATCAAGCTCCGCCGGGAATTGACGGCTGCGATTGCCGAGGAAAATTACGAAGCTGCTGCCTCGCTCCGCGATCAGATTTCGAAACTGGAGCAGGAAGAGGAACAGGAATCATCCGAGACCGATTCCGCAACCGATTAACACATTTATTCTGTCTCAGAATCCAGGGAAAAAAATGAAGAAATCTTCGGGAATCCCGTTGAAAGTCAGACTTTTTTCTCTCCTTCGATTTGTATCAACCTCCGGGAATCGTTAGTATTCCCACTGAAAGACCTCCTCCGGGGATGTGGTGGAATTGGCAGACACGCTAGATTTAGGATCTAGTGCCGCAAGGCGTGCAGGTTCAAGTCCTGTCATCCCCATAAAAGCACTGTTACCAGACTGGTTTCAGTGCTTTTTTTACTGTTGCTGTTTCTCCAGTATCCTTACGACCTGAGAATATGTATCGATTTCGACCAGGTCTCCCGTCTGGATTCTCTGTGTTGCCTCTAGGGTGCCAATCAGGGTTGGTTTTTTCAGCTCCCGTGCCAGAATCGCAGCATGACAGGCAATGCCGCCATCATCGGTCACAATCGCACCACACTGTTGCAGCAAAGGCATCAATGCCGGACTCGACTGGATGGAAACCAGAACCTCATCAGGTGAAATTGTCAGCCCTTGCGCATCCAGACTGAGAACGACCCGTGCCCGCCCCCGAAAAATCCCCGGCCAGGCGACTTGACCTGTCAGCTCATTTTCCTGGGAGCGGGGTTGAAGCTTTCGCTGCTTCGCCAGCCGAGTCAGTAGATAGCCGGTCTGCGAGACCAGATGAAACGTCTCCCGCCCATCAATCACCTGAAAAATATACCGTCTGCCTTCCCTGATCGCCGCGTAGCGGGATTCGAGTAATTCACGTGTCACAACACCTGCTTTTAACTCGCTCCACAAAAACAATTCACACGCACAATCTGGTTCTGCAAATCCAAGCTGCTCTGCTGTTTGAACAGCCAGAGGTTCCAGAATCTTTCGTTCGATCACCGGATACAGGGAATGAGTACGGATCTGCTCTGCCAGAGACCGCACCTCAGGATCATCGATCTGATGCTGTTCAATATAAATCAGAACCCAGGCAGGGAAGACGGTGGTATGCTGCGCAATATCAGCAAACAGGTCTTCGAGTTCTTCTAAATCCGCAAAACCGCTCAATCCCTGTTCAATCACCGGCGGCGCCTGGGCATACAGACCCAGTCCATATCTTAAGATTCGGATGAGTTGCTCCCGGTCATTCTGAAACAGATCACCAATGCGACTGAGAAATGCCTCGCTGGAATCATGGGGATAAAACACATTCATCATCCCTGTTTCATCCTGAATCAGTAACACTTCATTCAAGTGTCCGCCAATTGTGTTATCTGCATGCCTGGCATCCATCCAATAAGGTAACAGAGATCCCGCCAGCAGGAAAAAAGGACGACGCACACAGAACTGCCAGCCCTGTGAATCATCAAATAGAGTTTTGTCATACTCCGCCGCCAGTGTTGTGATCGGTCGTGCCTGCAAAACCTGAAAGTTCCCATCCTGAATCGCCCATTCCGTATCAATGGGATGACCATAATGCTGGTGTAACCGGTTCAGCAGAGCAGAATATTCGGAAACCTGCTGCTCCGTGATTTTCGGTTGTCTGCCTCGCCCATCGAGATCCTGCCAGACCGGTTTCTGGTGTCCTTCACGAATCCATAACGCTTCTTTCTGATCTCCAGTGATGGATTCCAGAATCCGACGGGAATCGCGTTCAACAACAAACTGGTCAGGAATAATTCTCCCCGAAACAATGGCTTCCCCCAACCCCAGACAGGCTTCGATTAATTGAATGTCAGGCTCCTGAGTGACGGGATGAACCGAAAACCCGATTCCTGAAATATCGCTCTGCACCATCTGCTGCACAACGACTGCCACGGAAATATCGCCCGTCGTAAAACAGTGATGCTCTCCATAAGCTAATGCAGACTCGCTGAACAGAGACAACCAGCAGCTCCTGATTTTTTCAATGACTTCATCAGGAGTGACATCCAGAAATGTCTCGAGTTGTCCTGCCCAGGCGCTGGTGGCGCTGTCTTCACAAGTTGCGCTGGAACGAACCGAAACACGCGGCGCAGCTAATTGGCGCGATGCCTGCTGCACGGCTTCACAGATCTGATCCGGTACCTCAACCACTTCGATGCAGGATTTAATTTGCTGATGCGCCTGAGAAAGATCAATCTGCCGGTCATTCAAAGCCTGAATGGTGTCCAGTATCGGCTGCTGAATCTGATCGGAAGAAAAAAAAGAGTGGAAGGCGGAGCTCGTCACAACAAAGCCAGGAGGAACCGGCGCCTGTGCCCGCATCAATTCTCCCAGGGAAGCGCCTTTGCCTCCCGCTTCTGCAACAAACGAGGAGTCCAGTTCAGAGAGTTGATAAATAAGACGGGTCATATTGGGTCCCTGAATGATTGATGAGAGGCCAGTTTCAGCGGTCATAATACAGAATCAACAAAGAGGTAACGAATTAATTTCCCGATATTAACTCCCTCTCACTGATTCATACCTCACTGCACCCTCTGAATATCAATTGCTTACTGACTTCAAGTCAGGGAAGGTAAGAATACACGAGCATTCCCTGTGTCGCATTTCATTTCTGCTGAAACGTTGGATAAACGTTCTTCTCATTTCGACCAGCGCTTCGACCAGACCGCCGGAAACCCCCTAAGCAATTACTATACAATACCTTACCAGTTCAAAGTTTTGATTAATCAAAATTCTTAATGAAAAACTCGCCTTTTAATTAGATTTCTTAACCAATAACCTTGTGCAAGCATCATCTCAGTCACATAATTTAATTAGCTCTGTTAAAAATTCTTTACTTAACAGTAGCAAATACTGATTTCGCTAGTTGTGCGCTCCCATTAACGAAATATCAGCCACGTCAATTCTTCTGAATTCTATTTCGTTATCCACTTTCTATGAAAAAGGCACTTTCATGCGCACACTCAAATCACGGAAAAACGGTTTCACATTGATTGAACTTCTGGTGGTGATTGCCATCATCGCCATTTTAATCGCACTGCTGTTACCTGCAGTTCAACAGGCTCGCGAAGCAGCCCGACGCAGCACCTGTAAAAACAATCTGAAACAAATGGGCCTGGCTTTGCATAACTACCACGATACACATCGGGTGTTTCCTCCAGCCACTGTTAATGCTGGACTTAACTATTGCGATACAGTACACGGCTCGACTGGTAATCTGTTGAATCATACTTGCTATCAGATGATTCTGCCCTACATTGATCAGGCAAACATTTACAATCAATACAATTTTAGTTTACCCAGCGGTCGTGCAAACCATGGTAATCAGTGCACGGGTACTGTCACGACAGACCAGTATTCAGTAGTCAAATCACCCGTACCCGTTTTTCTATGCCCATCCGATCCTGGGAATCCATCAAACTCAACCACATCCGGTGCTTATTATGTGAGTCCGGGCTGGCGTACCAGTTACGGAGTCGTTAATTACACAACCGGGGGGAGTGGTGGTAGCTGGGGAGCGAACACAAGTACTTCAAAAGGCACATTAGGTCCAAACGGTGCAGCAAGATTTCGGGATATCGTAGATGGTACAACCAATACGATGATCTTCTGTGAAACAAAACTTTTGAAGACATCAACCAGCTATGGTCCCTACTGGAATGCAGCCACCCATACATTTTTCATTCTCCCCGGTTCACCAACGTATGCCATCAACTATAACTACGATGGCAATAACAAACAATATGCCTGGGGCGCAGGCAGCCATCACGTAGGTGGCGCGCATGTGATGCTGGCCGATGGTTCCGTACGGTTCGTCAGTGAGAATGTCGATCGAGTTGGCGTTGTCGCCGCTTTAATTTCTATCAGAGGCGGTGAGATCATTCCGGAATTCTAACGGACAAAGATCTCTCGATCCTTCTATCCAGAACGCATCACATTTAACCATAGCGTCTATCAATCTAATATACTCGGTCCAAATGGACCTGGAGACGCTACAGTAAAACTGGATACAGTCTTCCGTCTGCAATACCGCGATGGCTGATTGCCGTCGCGGTATTTTTCATCTTCAACTGCAGTCTGCGCACAGTTTCATTGTTTGCGCACTACTTGAATAAGAACGTTTATATCATGTCGGACATTTGCATTACTTCACGATTCAGCCCTGTTTTCTGCCTCATCCTGCTCCTGACCTTCACAGGTTGTGGCGGGGGAGGCGAACCCATCCCCGAACTCGCTCAAGTTACTGGCGTCGTCACCATGGATGGAGCCCCTCTCAGCAATGCCAAAATCATTTTTGAACCGCAACAGGCATCTGACAAAGCCAGACGCCGCGCATCAAACGCTACGACTCAAACCGATGGCTCTTACACGCTGGAATACAATTCGGATGCTTCTGGAGCCACTCCGGGAACACACAAAGTCATGATTCTCAAAATGCCTGATAATCCCGATGATGCTGGCATGCAACTGGTACCTGCCAAATACAATGACAAAACGGAACTGACAGCTGAGGTCAAGACCGGCGAGAACAGTTTCAACTTTGATCTGAAGTCAAAGTAAGATCACTCGGCTGACAGACCAGCTGGCTGTGGAACCGTCAACTGGTCTCGAGGAGATTCGACCGCGGCAACATAATGACTGCTGCGTAACAGGAAGCGTTTTTCAATCAGGTTCCACATCAGGAACGCTCCCACTGCGGTCAGGCCGATGGTAGTCAGCAGAAACAGCCACTGATGTTCTGGAAACCAGCCGGTATTCAGCAGTAACTGCAGAATCGGAAAATGCAGGATATAAACGCCGTAGGAAAAATCTCCATACTTTCCGAAGTTTCCGGCATAGAGAAACAGACCGAAAAAGACAACCAGCGATGCCAGAGCAGCGGGCTGCAACCAGGGCAGGGGAAGCAGCATCCCGTCAACCATCAGAATCACAGCCGCCGCCGTGACGCACCATTTGATATTTCGTTCAAAGATTGGCAAATAATAAAACAGGGCCGCTCCCGCCATAAAGAAACACATCTGTCCGGGCAGTTGTCGCGCCAGTCGGTCATAGAACTCTACCCCTGTTTTGGCATAAGCCGACAACAGCAGTTCGCTGTAGGCAATCGAAAGCAGGTAAATCAGAATCAGAAGTGGCAGCCTGGGGAAACGTCTTAAGAAATAGACCACAACAGGTACGGCGATATAAAACATCGCTTCCACTTTAAGAGTCCACAGCGCACCGTTCACGACCGGAAATTTATTGGCATCAAAAACTCCTGGCAGAGAAGGTTGCAGGAAATTAATAAATGTAAGATTCGCAGCCAGGTACTTCAGCCACGCCAGCGAAAAATACTCCTGAACTGTTTTCTGACTGACCAGCACCAGAAATACAGCAGACAGCATCACCACAGTGAAATAAGCCGGATAGATTCGCCGTACCCGTTTGCTGGCATAGGATCTCAGAGAAGACGATCGTTCATAACTCATCACAATCAGAAATCCACTGACCACAAAGAACCCCTGGACCGCCACTTTTGTGGAGAGAAAGCCCGCTAAAGTCGCTAACTGGCTGAAATCCGAAACCTCATATGCGTGTACCAGACAGACGATCGACGCAAACAGTTATCGAATGAGGTCGAAGTTGTTCTTTTTCAGACGTGGGTGATCGAGGGGCAGCGAATCCATTTTCTGTCCCGAGGCAGAACCATAATTCCGGTATTAGACTCCTCGAACTGTCGCTGAAGTCTCCCCGTCTGTCAAGATAGATTATCGATTCCCGTCTCTCTGCGCAAAGCCGACCTTGTTCGACAGATTCGATGAGCGAACAAAGTCAACTGTAATGATTCGGCGAAACCATTTAGAACCGCTGCGGTTTATGCCTGTTGGAATATGTTGCTTCCGTCACAGTATTTCGATCCGCTCGTGCATGGAAGCGATCTTCCGTCTGCGAACGCTTCTTCTGAAACAAGCTCGCGTTGTAGTCACTTTCCTGTTCAGTCAGTCGAAATTCATGGTCATGCGCTGGCTTATCAGGATACCGATCTGCAGAGGTGACAAAAACCCCCGCCAGACTGACCACAATGTTCAAAAGCATCATGACGGCAATGCTACTGGCCGATTCATTTGTTTCAGGACGGGAAAGCGTTAAGGACTCCGGCTCTGATTCCTGCGTCACGGATGCCATTTTACAGTCACAAAATCGACACTGATCTGCGTCCACTTCGATCTCCGCCTGACAAGCGGGACATTTCTGATACTGAGTGCGCTGTTCCCTGAAATAATACTCCCTCATTTCCGTTCCCCCTAATTCTGGTACATCAAACTGAAAACACAGATGCCAGGACGAATGGGCCCACAATCTCCTGAGGGCTATTTTAAATCACGGAAATGAAGCTGACAATCTTTTTTTGAGACTGTCACCAGCGAGGAAGCAATTCTTCATGGAATATAAATACAGTGTTTTGCAACAACTTATTTCTTCGCGTCCTTTTCCCTCATCAAATCGGGCGGAAAATCAGCTGGTTTCGAACCGCTTTTCAGACGCAGGTTGGCCCCCATACGACGCTTGTGGCTGAAGGGAACGCGATTGGCATCCGCTTTCTCCAGGATCGCATGCAGTTCCGCACGCATTTTCTGAATGCGTTGCTGCTGGTCTTTGTCGAAGATCAGATTATGCTCTTCGTGGGGATCTTTCTCCATATCGTAGAGCTCGTCAATATCCCAGATGCCGTGATATTGAATGAATTTGTATCGCGGAGTTCGTAGCGCAAACGTGGTTGGCGTTTGAGGGAAATTGTATTCCCAGTAGTACTCATAGAGAATATTCTGGCGCCAGTCTTTCGCAGGCATCTTCCCGGCAGCCAGTTGCAGAAAACTCTGGCCGTCCATTTGAGGAGGCGTCTTCAAACCGGCGGCTGCCAGAATGGTCGGCCCGATATCAATATTCGCAACCACTTCATTGATCACGGTTCCCGGTTTCCAGAGACCGGGACAGACCCCGACCAGAGGCACACGCATGGAAGCTTCATAGGCAGTCCGTTTGTCGATCAGGCCATGTTCGCCCCACTGGAACCCGTTGTCCCCCATGTACATGACCAGCGTATTCTCTGCCAGGCCGTTGTCTTTCAACCAATTCCTGACGCGGGCAATCGATTCGTCAACACTCAGCAGTGCTTCACAATACAGGCGATAATGTTCTTCAATGTCTGTATCCTGATGATACGCGAAGTCGACCCCGTGCCAGCTGTTCCGCTGGTTTTTGAGCCACATCGGCTTGTTGAAGTAATTCTCAGAGGTGTTCTCCATCGTCTTAGGGATCGGCATCGACTTATCTTTGTAACGCCCCGCATGCCGCTCCGCCGGGTGGAACATTCCATGCACGCCTTTATGAGACAGATAAACGAAGAACGGTTTACCACTCGGCTTCACAGTATCATCCAGCCACTCGATGGCGTAATCCGTCAGTTCATCCGTGATATACCCTTTCTGAGGCACTGATTTTCCATCGATGTTCAACGTCCAGTTTTTCAGATGTTCCGGCGGATAATAATGCCCCTGTCCGCGAAAGGAAATCCATTTATCAAAACCGGGCCGTGGATCATCGGAATGCCCCCCCATATGCCATTTTCCAAAGAACCCGGTCTTATAACCGGCCTGCTGCAGATACTGAGGGAAGAAGATCGTGCCCGGCTTTGCGGGAACATTGTTATCCACAACTCCATGATTGTGCATATACTGCCCGGTTAAAATCGAGGCACGACTGGGCGAACAGAGCGATGTGGTCACCATCGCGTTTTTGAAGTACACTCCCTCTTTCGCCATCGCATCCATCGCCGGAGTCTCTACCCACGGATGCCCCAGAAAACCCATTACATCATAACGATGATCATCGGCCAGGATGAAAACCACGTTTTTAGGTTTCGCTCCTGGAATCTTTTCCAGTTTTAAATCGGCGGCCGAAACTGGAGAAAGCAGGACGCAGAACAGTAAACACATCAGAGAAATCAGTCGCATGAATTCACCCGTTGTTAAAATTGGTCGGTTATTTCTAAAGTAATTTCGGAAGCACATTTTCCATTGTGGAATAAGCGATCATACTCAACTCATTGAGTCATTGAGTTGTCGTGGCATCTGTTTCTGTTTTGTCAGATTCCTGTTTCTCCAGCTGCTTTTCGTCTGACTCTTTCGCTGAAGGTTTTTTCAGAATCACGCCGCCATAAGTCGATTTAAGTTGACCATCCGGAGATTCAATAATGACAAATTCGCCTGCTTTGGCATTTCGTTCGCGAATGACTTTCGCATCAATGCCCCAGGTCACCTTGTAGTTCATACTTTTGATTTTCTTAATGGCATCCAGGGCATCCTGACGTGCGGGATCCTGCAGGGTGGAAGCGTAAGCTTCGAGATCGTCCCAGTTCTGAGGTACTTTTTTCTGTACTTCGGCGCTGATCGTATAGATGGCTGTCACGATATCAAGTGCGGCTTCTTCGGGAGTCATCGGGGCCGTAGCCTTTGGTGCAGAGGCAGAACGTCCACAGCCGACACACAGAAATACTCCCAGTAGCAATATGCCTGAAAACCGGATTCGATTCATTCCTGTCCTTATAATCATTTCAGATTTAGCTCGTAAGATTCATTGAGATTGAGGTGTAAGAGAAATCATAACGGGCTCCGAAGCGACTGTACACAGACCCTAAAAAATCGAATTCATTTTTTAGGAGACAACCATAACCCCATGTATAGCGTTGCTCTCTCACTGGCACATCGCCCGATTTTTCTCATAATACAATCTGATCAGTGTGTCGATTTCCTACTCAAACGGAACAAACATCAATGTATGATTGCGTGATTATCGGAGCAGGGCATAATGGACTGGTTTGTGCCCATCAACTGGCTCGGCAGGGGTGGAAGACTCTGGTACTTGAACGCCGCGATCTGGTGGGCGGTGCCTGCGTCACCGAGGAACTCTGGCCCGGCTTCAAGGTTTCTACTGCTTCCTATCTGGTCAGCCTGCTGCTCCCCGAAATCGAACAGGAAATGCAACTGGCGCGTTACGGTTACCGCGTCCTGCCGCGCAATCCCAGTTCTTTCACTCCCGGAACGGATGGCAGATCCCTGCTGCTGGGCCCTGACCTGCAACAGAATCAGGAACAGATCGCACAGTTCAGCCCACGCGACGCAGAACAGTTTCCCCGCTATGAAGCGATGCTGGAAAAAATCGCCGAGTCCCTGGAACCTGCGCTGATGCAGACGCCCCCCGATCTGTTGCCACTCCCTGCCAGCTGGCGGTCCGTCGGCTTCATCAAGAAACTCCGCGACACGAAAACCGCCTACCATTTACATCAGTCATTGAAAAGACTGGGGGAAACGATCCCCGAAGCAATCGAGCTGCTCACCGGACCGGCCCTCCCCATCCTCAACCGCTGGTTCGAATCCGATATCCTCAAAGCCACTCTGGCCACTGACGCGATTATCGGCACTTTTCAACCTCCGTCCGCTCCGGGTACCGCTTATGTTTTACTGCACCACGTAATGGGCTCTGCCGGCGGCGCACGCGGGGTCTGGGGTTACGTGGAAGGGGGCATGGGAGCATTAAGCCAGGCGATGGCAGCCTCTGCGAAAGCAGCCGGTGTTGAAATTCGCACGGGTGTGACGGTGGAAGAAATTCTGATCTCAGGTCAGCAGATCTCTGGCATTCGCCTGTCAACGGGTGAGATAATCTCCAGCCGTTCCGTCGCCTCGAATGCTGACGCGCATGTGACATTTGAAAAACTGATCCCCACCGGTACGCTTCCTGAAACATTCGAGAACGCCGTCGGTCGCATCGATTACAGCAGTGCCAGTATGAAAATCAACGTTGCCGTCAGTGAACTCCCCGATTTCACCTGTCTGCCCGGCTGTCAGGAACCGGGACCACAGCACCGGGGGACCATCCACATCGGTGCCACCTGTGAAGAGATCGAACGGGCCTACGATGATGCCAAGTATGGTCAACCGTCGATACAACCCATCATCGAAATGACGATTCCCTCAGCCGTCGATACAACCCTGGCGCCTCCCGGCCAGCATATCCTGTCACTGTTCGTGCAATATGCTCCGTATCAGCTGGCCCGTGGAAACTGGGACGAAATCAAAGAGGAGTTCGCAGACCGTTGTCTCAATCGGATCGCTGAATTCGCACCGAATGTCCCTGCGTCTGTACTCCATCGACAGGTGCTCTCGCCACTTGATCTGGAGCGAACCTTCAGCCTCACAGGCGGCAATATCTTTCAGGGAGCCATGCCCGCCCATCAACTGTATAATATGCGTCCGGTCCCCGGGTGGAGTGATTACCGCACCCCCATCAAGGGACTCTACCTGTGCGGCAGCGCCGCTCATCCCGGAGGCGGCGTCATGGGAGCCTGCGGTCGCAATGCGGCGCGAGAGATGCTCCGCGATGGAAAACTCTAAGAGCAAAGAACTCATTCGGGCCAAATGACCTTGGAGACGCTACAGTAAACCTGGAGACAGGCTAATCGGCATTGTCGCTATTCTGTTTCGCAATCCCTGAGATCTCCCACATAGTTCGCGTACCCACTCATTTTCTCTCTGCGATCAAGTCGATTGAGAGAGTACCGGAGTATCATCCCCTCGAAATCACCTCCGGAAAACGAACTGCGCTACAGATTTAAAAACCGAATCGTCATGATTCACAGTCAAATTCTCGGAGAACTACAGTGAAACGCCTCATCGGATTGATCGTTGCCCCGGCGGTCATACTTTCAACACTCATTATCCCTTCATCAATTACTTCTGCCTGCACGGGAATTACCATTAAACCCAAAGATGGATCAGCCATTTTCGGTCGTACATTGGAATTTGCACAAGACCTGCAGTCAAACATCATTATCGTTCCCCGTCAGCGGGAGAATGTCGGCAGCACTCCGAATCAGCAGCCGGGGCTGCATTGGACTTCTCAGTACGGCATGGTCGGCATGAATGCCTTTGACCTCCCGGTCATTGTAGACGGCATTAACGAAAAAGGACTGCATGTCGGCATCTTCTATTTTCCCGGATATGCCGAATATCAGGACCTCACAGCACAGGATACCGACAAATCGATCAGTCCTGTCGAAGTCCCACTCTATCTGCTGGGCACCTGTCAGACCGTGGAAGAAGTTACTACATCCATCAAACAGATCAAAGTCGGTAAAGTCGTCATGCCGCAACTCGGAGGCGTTCCCCCATTTCATTACATCGTGAACGACGCCAGCGGAAAATCCATTGTTATCGAATACGTTAAAGGTAAATTGAACATTTATCAGAACCCGCTGGGCGTTCTCACCAACGCTCCCACCTTCGACTGGCAGATGACCAATCTCAGCAACTACGTCAACCTGCTCACAAATAACATTACTGATATCAAAGTCGACGACGTCTCTATCAAAGGCTTCGGCCAGGGAAGTGGCATGCTCGGACTGCCCGGCGACTTTACACCGCCATCCCGGTTCGTGCGCGCCGTCGCTTTTTCCACAACCGCCTTTCCCGTCCAGACGGCTCACGACGGCGTTCTGCAGACCTTTCATATTCTCAACCAGTTCGATATCCCCAAAGGTTCCGCCCGTGGAGTCGAGCAGGGCAAAGTCGTCGGCGACTACACCATGTGGACCGGCGTCTCCGATCTGACCAATCGGCATTACTACTTCCGTACCTACGATAACAGCAACCTCCGTGTCGTGAATCTGAACTGCCTCAATCTCGATGCACAGAACATTCAGACCATTTTCATTCAGGGTCCCGAACAGATCATCGATCTTTCAGGCTGTGCCCGATAAACCGGTTTCAGCCGGGAGACGCTTTGATCGGTTGAACCAGTTCTACTTCGACGCGCGTCTCCATCGAAAACGCGTCTTCCCCGTTGACCTGTCGCAGCAGCATTCTGCCGATCTCCTGTCCATACGCGACGGGAGAAAGGCAGGCGCGGATGTAAGGAAATGGGCAGTCTGACTGATCACGGGCAAACCGGTCTGCCACGACCAGCACCGGACGCCTGCTTTTAGGCAGCGACTGTTCGGACACACTCTCTGCAATCGCGCGGGCAGCCGGTTCAGAACGACACAACACCCCCAGCTTGCCGGTCGACTGCTGAAGTACTTCCAAAGCAGCCGCCTGAATCGCCCGGTCATCAGCGGGCAGACAACGAATCGCAAGTTGATCCAGTCCCAGACCAGCAGCGTACATTTCCTGGAGAATCGCATCCAGCAGTTGATGATCTCCCGCTGTTACCTGATCCCGCAGTACAACCAGAATCCTGGCACATTTCTTTCGCAACAGTTCCTGAACCAGCAGACGACCTATCTGTTTCTGGTCGCGATCGATCTGAGCCAGCCCACTGATCGAAGGCTGCAGTAACCCGTTCACCACAGCAGGGAGGCCGCTCTCTTCCAGAATTCGCTGCACCCCGACTTGAGCTCGCTGTAACACGAAGCCTTCCGGCTCACTCGACTTCAACGCGCGATTGACAATCTCCTCCACATAGGCTTCTTCCTCCCGGTGGGGTAGAAAGTTGAACTGCAACTCCGCGTCCGGCAGTTCCCGCTGAATGCCAATCACGATTCCATCTGCCAGCAATCCTTCACGTTCCAGAAATTTCTGATCCACCACCAGATGCACACACTTCAATCCGTGTGACTGTTCTTCATCCGGTTCGGCAATGAAGGTCCCCGCCCGTTGTTTGCGAACCAGCACGCGACGCTGTGTCAGTAACTGCAACGCCCGGTTCGCGGTAGTTCCACTTACCTGAAAAGAGCGAGCTGTCTCACTGGTGGTAAAATAAGGATCGCCGGGTTTCAGCTTGCGCGCCTGGATATCAGTCTGAATCCGCTCGGCCAGATCCACAATCGCCGGTTTCATAGAGGAATCTCATTCGTTTGAAAAAATACGTTTTATGCTTTCAATTCTGTTCGTACTTTTATAATATTACAGAAGAGATAATAATATCGCAACAATAATATTATTAACCTTAGACGGGAAACCGGTAAAATGACACACCTTCCACTGCGCTCCATGTTGTTTTTCTCCCTCTCACTGTTCGTAATTCTCTCGCCGCTGCAACACAGCCAGGCAGACGATCTGCAGAAGACCGTTTTATTTGAAGCACGCGACGGCCAGTACCATCACTATCGTATCCCCGGCATCATCTCCACAAAGAAGGGCACACTCCTGGCTTACTGTGAAGCCCGTAAAACATCCGGCGACTGGGCTAACATTGACATCCTCATGCGCCGCAGTACTGATGGCGGCAAAACCTGGGATGCTCCTCAGACAATTCACGATGCTAAAGAAAACACGGTCAACAATGTGGTTGCCTTTGATGATGCCCAGACCGGTCAGGTTCATCTGCTGTATTGTGAAAACTACGGTCGCTGTTTTTATATCGACAGCAAAGACGACGGCAAGACTTTCAGTGATCCCGTCGAAATCACGAGTGTCTTCGAACAGTTCCGTAAGGAATACGACTGGAACGTCATCGCCACCGGCCCCGGTCATGGCATTCAATTACAGAACGGTCGGCTGCTCGTGCCTGTCTGGCTTTCGACGGGGGGTAAAAAACACCGTCCGTCCAGCGTCGCCACCATCTTCAGCGACGATCACGGCAAGACCTGGCAACGCGGCGACATCATCGTCAAACAGGGAGACACCGTCGCCGGCGAGACTGTTGTGAATCCCAGCGAAACCGTCGCCGTCCAGTTATTCAACAATCAGGTCCTGGTTAATATCCGTACCGAATCAGAGCCGCATCGGCGTCTGGTTGCCGTGAGTGACAATGGTGCCACCAACTGGACCAACAAACATTTTGACGATCAACTCCTCGAACCGGTCTGCATGGCCAGCATCCTGCGTCTCCCCGCCAGTAAATCACAGTCGAAGAATGCCATCGTCTTCGCGAACCCGGACAACCTGGAAAACAAAACCAAACGCAGAAAGCCCAATCGCGATCGGAAAAACCTGACACTGCAGGTCAGTTTCGATGACTGTCAGACCTGGACCGGCAAGCAGGTCCTCGAACCCGGTATCAGCGGCTACAGCGATTTAGCGGCGTTACCCGATGGCACGATCTTCTGTTTCTACGAAGATGGTGGCTTTAAAAATGACGGTTACGACACAACTGCCTTGACAATCGCTCGATTTCCATTGAAATGGATCTTACAGGACTGACCCGAACACAAACGTCATCTGCAAGTCTTAACCCGGTATCGCTCCCCGAGAAAGATTGAGTTCCTGCCATGCCTCGCAACTTCGTTATTGTTTTCACTCTCCTCTTCTGCTCTCTGATTTCCCTGCAACCGATCTCCGCTGATCAACCCGAGCACAGTGTCGACATCTGCGTTTATGGCGGAACTTCGGGAGGCGTTGTCGCAGCCGTCAAAGCAGCCCGCCTCGGAAAGCAGGCCATTCTTATTGAACCGGGTCAGCATCTGGGGGGGATGAGTTCGGGCGGTCTCAGCTTTTCCGACATGGGGAAAGCCGCCACCGTCGCCGGCATGGCACGCGAGTTCTATCAGCGTATCGGCCGCAAATACAACAAGCCTCTCGAAACACAGCTCGAACCGCATGTCGCCGAACAGGTCTTCGATGAGATGATCAAAGAAGCCGGCGTGACCGTTCTTAAAGGAGAGCCGCTCAAAAAAGTCATCAAACAGGGACCGAACATTCAAACCCTGATCACCGAAAAAGGGACTCGCATCAACGCAAAAATGTTTATCGACACCACCTACGAAGGCGATCTGCTCGCAGCCGCCGGTGTTTCTTATTCGCTGACCCGCGAAGCCAATTCGCAGTACAACGAAACGTTGAATGGTATTCAGTATCATGAAATCCCCCAGGTTCATTTTGGAAAAGTCGATGCCATCGGTCGCCGCAAAGATCGTCGTGGCTTATGGGATCGTTCCATTCCGCTCGATCCTTATCGCATTCCCGGCAATCCGGAAAGTGGTCTGTTACCTTTAATCGAAGAAGGGGAGCTCGGTACTCATGGTGAAGCCGCCCCCGGTGTGCAGGCTTATTGCTTCCGACTCTGCGTCACCGATCAACCCGCGAACCGTATCCCCATTCAACCTCCTGCCAACTACGATCCGGCCCGCTATGAAATTGTCGCCCGTTATATCCAGGCCTGTCAGAAAGCCGGCGATGATATGGACCTCCGCTGGTTCACCAAACATGATGCACTCCCTAATGGCAAATTCGATTTCAACACGGCTTACTTCGGCTTGAACTACGTTGGCGGAAACAAAGGCTACACCGAAGCCAGCCATGCAGAGCGTCAGAAAATCATCAAAGAACACGAGAACTACGCTCGCGGCCTGTATCATTTTCTGAAGACAGACCCCCGCGTTCCCGAAAAAGTCCGTCAGCAGATCAGCCAGTACGGTCTCTGCAAAGACGAATTCCTCGATAACGGCGGCTGGCCGCATCAGCTTTATATTCGCGAGTCACGGCGGATGATCTCCGACCTGGTCATGACCGAACATCACTGTCGTCACACCGAAGTCGCCCCCCGATCTGTCGGACTGGCCTCTTATGGAGTCGACATCCACGAAATCCGTCGCATCGCTCATGAAGGCATGATGATCCGCGAAGGCAAACTGCTCGGCCACACCGGCACTCGCGGTCCGTATCCCATCGGCTTCGATGCAATCGTTCCTAAAGCCTCCGAATGCAACAACCTGCTGGTCACCTTTGCGATCTCCGCCAGTCATGTCGCCTTTGGTTCCACCCGCATGGAACCGGTCCTCATGATTCTCAGCCAGTCTGCTGCCACTGCTGCCAGCCAGGCCATCGACGCCGACTCCCCGATTCAGGAAATCAACTATCAGCGTCTCCGCACCCAACTCCTCGCTGATGGTCAACTGCTCGACTGGCCTTCGCCCGTCAAACGCGGTCAACCCCAGGCGCGCGTCATCACCACGGCAGAAAAACTGCCCGGAATTGTCCTCGATGATTCCGCTGCGGAATACACCGGTGGCTGGAGTGAAAGCAATCGCCAGCCATCGCCCCTGGGACCGACTTACACTCACGATAACAACAAAGAACGCGGTAAGAAAACCGCCCGCTTCTCGCCGAAGATTAAACAGACCGGCGACTACGAAGTCCGGTTGCTCTATACCTGGCATGAGAATCGTTCCACCAAAGTGCCGGTCACCATCCAAAGTGCAGACGGAGAAAAAACGGTCCTCGTCAATCAAAGGCAACCCGCGCTCGTCAATCGCATCCCGGTTTCTTTGGGTGAATTTCACTTCGAAGCAGGGCAGCCGGCGCACATCACAATCTCCAATACCGGCGCCGATGGCTATGTCGTCGTCGATGGCCTGCAGCTGATCCCTGTGGAAATCGCCACTGAAGAACGAGCCGGCACAAAAGCGTCCGGATTCCCCGAAATCAGTATGGCGGAAAAACCAATCGCCAGCCCACTCCCCAATCCACAGGCAACCCGCGTCGCCGTTTCTCCGCTCGCTGCGGAAACGAAACCACGGACTCCCGGAGCTAGCACCCGACACTCGAAGGAACCGGTTACCCTGGCAAAAGAGACTCCCGCAGCAGAGGTAGACGGAAAATCTTACGACGTCGTCGTCATCGGTGGCACGGGTGGCGGTGTCGCATGTGCGGTGCGGGCAGCCCGCGAAGGTTGTTCGGTTCTGCTCGTGCAGCATAACGGTCACCTCGGTGGCATGATGACCAACGGTCTGATGCAGTGGGACGCGCTGTACGGCGGCCCCCGTTCGCCACTCTTCAGCGAACTGCTGGAGAATATTGAAAACTATTACATCGACACCTTCGGTCAAAACTCCCGCGATCACCAGACGATTCGCTACACACACGAAAAATACCCGATTGGCTGGGCCGAACCCCATGTCGCCGAACGCGAATACAATCGGCTCATCGCGCAGGAACAGAACATCACACTCCTCTTGAATCATTACCCCACCAAAGTCAATCGCCAGGGTGCGCTCATCAACGACGTCACCCTCAATCGCTTTGGTACTCCCGAAAGTATCCAGGTCAAAGGCACCACCTTTGTCGATGCGACCTACGAAGGCGATCTGTTCGCGCTGGCGGACGTTCCCTATCGCGTCGGTCGCGAAGCCCGGGACGAATTCAACGAACCCCACGCCGGGAAAGTGTTCGTCAACATCGATGGTCACCGCCCCGAGAGCATCGTCAAAGAGGGTGTCAATATTCGCGTCTACGGAGCAAGGCAGGGGAGTATGGACCCCACCAGCCCATTCACCGCCGATGGTGCCGTCCAGGCTTATAACTATCGGTTCTGCGTGACATCCGATCCCGCCAATCGACTCCCGATCCCCAAACCGGCCAGCTACAATCGCGAGGATTATCTCAACTTTCACCGCCGCTACATCCCCGCCAGTCGTGGCCCCAATCACAAGTCGCACGTCAACAGCCCGATCATGCCGGGTCAGAATCACGAATACCCCGAAGCCGACTGGTCCGCTCGCGAGCAGATCATTCAGCAGCATCTCGACTTCGGTCTGGGGCTGATGTGGTTTCTGCAGCATGATGAATCGATCCCCGCAGCGCAGCGGAAGAAGTACCTCGAATGGGGGCTCCCCAAAGATGAATACGCCGACCACGATCACGTTCCCTACGAAATGTATGTCCGCGAAGCCCGCCGCATTGTGGGTCGTCATGTCTTCAATGAAAATGATGGCATGCTGACAGAAGACTACCGCCGGACTCCCATCCACCCGGACAGCATCGCCGTGACCGACTGGTACATGGACTCGCATTCCTGCACGACGGACAGTCGCCCCGGATTCAAGTACGACGGCAAACTGATCCTCACCGAAGAATCCCGTCCGTCGCAGATCCCCTATCGCGCTCTGCTGCCACAGGGCATTGACAATCTGCTGGTCCCCGTCTGTCTCTCCGCGACTCACATCGCCTGGGGCGCCATTCGTCTGGAACCGGTCTTCCTGCAGACCGGTGAAGCCGCCGGCTATGCAGCCGCACTCGCCAAGCAGCAGTCGACCACCGCCGCCGACCTCGATCCCGAGCTCCTGCTGCAAACCCTCGTGCGTTATCGTCAACTGGTCAGCTTCTTCAACGACATCAAAATCACCGATTCGGACCCGGCTATCCCCGCTGCCCTCTATTTCGCGACAAAAGGGTTTTTCAACGACTACAACGCCCGGCTCAACGAACCGCTGACTCAATCTGTAAAGGCGGCCTGGGAACAGGGACTGCAGCAACTCGAGCAGGGCACCCTCGATCCGCGTCAGCTGGCGAAACAGGTACAACAGGCAGAAGAACAAAAATCGCCGGCCACCAAAGTCAAACGAGGCAACTTTCTGCTCAACGCCTGGGATCGTATGCAAAACTGATTTAAGTGACCTCATCCTGTTCACTTCCTGCTGAAGAAATTCGACTTGACTCCTGCTTTCCGCGCGGCAAAATCAGCGTTTATTCGTGTGTCGCGCGCGATCCACTACTGGATCAGGTGAAGTTTACGAATACGGAAAAATATTCGCACTATAAAACCCGCTGGTCTTAACGCGATTTGCTCCAACACCTGCATAAAATTAATCAGCCTGTCGCCACACTATCGCCACACCATCGCCATACCTTGGCGCACTTCTCGCGTCCGGTTCGCCCTGCTGTCAACTCCTGTCGATTCGTATCGCCACGGTTTTTGTTGATCTCCGCTTGCCTCCTCCGAGCCATTATCGATAATCCTGTTCGCTGACCACAGAATTCATCTACCTGGTTCTTCATGTGATATGCCTCGCTTTGCAGAAGTAAAATTGCAGAAACACTCCCGGAATCCCCCCAGAAAGTATGTGGAGATTCCTCAAAGCACCGGATGCCCGCTGTCGGCTTGCCCGGCAGTGCGCAGGTGTCTTCCCACAGAAAAAAGAGATTTCCAGTCCCAGTCTACCCGATCTCCCCCGACTCAACTCAGATGAACAGCGCGCAGCAGAATTCAAATTCAACGTGACAATTCAGCAGCGCAGGTTTAAGATAGATACAATCAAGGCAGCCAGTTCGCAGACGGGAGTTTTCAAGCCAATGTATCTTCGAAAGAAACATTATCTGACATTGATTCTCGCATCACTGGATTTCCTGCTGTTGGTGACGGTCGGCATCTTCTTCAAACACGCCCCCCGCCACCAGGTAACCGAACTGGAATCCATCACTGCCCGCATCCCCCTGGGAATTTCCACAGCAGAAGCGGACGCGCAACTGGGGCGTGCTCCCGACGCCATTTCTCAAATACGGGGCACACTCCTGAATTCCACCACGATGCTCACCGCGGACAACCCACGCTCAGCACAACAGGGGAGCGTGCAACTCTTTACCCTGCGCACCTGGCACCGCGGCGACACACACGCAACCATCGCCGTCAATCAGTCGGGCAAAGTCGCCGGCCGCTGGTCCTGGTCAGACCATCCTCCAGCCCGTGCATTTCATCTCAACCCGAATGAAATCAACAACCGTGTCAACGCCCTCTGGCAATCCCTGTTCGGCTGATTAAAGAATAACCCCGGCTTCTATCCCACAACCGTGCTGTTTCTCACTCCTTAGAGCAGGCCATCTCCACAATCTTAGATAACGCCACAGGCGGCATAATTTCTGATGACTCTGCCAGTTCTTCCCGCGACCACCAGCGAATCTCTCGCATCTCCTGCTGCTCCGATTCCGATAAACCTTCGCGATTCAGATCAAGCGCCTCTTTCATCCGACAGACATAGTACGCCTCACGACTAACGATAGAACCGCCGCCAGTGAGTTTTGCCCGGCTCTCACTTACACAAAACCGATGTCCGATCGCTACCTCACTCAACCCCAGTACATCCTGCAACTCCCGCTGCAACGCCTCTACCTCCGATTCCCCATCTGCAATCTCCCCACCAGGAAGCCCCCAGTAAGCTGACACCTTCGGCTGTGTCGAATCAGCGGGCAACGCAGACAGATGCCGCACCAGCAACACCTGATCCCCTTCATTCAACAAAACCCCTCGAACCGTTTTGCACTTTTCCATGGAATGTTAGAAATTTCAACTATCAAAGAGAACATTTAATATTAGAGTTCTCGATAGAGAGACAGAAAACACTTAGCTTGAGATCGAAGCAGTGCAGTTTGCTCCTTGTCAGATTTCCCCTGACGATACAATTTTCCTTTTCGAACATCTAAAACTGCTGTTGTCAGTTCATCATTAGCTGAGGGAATTGCTGTTGTCATCATATGTGTAATCATCTCAGCTCGCCGCTTATTCAATGAGTCATCATTATTCAGCCACATCTTAATTGCGGTAGGAGTCCCATCAATAACCAAAGCAAGTTCAGGTCGAATATTTATTTTCAAATCTTCACACACCCAGACTCCTGTTGGTCGTTCAAACCAATCTAGAGTTTTTCGCCCCATGAATTTTTTATAGCCAGCAACTAGACCTGGGTAATGCTTCGCACGCGTTGGCTCAGTTTGTTGCCCAGCTAACTGATCAAGATAATCTTTTGACTTTCCTGTTTGATGCATTCGTATAACAGCTTCCCGAAACTGCTTATAGCAATCTGGTGGAACCCGATATCCTACTTCATGCTGCTTTCGGATAGCCCTAACTACAGTAAGTTGTTGTTCTGGCGGCTTGGTAGAAAAATTTAAAAACTGAGTCAGTGAGATTTTCACATGCGTAATAGTCTTGGACATCGTTAATCCTTTCACACCTCATATAATACAATCCATTCGTCTCTAAATTTGAACCCAAGTTTTTTTGCCCCGAATTCAAAATCGAACTTACCAATTAATCCACAGTGTCTCTTGCTTCCTTGCTTTTGTTTTTCCACCAGCTGAATGATTTGCAATATCAAAGGTGATAACTCTCCAAGCTTTAAAAATCTCATCATAGAGAGGCGATGGATAACCGCTTACTACCACTTTTGATTCACACTTATTTAGAACACTTGCCAACTCCAGATGCTCTTCATCAGACATTTCGTAGCCATAAACAGATCTGCTAGTTTCATGACGAGTAGAGGACACATAAGGAGGGTCGCAATAGATTAGAGTATCAGGCGCATCCCATGTCCGAATCACTTCTGTTGCTGGACGAGATAGAATTTGTACTGTTCGAAACCTCTCGATAATATATGGAAGTTGCTCATCAATCATTGAGAGGTACCCCGAAACAACATCCGCCATATTCCTTCTCACTCTATGAAGCGTATAACTAAAAGACGAACCTCTACCACCAATTGAAAGTCTCCACCGAATGAAGTCCCGTCGAGCTTGTTCTATTTCATCATCACAGTTTTCTGAAGAGCCAATAAATTCTTCTTCACTATATGGCGAAAGACTTAGTCGTCGATGCAACTCTTCTCCATTGTCTCGTAGCACTCGAAATAATCGAGTTATTCGATGGTCGAGATCATTGTAGACCTCAACGCTTGAAGGCACTTTATTAAGCAATACGGATGCTGCGCCACCAAAGGGTTCTAAATATGTGTGATGCTCGGGGAATTCTTCAATGATTCGCTGACAAAGATAAAACTTTCCTCCGTGCCATTTCACAGGCGGTCGTAAGTGACTTGGCTTTGACTTCCTTGAATTTGTTGGTTTCATCCATGCTCCTCGCTAAACAACACGACTACCAAGATAATTAAATAGTGGCTTATATTTTTTAATTGTCCCAAGTTCGATTATTTTCCGTGAAGTTGGGCTAACTTTTGGCATTGGAACAATGCCTAAGCTAATTGATTTTGCCCCTCGTTGATAAAGCCAATCAGGCAGTCCCTCGTCTCCAGCAGATTCGAAGTGACGTTCAATCCGTTGACGTAAGTTATTGGTGTCCCCGACGAAAAGGGAATCATCCTCACATCGAAAGTAATATAGTCCTTGTTCAGTAGGAAGTTTACTTGGTTTTACATTGCAGGTACGACCTAAAACATCAAAATCAGGAAGATCAACCTCTGCAGCTTTTTTTGCATAACGCCCGGAAGCTTTTCGTACCCCTAAAGCAACCCATCTGTAATCAAGTGGACTGAATCCAGGAGCAAGTTTTTTTGCAATTGCATCAAACTCTGCAGCCAAGCCTGGATCGCAGATAATATTGTCAAGAGAAATAGAACGAGCCTCTCGCTTCCAGACTAATTCTTGCACGTAACGAACAGCGATCTCGCTAGAGAACTCAAATTCATCTTTTCGAGACGCTGTATAATTCTTTGTTTTAGGTAGCTCGCTAAGCTTCTTCGCTTTTCGAGCATTAAAGAGCGTCCAATTCAGCTCAAAACCAGATCCTGTTAGTCCTAGTTCTCGACATCTTAGAAGGAATTTTTCATTCAATTCAGGATCGGCAACAACACGATCAATTGAATAACCATCTCTAACTTCCAAATACGCTTGAGCAATGCCAGCCATCTCTGGAGAACGTCCCGATGCAAGTCGAGAGATTTGAACTGCCAGCTTTGTTACAACGAGTTGATTTAGGCTTACCCCTTCATCCTCAGCTTCAGATTCAAGTGCAGAATGGAGAGAGACTGGAAGACGAACTACAAATTTCCCGCTTTTTTTCTTCGGAGTGGCTCCAGCTATCAAACCAGTCCGTTCTGCAGCAGAGTCTATCAAATGGCGAATCGCTTTATACTCATCTGACTTTACAAACGCTTCCCTCTCTTCTCGAGAAGGATATGCTTTTGCAATCAATCCCACTTCAGGGTCGAAAAGTGCATTCGACAGATCAGCCCATGTTTCAGCTGACTGCGCTATGATTCTTGCTGATTCTAGAATCTTTTTATCTTGCGAAGCCATATCTATCCTTCCAATTTAAAAGGCGGAATAAATTCGACAGTACTCCCAGTATGCTCGAGATAAATTGTTTCCTGCTCAAGCTTAGCAGCAATCTCACCTGCCAGATTTTTTAATTCGGGAATATCGTCCTCATCCACGACAATCCAGACTGCTATTGATCGATCCACCTGCTTTGTTCCATTTTGCATTCGATAGGCTCCTTCTCCTTCACCGTCGACGCGATACCCTCCTGCCAAAATATAAATCTGATCTAAAATTTCATTTCGAACTTGTTCGGGCACTTCACTTCCATCATTGTAATTTACTGGAAGCAAGAGGACGTATTTCACTTTCGACATTGGCATCAATCCCTTCTTTAACGGGAACCCATGCTATTAATGATATCGCATATAGTATCATTTTTTCAACACTCAATTTGAAAAAATAATACACAAAATGCCATAAGCAACTACCTGTGTTACACTTAACAAATATCTTCCGATACATAAATTGTGTTGAATAGAACGCCTGAACCTCACAAACTATAAAATTTGCCACCAATAGTAAGTGATCAATAGAATGAACATAATTTGAACATATTGCCACACACAATTAAGATTTTGCCAGTACGTCCCCAATTAAAATGTTTGCAGTACATAAATTTCCTTAGGACCTTGAAATACAGTGCCCTTATCCAAACAAAACATCTGTGTTCAATTCAAACAGGAACCTACCTCATGTTCGACTTCGCGACTTCCACGATCTACGAAATTGCACCAGACATATTTCGGATTGGCAGTTATGCGGTGAGGCAGATCTGATGTCGATTTATTTTCTGATCAACGACGACGCGCCGCTACTGATTACTTCCGGGTACAAGTCCCACTTTCCACCGTCGCATCAAGCGGTCGCAAAGGTGTTGGCCGCAGCACAACTCCGCCAGGTCGCCTGCAGTCAATTTGAATCGGCTGAACGCACGGCGTTTAAGCAGTAGCAGAAAGTGCCCCCGAAGCATCTACCATCCCTGGCACTCCCCGGTTGATTGACTCAGTGGCTAAAACGCAGCGTCGTACGTCAGTAAGAGTACCAACAAAATCGTCATCGCTGACTCATCCACGTTCCCAGCTACAGCAGAAGTGCGACAAAAAGTCTCACACTGTGTGCTCTATTGTCTCATAAATTACTTTTCGGTACAGATTCCTGCAAATTTACAGTCCTCTTGCGCAACTGAACTTATACTTATCGTGGAAGGTGTTCTGGTTCCGAGTAAACAGACAAATGACAATCTGCATTGATCGAAAGGTAAATCTCATGTCCAGCATTGCTTTATACGATACCAGTCGCAATTCGTTGACGAACCTGATTGGATGGCTCAGCCTGTCACTGCTTGCTGCAGGCTGGGGGGCAGAATTTGATACATCAATCCGAAACCTCTGGGCCAACATTGGCTTGTTTGGACTGGCTTCGATGATTGGCTTGAAAGTCGTTCACATGTCGAAAGTGAAAGCGCAGAAGCTGGCGACCGAATCACGTGTGGAACACGATGTGAAACGAATCTCCAATGGGAAGGATTCTGGAGTTTTGCTGAAAGAAGAAGCAGAACGCCTGGCTCAGGCAGAACAGGTCGCCGCAGCACAGGCAAACCAGATTGAGATGGAAATGATTGCACATTCAACTGACGAGGAACTTGTTTCGCTGTTAAGCCACTGCATTCCGCTGATCAACGAAAGAAATTCCAGAGTTTAGAAACGTTCCAGGTTAACGAATCGGACTCAGTGTTTGATACCCACAGACTGACCCGATTCCTCATCCTCACTTTCGTTAGACAGAATACGGTACAACGTTCTGCGATGCATGCCCAGTGTTCTGGCCGCCGCCGCCTTATTTCCGCCACAACGCTTTACGACCTCGCTCACCATATGGCGTTCCATCTGTTTCAGATCGCCAAGAAAAGGAACGGAAATCGTTTCTTCCTGCTCATTCGACGACTGAGACTGATTGAGCAGTTTGGTCACCACCACGCTATCACCTGTTAAGAGTAAGCGGGAGAGCACACTGGTCAGTTCCTGAACATTACCCGGCCAGGAATATTCATACAACTTTTCACAGATTTCGGTGCTCATCCGGCTTCGACATTCCGCAAAATTACAACTCCAGGCCTGACAGAGTTCCTCCAGGATCTGCATCGCCAGTGGAATGATGTCTTCTTTTCTCTCACGCAGTGGGGGAACCTGTATCGGCAGTATGTTCAAATTATCGTAGAGACTGCGATGAAATTCATCCAGAAGTACGGCTGCCTTGAGGTCAACGGATGTAGAAGTAATCAGCCGAATAGAATTTACTTTCGAAACGGGTGCCCAGGGAGCCCTGACCAGTCCCTCTTTCAACATCTTCAGCAGCTGGCGTTGTTCCAGCTTTGGTAACTGATCGATGTCTTCCAGAAAAAGTGTCGTCTTCTGTTCGTTTTCTACGGAATCAGCCTGCAGCAGACGATCAAGAATACCAACGCCCTGTTTATTAAAGCGTACGGTACTTTCTATGATTGAGCAGTTGATGTGAATAAAAGGACCATCGGAAAAGGGACTCTCCCTGTGAATCATTCTTGCCAGTGACTTCTTCCCGACGCCACTTTCTCCCTGAATCAGAACGGGAATATCCATTTGTGAGAATTTTTTCGCCTGGGCAATCACTTCCCGCATGGGACTGCTGTGTGCAACAAATGTTTTGTTGATTTTTTCCCGGGAGGGAGGCGTCGAAGCATTTTCCCACTTGGGAAATGTATTCAGCTTTGTGAGATTGATGGCGCGGTGAAGTGCTTTCAATATCTGCGGCCGGCTGAAAGGCTTCGTGATAAAATCACAGGCCCCCAAGCGCATCGCTTCGATGGCGGATTCGAGAGTCCCGAATCCAGTTATTACCACCGAAGCGATGTTCGGGTGGACCTGCAGGGCTGTCTGGATAACCGAGATTCCGTTTCCGTCTGGAAGTTTAAGCTCTGTAAATACGATATCGACACGTTGACTCTGCAGGTATTCCAGACCTTCCCGCGCCGTGAAGGCCAGCAATACCTGCTTGCCTTCAGTCTCTAAAGTGTCTTTGACAAATCGTCCGACACTGTCTTCACCATCGATAATCAGAACTGTTTCCTGGCATGTCATTGCTGATCCTTCCACTCGATGCGATTTCCCTTAGCGTATTTTTCGAAATCGCGGTATCATTGAATACAACTTAAACCTTGAGCCCTGTCATTTTCAGGAAATGAAAATCAGATTCCCTTTCGGTATGGTGTTTTTATCAGCACTATTGAAATCATATACCCTGGACGGCAATGGGGAATTGTTTTTTTGAATCAGGAGGCGTGGGGCGTTGCTCAGATACTTACCATTCAATCAACAGACTTATTGAATTCCGTTCTCAATAATTTTAAAAAGGCACTCTCTGGTATCACTCTCGTACGATCAAGCTTGTCGTTCGACTCTGAATTTGCGGCATTTCGCTTTGACACCTGTAATGCCAGATCGAATCCATATCTATGATTTGACTCTGATTTCATAGCCATTTGCGGTAGATTTCGAAATACGACAGATTGACTCTTCATAATTCATTCCTTTTGGCACTACCTGAGTCATGAACGTGAAATGGAGCACAACTCTTTCACTTGATCACTATTCAATTAACGCAAAACTTATCGTCGCTCTAACGAAATCACATCACTAAATACAGAAAGAAGCTCAGATTCGTGACAGTCTGTCACAGGTGCGCAAGATGAACGTGACCTGTTGTCACAGACGGCTACTGCTCAGACAAATTTTCAATCAAGGTGATGAAAAGCACGGGCATTCCAATCATCCTGAAATTGTCGGGGCAGGACGAACTCCCAGCTAAGACAATCTGACATGCCTGATCGTTTTGACCGAAACAAACAAATATTGAGATTTACAGATTGGACACATGAGTAGTATGATGCGCGTTCCTTGAAAATCACATTTCATATCAGATGTCACTTTCAAACAGTTCGGATCCATCTCTCCGGGTATTGCAAAGGAAGTAGTCAGCGCTCGATAGCGCTAGCACAAAATCATTACATTCCCAATATCCTCATGAGTGAGAGCATTTCATGACAAACCTGGAAACGATACTAATAGTTGAAGACGATACAGGAGTCGGGAATATCGTCAGAAAAATGATCATGAATGAAGGCTTGCAGGCCTTTCTAGCGTTAAATACAAAAGAAGGGATCGATTGTTTAAACCAGCATCCCATTGATGTTTTAATCACCGATTTGCAGCTTCCCGATGAAGATGGACTCAGCCTGATTCGTCAAGCGGTGCAAATCCAACCCGACATCACTTCCGTCATCATGACCGGCTGTGGTTCTCTGGATTCTGCCATCGCAGGCATTCGTCTGGGAGTCTGCGATTACGTCACTAAGCCGTTTAATCAACAGCAAATCATCAGTTCGCTGCACCACGCGATTCAGGTCAACCGAACCAGTAAATTGATCAAGCGAAAAAGCATTCCCCAGGAAATTCAGAGTGCGCCTGCAACCAGTCCCGCCGATGATTCCTTCATCGGCGTCAGTGCTTCCATGCAGAAAGTCCTTTCGACAATCAAGCGCATTGCGCGCCTGGATTTTCCTGTCCTGCTGCAGGGGGAAATCAGTGTCGGAAAAAAAACACTCGCGAAAAAGATTCATCGATTCAGTCAAGTTGCAAACGAACCTTTCACACACTTCAACTGTTCTTCCATCAGCAACATCGAACAGGTCTATCCGCCGGAGAACTTTGTTTTAAAAATGCTGAAACGAAGTCACTCTAACATGAACTACAACAAAGGGACCATCTTTCTCGAGGATATCGACCAGCTGCCGATGTATGAACAGAAACAGCTGCTCAGCATGCGTGAACATGGCTTGTTAAAACTGCCTGCGCGCATCAACTCTGAACCCACATCTCTGCGACTGATTGCCTCAACGACAACCGACCTCAGTGAAGCGGTCTCCAGAGGTACTTTTCACAGGAGTCTGTACGACTGGCTGAATCTGCTTCCGATTAACGTCCCACCACTCCGGGAAAGACGAGCCGATATCAAACCGCTCAGCATCCATATTCTGGAACAGTTAACCCGGTCGGGAGATGACAATCATCAAAGCAGCCGACACATCATCGATCACGACACGTGGGAAACGCTTACCCGCTATGACTGGCCCGGTAATGTGCAGGAACTGACAACCGTTCTGTCCAAAATTGTAATTCTAGGCGACAATTCCTTCGTCGATGCACAACTGAAAAATTCAAATCCGGCAAAATCAATGGGGAGTCGAAATTCCATATCGGTCCCCCTCAACGGTGACCTGAAATCCATGGAGCAGTATATGGTAACCGAGGTCGTAAAGCGTTGTGGCGGCAACAAAGCGGAAGCCGCCAGAACACTGGGAATGCATCGTAGAACCTTATACCGCATCCTGGAAAACAAGCCCCTGAAAAACGAATCCCCACGGTTCGAGGAACCAATCCCGCACTAGAACGCATCTTATTTTTGCATAGCATCTCTCAATCAAAGCTTCACGGGCCAGACAGACCTGGGAAAATTCACCTTGCTTCCGGTTTTCACTCTGTAAGCGACAGGATCACAGCCCGCTCTTCAGAGCAGGCATGCGCCACCAGTTCCGGTAACGCCGCCGGCCGCAAAATTTCGGACGTCTCTGCCAGCTCTTGTCGCGACCACCAGCGAATCGCCTGCAATGTCCGCCGCTCCGATTCTGACAATCCTTCGTAGTTCAAAACAGGCGTCTCTTTCACCCGGCATACAAAGTACGTCTCATGGCTGAGCACGGAACCGATGCCGGGGATCTCCAGCTGCACCTCCCGCACACCGACACAGCGCCCGACCTCCACCTCGCTCAACCCCAGTTCCTCCTGCAACTCCCGCTGCAGTGACTCCGTCTCCGATTCCCCGACTTCCATTCCCCCACCGGGAGTCGCCCAGTAAGCAACGACGTCCGGCTGCGTCGGATCAGCGGGCAACGCATCCTGATGCAGTACCAGCAGCACCTGATCCCGTTCGTTCAATAAAATCCCCCGAACCGATTTGCGCTGTTTCATGGAATAATCCGTAAGTTAAAGAGGTTCCTCGAACATACCGTTGTGGTTGTCGTTCTCTTTATTTTCAATGTAGGTTGAGGTCGTAGTCATCGTTTTAGCAGCTTGACAGTCATCAATCAATCAACTCAAAAGTTGACAGTTTGAACCAGTCCGGTATGATCTGAGCAACATTTCGATCTGAAAAACATCAAATCTATTGTGGCTGTTTCACTAATAAGAGAGCAACACCCATGTTCGACTTCGCGACTCCCACGATCCATGAAATTGCCCCGGATGTGTTTCGGATTGGCTGTTATGCAGCAGGGCTGGATCTGCAGTTTAATTATTTTCTGGTCCGCGATGACGCGCCGCTGCTGTTTACCACCGGGTACAAGTCCAGCTTTCCGCTGCTGCACAAAGCGGTCGCCCAGGTGATGGATCCGGCGAAACTCCGCTACATCGCCTTCAGTCATTTTGAATCGGATGAATGCGGGGCGCTCAACCAGTGGCTGGAAGTGGCCCCCGAGGCAGAGCCGGTCTGCAGCCTGGTCTCGGCGATGGTCAATATCAACGACTTCGCGATCCGTCCTCCCAAAGGGATGGTCGACGGCGAACAGCTCAATACGGGAAAATACCAGTACCGCTTCTGCTCAACCGCGCAGCTGCCGCACGGCTGGGATGCGGGGCTCTTGTATGAAGAGACGCAGGGGACACTCTTCTGTTCCGACCTGTTTCACCAGGGAGGCAACCCGGTGCCGCTCACCGAAAGTGATCTGTCAGAACAGGTGCTGACCGCAATGCAGCAGATGCAGGCAGGACCACTGGCCGACTACATCCCCTACACGAAACAGACCGACCGGATTCTCAACCGCCTGGCCGACCTGAACCCGAAAACGCTGGCCGTCATGCACGGCTCCAGCTTCACCGGCAACGGAGAACAGGCCTTCCGGGATCTGTCGACCGCGATGAAAACGGTTTTCGGGTAAGAGAGCACGATCGGATTCTGCGACCACGAAATGTCACGAAATCACACGAAACGAGTTTCGCTCACCTCGCAAACTTTCTCTGAACGAATTCAAACCTCAACAGAGACATTCCGCGAAATCGGCAGGGGAGAAAATACTCAGGAGAGAATAGACACTTTCTGCACAATTGAATACACTGGTCTCGGAATTTAAATCAATCCAAGTGCAGGGAATTTTCCATGAGTTTCGACTTTCAACTTCAGTTTCGTCACCTGCCCGGTCAGGCAGAAGTAGCAGCCACCTCAGCGGAGAGCGGAAATGCGACTTCCAGTAAATCGTCCCTGGTCTCACGGTGTGAAACACTTCGCGAAATTCTGAAGTCAGCAGATGCCCCCGAGCCTGACAGTCATGGCTGCTATCATCCCCATATGGCGGATTGCAGCAAAGTCGAAGTCTACCTGGATGGTCTTAAGGATCAGTCAGACTCCAGCAGCATTAAGTTTCGCCTCTATGGAATTTCCAAAGATAATATGCGATTCTTATTCGAACTGGCAAAAAAAGGAGACCTCGTCATTCTGCCTGCCTGGAATGAGGGGACGGCAATCGTAACTTCAGAAAATAACGCGCAGCAGAACTCCTCGCAGTGGCCGAATACGGTTTCCGTCACCACGCCTGGCGAACTGATGTCGGTTCTCAAAGAGGGACGCGAGACGCTGCCGACATTCCGTAAGGAAGCAGTAGCAGAGATGGAAGCCAAATCGAAGCGACCATTAAGCAGCGGGTATATGACTCTGCTGAAAAGCGTCTTTTTCTACATCGTATTGAGAGTCTGTTTCTTTGCCTTAGCGTTTATCGCCACAAAGGCCGGCAGCACAAGTTGGATACCATGGAATTTTTTAGCGACTTCCGTCGGAATTCTGTCACTGGCAGTTCTGATTATTGGCTCTCTCATCAGTGTCATTCACATCGCCGAGGATAAAGGATACACCGGAGAGCTTGGGTTCTTCCTGGTATTTATGGTTCCCATCTCATTATTTCTGATCGCTTTTATGACAGGGTACTTTCTACATAAGCAGGGGCAAAACTACTTCATAGGTTCGATGTACATCCCCGGATTCGTAGTCCTGTTACAAGACTTGATCAGTTCGCTTCTGGCCCTCTTCATTCTGCCATTTCTGGGATTCTGCATCCTTGCGGCACTCCCCTGTAAAATCAGAATCAAATACGAAGATATGTTCCCTGTCTGATCGGTGTGTACAGGCCACCCCTGTTCTGCAGGCAGAGTAGATGTGATCTTTCTGAGAAAATATCGTCAATACATTTCCCTGGCGATCATGCACGGCTCCAACTTCACCGGCAACGGAGAGCAGGCCTTCCGGGATTTATCAACCACGATGAAAACTGTTTTCGGTTGATTGAGCACGAACTATTTTTCTACCACGAAAAGTACGAAAGCACACAAAAAAAAGAATCAAGTGAACCTAAGATTCGATGGTAGCATCCTCTGACGGAATCTTACGATACTTAAGTGCTTTTCTCAGGAAATAGAGAGCACCAATCAGATTGAGCGGTGCCATTAACAGAGAGTTCATTCGCGGTAATTTAAGAATCGCAGCCACGAGAAAAAATAGTGCAAAACCAAACAAGACAAAAGAAACCAATACAAATCGTAGCCAATCCGATTGTTGAGGTTTGCGGTGGATTGGGTGTGGTACTGACTTTCCGCTGATATCCGTGTCAGGTGAAAAGAGACTCAATTCTTTAGCGATCCGATCCGGATTCTGATGTTGAATCAGAATGAAGTGGCGGACACTTCCATCAGTCAATTCAATTTTGACAGTGCCAACATTGATCGGAGTCCAGAAACTGTGCTTTCGATTCACCGCGATAGACACCACCTGCCTGCGATCAATATGAAAATTTAGATCATCTTCCTGAAGAAAGGAATTGTCTGTCGGATCCATCGAGTCGTAACGAGCTTCGCGATCCTTTCGTTTTTTAAGCGTGCGTTTTACAAAATATCGAAAAAACAGATAGAACGTCTGTAACTGAATCGCAGCGGATTGTTCGTCAAAGATTTGTCCGGCAATGTAGGCACCACAAAGTCGATCAGGCGTCAGATATATTCGATAGTGTCGATCAAGCCTGAACCAGCGCGGCTCCAATGCATAAAAATACTGATATTCGTTCAGAAACACTTTTTAATCTTTCACCTTGGCGAACTGTTTCTGAAAGAACTCCAGCATTGCCTGGGGGGAGGCACCGCTTTTGTTGTCGCCGGTGTAGATGAAGACGTTTTCGATGCCCAGCTCGTTCATTTTCTTGACCAGATCGCGGCCGAAGTTGGGGTGATGGATGCCCTGGCCGGGCCGCGCATTGGCAGGCAGGGGACCGTCGGCTTCGCTGTAGATCATGTAGAGTGGCGGGTCCTCTTTGGTCAGATGCATAATCGCTGAGGATTCATCGTAGCGTTTCTGCTGTTCCGGAGTCGGGTGCAGTGCTTCTTCGGCGGTTTTCACGCCATACGCTTTGAAGATGGAAGGATGCTCCCAGGCCCGGCCGCCGATCAACGCTTTGATTTTGATCGGATCATAAGTGCTCTGGCCTCCCATCGTGCCGATCGCCTGGATGCGGGTCGACTCACGTTCGACCGGATCTTTACTGTCCGGCTTGGCCAGGTCGTCGTGAAAACCAATCCACATCGAAATCCCTGCACCAGCAGAACCGCCATAACAGGCAACACGTTTCGGATCGATATTCCACTCCTTCGCTTTACTCCGCAGGAACTGCACCGCCCGGGCACCGTCGCGTTGCGGCTCAGGGAGCAGGATGTCTTCGCCGTCAATAAAGCGATAATGAATCGCAGCCATACTGATGCCGGCATCGTTATAAAGCTGCACGATCCGGGGGTTCAACGCTTTGCTGCCACCCACAAAGCCGCCTCCATGAATGTAAATCACCAGCGGTGTCGGCTGATCCGATTCCGCCTGATAAAAGTCGAGCACGTTTCGTTCGTGTTTGCCATACTTCACATTCGCATGGGTCGGCTCGGCGGCTGCACCTCGCGGTCTCTGACGCTTCTGGCGAAATTCCAGTACCTCTTCCCGCGTCAGTTTGCCATCCTTATTTTTGTCGGCGTCGGGAAAACGTTGCAACAGCTTCTGCAACCGCTCATCCACCGACGGCTTTTCGTCGGCCCAACCGGGGCAGGAGACCGCGATCATAGCAGACAACACCAGAAGACGAACACCAGCATGTATCAGGGAAAAACGTGTCATTGATTTGCTCTTTTTCCAGTTTGATTTCAGAGTTAAGAAATAACCGTCCGTTGAGTTCACACTTAGATCAGATCGGCGTCATCCACCATTTAATCAGAAGAGAGGCAGCCCCGCTACCAGTTTTTCGCGAATGCGTTCAAATTTCGGATGTCCGAATAATCCCGGAAACCCGCCACACTCCAGAATTGAAGTCCGCAGATAGCTCAAAAGATCCAGCGGAAAGGCAGGGGCACTCTCCGGATCCCGAGTACCGGACCAGAAAAAAAAGACCACTTCTGCCAGCCAGCCTTCCCCCCGCAGACTGTAGGGACCGCCGCCGGAGATATCGTCTTTGTGATAGCCATCCGGGGCAAATGAATAAAGGAATTCCGAAACAGCGTTGTCAGACTGACAGGCTTCGAAATCATCCAGGGTGTAATCCAGCCATTCCTGACTACAGGAATCGACGTGGACACCGTCACAAAATCCGTGCGCTCCTTCAATTCCCAGCTGGTCCCAGAATTCACAATGCGCGTAGTCAGCCAGATCAATGAAAGAGATCCCACCCAGGGTCCGCCACAATTGCTTGAACACAGCCGGAACCTCGCGCTGCGTCACTGCTTCCATGTGAGTGATACGCGATTCCTGTTCTGCTTCAGGCTGCAGGATTAAAGAGGCCACCGGATAGCCGAGTTCTGCCAGGCGCTCTTCCAGCATCACCAGTGCCTGGCGACATTGCTCGAAAGAGTGATTGACCAGTTGAGCCAATTGAGCTGCATCATCCCGGGCAGCCGCATACTTCTGATGATAGAGTCTGATTTCAGCAACCGCAGCCATATACTTTCTCATTCTGTTTCAGGCAACCCACAAACACGGTATACGCTACTACATTAACCATCGATTCCGCATTCTGCGAGCCACAGAAGCTCACGGAATCTGCTGGAATCTGATTCAGAATACCGGAAAAGTCCTGCCTCCCGCCTGCTTGCCCTGCTAGAATAGCAGATGTCATCTTTAATCTGCGGGCCGCATTTTCTGACAGCCTCTCGAGGCGGAAAGCGTTGATTGATGAAAGGCCTCTCTCTCATTCCCCATCGAAACAGCATCCTGCGCTCAATGGCGAGCCTCTGTCTGCTCTTCTCTTTCTGCGCAGCTGGTCTGGCACAGACCAACAATGGGGGCAACAACAACGGCGGAAACAATCAGAACGGCAACAATAACAATAACCAGAATGCGGGTGGCATCACCATAAATGCGGATGGCGTGATCGCCGCGCCGTTTCGAATGACGCAGAACAGCAGCCAGTTGAATCAGCGGCGCCTGCAGGCGCTTGCTGCCAAAGCTTTACCCGAGGATCTGAACCGCAAATCGGAGTTCCGTAAGATCTCGCTGGTGCAACTGGAAAAGGTCTGCCAGGAATACCAAGCGAAGAACGAGCCGCTGCCTCCCGAGGTTCTGTATCTGGCGGGACTGACGCGGATTGACTTTCTGTTTGTCGATCGTGCGAACCGTGATCTGATCATCGCCGGTCCCGCAGAAGGCTTTGCCCCCAATGACCAGAATCGGATCGTCGGCGTCGAAACCGGGCGGCCTCCCATTCGTCTGGATGATCTGGCGGTCGCGTTTCAATCTCAGGATCGTGGGCTGATCACCGGATGTTCGTTCGATGCGAAGCCGGAAAACCTGGCAAAGATGAATGAGTACATCCGCCGCACCAATAACGCGTCTTCCGCAGCGACCGCCGCCGTCCGTTTCAAAACCATGGCGCAGATCCTGGGTATGCAGGATGTCAGTGTGACCGGAGTTCCCGCCGGCTCGCATTATGCCCGCATCCTGGTCGAAGCAGACTACATGCTCAAACGGATTTCCATCGGCCTGGAGCCTTCGGGAATCCGCGAAATCAAAAGTCATCTCGCCACACTCCGAGGGGGCGGGAACAGCACGCAGCGCTGGTGGTTCACGCCCCTGTATGATGCCTTCACCACAACAGTCGACCGGGATGCTTTTCAGTTTGCCGGACAGCGTCTGCAGATGATGTCGCAGGAAGAATTCGTGAACGCAGCCGGTCAACGGACCGATGCCGCCCAGACCCGGGTCTCGACCACAAAGTATGCCCAGCAGTTCACAAATAATTTCGCGAAGCTGGCCGACCTGCACCCTACGTTCGCCGAACTGCAGTCGATCACCGACCTGACCGTGCTGGCAGCGTTGATCAACCGGGAACGACTGGACGAACAGATCGACTGGCGACACTCCTTCTTTTCCACCGCTTCAGACTACCTGGTCCCCGAGGGGAATATTCCCAGACAGGTGCCGACAGCCATGAATTATAAAAAGGCAGGGAAACTGATGATCTGCCTGGTAGGCGGGGGAGTCACCATCAATGCCCGTGCGGTTTTGAACCAGACAGAGTTCCAGGTGAGCCGCGATACGTCGCTGGAAGAAAGACAGTCTGCTGTCAGCAAACGAGACCTGCAGCAGCCCGCACGCTGGTGGTGGGATTGACGGGGGTCGGGGGATACGTTTTACTGGGGAGAGTTGTTATTCCATGAGCACTCTTGGGCAAGCCAACACTGCCACACGATCAATCTACTGGAAAGATTCCAGTGGAATTCCAAGTTGAAGTTTGTCCAGTTTTCTCACTTTCGGGCAAGCCGACAGTGCCACACGATTCATCTAATCTGATCCTTGAGGATATTGAATTTTATCATGAGACGCGCGCTCCTTTTGAATTTTGTCCTGTTATCTGTAGTCACGCTCATCCTCAGTAGCAGTTCGATTCTGCAAGCTGCGGAACGTCCCAACGTGCTGTTGATCATGACTGACGACCAGGGCTGGGGGGATGTCCGCATCCATGAGAATCCACTGATTGAAACGCCGCAACAGGATTTGCTGGCCTCACAGGGGGCGCGGTTTGAACGGTTCTATGTCTCTCCTGTCTGTGCACCGACGCGTTCTTCCTTGCTGACGGGTCGCTACAGCCTGCGGACCGGCGTGCATGGCGTAACGCGCGGCTTTGAAAACATGCGGGCCGAAGAAACTACGATCGCCGAAATGATGAAGGCCGCCGGCTACAAAACAGGGGCCTTCGGCAAATGGCATAACGGCCGACATTATCCCATGCATCCCAACGGGCAGGGCTTTGACGAATTCTTCGGTTTCTGTGGCGGTCACTGGAATCGCTATTTCGATACGAATCTGGAACACAATAAAAAGCCGGTTAAGACGAAAGGTTACATTACTGATGTCCTGACCGACCAAGCGATAGACTTCATCAGGCTGAACAGAGACCAGCCTTTCTTCTGCTACGTTCCTTACAATGCACCACATTCTCCCTGGATTGTGCCGGAGAAGTACTGGGATAAATACGCGAACAAAGGACTGGATGAAAAGGCGCGCTGTGCCTATGCGATGGTGGAAAGTGTGGACGACAATCTGGGTCGACTGATGCAGACTCTGGATGATCTGAAACTGACCGACAACACGATCGTCCTGTTCCTGACCGATAACGGCCCGAACAGTGACCGCTATAATGGCAACATGCGGGGGAGAAAGGGATCGATTCACGAAGGGGGAATCCGGGTCCCGCTGTTTGTCCGCTATCCGGGCAAAATCAAACCGGGAACTGTCGTCAAACCGATCGCTGCACATATCGACATTCTGCCGACCCTGCTCGAATTCTGCAGCGTGGAAAACATTGCCGATCAACCTCTGGATGGCAAAAGCCTGGTGCCGTTACTGACGGAGAACGGGAAGGCAGACTGGCCGCAGCGCATGCTCTTTTCTGATCGCCTGTTTCGCAATTCGATCCCGGGTGCCGAGTTACCTAACGGCTCGGTGCGTACCGATCGCTGGCGGGCCGCTTACGAGCGGGGCAAGTGGAGTCTGTACGACATGCAGGCGGATCCGTCTCAAAAACAGAATGTCATGAAAGCGCATCCTGCGGTGATGAAAGAATTGAGTGCCGCTTACGAGGACTGGTTCAAGGATGTCTCACAGGCAGGATTCCAGCCGATTCCGATTCCCGTGGGGCATCCCAGAGAACCATTCGTATCGCTGCCCGCCAACGAATCATTTCTGTCACCCGAAGCAGGGGAGGGCATCAATTACAGCGGCAATGGGCACAACGGTTACGCCAACAGCTGGCTTGAAGACTGGACCGATCCCAACGCGTCCGCCGTCTGGCATCTGGAGGTACTGCAGCCGGGCAGTTATGAAGTCAACTTGAAATACACGTGCCGCGCCGAAGATGTCGGCTGTGAAGTACAGGCCGAAGTGAATGGTCAGACTTTGAATGCCACGATTTCAAAGCCTCACGATCCCCCCAAGATTGGCAATCAGGATCGTGTCGAACAGTCGGACAACTACATGAGCAAAGACTGGGCGAACGTCAAGCTGGGAACCGTCACTCTGAAAAAAGGAACCTGCGACCTCACGTTGACCGGAGTCAAAAAGCCCGGTTCCGAACTGCTGGACGTGAAGGGCTTCGTGCTTAAGCGGGTGCGGTAAGCTCCGCCATCAGACGGGCTGCCGCCTGTTCGGCGCTGTGAATGCAGTCGGGAATCCCCACGCCTCGATACGCATTGCCCGCCAGTTCCAGTCGCGGTAATCCCGCGGCTGCCTGTTCGATTCGCTCAACCAGTTGCAGATGCCCCAGATGATATTGCGGCATCGACTGATTGTGCCTGAGCAGCTTTGAATAAACGGGTTCACCGGAAACACCAAGGATGTCGGCCAGTTCCTGATTCACAATCGCATTCAGTTCGTCATCTGAATGTTCCAGCAACTCAGGTTGCATCGCCCCCCCCACAAACGTTCGCAGTTGCACACAGCCTTCCGGTGCCCGTCCGGGAAATTTGCGACTGGCGAATGCCACCGCGAAAATCTTCCGCTGCTCAGCGGCAGGGATGACCAGCCCGAAGGCATTCAGGGGATGCCTGATATTTTCCAGGCGATGCACGCTGACCTGAATCGCGGTCGACGCATATTCGATCTGCCTGAGCAGTCCTGACAGCACAGGCGCGTAAGCAGCCAGCATGTTGCCCGCCTGCGGTGCGGCGGTTGTGAGGAGCACCGCATCGAAATGCTCAGTCTGGGTGTGACCGGCAGACTCAAAGGTGAGAACGTATCCTGCATCTGCGGCGGTCACCTGTGTCACGCGGTGATCGTAGAGAATCGTCCCCTTCAAGGAAACGCGTTCAGCCAGCATACGGATCAGCGTCTGCATCCCCTCTTTGAAGGCGGCGAACAGACCGTATCGCGCTCCTGTGGCGTCAGCGGATTTCGACTTTTTCTTCTGTTGGCGAATCGCTTTGATCAGGCTGCGATGATCGCGTTCCATATCCAGAAAGCGAGGCAGTGTGGCCCGCAAACTTAATTTTTCGGGATCGGAAGTATAAATACCGGCCACCAGAGGCTGAATCAGTCGCGTAAGCGCTTCTTTCCCGAAGCGACGCGTCACAAACTCTGCGAGACTTTCATCGTCTTCGTTCAGACCAGCCTCACTGTGACGACGGGGCAGAAAGTATTCGAGCCCCATCCGCAGTTTCCCGTACGGACTGAGCAGAGGTGTCTTCAACATGGGAAGAATCCGCGAAGGGGTCATCAACTCAAACCCCAATGGCACGGGGACCGGTTTGCCCGCTTTGAGAATCAGCGCGCCGCGATACTGCTGATTGGTGGAGATCAACTGATCTTCCAGGCCGAGCCGCTGACAGAGTTCGATCGCCGCGGGTTTGTTCGTAATAAACATATCCGCGCCTGTGTCGATCAGATAACCATCCTGATTGATCGTTCCGATCCAGCCTCCTGCTGCAGGCTGTGATTCAAACAGCGTGAGTTCAATCGGCTGATTGTTTTCCTGCGCCAGTTCCTGCAGACGAAATGCAGCGGACAGGCCGGTAATTCCCCCGCCAACCACTGCGATTCGTTTTGCGGGTGAAGACTGATTCATAACAGACTCGATCTGAACAGCGAAGTTCACGGGGCAGGCGGGTTATCTGGTTCCCAGTTCGTGTACCATTTCCACAAGGGCTTTGACATGATCGGGGTTCATATCGGGCATCACGCCATGTCCCAGATTGAAGATGTGTCCATTGCGGCCCGCGGCGGCATCCAGAACGGCTTTCGCTTTCTGCTTGAGAACCGGCAGGTCGGCATAGAGGGCAATCGGATCCATGTTCCCCTGGATGGCGACATCGGGTCCGAAGATCTCCCAGGCATCCGCCAGATTGATGCGCCAGTCCACGCCAAAGACCTGACCGCCGGCCTGACGCTGCAAACCCAGCAATGCAGGGTTCCCGGTCAGGAAGTTAATGACAGGGGCCTGGTCCTGAACGCCAGCGACGAGTTTCGCGGTATAGGGTTGCACGTACTGCTGATAATCTTCCGGTGAAAGACATCCGGCCCAGCTGTCGAAGATCTGCACGGCCTGACAGCCGGCAGCGATCTGACGCTGCAGGTAGATAACCAGGTTATCGACAAAGCGGTTCATCAACGCCGCCCAGGCACCAGGGTCGTTGTACATCATCTGTTTGGTGCGGCGGTAATTCTTGGAACTCCCCCCCTCAATCGCGTAACTGGCCAATGTGAAAGGACAGCCGGCAAAGCCGAGCAGAGGAATGTCGGCAGGCAGATCGGCGCGAATCAGTTTGACCGCCTGGAAGACATAATCGAGACAGTCCATGTCGGCGATATCTGTGAGACGATCCACCTGGGACGCGTCCTGAATCGGATTGTGAATGACCGGGCCTTCCCCTTTGAGGTATTCCAGATCCAGGCCCATCGGCTCCAGAATCGGAAGCAGGTCGGCAAACAGAATGGCAGCATCCACGCCCAGTACGCGCTGCGCCGTGAGCGTGACTTCGGCTGCGAGTTCGGGGGTTTTGCAGAGTTCAATGAAAGTCACTTTGTTGCGGACTTCCATGTATTCAGGCAGATAGCGCCCCGCCTGACGCATAATCCAGATGGGAGTCGTATCGACGGGTTCGCGGCGGACCGCTTTCATAAAACGACTGTTCTGATAACCGGCGGTCTCAGCCAGGGGGGCATCCATGTTTCTTCTTTCGATTACAAATATTGGGTATTCAGCGATGTGAGACGATTCCAGAGCCCACCGCATTCAACCATAACGTTTTTCAATCCAATATACTCGGTTCTAAAAGTCCTGGAGACGTTACAGTAAAAAACTGGACACAGTTTAGCAGGAAACTCTGCGGACTGAAATTCAGCGCCGTCGAGTTTCCCGGAAACGGAGGAAAGCCAGGAGAGTTTTTCAGCCTTTGCGGGAGAGGATTTCGGGAGCAGCCTGCAGGGCATCTTTGACCAGCGGGCCCATTTTGGGAGGACTCGATTCAAAATCGACGGGTAGACCGACTTCCTGCAGTGCTTCGGTACAGGCGGGACCGACCGAGGCAATCATTGTTTTGGAAGCGGCCAATAACCAGTCTTCTTTCACATTTTCTTCTTCTGCGATCTGCAGGACGTGTGTGATCTGCTGCGCGCTGGTAAACATCAGCACGTTATAGTCGCCACGAATCGTTGCATGGATGGCATTGCGGAGCCCGCTGGTATCATCGGGTAATGCCCAGCGGTAGACGGCGATCGGCAGGACCTGGGCACCACGGTTCCGCAGCGTTTCGTAGAATTCTTCTACTGGTTTCCCATATTCCTGAACGGCGATATGTTTGCCGGTGACGGAAAACTTCTTTTCATCAAAGGCAGTGATAATTTCGCGCCAGGTGTTGGGTTCCGGAGCCGAGTAGTGGATGGGGACTTCCCAGTTCCGCAGCACGACCGTCGGCTTGGGACCGCGCACAACAACAATAATCTTGCGGAAGGCATCCAGAACCTGTGCGCGCGGGAAATAGAGTTCAGCCGCATTCAGCAGCGCCGTCGCTCCCACACCGGTCATGAAGACGATCACATCGATCTCGCCTCGAAACAGTTTCTCGCAGAACGACTTCACCTGGGCATTGTCTTCCAGCGGAATTTCATCCATGGAATGCACGAGCGTGGGATTCCCCTGGTTGCGTTCGATCAGGGTGGTCATGGCGTCGCTTTTGCGACTTTCGAAACTGCAGACATTTAAGGCGGATGGATTCATAAGTGGATGCTTCAATTAGAAGAAGGGAGCTCAGATTCAACATCCTGATTATAGACGCTGCAGGATGCCCGGAAAATAGCCTTGTCTTGCATTCTTCACCAGATCGCGTTTTTCGCAGCAGGATGTGTTGCTATCCGGGGTGATTTGTCGGTGTCTTTGTCGGTGTCTTTGCCGGTGTCTTTATCTGGCGAAATCCATTGAGCCAGATGCGGAAGTCGGCATCGATGTCGGCGAGATCATTGATATTTAAGAGCTGTTTCAAAGTCTCACTTCCGGTAGGATCGAATTCCTGACTGGTTCTCAACTTGCGATAAAAGGGGGAAAGGAGTCGTTTCTGCTGCAGATAAAGGCAGAAATAGCGGGCATAAGCATAGGTTAATGCTTCGCGTCGGGTATCGATTCTGACCTGATTCACCAGGGTGGACAGGGGGGGGAGCTGATTGCGATCCAGGGCGGAAAGCAGGAGCTGCCCGCGCCAGTTGGGGATGCCGATCAGCTGTGTCTGCTCGTCTGAAAACTCGCATTGTTCGTGCAGCGATGCCAGGCCTTCGTCAAACCATTCCGGCATGGCGGGGAAGTCGATCTCTGCCAGTGCATGAGTCAACTCGTGTCCCAGCGTTCCTCCGCCTGTGGAAAGATTCAACACAACCCGCATGTCGTTCGACTGAAAGTAACCATAGTAGGAACCGGTTTTTCTCTGGTCGAGGTCAGAGGCAACCTGCTGATACCGCTCTTCCGATGAGAGTGCGACAATCGTAATCGGACGATCCGGGGGGGTATCGAAATAGGAAACGTTCAATGCATATTCGGTCGGAGAGATCGCTTTGCGGTAGAGTGCCTCCAGCGTTGAGTCTTCATAATCGCCGACAATGACATAAGGAGGCTGAATCAGTACATTGACGGGAATCGAAATCCGGGTTCGCAGCCAGGCCGCTTTGGTTTCGCATGCGGTCTGCAGTCGTGGTTTCTGTTCGCGCGTTTTGATTTCCGGCGGTGCTTTGAATGGCTCAGGCGGGCTGAGGCGCACCGCGTTCGCTGAGGCTCTTCCCTCCTGAGCTCCGGAGAAGATCAGAAAATAAAAGCCCGTGACCAGGACCAATGGTCCCGCGATCAGTAATGCATGCCGATGCAGAGACAAAAGACACTCACAATCAGACAGCACAGGTAACATGCACCCGGGCTGTTTCTGGAAAACGATTCACATAAATCGATGAATGCTTAATTATAGTTTGCTGCAGGTCGTACCACTTGAGCAAAGAATACGGGAATCTGGAAATAGTCGCAGGTTGACGATCCCGCGTCTGCATTATTCGACTTGATCGCCGTAAATTACCCAGACATCATAATCGACAGCGGATTGACAGACTGACGCAGCCAGGTCTGACATCCTGACGCAAAAGAGAAGGCCTGAACGCCATTTAACGCGAAAAGCACATTAAGGCAGAGTAACAATCTGGTCGAAATCTTGTTATAATGGGTTTACTGATTATGATGGTTTCGAGGCTCGCGTCTTCAACTACACTGCTGATGAAATTTCCACTCTAATGAGTCAACCTTCTCATTTTGAATCAAATACAAACCGCTCGACAACGCCGTGGCGGTCACAGAGCCAGCAGTCAAAATCTCAGACCAGGCGGCCTTTATTTACTTCTGCTGAACTTCATGCACTAAAGACAGGAATGCACTGTACCATGTATCAATCTATGGGGGCACACCCGGACGAAGTTGACGGAATTTCTGGAACACGTTTCGCCGTCTGGGCACCGAATGCACAGGAAGTCTGCATCGTCTGCGATAAGAATCACTGGAAACATGGTGAATTCTATCTGAACTCCAGCGATACAGGGGTCTGGTCCGCTTTTATGCCTGGTGTTTCCAGTGGAGACGCTTACAAATACAGTCTGCGTGGCCAGAACGGAGAGTTCTTCGAAAAATGTGACCCGTATGCATTCTATTCAGAACTGCGTCCCAAGACCGCCTCGATTGTTTACGACCTGGAAAATTTTCCCTGGCAGGATGATGCATGGCTCGAGAAGCGGGCGACCACCAACTGGCACGATCAACCCATCACCATTTATGAAGTGCACCTCGGTTCGTGGAAACGTCCCAAAGATGGTCGGCAGTTTTTTACCTACCGCGAACTGGCAAAACAACTGGTCGAATACGTCCAGCAGATGGGATACACCCACATCCAGTTGATGCCGATCACGGAACACCCGTTCGACGGTTCCTGGGGCTATCAGACAACCGGTTATTTTTCCCCCACCAGCCGCTTCGGCAGTCCGCATGACCTGATGTATTTCGTCGATTACTGTCACCAGGCAGGCATCGGCGTCTTATTTGACTGGGTTCCCGGTCACTTTCCGACTGACGGTCACTCTCTCGGTCGCTTTGACGGCACCTGCCTGTACGAACATGCGGACCCCCGTAAAGGCTTTCATCCGGACTGGGGAACCTACATTTTCAACTATGGACGCAATGAAGTCCGGGACTTCCTGCTGTCCAGCGCCCATTTCTGGGTTGATAAATATCACTTTGACGGTCTCCGCGTGGATGCGGTCGCTTCCATGCTCTACCTGGATTACTCACGCAAGGAAGGGGAGTGGGTGCCCAACCCGAGCGGCGGACGCGAGAACCTGGAAGCCATCCAGTTCCTGAAAGATGCCAATACCAGTCTGCACGGCCAGCATCCGGGCATTCTGACGATCGCGGAAGAATCGACCTCCTGGGGCGGAGTCTCTCACCCGGTATATAACGGTGGGCTCGGCTTCAATATGAAATGGGATATGGGCTGGATGAACGATACCCTGAGGTATATGCATTTCGATCCCATCTACCGCTCACACCATCAGGGCGAACTCTCGTTCCGCATGATCTATGCCTTCACGGAAAACTTCGTGCTGCCGCTCTCGCATGATGAAGTGGTACACGGCAAACGCGCATTGATTTCTCAAATGCCCGGCGACCTGTGGCAACAGTTTGCCAATTTGAGGCTGTTGTACGGTTATCAATATACGATGCCGGGCAAGAAACTGCTGTTTATGGGGGGCGAACTGGCCCAGTGGGTCGAATGGAATCACGATCAGGAACTGGACTGGAAACTGATTGGCCACGAAAAACATGATGGCATTCGTCGCCTGATCGGAGATCTGAACCACCTTTACCGTTCAGAAAAAGCACTCTACGAAACTGACTTCACTCCGGAAGGTTTTTCCTGGATCCAATGTGATGATTCCAAGAACAGCGTCTTCGCATTTCAGCGCACTGCGACCGATACCGAAGAGCATGTGATCGTTGTCGCGAATTTCACTCCCGTTCCCCGGGACGGTTATCGCATCGGCGTGCCCAAACCAGGCTTCTACCACGAGATCATCAACAGCGATGCCAAGATTTATGGTGGGTCTAATATGGGGAATGCCGGGGGAGTCTATAGTGAGAAAATCAGCAGCCACGGCATGAATCACAGTATCACGTTGAATCTGCCACCATTAGGTTTGCTGATTATGAAACCCGTGTCCACTGCACAAAAACCTGCCAAAAAATAGCAGACCATTGGACAAACAAGGGGAAAATTCTCACCAGAAAAGACTGGTAAAAGCGGCTGAACCTCTATATGATGCGTTTTAGTCGTTACTTGACACGACTAAAAAAAGGACGCCGCTGAGTGTATAGGCGCTCGCCCAAACAGTCCCGACAAGGGAAAGTTCGGCTATACTCCCCAGCAGCGTATCCTTTGGTGAAGTTCAAGTCAGACAGTAGAAGTTGCTCTTTTCTCTGTCTGTAGTTATCTCTTAAGCAAACGTCGTACCAGCAAAGAGCTCATCTCAGACAGTTTTTTGTAAGTCGCTTCCAGGAAACAACTTACAATATTAAATTAAAATCTGATGAGTTCGGCGACGTTTGATTTTCTCCCAAATTGCCCTCCAGAAGGGCATTTTGCTGCTTAGATTAACAGCAGCATGGCACAAAGAATCAGCCTCATTTTCAGATAGGCAGCATTTCAAAAATCGTCTACTATAAAAGACAGAGTAAGACACCGTTGAAATAACCACAGGGCGCAATATTCTTTGCCGCCGGTTATTCTGGAATCAGAAACACTTCTTGTGCTGATGGTGATTTTTTTGTCGGACTATCATCTTGATCAATGGGCGCAATACACCGGTCCCGCCAACTGGTACTCTCTCGCATTTCCTTCTGACTGGACCAGGGATGACCAGGATGGAGTACTCCAACTCAGCCCCCCAGGTGGTAACGCTACGTTAACCATCAGCTGTCACTGGAAATCGGTGCTGCCTCAGACACAGTCCGGGGCAGGGCTTGAGATTGATTTCGACCAGCTCTTCGTCAAACATCGGAATATATTGAAACGTCCGCCGCTGGTGATTGAACATGAATCAGTGGCCTATTCCGGTGAAGCCATCATCAAAAAAAATTCATCCTGGTGGAAAGCGTTGCTCGCGCAATCCTCCCTGTTTCAAAAAAACTGGCATCACTGGAATCTGTGGTTGATCCGCGAGCGTTCGATTCAAATGGTGGTTACGTTTTTTTACGAACCTCAGGATCGTGAAGAACTGCTCGAAACCGTACACAGGATCCTGCATTCGGTGGAACTGAATTTGAATCCGGCTAATCCACCGGAACTGTTTGCCCAGGATGTACTGCAGCTGGCCCAGAAAAAATTCCCTTTGATTTCTTCACAGATCATTCCCGGTTTTCGAATCAAATTTGGTGAATCGGAACTGAACCTGACCAATTTTTACCGGTCTTATCTGAGCTCACCGGATGACTACGAACAGAATATTGTCTCGGCACTGGCAACCGTGCTCCAGATTAATGAATGGGGGGATGAGCAGACCGAACCGGATCTGATTGACATTCAGGACCGGATCATGCCCATTCTGATTTCCCAGGAATCGTGGAAAACACATTTCCCGAACTTTGTCGGTGAAAACTGGGTTGCGAATCTGGCGATACTCTACGTGGTGGATGAGTCACGCGCTTACTGGTATATCCATGAAAAGCTGCTGCAAAAATGGAAAATCAGCCGGGAAGTGTTACACGAGATCGCGCTGACCAATCTGGATCATTATTTCCTGCAGAATGACATAGAGCTGATCTGCATGTCGCGGGAAGAAGGTCCCAATATGATCATCCAGAGCAAAGCAGACGCTTATAACGCCAGCCAGGTCCTCAGCCCCTCATTTTATCAGCAGGCCCGTAAGTTCCTGGGAAGCGAATTTCTGGCAGGTGTTCCCAATCGTGATTTTTTACTTGCACTCAGCCTGAGTGAATCGCAGGTCATCGAAAAAATTCAGCATAATATCGCCAATGACTACCTGAATATGGACCACCCCCTCACCGATCAGTTACTGGTGGTCACCGCAGATGGGGTCAGCGAATATTGTGGCGTCAGCTGAATTTGAGCAAACAGTAACTCTACACCTGATCCCGGCATCGGTACCATTACGGCCACCAATCAATTAAACTTGGTCGCAGCCCGCACCTGATTACCGTGAATCCCGCACAAGAGCGAATGATATATAATGCAACAGGAATCGAATATATTTTCTCAAAGGCAGGGTGAGTTCATCACACTGGGTACAGGAACCAGCGTGGGAATTCCCATCGTTGGCTGCGACTGTGAAGTCTGCCAGTCGTCGAACCCCAAAAATGAGCGAAGCCGGACCTCCGTCTATATCGGTGCACCGGAAGGGGGCTTTCTGATCGACACACCGCCGGAACTCAGACTGCAGTTACTGCGCGAGCACATTCCCTGGGTACACGCGGTTCTGTATACTCACAGCCATGCCGATCATATTTTCGGCCTCGACGATGTGCGTATCAGCGGCTACAGGCTGGAGAAATCAATCGAACTGTATTGTGAAGAAGCCGTCGAAGAGCAGATCCGGGGTTCCTTTAATTATGCCTTCGAAGAACCGACACATAATCGCCATCATATGTCGCGGCCCCATCTCGACTTCAAAACCGTGAGCCTCGAACCGTTTGATCTGCTGGGACTCAGAATCCAGCCAATTCGACTGATGCATGGCACTCTGCCGATCCTTGGATACCGGATCAACGATATTGCATTCTGCACCGACGTCAGCGAGATCCCTGAAGAAAGCTGGCAGTACCTGGAAGGCCTGGATTATCTGATCCTGGATGCACTGCGGATCAAACCTCATCCCACGCATTTTTGTCTGGAACAGAGTCTGGAAGTGGTCGAACGAGTCAAACCCAAACGGGCTTATTTCACTCACATTTCGCATTCGCTGGAACACGAAGAGACGAACGCAAGTTTACCCGAGCATGTCGAACTGGCTTATGACGGACTGTCGTTACCACTCAACGGACTGAAAGTTCATCTTTAAATGCAGCTCAGAAACGTGATCACTTAAGGCAGCTGCAGCTTCATTCCCGGACGAATGTAATTGGCGTTCTTCAGAAGATCGCGGTTCTGCTGATAAATTTTGAATGCAACAGAACGTTTACCGTAGATCTGCAAGGCGATCGATTCCAGGGTGTCACCAGGCTGAATTGTATAGGTTTTCGGCTCTGCTGTCGGACTGGTTGGCTCAGCCTGTTTACCGAACAGATCATCCACGATCTCATCCACATTCTCTGGTTGAACCTGCGAGAGAGAACGCCCGGAACCCGAAGTAGCCCCATTACCCTGTGATGCGTTTCCAGGCGTAAAAGGAGAACGGGGGACAGGAATAAATTTGCGGTAATTATCCGGAATCTCTTTGATTCCCGCTGGCAGTTTCTCAGTCTGAATTGACTCTTCCAGTTCCTGGATCAACTGTTTCTGATCCAGCTGGCCTTTTGAGACTGACGCAGGAGTACTCGAGAGCGACTCAATTAAACCTTCAAACTGAACCGTTGAGGAAGCCGGATCTGATTTCAAAGTCGGCTGGGAAACCATCTGTCCCACGGTCCGCTTCCCGGTCATAACCGGGTTGTCGACGTTGGTCTGGCGATTGGCCGACGGAGGCAAAGATTCCGGACCGCGGTAAACGGGAATCCTGAGCTTCATTCCTTCACGAATGTCATTCGGACTGCGAAGCTGGTCACGGTTCAGATTAAAGATTTCACGATATTTCCGACTGGTTCCCAGGTAACGGATCGAAATTTCCGAAAGCGTTTCGCCCGCTTTGACCGTATGAATGCGAATCTGAGGAGCGGGAGCCTGGGCAGGTCGGACAGGTTCCTGTTTCTGTTGTGACGGATTTACTTCCCACGCGTTATTATGTTCCGGCTTGATATTCTCGATGCCGGTGACCGGCTTCGGTGTTGAGTTTTGCGAGATGGGTTTTGCTTCAGGTTGAGGCGGATTCGGCTCAAAGACAGACTCTGATGGCTCCGGGCTCGAAAACTGCTCTTCAGGCAGATCGACTTCCTTCAGGAAATCGGGGATCGGCCCCCAGCGCTCTGCCTTGGAAGCTTTGCCGTTCTCTCCAACGGGAGTTGTATGCGAGATGGTGGGCACGGCCACTTTTGAATTATCAGCAGGCTCGACCTGGTCAGTCAGCGCCGTAAAGGCCTGGTCGCTTCCCAGTTGTGTTTCAATTTTTTCTTTCGACTGCGTGTCCAGGTAGGGCGTGCGATCCTTATCGGCAATCTGCTCGTTGAGGTAATGCGGATCGTTCAGTTCGGGGATTTGAACTGTCGTGTTACGATCCTGCCTCAAACAGAAAGCCGCTACAAAACCAATCACCAGCAAAGCCAGTGCTAATCCTACTTTTTTATCTTGATGCATTTGAACCTCGCCTCGAAAAATACGCTGTGTAATTAGCGTATCGGGCGAAATTCTTTAAAAGAAAATCAGATTTTCTCAAGATCGGCATAGCGCACAAAGATCGCCGCTGCAGGATCACACTTGAGTCGATCATGCAGAAAATATGGCGAACGGTCGAAACAGACTCACCAGTTGATAGGCCTGTACCAGATATTCCATCTGGCGAACCGGCAACTGTTATCACATTCAGAGAGTCAACTGCTGGCGCTGATGATGACTCCGGATAATGCGGATCAGTTCGACTCCTGTTTGTGACGCAGGCGGGTGAACAGATTCTTATAGCGTCCCAGTGCCGGGCCTCTCAGATGGGCGGTTGCAGACTGCCCGGTGCGGCTTTCGGCCTGAGTATCGATGCGGACAGAATTCCCCGCAGGCATTTCGAACTTCTGGCTGGAAAAGACCGGACTTTCAGGTTCAGAAAATTCAGGTTCTTCGTACTCGGGCTGAACGACATCATAAATTTCAAGTTCCTCTTCCGACACTTCAATGGAAGTCGTTTCGGAATAGCTGCGAATATCATTCAACGCGTCATACAGGCCTTTACGGGTCTCTGCACAAACTTCATAGACCTGAGCGGCCAGCAGGTCTTCGAACGAACCGCTTCCGCCGGAGATCTCCCGGGAGAGTTCTTCCAGTACATCCGAACTCAGATGTTTCAGATCGGCATTGTCGAAGACAATCTCTGGAACATCCGGGAGTTCCGCTGCGTCCAGATCGAAGTTTTCAGCAACTTCAGTTGTTTCAGGAATAGACTCCGATACGATCTGGATCTCTTCCTGGCTGACCTGCTGCGGTTTTGAAATCGATTGAAACTGCGGAGGTCGCAGTTGCAGAGAGCGTTTGATTTTCCCTTGGGTTTCAGCGGGCAGGGTAGCAGGGTCGATCCCTGCATCGATGGCGGCATAACGATCAATAATCTCTGTGAAGCCGGCACTCAGTTCCGGTGATGTTACAGTTTCCCTGACTTCCACTGGAGAAACAGCGGTTTCGATCTGCTCGGGTTCTGCAGGCTGATTTTCCAGGGGGACAGGGATTTCCAGCTGGTTTTGTACCTCGTGTGCCACTTCCGAAGTCTGTTGCACCTCGGAGTCACTGCCGATCTCAATCGCTTCGATTCCCTCTCCGAAGGAGAATAAATCCTCTGTATCCCAGCTGGAATCTTCGGAGACAGCCTCTGAATCCTCTTCTGAACTTCCTACCAGTTGATTCAGCTGATCTTCCAGAACCGTATCGATCTCATATTCGGTTTCATATTCCACCATGCCAGAGTTTGCCGATGCCAGTTCTGAACGGGAACCGCGTAATTCATCGAGGGGAGAGGATGCCGGCAGTGGGTCATTCCAGTGTAACGGCAGCTGTTGCAGATCGGTAAAGGCTTCCCGGGCAATCGGTTCGTTGACGACGGGTGAATCCTGTAAGTACGCCAGCATCAGACTGTGATCACAGATCTGATTCAGGCAACGTGGCAGACCATCACTGACATGCGTAATGAATTTGACTGCTTCATCGGTAAAACAGGGGCGTTTTTTCGTTGAAACCCGCTCAATACGATATTGAATGTATAACTCTGATTCCTGGCGTGTCATTCGGTCCAGATAAACCTGACAGCCAATCCGCTGATTCAGAGAGGACAATGCAGGCTGAATCAAGGTTTCTTCCAGCGAGGTCTGTCCACAGAGGAGTAACTGCAGTGCCGGTTTGCCATCAAAGGCAATATCAGACAGAACACGTAATTCTTCCAGAAACGGAACACTCAGTAAATGTGCTTCGTCGACGAGTACCAGCAGAGGCTGTCCGTGGTTCAAGAAAGAAGAACGGACTTCAGCGGTCAATGCCAGTCTTAATTCCTGCTCGCTGACTTTCTCATAACAGTCGGTCAGGTTGTACAGCAGCGTCTGTAACAAAGCCCGGACAGTGGGAAAATTGCAGTGTTCGACGAACTGGATCTGGAACTGATCTTCCAGACGTGCAATCAGTTGCCGACAGACAGCCGTCTTTCCCGTGCCGGCATCACCGGTCAAAATTGTGATCCCATTCAGACTGGAAATGGTTACCAGTAATTCATCGAGAACGTGCTGATGTTCTGCTGCCTCAAAAAAACAGGCAGGTGAAGGTGAAACGGTGAAGGGTCGATCCGTGAACCCAAAATTTGTTTCGTACATTTCCAAAAACCTTTTCACGTATGATTGCATCAGTTCCCGCGGGAGACTGGATGTTTTGATTCTGAACGGAGGAACAGAACGTGCAGCGCATCTCTCATCCTGATTGATCTCGCTCTGTATGAACAATTCATCGAACAGGTTATGGTCACTTCTTGAGTATTACCATTACAATCGACAGTATCTGATCAGGGTCCCTCAGGCGCATTACCCAAACCATAGATCTTGACATTCATCAACCGCATTCAGAACGAAACATTACCGGTTATTTAAACTGGGTAACCTGCTGGAAAAACCAAATGTATCTGAAACCTTCCAGTCTCGTTTTTGATTCGTTCCTGAAAAAAAACGGGGATTCCTGAAGAAAATACACATAACACAACTCTTTTATATTTATTTACTTACGAAAATCACCCCATTTAGAACCAACTCTCTCCTTTCTCTTACCGGATTGCTGGAGTAGACTTTATATCTCAGCCTGAACAGACCGGTTTTGTCTGCACGTTCGGGTCTTGGTTTTATTGTATTTTTCATTGATTTCAGTGTAGCGAAATACAAATTTTCCTGTCATTATTTTCAAGCTCTGAAATGTTTTCCTTAGGTCTCAGGAGGCGCACGTAGAAATTCTGATGTCAGAAGCCACTCTTTCCTTTTCTGATCCGGATCAGATTCCCATATTGCTGGGCACACAAGACTGTCATATACGACTCATTCAGGATGCACTGGGTGTAGATGTCGTTCATCGAGGCGATGAACTGCGTATCATCGGCGATGATGCCCAGATCCAGAAATCACTCCGCATTTTCTCTGAATTGAAGGCAATCGTTGAAAATACAAAACAGCTGAAAAGTGAGCAGGTTCAGACCGCGCTCTCCAACGGCAATTCAACGGGGAAACAGTCCAAGCAGGCTCCCATCGCCACGCCCTCTTCGATCGACCTCTTCGAGAAAACCAAAAAGGTCCACCCCAGAACACCGGGGCAGTCAGACTACATCAAGACCATAGCCGAACATGACCTCGTATTTTGTACAGGACCTGCCGGCTGCGGTAAAACGTTCCTGGCCGTAGCGATGGCCATCAACGCGCTGCGGACCGAACAGGTTCGGAAGATCGTACTGGTGCGTCCCGCTGTGGAAGCGGGTGAAAAGCTGGGCTTTCTCCCGGGAGACATGCTGGCCAAGGTGAACCCGTTTTTACGTCCTCTGCTGGATGCACTCGGCAGTCTGCTCGACTATGAGCAGGTCACGCGCTACATGGAGAATGATATTGTCGAAGTCGTCCCTCTGGCTTTCATGCGCGGGCGTACTCTGGACAATACATTCATTATCATGGATGAAGCACAAAACTCGACGGTCACCCAGATGAAGATGTTCCTGACCCGCATGGGGATGGGATCAAAAATTGTGGTCACCGGAGATATTTCACAAATTGACTTACCACCTGACGTTTCCTGCGGTATGACAGACGCCATCAACCGTCTGCGGAACATTAAAGGTGTGGGAGTCACTCAATTAAAAAACGAAGATATTGTGAGACACAGACTCGTTGGTGAAATCGTCAAGGCTTACCAGAACGAAGATTCTCTCGTACATTAGCAGGCATTACATTTAGCCAGATCGTCACACAATCTATTAAACTCGGTCCAAACTTTTCTGGAGACGCGACAGTAAAACTGGACACAGTCTAATTCTCATCCACATTCCCTCGTTTTTCATTCAGATCATCTCAGGTTAATTCATGGCTTTTTTTGGCTCAAAGAAATCCCGAACTGCACTCGCTGCCAGTTTGCGCGATTCCTCCAAATTGAGTTCAAGATTGCGCGAATTACTGAGCAATCGGGGGACGCTCTCCCGCTTGAGCATCTGCCTGCTGACCATCCTGATTCTGATGGTGGCCGTAGAAAGCTGGAAAGCCCCGTTTCCTTATCGCCTGGGCATGTTTTCCGAGCACGGGATTGTAGCCAATTCCACCTTCAAAGTCGCCAATCCCATTGAAACAGAACGGGAACGGACCCAGAAGGAATCGGAAGTTCCCTATTACTTCAAACAGCAGCCGGACCTGATCGACAAGTTGCCAGGATTGCTGAAGGAAGATCTGGTCAGGATTGCCAATGCCAAATCGCTGGATGAGCTGAATGCTGACACCCGGGCGGAACTGGGGCTCACTCCGTCCCGCCGACTGGAACAGTTTGTGGACAAGTTTCCGGAAGAACCAGAACAGACTTTTGCAGAACTGAAATCGCTGGTCAGTAGCCCCGATTCCAATGATACCCAGAAAATTAAAGACCTGGTCGATGACTTTACAAACCTGATTTCACCTCTGGCTACTTATGGAATTGTGAATGAAAACGATCTGACCCAAAACCAGATCAGAGCTGGCGATGATATTGCCATTATCAATGAAAAAACCGGGAAACTGCTCAAAGTCACCACTTTTGATATTCGTCTGCCTGATCAACTGTCAGCAAACGGGGGTGTCGGCCGACCGTTGGAAGACAATGTCTACAAACGCCTGACCCCGCTGAAGTCAGTTCTTACTCACTGGATTTATTTTCAGGCGCCCACCACTCTGACTTACGATGCCCAGAGAACGCTCAAGGAACGCAATCAGGCCAGAAATCAGGTGGAAGAAATTTTTGACACCTTCCAGCGTGGCACGATTCTGGTGGAACCAGGCCAGTTGATTGACGACGCTCAACTGGCATTACTGCGTGCCGAATACGAAGCCAAGGAAAAAAAGGTCCCGACTTATGAACGAGTGATTCGCGTCAGCATCATCTTTCTCATGCTGGTCGTTCTTGCGGTTCTGAATGGATACCATCTGCTGCGAAGTAAAAAAGCGGTGGCCCGTACGGTCAGCCGCCTCAGTATCTATCTGAGCGTAATCATTCTGACCATATTTCTGGCGCGTCTGCTTTCCTATGATCCCTGGCGTGCAGAAGTGCTGCCGCTGGTAGTGACGGTGATGGTCTTTGCGATTGTCTATGACCAGATGATGGCCATTCTGACTGCTTTATCGCTGTCTCTCGTGCTTTGTCTGTCGACAGGTGCCTCACTGGGGCATTTCGTCGTTTTGATGAGTGTTTCTGCGGTGGCGGTGACATCCCTGGCAAACGTCTCTTCCCGATCTACGCTGATCAAGCTGGGCTTTGGTATGGGACTGACTTACTTCCTGGTCTACTGGGGCATCAATCTCGTGAACAACCAGGAACTCTCCAACGGATTCTTTGACCAGCAGGTTGTCTGGGAGAGTCTGCAGGGGGCAGGGTGGTGTCTGGCCGCTGGTTACCTGGTCGCAGGCAGTCTGCCGTTTATCGAGTCTCTGTTTGGCGTGGTCACCGATATCAGTCTCCTGGAAATGAGCAACGTATCACATCCACTGCTGCAGGAACTGGTGCGTCGTGCTCCGGGTACGTATAACCATTCGATTTCGGTTGCCACCATCGGCGAAGCGGCGGCTGACAAAATTGGCGCCAATGGTCTGCTGGTACGCGTGGCCGCTTATTACCACGACATCGGAAAAATGTTGAAGCCACAGTACTTCATCGAAAACATGGTGCAGGGGAGTGGCAGTCTGCATGACAATCTCGCACCGGCGATGAGTACTCTGATTATCATCGGTCACGTCAAAGATGGCGTCGACCTGGCACGCCAGCACAATCTGCCTCAGCCGATCATCGACTTTATTGAACAACACCATGGTACAACGCTGGTGGAATACTTCTTCCGCGAAGCAGAGAAACAGGCGGACCTCAGCCCGGATCATAAAACCGATGCCGAAGAGTCTTCGTTCCGCTACCCGGGTCCCAAACCGCAGACCAGGGAAGCAGGGGTGATGATGCTCTCCGATGCCGTCGAAAGTGCCAGCCGAACCCTGAGTGATCCCACGCCTAAACGCATTAAATCGCTGGTACACTCACTGGTAATGAAACGTCTGCTCGACGGGCAGTTTAACGAATGCTCACTCACGTTGAGTGAAATCAATGTTGTGGAAGAATCACTGGTAAAATCCCTGATTGGTATTTACCACGGACGTATTAAATATCCGGAAGAGCGCTCCGCTTAATCCCCGATTGAAAACGGAATGAATACAATAGACCAGTTCCAGATTGAAATCCAGAACTCCCAGACACACCTCGAAATTGACGAACAACAGCTGACAGCAGCAATCAGTTTTCTGCTGCAGTCCGAACAGGTCAGACAGGCCGAAATCAGTCTGGCGATCGTCGATAACCCCACCATCCGCCAGTTGAACCAGCAGTACCTGGAACACGATTACGACACGGATGTGCTGAGTTTTCTGCTGGACTGCGATACTGCCATGGATTCGACGAAAACAGAACTCCGGGGAGCAGGCAGGCAGATAGAAGGGGAAATCATCGTCTCCGCGGAAATGGCAGTTGCCATGGCTGCCGAATACCACTGGCCGGCAGAGCAGGAACTCCTGCTGTATGTGATCCATGGTTTGCTGCATCTCTGCGGCTATGACGATCTCACGGAAGAAGAACTTCCTGTTATGCGTCAGCGTGAGCAACAGATCTTCGACCACTGGCAGATCTCAATCCCCAGAAGGGAAGAGTGAAAACAGATGATTGAGAATGACACCTGGAATAAATACCAGTATAACTATAATGCGATTCTGGCTGTGAAACAGAATCTGTTTCGAAACATCTTATCTGAACGTTTACAAGACATATGATCCCGCTGACTCTTTCTGTTCTGTTACTCCTGACTCTGACAGCAGCCCTGTCAGGATTTTCATTGCGCGATTTCTCACGAAGTCGCCTGGAAACTCTGTGTAACGAAGCTGAAGTCCCCGATCGATTCAGCGAAATTTTGCGATCTCACCCCACCGTGCTGCTGGCTGCCGACCTCTTCTGGCTGACTGGTGTGATTCTGATCTCCATCATTGTCACTCATAAATACATCGATGTTCCGCGCGACTTCAGTACCCCCGCCGTCACCATCCAGTTTACCATTCAGATCCTGTTGATCGTGCTTTCCGGGCTCCTGCTACTGATGGCGTTTCCCTGGACGATCTCCCGCATTGCCGGCGAACGTTTTCTGCAGGTCTTCTGGCCTGTGATCAAGTTCCTGCCTGTTTTCTTCAGCCCAGTCACCTGGCTCTGCTGGAAACTTGATGGCTTCTCGCATCGACTGGCTGGCAAGGAAGAAAATAAAAACGGTCGGGAAGCCAATATCAGCGAAGAAATTCTCTCGGTCGTGGAAGAAGGAGCCCGCGGAGGGATCCTCGAATCAGAAGCAGGAAAAATGATCCAGCGCGTGATGGAACTGCAGGACGAAGATGTCGGCGCCATCATGACGCAGCGCATGGATATGGAATACATCTCTGTGAACGCCACACTGGATGAAGCCCTGCTGAAATTCATAGATGTCGGGCATTCCCGTATTCCCGTCATTGGAGAATCGACAGACGATATCGTGGGGATTCTCTACGCCCGGGAACTGCTCAAACATTTCTCAAAAGAAAATCAGAATTCCGAGTCTCACGAAGAATTGACCATCCAGAAACTGATGTTTTCACCTTTTTATATTCCCGAAACAACGGGGATCGACTCACTACTGGAGACCATGCAGAAAGAGCATGTGCACATGGCAATTGTGATCGATGAGTACGGCGGGGTCGCCGGGCTGGTCACGATGGAAGACGTTCTGGAAGAAATTGTCGGCGACATTGTCGATGAATTCGATGAAGAAGAAGAGCAGATGATTTTTGAAACCGGGGAAAATACGCTCGAAGTCGATGCCCGGGTTCACATTGATGACCTGAATGAACAGTACCATTACGATCTGCCGGAAGGGAAAGACTTCGATACCATTGGCGGTTTTGTGATCACCCAGATCGGGAAAGTGCCTCAACCGGGGGAAACAATGACCTGGCAGCAGTTAAGAATCGAAGTCCTTGAATCCGACGAACGCCGAATCAACAAGCTCCGCATCGAACTGGATACCTCGCTGGTCGAGGAATACGACACGGACAAATGACATCAGCGCATTAGCTGTCTACCAGCGTTCCACCGGTCCGCCAGGAACGGGAATGTGCATATCCGGCAGGACGCCACTGCGGGAACCGACGGCAGGTCCTTCTGCGGCAATTTTGCGAATTGCCTGACCAAATTCATCCAGATTCGATGCCAGTTGAAATTCATGTCGCAAAGCGGGTTTCACGCGCATTGACTTCAGATACCAGTGCCCCATTTTCCGGAACATGGAAATCGCCCGCTTTTCGGTCGTCATTTCCAGCAGATATCGAAACTGTCGCAGTAACAGTTCCAGGCGATCATCAAAATTACCAGGGGGATCGTATGCCCCGGTCTGCTCCCACTGCACCAGTTGCCTGAAGATCCACGGATTCGCCAGAGCCCCACGGCCAATGGAAACGCCCGCACATCCGGTCGTTTTCAGCATGAAATCCGCTTCTGCAACATTCGTCACATCACCGTTGCCGATGACCGGAATTGACTCGACCGCTTCGACCACCTTTCGAATGCCATCGTGATTCACCACACCTCGAAAGCCCTGTTCCCGGGTCCGGCCATGAATGGCGACCGCAACCACACCCACTTTTTCAAATTCCCGCGCGAAAAACGGCGCAGACAATTCACTGTCATCCCAGCCCAGTCGCATCTTCACAGAGACAGGGATCTTGACTGCTTCCACGACCGTCTGCACCAGCGAAACAGTATCGCTGGGCCGACACATCATACTGGCACCAGCGCCCCCTTTGACAATCCGATTCACCGGGCAGCCCATGTTGATATCAATGGAATCGACGTCCCGCGATTCGAGTAACTGCGCCGCCTCTTTCATCATTTGCGGTTCACTCCCAAAGATCTGAACAGCAAACGGAGAATCTTCAGGGCAGGTCTGAGTCAGCTGGAGTGTCTTCTCACTCCCTTCCAGGAGCCCCCGTGCATTTACCAGATCGGTCGTCGCCAGCCCCACTCCCCCCAGTTCACGCACGATACGTCGAAACGGTAAATTCGTATACCCGGCCAGGGGAGACAGCAGATAGCGTGATTCCAGCTGCAGCGCGCCATAACAAACGGGCGGACGGGAATCGGGTTTCGGCGGACAATCTGGTTTCATGAGCTCATTCATCGGGTTAACAGGGCTGCAAATCGATAACTCAACGCATTTTATCAGGCACATCAGGCTCTGAGAATGCCCCCCTTTGAGAATCTCGCAGGTTCGAACTACCTGAAAACAGGGTAAATACCGCAAAAGTGAAAATAGGGGGTCTACTTAGACATTTCTTATTGAAGTTACTCTAACGGTTATGCCGATAACGTTGATATCGATCCTTTCTGACTTCATCCCATGGGAATTCTCTGGTGCTGACACGCATATTATTAATGCTGATCTGCTTTGGCAGCCTGCCTGGGTGTGTGATTATGCATACCTCGGTCACCAATCCCAATCCCAGACTCAAAACCGTGGCACTGGTTCCGTTTTTTAATCTGAGCCAGGAACCGGATGTTGACGGTCGCCGCTTTGCACTCGCCTATTATTCAGAACTGCAGAAGGTACCAGGATTTCAGGTCCTGCCTCTGGGTGTCTCTGAAGTCGCGATGGTCGAAAACAAGCTGTCGATGAACAATCCGGATGATGTGCTGAAGCTGGCAAAAATTCTGAACGTAGATGCGGTCGTCATCGGTGCGATTACCGATTACTCGCCTTACTATCCGCCTCGCATTGGCATGCAGGTCTCCTGGTATTCCCCTCATTCTCAGGAATTCATCCCGGGAATGCCGCTGCTTGTCGAAGAGCGCCATGATGAAAAATCGATGTTGAACAAGCTGTTCAAAATGGATCGCGTCGCAGCCAGAGAAGTCAGACACGAAGAGCATCGACAGAATAAAGAAGTCAGACACGCAGCTCACATCGAGAAAAAAGAAACCCGTAAGGCCGAGAAAGAACTTCGTAAAGCGGGCATGACAGACTGCCCGGAAGGTTGTCCTGTCGAGTATTCTGAACCTCCCGCTACTGAGAATGCGGTCATTCGAGGACAGTCTACCGATTCGCTTGATTCCTGGCCTTACACTCAGAACCAGTCGGCTATCATTCAGGCAGCCGCCCAGGCCAATCAGGGATCACAATCCCTTGATGAGCCACTGCACGCTCCTTTGCCGACGGATTCACAATCAAAAGTGGAAGCAAAGCCAACAGTCGGAGCAGGGCAGCAGATTCTCGCCGCTCCAAATCCAGGACTTTCTGCATCTTCTGTCCCACCTCAAAACAATACTTCGGTTGTGAAGCAATTCGAAGACTACTGTCCCCCCACTCAGGTCGGAACGTATGACCCCCACCAGCCTTTCATGTCGTATACACGTCTCTTCGATGGTTCGGATGCGGCTCTGGTAGCCCACTTACGCGATTATCTCGAAGTCAGTGGAGACCGCCGCAGTGGTGGCTGGGAAGCCTATCTGCACCGGAGTGAGGACTTTATACGGTTTACATCACATTTAATGATTCTAGAGATGTTAACACTGCATGGCGGACAAGCTAAGCATCAGATCATCTTCAAAGTAAGAAAATATCGATAATCCCACCGCTCAGAAGCCGATATTTATTATTGCGGTTTTATGAGCGCTCCCAACCTATCCAGTCTTAGATTCCAGTGCTCTGACGATAAACAAAGGACTGCTACAGTGAAACAACAAATGAATGTCGTTGCGTTAGTTAAAGATTCAGAACGTTATGTGTTTCTCTACGATGATGCCAGTTCTTCACAAATGCTGCAGACACTCGGTCAATATGCGGCTGATACAGACTTGAGTTTTACCTGGTATGATGCAGCAGTCATGAGCCAGAAAGTTCGTAAACTCCGTCGGGAAGCCGAGCTTGAGGAACAGTCAGGTCGCCTGCGTAAAACTGCCTGACGCGACCTCAGTGAAGTTAATTCACCTGATTTCGCTCCACAATCACCACCAGACGATTTTGAATGTTATATGATCTCTTCGCAAGCAGTCAGGTCGATTGACCTTCATGATGCGATTGACCACTTTCTGCGATATCTGCAAATCGAAAGAAATTCTTCAGACCTGACTCTGAAGTCTTATGCGGAAGATCTGGAAAGCCTGGTGGAATACCTGTCCGAGTACGAAGGATCTCTACTTCCTCCCGATCAGATCGGGATCAGTGAACTCAGACGGTACGTCGCGTATCTGCATGAATGCCAGTACGAAAAAACCACGATCGCCAGACGTCTGGCCTGCCTGCGCAGTTTTTTCCGTTACTGCTGTCGGGAAGGGTACTCAAAAACCAATCCCGCTAAACCGCTCCGTACGCCTCGGACCGGTAGAAAATTACCGCATTTTTTAACCACCGATCAGATCGGCACTTTGCTCGAAGCACCTCCGGCCAACCAGAAAATGGGTCTGCGCGACAGAGCAATTCTGGAAACACTTTATTCTGCCGGACTGCGTGTTTCTGAACTGGTGGCGTTGAACCTGAGTGACTGGGACCGGGATGCCAACATCATTCGCGTCCTCGGTAAAGGTCGCAAGGAACGCATTGCCCCCATTGGTAGTTTCGCGGCCAAAGCGCTGGCGCACTGGCTGGAAGAACGCGAAGCCAAACCGGCCGGTCATCCCGATTCGGATGCCTTATTTCTCAATCGGCTGAAAACCAGGCTCACTTCACGCAGTGTCGGACGCATGCTGGAAAAGTACCTCCTGCAGACCGGACTGGATAAGAAAACCAGCCCGCACACGTTAAGACACACTTTTGCCACACATCTGCTGGATGGCGGAGCAGACTTACGCAGCGTACAGGAACTGCTGGGACATAAGAGCCTGACGACAACGCAGATTTATACTCACGTCAGTACGAAACGTCTGCTGGAAACCTACGAAAAAGCGCATCCTCACGCAAAACGACCGAAAAAATAAATCGGATCAGTCCAGTGAGTTTCTCTCACAGCGATTCTATTTCGCCGCGGTAAAAGTCAGCGGTTTACCTGCATCCAGACTGGCTCGCGAAAGTCTGACCAGTTGAATTGCCTGACAGACGTCTTTGATGTTGGCTACCGGGATAATCCCGCCAACAGCCCTGCGGCAGAAATGATCTAACATCACTTCCAGTTCCCGTCGATCACTTTTCAACGACTCCGTGATAGTCTGTGATGCATTCTCCCAGTGAATTTCATCCGGGGAATGAAATTCAGCCTGCCCCTTGCGACATTGAATCTGATGTCGGGGGAACAGCGGCTCCGTCTCCCGCTGTTGCGTCTTGATTTTGATCAAGGCAACGCGTTCCACTCCCGTTACCGGATCGGGCAGAAATTCGATTTTAATCTGTCGATAATCTTCCGATCGATCACTCGAATCTGACTGCAGAGTGGTTTCCACTTGAACCGGCCTGGTACGCATTACGTAACAACACCAGTCCATGAGACCGACCAGAAAATCGGTCTCATTTTTCTGGCCGGGAACTTCGACCTGCTGATCAGCGGCAGGGCAGCAGGTTTCCAGTTGAATCGCAACCGGATTCCCGAGTTGTGTGACAACCAGTTCAAACAGGCGGCTCGTCGCCTGACAGTAACGTCGGCTGAACTCGGGCATCAGAGTCACCAGCTGTTCTGTCGCCCGGGCGTGAATCATCTCCAGCAGTTCCAGGTCTTCCCCCAGACTGCCCGCAATATAAACAGGGCGGTGCTGCTGGCTGAGAATGGTTAACGGATAATGATTCATCCAGTCAGAATGCAGCAGCAAAAAGGCATCTACCGGATAACGTGTCGCCAGGCTGCCGATCCCCGAAACCACGGCCGCATCCCACTGCGCCGCGACCTGTTCTGCACGACTGCGAACCGGATCGTAGACTGCTTTGATCTGGATACGCTGATCCATCATTCGCAAAGCAGGCTCATAGCGCTGTTCCCAGTATGGGCCTAGCCCTATAATTCCAATTCTGACCATATCGGGAACATTACTGAATCTGGGAATAAGTGATTAACGGGAACATCCAGAAAGCTCAAAAAATGACCAGATCGGCCTGCAGTGAACTCCCTAAAAATACAATTCGAGTCCTGACATCATATTCTTATTTTGGTCCGTGAATCAAGCCTATACTCGACAGAAGCCCAAAGACTGGTGTTCCAGCAATCCGGCGTTGACCGGTGGTCAATGTCAGGCAAGCACGCCAGCAAGCGTGCGGACCATTTCGGCCAACGAGCCATTCCAGGACTGCTAAGACACTAGCTGCTGGCAAACCCGAAAGTCGCAACCAGCAGGTACCCGATATAAATTGCGAGTAATATCGCACCACTGGAAGTCGAAATCACCTTTTTCTTCCAGGCGAGGCCCAGCATGGCGACAATCAGCAGGATGACAACAGGCCCGTCCAGAATCACGGTTTGACGTTGAATGGGCAGGGGATGGATCAGGGCACAAATGGCGATGACCATATTGATATTCAGTACGTTGGCCCCGATGATGTTCCCGGTTCCCAGTGCACCGTGTCCTTTGATGATCGATAAGACAGAAATGGTATATTCGGGCAGGGACGTCCCCACTGCCAGAATCGTCAGACCAATCAACAATTCTGAAACTTCAAAATACCGCGCCACCTGCACGGCATTCGTGACCAGCAGGCGACTTCCCAGTACCACCAGACAGGCACCAATAAAAAACATCAGCGCCAGTTTCAGACAGTATTTGACCTGGTTTTCAATGAGAGGCGGTAATTCAAGTTCCTCTCCAAAATCGTGACGCGAAGCCATCGCCACTCTCAGCGAAAACAGAATATACGCTGCCAGCACACACAGCAGACACACCGCCTGCCAGCGGGCAATCGCAAATTCAGCCGGCGCACCAGACTGCGTGACGGCTCCACCGGTTGAAAACAGGCTGAAGACCCAGACCAGTATTCCGGAGAACAGCATGAAAAAACCTGGCCCTACAATGGTGAGCCGCGAAACCGGAATCCCGCTCTCGGTCTTTCGTTTCCGGGAGAGATAACCTTTCAGTAAGGCACAGGAACCAATGATCAGACCGATATTACACAAACAGGATCCCAGCGCGTTCCCCACCGCCAGATCACCTTTGCCTGCCAGAGTTCCCGTAACCGACACCATCAACTCCGGAAACGTGGTCGACATACTGACGATCGTTGCCCCGATAATCACGGGGGGAATGCGTGTCAGCCTGGCGATCTCGACAGAGCTGTCGGTAAACAGATCCCCTCCCTTAGTAATACAGAGCATCCCCAGCAGGATAAGCAGGCTGCAGAAGAGGATCGATGCCGGAGCATCCAGTCCAATAAAAATTCGCAAAAATTCGAGCGGCTCCACAGCCAGATACATAAAGGGTAAGCTCCTGCTCCTGTTTGATTTTCGGGATTTATAATTCGATCAGTCTGCAAAATAGTAAAAAGTCAGTTAATAATTTGATAGTGCTGACCCAAAACAAAATTAGAGTGTGTGTTTTTAATCTGAAAAACGTAAAATAATAGAGAGTGATCAACGATTTCCGGAAAAATCGCATCGCTTCATTTCGAATTTAATATTGAACCAACTGGCAGGGATGAGCACATATGGACAATCGATCTACCCAATCATCTGAAGAACACCCCGACGAAGCTGCCCGATTCAGTGAAGAGATCGAAATACAGGGGCACATAATCGACAGCCTGCTGCTGCCCAAGATTCTGGATGAGATCACAGTACTGGGCGGCGACTTTGCCATTGATGATATTTCCATCGGTCATCTGCGGACAGACAGCAGTCGGGCACAGATTCAAGTTTCTGCACCGGATGAAGCAACACTCCAGAAAATCCTGACTCAAATCGCCCAGCATGGCGCCGTTCCCATTCAGCAGCATGACTGTATTCTGGAACCAGCTGACATGAACGGGGCCTTTCCTGAAGGATTTTACTGCAGCACAAATCAGAAAACCGAAATCCGCATCGCGGAAGAATGGATTCCCGTTGAATTACAGGAAATGGATTGCGGGGTCGTCGTCAGCCCGGATAGAAAATCGGCCCACTGTCTGCCGATGGCTGATGTCAAAAAAGGGGAACTTGTGGTGATCGGAAATCGGGGAACGCGAGTGATTCCAACAGAACGAAGCGCTCCGGAAGTCTCCGGTTTCTCCTTTATGAACAGTACGGTTTCCAGCGAAAAACCCAAAGGGGTGACGGTCAGAGAAATTGCCTCGGAAATGAAACGGGCACGCAATGGAAACGGGAAAATTCTGGTGGTCGCGGGCCCTGCTGTCGTGCATACCGGAAGCAGAGATCACTTCAGCCAGCTCATTCGGGAAGGTTATGTGAATCTGCTGTTCGCCGGCAATGCACTCGCGACGCATGATATTGAGGAATCATTCTACGGCACGAGCCTGGGCATTTCCATGGAACATGGCGGCTCCAGTGAGGAAGGGCACGAACATCACCTGCGTTCCATCAACCGCATCCGTCGACTGGGAAGCATTCAAAATGCCGTTGATCAGAAGGTATTGAATTCCGGAATCATGTATGAGTGTGTAAAGAATCAGGTCCCCTTTCTGCTGGCCGGCAGTATCCGCGATGATGGCCCGCTGCCGGATGTCATCACGGATACCATTGAGGCACAACACAAGATGCGCGAACTGGTGCAGGGCGTCTCGTTCTGCCTGATGATCGCGACCACACTGCATTCCATTGCGGTCGGCAATCTCCTGCCTGCCAGCGTGAAAGTAGTCTGTGTCGACATTAACCCCGCCACCGTCACAAAACTGGCCGATCGAGGCACCTTTCAGACGGTCGGGCTGGTCACGGATGTCGAACCGTTCCTGCGGGTCCTGCTGCAGGAAATCAATAAAACAGGCTGAACGTTTTGTATTCTCTGACAACCCGCTATAATCAGGATAGCTGCGATAAAAAAATAATTCAGACAGAGAAACAATCAGCTCAATCGGGAATTTGTAATGACAGAATCGACTCAAAAAAAATACCATCTTGCCGACTTCGCAGAGATCCAGGGAACAGCCTGTCCCTGCGGTACCGCGCGGCGGGCTTTTGCGGACGTCTCTGAATTTCCCGGTACACTGCATGTCACTGAAATTTCAGAAGACGCAGAACTGCATTATCACAAAAAACTGACAGAAACGTATTACTTTCTCGAATGTGGCAGTGATGCCCAGATGCAGCTGGATGACGAAATTATTCCCGTCCACGCGGGAATGGCTATTGTGATCCCCCCCGGAGTGCGGCACCGTGCACTCGGATCCATGAAGATCATCAATATTGTCTTCCCCAAATTCGATCCCGCAGACGAATATGTCGACTGAAAGCACGTACTGAGATCACAAGCCTTGATCACAGAATCAGTGATCGAATCTCTCAGGCAGACTGAGTCGATTGTGGAGTGTCATTGCAGTACGGACAGTTTTCACCATAAATGATCTTGCCGCAATTCGTACACTCGTGAGCGCCATACGCAGGGCGGTCGGGGGTCACCCACCGCTGATAGGCCAGGAACGCAAAGACCGCTGCGACGAAGACCGCAAACAGAATCGCCAGGCCACCGGTCCCGTAAGAAAAGAAGATCCCCAGATCGATGGCTAATCCACAAACCAGAAAGATGAAGGCATCACGCATCCGTTCCCGTCGATTGTCGTCGGAATCAATGATGATCTGCTCCTGGTATTGCATAATCTGATGCAAGAGCTGATCCCGCTCGCGCTGCAGTTGCCGGGCCTCCTCAATGGCTCCCGTCGCCTGCAACAATCGGGCAGCCGTATCCAGAATCCGCAGCGTATCATCCGTACTGATCTGACTCTGATGTGCCCAGCGATTTCGGTATTCTCTCAACTCGCCTACAAAACTTCGTTCCAGAGGTGACAGACGGTTGCGGAAAACACTGTTCCAGTGATCCCACAGAATCAGCAGAGTCGAGTGGGCATCCCAGCGAATGGCGTCCCCCTCCGGTTGAGAGGTCAGGGGAGAGTTACGAAAGCTTTCTTTGGCCCGGTCGATCCAGTCATCCTTGTAGACAGCCTTCATTTCCTCTTCAATAACTGGATAGAGGCCGACTCCGAGTAAATCCAGAGTCCGCTTGATACGCTCATTATCTCCGGCCACACATTTCCCCCAATAGATGCTTCCGGCTCAGAACTGCATATGAGGGATGCCACCCCAATCCCCCATTCTGAACGGCATGAACAATCCTTCCCTATTTTCCTGATAAGGTCAAGGACCTATACAACATAAACCGTGTAAAGCAGGGGATTTATTTGTTCACGCTCAACAAATCGGTTGTAGCACGCATAATCCTGAACAGAGTTGGCATCAGGCAATCAGATCTTCAACCACCTTGCCATGAACGTCTGTCAACCTAAAGTCCCGACCCGAGAAACGGTAGGTCAACTGTTCGTGATCGAAACCCAGCAGTTTGAGCACGGTCGCATGCAGATCATGCACGTGAACCTTATTTTCCACCGCTGCAAAACCGAATTCATCCGTGGCACCATAAGCCTGTCCTCCTTTGACACCACCACCAGCCAGCCAGACGGTAAAACCATGGTTATTATGATCGCGACCATTCATTTTACCGGCATTCGCGCCGGGGGTTGGCAGTTCCACAACAGGGGTCCGTCCAAATTCGCCGCCACACATCACAATCGTGTCCTGCAGCAGCCCGCGTTGCTTCAGATCCTTCAGCAGAGCAGCAATCGCCTGCGAACAGTCTCCGGCTAAACGACGATGATTCTTTTCGATTTCGTCGTGGTTATCCCAGGGCTGACCGGCACCGTGCCAGAGTTGCACGTAACGCACGCCGCGCTCCACCAGTCGGCGGGCAATCATCATCTGGCGGGCATGTACCCCCGTGCCATACATTTCGTGAATGTGTTTCGGTTCGTTATTCACATCAAACACATCCGAAGCCTGCATCTGCATGCGGTAAGCGAGTTCAAACGACTGAATCCGCGATTCCAGCGCGGATTCCTGAGACCGCACCGCCTGATGACGACGATTCAACGCCTGCAACAGATCCAGCTGACGACGCTGTTCGGGCAAAGCCAGCTCTTTATTTTTGATATTCGAAATCAACTTTTCGATATCAGTATGTTTCGTATCAATATGAGTTCCCTGGTAAGCTCCGGGCAAAAAGGCAGAGCGCCAGTTGGCCGATTCGGTAATCGGATATCCGCCGGGACACATTACAACAAAGCCGGGCAGGTTCTGGTTCTCTGTCCCCAGACCATAAGTCACCCAGGCCCCCATACTCGGGCGGGGCTGAATCAGGTCGCCACAGTTCATCATCATTAATGAAGGTTCATGGTTAGGCACGTTGGTATACATGGATCGCACGAAGGCAATGTCATCCACGCATTCCCCCAGATGGGAAAACAGCTCGCTGACTTCCAGACCACTTTCACCATACTTTTTGAATTTGAAAGGCGAGGGGAGGGAAGCACCGGTTTTGCGCTCCGTCCGCAGGTTTTCCATCGGTAATTTTTTGCCGGCATATTTCGCCAATGCAGGCTTGGGATCAAAGGTATCAACCTGTGAAGCCCCGCCGTTCAGGAAGATATGAATCACATGTTTGGCTTTACCCGGAAAATGGGCTCTCTTCGGTGCCATCGGCGAAGTCGGACTGCCAGCAGAGGCCCCTTGAGCCTGATTCAGCATGCCTTCGGATGCCATCAGGGAAGCCAGTCCGAGAGAACCCAGGCCGGTCCCGCAACGCTGCAGCATCTGCCGCCGGGTCAGAATCGGATCACAATTAAAATGAGGGATTTGATCAGCCATAATGACAGGCTCCTGTAATATTAAAATTTTGCAGCTGTATGATTAATCAACAAACATGAACTCGTTGGAAGTGCACAGCACCTGAGCGTACTTCTCCCAGCCGGTCATGCGTATTGGAGTTTCAATCTGGTCGTGGTGATGTGCGAGGAACTGAGTGCCCAGTTCCAGCTCTTCCGCGGCAGGCTTTCTTAATAAAACCCGCTGATAGAGCTTCGTGATCGCAGCATCAACGCTTTGCTCTTTCGCAACTTTTTCCAGATCCAGATCTTTGACCAGTAACCGTGACTGTTCAATTAACAGCGGACTGTTCATGGCAAACAGAGCCTGCTGAGGCACTGTCGTATAAGGCCGCTGAGCGGTACTAGATTCGACATTCGCAAAGTCGAACGTCCGGAAAACGTTGGGAAGATTGTTGCGGTCCACAAAACTGTAGACAGTCCGCTTGGGTTCGGTCGGCATCTGATCAATCAGGAAGCCTCTGCCTTCAGATTCCTCACTCAGTTGTCCTGAAACGGACAACAGGGAATCACGCATCGATTCAAAATCGAGTCGAGCCGGTGACCGTTTCCAGAGCAGACGGTTATCGGAATCAATCAGCTGCGCCTCTTTGCTTTCCTGTGAGCCCTGCTGGTAGGTCGCTGACAGCATGATCATCTTATGCAGAGATTTCACCGACCAGCCTTCTTCCATGAAACGGGATGCCAGGTAGTCCAGCAGTTCGGGATGAGAAGGGGTCTCGCTGCGAACACCGAAATCACTGGGAGTATTCACGAGCCCTTCGCCGAAATGATGCATCCAGACCCGGTTCACAAAGACGCGCGCGGTCAATGGATTCTCTTTTGATGCGATCGCTTGCGCCAGTTCCAGACGACCGCTCCCTTTTTCAAACGGTTTGCGATCTTCACCAGCCAGAATCCGGAAGAACTGTCTTGGTGCCTGATCACCGCGACGCCCTGGATTTCCTCTCAAGTGAACATGACTTGTGACCGGTTTATCTTTGTCTAACATCACCATTGCCCGTGGCGGGGCACCCGGTGATGTCACATCCAGAGTCTCCAGCTGTTTTTCCAGCGCGCGGATTTTATTCCTTTGTGACCGGTTAAACATCGACGCTGCCTCACCATCGTTACAGGCAGCAGGGCAATCGGCGTCATACAGGATCTTCCGCAATTCTTCTGCAGCAGGATCTTCCAGTTTTTCGGGCAGAGGTTTCTTGGCTTTGTCTGCTGCTGCGAGTTCCTTCAGCCAGGCCTGTTCGACTTCCTTGAAAGCAGTTCCATAAGCACGGCAGACATCGTAGATGTTCTCCGGCGGATTATTTTTCAACGCATGCACGACCAGACGGTTTACCCGTTTGTCGGCCTGTGTTTCCGCTTCCTGCTGCGACAGCTTCTGAACGATTTCCGCAGCACGCGCGGGAAATTCTTCTGGCTTCACTTTCAACGCGACGAACTGATTCCAGGGTGACAGAACGGCATGCTGTGATTTCGCATTCCGTGCCAGATAAGAACGCCAGAGGTCAACATAACGTCGATGAGGGGCTTCCTTACTTTCGTACTGAGGCTTCAGGTCGCCTGGAGCCAGTTTCTGTTTTTCAGCGACTGCCTGCAGCACATCACCTACGGTCAGACGGGCGTTTGCTCTCAGCTTATCCGCTTCGCCATGAATGTAGTCATCGACGTTTTTCTGCCGTTTTGCCCGTTCCGTCTGATAAGCCTTGTACGCTTTCTCTGACTTCGGTTTCCCAATTAAAGGCAGATCTTTCTCTTCCGGTTCATAACTGCTGATGAACACGCTATACAGCCCGTAATAGTCTTTGGTGGGAACGGGATCAAATTTGTGATCGTGGCAGCGGGCACACGACGCCGTCAGTCCGAGCAGACCGCGCGAAACAAGGTCAATCCGGTCGTCAGTAATATCATGAATATTACCCCGATAGCGACGACCGACGGTCAGAAAGCCCAAAGCAGCCAGCGAACGGTCATCCCCCTTGCGATCCAGTTGATCAGCTGCCAGCTGCTCCAGAATGAACCGGTCAAACGGTAAATCTTCATTGAATGCACGAATCACATAATCGCGATAAGTGTAGGAATACGGGTAGCGGCGTTCCGAAGTAAACACATAACCCTTAGTGTCCGCATAGCGGGCTACATCCAGCCAGTGCCGTCCCCAGCGTTCGCCATAATGCGGAGAAGCCAGCAGACGATCAATCAGCTTCTCGTAAGCATTCGGCGATTGATCGTTCACGAATGCTTCGACTTCCTCATAAGTGGGAGGCAGGCCGATCAGATCGACGGTGGCACGACGAATCAGTTTGCGACGATCAACGGCAGGCGACAGATTGAGGCCTTTCTCTTCCAGACGTTGAATCACGAAATGATCGACCGGTGAGGAGACCCGCTGCGAATCTTTCACTTCAGGCAGTTGTGGTTTTGTCACAGGCTGAAAGGACCAGTGGCTTTCCGCCAGCGTTTCATAATCATAAGCACCATTGGTCGGAGCCAGTTTGGCATCCTTCTCAGAAAAAGGCCAGGGCGTTCCCATCTTCACCCAGCGCGTCAACGCTGCGATTTCATTGTCCGGCATTTTTTTCTCAGGAGGCATCTGGCTGTCATCGTCGTGATACTGGATGACCTGAATGATGCGGCTCTTCAGAGGGTCTCCCGGCACAACTGCTGCGCCGGTATCACTCCCTTTCATCATCCACGCGTGAGAGTCGAGACGCAGACTCGCTTCCTGCTTTTTCGATCCATGACAGGCATGACAGCGTTTCACCAGAACCGGACGAATTTCTTTTTCGAAAAACTCAATCTGCTCGGCTGGAATTTTATTGGCAGCAACACTCAAGCCGGGTGCTGACAACGCAGAAAAAACAAAAACGGTCAACCAGCAGATGCCTGATGACAGGCCGGGTTTTGATGATGGATGAAACAGAATCCAAAGCCGCTTCATTTTCAACTCTTTCTCAGTTAAACCGTGGTGGGAAAATATTGGGAGGGAAGGAGAAAGTCTGATTCGAGCCGACAATCTCCTCTGTCTCTATTCTACTCTGCCAGAGACGCAAAGTGTAGTCTGTTTTTTGCACTTAAACCTTGTGAAGCTTAGGTTTAGTTCGATTTTGTTTCACCCGTATTCTTAACATTGTTGTGTAAATCCGGACTTGAGCCCCATTTAATTCACAACCGAAATGCAGTACAGTAGACACCAAGCAGTCCTGTTTTCCGGGATAACTGCATGTAATGACTGAGCTTGCCCGATTGAAGAAAGCCCGGTTGCTGCATTGGCCTTCGAAAACAGGATATTAATCATATCGGCCGAATCACCAACTGGTTTGACCGAATCGTCATCCGACAGGATTAGCAAAGAAGGGGGAATCATGACTGAAGATCAAGCTCTCACCGAAGACGAAATCCAGGAATTCCTGAACACTTACTCCCACTGGGAACTCCGCGATGGCTGGATTCGCAGAAAATATGGCACGCCCGGCTGGTCGCATACACTGATGCTGGTTAATACGATCGGTTACCTGGCAGAAGCCGGCAATCATCATCCGGATCTGAGCGTTGGCTATGCAGCGGTCACAGTGAAACTTCAGACCCACAAAGTGCACGCCATCACCGGGAAAGACATCAGCCTCGCCAGAAAAATTGAAGAAACCGTACTCTGGCAGCCGGAAGACGATTCCGCACTGGACGGATTTCCGAAAAAATGGGTCCACTGATTGAAATCAAATCCATCGAGTTTGATTGACCAGAGAGAACAGGATGCAGCTTTGAAGAAAGATCAACGATGAAACAGGAACGCATCCTGTTCGTAACCGGCAGGCTGGCTGAATTTTCATTACGAGGCGTGTTAGACAAACTGGCGCCCCAGGTCGGTTTTGAGTTTGAAGTCGTCGTCTTGAATGTCCAGGTCGCCGCCCTGATGCATGTCCCCTTGATCCTGCGCAGGCTCACCGTTCCCGCAGACATCGACTGGGTCATGCTGCCCGGGCTCTGCAAAGGGGACCTGCAGACGCTGACCGATCATTTCGGAATCCCCTTCAAACGGGGTCCGAAAGATCATTTCGACCTCCCTGAATTTTTCGGACAGGCCAATCGTCCGCCTAAAGATCTCTCCCGATATGACATCGAAATTCTGGCAGAAATCAATCATGCCCCGTTTCTGACAGACGAGGAAATTCTGCGTCAGGCAGACCACTATCGCAAAAATGGTGCAGACCTGATCGACGTCGGCTGTGTTCCCGGAGAAAGCTGGGCCCGTACGGGTGAGATCGTAAAAATGCTCGTCGAGACAGGTCATCGCATTTCGATCGACAGTTTCGAGCGCTCCGAAGTGGAAGCAGCTGTCGCCAATGGTGCGGAACTGATACTGAGCTGTAACCACACGAATCTCGACTGGGTTTCCAGACTGGGCGTGGAAGTTGTTGCCATCCCGGATGTCCCCAGCGATTTTGAGTCTCTGCACGCCATCGTGGAAGAACTCACGAAACAGAGGACCCCTTTTCGCATTGATCCCATTCTCGAACCAATCGGCTACGGCTTTGCTGCATCGCTGGAACGCTATTACCGGGCCCGCAGGGAATTTCCGGATATAGAAATCATGATGGGGATCGGCAATCTGACCGAACTGACGGAAGTCGATACCGCCGGCATGAACGTGCTGCTGGCTGCGCTCTGCCAGGAACTGAAAATCCAGAGTGTGCTGGCAACCGAAGTCATTAACTGGGCGCGGAGTGCCATCGGCGAATTCAATCACGCCCGGCGCCTGGTGAAATATGCCATCGATAACCAGACGCTGCCGAAACACGTCGATTATCAACTGGTCATGTTACGTGACCCGAAACTCAAAGAACTCGGTTCAGAAGCTTTGGAAAATCTGGCGGCTCAGATCCGGGATCCCAACTATCGTATTTTCGCAGAAGAAAATGCCTTGCATGTCATGAACCGGGATGGCTACTGGAAAGGGACCGATCCCTTCGAACTCTTTGATCAGTTCCAGTCAGCCAACCCGAAAGATCTGGACGCATCGCATGCCTTTTATCTGGGCTACGAAATGTGTAAAGCGATGACGGCTCTCACCTTGGGTAAACAGTACCAGCAGGATCAGCCCTTAAACTGGGGGTTTTTGACGCAAGCCGAAATCAGCGCGCTCGACCGCCGTCGCGAGCAGGGCGAAGACCCCCAATGTGGACCTCGCTGATGATTCCTTCTCGATCCGGGTCCTGTTATACTGTGGTCACAATGACTTCGAAATGACGGTTGCTCGCAGCACGTTTTTTTAAATTATATAGATGTATCATGTCTGGAAAATTATCTCAGGATCTGACTCAAGAGCAGGGGAGCCCCATCGCGGAACAGCTCCCGCTTGTGGAAGAACTGATCCCCTGTCCGGACCTGGAACAACTGCTGCTTGAGTTTGCCGGAGAAGACAGCCTGCTGGTTCTGGACAGTGCCCGGCAGTCCTCTTCGCAGGGACGCTATTCATACTTAATGTGCCAGCCACTCACGCGGACACAGATTCAGACCGCCGAATTGGGAACCGATCCCTTTCAGCTCATGCGCGAAGTCCAGGCACGCCAGCGGGTCGAATCGGTTCCGGGACTCCCTCCGTTTCAGGGCGGGTTTGCCGGATTGCTCTCTTATGAGCTGGGGCGCTGCTGGGAAGATTTTCCCCGCGCACCAGAGGATGAATTCCAGCTCCCCGATTTTGCCGTCGGCTTTTACGACTGGGCCATCGCCTGGGATCATCATCAACATCGCGCCTGGCTGATCGTCCAGGGCTTTGATGAGAGTCTGAATTCACAAAGTTACGAACGGGCTGCCCAACGCTGCCAGTCTGTCAAAGCACGCATCGATACCGTTCTCTTTGATCGGAGCAACCGCATCGAGCAGTTGCCACAGTTAAGCACGGAAGATCCGCTTACTCTGGAAGCACTTTCCTCTGCCTTTCCGCTGGAAGAGTATCCCCATATTTTCAGCAATTTCAGTAAAGCAGAGTTTCAGAACCGTGTAGCAGATATTATTGAATACATTTACGCGGGTGATATTTTTCAGGCGAATTTTTCTCATCGCCTCCTCAGCCAGACAACCACGCACCCCGTGGAACTCTATCTGAATTTACGCTCCAAAAACCCCGCTCCGTTTGCCGGCTACTTCGGCTGGGATGACTGGGCAGTCCTCAGTGCCTCGCCCGAGCGTTTTCTGAACGTCTCTGACAATGAAGTCGAAACGCGTCCCATCAAAGGGACCCGACGCCGAAAGTATGTACCCGAGGCTGATCTGCTCACGCGTGATGAATTGCGGGAAAGTGAAAAAGATCAGGCCGAAAATGTGATGATCGTGGATCTGCTCCGCAACGATCTGTCGCGTGTCTGTCTGCCCGGCAGCATCCGCGTGCCCCAACTCTGTTCCGTCGAAACGTATGAAACGGTGCAGCATCTGGTATCAGAAGTCCGTGGTGAGCTCAAGCCTGATCAGACAGTCTGGGATCTACTCGCAGCGTCGTTTCCCGGCGGTTCGATAACCGGTGCCCCCAAGGTCCGATCGATGGAAATCATCGCGGAACTCGAACCGACTGTGCGCGGCCCGTATTGCGGCTGCCTGTTTTACGCTGGTCTGAACGGAGAATTTGACAGCAACATTCTGATTCGAACGTTCACCGTCCGTAAAGGCTGGATTCAATTCCCGGTCGGAGGCGGCATCGTTGCCCAGAGTCAGCCCCGACTGGAATACGAAGAAACCCTGCACAAGGCGGCGGGAATGATTGCCGCACTTCTCAATGAAACAGCTGCTTCAGAATAAATTTGATGATCCTGATTATTGATAACTACGACAGCTTCGTGTTTAACCTGGCCCGCTATTTTGCAGAGCTGGGTCAGCAAACGCACGTCGTCCGAAATGATCTGATCACTCTTGCGCAGGCGGCCGAACTGAAGCCGTCTGCTCTGGTGATCTCACCGGGTCCCTGTACTCCGGAAGAGGCCGGTCTCAGCCAGGAACTGATCCGCCACTTCACCGGACAGATCCCCATCCTCGGCGTCTGTCTGGGCCATCAGGCGATTGCCGCCAGCCTGGGGGGGAAAATCATTCGCGCCCCACAACCCGTGCACGGCCAGACCTCTCTGATCTATCATCAAAATTCACGCCTGTTATCCAGTCTGCCTGATCCGTTTCCCGCTACCCGATATCACTCGCTGATCATCGATGAAGCCACCCTGCCAGCCGAACTGCAGATTACAGCTCGTACAGAGGAGGGCATACCAATGGCAATTGAACATCAGAGTGCCCCTTTATTCGGTGTACAGTTTCACCCGGAATCGATCCTCACCAAATGTGGCCTGCAACTGCTGGAAAACTTTCTCTCGTTCCTTCCAGACACGACACTTCAAACACAAGACACGCATCGCTGAGTTTTCCTGGTCCGGTTAGTTAAGCTGGTTTAAGTTTGCATTTTGCCTTCCGGGTGAATCCGTTACGACCCTGCCTTTTTTTCATTTCCTGTCTGCACGTTTCCAATCGAGTGCAATACTTCAAAACAACCTCCCCTCAGCCAACCGATAACAACGAAGATATCAGAGAATTAGATTCTCTGATGTCGCTTTTTTATTGAACGCGAGCTCGTTCATATATCGAAGAAGATTTGCGGGGAAACTATTCATGCGATTCACCAACAGAAACGTGAAATATCAATTTGTATCAATCGTAACAGTTGCGTTCACTCTGCTTACGATATCGATCAGCTCTTCGTTTGCTGGTGAATGGCTGCATGATTTTCAGGCTGCGCAAAAACTCGCGCAGGATAAAGACATGCCGCTGCTCCTGCATTTCCATGCTTCCTGGTGTGGCCCCTGCCATCAGATGGAACGGACCGTCTTAAGTACGCAAACAATAAAAAGAGTGCTTGGCAAACGCATCATCGGCGTCAAGATCGACAGTGATCAATATCCACAACTGGTTGATCGTTTTAACGTCCGATCGCTGCCCAGCGATATTCTGCTGACCCCCACAGGAACCATCATTACGCGTACCGATGGCATGCAGCAGCAAAATACCTATTTAAGTTTTCTGGGGCGTGGAGCATCGCGTTATGAAAATGACCGCAGAGTCTATCTTGCCCAAAAAAGCAAACAGGAACTGATGGTACGTCTGCAGCAGGAAAAAGACGCCGCTGAAGCGGAAGCCGTTGAAACCGAAGTACAGGAAGAAACAACAGAAAAAACGTACGTCGCAAGCGAGCCCGCCAGAATCGGTCTGGAAGGGTACAGCCCGATCGCCTTGACCCGGGACCGTAAATGGAAGAAGGGGAAAGAAGAGTTCAGCTGGCCTTACCAGGGAATCACCTATCTGCTCTCGACCAAAACAGAACTTGAAATCTTCAAGATCGATCCCGGACGTTATGCTCCCCAGTTGCTGGGCTGCGATCCTGTGATCCTGAATAAGCAGGACCGCGCCATTCCCGGCGATACCAAATACGGGGCCTACTATGATCACAACCTGTACCTGTTCGTGGACCTGGAATCACGCGAAGAATTCAAAAAGAATCCGGATCGTTTCAGCCGCACAATGCACGTTCTGAAAATCGAACAGGTCGAAGGCAGCGTCGTCCGCTAAACGAATCTGTTATTTGGTATTCGCAGGTTTCTTCGCCGGTGCTGTTTTCTGAGTTTCCAGTGGAATCGGCGTTGGCATAGGGTCGCCCTGAGACTTCTTCAGCTTCTGCAAACGCCCCCGATACCGTTCATACAGTCGCGTCTGCTTGCTTTCCGGTGGTAGTAATTTTCCGCCGACACAGACCGCTTTGATATGCGAGGTATGCTGTAACGGAGAACCATCGGCGATAACCAGATTCGCCAGCTTACCCGCCGTCAGAGATCCAACCTGATTGTCAATTCCCAGAATTTCCGCAGCCGAAAGGGTAACTGATCGTAACGCAGCCTGTTCGGGCAGACCATAAGCTACTGCCATCGCCGCTTCAAAGGGTGTATTCCGGGAATTCCAGGCACTGTGAGAACGAATGCAGAATGAGACTCCGGCATCATACAGGTGCCCCGGATTCGCATACGGTGCATCAAACGGATCATAGTCGTCCTGTGGCTTCTGCATCACCGGCCCGATGATCACCGGAACTTTTCGCGATTTTAATTCCTGCGCCAGTTTCCAGGCATCTGCGCCCCCTGTAATCACAATTTTCAGTTTTTCCTCTTCCGCAAAGAGCAGGGCACCCGCAATCGCTTCGCGAGAATTCGCTTCGATAAAGACCGGCTTCTTCTGCTTCAGGTAAGGAATCAACGCTTCATACCGCGGGTCGGTTACCGGCTCGCGTGTCCCTTTTTCTTTCGTCTGCTGTTTCAGTTTCTGATACAGGCGTGCCTGCTTCAGAAAGTCTTTCAATTCATCCTGGCGTTCCTGTTTCGTACTCCAGTCGATCTGCAAACCCGCTTCCAGTTCCATCACCATTTCGGGTGCCGTCCAACCCGCTGTCTGAACGAGGGAAGACTGACCGGAAATCAGACCGGACTGCGGACTGACCAGCACGGTGGTGATCCCCCCCGCACGGGCGACAGGAAACAGTTCGGAATCGGGATTGATGGCTACCCCCGTCCGCAGATCAGGCTGCAGATCACCACTTTCCTCATAATCGCGTGTTTCGCGTACCTTATCGATTTCGGTCAAACCCAGCGTCGAACCGGAATCGATCATCCCCGGGAAAATATGCAAGCCTGCTGCATCAATTACGGTCATCTCTACAGGCAGTGTTTTTGCAGGCCCTGCATAAGTGATTTTTCTGTCCTTAACGATGATCGTCCCATTGGCGATGTCCCCTCGATCGACCGGATGCAGTGTGGCACCGGTAATCGCATACTCGGTCACTTCTGCTGCCGGTAAGTCCAGCTTTTGATCCGACTGCGCGGTAATCGAAACCTGAGGCGTCGCAGAACGTCGTTCCGCTGTTTCCGTCATCGCTGTGGGCTGCTGCTTCCGATCAAAGTAGACTTCCCCCTCAATAATCGTCAGCTCACACCGCGAGTAAGCATTCAGAGGATGACCGCTGAATACAGCGAAGTCACCATCCTTACCGATCTCAATCGAACCGATCTGCTGATCGAGCCCGAGTTCCTTCGCGGGATTGATTGTGATGGTGCGCAATGCATCATTAAACGACATGTTTCCATAGCGAACCGTCTTGGCGGCTTCCAGATACAGGTGCCGGATCAATTCCCAGTCATCACTTTTAATCACGGTATTAATGCCTGCTTCATTCAGCAGTGCCGCGTTATAGGGAACCGCATCGAAAGCCTCGATTTTATACGCCCACCAGTCCGAAAACGTACTGCAACTCGCACCATGCGCCAGAATTTCGGGAGCGATCTTGTAACCTTCCAGAACATGCTGCAGCGACCAGACGCGAATGCCCATGTTCGAAGCCACGCGCAACAGCATCAGAATTTCATCGGCACGGTAGCAGTGCGAATGGATAAACTTTTCATGATTGACAATGTCCGCCAGTGCTTCCAGGCGCAGATCCCGTCGAGGCGGCAGGTGTTTTGCATCCGGTTCTTTTTTCTGTAACTTCTCATACTCCTGCCACTGGCGACGATAATCGATGGCCTCCAGAAACGCTCGCTGCAGCGTCGCTTCGACCCCCATACGGGTATTAGGAAAACGCGAAGTACGATATTTGACGTTTTCCCCCAATGCAAATTTCACCCCCTGAGGTGCATCATGCAGAATATGCTCCCGGACTGATTTGCCGTGTTTGAGTTTCACGACCGCATCCTGGCCACCAATCACATTCGCCGAACCATGAAACAGACGAGCGGCAGTCACTCCCCCCGCTAACGCCCGGTATTCAGATGGATCAGCGGTATTTACGACATCGCGAACGCGAACCTCAGGCACGATCGACTGGGAATACTCGTTGATCCCCTCGGTAATCATGATATGACTGTGCGTATCAATGATGCCGGGCATCACATACAGACCGGTCACATCGATCACTGTCGTCTGCTCAGGTGCTTTCAGATCCTCGCCTATCGCAGCGATTTTTCCATTTTTCACCAGGACTGATGTCTGAGGCATCGTCTCTCCAGTGACGGTAATCACAGTCCCGTTTTTCAATAACAGGTTCCCGCCAGTCGCAGCAGCCTGGCTGATCCGGTCGGCCTTCAGTTCCGTGTTGAACTGATGCAGGTTCGGTCGGCTTTCGTTTTTCAAAACCGGTTTTTCAGCGACCAGAATCTCATTGTCAGACTCGCCCAGCAGATCATCGCCGTCGTCCATTCCCTCCAGGGAGAGTTGAATCGGATTCGCTGAAACCGGAGATTCCTGCTTTACTTTTCGAACCGCCGACCATTGTGTTTCCGTCCCGAAAGCCGACTTCAGTTTACCGGATAATTTGTCCGGCTTTAATTCTTTCCCCAGTTCCCCTTTAAACTGCAATTCAATTGAATGCTCGCCCGCCCCGATTGCGACGGTAAACTCAAACTGCGATTTTTCAATTTTCCCCGCTGTGACTTTTCCATCCCCTTTTTCGCTGGAAAACGTACCCCGTAATGACGTCTTCTCCTGTGCGAGCTGCAGTTGGCCAATCACTTTCCCCTGGGCCGACTGAATTTCCACACCCCATTCGCCGGCTAAATCGACGGTTGCAGGTTCCGGTTTGGGTTTAGCTCCGGATTCAGTCTTACCCTCTTTTTCTTCTTTCTTTTTCTCTTCAAAATCGAGTTTCAGACCATCAACGAACAGGTAACGCACTTTCGAATCTGCTTCATTCCACGGACCAGACATGACCGTCACATGCGCCAGTTTGCCTGTCTCGAGCGTTCCCAGTCGATTCTTCATCCCCAGTAACGCGGCAGCATCCTGCGTTAGAAAACGGAGTGCCTGATCTGCGGGAAGTCCTTCTTTTACCGCCACCCGCAGTTGAGGCAGCAGGTCTTCGACATGTTTTTTCATCGATTCTGAAGAAACAGCAATCGGTAATCCCGTTTCTGCCAGTTGACTGAGGCCCTGAATCTGTTCTTTCCAGAGACGCAACTTTTCCTGCTGCACACGCAGCGGATCAGAAAACTTCGTCGTCAGCTTTTTCTTATCATCCTGTTCTTTCACTTCCGGTTTCTCAGGGATATTCAGCCGAATTATTAATCCGCTCGATTCCTGCTTCAGACGATCCAGACACAGGTAGGCTTCTTCGCCTCCATAGATCACCGGCTTCAAATGGAACTCCGCACAGAAATCGAGTGTCCGTAAGATTTCATCGCGCGAGTCAGCCGAGAACACCGGAGTTTTCCTGCCATGCAGAACCTCTTTCAGCTCGGCATAAGCCGGGTCTGTCGGCGGACGTTTTACGAAAGCACTCTGTTCTCCATAGAGTTCCCAATGCTGCTCGTAATGTTGTGTATCCAGAAATGTCTGGCGCAAATGGGCCAGCGCGCCCATCAATGTTGTGGGATAGACATCCCCATGCGGCGCGTACAGGCGAAAGGCGCTCATCGTCGATTTGAGTAGTGTTGCTTCTCTGACCGGCAGTTCACTGGTCGAGAGCAGCGTTCCCTGACCACTGGCGATCTTTCCCCGGGGAAGCAGATGCAGTGTTGTGAAGCCGGCCTTCTGATATTGTTCGAAACTGTTCTTTTTGCGGATGACTGCATCATTCGCCAGAAATTCCGGGCTGAGGTAATTTCGATTATCCGGACGCGTCGCCGCCAGCGCATAGCGACCGAAGTCGACTTTTCGCTCACTTGGCTGCGGGGCTTTGACCTCTTTATTCAGCAACTCACTGGAACCGGCATCAACGAATCCCGGATAGATGACCAGTCCCGTACAGTCGATGGCCTCTGCATCAGCAGGAATTTTCAGATCCGTGCCCACCCCCTCAATCAATCCATCGCGAATCAGGACCGTCGCCTTCTCCAGAACGGTTCCCGGCTGAGTGACGACCCGGGCTCCCGTCAAAGCGAAGCAGGTCGGTTCAAAACCGACATTGCGAACAACCTCGGCTGAAGCGGATTGAGTCAGAACCTGCAGGCAGAACACAGACAACAGGCAAAAAATACGTAGATAAGGCATGGCTGTACCAGATCATTTTAATAAAAACAGGTAGGACAAATTGACTGCGGAGTTTCACTTTAACAGTCGCGCCGACGGTTGAGAATAGGGATTCAGGCAGGAATTCAATTTCCCGTCAATTGACCGGGCCCCAACAATCCTCAAAGAGCTACCTTTTATTTCGCTGTTTTTTTAAACAACGACTTTTCCCGGCTCTGTTCGTATTCGCTGGTATCCCAGACGGGGCCTTCTTTCTGAACAGCCGCATACTTTTGGACCAGTTTCAACCTGAGCGCATCCAGTCGCTCCTGCTCCTGCCAGGCCAGATTATGCTGCTCGCTGATATCGTCTTTCAGGTTATATAGCTCAAACTTCGTCAACTTCGCATTCTTGATGATTTCCTGTGAGACCGAGTTGACGTTCCCTCCCAGCGGGATGATGCCTTCCGGGCCACTCCAGTGCGCGACGATTTTCCAGTCCCCCTCGCGCATGGCCACACGCGGTGTGCTGTAAGCGCGATAGTAATTCCAGAACAGCGGCGTACTGCGATTGATCTCGTTCCCGGCGAACAGCGGTATCAGGCTGGTACCATCCAGGGGACGCTGATCGGGTACAGACACGCCAGCGATTTCACAAAACGTCGGCAGCAGATCGACACTGCAGACGGGGGTCGCAATCTCCTGACCCGCTTTAATTTTGCCCGGCCAGCGAACAATGCCCGGCACGCGAATTCCCCCTTCATAGATATGCAGTTTCATGCCCCGCAGCACACCCGGCGATCCCCAGGAACGACGTGAGCCTTTCCCATAACGATTGAGTGTTTCGGGACCGTTATCAGAGGTGAAGAACACCAGCGTATTGTCGGCGACTTGCATGTCATCCAGTTTCTTCAACAGTTTTCCCACCGCCTGATCCATATTGGCGACATTGGCAAAATACTGTGCCTGATCTTCATACAGGCTTTTATCGAGATACTTTTCGACCAGATCCGGAGGAGAAGCCACCCGCTCGTGTGGTTCATGAAAACAGACATGCAGAAAGAACGGCTTCTCTTTTTCGCGCCAGTCACTCAACCAGCGAATTCCTTCATCAGCGACGATCTGACAGGAAAACCCTTCGATCTCACCCAGCGGTTCTCCGTTTCTAACAAAGTTATTGGGATTCTCATGCGTGGGCAGGGCATTATTCTGAGTGCTGAACCAGTGACGAAAACCATGATCACCAGGTTGAGGCTGTTCTTTGGAATTGAACAGCCCATTGCAATGCCACTTACCCACGTGTGCAGTATCGTACCCCGCCTGCTGCAGCAGTTGCGCGACAGTGACTTCCTCCCGCTTGAGATGCATGGGGTGCCCTTCGGGAATCCAGTCATACACGCCCAGTCGATTAGGGGTCCGGCCCGTCAACAGCCCGGCTCGTGAAGGTGAGCAGACCGGGGCACTGGCATAACAGTCCGTCAGCCGCATCCCCTCGGAGGCCAGTTGATCCAGATGCGGGGTTTTAATCACAGGGTGACCATAGCAGGCCAGATCCCCATACCCCAGATCGTCACAGAGAATCACCAGAATATTCGGTTTCGCCGTCTGCTGTTTTTCGACAGCCTGCAATTCAGGCGATAAAAATAGAAACAGTGTCAGCAGCAAAGCGAGCGCACGATTGAGAGACATATCAAGTTCCAGATGAATATCAAAGTATTGTTGAACAGCAGACGGCCGATCCATTTTCTCCATCATGAACAATGCAGAGACCAGCCGCAATTGAGATTCCAGCAATTGTAGCAGCCAGGGGAGATTCGGGTCCAACCTGAGCGAATTTCATTTTTTCTAATCTGCTGGAAGTATTTTCTCGCTCGCATCGGTAAAATAAAATTTTGAGCAATCCATGACCACCGTAAACCGTCCCTGCTGAAGAACCTGATCCCACCGGAATGAATGAGATCCAGAGGTATTATGATTTCACGACATTTAATCGGATTCCTGTTTGTACTTTGTCTCCCTGTGACAGCGCTTCTGTCAGCAGAACCTCAATCGAAGCCAGACAGTGATCAACATAAAATTGTCCTGATCGCAGGTCCCAAAAGTCATGGCCCCGTGGGAAACGGAATTCATGACTATCCCTGGTCGGTCAAACTGCTCAAGGTCATGCTCGACAATTCAAATATCCGGGACAAAGTCAAAGTCGAGTATCATCTGGAAGGCTGGCCTGAAAACCCGGAGACCCTGAATGACGCCGACACAATCATGGTCATCTCCGATGGCAGAGACGGAGAGAAATTCACCGAAGCACCCCACTTCGCGAATGCAGCACATTTAAAACAGATCCAGCAGCAGATTGATCGTGGCTGTGGATTCCTGACGTTTCATTTCTCTACCTTCGCACCGGATCAATATGCCAGACAGATCCAGAGCTGGTCCGGCGGCTACTTCGACTGGGAAGACAACGGAAAACGGAACTGGTATTCAGCGATCAAAACACTCACAGCTCCGGTGACGCTGCCTCATCCCGAGCATCCCGTCTGTCGAGGTGTCAAGCCGTTCGAACTCCGCGAAGAGTTTTATTACAACATTCGCTTTCAGCCGGCAGATAAGGAACTGACCACGTTACTCGAAGTCACAGATCTCAAAGGGCGCACCGAAAATGGCAACATCGTCGCCTGGGCTAAAGAACGCAGCCAGGGAGGACGTGGCTTTGGTACGACCTGCGGTCATTTTTATGATAACTGGCAGAACGCTACTTTTCGGAAATTCATCCTGAATGCGATTGCCTGGACGGCGGGGATCGAAGTTCCTCCCAGCGGCGTGGAAGCCTCATACTACACTCATCAGGAAATCACTGCCGCTCTGGCAGGCGTGCAGGGGACCGAACCTGCCTTGATCGACACGAAACCGATTCGAGTCCTGATGTTCGCCGGTAATGAGGCACACGCCTGGCATAACTGGAAAAAAACCACGCCCGTCATCAAACAACTGCTGGAGCGAGATCCACGCATCAAAGTCGATGTGACTAATGACATTGAAGACCTCTCGAAAAAAAATCTCAAAGACTATCAGGTCATCGTGCAGAACTACGCCAACTGGCATGACGGCACTCCCTTGAGTGAAGCCTCGCGCAACGGATTCATGAATTATCTGCAACAGGGCGGGGGACTGATCTTAATTCATTTTGCCAACGGTGCCTTTCATTTCTCACTCCCCCAGGCAGGAGCATCCGACTGGCCCGAGTATCGTAAAATTGTCCGCCGTGTCTGGAATCATCACGGCAAGGGGGAGCAGAAAAGCGGACACGATGCCTTCGGTGACTTCACCGTAGAGATCACAGACGACACACATCCTCTCACCCGAAACCTGCAGGATTTTCCGGTGACCGATGAACTCTATTTCCGGCAGGACGGCACGGAACCGGTCGAACCTCTCATTACGGCCAAATCCAAAGTCACGAAAAAAAACGAACCGCTGGCCTGGACCTACCATTACGGCAAAGGACGCATTTTCCAGACACTGCTCGGGCACAGTGAAAAGACATACAACGCTTTCGCGGCGACTGAAATGTTGCGTCGCGCCACTGCCTGGGCCGCCGGGCGACCGGTTCATGAATTCGATCCGCCGCCAGCTGCTGAAGTCAAACCCGCGCAGAAGGAGACTCTCGTTCCCGGAAAATGGGGAAATGCACTCAATGCTAAAGCTGGTTCCGTGTTGACGAAAACGCGCGCAGGCCAATTAGATATTCGCCCATTGAGTGCAGAAGGCTGGGTGAAACTCAACAGCAAGTCGGCATTCAACATCCTGCTCGCCTGTGATCCCAAAAGTGCGGCTGCGCATTGGGAAATGTACTCTTACGCCGGCAGCGGATTTTTCAGCGTCTATCTGCCCGGTCAGGGAGGGGAGTATAAAACGAAGGTCAACATCTGCGATGAGAAGTGGCATTTTGTCGCGATGATCCTCGAAGAGGCGCGCATCAGGCTCTATGTCGATGGCAAACAGTCACTTGATTCGAAACTTCCTAAACGAAAATCGAGTGAACCGGCATCGCACAATCTCGCCTCCGGTCGACTCGTGGAAAACAGGCTTGGCTGTGACGGTTTGCTGGATGACTTTCGCATCTCGAAAGGGACGCGAGATTTCACAGCCATTCCCACAGCGCCACTGAAACAGGATGAACAGACTCTCGTCCTGCTCCCCTTTGATACTTCCGATCAAATTCAGGTCTCAGCGCAATCTGCACCAGAAAAAGAGCGGGACCATTGGGGAAAGGAAGCGGTCGGGTTCAACCAACCTGTCGAAGCGACCAGTGATAATCGCTGGCAACAGACCGAGATCGGCACCTGGCTGGCTAGTACGGTCCCACTACCCACGGGCCCGGTGAAGAAAGGGCTCTCAATTCGTGTGGGCCTGAATCAGGCATCTACGATCTGCTATGACACAAAAAATGGCAAAGTACGCGGCATCTGGTCAAACGGATTTCTCAAGCCCTCTCCCGAACGTTTCGGTTTGATCCGAGCGCCGTCGCCGGTCGGGCAAATTCATTTTACTTCAGCAGAGGGGCCCGGCTGGAACCAGCCATTTCAGTTTATTGGCTCCCACGTGAATCAAAACCGGGTCACACTCGAATACCGCATTGGTGAAACGACGGTATTCGACTCTCCCTGGCTGGAGACTTCTCCAGAACACACCTGCTTCACACGTGCCTTTGAAATCGGTCCCGGGGAGACACCTTTGGAACTGTTTGTCGCTGCTGCCGGTGAAGTGAAAACCTCTGCAAGCCACCCCCATCAATTCATCACAACGAAACAGAAGGCTCCCGTTCGGATCGGCTGTGTTGGCGGAACCGATATTCAATCCCGCATCAGCACAGATAAAGCGCAGGGGACCGCCAGTTTTGTCATTCCCCCACGCAAAACGACACAACGGTTTCTCATTTATTATCAGATCAACCCGGAACTCAAACCAAAGCCTGCCAGCAATGCCCCCGCACTCTCCGTTCCCACTTCACTCCAGACACAATTGATTCCCGGACCGCCACGTTGGACCAAAATACTCACGACGAAAGGGCTCCTCTCTCAGAACAATGCTCCCTATGTCGTGGATACGCTCACTATTCCCCACGAGAATCCATACCGGGCCCTGTTCTTTATCAGCGGACATGACTTTCTGGACAACGGTGACCTGGCGGTTTCAACCGTACACGGCGATGTCTGGCTGGTCAGTGGTGTAGACGCTGTCCTCAGCGAATTGAAGTGGAAGCGTTTCGCCACCGGACTGTTTCAGCCACTGGGACTGAAAGTCGTTAACAACAAAATACATGTGCTCGGCCGCGACCAGATCACGATTCTGCATGATCAGAATCTGGATGGCGAAGCCGACTTCTACGAATGCTTCAACAATCAGATCCCGACTTCGACTGGTGGACACGACTATGTCACGTGCCTCGAAACCGACTCCTTTGGGAACTTTTATTTCATGCATGCCCAGCAGGGAGTGATGCAGATCAGCAGGAACGGCAAACGCCTGAACCAGATCGCCGCCGGCTTTCGCAATCCGAATGGTATGGGGATGGGTCCGGGCAACATCATCACCGCCTCCCCACAGGAAGGCAACTGGACTCCCGCTTCGAACGTTACCGAAGTGAAGCAGGGCGGCTATTACGGCTTTGGGGGACCGCACATCACCGCCGATCGCCCTCTAGGGTATGATCCTCCGCTCTGCTGGATTCCCCGACTGCAGGACAACTCAAGCGGCGGACAGGTCTGGGTGACCAGCCAGGATTGGGGACCATTGGAAAAGCAGCTGTTACACCTGTCTTACGGTCAAAGTAAACTGCTGCTCACACTGCGGGAAGTCATCAACGGTCAGTCTCAGGGGGGAACGCTGACACTGCCTTTAGAGTTTGAATCGGGCATCATGCGGGGGCGGTTCAGTCCCGAAGACGGACAACTTTATGTCAGTGGACTCAGAGGCTGGGTGACGAACGCCGTCCGCGATGGCTGCCTGCAACGCGTGCGTTATACGGGAAAACCGGTCCACCTCCCGGTCGCTGTCAAAACGATGCAGAATGGAATTGCCCTGACGTTCAGCAATCCGCTGGATCGCAGGTCGGCTGAAAATCCGGATCATTATGCCATTGAACAATGGAACTATCTCTGGTCACAAAACTATGGTTCGCCGGAATACCGCGTCTCGGCTCCCCAGACGGAAGGACGAGACGAAGTCGAAGTGATTTCAGCCACTCTTTTGCCAGATCAGCGAACGGTCTTCCTGGAGTTGTCCCGTGTCATTCCCGTAATGCAGATGGGAATCACCTGGCAGTTGACCAGTCAGTCTGGCGAATCATTAAAACAGACCTACTACCATACGATCAATTCGGTCCCCTCCCGCAAAATGGAAGAATCCATTTTAACACGTCGTCAGAAAAACGAACTTCTCACGCCAGCTCAGGTACAAGAGTTAAAACCGGGAATCCTCTGGCGGTTCAAACAGAATCAGTCAGCCGGTTCCCTCGTCACCGATGCGCGCACCAGCCGTCTGCTGGCCTTGTCGGTTGGCTCTGCAGAACCGGTCACTCCCTTTTTAAAACCGGGTCGATTCACTGCCACTGCTGAGGGCTATCTGCGCGTTCCCATCGCCGGTGAATACGAGTTGAGCCTGGCAGGTTCGGGAACGGCACGTTTGCAGGTGAATCAAGAACAGATCATCCAGATCACCGGCTCAGACTTCAGAAAGGCATCACCAGTATCTGTTCGATTAAACAAAGGCTTTAACCGGGTGCAGCTGGACTACCAGAGCCAGCCTGATGGACGTGCTCAAGTACGATTACTCTGGAAAGGTCAGACGTTTGCGACCGAACCGATTTCACCTCAATTCTTGAGCCACACAGGCAATGACGAACAGCTGCTGGAACGACAGCAGTTCCGTCACGGACGTGAACTGCTCGCACAGTTTCGATGTCTGGCCTGTCATACAGTGCCGGGAGAAGACGCTTCCCTTTCACTCGCGCGGCTGCAGGCGGACAAACTTTTTTCAGAGAGTTCCGTGATGCCCGAACTGTCACAGTCTGCACCGGATTTGAAGAATATCGGCACGCGAGTGACGAAACGCTGGTTATTTCACTGGCTGTTAAATACACAAAATTTAAGGGCCCACTCCAGCATGCCCGCGCTGCTGGGTGATCCTGCTGAGAAACAGACCATACAGAAAGCAGCCGATTTAACAGCCTGGTTTGTCTCCCAGGCCCGGAAGCCGGTCTCCGACCGTGTCGAAACACCTGACTTCAGTTCGGAAGCCAATACAGAAAAATATCTGGCTGCGGGAGCAAAATCATATGAAGCCCTGGGGTGCATCAATTGCCATCATTTTTCTGTCGCCGATGAACCAGATGAATATCAACGACACTCACTCGCATTGATTAAACGTAAATTTACGGCTTCACAGCTGATCCGTTTTCTGAAATCACCGCAGGAACATCACCGCTGGAGTCGCATGCCTGATTTCAAATTAACCAACGAGGAAGCAGCCGGCCTCGCGGTGTATCTGATTGAGAATTCCAAAGGGAAAATTCAAAACGCCATGATTCCGCCTGCCGGTTCCGCGAGTCGGGGTAAGACGCTGTACGAAACATTGGGGTGCGTTCAATGCCATCGTTTGCCGCTGGAATCGGAGTTGCTAGCGACAGGATTTCAGCCAGTTTCGATCACTGCACAATCACTCTCCTCAGGGTGCCTTGCCGAAACAGAACAGAAGCCCGCTCCCGTTCCCGACTTCACATTGAATCCGGAACAACGTTCTGCAATCCAGGCGGTTCTCAAAACCGAATCGGCTTCCCTGTTTCGGCGGAGCGATACGGAAACAGCGGACCGCTGGATGAATCAGTTGAACTGTGCCGCCTGTCATACCAGGGATTCTGTATCCAGTCCACGTGCCTTGATTGTCGTCGAAGAAGGGGAGTCGGGATTACCTCCGGAACCCCTTCCGAGCCTGACCTGGGCGGGTGAAAAACTGAAACCACACTGGTCCGAAATGTTTATAGGAGGGCAGCTCTCCTGGCGTCCCCGCCCCTGGTTGAATTCCCGCATGCCCGCTTTTCCTGCGCATGCGGCTTTACTGACACGCGGAATGGCAGCCCAGCATGGAATGTCCACTCCCCCCTCAACCGAAAACCCAAAGGTTGAAAATGCTCATTCAGAATCGCAAATTCAACTGGGCCAGCAACTGACTTCGAAAACCGCGCTCGACTGCCGGCAGTGTCATGGCATTGGAGACCACTTGCCAACCGGTGATGAGAAGACAAAAATTGCGCCAGGGATTAATTTCGTGCACATCAGAGAACGGCTCGACGATGACTACTATCGGCGGTTTGTCCTCGATCCGCCGCGATTTGATATCTCGACCAAAATGCCCCGTCTTTCCGCAGACGGGAAAACAACGAAAATTACACATATTCTGGATGGGAATGCTGACCTGCAGTTCCAGGCCATCTGGCGTTACATTCAGAGTCTTGAAGATCAACCTCGCTCCTTCAGAAATAACTGAGGTGGCTGTTCTGTTTGGGATCAATATCAGATGACACGGTATATCAGAACCTCGTATGGTTCTCGGAATTCATCGTTCAAAATGCGACTCATCATCGCGGTCGGCATCGCGCTGTTCAGTTATATCTCGTATGTGATGAAGTCCGATGTCAATGAAGTGACCGGGGAGAATCAACACGTTGCCCTGACAGAGCAGCAGGAAATCGCGTTAGGCCTGCAGGCGCTGCCCACCATCCTGCAGCAGCATCATGGAGAACACCCGGATCAACAGGCCCAGGCGTATGTCGATCGTGTTGGGAGACGACTGCTTGATAATTTTAATGCAGCCCTCGCCAAAGAGGGGCGGCACAACCCCTATCGATTCAATTTCCATCTGCTCAAAGACAACCAGGTAGTCAACGCGTTTGCTTTACCGGGAGGTCAGATCTTCATCACCGCCGCCTTGTACAATCAGCTGGAAACAGAAGGGCAACTGGCTGGCGTACTGGGACACGAAATTGGACACGTCCTCTCCCGACATGGTGCGCAACAGATGGCAAAACAGGAACTCACACAAGGTCTGGCTGGCGCAGCCGGCGTCGCCGGGGGAGATGTCAGCAGTGCCCGGATGGCGGCGATGATCGGTTCCATGGTAAACATGAAGTATGGCAGAAACGATGAACTGGAATCGGACCGCTGGGGCATCAGACTCATGGTCCTGGCAGGCTATGATCCACGCGCCATGATCGCCGTAATGGATATCCTGAAACGCTCTGCAGGAGCCGGTCGGCAGCCGGAAATCTTCAGCACACATCCCGATCCTGGAAACCGGATTGAACGCATCCAGGAGTTCATACAGCAAGCGTATCCGTCCGGCCTGCCTCCCAACCTTGAACCCTGAATTCAGACGGTTATCAGTCCCGAATATTGAAGAAATACCGGAAATATCATGTTTATTGCCAAGTCTTAAAAAAGCTCCTGAACAAAACATCCGATAGAATCAAGATAGTGAATTGACTTTGCCTGAGGATAAGTTAAGATACTTGTAGAACGAGCTGGCGATACGATTAGTATTGACGCTATGAGATAGTTTTGATAAACACTGTTTAACTAAGACATCTCAGGAAAGCCGTTTTTCAATGAGGATCTCCCCCCGCTTTTTGAGATCAATAACCCACCAGTCAGTATAAAGAAAACACTGATTACCCATTTGGCTTTTATGTATGTGAGTCGTTTCCGGCGGGGCTTTAGTCTTCATCGGCACCTCCCTTGGTTTAATTCGGGCGGGCGCCTGCTTCTTGAAAGTAATTGCTCTTTCATGTTTGCACTGAATGATACTGAAGTATCTAAACCAGTTGTAAAACGACCTTACCAGTTCACTGGCTAAAAAATATTATCCTCGGAAGGTAATCTGCACGCTGTTTCTGTTTTGTTGAAATGACATCAGAAAGCCACCGGAATCGTTTCATTGATTTGTCAGCTTTTTTCAATGACAACCGAGCGAAAACCAATTCCGGGACGAGTTAGTAAAACATTTAAAAGTTCCCTATTAGCAACCATTTATCGGTTGACGGAACTTGATTGAAACGATTGAATTCTAGTAACAGTTTTTGACCACAATATTTTTTGCCTGAAAGGATATCGGCAAGACGATCACCCTGTAAGAGGCATTCGTCAACAAGTTTGTCAAAGCATTCTGTTCTCAATGCCTGGGCTAAATCTCTTTACTGTTTCAAAAGCGATTGTCCTTAGAGTTGGAATATGCAGGCCAAGACGGTCGAGTCCGCAGACGGGCGCGTTATTCCACTGTGTGAGTCTTTCTTCAAGAAATCAGAATCACGCCGGTACCATTAACCGGCTGTAACGTGGTTTCCTCTGAATTAAGAGTCGGCACATTCAGAAGTATGCCAGCTGCATTCAAGTATCATTGCAGAATCTCTGCTGATAATGATTCAGTCTTGAAGCATTTGTCTGTCACTTCATGAGTCGTTCATGCTGTAGTTGTGTCTCTAATTATTTCGTAACTATTTTTATAATCATTTGGTGTTTCTGTATGGCCGCTAAAAGTTCTGAAACTTCAGACAAACCAAAACCTGCACGTCGAAAAACTACAAAACCACGAAAAAAAGTGGAACGCGCGACAGAGGACACTTTAGACAAAAGTGAGTCCGACGCCCTGCAGGACGAATACCATCGCAAGGCCGAAGAAAACCTCGAAATGTTCGAAAACTCGCACTCCCACCACAGCGATGCAGAACCTGAAAGAGAACCCGCAAGCATGTCAGATACCTCTTCTGAATTCACAGGCGATAACAACTCAAACCACTCCGACGGTGATCAATCATCCGACAAATCCGGAGGCAATCGTCGCCGCAGAAGACGCAGAAGAAAATCAGACGGAACGACCAACCAGGGACCAGGACGACAGGGAGGCCAGAATCAGGGGGGAGGCAACCGAGGTCGTTCCAACTCCAATCGTGGCGGAAATCGATCTCGTTCCGGTGGCAATGGCGGAGGGAACCGAACACAGACCCGCAGACCTCGCTCGAATGCCCCTGCCGACGAAACGATTTCAGGAACCATCGAAGGGGTTCTGGAATTACACCCCAAAGCTTACGGCTTTATCAGAGACCCGAAATCCAACTACAAGGCACAGGACTCGGACGCCTTTGTTTCCAGCTCTCTGATCGAAAAACACAATCTTCGTGAAGGCATCCTGATCCGCGGTGAAGTTGGTCCTGGTACTCGTGGTCAGGGTCCCCGGCTCAAATCCATCGAGAGCATTGATGGGCGGACCGTTGAAGAATACATGCAGATCAAACCGTTCGATGAACTGACTCCCATCAACCCGTTTGAACAGATCAAACTGGAAACAGGAGCCATGCCGATCACAATGCGGATCATGGATATGCTCACGCCGATCGGTAAAGGTCAGCGTGCACTGGTCGTCGCTCCACCTCGAACTGGTAAAACGATGCTGCTGCAGGATATCGCAGAAGCCGTCAGTACGAATCATCCCGAAATCCGTTTGATGGTACTGCTGATTGACGAGCGTCCCGAAGAAGTAACGGAAATGCAACGTTCCATTAAAGGCGAAGTCATTTCGTCCTCAATGGACCGCGATGTCGAAAGTCACGTTCGTACCAGCCAGCTGATTTTCGAACGTGGTAAGCGACTGGCTGAAGCAGGCGAAGACGCCTTCATTCTGCTGGACAGTATCACCCGTACCGCACGTGCCTTCAACAAGTGGGTGGGTAATACCGGACGTACCATGAGTGGTGGTCTGGATGTGAAAGCCATGGACATCCCCAAAAAGATGTTCGGAACCGCCCGTCGATTTGATGAGGGTGGCTCACTGACAGTGCTGGGAACCGCTTTGATTGATACGGGCAGCCGAATGGATGAAGTGATCTTTCAGGAGTTCAAAGGAACCGGCAACATGGAAATGGTTCTCAGCCGGGAACTGTCCGACCGCCGCATCTTTCCTGCCATTGATATCACGCTCTCCGGAACCCGTCGTGAGGAAAAAATCCTGGATCCCGAAGTCCTGGATGGTGTCACCATGCTCCGCCGCAGCCTGATTTCTCTGAACCCGGTCGAAGCCATGGAACAGCTCACCAGTACTCTTAAGAAGTTCCCGAGCAACAAAGAGTTTCTGGAAAAGATCCGCGCCATCCTTTAAGGCTCCCAGAGTCCAGGCCGGCAAGACAGCGAATCACTCAACTGCAGGATCCCTTAGAACAGGATATCACTGGTGGACCGTGCCGATTCCGATTCGCAGTCACACGATACTGAATCCAGTGAATCGCAGTCTGCCAGATACCCGCGTATCATCCTGTTGATCGTTCTGGCGGGAATTTCTGGTCTGGTCTATTTCCAGTATCGTGATGTCCTGACGCTCGAATACCTGGCCACTCAGGAAGACCGCTGGCAGGACTTTGCATCAGGACATCCGGTCTTGATTTACCTGATCGCCTTTCTGATCTATACCGGAATCACAGGCCTCTCTCTGCCGGGTGCAGTCCCGCTGACTTTATCTTACGGCTGGTTTTTTGGATTCTGGAAAGGCCTGCTGCTCGTCAGTTTCGCATCGACGGCCGGCGCAACCCTGGCATTCCTGACCAGTCGCTACCTGTTTCGCTCTGCCATTCAAAGTCGTTACAGCGATCGCTTTGCCAGCTTCAATCGCCGGTTTGAACAGGAAGGCGCTTTCTACCTGTTTACACTGAGACTGGTGGTCGCGGTTCCCTTTTTTCTCATCAATCTGCTGATGGGCCTGACCACAATTCGTGTCTGGACATTCTGGTGGGTCAGTCAACTGGGGATGCTTGCTGGCACCGCCGTTTATGTCTACGCTGGCACAAGTGTGCCCAGCTTACAGGAACTGTCCAGGCAGGGCGCCCGCGGAATTTTATCGCCACAGTTGATTATTGCTTTTATTCTATTGGGAACATTTCCTCTGCTCGTGAAAAAAATTGTGAACCGACTGCAGAAACAGACTTGAGCCGCACTCGACGACAATAGTAAGAGATCAGCATGACTGAACCGTTTCAGATTGATCCCCCTGATGAATATAATCAGCAACTGGTGAATCAGGTTCACCCGCCTGACTGGATCAATCCTCAACCGGATGGCAGATACAATCTGGTTGTCATCGGTGCCGGCACCGCCGGTCTGGTCACTGCCGCCGGTGCCGCGGGACTGGGGGCGAAAGTCGCGTTGATCGAGCGACATCTGATGGGAGGCGACTGCTTGAATACAGGCTGCGTCCCCTCTAAAGCCATCATCCGATCTGCCCGGGCACTGCATGCAATCAAAAAATCAAACGATCTGGGAATTCAAGTCGATCCTGAATCAGTGGCCGTCAACTTTCCCAAGGTAATGGAACGCATGCGTCAACTACGGGCCGACATCAGTCAAAATGATTCAGCACAACGGTTCAAAGACCTGGGTGTGGACGTTTTCATCGGCGAAGCCAGCTTTCTCGACCAGTCGACGATCCAGGTTGAACAACAGCAGCTCGATTTCAAAAAAGCGGTGATTGCCACAGGAGCCAGGGCGGCTGTCCCCGAGATTGAAGGGCTTAAAGAAACCGGCTTTCTCACCAATGAAACCATCTTTTCCTTAACAGAACTGCCTCCTCGACTGGCCATTCTGGGAGCAGGGCCCATCGGATGTGAATTAGCACAGACATTCGCGCGTTTCGGTTCGGAAGTCACTCTGATTCAATCTCAAACTCAGATTCTCCCCAGAGAAGACCGTGATGCTGCACAAATCATTCAGAGCCAGCTGGAACAGGAGGGTGTAAAAATCCTGCTCAACGCAGCCACCACTCAAGTCTCTCGAACCGAAGCCGGTAAAAGAATTCAGATCGACACACATGAAGGACTGCAGGAAATCATCGCCGATGAGATCCTCGTCTCCACGGGTCGTGCTCCCAACGTACAGGGATTAAATCTGGAACAGGCCGGAGTCGAATACAATGAACGGAACGGCGTGGTCGTGAATGATTATCTGCAGACCACCAATCCTGCCATTTATGCTGCCGGCGATATCTGTTCGCGTTATCAGTTCACGCATACCGCTGATTTCCAAGCACGGATCGTCATTGGAAACGCGCTGTTCAAAGGTCGAAGCAGATCCAGCAAGTTGCAGATTCCCTGGTGTACCTACACCGATCCTGAAATTGCGCATGTCGGACTGTATGCAGAGGAAGCGGCTGCAAAGAAGATTCGCATCCAGACCTTTACCCAGGAATTGAAAGAGGTCGACCGCGCCTTACTGGATGGTGAAACCAATGGCTTTGTGAAAATTCATGTGAAACAGGGAACAGATCAAATTCTGGGCGCCACCATTGTCGCCAGCCATGCAGGCGATCTGATTTCAGAAATCTCGGTCGCCATGAAATCCGGCATGGGATTAAAACGACTGGCCAGTGTGATTCATCCCTATCCGACACAGGCAGATGCCATCCGAAAAATCGGCGATCAATACAATCGTACGCGGCTCAGTCCACTGATAAAACGCATTTTTGAAAAATGGCTCTACTGGAGCCGCTGACTTGAATACAACGTTAACTTTCGATTTTCATCGTGGAGTGAGCAGAAAGACTTGCATTCATTCTGCAGATTGCTTCTGATAAATCCAAAGCCTGCTCTGATGCAACGAACAAGAGCTCGACAGCTTATCCACTAAGAAATCAGCCCTATCAGAACTGCCAGAAACCCATGACCACCGACTATCAGAATTTCTTCGGCGACTTACACAATCACAACCATGTCGGCTATGCACTGGGATCTCTTGACCGCTCATTCGAAATCGCGCGGAACCATCTGGATTTCTATGCGTTCACGCCCCATTCCTACTGGCCTGATATCGTCGAATACGATGGTAAAATCACACACAAGTGGAAAAACGGATTTCATATCGCCCGCGCCCGCTGGCCGGAAGTCGTTCAACTGGCGAAGGACTTTGATTCACCAGGCGAGTTTGTCACCATTCTCGGCTACGAAAGGCATGGCACCGAAGAAGGGGACTACCATATTCTATTTCCGGATCTTCAGGGAGACTACGAACTGATTGAAGACCTGGCTGAACTACAGGCATTCGCCCGCCAGCGGGGCTGCCTGATGATTCCCCATCATCCTGCCAATCGTCTGGGCCATCGCGGATTTGATGCAACCAAACTGGCATCCGATGTTTCTCCGGTTCTGGAAATCCATTCCGAATGGGGTTGCGCCGAGCACGATCGCGCTCCGTTCCCCTACAAAAGACATACGGAAGGGGGACGCTGGACGAAACACACGCTTCAGTATTATCTGAATCAGGGATATCGGCTCGGTGTGGTTGCCAGCACGGACGATCACCTGGGACATCCGGGCGGTTACCGTGAAGGGCTCGCTGCCATCAAAGCGACCGAACTGACGCGCGATGCCTTATTCGATGGTTTGCGCAGTCGTCGGACTTATGCCGTTTCAGGTGATCGAATCGATCTCGACTTTTTTCTCAATGACCAGATCATGGGACAAGAGTTAGCGTATACCGATCAACGTGAACTGAAAGTCAAAGTGCAGGGCTGGGATGAAATTGACCGTGTCGAAGTTCTGAAAAATGGACGCGTCATTCATCGCGATTTTCCCGTCGACAAATCGAATGGCTCCAATCCCTGGGAAAAGCCGGTTGTCCTGCGATTTGAATATGGCTGGGGTCCCTGGCCGGCATTAGGCTGGGGTGGCACGGCTGACTGGAACTTCAGTGTCGATGTCGAAGGTGGCGAGATCCAGCAGATCCAACCCTGTTTTACCACCGGCCCCATGGATGAATTCCGCCGCGATCGCATCCTGGAACAGACGCCACAGCAGATAAAAATCCAGTCGTTCACGGCTCTCAAGCAACAGGTCGATGACTGGTCCCAGAAAGCGGTCGTCATGCGGATCCAGGGGAATGCGGACACCCGGATTTCCGTTTCCTGTCAGCAGCCCAGTGAATGCCAGTTGACGCAGAAATTTTCCGATCTGGCGGTCAGCAATGAAATGCTGTTTACGCGGCCATTTCCCTGGGAATCCGCCATGCTGCATCGTATTGTGTTCCATAATCAGTGGAATACGGAATTCCAATTCACGGATCAGGGTGATGGCAGCCAGGATGACTGGTACTATGTGCGTGTCATTCAGTCGAATGGTGAGATGGCCTGGTCCAGTCCGATCTGGGTCAATCAGAAATGACATTCTCCGCAGAATCGACGGATTTCGTTTTTTCTACCGCGAATACAGCATTTAAACCTCTCGAATTGAATGAAGCAGCAGGCAGAGAATTGATTCCTGAGCTGACTTTGATTTAAAATACACCTATTAATTATCTTAACAATTTCCTTTCAACTTTATTGAAAGCTACCCCCGACAATGGTTGACGATACCAGCCAGACCCTCAACCTGTCAGCTCCTGTGTTAGAGAAGCTGGAGGCAGGAAGCCGACCGTTCTCCATTCTGATTCAAAAATTAACCGGAATCGTCGGTCAAACCGGCATTCTGTACGATGCAGATGAACTGCTCGTTTACGAATGTGACGGGTACATCGTCGATAAATCCGCTCCGGATATTGTCGTCTTCCCGACCACAACCGAACAGGTTTCAGCGACCGTTAAACTTTGTAACGAATTTAATGTCCCGTTCCTGGCCCGCGGTGCCGGCACCAGTCTCTCAGGCGGTTGCCTGCCCATTGGTGGCGGGGTCATGATCGTGCTGACACGCATGAAACAGATTCTGGAACTGAACCTCAGAGACCGATACGCAATCGTAGAGCCAGGCATGGTCAACCTGCATCTGACCAATGCTCTGAAGGGGACCGGTTATCATTACGCTCCTGATCCTTCCAGCCAGGGCTCCTGTACGATTGGCGGAAACATTGCCACCAACTCGGGAGGACCTCACACACTAAAATATGGGGTCACCACCAACCATGTACTGGGTCTGGAAGCAGTGCTGCCTGATGGATCGATCATCGAACTGGGAGGTCCCACTGCAGAAGTGCCCGGCTATGACCTGCATGGTGTGTATGTCGGCAATGAAGGTACCTTCGGCATCTGCACCAAAGCCATCGTCCGACTGACACGCGATCCCGAATCGCATCGCACGATGCTGGCCGTCTTCCAGACAATCGGAGATGCGACCCGGGCGATCTCCGAAATTATCGCAGAAGGGATCATTCCTTCCGCCCTGGAAATGATGGATCATGGCATCATCCAGGCCGTCGAAGAAGCGTTTCACTTTGGCTTCCCCCTGGATGCGGGCGCAGTATTACTGATTGAAGTCGACGGGCTGGAAGTCGCGTTAGATGCGGAAGTCTCGAAAATCCTCGAAATCTGTAACAGGAATAATGTACGTGAGATTCAGCGTGCCGACACTCCCGAAGAACGCATGCTGATCTGGAAAAGTCGCAAACAGGCCTTCGGTGCCATTGGTCGACTCAGCCCGAGTTACTGTACCCAGGATGGCGTCGTTCCCCGAACTCGACTTCCGGAAATCCTCGATTTTATTGAACAGACCAGCGCAAAATATGGCATGAGAATCGTCAACGTCTTTCACGCAGGTGACGGGAACGTGCATCCCATCCTGCTGTTTGATGAACGCGACCAGGGACAAATCCAGCAGGTGCTCGAAGCCAGTGAAGAAATTCTGGAGAAGTGCCTTGAACTAGGTGGCAGTGTGACGGGCGAACATGGCATTGGTGTGGAAAAAATCAATTTCATGAGTCGCATTTTCAATGAAGTCGATCTGGCTACGATGGAAAAGGTCAGAAATATTTTTAATCCACGACAGATCTGCAGTCGAGACAAGGTACTGCCGCCACATACTTCCGATAATGCACCCGCGGTGGCGCAGGCGCATCCAGGCAGACGCGCACCACACTGAACCTGATACATTCTGATCACACAACTCAACAGCAATTCATTTTTTGCAACAAGGCTCCTGAAAGTAGAATTATGTCTCCGCTCCAATCCGGCTCGCAGGAAGAATTTGTTCCCGCATCCCAAACGGAATTAAGCCGTTTCATGACAGAAAACGCCGCTGCAAATCACAGTCAGCTGTTTCCTGTCGGGGGACGAACTTCACTGGCTGTCTGCTGTCCCTCCAGCCAGACCGGTATCCAGCTCTGTACTTCCCAACTTAATCGGGTCGTCGATTACCCTGTCAAAGACCTCACGATTACTGTCGAAGCCGGCATGCGCATCGATGAACTGACAAAAATTGTTTCCGCGGAAGGTCAGAGACTCCCCCTGGACGTTCCTCAGTCGAACCGGGCAACCATCGGCGGCGTGATTGCGACAAATACCAGTGGTCCGAAACGGTTTTCTTATGGAACCATTCGCGATTATGTGATCGGGATCTCCGCGATCGATGGCAGGGGGAACCTGTTTAAATCCGGTGGCCGTGTGGTGAAGAACGTTGCCGGTTACGATCTGGGAAAAATGCTGGTTGGTTCACTGGGTACGCTGGCGGTCATCAGTCAGGTATCGCTCAACCTGAGACCAAAACCACAATCGATGTCCATGGTCTGGTTTCAGTTCGATTCCTGCCAGACGGTTGATCAGGCTCTGGAAGCCATTGTGACTTCAGGCACACGTCCGACCGCCGTGGAATACTGTAATGCCAAAGCAGCCAGACAAATCGCCGCAGAAGCGCGTCTGGAACTCCCGGCAGATCATCATATTTTATGCGTCTGTTACGAAGGGCCTGAAAACGAAGTCAACTGGCAGACAACACAAATCGCTGCTGAATGGAATCAATATTCCCCCCTCAGTGTGCAGACCGTGGAAACGGAAGAAGCCACTCGGCTCTATAACGCATTTACCGAATATCAAACCTCGTCCGATGACCCGGTGACACTCAAAGCGGTTCTGCTGCCTTCACAGATGATCAAGTTTATTGAAAAAGCCACTCAGCTGAACATCGCCGTGCAGGCACATGCGGCAGATGGAATCGTTTTCGGGCATTTACCCGACTCCGCCAGTTCCCTGGATGAAGTGCAGCAGATCTTCAAGGAGCTGAAAACCACCATTGATCCGAAAACAGGTTATTTGAATATCTACCAGTGTGAGTCTGACTGGTCTGATTCGCTGCCGCTTTTCTGTTCGCCCCCCGCAGGCTGGGAACTGATGAAACAGTTTAAAAACGCGTTAGATCCTGAACACCTGCTGAATTCACAACGGTTTAATGAACTGGTTGAAATCTAGAATCGTCTCCACTGCTATCTCCTTTGACTAACAGAATCTCGAATACGAGTTTATATATGAAACCTGGAAGTTCTTTCTCTCAACCCGTTGATGCCACTAAAGCCCCGGCAGACATTCCTGGTTCGGAAATCCCTTACGAAAAGTTTCTGGACTGTATTCACTGCGGATTGTGTACTTCAGCCTGTCCCACTTACCTGGAAACGGGGAATGAAAACGACAGCCCGCGCGGCCGTATTTATCTGATGCGAGCCGTCGTCGACCAGCGGGTTGAACTGACCGATGCCGTGCGTGGCCATCTGGATCTCTGCCTGGACTGTCGCAGCTGCGAAACCGCCTGTCCGTCCGGAGTGCAATACGGACGCCTGATCGAACCCTTCCGTGTCGACATTCAGAAAATGGATCACCGCCAGGGAAAAGGAGCAGAGCAGGACTGGTTCCACCGTTGGATTCTCTATCGGCTGTTTCCGTATCCCAATCGGATTCGTCTGACATTACTGCCAGCGCGCGTCATGCAGGCACTGCGAATCGACAAAGCGATGAACGCATTGAAGCTGACCAGCCTGCTGCCGGGCAAGCTGAAACGCATGAACGATCTGCTGCCGCGTCTCAAACCGGCTGAACCGGATCTGCCTGAAGTATTGCCAGCCCAGGGAACTCAGCGGGCTCGCGTTGCCTTTTTTACTGGTTGTGTTTCGGAAGCGATGTACAGCCATGTGAATCGGGCCACGGTGCGCGTTCTGCAGGCCAATGGCTGCGAAGTCGTCATTCCCAAAACACAGGCCTGCTGTGGCGCTATTCATTATCACAGTGGAGCAGACCGGGCCGCTTTGGAGTTTGCGTTACAAAATCTGTCTGCTTTTGATCTGGATAACATTGATGCCATCATAGTCAATGTCGCCGGCTGTGGGGCCATGCTCAAGGATTACGGTCATATCGCAGAAGAAATTGAAGGGGTCTCTGCAGAACACAAGGAAAAACTGAAACTGCTGGCGTCCAAATTCAAGGATGTCTCAGAGTTTTTGTTTGAACTGGGTCCGATTGCACCCCAGGGAGAAATTCCTTTCCGCGCCACATATCACGATGCCTGCCATCTGGTTCATGCCCAGAAAGTTCAAAATCAGCCACGCAAGCTGCTGGAACTGATTCCCGGGCTCAATCTGATTCCCCTCAAAGAATCGACGATCTGCTGCGGTGCGGCAGGCAGCTACAACCTGACCCAGCCGGAAATGGCAGACCAGTTGGGCCAGCGCAAACTGAACAACATTCTGGAGACGGGGGCAGAAATTGTCATCAGCGGTAATGTAGGCTGCACATTGCAGATCGATTCCAAACTCCGTCAGTCTCACCAGCCACTCTGGGTCGCGCATCCCATGGAACTGCTGGATCTCAGTTATCGTGGGCAGAAACCGGCATTCTAAAGCGTATTTCTCCAGACATTGTGACTCCTGATTGATTCGGCTCCGTCCTCAAAAACCGGAAGACGCTTCAGTAAAACTGGACACAGTCTGAGTGGTTCGATTGAACCTGTGGGGAAGAACCACTAACCTACACCAGAGAGCCGCTTAATCTGTTACCGTTTTCGATAAAGAGTTTACTCATGTCAGACCACCTTCCCATCCAGGCAGTCGCCTTTGATCTGGATGGATTAATGTTTAATACCGAACACGTGTTTTTTCTTTCTGGTGATGCCCTGCTGCAGCGACGCGGAAAAACAATGACGCCTGACATCCTGCGGGGCATGATGGGACGCCGGGCACTGGAAGGTTTCGAACATCTTTCCAGCCATCTCGACAAACCGGAAGATCCGCATGAACTCTGGCTGGAAAGTCAGGAGATCTTTCAGGCACTGCTGCAGGAACACCTGAAACCCATGAAAGGGTTATTTGAACTCCTGGATTATCTGGAAGAGTTGAATATCCCCAAATGTGTCGCAACTTCGTCTCCGCGGCCTTACCTGGAAACGCTGCTCGTCCAGTTTGACCTCATACATCGTTTTCCCATCAGCCTGACAGCTGAAGATGTCACTCACGGCAAACCTCATCCGGAAATCTATCTGACTGCCGCCCAAAAAATGGATGTCACTCCTGAGCGGATGCTCGTTCTCGAAGACAGCGAGACAGGCACCAAGTCGGGAGTCGGAGCAGGGGCGTATGTGGTTTCGATTCCACATGAATACAGTAACTACGGTGACTTCAGCGCAGCTCAGTTCATTGCCGACAGCCTGACCGATGCACGCGTGCTGGACCTGTTCTCCCCGCAACATTCTTAAACGGTATTGCCTGGCCAGTCCAAGATCCTGCTGTCACACCAATCGATCAGCAGAAATTACCGGAGAAGTCAGATTAAAACAGGGGCGCACTTAAATGCCATTTCAAGCTTCCCTGACCTGATCTGATGACGGTATCAAACTCGATACAGGCAGCGTTGCCTGGCTTGAATGTGATGTAGCCGCCACCAATCAGTTCCCCTGTACACCGTGCCACATCGGGCATATGTGCCACGACTGCGATCCGCTCATACGCTGTCTGACTGACGAACGAGATCAGTTTCTCCAGGTTCAGACCGAAACCAAGCCAGTTCTGAGGCTGACAGAAGTCGTCACTCAAATCCGCTGCTTCCTGCAGGATCTGTGCGGTTTGAGTGGTTCTTACCAGCGGGCTATGCAGAATCAGGTCCGGGCAACTCTGATGCTCCACCATCCATTGGGCCACTTTCCGAAATTGATAACTGCCATGTTCGGTTAACGGTCTGGCAGAGTCACCTCCAGGTACCACACCAGCATGTTCGGCTTTTCCATGCCTGATAATAATCAGTTCCATCTAATTTCACTTTCCATATTTTCAGGGAGTCACCAGTTTAGTCTTGGTTGCAGCGGAGGGCTTCAAGTGAGTATCCATCCAACCATACATGAGCTCTCGGGATTCGTGAGCTACGGAATGCCCTTTACCGTGCACAAAAAACGCGAAGTTCTGCGGAGCCTTTTCCAGCTCATACACGTCCATGACTTTGAGCAACATTAATACCCGCTGGCGTTGGGTCAGAGGATCGCCGTCATTCAGCCCGGACAGATCCAGAAAAGCCCGAGGCGCGATCAATGCCATAATCTCATGAAAGTCAATCGGAGGCAGATCGCCTTTCAACAGATCGGGGCGGATGTGTTTAAAATAGACATACCAGTGATCGCGGGACCAGGCTTCCACTTTCGCATTCTGCCGGAAAAAAGAGGCACTGCAGTTACCGGCTGCGGCCTGCACCCGATCATCATAAGCTGCGAGAAACATCGAACCATGCCCGCCCAGTGAATGTCCCAGTACGCCAATTTTTTCGGGGTTCACTTCTTTCATCGTCTGCAGAACATCAATGGCAATCGAGTGTTCGTAGGTAAATTTTCCCACAGCAGTCCACTCAGGATGTTTCTTGTAAAATGCCTCGGTATCGTAAGGCCCTGCCTCCGGAATACGGTGGCCAGCGACAAAATGATCGGGAGCAATGACCACATACCCACGTCGACATAAGTGATCGAGGTAGGCTTTATCAGGATTCTCAACCAGGCCGGCTGCCCGTTCTTTTCCCTGTTTATATGTCCCATGCAATGCGACAACCGCCGGAGCAGGACCTCTTAAGAACAAAGGGACCCCCAGGTAGGCATGAGCTCGTTCATCTTCCTCGACCTGATAGCTGATCAGCTGTCTGCGATAGACACCGTCCACGATCACAGTATCATGAAACTGAATCTGCAGGTCAGGTTTTTCCGGTTTAAACTGATCGCGAATCAGGTTCAGGTAACGTTTTTTGAGCTCTTTTTTATGCTCAACCCACTCCTCCGGGGAGTTGATTCCCTCCAGTAGATCATCCCAGGATGAGTTGATACTCGCTGGCTCTGAACGTTTTCTGTCTATTTTTTCCTCAGCCTGACTTCTGAGAACCGAACAAAATGTCAGCAGCAGACAGATCACCAAAACAGTTCGAATCATTCGCATGGTCCTACACGGAAAGAAGTTAAAATGAGAGTGCATTATCACCCAGCCCTGCTATGATTCTCAACTACATATTAGATTTTTATATCGTTTTTTCACTTAAGTCTCACAGACATCGAACATGGGTTCATTATGAGTAACATACGTATGTATTCGCGATTGAATTTTCTTCTCGTTATCTGCATCATTTCAACTCTGCCGGGACCGATACCAGCTGCGACAGATATTCTCCAGCCCGAGATTCATGCGGAAGAGAAAACAGAAGTTCTCACCGAACAAATCCAGCCAACTGCCATCTCGCATGAACAGGGTTCAAGCTATGTCTCCCGATTGACAATTCCACGCGCTGCTGACAAAGAGTCGAAGTCCCGATGTAAACTGCTGGAAAATGGAAAACCGCTCCCATTTCCCCATGCACTTCACAGCCGAATCCGAGAGCAGGGGGGGGGTCACTATAGCCACTGGACTCCAGGCACACTCTATTTCTCAACCAGTGATTCCTCTGACCCCAGAACCAATGGCAGAAAATATGAGCTGGTCAGTACCGAGGTGTACCGGCAAAAAACAGCCTCGTTCATTTTGACAGATTCAATTTCCGAAATTTCGATCCCTGGAATCATTCCCCAGGAAACACAACCGCTCAAAATGATCTGGCAGAACCTCGATACCAATACCCGGCTGACACCTGCCTGGAAACGCAAAGGAGCGCCAGACCTCTCCAGCCAGTCAGCAATGCTGGCCAGTATTCTCAAACCTGACATGAACGCGGAAGAGAAATCGATCGCCATCTGGAAGTTTCTCGTCGACTGGCGCTATCACTATTACCCGGCAGAGCAGGGAGATGAAGTTCATGACCCCGTGAAATTTCTGAACGTGTATGGCTATGGATTCTGTGATGACTGTGCCACCAACTTTATGGTCCTCGCCAGAAAAGCCGGTTTACAGAGCCGCGTCTGGGGGCTCTCAGGTCATGTCGTTGCGGAATCGTTTTATGATGGCAGCTGGCATATGTTCGACCCGGATCACCAGGTATTTTATCGCAATCAGCGGGGCCAGATCGCAGGAGTCGAAGAACTGGCAGAACAACCGCAGCTCATTACCAAAACACCAACAGATCCGCTGGGCAGTTCCTCTGAACTGATTGCGAAACTGTATACTTCCACAGCCGACAACAGGGTAAATGAACGGCAACCACAGATCAGAGAGACCAGCGCATTGCCGGTTCTGGAACCATTAGACTACGTCGAATTCCAGTATACCAATCCGGAATCGGTTCATCGGAATTATGCAACCGACACACCTCGGCCCCCTGTCGCAGGGAACGGCATTCTCAAACGCACGATCAAGGACCTGTATCAACTCAAGCAGACTGCAACCAGTCAGAGAGTATGGCAATTAAACTGGCCTTACGTGTTACTGGCGGGACAGATCAAGCTTGAGCTGACATCAACGGAAATTCCGCCACGCATTTCCATTTCACATAACCAGAAATCCTGGACGCCGCTGCAGGGAACGTTCGAAAAAAACCGGTTGCATATCTCACTCAATGACTGGATCAAGAAACAACCCACGGCCGTCTATCACTGTTTTATCAGACTGGAGAGCCCGAACCAGACTGACCCGGCCGCACTTATCAAACAGGCGGATGCCGAACTCCGTTTTCAATTTGCGCCACGTGCACTGGCACACATCACTCAAGGCAATAATGACTTTGAATTGAAGCTGGCAACAGAGCCTGCGGGAAATACCAAAGGCCTGAAAGTCAGCCTGATCTGGAAAGAGATCGATTGAAGAAGAGTGAGAGTTTATTCAGTCCCGGTAGGCTTTGTGACAGCGTTTGCATTGTGACTTTAAGGCTTTCATCCCTGCGCTGAAGGCCTTTTGATTTCCTTTTTGCAGGGCCTCTTCCAGAGTCTGAACCTGCTGCTCTGATTCTGTGAGCCATTTTTTGAACATCTCATCATAGTCATCCGAGTATTTCCGAGCGGTTTCGTGTAATCCTTCACGCAGCAGAACTAATACCCGTAATCTTTCCTTCGTATCTTCCGGCTTACTCTGCTGTAACTGATCTGAGAGTTCAAAATCATGACTGATCTGTGCCATCGCAGTCACCATGGGAGGGACTTTTGCCGTTTCTACCAGTTCAGGCAGGATGGCACGGGCATCGGGTACCTTAAAGTTCTTTACGTCTTTCCAGAGCCCGGTGTAATCCTTGCTTGTCCCTGCCTGTGTCAGAAATTCCAGTGCACTTTTCTGATCGAAACTGCCTCGACAGAGCCCGACCACGGCTGCTGCCGTCGGCCCGCGATGTTTGCCGTGATGACAGTGAATATAAACCGGTCCTTTCAAATCCCGTGCAACGCGCGCAAATGCGAGACCGGCGTCCTCGGAAACACCATCATATCCAATCGGGATATGAATATACTTCATTCCTGCTTTTTTCGCGTGTTCCAGATCAGGCGGCATTCCATCGACACTGACAATGGTTTTGATCCCCAGTTTTTTGAGAGCCTGAAAACTTTGCTCCCCATGCGGGCCACTTCCCGAATAAAACTGCTTGTCGATCTGAAAGACGTTATCCAGTCCGGGAAGACTCATTGAATGAAACGGTACGGGTTGTGTTTCCGTTTTGGGTTCTGCTTTCTCATTCTGAGCAGCCGCTGTTCCAATAAAAAATCCCACTCCCACCAGACAGACCAGAAGCAGTAACCGTTTCAATACCATTGCAGTCCTCTCACTTTTATACTCTCAGCAGAAACTGATACACTTTCAAACAGGTATCAGAACATTGACTACTTTTAGTTTGTTCAGTTTTCTGATAAAAAGAAAGCCGCTGAGAAAAAAATCCTGTGGGGAGACTCAAATGGCGTACGATGAAGATCTGGCTCAAAGAGTTCGCCTGCTGTTGAAACGCCGCAAAGGCTTTTCAGAACGGAAGATGTTTGGCGGAATCTGCTTTATGTTACACGGAAATATGTGCTGCGGTGTCACTCGGGAACGACTGATGCTGAGACTGGGCGAGCAGGGTGCGCACAAAGCGTTGCAGGAACCGAATACTCGCGAGATGGACTTCACAGGCAAGCCGCTCAAGAGCATGATCTACGTAGAGCAGGCAGGTTTTGAAGCAGAAGAGGATCTCAAATACTGGATCAATCGCGCTGTGAAGTTTGCACAGTCGCTTCCTGCCAAAGAGTGAATTAACTTCAGTCGATCAAATCTCAGTATTCGGTTCCGTACCAGTAACCATAAAAGTGGTACGGATCATAGTAGAAGCCGGAAGACTGCTGTATGATCTGAGCATAACTGGGCAACGGGCTGACCTGAACATAAACAGTCGGCCTGCCAGGTGTAATTCCCATCGCTTTACGGGCACTGATACGCTGCATCCGCTGCTGTGCCTGTAGAAACGCTCTTTGCTGAATCAGTTTCTGACTGACAGACATGCGCTGATATGCCGGCCCGGTAGATTCAGTCGACGGAACTTTCGTTACGTTAACCTTACTCTTTTGTGAGTCAGTTGAGACATGATCGGAGCTGATCTGCAGCGGTGTCTGTTCCTGACCGTAAGAGGATACGATGAAGAGTTGAGTCAGAATTAAAGAGAATATAGAAAAGCGCATCATGAGCCTCTCTCTTCACAGGAACAGAAAAAGTCGATGAATCAATCACGTAGCGACATAAACGCTGCGCAGAGACGAACCCCACAAATGAGTCCATTCAATCGAATTCATCGACTTACCCTGGAACTGTACTGAACAATTTCCCTCAAATCCTGCCAACAGACTTAATTTTGAAGTTAATTTTGCGGATCAGGGAAACTTTACGATCTCTACCCAGGAAGGAGATTTGCCTACCTCATACGTCGCAAATCGTTCCAGAGTTCCATCTTCAGGCGAGATTTTGTACGCAGCCAGTTTGCCGCTTTTCTGGCCCGCTGCATACAGGAAGCGGCCCGTGGGATCGATGTTGAATGATCGTGGCGTATCTTCCGTAGCAGCCTGACCGATGGACGTTAATCGCCCTGTCTTCTGATCGACGGCGAAACAGGCAATGCTGTTATGTCCTCGATTCGACGCGTATAAATAGTCTCCAGACGGGGAGAGTTCGATGTCGGCACAGGTATTTTTCCCATTAAAATCTGCGGGCAACGTTGAAACGGTTTGAAACGCTGACAGCGTTCCATTTTCTGCGTTCAATTTGTACGCAGTTACTGAGCTTCCTTTTTCATTATCGAAATAAATGAAACGGTTATCCTGGGAGATCGCCAGGTGACGGGGCTCCAGGTCAGGTGCCGCCGCGAGCTTAGGCGGAGTATTGGCTTTCAGGACTCCCTGTTTTTCATCCCAGACAAACTGATAGATCGCATTCGGTCCGGTATGGGGAACGAACACAAACTGATTTTTCTGATCAGGTAATATCGCATGTGCATTTTTTTCTGTTGGAATAGTCTGCAGAATCTCTTCCAGGATCTCCCCCTGTTTTCCCAGGCGATGGACGGCGACTTTTCCTTCGCCATAATACGCTGAAAACAGATAACCGCCTGATTTATCAGTCGCGATATAAGCAGCATTCCCTCCTGCCGGGATGCTGGAAATAAGTTTCAGTTTTCCGGTTTGGGGATCGATGGAGAAACTCATGAATTTGGATGCGGTCCGGACGGAGGCAAACAGATATTTCTTTTGCGGATCAACTTCCAGGCAACCGGGGCCTCCCTCCAGGGAAACATCTTCCAGATGAGTCAGTGCCCCAGTCTCTTCATTGAGCTGATAGATGGCTATTTTTTTCTCTCCCCCCAGAGAGATATAGGCATAACTTCCCGCTTCACAGGGAACATTCGAGAACATACAGACCCCCATCAACAGACAACACTGAAGTAAACCGCGCATGATTGCCCCTTGTAGAAAATGTTTGCGTCAGATCAGCAAAGATAACTCTCTATCAGTAGAGCCGGTCGGGGTTCTGATTTCAAGCGGTAGCGGATTGCAGGGCGCGACCTAAGGCTTCCAGCTCTCGCGCGCCGCCAAATACAATGCACACATAAACCTGGTCATTCTCGATCCATCTGACAGTGGCATAATTCCCCTTATCTAACTGGGAATATTCAACCTGACCTGGATTGAAAGCGGTTTGTGTCGGGAGGGGAGAGACCTGTGAGGCGGGAATCTGCAGTAGAGCGCCAAAAACAGACCGGTTATTTCCGGTACGGAGCCGAAAAAATCGAGCGGCCGTATCCTGGGTACCCGAAGTTCCCGCAGTGACGCCATACGTCTTATTGTAGACAGTGAAATGTCCCCGGGAATTCCAGCCTCCCTGAGCAGGCAGACGGGACGGAAAATGCTGATCGAATTCCGGCAACAGACGACTGTCCAGATTGAGTTCCGGACCGAAGCGGGCCAGAGCAATCACCGGCTGCTGCGAAGCCCAGAGATAGGTCAGCACTGCTGCCAGCATAAGACAGGCTGAGAGCCCGGCCAGAATGTTCGGATTATGCAGGAACCGTTTACGGGTAGATTCGATCTGCGGGTGACTGGCAATTTCAGTCGATTCATGATCAGCAAGCGACTTCAGTAACCTGTCTCGCAGCCCCTCCGGGACACTGACATCAAACAGAGTCCGGTTCAACTGCGCGTCAAAAGCCGGATCAGCAGCGATACGACCTGAATCAGTATTTTCTGATTCAGGAAAGCCTGATGATCTGGATGGTTCTGACGTGTTCATAATGAAGCCAAATTTCCGCTGTAATATTTAAGTGTGTATTGCAGTGACGTCTCGTAATGGTTCTGAAAACCGTTCCTGTAAAAATGATTTTGCCCGCGACAGCCGACTCATCACGGTTCCCACTGGAATGGACAATTCGGAAGAGATTTCTTTGTAAGACCGCTCTTCAAAATAATACATCAATAAAGGAACCCGAAATTCTTCGGTCAGTTCGTCCAGAGCTTTCTGTAACTCTTGTGATGTCAGTTCCGGCGTTGTTGTATCTTCCGAAGCCAGATCAAACGTCAGACTCAAGGACACGGAGTTTTTCTTTTGTGATACTTTTTTCAGAAACAGATTTCTCAAAATCGTACAAAGCCAGGACCGGGCCAGCTTCGGATCACGCAACTGAGACAATTTTTTCTGGGCGATCAAATAGGTCTGCTGTGTCAGATCTTCCGCATCGGCGCTTTCACCAGACAACCGGTACGCATAACGAAACAGCAGTTGATAGTATTCATCAACCAGTCTTGTCAGTTCATCTGCATTGTTATGATTCGATAATGACATAACCTGACTCTCTAAGTAGAAAGATACTGATACACCACAGGTTATTCCCCAATAAGGTCATTTTATTGAATTATTTCCTGATTTTCGGCTGCCTTTTATCCCGAGAGCGAACTCACACTATGAACATTTGACAATAGATCTGACGAAATGTCCATTTCAAGAGCTGATAATTTTTTTCTGGATGGTCAGTGACTGCAATCTCCCACTGTCCGGATCAGGCAGTTCTGTAAACGCCTTGACGCCTGGAACTCCCTCATTCGTTACTGACAACGAAAGAGGGACCTCAGCCATATCTTCACGGTAATACTTTTCGCTGGGGAAAATATCTGCGGGGTAGGTAAAGTTATCCAGCATGGCCAGAGCGGCACAATGGGAAGCTCCCGTGGCACTTTCCAGCATGCCTCCTACCCAGCAGGGAATGCCTGCCTGCTGACACAGATCGTGAATCTTGACGGCATTCGTCAGTCCGCCAACCCGTCCCGGTTTGACATTCACATACTGACAGCTTTTTAAGTCAACCGCCTGTTGTGCCCGATACGGATGCGTAATACTTTCATCCAGACAGACCGGCGTCTGAATCTGCTTCTGCAGTTCACGGTGATCGGTGAGATCGTCATGCTGCAGTGGCTGCTCAATCATCGCCAGCTGAAATTCATCAATCGCCTGGAACAGACCAACATCACTCAGCCGATAGCCGCTGTTACAGTCAATGTGAAATGTGTCATCCGGAAAAGCAGTTCGTACTGCCTGCAACATCGGCACATCCCAGCCCGGTCGGAATTTGAGTTTGATGCGGGGAAATTTTTCAGCAACCGCGGTCCCCACGGCTTCAATCAGATCATCCAGGTGATCCATCACACCAAAATCAGCGCCCACAGGAACTTCATCACGTGTCGCCCCCAGAGCCTTGTGCAGGGGTATGCCGGAAATGCGGCTGTGCAGACTCCACCAGGCATTATCCAGAGCAGCTTTGGCAAATGAATTCCCTTTGTAGAGTGACAGCGTTTCCTGCAGCGCATCGCCACTTTCAAATTCATGACCAATTACAGCCGGTGCCAGCCATTCCGATACGGTATGAAATACGCCGCCGGCCCATTCCGGACTGTAGCAGGGAGCTGCCAGCGGAGTACTTTCACCCCAGCCTTCCACGGATCCACTGATCATGCGGCACAAGACAGAATGGATGGCAGCATCTTCGCCATAAGCGGTCCGCCAGGGATAAATCAGTGGCATCGCCACATGATACAATTCAATCCGTTCAATTTTCATCTGAGTTCTTGCATCCTAAGTTGTTAATTGAGTTCTGGAATCACCAATGTCGGAAATCAGACCGGTCTCAGGCATCTTCAAGCAGATCCCAGAATTCGTCCTCTGCGGCATCAATTTGACTGGTTGACTTCGACTGTGTTTGACTCTTTCCCGGCGGTCTGTTTGTTGCAGGTCGTCGATTGTCTGCTTTCTGTTTCCGGGCAGCCTGAGGAGCATTCTGTTTTCCCCTTTGCGGCGTCTGCTGGCCTCTCGTTTTTTTCTGTGTACGCGGCTGTCGCGATGACAGAGCCCCTTTGGCATGTTTTTCAGGAGTCGGACAATCGGCAGCGGGTGCCCCCAGTTGCGGTTCACCGCACTGATTACAGAGCGGCACCGGACGCTCTGAACTGTCCAGTCCTCTGGTAGCCGGCTTGGGGCGCGGGGGAATGGGCTGCGATTCGGGAACCGGCCGCTTCTGCTGCGGCTGATTGATGGATTCGGCCTGATCCAGAATATCGTCCAGTAACAACGGTTCCGCAGCGGCCGCTGGAGTTTGAGCTGCAGGAGATCCCTGTGTTGCACCCTCGGGAGCCTGCTGCACCAGATTCTGTTCACGGGTAATTTCTATCTTCGCTTCTTTTCCGCTTGTGCAGTCCCTGGCGGAAACATGCACCCGCGCTTCAGCGTCGTATTCCATTAAGACTTCAATTTTTGAATCCACGGGTAAATTGGCAGGGAGGCCATCAACCACACAGTTCCCCAGTATCACAAAGGGTTCATCCTGAGAGGCACCACTTTCGATCAGCTTCAGATGGACGCGCCGCTGATTGGGGGAAACGGTTCCATACGTATGCTTGACCGAAGCAGGAAGCTGGGAGTTCGCAGGCAGAATATAATGGGGGATACGCTGCTGCCCGGACTGATCTCGTACCAGGAAACCCAGCGAACGGGCATTCACACTGTGTTGCTTGATTTTTGCCAGGCGACTGGCGGCTTCTGATGTCAGAATCGATTCAGCATATTCACGGTTACTCAACAACATCCCGGAGTAATAGGCGGCACCATGCGCAATGGACTGATCGGGAGGCAGGGACAGATTCGGCGTAGTTCCGCTTGCCTGCTTTAAGGCGTCGCGAACCATAGGCATCCGGGATGATCCACCAGTCGTCAGAACGACATCCACATGAGCCCAGCCCATGCCGTTGTCTTTCAGTAATGCCCTGGTGATGCTAGTGGTCTGATCGACCAGTCCTTTGGTCAGCTGCTCGAACTGTGACTGTGTCACCTGATACGTTTTGCGCTGCGAACCTACCTGACAGGCCAGCGTTGTTTTGGGACGGACGGTCAGACTGCGTTTGGCCTGTTCCACTTCATTCGCCAGATACTGCAGACTTTCCGGATCATTCGCAGGATTGACACCAAACTCAGTTAGAAACTGTTCCGCGATCGCTGCCTGCAGTTTACTGTTCCAGTCGATCCCCCCCAGCTTGAGATCTCCGCCACTGGCGATGACATTGACTTCATCTTTCTGATATTTGACCAGTGAAAGATCAAACGTACCGCCTCCCAGATCGTAAACGAGAATGCGCTGCTCTTCGGCGAGTTCGGCAAACCACATTCCTTCTGATCCCAGCACGTAGCATAAGGCAGCCGCCACAGGTTCATTAATCAGATCGACCTGTTTCAGTCCCGCCTGTTTCCCGGCAGCAATCGTTTCCTGCCGCTGGAGATCACTGAACTGTGCGGGCACCGTAATGACGGCTGACTCGATGGGTCCGATTCGTTCTTCCGCAGCCGACAGCAGCTTTTTTAATACAAACGCAGAAATATCCCGCGGAGTAAAATAGCGACCATCAATTTCCCAGCGGAAATTCGGTTTTCCCAGATAACGCTTGGCGTGCTGGACCACATTGCGGGGATTGACAATCGCGTGCCGCAATGCCTCCGTGCCGACAATCACCTCTGCACCATCAAACAAGGCAACGGAAGGAGTAGAAAGTTCTCCTTCCTGATTGGGAATCGTAACCGGCTCCCCATGCTCATTGAGATGCGCAATACAGGAATATGTAGTTCCCAAATCGATTCCAACTGCCTGTATTTTCTGCATAAAGCACTGACTCTCTTTACATTAGACTATCGCATCTCGGATAGATAAAATAGGACAGGAAAGACCCGTATTTATATGGTATCATGGAACCCGGCCACACTCCAGCACCTGATTCCGGTTTTTCAACCGGCTTTGACTGTAATCATTTTGACCAGAGGGAAAGTATCAATCTGTGAGAAAGTTGACCAGCTCTCCATTCTGGCTGATCGTCTGCCTGATGCTGTTTTTGTTCGGAACCGCAGAAAGTCAGAAGGGATACGCCAATCAGAATCCTGAAGAGTCCCCCGTTCTGCTTAATCGGGAAACCCCACGCTACCTCTCAGAACGAAGTTTTCGGCAGGCGCTGACACAACCATTCTCAGCCTCCTGGTCCAATGTGGGAATCCGAGCCATCGTCCAGAGAATCAGGGAGACACAAAACATCTCTATCATCCTGGATCGACGGATTGATCCTTCCCGTAAACTGAAAATCGACCTTCAGAACCAGACACTGGAAGAAGGGCTGACTCAAATCGCAGAACTGGTACAAGCCAGATGCATTACGGTCGGCAGTAATATTTTTATTGGCCCGGAGAAGGCTGTTTCAGATCTGAATACACTCCTTCAACTGAAATCAGACACACTTCACGAGTTGGCCGATTCTCAGAAAGAGCTCAAATCACGGGTACTTCAGCTTTCCAGAAGTCAGACCTTTCATTTTCAAGACCTGGATACGCCGACTGAAATCCTGAAGCAAATCTCCGAAGCCTGCCAGCTCACAATCGACAATCAACAACTGATTCCCCACGATCTGTGGTCGAATTTCTCTCTGGTCTCCGTGAATGCCAATGAATCGCTGTCACTGATCCTGATTCAATTCGATCTGACGTACGACTGGGCAGGGGAGGCAACCAGCATTCGAATCACAGCGATTCCGGACAAAGTTCAGATCGAAAAAACATACCCCCTGCGAGGCAAATCGATTGAAGCGGTTACCAGACAACTGAAGGAGCAGTTTCCGGGTCTAGAACTGACCAGCTCAGGAAAACTTCTCTCCGTGCAGGCTACGATGGACGTTCATGAACAGATTGAGCAACTGTTGAATCCTCAAAAAGGAGCGAAGCCTGTTCGCCCCGGGACTGGAGAGACTGTACCTCTCAGCAGGAGGAAGTTCACTCTGCGGGTCAAAAAAGTCCCGGTACTGGCGATCATGCAGAAACTGGAGCAGTCGGGAATCGAGTTCGAATATGACAAACAGGAACTCGCCAAAGCAGGCATCGACCTGCTGAAACCGATCGATGTTGCGGTTGTCGATGCGGACGCCGCGGAGTTTTGCGACGCGTTATTCAGCTCATATAAGCTGGACTATGAGATACAGGGGATCAAAATCACTTTGACTCCACAGAAATAGTGAACCCACGGAGATTGTCCGGGGCATTTATTTAACTTTCATAGCCAAACTTTCCCGGAACTTTCTGCTTTGGCAGCATGGCGATACTTTGAATTAGAGCACAAAATCGGGTAATATCCCGACTGAGTGAGTTGATACAAGTCTTTGTGAGTCTGTAAATCAAAATCACCCACACTGAACATAGGCTATTTCCTGCCAACTCAGGCAACGAAATTATTTACGGTAAACTGTTAATGAATAACACTTTATCAACAATAGCCTTCTAATAATCGCCCTGGACCTTGTGGGAAGCGTTCGAACTCGCCCGAATTGATTCATACATACCGGTCTCGGTACTGAATTCAGATCTGGTTCATTACAGAGAGACAAGGGCCCCAAAGTAACAGAGGGATATGTTCTGTACCCCCGTGGGTCACAAAGCATCTCAAAATAGACAACAATAGAGTGAGGAGAAAACGTGGCAAGTCCTAAGAATATGATTGTGGCACAGTCTGGTGGACCTTCACCAGTCATCAATAACAGTCTGAGAGGGTTGGTCGAAACAGCCCGGGATCTCCCGGAAATCGGCACGATCTACGCAGGCTGGCATGGAATTGAAGGGGTTCTGAAAGAAGAACTACTCAATTTAAGCGGTCAGTCACCAGAAGAAATTGCCCTGTTAAGAGTCACACCTGCCGCTGGTTCAGTTGGAACCTGTCGCTATAAACTCAAAGATCACCAGAACGAAGACTTTGACCGGATCGTCGAAGTATTTAAAGCCCATAACATCGGCTATTTCTGCTATATCGGCGGAAATGACTCGATGGACACCGCGAACAAAGTCGCCCAGATGGCAACCGAACGGGGTGTGGATGTCGTCGGTATCGGCGTTCCCAAAACCATCGACAACGATGTGGGAGACAGCGAATTCAAACTGATCGACCATACTCCCGGTTACGGCAGTACCGCCCGTTACTGGATGAGCATGGTCCAGATGGCCAACGAAGAAAACCGCGGAAGCTGTCCTGCTGACCCGGTGCTGGTTCTGCAGGCCATGGGACGGAAAATCGGCTTCATTCCCGCCGCTGCCCGTCTGGCTGATCCGCAACGCAAAATTCCGATGCAGATTTATCTTGCAGAGAACCCGGTCAGCATTGAGCAGATTCATGCCCAGGTCAACGACCAGTTGAAGAAAGACGGCCGCCTGATCGTGGTTGTCAGTGAAGGTCTCTCTCTGGGTGACATCGGTGAAACCAAAGATTCCTTCGGGCACACGCAGTTCAGCTCTAGCCAGCTGACTGTTGCACAGCTGCTCGTCAACGAATTAAATCAGCGTGGACTGGCTGTCAAAGGTTCTGCCCGGGCTAATATCCCCGGCACCGACCAGCGTCATAATATTGCCTATGCTTCCACGGTCGACCTCGACGAAGCCTACGGAGCAGGGCAGAAAGCCGCTTTACTGGCTGCTGCCGGCGAGTCAGGTTTCATGTCCACAATCCTGCGGGCAGAAGGACCTGGTTACAATGTCCGTTACGACAAAGTGCCTTTGCCTGAAGTGGCCAACAGCGAACGCACCTTCCCGAAAAACTGGATCACTGCAGACGGGATGGACGTGACTGACGACTTCGTCAAGTACTGTAAGCCACTGGTTGGCAACGACTGGCCCAGCATCCCCATGATCAATGGCCGGATGCGACTGGCTCAGTTACAGCCACTGTTCTCGGATCAGAAATTACCGAAATACGTACCGCAGGCTGACAGATAAATCGAACATCTGTCAGCATGAACTTTGACCGCCTGTTTGGCGGTCAATTATATTAAATCACAGTATCAGACTTTTAATAAACAATTGGGAGAAGATTGTGTCGGATAATCCGTTGGACACCAGCTTTGAAAAAAAGAGTGAGTTTTTGATCGGCATTGACTCAGATGGTTGTGCTTTTGATTCCATGGAAATTAAACACAAAGAGTGTTTTATTCCTAACTTCATCAACTACTTTGGTCTGCAGCCCATTTCGAAATATGCCCGGGAAGCAGCTGAATTCACGAACCTGTACTCTAAATGGCGCGGTGCCAACCGGTTTATCTCCTACACCCTGGCGCTGGACCTGCTGGAAGAACGCCCGGAAGTCATCGCTCGTAACGTGAAGATTCCCCGGCTGCAGGGAGTCCGCGAATGGATTGAACGGGAAACCAAGCTGGGCAATCCCACTCTGGCTGCTGAAGTGGAAAAAACCAGTGATCCAGACCTGGAACTGGCTTTGAAATGGTCATTGGCCGTCAATGAAATGATCGCTGATATGGTTCACGACGTGCCTCCTTATCCGAACGTCAGAGAGAGCCTGATCAAGCTGGACCCTGTCGCCGACATGATCGTCTGCTCGGCAACTCCCAACGAAGCACTCAACAAAGAGTGGCAAGAACATGACATCGCTCAGTACGTGGATGCGATCTGCGGTCAGGAAGCAGGCAGCAAAAAAGAAACTCTGGGACAGGCCAAAGCCTGCGGATACGACTCAGACAAAGTACTGATGATCGGCGATGCTCCCGGCGACATGAAAGCAGCAGAAGCTGTCGGCGCTCTGTTCTATCCGATTAACCCCGGTGCAGAAGAAGCCAGTTGGGAACGCTTCATCGGCGAAGCCTGTGATAAGTTCCTCAATGGCGAGTTTGCCGGTGAATATCAGCAGAAAATCATCGCGGAATTCGACAGTTATCTTCCCGAGTTACCTCCCTGGAAACGATAACAGGTCCCTGGTCGTTTTCTCTGGAAACATCGGAAACGAATCTCATTTATTAACCACAATACATCAGAAGTGAACGAGAATTTACAATGTCAAAACATGATATCGGCCTGGTAGGTCTGGCAGTGATGGGACAGAACCTGGTTCTGAATATGGCTAATCATGGCTATTCAGTAGGTGTTTTTAACCGGACCACCAGCGTGACTGACGAATTTGTCAGCAGCAAAACCGACGAGCAGAACATCACAGGCTACCATACTCTGAAAGAACTGGTCGACAACCTGGCCACCCCCCGTAAAGTCATGCTGATGGTCAAAGCAGGTCCTGCCGTTGACGCCATCATTGACGATCTGAAAGGCCTGCTCAGCCCTGGTGACATCATTATTGACGGTGGAAATACCCACTTCGACGATACCAATCGTCGTACCAAAGAAGTCGAAGATGCCGGCCTCCTGTTTATCGGAACCGGTGTTTCCGGCGGTGAAGAGGGTGCTCTGAAAGGCCCCAGTATTATGCCCGGTGGTTCTCCCGCTGGCTGGCCACACGTCAAATCGATTCTGCAGGATATCTCCGCCAAAGTAGGCGAAAACAACGACATTCCCTGCTGCGAATGGGTCGGCGAAGCGGGTGCAGGACACTATGTCAAAATGGTCCACAACGGGATCGAATACGGCGACATGCAGTTGATCTGTGAATCCTACTACATTCTTAAACACGCTCTGGGACTGACCAACCAGGAATTGTACAAAGTGTTTGATGAATGGAATCAGGGTGAGCTGGAAAGCTACCTGATCGAAATCACCCGTGACATTTTCACCGTGATTGACGAAGAAACCGGCGAGTACCTGGTCGATGAAATTCTCGACACAGCTGCTCAGAAGGGAACCGGAAAGTGGATGAGCCAGCATGCTCTGGACCTGGGTGTTCCCACCACTCTGATTACCGAAGCCGTTTATGCCCGCTGCCTGTCAGCACAGAAAGAAGCACGTGTACGGGCTTCAAAAATTCTGAGCGGTCCGGACAAAAAATTTGAAGGGGACCGGGATCAGTTCATCGAAGACGTACGCCAGGCACTGTATGCATCGAAATTATGCAGCTACGCTCAGGGTTACGTCCAACTGAATGCTGCCGCCGAACACTTCGGCTGGAACCTGAATAACGGCGATATCGCGCTCTTGTGGCGTGGCGGATGTATTATTCGTTCCACCTTCCTGCAGGACATCAAAGCAGCTTTTGACAAGAATCCGGAGCTGGAAAACCTGCTGCTGGACGACTTCTTCCGCAATGCCGTTGAAAAAGCGCAACCCAGTTGGAGACGTGTTGTCGCAGCTGCTGTAGAACTCGGACTCCCCGTTCCCAGCTTTACTGCTGCTTTAAGCTACTTTGACGGCTATCGTCAGGCCCGTCTGCCAGCCAACCTGCTGCAGGCCCAGCGTGATTACTTCGGTGCTCACACTTACCAGCGAACGGACAAGGAAGGCACCTTCCACACCGACTGGATTCGTGAACGCCGTCTGGATTCGTAATCCCCTGACAGAATCTGTGACCGATAGCGATCAGATTTGATTGTAGTCAGCTTGCATTTCTGCCCGTTAATCAGGTATCACAACTTGATTAACGGGCACATTTTACAGAGACTGGAACGCGTCACATTTTACTATAGCGTGTTTCAACCTGCTCTACTCGGCCCAAATGGCCTTGAAGACGCTACAGTAAACCTGGACACAGCCTATTGGTCTGATGCAGCATGCTGTTTGTCTGACTGACTGAACCAGGCTCAGACAGGTCGACGACGAAATCGGATACTGGAGAAACTCAAGCGCGGGAGAGTGGAACAATGCGAATTGTCTTGCTGGGGACTGGTGGATATCACCCGAATGAACGCCGCCATACCGCCTGTCTGATGCTCCCGGAGCTGGGATTGATCTTTGATGCAGGCACCAGTTTTTTTCGCGTTCAACAGTTTCTTCAGACACGCGATCTGCAGATTTTCCTCACCCATACCCATCTCGACCATATTGTCGGGCTCTCATTTTTTCTGGTTCCGATGCTCACCGATCAGGTCGATTCGGTCAAACTCTATGCAGAACCCTCCAAGTTGACTGCTATCCAGACACACCTGTTTTCCGAAGAAATCTTCCCGTTGACCCCCGATTATGAATTCACGCCTCTCCCGGAAACGGTAATCGTCGGAGACCAGGGGGTTCTGACACACATTCCCATGGAGCATCCCGGGGGATCTGTGGGATACCGTATCGACTGGCCCGGCCATTCACTGGCTTATATCACAGATACAGCCAATCCCGAGCAACATCTCGAATTTGTCAAAGGGGTCGATCTCTTAATCCACGAATGTTATTTTCCGGATGAGATGGCTGAATGGGCCGACAAAACCGGACACAGTCACACCACCCCGGTGGCCGAACTTGCCCGCGATGCCAAAGTGGGAAAACTGGTTCTGACACACATTGATCCTCAGCAGACAGGCGACGATCCCATCGGACTCGAAGTGGCCCGGCAGATTTTCCCCAACACGATTCTGGGCGAAGATCTGATGGAACTGGAATTTTAAGCGCAGAAACCCACATTACTTCTCAGATCATCTTCAGGTAAGCAGTCAGCCATCATGACGAAAGAAACATCAACCAGCCCATTTCTTTCTCAGGATCTTCTGGAAATATTAAGAACTCCAGACACATGCCATCCTCTTGAATGGATCGAGTCAGAACAGCAGCTGATTGATCCGCAGACCAGTCAAACCTATCCGGTCATCAAAGGAATTGCCCGATTTGTCGGACAGGAACACCTCTCCAGTTTTGGTCTGCAGTGGAATAAATACGAGGTTGCTCACGATGACGAAGACCGGGCCACCTTCACTGCCAAAACCGGAATGGAACTCAGCGAACTGAACGGGTTAAAGATTCTCGATGCTGGTTGTGGCGGCGGGCGTTACTGCAAAGTCGCAGCCGAAGCAGGGGGCATCGTGTTTGGTGCAGACCACACCACCGCCGTCGAGAAAGCGCAACAGCTGAATGCCCATCTCAAGCATGTCAATCTGGTGCAGGCTGATCTAAAGCATCTCCCATTTGAACCGGAATCCTTCGACTTTGTATTCTCCATCGGCGTCATGCATCACGATAAGGACACCCGCGCCGTCTTCGATGCGGTCGCCCGCATGGTGAAACCAGGGGGAAAATATTCAGTCTGGCTTTACCGCAGAAATCAGTGGTGGCAGGAATGGATTAACAGCGGATTGCGCAAAATCACCACGCGGATGCCGCCGGAAAAGCTGGAACCCTGGTGCCGACTGGGAGCGTGGCTGGGCGGCTTACCCGTCATCAATAAGGTACTGAATAAAGTCGTCAATTTCAGTAACCATCCCAACTGGGAAAACCGGGTCTGCGATACCTTTGACTGGTTTGCTCCCGCCTATCAGTACCACCATACTACAGAAGAACTCAAATCCTGGTTCGAACAGGCAGGCTTCGAAAACCTGAAAGTGCTGCCGCCGGAAAAAACGGGTGGGTTCTATCGCTGGTGTTATCACCACAATCTCCTGATCGGCAGCGGTGTAAACATCCAGGGTACCAGGTCCCAAAACAGTTCGACCTGACAGAAATCAGACTCGTTATATCGACCTGACAGAAATCAGACTCGTTATAATCATTGTCTGTTGCCAGTTTGCCCTGTCTGGAATATTCAGATCACTCAGAAGCCGTAATGTTTTTTTAATTACAACAGTCAGTCGCTGATGGGTCTGAAATAATCCGGGCGGTGAGAATCCCCTGGATCTGCCTTGACTTTCTGAGCAGAAAAAGTGATAGAGGAGAAACACGATTAAAGAGAACATCATGTTTTTATCCACTGATTGACAGAATTCTACCTGAAATCGGATAGAGCACGATGAAAAAACAAGAAACCACGTTCACAGTGGGCCCCCAGCGCGACAGGGAGAGTCATGAATCCATCGAATCCTCCGACCGGGCAATCGACTCCAGAAATCGAAGAGTTACGCAATAAATATTACAACGCATCCGTCATGGATCTGCGTATGCCACACGATCATTTAATGATCGTGCGCATCAAACCGGACGACGAAGTCCCCCGCTTTTCGGGGGGGCAATACACAACGCTCGGCCTGGGTTCCTGGGAACACCGTGTTGATGGCGGTCCCCTGGCGGAACTGGAAAAACCGAAACTGATTCGCCGCGCCTATTCCATTTCCTGTCCCATGCTGGATCTGCAGGGAGATCTCCTCGCCAATGATGAGATTGATTACCTGGAGTTTTATATCACTCTGGTGTTACGCCCTGACACGGATGATCCTCCACTCACACCACGGTTGTTCTGCCTCAAAGAGGGAGATCGCCTGCACCTGGGCAAAAAACCTGTGGGAACCTATACCCTGAAACCGGTTCAACCAGGTGATAATGTAATCTTTGCCGGTACGGGAACCGGTGAAGCGCCGCATAATTCCATGAGCATCGAGCTGTTAAAACGCGGTCATACGGGACGCATTGTTTCCATGACCTGTGTCCGCTACAAAGGGGATCTGGGATACCTCGACCAGCAGGAACAGCTGCAGAAACAGTTTTCCAACTACCGCTACGGCGCATTCACCACACGCGAGCCGGAAAACACGGATGAGAATCACCCCTCTTATGTTGGAAAACAGTACCTGCAGGATATCATTCAACCCGATCGATTTCAGGAAGCGTTTGGCTGGTCACCCGATCCGGAAAAAACGCATGTCTTTCTCTGTGGTAACCCTTCCATGATCGGTCTTCCCGAAAAAAATGAGAAGGGAGAGCTGGAGTTCCCTGATTCCAAGGGGATGGTGGAACTGCTCACAGAGCAGGGATACAAACTCTCAACCCCTAAAAACCCAGGCAATATTCACTTCGAGAAATACTGGTAAGCGTCTGAAATGGATATCCACCAACGAAAGAAGGGGCTCATAGAAGCCCCTTTTTTGTCTCTTTATTATTCGGCATCCAGCAGTAAGCCAGGTTCTTTTTCACTGATTGCGCAACAAATCAGGACCTTAAAGAGCCAACTTCAAGGTACCAGCAGAACCTGTATTGCCAGGCGAAAATGGGTATTAACCCTTGCGATGTCTGATCTTAGCTCGTGCACGTCGTTTTTTACGACCAATTTTACGACGACCTTTACCTGTCTTCTTGGTTCCCATTCGAAGAAATGCCTTTCGTGTCTACTTCTTGATTAAGTAAGTTCAGTTGAATCCATTTATACTAAACCATTGATATAATAAGACTTATAGCTCAATGGCCATTGCAGAGTCAAACGGATCTTAAATCAATCCGTGGTGCAAAGAGTTACTTTAACAGGCTGAGCGAGAATCTTCAACCACGTCTGTTCAAGGAATTTAAGGTCCCTTGAGAAATCTATCATAAAAACCGAAGATAGAACTCTTGAAAATCTCGACCGACTTACACCCACTTACTCTTCAGGAAGTGACTTATGGATTACCGCAACTTAGGAAAAGCTGGCGTACGTGTTTCTCCCGTCTGTCTGGGCACAATGATGTTTGGCGGCCCGACTAATGAAGCAGATTCGATCGCCATCATGCATAAAGCCATTGATCTGGGCATCAATTTTTTCGACACCGCTAACATGTACAGCACCGGTGGCTCAGAACTGGTAGTGGGTAAGGCACTGAAAGACAGACGCGACAAAGTCATTCTCGCGACCAAAGGACGTGCACCAATGGGTGACGGACCCAACGATGCAGGAGCCAGCCGAGTCCACCTGATGCGGGAACTGGACCGCAGTCTGCAGCGGCTGGATACCGACTACGTCGACATTTATTATGTCCACACTCCTGACTACCAGACACCGATTGAAGAAACACTGCGGACACTCGACGATATGGTCCGGTCTGGAAAAGTGCGCTATATCGCCTGTTCCAATTTCCGGGCCTGGCGACTGGCCGAAGCGCTCTGGACCAGTGATGTTCGCAATCTGTATTCATTCAGTTGTGTGCAACCGCTGTACAATATCATGAATCGTGATATCGAAGTGGAACTGATGCCTCTCTGTCAGGAAAAAGGGATTGGCGTCGTCAGTTACAGTCCGCTGGCCCGGGGAATTCTGACTGGAAAATACCGTCCCGATCAGCCTTTCCCGGAAGGGAGCCGTGCCTCTCGCGATGACAAGCGCATGAAAGAAGCAGAGCTGCGTGATGTCAGTATTCAACTCTCCCAGGAAATCGCTGCCTACTGTGACAAGAAGGGCGTCTCAATGACAAACTTCGCGCTCGCCTGGTGTATGGCGAATCCGATTCTGACTTCGATTATTATCGGCCCACGCACCATGGAGCAGTTCGACGACAACCTGGGTTGCCTGGATGTTGAGATCACAGCAGAAGACGAAGCCTTCATCGACTCTCTGGTACCGCCGGGAGAACACAGTGGCAAAGGTTTCCAGGATCCACAATATCCCGTCACCGGGCGTGGAAAATAGTCGACTCAGGTCAGTCCCCCGAACTGCCTGACTGCTTCATACATGACGGCAGTTGCGGTACTGGCCAGATTCAGGCTGCGCACTTCCTGATGCATAGGCAGCTTCAGATTGGAATTTGGATCTTCTTCGAGGATCCGGGGGGGCAGGCCGTTACTTTCACTGCCGAACAGGAAGACATGACCGGGTTCGAACTTCGCATCCCAGACAAAGCGGGTGGCGAACTTGGTCAGCTTCCACCATGTCCTGTCTTTCAGCTGTGCCTGCACCTCCGCCAGACTGTCTACCGCTTCCCAGTTCAGGTGCTGCCAGTAATCCATGCCGGCACGCCGTAAATGCTTGGCATCGAGCTGGAAACCCAGTGGGCGCACCAGCCACAGCTTGGCACCGACGGCAACACAGGTTCGACCGATATTCCCCGTATTCTGAGGAATATCAGGCTGATACAGGACAACGTGGAACAGAGGTTCTTTCGACTCGGACATTCTGACTCTCAAACTGGAAAAATTATGATAAAACAGCTACAAATACGAATTTACATGCCTCGTAAGAAAGTGCTGTCTATGTAATACTTAACGCATTCCCGCTATTATACTTCTGTCTCAGGACAGCCCTGACAGAACAGGACGCGTTTTGAATCGTTGAATTCAATATCTTAGTCTCTCTGTCGCCATAGTGAAATTGGACGCGTTTAATTTCTCTCAACTCATTTTCAAACAAAACCACTCAATAAGATCTTCCGATGTTTCAAAAAGTTACTGACGCCAGCTTCATCAAAGGTGAACACGAAATCCTCAAATTCTGGGAAGAGAACCAGACGTTTGACCAGCTCCGTAAGAAAAATCAGGGCAAACCCAAATGGAGCTTCATTGACGGTCCCATGACCGCCAATAACCCGATGGGTGTTCATCATGCCTGGGGAAGGGCTTATAAAGACGCCTACCAGCGTTATTACGCCATGACGGGGCACGAGCTTCGCTTTCAAAACGGTTTTGACTGCCAGGGACTCTGGGTGGAAGTCGAAGTTGAAAAAGAACTCGGCTATGGCACGAAGCAGGAAATCGTCTCTCACGGGATCGACAAATTCGTCAACGAGTGTAAAAAACGCGTTCTGCGTTTTGCCGCCCGACAGACCGAACAGTCAGTACGTCTGGGCTACTGGATGGACTGGGACAATCCCGAGGAACTGCGAAAGCTGGCAGAATTCGTCGGAAAAGATACGGAAGTCACACTGACTGCCCCCAGCGGCAAACAGATTACTGACAAAGCCGACCTGCTGGTTTCCCGTCTGGGAAATGCCGAATGGGGCGGTAGTTATTTCACCTTCTCCACCGAGAACAACGAAACCATCTGGACGTTTCTCAAGAAGTGTTTTGAGCGGGGAAAAGTCTATCGTGGTCACGATGTCATGCCCTGGTCAGGCCGGGGAGGCAGCGCTTACAGCCAGATGGAAGTCGCCGACGGACGCAAACTGTCTGTCCACAAATCTGTTTTCGTAAGATTTCCCCTCAAAGACCGGGAAAATGAATACCTGCTGATCTGGACGACGACCCCCTGGACCCTGACCAGTAACGTCGCCGCCGCGATCAACCCCGACCTCGACTATGTCAAACTCCGCGCGAAGAAGGATGATGCCGTCTACTACTTCGCTAAAGAAAACCTGGAATACCAGCGGTTGAGCAAGGAATTCAAAGAAGGATTCGGACGCCCGGAATGGTCCTGGCCAAAAGACGTACCGAAACTGAAAACACTCGCCCAGATCTTTAAAGAGCAGGGGGGCTATGAAATCCTTGAAACCATCAAGGGAGCTCAGATGGTCGGCTGGGAATACACGGGGCCCTTTGATGACCTGCCCGCACAACAGTCTCCCGGCGGTTATCCCAGCGATGACAGACTGCTGGATCAGTCAGGTGTTTCCTGCCATAAGGTTGTAGATGGCGGTCGCGATTTTAAAGGCAATCCGCACGTTGTCGCCGGGGAAGGTACCGGTATCGTGCACACGGCCCCCGGCTGTGGTGATGTCGACCACCAGCTGGGAATCCAGCTGGGACTGGTTGCGATCGCGCCCCTCGGTGAAGATGGTCGTTTTGAAGAAGGCTTTGGAGAATTCACCGGCAGAGAAGCCATCGACCCCGCCACTCCGGAACTGGTCTTCGAACGCCTGAAAGAAAAAGAACTACTGGTCTCGGTGGAATCCTACCCGCACATCTACCCGCACTGCTGGAGAACCGGCGATGAATTGATCTTCCGCCTGGTCGATGAATGGTTCATCAATATGGACTGGCGTGAAGAGATCAAAGACGTCACCCGGCAGATTGACTGGGTCCCTTCCAGCATCGACGGCGAGCAGCATGAACTGGAATGGCTCACGAACATGCGGGACTGGATGGTCTCCAAAAAACGCTTCTGGGGTCTGGCGCTGCCTATCTGGGTGGATGAAGAAACCGGGGACTTCGAAGTCATCGGTTCTCTGGCAGAGCTGAAAGAACGCGCAGTGGAAGGCTGGGAGGCGCTCGAAGGTCATACGCCACATCGCCCCTGGATCGATGCCGTCAAACTGAAGAATCCGAAGACAGGAAATCTGATGTCGCGGATTCCGGATGTCGGCAACCCCTGGCTCGACGCAGGGATCGTCCCCTTCTCAACCATGCAGTACAACACGAACCAGGCAGAGTGGGAAAAATGGTATCCCGCGGATCTGGTCACAGAATGTTTCCCCGGACAGTTCCGCAACTGGTTCTACGCGTTGCTCTCAATGGCAACCATGATGGATGGCACGCCTCCCTTCAAGACGCTGCTCGGTTATCGACTGGTGCTGAATGAAGAAGGCAAGCCGATGCACAAGTCAGATGGAACCGCCATCTGGTTTGAGGAAGCCGCCGAGCAGTTAGGCGTTGATACAATGCGCTGGATGTACCTCGCGCACAATCCCGCGTCTGACCTCCGGTTCGGCATGCGAAACCCCGATCAGCAGGTCACCCTGGAGACCCCGGAAGGCCCGATCAGCGAAACCAAAGAAGGTGCGCCCACCTGCCTGGTGGAAAGTAAACCTGCCGATGAAATCCGTCGCCAGGTGTTGATTCCTCTCTGGAACTCTTATGCCTTCTTCGTCAACTATGCGCGGCTGGATGAGTTTGATCCTGCACGGGATCGCATTCCCGTGGCAGACCGCCCGGAAATCGATCGCTGGATCTTATCGAATCTGCAGGCGTTACTGGCTTCCGCGAAAACGGAAATCGAAGCATTTAACATTGCCGGCTTCCTGAAAAACGCCACTGCTTTCATTGATGATCTCTCCAACTGGTACATCAGACGCAACCGCCGTCGTTTCTGGCGTTCCCAGGATGCCAATGATACGGACAAACTGGCTGCTTATCAGACCCTGTTTGAAGTTCTGGTCACGCTTTCCAAAGCGCTGGCTCCTTCCATCCCCTTCCTCAGCGAACGGATGTATCAGAACCTCGTGACCAGCTGGGATTCGTCTGCCCCCGGCAGCGTACACCTCTGCGATTTTCCCGTATGCGATGCTTCACTGCTTGATGAAGAACTCAACTTCCGGGCGGCACAGGCTCAGATCGTCGTCAAGCTGGGACACAAACTGCGTGATGAATCGAATCAGCGGGTCCGTCAACCATTGGCAGAATTACGATTCGCCTGCCAGACAACTCAGCAGGCTGACGCCATCGAGAACCTGTCCAACACCGTTGAAGAAGAGTTAAACATCAAACTGGTGACGCGCTGCGAGAATCTGGATGACCTGGTCAGCTACACTTACAAGCCCAACCTGAAAACACTGGGACCGAAATATGGCAAGCTGCTGGGAGTGCTCCGGCAGCAACTGCCTGAAATCGGTGATGAGGTACTGGGACCGCTCAGACGAGGAGAATCGGTTTCCATCGAACTGTCAGGCAACCAGATTGATCTCGAACCGGATGACGTTCTGGTTGGAACCGAACAGGCAGCCGACTGGGTGTGTGCCGACGAGCAGGGGATTCAAATCGCCGTTTCCACGAAGCTCACCCCTGAACTGGAACAGGAAGGCATGGCCCGCGACTTCGTGCGACAGATTCAGCAGTTGCGGAAAGAAGCCGATCTGGAAATCGAAGACCGGATCAAAATCTTCTATCATCCTGCAGATGAGGCTGAAGTCAAAGAGGCGGTCACCAACTGGTCCGACTACATTCTGGGTGAAACGCTCGGCGATCAACTGGAACAGTCTGAACTGACTGATGACAGTAAGGAAGTTACCATTGGGAACAGCAAGGTAACTCTGAGAATCCAAAAGTCATAAGATTCAAAAACAGGGAGCGTCAATAATATATTGACGCTCCCTGTGTCTTGTGATCAGTCTGCCTTGTGTTGTTCCTGTAGCCGCTCGATCAGGCGGGGCACATAGGACTGCAGTCGGCGGTCCAGCTCATTGTTCTTGAGAGGCAGCTTTGCAATCTGATCCTGCACCCGGGCCACTTTTTCACTGCCCAGTTTATCAAGGCCATTTAATGCCAGCATGGCTACATAGACGCCTTCCTTCTTCTGATCTGATAAGGAAATCAGAGTATCGACGGCATTCTCAACATCCTGCTGGTCACCATATTTCCCAAGAGCCTCAGCAGCGATACAACGTACTGATTTAGACTGATCCTGCAATGCTTTCTGAAGAGAGTCATGTGCCTCAGTGACCGCTGGTTCTCCACGCATTAACAGACCCATCGCCGCCCAGTAACGAATGGCTGAGTTCTGGTTGGAAAGTCCTTTGCTCAACTGGTCGACACCAGAGGCTTTTCCCGAGGAAGCGAGATCCGCCATCTTCAGAATCTGCTTCAGGGGATACAGTTCTTTGTTCTGCCCGATCAGATAGGGCGCTTTGCCATCAGCCAGACTGTGAAACTCCGCTTCGGGAAGGAAGCCGAGATCTCTAATCGCGAGAATCTTTTGATGCTGCGCCAGGCTTAACTCATGCAGAATCTGCTGATGTTCAGCGGAATCTGCCAGATTATTGACTTCATCCCGGTCTGCCTGCAGATCATACAGTTCTTCCGCTGGTTTCGTTTCCCAGAAATAAGTCTGAGGAGGCTTGAGCTCGCCGGCATCGTACATTTTCTTCCAGACCTGAGTCGTCGGCGTCTGGAACATGTAATTCAGATACTGCCCATACTTTTTGTGAGGCATATAGTTCTTGATATACAGATAACGTTGATTACGCACCGATCGGACCAGATCGTAGCGTTCATCCATTCGGCCTCGAAAGCCAAATATGTATTCTTGTGGCTTCGTATTAAATTCGCCCATAAACGCATGCCCCTGCATATGCTCAGGCGGTTTGACCCCAGCCAGACTCAAGACTGTCGGCGCAAAGTCAACAAAACCGACCAGGCGGTCTGTTTTGCCGTTTGTCTGATAATCGACAGGGGCCAGTTTGCGAAATTTTGGTGGAACATAGACAACCAGAGGTACCTGCAATCCCGAGTTATAAGGCCAGCGTTTGCTGCGGGGCATCCCGGAACCATGGTCACCATAGTAAAAAATAATCGTATCTTCGGTGAGCCCGGCTTCCGCCAGTTCCTTGAGATTCTTACCGACCAGCGCATCCATTTCGGTGATACGATCATAATACTGCGCCCAGTCGTGCCGAACTTCAGGCGTATCAGGATGGTAGGCAGGGATTCTTACTTTGGCAGGATCATGAACCAGCGTATGCGGGCGATTTCGAATTTTGCTTTCATGGCTGATGGTATGATTGAAGACCGCGAAGAAAGGCTGTCCTGGCTTTCGGTTCTTCCAATGCGCTTTCCCATTGGACTGATCCCAGACCTGACCGGTCTTCTCCACGTTATAGTCTTCTTTGCTGTTGTTCGTGCAGTAGTAACCGGCCTGTCTCAGGTACTGTGGATACAGTTTGATATTTTCAGGCAGCTTGACCATACTTCGCATGTGCTCGGCCCCCAGGCAGGTCGGATACATGCCGGTAATCAGCGTCGTCCGTGCAGGAGCACAAACCGGGGCGGTCGACCAGCAGTTTAAATAAATCATGCCTTTCTTAGCCAGCCCGTCAATATGGGGCGTATCCGCATACTCATCCCCGTAACACCCGAGATGGGGGCCATTGTCTTCACTGGTGATCCAGAGAATATTGGGACGCTCTGTTTCTGCTGCAGAAACCGTGAGTGAAGTCAATCCGGTACAGGCAACAAACAGACAGAACAAAATCCAGTGAAACCGAGTCAGTAGAGCACTTCGAAACCGCATATATTTTTCTTTCAAATCAAAAGTTGTTAAGAATCTGGTTGAGTAAGCTTCAAAACAGGATCATGTTCTAACAGTGACTGGATGTGAGTTTTGCTGTTTATAAAAACTCCAGCTTTATTTGCTCCGTAAGTCATAACAGAGGAGCAGGTCCTGATCCCGCAAAAACAGTTTGCCATCCGCCACAACCGGATGAGGCCAGGCCCGGTTCCCACTGCGCTCGGGCTGGTTAAAGCGTCCCTTTTCTACATATGCTTTCGGGTTGACTTCCACCAGAGCCACTGGCCCATTTTCGCTCCTTAAATAGAGGTGTCCGTCGGCGCAGGTCAGAGCGCCTTTTCCCACAGAGCGATTCTGCCAGACAGTCTGTCCGTTAGATAGATTGATACAAGTCAAAACACTTGGATCGCTTGAGCCATACAGGAAACCATCCACTTCCACCATGCCTCCATGGTGATTCTTCATCTCGGGTGTGAAGAATGCCAGTTTCGCGTTCACACCATTCTGAGCCGCCGACAACTGGAGCAGGGCACCGCCGGTTCCGTATCCGGAAGCGTAAAAGATCGAATTCTTCTCGGCATAGAATACCGGGGCAGAACAGTTTGCCGTTTTATTCGCCGCCCTGTCATTTCCCCACAAAGGCCTGCCAGAGGTCGACTCGATTCCCATCACACCGGCATGGGTGAAATTCACATATTGTCTGATACCACCGACATCAATGGTGATGGCAGAAGCATATCCAGCCTGCGGATTTCCGGGCACATCCGATTTCCAGATCAGACTGCCGTCCTGTTTTTTCAGAGCAACCATGGTTGCTCCCTGGCCTCCGGGGGTACAGATCAACTGATCTCCATCGATCATCGGCGATTCGCTGATCCCCCAGACGATATTGCGTGCATTAAATTCCTGCAGAATATTTTTGCTCCATTCCAGATTGCCGTCTTTGGTGGACAGACAGACCAGATTCCCGTTTGCGCCTAATGCATACAGTCGATCACCGTCGACAGTCGGGGTCGAACGGGGGCCATTCCCTTGATCGTTTTGAAACGCGGGTCCATTCGGTTGTGACCAGACAATTTCCCCCGTGTTAACATCAATGGCCATCACTGTTTCTTCGTCCGCTTTGGTCCCCATCGTGAACACCAGGTTTCCACTCAATGAAACCGAGGAATACCCCTGGCCTAAACCACGAGCGGTCCATAACAGTTTGGGGGGATTCTGATTCCAGTCCTGACTCAAGCCCGTCTCATAAGAGATATTTCGTCGATCAGGTCCGCGGAACTGCGTCCATCCCTGCATGGCAGGAGTTTCATCCGATCTCGAAGTACTCTTGCGTTCCTTCATTGTTTTTTTGGGGCGACTGGCTGGCTCATTCGTTTTTCTGGCAACGGAGTCACGCACAGAAAACCGGGTAATTTCCCCGTTCGAAGAAGTGAAGATGGTCGCGCGCTGACCATTTTTGAACTGATCGAATTCGGCTGGTTTTCCGTTGAAGGTAACGGGGATATCTCCAGGCACCAGAAATGTTTTTTCTATACCCGCTGTCGTTTTAATGACAACCTGTTTCTGTGCCGCAGAAACAGATGTAATCTCTCCGCTGAAGACTGCTGCCTCGACACTGCTGCTGAAGCTGATCGCCAACAGACATACCAACACGCTCAATCGACTGATAGATCGCATGAGAATTCCTTCTGAATCGAGGTCACAGGATGACGGGTTCCAGCATTTGATAATCAGCAAACTGGTTTCGATTATACTGCGATCCACTCACAGTATGAAGCAGGAAACCAGAATTGTCAGAGATTGAAAACCATTGCCGGCAGTTCATCTCAGATAGATTTGACAAAATTCACCAATGATAAATTCGTTCATTTCTCATGCTGCGACTTGAAATACATTTCGACAAATACGGGACGATGGTCAGAAACCCAGGTCCAGCGATTCTCTGCACGAGACAGTTCAATGAATTCATTCGTCCAGATACCATCCAGATCGAGAACCGGAACGGGCAGGGGCCAGGTGGCCAGATACCCTTCGCCGGCGACTTCCAGACTGTTGTGGAAATGCTTTCTGAGTGGTTCAAAGTGCACAGAATCTCCGGGAGTATTAAAATCCCCCAGAACCAGAACCGGCTGCTGATTCAATCGAGATGCCTGAACAGCGAGTTCATCAAGTGCTTCTTTTCTCGATTTCATAACTTTACTGTAGATATCCACCAGAAAAACGCAGGGGGACTGGCTGCCGGACTGTTCAGGCTGCAGACGAAATCTCAGGTAGTGCCCCATATCTGCCAACCTGCCGGCTGAAGTTTCCTCGATCGGCAGACGTGACAGAAAAGCGAAACCATTCTGAACGACCTGATAGGGATGATCCGGGAATGTCTGTTTCCAGAACTGCTTCATTTCATCTGAATCAGCGCCCGCTTCGACCATGCCGATCAAATCCGGATCCAGTTGACGAATTTCATTGATGACATGTTCCATCCCCCAGAGCCGATCACCAATGTTCCAGAATAAAACCCGTTTCATTGACGGCGCCTGTTTTGTCACTCGACTCTCATTTACATCATTACGAAACTGAATCTTCCAGCAGCCGATTCCGGTCAGAATTGAGAGCAGCAACCAGATCCCGGCAATCCGCCGCCACTGGACTTTCCAGCACAGGATAAACAGCACAAAGGCCCCCAGGCTCAACAGAATCAGAGGGGACATATAAAAGATCAGTGTCGAAATCAAACTGCTCGAGTCTCGAACCGTGTAGCGAATGGAGATGGCCAGACACCAGAAGACAGAAATCAGGAGTACCAGGACTTTCATCAGCCAGACCTGAAAGGATCTTCTCAGTCTGCGTTGGGGAGAGGATGCATTTTCATGTCCCTCATGGTCTGGATGCTCTGAATTCATGTCATTAATTATTTCTGTTGAACCGGTTCGTAATCACAGCGGGAATTTCGGTCGTTTCCCCACAACTTCTGCTGGTCGGAATGGCGGGAGATATGTTATGATTCGACTGCAGTGCTGACTGCGAAAGCAGTTAATAACACCCAATTCACCTTCAGAGGATTTCACTCCCTATGAGCCAGACCCCCGAATCACGCATCCAGGAACTGGGGCATACATTGCCTTCTCCTCCTCAGGCGGTAGGATCATACATTCCTGCTACCCAGTTTGGAAATGTCATTGTTACCAGCGGTCAGTTGCCCTTCATCGGCAGCGAATTGATGTTCAAGGGAAAAGTCGGCGATCATCTGCACGAAGACGATGGTTCCAATGCCGCCAGCCTGTGTCTGCTCAATGCATTGGCTCAAATCAAAGCAGTGATTGGTGAGCTCTCGAAGGTCAAACGTGTAATCCGCCTGGAAGGATACGTGCATTCTGCCCCCGGTTTTGATCGGCAGCCTTATGTGCTGAATGCCGCATCACAGCTGTTAACGGATATTTTCGGTGATCAGGGCAAACATACACGGGTGGCACTGGGGATCTCAGAAATGCCTTTGAACGCAGCCGTGCAACTGGCACTCTGGGTTGAGGTCGAATAATCGCCCAGCTGAAGAAATCGGATTTCCCATCAGCTGAATTGCTTCACTTAAACGGATTGATCAAAATGGCCTGGCCTGCCCCCAAGAAAGACACGAAGACATTTTACTGCAAGCTGGTTCTGAGTAAAACTTCTGTCTTTCTGATGGCCCTGCTTCTGTCGAGCAGCCTCGTAAGGGGGCAGTTGCCTGAGATCAACCCTCGGAGCTCTGAAGCTGCAGAAAAAACGACTGTTCCCGTTGAATCCTTCCAGTTGGAATCGGAAACAGGTTCCTGGACCTCATTTCTGGGAAATCACCGCAACGGAAATTCTGACGAAACGGGACTGAATCTGGACTGGAATGCACGTAAACCCGCTGTTTTATGGCGGGTTCCTCTGGGAGGCGGCTATTCATCCCTGGTCATTGCCAATGGCCGACTCTGGACCATGGCAACACATCTGGCGAATGATTTTGTCGTCTGCTTCGATGCCCGGTCAGGCAAAAAACTCTGGAGTACCTTAGCTGCTCCCACCTATATCGATCACCAGAAACAGGCCAGCGGACCACGCTCCACCCCGACTTACCATGAGGGAAAACTATATTGTCTGTTACCAGCGGGTGACCTGCTTTGCCTGAATGCAATTTCTGGTGAGATCCTCTGGAAAGTCAATATTTTTGAAATCAGTGGCGCACCACGACAGGAAGAACAGACCTTATATTACTGGGGCATGTCTGCTTCCCCACTGATCGAAGGGGATCTGGTCATCCTCCAGCCGGGAGGAAACAGTAATAATTCCGTGATTGCCGTCAATAAAGATACCGGAAAACTGGTCTGGGGTGCAGGCAACGATCCGCCCGGATATGGTTCCCCCATCGTGATTGACACACTGGATCAGCGACAGATCATTGTGCCAACCGGATCTTCCATCCTCTCACTGAACCCGGAGAAGGGGAGTCTGCTCTGGCGTATTGTCTGGGGAAATAAATACAACTGCAACTGCGCCACCCCTGTCTGGAATGATGCGTCACTCTTTATCTCTTCCGCCTACGGGACGGGATGCATGCGGTTTGCCTTGTATCGTCAGAATGAGGAAATCCGCCCCATATCGCAATGGAAAAGCCTCGCACTGCAGAACCAGTTCGCAACCAGTATCATCAAAGACGGATATATTTACGGACCACATGGAGATCTGGCGGCTGTCTCTTATCGATGCCTGGATATGCAGCGGGGAAAGATTCAGTGGCAGACACGACGAGTTGGTAAATGCACACAGATCGCCGCAGAAGGTCATCTGATCTGCCTGACAGAGCAGGGGACACTGATTCTGATTGAAGCTGATCCCACTGAGTATCGAGAGAAAGGAAAACTGACCGGCCTGCTCAACTTCAAAGCCTGGGCTCACCCTGCGCTGGCTGACCAGAAGCTGTATCTGCGTGATGAAAAAAGACTGATTTGCCTCGATCTTCAAAAAAAATAGCCGTGCAGAAGTGAATCTTCTGACACGGCTTGAATCAATATTTTTTTAACAGACTACTTTGATTCAGAACTGTTATCCAGTTGCTGTTTCAACGCCTGCAATTTTTGCTGCTGTTGCTGAACCTGTTTTTCCTGGGCTTCAATCTTCTGTTTTAAAGATAATTCCTTCACCTTGGGAGCAGGGGCCTGTCCCGGCAGAATTCGACGAGGTGGGTTCCGCAGCTTTTGAATAGCGATTTTATTCTCTGCTTTGATTCGTGCCAGAATGCGGTCAGCCTGATAGATCGTCCGGCGTGCCTCTTGAAACGCTGTATGCTCTTTTCCGTCAGGACCGATGTACTTCTGTTCGCCAAACTCGCCATTGTTTTCTGCTTCATTGATATCATTCTCGGCACTTCCCAAGGCATCGTAGAATGCTCTGGTCAGCCCTGTTTTGAGATCATCGCGATCATAGTCACGGTAATCTGAATCCTGTGGTTCTGTGACTTTAGCCTGAGTCTGAACAACGGGAGCTTTCGGTTTCTGCTCAGCAGAACTGAATCCAACCATGGTGAGATAAAATCCCCCCATAACAATAGCTAAAAGTAATAAGCGTTTCATGATGCTGCCTCATCCGATCCATTTAATTGAGAACAACCTCTGGTTGTATATTCATCGTACTTATTATATTCGATTCATTCCGATTATTACAATCTTTTTATAACAAAAAGGGAAAACGTCAAAAGTTAAACAGTCTACACAAATAAAAAAGGCCTGAGCTGTTAACCCAGGCCACTTCATTACTTATAAACCTTGCTGCATTCATTTCTATGAATTAATGGCATTAATTGCGTTAGCTAGATCCATCAATTCATTGATTAATGCACTTCGCAACGTAGTAAGACCTGCGATGGCCCCAATTCCAATAATGGTGAGTAACAGCAGATATTCAACAAACACAGCACCACGAACTTTTTTCTTCCATCGTCTGGTTTGTGTTTTAATTTTTTGAAGCACAGGTCGCCCTTTCAAATGTCGAGATAGAAAATCCTCAGACATTACATAATGCACAACCTGTACCAATCATTCGAAATCTCGTAATTCTGCAACCGAAGAGTCATCCACTGTCTGATACAACCCAAAACAGCCTGACCCCTCTTAAAATAAGGCTCATCCCGGAATGAGCGCTCATCAGCATCTGATAAGAAAATGAGGCAATCAGCCACAAAAGTGTTAACAATCAGAAACACTTACGTTAACCAGGCTTCCATATGATTACACAAGAATTGATGCAGGAGTAAGGGAAAGGGACGGTAGAGAATCAACTCAGATTTAAGAGTTGAGTGCTTTGATGGCTGCATCTCTGGTGTCGAAGGTTTCCCAAAGTTGATTCAGGTGAGTGACTTCCAGCACCTCAGTACAGTATTCACTCAAACCGCAAATTGTAAACTTTCCACCTTCTCTGTGATTCAGACGATTCCACATCCGGAAAATCACTTCAATAAAAGCGGACCCGAAAAAGGAGGTGTGGGAGAGATCGAGGACAACGATCGGGGGGGTTGCTGTCTCAGCCACCTGTAACAGCACGTCCGTTAAGGCATCCAGCCTGGGTTCGTCCAGGTTTTCATATTCAGGTCCCAAAGCCACTACAGTGACCTGACCTTCTTTGACAATTTCAGGTGGATAATCAGCAGGCATAATTGAACTGTCAACTAGAGCGTCGTTTGCAAAAGCCCTCTCTGGATTAAGATGAGGACATCAAAGGAACCTACACATAGTAATCCAAATCACTAAAGTGTCAACCAAGAAATCGGATTCGCTGGCCAAGATCTTTTGACGCAAGTCTATTAAAACCGAATATTTATCAACGCGTTATCCTCAGCGTACTCCCCCCAGAGTCATCTACACTTCCTGAAAAAAGCGGCGAGTTGATGATCTTAGTCGTTTTTCCAGTCTTGCAGTTTGGCTTTTAGTTTCAATTTTCGATTATTCCGGAAGATTGTGAGTGTCACTATGTCACCCACCTTGTGATTCTCTAAGGCGTCCAGAAGTGAATTTGATCCCACAATTGGTGTTTCATCCATTTGCATGATCAGATCCCCCAGAATGATCTTTCCATTCTTCTCGCGCCTGATTTCCAGTAAACCGGCCTGATCGGCAGCACCACCTTCGACCAGATCCTGAACCATCACGCCTTGAACGGAAGGGGGTAAAACTCCACTCTTTTTGAGTTTGCCAGTCACAAAATCATCGACACCGGAAAAATTCAGACTGGGACTCTGAATCTTTCCGTATTCGATCAATTGGGGAACGAATCGGCTGATCAGATCGACCGGCACGGCATAACCAATACCGGCATAAACGTGGGATGAGCTGTAGATTGCCGTGTTCATTCCAATCAATCGCCCGGAGCTGTCGAGCAGAGGCCCCCCTGAGTTACCAGGGTTGATGGCGGCATCGGTTTGAATCACATTTCGAATGGATCGACCCGTTACTGAAATAATTTCCCTGCCCAGTCCACTGATAATCCCTGTCGTCAGGGTCTGGTCCAGGCCAAAGGGATTTCCAATCGCCAATACAGTCTGGCCGACCTGCAGGTTGGAAGAAATACCAATCTCGATCGGTTTCAGCAGCTCCGCAGGTGCATCAATTTTTAATACCGCCAGATCTTTCGAGGGGGCAACTCTGACCCGGTAAGCAGTCCAGGTCGAGTTATCAGCCAGAGTCACAGTCATTTCATCCGCATTCTGGATCACGTGATAGTTCGTGACGATATGTCCCCTTCGGTTCCAGATGAATCCACTCCCAGACCCCTGTGGTATCCTCTGTTGATTCAGACTGAATCGTCCCAGTTCGAATGCGATCTCGGCCGTTCGGATATGGACCACCGACGGCGATGCTTCTTTAAACAGATCAATCGTTCTGATTTCAGACTGGGTCAGATTCGTTGCCATCGGATAACGATACGAAGTCTGGCGAAACTGACGTCTGATCAATTCCCCAGACATCAGTACAATCAATACGATTAATATCAGAATTAACCAGCGCTGGATCGCTGAAGATTTTCTGGATGGAGAATCCAAACTGTCTGTCCCCGTTTCAGAATGAATAAACTGATTTCACACAGCAAACAATCAGGCTGAGTACTCAGTGAATGGACTCAAATTTTAGGTCAGAACACTCCAGTATCGCAACTGCTGATTACTGCAGTCTGGCGGCAGCGGAATTAAATTCACTGACGGCTTTGATAAAACGTTTTTTCAGTTTAGGAGATAATTCCGGAAATGCGGAAACCACTTCGGGACTTAACATTTTATGGCAGCGTTCCACAGTAGAACAGATACGTTTAATTGCCTGCTCAGGGGTAATTTCAGGCTTTGCCACGACAGCCACTTCAGAACTCGAACCCTGAGGAGCCGGCGCCCCCGCTCCAGAGCGGAAAGGACTGTAATCATTTCCAGTACCGCCAACGTCGCGAGCGTGCGCCCCCACCGTAGCAGGGGAGTCAGACTGCTCGCGGGAACCTGATTCTCCCCGCTCCAGCTGACCATATTCAGAGGGATCTTTTACCGAGATCGGTTCATCTGAGACAAAGGCGACTTCGGAATCGACCGGGTATTCTTCAAATGGTTCTGATATGGAAAGATCTTCACCATTGACCGCACGACGCCATGCTTTCAACTCGGCGACAGTTGCCTGATTCTCTTCCGCCCACTGCAGACATTCCGGAGCATCATCCCAGGTCAAGGCAATGTAGTAGTGTGACCATTTGAGATGCTGGTACTGTTCCCGCACATCTCCGAATGTTTCCCAGACTCGTCGACGCTGATAAATCTGATCGCCACTCAAACCGACCATGGCTCCAAAATCTGCATCGGTTCTTCCCTTCGCATATTTTTTAGTCCATTGTGCGGCACATTCGCCTATCACCCAGCTACTGTCGCTTAACGCTTCACGGGCACGATCAATTAACTGTTCTTCCGTCATCTTTGCTGTTGCGTCTGTATGATCAATCATAATATTTCTACTGGTCTTTATCTGGAAACGAAAAAGCTCTTCTCAATACAGTGGGATTTTGATTGGTATACCGGGAAGAGAAATTATGAACCATTACCCATGGAACCACGTCTGAATCAGTGCAGGGCAGATTTCATCTCGATGCTACACGGATCTGGCAAAGATTGCCACCAATGCGGGACTGTTAGTCATTCAGAACCCATATTCGCCAGTTTTCAGTAAGCAAACCTACTGCAATCAGCTCAAGCAGTCACTGGTCAATTACCTGTTAATCTGGGAAGCTTACAAAAATCTTACCGATCACTGCTTGAATGCTTGACCTAACTTCGATCGGTTATTAGGATTCGGTCAAATTCAGACGAAGAAGAGTCGAATAATGACTGTATCACTTCTGTTGATTAAATAATATTACCACAATAAACTCTGGTTAGATAAGAGTTTATCAGAGTTGGTAAGCACGATATTCAGGGCGCCGTAGCCAAGTGGTCTAAGGCGGCGGATTGCAAATCCGTTATTCCCCGGTTCGAATCCGGGCGGCGCCTCTTAAAAAAAAAACAGCCTTCAGAAGAAGGCTGTTTTTTTATGCGCAGTTAGATTGGGTTACGATTATTTTTTCTGACTGTTTTTCAGTTCATCCAGAAACTCTGAGTTTTTCAGACAGTGCACCAGACTGATATCACTAGCCATCCTTCCCCTACGATCCGTGATCTGATCGGCAATATTGACCATCCGGTCTAAACCCGCAGTGATATCCTGCTTTATGGTAACAGACTGGTTGGACTTCGATTCCGACAGTGCAGAACCAGAGGCGTTCCATAAGATCCAGGTTGTGGTAATGTCATGCAGACTTGCAGTTCCCCGCGGATAATACTGATCAATCCTCATTTCCCACGCAGCTTTCGACTGTTCCAGGCTGTCATTGAAGTAATTCTGGCTATCTGACTCCCGGTTCTGATTCTGATAGTATTTCCCCTGAGCATAATTCAGATGCGCCTTCGACAAATCCACCAGATCCGCTCTTCCCATGCCTGCCCCATTGGAAGCAAACCAGTCTACAGCAGACTCAATCTGACGAAGATCCTCTGTATAATCCATCAGACTCGTCTCATCTTTTTTCACTCCGTTAAAGAAATTCTGTTCCTGTCTTGCAAGATTGACAGCACGAGAAGCACGACGAAATTCGCCGAGTCCAGCTTCCCCTACCCGAAATTCCTCTACACGGACTGCATGATATTCATTCGCAAAGCGGTTGATCTGTCCCAGCGCAGCCTGTTGAAGATCGCGGTTGCGTATCGCGCCGGCGATTTCATAATCATTTTGTGCCAGAATTAATCTGGCATGGACCAGATCCCCATACCAGCCTTGAGCGGCAGGCTGATTCATGGATTGAAGCTGCTCGACGGCATTCTGAATCAGATTTCGTTTCTCGTTCAGCAGTTGCAGTTTAATGCGATCTCGATTCTGCAGCGCGGCAACCTTGATCTTAGAATCATAAGCCAGATTCAATGCCAGATTGTAATCTACCAGGGGAAGCAGTCCCCGGGTAAATGAATTCTCAGACTGGTTGATTAAATTATTGGCAGTTGCGACGGTCTGCTCCAGTTTCTGACGCACGGCACGTGAGGATCGCTGATTCTCAGGCCGACTCTGTTGCTGAAACTGTATCTTTGGCTTAGGGGCCGTCACTGGAGACTGTTGTTCTGTTTTACCCGCCATAATTTGCGGTACGACATTTAATGGGATGTACTGCTCGATCTCCCTGTTTTTTGTCTCCGGCACTACCTCCTTGATATTGATACTGACGAAAGCTGTCTGTTCGGATTCCTCATCCAAAAATTTTTGAACCGTCTGGTGAGACTGAACAGGAGCTTGATAGTGCAGGGGTGGCTCGGACGAAGTTGATTGAGAACTGGATGGAGCGATGACCAGTCCCACCATGAATAACAGCAGAGAAAAACTGATACAGAAATGAATTCGATCGCTCATGAGGACTCTAAATTATCAGAATGGATGAGGTCCAAAGAAGAATCTCTGGACTTTGTCAGAGCGATCCATGCTGTTTGATTCTCGAGCTTCCTGCTTTACTTAATCGACAGCTGCCACTTCACAAATTTCAAAAACTTTTGGTGGCGTTGTAATACAAATGAGATGTATTTCTGGCAGTGATCGACGAACTGGTACGAATGGAGTAACTGGACCTGTTACATGCTCCACTGGAAACTGGTTTTACTAAACCGGGTCAGGATCGATTTCCTTAAGCCTGTCTGGAATGAACACTTATCATTTCCCCCTGTGAATCACGCAAACAAAACATACACAATTATACACTTTAATTTGAATCAATCCGTACTTTTTATATTTTATTCTGGCTTTAGATTGGGTTTCATAATTACTATGAAAACGATTATTTACAGTTTCCTATTTACCCCTGATTACATATTTGCCTCTAGTGATAACATTTGTTATCGTAACGCTATCATTACAATCGTCATATTCTTCCTAATCGACTCAAACATTCAAAATTTAGGTCTGAGTCATGATTAGATCAGCTATCTGCCTGAACAGATAATTTTGACAGTTAGTACAAGATTGCCGCTTGCTTGATTGAGTACAAAAGGATCCGTGATGCACCTGCCTGGAATTCTCTATACCTCAGACTCCCAAATAGGCCTGAAACTCAACCGTCAACTGGAAGAGATCAATCTGAAACTGGAAACCGTTTCCTGCCTTGAGGACCTGAAGGATGCACTTCAGGAATCGAGCCAGGCGGTCTTATTTATTGATTTACGCGCAGAACAATCCCTTCCGGAAATTGAGGATCGGAAGTCAATTCTCCTCTACATGCGCGAGCAATGCGACACTCCTGTTAAGGTCGTTTCAGTTATAGATCAGTTTATCCCTCTTGAGTTACTGGAGTCTGCCAACTTCCTGACTGACAGCTACCTGGAATACCCACCTGTACCAGAAGAGATTCAGGCACTCTCAGCAGATCTGGATGCCATTGACCCGGTCGTTAAATCATCTGACTTGCCAGAATCGCGTCATATTATTGATCGAAACAGGCACGTTGCCACGTATACCAAGGCGATGATTCCGATTCTTGATCAAATCACGAAGATCGCGAAACACAATGTCACATTACTTCTCGTTGGTGAAACAGGGACCGGTAAAACGACGCTGGCATCCATGATTCACGAACTCTCGCCAAGAAACGAGGAACCTTTTCAGAATATTGCCTGTGGTGCACTCCCATCCGATTTAATTGAAAGTGAACTGTTCGGTCACATGAGAGGTTCGTTCACCGGGGCAGATCGTTCTAAAATTGGTCGTTTCGAAGCCGCAGGGAAGGGGACATTGCTCCTTGATGAAATCGATATTCTCTCATCCAAAGATCAGGCAAAGTTACTGAAAGTAATTGAAACAGGCCAGTTTGAGCCTGTCGGATCTACTGAATCCCGCATTTCTGAAGCACGTCTGATTGTTGCTGCGAATGTGGAACTGGACGAATTGACTCGCAATAACAAATTTCGTTCAGACTTATATTATCGACTGAATGTGCTCCAGTTTCGGCTGCCGGCACTCCGCGAGCGACCACACGATATCATCCCACTCGCTGTCCAGTTTATTGAAGAATGCTGCGAACAACATGGAATCAAGATAACGAAGATACATCGTAGTGTGCCTGAGATGCTCAAACAGTACCACTGGCCGGGAAATCTGCGTGAATTAAAAAACCAGATTCAACGAGCAGTTCTGTTTTCGAATCAGGGCGAATTGACCTCTAATGAATTTTCTCCCAATATTATTGAACAAATCAGTAATGGTAGCCAGGAAAGACTACATCGGGAGATGGAGAGTACATCTCTGGCAGATCAGGTAGCAATCAGTGAAAAGCATTTACTGCAGAAATCACTGTCGGAGAATGGATATCGGAAAACGGCTACAGCAAAAGCATTGGGAATCAGCCGGGTAGGGCTCTATAAGAAAATGCGCAAGTACGGAATGCTGGAACAAAAGAAATCTTCTACGATGAAGAAAATTCAGGCTGAGAATTAAACCCGAATTCGGAAACATATAATTTCCGAAACATGCATTCCACTCTTTAACTCAATGACTGAAGTAGTGCGTAATTTATTTTGTCTTTACTGAGCGCTATTTTCAGTCTGCTGACGAACTGACTCAGAGGTCGCACTGATGGATTCCCCATAAGTATTTGGCTCAAGAATCCCCCCCGGACGATGTTCACGGATCAGGAAATTTCGCAGTTCAAGAACTGCTGGTCCGAAGAACAAAATGTAGATCGGAGGCGCCATGCAGAAGATGATGGGGAACAGCAGTTTGATACTGGTTTTACTGGAGTTCTCTTCAGCCCGTTGTCGGTATTTTCTTCGTACTCCATCGGCAAAGTCAATCAATGCCGTCGAAACATTCGTCCCCAGTCGTTCTGTCTGAGAAATCATTAAAGACAAAGCGTTCACGTCTGGTGCATCGATCCGTTTAGCAAACTGCTTTAAAGCATCTGCCATCGAGTTTGCATCTGCATGCCTGCGAATAATTTCGAATTCGACGGCGATATCCGGATGAGAAAAACGGACTTCATCAGTGACGCGTTCTAAAGCCGTTCTTAATGGTACTCCACCGGTCAGGCACATCATCACCAGGTCAAGTGCATCGGGTAAACCTCTCTGGATTCGATGCACACGCCGGTTTGCCTGATTATGCAGGACGATACGAGGCAAGCCATAACCGGCACCAGCGATAAGTAATCCCGCTCCCAGAATAATCTCTGGAATGTTTGAACCAGGATCTGCCAATACACAACCGATCCCGGTCCCGATTAATACGAAAACGACCAGCATGTTTCGAGTCGCCAGATATTCGACCAGGGCCGTTGAGCGATAATATCCAGCGCGTTTCAAATCGAGTTCAATTTTACTGATTTCATTGCTGGACTGTGGAATCACGCCAGCAAGTGCGCGACTGAATACACCAACCTTAGATGTTTTATAATAATTGACACCTCGCTCATCGAGCTTTGAATTCTTCCGGCCTGCACGATGGCCTGCTGAAATGGCATCTCCAATAAGGAAGATGACAAAGCAGACTAACAAAAAAGTGGCAACGGTGACAATTTCAATAAACATGGAGATCTCTTTAATAAAAAACCAGTTTCCTTTAACAGTCAACCAGTTTGTGAAAGTCCGAATCGATGTTTAATAATCGGTTCTTAAAAGTGTCGATACCCAGAGAATCCCGATCACTTCCAGAACAATAGCAATCAACAACAGTATGTTCCCAATGGGATCCGTATAGAGATTGGATACATGGTCAGGAAATGCAACCATCAATACAACGAATGCTACCGGAGCCACTACCGTCATCAGCAGAGCGGAAGCACGGCCTGCCCCGGTGGATGCTTTCATCTGGCGGCGATAGTTGATGCGATCTCGAACCACATCCGCCATGCGTTCCAGATTGGCTGGAAGATTTCCGCCTGTTTTTCGATACAGCATTAAGGTAGACGTTAATATTTTCAAATCAATCAGCTGGATACGGCTGGAAAGAGACTTCATGACAGCGGGAACTGATAAATTCATGTCGAGCTGCCGGGCACAACGTCTGAATTCAGAGCTCAATGGCCCTTTCGTTTCTTCACCAACAATCGAAATAGCCTGTTCGAGACTGGCTCCTGCATGTGTCGAGCGGGCCAGTAAATCGATCATTTCAGGAAGTTCTTCCTGAATGGTCTGCATACGTTTTTTTCGACGAAAGTGCAGAATGATCAGAACGGTAATCATGCCTCCAATCATCCCGGCAATCCCAGCCAGCGGTTGATTCGAGTAAATGAAAATACTGCCACCAATTGCCAGACCACAGGCAACCAACAGGAGAAAAGCACTGAACGGTGTGAAATCGGAACCGTTCTCAAGTACCAGCCGATCAAAACTCTGGTCGAATTTTCCCAGCAGGCTGGTTGCAGGCTCTTGATCGAATACATTATGAATTCTGCGTAGACGAGGCCGCTTTGAAAAGGATTCCCCTGTCGAACCAGACACGCCAGCCAAATCGCGGACAAACAGATAAGCTGCCAGCGCCGCAACTGTCACTGCTGCAAAACAAATCAAGGCTACTGATGAACTATCCACTACAGGAGTTCTCCACTTACTCTCTAAAACACAAAACTCAAAACCAGGGATAATCAGTCTCTGGATTCATTTTTACTTTTTCTCAAAGATCTGCTGACTCAATTTAATTCCGGAGGCTTCCATGCGTTTCAGGCACAATGGACGGTATCCGGTAGCATAGAATTTTCCCTGTGCATTACCCTGGTCATCAATTCCCGTTTGTTCAAAACCGAAAATATCTTCTACGGTATAATCTCCCTGGCTGTTCAGTGAGATAATCTCGGAAACTTTTGTGATGCAGCGCTGTCCGCCCTTCAGACGAGACACATGCAGGATGATGCCAATACCATTTGCGATATACTGCCGGATCACAGGCAGAGGCAGATCGAACCCACTCATCGCTACCATCATTTCCAGGCGAGCCAGTGCATCGCGGGTATCATTGGCGTGAATGGTTGTCAGAGAACCTTCATGTCCCGTATTCATCGCCTGGAGCATGTCTAATGCTTCAGCGCCTCGCACCTCACCGACAATGATCCGGTCGGGTCGCATACGCAAACTGTTTTTCACAAGCTGTCTCTGTGAGATTTCCCCCACGCCTTCGGTATTGTCTACTTTGGTTTCCAGCCGAACGACATGCTTATGCTGCAAGATCAACTCTGCTGAATCCTCAATTGTAATCAGGCGTTCTTCACGTGGAATAAAATTTGACAGGGCATTCAACATCGTTGTTTTACCACTGCCGGTACCTCCGGAAATCAACATACTGATCCGGGAATCAACCACTGCAGCCAGGAAGTCGACAATCTCCGGTGTGACAGATTTTTTTTCGATCAGATCATCGATCTGCAGAGGCTTCGTTCCAAATCTTCGAATCGATAATGAGGGTCCGTTTAATGCCAGTGGAGGAATAATGGCATTAATTCGGGAGCCATCAGGGAGCCGGGCATCGACCATGGGATTGACTTCATCAATCCTGCGGCCCACGCGTGAAACAATCCTCTGAATAATTCGCATCAGATGCTGATTATCAGCAAAAATGACATCAGATTCCTGTAGTTGTCCCGCCTTTTCAATGTGTATTTCATAAGCATGATTCACCAGGATATCACTGACATCTGGATCCTGCATGAGTTGATCCAACGGCCCCAGCCCGAAGACCTCACTTAACAGTTCACCCAGCAGCCTCTCCCGGTCAATCCCTTCCAGCACTGAAGCATGATCGTCACAGATTTCCATTGCAACTGCTCGTACTTCTGCAGAGAGCTCTTTCTCTGAGATCTGGGCCAGCATGGACAGATCAAGTGAATCGACCAGTTCCTGATGGATGAGCACTTTCTGTTTCTGGAATCGAAGTTCGGCTTCCCTGTTCTCAGGAATGTAACTGATCGGCTCCACAAAAAGTTTTTTCGTACCAAGTGATTCCATGCTAAACCTAATATTGATGAAGATTTGTTTTTCAGGCTGCGAGAACCAACCGTCTGGTCATAGTTCCCTGTAAAATAATTCTGTAGCCACTGAAGTCAGTGCGCACCCTGAGCGTGGCATAGAGCTGTGCTCAAAGCTAACTATCAACGCTACTAACTGCGATCATCCGATAAAGAATCGAGAATGACACACTGTCTGGCAGATTTTACAGCCCGTTGGCAGGTGTCGAAATCTCTGAAGTTTTATTTTCGGATGGTTTCATAGTAGTCGTTGTTTTACCGGAGGGGATAACTTCAGAAGCAACTGGTGTCTCAATTGCATCAATCCAGTTCTGATTTTTGTATGCTCGGTTACCCTTGAAGTGCACTGTATGCAGACTGCCTCCACGATAGATATCCATGCTGGTAACGCGCTGGTTAGGCATAAATCCAAGAATATTGGAAAGTGTCAATCGGTCACTGGATCGCCCCGCTGAAACAACTTCCGTATTCTCGTCAGGATGGCGTAAAGCCAGACTTAATACACCGTGATCCTCGACCACTTTAAGAACCTTGCCTTGTTCGGGAGAAACCTCAAGCGTGACAGGATATTCTACATTACTCGCGCTTCCGACTTTATGTCCGGGGACAGCAAGATCACCCACCGCGAGGACTCGTACTTTTTCAAGAAGGGTAATCGTAGTTTCCGGAATCCCGTCTGTTTCGTTGGAACGGAACAGCACATCCACGATCGTTCCCGGTCGAGAAAAGCCGGCGACATTACCAATTTTGTGAATAGCGACGGTAACAGCTCGGTTTCCGGGTTCGAGGATTTCTGAAATCCCAGGTCCCATTCCGTTCGCAAACAAATCAACTGTGTGAAAAGGTTCTCCAGCTTTGATCGCCGATTTGAGTGTTCGTCCCGCGATATACTGAGTCATCAGAATACGCTGCTTGCCTTGAGATTTCGCGTCAAAACGTTTGGCAAGCATTTCGGGAGAGATCCGCAGCAATGAGATATCATCGAGCGAAAGAGTCTGCCCCGGAACCAGGTCGCGTGAAGCAATAGGAAGAACCATTTTCTGTGGTCCTGCAGGTGGATCTTCTGCCAAAACGAAAGGTTTTGGCTTTTCATGAAGAAACTGCCTCACAGTATATGCTGCGCCTAGACCTAATAGGATTGCGAAAATCGCTGCCGTCATCGTTCCTGGACTAATTTTTGCCACGCTAACTTCCCTGAAATCTTCGGATATTGATATGTTTGTTCGATTCCAACTATTGTCAGCCTTCAGCAGACGTCAGATGAAATACACTCTTGTTCTGTTCGATTACTGTCTGAAATTGTATTCAACTACTCTGTTTATTCGCCTTCGCCAGACGCGGATATTGTCAGATCGAGACCGGCAGGTGCAGCACCATCTGGATCACTCACACTGCTGGAATCAATATACTCGCTCGTTACACCGTTGAATGAATAGCTGTAAGACTGATCAAGACTCTCAATTGCAACGGCCATATCACCAAACTCCTGAACGATCTGATCGCGTAGAGTTACAATACCTGGCAGCAGACCTAAAAGAAGAATTGTCATCAACAATACCGTTGCAAATGGGGAAACACTCCCACCTTCTTCATTCCACAATTGAGAAGCAATTCTCATTCCAACACGAATCCCGTCTGAATATAATCTAGACTGATATTTTACTAACACTCACAACTCAGGCATCTTATGTGCCAAAGATGAACGACTTCAAAAATTATCTGTTTTCGGAGGGGCGTCTCCGAAAACAGATAATAAAGATCACGAGAAGACAAGGCTTAGCCTTCGCCAACTGTAGCTGCCTGCTGCACGAAGATGCATTCTGGTTCAGTACCAGCACCATCTACGTTGGTATCACAGAAGTCTGTCAGGTCAGCGAACACGGAACCAGCTGTGCTGGATGTATGTCCTGTAACACCTGAAAAACTGTAGCTTTGATTAATGTTTGAAATAGCTAATGCAAGGTCACCCAATTCCTGAACAACCTGATCACGAACGGTGGCCAGACCAACAACAACACCCAGTACCAGGATTGTGCCAATCAGTACGAGTTCAGATGAGACAACAAAACCGGCCTCATCATTCCAGAACTTAGAAAGCATGTTCATTCTAACTCCTCATTATTTTGTGAACTGATTTAACAGTTCGTTTGAACATATTGAAAAAAAATTGAAACATAGTCGCTGCAAATTAAATCAGAGAATAACCCACGTTTTTCCACTGACTTTAAAATGCATTTTCATCTCAGCAGAAGATACAAGATCTTATGCACCTTCTGGTTCAGCTGTTACGATGGTGATACAGTGAGCGAAAGTACCACTGCCGTCTTCGTCAGCATCACAGAAGTCTGTGTTGTCATTGAACAACGACCCTGATGTGCTGGACGAGTGACCGGTAATTCCTGAGAAGGAATAGCTCTGGTTACTGTTAGAAAATGCAGCGGCAACGTCTGCAAGTTCCGCGATTACCTGATCGCGCAGTGTAGTCAGTCCGACAATCATGCCAAGAACCAACACAGTAGCGATCAGCACTAATTCTGTTGAAACGACGAAACCATTTTCATCATTCCAAAACTGCTGAAACATCTTCATTCGTACTCCTCACATAGATCAAATGGTTAATGCATACCCGATGCACCGCAAGAAAATGCGGTTCTCAACATCCGAGTAAATTAACTCGTCTACACACGCCCTGCGCAGACGTTGCAAAAATACAGCAGACGATGTGCCATTTTGACCCACAATACATATTTTTCGCATTTCCACTCCACAATGCATCTTGCGCCTTCTCACAATATCTGAAAATAACATCACGAACGGTAAAATCCGCAATTTTCGATTTATGCAGTGATTCCAGTAAATTTCGAATTGACTGTTTACCAGAGAATGTTACGCCAAAATCATGTTTCCAATTGTTAACATCCTGAAACAAAGTGTTTCCCAGGATGCACAAGCGGGAACAGACGTATTCTCGTCACTGTCATTCAGATAAAGAGAAGCAGGGATCTGGGTTCAGATTATGCGTGAACGCTATCAAAGGGCTTCAACGCTCTGACTTGATAAGTCAACCTGAAAGGGAAACTTCCCACGCCAGAGAGCCAGCGCACGTCCCGCATGAGACAGGAAGGTATAGCTGCTTTGAATCTCAGATTCAGGCATCTGCTGGATGGTTTCCACAAGCCAGTGTCCGGCTTTCTGTAGCGTCTCATCGGGAGGTAAAACCTCTGGAGGTGCCAGAGACCACCATTCCATAGCATGCCCGGTTGCCAGCACTCGACGCGAGTCTGGAGCGAACTTCTTCTCCGATTCCAGATCCAGAGGTTGCGCATCCCAGTTTTTATCCCAGAACCCTTCCTCTGACTGATTTTTAACCAGCACGCTGGTGATTCCCTGCAGGTATTTCACGATTTTTTCACGACCTGCTTTCGTCAGAATCGGAGTCTGTTCATCCACTCTGAGCAGTATCACCAGTGCATGTAATCGGTGATTTCCATAGCAGACCCCTTTAACAGGTGGCTGTCGCATGATCCGCTCGGAGATCAGATCGAAATTGATGTTTTGTCCCTCAGTCGTCATCCAGTCCCGAGCGGAATTGATATAGAGCGCAAATACGATTGCAGACCATTCGTATTCCACCTGGTTCAGCGAGAAAGAACGCATCGCTTCCTCGATCATCGCAGACAGATTCGTCTCTCCCTCAGATGTGACAACCGGATAATCAGAAGCCGTTCCGACCTCTGCCAGAGTAGCAAGAGTATGATCTTCATGGCTTGATGTCTCCAAACCTTCCTGTACACGGACCCTGACACCAAATTGATTATGAACTAACAACGGATCGGTCTTTTCCCCCCAGGCGTCACCGAATCGGCGGTGATCCAGTAAAAGATCCCGCATTTCGATACCGGATAGCGAACGGGGATCATCAAATTCCGCTTCAATTCCCCAGAAACGCAATGCATGATCCACGTGATTAGTCTGGGGTGATTTACCCCGGAATTTGGGTCTCAATCGGTTCAGTACCTTCACGAGATCCTCGTCTGAAACAATCTCCGGCCGATCATACTGAGGTGTCACCGACAACGGTGTCAGGCGTATTTCCGGCAGCTGCTTTTGCTGTTCCCAGCTCTGGAAACGCATCGCTCCCCAGGTGATCACGACTCCAATCAGCAGCAGATGAAAACAGAGAAAACCTGTCAGTTTCAGTTTTGATTTCAAGGACATAACCTGTGGACTCATGGTTGCACCTCCTGTTTTTCTTCAACCGTTTTTTCGTCAACAGGTTGTTCTTCAGACGGTTTTTCCTCCTGTTCAGCAGCAGCAATTAATTCCGGTTCTCGTGAGACCACCAGACTTAAATCGTCCTCATAAACCACTTTGTAGCCTTTCAGTCGACGAACCTGTTTATCCAGTTGGACCTGTTTTTCTTTATGCACGATAAATGTGGTTACCGCATATTTTTCTGCAACCGATTGCCAGTTTCGATTGGCTCTGGCAATCCCCAGATAATCCTTCCAGACTCGAGGGGGAGTCAGATGCACCGCATTTGTCGTCATGAACACATTCATTCCTTCAGGTCCATCCCAGACCAGCCAGTCTCCCCACCATTGCGGATTCCAGACTTGTCCCTGGGGAGGGTGTTCTCTTAAAAATTCGGTCAATTTCCGGGGAGTTCCCTGGCTGTAAACTTTGTCCAGCGGCCTTGGTTTTCCGCCAAACAAAGGTGTCGCAATATTAGAGAATGCAAATCCAAACCAGACAATCAGCACACACACCGCTGTGATGACTGGGGTTTTTCGGGACCAGAAAGAAAGGGACTCTTTAGAGTCCTCATTCGAATCAGGAAGCTGTAACTCCCTCCGGGGAGTCACATTCGCCAGATGCGGAACCATGGCATAGACAAAAACCACGGAAAACCAGCCGATCATTCTCACTCCCATAATCACGGCCAGTGAAAGCAGCCCTACGCGCAGGACATCTGCCGTCCGGATGGTTTCCCGACTGTGGCGATACAGTCCCAGCATCAGCACCCACGAAACACAGAACCAGATTCCTTCGGCGTCCCTGAATTCGAGAGGTTCCCACTCCAGCACGTCTTTCAGGTTGGGATTTCGTGGAAATGTCAAAGAATTGAGGAACAGATCCATATGATAAGGATTGAGAAGTGCCCCACAGACAGATAACTCTGTCACCACCAGCCAGCGTCTGACCCAGGGATCACGACAGACCTGCACCAGGCTTCTTGTTCGCCAGCCCACTTCCAGGACTCTCCCCAGAAATTGCAGCCCCAGAATCGCCAGACCAACGACAAAAGATCCATGCAGGTTTGCCCATGCCAGGAAAATGAGTGGAATTCCCAGATAAAGTGCCAGCAGCAAAGCCCAGGGAGCTTTTTTGCCAGGGTTTCCGGTGTTTTCGTCTGAATGGGCCAGTCGATCCCAGACATCATATTTCTCAGACCAGGCCATGATCACCAGCATCATCGCAACGCACAGTGTTCCAAAAATCTCGGGTCGAATAATGGCAATGCGGCTGGAAGAAATGACCACCAGTAGAAATGACGCCAGAGTACTGATCCCGACTCGGCCTGTTTTCAGATAAAAAGCCAGCCAGAACAGCACATGGGTCGTGAATACAGTTAAAGCAAAGACATAGGATAAACCTCGTACGCCAAACGCTTCATACACTTTGGCAAAGAAAACCTGTGAAAGCCAGGCGGCATCAATGCTTTTTACCCCTTCTGCCAGGGAGAGAAAAGGATCGTAAACGGGCAGACTCTGATGAGCCACAATCCATTCTCCATAAGAAACGTGGCCCCAGATATCGGAATAAAAAATATGCACGTTGCCAAAGTAGAAAAACAGTAGTGCAAACCAGAGACAGGTCACCAGTTGGGGCCATCCCATTGAGAACATTTCCCGGTAAGACCGCTGCTCACTGTCAGGATGTTGTGACTCCAGAGTCTCCGGATAAGAATCGACCGACATAACGCATTCCACTATTTGAAAAGAACGGCAAGTTCTGAATATACGCCGAAAATCGAGGAAACCGGGGGCGCACCTCGAAACTTCGGTTACCGTATACCGCAAACAATGTTCCAAAGAGTGGAAACGACTGTCCATAACCAGAGAGAGCAGGGAGGTAGCAGCTAAGAATGCTGAACATTCTGTTAACCGGAGGTTTATTCGGCTAACATTGCGAAACATCATCCGGATGCAGAGCAGTTTCACTCAGACCCGGATGTCCCGCTGCGCCAGCTGTTGAATCAGCGTCTCGGTGTCAGTAAAAACTTCTGCCTGCAGCCCCAGTTGGCGCGCCTGACTGATATATTCGGGAATATCATCCGTATAAAATGCTTCTGCTGGCGCACACTGAATCTTTTCCAGCGCACATTCGAAGATAGCCGGTTCCGGCTTGATTGCACCGGCAGTGTAAGACGTGACAAAGTCATCAAATCGCTGCAGGACCTCGTATTCTTTCCAGATGAACTCAAAATGAGAAACACAGGTATTCGACAGGAGAACCAGTCGATACCCCTGAGTTTTTAAGGAATCCAACACGGGAATGATGGTGGTGTTGAGCTCAAAAATGTCTGAGCCGGCGGTCAACAACTCATTAAAATCAATGTTTTTTTCGACAGTCTGTTCGAACCAGCTGTGAAATTCAGCCGGAGATAGCTTACCACGCTCGTATTCCCACTGAACCCCCGATTCAATCAGCAGGTTCTGGATCTCCGTCCGGGATCGATCGCAGAGTCCCCCCATTTGTTCACACATCTTATCATGTGAAAAAAAAGCGAGCACATTCCCCATGTCGAACAGAAAAGTACGTATCAATGCAGAAACTCCCGGATTCAGGCTGATTTTTTAACGCTCGAACCGGAACATGGTCCAATTCTCATGCGAATCATAGAGATCTCCCTGATAGATTCCAGAGGAATTTGATCCGCAGAGACTTATTTCCTCAGCCGGGGAACCAGAGAAGTGACCTCTTATTGACGCTATCGAGTTATTTTCTTAAATTGCCGGTAGATAAGAACTTGATGAGAGCCGAATATTCTGGTTCTATCACGCTGCAAGTTCAGGTTCGAATGATGTTCTGTGCCGTCTTTCAATCCTGATTTGTTCACATCGTGGAGAGAATAATAGATGGAATTTGAAGATCAATCTTCCTACCCCACCGGGGAACCAGGCAAAGAGTGGCCTTGCCTGCGCCAATTTTGTGTGTTTATGGAAAACCGGGTCGGGTATCTCCATCAGCTATTAAAACTGCTGGAAAAATTTGATCTCAGAATCATCGCCTTAAGTACCGTCGATTCCGTCGATGTGGCCATGAGCCGCATTGTACTCGACAATTACGAGCGGGCCCGGGAGATTTTTGAACTCTCCAACTACACCTTCTTTGAAAAAGATCTGATCGGCGTTGAACTTCCCGATGACACACAGCCTTACATGCGAATCTGCCTGTCGCTGCTGCAGGCGGAAGTAAACATCGATTACACCTATCCGCTGCTCTATCGCAGACATGGACGAGGCGCGATCGCCTTATGCGTGGATGATATCGATCTGGGAATCAGAACCTTATCGGAGCAGGGCCATCGCATCATTACAGAGAAAGACCTGAAAGACGACGACGAATACATTTAAGGGAAAATCGTCGCTCAGTTTTGTGGAATCGACTGGGTCTTTCCGGTCCTGTCTGCTTCATAAAAAGCATAAATCGTTCTGATGATTCTCAAACTCTCGCGGCTGGTAAGCAACGGAGACTGATCATTGGCAACTGCCAGAACCGCTTTCTCGACAGCGGGAGTATAGCCGCGCGGCTCAGTCGATTTGTCAAATTTCAATGTTTTACCATTGTGATTCAACGTCCATTCCAGATGACGCTCTTCAAATGGGAGCATCTCCAACCAGCCTTTGCTTCCCCAGATTTTAATCATCGACTGGTATCCCTGTTTCATATAATAACCCGCCGTCAAGGTTCCCAGAAAACCGGCAGCGTAACGAAACGAGAGTGCCGCTGAGTCTTCCACATCAATGGGCTGGCCTCCTACCAGAGCAGTAAACCCTGCGACATCCGTAATGGAAGACTCCGTCAGATACATCGACAGATCAAGCCAGTGAATCCCCAGCCACGATAAAAAGCCGCCCCCCGCCTGATCCTTGTGGGCATACCAGCTCTTGTGATAAGCAGGACTTGTCAGCCGTGTCTGATCTGCCAGCAGAGTCATTTCCACACCGTAGATCTTTCCCAGCGAACCTCCCTGAATCAAAGACCGGGCAAACTGGATTTCCGGATTCAATCGATTCGCCAGGGCCAGTGATAAATGCAGATGTTTGCTTTCCGCCTTCTGAACCAGGGGCTCGAACTGCTCCACACTCAGACAGGCCGGTTTCTCTGAAAACACATGACAGCCATGATCCAATGCCAGATTGATGGCCCGTGGTGCCTGACTGGCCTGCATCGTCACGAGTGCCATATCGGGTTTTTCCTGCTGAAACAGCGTTTCAGGTTTGTCATACACGGCAGTCAATTTTGAACCAAGTTGACTTCGCGCCGCTTCCACCTGAGTCTGCCCGGGATCCGACAGGACCACCTCTTTGACCGCTTTGATCTCTTTCAAAGCCGCAAAGTAAAGGCTTAAATGTGCGCCCGTTTCATTCGTGAGTACCGCCACAGTGATCTGCTTGTCCATTCTCAGGCTCCTGTCTCAATGATGCTTTGCTGACGCAGCGCAGTGGCTCAACATTGCAATTTAAGCTGTATCGTATATTTTATATTACTATACCCATTCCGCATGACTGCTTCCAGAATTGACATCTTTTTCCGGGACAATCATGGATTCTCATTTTTCAGGATCAGTTCATTGTTAGCCAGCCACCTTGTCGCTCCCGGAAAAATCGAACTCATCGAACTCCCCGAACCCGAATTATCACCTGTCAGCAAAGCAGAATCAGGTCACGGCGAAATTATCTTCCAGCCGGAAACCACCTGCCTATGCGGTTCTGACTTACCGTACTTTACAGGCAGCGATGAATGGGAAATCGAAATCGGCCACTCACTCCATGAAATGATCGGCACCGTCACAGCCACCAATGGTCAACGCTGGAAGACAGGGGACCGGGTCCTGGCGGTTCCCGTCATGCAGCAGGGGCTCAGGGAACGATTCATTCTGGATGAAACGCGAACCATTCCCATCGCCACCAATATCCCCGAAGAACATGCTTTGATGGCCCAACCTCTGGGAACGGCCCTGTTCGCTTTGAAAAAACTTCCTAACCTGCTGGACAAGACAGTCGCCGTGGTCGGGCAGGGACCGATGGGACAATTAATGAATGCGGCCCTCAGCAATATGGGAGCACGAGAAATCATCGGAATCGATCTGCTTGAATCCCGATTGCAGGTCAGCCCCTCCATGGGTGCAACCGCCACGATCTGCAATCAGCACACGGAACCTGTTACCGCAGTCAGAGAAATCCTGAAAGGGGAACTGCCTGACATCGTCATCGAAGCCGTCGGTCATGCCGACCAGCAGTTAAACCTCTGCATCGAACTCTGTCGACAGGCAGGCAGTATTCTTGTATTTGGAGTCCCGCCGGAAACCATCGACCAGGTGCGTCTCCGCGATCTGGTCTTCAAAAATATCACCGTTTATTCCAGCATGAACCCCGACTTTAATTACGATTTTCCACTGGCGATGCAATGGCTCGCGGAAGGTCGCATCGACGTCACGCCAATCATCACACATCGGTTCCCACTGGCTGAGATCCAACAGGCATTTGAACTGTTTCGCGATCGCCGGGATGGCGCTATCAAAGTCATCGTTGAATTCCCGGCTTTAAAACAATCTCGATAAATATTCATCGATAACACACTCTCAATAATCATTCACTCAGTAACAGGTTTGTAATGCTATCCATACTCTGCCCGCGACGGATTCTGTTTCTAATACCAGTGTTTTTCCTGTTCGTGATTTCGTTTCAAATACGCGCTGAAGCAGCCACGAAGCCCAATATCATCTACGTCATGGCTGATGATCTCGGTTACGGAGACCTGGGCTGCTACGGTCAGAAGGTCATTCAAACTCCCCATATCGATCAGCTGGCCAAAGAGGGGATGCGGTTCACCAGTCACTATTCCGGACATACCGTCTGTCGCCCTTCGCGACTGGTTTTACTGACGGGCCAGCATAGCGGACACACCCCCATCAGCCAGAATGAACAATACGTTTTCCCGACAGGCACCACGACAGTCACCACGCTTTTAAAAGAAGCAGGCTACACCACAGGAGGTGTCGGTAAGTGGGCACTGGGACTTCCTCAAACCAGTGGTGTTCCCAGTCAGCAGGGATTCGATTTCTGGTTCGGATATCTGGATCAGGGAAATGCTCACAATTATTATCCCGAATATCTCTGGAAGAACGAACAGAAAGTTGTCCTGCCCGGAAACAAAATCGGTCCACAGAAACGGGTCTCTGTCAATCGCGAGACCTACTCACATGATTTATTGACCCGGGAAGCATTCCAGTTTATCCGCCAGAACGCCAATCGACCTTTCTTCCTGCAGGCACACTACACGATTCCCCATGCCAATAATGAAGGAGGCCGCGCAGTCAATGATGGCATGGAAGTCCCCGAATATGGAATCTACGCCGACAAAGACTGGCCCACACCTGAAAAAGGATTCGCCGCCATGATCACGCGGCTGGATCGGGATATGGGAACTCTTGTCGCGCTGCTGAAAGAACTGAAACAGGAAGACAATACCGTTATCTTCTTCACATCCGATAACGGACCTCACCAGGAAGGAAATCACAAGGTCGAATTCTTCAACTCAAACGGACCGTTACGCGGTTATAAACGCGATCTGTACGAGGGTGGAATCAGGGTCCCACTGATCGTCAAATGGCCCGGGAAGATCAAGCCCGACACCACAACAGACCACATCAGCGCTTTCTGGGACTTTCTGCCTACAGCCTGCGATCTGGCTGGAGTCGAATCCCCCCAAAACATCGACGGCATCTCTTATTTGCCGACGCTATTGGGACAGCCACAGCCCACGCATGAATCCCTGTACTGGAAATACCGGGGGAAGGAAGCGTTACGTGAGGGGCAATGGAAAGCAGTCCGCACAGGTCCCAATAAACCACTGGAACTCTATAATCTGGAAACGGATATCGGAGAACAACAGAACGTGGCTGACCAGCACCCGAAAATCGCAACCCGCCTGCAGCAGCAGATGAAACAGAGTCAGACAACGTCGGATTAAAGGATAACAGGTCAAAAAATCCGAGGTCTAAATAATCTCATGAATCGGCTCTGTATGCTCCACTCCGACCAGCTTCTGATCCAGACCGCCATAGAAATAGGAGAGCCGGTTCGGATTGAGGCCCATCTGGTTCAGGATCGTGGCATGCAGGCGTTTGACATGAAATGGCTTCTCGACTGCTGCGGCCCCCAGTTCATCGGTCGCACCGACAGAGACGCCTCCTTTAATCCCACCTCCGGCTGTCCACATCGTGAACCCGGCTGAGTTATGATCGCGGCCCGTCCCTTTCGCGTATTCCGCGGTCGGCTGCCGGCCAAATTCTCCCCCCCAGACAATAATGGTATCGTCAAACAGCCCACGGGCCTTTAGATCCTTGATCAACGCCGCGATAGGCTGATCCGTGTTTCCCGCATGATAACTGTGATTTTTCACCAGGTCGCCGTGTGCATCCCAGTTCGCATCGTTATGGTTGCCTCCAGAGTAAAGTTGAATGAACCGAACTCCCCGTTCCACCAGCCTGCGTGCCAGCAGACATCGACCGCCAAAATCAGCCGTACGAGGATTATTCAGACCATACATTTCCTGGGTCTGCTTCGTCTCAGAAGCCAGGTCAGCCGCTTCAGGTGCATGCTGCTGCATTTTGAATGCAAGCTCATAACTGGCAATGCGGGCCGCCAGTTCCGAGTTACCAGCCCGGGTCGCTTCATGCTTTTCATTCTCAGTCTTCAAGGCATCCAGTAATTCCCGCTGCACAGCTTTGGACATACCTTCCGGGCGACGCAGATCGATCAGAGGTGCACCTTTCGAACGCATCGTCGTTCCCTGGTAAGTCGCCGGCATAAAACCACTCGACCAGTTCTTCGCTCCACTGATCGGTCCGCCGGTCGGATCGAGCATCACGACATACCCCGGTAGATTCTCATTCTCAGTTCCCAGTCCATAATTGAGCCACGAACCAAGACTGGGAAAACCGCTCAGAATGCGCCCCGAATTCATCATCAGCATCGCCGATCCATGGATGGGTGAATCGGCCGTCATTGATTTCAGAAATGCAATGTCATCCACACAGGTCGCCAGATGCGGAAACAGTTCAGATACCCACTGACCTGATTCGCCATATTGCTTGAACTTCCACTTGGGTCCCACCACGCGGCCCTCGTTTTTTTCACCGCCACGTCCCTTGGTTTTCACGGCGACCGTCTTGCCGTCCAGGCCATACAGTTTGGGCTTGTGGTCAAACGTATCAACATGACTGGGACCGCCATACATAAACAGGAATATGACGCTTTTGGCTTTGGGCTTGAAGTGAGGATCTTTGGGAGCCAATGGATTCTGATACTGGCTCACCCCGTCCGCAGCAAAAGCCTGTGAGTTCAAAAAACCATCTGCAGACATCATCCCCGTTAAAGCGACTGACGCAAAGCCACCACCGGCTTCCCACAGAAACTCCCGCCGGGTGCGACGACAAAATTGTGCATGTCCGTTCTGTTGATTTGCCTGTTGCTCTAAAGCCATCGTCGGTCCTCTTCAAGCATCGAGTCTTATGATTCGGGTTTCAGTAACCGGAATCGCTTTTAATCCAGATAGACGAACTCATTCCGATTCAAAATCGTCAGACAGAAATAATCCAGTGCCTGTTTCTCTTTCAGGGAATGTTTTTCCATCAATCGTTTAATCAGTTGTACGCCGTCATCGACTTCACCTGTATGCGGCGTACGTCCATATGCCAGGCGAATTGCCCGCGTCACAAATGCGGGATATTCGGTTCCCACTTCTTCAATCAGTCGATCAGCAAACAGTTCTGCCTGTCGATTGGTAAACTGACCGTTAATCATTCCCAGTGCCTGAGCCGGTTGTGTGGTCACAAAACGAACTGCACAGCTGCTGTCGGTATCGGCAAAATCAAAGTTGAAGAGCAGGGGAGTTACCAGTGAACGCTTTACAAAAATATAAACGCTCCGTCGGGATCGTTCTTCTTCCGACGAATCGCCCCAGCCTTTGCCCGGCTGAGACTGTCCCTGCAGGACTTCCTGAGAAATCAACGGATAAATACCAGGGCCATACATTTTCAGATTCAGGCGGCCATTCACCGCCAGCATGGAATCGCGTACTTCTTCTGCACTCAAGCGCCGCATGTTGAACCGCCAGAACAGATCATTGGCGGGATCGATGGCAGCCGCCTGTTCCGAGTAGCGGGATGACATCTGGTAGGTATTCGACATAAGTAGCAGCTTATGAAACGCCTTGAATTTCTGGCCCCCTTTGACGAATTCCAGAGCCAGCCAGTCCAGCAGTTCCGGATGCGTGGGAGGCACGCCCAGTTGCCCGAAATTATTCGGCGACTGCACAATTCCCCGGCCAAAATGATGCTGCCAGATCCGATTGACAATCACACGCGAGGTCAGCATGTTGTCCTCATCTGCAATCCATTCTGCCAGCACACGCCGCCTGCCCGAAGTCTGTTGATCTTTTCCGGGTTGGGGGATTTTCACTTCTGTATCACCGAAGATTTCCGGAAAACCTGGTTCCACTTTTTCGCCCCGCACATGCGGATTGCCCCGCAGCAATACGAAGGTCTCGCGGGGTTCTTTCAGACTCCGTCTGACGCTGAGTGCCGCTTTCCGCGCCGGTAGTTTTTTGCGTTCTGCTTCCAGCTGCTTTAATTCTTCTTTCAGCCCCTCATAGGTCTGGCTTTGTTCCGGTTCCAGATATTCCGCCAGTTTTTCTTTGAGCAGCTTGCCCCGTTCTCGGGTTTCCGATCTCCGCTGGTCAACGCCGGGCATCTTTTTGATGGCCGTCTCTTCGATGCCGTGCATTTTTTTCTTCAGTTCGTTTTTCTGCTGATCGTATTTCGCATACTTTGCCGCCAGTTCAGGAGTAGTAATATCCGTCTGGTTGAACGAGAGCTGATCTCCACGCGTCCCGTAAGAATTCAAACCATGAAAAAATGCCATAAATCGATAATAGTCTTCATGCGGAACCGGATCGATTTTATGTTCGTGGCAGCGGGCACAGTTTAAGGTCAGCCCCAGAAAGACCTGACTGGTTGTAGAAACGATGTCGTCCAGTTCGTTGTAGTAACTCAGCAGAGGGTCTGCCGGCTCGTCATCCCACAGACCCAGACGGTAATAACCGGTCGCAATGATCGTGTCATTCGTCACCTGATCGAGTTCATCCCCGGCCAGTTGTTCTTTGATAAACTGACCGTACGGTTTATCTTCGTTGAAGGAGCGAATGACATAATCGCGAAATCGCCAGGCATTGGGCTTGTTTCCATCCCGTTCGAAACTGTTCGTATCTGCATAACGCACCAGATCCAGCCAGTGACGCGCCCAGCGTTCCCCATACCGGGCGGAAGCCAGCAGGCGATCGACCAGTTTCTCGTACGCATCCGGAGAAGTGTCATTCACAAACTGATCGACTTCTTCCGGAGCAGGAGGCAAACCAGTCAGGTCAAAATAGACGCGGCGGATTAAAGCCACGCGATCAGCAGGTGGAGCAGGGCTCAGCCCTTTGGCTTCCAGTCCGGCCAGAATAAAAGCATCAATCGGATTTTTAACCCACTGACTCTGGTTGGGTTCAGGGGGATTTTTTCGCACTGGTGGTTGAAAGGCCCAGTGTTTTTTCCATTCCGCCCCCTGCTGGATCCAGTTCTTGAGAATGTCTATCTGTTCCGGTTTGAGACGTTCCCCCTCGGGAGGCATCTGCAGACTGTCGTCTTTTGATGTGATTCGCGCGATCAGCTCACTCTGTTCCGGATGATTCGGTACGACAGCTGTCGCCTCCGATTCCAGTTTTTTGAATGCCAGCTCGCTCTGATCCAGGCGTAACCCCCCCTCCTGAACATCGGGTCCATGGCAGGAGTAACAGTGTTTCGCCAGCAGGGGTTGCACCTCCTGCGTAAAATCAACGGGCGTTTTTCCCGCCTGTTTCACCGGGATTTTATTCGTTTCAGCGATGCCCGGCGTGGTTCCTGTCAGACCAGACCACAGGAGCATTCCGCAAACAGCTTTTAAGAAGAATCTGAGTCTGCAGTGATTGAAGCATGGCATGCGGTTCTGTCTCTCCCGACTGTACAGTCTTCAGTGATGGAATCAATACATTCCGTAATCTGTCCAGGAACTGTTTCTCCTATTGTCGGTGATTCACATAACTTATGTCAATTCAACAATCAACAACACTAACTTATTTCCTGTACTTGTCATGCGGTGATTCTCTATATTAAAGAGGAAGGCCTCCTTTTCAAACTAGTCTGTCTGTTTCCCTACTGATTGTGTTATAATGTTACCGCCTGTGTTCGGTGATGCGCTTGATGGCAGGCACCTGTTTCTGATCTGAGGAGAATCCGCAGGATGAATCGATTATTTCCTCCATTCTCGGGGATGAAGTTCCCGAAGAATGCCTCAACCAGAATCTTGCTCTGCCTGGGTGCGGTTCTGTTTTACCCCTGTTTCTATCTACTCTCAGGTGAAAAACAGAACAGTCAGCCATTACTGGCATTCCTCGACCCGCCCGAGCAGAAAGAAGTCCCGGACCAGAGCGAGCCCGAACAGTCAATCTCTGAGGAACGCGAAGCCTTAATCCATCGAATTTACAGAAATCGGAATCTGCAGACTCAGTTTGAACGAGCCGAGCAGAAATTTCAGGATCGCGAGTTCACTGAAGGTGCACTCCAACTGGAAAAACTCCTGGATCACCAGGAAGATTACTTCTTCTGGTCCGATGATCAGCCACGCCCTGTGAACTTCCGCGAACGAACCCGACAGCTGTATTCCCGGTTTTCGCCGCGCTCACTGGCGGACTACGAACGTATCTCCGGTCCCCAGGCAAACCAGCTGTTACAACAGGCGCGGCAGACAAATGACCTGCGACTGTATGAACTGCTGGCACTACGATTTTTCCCGTTGCGCGCCGGTTTTGAAGCGCTGAATTATTTAGCCACCCATTATATGGAACTGGGGAACTTCGATTACGCCGCACGTTACTGGGATCTGCTGCTTGAAAGCCGCCTGCAACAGTCGCGTCTGGAAACGGTACACTTACTGAAAGCCGCGCTGACCTATCAGCAGTCACAACAGCACGAAAAAGCCAATCGGATTCTGGAAGCCTACGGAGCAACCAACGTCATCGTCTCCGGCAGAACACTACCGCTGGAACAGGCGCTGCAGATTCTGGACACTGCACTCGCTGGTAATTCCTCGCAAAAGACAACCGACTGGCTTGTCTCGCAGGGGAATGCAAAACGTAATCAGTCCGTCGACGCCAGTCTGCCTTACCTGAATCCGGTCTGGAGCCATCCTGTGGGATTAACCAACAAGGACCGTCCCCTGGAAACCTTACGAAACTGGGAGACCAAACAGTTTCGCGAAAACCTCTCGACCGCCGTTGTAAATCAGCCGATCGCTGCAGGTGACCTGGTTATTTATCGCGATTTCAAAGGAATCCGCGCGGTCGATCTGAATTCCGGGGAGACATCCTGGCTGTTTCAAAGCGCAGGCAGTCTCAGCCAGTTGATCGATCAACTGGAAGAACACACTCCGTCACACTCAACCTATTCCCAGAATCTGCCACTGGAAAAGTTTTATAATTACAATTCGATCTACGGTTCTCTCAGCAGCAACGGTCGATTTGTCTTTGCGATTGATTACCTGCCGGATACGCTGCCGCCGGCGCAGATCAACATGGGACTGCGTCGATCGACGTCTCATTTTTCTCTGGTCTCCCAGAAGGGGAACCGGCTGGTGGCGCTCCCTTTGAACGGGAAACCGTCTGCAACCAGCCAGAATGCATCACATTCTGCTTCACCTGCAGCTAACAAAACAACAGCCACGCAGACTAAACCAGCCTGGAGCATTGAAGGCTACTACTTCCTGGGCGCACCATTACCCGTCGGAAATTATATTTACGCCATCGCCGAACACCACAGTCAACTCTCCGTGCTGTGCATCAACCCGCAAAACGGTGCCATTCACTGGAAACAGGGGATTGCCTTTGTGAATCAGCCGATTTTCACAGATCGGACACGCTCTTATATGCATTGCCCAATGACCAGCAGCCAGGGGGTTCTGATCTGCACGACCCAGATGGATACTCTGGTCGCCATTGATGCAACGAATGGCGATCTTCTCTGGAACTATTATTACGGTGATGGAGACCAGTACCGCCGGATTTCACAGAAACGGTATTACCGACCGGTCTCCTTTGGCCATCCCGGTCTGTCGAGTGCTCCCCTGATTGATCAGCATCGGGTATTTTATCTTCCCACAGGTTCCCCCTATATTCATTGTGTCGATATAAATACCGGACTCCCGCTCTGGGAAGAAGTTCATCGCGAAGATGCAGAATACATCGCCGCAGTGGTCGACGAAACCGTGCTGGTTGTCGGATCGGACTATTGTCGTGGTCGGCACATAGAGGATGGAAGAGAACTCTGGCATCTCCATGTAGGTCCCGTGACCGGCAAAGGCTTTCTGTCACAGCAAAACTACCTGCTGCCTATCAAAACAGGGAGCGTGCTCAGCATCCATGTTCCCACGGGAAAGGAATCCGGATTTACTTTAAGTAACACCACACAAATCACAGAGATTCTGAACCGTGATTTTAAACAGAAACTGCGTCAGGGCGCTGCATACGCCCATCAGAGTCTTTCGCAGCAATCAAAAGACAAACCCCTCCAGCACAACTGGTATCCCGGAAATATCATCGCACATCAGGGCAAGGTGATTTCTTTGGGTCTCTGGCAGATCGATGCATTTCCACAGGCAGAAGCCCTGCTGGCCAGTTTACCAGGCATCGATCGCGAGAGTCTGAACTCTCCCCAAAATCAGAGCGACCAACTGCTCAAAGCAGAACTGGAACTGGCGTTGGGCAATTTACCCAGCGCACAACACAGGCTGGAGACACTCCTCTCAATCTCAACGACTGCCAACGTGAAAACACGTTCTGAGGCCCTCCTGCGGGAACTGCTCTATGCCGAATTGAACCAATCGACTCAGGACGAATTTCAGATCCTCGCGAAACTCGAACGACTGGCCACCACTCCGCAGGAACGCGGACGCTACCTTTCACGCAAATCACGGTATCTGCTGGAACAGGAAAACTATCAGGCTCTGATGGAGGTCGCCGAGGAATTTAAGAAAATTGAAGTCAAGCATCCGCTGGCAATGGCAGGGGATACCGATCACCTGGTTACCACCAAAAGTCTGATCGCCGGTCTGATGGAAAAAGTGACTGAGAAAGCAGATCGAGCAGACCGTGAAGCATTGGATGCAACAATTACGGAAGATCAGCAGGCCGCTTTGAAAGATGGTTCCATCCCTGTATTACAGGCATTTCTCGACACCTACGGCAGCTGGTCGCAGGCTGTCGAAGTCCGCAGTACCCTGGCTGCCCGACTGACTGAACAGGGGCAAATCCAGCAGGCAGAATTTCTGCTGATGCTCAACCGCAGTGATCCCGATGCGCAAATCGCAGCCAACGCCACTTACGAACTGCTGGAACTCTGGCAGACAGCGGGTCTGCCTCATGAAGCGGCTGCGTTACTCGAAGAGCTTGATAAGAAATATGCTGAAGTCACCCTCGATACCGGCATCACCGGAAAGCAGTATGTCAACCGCTTTGATCGAGGCTCACAGACCTGGACCATCTTCCAGGCGATGCAGCCTCTACAACGGGAGGTCTCACACCTGATCATCAGGCAGAGCGACCTGGGAACACCTCCACCGGAAACCAGAAACACATATAAAAATTATGAGCGGAAGTTTCTACCACCGCCGGAAATCTCTCAACTGCTGCTGAAATCCGGCGGACAACTGCATGTAATCAACAAGCACGCTGGACTGACGATTGGAAAGATCGAAGTTTCAGATCGTATTTCCTACCCTTATCATTCACAGAACACCCGTGTCGGTCATTTCATTCCACTAGGCAGCACCCGCAAGATTCATGGAGTCTCACTGCTGCAACTGGATGAAGAGATTTCGACGCCACTCTGGACACAGGAATTTGAGGACTTAAACACCTCACAATCGCTCTTTTACGTTGGTCCTTCCGGGCCGCGAGTCTGTGTTTTCCAGTGGGATAACCGCTTGTTCGGATTAAATCCAGCCACCGGGAAAGTCTTGTGGGAACGCAGGAATATCCCTTCCAAATCAGGCTTCCTCAGTGATTCCAGCAAAGGGCTGATCGGTGATCAGCAGGCGCTGGTTGCCTTTAACATTAATCGTACAAACTACGACGTCTATAGCACGATTACCGGCGAACTGATTCGAAAAGGCGAGCTGGATTTGAACAGCCGATCCCGCCATGTCTTCGGCCGCAAGCTGTTCTACGAAACAACATCGACCACAGAAAAACGTGTTCGCCTCTGGGACCCTCTGACTGATCAGCACCTGCTTGACGAACCGGTTTCGAACACAGGCTTCTCAACTCAGATCTCTGAGACAGAGCTTGCCATTCTGCTGCCTCCAAACCGGCTGCGGATTCTCAATGTAGAAACCGGTGAGACGATCATCGAATCGATCATCCCCGACGAATACCTGAAAAGCCTCAATAAATTTATTGGCTTCAAAGATCAGGAACGCTACTACTTCAATTTCTCCTACACGACGCCCCGCAGGCGATCTCCCCAGAACGATTTTTATGTCAGCGACTCTTTTCTGAATGTGGTGCATGTCGACAATGATTTAATCAGCATCGACGGGAAAACGGGGCAGATTCTCTGGAGCCGCAATCTTCCCAAACGTTCCTGGGTCGATACCTCACAGTACCAGCTCCCGTTCCTGATCTTCATGAGCAAAATCCGGACAGAATCCCGAACCCGCAGCTATTCCTTCCTGCTGGAAGTTCTTGATGCCAGAACGGGTGACACGATCGGCTTTAAAGACAACATCCTGAAAGATACAATCCTGCAACTGCAGATCGATCCCCGCTTTCACAAAATCATTTTACAGGGAATGCACAGCGCGATTGAAATCGACTTCAGCGATAAAGCGAATTCCCTGGAGAGTCTCTTCGATAAGCCACTCTGATCCCGAACAGGTAGATATTAATCGCAGGTGACGAAGAGCAGGGAGTCTGAACAGAAAGAGCGGCTGAAGGGAATCGAACCCTCGTCACCAGCTTGGGAAGCTGGGGTAATACCATTATACGACAGCCGCTGAACTCCGAAGAGACAGCGTAAACACCACACTGGTTCGGGTCAAGCAATCCTGCAGACAGTGAGCTCAGAATTTCAATTAACTTTTCACCTGCTGGTTTTCACCAGAACGAATCAGTTCCAGTTGTTTCGCGACCTCAGGGAAGGGGACTTCGTGAGGCAGTTTCTCAGTCGTTGCCGCCAATGCAGAAGCCACCCCGGCCGCCTCGCCCATCGCGACAGCATTTCCGGTCACCCGATAACTGCTGTGTGCGATAAAGTCGCCACTGATACAGCGCCCTGCCATCATCAGGCCGGTCACATCCCGGGCAATCAGTGCCCGCAAAGGGATATCATAAGGCTTGGATTTGAACGGTTTCTTTTCGATGGCTTTTGTTTTGCCTGGATTGGTGGAATGCACGTCAATTCCAAATCGTACGTGGCAGATACCGTCTTCGAACCGCGCGCCGTTTTTCAGATCTTCACTGGAAACGTAATAACGCCCCAGTATCCGGCGTCCTTCGCGGGTGCCGATCTGTTCTGCAGTCGCAATAATCTCAAGATTCGTCCAGGGATCTCCCAGTTTTTTCAGACTGTTGACCAGTTTGTGTACTTCGCGCCGCGCCTGTAATGTCGCATCAGTGACATGAGCGGCATCAATGGCCAGTGTACCGTATTCATGATTGGCCATCATCGCAAACAGCCCGTCCCGAACCCGAAATATCGTCGGCCCCCCATAAGAAGGGTCGATGCCCGCCCGCTGAAATTCTGCCAGCAGGTTTTTCTTCGGGTTCCCCAGATTCCGAGGTTCTGCATCGCCTCTTACGAACTGAGCAATCCCATCTAACGTTACCCCTGTCAGCAGAACCATCAGACTCATCGGCTGAGTCAACCCGGTACCCGGCTGACCAAATTCATAACCGCAGCCTGCCTGTGCCGCCAGATCGCCATCGCCGGTACAGTCGATGAAGGCCTTGGCGCGCCAGGCCTGCCGCCCTGACTTAGATTCGGTTACGACCACTGACAGACGATTATTAATGTCTGTTACCGCTCCCACCACGCGGGTGTGCAGTTGAATCTTGACCCCCGCTTCCAGCAGCAGGTCTTCCAGTAACAGTTTGGTTTTTTCCGTATCGTAAGCGACCGAACCATTCTGCAGGGTATTGCTGGCTCCCCGTTCTTCCAGCTTCTGCAGCAGTTCACGCATGATGCCTGGCTTATTCTGGGCATCAATGATCAGCGTTAATGCGCCGGCCGTCCAGACACCGCCGATACAGCCATTGACTTCCAGCAAGCGGGTTTTGGCACCACTGCGGGCAGAAGCCAGAGCCGCAGCAACCCCGGCAGGACCACCACCACAGACGATGACTTCATCTTCCTCGACAATCGGAATATTCCGGGCTGCTTCGTGAAAGACTTTGCCGTCCGGAGAAACCCAGCCGCTGGTACGAACGTGCCGTGCCGTTGAATTCCAGACTGACTGACCACCACCGTCAAGCAGCAGCGTATTTGACGGACGCGTCACGCCATCGACCACCGGTTCTTTTGCAGAAGCCGCATTCGCACCGGCCAGAAAAGCAGCTGTACTGCCAGCGAGATATTTGCCGAACACACGGCGGTCCATATTTTCGTTGGCCATAACAGACTCCTCTTCATTCAATATTCAATTTGCAGGAAACATTTTCGATCCGGGCAGATTCATTCAGCCATAAATTCGTTTATGGATCTCTGTAACGACATCGTCGATCGGAATCCTCACCTGTTCCAGTGTATCACGATCACGCAGTGTCACACAGTTATCCTGTTCTGTATCCCCATCCACTGTCAAGCAGAAAGGAGTTCCAATCTCGTCCTGACGACGATATCGGCGTCCGATGGCTCCCTGTTGATCGTAAACCGCTTGAATTCCGGCTGATTTCAGACGCTGGTAAATGGACGAAGCGACTTCGGGCATGCCCGCTTTTTTGATCAGCGGAAATACGGCCACTTTGACAGGAGCCAGTCGCGGATGGAACCGCATCACCGTTCGCGTCTGCATTTCACCTTTTTCATCCGGTTGTTCATCTTCGTAATAGGCTTCACACAGAAACGCCAGCGTTGCCCGGTCGGCACCGGCAGCCGGTTCAATCACATGCGGAATGAACCGTTCGCGAGTCTGATCATCAAAGTAGGTCAGATCCTTGCCACTCCCTTTGTACTTAGGCTGACCATGCTCGTTCTTCTCGACGACCAGTTGATCACCTTCACGGACCAGCTTACCTTCCATATGCGAACGCAGGTCGAAGTCACCACGGTGAGCAATTCCTTCCAGTTCTCCATATTCATTCTCTTCCATGAACGGGAAGGCATACTCAACGTCAGCTGTCCCGACAGAATAGTGTGCCAGTTCTTCCTTAGTATGATCGCGCAGAATCAGATTGTCTTCTGCAATCCCATGCTTGATGTACCAGGCGTAGCGACGATCCCGCCAGTATTGGTACCACTCAAACGATTCATCCGGATGACAGAAGAATTCCATTTCCATCTGCTCGAACTCGCGCGAACGGAAGATGTAGTTCCGGGGCGTAATTTCATTTCGGAAACTTTTACCGATCTGTGCGATCCCGAAAGGCACTTTCACGCGCCCACTGTCGACCACATTTTTGAAGTTCACAAACATCCCCTGAGCAGTTTCCGGTCGCAGGAACGCGGTTCCTTCTTCACCTGAGAGCGCACCGATGATTGTTTTGAACATCAGGTTGAATTCGCGAGGCTCGGTCAGTTCGCCCCCAGTTTCAGGACAGCGTGCTTCCAGCTTTCCGGTCATGGGAATATTCGCGTCTGCCATTTTTTTCCGATATTCCATCAGATTACAGACGGTAATCTGTGGCGTTTCACTGGCGTCCAGACCTTGTTCTTTTTCATATTCGGCAATCGCTTTTTCCAGGCGTTTGCGTTTGGTTTTCGATAGTCCTTCTTCGCCGATATCAGCCATATAGGTTTCACAGGCAACCGGAGTCTGATCCGCAGCATAAGCAACGGCCACCGACACATGGTCGACACGAAACCGGGCTTTGGACTCCTTGGAATCGACCATAAAGTCATGAAACAGGTCAAAGTGTCCGGAGCTTTTCCAGACGCTGGGATGCATGATGATCGTGGTTTCCACACCGGTCATGGAGAACGGCTTCGGTGCCCCTTCCGGCGCAACCAGTTCGTTGTGGGTGGTAATCATGTCAGACCACCAGGCTTCTCTCACATTCCGTTTGAGCTCCACTCCCAGCGGACCATAATCCCAGAACCCCTGCAGACCGCCGTAAATTTCAGACGACTGAAAAATAAACCCGCGCCGTTTACACAACGCTACGATTTTCTCCATCTCTTTTTTCATTGTTCTGGTCTTTCCCTTTTGTCTTCAGTAAGACACTCTCGTAAAACGAATTTATGATTACTTATTTAAGACAGCAGCGATTCAACCTGCTGAAGATAACATGATTTTTCCCGATTCGTGACAGTACTCAGGCAGTGCCGAGTAACGATCACATTCGGAGCATAGTCGAATATCCTCTTCAAAGCCACGTTGAATCAGATTTCGCCCCCCCTGACTGGCACGCATCGCAGTCAGCAATCCCCCCGGACCGCTGACCTGCGTTTGATAATAGTCGACGACCATTCTGCTTGCATCATCCAAAGTCAGATTCCCGCCGGCAATTTCCTGTAATCCAGCAGCGATCGCGCCTGCACACAGACAGTCTTCCCCGGTAATGGCTCCATCTGTTCCCGCGCAGACCAGGTAAACCACACCAGCACGTTGACTCAATTCTTTCACGACTGCAGACAGATTCAAAAACGAACCAATCAGGATCCGACTTGCCTGAATCGCACGTTTCAAAGCCCGCGTTCCATTACTTGTCGTAAATACGATCTGTTTTCCTGAGACCACATCGGCAGAGTAACGGGCAGGGGAGTTATCCAGATCGAAACCTTCGATCATGACTCCCATGCGTTCTCCGCCAAGTAAAACACCTGAATCAGAAGTTTCAATCAGTTTACCAGCGATCTCCTGGGCTTCCTCAATTTCCTGACAGGGAATGACAGCAGCGGCACCGGAATGCAATGCTGTCGTAATCGTAGAGGAAGCGCGAAGAATATCGAGGATCACGGCAGTGCTCCCCGAAAAGTCTTCCGGTTGTGAAAACACAGGCAGTAAGCAGGTTCGAATTTCATCAGGCATGGCTGATCGAGCACATTCTTTCAATGCTTAAGGGAACTCGGGGGCTCAGCGAGCCTTATCTGAAATATCCTTGCGGCACCAGGCACCATCCCAGCGGATGCATTTGACTGCCTGATACGCTTTCAGTTTGGCCTGACTGATGCTTTCACCAATCGCCGTTACACCCAGCACGCGACCACCGTCAGTCACAACCTGATCGTCTTTCATCGTGGTACCTGCGTGAAAGACTTTGGTATCAGGCAATTCAGCCGCTTCATTTAAGCCGCGAATGACTTTCCCTTTTTCGTACTCATCAGGATAACCTTCCGACGCCATCACCACGCAAACCGTCGGCCGTTCATCCCATTCCAGATCGTCAATTTCATCCAGACGCTCTTCCGCAGCTGCCAGCAGCAGTTGTGCGAGGTCCGTTTTGAGCCGCATCAGGACCGGCTGGGCTTCGGGATCTCCAAACCGCACATTGAATTCCAGCACTTTGGGCCCCTGATTGGTAATCATCAGTCCGGCATACAGGATGCCGTTAAACGGACGGTCTTCAATTTTCATGACGTTGACCATCGGCACGAGAATCTTCTCGATGATCTCATCCATCAGATCCGGTGTCACCAGGGGAGCAGGGCTGTAAGCGCCCATTCCGCCGGTATTGGGTCCTTTGTCATCATCGTAGGCAGCCTTGTGATCCTGAGATGTTTCCAGAGGCACAATCGTCGAACCGCTGACGATCGCCAGAATACTGACTTCCTGACCGATCAGTTTTTCTTCGATGATCACTGTTCTTCCCGCATCACCAAACTCGCGAATTTTCATCAGCGACTTGATGGCGTCAAGTGCTTCCTGTTTGGTATCGCAGATCAGAACTCCCTTACCGGCAGCCAGACCATCGGCCTTGATGACGAGGGGCTGTTCTTCGCGATCTTCCAGATAAGCTTCTGCAGCTTCAAAATTATTGAATGTTTCAGACTTGGCTGTCGGAACATTGGCCTTCCACATCATCTGCTTGGCAAATGACTTACTGCCTTCCAGTTCAGCGGCCGCCTTCGACGGACCAAACACAGGAATCCCGGCGGCACGCAGCGCATCTGACATCCCGGCGACCAGTGGCACTTCCGGGCCAACCACTGCCAGCTGGATCCCTTCTTCTTTCGCGAAAGCGACCATCTTGGGAATATCACTGACGCTGATGGGGACATTCGTTCCATCCAGCTGGGTTCCGGCATTTCCAGGAGCACAAAAAACCTGGCTGACACTCTCCGACTGGGCCAGTTTCCAGACCAGCGCGTGTTCGCGGCCTCCCTGACCAATCACTAAAACTTTCATCGTGTACGGTACCTGCTCGTTTTCTTCTTCTTAAAATTTCAGGCGAGACAATCTCTCTCACTGACTTGATTTCACTCCTGTGGAGTATATCAGCACTGTTTTGCCCCTAGTAGCATCGCTTCCCGAAATTTGGACTTTGCTGTTAAAAAGCTCGTAAATTACCTCGATACCAGAACAAATCCCGCTCTGTGGGGGATTAAGTTTCTTCAGAAATCATGACTCTTCAGACAACACCTGCCCAGCATTGGACGAATCCACCTTCAGACCATATAATGTCCCGTTCAATCGGGTTTTTGATCGTTCTTCGATCCCCGGTGATGCTCTGAACCTCTTTTCCCGGGATCTGTCACCTTTGACAATGACCTTCTCGAAAGAGGCAAGAACCTGAATTACTGTTATCGTAAACCTGAGTAATAGTAATTGACCTAAAGTTATTCTGTTAAAAGACTTTTATCCTTTTTGTTTACTGGAGAATTCAAAGTGTTTGATACTGTCGCCATTATTGGTGCCACCGGTGCCGTCGGGCATATCATGCGGAAACTGCTGGAAGACCGGAACTTCCAGGCGAAACAATTTCGATTTCTGGCCTCAGCGCGCTCCGCAGGCAAAACACTGGAATTCCAAGGTAAAACCTACACACTGGAAGAATTGACAAAAGATTCCTTCGCTGGCGTGGAACTGGTCATCGCCTCCACTCCCGATGATGTTGCAGCCGAATTTCTTCCCTCTGCAGTAGAAGCGGGTGCGATTGTTATCGATGAATCCGGTTACTGGCGGATGAAGCCCGAAGTGGCGCTCGTGATTCCGGAGATCAACCCGGAAGCCGCCCTCGAAGCCAAAGGCATTATTGCCAGCCCGAACTGTTCCACGACACAGATGGTGATGGCTCTGAAACCACTGCACGATGCTTCCCCGGTTCGCCGAGTGATCGTCAGTACCTACCAGGCAACCAGTGGCGCCGGAGTCGCAGGAACCAGCGATCTGATGGAAGGATCCCGAGCCTACCTCGACGGCAAAGAGCACGATTATAAAGTCTTTGCCCACCCGATCGCCTTCAATGCTATCCCACAGATCGGCAGTGAAAAGGAAGAAGGTTACACCAGCGAAGAAATGAAAATGGTGTACGAAACCCGCAAAATCCTGGGTGATGAAACGATCCAGATCAACCCGACCTGCGTGCGGATTCCTGTTGCCAACTGCCACAGCGAAACCATCACGGTTGAGACAGAACGACCGATCTCACCGGAAGAAGCGCGAAAGTTATTCTCTGACTTCCCGGGAATTACGGTCGTCGATGACCTGCAGAACCTGTCGTACCCGCTCCCTTCCACCTGTGATGGCAGCGATGAAGTCTATATCGGTCGAATCCGTCGTGATATTTCTTCTCCGAACGGACTCAGTTTCTGGTGTGTCAGCGATAACCTCCGTAAAGGGGCAGCAACGAATGCTGTTCAGATTGCCGAGTTGCTCGCTAAACATAAAGCCTGCACCTAAACTGTTTTCGCGTCTTCACTATCGTCACTGCGGGCGGATTCCCGCCTGAAGAGTTCGTCCCGCCAGTGTCATTTTCAAAAGATTACATCGAAAAGGCTACGCAATGTCTGCATTTCATTACCAGAATGGTGAACTGTTTTGTGAAAATGTCCCCGTCGCTCAACTGGCAGAAGAGTTCGGAACTCCACTGTGGGTTTATTCCAAATCAGACTTTCTGGGTCGATTGAAAGAAATTCAGGACGCGTTTGCCGAAGTCGATCCGGTGATCTGCTATTCCGTCAAAGCCAACGGAAACCTGAGCATTCTCAAAACGATGAACGACGCCGGCAGCAGTTTCGATGTCGTCTCGGGGGGAGAACTGTTCCGCGTCCAGCAGGCTGGTGCAGACACCTCGCGCGTTGTCTTTGCCGGTGTTGGGAAAACCGATGAAGAAATCCGTCAGGCACTGCAAGCGGATATCCTGATGTTCGACGTCGAAAGTGAAGCCGAACTCGATGCAATCGCCCGCATTGCCGCGGAACTGAACTGCGTCGGCCGCGTCGCTCTGCGTCTGAACCCGGATATCGACGCCAAAACACATCATAAAACAACCACCGGCAAAAAGGGCAACAAGTTCGGCATGGATATCGAACGGGCCACCGAACTGGCCGACAAAGTGCTGAAAGACGAACACCTGGAACTGACCGGCATTCACATGCACCTGGGTTCTCCGATTCTTTCAACCGACCCTTATGCCAAGGCAGTTAAGAAGGGAGCGGAAGTCATCTCCCAGCTGCGTGAGAAAGGTCACAACACGAACTGGCTCAATCTGGGAGGCGGTTTCGGGATCAGCTATAAAACCGACGAAGGCCCCTCCGCTCAAACTTATGCGGATGTGATTGTCCCCACGATTAAAGAAATCGGCTGCCGTCTGGCACTGGAGCCAGGTCGCTTCATCGCCGGGAATTCCGGTGTATTAATCAGCCAGATCGTCTTTACCAAGCGGGAAGGGGGCAAACTGTTCTACATTCAGGATGGTGGCATGACCGATCTCGTTCGGCCTGCGATGTATGACTCATACCATCGCGTCTGGCCTGTCAAACCAGCGGTTCCGATGCCGTTTGACTGTGAAGGGGAGATTGAAGGCTGTGAACCGGCTGATGTCGTCGGCCCGGTCTGTGAATCCTGTGACTATTTCGCGAAAGACCGCTATCTGCCCCCCATGCAGCGGGGTGACTATCTCTGCATGTTCAGCGCAGGGGCTTATGGCTCTGTGATGAGCAGCAATTACAACGCTCGACCCCGCAGTGCGGAAATTCTGGTCGATGGCAGCGAATACCAGGTCATTCGTCGACGGGAAACCTACGAAGAACTGATTGCACTGGAACAGACCTGAGTACAATGAGACGGTCCGTCTCACTCTCGAAAATGTTCAGAAGATCAGTCTTCTCCGGGTAGGGTTGTAACAGTTATCCGGTTCTTGCGCTCTGTAATACATTGGGTACAGCAAAGATACGTGCATCCTCTTTCTTCGATTGTACCGTTATCGCCGTCAGAAACGATGATACTAGATACAGAAGCTTCTACACTGAATATGTCTATTTGAATACATACCACCTGATTTCTGTGAAGACTTGAAACGAAATAATTGAATTATGTTGTTTTGGGTAAGGTGTTAAGAATAGTATATTATTTCTGTAACTGTGTATTCCCATCAGAGATATTCAATCTGCCAGTCTGACAGCACCGGAAACGGGTCTGTTTGCAGGCAGCCCCATGAATAGCCGACAACCATGACGACACGGAGTCGACTGAATGTCTTTTTATAATCGGATCCTGGCAGCATTTGCTCTGGTCATTCTCTGTACCCTGAGTACGTCCTCACACGTCTGGTCACAGGATGAAATTCCGCCGCAAATTCAAAAGTCAGAATCGATTTCCAGTCTTTCCCCCGATGAGATCCTGCTGTCGAAACCCGAAACACCCGCTCAAATGCTGCAGGCTGTCATTCAACTTACCGGGCTCGGACATGCTGCTTCAGCCAAACCGTACCTGGATGAACTGCTGAAAGCGAATCTCGACCAGGAAACCCTGTTGAAACTCCGCGATGAACATGGTCCCGCTGCATTTCTCTCGCTGGCGAATAACAAAGCGTTACAGCCGGAATCAATCACTCTGCTGAATCAGATGGAAGCCGCCTTTCGTGCTTTTGCCACCGACCCCGCTCGTATCGATAAGCTAATCAACGATCTTTCAGGCACTCCCACGGATCGAAACATTGCAATCATCCAGCTCAAATCTGCCGGATCTATTGTGGCGCCCCCCATCCTGAAACAGTTAAATCGCAGCGAAGATCCTGAGAAAAATGATGAACTCGCCTTCGCTTTATCACAACTGGGGAAACCGGTTGTCGCACCGCTGATCGCAGCCTTGCGGGCACCAGAGAATCGAGTCCGTAAGATCGCCGCTGAAGTTCTGGGAGACATCGCCGATCCGTCTGCTGCTCTCTACCTCTGGAATCCAGCCTTTTCACAAAGTCAGGAACAGAGCGTACAGATCGCAGCCCGCCAGGCCCTTTCCAAAATCCTGGGTAAAGACCCCCGAAATGTATTTGAGCTCAACCGGCACGAAGCACAGCAGGTATTAAAAAACGCAGCTTTGCAGTTTTACAAAAATCATGTTGATTCCACTGAAAAACAGAAAATCTGGGTCTGGGACACAACCCAACAGACAGTCGTAGAGAAAGAACTGGCTGCGCAGGAAGTCGGTCTGATCGAAGGCCAGCGTCTGGCCAAAGAAGCACTAGAGATGTCACCGGACAAACAGGATGTGCAGACACTGTATCTGGCAATGGTGCTTGCCCTCGAAGCTTATCATGTCGGCTGGAATCATCCACTGCCGGAAGGGCCGGGCACAGCGTTCAATCTCGCGTTACTTTCCGGTCCGAAAGCGGTCAGCCAGGTACTGGCCCTGGCAATGAAACAGGGACACACTCCCAGTGCACTGGCTGCCTTAAAAGCGCTGGGACAGATTGGTTCCCGTAACCTGCTGTATGAAAAACTGGATCAGCACTCCTCGCTGATCGCAGCTTTGAATTATCCCGACCGCCGGGTACAGTTCGCGGCAGCGACTGCCATTATGCAGCTTGATCCCACCAGCACATTTCCGGGAGCAACGCGCGTCGTTGCCATCCTGACACGGGCCTTGGGAGGAGCAGGAAAACAGGCGGCCATCGTTGTCGACAGCAGCATTCCCCGTGGTCAGACAATGTCAGGCGTGTTTCATGAACTTGGTTATGAAACAGAGCCCACTCAGACCGGAATGGCAGGATTCAAAGCAGCCACCCAGCGTATGGATGTCGAATTTATTGCCCTGGAATACAATATCATGCGCTGGGGCCTTTCGCAGACCATTGCCAATCTCAAGGCTGATTCCCGTACTGCCAATATTCCGATCATCATTTACGGCCCACTCCGTCTGAAAAATAAAATCGAATACGTCACGCGACATTATCCGCTGGTGCTGTATATCGTAGAATCAGAAAATACAGATGACATCGGGAATCAGGTCAAACCATTTCTTAACAGCTTGAAAACTCCGGAACTGACCGGCGAACTCCGTTCAGAGTATCGGGCTGCTGCTCTGTACTGGCTCTCACACATCGCGTCCAGCCAGAGAAACAGACTCTATGATCTTACACCAGCAGAAAAACCTTTGCTGCAACTGGTCACCGATCGATCACTGGCATCCAATGCCCTGATTACACTGGGCGGCATTCCCACTCGGACGGCTCAGGCAGATCTGGTCACGATCGTGACTAATAAAACCATCGAGAACGACGTCAAAGAGATCGCCGCTCTGCAGCTGGCTTTTCATATCCAGAAATTCGGGCTGCTCGTTGATTCGAAAGAAGTCGCATCAATCCGGGAAGCCTATCAGGCCGCCACTGACCCTAAACTGAATACAGCGTTAGCGTCTGTCATGGGAACCCTGATGCCCGACAACAAAGTGGTTGGCGAACGCCTGCAGGAATTCAAACCTGCCACCCCGCTTCCATAAAACAGCAGGATTCAATAAAAAACGCTCCGAGGATCCCAGGAACCTTCGGAGCGTTGATTATGCAGTCTAATCAGCTACTTCGCGTTGGCTGCTGTCTTCTTTCGCAAGAGCGACCGCAGTGGCTCTTCCAGATCTTTCGCATTCGAAGTTACCACCTCGGTAACCCCGGTATGATCGACCAGCATCAGCATCGGCACAGTTCTCACGCCGTAATACACGGCTGCCGGATTATTCCAGCCTCGCTTATCGCGTGCGGAATAAAAGATCTGCCGCCAGTCCAAAGGCGTCTTTTCCTGAAACGCATCAATGGCGGGTTCTTCCAGATCCAGGTTCACCCCGACAATTTCAAATCCGTACTTGCGGTACTTTTGTGACAACGCCTGAATCTCAGGCAGCTGTTCGATAAAAGGCCGTGCTGTCGTTGCCCAGAATACGACCAGCACCACGCTTCCTTTGTAATCATCAATCGAAACAAAACCACCTTCGATCGTTTCTCCTGCCAGCTGCAGGGGATGCCCTTTCAGCTTCAACCGGCGTGACAATCCAAGAACCTGAGCGGTCTCATTACTTTTAGGAAACCGCGACTCCAGATCGAGGCAGCAATCCAGTGCCTGCTGGTTCAAACCATAAAGCTGGCTGGTTTCTGCTGCCGCCTGTAAAAGCTGGGGAGCACGTACCGTTTCCTGAGGAAACCGTGATGCAAACAGGCGTGACTGCTTGACGAACTCTTCAATCCAGCGCGGGTCCTGTTTCGCAAAACGTTGTGCACTGGTATTCGCAAACTTGGCCACGGTGAAGCCAGCATCCGCGGCAGACTGCGATTTGGGATCGCGTTTAAACAGGGACTCGGAATGATCGTACAACGCATCGATACTTTCCTGATCGCCCTGTAATGCCAGTTGCAGATGGGCATCGAGCAGATGATTGATACAGACTGAAAACAGCCGCTGTTTTTCTTTGTCAGCGTGTGTCTGTTTGACCGCTTCCATTGCCAGTTGAATGATTTTCTTATTCCGCTCTAACCGGGCAGCTTTCAGCTCTTCGACATTCTCCGTCTTGGGAATGGCCAGAACTTTCAGCCGGGTAATCTCCCGCACATTCCATTCGGCAGACCCTTCCTTCAATTCCTGAATTTCGACTTTTTCATCTGCCAGGGTAGGTTCATCCTCATCCAGATCATCCAGATCACGCTGCTCGCGTTCCAGGCTGGCTGTCTGCACCATGTTAGGCGTTAACTCAGGACCAGAACCCGTCTGGGAAACCTGAGTAATCGAAGCCTTAGGTACGGCCTGCAGTTGAGTATCCGCGGGAGCACCGTCCAGTTTTCCGTCGGTGAGATTTCCAGTGGCCTGAGGGGCAGCAGAATCTCCGCCGCCACAACCAAACTGAGTGATTAACAGCAAACCTGCTGCGATTGAAAGGATTTGATGTCGATGCCTCATCGTTTATTGCTCTCCTTCCTTTGAGAGTCTGTCACTATTTGAAGAACCGAGGTTGCGAAATGTCTGTTCCCGAATTGGGGTACTGTAACGTTTGGCCCGCGTCAATCTGATTAGTGACCGTTACAGTTCTGCGGAAGACGCCCTGAAGCGAATTCTGCCACTCCCTCAGCAAAATTCCTGTGTATAACACTTTATGCCGCGAGTTTTACGCGAAAATGCACTTTTAAGGCAAGACGAAGCTGGAAAAAATTACAATTCAGAGACCGATTTCCGACAGTTTTCCTCACTCGCTGCTGAGAGCAGGGGAGACTCGCTTTAAATCAGTCACAAAATCGGTTCAAAGCTCGCCATGATAATGTTTGAAAGCTTCAATCGCAAAATATTCGGGCAGCCCCAGTTCATTATAAACTCTGGCTGTATTTCGAGTTCGATCTTCCGCACGCACCCAGAATTCCCGTTTATCGCTTCCCGGATAAAAAGCACTGTCCTTCTGTGACTCATGCTTGAAAATGGCTTCCCGTTTTCGCAGCACCACTTCCGGACTTAATGGAACCGCCCGTTCAATCTCATGCGGTTCATACTCTTCCCAGGCCCCGCGATACATCCAGAATTCAGGAGTAATTCCTTCATCAGCCACCACATTCACTGCATTGATCACAGCTTCGGCACAAACCCGGTGAGTTCCATGCGGATCGGACAGATCGCCGGCAACATAGATCTGATGCGGATTCACTTCTCGCAGCAGGTCTGCCACGATGGCGATATCTTCTTCTCCGATCGGCTTCTTGGAAACCTGTCCGGTACGGTAGAACGGTAAATCCAGAAACCGCAGGCGTTCCTCTGGTACTCCCGCGACATCTGCACCGGCGGTCGCTTCTGTTTTTCGGATCAAACCTTTAATCCCCAGCATCTCCGGGGTATCAAGATCACCCGCTTTTTTGTTTTCAATGCTTGCTTTCAGATTCTGCAAGTTCTCCAGTACTGCCTGATCATCCGCATGAAACAGCTTGTGAAACTCACAAACGAAATCGATATGCCGCAATGCATCGTGATCGAACACTGCGATATTTCCGCTGGTCATATAAGCGATATAGACTTCGTGCCCCTGGTCGGCCAGGGTAATCAGCGTGCCCCCCATCGAGATCACATCATCATCAGGATGCGGGCTGAAGACGATCACACGCTGAGGTTCAATACCCGCTGGCTTGGTACAGATCCCTTCCAGCAGTGAATCAAAAACACTTTCACGAATCTGGGCGACAGAGCCGTATTTTTGCAGCAACTGATGCAGGTGATTATGCAGAAAGTCTTCTGCTTCCAGTTTCAACAGAGGTTTTCCAACCTCACCTGAAAGCCAGATCACCGCTTTTTTCTCCAGAATGGGCGTCCATTCAATGTTTCCGACGATCCAGGGAGTCTTGACCGCCGTCAGTTCTGCAGCTGCTGCACTGTCTACCGCGAACAGAGAATTCGTATGCGTCTGCAGAAAACTGGCGGAAACGTCATCGGTGACTTCGAGTTCCGCCGCTTTTTTGACCACGGTCGCTTTATGCTCACCCAGAGCCATGATGATAATTTTCTTCGCCGACAGAATACTGCCGACTCCCATCGTGATGGCGTGATGAGGCACGTTGTCTTCACCGAAAAAGCCACTTGCCGCGTCGCGCCGGGTGACGGGGTCCAGATTCACCAGTCGCGTCAGGCTGTTCCGGGCACTTCCCGGTTCGTTGAAACCGATGTGCCCTGAACGTCCAATCCCCAACAGTTGCAGATCCAGCCCGCCTACCTCTTCGATGGCTCGTTCATATTCTTCGCAGAACAGATCCACTTCTTCTGCCGGGATATCACCGCGGGGAATATGAATATTCTCTGGTTTGACATTCACATGATCGAAAAAGTTTTCCTGCATGAATTTGTGGTAACTGTGAATCGAATCCGGCTCCATTGGCCAGTATTCATCCAGGTTGAATGTAATGACGTTGGAAAAGTCCAGACCCTCTTCGTTGTGCAGGCGAATCAGTTCACGGTACACGCCCAGTGGTGTCGAACCGGTAGGGAGCCCCAGAATAGCCGATTTGCCGGCGTTATTCTTCTTTCGAATCAGATCTGCTACCACCCCGGCAACATATTTAGCCAGTTCAGTCGACGTCTCGAAAATGACCGTGGGCACTTTTGTATGACGCACAAATTTGGACTTGGGGGTAACGTGAACTGAACGTGAAATATCGATAGCCATCAGACGATTTTTACCTGTAAAGCAAGAAAGAAGAGGAAATCATTCTCCAGCAGAATCACATCTCTATTTTTAACGATTTCACCGGACTGAACCACGAATTTAAAGTAACCACGCGAACAGTAGCCCCGGTGTGCGTGTTTTTTTTATGAATGTTTATTATAACTATTCTCACGACAAGCTCACTACCAATAATTTGACCTAATTGTACAGAGAGAGAAATTTCCATGGCGAATCAGGCCGAATCTCCGCGAATTCTCGCGATTCACGCCCATCCTGACGATATTGAAATCCAGTGCGCGGGCACTTTAGCCCGACTCAAAGAGCTGGGATGCCACATTACGATTGCCACGATGACTGCCGGCGACTGCGGCAGTGCGGAAATGGGACCGGTGGAAATCGCCAATGTTCGCCGCGCCGAAGCCCAAAAAGCAGCCGATATGCTGGGAGCCGATTACATGTGCCTCGAATTCCGCGATCTGTCCATCGTGATCGATCAGGATTCCCGTCAGCGGGTCACCGAAGCCGTCCGCAAAGCCCGCCCGGACATCGTTATCACCGCTCCTCCTGTTGACTATATGAGCGACCACGAAATGACCAGCCGCCTGGTCCGCGATGCCTGCTTTGGTGCCTCCGCTCCCAATTACACCACTCATCAGTTTCAGCCGGCTCCTCCCACGGAAAAGATCCCGCATCTCTATTATGTCGATCCCATTGAAGGCTGCGATTACTTCGGGAACCCGATCGAGCCGCAGTTCATCATTGATATCTCAGATACCTTCGATCTGAAAATCAAGATGCTGGCCTGTCATGAAAGCCAGCGGGCCTGGCTCCGCAAACAGCACGGACTCGATGAATATCTGGACGGAACCGAACGCTGGTCAGCAGCCCGCGGTGAAAAAATTGGCGCCGCCTACGGCGAAGCCTTCGTTCAGCATTGCGGTCACCCGTATCCTTCCAGTAACCTGTTACTGCAACTGCTTGAAAAATAAACCTATCACTCCAGACAGTCCGAAACAGAGCCGACCACATGAATGAACCACAGCCCAGCCAGGAACTCCCTTACTCGGAAGCAGAAATCGAAACGATGGCCACCGAAGACGCCAGCGCGGGAAAATTTCTCACCGTTTTAATGGTCTGTACCTTCAGCTACACCGTGATTGTCGGAACCTACATCATTTTCTGGAGTCTGAATTAAATTCCATTGGCTGAATCAACAGAAACAATTCCACTCTGACCGGCTTACGTTGGTCAGAGTTTTTTTAGGCCCGCCCTGAACGCGTTTCGTCAAATACGGTCCCGTTCGGGTTGAGCAGCATCCAGCATAACGCGGCACTCACATAAATCCCCGCCATCAGAATCAGGACCAGTCCATACAGACCGGCTTTGAACATCACCCCCACAATCACCGGGAGCAGGGCCGCTCCCAGGTTTCCCATCATATTCATCATCCCGAAAATCGGCGCCACATGCTGGCCCCCTTTGTCAATCGTCACCGTATAACCGCAGGCACCTCCCAAACCGGCAAAAAACATGCTGACCGAAATCAGTGTCATCGCCAGCGTCATTTCCTGCACAAAGTAGGCACACAGCGTACATAGTCCGCAGCCCAGCATCGCCACAATCGCAACTCCCTGTCGGCTCCAGCGGCGGCTGCCGGTGCGCTGCAACACCCAGTCCACCACCACACCTCCCAGGAAATTTCCAATCACAAACGTCAACAGCGGAAGACTCGTCAGGAGCCCGGAAGAAGCCAGGCTGATACCCCGCGCCTTCTGCAGGTAAACCGGAAACCAGGTCATGTAAAAAATATTCCCCGCAGCCCGAAAGAACTGCTGACCGCAAATCATCCACATCGAGAAACTCGTCAGGATCTGCCCCCAGGGAGTCGGCTCGCCATGTTCATTCTTCCTCTCGTCCTTTGGTTGTTCTTCTGGCGTTTCAACCTCATCACCTCGAATGATCTGCAGTTCTGCCGCATTCACACCACGATGTTTTTCGGGTCGGTCGCGGAACCAGTAATAGAAGACAATCGCCCACACCACGCCTGGGACCGCGCACAGATACATAATCGCCCGCCAGCCGATTCCCGGCAGATTGATGCTTTCAGTATGAATCCCCGCCAGCAACACACCGATGCTGAACGCACCGAAGGCACTGCCGATCGACATGAAACTTCCCAACAGACCACTGGCAATTCCCCGCCGCGCATGGGGCAGCCACTTGGAAATCGTACTCGCACAACAGGGAAAGATTCCCGCCTGCGAGATTCCAAAAATCAGACGCACCCCAATCAGCATCCAGAACCCGGTCACCATGCCCGTCAGCGCCGTCGCAATCGACCACAGGATAGCAAACGCGGTCAGCGAACGTCGCGTCCCCCACACATGCGCCAGCCAGCCGCTCGGAATCTGTGCCAGGGCATAGCTCCAGAAAAAGGCGCTCATCACCCAGCCCATCTGGAGGGAGTCGATTCCCAGTTCTTTTTGAATCAGTCCGGCAGGTACCGAGATCGCATTCCGACTGATGTAAGCCACCGCAGCCACCAGGCACAACAAAGTCAGTACCAGAAAGCGTGCCCGTGTAGCGGGGCCTTGGGAAGCAGTTTTCAGCTCGTCCTGATCGGTCACTAAGATCGTCCCTCTCGGCTGGTAGTCTTATTCTTCTGTTATTGATTTCATCAGCAGTTCAAACAGCCGATCCACTTCCGCACGGGTCTCTTCATCCAGACTCCAGGCGTTTGGCTCACAGCGCTGGTCCGAACTAAATATCCCCCGCTTGACCAGCAGATACTTTTCAATCGCCAGAAAACCGTCCAGCCCCGCCTGTAACTGCAGCGCCACAATCGCACAGATTGGAAAATAAATTCGATAGATGGCAGCATCATCTCCGGCCTGCAGCGCCTTCCACAACGCCATGATGCCATCCAGCAGATCCACGCCCGGCATCGTCCCAGTGATTCCACGTCGATAGGCGTCTACCAGCAGAATGCCCCCCGAACCATCAAAAATGCGTGCCCGTCCCCCCGTCGCATCCCGCAGCGCAGACAGATTGGGTCCAATTGGCGAGGCTTCCGGTTTGAACAGAATCTTTTCCGGACCGAACTCATCCAGCAGTCGTCGATAAAACTCAATCGAAATCGCGCGACCGACATAAGACGAAGCATCCTGCACCACCAGCGGCAGTTTACACTGATTTGCCAGTGTGGAAAAATAATCCCACAGCGCCGCGTCGGGCAGGGCAGTCGTCACCGGGGGAATCGCCATGATCGCAGAGCAGCCAACCTCTTCAGCCTGATTCGCATAAGCCACTGCCTGCCGCGTACTCTCTGCACCGACACTGGCAATCACCATCCCTCGGCCCGCCGTCAGTTCCACCATCAGTTGTGTCAGCCGCAGTCGTTCCTCATATGTCAGTCGCAGCACTTCTGAAACCATCGCGCCGCACACGCCATCCGCGCCCAGCTCAAAACACCAGTCAATTTCCCGCGCGAATGCATCCCGGTCAATCGTCTCATCCTCACAGAGAGGAGTATGCAAAACCGGTAAGACCCCCTGAATCAATGCCGCCATCTATCTTTCTTCCCGTCTCAATTTTGATAAGTCTTCGCGAACTCAATCCACTTCCGTTTCGATGATCTTGCCAATCGCATCCGCCATCGTTTCGATCACCAGTTCCAGACCGCCTCGCTCAAATGGTGTCTGCCACACCTGATACAGATCCAGATCATACAACTCCGCCGGCGCCAGATATCCTGTTGTCCCATTGATCAGATTCAGGCAGGCAATCGTCCGCTCAGGATAGCGTCGCCGCAGTTCCCGCTGCAGAATCGAATACGCTTCCGTCGGACTGCCGATCAGAATCGTCTCTCCTATCTGCCACACCCAGATCGGTAACTCCAGCGTCTTGCCGTCGCCGATCCCGCGACGAATATTCCGCCGTCGCCTCAACCGTTCTTCCAGCGCCCGGTCGGTACACGCCTGCCGCTGCGCTTCCAGTTCTTCCGCGGTCGGCCAGTCTTTCAATGGGATTTCCACGATCGACTTCAATGCCTTCAGCTTCAGCCCCGGCTTGTCAATCACATGCTTCCACACCGCCAGCGGCGCTCCGGATTCCATCACTCCCGAATATTTCAGACACGTTCCCGGCGGCTCCATATCTTCCAGCGTCGCCAGCACGGCATACGCCAGTTGTCGCCCATGTCGATCCGCCACCGCAACGTTACCCACATACTGATAGCGGGGCGAAAGCTCTCCCGAAGCCCCCTGCATAAACAGAGCAGGTACTTCCAATGTCTCCCTGATCGTGTCCCGCATCGCGCCGGGATAGTCGGGTGAGATCGCCGTATTTTCCCAGGCCAGCGTCGTCGGATGACAGGCGTAATTCACAATCACCGCCTGCAACGTTCCCTCCAGATCCGTGATCCGCCCCACAACCAGCGTATCGTCGGCCGGCTCATTCGGATTCCAGCCACAGATGATCCGCTCTGCCTCAGGATCAGGGTCCGGCAGGTCCCGCATCGAGGCCAGTCCGCAACGCCCGGTCTTCCATTCCAGTACCGCTTCCGTCGCATTCTTCATCGCTGCCCGCGTCGCCTTGACTGCGGCCAGATAAACGGTCTCCAGGTACTCCGCCAGCATCTCACTCGCGGGCAGATCCGGGTCGGGGTCAGTCAATGGCGGCGAAGCATGCGTATGACTGACTCCGAAGATCAGCGAAGCTTCATCCAGTCCCAGTTCTTCCAGCAGTCTTGACTGGAACCGGCGAAAGGTCGGCAGCGAACGCCACCAGCCCAGATCGGCATCCAGAAAGACCAGCGGCTCTTTGGAATTCGTCTCACTCAAAACCAGTGCATTCAGCGTCAGACGGCGGTGAATCCAGTCTGCCACATCATGCTTGGCGGCCCCCCAGTTGCGGGCGTAAATTCCAGTGGGTGGCGTGATATCAACCGTCGCCACACCAATCCGCCCCCGAAAGGCAGACTGTGTCTTCGCCTGAAGAGTTGATTCACTCATGAGTCGTTCCGTTCATCGAATGATAATTGAAGAGTTGAGAGAGTCAGGCGTGAGCCGCGCCTTACCAGTCCCCGACGGCACCATCCTGATAGAAGACGCGCTGCACGGTTTCCTGTTGAAACGGATGTTTCTTAACCTCGGCTTCGTTGATCGAAATCCCCAGCCCGGGCTTCTGGTTCGGCTTGACCGTCCGCGTTTTGGGATCAATCACAAAACCTTCTTCCACCACATCCTGTCTCCAGGGTACATCGTCGTGAACCGATTCACAAATGATATAGCTGGGCTGCGAGAATCCAAACTCCAGCGATGCCGCCGTACTCACAGGCCCCTGCGGATTATGCGGCGCCAGCGAAATCCGGTGCGCGTCTGCCAGTGCAGCGATTCGGCGTGCTTCCGTGAAACCGCCGCAATGCGTCAGGTCCATCTGACAGATTTCACAGCCCCGTTTTTCAAACAGATCGCGAAACGCCGCCAGATGTGTCAGCCGCTCACCCGTGGCAATCGGCGTCGTCACTGCCGCGTTGATCGTCGCCAGACTCTCCAGCGATTCCGGCCAGCAGGGCTCTTCGAAGAAATACAGACCATATGGATCGAGTGCTTTCGCGAATTGCAGACCCATTGCCGGTGAAGGGCGGGCATGACAGTCCACCATGATATCCACATCATCGCCAACCGCATCTCTCATCGCCGCCACACAGTCTTCTGCCGCTTTGATCGGTTTCAACCCTTCAATGGGCATCGTCGGCGGAACCGCCATCGATTTGAATGCCGAGAACCCGTCGGCGACCGCTTCCTGCGCCAGCGTCGCAAACTGAGCCGCGTTGTCGGTCGAAGTCTGGTAGAACGACTCCATGTTTCCGCCACCCAGATGACAGTACAACCGGATGTAATCGCGAACCGGTCCGCCCCACAGTTGATGGCAGGGCACCCCGTGAACTTTCCCCAGAATGTCCCACAGCGCCAGGTCAATTCCCGCAATCGCCGTCGATCGCGTCACGCCGCTCCCATGCCAGAAATGCTGACGCCACATCATCTGCCACAGATATTCCACCCGCCGCGGATCTTCGCCAATCAACAGCTGAGACAGATCTTCAATCGTCCCCACAATTCCGCGCGTGTGCCACTCGAGCGTCGCTTCTCCCCAGCCATACAGGCCCGGCTGATCGGTGATTACTTTGACAAACACCCAGTTTCGCATCCGGGCATAACACACCAGAGTTTCGATGCGTTCTATTTTCATCGGGAATTGGTTCCAGTCTTCCAGGGTTTTATTTTGGCGTCAAAATAACAACATAACCCGAAAGCATTTTGGAAGCAAGCAATTTTGCGAAAGAACTGAGTAACAATTATAAGGAGCGGAGCAGCCGGCAATAGAGGAATATCAGACGTACAGACTTTTTCTCTGAACGAACCAGTGTCAGACATTCACTGCCGCCCAATCCGGCTGCTCACTCTGCCGTTCAACCGTTACGGGAACTGCAGATCTTCCCCGTCGTCGTATTCCTGCAGTCGCTGTCGGGCGAGTTCCGCCCACGGGCCCATCTCATCGAAGTCCAGGTAGATCTTCCAGTGGGGCACCGCTTCTTCAACCCGGTTCAGCTGATGCAGCACTTCCGCTTTATGCAGATGCGCATCCGGGTAATCGGGGTGAACCTGTAATGCGATCTCAAACGCGTGCAGCGCTGCTTCCGCATCCCCCAGCTCATTATGCAGGCAACCCAGCTGCGTCCACGCTTCGATGTAATCGTGATCCCATTCCACCGCCGCGTAATAGCGTTCCAGCGCCCCTTCGGTTTTCCCGTCCAGGTACAGCGCTTCCGCCAGATGCAGATGCGCTTCGGGCATATCGGGTTGCCCCAGCAGCGCCAGTCGAAACGCTTCGATCGCCGGCTTCGCTTCGCCGGCATCCAGCAGCTGGCAACCTTCGTCGAACCATTCGTCCGCGCTCCGGTCCACCGGTTCTGCCGACTTCAGATGTTCTGTGAATTCAATCGTCCCTTCGAACGATTCTTCATCCGCCAGCTCAGGCACTTCGGTCTCTTCGGTTCCAAAGTCGAACACCCGCTGACCGTGCCGCGGATCAATCAGACCCCGCTCATCTTTCAGCAGCAGCTGTGCATCCTGTGCCAGCAAAGTTAATTGAGAGAGCGGGGCGTCGATCTCGTTGAAGAATTTCCCCAGGTGCTGCAGACTGTTTTCCAGCTCCCGCGGATTGACTCCCGATTCCAGCAGCTGCGACAGCCGCCTTACGCTCGCCACTTCCTGAAAGGAAAAGTAAGGCAGACGGTAGATCTTCCGCACCGGCTTAATCAGTCCCTGGCGTTCCCAGCGGCGAATCGTCCCCACGGGCACATCCAGCATCTGCGTCAGCATTGCCGGCGTATAAAGCTGATCCACATTCACGCCCGGCTCGCGGAGTTCAATCAACGCCAGCCAGTCCGATTCTTTGATGATCTGAATCGCAACTCCCTCAGCAATCAGCTCCTGGGCATGTGTCAGATTCACCGAAGGCGAACCGTCCGACTCCAGCGGCCAGCCCTCTTCGCCCACCACCAGCAGTGTCGTCTGGCGGCTCACATGCTGAGACGCCTGCCCGCCATGCTGCTCGACGAACTCGCCCGCTTTCTGATGTGTCATCGAAGCGAGGGTGCCCGTAAACACCACGCGTTCTCCCTGCAGAGCAGGGGAGCCTTGAAGCAGTTGATCAGGTTGTTCTTCGTCAGTCTCGGCCATAGGTCATGTAATAATACATTATTTCAGAAATATCGAGTAAAAAGGGGGTTATCAAATGCCAGTCGCAAAAATATCATACCCCCAGAGCCGTAAACAGTCGGTAAACTGGCCGCGAAACAGCGGTAAACTTTCTTCGAGGATAATGATACGGGAATCCGTTGGGTAGCTTTCAGAGCACTCCTTCATTATAAGGGAGCAAAATAAGTTTTTTCCTGCTGAAGGTACCGTTTGTACCCCCAAATTTGACCAATATATCCATGGGAGTTGATTGGAATGTCCGTGCTCGAGTCGTGTGATCCCGAAATCTGGAACCATATTCAGGCTGAAGCCCAACGTCAGAAGAACGGTCTGGAACTGATCGCCTCTGAAAACTACACCAGCGCCGCCATTATGGAAGCGGCCGGCTCGATCCTCACGAACAAATACGCCGAAGGACTCCCCGGACGTCGTTACTACGGCGGATGCGAAAACGTCGACCTCATCGAAGACCTCGCCCGCGATCGTGCCTGCAGCCTCTTCGGAGCCGAGTACGCCAACGTCCAGCCGCACTCCGGTTCGCAGGCCAACATGTCCGTCTACTTCACCGTCCTCAAACCAGGCGACACCTTCCTGGCAATGGACCTCGCCCACGGCGGTCACCTCACCCACGGCATGAAATTGAACTTCTCGGGCACCCTCTACAATCCCGTTCCTTACGGCGTCCGTGAAGACAATCACCAGATCGACTACGATCAGGTCGCCAAACTCGCCCGCGAACACAAACCGAAAATGATCATCGCCGGTGCCTCCGCGTACCCCCGCGAAATCGATCACCCCAAATTCGCAGAAATCGCCGCCGAAGTCGGTGCGGTTCTGATGGTCGACATGGCTCACTATTCCGGGCTCGTCGCTGGTGGCGTGCACAACAACCCCGTCGAAGTCGCCGACTTCGTCACTTCCACCACCCACAAAACGCTGCGTGGTCCCCGGTCCGGCTTCGTCCTCATGAAGAAGAAATACGCCAAAGACCTCAACCGCGAAGTCTTCCCCGGCATCCAGGGGGGACCGCTGGAACACGTCATCGCCGGTAAAGCCGTCTGCTTCAAAGAAGCTGCCACCGACGACTTCAAAGCCTACGCCCGGCAGATCGTTGCCAACGCGAAAGCCCTCGCCGAAACCCTGATGGCAGGCGGCATCAAGCTCGCGTCTGGCGGAACCGATAACCACCTGATGCTCTGCGACGTCACTGCCATCGACCTCTCCGGTAAAATCGCGGAAGAAGCCCTCGACAAGGCCGGCATCACCGTCAACAAAAACATGATCCCCTACGATCAGCGCAAGCCGCTCGACCCCAGCGGGATCCGCATCGGCACCGCCGCCCTCACGACACGCGGCATGAAAGAAGACGAGATGAAAAAAGTCGGTGCCTGGATTCTCAAAGTCCTCGGTGCTCCCGAAGACGAAGCGAACATCGCCACCGTCAAAGGGGAAATCGAGGAATTCGCACAGAGCTTCCCCGTGCCCGGCATCGCGTAACAGACAGAACTCCGACTCATGACACAGCACAGCGATCTTGATATCACGACCATCGACTGCACCCGCGACGATGCCACCGCGCTCTTCAGCGAACTCCGCGAGAAGCTCAGCCCCCGCGGCAACGTCGTCTCGGAAGCCGGCCGTCAACGCACCATCGAACTGTTCGGCGCACCTCTCTCTCCGCAGGAGGTCGTCGAACGGATCTGTAACGATGTCCGCGACAAAGGCCTCGCTGCACTCCTCGATTATTCGGAAAAGCTCGATCGCAAGCAGCTCACCCCCGAGACCATGCGCGTCTCGCCCGAGGAACTCAAAGAAGCCCATGCGAAGGCCGACCCCGAGTACCTCGCCACGCTGCGTCGCATTCGTGAGAACATTATCGAGTTCCAGTCGGCTCTGCTGCCGGACGACGTCAAAGTCCTCCGCGAAGCAGGGGAGTCCCGCGTTGAACTCCGCCAGCGCTACCTCCCCCTCAAACGGGTCGGGGTCTGCATTCCCGGCGGCGCCGCCGCGTATCCCTCGACCCTGCTGATGACCGCGGTCCCCGCACAGACTGCAGGCGTCAAAGAGATCGTCGTCGTCGTGCCCCCCACCGATTTTGGCGGGTATAACACCGACATCCTCGCCGCCTGTCAGGAACTGGGCATCACCGAAATCTACCGTGTCGGCGGCGCCCAGGCAGTAGCCGCCCTCGCGTACGGCGTGGAAGGCATGGAACGCGTCGACAAAATCGTCGGTCCCGGCAACCTGTTCGTGGCCCTCGCCAAACGTCACGTCTTCGGCGAAGTCGACATCGACAGCATCGCCGGCCCCAGTGAAGTCATCGTGCTCGCCGACGAAACCGCGAATCCCGAGTTCATCGCCAGCGATCTGATCTCGCAGGCCGAACACAGCCCCGGGTCCGGCGTCCTCATCACATGGCACGCGCCACTGATCGAAGCCGTCCGCACCGCGCTGATCAACCAGCTCAACGAACTCCCTCGCGGCGACCTCGCCCGCCAGAGTCTGCTCGACTACGGCGCGTTGATCCTCGCCCGCGACGAAGACGAAGCCGCCCGCTATACCGACCTGCTGGCCCCCGAGCACCTGCACATTTCGACCGCCGCCCCCGATCAGCAGCTCTCCAAAATCCAGAACGCCGGTGCGATCTTCATGGGCCACTACACCCCGGTCGCCACGGGTGACTACTACGCCGGCCCGTCTCACGTGCTTCCCACCGGCGGGACGGCCCGCTTCGCCAACGGTCTGTGTTCGATCGACTTCCTCAAACGCTCCTCGGTAATCTACTACAACCAGGAAGGCTTGAAGGGAGACGCCCCCGGCATCACGCTGCTCGCAGGCAAAGAAGGCCTCACCGCCCACGCCGCCAGCGTGACGATCCGTCTGGAAGACTGAACGTCCGGCAGCAGTCGCGTCACATTTCTGCACTCCCGCTGCATAAACTGAACTTGACTGCGCCGCGCCAATCGAGATAAGCGCTGTTTCGGGTCGCGCGCGTGCCCAGTTTACAGAGCACTGAAACACGCGACACCGGTTCCCGGTCTGCACTGGAATCGATAGTGAATCTCGACGAATTTTACCGACACAAAAGTCAGTAGTTCGCGCTGTATGCCTGCGGGTCGCCGCACTTCGCAAGTCGTCGCCTCGGAACCGCCCGGCTGTCGCGGTAGATCGCCCCGGTATCAACCGGTATCGACCACTCGTTTTATTCAGATGCCCCTTGACCCGGGCGCGCCCTTCGCGAAGATCCTTGACACACACGGGCAGGCACGGCACACGATCACCAGACCGGAACTCACAGACAGGAATAAAACTCATGACCGACTCCCTTCTTAAAACCCGCCAGCGGCTGAGCGTCGAACAACAGACTCATCTGATCAATATGATCATGCTCAAGCTGGAGTTAAACACGCGCGTCTGCCACATCAAAACCGAGTTCGCCGCCGAAACCGGCCTCAAGCCCCGCTCCATCGAACGTTACATCCAAAAGGCCCGCCAGGAAATCGCAAGCCGCGACAGCCAGCAACAAACCGCCGCCAGCCTCGAACTGCTGATTTTGCTGGAAGCAAAACAGGCCGAACAACTCTTTGCCGAATCAGTGAACTTCTACCAGAGCATCATCGCGAACCCCAATACAGGCACCCGCGAACAACTCCACGCCCGCGAACGCCTGGACAAACTCCTGGGCCTCTACAGATAACCAACCCCACCAGTCCTACAAAGCAGACCAGCAGAGTAACAGAAAGAAATGATAAGAATCGGCACGGGAAAGGGGAGGTGAATGTTGATAAAAAAGATTGCCACGCCGCCGTTGGTCTGCAATAATTTCTCTGGAGGGTTTCATGAAACTGACAAAAGAACAATCTGAGGCGATTTCTCGTGGAGAAGAAATCCCCGTGGATGTCGAAGGGACAGAATGTGTCCTGGTACGTAAGGACATTTATGCCAGGATATGTGGTGTGCTCAGAACAGCAGGTTCCGATGAATTAACCGAAGAAGACCTCCGCCGGCTGCTCGCCCGTTCCTATGAATCCAGTGACTGGAACGATCCAGCTATGGATATTTATAACGACTATGACACATCAATAAATGGAAGTAAGAATAATGCCAGATAATTTTAATAGAGACTCTTGGGCAAGCTGGTATGCAGAACAACATCTTAACACTGACTCTGCAATTGAAAAGATCTTCTATTTACCAACAAATGCAGATGAGCGCGAAATCCGCTTCATTGAGATTAATACTTTGATAGGAGATCGAACTGAGGATTCGTTGGAACCTATTGATTTTGGTATCGATATGGGAACTGATAATGCTCACAAACTCATTGTTCTTGATGTGACTCCTGATCAATGGCAACAGATTCAATCTGCAACTTTGTCACTACCAGACGGCTGGTCTCTTGACGAGATGATAGCATTCCCAAATGACCAGCTTGAAACCCTTCCCCAATGAACAGTTATCAGGAACATTGGTGGCATCAGGCAAAATCTGATCATGAGGCCTTTATCCTCTTAAAAAGCGCTGGTATCGCTCAATGCCACACCCTCCATTATCTTCAGATGGTGACGGAAAAAATAGCAAAGGCATATCTCTGGAGGTCTGGTTCCCCTCCTCCAAGAAGTCATGCTGGATTTGTTCATTTTCTCAGATTCTTAGGGCAAATCCGTCAGACTGATCGAGAACGAATTGCGACTCTTTTTACTTTTACAAATTATAATCAATTCCAAAGTTGGTTGCGATCTGTATTACCAATTGCATATGACCTGGAGCGGATTGCTCCAGCGCTTGCTAACAATGGACCAAATACAGAGTATCCATGGCCTCACGCTACTCCCAGTTCAGCTCCAGTAAATCATGATTTTTCAGTTTGGGAATCTTTGACTACAGGTCAAGGACGCGACTTGATGAGAATCATTCAAATTGCTGTTAACCGTTTCCCAGAATATGCTGACACCTGAGTTCTAAAAGAAGTCATGGGTGAAATCCAAACACCCGCCAGCGATCCAGAAGTAACAACGTCTTGATTCAGCTGGCGACTCCTGCAGGCAGTGCATCCGGGCTACTCACCGATTCGCTGGTCCGTTGCAATCGTCTCCACACCATTTCACAGTCAGATATTCAGAGAGTGATTGGAAGCCTCTCAGCCGATCTGATGCAACAAGTGGAACAGGCTCTGAAAAACGCTCTCGATATGTAGAGTGCAATTGACATCATCTTACCCAGCGTAGATTCCAGCACCCGCCAGCAATTCCGCGCCCGACTGGAATAACTACCGCGGACTTTAGCTTCGTGTGATTATGACCTTGCCCCCCCAATTCAGTGAGGCTTATTCATCCAATATACATCCCAGTTTATCAACCATCCCCTTTTATGTATTTGTAATCGAATGCTTTCGCTTCCTCATCTTTTAATTTGATAGAACCCTCACTTCGAAGCCTCTGCAATGCCTTCTTTACTTTTTGCATGTCGTCTTCACCACTCAGTTGTCTTACCAACTTATTAGTAATCTCTGATTTTGGGTTTTCCTGAAGATAGTTAAGGACAACATCTTCTATTGAGGCTATTTTTTGATGTTTTATGGTAACCAAAAAAGAATTCTCTTTTTCTTCAAATGCTGGTGCAATAAGCCCTGCTTTTTTCAACTCATTTTTTGCGGTATCCAATCCCTCCCCGATATCATGATTTACCGGATCTGGAAGATTATGAAGCATTCTCACAATATTGGGATTTCTAGAGAAACGCTCGTCATATAAATTTTCAACGTTCATATAACCAGGTAATCTACCAGGGCTCTCGATCTCGACTCGATTATCAAATATTCGAACATGAATATCATCATTAAGACTATAATCTCGGTGGATAACAGCATTCACTAATATTTCTTTTAATGCTTCTGAAGGATATTCAAGTTTAACTAGTTTTCCACCATCGTTAAATGGAGCCCCCTTAATGTAACTTGCCACTTGTTCGATTGTTTTATAAATCACCGCTTCAACAGTTCCATTAATCGTAACAGGCATCTCCTCTAATTGTTCTCTTTTATAGTCCCTTTCAGTAGTTCTCAATCTATATACTTTCACAGCGCATCTTGTATATAAAGTTGCTTGGGGATCTTCATCAAACAAAAGAACGCATCCTACATTAGGATACATTATGCTTACTTTCTTACTCAATAGACGTTGTTTCTTTAGGAACTTCACAGGTTCTAACTTAGAACAAACTCTATCCATATAATCTTTCAAAATGGTGCTTTCTGCAATCTCTTCTGCATCAACATCATCAATTGGTTTTCTTTCGAAAGGCTCTGCTCCTTTCGAATAGCCCAATTGAGTAACTCTTTCTCCCTTAATCTTTCTCTTTTCAGCATTAACTCTAATATAACAATCACCCGAAGCGGTATAGTGCACTTTAGGGCTCTTTGGAATTCCAAAATGCAATATCAATCCATTTTTCTCAGTCTCAAGGAATTCAATAAATAAGTTTTCAACTGCCGGGTTCGTTTCTTCTAACAGAGTGGAAATGATTTGATTTGCTTCTTCTTGATTTTCAAACCCAATAATACGTTCTCCAGTTTCTTTCTTATCTTCAACTCCTACATACAACTCGCCCCCATCTGAGTTTGCAAAAGCAACGAAAGTTTGCTGAAGTTTTGCAGGTTGAATTCTCTTACTTTTTACATCGTTAAAATGATCCTCTGACAAATTAAGTAGAGCTTTCACGTCATCATTATCTATTTTATTAACTTGCATCAAACACTCCATTCACTTAATAAATTTGCTCTATAGAAATCAAATTCAATAAACAAGTTTCAAATTCGTTAAATCTATTATGTTCAATCGATGAAAAGATGTTTTATAACTCACAAAACATTTAGGATTTTCGGTAAAAATTAGCCAACACTATTTTTCTCCAATGGTCTGTTTTCTATTCACCCCTCAACTACTTCTTCCTCCCACCCTCATACTCCCCAATCACAGCCTTCAACCGGTCCGAGTATTTAAAGATATCGTCCACGTTAGCAATCGCGATTTTCTCTTCGGTTTTATTTGTCACCAGTCCCAGGTATTTACTGTGACGTATTAAATCAATCATCAACTTTCGCAGTTTTTCATGTCAGTACTCACACTACGGAAAACAGTCGCCGACTAGGATGCGATTTCCTGATTCACTCCTTTGCAGACATCTCCCTCGAATACCAGAGCAATCAGATATCCTGTTGCCATCCATTGCAATAATGTAGTGGATTCATCTATCGCTGAAATACTTTGAGGAGGTCCGACAAAACTAACAATCTCTGATTTTGTCATTCCTCGAAGGTCTCCGAGATTAATAAACTTGTTCCTCAGTTGACGCCCTGGCTCCCTGACAGCCCAGGAGATTACTCCGAAAAGTAATAAGCCCACAAATACCGAAACGACAGTGCTACCAATGGATCCCATTTAAAACATCCCTTCTGCTTCCCTGGAAATTAAATGTTCCCTATATTCGAATTTCTATCAAATTGATTAACTCAACAATTATCCACAATCTCCCTACCAGCTACTTCAGAATCAACCTTTCCACCCTCATACTCCCCAATCACAGCCTTCAACCGGTCTGAGTACTTGAAGAGATCGTACATCTGTTTGGGAATCCGGGAGGCGATGTCTTTCATCCGGTCAATCAGATCCATCATTTCACCTGCTTTCAAATCAGAGTTGTCGTGACATACCAGCCTGCGTTTGATGTCTGTCTGTGCGCGATGCCAGAGAAGGGGAGAGGGTGGCGAACAGACAGGCTGCCATGCGTTCTGAATGAAGCAATCTTTCACGAAGTGAATCTTTGAATCAGTTTAAGCCCGCACAAACAGCCATTATGACACTCCGACCCCCAAGGTCAACAAAATAACACCCATTTATAAAAACTCGGTTTCACGGCCGATCAAGTCGGCCATGGCACCCTCCAGATTCTCAACGGGTGGCCTCGAATGTAATTCGAGGTTGCCGCAGGCAACAGGAGGTCGCAGAGGAATCGATCAACTGAGAAACGACTGACCTGACTTGCTTGTGCAGGGAGATTGCTCCCTTCCCCAAACGTTCATCACCGGCAGCTGAGACCTCCTGCTCGCTCCGCTCGTCCCGGATAGCATCCGGGACCACCCGCGGGTTTGTGATCTCTCCGACCAGAAATTTTCGTGTCGTTTCGTACTTTTCGTGGTAGAAAAAAGAGAACCTGACAATTTTCTTCGGGTGGCTTCGAATGTAGTTCGAGGTTGCCGCAGGCAACAGGAGGTCGCAGGGGAATCGATCCACTAAGAAACGACTGACCTGACTTGCTTCCGCAGACTGATTGCCCTCTCCCAAAAACGTTCATCACCGGCAGCTGAGACTTCCTGCTCGCTCCGCTCGTCCCGGATTGCATCCGGGACCACCCCCTGGTTTGTGATCTCACCCGTTAGAAACGTTCGTGTCGTTTCGTACTTTTCGTGGTAGAAAAAAAAGAACCTGTCAATTTTCTCCGGGTGGCCTCGAATGTAATTCGAGGTTGCCGCAGGCAACAGGAGGTTGCAGGGAAATCGATCAACTGAGAAACGGCTGACCTGACTTGCTTCTGCAGGCAGATTGCTCTCTCACCACAACGTTCGTCACCGGCAGCTGAGACTTCCTGCTCGCTTCGCTCGTCCCGGATTACATCCGGGACCACCCCGGGTTTCTGATCTCACCGGCTCAGAAACTTTCGTGACATTTCGTGCTTTTCGTGGTAGAAAATCATTTACCCTCTTTCACTGTCGGACAAGCCGACAGTGCCACCCGGCAGATTGCTCTCTCCCCACAACGTTCGTCACCGGCAGCTGAGACTTCCTGCTTGCTTCGCTCGTCCCAGATTGCATCCAGGACCACCCCTGGTTTGTGAACACACAGATCAACGAATTCTAAGGGACGTGAACCAGGATTGGTGTCGAGAGAAGATTGATGAGATGTGCTTCCTCTCCAAATGCTTTTTCCGATCGTTCGAGGCGTCCCTCCAGATACACGGTGGAAAGACGATCCCACCTGACAACCATGATGTAATCACCTGATTCTAACTGCCACTCATAGAGTATGCTTTTCACGATTACGCCTTGCCTGCTGCTTGTCACCTGGCAATCTTGATCGATTCGAACATCAATACTTTTCTGTGTCTTGGATATCACTCGAAAATCAGTCGTGTCTGGCGGGGTAAGATTGACCGACAATAACCGTTCGCGGGGAGTCACCAGCGTTCCATCAGGACGATAGAACTCATAACAATTCGAACTGATGGTGGCAGGCAGAACATAAGGCAGGTTTTTATCGTTTGTGAACCGCACCATTTTCGGCAGTGCAGCCGTGCTGTCAAGCTTTTCGCTTTCCCTGACTAAAGTGCATTGTGTGTATGAGGCAGAATCACCCGCATAGGATTCCATGTTTAGAATCAGGAAGAGCAAGAGCATTCCAACAGAGACTTTGAAATTAATCGAACGTCTCAACTGATGGATTGTGACCTCACAGGTCAGAATATTTCGTGTCATTTCGTACTTTTCGTGGTAGAAAAAAGAGAACAGATTAAAGTCCCCTCCCCGCGTGTAAAACCATTGAGTTACTACCTTAGCGGGACGCCTGCGACGAGGACCAGATCTTCGTCGTACCAGCTGATCTTGCGACCGCCGGCTGCCTGTACTGCTTCCAGACCGCGGATCATCAGTTTCTTCTGTCTCCCGACTTGTGTGAAATACCAGTTAAAGGTCGTCTTATAATCCGGCGTGTAACGGGGCGCATGCGCACGATTATTCGTGTAGAGCACCAGATCTTTATTATCTTTGGATCGATAGATGGCCATTCGCTGGACGCGGGTAAACTGCAGTTCCCAGCGTTTGCGGTTCACCGCTTGCCCTTTGCCCGAAAGCACATTGTCCGGCTTCTCTGCAAACACGACGCGACCAAACTGCGGGTCGATGAAGTTGACCGCCACCGCCGCTTTCTGAAATTCGTATGTTCCGAGCTTCCGATCGCCGTCCATCACCAGCCCGTTCGGCGTGAAGTCACAGGTCAGCCTGATGAAGCTGTTGGTGCCCGGCAGAACCGCCACGAACTCCCAGACATCGACGATCGAATCCTGCAGGCCAGGGGAGGGCTTGGTTCCGATCATGCTTTGCCCGGCTTCCTTAGGCATGGTTTCGGGAGCAGCATATTCCGAATTGATGGTCGCGTTATTCATGATGACACGCGCATCAATGTTCCAGCCGCCTACCCAGTTCCCTTTATAAAACGCCCCGCCTGCACGCGGTTCTGCTTTTCCTTCCTGGCCGAAGTCAACGGTATCGCGGATCAGAGTCCAGGGGAGTCCTTTATCGGTTTTCCCGTCTGACATCAACGTGAGTCGCCCGTCATCCAGATGCTTGCGATACGTGGTCACCACTTCCCAGACACAGATCGGTTCCGCTGCCTCGGCAGTTGCCGTTACACAGACGAGCAGGATTCCCAAGAGGATACAGGTCTGTGTTGCTTTGGAAATCTTGCCGGTCATCGATTCAGTTCTCTTTCAGTCTGATGCAGGTTATGAGTTTGGAATATCAATCCGGAGATGCGCGTCTCCGTTTTCTTACCGGGGTGGGACACCTGCGACAAAGACCATCTTCTGGTCATACCATTCCAACGCCCGTCCGCCCGCAGTCATTTTTGCTTCGCGGCTTCGGAAATAAATAACCCGTTTCCCTTTTTCAATGATGGGATACCAGTAAAACGTCGACCAGAAGTCCGGCGTGTAACGTGGCGAATTCACGCGGTTGTTGGTGTAGAGCACAAACTCTTTATTCTCGGCTGTCTGGTAGACGGTCTGTCTCTGCACGCGGGTAAACTGCAGATTCCAGCGTTTGCGGTTTACTGCTTTTCCTTTTCCCGAAAGTACATTGTCCGGCTTCTCAACAAACACAACGCGACCGAACTGAGGATCAAGGAAATTGACCACCACGGCCGATTTCTGAAATTCGTACGTCCCAATCTTACGATCGCCGTCCAGGACCAGTTTGTTTGGCGTGAAGTCACAGGTCAGCCTGATGAAACTGTTGGTGCCCGGCAGGACGGCGACGAACTCCCAGACATCGACGATCGAATCCTGCAGACCTGGCGCCGGCTTCGTGCCAATCATGCTTTCCCCGGCAGTATCGGGCATCGTTTCGGGAGTGACGATTTCCGACTTGATGGTGGCATTATTCATTAAGACACGACCGTGCAGCTGCCAGCCTCCGATCCAGTTCCCTTTATAATACGTCCCACCAGGTAGTGGTTTCGCGCTGCCTTCCTTCCCGAAATCGACAGTATCTCCTGTGAGAGTCCAGGGGAGCCCCGTGTCCGTCTTACCGTCCGACAGCAGTGTGAGCCGCCCGTCGTCCAGATGCTTGCGATATGTGCTGACCACTTCCCAGACACAGACCGGTTCCGCCGCCTGCACAGTTGCCGTTCCACAGACGAGCAGGATTCCCAAGAGAATACAGGTCTGTTTTACTTTGGAAATTTTGCCGGTCATCGGGTCGGTCCTCGTCTCTCTCTCGATCAGGTCTTCTCTATTATGTGTGAGCACTATTTCAACATCTTAACCGCTGCCTGACCCCGCATGCAACACCCGTATAGTTGATCAGCTTCTGTTTAGGCGAAAGAATCTTATTCGCTACTCGGCGGGTCGGGGAAACTGCGTTGTGTCACAGTGCGGCCCGGAAAACTGGTGGTAAACATCATGTCTTTGTCGTAAGTCGGCCCGAACTCGAAACTGGTCCAGGAGACCCGTTTGATGGGGAGCGATGTATTCACTCTTCTTCCATTCGGACACCGCAAAATAACGACGGCACTGCAGTTGACCGAAGGCCGCGAGAGGATGATCTGCCCGTCGGCATTCGTGCGGAAAATTTTTCCGTTCAATTCATGGGCATTCGCGATGATCACTTCCATCGTCAAGTCTTCAATCGGTTTGCCGGAATCCAGAAAGGTAATCGTCAGGTGGCGCGTCCAGTAAGACCACACCAGCAGCCAGAGGATTAACAGCAGAATCACACTGCCGATGGCATAGAGCTCTCCTTTATGTCGGACTTCCACAATGAACTCCCTGAATGAAAGCAGCTTCAAATTGAGCGACTGGCGAGGCAACTTCCAGTTTAGACGATGAGCATGGCTGTTTCCAATCAGTCTCGCAGATAAATGGCGATACATCAGCAGCACATCCATTTCACTGCTGACAGGTTTCGTGTTTTTCGTGACTTTCGTAGTAGAAAAAAGAGAACCGGTCAATTCTCTCCGGGTGGCCTCGAATGGAATTCGAGGTTGTCGCAGACAACAGGAGGTCGCAGGGGAATCGATCAACAAAGAAACAACTGACCTGACTTGCTTCCGCAGGCAGATTGCTCTCTCCCCACAACGTTCGTCACCGGCAGCTAAGACCTCCTGCTCGCTCCGCTCGTCCCGGATTACATCCAGGACCACCCAGGGTTTGTAATCTCCGGTCAGAAACTTTCGAGTAACTTCGTGCTGCTGTCGTTCAGGACTCCTTCACCTTTTCCAGGGTTTTCTTGAATAGAAACAGAGGCAGCACCAGGCCTGCGATCAAAGCAATGATCCAGATGATCAACGGTGCCAGGATCCAGGTGGTGAGGCCGGTGATCTGAAGTCCGTCCGAGAACATGCTCGTTCCGATCAGACCGACAAGGATTGCCACCAGCGCCACGCCGCCACTCATCTGGGGCACGTTTTTGAGCGAGATCTTAATGAGCAGAGGCGTGATCACGACTACGATCAACGTGAAGATCGCCGCGACCATGAAGATCGACCAGAAATTGATGGAAAAGCCAGGCAAGACCTTGGCAGCCACAACGATTCCGATCGCATTTCCGAGCACATACAACACAGTGGAAGCCAGCATACGAACCATAGCATTTTCCTTTCGCGACGAAATCGATGGAGAAATCTGAAACGACAAAGAAAACGACAGGCCAGAGGGGTTCCTTCCTGACTCACAAGCCCTCCGCGGCGACAGACAACCTGAACCTGCTGTTTGCAGAAATTCAGTAGCTCATATTTTGTTCAGAGGTGATTCCCTGATTATTGACTTGAAGATTTCAACTGTCAACGTGAAGTTCGGTTTTTCATCGAATACCAGTGGTTAACCTGAAATCACACCATAATCAGATGAGTTAAAGCACGCCAATTACCAATAGAGCCGATTACAGTCCCACAAATCGCGGGTAGCACCAGTCGGCCCAGTCGTTTCGATCATCGCCGCAGGTGTCCGTCAGGAGGACGATCTGCTTTGCTCCCGCGGGGAGTGGCACATCGATCGACACGATGCCTGCAATCGGGCTGCGGTAAACTTCCTGACCGTCGATTTTCAACGCGAACCGGACCGAGCGGCTTCGGTACGCTGCTCCCACCGCGCGAAACCGTTGTGCCCCCTCTGGGATGTCGAATACCTGCCTCGAAGGAGCGTGCGCCCACAGCAGGTCGGAGCAGTATGGCAGCATGTCGAAGCCAGGGGGCTCAACCGTGAGTTCGTCCGGATTCGTCTGGTAAGAACCGTCGTGCGAAATTTTCGCTTCCCCCTCGATCGGCTTGAGCGCGGTGAGCTTCGTAAACGTTTTCGTCTCGGGCGCGGTGTTGGCAGTCGTCAACGGCTCGTTATACATGCGGGGCTTCAGCCAGTACACCGGACAGCCGGCGGCAAATTCGCTGTTCTCCGTCACGCGTCCGACAGAAAGTGTGATGCTGCGACACTCCGCGGGAATGTTCAACGCGATTTTTTCCAGGCGGGTCACTCCACTGCTGAAAACAGGTTTCCCATCAAAGGCAATGTTGAAGCTGACATAACAGCCGAAATTGTATAAACCGGTCGCCGTGAAGCTGCGCGTGCCCTCAGGGACTTTCCAGGTGATCGAACTGAGCTGATTCACAACCAGGTATTCGTGACAGCGTTCGAACTGCGGCGCGACAAAAATGTGCCTTGGACCGGGTTGCCACCCATAACTGACATCGCGAGGCTGCATGGTGGTGAGACGCCAGACGCGTGAAAAGTCGGCATCGACTTCGGCTGCAGCAGGTTCCTTCGAAACAACCGCCCCCTCACTCTCAGGCGGCATGCCCGGTTTTTCCCAGCGAATGCCGCATTTACCGTTCCGCGCCTGCATAAAACGTTCGATCCCCGCGGGGGTGAGCTGCGTGTCAAAGGCCCAGATCAGCCCCAGTTTGGGACACTTCGCCAACTCGAGCAAACCGGCATCCGTGATCTTGGAACCTTCAAGATGAATCTGCCCCAATCCGGGGGCACCCACCAGACTGGCGAATCCTGAATCCGAAATATTCAGTCCGGAAACCATAATGCACCGTAGTGTCTTCCAGCCGGCAAAGTTGCGAAAGAAGGGCATGTCGGCATTCGTCACACGGGTAAAACCGATGTAAAAATCGATGACCTCACTGCAGTTCGTAAACGCCTTCAATCCCGTCCCCGAAACTTTCGTGCCCCATAAATGAATCTCGTGCAGGTGAGAGTTCTCTTTAAGATTCGCGACCCCCGCATCGCCCACCTTCGTCGAATTCGTCAGATAGATACCACGCAGGTGCTTCGTTCCGCGAAATGCCTCCAGCCCGGCATCGGTCACGCGTGCGTTACTGATCAATTCAGCATGAGTCAAACGAAATGGTTCTACCGGTAACTTCGCCAGCGACTGAATCCCGTTCCCGTCTGTAAACGCCGAGTCTTTGTTGATCCAGACTTTCCCACCCATTGAGAGTACATATTCCGCAGCGAGTCGGTCGGGGTCCGTGGATTTGGAATCTGCTGCGGTGATTTGCTTTACCGTTTCCGTCGGCTTCGATGCAACCGGCGCCGTTTCCCGACTGACCTGAACGACTTGCCGTCCGTCCCGGGTAATGATGACCAGTTCCTGCTGCAGAACTTTACCATCTTTGCTGGCCTGCAGCTGATATTGTCCCGGTTTCAAGCGAAGCTCTTTGACGCCGGCTCCGGTAATCACCAGTTCCTGCCCGTCAATTGAGACACTGACGCCGGGATCGTTCACTTCGATCACCAGCGTTCCCTCAGGTGAGAACAGGCGGATCACGGTCCCCCGCAAATTGGTAATGCCGGTCGCTTCGGTGAAGCCAAAACTTGAAAGCAGAACAATCAGAATTGCCGCTGCCTTCATCCAGGGTAACAGACCGCGTCGTTTTTCCCCGGAGTCGCTGGACGTCGCTTCTGACGATTTATGTTTCTGTACCGCCTGTTCGGGAGCGTCCGCTAACAGATCTGCGACCTCCTGTGCCGAAGCGAAACGATTTTCCGGTTCCTTCTCATGCAGTTTATGAATGAGAGCCACCAGCCAGTCGGGTATTTCCGTGATGACTTCCTGTATTTCGCGGGGCTGTTCATCGACGACCCGTTTGAGCACGGCCAGTGTTGATGGCGCCCGAAAAGGGGGCCGTCCGGTACACATCACATACAGCACGCTCCCCAGGCTGAACAGGTCGCTTCGCTGATCGAGCTTGAATCCCTGCACCTGCTCTGGCGACATATACAGCGGGGTCCCGGCGATGATACCGCTCTGCGACCGACTGGCGTCATCTGCTGCGCGGGCCAGACCGAAATCGGTGAGTTTGACCTGGCCTGTACCCGACTCAATCAGAATGTTGGCCGGCTTGATATCACGATGGATCAGCCCCTGCAGATGGGCGGCTTCGAGCCCGTTGGCGATCATCCGCCCCAGTCGACAGATGGTGGTGAGTTCGAGCGGACCAGTCTCGTCGATCAGTTGCTGCAATGTTTTCCCATCGATGTATTCCATGACCAGAAAGGGAAGGGGGGCCTCTTCGACTGCATAGATACTGACGACATTTTCATGACGAATCGCCGCGGTCGCCCGGGCTTCGCGCAGGAATCGTTTACGGGCCGGGGAAGTGACCGCCATTGCGGGCGTCATGACTTTGATGGCCACAATCCGGTGCAGTCGCTGATCAAAGGCCTTGAACACGATCCCACACCCGCCACGACCGATCAGTTCCTGAATGTCGTAGTGACACAGACTGCCCAGCGAACCTTCCACCGTCGGCGGTTCCAGGAAACTCAGGTCCAGGTGATCTTCGTGCCCACTCTCATCCGGGTGATCCCGCGTCACATCACTGGCGCGTCTGATCTGTTCTACTGCGGGAACTCCCAGGAATTCCCCCGAGCGTGCATACTCTTCCAGTAAAGCGTCAACCTGTTTCCGCAGCAACTGGTCGTCGCCGCACACCTGATCGAGAAACGCGGACCGACTCTGCACGTCGTCGATCTCCAGCGCTTCGTTAAAGATTTCCTGTTCAGTCATAATTGATATTTCTATAAACATTCACCCCGGTCCTGTTCAGGATTTCCTCAGGAGTGAATTGCCTGTCTGTATGGGCAATCATCTGTCGAGCATCATTCCACTCGATGAATGTCTCTATTATGGAAAGGGGAACCTGTGGAAAAAAGAGTATCGATAGCGAAAAACAGAGCGTTCATCGGGAGCTGGCCTCTGAGTCTCACTGGGCCCAGCGACCATTTTTAAAGTGACGCCAGGGGTAATAACCGTCTTTCAGTGAGACCCGGTCATGGTAGAGACGAACGCGGATGTCTGTGGTCCGGCTTTTCAGTTCGATATAATCCGATTTGCGGGCCGCCTCATAAAAATAAACGTGGCTCTTGCCTTTATTTTTCACTTCCAGCCAGCTGTGGTCCGGCTGAATGGCATACACGGCCCCCCCTTCGCGGATATAACTGCGACGCCCGTCAAACACATAAGGCGAGATCTGATTGTAGGCTTTCGTTTCCAGTAGGGATGCTTTGGCCTGGTTTCCATCGCGCCTGCAGTCTGCGATTTCACTCTGGTAAGCTTTCTGAATGGCCGTCACCGCCACGACCATCTCTTTTTCAAAGTGCGTGGTCCGAATCACGGAAGGCAGGATTCGTTTTTCTTTGAACCGTTTCCACTGTCGATCGATCAAATCGGCAGCATGTGTGTTGCCGCGCTTGATCGCGATGGCTTTCTCCTTCTCGAACAGTTCCTCAAGCGACTTCATCGCCGCCTTGACCCGCTCCTCAAATTCTTCCTGGGCCACTTCCAGATCGCTCTTTCCGTTTTTCCCCCGATCCGCGTCTGCCTTCGCCAGGATCATCAGCACTCGATTCAGGTTCTCATCAGGGTCATTATCCCGTTGTGGCGGTGGCGTCGGTTCCTCGAATAACTCCAGCGGTTTGTCGATTTCGGCAGCTCGTCCGATGTTCGCCCCCCCTAACCAACTCTCCTGCGTCAGACGGTGAAAGGGAACGCGTCCATTAATATCACCAGCATGTACAGTACAGGGAATCAGAAAAACAAAGAACAGAGAGAATATGCTTCTGGAATGAAAAGACACGATTTAACCTCACGCAGCAGGGGAATCTGGTAATCCGAACAAAAAGGCTGCGGACAGGCCCCTCTGTTCCTCGTTACCTACCAGTGCGTCAAGTCGCAGTTGAGGACGCCAGAAATTTCAGGAATTTTCCAAATCCGTTCGCATCTCGCGACGGAGCCAGGCTTTCGCGTACGCCCACAGGCGGTCGGCAGAACGGGGTGACATGCCCATCACCTCCGCAGATTGACTCAACGTAAGCCCTGAAAAATAAAGAAGTTGAACCAGCTCTGTGGCCTGTGAATTGACGGCGGAGAGGCGATTGAGTGCCTCATCCAGCGCGATCAGATCTTCTACCGGTTCCGCTGTTGTAGCGATGGCAGCTTCGTCCAGTTCCTGGTGAACGGCATTTCCGCCCCGTTTGAGACTGCGTCGACTCCGTGCGTTTTCCACCAGGATACGTCGAATGGCAATCGCAGCTGCTCCAAAGAAATGACCTTCGCCGTTCCATTCGCCGTCGTTCCTCACCAGTCGCAGATACGCCTCATGAACCAGGGAAGTCGCCTGCCTCGCGTGGGCCGACTGCTCTTTTGCTAAATAGCCAACTGCCAGTTTCCGCAATTCATCATAAACCTGAGGCAGTAATTGTTCGGCCATCGCCCAGTCTCCCGACTGCGCTGCCTGGGTCATATTGATGAAGTCGGACATCGGTGAGTACTCTTCAAAGCGGTTTGTTGCTGCATCTCGTCTCTGAATGACTATCCTATCAGTTTTCCATGACATGTCATATGTAATAATGAGCTGACGGAAAACTTCAGACGAAACATCGCAGACAAATAACAATTCCTTCTCAGCACTTCCATTTAACTGCTCCCTGTTGTTCGTTCCGTTCGCGATAGAAAATGAAGATCGAATGAATCGAACGTTTCCCTCAAAGACAACACTGGCATCCGAAATCCGACCAGAGTACAATCGCACAGTAGAGCAGTCACATTCTCAGCAAGTCTTTCAGAAGGGATCCTTCATGTCAGCGACCACTCTGACCATTCGCGACGAAAGCATGACCGGGAAAATCATCGGCGAAATCACACTCGAATTTCTGACGGAAACGATCACCGTCCGCGAGTTGATTCGCAGCCGGGTCTACCAGGAAGTCAAAGACTTTAACGCAAAGCGGACCGAACATTTCCGGGGGCTGATCCAGCCCACCGATACCGAAGAAAGTCTCAACGGCTTCAAGCTGAAAAAAAGTCGCGAGATCGACTGGCACGAGCAGTTCGCTAAAGCCGTGGAAGCCTTCGAACGGAATCAGATCCTGATTCTGGTGAACGAGCGACAGGCGGAATCACTGGACGAAGAGATCACGATCACGCCGCAATCTGAAGTCTCATTCCTGAAGCTGACACTGCTCGTGGGTGGCTGATCCTACGCTTGCTCGACCGACCGTTCAACCGCTGCCCCTCACCCCGGAATTGACAGTACGCCCATGCAATACTCTTCCCGCGCTGACGAACTCTACCGAAAGTTACTGATCGCCACAGAAAATTATACTGTCTGCGACTTCTCAGAAATTGCCAGTCTCCCCTGCGTGGAAGAGATCATGGCAGAACAGAAAGCCGTCCAGCGTGATTTTATCTTTCTGGCGTTCGGTCTGCGGTATCTGGGCTACGACGACCGTTACAACAACATCTGGCCCGAGAACTTCCAGCAAATTTATGATTCACTGCCAGAGCAGAGACCTGAGTATTCCAAGGTGCCTGTCCACGTTGCAGCCCGGCTGATCAGTCGCAATCTCCCCTTTACGATGCCGGAATATGCCTGGCTGGCAGATTGCTGTGCCTGCACCAGGGGCTACGATCAGTGGACTCATCCCCACATAAAAGCATTCATCAATCGCGTCAAAGGTTATCTGGAGAAGTCTGAAGAACAGCCAGACTACCAGCTCAAACAATCACTGTCCGGTCTGGCAGATGCCCTGCTCAAATTAAAGGACGAGGAAATCTTCCCGCTCATCAGAATTCTCCAGACACTCAGTAATAATCATACCCGTTTTCCGCTTAAAGCGGGGGAAGCCTGGTCGGACAAAGCCCTGGCCGACAGTGCAGCGATGCCCGGCCCTCTGCAAAATGCGTGGGGGGCCTTACTCGCTCACTGCCAGACCGCTTCGGCAGGCAAGCCCTCCGCTAAATGGGTGAAGACAGCCACACCCCTGGTTGCCGAGATCGGCGAAGAACCATTCACCCAAACTCTGCTGGAATGGTTCCCCCTGGTTGATAAGCCCCGCACACAGCCTTTGAATCCACGCCGCTGGGGACCCGACCCGAATATGATGCTCATCGACCTGCATACTGATACCCTCAAAGGCCTGGCCTGGTGCTGCAGCCTGATTGATGATGCCAGACTGGCTCGCGCACTGGCTGCTCTGGCAATTTCCACTTACAAAAAAGTGCCCGGCGTCGGCCCTCGCGCGATCAAAGTGGGTAACGCCTGTGTCTGGGCTCTGGGACAGATTACCAATGAGACGGCGCTCGGGCAGCTGGCTTATCTCAAAGTCAGAATCAAATTCGGCACCGCCCAGAAGGGAATTGAAAAAGCACTCAATGAAACCGCCGAACGGATGCAGGTTCCCCGGGAAGAGATCGAAGAAATGGGCGTTCCCGCTTACGGGCTGACGGAGGTCGGTAAGCTCGAAGAGCCATTAGGCGACTTCACCGCCCAGTTGACCATCACCGGCACCACCACGACTCAGCTGGTGTGGCTCAAAGCGGACGGTAAGCCGCAGAAGTCGGTCCCGGCGGCGGTCAAAAAAGACTTCTCCGAGGAGCTGAAAGATCTCAAAGCGGGTGCCAAGGACATTCAGAAGATGCTTCCCGCTCAACGCGAACGGATCGACAACCTGTTCCTGGAACAGAAAGTCTGGCCCCTCGCAATCTGGCAGGAACGCTATCTCGATCATCCCCTGGTCGGCACACTGGCCCGACGGATCATCTGGTGTTTTAAAACAGGAGATGACGTCATCGACGGCATCTGGCTGGATAGTCAGCTCGTCGACCGGAACAATGAGCCGATCGAGAATCTGAATGCCAGCACAACCGTCGAACTCTGGCATCCGATTGAAAAACCGGTCGAAGAGGTGATGGGCTGGCGCGACTGGCTGGAAGAACACAAAATTCAGCAGCCCTTCAAACAGGCACACCGGGAAGTCTACCTGCTGACCGATGCGGAACGGAACACTGGCGTCTATTCCAACCGGTATGCGGCCCACATCATCAAACAGCATCAGTTCAACGCCCTCTGCGGTGCACGGGGCTGGAAAAACCAGTTGCGGCTGATGGTCGATGATTTCTATCCCCCGGCCAGGAAACTGCTCCCCAAATGGAACCTGCGGGCTGAATTCTGGGTGGAAGGAATCGGCGATAACTATGGAGTCGACACCAATGATGCGGGAACGTTTCTCTATCTCGCTACGGATCAGGTTCGCTTTTATCCCCTGAAAGCAGCCCCGCGTATCGCGCATGCCGGCGGAGGCGGCTATGGCACCTGGGGAGAAGAGGGGAGCGACAACCCGCTCAATCTGGAAGTGATTCCGCCACTGGTCTTCAGCGAGTTGATGCGCGATGTCGACCTGTTTGTCGGCGTTGCCTCGGTCGCCAACGATCCCACCTGGTCTGATGGCGGGCCGGAAGGGCGTTACATCGATTACTGGCAGAGCTACTCATTCGGCGAACTGACTGAAACCGCCCAGACCCGCAAAGAGATCCTGCAACGGCTCGTCCCGCGACTCAAAATCGCCAGCCAGTGCTCATTTGAAGATAAATTTCTGCTCGTCCAGGGAACGCTGCACACCTACAAGATTCACCTGGGGAGCGGTAACATCCTGATGTCGCCTCACGACGCCTATCTCTGCATCATCCCCAATCAGTCGATGGCCGGCAAAACAGCAAACAACCTGTTCCTCCCCTTTGAGGGAGACAATATGCTGTCGATTATCCTCAGTAAAGCCTTTCTGCTGGCAGACGACACGAAAATCACCGACCCGACAATTATCAGTCAGATCAAAGCCAGAGGCTGAACGCAGGACAAACTGAACCTCAATTGATCGTCTCTGGAGCCGGGTAGAACCCCTGCAAAGAATAAAATGTTCGTTTTATCTTTTCGATTCACAAAATATTCATATTTTTTTCGCTTCGGTTCTCTGGTCATCAGTCCGTTTTGAGCTGTCAAAACCACGTTTTGTGAACGTTTCCTGTGTTTTCCATTAAGATACTGTGAATGCATTTCAGGCACCACAAACATCTGATTTTTGCGGCGTCCGTAACGCCAAAGCTCGTCTCCCCAGAGATTTGACTCCCTGAAATCAGCCCCGGGAAATGATATCTCAAAGTGATGCTCGAATTCTTCATAAACTCTTAATAATAAATAGTTACATCAGAGTGCACTTACCCTTGATAACATCACATCCTCTTCACGATTTCTTCACAATCCCGCTGTAGACTCCCCCCATACCCGTCAGCAGAGAGCTCTTCTCATCAATCATTTTTCACAGGGAGTGCTCATCAAAGATGACACTTCCATTAATCAATAACACCTGTCTGGCTAGAAGTCAGAGCGATTCCATCTCAACCAATTTTTCTTTTACTGCATGTTCCTGCATATTAATTTTTCCAAGGGGGGAGACGAATGAAGAACCGAAGAGCGTTCACATTAATTGAGCTATTGGTAGTCATCGCGATTATCGCAATCCTGATTGCACTGCTGCTGCCGGCAGTCCAGCAGGCCCGGGAAGCCGCCCGACGCAACAGCTGTAAAAACAACCTGAAGCAGATTGGACTGGCACTCCACAACTACCACTCCAGTTTCAAATGCCTGCCATCGGGCAGCATCGTTTACTTTAACGGCACTAAATATTACGGTCATGGCTGGACCTGGCATGCCCCCATTCTGCCTTATCTCGATCAGGCCAATATGTACGACCAGATTCAAGGCCCCGATTCCAGCGGCCTGGGGGCTGAGTCCGGAGGAACTACCAGTGCCAAACAGCAGCTGGCTGGCCAGACCGTGCTCTCTGTCTTCTGGTGTCCCTCACAACCCGACGTAACCCAAGGCGTCCAGAAAGGGGGCTATTCGCCTTCGAACTACAACGGCAACATGGGTACGCTCATCGGTTACTCGGGAGATAACTGCTACGGCGGTTCCGTAACCGATCCAGCGGGCATGACAGCCCCGGGAGGCTGTATGAACGCCGACGGCATTTTCTACATCAGCAGTGCCGTCGCATTCCGCGATGTCACCGATGGTCTGTCCAACACCATCTTCGTCAGTGAAGTGATCGACTCGGGTGGAGATTCCGACATGCTGGGTGGTGGCGGCAGTGACCGCAAGCACTGTTTCTCCGGCGGCGCAGACAGCAACCCGCCTACGGAAATGAGTGAGTACCTGATCGCCGCTGAAAGCAACGACCCGATCAACGGCTACGCGGAAGAGGCAGCCGGCAGCTACCACACCGGCGGTGCCCACTTCGTATTCGGCGATGGTCGCGTTCGCTTCCTCTCCGAGAACATGGACATGACCCTCTACCGGGCCATCAGCACCAGAGCCAAGCGGGAAACGTTAGGTGCTGATTTCTAACTGAAAAACCATAAAAACAGGAGTCCGGGGCAAACAGCAGCCAGTCCCACTCCGGGCATTCAGACCAGACGGGCGGACATACAGATCCGCCCGTTTTTTATTTTCAGAGGACGAAAGCCACACCTGGTTTCACGCGACAGTTCGGACAGTTTTTCTAAGCTCGTACGCGTGTCACGGCCGCCTGTTTTTCAATCCGCAAAAGCAGGACGAGAGCAGGGGAGAGTAGCACTCATCCAGATCGGCAGCGACAGTTCGTCGCGATAGCAATGCCTGCAAAGCGCGCCATGAAAATGCCTGTCAAAAAAATTCTTTGCAAAAATTTAAAAAATGTGAACTCTGATATTTCAAATTCTGCAAAGATTGGTAACTTACGCGTCGATATGAATATCTTAGTTCATATCTGTTTCTAAACCTCCTTTTATTTGGAGAACGAGTGATGGCCAAATCTACTTCTAAGATTGGGCAAGGTGCCAAAAAGCAAACTGGCAAAACTGTCGAGACAACAACCAAAACTGCCAAGGGTAAAACCAGCAAGAAGAAATAATCTTGCTGTCTGACTCCAAGCAGACTTTCAGCCCCCCGTTTTTGCAGTTCTCTGAACGCAGGAATGGGGGGAAATTTTTTTGGTAGAGCAGGTTCTTCAACACTCCCTCCCAACTGAGTTTGACAGGTAGCTCTGAACCTGAGTCACACTTCCAGGTAGAACCAGCTCCCGTTTCCCTGTAGGATACAGTCTGGCAGGACAGCCCCGTGACTGTCAGCTCTCCAGGCCAGACTCCCAGTGAGACCAGTCCCATGCTGGAAACACGAACGCAATTCACCAGCCCCTTGAACCGCTTTGTCAAATGCCTCTGGCATTCCGAAGGAGAGTCTAACAAGGACTGGCAGCAGGAGCAGATTCTCCCCACCGGAAGCGTGGACCTCATCTTTAAACTGCAGAACAATCGCCCCGTTCCGATTTTTGACCCTGCGGACAACGCCCTCCCTTCCTGTTCGGGATCGATTGTCTCAGGCGCTTATTCACGCCCCTTTACCCTCGATACTTCCCGACCCGCTCCCACAATCCGGGTCCACTTTCACCCCGGCGGCGCTGCTGCTTTTCTGGGAGTCCCCGTCAGCGAACTCATGAACCTGCATCTCAGCCTGGAAGAACTCTGGGGCCCATAGGCGTTTCAGGTACAGGAACAGCTCATCCAGGCAGCATCAGCGGCTGACAGGTTTGACCTTCTGGAACAGGTCCTCCTCAATCGACTGACGGAACCCGATCCGACTTACCAGGCAATGCTCTATGCCGCCGAACGGTTTCGTGAATCCGGTTCGACCAGCGTCAAAACCGTCAGCGAATCACTGGGATTCAGTCACCAGCGTTTCATTCGTCAGTTCCAGAATGCCGTCGGACTCACCCCCAAACTGTATTTTCGCATTCAGCGGTTTCAGTCCGTTCTGGATCAGATCGTCAGCGGCAAACAGCTTTCCTGGGCCAACGTGGCACTGGAGAACGGCTATTACGATCAGTCCCACCTGATACATGATTTTCGAGAGTTCACTGGCGTCACTCCGCCGGAATACAGACCAGTTGCCCCCGATCGGAAAAATCACATGCTGCCGGGCTGAGTAATAATTTTTTCCAATACAGGCCGCTCACTTCCGAGTAGACTGGTTGATATCCAAATTCATCCCCCGACCAGATTCAGGAATTGAAACCATGACCAGCAGTAATCCCGAGTCAAACCAGATCCATGAAGTCTTTCCCTACCTGCGGACCCGGGACGCCGGTGCCGCCATCGAGTTCTACAAGCGGGCGTTCGGGGCAGTCGAAGATTTTCGTCTGACAGAACCTGGCGGACGGATCGGGCACGCGGAACTCAAATTCGGTGCCACAACGATCATGGTTTCAGACGAATATCCGGAATACGGAATTCATGCTCCCGCCGAATCCACACCGACCGGTTCTGCGATCCATCTCCATGTGCAGGACGTCGACTTGCTGACAGAGCAGGCAGTGGATGCCGGCGCCACCCTGATCCAGAAACCCACTGACCAGTTTTATGGAGAGCGCGCAGCAAAGGTTCTCGATCCGTTTGGTCATGAATGGCTGCTTGGTTCGGAAATCGAAAAGGTTACACCAGCAGAAATGCAGCGCCGCTTCAACGCCATGTTTGAGGAAGGTGATCAGGAGTGCTGATTCCATTCAACAGAATGCTCAATCAACTCTGACAAGAAAAAACAGCAGGGGCATCCCGGGATAAAATCAAAGCATCAGATTTTACCGGCAGCCACGGGGAGCCCCGCGTTTTAAAATCATTTCAGTCTGCACCGCAGTAACACTCTGTCAGTCTCTGAATCGTTCGAACAGCAGCGACCATGCGATTGCGCGCCGGAGGGTTTGCCGTGTGCACCTGAATGACGGGAGGATCAAAGTCTCGAGTGACGACCGCCTCTTCAATCCAGAGCAGCACATCGTATCCCGTGCCACGCGCATCATCGCCCAGGTCGTGGTCGAGACTGATCTCTTCCACCAGACCGGTCTTTAATAATTGGATCGCTTCTTCCGGCCAGCGTACCTGTTGCCAGCCGGGTGGTGCCGTTCGTTCGTCGTCCAGATAGACTTTCATGATCTTTCCTTGTATTTCGCGTTAAGAACTCATGAATACCGCAAAATTTCTGCAGATCCCTGAATTGCAGTGCTTTTCATAACTGTGACACATCGGCCTGGCGAATAGTTCGCGAAAAACAAAATCAATGTCATGACTATGAAGCCAATCGCCAAAATTATTCACTGATTCTTAACTGAAATACATCCCATAAGCATTGGCTTAACTCTCTCTAAGCTCACGCATTCTTCACAATATTTTCACATACCAGGTTTAGAATCCCGCCAAACATGTCGAACGAGAATTCTGATTCTTCGATATTCGAAAGCATTCTCAAAGATCATTCTCCCAGTTGATTCGTATCTGATTTCTGTTGTTAACAGAAGAATTCTACTAACAGGAAATGTCTTTATTTTTTCTAGTTCACGTTCCTGCAAAACAATTTTTTAAGAAGAGGTTTTTATGAAAAATCGAAGAGGGTTCACTTTGATTGAGTTACTGGTAGTCATCGCGATTATTGCGATCCTGATTGCCCTGCTGCTGCCAGCCGTCCAACAGGCGCGCGAAGCTGCACGTCGCAACACATGCAAAAACAACATTAAGCAGATCGGCCTGGCGTGCCACAATTATCATGAAGCCTACGGCGCGCTGCCTCCGGGGAGTATCGTGCTGCTCAATGCATCCGGTACCACTTACAATGGTCATGGCTGGACCTGGCACGCCAGTCTGCTGCCTTACCTCGATCAGGCCAACCTGTACGATGCCATTCAGGGCCCCACCTCCAGCGGAATGGGAGCTGAATCAGGCGGCGTGAATGATCCGAAACAACAACTGGCCGGACAGACTGTCCTCTCCGTCTTCTGGTGTCCTTCACAGCCTGACGTGACCCAGGGAGTTCAGAAGAATGGTTACTCTCCTTCTAACTATAACGGCAACATGGGCACGCTGATCGGCAGCTCGGGAGATGACTGCTACAGTGGCTCCATCACCGATGCCGCCGGCATGGCTGCCAAAGGTGGCTGCATGGGCGGTGACGGCGTCTTCTACATCAGCAGTAGTGTCGCCTTCCGCGATGTAACCGATGGCCTCTCAAATACCATCTTCGTCAGTGAAGTGATTGACTCAGGTGGAGATGCCGACATGCTGGGTGGTGGCGGCAGTGACCGCAAGCACTGTTTCTCCAACGGAGCAGACAGCAATCCTCCCACTGAAATGACGGAATACCTGATTGCTGCAGAAAGCAATGATCCGATCAATTCCTACGGCGAAGAAGCAGCGGGAAGCTATCACACCGGTGGTGCCCACTTCGTGTTTGGTGACGGCAGAGTGAAATTTCTCTCTGAGAACATCGACATGAGTGTGTATCGTGCACTGAGCACCAGGGCCAAACGGGAAACCTTAGGCGCTGATTTCTAAAAAAAAGCGATATGAACTGCGTCGCTCCACACCGCGACGCAGTTCTTCTGAATTCGAATCATAATCGTGTTGATTCGAAACATGGCGTTCTCGAATAAAACTGATGAACAGGATGATGAACTGTTTTTAGAAAACTGTTCGTCCCGTCTACAGTCCCCGACTGCAGAATATCATTTGAACCGAGAGCGGCGTCAATCTGATACTTCAAACAGAGAGTGAGTAGAACAATGAAATTGAAAACAGAATCGCTAGTAATAATGACTCTGCTGTCACTCAGCATCAGCCTGACCGGTTGTGGAGGTGGGGTGAGCGATCAGCCGGAACTGGGTCTGGTCAAAGGGACCGTGACGATGGACGGCAGCCCCCTGGCCGGAGTTTCCGTCACATTTTCTCCAGACAGCGGTCGTCCTGCCACCGGGAAAACTGATGTCGCTGGTAACTACGAATTGATCTACATTCGCAATACCCCCGGCTGCAAGCTGGGGCACAACACTGTGATGATCAGCAATTCCAACGAAGAAGATGAAATGGAACAGGAAGGGGATGACGCAGTCGTTACAGCGACGACTGACGAAAAAGAAATCCCAGATCAGTACAATAACAAGACGACACTGGAAGCCGACGTGCAACCAGGCGAAAACACGTTCAACTTCGATTTGAAGAAGAAATAATCGCGGACCAGCGGTTCCGTTCTCACTTCACTGCGGGGTGGACCTGTGTGTCCTCCCGCAGGTGAGAGCAGGGCTCCTGTTCAGGAACGGCGTTCCTGCCTCAGAAATGCCAGTACGTCGCGGCAGCCGCGCTGAATCTGGGCACTCATCACTTCGCGGGCCAGGGGACCGTTCCCATCATGCAGCGCCTGCAACAGCTCTTTTTTGCTGTTACAGGTTTTCTCTGCCAAGTCAACCGTCAGAATTTTCGAACTGTTTCGCTGTGATTCAAATACCGTCGTGACGGCGCGATGTTCGCGGATCACTTTCGCTATCAGACGATTTCGCGAAGCGTCAATCACTGTCTCATGAAAAGCTTCTTCCAGATCCAGCCAGCGATTGAACTGGGCCGGAGTGGCGTGGCCATCACTTCGCTCGCGGATCAGATCCCGAATTTCATCGAACTCGTCCAGCATCGCATGGAGATCATCCAGCTGATGCGGGGTAATATACCGCGAGGCTTCGGCAGCCGCACAACTCTCCAGAGCATCCCGCAGCATATACAGTTCTTCCAGATCCTCACGATTCGGGTTCCGCACAAATGCGCCTGCCCCCGGGACATGCTCGACCAGTCCTTCTGAAACCAGGCGGTGAATCGCTTCCCGGACCGGAATGACGCTCACTCCAATCTCTGCAGCCAGCTTGCGATTCACCAGCTGAGAGCCGGGAACCAGTGATCCCTGCTGCATTTCCTGCTTGATATAACGATAAGCCCGATCGGCCAGATTCTGCGTGACTTCATACATTTTTCATTTTCCGGTTGACAAACCATTCTCCTTCGCTGAGAATATGTAACATCATGTTATAACACGTTATTACACCATGTCAACTGCTTTCAAAGCAGGGCTCCTTTTTTCTCAGAACCGACTTCCATTCGTAACAGTTCTGAACCCTGGGAGAGACATACGATTTTTCCATTTACTTCATTTCCCTGACTCATCTGGAGAGAATCATGAAAATCAAGCGCGGATTTACACTGATTGAACTTCTGGTCGTAATCGCCATCATTGCCATTCTGATCGCGATCCTCCTGCCCGCCGTCCAGCAGGCTCGAGAAGCGGCCCGCCGCTCCACCTGCAAAAATAATTTCAAGCAGGTTGGCCTGGCACTGCATAACTATCATGAAACTCACTCCATCTTCCCGCTATCGGATCACCGTGATTCAGGGCGGGGCTGCTCCGGCGCGGTCTGGTCACAGAACGCCGTCTACCGTTACAGCTGGGGCGCGATGATTCTGCCTTTCCTGGAATCCAACGCGGTCTATCAGAAAATTGATTTCAGCACCAACTATAATGTCGCCCCTTCCAATCATATTCAGGCCGTCGGTGCCACCATCAATGTCTTCCTCTGTCCTTCCGATCCCCAGTCGGAACCTCGCTGCAACCGTACCGGCGGAATCAACAATGGCGGCCCTGGAAATAAAGACGATCTGGGACGTTCCAACATGGCCGGGGTTGCCGACTCCAGAACCTGGGAATGCGCTACGAACTGGGGGCGCACAGACGGAGACGGCATGCTGTATAACAATTCCAACACCCGGATGCGCGATGTCATCGACGGCTCCAGCAATACACTCTTCGTCGCGGAAGTCGCCGGTGGATTACCAGCTTCATTTGACTGCAATTACTGGAGCGTTGTTAACCACATTGATACTGCAGGCGGCATCAACGGACCACACACCACTCCCGGTAAAGGATCCTGGACCCTCGCTTCCCAGGAAGCCTCCAGCTGGCACACAGGAGGTTGTCACTTTCTGATGGGTGATGGCAGCGTCCACTTCCTTTCGGAGAACATCGACGCGGGTGTCCTGAAATCATTAACCACGCGTGCAGGACGTGAAGTCACCAACTTCCCCTGACAGAAATATTTGTTCGATCTGCTTGCCTGCTGAGTGCTCCCTTCGATTGCTGTGATCGGGGGGACGCTCCCCAGGCACAGGTTGACTCAATTCATCACCTGCAGCTATTCCGCACACGGTGCATCAGGCTTCCCTGCAAACTCAGTTTCACACGAAAGTGACGACTTATGAAATCGCTCTTACTCCTCTCCAGCGTAGTTCTCGGACTGACTTTCTCCGGTTGCAGTTCAAGCGAGCCGGGCCCCGAACGCGTCATCGTCACCGGGAATGTGACCTTCGATGGAAAACCGGTTTCACAGGGTGAAATCTGGTTCATCCCCGCAGCCGGCAGAGAAGCGCCCCAGGCCGGAGCAATTATTAAAGAGGGACAATATCGGGTTGAAAACAAGGGAGGCGTGCCCATCGGTGCCTGCCAGGTAAAAATCACCGCAGACCGCCCCAAAGAAGATGTCAAAATCGTAGCGGATGGCGGTCCCGAAGAAATTCCGACAACTCAATATTTACCCGCGCGTTTTAATGATAAAACGGAACTGACGGTCGAGATAGAATCCAGTTCTGAACCGGTCACAAAGGACTTTGATCTGAAGTCCTGATATATTAAAGATGTTCCACAAGCAAACGAATACTATTTCCATCACACAGATTTTTCCTACCTGAAAATACTGAGAAAGAAGATTCATGAAAGCGCTCTCTTCCTGCCTGGTCGTCTTACTGCTGACGACGATTTCACTCACCGTTCAGGCCCCCGTTTATGCCGATGACAAACTCCCCCTGGTTGATATCTCCGGACAGACGAACCAGCAGACCGTGATCGCCGCGGGTACGCCTCAAGTCTATCAGGGACATCCCACGACGTTACTGCTGCCCGATCAGAAAACGATCCTGGCGGTCTGGTGCATCAATCACGGCGGTTCAGCCGGCCCCATGGCCAAAAGTGTTGATGGTGGCAAAACCTGGTCCCGCATTGATGAACGGTTACCCGCCGGTTACGCGACGCATCAGAACTGCCCCAGCATCTATCGCATGATCGATCCGCAAGGAAAAGCCCGTTTGTGGGTCTTCTCCGCGGCACTTGGTAAGCGTGGCGGCCCCGGGATGCCCAGCATCATGAGTGAAGACAACGGCGCCACCTGGAAAGAAATGCCTCCGCTCGGGTTCCCCTGTGTGATGACCTTCAGCAGTATGGTCCGCCTCAAAGACGGGCGTTACCTGGGTCTCTATCATAAAGGTCCTGACGGTAAAGACCGCGCCCCGCTGGTCGTGCTGCAGACCATTTCCAATGATGGCGGCTTCCACTGGTCGGAACCCAAAGTAGTCGCCGAAGTCGCAGGCAAAAATCCCTGTGAACCCTGTGTCTTCCGCAGCCCGGACGGCAATCAGCTCTGCTGTCTGCTGCGTGAAAATACTCACAAAGGCCGCAGCCTGATGATGTTCAGCAACGACGAAGGCGCCACCTGGACCAAACCGGTCGATACTCCCTGGGGCTTGACCGGCGACCGTCACAAACAGGTTTTCACCAAGGACGGACAACTGGTGGTCTGCTTCCGCGATCAGGCACCCGGCAGTTCCAGTCGCGGTCACTTCGTCGCCTGGGTCGGCACATACGACGACATCGTCAACGGTCGTGACGGCAAGTACCGGGTCAAGCTGCTGCATCATCACGGACGTACGGGAGACTGTGGTTATCCCGGCGTAGAACTGCTCCCGGATGGTACCATCGTCGCGACAACCTACGTCAAATACCGCGACAACAAAGACAAAAACTCGGTCGTCGCCGTGCGGTTTAAACTCGATGAGCTACCGAAACCCGGAGACAAATAGCGCGTCTTCAGTCCTGCTACACACAAAAGAAAGTTAAGGCATCAAAAAACATCCTGGGTAGCCCCGAATGCAATTCGGGGTTGTCGCAGACAACAGGAAACTGACAGGGAAGTTTTCAATTCAGGGTAACGGAACTAACTCAAGCAAAGTAGGGTGCAGATTCACATATCCCCCCGCCAGGAGAGTTTCAATCCAGCTTTACACCGTGTACGGGACTGATAGAAACGTTTTATTAACTACCACGAAACTTCACGAAAAAGCGTTAAGGGTGAAACTATGAAAGAAGGTCGAGCCGGTGGTGGTATTCTTTAACGCGTGGTAAACATAGTTTATTGAACCTTGT
>NZ_JBLXHC010000001.1:357118-911022 GCF_048260065.1 Gimesia sp. | reverse complement strand
ACAAGGTTCAATAAACTATGTTTACCACGCGTTAAAGAATACCACCACCGGCTCGACCTTCTTTCATAGTTTCACCCAGCAGCGACGTCTTGTGCGGTTCTCCGGAGATCTCGCGGACATACTGGGGGACCGCATAGCCAGGCAAACGGGTCCGCATGGTTTCAATGAACTTCCGCCCCTGCTCTTCGGGCACTTCAAAATGCGCGGCACCGGTCACTCGATCGAGCTGATGCAGGTAGTAAGGAATGACACCCAGATTGACCAGTTTTTCTGACAATTCAATCAGAGTTTCCGCTGTGTCATTCACCCCTTTCAGTAAAACGGACTGGTTCAGGACCGGGATGCCGGCCTGCAGCATCTGCCTGATCGCGTTTTCTACATCTGGAGCAATTTCATGGGGATGATTCGCATGAATTACCATCCAGGGCATCGTGCCCTGCTCTGTCAGACCCTGTAACATTTCCAGCAAACCGGCGTGGATTCGATCCGGTAAGACCACCGGCAGTCGACTGTGAATGCGGAGTCGTTTTACATGCGGAATCGCAGCGATTCGTTCACAGAGATCATTCAGGCGAAGATCTGTGAGCAGGAGTGGGTCACCGCCGCTCAAGATGATTTCCTGAATTGAGGAGTCTGCATGCAGCGACTGCCAGACCGGTTCCCATTCCGCTAGAGTACGGGGTTCGTCGCCGTAGGGATAGTGTCTGCGGAAACAATAGCGGCAGTGGATCGCACAGGCACCGCTGACCATCAGCAATGCCCTGCCATGGTATTTCTGCAGGATTCCCGGCGTGGCCCGTACGTTTAAATCTCCCACTGCATCTGCCTCAAACCCGGGGACATCAACAGTTTCCAGATCAACGGGCAGTATTTGCTTCAAGAGCGGATCGTCGAGATTGCCGGGCTCGATACGATTTAAATAACTGATCGGCACCATAAGCGGGAACAAATGGGCACTTCTTTGGGCCGGTTCAAGTAGCTCCTGGGGCAGATTCAGTCTGGAAATCAGCTCCTGTGGATCACGGATGGCCTGGGCAAGCGATTTTTGCCAGGTCGTTTCTGAAAGAGAAGTTGCCATTGTCGAGTGCGTAACCCAGTAAGAAGTCTCATAAATTCCGAGAGGAGCGGTGTATCGTCAGGCAGCAGAAATTGAATGACATTTCGGCTGCTCTCCGTTTGCAACGGTTCGAAGATATGTTATTCTCTCGCCCTTGGAAACAAAACTCAAATGACCTTTTCACAACACTTTTATTGCCAGAGAAATTAAGAGATGCCACAAATCAGTACAGGCGATTTTCGCAAGGGTATCAAAGTGATCGTTGACGGTGATCCTTATGAAATGATTGAAGTCAACTTCGTCAAACCGGGCAAAGGCCAGGCCTTGTATCGCACGAAACTGCGGAATCTGCTGAAAGGCACGATCCTCGACCGGACCTATAAAAGTGGTGGTGAAAGCCTCGAACAGGCCGATGTTCGTAAGGGTGATGGACAGTACATGTATAAAGATGCGACTGGCCTGCACTTCATGGATAATGATACTTATGAACAATACACGATTGAAGAATCAGTCTGTGGAAACGCAGCCGACTATCTGCTGGATGGTGCTATCTGTAATCTGTTGTTCTGGAATGATCAGCTGATTGGTATGGATCCTCCTCAGCAGGTTGTTGTGGAAGTGACTTATACAGAACCTGCTGCCAAGGGAAATACAGCAACTAACGTGACCAAACCGGCTACAATTGAAACCGGAGCAACGGTACAGGTTCCCGCATTCATCAACGTCGGCGAAAAAATCAAAGTGGATACCGCAACCGGTGCCTACATTGAACGTATTCGCGACTGAGCATGCATCAGAAACTGAGTGAAACAGCAGAGTTCTGGCTGGAAAATAAAGAAATCCGGCCAGAACAGTCTCTAAATGCTTAGAATTTATGATTCTTTTGCGTAGGTTTCATGAATCGGGCAGAAATGATATTGAAATATTCACTAGCGTCGCCAAAAATAGCTGAATCTTCTTCGTATCAGTAAATGAGCGAAGAGTTTAAGGGAGTGATGAAGTAGAGTCTTAAGTAATTTGCATTGAACGCCACCATGGATCTCAAGGAGGATTGACATGGACGTCTGGAATCTGGTTTTGTATGTCGTCGCAACACTTTTAGCATTGAAGTCGTTGGCTTCCCTGATGACGCATCATAAGAAAGTGGTTGTCCAGCAACTGGCGATTGAATATACCCAGGAACTCTCTCAACCAGGGACTCAGGCGACAGAGAGCAATCCCTCTGAGCTCCCGACGGAACGAAATCCCGCAGACAAAAAAGCTTCCGCAGCTTGAATACTGGCGTCACTGATTCAGGAAACGCCAGTCATTTCGTTTATGGCACGAACGTCGACCCATTAATTTAACCAGTAGTAAAAGCAGTCCATGTCTCACGTTGATCAAACCTGTGAATCGAATTCCGAACACGCGCCGGCTGAAACCGCTGAAAGCCAGCCAGAAGTGGTGAAAGATCACAACCATAAACTCTATATCGAAACGGTTGGCTGCCAGATGAATATGCTGGACAGCGAACTCGTCGTGGCTGATCTGCGGAAGCGTGGTTATGAACTGACTCAGAATGTCAAAGAAGCGGAAACCATTCTGTTCAACACCTGCAGCGTCCGCGAACATGCAGAACACAAGATTTACAGTTCATTAGGCAGACTCCGTTACGGTGCCCGCAAAAATCCCAAAAAAGTCATCGGGGTCATGGGCTGTATGGCTCAGAAAGATCAGAAGCTGATTTTTCAAAAAGCCCCCCAGGTCGATTTCGTTGTGGGAACCGGGCAACTGGCGCAGGTTTCCAGCCTGATCGATAAAGCGCGTGTCAATCACAGTCAGAATATTCGCAGTCGCGAGCTGGCAGTTGGACTGGGCCGCAAGGATGGGAAGCTGGCGGAAATCACCAACAGTTTTCAGAGTTATGATCCCCTGCGTGATCCGGAAATGCGTCCTTCGCCATACCAGGCATTCGTGCGGATTATGATTGGTTGCGACAAATTCTGTTCTTACTGCGTTGTGCCTTCAACCCGCGGTCCCGAGCAGAGCCGTTCCCCGCGCGAGATCCTCTCTGAAGTCAGAGTCCTCGCAGATCAGGGGGTCAAAGAAGTCACGCTATTGGGGCAGACCGTCAACAGCTACAAACATACTGAAGATGGCAAGCTATTTCGTCTATCTGATCTGCTGTACCTGATTCACGACGTGGAAGGGATCAGCCGGATCAAGTTTGTGACCAGTTATCCCAAAGACATGACGACTGACCTGCTGGAAGCCATTCGGGATCTGCCGAAAGCAACCCGTTATCTGCATGTTCCGCTGCAGCATGGCTGCAATGATGTGCTGAAAGTGATGAAACGAGGCTACACCGTAGAAGATTACCGGGAGATGATGCAGCGGGTAAACGAGATTCTTCCCGGTTGCTCTGTCTCCAGCGACTTTATTGTCGGCCATCCAGGCGAAACGGAAGAATCGCATCAACGCAGTCTGGAATCGATTCGCGAGTTTCGGTTCAAGAACAGTTTCATTTTCAAATATAGCGAACGTCCGGGAACCAAAGCCGCAGAACGGTTCAAAGATGAAATCCCCGATGAAGTCAAAAAACGTCGCAATAACGAAATGCTGGATGTGCAGAACCAGATCAGCGAAGAAGACAATGAAACATTCATTGGCAAGCAGGTGGAAGTTCTGGTGGAAGGCCCCAGTAAGTCCGCCCAGAAAGCAATTGAGGAATCGCTGGCAGAGCAGCTGGTTGGTCGTTCTAATTGCGATCGCATCGTGGTCTTCGACGGTAACCCGCGGTTAGCAGGCTCCCTGGCAACGGTAGAAATCTTCGATGTGACTCCGACGACTCTGATCGGCGGTATTGTCACGAAAGAGTACCAGCATAATCCTGGTTCATCATTACCGATTCTGCAGTAATTCTACCAGCTATAATAGCCCGCGAAATGCCTCTTCTAGCTTGGGATATGCGAATTCATATCCCGCTGCCTGCAGTTTTTTTGGCGTGACACGTGCACTGCACAGCATCAGTTCCTGTCCCATTTCACCAAAGATCGTTTTAATGGCCCACGCGGGAACCGGCAGACAGGTTGGTCGGCCAAGGACCTTTCCCAGGGTTTTGGTGAATTCCAGATTGGTGACTTCATCGGGAGCAACGAAGTTTACGGGCCCCTGAATTTCAGTATGCTGCAGGCAGAACAGAATCGCCTGCACGACGTCTGGTAAGGCAATCCAGCTCCAGTATTGAGATCCGCTTCCCAGTTTTCCGCCCACACCGAATTTGAAGGGCGTCAACATTTGGCCCAGTGCCCCACCCTCCTTGTCGAGGATCATGCCAAACCGCGTGTTGACTACGCGAATTCCCGCATCCCGGGCAGGTTGTGTGGCTGACTCCCAGGCGGAACAGACATCTGTCAGAAAACCGTCACCACGCGGACTGCTCTCATCAAGACGTTCACCGCCGCGTTCTCCATAATAGCCAATTGCCGACGCGCAGATAAAAGTCGCAGGAGGCTGTTCCAGTTGCGCCAGGGAATTTGCCAGCAGACTGGTTGACTGCACTCGGCTGTTATAGATTTTCTGTTTAATTTCAGGTGACCAGCGTTTGTCAGCGATATTCACGCCACCCAGGTGAATCACAGCATCCACACCGGCAAAAAGACTCAGGTCCATACAGTCACTGGTCGGCTGCCACAAAACGGTGGTCCCCTGCTTTTCTGAAGATTGCTTTCGAACCAGTCGTACCGTTTCGTATGCAGGGTCAGCGTCCAGTGTCTGGCATAAGTGTGAACCAACTAGTCCGGAGCTGCCTGAAATCAACAGTTTCATTCGAGTGTCTTTTCCATGGAGAGTGTTGACGTTAGTATAAATTAAGCCAGACATCGTACGGAATCAATGTCTGCCGTTCGACGATCCCTCTTATCCATTATAGGCAGCTCTCCGATATGGACCGCTCACAAATTCGGAATATGTTACAGCAGACGTTTGAAGATTTTCAGATGACGCGCAGTGAACGTTCCGCGTTGAATCAGATTTTTTCGCATATCAGCCTCACCGATCATAATTTGTCGCTGATTCGCAATGAAGCCTTTCAGATCTTTCGCGAAAATAAACCGGCAGGTGCTTCTGATATACAGGCACTTTCCTGGCTGGAAGATCTGATGAAAATCCTGGCGAATGCCAACACAAAAGAAGCGACACTCAGTTCGGAAGCATTATTCAGTCCGCATGACGACTGCTCGCATCGCATCTGCCGACTGATCTCTTCTGCCAGAAAAAACATTGATATCTGCGTTTTTACCATCACAGATGATCGGGTCTCCGATGCCATTCTGGATGCGCACCAACGCCGGGTCCAGATTCGGATTATTACGGATAATGATAAATCGTTTGATCGCGGATCTGACATCGAACGCCTGAAGAGCGCGGGAATCTCCGTTAGAATCGACCAGACCGAATATCACATGCATCATAAATTTGCCCTGTTTGATTCCGAGTTCGTTTTAACGGGCAGCTATAACTGGACGCGCAGTGCCTCTTACAATAATTCGGAAAACCTGGTGATCACCAATGATCCTCAACTTCTAATCCGTTTTGAATCGGAATTTGAAAAACTCTGGAATGAGTACCTCGTTTAATAGCCAAAGAAGAAAAAACGAAATCCTGCAACCCCTCAATCGGAAAGTGGAACTCAACATGAAACGATTCAATCCGTTGTGTATTTTATTCTTCGTTTTGCTCGCACTGTTTACTCATTCTTTCGTGTGGGCAAATTCCACGCAAACAAATCGACCCAATATACTGGTGATCCTGGTGGATGATCTGGGCTATGGAGATTTAAGCAGCTATGGTGCCACCGATTTAAAGTCACCCCATATCGACGAGCTGCTGAACCGGGGGATGAAGTTCAGCAATTTTTATGCGAACTGCCCTGTCTGTTCTCCCACGCGGGCCGCTTTATTAACGGGGCACTATCAGGATCTGGTAGGAGTTCCAGGTGTGATTCGTACTCACCCCGAAAACAGCTGGGGTTATCTCAAACCGTCGGCGGTCACTCTGGCTGATGTCTTTCAAAAAGCGGGCTATCAGACTGCCATTATCGGGAAATGGCACCTGGGTCTGGAAACACCAAACACACCCAACGAACGGGGCTTTGATCTCTTTAGAGGGTTCCTGGGTGATATGATGGATGATTACTACCAGCACCGTCGGCACAACGTAAATTACATGCGGCATAATCAGAAAACCGTCGACCCCCAGGGGCACGCCACAGATCTGTTTACGGACTGGACCTGTGAATATTTAAAAGAACAGGCAAAGTCAGAAAGCCCCTTCTTTCTGTATCTCGCATATAACGCACCGCATACTCCCATTCAGCCCCCGCAGGACTGGTTGGACAAGGTAAAACAACGTGAAGCAGGCATCGATGACAACCGGGCCAAACTGGTCGCATTAATAGAACATCTGGATGCAGGAATCGGGAAAGTCGTTCAGACACTGGATGAAACCGGTTTGAGTGACAATACGCTGATTGTCTTCAGTTCTGATAACGGCGGACAGTTAAGCGCGGGGGCCAATAATGGAGCGCTGCGTGATGGCAAACAGAGTATGTACGAAGGTGGTTTAAAAGTTCCCACGGGAGTCGTCTGGAAAAATCATATTGCACCACAATCTGACACAAAATTCATGGCGATGAGTATGGATATTTTTCCTACGGTATGTGAAGCAAGTGGTATCACTGTTCCTGCAGGTCTGGATGCCGTCAGCTTTCTGCCGACCCTGCAGGGAAAACAGCAGCAGCCGTTACGCGCACACTGGTTCTTTCGACGACGCGAAGGCGGTAATCGCTATGGTGGCAAAACGATTGAAGCAGTCCGTAGTGGACAATGGAAACTTCTGCAGAACAGCCCCTTCGAGCCACTCGAACTGTATGACCTGAAAACCGATCCCCTGGAAGAGAAAAATCTTGCCGAGAGTAATCGTCAGAAATTCAATCAGCTCACAGTGTTGTTAAGGGCAGAGATCCAGAGGTATGGAAGTGTTCCCTGGCAAAAACCGCTTACGCCCTATTCAAAAGATTAAAAAAGCGGCATCATTGTTATTTATAGATGGTGCATCCAGGCAGATTTGATTTCAGGTCTTCCAGCGTTTGTGGTTTTGCAGGTGTTCCATAAAGAAAGATTTTCTGCAGGCGCGGGAATCGAGTCAGCTTACTGATTTCCTCATCAGTCACGCGTGTATATGCTATTTCCAGTGATTTCAGTTTCGGTAAATCAGTGATTGCTGCCAGTCCTTTATCGGTCAGATTCGTGCGATGCAGGTTCAGTGATTCCAGATAAGGCAAGTTCGAGAGTTTTGCCAGATCGAGATTTCTCAATTTGGCATTGGTCAGATCGATTTCCCGGACGGCAAATTTTCCTTCAGGAATTTTTGCCGTCGTATCGATGGGGAGTTCGCTGTGCACCGGAATCACGGTTCCCCCCAGTTTGAGTACATACTCTGTCGCTTCTTTACTGTTAGGGTCATGTGCTTTACCACATCCCGTAACCAGGACACAAACGCTGAACAGAACTCCCATCAGCCAGCGGTTTGAATGAGACGGACTGAGAATGGATCGCATATTGATACCTGATCATTCTAGAGGCAGGCTTGCAGAAAACGGGACATGATTCATTTCCACAGTACACACGAATCACAATTCCCTGTTTTCAACCAGACAGGCCTGAGAATCGAAATAATATATACCTGAATACAGGCTGGCGAAATCAATGTAAAGCAGCCTATAATAACAGATTACATGTGCATCATAATCCTTGACTGCTGATCTGTGAAGCACGCTGAAACAACTCCCGCTTTCTTTTAGCAACTAAAATCAAACGATAAAATTTGAATGACCGGTGAAATTACAAAGCGAGGTGATTTCATCACAAATACAAGTGAGTGTGACCAATGATGGCGTCGATTAACTCGGAACATGAACTTTCTGGTAAAACGCATCCCGCATGCTATAATCTGGAATTACTATTGAAAGATTGTCAGATTGAGCATGTCCGGAGATCCGGTCCAGGAGGTCAGCATCGAAATAAAGTCGAAACCGGTGTTGTCATCAAACATCTTCCCACCCGTATTACGGGAGAAGCTTCAGAACGACGTCAGCAGGGACGCAACCGCTCGATTGCCTTGTTTCGCTTACGGGTGAATCTGGCATTAGGATACCGTCTCTCAGAAATCGCAGAGTCACCATCCTTACTCTGGCAGCGCAGAATCACGAATGGCACACTGAAAGTGAATTCTGAGCATGATGAGTTTCCCGCACTGTTAGCCGAAGCCCTCGATACCATTACGTACTATCGCTTCGATGTGAAATCCAGCAGTGAATTTCTGAATTGTTCTTCGTCCCAGCTGATCAAGTTTTTGAAGAAAGAACCACGTGCATTCGCTCTGCTGAATCAGCATCGGCTTGAAGCGGGTCTGCATCCCCTGAAATAAAAGTATCCTTGGTAGTAACAGGGATCGTAAACCTTCTGGAACTCCTGATTTCAGCGTAGATCTTTCTCTGGTTGCTGCTAGAATAAATGAATCAAGAGGCAAGTCTTTCTTGTAAAATCACCAGTTTTTCCGGGCATTCCACAGTGTTGACCACACATGATTAATAATCTGCACGAGTTCTGGCACAAAAGAAGTTTGTGGCGCCCCTGGCTGATTTTAATGCTGGTGGGAATCTTTATCTTTACCTATACCTTTCAGTTTCCACTGACTCTGAAAGAAATACACCACAACCTTCCCCTGATCCTGAGATTTGCCAGTGCGGGATTATTCTTATGGGGCCTGTCAAACGTAATGCTGGTCATCTTCCCTGATCTGGAGCGCTTTCAGGTAAAGCGGATCGGGAGAAATCGTGTTTCACTGCCCCGCGATGGTGTGGTCTACCTTTTGATGATGACCGTTCTGTTTGTCGGTTCAGTTCTGTCGCGAGAAAATATGCTGATGCTGGTCTTCGCCATGATGACCGGTCCTTTCGTGTTGAACGGCTGGATTACCTACAGCATGCTCAAGAACATTCAGTTGAAACGTATCATCCCTCAACGGGTGATGGTCGGCGAGACATTCACGGTCGAAATCCTGCTGGAGAATGATAAACGGTTCATTGCCGCCTACCTGATGGAAGTCAACGATACCTTCAAAAATCACAATGAAAACCTCGAAGCCTCCGTGATCTTTCGCCGTGTTGGACCGCATCAGAAACTCTCTGCGCATTATTATGTCAAACTGATGCACCGGGGAATTTATCAGTTTGGCCCACTTCACGTCGCAACCCGTTATCCACTCGGGCTGGTCAAACGAGGGGCCGTCTTTAACGAACAAAACGAAATCATCGTACATCCCCAGATTGGCCGACTCAGTTCAAACTGGGCAGAAGACTTTTTTTCAATCGCCGAGATGGCTCAACAGAACCGCAGCCGTCGAGGTGTCTTTGATGACGAGTTCAACCATATTCGCGAGTATCGAACCGGAGACAGCCAGCGCGCCATTCACTGGCGCAGTTCCGCGCGGCAGGGCGAGTTGATGGTTCAGGAGTACCACCAGAATCGAAATTATGATCTGGTGATTGGCCTGGATTTATGGCTGCCGGGAAATGCAACGCAGACACAGCGGGAACGTGTTGAGTGGGCCGTTTCTTTTGTCGGTACGTTGTGTCGCGAACACCTCAGAAGCAGCCGGGATACAAAATTGACACTCGTTTCACAGGCAACCTCACTGGAAGTATTAGAGGTTGGCATTGGTTCACAGGGGCTGGAATATCTGTTGGATTTTCTGGCGACGCTGGATCCCGGTAAACAATCCGGGTTAGGAGAATTTGCCAAAATTGTCTCCGAATCTGCGTCCGTTCGCTCCCGAACAGTTCTCGTGACGACGCGGGAAGAAGACAGCTCGTCGAATCGATTCAGTTTCAGTTCTCTGATGGGATCCCGGGGAAAAGAGATCCCCGGTGCCTGTAAAACAATTGAGGCCGATCCGGAAATTCTCGGTCGCTGGCTGGTACTGGAAACGGACTGATAGTAACAATTTTATTTACGAGAGCGTGACAGGTGAATTTAACTCTCACATTTCAGATCAGCGTATATCTGCTGGTGGCCTTGTCCAGCATCATGTTTATGATGGCTGAGGGGGGAGTGTTTCCACAACTGATGACAATCCCACTTGGTCTGATCACGCTGTTTTTTACAGACCGCTGGGAAAAGTTCAGCCTCAGTCCCCTCTGGGCAAATATTCTGGGGCTGCTGGCCTTCCTGGTTGTGTGTGCGGAATTTACTTCCAATATTGAAGGCCGGTTACTCTCCGGGGCGCATTTCCTGGTTTATCTGACCTGGATTATCCTCCTGCAGAAAAAAAGTGACACGCAGTACTGGTGGTTATGCGCGCTGGGGTTTCTACAAATCGCTGTCGGGGCTGTGCTGACTGAATCTGGTTATTATGGCTTCATGCTCGTGATATACCTGTTCCTCTCAATCTGGACGCTTTCCGTCTTCTCGCTGCATCGAACGCGGAATTCTTTCCTGCTGTACGATTCGTCTTCCCCTTTCCCGAAATCTTCCATTGTCGCACAAGATCCCGGTGGCTCTCCATTTAACCAGAAGAGTTTTGTTCGCGGTGGCATTCAATCTGATCTCTCCAGGCAATGGTTGTCCATAGAATTCTTTGGTTCCTGTATGGGGTACTTTATCAGCGCCTTGCTGATTTCCATGTGCTTTTTCTTGTTGATTCCGCGTCTATGGGTGAACCGCGCAATGTTTGATAATGACTCATTGGAGTCAGGCGACAAACCGCTGGTCGGGTTCACAGAAAAAGTTCAGTTGGGAGAGATGGGAGAGATTCTGGAAAGTTCCGAACGGGTACTGCAGCTTTCGATATTCGATAATGAAACTGACGAGCCCGTGTCCGTCGAAGAGTTTGCAGCCCGTTTTGGTATGGACGAACCGTTGTTTCGCGGGGCAGTACTTTCAAGTTACAAAAACGGGAGCTGGAGTAAAATTCGGCGACGGTCACGCTGGAGGCTGTATAACTCCAAAGAACTGGACAACAAGCAGCTTTACAGGCAGGAAATGGTATTAGATTCTATTGGGACCGAAGTTCTGTTTATCATGCAGCCCTTTGTCGGCATGGATATGTTGAGCAAAACGGAAAACAGTTTGAACCTGGAGACACTGGAGATTCGTCAGACACAGCCTCCTGAGGGCGAAGGCGAGACCAGATACAACGTCTTCACCGCAAAAGAACAGACTGAAAATATCGTAATGGATCAACTCGATAATGAAACACTTTATACTGAATTGCCAGAAGACGATTTGAAACGACTGATTGCCTTCACGAAGAAACTGATTGCAAATCACCCTGAATTAAAAACCAATCTGGAAAAAGCGCGCTTTATCGAATCGTATCTTCGTGATTCCGGAGAGTTCAGCTACACATTAAATATGTCGATTCAGGATCCGGAAATTGATCCCGTGGAAGATTTTCTCTTCAATCGCAAATCGGGGCACTGTGAATATTACGCCTCTGCTTTGGCTTTAATGTTACGCGCCATTGATATTCCCTCACGAGTAATAAGTGGTTTTAAGGGAGGCGATCAGAAATACTTATCCAATCAGTTTGAAGTTCAGCAGCGCTATGCCCATTCCTGGGTTGAAGCTTTTGTTGATGGCCGCTGGCAGACAATGGATGCCACCCCCAGTCTGGAACGTGCTGAAAGTGTTGCCCAAAATGCAGCATCTTTGAGCAGTTGGAAAGGTATCTCAAATACCCTCACGCAATTCTGGTCCGATTATGTGATTGGAGTTTCGTTTCAGCGCCAGAAGTCAGCCTTCTACGACCCGATGCTTCGTGCCGGCAAGCGATTAAAGAATCGACTGTATGACTTTCGGGAAACAGTGGTTGGCGTGGTCCGTTCGATTAAGAGCTTCCTGTCTTCCCCGCGACGCTGGTTCAGCTGGGAGGGGGCCGCTGCCGTTTTCATTATTGCAGGACTATTCTTTGGATTGAAATGGCTGTGGGGTGTTTCTGTCAGGCTGTTCAGAAAACTGTTTCAGGATCAGGGAGAGCAGGCGCGACAGTTACGGGCTGGAAATGTCGCTTTTTATGAAAAATTTCAGGCATTGCTGGCAAACCGGGGACTGGTGCGTAACCCGGTGGAAACTCAGAAAGAATTCACAAATCATGTGAAAACGGATTTGAGAAGGGAGCTCTCACAGGCACACCTGGACGGAACCCCTGATCTGTTTACACAGTTGTTTTATCAGGTACGTTACGGCGATCATCCACTGAATGCACAGCAGACTGAAGAGCTGCAGCAGAAGCTTACAGAACTGGAGATTGCTCTGACCAGAACTGAGCAGCTCGAACAACACAAAGCGTGAGAATCAGGCGTCCCGCAAACGTGGATCGGATGCTTCCTGCAGGCCTTCCCCAATCAGGTTATAAGCCAGAACTGCCAGGAAGATTGCCATCCCGGGGAAGAAAATCAGCCACCACATCTGCAGGTTCTGTCGGCCCAGGTTAAGCAGCGTTCCCCAACTGGGGTTAGGCGGTGGTGCACCAAAGCCCAGAAAGCTGAGTCCGCTTTCAATCAGGATCGCGGCTGCAATACCGAACGTGATCGGTACCAGAACAGGCGCTAGAGAGTTCGGCAGAATATAACGGAAGATAATGCGAAATTGCCCGACCCCTGTTGTTTTAGCAGCCAACACAAAGTCGCTTTCACGCAGTCTCATAAATTCCGCCCGTGCAAGCCGAGCGATCCCGGTCCAGCCGGTCAGCCCGATAATGGCCATCATATGCCAGATGGTTGGAGATTCGATAATAGCAATGATGGCGAGAATTAAAATCAGCGTCGGGATACACATTACAACCTCAATCAGTCGACTGAGGCCCATGTCGATCCACTTTCCATAAAACCCGGCTAATGCACCAATCACAATGCCAATCACGCCGGCGATTCCCATGGAAACAAAACCCACCAGCAGCGCAATCGTAGTGCCATGCACCATCTGAGCAAAAACGTCAACGCCACGCTGATCTGTGCCAAACCAGTTACGCAGGCTGGGAGCTCCATTGTCCTGTGTCGGGTTTCCGGGGCGACCTTTCCACTCATCATCATAGACGCGGCGATACGGGTCCTGATACACGAGTGGCCAGATTGCCCAGCTGTCCGGATCTTTCTGTTTGAGGTTCTCCGGATAGCGGTTACGGAAGCGGTCTTTATAAAAAATGGGATTCTCCCATTGTCTCCGGAAGTATCCCATCGCTGGAAAATAGATATGCCCTTTGTATTTACAGATGATCGGTTTTGTACCGGCAATCGCAGGGGCAAAAATGGCGACGAAGCAGAGAAAACCGATGTAGATCAAGGCCATCATTGCCATTTTACGTCCCTTGAAACGCTGCCAGGTTTCGGCCCAGAAGCTGGGGGACTTTTTAACGGGTTTCAGCTCCTCTGCAGCAGCTGTTTTATTTTCTGTTTGTTCTTGCATAGTGACTTAAATGATTCAAAAAAAATCTGCAATAAACACGTGGAATCCCAACTCAATAATATCAGTGATCTGAAATCTTGACCCGGGGATCTGCTAATGCATAAAAGATGTCCGCCAGCAATTGACCCGCCAGCGTGAGAATCGAAAACATTAATGTCAGTCCCATGATCGTGGGATAGTCTCGTTCCAGAATCGACTCAAAGTATAATTGCCCCATTCCCGGCCAGCTGAAGATCCGCTCGATAATTACCGAGCCCCCCAGCAACGAAGGAAGGGTTAATCCAATTAAAGTCACCAGTGGGATAAAGGTATTGCGGAAGGCGTGCTTGACCAGTACGTTGATTGGCCCCAGACCTTTCGCACGTGCGGTGCGAATGTAATCCTGACGCAGTACTTCATGCATATTGGCTCTGATAAAACGACTGTAATACGCCAGGCTGCCGTAGGTGTAACAGATGACTGGCATCAGAGCGTGCCGAAAAATATCCCAGACCTGCTGGCTGCTGCTCATCGTAGAATAATTGTCGCTTTTCATACCATATAAGGGGAGCCAGCCCAGTTTGTTGGCTAAATAGATCTGTAGAAACAGCGCCGCGACAAAACTGGGAAAGGAATAAAGCATATACAGGATCGTGCCCAACGTACGCTCATCCAGTTTTCCCTGTCGTGCAGAGGAATACAGACCAAATGGAATCGCCAGCAGATAAGTCAGAAACAGGGACGTTACCGATAATATCAGCGTCGGCCCGATGCGTTCATGAATCAGTCGGGTGACGGGCTGCTTACGGGAAATGGAACGTCCCAGATCCAGGCGGCATACGTTACGCACCCAGAGCACATATGCTTCCGGCCAGGGTTTATCCAGACCATACGCTTTTCGCATGCGTTCAATATCGGCAGGATTCAGTTCTTTCCCCGGGTCGATCATGGCCATATTGACAGAGATCGGTGATCCCGGCATGTTTCTGATCAGACCAAAAATGATGAAGGTGATCAACAACAGGGTAATTAACCCGATGAATAACCTTCGCACGAGATAGCTGAACATGCTTTACAATCAATCCGAAATGAGTAACAGCAGATTTCCCGAGACCCGTCAGGCATTTCTGCATAAGAACAGAAATGCCTGTTGATCATTCTGGTGAGAGGATGACAGCCTATTTTTCAACAGGTTTCCAGAGACTGGAAAAGCCCGGGCCATAACCATAAGGACCGCGCGGGCTGAATACATAGCCTCTCAGATCTTTGTTAAAACCATAGAAGGAGTTGCGGAAGTAGAGCCAGGTATAAGGCTGATCTTCGTAAAGCAGCTCGTGAATTTTGCCGTAGATTTTTGCTCTTTTATCGACATCAAATTCACGGCGTCCTTCTTCGAAAAGCTTGTCCACTTCGGGGTTGGAGTAATTAACATAGTTTCGAGCGGCTTCGGTTTTCCAGAGGTTGATGGAAGTGTCCGGGTCGGTTCCTGTTCCCCAACCGCCAAACATGGCCTGAAACTGATGGTTCCGTGCCTTATCCTGCATTACGGTGAATTCGGTTGGTTTGACTTCACAGATAACCCCGATCTGGGCCAGATTCTCTTTCAGCAGGGTACAGATCGAGAGAGACAGCGGCTGACTGGATGTCATAATACTGAAACGGAACGGGATGACCTTGCCATCAAACTCTTTATCACGGATGCCGTCACCATCGTGGTCAATCCAACCCGCGTCATCCAGCAGCTTTTCCGCTTTTGCCAGATTCTGCGTGTAGGGTTTGCTCATCGGTTTGGGAGACATCCAGGCCGTCTCATGATAAATGCCGGTACAAGGCTGATAGAGCCCGTAACAGAGCTCATCCAGCATTTCTTTATGATTGAAAGCGTAGGACATCGCCTGGCGTACTTCTTTATCTTTGAAGAACAGCGTTTCACAGTTCCAGCCAAAATAGAAGTAGACCCATTCCAGACCGTTCGCTTTGGTGCAGGTCTTGTAGAAATCATCATCTTCGGTCTGGGTTTTCCACAGCTCAGGATTGAGCGCCATCTCGTCGATCTTGCCATTCTTCAATGCAAGCAGAGCAGTATTGGGATCTTCAATGATTCGCAGCCTTACCCGTTCAAAGTACGGTTTTGTGCGGACCTGCTTGCCGTCCTGCATGTACCAGCTTTCACGACGTTTGAGCAGGATTTCCTGTCCTCGTTCCCGTTTCTCAATCTGGTATGGCCCCCCGGTGACAGGTTCATTTTCAAATTTCACATGATAGGGGCTGTCCTGTAGAGTCGGATCTGATTCGAGTTCTTTTTCATAGATATGCTTGGGGATGATTGGAAAGTTCAGATTCCAGACGTTCGTTGGCAGCGACTCTTTATGGAAGAATACCAGGGTCTGGTCATCATAAGCTTGAATCCAGCGAATCTGGTCTGTTCCTGAACGAACCGCAGGAACAGGCACTTCCGGGTTCATGATCGTTTTGAATGTAAACACGATATCATGCGCGGTAATGGGAACGCCGTCTGACCAGGTCAGGTCGTCCCGCAGTACCACTTTGTCGTAAAGCTTGTCTTTGCTGGATTGCCAGGAGACCACCGTATCGGAAACAGCAAATGGTTTGAAGTTCCAGTCAAAGCTGAACAGGCCAAAACCGGTGAGCGAACCCACTTCAAATTCGACCGCAGAACTTCCCATGATCGGGTTGGTGCTTTTTAAGTCAGCACCCACGTGTCGATTGATGGTTGCCCCCCAGTCTACTTCTTCGTCGTTTTGGGGTAATCTGCCCAGGGCACTCAGAATTTTTTCATTGATTTCCTGATTCGTGTTTTTCAGCTTGAGCGCCTCATCTACGCTGACCAGAGGTTTCTCATTACTCTGTCGTTCCCGCAGAAGCTCCAGACTGTCCAGCACAGGCTGATCTTCCCATTCCACCTCTGCATCTAAGTCGGCGAGTTTCGGAGCATCGTATGGCTCCAGCAGAACTTCTTTCGGTTCTGATTCTTTTTCAGTTTCTTCGGCCTCCTCAGTGGCAGGGCCGGGACAGCCTGTCAGGGCAAACATCAGGAAGAGGGACAGGAAGAACAGATTAAAGCGGGGATATTGATGCATGGATATTCCTTCAATTACTCCGTTGAAAAGTCGGAAAAATCACGGGAGGTCTATATGGGTTATTTAATCCAGAACCATAGTGTGAGACGCTGTAGGTAGATTGTGGCAGACTCATCCATATAGAACAAGGCTGATTCTGGTTTAAAGGTAAGTTACATTTAGACTTACCGTCAACCAAAATCAGCCTTGTTTTTTAAAATCGGTGCCGACTGCTGTGGAATCGGCTCATTCACTGGTGTGCTTATTTAAAAACACCTACCCAGTAGTAGTTGCCGTTCAAAACCATGAATCCGAATCCGGCCTGAGTCCCTGTCAACATGATGGAATGATGAGCGGGGGAAGCGATCCAGCCATTTACCGCAGCGGCGGCTGAAGTTGGACCCTGGAAAATAATTTCTGGCCAAGGCAGATTGCTGTGCTGATAGTAGCCAGTCTGGGCCATCCAGGTGGCATGTTCCTGAGCCTGCAGACACATCTTCGTGTTCAATGTCAAGGCTGGCATTCCATTGCGTGCGCGTTCTTCGTTATGCAGCTTGAGCAGTTTCTGAATGGTGGGATTTTTCAGTAACCAGTCGTGCTCACCTTCCTTCTTTTCTTCTTCTGAAAAAACAGGCTGAATGAACAGCAGGCAAAACAGACCTGTTAAAACAACTCTCCATGATGATTTTAGTGTCATTACAACTTTCCTAATCTTTCCGTACCTAGGATGTCAAAATATTTCACCGACATAAACTTTGCCGGTTCCGTAGACTGCAGGGCAAGGTTAGCAATGGCAATTGCCGTGGTCTACTGTACGGAAAGCAGAAATGGAGGTCCTCCCATCATATAGACAAATCCACATATCTTTTCTTATTTAAGCTTCAGTGACTGCTCTTTCCTATGTGCAACTCGGGTCTTAATTTGTGACAAATCATCAACGGGCACTGATTCAATTAATTTACGCGTATATTCCTGTTGCGGGTTCTGATAGATGGCCTCTGACGGCCCGAGTTCCACCAGTTTTCCGGAATTCATGACCGCCATCATGTCCGACATGAACTTCACAACACTCAGGTCATGACTGATAAAAATGTAGGTCAGGTTATGTTGTTCCTGCAGATCTTTGAGCAGGTTCAAGACCTGAGCCTGCACGGAAACATCGAGTGCGGAAACGGATTCATCACAGATAATAAATTCGGGTTCAACAGCCAGGGCGCGGGCAATTGAAATACGCTGTCGTTGCCCCCCGGAAAATTCATGCGGGTAACGGTCCAGATAGTCAACAGGCAGACCGACCTCTTCCAGAAGAGAAGCTGCGCGATCACGGCGGTCTGACTTCGACTTTCCTAATTGATGCGCAATCATGGATTCAGTAATAATTGTCGAGACCATCATTCGTGGATTTAATGAACTGTACGGGTCCTGGAAAATGATCTGCACTTTTCTGCGAAACGGTTTTCGCTCGGCACGTGTCATATGGGCCAGATCGTTCCCTTCCAGCAGGATTTTTCCACCCGTTACGGGAGCCAGTCCGACAATCGCCTTCCCGGTTGTTGTTTTTCCACACCCGGATTCCCCTACCAGTCCAATTGTCTGTCCCCGGTAAATGTTCAAAGAGATGCCATCCACGGCTTTGACATGATCAACGGTACGTTTGATGACGCCACTCTTAATCGGGTAGTAGACCTGGAGTTGATCCAGACTTAAAATCGGTTTCTCCCCTGGTTCGACAAAACGCGATTCGGGAAGGTTTTTGATCTCATCCCAGCGGTAACCCAACGCTTCCAGTTCCGAGCGGGGGTGCAGAATACGGGGGCGTCCCTGTGCCGTAATGTCTTTGAATTTGCTTTCATCGAAAACCTTTTCCTGGATCAGATATTCTCCGGGACGGGTTTCTTCAAAATCCATAAAATCAGAGACGGTAGGCAAACGTTTAAAAGTGGAATCCAGCGACGGCCTGCAGGCTAACAGGCCTTTTGTATAAGGGTGCTCCGGATTTTCGAAGATCTCGACGACAGGTTTATACTCCACCAGTTTGCCACGAAACATAACGGCAACATCGTCTGCAATTTCAGCAATGACACCTAAATCATGGGTGATAAACAGCACCGACATTCCCCGTTCATCGCGCAGCTTGCGAATCAGGTTCAGGATCTGTGCCTGAATGGTCACATCAAGTGCCGTTGTGGGTTCGTCAGCGATCAATAATTCCGGGTTGCAACTCAATGCCATCGCGATCATCACACGTTGCTTCTGACCACCGGACATCTCATGGGGATAGCTCGAAAATCGTCTTTCCGGGTCGAGAATCCCGACTTCGTGAAACAGGTCGATTGTTCGTTTTTTAGCCTCTTCTGCTGTCACCTTCTGGTGCAGCATAATCGCTTCCATGACCTGTTTTCCCACGCGGAACACGGGATTCAGAGAAGTACCGGGTTCCTGAAAGATCATACTGATTTCCCGACCACGGATAGTGCGCATTTCCGGATCGGATAATTTTACAAGATCTTTCCCGAGGAACGAGATGGAGCCGGCATCAATTTTCGCAGCCGCGTCCGGCAGCAGTTTCATGATGGATAGTGACGTCACGGACTTACCTGAACCGGACTCCCCTACCAGACCCAGCGTCTTCCCTTTTTCGATCGTGACGTTTAAATCCTCGACCGCTTTCACCACTCCGCGGCTGGTGTGAAAGTAGGTTTTCAGTCCCTGAATATCGAGTAATGCTGTTGTCTCTGGCATGATCAATCCTTTTGGTTTCTGCTTTCAGAATGCCCTGCTCTGCAGCTGCACTCAGAATTCATCTCTGGCACTTTGAATTTCGGAAAGTGATCTGCGTATAATAACGAAACTTTGATGAGATGGCAGTGGAAACACATGAAACCTGACGATTGTTATAAAATGAACGGACCCACGGTGAAATTCTACACACGTTTTAATTCTCTCCTGTTGCTGGTACTGACACTATTTCTCTACGGAATTACTTCGCCGCTCGTTGCGGAAGAAATTCGTTTTCCAGATGAATTAACCAAATTTCGTCCTTATGCTTCAAATCCCATCTTCGAAGCACAGGGGCCCGGGCACTGGGATGTTAAAATCCGAGAACGCGGCTGGATTCTCAAAGAAGGGGGATTCTATCACCTCTGGTTTACCGGCTACGACGGGACCCGCGAAGGCATGAAAAAACTCGGATATGCCTGGTCCTGCGATGGAATCCACTGGACCCGATCTCCCTGCAATCCCATCTACCAGCAACACTGGGTTGAAGACATGATGGTGATCAAACACGGTGATACCTACCACATGTTTGCCGAAGGCAAAGACGACATTGCCCAGCATCTGACTTCCACCGATGCCGTAAACTGGACTCGCGTCGGTGCCCTGGATGTACGCATGTCGGACGGAAAACCCATTGCCGCCGGTCCTTATGGAACGCCTGTGGTCTGGTATGAGAACAAAACCTGGTATCTGTTTTATGAAAGACGGGACGCCGGGATCTGGCTGGCGACTTCACCTGATATGAAAGTCTGGACGAATATTAATAACGACCAGCCCATCATGCAGCCCGGCCCTGAATCCTATGATCAAAAAATGATTGCCATGAATCAGCTGATCAAATACCAGGGAACCTATTACATGATCTTCCACGGTACAGACGCAGCGCAAAAACCATCATTGTGGACAACGAATATCGCTGCTTCTAAAAATATGATTGACTGGGTGAAATTTCCCGGAAACCCGCTGACCCGACCCGAGGTCAACCAGTCGAGCGGTTTGTTGATTCCCGATGGGAATCGATTCCGTTTTTACACGATGCATAATCAGGTTGATTTGAATCTTCCCGCAGTCCCCTGAAAACCCCGGGGTTCCAGTTTTAATGCACGAATCCCTTGAACAGACTGACCACGAATCCAGCCCAGGCGATCAGGTGCCGCAACATGCACCACGGTCTCCGGCACTCAGTGTGTTGATCTGTTTCGCAACAGGAATTCTGCTGGATGCATGGCTGAATCTGGCGATTTCCATCTGGTTGCTGACAGCTGTCAGCGTTTTATGTGGCTGGCTTTTTTCGTTCTGGCGTCATCGGCGTTTTGTTGCCACTCTTATGCTACTGGCTCTGGTTGTCTGCCTGGGCGCTCTGAGACATCACGAATTCTGGTTTTGTCGAAGCCCGGAAGATGTGACGCGCCTGCTCTCCCCGGAAAGTCAGCAGCAGGCTCCCAAATGTATTGTGAGACTTGCCGGTCAGATTACTTCCAGACCAGATATTCACGATATAAAAGAAAACGAATTACTGAACCCAGAACAGCCTCAGCGACGGATTCAGTTTACACTTGCCTGCCAGAATCTCATCACTAAAGATTCAAAATCACCCATGACAGGTAAAGTACGTGTCTTCATTACGGAAAATCTAAAACCCTCTGGATCGGAACTTACCAGTTCACTGAGGGCCGGGGATCTGGTTGAAGTCATTGGGGAATTGAAACCCTGTGAGAAGCCCGATAACCCTGAGGATTATGATTTTTCGGTCTATTATCGCAAACAGAAAATTGACGCTAGACTGTCGGTCAAAATCCCGGAAGCGGTCACTGTGTTACAGGAATCAAACGATTATTCGTGGAATCGTCTCCGCACGTCAGCGCGGGGCTGGTTCCGAGCACGTATCGTTGAGCAGACAACAGAGTCGACGCAGCCCGTTGCACTCGCTCTTCTGCTGGGTGAACGTACTGAATTGAGCTCTCAGGTGCGTCAGGAATTCAGCCAGTCAGGACTGATTCATTTTTTAGCGATCTCTGGTTTGCATATTGGATTTTTCAGTGCGTTTGTCTGGGGTATCTGCCATATTCTGAATCTGCCTCGATCGGTGACTGTGACTTTCCTGGTAATGGCAATCCTGTTTTACCTGTCCATTATCGAGATCAGACCACCGATTTTACGCGCCGCTTCGTTTTGTGTACTTGTCACACTGGGACTGGTCAACTGGCGCACGATCACCACCTTGAATCTGGTCTGTCTGTCTGCACTGATCATTCTATTGATCAATCCCACAGACCTGTTTGATGTGGGGACGCAACTATCGTTTCTGGCAGTGACGGCGATTCTCTGGACGGTCAATCAGGACTTTTATAAAAACCTGTATCAACAAACCTGGCTGCCTTTACGCTGGCGTCTGAAAGCCAATGATCCACTTTTGCAGACACCGTTACAAAGGCTCTGCTTTCAGTATTTTCGAATGCTGTATAGCGTTTTTCTGGTGACATTTTTCATCTGGATTACAACCGCCCCGCTCGTTCTCTATCACTTTCATCTTTTGTCCCCGATTGGACTTCTAGTCAACACCCTGATCTTCCCGTTTCTGTTTCTAATCCTCCTGCTGGGTTACCTGCTGATGTTTGTCGGAGCCCTGCTCCCCTTCACTGCGGGGCTCTTTGGCTATTGCTTTGATCAGAGCCTGCAGTTGCTGCTGTGGATCGTGAAGTGGACATCGAATTTGCCCTGGTCCCATTTCGAATTACCTGCCCCCGCCCTCTGGTGGATTTTGGTTTACTATGTCTTATTGCTGTTCTCCGTATTACCCGGACTTGCGAAGCAGAATCGGATTTCCAGGATCTCAGTCAAGAAATTAAGACTGTCGCTGCTGCCTGTCTGGATTCTGGCAGGCCTGCTGGTTCCACTGTTAATTCCCCAGGAACCGTCTCTGCGATGTACCTTCATCGCCGTCAATCATGGCGTCTCAATTCTGATCGAAGCCCCCGGTGGAGAGACCATTCTCTACGATGCCGGTTCCATGTCGCCTGTGGAACAAACTTATACAAAAATAAAAAACACTTTACTCTCACGGAGAATTCGCAGGGTGGATCTGTTGTTGATTTCACACGCCGACCGCGATCATTTTAATTCAGCAGAAGAATTAATTGCGAATGGCTATGTGCGTGAACTCGCCTTTCCACAATCGTTTCTGTCGCGGTCGCAACGGGGAACAATCGAATTGTGTGATTCAGCCATGGATTATCATGTACCCATTCAATTAATCAGTAAAGGAGACCACTTCACCCTGGGTAAGGAAACAGAGATTGAGGTTCTGCATCCCGAATTTGGTGATCGCTATCAGGAGGACAATCCATCAAGTCTGACACTGAAAATCAGTTATGGCGGTCGTCAGATTCTTCTCACGGGAGATTTAGAAGGAGCGGGACTCAAGCAACTATTGAGTGAAACAGCGACTGGTCACTTCGATGTGCTCCTGTCACCGCATCATGGCAGTCAATCTGCAAATACCCGTGATCTGAGCGAATGGGCCCGGCCTGCCTACGTGATTGTCAGTGGAGGTCGAGAGAAGACGATTTCAGAGTTAAAAAAGATCTATTCAGAAACGGCACAGATATATGCAACTCGTCAGCATGGGGCAATCGTCTGTCAGATCGACGAAACTGGTAACCTGACGGTAAATCCGTTTAAGATAGATGGACAGCGTACTGATACCTGGGAGCAGTAATCAGACTTTAATTCGCACTGTTGGGCTTCATTAATTCTTCATGCGAGCTTAACTCAAGCATGCGGTGTTTCAGCAGCTTTCTCATGTCCGTGAGAGATTTTACTTTTTTCTGAAACACCGTATAAGCTTCATCCAGTTCCGAGTAATGCTTTTCGCCTTGTGAGATACACCGATTCAAATTCAGCAGGCCGGGGTTCACACCTTTTTTTAAATCATCAACAATGGTGTGAGTGATCTCTGTGATTTCATCGCACAGTTTATGAATCTCCCGGCGGTCATTCGCACGCTCTTCGGCATTGAGTGCGCGGGTAGAAACTCGGGCCCCTTTTTTGCGAAGTGTCGATTCATCAACCAGGCGGCCAAATGGACTCTTGTTTTCCTGCTCTTTTACCGATTCTGCCTCCAGGATTTTTAAGGCGTTTCTGGCTTTCTTGAAGCCAGGTGAGATTTCCAATGCCTGTGTAAAGCTGGAATGCGCCTGGGAATGATTTTTCATCTCCAGATAAACATTCCCCAGGTTGAAATGGGCATCGACCATATCATGATTAAACACGAGTGCCTGCTTATAAGCAGTTACCGCCATACTCAACTGATTTAAACCCTTGTGAGCAATTCCCATGTTGTAGAAGGCATCTGCTGATTTTTTGTCTTTCTGAACGGCTTTTCGTAAGATATTCAAAGCCTGTTTGTATTCGCCCATGCGATTATAGATGGCGCCCATATTGATATAAGGTGAGGCATCCAGGGGAGCCAGACGGGTTAATTCCTCAAAATGCCTAATTGCTTCCGGATACTTTTGTAACTGAAAGAAGGCTGTTGCGATTGCGACATGTGCCTTTTTATCTGCTGGTTTAGTGTTCAGGATCCGTTCATAAATCTCGATCGCTTTTTCAATTTCATGGGATTTCTGAAGAGCACGTGCCTGTTGATACAGTTCACTGATTTTTGAGTCACTCAACGATGTGACCTCCCCAGGGCAGATGGCGAAAAAGCGATGCCGCTCTTCACTACAAAAATGTGCCCCGTATTTTGCAGTCAGAAGAGCAACAGGATTTTTTTAATTATTCATTTACCAGCGAAATCAGCTTACTGCGAGATCCCTGATGAAATTCGATCTTACCTTCTCGGCCAAGCCATCCGACAGCCTGCATAACCAGATCACGGGGAGCCTCAATCTCGCGCGACAGTTTACTTAGCGTCACTGGTTCGTGTTCACTTAGATATTGCCAGACGACCCCTGCAACAACTCCGATGCTTTCAACCTGATGTGATTCAATTTCCGCTGACATCAAAATGCTCCTGAACGAGAAACCTGCAGTTTTCTGTAACAGTACGGTGTGGCTTCCTCTGCCAATACGCTGCATCGGTGTCATACCGTTGAACGCCAGTTAGCAACTGTCTTATCTGGGTATTATAAAACCGGTCGACTTTAGTAAGCAATCGTTGATTTTCGGAGTTTTTATTCAATCGCAGGACTTTAAACTTAAACAATATCCAGATATCCGTCAAATTCATTATCAAAAATATCCAGACTGAGAGAAATTGCCTCCAGATCTTTCAGCGAATTCTGCAAATCCTGGTCGGTTCCCTGGTACAGGATAAATGCAGTGAACAGGCTGGTTTTCAGAACCCGCAGGAAGGCACTGTTGATCAACTCAGAACAGACAAACTCGACGTCGTAACCAAGGCACTCCTTGCCAGCCAGTCTGACCTGAGTTTCATACACATCGAGTTCCTCATATTCTTCCTGAAAGACTTCCAGAGACTTTTTCAGTAAGTCCTCAGCAGGAATATCAACCAGAAACAGAGAGATCAGCCAGAAAGAAGAGTCAGTGCCAGCGACACTGATTTGGATTTCTCCCTCCTGTTCGTTGACATCTTTTGTCAGCTCCCAGTCGTCGGGATATTCAAACGATACGCCATACTCATTAAACAATTTCATGATACGTGCAGCTTAACTTTTTTAAGACAATCGGTGATCTTGACGGACAATCAGGCAACGGGATAGCAGCCTGATCTCAGTATAAAGGAATTCAGGAGATTCTGCAGGAGTTACTTTCGGTAGACTTTTGAAAAACACTCAATCGCGTACTGCATTACCGGTCAGTTCGTACAGCAGTCTTCCTGTCGCTCCCTGCCGGTTGGCTGCAATTAAGTCAGGCGGACCTTCGTCGATGATGATCCCGCCTGCATTACCAGCTTCGGGACCAAGGTCAATGATCCAGTCTGCAGCACACATCACTTGGGGATGGTGTTCTATCACCAGTACCGAATTGCCTGTGTCAATCAATTTGTTTAAGGTCTGCAGTAAGCATTCGATATCATGTGAATGCAGTCCTCGTGTCGGTTCATCCAGAACAAACAGCGACATGCCGTTGAGAGGTGAGATCAGCTCTGATGCCAGTTTGATCCGTTGGGCTTCTCCTCCCGATAACAGATTGGCTGGCTGCCCCAGTGCCAGATAACCCAGGCCGAGATCCAGCATGACCTGCAAGGTATTCCGGATACGGGGAATCGGTTCGAAAAACACACAGGCTTCAGCAATCGACATTTCCAGAACATCGCTGACTGTTTTACCACGATACGTAACAGACAGCGTTCCCCGGTTGAACCGTTTCGAATGGCATTTTTCACACGGAAGTAAAACGGGGGGCAGAAATTTCAGATCGATTCGTTTCACACCGGTTCCCCGGCATTCTCCACAACGCCCCTCCGCAGAATTAAAACTGAATCGGCGGGCTGTATAACCGCGCAAGCGTGCTGTTTTTGTTTTTGAAAACAGTTTTCGAATTTCGTCCCAGATCCCACAGTAAGTCGCCGGGTTGGAACGGCCGTTTTTTCCCAGAGCAGATTGATCAATAATTTTGATCTGCTGCAGATGTTCAAGCCCCTGCAGGGAATCATATTGCAATGCTGGATTTGGTCGCCTGTTCAATTCCGCTTTGATGGCAGGCACCAGTGTTTCGACGATCAGAGAACTTTTTCCGGAGCCACTGACGCCAGTAACACAGACCAGTTCCTGCAGGGGAACCTTGAGTGTAACATCTTTAAGGTTATTGATTCTCGCCCCCGTGATTTCGATGAACTGTTCATTGTTCGTATTCAATCGATGTGGTTGTGCGCTGTGCTGGAATCGGGTCGTTAGACCTTGTGCGGTGATGGATTCCGGGTGCTGAAGGAATTCTTCGTAGCTGCCAGAGAAAACCAGATTTCCTCCTTCTACTCCGGCCCGGGGACCAATATCGACCAGGTAATCTGCAGTTTTAATCACATCGTGATCATGCTCGACCACAATGATCGTATTCCCTGCCTGTTTCAGTTGCTGCAAAATGTTCAACAGTTTCTGAGTTTCATTCGCGTGTAAGCCCGCTGTAGGTTCGTCCAGAATGTAGCAGGCCCCCGTCGTTCCTGCACCCAGACAGGCAGCGAGTCTGGCACGCTGTAATTCACCGCCGGACAACGTTTTCGAAGGACGTGATAATTGGATATAGCCCAGTCCGATTTCAGTCAGATACTCCAGTCTTTTTCTTACGGAGGGCACGATCTGATCTGTGATGAGCTGATCCTGGTGGCTCATTTCCTGAGTCGCCAGAGTCTCCCATTCATCAAGCCATTGAATCATTTCGGGGGCTGTGAACTGTATGACCTGGTCAATCGAATGCTGGTTCAGCAGAATGGAACGCCCATACTGACTGATACGGGCTCCCTGGCAGTCCGGACAGATCTGATCTGATTCAGCATCGGGTTGTTCAATGATTCCCAGTCCTTCACAAGTAGGGCAGGCACCATGAGGGCTGTTGAAGCTGAAGGTGACTGGTTCGGGATCGGGAAAACTGAGATTACATTTTCCACAGGCCAGACGGGTACTCACATAGCGATCTGACCAGCCCGAATCCGTCTGCTGGCTGACAAGACAGGTCCCCCCGCCCTGTTTCAACGCCAGGTCGACCGATTCTTTCAGACGTGACTGGATTCCCTCTTTCACGATGATGCGATCAATTACGATTTCGATATCATGCGGAACATCGTCCGGAAATTCATAAGGTTGTGTGATATCAATGACTGTTCCATCAATTCTTGCACGAACAAATCCCTCTTTCGCAATCTGATTCAACAGCGCTGCATGATTTCCTTTTTTGGCTGAGACGACTGGAGCCAGAATCATGACTTTTTTACGGTCCTCGAGTGCCAGAACCAGATCCACAATCTGTTCCGGCGTCTGCTGATGCAGCGCCTGCCCGCAGTTCACACAATGAACGATTCCCAGCTTTGCATAGAGAAGTCGAAAAAAGTCATACAGTTCCGTCAGGGTTGCCAGTGTGCTTCGCTTCGATTGCACTCTTTGCGTCTGATCAAAACAGATTGTGGGGGGCAAACCTAGAAGCTGGTCAACGGCAACTGGTTGAGCCTGGCTAAACAACTGTCGTGTCCCTGTCGACAGGTTCTCGAGAAAACGTCGCTGACTTTCCTGATGAATGGTGTCAAATACCAGGCTGCTCTTCCCGCTCCCGCTGACACCAGTCACGATTGAAATCTGGTTGTGAGGCAGATCAACGTCGATATTTTTCAGATTATGACAGCGTGCGCCCTGAATTCGAATCATCTGATCATTCTGATAGCGCATGGGGAGCCTTAGGGCAGAATACGTGAATCTGCTGTTGAAAACATATGAAGTAAATTGACCGGGAATAGCTTCTCGGGAGCGAGAATGCTATGATTCTACACAGTCAGGATATTTTTAAAAGATCACGTTCAGCAGTGAGTGCATTTCACCATGTCAATTATCCCCTGTTCATTCCTGTTTCGGCATTCGATTGCGCTGCCGCAGATCCAGGACATTCCCCACAAGCGGGGACGATTGTTGAACCTCCCGGATACCGCTCTGCTCCCTGATCTGACGTATGAGAAGTCAAAAAAATGGGGGCAACTCAAAGTTGCCTGGAATTCAGACGGCCTGGCTATCAGCCTGCAGGTGACTCAAAAAAAACATCCGGTCACACCTTCAGAGAAGCTTGAGATCTGGCTCGATACGCGTGACACCAAAACCATTCATCGCGCCAGTCGTTACTGTCTCTCTTTTGAATTTCAACCTGCGGGTCCTGCAGGAAAGCCGGTTTGCCTGCAACAGACTATTCATCGGGCACAGGATGATGCACCTCGATGTGATCTGAAAAAGATTGGTCTCTGGTCAAAAACCAGTAAAACAGGCTACGAGCTGGATGTCTGGCTGCCAGCTGCGGAACTCTATGGTTTCGATCCCGCATCTTATCCTCAGACAGGATTTTATTACAAAATCACAGACTCTGAACTGGGAGAACAGTTCATGATTGTGGATCACGAATTCCCATTCGCTCAGGATCCAAGTCTGTGGGCCACTCTGCGGTTTGAGCAATAAAAAAACCGTGAGAAACGCCAGTCGTTCCTCACGGTAAATGATTCTGCAAAAGTAGCTGTTTTTATGATCGTTTTTTAGGCAATGCAGCTGCGTAAAGCATTGTGACGGCACCAATCGACATCAGGCTGAATGCAGCCCAGTCAGGAGGATTTAATTCTTCCTGCTGCTCATCATTCAATGTTGTCATTCCCAGGAAACCACGAAATTCTGGTTCGCGTACTGGTTCCGGTTCTTCTTCCACGGTGACTTTGTGGGTAAGAACCATCTTGTCGACAAATAAGAATGAAGTACCAGTCAGTAAGACGAATAAACCGGCAGCAAAAAATGAAGAGCGAAACATGCGATGTCCCTGTCCTGTCGCTTACATCGATTGTTTTTTCGCTTGCTCCTCCTGAGCGTAAGCCCTTGTCTCAAAGTATCTTCCTGAAGTCACTTCAGGGCTGTGAATGCGAATCGACGACGAAAATGAATGTTTTAGCCCGCTATAACAAGACACGAAATCCATAGCGGGATCTAATCCTTCTTATCGGTACAAAGTATAAAACTCTTGATTTTACAGGCAGATTTTACTGCTTATGTTAATTTCTCGTGTCGGATTATAACGGTCAGAGGGAATAACCGAACGAACTGTACAGACATCTTGAACTGGAACCACCCTGCTATGACACCCATTCAGAGCGCGACTCGCTAAAATTCATATCGGTGCCGGCTGGAGTTTTGGATGTACAGTCGCTAAATTAGCTCTTTCGTTGAGGAAATCACCTGTATTATCACGTTGAAAAGTACAAATGAGGAAATGACAGTGGAAGCTCGGATTACATTACTACCTGGCGATGGAATTGGCCCCGAAATCGTAGAACAGGCCAAACGGGTTCTCGAGACAGTTGCACAGAAATACGAGCATCAGTTTGAGACCCCCTCCTGCCCGATGGGAGGCAATGCCATTGATGAATTTGGCGACCCGCTTCCTGCAGAAACCTTGGAGACCTGCAAAGCATCCGATGCGATTCTGCTGGGTGCAGTTGGTGGTCCCAAATGGGATGATCCTTCCGCAAAAACTCGTCCCGAAGCGGGGCTCCTCAAAATTCGGAAAGAGCTGGGACTGTTTGCCAATCTGCGTCCCATTAAACCTTACAGTGAGCTGCTCGATGCTTCGCCGTTAAAGCGGGAAATCATCGAAGGGACCGATATCCTGTTCTTCCGCGAATTGACCGGCGGGATTTACTTCGGTGAATCAGGCAGAATGGAACATCCTGATGGCGAAAAAGCCTTCAGCGTCATGACCTACACCACGAAAGAGATTGCCCGCATTGTGCGACTGGCTGCGGAAGCGGCCCGCAATCGACGCGGTAAGCTGACGTCGGTTGATAAAGCCAATGTGCTGGAAGTTTCTCGTCTCTGGCGACAGGTCGCCGCTGATGTCGTCAAAAATGAATTCCCCGATATCGAATACGAGGTTGTTCTCGTCGATGCAATGGCGATGCATTTAATCTCCCGCCCCTCTGACTTCGATGTCGTTGTCACCGGAAACATGTTTGGTGATATTCTGACGGACGAAGGTTCAATGCTGCCGGGATCACTGGGGCTGCTCCCCTCTGCTTCACTGGGATCGGATGGCCCTGGACTGTATGAACCCATTCATGGTTCTGCACCTGATATCGCAGGGAAAGGAATTGCCAATCCGCTGGCGACGATTCTGGCAACAGCCATGCTGCTCAGACATTCTTTGAATCTGGAAGCGGAAGCGACTGCTGTCGAAGAAGCCGTTGCCCGGGTGCTGGCAGCAGGACATCGCACGGCCGACATCGCTGCGGGCGGTAAGAGCATTTCAACCACAGAAATGGGAGACTTTGTGATTCAGGAACTCTCTGCCTGAAAAGAAATCACAGATTGCATATAAAAAAGGGGTGGAGAACGAGTTTGTTCTCCACCCCTTTTGTTTTGAATCAGCTGATCGTAAGACGCAATTTAAACGTCACATAGGACGACAGCCTGCTGTAAGCCTTCGTAAGGATCACGGGTGGGAATGAATTCCTGTCCGACGTAGCCTTTGTAACCGATCTCCTGTAGAGCCTGCATGATCGGAGGATAGTTGATTTCCTGCTTCTGATCGAGTTCACCCCGTCCCGGATTCCCGGCTGTGTGGACATGGCCGATGTAATCTTTGTGCTCGCGGATACGACGGATCACGTCTCCATCCATAATTTGCACATGATAGATGTCAAACAGGAGTTTCATCCGATCAGAGCCGACCTGCTTGATGATATCAATACAGTACTCCGTATGGTCGCCCTGATAGCCGGGATGACCTTTCATCGGATGACTGCTGTCACGGGAATTGAGCATTTCCAGACAGAGATTCACATTATTCTTCTCGGCATAACCGATGATCTTTTTAAAGCCGTTGACACAGTTTTTTGCTCCTGTCTCATCGTCGATGCCGTCACGCATGCCTGTGAACGTGATCACATTCTTGACGCCTCCGGCAGCACATTCATCGATCCGCTTACGTAAAATCTCGATGCATTCATCCCAGTGGTCTGGATTGTTAAAGCCGACTTTAAATCCATGGCTGGATGCGATCGCACAGGTTAAGCCATACTTTTTCAGAGTATCCCAGTTCTCTGCGGGAGTCAGTTCGACACTTTTGATTCCCAACTGGCTGGCAACCTGTGCGGTTTTTTCAATATCCCAGTACTTTTTGAAACACCAGTGTACGACAGACTGATTGATATTTCCCTTCAGTGGCTGAGGTGTCGTCTGTTGTTTTTCACCAGCTGCTCCCTGTTGTAAGTCCAGGCCTAATGCGGAAGCTGCTAATATGCTGGATGATTGTAAAAGCCTTCTTCGACTTAGTTTAGATTCCATTATGACTCCATTGTTTTGCGCCAATTCAATGTCCCTGTTTACTGGGAAGCCAGGAAAACCAGACGTTCATTAATGAGAATGTGTGATCCTACAATACCGGCTGATAGAAACAAAGTAAACAGGATAATGATCGCTTCAAAGACTTCCGGTCCCCCGCCGCCACCACTCATCGCGATCATACTCATGAAAAAGAAGAAGAACATATTACCAACCCACATCAGGACGAATGCCAGTGGTAATGCTCCCCATTTAATATACGTCGATAACAGTGCTGTCAGATGCCAGAAAAACAGAACTTCGATACAGGTCAGCCAGAAACTGGGTTCTGCGAGCACCAAACCCAGATCCTGCCTCATTTCGTTGATTCCCAACAGTCCGCCAATCAGCAGATAAGAGAACGCAGGTACAATCGCCAGCATGGAACCAAATACTTTGGCATAGGCGATTTGTGCCATCGACTGCGGTAGCATCGCAGTCGAAACCAGGGTTTTCCACTGAACTTCCACATGAAAAATACGGGACGAAATCAGACTGACTTCAATCATCACCACAATCAGCATGGTCCAGAACATGGTCAGTCCCATTTCTCGCAGTGAATAACTCCGGGAAGTAATATTGATATAAGTACACAATGAAATCAGAGCGCCTCCATAGCAGACAAATTTGATGACCGCCATTCCCAGTCCGCCATTCACAAAATAAAAATCCTTCCATGCCAATGCCTGTATCCAGGCACGTCCCGGTGAAAACATCCGGTTCCGTTTTTTAGAGATCAGCCCGCGTCCCGGATCCGTAGAGACTTCGGTCAGCGCAAATCGACTAAAAAACAGACTGGCCAATAGAAAGAATACCAGTCCCGCAATCAGGTTGGTCCAGAACTGGAAGCCCCAGGCGCTTTCACTAAACCCGGATGTCAGAATTTCACTGAGTTGTCTTAAAACAGAGGATTCGTAGCACTTCTCAACGAAAGCTTCCGTTCCCCGTGCAATCAATGAGTTGGAGGCAATCCATCTCGCAGAAACGGCACCATCAACACACCATCCCAGTAAGACGGGCCCCAGAAAATACAGAACCAGGGAAATGAGAACCAGGGTCGAAGCAGTTCGTGACCGCGCACTGACTACCGAACAGACCAGTCCCAGGTTGGCTAATCCAATCAGAAATGCTGCCAGGGTTGCATATGTCGCGAGTACCTGTGAGAAAGTGACTCCCCCCAGCGTGATTGCCAGCAGCGTAAAGGGAAACTGGATTGAGAGCAGGATCAGAGCAGAAACCAGTCGCGGCAGAGACTTTCCCAATAACAGCGAAATGGGATTCACCCCCGCCATTAACAGCAACCCGATCGTCTGTTCTTCTTTTTCTTCTGTGATGGCAGTGGCAAAAAAACTGACACCTGCCATCAGGATAAATACAAAATTCAGATAGATGATGTTGGAAAATAAAGAGAGTCCGGCAGCACCTATAAATCGACTGCTGGAATGGGCCATCATCAGACAGAACAGAATCAGAATGGCAAACAGAAAACGAAACAAATGGGTACGCATCAATCGAAAGTCGACACATAATGCACGGTTAAATAAAGCAAACGTTCCCCGTAACATTATCGCACTCCCTGCTCGGTCAGATCCAGAAATGCCTGATTCAGGTGTTTCTTGTCACGCTGGAAGGATTCGATTGTTCCATTGAGTGCAATGATTTTCGACAAAATCTTTCCCGTGTCTGTGATCGTGGAATCGAACATAATACGTAATTCACGCACTTTTTCAGTAGGTTCGACTTTCAATATCCCCGGTTCCGTGAGCAATGAATCAATTAATCCTTCGACTTCTGCTTCCAGCATGACTTTGTATATCGGATGTTCCTGTTCGTGGGTCAGTAACCCATCCATGGACCCGCTGTATTTAATCAGTCCACGGTCGATAATCGTGACACTGTCACATAATTCGGCCAGTTCACTCAGGATATGGGAACTGATGAAAATCGTTTTCCCCATCCGCTTCAGTTCCTGCAGAATTTCCATCAATTCAATTCGTGCGCGGGGATCCAGGCCGGATGCCGGTTCGTCCAGCAAAAGCAGATCGGGATCGTTGACCAGCACACGTGCCAGGCTGACGCGCTGCTGCATCCCGCGAGACAACCCACTGATCAGCGAATCTTTGCGGCCGTCCATATCTGTCAGAGTCAATACATCATTAATCACCTGATTCCGTTGCTCGAGCCCCAGGCCGTAAGCTGCTCCAAAAAAGTCGAGGTACTCAAATACGGTCATCTGCCGGTAGGTACTGAAATGGTCGGGCATGAATCCGATGCGTTTTCGGATCTCTTTTACAGCCGAACGGACATCATGCCCGAAGACCTCCACCTTACCTCCCTGCGGACGTAGCAGCGTGCAGATGATCTTCAAAGTAGTCGTCTTCCCAGCCCCATTCGGGCCGACAAAACCATGCAGGGATTGAGGTTGAACCTGGAAACTGATGCCCTGTAATGCACGATGTCCTTTGAAGGAATGCGATACATTCTGAATATCGATTACAGGTTGATTATTGATCGGTTGATTCATTATTTTCAGCAATCTGTTTCTCAGGTAAAGCAAAATCATAGACGAACAGGATGCGCCCCTGCTGGTCTCCCTGTACATCGGTCTTAAGCTTAAATTCGTCGGGGATATCACAGTAATAGAATAACTTGAAACGGGACTGGTGGCCCCGATAATTAACGACCTGCTCTTCCGTTTTCAGATCTAATGAATTGATAACAAGCGGCTCGAAAATTTTACTGTAAACTTCAGAGATCTTTTTGTTTTCTTTTTCGTATGCGTAGAACGTAGTCTGACCGAAACTATCAGTCAGTTTGGTTCTCCAGGCAGCTACAGGAATGACTCCCCCCTGGTTGAGTTTGAAAATGGATCGGTTGTTCTCTTTGTTCTGCGTGGCCAAATACAGTTTTTCGCGAAACAGAATCTGAATCCGTGAGTTCTCAGTCGGTAATCCTGGCTCAAATTCAAGCGTAAGGTCTTCGAGATTTGCATCGAGATTGAGTTTGTAGTCGAGAATCTTGCATTCCGGTTTAGGGTAAGGAACTTTGACCCGATACAGAAACGGGCGACTGGTAAATGCCGGGACGTCAGCCTGGAATTTACCATCAATACCATTTGCAATAATACCGTTTACACGTTCTGTATCCTGAGCCGTCGTGAAGATGGAGCCTTCTCCGGTCGATTCAAATTCATATACTCCGCCATCTGTTACAAAGGAGTTTATCCAGCAGGTGGTATCGAAATAGTTTCCCGGTAAAGGCTTTGCAACGAGTAAGCTGTTGATAGTCGTTTTTTCGCCGTAACCCCGTTTGCCGATACTCCAGAAAATGGTGCTGAAACAGACCACGGTAAACAGAATGAACAGGAGCGAATTACGGTAGCGCGAACTTTTCTGTCGTTTATTGAACAGGAAACAACCGGGGAAAATCATAAACAGGTAAAGCATCGACATCAGATAAATAAGAGGCCAGTTATGATCCGGGTGTGTCAGTTCCGACAGTTCATGTAATAGCTTGTAGTTGATATCGCCATAGCGATAACGGCTGTATTGATCGGCGACGGTTACATTTTCATTGGCTTCAGGAGTGAGTTCATGAATGTTTTTGGCTTCCTGATCATGAATTGTTTTAACGGCTACGGTGAGTACACCCTCAGTCATTTGCGACATTTTCAATGAATGACGAATCACCAGTCCCTCACCAATTCGGAAAGAGTCTAACGGTGAATTTAATTCAACCATGCTGGTTGTGAAGACAAGGTTCTCGCCTGTCGAGCCATCGGGCAACAGATGAACGACTCCCCCCTGGTAAAGCCAGTCCATAAAAGAAGTCTTACGAGCCGCATCCCAACGGGGAACGTGGGCGATGATCATTTCATCCAGTGAGTCTGTTGCAGTAACGTATGGCGGAAATAATTCTTCCGGAAACTGTTTGAAATGCCCGACTTTCTGAGTGAGTGCATTAGAACTGCTCAATATGACTCGTGATCGCGGAACGTTAAGCTCCGAGTTGGAATCCATATTCTGCTCGGCCCTGGTCAGTTTCTGACCATAGACATAGTGCGGTCCCCAGTTCAGAGACCATTCACCCTGATGGGAATCGATAATATAAGGATAGTACTGAACCCACTGTGAACTGAATGGCGCCAGAAAGACTTTACGGATCAGGGGCACGCCGACTTTACTTCCACCATATTGCAGCTGGTTTAGCGCAACTGGTCCGTCAAATGCGTCAGGCGTGTTATTGCGAAGCAGAATCGACACGGGGATACATTCACCGTCAGTTTGTTGATTCGTAAACCCCCAGACAACTTCCTCAATATCAATCGCAAAGACTGAACCAGGCAGAAACATGATCAGAAACGCGCCTGCCATGAAACGCAGGGTGAACCATGGGAGAAGATTATACGGGATCATTCTGGTGTAATGCTTCATGTCTCAGAGCTCAATTGTGATGAGTGATCAAAGGAGATGCCCTCGATCGAATCATAACCGGGACGATAGTAGTTGCTGTTATCATAACCCAGGCGCCCCAGATTTTCATCAATATGATTACGGCAGAGTGTTCGAAACAATAAAAGGCAGCCACCATAAATGACAGTATTGGCGATGAGGGGAGCCCACGCCGTTCCAAAGTCATGAAACTCAGCGACTTCATTCATCACGAGATAGGAAGCCGGCCCCAGAAAAAGACCGTAAAGAATAGAATCCTCCTTCAGATTGGGAATCAGAATAAACAGAGGGAAAGCGAGGATAAACGGCAGCAGGCACCAGACAAGAATACTTGCCAGTGCGGTCAGAATGGCCTTGGTCTGTGACTTGATTTTCATACCAATCCAGCAGAACAGGTAGACCAGCATAGGCAGATAAATTGCCAGGGTCAGCAGCGAACCGACTAAATAGGGAAGCCACTGCGATTCATATTCTCTTCCCCGACCCATCTGGGCATTCTCCCATTTCCACCAGCCTTCAAACAGGATAATGGTTAACAGTGGAACCATTAAAACCCGGCATAATCGTTTGACACCGGAAATCTTCTGGTCCATTAATTCACTTCCCGATATGGGCGTCGTCAGTAAAACGTCAAGCGTTTCGTGAGATCGTTCACCGGCGATCAGGCTGGTGGCGGAGACAGCCAGGAACAGCACTGCGATTCCCCAGATCAGCCACAGGAGCACGACTGCTCCCGGTACGACAGGCACCGGATTACTGGTTGCAATAATCATGCATAAAAACAGAATCGGGACTTCCAGAAAAACCAGGATGCGAAACAGATAACGGAATGTTCCCAGGGATTTTTTCGACGTTTCGCGCCAGGCAATGGGTTTACTTTCCGGCAGACTGGAATTGTCGTTTACCAGCACGATTCCACGGGTCACTCGATTATTATTGATATAGGAAAACAGACCATCCAGTTTTTTGAAAACATTCAGGAGCATGTTGTTTGCAGGTAAAAAAGCGCGGCGTACCAGAAAGTAATGCGCAAACATCAAAAACACAAAAGTGCTCATTATGATGGGGATCGTGAAGACGAATGTTCTCAAGACAGAAGTCCATCCTGAACTCCAGGCGAATCGGTCAAACCAGTAGGGCGCAAAAAACAAAAAGTTAACAATCTCACTTGAGCGATTTCCGCGAGGAAATAATTCTCCCACGTACGGTATACGCTGCATCACATCAACGACCAGATTGAGAGCATCCCGGTAAAACAGCAGATTCAATTCATGAGCGATGGGAAGTCCAAACAACAATAAAAATCCAAGGAGATACGTTGCAATGAAGGCTGCAACCGTTGTCCGGAAATAGCTGGAACATAAGACTCCCAGAGCCGCAATCTGGAACATGGCCAGCAGCAGCAACCAGAGGCCGTTGATAAACATCGCGGGAGAGACGCCTCCCAGCGAATAAGCAAACGCCAGAATCGGGAGTCCCAGCATCAGAAACGAGAGCATGGAGATCAGTCGTCCCAGATACTTTTCCAGAATGATGGTGGAAGGACTTAAGCGAGTAATCAGCAGTAATCCCAGGCTGTTCCGCTCTTTTTCCTGTGTAATCACGCCGCAAGTGATGGCCGGCAGCAGAAGATAGATGGCAACAAATTGCAGATAGACCATTGCCTGAAAGATATCGCGTCCCCGCCCCAGCATCGAAAGTGGATTCGTCATGAGCGGCGCGAGATTATCGATATAAATAAAACCCACGAATCCCAGGAACAGCAGCGCATAAATCGTGCGGATAATGTAGGTGCGACGGCGGTTGGCCATCTCGATCAGCTCTTTGGAGAGCAGTGGAAGTCCGAGTTGGTGAATTTTCTGTTTCACGCCGTCTTCCCTTCCGTCAGTTTCATAAAGACCGTTTCCATATCCATGGCTTCTGCCTGAAACATGCGGATTTTGGCACCGGTCGCAGCCAGTTTCGCATGTAAATCTTCCACCGCGAGCTGATCTTCCTGAAGTTGAATCGCAATCCGGTCTGCCTGCACGGTGACAGATTTGACTCCTTCGAATGCTTCTATTTTCTGACAGATCCCATTCATTTCACCAACGATCTGCACATGAATCACGCGGCTGAGTTCCAGACGTTTGTAGATATGATTTAGAGATCCCTGTGTCACGAACTGACCAGCTTCAATGATACCGATGCTGGTACACAGCTGTGATAACTCATGCAGAATGTGGCTGGAAATGATGATGGTTTTCCCCATTTCCTTGAGAGCGACCAGCAGTTCGCGTACCTCAATTCGGGCGCGCGGGTCAAGCCCACTGGCTGGTTCATCCAGTAACAGGAGGTCAGGATCGTGTAATAAGACACGCGCCAGCGCCAGGCGTTGTTTCATGCCGCGGGAAAGTGAGTCGACCGGTGCGTCGATTTTTTCCGTCAGATCGGTCAGTTCCAGCACATCGTTGACAATCGCCTTTCTGCGATTACGGTTGATACGATAAGCGGCGGCAAAAAAATGCAGGTATTCCCGGGCAGTCAGATCTTCATAAACACCAAAAAAGTCCGGCATGTAGCCGATCATTTCTCTAATCAGGTGCGGTGCTTTCTTGACTGAGATTCCGTTAATCTTGACTGCATCGCATTCATACTCCCGTTGCAGTGTTGCCAGGACTTTAATTGTAGATGATTTCCCAGCCCCGTTCGGACCAATGAAACCAAAGACTTCTCCTTTCGGTATGGAAAAAGAAATACCTTTGACGGCTTCATAGTTTCCATAGCGGACCCAGAGATTTTTGACTTCCACCATTGCAGGTTGCGTGCTCATAGAATTTGTAACGTTCTAACTGGAGAATGGGTAATACTCTTAAAAGTCTGACACAATGAATTGCCGATAAATCGTATCCTGCTCGTTTCCCGGAACATAAACGATGACCAGCCATTGACGGGGATCGGTCGAGTCCAGAATACTCAAGTCTTCATAATTCGTTCCGCCTGCCGGGGACGTTTGGGAGACAATCTGAAAGAGCCCCTGTTGCTGCCGGACACACAGGTCATCCATAAAACAGACTTGTTCCTGGGATTGAACCTGATACTGGGTATGAGGTCGGTGGATCATCGTTAACAATGCTGTCACCCCACCGGCATGCAGCGGATTTGCCATCAGGGACTGTTTCAGATAGTAAGTAAACCGTTTTGGTTTCCCGTCGGATGTACCCTTATAAATCAGGAGGACGGCATCTTCGCCGAATGCCGCTTTTACCCGATTTATGAGCTTTCCACGACTGGCTTCCGAATTCAGTTGATCAGCAGTGATTGCGGACCAGTTGAATTCAGGTAATTCTTTTTGCGGGTAATTGTTGACAATCCGGTTCAACTGAGGCGTCCATTGCGGCATGTTTTGATAGACCGAATACTGTGTCGGAATGGAACCTTGGTAGAAGGGAGCCCCCACCAGTTCCGGAGTGGCATTCTGCTGAGTATTGTAACTGTTAAAGCCTCTGCCTGGTTCCGATTGCTTGAGCGGACTGAACAGCCCCGACTTGAGGCTGGTTTCAATTGTCTGGTAGGAACTCGTAAAGAGCAGTTCAATCTCATTCTCCCTGACAGGCATTCCTTGACTGTCCAGATCGAGAATCGACAGCGTTTTACGTTCATGCGAAGACTGCATATAATAATCGGAGATGACAAAAGCAAATAAGGCGACGCAAATTGATATGACAGGGAATGTGATCCAGGTGAACCGTCGTATTTTAAAGTATCCCAGCAGGAAATACTCACCAGGACCAATCATCAGTACATATCCCAGCAATATGATACCGATCACCCAGGTAGGGACAATCTGTAATTCCGCCGGCATCAGATCACTGATTAACATGCCTCCCGTATAGATGGGCCGATAAGTCATACTGAGCACGTCTGAAATGGCATACGCACTGTAGCTTCGATAGTTCTCCTTCTTTTCCCGCTCGAAGTATTCCTGGATCAGCTTTTCTTCATCCCAGTGATGCTCTTGATCGTAAAAGTCCTTTTGTGACTGTCTCAGTTTCCATAAAAAAAACGGAATCTGCGCACGTTCATCTGCAGTGAGCGAATTATTTTCCAGTGCCTGCTGGCGCAGGATAACAGTCCGTCCCCACCCCGTGCGGACTAATAGAACCTGATTCTCTTCGGAAAAGTCAATTTGACCTTTAGAATTCATTAACAGAGGAGAACCGTCATCGCCTTTCCTCAGGCTGTTGAGAAATTCCAGTTGATTGCTTCCCGTTGACTCTCCGGTGAGCACACATAAGCTGCCACCGGAACGGACCCACTGCAAAATGGCTTTCATGTGACGCGATTCCATATCCTCCAGACCGCGGGCCGTGATCACAAGAATGTCATACTGATGACAGTCGACAGGAAGTTTTGGATAATCCTCCGGCTGCAGGTGTATCGAAGTGGTTTTCAGATTCAGTTTCAAAGGTTGAGCAAAGTACTCACGCTGATTTGCAAAGTATGCCGGGACTTTGTACTTTTTGACATCGAACTTTACCGGTTCTTTGGGGCTGATCGCTTCAAATTTCAATTGATCCAGAAACGTTTTCAGAGCTGGCGGTATATTTCCGACAAAGGGATCACAGACTCCCACTGCCAGCGTTCTCTGATACAGTCGCCCGACTTTCAGAGTATATGGATCTTTGAAATCATAACGAGCGTCTGATGTGATAAAACTGAGGCGTAATTTCACTTCGGAAAAGGGATTGTCTACCTTCATCGAAGGCAGCATCATGGGGACTTCATGGTATCCCGAATGCAATGCGACATCATGAGACCGAAATTGTCCAAACGGTTCATTTCCATCATAGGCTGTGATCAGAAAATGCCCTTCCAGCAGCCCGGGAGTGGAGACTGAGCATTGCCAGACCAGTGAAAGCGGTCCATTCCCTTTAGGGAACTGTGTTATCTGATGAATATCAACTGTGATCGGGTTCGACTGCGCGATGGCCAGGTGTGTTGTCAGAACACAGGATAACCAGACCACTTGCAGGACTTTCCAGTTCATATTTTTCCAACCTGTTTCTATAAATCCTGTTTACGACATGGTTCCTGAAGGTCGTTTCTGGAAATACCACCACTCACCTAACAGCAGCAGAAATGCAATAAAGGCGAACTCCCCCCAGAGCGGCTTGTCACTGTCGATCTGCGTTTGAGTTGCTGTCACAGGCACTTCACTGAATTGAATTTCTTCTACGGAAACGAGAGAAGTCTCTAAAGGGTTTAAAAGACTTACGCTGATTTTGGCATTATCTGCTCCCGCTCCGTTGATGGTATATTGGCCGGTGTGCAACGCGGCAACTCCAGTGATTCGCCCATTCGGGTCACTTTCAGCACGCAATTCATTCCCGGCTGGTGTTTGAATCTCGTACTGCTTTTCCGGCTGAAATTCCAGCGGAGGCAGAATGGGAGTCGCCGGAGCCTGGGCCTCGGAAATCCCCGCTTCCTGTAATGTCAGCTGTATTAAATTTGAAACCATAATCGGAAAACCAACGCGATATGGCAGCGTGGAACGATCGGTATTGAACAGAAAATAGAATTCCAGTTCGCCAGCATTTCGCTTCTGTAATAACAGGGGGCCGAGCCGCCCGTGAATAAGGACTTCGTACCCCAGCTCTTCCAGATCTTCAACGCTGGCTTTCTCTACCCAGACCGGTTGCTGCGAAATCTGCACATCAGCCAGTTCGACGTGGCGTAATAAGGATGAACTGCGATTCCAGTCGACCACATCGGTCAGATTACTCTCCAGAGAAATCAGTTTTGTTAAATCCTCGGGGACAAATCCAACCCCCAGTTTTACCAGCGCGGGTTTGTTGAGATCTTTTTCCGAGCTACCGATAATCAGGTCATATTCCAGGGGAGCCGTCGGGCTCTTGTCCTGTGGATAGAGTATCAGTTCCGGATTGTCCGCCAGGGCATAACGATAACTGGCTAATTCGGGGTCAATATAGACCAGTAAAGATCTGGATTGCGGTATGGTGAGAAATGCACGATTGTCTGAAGTCAGACTGTCTTTTGAGCCTGGTTTTAAAATCGCTTCCAGTTTGGATTCTTTATCGGCTGCGATCGAAAATTCCAGTCTCTGGGAATCACCACTCCCCAATACGATCTCTTCCTCAGCGACACTGGTTCCGTCCTGAATCAGCTCGACCTTAGCAGGACTGTCCGCCTGTTTGGAATTCTCAATCCGAATAAAGACATCCCAGTTACCTGCCTGATTTTTGCGTGCATTGAAGGACGTGATTCCCATATTGGCCCCTGCTGTCGGGAGCAACTGAAAGTTCAGTTCAAAGGGGAGTTCAAAATTCACTTCACGGGGAAAATTTCCGTCGGAGTAAAACAGGACCGTTTTAATGGGGGCAGTGCGCGACAAAGCCTGTGTCATTCGCAGTGCATCTTCCAGTTGGCTCGGGACGTCATCGACGGTCAAGTCAGCAAGGGCTTTCCTCAAAACACGCTGGTTGTCAGTAAAAGCTGTTAAACGACGGGCTGTTGAGCTGACCGCGACCAGTGAGAACTGCTGGTCAGGCAACATATTGTCGATCAGGTCAGTCACACGCTCTTTTGCCAGATCCAGCCGAGTCTTTCCGGTGTCTGGATCTGTCGCAGCCATACTTGCCGAGCAGTCGATTAAAATCGGCAGATATTCTGCACGCTCTGCACCGCTTTGAATGTAAGGCTGCATTAATGACAAAACCAGAAACAGTAATAGTAAGATCTGCAGCAGCAGCAGGATGCTGCGCTTGAACTTCTGAAATGGTGAATTCACCCGGCGATCGTTGATGACCTGACTCCAGAGGGCCAGCGAAGGCACACGCTGATGTGGTCGTTTTAATTTGAGGAAATAAAAGATAATCAGTGGTATCAGCAAAAGCAGGAACCAGGCCCCCTGGAGAGCGTAAAAGCCAGGCCAGAAATTCATATGACCCATCCTTTCCGTCTCAACTGATCAAACATGACATATTCCAGATTATCGCCACTGTTGACCATCAGGAACTTACCAGAGCGCTGACGGCACAGGGTTGCCAGATGCTCTTCCAGCATGCAGCGATGTTCATGGTACAGACCTAACAGGTCACCGGCTGAAGAAATATCGAGGGTCTGACCACTTTCACTGTCCACGAGGCGCAGATCGCCGTTGATTTCCGGATTTACCTCAGAAGGTGCCAGAATCTGCACGCCAAATATTTCCAGTCCGGAACTGTAAAGCAGATTCATCGGACGTTGCAAATCACCAAAAGATTCAAAATCCGACAGCAGAATGGCGATGCCGCGACCGCGATGCGACCTGAGCACATCATCGACAGCACTCTCAATGGGTGAATCGCCGCCTGGTTCCAGCTGACTCAGAAAATCAAACAGTCGTTTCATACTGCCACGACCGGTTGTCGGCAGAAACTGCTGGGGACGTCCTCCCCTGTTATGGCAGACATAGGCACTCACTTTTTCAAAATTGAGCAGCCCCATCACACCAAACGCAGCAGCCAGTTGTTGACAACGCAGAAATTTATCTTCGTAATCCATGGATGATGATGCATCCAGAATTAAAACGACGTGCATTTCTTCTTCGTGCTGATACTGTTTCATGAAAGGACGATTCAGACGGGAGAAGATGTTCCAGTCAATATAGCGGACATCATCGCCGGGAACGTAATTACGGTAATCGGAAAATTCCGTACTCGTCCCCCCTTTGCCTGAAAGGTGTTCGCCACGACTGCGATTGGTCAGTCTGCGCGTGGGATTTAAGCGCATCCGTTCCAGCATCGATAACGTTTTGTTATCAAATAAAGTCGTGAACTGAGTGAGTGGAGATCCCTGCGACACCTGTGATTATTCCTTTTCCGGTAATTCCTGGCAGATTCGTTCAACCAGATCTTTGACGCTGACGTTTTCCGCCTGCCCGTCATAATTCAACAGAACTCGATGCTGTAACACTTCGTTAGCGAAGTAGCGTACATCCTCATAAGCGACATGTGCCCGGCCTTCACTGAGGGCCCGAACGCGGGCTGCTTTGATCAATGACTGGGCGGCGCGGGGGCTGGCGCCCCAGTGCACGAAACGACGAACGTCATCGATGGCAAAATCAGTTCCAGGATGCGTCGAAAGGACCAGGCGGATCGCATAATCGCGGATTGGTTCGACAACGACGACCTTATCCAGAACGCTTCGCAGTTCCATGATCTGCTCGCTGTTCAACAGCTTCTTCAGTTCGATTGGTTGCTTCAGAATCGTCTGCTGTACGATGGTGTTCAGTTCGCTCCGGTTAGGAAACGGAACGTTGATCTTGAACATGAAACGATCCAGCTGTGCTTCGGGAAGCGGGTAGGTTCCTTCCTGCTCAATCGGGTTTTGGGTTGCCATCACGAAAAATGGCTGGTCAAGTCGGAAGTGAGTACCACCTGCGGTCACCGTCCCTTCCTGCATCGTCTCCAGGAGCGCCGATTGTGTTTTGGGGGAGGCACGGTTGATCTCGTCGGCCAGCAGTAATTGCGTGAAGATTGGGCCTTTACGAAATTCAAAACGATAAGTGCCTGTTTCGTCAGTACTCATGATATTCGTTCCGATGATGTCCGCCGGCATCAGGTCGGGAGTGAACTGAATCCGCTGAAAGTTCAAATCCAGAACGCGTGATAAGGCTTTGACTAACTCGGTCTTTCCCAGTCCTGGTACTCCTTCCAGCAGAACATTTCCGCCGCAAAACAAGGCATAGAGAGTTGATTCCACCACGCGCTCCTGTCCGACAATCATCCGCGCGATTTCGGATCGGGCTTCATTGAAAACCTTTTTGAAATGGTCGGCTTCCGCCTGCAGAACAATGGGTTCCTCGGTGGTTTCTGGCTGATTCATCTTCATATCTCCACGATGTTAAACTGGCTTATTTATCTTTATCGTCATCGGTATTCCTGCGGCGTTTCAAATCGAGCAGTCGGCCGGTTGTCGTCTGGTTATCCTGGGAACCACTCGCCGGTGGTTCTGGTTTATCGGTTGTTTTACTGTCGGGTGGCCTGGTTTCTGTTTTACCAGATTCGGGTCTTCTGGTTGTCTGCTCGCGCTGCTCCTGTAGCTTTGCAATCGTTGACTGCTGAGTCTGCTGGTCGGGTTGACCTTTGCGTGAATCCATTTCCTCAGTGATATCCTGCTTCCGCTGCAACAACGCCCCCATGGTGGCAGTACTGCTTTGATCATCTTTTCTAAACCGGAACCAGCCTTTAATGACGTACCAGTCCAGTTGAATCCGTCGGATTCCCACATCCAGAGGTACCAGAATCACCAATGCAATCAGGAACCAGTCAAAGATCGGGTTCGAACTCATTTTGGGATCCCGGCGGCCGTAAATGATTTCTGATGCATTCTCTTCCATTGGCAGTCTCTGTCCTCCTGTCCGCTCTGCGATCTGATCAAGTACGATTGGATTTGAGCGGAACCGCAGAAACTCGGGAGAATAAGAAACAATGAATCCCCCGTTAGCGTGATCTTCCCGATCACCGGATTTGCCAACTGCCATGACCTGATACCGACCTTTACCCCATAGCGGAACAGTCGCCTGATAGCGACGGGGGCTGACCTGCTTGAGTACTACAGTTTCCTGACGATCATGCGGGCCTGAAATCCGGGCAGCGACATTCAGGAATGACTCTTCCGGATGAAAGTCTTCGACCATGATTGTGGCTTTATTCCCCGCTGTATGGCTCCACATCTTCAGGTGATCCTGCTTTTCAACTCGCGAGATTTTAATCATCAGTTGCTTGATGAAAGCCTGATAATGATCCCAGTTGACCCAGTCGGCTCCCCAGTTGGGAGAGAGATCCGATGTGAAAGCGGCTGTTGTCCCCAATCCGTATCGCCAGAAAGACAGGATGGGATCAATCTCACCTTCTGCCTCTTCCTTTTCGGGAGCATTCAGGACCCCTTCTGCCCGCGGTTTGATCGTTGTCAGTACATACCCGCGTAATTTCGGAATCGTGGGGATCCCTTTCAGGACGGGTGAGATCATGCCCACTTCCGGGGTAATGGTTTCATTTTGAATCATACTCCGCTTCAGCGTTTTTGCCTCTTTGATAAAAATGGAAGGCAGCTGATTGGGATCAGTAGGAAAGTAGTACTTTCCCTTTGTCACTGCAGCGATATCATTCATTTTGGAAATGTCTTCTCCTCCATGTGGAAAGATCGCCACCATGGAGACGCTGACATTGTTTTTTATAAACTGACCGATCAACTGCGGAGTGGGGGGCTGCGGATCGCCGTCTGAAATAATAATCATATGCTTGGTGGAAGCATCACTTTTAATCAAGCCGTTCAGCCCCAACTGCATGGTGTTGGCGAAACTGGGCATGTCACCTATCTGGGCGCCATTGATCTTGGGAACCATTTTTTCATAATCGCCCGCGGGCATCAGTTTAAACAGCCACTTTTCCCCTTCCATATAGTCATAGACCAGCACTCCCACTTCATCCTGCGCCCCCAGGACTTTGATGGCCTGTTTCGTAATTCGTTTTCCCCAGGTATTCCCTTCCGGAAATTCACAGGTATGCAGAATGATCGCCAGCGCCCCTTTAGGCAGGATTTTCTTTTTCGTAATGTCCATCGTCACCGGGAGCGCGTCCTCGATCACAGTACGATGATAGCCCCCCGGTCCGAAACTGTTTTCCCCTCCCACCATCATGAAGCCGATTCCCTGATTGAAAACGGCATCGTGAACGGCTTTCAGTTGAATGACATTGAACGCATCGGCGGGAACATTGACAAATACAATCGCATCATAAGGCATCAGTGAAAGGGAATCGCTGGGAAATTCGTAGGCAGAGATTGTCTCCACATTTCGCTCCCCATCCCGGATGGCTTTCTCCAGCGAGAGCCAGTCGGCTTCGTTGCCAGGCGAGTCAGGGTTAGTGACAATCAGAACTTTGCCTTCCCCTTCGACATAGATATAGTTCAGAACCGTATTGTTCTCAAGAAGATGGTCTTCACCAGTTTCCGTTTCGATCGTGGCGGAATATTCATAGTAACCGGGAGATTTCAATTCGATCGGAATCACATAGCGGTTTTTACCCGCTTTGAATGCGACTTCTATGGGCGTCCCAACTACCTGGCCGTTTTCGCGTAAAACCAGTTGGCCTTTGCCTGGTTTCAGTGAAGAGAGCACGATCGCGGCTTCATAGTTTTCTCCCAGTTTGACAAACCGCGGCAGTTCCAGGTTCTCCAGCCAGACTTCATTGTCATATTCATAGTGAAGCGGCAACACATCAACGGCAATGTCGCGCGATTTCAGCTCACTTAGAACCTGGGAAATCGATCCCTCGGTTTCCGTGCCGTCACTGATCAGAACAATGCGTCCTCTGTTCTCTTCCGGCAGCATTGCCGCCGCCAGTGAGAGAGTCTGCTGCAGGTTTGTCGCATCTCTGTCAATCCGCGAATTTAATGCCTCATAAGGAAACGAGACGCGGGGCGGAAGTTCGACGGCTGAGTTTCTACCAAATACAACCAGGCCGGCTTCGTCGGTTTGCGGTTTTTTATTTACAGTATCAATTACAAATTGCAGAGCAGTATCGACCGAAGTCTCACCAATCGAGTCGGAAAGATCTACAGCATAAACGACAGAGACGACATCGCGCACGCGAACCGACCTGGGTTCTGCAATCAGCATGACAAACAGTCCCAGCATCAGCAGACGCGAGATCAAGGCTGCCAGCGCGCGACCCTTGCTTAAACCACCATAACCGGCAATGGACAGCCACCAGACCCAGACGGAAAACAGGATTAATGCAAAAGCCCACGGTCTGGCGAACAGGAGAACGCCGGACTGCTCCAGACCGATACACAAAGCCGCATAAAGAACCAGAAAGGAAATCAAAGGAACCGCCCGCATCCACGTCACCGGGGTGCGTGGTCGAGGAACTAACTGGCGATAAAGTTCTTTGATTTTCATGGTATCAATTTTACGATCAATCGATTTCCCGTGTCAGCCACATATACCTGATCTTTGGAATTTACTGTAAGTCCCCAGGGAGTGAGAAATTCTCCTTGATTCATCCCGGTCTTCCCATATACCCCTAAAACACGGCCGGACAGGTCCGTTTTGGTGATGCGTCCTGCACCATATTCAACGATGTAGAGCTGATTGTGATGGCGATCGATGGCAATGTCGTACGGGTAATAGAGCGACAGCCCCCCGGTTTTCGTGCCCAGAACTTCGAGAAATTGTCCCTCATCAGAAAAAACCTGAATCCGGTTATTCACTGCGTCGGAAACATAGATCTTCCCGTCATGCCAGATTATCCCGGCGGCGCGCTGAAATTCCCCCGGAGCTGTACCCACAGAACCAAATTCCAGCAGAAATTCGCCCTGCTCGGAAAATTTCTGCACGCGATCATTATCTCCATATTCGCTGACATAGATATTGCCGGCAGGGTCCTGAACGACAGAGACAGGATAAATGAACTGACCGGGGCCTTCTCCCAATTCACCCAGGTATTTTAGAACTTTCCCGTGCTGATCAAAGAAGACAACCCGGTGGTAGTGTGTATCGGCAACAGCGATCTGGCCATTCCTCAGCAGACAGATCCCCTCAGGTTTGCCAATTTCAAAATCAGGCATCTCCCATTGTCGAACCAGATCATTATCCGAATTATAGACGAGGACGCGCCCCGCATTATCCAGTACATAGAGTTCATCACCGGGCCCCACATTCAAACTGCGCGGCGCAGGAACTTTTAGACCTTCCGCGGGGACAGGCCATTGGACTGTCTCGGAAAACGTCAACTGCGGCGCATCATCAATACAGCCAGTTTGAAAAAGGACGCATAAGAAAAGCAGCAGCAGTCGAATGGAAACACGCTCCCCTTTCCGCAAACGGGAACGTGCGGGTCGATGAAATAGTGTCGGACTGGTTTGCGGATTTCCATCACCGATCAGGGTGACTTCCTCAACCGAACCGCTGAATTTCACATCCTGTACTTCATAGAACCCCTGATCGTCGCTGACAATCGATAGTTGCTCAGGACGGGTAAAACGGGGAGACTTCTCGTTGTCGGTCATTGCTTGACGATCAACCTTACTCAGGTCATTGACCGGCCCCAGGTAGCCGGCGATCTGACAATCAGGGGGATCATGGTACAGTTCATTTACGTCGCCTGCGTAAACGATGCGCCCCTGTTCCAGGCAGACGACGTGTGTTGCCTCTCGCAAAACGAGTTCGGGAGAATGACTCGAAAAAACGAGTGAGATCTGCCGCTCCTGACAAAACTCGCGAATCACCTTCCAGTATGCAGGCCAGTGTGCCTGATCCACGTGCACCAGAGGCTCATCCATGACAATGACCCGCGCATGACTCGCCAATGCACGGGCGACTGCCAACCGGGACGCTTCTCCCTGCGAGAGTTGACCCGGGTATTTTGCAGCCAGTGGTTTCAAATTGAATTGGTCCAGCAGGGATTCTGGTGAAAACTGATGTAACTCAGCTTGAGGACAGACCAGGGTCAAATGCTCTAATACTGAGTATTGCGGCCAGAGCCCCAGTGTATGAGGCACCCAGAACAGGTCCAGACCATCGTCTGCTGATCCCGTTCTTAACACAGTCCCTCGATCAGGGCGTTCGAACTTGACCAGTAAATTCAATAGTGACGTTTTACCTGCACCGGAATAGCCCATGACGGCAGTCACGCCAGCGGGTATTTCCAGATTCACCTCTGTCAGCCGCGTACCGCTGGCCCAGTTCAGACTGACATCAGTCAGCGACCATAGCAGCGATTCTGATTGTGAACTGTGTGTGGTCATATTTATGAGACGAACTGATTGAGTTCAGCCTGGTTGCTGTATCGGATCCAGACATTTCGGACGACAGGAAACAGTATGAGTGCCAGTAAAACAGGAATACAGCAACTGATCAAACTAATTGCTGATAAAACGGATGTTTGGCCATAATGCATCAGCCCATACAGACGGACTGCTGAAGTCATACCGCTGTTAGGAGCGAGAATCGAACTGATCGTCACATCCCAGTAAACCCAGAAGGCCAGGACCGCGACGGCCCAGTATTGCATTCGTCCCCTGCTCACCCACAGCAGCCGACCCCCGTTCTCTGTCTGCTGTGGACAAACCGATCGATTTAATAATTGTGCCAGAAACAGGGAGTCCGTGTTTTCCTGTTTCTGGAATACCAGTTTGATGAAAACAGCCCTGGGAAACAGATACAGCACAAAGCCCAGTAAAACCGGAACCGGAGTTCCATAAAGCCAACTGCCTGCCTGTGTCAGAAAAAAAGATGCAATCACCAGTGCCAGGGTTAACGAGCCCAGTAAACCGGGAATACAACAAATCAAACCCATTAGTTTGACGAGGTGAGACTGTCTTCGGTTAAAAAAGCATGTTGCCAGCCCCCATGCGGCAATGCCGGATGTCGTCGCATATAACAGCCCCCAGGAACATTCCTGTAGCGTTCCCATAATCTGTAATCGATTTTGCAGCACACTTTTCAGGGATATCAAACCGCCCCACCCCAGCATGACCAGAGGAACCAGGACCACGCAGCACGTGGCGACTGCCAGATAGCAGACAGCCAGAATCTGTCGCCATCGATTCACTTTTGAGTAGCGATGCTGTTGCAGATAGTTCGGTTGCTGTTCGAGGCTTCTTAAGAGATACAGGACTCCCGCCAGCAGCAGAACTTCAATCATCAACGGGCCAATCAGATAAGCCAGTGTTTCTCGGACAGGCACTCCTCCTGCCTGAGCATCAAAGATCCAGACCGTCCAGGAATTCATATAAAGTAGCGAGGCGATTTCAAATTCCTGAAAAGCCAGAAGAAAGAGCAGGCACCAGACAGGGAGAATACGTACTAACGTTTTTCTGAGAAAGAAACTCCACCGAGCAGGAAAGCGTCCAATTTCAAAGCCCGTTTTGGAAGCGGATTTACGAATGAAATCTGCTTCTCCCGAAATTTGTGGTTGCGCAGCCATGTGATAACAGATGAGTCCCACTGGAACGACTCTCGATAAAACCAGAGTGGAATACACCACTTCCGCCAGAACCGGATAATGAATCAGTTGTGTTGTCAACAGCGACCAGGCATAACCGACAATCAGTTCCGGAACCAAAATCGGAGCGAGTATCAGAAACCATAAAAAAAATGTGTAGCGAGTTTCCGACCGATCAATCAGAGTTGACAGTCGCTGACAGAGGAAAACTCCGATCAGTGAAATGATGAGACTGCGTAACACCGTCACACCACAGATTGTGGACAGGCTCATTTCAAGTACTCCGACTTGAGCCAGTCCAGCGTCAATGTTCTCTGTTTGACGAGATCAGACAGAGGATATGCCTGTTTCACATAAGGGTGAAACTTCTGAACATCTTCAGGCACCTGATCCCAGTCGACTTCGCCCAGCGGAATCTGGCGAGACTGCGATTGTGATAATTCCAGCTCCACCTCCGCTGACAGCAGATAATCGACCAGTGCTTCCGCCTGTTTCTGTCGTTTAGTCCCTTTGATGATGGCAACACTATTGGGAATCAGCAGGGCTTTTTCTTCCACTAGAACCGGTAATGCAGTCACGGGTTGCCCCGCATCGACGGCGACAAAATAATCATCGGTGTCAGTATACCCGAGCAGACAGGCATCAGTGGCAACCAGGTTTTTCACACTGGAATTACCGGATGTGACCTGAATACCCCGATCCAGAAGCGACTGATACCACTCCTGCAATTTCTCTAATCCCCAGGCATCACAGAGAATTGTAAAATGCGAGAGCGTCGTTCCGTAAAGAGGCTTGGCAATGGCAACCCGCTCCAACGGGCCTGTCAGTGTCTCCGCCACGTTCTCATAGGAAAGTTCATAGGAATCAGTATTGGCGATGTAAACTCGCAAACGTGCTGCAAATCCGGTCCAGTACCCCTCAGGATCTTTGAACTCAGCTGGAATTCTCTGGAAACCAGGTCCCTGGTAGGAAGCCAGTAACCCCTGCTCTTTTAACGCTGCTGTGCCCAGTGCCTGGTTGTTCCAGAACACGTCACACCGGGGATGGTCTTTTTCCCGAATGATCAAATTCGTCAGGCCCAGCGATTTAGTGGCTTCCGTGTCAAAACGTGGCTCAACTTTGATGCCTGTCTTTTGCTCGAACTGTTTGAGGATCTTCTCTGAGAAAACGGCATCATGCGCGCAGTAGACAACGAGAGCCTCATCCTGATTCTGGTAGTAAAAGACCAATCCGATCATGATGACGACAGCAATTTCAACAAATGCCAGCATCAACCATCCGGACCTGGTCCTGCGTCCTCGGGGTTCATTCATTTGCCGGTTGCGTTCTCTTCAGTTTTTTTCTCAAGCGAATTGAAATACTTTTTGATGCCATCGTGATATCCGGGAGGGATCTGTTCCTGCATAATGGCTTCACTCATGCCCTGCTTCAGTTCAGTGAACAGTTTTTTGTAGTCCTTCCGGGCTTCTCCCCGGTCACTGAGCCCTTTTGTCTTGAAGGAGAGCAGTACTTTACCAGCGGTAATGGCAGACTTGGATTTTTCTGTTTTAAATCCTTTGTCTCCGGTATCCTCTTCATCAACTTTGCCACCACCGCCCTGTCCTTCTCCGCCGGTCCCTTCTCCCTGAGCGTCTCCCATCAACTTGGCATACAGGTCTTCATAGTCTTCCAGTGTCAGGCAGTTTTCGCACATTTCGCCATCCAGGCCTGATTTATCATTTGCTTTCTTCGCTTTCGATAAAGTGCTTAACGCTTCTTCCAGTTTTTTAAGATCCTTCGCCGACTGTGAAATTTCTTTCAATTCCATTTTCGCCAGATCCATTGACTGCATCGCTTCGCGAAGTGCCTCTTCCTGTGAAATTCCCTTCGATTGCGCCATCTGCATCTGCTGCATCGCCCGTTTAAGTGCGGCGGCCATCGCTTTGGAATTCGTCTGCTCACGGGCAAACGATTCCATCTCTTTCATTTTTTTCTGAATCTCATTTTTCAGTTGCTCCCGTTTGACCGGGTCGGTCTCTTTCTGCAGTCTCTGCAGTTGCTCTTTCAGTTCTTCCATTTCTTTCATGAGAGACTGGGTTGAACCTTCCTGCAGTTCCTTACTCCACTTCTGCATCCCTTCTTCTTTTGACATCTCACCAAACTTTTGCGCCTGGTCTGTCTTCATCATCATGTTTTTCATATTCTCTTCAGCCCGTTTGCGCCATTGGCTGCCGAGGGATTTCTGATGTGCTGCGAGAGTCTCTGCGTTTTTCTGCTTTTTGCCAGGTTCCATCTTGCGAAAATCAGATTTCAGGTTTTCGACAGCCAGTTTGACTTCTTTCGATTCTTCATCATTGTCGCCGTTATCCTTATTTTTTAATTCCGCAAGCCGCGCCTGCGTTGCCTTTTTCGTTTTCTGGAATTCTTTCACTTTCTCCTGCTCGACTTCAGCTGCCTGCACTTTGCCAAAAGGATCAAACTGCGGCGTGTATTCCAGCAGCAGAAACAGCAGCAGTCCGGCAGAGCAGCAGATGGTGAACCGCTTGGCCCATTCGAAGGGAACCACCTGGGCTGGTTGAATTATCGACGCCTGCTGTTCGGCATCCTGAAGTACCAGCGGTTTATAATTTCCCATGGCCTCTTCCAGCAAAGTGACTGTGAGAAACAGATCCTTGGTTTTCTGTTTCTGATCAATCAGCCGTGCCGCCTGCTCATTGTCCGGTTTACGGAACAGGAAAATCGACAGGACAACGGTCCCAATCGCAACCACTGCCAGGGAAGGCAGAGTAAACCATTCTGTCAGATATCCTGTGAAGCGACTAAATAGCATCGCAACCAGATAAACGCCGAGTGAAATACAAAAGGATAGAAAAAACTTTTGCCCCCACACAGCCAGAGCCAGCCGCTGTTGAACGCGATTGATCAGTCGAGTGGATTTTGTAATCTGTTCCATTGGTCTCACCTCAAAAAAGGGAGGAGTCAGGCGATATCAGTTATTATTCCCAGATACGCCGACCGCTTCTGCTTCTGCAGGGCTGATCAGCTGGTCCTGGTTGGTATCATATTTTTTAAACAGAGACTGCTCAAACAGGAATTCCCGTGGCGACAGGTCTCCATCCCGGTTGCGATCCATACGCTGAAACCAGCGTGGACCATTCATTGTTCTGGGAATCGTCATATTCTGTTGCATCGACATCGCGTCCGTACGCGGTGCAAAAACAAACAGTTCCGGTTTTCCCAGCTCAAACGTAATTTTAAAGTGACCTTTCAATTCGCTGTGATCGAGTGCCTGGTCACGATTTCCATCGTATTCTTTAACACGTTGCACACTGTTTCGCAATTCTCGTGGACTTAACCGACGATCCTGGTCCGTATCCAATATTTCAAACAATGATCTACCATCATTGGCAACTGTCATGACAACCTGATTCTGCACTTCGGAAGTATCTTTGATCAAAAATTCGGTTAATTCCTCGACGAACAGCATCTCGTCCTTGTTTTTATCGACTTTTTTATAGTCACCACCCGGCAAATTCAGTTGCATAAATTCTGCTTCCGTCAAATACCCGTTTTTATCGCTGTCGACTACACGAAACCGAGACTGGTAAAATCGCACATTATTCGCCAGCAGATGCCGGCTACTTTTAACCCGCAGTTCCAGCAGGAGACCATCGATGTGAAATTCGATTTTCGAACTCGAAACAACCTGGACTTCAGTGACCCGGTTTGTGGTTTTATTGAGAAATTTAAGGTGTGGCCGAAATGTTTCCTCACGCGGAATGCTGACCTGTAACTGCACATCCACCAGAGGATTTTGCAGGTACGCAAACAGTTCTTCCCGATTTAAGAATCCATCCGCGTTCTGATCGGAATCGTGGACTTGCTCGGAATCCTGTCGATCCTGCTGAAAGCAACCAACAGAGATCGCATCTTTTTCAGGATTGGTATATTCAACGTACTTCTTCAGGATTTCATCAATGGCTTTGTTGACCGAACGATCGTGGTCCAGCCGGAGAAAAGCCGTTTCTATTTCTGTCTGGCGGAAGGGGCTTTGAGCCGCGTTGTTAGTCTGACTTGAATTGAACGGACGTAATTCTGTCAGATTCAGCACGTCATCTTCATCCCGGTCAAACTGAAACAGTGTCTGCGGGCTGGCTTCCAGCTCCGAATCGCTGAGTGTTCCATTCTGATTCTGATCCAGTTTACGAAACAGTTCAATCACCTGAGAGCTTCTTGATGGAACGCCGGCAACCCGAAATGCGGAACCCTGTCCGCTGTGAAGATAGACCGCAAATTCCTTCAGACTGAGTCGCTGATCGAGATCTGTATCAAGCTGTTTGAGGCGTGCCTGCAGGTTTCCTTTATCATAACGCTGAATGCCAAAGGCAGGCAGATATTTCAATTCTTTCAGATCGAGGAAACCATCTTCGTCACGGTCGAGAGAGGCAAACATTCTGTCGATGTAATCGTTGCTGATCGATCGGAAATCTGACTGATCCACCAGCAGATTGATTTCCAGAATGATCGGTGCCGAAGGCGCCAGCAGGATGATACGCTGGCCGGTCGGCTGTTTCGCAGTAACAGGCGGTACCTCTCCCGCCTGAACAGGAGACGTCAAATAACTGCCCCCCATTCCCGTTACCAGAAACAATATGACCACTTTGAGTACAGGTGACATCACTAATGATTCAATAAAAATTCGCTGCTATTCAGCAGAGCCCAGAACAGATTGGAATACGCATGAGTTCTCTCCTCCTCCGACTCGGCTGAGGAAATATACTCTGAAAGTCTCTTTGTTTCAGATTCCACAGGGAATCGGGATAAAGTACACAGATAAAACGCCTCAATTTTGTCTGCGATCGTCAGTTGGGGAAATTCAACGATTGCCGTAAAGACATCCGACTGTTCAAGGCTGGTGGCATTTACCATAAATTCGCCGTTCATCAGAGCCAATGCCTGCAAAATCGTCGCTCGTGGATCCAGTTGGTTCTCGGCATCTTTCTGAAACAGGTCTCCGATTTCTGCTTCGGGGCTGTTCGTCGTCTGTGAGAATAAAAAGGGATCGGCGTCTGTTGTTTGCCGGAAAAATCCCGTTGCCTGTACCAGATTGGCAAAAATCTGTTCCGCCGTCAGTCCCCGTGTTGGCATTTTTCCATACCACTCCACCCGGGATTGACTGGGGTCGGTCTGACGGCTGGTGAGCTGGTAAGTCTGGCTGTTTACGATTTCGCGAATCAGGTATTTCAGGTCGTAATCATGCGCACTGAGTGAATTTGCCATCAGCTCCAGCGATTGCGGATGCGTGGCTGGATTTGTAGACGAAAAATCATCAACCGGATCAACGATTCCCCGTCCGAAGAAGAGACTCCAGACACGATTTGCGGTAGCTTTAGCAAAATAGGGATTGTCCTTCGCTGTGATCCATTCCGCCAGCCTGATCCGGGGACTGGTAGCTCCCGGTTCCCAGTCCGGTTTCTTTCCATCCAGAAATGTGGCATCCACCAGCCGATTTGTATCGGGAATTTTGATCTGGGGATGACGCCCCAGATCCATCAGGGGTAATTCAGCGGCAACCTGATTTGAACCGGCCTGAACGATGTTCGAAAAGAAAGCGGCGTATTCCCAGAACTGCTGCTGTTTCCAACTGTCAAAGGGATGATCATGACATTGAGCACATTCAATTCGGACCCCCAGAAAAGCCCGCGAGGTTCCTGCTGCCAGACTCTCCGGTTTTAACTGCTTGACCAGATAATAGGCACGGGGAGTCAGTTCTTGCGCGACTTCACCAGGTTGTCTTTGTGAGTTGGCACCCTGTGATGTGCTGATGACCTGGCGCGCCAATTCATCATAGGGAACATTTGCCTGGAATTGTAATCGCAGCCAGGCTTCAAATTCCGGAATCTGCCCTCTGGCTTGAAGACTGGTCGTCAGTTCGGGCAACAACATGTCGCGCCAGACATTCGTGAAATGCACCACAAAACCAGGGCTCGCCAGCAGACGATCTACCAGCTGTTCCCGTTTTTGCGGAGACGGGTCCGCAATAAAAGTTCGCAGTTCCGAGACGGGAGGAATTTTCCCGGTCAAATCGAGGGAAACACGACGCATGAATTCAGCATCGGTCGAGCGAGGCGCAGAAATGACCCCTTCTCGTTTTTGTGCTGCCTGAATCAATTGATCAATTTGAGTGGATAAGGGCGCGGCTTTTTGCGAATCTTCTGAGCGTGCTACTTCAGGATAAAGTGAGATCATAGTCTGGGTAAGCAGTAAAACGAGTACCCCAGACAGACCTGCTGTCTTATGCAAGGGATTGAATCGTATTATGAGTTTTCTCAACACTGCTCGACTGTCCTCAATCGCGTTGATTTTACCTGATTCAGGTATGCTTTATCCCAGACGGGCCTTTGAAATGGAACCACTGTATTATATAGTCAATTGTACAATGCCAGAACTTGAATACAAGGTCGATTTGCCCTGTCCGATTGCTATAAAAGGCCGTTAAAATCGACTGGAACTTGTTATTTTCAACTTACATGATGTTCAACGGCCATTTTGACGGTCTGATTCACCAGTAAGACGGTTTCAATTCTGTTTTTTGCGTAACTAATTCTCCATTGCCGCCTCATTTCTAAAAGAAATCAAATCCTGGAATGCTGACTTATCTGAAACTGTTCATCAAAAGGTATAAGGATGATCTCTTTGTCATCGCCGCCGGAGCAGGCATGCTTTACTTCGCGACACTTGATCGGGAACTGGGCTGGTTCTGGAATTCCGCCGGTTTTGTTATTCTGATCTGGGGAATCGCAACCTTATTTGTGAATTTACGTTCCGGAGAAAACCGGAAACAAAATGGTAGCAACGCGGACACGTAATACACTAAAATCAGCTGCGAAGTTTGCACAATCCCCTGTTAGCCTTCCAGCCCGCCGACTCATAGAAACGCTTATGTCTTTAAATCAATTGTTCATTCGATACCTGTTGTGTCTGCTCTGTCTACTCGCTTTCTTCCCGGGGGCTCTCATCGCGGGCGACTGGCCGATGTGGCGCTATGATGCCGGCCACACCGCATCCTCACCTGATGACCTCCCCGCGCAACTGGCTCCCCTCTGGACCAGATCTTTTGGTGCACGCGAACAGGTCTGGGATGATACGCTCAATAACGACCTGATGACGTATGATAAGATTCTGGAGCCGGTGGTATTCGGCAAACGGATGTATGTCGGTTTTAATGACGCGGACAAACTGCTAGCGTTGGATACTGAGACCGGCAAGACGCTCTGGACGTTCTACGCGGATGGCCCCGTCCGCTTTAGTCCGGTGGCAACAGAGTTGCGTGTCTACCTGGTCAGTGATGATGGCTTTTTATACTGCCTGGATTCTACGAACGGTGAACTGGTCTGGAAATTCCGCGGTGCTCCGGGCGCACAGAAAACACTTGGCAACAAACGAGTCATTTCAGCCTGGCCCGCGCGGGGCGGTCCTGTGCTCTATGATAACACGGTTTATTTTGCGGCGAGTATCTGGCCTTTCATGGGCACATTTATCTACGCGCTGGATGCAGAAACCGGAAACGTAAACTGGGTTAATGATTCGACCAGCGCTGATTATATCAAACAGCCTCACAGTGCGCCGTCATTTGCTGGTGTCGCTCCGCAGGGAACGCTGGTCGCGACAGAGGATCTGCTGCTGGTCCCCGGCGGTCGATCCGTGCCCGCTGCGCTGGACCGCAAAACGGGGAAACTCAAATATTTTCATCTGGGAGGGAAAGGCAATGGTGGTTCCTTTGTCATCGCCGGTGAGAAAGAGTTCTTTGTGCATACCCGCTATCGGGGCGTGCGCGCGTATAATTTGGAAACGGGGTTGCCCAACCTGTTTGTCTACAATGAACCGGTACTCCATGAAGGTCAGATCTACTCTGCGATAGAAAAAGACAAGCAGACTCTGATTCAGGCCAGTCGAACCACACACCAGCCGCAGTGGACCATCGCCGCCGATGGTCGCGGCGATCTCATCCGAGCCGGTCAACGCCTTTATGCTGCCGGTGAAACGCAATTATCTGCCATCCAGTTACCTGCTGCTTCTGACCAAAAACCAAAGGTTGCCTGGGAGCAACCGGCGCCACAGGGAATTCAGCGTTTGCTGGCGGCTGATAACAAATTGTTTGCTGTCACTCTGACGGGAGACATTCTGGCGTTGGGCGCTGCTGGCAAGACCATCAAGCCAGAACCATCCGAATCCCAGGTTCTGTCTGCTCCGGATTCACAGACGGTGAAGCTGGCTAATGCACTGCTCGCTGAAGCGCAATCGGATCGAGGATACGTGATCTGTTATGGAGCCGAAAATGAAGCGTTGTTTGATGCACTGCTGTTGAATTCAAAATTACAACTGATTGTGATCGAAGAGAGCCGCGACAAGATTGCCCGTTTGAGAGCCCGCTATGATGCACTGGGTTTGTACGGCTCCCGAATCTCAGCCCATCAGGGAACTCCCGATTCCTACCAGGCTCCGCAACATATCGCACGTTTGACTCTGCTCAGTAACGCGTTTGCGCAATCACTGAATGCAAAACAGTTAGAGCAGATTTATCGTTCAGTCCGCCCTTATGGCGGTGCGATCTGGATTCCCGCAGTCGGTCAGAGTCTGTCTGAAAAGCTAAATCGCCTTGTGCAGGAATCCGATCTGGCCCAGGCACAATTGAAAACAACGTCAAATGGTCATCTGATTTCCCGTGAAGGGGCGCTGCCCGATTCCGCAGACTGGACTCATCAATATGGTGATATCGCCAACACCGTCAAATCGAACGATAAACGGGTAAAACTGCCATTGGGAGTTCTCTGGTTTGGCGGAAACACGCACGAAGACATTCTGCCCCGCCACGGTCACGGTCCCCCAGAACAGGTGATTGGCGGACGTACCTTTCTGGAAGGAATGAACAGCCTCAGCGCCCGCGATGTCTACACCGGGCAGGTTCTCTGGCGTAGAGAATTCGAGGATCTCGGAACCTTCGGAATTTACTTCAACTCAACGTACGAAGACACCCCCCTCAGCACACAATACAACCAGCGACATATTCCGGGAGCAAATGCGCGTGGCACCAATTACATCGCGACAGCCGATGAAGTCTACCTGGCCATGCAGCACGAATGTCATGTATTAGACGTGAAAGACGGCGCCACAAAACGCATCATCAAGCTGCCCGATTCAAGGAAAGAATGGGCCTTCATTGCAGTTTACAATGATATTCTGCTGGCTGGAAACGGGTTTGGTCATTTCGGAAAACAGGTGGATGAACAGCCGGGTAAAGATGGTCCGGCTGCAACCGATCTTTCTGCTAGCCAGGGCTTAATTGCTTATGACCGGCATTCGGGTGAGATTCTCTGGCAGGTCGACGCGATTCATTCTTTCCTGCACAACGCGATTGTTGCGGGCAAAAACCGGATCTATTGTCTGGATAAACTGCCTGCCAGTGCCGAGAAAAAACTCTCCCGGCGTGGCCTCGTTGACCCTTCAAAATATCGCATCGTCTGTTTCGATATTCTGACTGGTAAAGAACTCTGGTCGACCCGGGACCATATTTTTGGATCGTGGCTGGGTTATTCTGAAGAATACGATCTCCTGTTGCAGGCAGGCGCACGGGCAAAAGACCGGCTCAGCGATGAGATCGGCCAGGGAATGATCGCCTACAACGCGGAGGATGGCTCGATCCGCTGGCAGAATCAGAAGCGGAAATATACAGGCCCCTGTGTTCTGCATAACGATCTCATCATCACTTCAGCCAACTCCTATGAAGTCTCTGGAGGCGCATTCAATCTCCTGGATGGCACTCCTTATACGATTACCAATCCAATCACGCAGCAGCAGGAGCCTCTGAAATTCTCACGCACGTATGGCTGCAACTATGTCATTGCCAGTGAAAACCTGCTGACATTTCGCTCTGGCGCTGCCGGCTTTTATGACCTGCAATCTCAGAGTGGCACCGGAAACTTTGGTGGCTTTAAATCAAGCTGTACTTCAAACCTGGTTGTGGCGAACGGCGTGCTGAATGCACCAGACTACACGCGTACCTGCAGTTGCTCCTATCAGAACCAGACCTCGCTGGCTTTGATTCACATGCCGGAAATTGAATTCTGGACGAACAGCGAGTTAGGCAGTGATGCAAAGTCTGCAGGAACCGTAAAACAGGCAGGCATTAACTTTGGCGCTCCTGGTGATCGAAGTTCAGAAAACGGTACTCTCTGGCTGGACTATCCCAGTGTCGGAGGGCGGTCACCAGACTTGAAAGTCTCTGTTTCCAATAAAAAATATGAACTGTTCCGTCATCACGCTTTGAAGGTCCGGAATTCATCGAAAAACGAGGGGATGAACTGGGTCGCTGCGTCAGGCATGATCGATCCACAGAAAATCACGATCGCAATTCAACAGCAGACTAACGCCACCCCACTTCCCGGAATTCCGATTGCCGGCGTGGAAGATGATGCAGAAGAAGATTCCAGGGGGGAAGTCAAGCTTCACAGTAGCGATCTGGAACTGGGGCTGGATGCAGGCGATCCACAAGTTGTCGGGCTGCGTTTCTCGAACATCCCCCTCGCCACGAGCGATCAACTTGAGTCCGTATGGATTCAGTTTACGGTGGATGAGACGGGAAAATCACCGTCAAAATTGAAAATCGAAGCCGAAGCGTCCGCGAACCCAGAACCGTTTGTCGAATCGAAACAGAATCTCTCATCCCGCAAGCGCACTAAAGCAAATGTCACATGGACTCCCCCTGCCTGGACGAAAGTGGATGCCCATGCAGCAGACCAGGCAACACCCGATCTGAAGGGGCTGCTTCAGGAAGTGCTGGCTCAGCCGGGCTGGTCCAGGGGGAGCTCCCTCTGTTTTCTGATCACAGGAACGGGGACTCGCATTGCCCGGTCCTATAAAGGGGCTTCATCAGGTTCTGCACGTCTTGTGTTAAAGATGAAAACGGATTCATCCGGGAAAACTGATCAGGCAACAAACCAGTCCCCGACAGCTGACACAAATCTTTACACGGTCAAACTGACTTTCACCGAGCCAGATGAAAAAGTCGAAGTCGGCCAGAGATTGTTCGACATCAAACTGCAGGGGGAACTGGTCCAGCAGTCTCTGGATCTCAGAAAACAAACAAGTCAGGCCATGCAGAGCCTGGTTTTGCAGTTCGAACATGTTCCGGTCCAGGATCGGATCGAACTGGAACTGCTGCCGGCTGAAAACTCAAAATATTTACCGGTAATCTCCGGAATCGAGCTGATCAGCGAAAAATGAAACCAGACAATAGCTCACGAAGTGACCGGAGCTTCTGATTTTTCCGAAACCCAGTCTTTCAAATGCAGCTGCACACTTTCAAACCCGCGAAAACGATTGATCCCGGGGGCGAAACTGATCGAAAACGGGCCGCCATCTTCATCCATTTGAGTGGCCCATTCTCCTTTCCCAAATGCGATGGCGCGTATTTTTGTATTATGCTGCTGGAAAACCAGTGACAGGTGACGTCCCCCTTCCCCCATCGTGCGAGGGGGTTCAGCCAGTTGCACGCGTGTTGCCACAAACTGAGGTCGTGGATTTTCCTGACCAAAGGGGCCCAGACAATCCAGTTCTTTTACAGACTGCTTGGTGATCTCATTCAGACAGACTTCAGCATCAATGCGGACGAGCAGTTCGTCATCCGAAGGCCTGGGCGCTTCGGCAGCATACTCTGCAAACGCCTGCCGAAAGGATTCGATATTGTCTTCTTCAATTTTGAGTCCGGCTGCGGCCTGATGCCCTCCGAACCGCACCAGATGAGAGGCACAGGCTGAAAAACCGGCGTGAAGGTCGAATCCGGCAAAGGATCGTGCAGACCCCTGCCCGGTACGCGTGGTGGCATCCAGCGCGATCAGCACTGTCGGCTTTTCAAAATGTTCCGAAACACGATTGGCAACAATCCCGATTACTCCGGGATGCCAGTCTGCATGCGCCAGTACCAGAGTCTGATGCTCGTCCCACGCCGCGTGTTCTTCAACCATTTCTTTGGCTTGCTTGAAAATGCGGCGTTCGACCGTTCGGCGATTTTTATTGAGCTCGTCCAGATAGGCTGCCAACTGCGAAGCACGATCTTGATTCCCGGTTGTCAGCAGTTCGACAGCCAGGCGGGCCTGTCCCAGTCGACCAGCCGCATTCAGACGGGGGGCGATGGCAAAGCCAATGTCCTCGGTATCCAGCATCTGACCGGCTTTGATCTCAGCGACCTTCATCAGTTCCTGCAATCCCAGTGGTGCCCGCTCAGCCAGTGCGCTCAAGCCGTAACGAACCAGAATCCGGTTCTCGCCCACCAGCGGAACGACATCTGCGATCGTCCCGATCGCCGCCAGTCCCACGGCACACTTGAGATATTCGCGCATCTGTGGCGATGCCTTCTGACCGTCTCCCAGTTTCTGACAGACCGCCCAGGCCAGCTTCAAGGCAACACCCGCTCCACAGAGATGGGGAAATTCATACTCACTGTCCGGCAGACGCGGATGCACCAGACAGTCGGCATCCGGTAGTTCCTCGGCCATCTGGTGATGATCGGTGATAATTAATTCCAGCCCCAGTTCTCGGGCCAGGGCCGCTTCGTTGACACTGGTGATTCCGCAGTCGACCGTAATGAGCAAGCGCTGCGGGTCTTCTTCGTGCAACTGCCGAATGGCATCGCAGTTTAATCCGTACCCATCATCCAGACGATTGGGAATGAAATAGTCACACTGCCCGTTGGCCAGCGTAATGCATTGCAACAGAATGCTGGTGGCCGTCATTCCGTCCACATCGTAGTCACCGTAAATAGTGATACGCCGTTTCTCATTCAGAGCGGCAACAATCCGATCGGAGGCGGATTCAACGCCGGGCATGGAACAGGGTTCCAGCAGTTCCGTCATGCGGGCATCGATAAAGCTTCGAGCGGCGGCAGCGTCCTGAAGTCCCCGGGCAATAAGCACCTGTGCCAGCAGAGGTGAAATTCGCATTTCGGAACTGAGACGACGCACTTGTGATTCATCGTGGGGGGCAAAACGCCAGTTTTGAGTCATCCCTGCTCTCGATTCCCTGCTTAAAGTTCAAAATCAGAAGTACGGCGCTTATCAATTAAAACAGAGTCGTGTCCGGCTGTCAAAACAGCTGGTTTCTCTAAATGTACAAAAAGTGAGACTGTCGGCTGAATTCTGAGAGATCGAACCTGATGTACCTGGACTTTGTCTGTGCAGAAAGCAGGATAGCAGCATAATCGGCCCAATCGAACTGATCATTAAGGTAGAAATGGGAGATAACTGCGACCTGACTTGTCGGCGCCCTGCTTCCTGACTAAACTGTGGGCTGCTATCGATTTCACGATACTTCTGTAAATGATTGAATTACGAATTAAGGTTTTGGGATGAAACACGTTCTTTCTGCTCTTGTGATGAACCAACCGGGTGTACTGGCCCATATTTCAGGGATGCTCGCCTCGCGCGCCTTCAATATCGAGAGCCTGGCCGTCGGTGAGACTGAAGAACCTGAATTTTCCCGAATCACTTTCGTCGTAGGCGATTACAACAAACTCGATCAGGTCAGAAAACAGCTGGAAAAACTGGTAACCGTCGTAAAAGTGGTCGACTTTTCCGGTCAGGATTTTGTAGAACGCGACCTGATGCTGATGAAAGTCTCAGCGCCTGGTAAAACACGTTCAGAAATTCGTGAATTAGTCGAAATTTTCCGTGCGAAAATCGTTGACGTGAGCACTGAAAACGTGATGATCGAAATCTCCGGTCAGGAATCTAAAATCAACGCATTCATCGATGTAATGCGTCCATTTGGAATACTGGAGATCGTCCGTACAGGAAGAATTGCCCTGTTACGTTCAGAAACAGTGAAAGCAGATGTGGATTCAGAGGCCGTGGAAACGGTTTAAAGATCCACCAGAATTAACATCGCAAGCTGTAAATCACGGTTGCTTTGTTCTCTCCGGGCAGAATGTTGTTTCTTATCCTCACCGATTTGACAACGACTGACTGTCCAAATTCCCATAGAAGTAGATCCGGTTCTGCTTCTCTCAGTCTTACATGAAACATACAAGAGATCAGGATTATGGCAGTAACAATTTATTACGATGACGATGCAGATTTGTCTTTGTTGAAAGACAAGACCATTGCCATTCTTGGCTACGGAAGCCAGGGACATGCACAGGCACAAAACCTTCGCGACAGCGGCTGCAATGTCATTATTGGACAGCGCAAAGGAAGCGAAAACTACGATCTGGCCGTCAGCCATGGTTTTGAACCGGTTTCCATCGCAGAAGCAACCAAACAGGGTGATCTGGTTAACATTCTGCTGCCAGACGAAGTTCAAGGCGATCTCTACAAAACAGAGATCCTGCCGAACCTCAGCAAAGGAAACCTGCTGCTCTGCTCTCATGGATTCAACATCCACTTTAACCAGGTTGTTCCACCCGCTGGTGTTGATGCAGCTCTGGTCGCTCCGAAAGGCCCCGGACATCTCGTCCGTAGCGAATACGTCAAAGGGGGCGGTGTTCCTTCTCTGATCGCTCTGGTTGACGGTGCTGCTGAAAGCACACGTCAACTTGCTTTAGCTTATGCGAAAGGGATTGGTGGTACACGAGGTGGCGTGATTGAAACTTCCTTCGCTGAAGAAACAGAAACCGACCTCTTTGGTGAGCAGGTTGTACTCTGTGGCGGTGTCAGTGAACTGGTGAAAGCCGGTTTTGATACCCTGGTAGAAGCAGGATATCAGCCTGAAATGGCTTACTTCGAATGTATGCATGAGCTGAAACTGATCGTGGACCTGTTCTACGAAGGCGGTTTGAACTACATGCGATACAGCGTTTCCAACACAGCAGAGTACGGCGATTACTCCAGTGGTCCCCGGATCATCACTGACGAAACCCGCCAGGAAATGAAGAAAATTCTGTCGGAAATTCAGACTGGTGAATTCGCGAGAAACTGGTTGCTGGAAAACAAAGCGAACCAGGCTTCCTTCAAAGCCATTCGCCGCCTGAATCGCCAGCATCCCATTGAAGCCGTCGGAAAAGAACTCCGTCGCATGATGAGCTGGATAGATTCCAAAGAAGTTTAATCCACTTCGCGGATAACTCATAACCGGAAACGTGGTAGAAGCTTATGAAGTTTCTACCACGTTTTTTTATGAACTGATTCATGCATTCGAGTGTGATAACATTTCCAGCGCGACTTGTCTTTAGAGATGATCGGTCATATAAAAAAGAGAGTTGTCTTTTCAATCACTGGGAAACAGAACATGTCTTCATCTTTGCCTCTGCACTCGCAGCATCAACGAACTTATCATGACAATAAGTTTGTGTACCCGGTGCTTTCCCGTCGAAGTAAGGGGATTTCAATCGGAATCAATCTGAATCCCGATAAAATCTGCAACTTTGACTGTATCTATTGCCAGGTGGATCGCCGCGAAGAATCAGAAACCCGCTTTGTCGGCACCGAACAGCTGATACAGGAACTGGATCACATGCTGAAATTTGTGCTCAGTGGTGAGATCTATCAGGACCCCAAATTTTCAGAAGTCCCGGCGGAATTGCGACGATTGAATGACATTGCATTTTCCGGAGATGGAGAACCGACAACGTATCGTAATTTTGATCAGATCGTCAAAGATGTTGCCGCGCTGAAACGCAAACATTCCGCATCTGATGTCAAAATGGTGCTGATCAGCAACGCCAGTATGTTTCATCGCGCGAGTACCCAGGCGGCGCTGGCTGTTTTCGATGTCAATCAGGGAGAGATCTGGGCCAAACTGGATGCGGGTACGGAAGATTATTTCAAAACCATCGATCGAACGAAAATCCGCTTCTCCCAGGTGCTGGACAACCTCTTACTGGCAGCAGAACAGCGGCCCATTGTCATTCAGAGCCTGTTTATGCTCGTCGATCAGCAGCCCCCCTCGGACAAAGAAATTGACGCCTATTGTTCACGTCTAAATGAGATCGTAGCAGCCGGTGGGCAAATCAAGCTGGTACAGGTCTATACAATCGCAAGGCGTACGGCGGAAGAATATGTTGCCTCACTCAGCACCGCGCAAGTAGATGAAATCGCCCGCAAAGTCACTGCGCAGACGAAGCTGCCGGTAGAAGTCTACTACGGAAACGCCGACTGACAGAGAAGCGCCCTCTGTCAGTCATCTGGCGATGCGAGCGCAAATTCGTTACTCGTCCAGTTGAACTGGCTCGAGATCTTTCGTGTTCCGTTCAATTGCCAGCACAATCGTCTGCTGACGACGCTTATTGGACGAAGTATTCACTGCCGGAATCACTTGTCTGCCGTTAGGCAGGCTCAACCGCAGTGCGAAGCGACCTTCTTTGCTGACCGGGATCTTTTCGCCCAGCAAAGTAACTTCTGCCTGTGGGTCCGAAGTACCATGAATCAAAAGTTCCGTTTCAACATGGAACTCTTTTTTGGCCTTCTTACTTTTTGATCCATTTGAATCGCCGTTGGAATCCAGTGATAACGGCAGAGACAGTCTGGAAATCGGAGTCCCGTTATTCTCGTTACGGGAAGTATACCGGCGGGAACGAGTCGCAGAATAATTACTGTCGAGCGCCCGCTTGGTTTTACTGCCTTTCTCGCAGACTTCAGGCATGGGTGGAGTCAGTTTATGTGAGTAAACCAGCCCGAAGAATTTATTCTGAGGAGTCACGAAACCCAGTTGCAGTTTGTAAGAACGAGCCGGCTGGTCGATCTGCACATACCACAAACCAGAATCGATTTTAATCTCGACATCTTTGACATACGCTTTGCTGGTGCGGCTGTTTTCATTCGTAGTGATATCGTAAACCCGAATCACAGGAACTGCCTGATACCAGTAGGCTCCCAAAGCTGCTTTTGCCCGGTCCAGACTTCCCTGGGTAATCGTCCAGTTGGCCAGTAACCAGTGTGAATCTTTTACCTGAGCGTTGAGCTTGGTTTCAACCGACTCAGAAGTCGGATGCATTTTTTCGCTATGAGAGGTGTGCCCGTTGGATTTGAGCAGTTTTTGAATGCGGGCCTGATGCTCTGTAGGAGTCTGGCTCGATGAACTTTGAGAAGGGAAAGCAGGTACAGCAGCGGGGCTTTGAACCTCTGAAGGAGGGGACTTTTGTGTTGTGGTTGTTGATTTGGGCTTCGGTTTCGATTTTGCTGTCTTAATCTTGGCGATGGCCTTGACTAGTTCCTGCTTTCGCATGCCATGCCAACCGGCGATACCATGAGACTTTGCAGTGGCAGCTAAATCACGACGAGTTTGACTCTCGAGGGACTTTAGAATCGTTGGGGACATTAGGAATGACTCCCAAATATCAATCAAAACACTGGTCGGTGCCTTAATTTTGCTTCAGTCTTCCATGACACTCAGGTTCAAGTTTTAGCCCATCTGCCCCGTTTCAGCACATTCAGCAAGCCGTCTGAGATGAAAAATCCTTTATTTCTAACGACCGTAATGCGATGAACAATATGTAAACGTCAAATCTAAATTTCGACCAGGACGCTACTCTCCTCAGAACAGAAAGCCACTAGGTAGTTATTCTCAATTTCAGGAACTGTAACCAGTTATACAATAGCTGTTAAAGAAATCCTGGAGCCACAACAATGGACGTCTAAACAGGTTGATAATTCAGTTTAAACAATCTGCAAACCAATTTATCAGATGAATGTCTGTCACAAATTCACCGCCAACTACGACAGGCTGGCGTATGAATCATTATTGAAACATGGGTCTACTTTTAACACGAGACCGCATAAAAAGCAACTATCGGAGTATTCTGATTTATTAAGATTACTCCAGGCAGGCACTGTATCACACTGCTATCATTGCAGTTATAAATTTAGTCTCATCAAAATTTCATCAACTTCACTTCTAATCAACGTCTCACCTCTCACGCTGACACACCATCATGCATAATGTGCAAAAACCATAAACGGCGGGGACCGTTCATCCCTGGAAGCGAGTATTGAGGCAGAAGCCTCAAACTGAAATACAGACTTTGACCTTTAAGTCTGATTTTGATTCTTACGACTAATAGGCTCTGCCCGGCGGCAATTTCAATATTGAGAATAATGGTTTTCGAATATTTCCACTGGTGAGTTCTTTGACTATCCGGTTGATTGACTTTAGAGTCTGTTCTAAATCTGTCTACTTAATTTGATTTGTGCTGACAGACTGCTCTCAAACGTTTTTCGCGTTAATGCTTCCATTCCGAAAGCAGCTACCATGCCGCGACCAGATCGGCAGACTCGCTCGTCATTAGCGGAAGCCCATCAGTGGGTGAGTAAATTGACATCAGTGAGTCTGGAGATGGCTTTACCTGCTTTCCTGGGACATTGGCTCGACAGTAAATGGGATACTTCCCCATGGCTGACAGCAGTGGGTGCCCTGCTCGGTTTTATTACCGGCATGACACATTTACTGCATATGGCTAAAGAAGCAGAGCGTAAAGAACGAAAGATTAAAGATCGATCAAACGGTGAGTCCGATGAATCGGTCAAATAATAACTGATGTCGATAACTGTGAACGACCAACTCCACCATATCACAGTTCTTATTGATCATCACTAAATCGCAACGATATTTATTTCGTCCAATGCAATCACCGCCAGACACATCAACGAAGAACCCGCTCAAGCAGTGCAGCATACTCGCTGTCAGCCTGCTGGGTTTATACGCTCTTCTGAGTGTGCCCGCTTATACGCTTGTGGGAACACGTGCTGTTGAAGGCCTGACTTACGCAGTAGTATTGTGTCTGGTTCCCGGAATCGTGGTATTTCTCGTCTCCGGTTTTCTCTATCGCGATGCTGCACCAGTTGCTGTTATGGGGGTTTCCACTCTGGTCCGATTGATGTTTGTCGGGATCGGTACGCTGGTAATCATCAAACTGCGAACTGATTTTGGTTCCGCCCAATTTATGAATTTTCTGATTTGGTTATTGATTTGTTACTTTGCTTCTCTATTGGTTGAAACCTTGTTGATCATTCGGTAATCTGCCGAAGCTGTATATGATTAACGATGTTATGATCAAAAAATAATTTTGAATCGAGCTCATACAATGGCCGCCGGTCACGATGACAAATTCCATCACGTTCGCGACATATCGCACTTCGAACTCCCCTGGGACATGCATATTGATTTGCCCCAGATTTTTGGATTGCAGCTCACAAAATTCATGCTTCTGCAGCTGGTGGCTGTAGCCTTTCTGTTCTTCGTATTTCGTGGTCTGGCAAAACGGGCTGCAGGGGGACAGGTTGTTACGGGACGCTGGTGGAACTTCTGGGAATCAATCGTTATCTACATGCGGGATGAAGTCGTTCGTCCCACCATCGGTGAAGGACACCATCACGATGATGATCACGGACATGGTCATCACCATGGTCCCAAGGTCGGACATCCCGCCGATAAATATCTGCCTTTCGTTCTCTCCTGTTTCTTTTATGTGCTGATCTGTAACCTGCTCGGGGTATTCCCCTGGATGGGATCAGCAACCGGAGAATTGAACGTGACAATGGCATTGGCATTCACCACGTTCTGTGCGGTTATCTTTTATGGGTCTCGAGAACAGGGGCCGGTTCGGTTCTGGTTGTCTCTGGCTCCTTCCATGGAATTACCGATCGGCTTAAAAGTGATTTTAGTGCCGATGATCTGGGTGATTGAACTGGGCGGGTTTTTGATCAAACATGCCGTTCTGGCAATTCGACTTTTTGCAAATATCATGGCCGGTCACACTGTGATTGCCGTCTTTCTGGGCTTTATTGCCATGACTGCAGATTCTGGAATGTGGGCGATTGTCATGCCTTCCAGTATTATTGCCCAGATTCTAGTTGGTCTGCTGGAGCTGTTTGTAGCGTTCCTGCAGGCATATGTTTTTGCGTTTCTTGCAACTCTGTTTATTGGTGCTGCTGTTAATCCTCACTAGAGAATTTGCAGTCCGGTCCGCAGACTTGCTTAGTATATTTCGTTTGAGTGTTCCTCGTTGAGAAAGGTCAGGGGATAAAAACAATGATCCAGGCTTTACGGATTATGTACATGACATGCGTTGTTGTATTGGCCACAGCTGTTCCTGCAATGGCACAAGAAGCTGGTGGCGGAATTTCACTGGGAGCTGTCGGAGCAGGAATCACAATTATCGGTGCCGCCTTAGGTATTGGTAAAATTGGTGCTTCTGCTGTTGAAGCGATTGCCCGTCAGCCTGAAGCTGGTGGTAAAATCCAGACCGCAATGATTATCGCTGCAGCGTTGATCGAAGGTGCTACATTCTTCGCGCTGATCATCTGCATGTCTTAATTGTACTAAAACAGTATTACAAACTGACAGGGCAGGCTGCACTCATCGTAAAAGTGCGAGTTCCCAACTGTCACTTTCGACTTCCATGTGAGAAATTCTGATCATGTTAAAAAGTCTTTTTACAAGCCGGTGTCTTATCATGCTGATGATTGTCAGTGGCGTGATCCTGGGCAGTGGACTGCTTGGCTTCGATGCAGCATTGTATGCTGCTGACGGGGCTGAACATCCATCAGGACCACCACTGCACTGGAAAACAGACTTGGCACTGTGGTCACTCGTCGTATTTGTCGTCTTTATTGTTGTTCTCAGGGCATTTGCCTGGGGACCTCTGATTCAGGCACTTGATGAACGCGAATTACGAGTGATTACTGCCATCAATACGGCAGAATCCAAACAGAAAGAGTCGGAAGAATTAGTTAAAGAGCATGCACGTAAAATCGAAGCAGCTCAGGATGAGATCCAGGCAATGATGGTCGAAGCTCGATCAGACGCAGATCGCATCAGACAGGACATCCTCGAACAGGCTCGTCAGGAAGCGGAGTCCATTAAGGCTCATGCTGTTGGCGAAATTGAACGGGCACGTGAACTGGCTCTGAAAGATCTGTTCGACCAGATGAATGGACGCGTGATTGATGCCACGGAGCATGTCCTCGGACGTGCTCTGAATGAATCAGATCGTGACCGGCTGATTAACGAGGCTCTGTCTCAGATTTCAGGCAGTTCAAACTGATTTGCAGTAGAAACGACTTATTCAAACGCGGTTGTATTGTTTGAATTAATTTATCCTTTAGTTGTGAGTTATGATCCGCGTGAACGATCAGGAAAAAGTAAAAGCTCATATTCCCAGTGTAATGGAAGACCCCAGTGCAATTTCAATTGCCAAGGTGTATGCCAAAGCATTTCTGGGAACGATTCAGGAGTCTGATAAAGATTCAGCGATCGAAGAGGTTTCTGAATTTCTGAACGCGGTGACCACTCAGTTTCCGGACTTCGGACAGATTCTGACATCTCATTCGCTGAATCGAGATGAACGGCTCAGTCTGATTGATCGCGTGATCGCCCCACATGCTTCAGAACTGCTGACAAACTTTATCAGAGTCCTGGCCCGGCATGACCGGCTTGATTTACTGGAACAGATTCTGTCTCAGGTAATCAAATTACGCGACATCGAATCCGGTAAAAAATCAGTGCTTGTACGCTCTGCTTTTGAACTCTCGGATGAAACACTGGCAAGCATTAAACAACGTTTGAGTGAAACACTGGGCTTTTCTCCAGTACTACAAACATCCATAGACCAGTCAGTGATTGGCGGTCTGGTTATTCAGGTTGATGACACAGTATATGATGGTTCTCTTCGTACGCGTCTCAAACAGTTACGCGGGCGGTTGAGCAATAGGAGCATTCATGAAATTCAAAGCGGACGAGATCGCTTCAGTTATCCAGAAGGAAATTGAAGACTTTCGCGGCGAAATTGAGACCAGTGAAGTAGGACGGGTCCTGGAAGTGGGTGATGGTATCGCCCGCGTTTACGGACTTTCTTCTGCGATGTCTGGTGAAATGGTGGAGTTTTCAAACGGGGTGCGTGGACAGGTCTTCAACCTCGAAGAAAATTCTGTCGGTATCATCATCTTCGGCGATTATCTTTCCATCGCTGAAGGAGATGAGGTTCGTAGTACAGGCACCCTGCTTTCCATCCCCGTTGGTGATGAACTGCTGGGCCGGGTTGTTGACCCTCTGGGGGTTCCCCTGGACGGGAAAGGCCCGATTGTGGCAACCGAATCAAGGCCTCTGGAAGTTGCTGCACCCGGTGTAGCTGCCAGACAGCCCGTGAAACAGCCACTGGCAACCGGAATCAAGGCGATTGACGCCATGACCCCCGTCGGTCGTGGTCAACGTGAGTTAATTATTGGTGACCGTAAGACCGGTAAAACAGCGATTGCCATCGATACCATTCTGAACCAGAAGGGTAAAGATGTGATCTGCGTTTACGTCGGCTGTGGTCAGCGTGCAGCAACAATCGCCGGTATCGTCAATCAGCTTGAAGAACACGGCGCAATGGATTACACCGTTGTCGTGAGTGCCTCTGCCAGTGACCCCGCTCCGTTGCAGTATATCGCTCCCTATGCTGGTGCCGCGATTGCAGAACACTATATGTATCAGGGTAAACACACTCTGGTCGTTTACGATGACCTTTCCAAGCAGGCTCAGGCATATCGTCAGCTGTCACTGTTGATGCGTCGTCCTCCCGGACGTGAAGCATATCCTGGTGACGTGTTCTACTGCCACAGCCGTCTGCTGGAACGATCTGCCCGCCTCAGTGATGAACTGGGTGGCGGTTCCATGACTGCCCTGCCCATCATTGAAACACTGGAAGGGGAAGTTTCGGCTTACATCCCCACCAACGTGATTTCAATTACCGATGGTCAGATTTACCTGGAACCAGACCTGTTCTTCGCCGGGATTCGTCCCGCGATTAACGTGGGTATCAGTGTTTCCCGTGTAGGTGGTAACGCTCAGACCAAAGCGACCAAGAGCGTCTCCGGTAGTCTTCGTCTGGACCTGGCTGCATTCCGCGAACTGGAAGCCTTCGCCCAGATGGGAACCGAACTGGATAAAGCGACTCAGGCACAGCTGGATCGTGGTTATCGTATGGTAGAACTGCTGAAACAGCCACAGTTCAATCCCATGCCGATGGCCGATCAGGTTGTCAGTCTGTATGCTGGAACCAAAGGATTCTTCGATTCTGTTCCGATCAATCAGGTTCAGGATGCAGAATCAGAAATGCTGCAGTTTATCCACGATCAGTATCCGGAAATTACCGACAAGATTACTGAAACGGGTAAACTGGAAGATGACACAATCGAACAGTTGAAAACGGTATTGAAAACATTCGTAGATCAGTATCTGCGAAAGAATGCGTAATCAACTTTTGAATTCATTGTTTGAACAGATAATCTAAAACGGGTTCAGGATCTAATGGCCAAAGCACGTGCCATCGTTAAACGATTAAAAGCGGTAAAAAACATCCGTAAAATCACACGGACCATGGAATTGATCGCCACCGCGCGATTCAAGAAAGCCATGGACCGTGCATCGGAGGCTGCTGCTTACACCAAAAAGATTTCTGAACTTGTTTCGGATCTGTCACAGGCAAACCTGGAATTCCACCATCCACTGCTGGAGAAACATGAGACAGAGAAAAACTCTGTCCTGCTTGTTTTAACTTCCAATCGTGGTTTGTGTGGCGGTTATAACTCAGGCGTTTTGAAGGCCGCTTTAAAGCGTCATAAAGAACTGACTGCCAGCGATCAGAACGTGAGACTGGAAATTTCCGGTAAACGTGGAATCAGCTTCCTGAAATTCCAGGGGATTGAGTCTTCCCACTCTTATACCCATTTTGAAGATCGTCCTACATTCGAAGAAGTGGATGAACTTGCCAGCCGCTATATTACTGAATATATCGCAGGCAAAATTGACCGCCTGGATGTTGCTTATACGGAATTCATTTCGTCTTCACGGCAGATTCCTGCAGTACATTCTCTGCTTCCAATTGGGGGGCTGGATACTGCGGAAGAGGCTCCCGCAGCTAATAAATATGACTATGAATTTCTGCCGTCTGCCCAGGAAATCCTGGAAGAGATTGTCCCGACAGCATTTAAAGCCCGTTTATTTAAGTGTTTTCTGGATGCAGCTGTCAGCGAACAGATTGCCCGAATGGTGGCGATGAAAGGAGCAACAGAGAACGCCAACGAAATGGTTGGTACACTCTCCGCTCAATACAACCGGGCAAGACAGACACAGATCACCTCGGAAATCCTCGAAATCATCGGTGGTGCCGCTGCCCTGGAGTAATTTCCGTCAATGCCTTACCCGGGCACTTATTGTTTTTTTACAGATTGATCAATATCAGAAAGCAGAGACATATCAATGGCGACAACCGAAGCCAGCACAACAAAAGCAGTTGGTAAAATTACTCAGATTATTGGCTCTACATTTGATGCTGAATTTCCTGAGACTCAGATGCCGGAAATCTACAATGCTTTGACTGTGAAAGAAAACAACAAAGGTGTTGAGATCAATGTTACCGGGGAAGTTCAGCAGCACCTGGGTGGAGGACGCGTCCGCTGCGTCGCTCTGGGTTCTACGGACGGCATGGTGCGAGGCATGGATGTTACGGATACCGGAGCTCCTGTATCGGTTCCCGTGGGAAAAGGTACTCTGGGCCGCGTTTTCAATCTGCTGGGTGATCCCGTCGATGGTCGCGGTGAAGTTGCGACTGAAGAACGCTGGCCGATTCACCGTAAAGCCCCTGCTCTGGAAAACCTGAGTGCCAAAACCGAGCTCTTCGAAACCGGGATCAAAGTGGTCGACCTGTTGACCCCCTTCGTTCGTGGTGGTAAAGCTGGTCTGTTCGGTGGAGCCGGTCTGGGTAAGACCGTGATTCTGACTGAGTTGATCGCCCGTATCGCCAGTGCCCACGGTGGTTATTCGGTATTCGCTGGTGTGGGTGAGCGAACCCGTGAAGGAAACGACCTCTGGCTCGAAATGCAGGAAACCAAGATTGGTCAGACTGACCGCTCCGTGATTGAGCAGACCTGTATGGTGTTCGGTCAGATGAACGAGCCACCTGGAGCTCGTCTGCGTGTCGCTCTGTCCGCTCTGACAATGGCGGAATGGTTCCGTGACACCACCGGTACTGACACCCTGCTCTTCGTAGACAACATCTTCCGGTTCTCACAGGCTGGTTCTGAGGTATCCGCTCTGCTGGGTCGTATGCCTTCCGCTGTGGGTTATCAGCCTACACTGGGTACCGAACTGGGTGAATTGCAGGAACGTATTACTTCAACCAAGAACGGGGCGATCACCAGTGTGCAGGCTGTTTATGTACCTGCAGACGACCCGACCGACCCTGCTCCAGCTACCGCATTCTCCCACCTGGACGCGTTCATTTATCTGGAACGAAAGATTTCAGAAAAAGGGATTTATCCGGCTATCGATCCACTGGCATCTTCCAGTCGTATTCTCGACCCGCAGTATGTGGGTGAGCGTCACTACCGGGTGGCTCGCGAAGTTCAGCAGACATTACAGCGATACCGCGAACTGCAGGACATCATCGCGATTCTCGGTGTTGATGAATTGAGCGAAGAAGACAAACTGATCGTGCATCGTGCCCGTCGTATTGAACGCTTCCTGTCACAGCCGTTCCTCGTTGCGGAAGTCTTCACTGGTAAAGCGGGTAAAATTACACCGCTGGAAGACACCATTCGCAGCTTTGAAGAAATCTGTGCTGGTAAATGGGACCATCTTCCTGAATCGGCATTCATGTATGTCGGTTCTGTGGAAGAAGCCGAAGAACAAGCCAAGAAAATGGCTGAATAGTTTTCGACCATATAGTTATTCGACTTCTCTGTGACTGAGAAGACTTCTTCCAGTCACAGATTTCATCTGAAATCCTGTTTTTAATGTGGTTAGAGCACCAATGGCTCAAGATTTTCGACTGTTGTTAGTCACTCCGGAAACGACACTGCTGGATCAGCCGATCAAGAGCTTGCGCTGTACCCTGTTCGACGGACAAATCGGAATTCTTCCCGGTCGCATGCCTATGGTGGGCCGGTTGGGTTATGGTGAACTTTCCTTTGAATCCATTGATGGTTCTGAAAGCAGATACTTTGTCGATGGCGGCTTCCTGCAAGTACAAGGTACTGTCATCTCGGTACTGACAGAACAGGCCGTTCCCGTCAGTCAGTTGGATGTTGCCGCGGCCCAAAAACTGCTCGATGAAGCATTGAACCGCACCGCTGTGGGCGACGATCAATGTAATGCACGTGAAAAAGATCAGTCCCGGGCTCGCGCCATGCTGGCTCTGGCACATCAGAAGTAATCGATTTGAGATCTTAAAAACTCACCTTGATCTACATCATTGAATCTCATAAAGAAGCTGAAACTGCCTCGCGCGTTTCAGCTTCTTTTTTGTATCTGGAGTCACGGGATGACGGATCAAAGCCCCACGCCTCATCAGCCTCGCCCTTCTGTCGGGGTCCACTTCAAATGCTGTAATGTCTACATCAATATTTATCAGAACCAGGCGGGGACGGCTTATACGGGCCATTGCCCCCGTTGTGCGACTCCCATTGAAATCCCCATTGTCGAAAAAGGGGGCTCTTCAAGCAGATTCTTCACTGATTCCTAAACCTCTATCTCTCATACCTTTATCATTCAATATTATTTTAAAAATCACAGCTTGAAAACTGCCAAACACCTCAGAATCGTCTTGAGGTAATTTCGCGATTGCTCTAGGATTCGCCGTGTGTACAAAATCATTCGGCTTGAATATCGAACATGTTCTGAATCTACAAGATAAGCATTTTAAATGGACTATCATTTAAAACCATTAGGAAAATCCTGCTCTTCAACAGGCAAAGACTTTGTTCCTGGTGAACTGGTCCACTCTGTGATTATTGAAAAAAATGGACAATTGATCAGAATGGATTTTTCTGAAGAAGCCTGGACGGGTCCACCAGAGGGAGCGGTCGGTGAATGGAAGCTTCAGGTACCCGAAGCGGTAGCGACCGGCCCCAAAAAGATTGACCCGGATGCTTTAATGCAGTATTTCGAGCAACTTTATGAAACTCCGAATCAGGTACAGGAAAAATTTCTTTACGTACTCGCTCTATTTCTAGTACAGAAACGACGATTAAAACTGGAAGGCTCCCGAACTGAAGATCAGACATCGTATCTGCAGCTCTCCGGGACCCATGGGGAAGGAAACTTTGATATCCGGGATCAAAACCTCGAAGAGGCTGAGATCGAAGCATTACAGCAGCAACTGAATACACAATTTCTCGAAGAGTGGGAATAAGGGGGACAGCCCCCTGATGGATTAAGCATATGTCACATGTTCAAGGAAGAACAGAAATCGGCAGATCGTCGCAACCGATGCGTACGCTCCTGCAGACCGCAAAGTTATCGCTGCTGCTTTGCACATTTCTGCTCGTTTCCTCTTGTGCCTCCGTGCGAACCTTCCTGCCTCAACAGGCTCCCGTTTGTGTGCTGCCTCCCAATGCAACTTATACTCAAATCGTCAATCATTTGAACTCACAGACAGCTGGCGTTTATGGCTGGCAGTCTTCCACTGTCAAAATCAAAGCGCGTCAAAAAGGCGGCTTGCCGATGCCGGCATTAAATGCCATGCTGATCGTCGAGCAGCCGAAACGCTTCCGGTTACGTGCCAGTTCTCCCCTCGGGGCGGAGGTCGATTTTGGTTCAAACAATGACCGTTTCTGGTTCTGGGTGAAACGCAATGAACCAAAGCAGGTCTTCACCCTCAGGCACGATCACTATGAGTCCATGGGATCTCAGTTGAACATTCCCTTCGAGCCCGACTGGCTGATGGAAGCATTACGTGTCGTGCCACTGAATGAAAAAGAACTTTCTATCCAGAAAGAGGGGCAGAATTCACCGAATGTCAAACTGATTTCGGATCGTCTGTTACCCAACGGAAAACTGGTTCAAAAGATCCTCGTCGTCAATCTCTGTACTGGTTTCATCATCGAACAGTCCCTGTATGACAGTCAGGGACAGCGTATTGCCACTGCCACCTTCGGCGAATACCGCAATTGCAGCAATACAACAGCCGTCCTCCCTCACGTCATCAAACTCGACTGGCCTCAAACCGGAATCGTACTGACAATGACGATGGGCAATATCGAAGTTAATCCTGCCAATGTCCCAGGTGAAGTCTGGGAAGTGCCACAATATCCAGGCTACCCGGTTCTCGATCTGGGAGCACATCTGCCATCGCAGCAGGCATCAACTCAGCAGATCCGTCCCATGCGAATTGAATCACGCGTTGCAGAACGGGCCGAACCCAACTGGTCTATGCCAGAAGAATCGGTGCCGCAATGGAAGCCGGCAAATATCGGATTCGAAGATGCAGAAACATTTCCTGCAAACGACTCGACTCCCCTGCCCGATCAGAATCCCTTCCGCCCACCCAGTTCTTTTGATGAAGAACCAGAGGAAGCACCAGGGCGTGTGAAGCTTTGATCTAAACGATAAAAGCCTGTTTCAGACAGGAGCGTCGTTCGTTTCGAAGTGAGCCCACCATTTTCAATCGAGTATTTCTCGTACTGGAACACTCGGTGCAGAGGAACCTGGTGACGTTACAATAATAGAAAACGTCTAAGATTAAAGCAGTTCCCGCATCGGTTCGATTCCCTGGTCCACCAGATATTGGGGCGTACCACTGGTGTCGAAGATTCGCGTTCCATTCAGGTCCAGGCCTGCCTTCTGGTATAGCGTGGCGAAGACTTCCTGAAATTTGACGGGGCGATCGCTGGCGTATTCACCTTTACAATTGGTTTTACCAATGACCTGACCGGACTGCATTCCTCCGCCCGCCAGCATGGCACAGGAGACTTTGGGCCAATGGTCTCGGCTGTTATTCTGATTGATCTTGGGGGTACGTCCGAACTCGCCCCAGACCACCACAGAGACGTCTTTATCGAGTCCCCGTTCGTGCAGGTCGGTAACCAGAGCAGAAAGCCCCTGGTCAAGCAGGGGAAACTCCTCGCGCGATTTGGGAAAGTTCATTCCATCCGGACCATGCCAGTCCCAGCGACTGTAATTCAGCGAGACAAATCGTGCTCCCGCTTCGACCAGACGGCGGGCCAGGCAGAAGTTTTCAATCATGGGAGGCGCACCATCACGCTGAAATGTCTCGACACTCTTGCCATAGCGGGCCAGGATCTGAGGATCTTCTTTGGAAAGATCCAGAGCATCGGCCAGTTTTGAGGTGGTCAGAATATTCATGGCCTGTTCAGAATAGACGTCCATACTCTCCATCAGACCTGATGAATCGGCTTCGCGTCGAAACGTATCAAACGCCTGTTGCAATTTGACGCGGTCACGGAGACGCTCCAGAGTGATCCCCTGCAGAATCATATTCTCTGGTGAACTGCGGGCCTTACGCCCCACCAGATTGAATGGCGAATACTGAACTCCCAGAAAGCCTCCGGTACCCGGTTCACCCCAAGTCCCGTTTCCCGTCTTATACATCAAAGCGACATTAGCCGGGACAGCGGAATTGACAGGTCCCTGCAGTTTGGAAACAAAAGCACCAGCCGCGGGCCAGCCGCCAGGGGGCTGACGACTGCCAAATTTGCGTCCCGTCATACACTGATAAGCATCATGCCTGCCGTCCGCATCAGAAATCGTCCGGACGGGGATGAACTTATCCATCATCTGAGCCATTCGCGGGAACAGCTCACAGATTTCAATGCCGGGAACATTGGTTTTGATCGGGCTGAACTCGCCTCGAATTTCCCTGGGAGCATCCGGTTTAGGATCCCACAAGTCGATATGCGAGGGACCGCCGGGCAGATAAATATTGATGATGGCTTTGTGGTTACTGCCCGACTGGCTCTCGGTCTCCGCTCTGAGCACATCGGGCAGCGAAATTCCGCCCAACGCCATACCACCAATTTTCAAGAAGCTGCGGCGGGAGACACCATCACAAAATTGTCCGTTTTTACGGGTCGGTTTGCCAAGAATCGTCAGCATAGAATCACTTCCCTGGGAACTCTGATCCGCAGCACCATCGAATCAACATAAACTATCGTTGATATGATAGCGAGTTTATCCGAGCGAAGCAAACCGAAAACCTGCCTTTTCAGCCACTTGGCTATTTACCACACCCGGTTCCCGATTTTCAGCTTGTCGCGTTGAAGCCATTACTTATCCTGCCGCTTACGCGTCGCGCGCGTGACTGATTTTTCCCGCTACTGTCAAATCGTCATTACTGCTGATTGAAACCCCATAAATGTCCCTTGAATTTCAAGTAAATGCTTTCTGCTACACGTCATCAACTGCTTTTCGTTCACCACTTTCCTATGCGTAACAGGGCTTTTCAGACACTTATGGGTTAACAAAACCGTCGTTTTTTTGCTCTCAGTGCGCAAGATCGCGACAAATTTGGACCAATACTGGCATACCATAGAGCGGGAGAAGCCATTGTATTTCTGTCTCAATATCAACTCACATGAAAAGCAGACAGTGGGAATTTGACAGCTTATTCGGATCAGTCTGAAACGATAGTCCATTCTCTTCAGTAGTAACTCAGTCGAAGTCAGGGAAATACAATGACATTACCGTCATTGATCAGCAGTAGGTTTTTCAATGTCTTCGGGTCGAGCTGATCGGTAAAATACCGTGCTGCACCGTCACAGAATCCAACATTGAAGCCCCCTTCAACAAACCCACCAAGATCAGGTAGTTTTTCTCCATCGAAGGGGATGTCTTCTGGCTTCGTCCAGGGGATTTCGCGTCTGGCTTCGACGATTGCGATGGTATTCGATGTACCATCGGTGATATCCATTAACCTGATACCTGCAGGTGGTTCCTGTTTCGCTGGAGGAGTGCTGTCAGCTCCGCCTGCTCCAGCCATTAAACCAGCGGGACGGGTCGATTTACCGAAGGCAGTATCAGGGCCCACGACAGCCAGATAGGAAGTGTAAAAACCGGAGCGGTTGTCCTGTATGTTATGAAACACCGCCGGCATTTTCTCTAACACCTTTTTGTTGTGTTCGCTGTCCCAGGGCTCGTTGAGTCGGTATTCCTTATAAAGTTCAATCTCATCCAGGAACGGCAGCAGCGCCACACGCCAGCTATGAGGAGTTTTACCATCCGGCCCCATCACGACAGCGGGGGGAAAGTGTTTATGCTCCCCTAAATAAAGATGCATTGCATAAACCAGATGTTTGATATTGCTAAAAGATTCCATTCGTAAGGAAACCAGACGCGCTTCGACCAGGGCGGGCACCAACACTGCCGTACTGTCGATCATCTCAGTCAAGTCAGACAGGGAAGCTGTCAGGCAGACATTGCTACCCTGCTGCTCGAACTGGAGTGCATTGACCAGTTGATGAGCCAGTTTATACAGCGGGAGCTTAATAAGCTGCTCTCTCTGTTTATCGATCAAGATCTGCTGTTCATACTGTTGCAGCATATTGTTACAGAGGATTTGTGAGGCGGTCAGAGTTTTGTAGATCTGTTCGTTATTCTGCTGCTGATAAAGAGTCGCTTGCAGTGTAGCCTTGTTGCTGAGATTGACGCCCAGAGTGATCAGATCGGTATGTTCCCAGACGGGGGAAAGCGAAGCTTTCCAGACTGAATCATCAATGTCGAGTTTACACTGGTTCTTCCAGACCATTTCGCGCAAGTGTCGCAAGTTAAACAGTGCTGCAATCGAATCTTTCTCGACCAGCTTCCAGTGTTCAGCCCAGCGTCCCGGTTGATCAGTTTTGCGCACTTCCAGAATCTGGCGAAGTGATCCAGGGTCTCGAGCATAGATCATCTCGCGGCTACCTGCGATTGCCAGTGGAACCCCGGTGTGCTTTTTATCTTGCAGGTGAAGGATCCCATCACGAGTAAACAGCTTTCCGCCATTGAAAGTGACGGCCATCTGTTTCAGGTCAATATCCTTTGTTGTCTCTATGACAGTCGCATAATTCAAAAGCTGACTGCATGGATCTCCTGGCTTCGGGGCCAGAAAGATGAGTGTCAATGTTTTGATTTCCGTGAAGGGGATGCCCAGTGGATAGAGCCGAGCATGTTTATTTTCTGCCTGCTCCATCAACATCTTTGCATATAACAGTGAATTCTGTTTCAACAGTTCGGCAGGCCGGAGCGACAGAATACCTAACGCATCAGCAGGAACGGAATTGATTTTGAAGGCTTCATGCTGATCTCGTACACTTTTATTGGTGTCGATGGGGCCTTCGGCTGGTTGTGGATTTGACGTTTCTGCAGACTGCTGTGCCAGGCTGGTCTGATGCCCTCGAAATCCTGCCGCCAGGAGACTGACAGCCAGCAGGAAACAAATTATGACCGCACGCACAGGCCGAGAGATGACTGTTTTGAGCGATCGCTTCTGTTTAAGCATCTCAATCCTCCTCAGAAATGTGGAATGTGTGGGAAAAAAGGCACGCGCCGGACCTCTGAGCCGGTGGGGTGTCTGCGAAACAGCCATTTCTGCCAGGACAGTCATATAGGAGTCGGCACCACCGCTGATATCCGCTGCAGCCTCATCAGCCGTCAATTCCTGTTCCAGGCGCAAGCGCGAGGCGAGCCAGTGAACCAGCGGGTGATAGAAATAGAGTGACCGACTGAGTTCTGCTCCCAGTATCGTCAGATAATCGTGTTGTTGAATATGGGCCAGTTCATGCGCCAGCACCGCGCGAAGTTGTTTCTGACTCCATTGATGCCACGCTGTTGGTAACAGGATTTTCGGTCGCCACCAGCCAATGACTGCTGCCGTTGTCAGTCGATCATGTTGCAGTAATCTCAAGGGGCGAGATATCTGCTGTTCCGCTGCCAGAATATCCAGAGTTTCTTCAGCAGCGGAACCATTCAGAGAATTCCCCTGACGAACCAGGCGAGTTACTGACACAAAACCGATCAAGAGCCGGACTATCGCCATCAGAAATCCACCTGCGAATACCCAACCCAATAAACCAGCCGGGGTGGGAACGAAATATGGTTGTTCGCGGGCAGGTGCCTGCTGTAATCCTTTCTGAAAACCGTCCCAGATGGTGCCCCACTCCGATTCCTGAGGTGATTTTTCCAAAAGTGGTGTTTTTAATTCCTGAGTCGCTTTCGCAAGGAGTGGCGAATTCTGTTCTGCTTGTTTCGTGTCTACTGCGGCATGATTTGCATTCCAGTTTGTCTGCCAGCGTGGCCAGGGGCTGAATGCGAGCAGGGCCAGCAACAGTGTCATGCCTAGCGAACAGGAGAGAATGAAGGATCGCGCGCGAGGACCGAGACGTCTTGTGCTCCAGTAGACAGTCAATGCTGACAATGCCACGATTGTCACCTGCAGTCCCAGCCAGAGCAGACTGATTCCGAGTGCATGCATCAGGATTTCTCCTTCAGAATTTCCTTGATTTTCTCCAGTTCACGGGGACTCAGCTGACGTTCTTCCAACAGACGTAACAGCAGTTTTTCGCGTGAACCCCCAAATACTTTCTGGATCATGTCCCCCAGCATGCTGCCGGAGACCTCATCAAAGGTGCGGATTGAGCAATACAAAAAAGGCCGTCCATCGTTCGTCTGTTTCAGAAATGACTTTTCGACCAGAATACGGACCAGAGTCGCGACTGTGGTATAAGCCAATTCTCTGCCTGCCTGTTCCAAAGCATCACGCACTTCCGCCACAGTTAATTCTGTCGTTGCTTCAGTACCACTACGTTCCCAGAAGACGTGCATGATTTCTAATTCACGTGCCGTGAGCTCTTTCGCTTTCGGTCTGGCCATCCCCCGCTCCTTCAACGATCGCAGTCCATCATTATTTGGTTATTTAGATTTGGTTTTATAGTATTCGTCTCTGTGTTATGAGTCAAAGAAAATCTGAGCAATATCGGGAACAACGACAGAATGACAAAAAGGTGTCCCCCTAAGTTATTTTAGAGGACACCTTTTAACATTTGGTTTGTTTAGTTTTTTGGCGTGATCTCAGCCGGAATTAACGTTCCATGAGCGCTTCTACCTCTTCCTCAGCTTCTTCATCAGAAAGCATTGGCAACTGAAACAGTTCTCTGTCGCTGACGGTGTAGTGAGGTGCACCGACGCCATGAGTTGCAGGAGCAGCCAGTGGCCGATTGGTCTCTTTTGCGCCAAACAGGGTTAATGCAGCCACTTTCAGGAAGCCTTTCCAGGATGAGAATGTCTGGTCGACGGCCGTTGGTTCGTGGCCACAATGGACCATACAATCCCGGCACTTCGGGTTGCCACTCTTTCTGCCATACTGCTCCCAGCGGGTGGATGACATCAGTTCTGCAAAGGTTTCGGCATAACCTTCTTCGAGCAGATAGCAGGGTTTCTGCCAGCCGAAGATGTTATAGGTGGGATTGCCCCAGGGAGTACATTCCAGGTCCCAGTTCCCTTTCAGGAATTCCAGAAACAGCGGAGAATGATTGAATTTCCAGGCTTTTTTCGGGGCAGATAGGATTTCGCGAAACTTCTGAATGGTCTGGTTCCGCTTCAGGAAATGCTCCTGATCGGGGGCTTTTTCATACTGATACCCGGGTGAGAGCATCATACTCTCAATCCCCAGTTCGGCGAGTTCGTCGAACATCTGACGGACCCGCTCAGGTTCCACATGCTCGAACAACGTTGAGTTTGTCGTCACACGGTGCCCGGCTTTGACGGCGGCTTTGATCGCGCTGATCGCTTTATCATAGATCCCTTCCCGGCAGACGGCGGCATCATGATCTTCGCGGATACCATCCAGGTGAATCGAAAACGTCAGATATTTTGAGGGGGGATAGTTCTCTAAATGTTTTTCCAGTAAGATCGCGTTGGTACAGAGATAAATGAATTTTTTCCGCTGAACCAGTCCCGCCACGATTTCGGGCATCTGGGGGTGTAACAGAGGTTCTCCGCCGGGGATCGAAACAATGGGGGCACCACACTCGTCAACCGCTTTGAAACACTGTTCGGGGCTCAGATTCTGTTTCAGAATGTGGGAAGGAAACTGGATCTTTCCACAGCCGGCACAAGCCAGATTGCAACGGAATAAAGGCTCCAGCATCAGGACCAGAGGATAGCGTTCGACACCTTTTATACGCTGTGTCAGTACATACTTAGCTACAGTCCACATTTGAGAAAGGGGAACACCCACGGTCGCCTCCATGTTGCGAATAATTCGAAATCCATTCAGAATACGACAATCCTAGTACTTTCTAAAAATCCTGTCACCCCCAATTTTCACCTATGTCTCAATAGAGTATAGAGTTAATGAAGGTTTAACGCTGACCTCATGAGAATCGCCCGACTTTCCGCATATCAGGTTGCTGTCCCCCTGCGCCGAAAAATCAAACATGCTTCATTCAGTCGCTCGGAATCGGCTTCGATCATCGTGAAATGCGTGCTGGAAGATGGAACTACCGGCTGGGGCGAGTCGGTTCCCCGTCCTTATGTCACCGGTGAATCCGTCGAATCGGTCTTTGACCATTATACTGCTACTGATTTCCGTTTTCTCAATGAGAGCAACCTGGATACGATCGAAGAAGTTCTCCAGATCTGTTCTGAGCTGAGATTAACCGAACTTCCTGAATCACCAGCTGAGTATTGGGAACGAGGCTGTTTCGGCAACGCAGCCCGTTGTGCGATTGAACTCAGCCTGCTGGATGCAACAGCACGGAGCTGGAATATTCCGCTTTCAAAGCTGATTCGCTCAATTCCGGTAGCCACGGATCTGTTTGAAAACAGAAACAGTGTTCAATACAGTGCCGTCCTGACATCGATGAAACCGGTAAAACAGTCCCTCTTAGCCATAATCTACCGCCTGACCGGTTTTCAAAACTGTAAGGTCAAAGTAGGAATGCCGGGTATCGATGATTTCTCTCTGCTGCGAAAAATCAGAAGACTTACGGGCCCAAAGATGAGGCTGCGGATTGATGCCAATGAAGCCTGGACACGCGAGTTTCTGGAAGAACATGCTTCTGAATTCACCAGTTTGGCGATTCAATCCATTGAACAGCCTGTATCCCATAAGGAGCTCAACACGCTCCGTCAAATACGCGGACATCTAACAGCACAGATCATGCTCGATGAATCGCTGTGTTCTATTCAGGACGCTGAACTGGCTATTTCAGAGGGCTATTGTGATGCATTCAATCTTCGCATCTCGAAGCTGGGGGGGGTAATTCCGACAGTAAAACTGGCTCAAATGGCCCGGCAGTCCGGGATCAGTTATCAACTGGGATGCCAGGTCGGTGAGACAGGTATCCTGTCCGCAGCAGGTCGACATTTTGCGACTTCCGTGCAGGGAATCGAATTTCTGGAGGGGAGTTTTGATCGTTTTCTGCTGCAGCAGAGTCTGATTCAGGAAAATATTTCGTTTCAGTGGGGAGGACGTGCCCCAGCATTAGCGGGACCGGGACTGGGGATCACGGTCGATGAGAAACGCATACTGGCGATGAAAGAGCGGGAGCTGATTCTGGTCTGAGTTTTGATCAGGGAATCAGGAAAATCAAACCTGTCACAGTCAGACTCTCAAACACGGCACCACGTGCACTGACGGGCAATCGTTCCACCTGATAGGGGGGACAATTACCGGGTCGATCGTAGCCGAGATTATACTGGCATTCATGAATGGGATATGCGCCAATCATGTATGGAAGAGCCGGGACACGACCAAAGAAACGGCCTGCCGAGATAAATGGCTGAATGGCGGGACCGTAATTGTATCCGTAGCGTTCCAGATATGGTTCTTCAAAATACAGGGGGTTATAAGGAATCGCTGGAGCTTCCCATTCTTTTGTTGTCAGCGTCCAGTCGCGCGTTGTTCCCATGACAACCTGCTCCACGGGCATTTTCTCGAGTTGCTCGCCTGCAATATTCGACGGCAGATCACCTGTGGGTGGTTTCGTATTTAACGTCAACTCTGTTAAGGGTTTCAAACCCAGTTCAACCAGGTGTGGTTTCCCGGATTTCTGATTCTCTTGTTTCGCTCCAGGCAACGTGGCCCCGGATTCGGGAGCGGGGGGGACGGAAGGTAAAGCCATTGGCTTGGGATCCAGAACAAACTGGATTTCCGGTTCTTCCAGATCGGGTTTCTGAGCTTCAACGGGTTCCTCTATCGTTTCGAACCGGGCATCAACCAACTCGATTGAACGAAATTGAGACGTTTCGTCAAATTCCAGATCCTGAATCACTGGTTTATCTGCCTGAACCGCTTCCGTTGAAGCATTTTTGATCGTCCAGTTCGGTGAATGAGTGTATTTATTGAATCCCGTAACCCTGAAACTGTCAGATTTTACGTCGCTGATCGTCTTTTGTGGTGAGTCCTGACTTCTGGCTTCCAATGCTTTAGCCATAGCAGTGTACTTGCTGTGATCAAACTCCGGTGCCACCGAAAAATGAGCACCCTGATTCATTGCACAGCCACTGATTAACAGGCAGCTTAAGCATGTCAAAGCAATTGGATGAATAGATAGCAACCTCATTGAATCAGGCGCTCCACATGAAAGAATGCTGTTTTCGGCAGAAAACAACAGTAAATAACTTGATTTCGAAATCTGGGAGTACTCATTTCAATTATCGGCTTGGGGTATTAGGCGGGAGCATCACCAAACCTGAGGGCGGCAAGGTCTTCACAAACCACCCATACACCCTCGTTTTTGTAGTAAATTCAGCAATAAAAAGTATACACAATTCCACACACGCACTGTGTTTGACCATTTCTGTAGAGAATTGTGTGGCATTCATGAAATCTCAGCGAACAGGTTTCGTACTTTATCAGTTACAATACGTACAACACTTAGGCTGGTTATGAAGACAAGCATAATAGCAGGATGAGCTACCACTCCATCAAAACTGATTAAACTATATATAACGTTTGTGCAGACATCTGCTTTCGATTTTTAGCATAAGAATCTGCTCCGTTAAAAATCGTTGACATAACATTTAGTGGGTAAAGATAATATAGGGGAGATATTCTGCCACGACATCCGCAACTTCCTGAGTGCACCAGGATCGCTGCGGGATCACTGTTAAGCCAGGATTATCAGGGCCGGTCCTGCAATTTCCATCCCTGTGATATTGATCCCCCTCTAAATTGAGAGACTCAAATGGTACCTTTCTGAAAGGCTGCCATGTTTTTTATATAAAAATATTTTAGAGCGCGATCCATACAGCCAGCGTGTTTTCATATCGCCCCTCGGCAGGGTCATTTTTCCGAAAACACGAAGCGAACCTGGACACAGGCAAAAAACTCAAAGGAGCATCTTAAACGTGCGATTTTTAAAATGGCTGAATCGATGCCTGGGCAAATCTCACCCTACTCCCAACCTTGAGTTTAACAGTCTAAGGCAGGACCGTAATGCGGACCTGGAACTGGTCCGGCTTGAAGATCGAATTGTGCTCAATGTCACTGCAGGAGTTGACGTTTCTACCGGTGTGCTTGAGCTGAATCTGACAGAGACAGACGATGAGGCAACCGTCTCTGTGGTCAATGGGGGCGATACTCTTCAGGTCGACGATGGCCAGGGAATGCCGGACAGTATTCTGCAGTTTGACCTGACACAGATCTCATCGATCCTGGTGACAGGGATAGACTCATCCCAGACGGTTCAGTTTCTGGGAGATGAGCCACTGGTCTTATCGGGTTCGGTCGATCTCACCGGATTTACCGGCGATGTGAATATTGGGATCCAACTGCAGGTCGATCCCGGTACGCCACCCCAGTTCAGCACGGAATCCACGGTAACATACCTGGGGCAATTTGAACTGATCGGAGATCAGTTAAATGTGATCCTGCCGAACCAGTTGAATTCCGTCGATGCTTTCGTGGTTCAGATTAATGGCTCGAACCTGGAAATCCTCGATCCTGACCAGACAACTCCCCTGCTCTTCTCGACATCAGCAGCAGGAGTCACTTCCATCCATCTCTTTGGCGCTGACGGTGAAACGGATCTGCTGACACTGGATTACAGCAACCAGGAACTGACCGATATCGCCATCATGTTCGAAGGGGGATCAGGCGGTAATGACGCCCTGGAATTCATTGGTGGAACCTTTGAAACAGTGACCCACAATCTGACCGGCGTCGGTTCCGGCAGCATTGATATCAGCGGGAACGGGGTTACCGAAATCACTTACTCTGGACTGGAACCCGTTTTTGGCGGAGACAGTACCGCCGACAACATTGTCATCAATCTCCCCGCCGGCACATTTGAGGCTGTTCTAGAAAACTCAGTCATTCCGGGTCATATGCAGATCCGCAGTTTATCGTCTGAGTTTGAACTGACTACGTTTGCAGTCCCTTCTGGTTCACTGACAATCAATACATCCGGTGGCAATTCAATCGTCACCCTGGATTCCTTTGACACAAACTTTGCCCCTGCTAATCTGATTCTCTCCGGCAACACTGGCGATACGTTCCAGTTGACTGCCAGTGACCTGCTGGCCGATACCGTTTCCCTGACACTCGCTGGTGGAGCGACTCTGGATCTGGACGACTATGATGAAACGGTCAATAACTTTATTCTCGAAGAAGGAACAGTCATCGCCTCCGGTGGTGTCCTGACGGCACAGTCAAACCTCGATCTCCGCTCAGGCACAGTCAGCGCACAGTTGAATGGAACAGACCTGGTTAAGAATGGTCCCGGAACTGTGATTCTGGATTATGTGAATACTTACACAGGCCAGACCATTATCAATGATGGGACACTGCAACTGGCACAGTCTTTTGTTATTCCCGAAACTTCAAGTGTGAGCCTTACCTCGGCTTCCAGTGTGCTTGATGTGAATGGCGTCCAACTGTCAATCATTTCTTTGGAGGGGACTGGCAGGGTTTTGCTGGGAGGAGCGGCAGGATTACTCAACATTTTCATACCCACATCCACTTCTGCAACCTATGCAGGAGATATTTCAGGTGACGGCAGTCTGATCAAACTGGAAGACGGTGAGTTGATTCTGTCCGGAACCAATTCGTACACGGGTTCTACTTACGTACAAAGCGGAACTTTAATCATTGATGGCTCCCTCACCACTTCGGAAGTGACTGTGGATTCAGGTGCAGTCCTTGGTGGTTCTGGCGTTATCAACGCCGATGTGACTGTTTACAGTGATGGAAGTTTTACCCCGGGATCGAGCCCTGGTGTCATCAGTACCAATTATCTGACACTGGAACCAGGGGCTTCATTGAATGTGGAAATCAATGGAGACACCGCCGGTTCAGAATACGATCAGGTACAGGTTACGGGCGAAGTCAACCTCACCGGCGCGAAGCTTAATATCTCCAGTGCATACACCGCTGCAGCCGGAACCGAATTTCTGCTGATTGAAAACGATGACGTCGATCCGGTTGTCGGTGAGTTTGTCGATCGTGCAGAAGGAACCCTGTTTACTTTCAACGGCAATCAGGTCTATATCTCCTACCAGGGGGGGGGTGGAAACGACGTGGTTCTGATTGTGAACAGCCCACCCGTTGCCGACGATCAGTCATTCTCCGTTGATGAAAACACCAGTTATACCACATCCGTCGGAACGATTGTCGCTTCCGATGTGAATCTGCCACCAGACAGTCTGACTTTCACTCTCACGGGGGGAAGCGGCCTGACCGCTTTTGACGTCAGTGCTACTGGTGAGATCACAGTCCTGGATCAGACACAACTTGACTACGAATCTGCGACCTCATACGACCTAGAAATTCTGGTCACCGACAGCGCGGGTGCCACCGATACTGCAACCATCACCATCAATCTGAATCCGCTGAACGACAATACTCCTGTGATTGCCAACCAGACTCGCAGCATTGATGAAAATTCTGCCAACGGCACCAGTGTCGGCGCTGTAATCGTAGCGACAGACGACGACCTGCCCGGTGACACACTCACATTTACGGAATCCGGTTTAAATGGATCAGCTGCATTTGACATCACTTCCAGCGGTCAAATTATCGTCGCAGACCAGAGCCTGTTGAACTTCGAAACCAACCCCACCTATACAATGGATGTGATCGTTAGTGATTCCGGCTCTACGGCAACAGCCACGATTACAATCAACCTGAACGATGTGGCGGAAACGCTGGTCGTTAATCCGGGTGACTGGTCTGCCGATGATATCACAATCGTCAGAGATGGCAGTCAGATTCGCATTCTGGAAACCGGGACTTCGAACGAAATTGTACCCTCCCACGCTTTCGATAAAATCACCGACATACAGATTATCGGAAACAGTAATGACAACATTCTGCGTATCGAATTGAGTGCTGCCGATATCGCCTCCATTGGTGGCATCATCTTTGATGGAGGCACAGGTACGAATACCATCGTGGCCCCCAATCAGGATAACGACTGGGTCATTGACGGCACAAATTCCGGCAGTCTGCTTTCCGGATCCGTTGTCTTCTCTAATGTGGAAAACTTGACGGGAAATAATGCCGCGGATACGTTCGTCATGCTGGATGGCGGGCAGATCGACGGAACCATTGCTGGTGGCATTGGTTTTGACACCATCGATTTTTCAGCGGTGACAGCAGCGGTGACGGTCAACCTCACTGATGGCAGCACCACCGGAATTAATCATGCGGCCGGAATCGAAAAAGGCATCGGCGATGGTTCACTCGACAAAATTATCGGCTATAGCGCCGGAACGACCTTCCTGATTGATGGCGTCAACCAGGGGAGCGTTGGGAGCATCGCGTTTGAAGCGTTCAGTCAACTGGTGGGATCTGCCGGAGTCGATACGTTCCAGTTCAGTGGAGCAGGACAGATTACCGGCAGTATCGATGGTCTGGCAGGAAATGACATCCTCGACTATTCGAGTTCCTCGTTCTCATTAGATCTGGTTCTGTCTGCATTGGGTTCCTCTAACGGGTTCTCCGGTTCAGAATCTGCCTCATTAACTTCGTTTGATAACATCAATTCGATTATCGGCAGTGCGAATACGGATACGCTGACAGGCATCAACGCGGCTGCTGACTGGTCAATCGATGGAACCAACGAATACACGTCGACGAACACCCTGAGCTTCGCAGGCTTCGAGAATCTCACCGGCGGCACCCAGGTCGATACTTTTGCGATCACGGGCAGTCAGACTCATAATCTGGCCGGTAATTCCGGGAATGATGTCTTCGCCTTTGCCGACGGAGCCGTACTGACAGGAACCATCGATGGTCAGGCTGGTTCAGATAAGTTGGACTTCTCACTCTATACTTCGTCCATCGATATTGCGTTGTCCATCCTGGGATCTTTTGACGGTCATCAGGGATCGGTGGCTTCCATCACGGGTGGATTTGATAACATCAATCAAGCCATCGCTGGATCAGGGGCGGCAGATCAGTTAACCGGTCGTGATGCAACCGCAACCTGGTCAATCGGAGTCAACAAGAATTATGGCAGTACGAATTCTTTTGGCTTCTCCAATTTTGAACAGCTACAGGGCGGCAGCGAATCTGACCTCTTTGTCATCTCAGGCAATCAGACTGTTGATATTAAAGCCGGCGCAGGGAACGACACACTGCAGTTCAGCAACAATAGTTCAAGTCTGACTGGAACATTTGATGGAGAGGACGGGACCGACCATCTGAACCTCGCCAGCTACTCCGCTGACCTGGACGTTACTCTATCTGCACTCGGCAGTGCCGACGGTTTTGACGGGACGGAACTGAATCAATCTGTCTCGTTTGCAAACATTGATCAAATCACTGGTGGATCGGGAACGAACTCCCTGACCGGTATCAACGACAATGCGACCTGGACCCTGACGGGAACCAATTCGTATCTAAGCTCGAACACACTGGATTTCAGCAACTTTACGAATCTGACCGGCGGAAGTCTGACGGATATCTTTAATGTCACTCCCGACGCGGAAGCCTACACAATCGCAGGCGGTGATCCCACAAGTACTCCATTCGGCGATCAACTTAATATCGATACCTCAACAGCTGGTACAGCCGTCGTTTCTTCCGATGGAAATGGCTCTGGTTCGGTTACGGGTAGTTTCCCCACAGTGACGTACAGTGAAATTGAAAACTTTGCGATTTCCGGCGAAGTGGATATTCAACTGGATGGCAGCACGAACAGTGACCAGATCGAAATCCTGGTCTCAGGTTCCAATATTGAATATTACAGTGGTGGAATTCTGATTGGGACAAGTTCTTTGACATCGACCAACATCATTAACTTCAATGGTGGAGACGGTGATGACAGCCTGACTGTCGATATCGCCCTGGCTGCAGAAGGCATCGTCATCTACTACGATGGCCAGTTGCAGACGACCAGTAATCCTGGCGATGTTTTGAATCTGACAGGATCTTCTTCATCCGTTGAATACTATTTCGTCGACAGCAGTTCCGGCAGTATTCAAGTCAATGGTTCAATGACCGATTTCATTATCTACAGCGGTCTCGAACCCATCACTTCCACCGTCACCACTACAAATGTCACATTAAATTATAGTGGTGTTGACGAAACAATCACCATTTCTGACGCAGGCGGCGGTCAGACGACAGTCGACTCGACAGCAGGCGAAATCATCACCTTTGCCAATCCCACGGGCACACTGACGATCAACACAGGTGCCGGCGAAGACACAATTGACCTCGATTCTCTGGCTGCCAACTTCACAGCCAACCTCATAATCAACGGCGAGGGAGATTCTGATACACTCAATGCAAACGGCAGCATTTCACTGAATACAGGTAAGAACCTGGAATTTAATGTAGAAGACATTAATGTCGATAACGGTATTACTCTGACCGCTTCATCCATCGCCTTCAATGCCACTTCGGTGGTTCTGGACGGTGACTTGATCTCCAACAACGTATCAGGTGATGCAGCAACTGTCGAGATTTTAGGCGCCTCTGGTGGTGTTGACCTGCAGGATGCTGTCGATATCGCCGGCGCAGGCGGGATCATCAATATCGCTGACGGCACCTACCTGACGAATGGAACTCTGGAGATTGACGAATCGGTTTCCCTGCTGGGAGCCGGGAAAGATGTTGTAGAAATTCGTAAAACGGGAGCCCCCACCGGAACATACGACGTCGCAGTGAATATCTCTGCGGATAATGTTACGATCTCAGGGGCGCAGCTGGGCTGGGAAACTCACACGTCTACCACAGACTATCGTGGATATGTCGTTTACACTTCCGCTGACTATACAACTTTGACTAATCTGCTGTTCGGCGATAACTACCGCAGTGCCGTCGTCTTTGAAGGTGCGGATTACCTTGAAGTTTCGGATTCGATTTTTGAAGGTATCTACGGGCGTGCTGCCATCCGGGATGGAAACAGCGGCAGCGGCGAAAACTTTCTGATCACTCGCAACGAATTTCGTGAAGATCATTTCCGCTGGGGACCCATCTCGATTGGTCCACAGGGTACTTTTGGTGATCCGTATAACAACCCTTTCAGTGGAGTTATTTCATACAACTATTTTGGTAATGGACTGATCGCGGGTGACTTCCAGGAAGCCGGAGATCAGAACTACACACTGACAATTACCAATGGTGGTATGACCGCCGATGGTATCGATATTGTCCATAACACCTTTGACTGGCAGGACTCTGCGGTCACCAACAGTAACGGTATTTATGCACAGCCCGGGGGCATTTATTTTGACCCATCCATTGCGGTTGCTGCGAATACGGTCAACATTACCGATAACATTTTTAATGGCTTCACCTACGATGGGCCTCAGCCAACAACCGACCCGCTCTGGAATCCAACAGGTGGCGTCTTTGGTGGTGCACTCGAATTTGACGGCGTTGATGATTTTGGACTGTTTCAGGATATCACCTTTGATGTAGGGGAAGCAGGAACCCTCAGCTTCTGGGTCAATATGGATGACCAGGGACGTCGCAATCAGTTCTTTGAAGGTCCCAACAATGGTGGTATGGAATTCCAGTACCGTACCAACGGTGGAGGTCAGTTCTTCGGAAGCCCTAACCGCAACGACGGCAACGGGAACACCTACGTCATTCAAAATGGCGGTGCCGGAGGAATAACGGGAGTCTGGCAGAATATCCAGTACACCTGGGACTTTAATGGGACATCCGGCCCTGAAATGCACCTGTATATTAATGGCACCGAGGTCGGCTACCTGAGTGGAACCTATGATGCCGATCTCAGCCAGTGGACAGCCACCGTCAGTACCGTCAATGAACTGATGAACGTCGGTCGTGACCCGGGTGACAGCAGCCGCTTCTTTGACGGCATGATGGATGATGTTGTCTGGTTCAACGAAGCATTAAACCAGACTGATCTAGATACAATCCGTACCAGCATCAATGGTGCCGCGGCATTAGCTGGTGACAGTCGCATGGTTGCACACTGGGATTTCGACCAGTCTTCCGGCAATATTGCCATTGATAATGTCAGTGGAATTGAAATGCTGATTTCCACCAATGGGATTGTCCCCTTTGGTCCGGAATTCAAACCGGGAGAGGGGCAATTTGGTGGGGCTCTGGAATTCGACGGTATCGATGATTTCGCTACCTTCCAGGACGTGACCTTTGATGTTGGTTACCAGGGTACGCTCAACTTCTGGGTCAAAATGGATGATACAGGAAGACGGAACCAGCTCTTCGAAGGTCCCGAAAATGGTGGGATGGAATTCCAGTATCGTACTAATTCCGGCGGGCAGTTCTACGGCCGTACACAGGATGGCTCCGATTTCACAATCCAGGCAGGTGGACAAGCCGGCGTCGAAGGCGTATGGACGAATATCCAATACACGTGGGATGCCGATACCGGCGAAATGCACATTTATATTAATGGAGTTGAGAACCCTTATCTTTCCGGCTACGACGAAAACCTGGCTGGCTTTGATATGACTCACTTCACCGATACCATCAACGGTTTAATGAATGTCGGACGAGATCCTGGCGATCCTTCGCGTGCATTTGACGGTCTGATGGATGATATCGGCTGGTTTAACGACGTTTTGTCAGAAACAGAACGTCTTGATATTATGAACAACAGCATTGGAGGCTCTGCTCTAAATGGTGATTCACGTCTGGTTGCTTACTGGAATCTGGATGATGCCGCCGGTACCACGATTGCAGCTGGAAATGGTGGCACGACGATTCAGCTCTACATTCAGGCCGAACCTCCCCTGCCCCCCATCCAGGGATTTGGTGTATTAGCCCCCCTGAATGCGAACGTAACTTACAACACGTTTAATGGGAACGACCTGGACTCCAACGTTACCCTGGATTCTACCAATACGTTCGGCGATCCCCTGTTTGCTTATGCCAATGATCCCAACTATGTTCCTACTGACTCGCTGGAAACTCAGTTTACCATCGGCTTTGGATCTGCCGCAGCCTATGGTTCTTCGGAATTTGCTGCAGACACAAACACAACCACACCACATATTGGAGCGTACCAGAATCCGCCGACACTTTATCCGGGAGTATATGGAACCGGCGATATCGTTATTTATGGAACGGGCGAAGATGATCTGCTCGAACTCACTTTCACGAGTGAAAATGAAGCAACCTTTGTACTGACACGCGATGTCACGGGAACACCCGCTGTTCAAGCTACGGTCACGCTGACAGGCATTACCTCAATCACCTTTTATGGTCTGGATGGAGACGATGTCTTCATCATCAACCAGCCTGACAATGGATTCGCAAATCCTTCAGGCGGCATCTTCTTTCATGGTGGCTCACAAAATAACGACGGCAATTACCTGACCAGTCCCACAGGCGGAGACGCTTTAGTACTTAATCATGACGTTCCACTGGAAGCGGATTCGGTCTCCTACGTCTTCACGCCTGATGCCGTCCCCTCAGAGGGGGATGATGGTGTCATCACAATTATGTTTAACAGCCTGCTCCCCAGCGATGGTTCCACCACAATCACATTCACCGGGCTGGAACCGATTCTAGACAATCTGTCGGTTGCAAATCGCGAGTATGACTTCACTGACGCTGCCGAAACCATTTCTCTCTCAGACGATATAGGTCTGGTCGATCACTATTCTTTTATTGATTCCGATGCCAGTGAATCCGTTCTGTTCCTGAACCCCACCAACTCGATCACGATTCGTACCAACAGTGGCAGTGCCGCTCCAGGTGCAGATACAATCCTGATCACAACACTCGACAGTTTTTTCACTGCCAACCTGACGATTCAGGGAGACAGCGATGACAGTGTCACTTTTCAGGGACCCACTCCCATTTTACTGGGAGACGTGCTTATTGATGCTGGAAACGTTGACATTCAGACGGAAGTGATCGCGACTTCCGTCGAAGTCAGCACTTCAGGAACGTCCGACAGTACGTTCACAGGTGGGACGATCACGACTACAGGTTCCCAGTTATACAATGATGCCGTCCACTTTCTGACCGACACGACATTAACAAGCATAGACGGATATAAGATCGAATTCGTGTCAACAGTCGACGGCAGTATCAACCTGATGATTAACACCACGGGTGACACGATCTTTGGTGGTGCTGTCGGTGATATTCTACCCCTCACCACATTGACGACCAACCTGGGAGGGACCACATACCTCAATGGTGAAATTTTCAATACGACCGGAACTCAGGTTTATTACGACGATGTTATCCTGGGAGCAAATACTGTTCTGACGAGTACAGGAACAGGAGACATTATCTTCGACCGGACTCTGAACGGGCACTACACACTCCTGATCAATACGAATAATGACACGACCTTTAACGGCACTGTCGGAAACGATGCTCCCCTTGCCAGCCTGACGACCAATGCCGGTGGTGTTACCAATATCAACGGCGGCAGTATTGATACCACTGGCAGTCAGACCTTTTATGATGAAGTTCTGCTGGGTGCCGATACACGTCTGGAGAGTTCCGACACTGGTGATATCACCTTTGATTACTTTTTAGATGGAGCTTTTAATCTCGTCATCAATACAGCTGGCAGTACAAATTTTGAAGATATCGTAGGTAATACTACTCCTCTTGCCAGTCTGACAACGAATGCCGGCGGAACGACCAATATCAATGGCGGCGGTATCGTCAATACGACCGGATCACAAACCTATCATGACGATGTAGTGCTGGTAGTTTCGACAGTCTTCACTTCGGATACGTCAGGGGATATCACATATAATGCTTCCGTCACAGGTGGTGCGGGCATTACGGTGGACATCAGTTCGACCAATGACATCAACATCAATGGTGCGTTCACGATGGACGAGTATATTTCTGCCACAGCCGGGAATGACATCCTGATCACCGCTCTGGTCTCCAGTACGAATGGCACCATCACGTTCCTGGCCGACAATGATATCCATCTGACTTCTACAGGCAGCATTGTCGCCCAATCCAGCAGCCTGATTACGCTGACCGCAGATAAAGACAATACAAGTGCAGGCGCGATTACACTCGACTCTGGAAGTTCTATCCAGTCTCAGGGTGGCCAGATTCTGATGTCCGCATACGGTGATGTCGCTCTGTCATCCATCACAACTACGGGTGGTCTGGTTGATATCACGTCCACAGCCGGAGGCATCACAGACAATGACAGTACGGGCGTCGATAATGTTACCGCCAGTCAGTTGATCATGAACTCAAACCTGAGTATCGGGCAGCTTTTAGAAGCGATTGACACTTCCGTGTCATTCCTTGAAGCCGATGCGGGAACCGGCGGTCTGTTCCTTGACAATACCGGCAATCTGACAATCGGGGGAATCAGTTCCCAGGTCGGACTGGACGCGGACGCCAGCATCATCGTCAACGTCACGGGTACACTGGACATCACGGAAGATTCGCAATCATCAGCTGAATCAGTCACCTTCCATGCATCTGATACCCTGACGGTCGATGACATGACGACCGTCGCGACCTTCAGTGCGGGTGTGTTATTGTTGACGTCAACACGCAATATCAGACTCAACTCTGACAGTAAGCTAGAGACTGTCGATGGGGGCATCACGCTGCAGGCCAATTCCACCGGAATGACAACAGGAGATTTTACGGGGATTGAAGCTGAATCTGCCAGTATTACTACTTCAGGATCCGGTAGCATCAACCTGACTGGCTTTGGTGGGCTGGATGCTGGTACCAGTAATCATTACGGCGTACATCTGCATTCGGGAACGACAGTCAGTTCTACGAATCAGTTAAGCACAGCAGGGGCAATCAACATCAATGGCACTGGTGGGACGGGAATCGACCAGAACACTGGTGTTTTAATTGAGGATCTCGGAACCACAGTCAAATCTGCTGTCGGAACGATTGAGATCACGGGGAATGCCAGTTCCGGTGTTGGATTCCTGCTGGTAGACCAGGCGGAGATCATTGCCACTGATGATTCAGGCGTCAATCATGCAGACATCATCATCAACGGGATAACAACGGCCGACCAGGCCGGCGTTGAGATCAACAGTATCATTCAATCGACCGACGGGTTCATCACGATAACCGGAGCTTCCACCGGTGCAGGAATCGCCTCCGAGGGAGTTTTAATTCAGACGTCCGGCGGTCAGGTGAATTCCACAAATGGAAAAATCACGATCGACGGAACTTCAACTGGTGATGACGGCATTCAGATCTCTGACAGTGCCAAGATCTCAGTTTCCGGATCAGGTGATATTGAACTTCGAGGTAATTCGACCGGAACGGGTAACGGCATTGATCTGGATACCACTATTGAAAGCAATACAGGGCTTGTGACGCTGACCGCTGAAGACGACATTCTCTTTGGCGAGAATGCATCGATTGTTTCCATTTCAGGCACAGTGACTTTGACCGCTGATAATGCGGCTGGTAACAATGGAAATGGCATTGCCATGACCGACCAGTCTCTGATCAATGCCGGCTCCGGCGGCATCATTCTGAATGCGGATGGCAACGTGTTACTGGCTGGATTAACTACGACAGGCACCGTGAATATTGAGTCCTACTCTGCTTCGATTCTGGACAATGGAGATTTTCACACAGACATCACAGCCTCCACTGCAATTCTCAATGCGGTAACAGGTATTGGAACCGGCAATCCACTGGAAACCACCATCGGTACCCTTTCTGCTAAGGTATCTGACACTGGTAGTCTGTTAATTGACAACAGCATTGCCATTGAATTACTGGACCTGTCTACTTTTGACGGTGAGATCATCATTAACGCGACAGCCACCATCACGGCGACTTCTGTCGAATCAACCAATAACTCAGGAAACGACGACAATGACATCACACTGACCGCGACAGGCAGCAGCAGTGACATACGCGTCACCACAATCACAGCTGCCGGCAATGCAGACGTTATATTAACCGCTGATGACGGAATTCTTGATACTGCCACTGACGGGAACCGCATTACTGCAGACGATCTGCAGTTAACCTCCAGCAGTGCAGATCTGACAGCAGATGGAATTGAAGTCGATACCGACGTCAACAGTATCACCGCAGAAGTGAAGACCAATGCGGGAGGCATCCACATCGATGAAGTGGATGGTGTCACTTTAACTCAGCTCACCACTTTTGATGGATTTATTACTGTTAATGCAGGTGGGACGATCTATGCGATCAATGTGAATTCAAACAATAAAACGGTGGTCAATCCTGATAACGGAATTACGCTGACAGCAACAGGAACTGACAGCGACATTATCGTCACTACCTTGAATGCGGTTAATACGGCAACTGCACAGAACACGGCCGATATCACACTCAATTCCGGCCGCGATGTTCTGGACTCAGACAGCAGCGACACAAACTGGACCACGGGAGACCTGTTAACAATCACTGCTGGCGGCAAAATCGGTGGTATTACCAATGTCTTTACCGATGCCAATCTGGATCCACTGCAGACTTCAGTCAATCAGATGGATCTCACCAGTAATGCGCTCATTGACCCGCAGATTGCGATTCATAACTTCAATACATCACCGGACCTGATCAATCTGGACGCAGGTCATTTAACCGCGGGAACCACTTACCTGAAAGTAACCGGTGGAGCCATCGATGCCTCTACGACGTCCGGTATCGACAACCTGGATGATACAATCTCATTCGTCTCCGATGTATCCATCACAGTACCAACCGGTTTGCAAACCGGAAACCTGCGACTGGATGCACCTGATATTATTGACGCCAATAGTGGTGATATTGATATCAATGCTGTGGACACAATTTTATTCCAGTCGCAGTCAGCGGAAACCGTTACGATCACAGCCCAGAAATTTGACGGCACAACAACCGGCGACGAATTGATCATCAGCAATGACTCCTCTGCCCTGGAACTGGTGGATGTCAATTCCGATTCCATTGCGCTGCTCGGCGGAACCGACACCGATGTTTCTCTCACATCTGTCGGCAGTATCACCATTTCAAATCTGGTCCAGACACAGGGAACAGGCACTCTACTCCTGAAAACCACTGATACTGGCGCAGATCTAATCCTTAATGCGAACATCCAGAGCGGGACAGGCTTTGTCACTATTGAAACGGCAAATGATATCATATTCAACGACACAACAAGCCTGACCAGTACATCAGGCAGCGTCTCCCTGACCGCCGATAAAGACGCTGTTGCGGGTGGTGGTATCACAATGAACAATGGAACGTTCATCAATGCCGGCGTTGGTACAGTCAGTCTGGATGCAACTGACGACATAAAATTGAGCCAGATCCAGACCTTAAATGCGACAGCTTCTGCAATTTACATCGAAACAGATTCCAGCCTGTTGGACTCGGGTGATGATTTGGGAGAAGATCTGATCGCCAATGAATCCGGCGCTCTGGTTACTATTGTTGCTACCCAGGGAGTTGGTATAGAAGCAGATTCCAACAAGCATATTGAAACGAACGTGGACCAGATCAATATCGTCAACGCGACTGCAGGCGAAATTCAGATCAGGGAAACTAATGAACTGATTGTGCATAATATCCGTCAAACGACATCCGGAGATATCAGAATCTTTACCGGGGGCGATGTCACCCTCACCGGATTTATCGAAACGGTATCGAATGATGTACTCATCGATTCGCAAGCTGCCATTATTGATCAGAATGACGGGCTACCTGACCCGCTCAACATCCATGCATCCAGCCTCGATCTCAACGCAGCGACAGGAATCGGCACGGGCGACACTCTCGAATTCAGTGCTGAAACGTTTTCTGCAGACACAACAACGGGCGATATCCTGCTGCATAACACGGCATTTACTTCTGCCGCGGCATCAAGCCTTTCGACAGCTGAGGGAAATATCGAACTGGAACAGGTCGGAAATGAATCGCTGACCATTGGCTCCGCATCCACCCTCAAGGGAAATATCATCATTTCCAATACCGGTAATGAACATGCAGATCTATTGACACTGACATCGGTTGAAGCCGGTGGAACCACTCCGGAAATCACAATTTCAACTGTTGGATTTGGAAATATTCTGCTCGGGTCCGTCGGTGGGCCAAACGGGGTCATTGCGATCACCTCGGCGGGAGAAATCAATGACGTGGTTGACGATCAGGGTTCTCCTGAAATCGATATCGATGCTGTCGGTGGATCAATCACACTGCAGGCCGAAAACGGAATTGGTAATAATGCCCCCGTTGAAATATCCGGTGGAACTCTCTCCGTCAACACGACAACCGGTAACATTAACCTGAATAATACCTCTTCGACCGACACCGGCGATGTCAGCTTTACCCGCCTGACCACTGGTAATGGAACCATTGATTTCCAGCAATCGGGAGGCAGAGATACAACATTCGAAGAAGTCTCAACGACCGATTCCGCAATTACAATCATCGGTGACGGATCGATGCTCTTCGAAAATCCGGGAGTTCTGACAAATGTGGTCGCAACGAATGGATCGGGCACCATCGAGATTACCGCGACTGGTCTTAATTCCTCAATCCAAGTCAACGATGGTTTCAGTACAAGTGGTGGTACCATTGACCTGACAGCACAAAACAGTTTGAACTTCGGCGCAGAAGGCGATATCAGTTCATCCAATGGTCAGATCACATTACTGGCAGATTCGGCCAGTCTGGGAGCAGGCGGCGGTGGCATCAGTATGTCTGACGGTACTGTTTTTGATGCGGGAACCGGTATTCTGGATTTGCAGGCCGGCGACGATATCAATGTCGGTCAACTGATGACAACCACATTCACCCGGCTGACAAGCACGGATGGGGGTATCACCGATTCGGGCGATACCGGCGGCAGAGACATTATTTCTGAACAGCTTGTATTCAGAACAGCAAACGGCACCGGTTCGACAGATTCCATTGAGACCGCCGTTTCATTACTGGCCGGAGTTAATACTGATGCAGGCAGCGTGCAGATCAATAACAGCACGGGAGGCGGGTTATTAACCATTGGTACCGTGGATGGTGTTGCAGGGATCACCAACTCAGCCGATACAGCGGGTGATATCATCATTTCAAACGCAAGTCCGCTGACCGTTGATTCGCCCGTCATCAACAATTCCGGTGGAAACATTGATCTGGAATCAACAGGTCCAGGCGACTTAACACTGAATGCATCTGTCCGCGCATCCGGTGGAAATGGAAACATCAATGTTGAGGCGGGTGATGGCATCCTGGATATCAACGACACAGGCACCCCCTCTGATTACAGTGTGGCAGGCACAGGGATCTTTTCCGGCCATGGCTCCAGTGGAGTCTCAATTGATTCCAACACGACTCTGAATTCACAAACGGGTGCGATCGCAGGCTTGCCTCCTGACTTGCGGAATATCCTGACGCCACAGATTCTGCCAACAGGTGTGGGAACGGTAACGGGTGATTTCGGAAGATTCTCAGAACAGAATTTCTTCATCACCATCGACTGGGGTGATGGGACGGTTGAAACCTTCAACTTCGATAACCCCGGCTCATTTGAGTTCCAGCATACTTACGCCGGAAACCCGGATCCACAAAACCCGGCAGCAGACATCCCGATTATCGTCACAATGCAAGGCGATCAGCAATTTACGTTCTCTGATGGAAATGGAACTCTGGATTTCACTATCGAAACCGGTTTACTGGAAACCCCTGGTGAGGGTCTGGCTACCGTTGCCATTGACACCACTCCCCAGGTGCCACAACTGGTCTTCCCGCAACAGGAAATCATTCTCGATTCGACATCGAATTTCCAGAGTATCTTCACAAACAAAGAATCACAGTTGCTGGACTCGGCAATTAACGAAGCAAATAAAAACGCAGAACGCCTCGTCTTTTTGAGAATTCTGGCACCCAATGGCGATGTCATCGAAGATGTACCACTCCAGGAATCGGATCTGGACAACCTGCCGAAATTGTTCAAAACACTGCCAGACGGACGCTACCAGATCTATCTGAAAGAGGCGGGAGAAGAACGAGTTCGTCTGCTGATGGATGTCGACATCCGTAACGGTAAAGCCAGTGATGTTACAGAGGAGCAGTCTGCACCTCCCACAGAATCGGATTCCGGTAACGACGCCAGTCAGCAGAAAACAAGTCAATTGAGTACGGAAGACTCGCTTTCGGAATCACTGCGTCAGATTGAAGAGCTGGTAACGGTCATCCTTGCTGACAGTGGACTCTCTGATTTCATACACGACTGGTTCCCCTCTGAAGCGACATTCCTGGAAGGCGCAGCTGAATTTCCACGGCTGGATTCTGGCGATGCTTTGAAGGAATTCAACAAATTCGACACACGTGGTGATCAGCAGCAGTCAATTACCAGCGAGCAGGCCTGGAGTAGTGCCGCTCTCCTCTCTGGCTATTATCATGGAAAATCATTATTGAAAAAACCGGCAACGATTGAAGAACGAGAAACAGCACTCGAGAAGTACAGTAACCGTCTACTCAATCGCCATTACAATATCTATCGTAATAATCCCTGATGTCAGCGTTTGCTGAGATCGTTCCTGTTATAAATAAAGCAGATATCCGACCACAGTCATCATTCTCAATTAGTAAAGAGAGCAACGTTACACTCGAAACCGGCTGTAACGTTAAAATGCGGGTAACATTATGAATGACAATCCAGACAAAAAAGAAGAAAACGAAGAATCGTCTGATGAGCTGAATGCGCAAAATGGCCAGACTCAATCTGATTCCGAATTTGATTCTGATGACCGCAACAGCGAAATTGATCAGACAATCATTTCCGATCAATGGGATTCCGAAACAATCTCCAGTGATACATTTGACACGGCAGATTCCGAAGAGCTTTTCCAGACCAGCGATGCCGCTGAGTCGGAACAGGATACTTTCGAAGACCTGCCTTCAAATGACCAGACAATCGCCGAAAGCAGTCTCGAGGATGATATTTATGCGACGGTCGTTGATCCTGAATCAATGGACCTTGATCAGACCATGGAGTCGGATGAACAAGGCAACTGGGCGGGGATGCAGACGATTAACGAAAACCCCGATGAACAGCCGGAAGACAGAAATGACCAGACTTTGATTCTGGATGAATCCGTTCAGAATTCCGATATCGGTGCTACTTTTGTGGAAGACGGAAACTCGCGATCCGATATTGAAGCCACTCTGGTCTCTGATGACGTCCCTCCTGAGCTGATGGCAACGATGAATTCTGCCTGGGGTGATGACATGGCAACGATGGCAGATCGTCCGGACATGACGATCAAAGCCCCCGATCTACCAGGAGAACTGATTTCCAATCAGACTTCACTGGTCATCAAAAAACGTGAGTTCAGTGATACCACAAACTCAGAATTCAATGATAATGCAGAATACGAACTGCTGGAAATCCTCGGTCAGGGGGGGATGGGGGTTGTCTATACCGCACGACAGACTTCCATCGATAGACAGGTCGCTGTCAAAATGCTGAAAAGCAAGACCGCGCAAAGTAGTGAGCAACGTCATAAGTTTCTTGCAGAAGCTGTGGTCACTGGAGAACTCGACCACCCGAATATTGTTCCCATTTATGATGTGGGCAGCAATAATACAGGCGCGCTGTTCTACTCAATGAAAAAAGTCGAAGGACGTCCCTGGCTCAAAACGATCCGTAAAAACACACTGGGAGAGAACCTCAACATTCTGATGAAAGTCGCCGATGCGGTCGCTTTCGCCCATTCCCGCAGTGTCGTCCACCGCGACCTGAAACCCGAAAATGTCATGCTGGGGGAATTTGGTGAAGTACTGGTCATGGACTGGGGCCTGGCACAGTCGACATCCGGATTTCGTAAATCCAGCAGCATCATCACCACATCCAGTATGGGGGGAACCCCAGCTTACATGGCGCCGGAAATGGCAACGGGGCCTGTTGATAAAATATCGCCTCTCTCGGATGTCTACCTGCTGGGCGCCATTCTGTACGAAATTCTGACGGGTCGTCCGCCTCATACAGGCAAGACCGCCATGAAATGCCTGATGGCAGCCGCGAAGAATAAAATTGTTCCGACCGAGAAAAAAGGCGAGCTCGTCGACATCGCCATGAAAGCAATGGCGCTGCGCCCACAGGATCGATACTCCAGTGTGCAGGCCTTCCAGCAGGCAATCCTGGCTTATCAGTCCCATTCGGAAAGTATCTCACTGGCAACTCGTGCTGAATCCGATTTGAACAAAGCCATCGAGACGGAAAATTACGAACTGTTTTCCCGTGCTCTGTTTGGATTTCAGGAAGCTCTTTCGCTCTGGCCGGAAAACAGTACAGCGAGTGCGGGAGCGGAAAAAGCAACACTCAGCTACGCAGGTCTGGCCTACGGCAAAGGCGACTATGACCTGGGACTCTCGCTTTTAAATTCAGAAACCCCGGCACACCAGGAACTGATCGAAAAAATCCGCGCCGCGCAAACCGAACGTGATGCCCGTCAGCAGCGTCTTCGTGCTGCAAAACGTGTATTCGTGGGCATGTTGGCAACCGTGCTGTTTGTCGTCACCGGAGCCTTCTTCTGGATCCGCGCCGAGGCCAATCGCGCACTCGAGGCAGAAAAAGTCGCAGAGACAGAACGTGATACTGCAGTCCAGGAGCGGAAAAAAGCAGATGAAGCCCGCGCCCAGGAGGAAGTTGAACGTAAAAAAGCGATCGCAGCTCGTGATGAAGCGAGAGAATCCGAACAAAAAGCCATTGAAGCGCAACATCAGGAAGCAGTCGCGCTTTTGAAATCGCAAAAATCTGAGAAAAAAGCGATTGAGCAGAAAGAGATTGCGGAAGAAGCTAAGAAACAGGAGGAATACGAAGCCTATATCGCCCGTATCGGTCTGGCAGCTGCGAAAATCGATGAAAATGCATTTGAAAGCGCAGTGGAATTACTCAACCAGTGCCCGGAAAATCTGCGCAACTGGGAGTGGGGGCGTTTAATGCATCTCTGCTCGCAAAGCAGTCGCACGTTCGATGCCCAGGCTCCCATTGACGCGCTGGCGATTTCCAAAGATGGTTCGCAGTTTGCGACGGGGGGTAAAGATGGCGTTGCCCGCCTCTGGGACCGTACGACGGGACGAGTTCTCGCAACCTTCGATCACCAGAAACATCCGGTTCTCGCTATCGCCATCAGCCCTGACGGAAAAACTCTGGCAACCGGCAGTGAAGACCCGAGCGGCTTTATCAAGCTCTGGAATCTGGAATCTCATGCACCGATTCCGACTCAATTCAAGGACGCTTCAAAAACAACGCCTTTTGACCGGGGACACACAGAAGGTGTTCTGAGCATTTCGTTTTCGAAAGACGGTAAACGGCTTTTGACCAGTTCCTATGACAAGACAGCCCGACTCTGGGATGTGAAATCAGGCGATCAGCTGAAGCGTTACTGGGGACACAACTGGTGGGTCTGGGATGCCAGCTTCTCCACAGATGAACGACGAATTGTCACAGCCAGTCAGGATGGAACGGCGGTCATCTGGAATACGGAAACCGGAGAAAAAGGAGCCCCCTTCACCGGTCATCAGGGCCCGGTCTATTCAGCGCACTTCTCGCCCGATGAAGAAAGCACACATGTAGTTACCAGCGGTTACGATCGCCGCATTCTCTTATGGCGACCGGAAGATATCGTCCCTTACGATTTTTCAAAACTGGTCTCCGGAAAAGAAAACGAACCACCAGCATATGTCGCCTTTGAAGGTCATCAGGAGAGCGTCCAGTCTGCGGAATTCACCAAGGATGGAAAGATGCTGATCTCGGCCAGCCATGACAATACCGTCAAACTCTGGGATATCGAGACGACGAAAGCTTTGAAAACGTTTCGTGGCCATGACAGCTGGGTTCAGGCTGCCATGATCCTCAATGATGGAAAGTGGATTCTCTCTGCCAGCCACGATGCCCAGCTGAAATTGTGGAACATCGCGAACTATGCCGAAATCCGCACTCTCAAGGGACGTGTTCTGGCTCAACACGTCGACGCTATTCTGGATGTCTCATTCTCACACGATGGAAAACAGCTGGTCACCGCCAGTCGCGATAAAACAGCCATTTCCTGGGACGTATCTACCGGAAAGCCCAACAAAGAATTTACGGAAGGGCACGCATTCCTGGCTTCAAGTGCTGTCTTCCTGCCTGACGGCAAACGACTTGCCACGGCAGCCGTTGATAACTCGGTTCGCATCTGGGATATCCAGACCGGAACCGAACACGAACGCTTTGAACATACCGGACGCAGTGCCGCGATTGCAGTTTCATTTGATTCCAAACTGCTGGTAACAGGCAGCGATGAAAAAACGGTTCGGATCTGGGACATCGCGACAGGAAAACTGCTCAAAGAACTGAGCGGCCATCATTCTGAAGTCAGTGCAGTCGACATTTCACCCGACAAAAAATATTGCGTCAGTGGCGATGCACGCGGGCATTGTATGCTGTGGGATATTGAAACGGGTAAATTATTACATAAGTTGACCGGGCATACGCGACGCATCACAGCAATCGCTTTTTTACCAGACGGAAAAACCGTACTTTCTGCCAGTGGTGATAACACCGTGGGGAGTTGGGATGTAGCGACGGGCAAAGAAAATCAGGGCAAAATCCTGAAACATCCCGACGCCATTCTCTCCATGGCTGTTTTTGATCAGGGTAAACAGGCCGTGACGAGTTGTGCTGATGGACTGGTACGAGTCTGGGATCTTACGACAACGGAAGTGACTCGAACCATTCAGCCTGTGAATGGCTTGATCAACTCTGTCAGTGTTTCACAGGATAATAAACGACTCTTGACCGCCAATGTGCAACAACGTGTCATTCAAGTCTGGGCTCTGGAAAACGGAGCCGAACTGCGAATTCCCGGAAAGAACGGCCAACTGAAACCGTTTCTGGATTTTCGTTCCAAAGGTGGCATGCTGTGGACTGCGATCTTTTCACCTTACCACAATTCGATTCTGACGGTTGGCGGGCGCGATGCGCGACTCTGGAACGATGTAACCGCCCAGCAGATCATGGCGTTTCACCCGCACGGTGTTGTGGCATCCGCTGCATTTTCACCAGACGGAAAATGGCTGGTGACAGGCAGCTGGGATAACTCTGCAAAAATCTGGAATACCCAGACAGGCCAGGCTGAAAAGAAACTGGAACAGAAACATAACGGTTACGTCAACACGGTCCGCTATTCCCCGGATGGAAAACGGATTCTCACCTCAAGCGATGATGGTACATCCAAAATCTGGGATGCCGAAAGCGGCGCCATACTGATGAGTCTGGAACAACCGGAAACGCATGTGAAAAGTGCCATCTTCTCACCTGATGGATCACAAATCGTAACCGCTTGCAGTGACAAAACTCTGGTGATGTGGGATGCTGGAACTGGTAAAAAACTGAAAACATTCAAAGGACACGAATGGCCGGTTCGGGAAGTCGCTTACTCTCATGATGGCAAACGACTGATTTCAGGGTCGGAAGATAATACCGCGATTATCTGGGATATCGAGACCGGAAAGAAAACCGTTCTCGCCGGTCATACGGCTCCCGTGGCATCGGTTGTCTTCTCACCTGATGACAGCCGCGCCTTTACCGCCAGTGACGATGGTACAGCCAAGCTCTGGGATACGGTTTCCGGAAAAGAAATCCTGACACTCAGCAGCCATGCACAGGGAGTCACATCGGTTGATTTCTCGCCGAATGGACGTTTTGTGGCGACAGGCAGCCAGGATGGTCAGGCGATTTTATGGCTCACCGTTGACTGGAAGAACAAAGCCCCTCAGGTTGTGCAGTTAAACCGCTAATTAAAAGTGAAAGTGGCCGTGCACGCCATAGTGTGGTCGAACATAGCGGGGTCGCGGACGAGGCCGTACAAACACAACAGAGGGTGAAGTGACAACCGTCGGTGCCTGCTGGACCACCACAGGCTGTGGGGAGCTCACATAGTTGTGTTGCTGCATGAATTCGATCAGTTGGTCACTGAGCCCCTGCTGCTTGAGCATGATGATTGTCTGGGGGCTCAAATCAAAGGCACCACCTCGACTGCGAATGGCTCCCATGATCACAGAGTCACTCACACCGTTGTGAGCCATCTGCAGTACATCGCCGTTATGAATGGCAGCCCGGGCGACGCGTTCATGATTTGCCTGGGCAATGGCCGCATCCCGTTCTTCCCGGGCGTCTTCAGCATTCCCAATCAGACTCCCTGCCAGTCCACCGGTGGCGGCACCAATCAGAGCACCTGCGCCGGCGTTACCAGATGAATTCCCGATAATGGCACCGGTGATGGCACCAATTCCAGCACCATGAGCGGCCCCTGCTTCGGTATGATTCATCGAAGCACAACCAACCTGAGAGACCAGTCCCAGAACCAGCAGGGCAACCCCTGATTTACGTGACAGACAGTTCATTTGTGTGAATCCTTCCACCCTTCACTTGCACTTTTTACAATCCTGATGCACTCGAAATTGTAAGAGAGACCATCAGGATGGCTCTCTCTAAATATATCGGGATTGCAGACCTGCATTATCAGAAATTTTAATTGTTGTATAGACTATTTTTAAAACCGGTTTCCGGAGCTGCCGCAGCGGTTGTCTGTAAGCTGTTATTTAATGATATTTTACCAGTTTAATTGCTTAAAAATTCTCAAAATTCCAGCTTGAGGACTGCGTATAATACCGTCGAGTTACCGGTAAAATGTCAGTACAGAAAACAATGATTCTGACAGGTAACCAAAGAAAGCAATTTATATTCCATGAAAGACAGAATTCAATGCGTGCCACCAGTTCTGACCCTGTGACGATGGTCGTGACAGCTCACCCCGCTCCCGGAAATCAAAAGGAATGGGAAGAAACTCTGACGAATACGATACAGGCTTCGCTCAAATTTCCCGGCCACATGGGAACCACAGTTCTGAAACAGGAATCCACCCGAAAACCGACCTACCAGATTGTTCTGCGGTTTGATCAACTGGAGAACCTGGAAAACTGGAAGAGTTCACCGGAACGTGAATACTGGATTTCCCGGCTGCATGCTCTGGAACATTGTCCCCCCGCGATTACTCATAATACAGGTCTGGAAACCTGGTTTGAACTGACGCATCACGACGATCACCAGCAGGTCGAGCCGCCTCCCAAGTATAAAATTGCAGTCATTGTGTGGATTGCCGTTTATGTCTCGATCATTCCCATCATCAACCTCATTCGCCCCTATATGACGGAACTGCATTTTCTGCTTTCTGCTGCGATTACCACTTCTATCACAGTTCCTCTGATGACATGGGTCATGATTCCATTGCTGAGTTGGCTCCTGAAAGGCTGGCTTTATCCCGGCTCAAATCAATCCGTGACAAAGCATGACTGACCTGTTTCTGCTTCATCAGCCAGATCACTCTGCTCTTCTCACCTGATACAAAGAATAAATCACAGCACATGCGTCCCAATTATTTTTCCTGCCAGTCGTAAGTCCCCAGACGTTCCACAGCCGGCAAATGCTCCTTCAGGATAAATCGGGGCCGTTCATGCGAATTGATGTAAGCCGCGATGTCCAGCGCATCCTGCTCTGAGAGATTCGTATCATCGGGAGGCATCGCCACCTTCAGCCAGGCAGCCAGCTTGTCATTATGGCTCAAACCCGCTCCCGTATTAAATGATTTCTCTCCCCAGACAGGAGGCCCCTCTTCGGTTCCCGTCCCCTCATCTCCATGACAGTCGGCACACTGATTCACATATAAAGTCGCACCGCGTTGTACGTTTGCCAGTTCAGGCTTGATTTTAAGAGGTCTGACATGATTAGGCCCCAGTGGTTTTTCATGATTCATCCGGATAGCATTCCCGGACGAGAGCCAGGTGATATACGCGGTAATCGCAGTCGACACTTTACTCCCCAGAGGAGGCCGCATTCCATTTTGACTGCGCATGAAACAGTTCAACACGCGGTCTTCCAGGGTTATCACCCGTTTTTCACGGGGAGACCAGGCGGGATAGGCAGTCGCAATTCCCAGGAAAGTGGCAGCGCGTGGATCAGTGCCTGCCTTCAGATGACAGGAACTGCAGGTCAGCGAATTGCCGACATAGTCTTTCGAGAGTGGATGCACGTTTGTCTGTTCGACAATTTCTTTTCCGAGCTTGACAATCTCCCCCAGTTCAGAGGGAGGGTATTCAGCAGGAACTTTGTACTGGTCACCGATTGTATCTGGAGTTTCTGCCGCCAAAGTAGACAGCAGATAACATCCCGTCAAAAGAAAGAAGAAAGCAATTCCCCTGAAATAACGCATGACAATCTCACCTTGTGCAATCCCGAAATTCATCACCGAAACGCAATTCGAACAGCTTCCGCATCCGGCATACTTCAGAAGGGATTATAAACAGAGCGAAATTCATGATCTGTAAGAAATAATACAAACCGTTATTTTAATAAAGGGACATACGCATATCCGTCTGTCTGCAGATTTACCAGCGATGTCAATGCAGAGACCGAGACATCAGCAAACACGACTACTTCTTCCGGCTGGCCTCCCTTGCCGATCAGTGATTGGCCACAAACATAAATCTCAACTCCCGCCTCATGCAGTTCGTGCAGACAATCCAGGTTGGGATTACTTTCTGTTTTGAAACGCTGTGCATAGACATCATCGTTCAGTACGCACAGAGTCGCATCTCCATGGAGAACGACGGCGATTTGAACTGACGCAGGTGCTTTACCGGCCCCCTGATAAATATTGACATAGCGCGCCAGTTTCTCAATCGAAGGATTCAACTGGTCTGCGTCTCCCCCCTTGGTCAGATCAACACAGATTTTACTCTCAGGCCGTGGTTGCTGGGCAGCATCAGGTAACTGTACCACTTTTCCATACTGCTGAATGACCGGATGAAGGTATTCCCTTTGCTTCACCTCATTCCTGGTCGTGGGAACAGGATGATTTTTCATTGCTTCAGGAAATCCGCGTTTTACAAATTCGGAAACAGTTTTCGCATGTTCTTTGATCAGTTTCGCAACATAGGGATTTTCAGAAGTCTCCTGAACACGAACCCCATTGGGGGTATTCTCAGTCACCATTTTGATTTGCCCGGCGTGTTTGAACAATTCTGCAAACAACGGATCCCGCATCCGGATTGGCTGCTGTTTTTCAATCCGTTCTTTCATCCAGTAGACATGTTCTCTGATTTTCGCAGCGACCTGGGGATCCCCCGATTCCGTTAATGTCTGGACGCCGTTGGGCAGTTCTTGTACTTCCCGTTTGATTTTCTGATGATTGGCCAGCAGATAGCGAAAGTCGGCATGATCGCGGTCATGCCCCTGGCCCTGCCCGTGCCCTTGCCCAGGCCCCCCTTTTCCTCGACCGTGGCCACGACCTCCTGGTCCGCCCTGAGCCAGAGCAGCACCAGCGACCACACAGATCAGAATCACGAGCATTCCATTTCGCAGAATTGATGTCTTCATTCTTTTTTTTCCTACTTAATTATCAGTTCTTGTATCAGCGCCAGTTTCAGCTAACTCTTTAAACGCGTCCTTTGAGCATGCCCCGCCAGTACAGTACCGGCAGCAGATATTTCTTCAGCAGCCACATACTCCAGCGTTCTTTTGCCTGGTTGAAAGGAAATGTTTCGTCGGGAAGTTTGTCATAATCGAACTCTGCCAGAACCAGTTTTCCATACCCCGTCACCAGTGGACAGGATGTGTAACCGTTATACTTCGCAGTCATAGGTTTCCCCGCGATCAGCGTACTCAGGTTTTTACTGACAATGGGGGCCTGCTTGCGAATGGCCGCTGCCGTTTTTGAGGTTGGCAGATTACTGCTGTCTCCCAGTGCAAAGACATTAGGGAAACGCACATGCTGCAGCGTGTGTTTATCAACGTCGACCCAGCCTTTCTCATCAGCGAGTGGACTGTGTGCAATAAACTCTGGCGGCCCCATGGGAGGGGTCACATGGATCATGTCATAGCTGACGGAGGTCTCTTCTCCTGTTTCCATATCCTGGAAGATTGCTTCCTTCGTATCAGCAGAAATCGCAACCAGACTCTGATTGAACCGGGTCTCAATATTCTTGCGCTGGGCAACCTGTTCCAGAACTTTCCGATATTTCTCGACAGCAAACAGACTGCCGGTTCCTGAGACAAAGATCATTTTTGTCTTGTCTCTCACCCCGTGCTGACGAAAATAGTCATCTGCCAGGTAACAGATCTTCTGAGGAGCACCGCCACATTTAATTCCGGTGACTGGCTGCGTAAATATCGCGGTCCCGCCTTTGAAATGACTGATATTGTCCCAGGTACTTCCCACCGATTCGAAGGAATAATTACTGCAGACTCCTCCGTGTCCCAGACTTTCTTTCAATCCTTTCACATCATCCCATTTAATCTGAATTCCGGCACAGACGACAAGATAATCGTACTGGATTGTTCTTCCATCACGAGTTTTCAGTCGGTTCTGTTGTGGTTCAAATTGAATAACCGCATCGCGAATCCATTTCGCTTTGCGCGGAATCACGGATGCTTCGTCACGCCGTGTTTTTTCCCTGCGAAAAGCGCCCCCACCTACGAGTGTCCAGGCCGGTTGATAATAGTGACTGTCCGAAGGGTCTACGATGACCACATCGAGTTGATTCGCCCAACCCCGTGTGAGTTGGGCGGCAACGGTAATTCCCGCCGTCCCCCCACCGACAATCACAATCTGATGGTGAATCACCTGATCAGAGTCATGCTTTGTCTGATCAGGTTTCTGGCAGTTTTCACTGATATTGGAAATCATTTTTTATTCTCCGCTAGCCTGTTTCCAGGTTTACTGTAGCGTCTCCAAGGCTAATTGGGGCCAGTATATTAGGTTGAAACACGCTATGGTTAAATGTGACGCGATCTAGTTATCGAGTTGAAACGGGAACGGTCATCGCAGCGGTCCGTCTTCGACTGATTTTGCGCTGCGTCCTCTGACCTGCTGCTGCAGTTGAATGGACAGGAACCGACTCCCAGTCGAGGGAGAAGATACATGTGAATCACAATCCATGCTGCGAAAATAGTGAGTAAAACCAGGAAAGGTACCATGCTTATTTCTCCAGAGAACAGGCTTTAATACTTCCGGGACTGCAGGTTACCGGATCCTGAGCTGTCGAAGTGGAAGGTAATCCAGCCGCCTGCCATGCCAGAAAGCCTCCTGCCAGATTGATGACATCAAGTCCCGCTGCCTGCAGAAGACTGGCGGCAATCGCCGATCGGGCAGAACTCTGACACTGCACGACAATCGGCTGAGAACACTTGATTTCCGTCAGATGTTCCGGAAGACGACCGAGAAAACGATGCTCTGCCTGCGGGATATGGCTGGCATTCCATTCTGAATCCGCACGCACGTCAATCAGTTTGACTTCGTTTGCTTCAATCCGTGGAGCCAGCTCAGAGGGGGATTCCACTGGATAATTTTCTGTCGCCAATTCTTGTGTCACAACTTCAGAGCGGCGGAACGCACCCAGCAGTTGATCATCAATTCCGATTTTCTGAAGTACTCGTACAGCTTCTGCCAATGTATCTGCTTCCGTGATGAGATAAAGCGGTTTCGAATAGTCCACCAGCCAGCCGGCCCAACCCGCCAGCATCGACAGCGGAATATTCATTGTTCCCGGCACATGAGCCTGTGAAAACTCAGCGGAAGGAGAAAGATCAAGCAGAGTCGCCTGATCACGGATTACTTCAATTTGAGCTGGTTCGAAAAACTCAGGCAGACCGGCGTCCCCAATAATGACAGGGCCTTCCTTATTCACGCGTTTCATGACAGCAAAATATTTCGGTGCTTCAGGCTGATCAGACAGAATGTATTGGACGAAAGCTGTTTCGTCATCATACTGCAATGCAGGATTGAATCGTTTTTCATATCCCACGGTTGAAGAGGGAATGGCACCCAGCCCTTTCCCGCAAGCACTTCCCGCGCCGTGCGCCGGCCAGAGCTGCAGATAATCCGGCAGCTGTTTGAAACGTTCCGCCGAATGAAACAGCTGATGAGCGCCTGCTTCCGCACTCCCTTTAATACCCGCAGCTTCTTCCAACAGGTCTGGTCGACCAATGGAGCCTACGAATACGAAGTCGCCAGTAAAGATTCCCATCGGCTCTGTCGCGCCGCCCCCCTGGTCTGTCAGCAGGAACGAGATACTTTCGGGAGTATGCCCCGGAGTGTGCATTACCTGAAACTGGATGTTCCCGATCAGGAACGTATCCCCATCTTTCAGTAATTGTGATTCATACTGGGCTGCATATTTATACTTCCATTCTGCCGGGCCTTCATCAGAGACATACAGCTTCGCCCCCACACGATCAGCCAGTTCGCGCGCACCGGAGACATAGTCAGCATGAATGTGTGTCTCTGCGACTGCGGTCAGTTTGACCCCTTCGCGTTTTGCTGTTTCCAGGTATTGGTCGATGTCTCTGCCCGGATCAACCACGACCGCTTCTTTTGTTTTTTGACACCCGACAAGATAAGAAGCATGGGCCAGTTTCGGATCATAGAAATATTTCAGTAACATCACTTTTCTCCTTTGTTAATATGAACAGAGATCAGACTCTTTGTTTGAATGTGATTCGAGTGGACAATTCCGGGAGGAGTGGAAGCAGGTGCTGCAGCATGCAGGTACTTGCCCCCTTCATGAACAATCACAAATCCTCCCAATAAAAGTAGAAAACCTGCAAATATCGATTTCAGTTTTTGCTGATTCAGTCGAGTATTTATCTGGCGTCCGATGATGCTGCCAACAATGCCGATGACAGCGAAAATCAGAATTGTCTGCCAGTCAACTGACAGATTGTTTGCCTCCAGATAGAATTCGTATTTTGTAAAACCGACGGCGGCCTGAAAGGCAATGATGACCAGACTTGTCCCGATCGCCAGACGCATGGGAAGTTTACCCAGAATCACTAACGCCGGCACGATCAGGAAGCCCCCTCCGACTCCTACAAAACCCGTCAGGATTCCCGCAAGGATGCCTTCCAGTCCAATCTTCCACGCCGGGGACCGTTGAGAGGACGAGTCATTAATCACTTCTGTATTGCCTGGTTTTCTGAGCATGATCAGAGCGGCCGCCAGTAAGACACCGCCAAACACCACCAGTTGAATGGTTTCAGCAGCCAGTCCCCCCAACCAGGCTCCCACCAAAGTTCCCAGCATTCCCGGGAGACCGAAAAAGAGCACACTGCGCCAGTCAATCTGTTTTGAACTGGCATAGGGAACGGCTGCCGCTATGGCGATCAGTCCCACGATTGCCATCGATTCTGCGATCGATTCCTTCGTCCCATGACCGACCAGATAGATCAGAACCGGCACCGTGATCGCAGATCCTCCTGCTCCCAGCAGACCTAAGGTCAATCCAATCAAAAGAGAACCAGTCAAAATATAAACCATGACGTAATTCCGATAAGTCCTGACAATCTGTTACACAGACAACGGACAAACAATTCGTCCTGACTTCCTGTCCTGATCACATTGTATCGTAATATTGCGACATTACAATATTTCATGTTAATAACTTATCGGATATTTCAATTCGGGACATAAGAGCAGAACTGCCGAGGGAGTCTCGTTTTCAATGATAGGACAGCTGATTAATAAACCGCCTGAACTACGGCACCTATAAATAACTACTATCATTGCACTTACGAAACATCCCGTGTTTTATTCTGAGGCTGATTTCTCAAATACGCACTTTTCAGGACTGCTATTTTCCGCAGCTCAGCTCTCCAGAGTCGCTCCTCAACTGAACTGGACACTTAATGCGGACTCAATTCATACTCTCCGACAATCAATTCGCGATACGAAACTGTGTTACATTCCGGTTTTCGGCTGGACTACATAAAATCTGCCTGTTCCGCGCGAAATGCTCTGTCTTGGAACGTGTTTTCGTTCCGGGTAGCATGTAGGAAATCACCTGCCGTTCCGTCAGGTTGATTCTGGCATCGTGCTCAATGATTTAAAGGGAAGATTGTATGAATCGACTCGGCAGGGTCTATCTTATTTTATTCGTCCTGTTGACACCTCTTTACTGGGACAACCTGTTCGCTGGAGAAGAGAATACTCCTCGTTTACGAAAACTTGATTTCACCCCATTTCAAAAAGAGCTGAATCGCTTTTCCGCCCACCGAGCGACTGAAATCGAAGAATTGCTCCGCGATGCAACAATCCTGGATCTCCAGGCAACTCTGAAAGCCGGTAAGCTGACATCCGAAGAGCTCACGCTTTTTTTTCTCGATCGTATTCACCGGTTTGATGAAAACCTGCGGAGCTTTACTGAGCTGAACCCCAACGCATTAACAGAAGCCAGGGCCGCTGATGCCTTACGCGCCAGGGGAATCGTACACAGTCACTTACACGGAATCCCGATCAATCTTAAAGACAACATTGATACAAAGTCCCCGCTGCACACGACCGGCGGCGCGGAAATTCTGCTCAATCACAGTCCGGAACAGGATGCTGAACTCGTTACCAGCCTGCGCACAGCCGGAGCGGTGATACTGGGAAAAGCCAGTCTTTCTGAATTCGCAGGGGCATTAACGATGGATCCGACCGGCGCGAATGCCGTCAGTGGTGCCGGTGTGAATCCCTACGATCCGGAACTGGAAGTCTCTGGTTCCAGCAGTGGCTCTGCCATTTCAACCTCTGCTTTCCTGACGACAGCCAGTATCGGCACCGAAACTTCAGGCTCACTGATTTCCCCTGCTTCGCAGAATGGGTGTGTCAGCATGAAGCCCAGCCTGGGCATGGTCAGTGGCACTGGAGTCATCCCGCTGGTCCGATTTCAGGATTCCGCCGGCCCCATCACCCGCAATGTCACGGATACTGCCATCATGCTCGCGGCAATTGACACCAGAGACGTCGATTATCTTTCCCTGTTAAACAGAGATGCATTGAAAGACGTGTCGGTCGGCATTCTGCGCGAGGAAATCCTCTGGTCTTCCGCCCCGCCGCTCCCTCTGGAATTCTTTTCAGAGCAGCATGCTCTCATGCAGCGAATTGATCGTGGACTGCAGAAAACTCACGCCAGTCCCCGGGCAATACAACTGCCATCGGAAGAGCTCAAATCATTAAGTCAACTGATCTTTATTGGTCTTGCTCAAGACACTGTTGGCTATCTCGTCAATGCAGGAGCACCGGTGACTTCGCTCTCGGATCTGCGGAATTACAATGAACAACAGCCCGAAACACGTGTCCCGTTCGGCCAGCTGCTGGTCGCCTATGCCTGCAGCATGGTTGGCGAATTCGCAGATCAGGTCGGTTCTGAAGAAAACGATTTGCCCAGACAGTATGAACAACTGGCGCTGCAAGTTCGCAGGCAGGCCGCTGATATACTCGACCGAATCTTCGCTGAAAATCAAATCGATCTGATCGTCAGTCTGGCAAATGACCAGTCGCCGCTTTACGCGACAGCCGGTTATCCGGCGATTACGATTCCCCTGGGTCTGGATAAGGCCGGCTCCCCTATCGGCGTCACATTGATCGGCAAGCAGGGAGAAGATGCAAAATTACTGGCCCGGGCATTCGCGTTCGAACAGGCGACCAGGTATCGAATCAATCCGGGCAAACCATTCAGGCAGATTCATCGATTCCAGGGCGTTACCTTTGATCTGCAGTCGCCCAACATCCATTTCGGAAATACGCTCGTACTGAAATCAGCGAAAAAACAGATCAAATCAAAACCGATCCGCCAGGAAATTAAAGGTTCAGTCCTTGGCATGCAGGCCAGAGATCTCAATCAGGACAGTATCCCGGAAGCTTATATTTTTGTGCGCGATGCAGACGACACCGATTCCCTGCTCATCTATACGTTCAATAATCAAGATGCTTTAACCAGAATCGATTTCCCCAACCTGACTGACACGGTGGGATATTACGGCAATGATCACTTTTCGGTAAATGCAACGACGATCGAACGAATCTATCCGCTCTATACCAGCGATCCCGAAGACATCCGCCCCACGGGGAAAAACCGACAGATCACCTACCAGCTGAAACAGAATGCCGAAGGCGTGCATCTGGAGCAGATCCAAAGCAACGATCGCGACAGCCCTGTAATTGAATAAGACGGCAACCGCCGATTGTTGTGATTCATATTCAAAGCGATACACATTCATTCGCTCCCTCCCCTTCATACTTGAGTAATCAAAAAGCGTCTGAAGAAAACGCATCAGTGTCATTCAGCTCACGTCTGCTCCTATTTCTTCCCACTGTGAAAATTCGACTTGACCCCGCCGCGCCGCTGGCGATAAACGCTAATCTGCGTCGCGCGCGATACAGTATTTCTTCAGCGAAACAGCGCGCATCACTGAAAACATCGGCACTATAAAACAACCTTGTCTCAGCACGATTCATGAAAAACCTGCTCAAACATACTCTGTGGGTCGACACATATCGCCCCTTGATCGCCTCGGCACTGCAGCTGGTCGTTCCCATATCGGACCGGTATCAACCTGTATCGCCACATGACTTTGTCCACTTCCCCTTGACGCCCCCGCGCCTCTACAGAAAATCCAGTCTTATCAAACAGCAGAGAATCAGAAAAATTTATGAAAGCTGACATGTTGAGACCTTTTCGGATTAAATCTCAGGATGCCATCTGTCGGCTCGCCCGACAGTGCCCGAGTAACCAGTCAAATACACATAAAAAAAGGGTGGTCCCGGATGCACATCCGGGACGAGCGCAGCGAGCAGGAAACTGACAGATCGACTCACAGCTTCCCAGAGATTCTCCCCAACAAATCGAAGTCCTGTAGCAACTCGCTCACAGTTCACTGGTTTCAAAACAGTACGCCCTGTATTCTACTAAATCAGGTCAGACAGCATGCAGATGAAGAACCAGCAGAGATGCCTGATGAACCCGAACCGTTCTGATTTGTCTGATCAGAAACCCTTTACTGCTCCCATTTCATCGCTATAAAAAAGACACTTTCATGGAAACACGTTTACTGGACTACCTGCAGAGAATTCTCAACTCCCGCGTCTACGATGTCGCCATTGAGTCACCGCTGGAACTGACCGAGAAACTGTCAAACCGTCTGGCTAACAAGGTCTGGCTCAAGCGGGAAGACAAACAGCCGGTTCACAGCTTCAAGCTCCGCGGTGCCTACAACAAAATGTCACGGCTCACTCCCGCCGAACTCGAGCGTGGCGTCGTCTGTTCCTCCGCAGGAAACCACGCCCAGGGGGTCGCCCTCAGCGCCCGCCAGCTCGGCTGTCAGGCCCACATCGTCATGCCGGTGACCACTCCCGAACTCAAATCCGACGCCGTCCGGGCACTGGGTGCACAGGTCATCCTCTTCGGTGACAGCTATTCCGATGCCTACCTGCACGCACTCGAACTTCAGAAAAAGCATCAGTACGTCTTCGTCCATCCCTTTGACGATCCCGATGTCATCGCCGGCCAGGGAACGGTCGGCATGGAAATCCTCCGCCAGCACCAGCATCCCATTCACGCCGTCTTTGTCGCCATCGGCGGGGGTGGTCTCATCTCGGGAGTGGCCGCTTACATCAAAGCCGTGCGTCCTGAAATCAAAGTGATCGGGGTCCAGATGGCCGACTCCAACGCGATGCTGCAGTCTATCGAATCAGGTCACCCCGTCACCCTGCCCGATGTCGGTCTCTTCTCCGACGGAACCGCCGTCAAGCTGGTCGGCACGGAAACCTTCCGCCTGACACAGGAACTGGTGGACGACTTTGTCACCGTCGACACCGACGCCGTCTGTGCCGCCATCAAAGATGCCTTTGAAGACACGCGCAGCATCCTCGAACCGGCCGGCGCGATGGGCATCGCCGGGCTCAAACAGTATGTCGCACAGCATCAGCTGCAGGGACAGAATCTTGTCGCCATCACCTGCGGCGCCAATATGAATTTTGATCGTCTGCGATTTGTCGCCGAACGGGCTGAGGTCGGTGAAGAACGTGAAGCCCTGTTCGCCGTTACCATTCCGGAAGAACGAGGCAGCTTCAAACAGTTCTGTGAAATTGTCGGCCAGCGCAGCGTCACTGAATTCAGTTACCGCATTAGCGATGAACGGGAAGCGCATGTACTCGTCGGCCTGTCGATCCGCAATCGAAGCGAAGTCCCCGAAATCACACAGGACTTCGCTTCTCGCGGATTTGGCGTCCTCGATCTGGTCGACGATGATCTGGTCAAAGATCATCTCCGCTACATGGTCGGTGGCAGAAGTCCCCTCGTCGGCAATGAACGGCTCTACCGGTTCGAGTTTCCCGAACGCCCTGGCGCTCTGATGCGATTTCTCTCGCGGATGCATCCCAGCTGGAACATCAGCCTCTTTCATTACCGTAACCAGGGTTCCGACTTCGGCCGTATCCTGGTCGGTATCCAGGTTCCCGACGCCGAACTGCCTGACTTCCAGGACTTCCTGGCAACATTAGGTTACCGCCACATCGATGAATCAGAAAACCCCGTCTATCAACTGTTTCTGCGTTAAGATTGCCAGCTGGTTGAAGATAGTCTTTCCAATGCTGGAAGAGCCGGGTAAATTAGAATAAAAGTAACGCGAGTGAAAAAGGAATTTCTCTCGTCTGACAGAGCAGATTAATCTTTCCGGGTAAAAAGTGACTGGATCCGGTAAATGAATGCTCATGTAATTGTGCCTGATAATCAAACATCCCCCGTTGATGAGATCAGGAGAACGAAACATGATAATCAGATATTGGCTTCTGATTGCCGTGCTGATCATCTCAGGGTGTGGAGAAACACCGCAGGCAGATGGCTCTGCCTGGTATTTAAGCTTTTCGCCTGACAGCCACTATTTACTGGCCACAGGACGATTCGATGATGCCTATACTACCCGGGTCTTTTCCATTACAAAGCAGAATAACCTGACACGGATCGCTTCACTTTCCACTCAGGTAGGCAATGCTGAATGGAGCCATGACAGTCAAAAGATCTTTTTTCTGAACACAGAGCAGCATCGGATTGATGTCTTCGATGTCAAACAAAAATCGGTAAAAGAAGGATGTGACTTCCAATGGCCAGCAGGGATCGTGAAGCATTTAACAGAAAACACGCTCGTTGTAGCCCCGATATTGATTGCAGATTTCAAACATCCTGATGAGTCCCCGGCGGTCATCAATGCCTGTTGTTCAATAGAACAATCTGTTACCACAGAATTTGGAGGTTGTGATTCAGGTACGATCTTTTCCATAAGTTGTGCAGAGACAAAGGAGGGATCTGTTGCCGCATCCTATTGGGGTGATTGCTCTGTCGAAATCTGGGATTACAAGAACGAAACGATGATATTGCGATATCGCCTTCCGCAACTTACAGATTGTTGGGTCAAACTCAGCCCTGACGGACAACGGATGGCTGCACTGGAAGCAGATGGATTATCGGTATGGAAATTAGGGCAAAGCGCCCCAGAGCAATTATTTAAGATCAATAAAAGTATTGTCTCAACAGATACGATCGAACTGGATCATGCACTTCAGAATCGCCTTAGTTTTAGTCGAGATGGAGAACGACTTGCGGTTTGTTTCGATAAGGAAGTTCAAGTTATTGAAGTTTCAGATGAAAAATTGATATTCTCCCGAAACTTTGGAAGAGCGAATGAGGTAGTGACCTGCGCAATTTCACCCGATGGAAAATGGATCGCGTTTTCCGGCAATTACGGAACGGGGATACGGCTGCAGACAATCAACACGGCAAACTGAATTACTTCGCAAAAACCTTAAATTCAAGCGATACTCGAGATGATCTAAACTGTTAGATAAATGTTTCGTTCTTGATTCAATTAACATTTCGATCACCATCAAATACAATCATTGTCGAATTCAAGTCGATTCATCCCGGCAGTGTAGAACAGGATAAACCCATGAAACTTCTGTCCCTCTGTCTGTTTCTGACCGCCAGTCTGCTCCTGCTTGACCACAATTCTGCACTGGCAGAACAATACAATCCCCTGAAAACGATAGAAAACAGCTCATCGAAACCGATCGACATTACGATGCGGGACAAAAACCGGGATCGCAACATTCCCCTGCGGATTTACCTCCCCGCACAGAAACAGGCGGCTCCGGTTGTTCTGTTCAGCCATGGACTGGGGGGATCGCGAACGGGCTGCCAGTACCTGGGAGAACACTGGTCGGCCCGCGGCTATGTTGTCGTCTACATGCAGCACGCCGGCAGCGATGAAACGGTCTGGAAAGGCGTCCCCGTCCTCGAACGACTCAAAGCACTGAAATCGGCAACCACGCTGCAGAATACCGTCGACCGCTACCAGGATGTCTCGGCGGTACTCGATCAACTGTCACTGTGGAACAACGATGCGACCAGCCAGTTTCACAAAAAACTCGATCTGAGGCACATCGGCATGTCCGGTCATTCCTATGGCGCTGTCACGACGCAGGGGGTCAGCGGCCAGGCCTGGCGACTCGTCGGCCAGCGGTTTACCGATCCCCGCATTGAAGCCGCCGTCATGTTCAGTCCCAGTACGCAAGGCAAAACCGATCCCGCACTTTCATTCGGCGAGGTGAAGATTCCCTGGCTGCTGCTGACCGGCACGAAAGATACTTCCCCCATCAACGACACGACCGTCGAAGACCGCCGCAAAGTCTTTCAGGGTCTGCCCGACTCAATCGACAGATACGAACTCGTCCTCATCGACGCGCCGCACTCCGCGTTTGCCGACGGCACGGAACGCCCGGGCCGCTTCCGCCGCAATCCTAAATACCATGAGGAAATCCTGGCCGTCACAACCGCCTTCTGGGACACCTACCTCCGCCAGAACGAAGAGGCCCGCGTCTGGTTACAGGGCAAACCCTGCCAGCAGCAACTCGACCCCAAAGACGAATGGCAGTTCCAGACCGGGTCCGGGAAGAAAGTGAAAGAACAGAAATAAGTAACACGCAAATATAACTTCAGGAAAAAATATCCCAGACACCACGTGTGAAGATGAGATAAAGTGACATCATGGTTCATGCTTCTCCGTCGAACCTTGATTGCTGAGAGGCGATGTTTCTGAAGATTCATTAAGTGGCGAGATTCGTCCGAACAGATAAAAGACCCCACCTGTCGTTCCGGAGATCAACAGTGCGGCCGCTGCGAAGTAAGCTGCCTGATTCCAGTTCACCAGGGAGGTCAAGCCAAGTTGCAATCGCGCACTGGCAATGCACCCCATCACGCCGACAATCAGTCCGGTATCCATTGCCACAACACCGGTAAATTTTCCCCGCAGACCGAAGTGATAAATGATCCAGGGAGCCAGAGCAAAGCCCAGGAACAGAACCAGGGCCGAGCCATAAGGCAGTACCATGATGATGAACCCCAGCAGAATGCCGAACAGAAAGAGTCCCAGTGTGGTTCTCAGATAAGTCATGCTTGAGTTCGACCAAATATCAAAAGAAGTTCTATTAAATGTTTACAAAGGAATAGCATACCGTAATTAGCCGGAAAGCTCACGGTAAAATAGCAAACACCCGTGCCGGGAAGCCTGATCCCCCTTTGGGCTTGGGAAACGTCACCACGGCCAGGGCCCCTGTCTCTGGCAGCTGATCGAGATTCGTGAGCAGTTCAATCTGATAATGATCCTGACTCAGGATGTAAGATTCCAGGGAATAGTTGTCTTCGGTGGTCGCGCTGCCAGGGTCGGTGTCAGTCGTTTCGTGACCGGAAGCGGTGATGCCGCGCACTTCGTAGAGATACTTGAGCACTTCCAGACTCCAGCCCGGATAATGAGCCACGCCGTCTTTATCTTTGTTATGCATGGCAGCGTTATCGGGCCAGCGCTTCGACCAGTCGGTCCGCATCACCGCAAATGCATTTTCAGGAACCGGACCGTGCTGTGCCTCCCACTGGCGGACATCGTCCATCGTAATCGTGTAATCGGGATTCTGCTCCACGGCGGCATGCACATCAAACACGACCAGAGGCATAATCATCTCTTTGACAGGAATCTCATCCAGCGTACGGCCCCCTTTGACAAAATGCACGGGGGGATCAACGTGCGTCCCCCACTGACCGACATGACAATACATCTGCGCGAAAAAGCCCGAGCCGAGCGTATCGGGCCGTTTGTCGTACCAGTAAATGGTCTTCACACTCTCATCGGGAAAACCAGGCCAGTGCGGAATCCCCGGTTCAAAGGCATGCGTCAGGTCAACGAACTTCTTCCGCTGCAGGACTTCATACACCTGCGTCAGGTTGATCTCTCCTGCCTTGTTCTGAGTCGTTTCCGCCTTAACGACTTCCGAGACCGGCGACGACGTTTCCTGGCCGCAACCACTGAGCCCCGGAAGCAGCAGGCAGAGAAATATCAAAGCAGCGATACGTTGATGGCAGGTGGTGTGAATCTGAATCATCTCTGGTCCCGAATGTTTAAGTGGAATTGCAGCCAGCTGAAAATAAATTTGCTCTCCGTTGATTTTCCTGTAATGATGAGCTCTCTACAAGCATAATATGCTCCCCGATTCCGCAGAGGGCTCCCCTATGACGAACATACCACTTCGCAAGAAAATCGGTTACACAGTGCTGATGCTCCTGGTTCTGGTTGTGGCATTTGATCAGTTCCTGCGTTATTGTCAGACTCGCCGTGAAAGAATTAACGGCGCGATCCCGCTCAAGAACACGATGAAAATGCTGGGGCTGGCGCTCCATTATTATCAAGAGCGACATGGGTCTCTGCCAGACAACATCAGGGACACATCAACGGGCGAGAACCTGCTCAGCTGGCGTGTGCTTCTACCCGAAGAAGTGGACGAGACGCTGCCTGGTTATCAAAATTCCGAACCGTGGGACGCCCCCGGCAACAGCGAGCTGACGGGCTTTCTTCCCGATCTGTTTGAACATGCGGGCAATGACAGGCCGGTCACTCTGAGTGACCAGCGTGAGGCAGGCCTGACGAGTGCCCTGGGGGTGAAAAATCCCAGCGGCAACTGGAACGGCACCGATCCGGACAGCGAGCCGGTACTTTATATTAACGGCAAATCGGTCCTTTGCGTCGGCGTCGCTGCAGCGGAACGAGTCCCCTGGACCAGACCGGGCGATTATTCGATCTCCGAGGTAATCGACCAACTAGAGCAGGATCAGACCAGTGCCTCACCCACGATCCTGTTCACACTCTTCGCAGACGGCGACGTCGTCTCGCCCCCGTTTACCTGGAAGCTGAGCGAACCTGAGTAATCGATGGCACCGGGCAACATCCGCATTATTTCAATTCCAGACTGAACGTAAGCGATTATAAAACGGCGCACCTTATTTTCAGTTGCCATAAAACTCTCAGTACGATCACACAGCTCCGTGCCAGGAACCCCAACCCCCGCTTCGAGTAGTTCAGTCCTGCTTTCTTGAGTCGGAATCGGAGACAAATTCTCTGTTACGGAATCCGTATTTCATAAAAGGGTTTCTTCCCGGTGTCTGAAAACAGTACACTGACGGAAGATGAAATCCATCACACTTTCTGACAACAACAGAGGATCCTGCATGCTCATGAAACTGGAAGTCTCCCGATCTTACACTGCTGTCTGCTTCTGTGTCTGTTGCCTGCTCCCTCTGATCGACGGACAGTCCGTCCAGGCAGCCGACCAGAGTGCCAATATAACGCGTCTCTCTGAAATCCTGCCTGATCGGCCCTGGCCCGAACGACGGAAAGAGATCAAGCGTCGCTGGCTGGAACTGCTGGGACCTTTCCCCGAGAAAGTCCTTCCGCTTGACAGCAAAATGGAGCAGATAGAACAGAAAGATGGTCTGACTCGTTATCATGTCAGTTTTCAGACCGAAGCAGACGATCGGGTCACCGGTTGGTTGCTGGTGCCTGACGCTGCCAGGAATAAGCCGACCCCCGCAGTCATTTGCATCCACAGCACAACCTGGGGCTCAGGCAAAGACGCCACCATCGGTCTCTCCGGCCGCCGTCCCGTCGATCCACCGCGCGATCCACAGGTGGGAGCGGCCTACGGACTGACATTGGCACAGCATGGCTTTATCACATTGAGTATTGATCTGCTGGCCGACGGCGAACGGATCGATCCCCGGTATCGAGTAATGGACACTCGACCGTTTTATCAAAAGCATCCAGAATGGTCGATCGTCGGCAAAAACACGTGGGATATTATGCGTAGCGTCGATTTTCTCCAGACGCTGGACTTTGTGGACCATGACCAGATCGGATGTACGGGCTGGTCACTGGGAGGACACACGGCGCTCTTTGCAGCGGCCTTTGATGAACGGATCACAGCCACTGTCAGTAACGGAGGCGTCCTTGACTGGTGGCGAAATACGGCGGCCTGGTCCCGTAAACCGTCAACCTGGACTCCCTGGCGAAAGGGCATCGATGCGCCGACCAGCAGCAAAAAACTGGAACGCCGGTTTGGCTTCAAAACCAATAGTGGCCCTTATATCTACATCAAAAGCTTCCGTCCCTACATCGACGATCCCTCCCGACAGATTCCCATCGACTTCGACAGTCTGATGGCATTGGTCGCTCCGCGGCCCCTGCTGATCATCTCAACGGAACACGAATTTTATCGGCACCGCTTCTTCCCCAAAGCAAAGGAGACCCTGGAAATCTATGCCGACTGGAAAGATACAGATGGCTTACCCAGCGTCCTCCAAGCACGTCAGGAACGACGCGGATACGCCGAAACGCTCGAATATTACGGAACGCAGCATCTGATTAAACCGGAAAAAATAGAACAACAGCTTGGCGAATTCGGTGCAGGAGACTGTTTCAGCTGGTTTTCATTTCCCGGTGGTCACAGCTTTCCCGGTGTCGCCCGCAGGATGACCTTCGCCTGGTTTGACCGCTGGCTGGGCCGGACACTGTACTGATAATGAATCGGTTTCTCACTGCAAGATGAAATCTATGTCGTCACATACAACACAATTGAAAACCAGTTTTTTGCGGATCACCACCGCCATCGTGATTCTGTGTGCGATTTATCTCATCTCATATGCGATCGTGGGGCAATCCCCGCGATCGCAATTTAATCCGACCCAAAAGCTGTTTCAGATCTTATTCGCGGCGCTTCAAATTGGTCCACTGGTGCTGCTCTGGCAATGGATCTACAACCACCGGCTGAAACCGGCAGTGATACTCTGGGCTGCGTATACGGGATTCTGGCTGATCCTGATATTGATCACATGGCTGCTGCCACTGGGGCCTGTATACTTACTAATCATGATTCTCTTCTCGATGGGAGTTTTTTTGTATGCATCAATTCTGCTCGGCGCAGAAATCCGTTCTCGCCGGTACGATGTGACTACTCTGGTCGCAACCACAGTCACCCTGTTTTCCAGCGGTCAGCTTCTTGTCGATTTCGTATTAAACCCGATCGTGATTTGACTGCCGGATCGAGATTCATAAGCCCCTAAACCAGCTAACGAAACAAGCGGGGAGTACTGAGTCGATACCCCGTGATTCCGGCTGCTTCGATTGCCGCTTTCAGATCTTTGCGCATATAACATCCCGTAAAACGGGGTGGTCGATAAAGACTGAACAGGGCGACGTCATGTAAAGCTTCACAGTCAAAAATCAGATCTTCCGCCTCGGCATAGCTTGCCTCAGGGGGAATACTCACCGGGGGTTGCGGCAACTGCAACCACCAGTAATCCGGAATCTTCGCACGACGATGGATAACCGGTACCGGGTAAAACTGGTGTGGTGGCAGTGTGAACGTCTCCAGGATCGACTTGAACTTCCCGCTGATCAACCAGCCGCAGTTCCGGATCGGTGCCGAGCTGATCAGATCCGTAACGATCGCCCGGTCTTCCAGCAGTACTGTATTAAAGTTGGGGGTGAAGTCAGGTAACCCATCGAAGGGCAACTGATGTACGGAATCCGGTGCATCATAATCATAGTCGGCCCCCATCGTCTGATGTTGCGGGTCTACCCCCACACCCTCAAAGTGATCGTCAAATTTATAAAACTTCGGCTTCATTGGTTGCTTTCTCGCATAACAAGATGGCGGGAGGACAAGAGCCCTCATTCTAATTTGAATACGCGGGTATAAAACAGAGGCCGTTTCAGAGCTGAACCGAGATGGTACGACGGACATGCGCACCGAAGATCGGTTTATCTTCCAAAGCGGATTGAGAATGATAAGTATACGACGTTGCCAGCAGGTGCCACTCAAACATATAAGGTAAGTCTCCCCCACAACTCATTCCGCCGCCATCCCCGCCGCGCATGACACCGGGTTCTGCCACCAGTTCCCAGTTCCAGGGATTGTTCGCGATTGTTAACCCAAAGGCATTGGGTTGCGCATGCAACCAGTCCTGATCTGCAGACGGGCTCCGGTTGAGTGGGCTATGATCGCCCCAGCGAAAGAGTGTGCCGGCCCCTGCACCGCAGGCATATTCCCATTCGTCTGAAGTGGGAAGTCGGAACCCCTGGGATTCCAGCTCGGCTTTGATCTGTGAATGACGCACTGCCGGTTCTACATACGCGGGGGGATTGTCCTGGACCTGCTTCCTTCCGGGAATCCGGGCCTGTGCCTCCAGAAGAAAGGGAGAGAGGGAGACCGTACGCAACGGCGTCAAAAGTTCGTCCAGATAATCGTCGAAGGAAATTTCAGATTCGAATTCCTCACGGGCCATCTCCCAGAGTTCTGTTTCTTCTTCCGTGAGTGGAAAAGGCCGTTTCCAGGTAAATCCCAGGCGGAGCGTCTGTCCGGGAATGAGGACAAATTCCGCGCAATCGTATGTGAAGATCGCCAGGGTATTTTTCTGCTCCCCCGACTGAAACGTTCTGATGCCGGAATAGGCAAAACGGACGGGGAGCGTTTTCACAGCTGCGATCGCCGTATCTACCCGCTCGGAGTTTGTCAATCTGTTCCACGTATCGAGTTGCATCGACATCGGCATTACCTGTAACAATTGAGCAATGTAAAACGGTCAGACTTCAAATCCAGTAACCTTTCCTCGTGAAGTAAGCTTTCACTGACCGTTTCTGTTCACTGCGCTCACCCCGAATTGCATTCGGGGCTACCCTTTTTTCCTTCCATAATTGTACCTTTAGAACTGTTCATAGTTTGCAATCGAATCACTCGGCATGATATCCCTGCCACATCCAGAGTAGTGTGTCAGCCAGAGTCTGTTCGAAGACTTTGCGGTCGCAGTGTCGGGTCCCCTTGCTATAGACGTAGCGATAGTCGTAACCTTTGGACTTGAGCGCCTCGGCGGTTCGCTCATTAGCCATCACCCAGTTATGGTAGGTCTCTTCCGGATCGTCGGCCCGGTTATCATTTTCCGCCACATGTGTGAAAATTCGTAGCGGCTTTTTGTCGCTGTTTTCAATCAGCTTCATGCTCGAATGATATTCCCACGCGCCCAGAGGATATTCTGCTTCCTGAGGCGCATCATCGTCCTGCTGATCGACAAAGGTGCCGGAATACGTGATCAGACGGCGGAAGAGATCAGGACGGAACCAGCCCATCGTCAGCGCAGCCGCCCCGCCGGAACTGCAGCCCATGGTGGCCTTGCCCCAGGGATTATCGGTAAAGGCGATGTGCGGATAAGCGGCGCGAATCTGTTTGTTCTTCAGCACAGCCGGCAGAACTTCGTCATTGATAAACCGGGCGTAGCGGTCGGACATTGTATCGTACTCCAGGCCGCGCTCACTCCCCTTCCCGTCGTTACCGCCGTTCTGGACTGCGATTACAATAAACGCCGGCAGCCTGCGCGCAGGATCTTTCGAAATCGTCAGATTGTCCAGGGCATTGCAGACCAGGTCCATCCGGTTCGGTCCGTCCTGCATCACCAGAATCGGTGCTTTCGTTCCATCTTTGTACGCGGCGGGAACGTAGACGAAGATCTTACGGGTTTCCCGTACTTCTTTTTTCGGATCGAGTGTATTGTCGGTACCGGGAAAGATTTTACTCTCCGCCAGAGGCATCTCAAACTCGAACCGTTTCCCCTTGGGGTTGCCCTGATCCGTGAGCGCTGGATCAACCTTGTATTTGGGACCGACAACATAGCTGCCGTTCCCTTTCGTACCCGGGTGTTCCGTGTATTTTTCTGCAGAAAACAACATGCTGGAAGAAAACCCAGCTACAGATACGGCGAAAAGACAACAGACTTTTTGAAATTTGAGCAGCATAAGAGATCCCATCGAGGCGGGTAAGGATTGAAAAAAGGAAAACCAGCCTTCAGGCTACTCGAATTGCGCACGGTTATCAATCAATCCCGAATCATGAGGAATTCCAGGCTTCACAGCTGACACTGTTTGAGATCGACGTACAGTTTTTGACCATTCAGCCAGAGCTGTTCGATCCACGCCAGACTTTTCCTGACATGCGGATGCGGGTTCCCCATCGCAGTCTGCCAGTGTTCCGGGTCGGGCAGCATCAGGAAGTAGTTGGACACCGTATTCAACATGATCATGTCTGCTACGGTCTCTAACTGTTCGCGGTCGATTGTGTATTCTTCCCGGTAACCTTCTACCAGCTTTGCCAGAACATGTCCCGCCGTCTCCGCGCAGGCACCCGGAACCTGCAGGCTGGGATAGTAGTAATAGATAAAAAGCAGTACCGCCAGATCCATGGCACGCCAACCATAACAACCCAGGTCGAAATCGATCACCTGGACCTTGCCCTCCTCTACCAGAAAGTTCCCCGCATGAAAATCGCGATGTACCAGACCATAGTGACGGGGCACAGTTGGTCGGCTGCGACAATCGTCTGTAAACTCGCGCATCGCGTCAACAACAACAGGGTTGAAGATTTCTGGCAGTGGATCGGGAAACTGACCAAGTTTGATCTCGTACCAGGGCCTTCGGTCTCGGTCGACAGGTAACTGCAGCTGGTCTGATGCCCGATGAATCCTTCCGAGTGCACGCCCCAGTTTCAGAAACAGCTCGTCATTCCACTCTGCGGTATTTGTGGGATCGAGCTGCCGACCTCCAAATCGCTTGAAGCAGCAGACATGCATGGCTCCTTCATCCAGACCGATTGTTTCCAGCAGTTCGCCACGACGGGAAGGAACAGGTGTGGTGACCGTACAGCCATGCTGAATCAGATGTTCCAGCCAGAGCAATTCCCCCAGCAGTTCGTCGCGATCGCGCACGACTCCGTCGCTGATGCGAATAATGACCGGTGCCCCATCAACGAATTCGGTGGCAAACACATGATTCACACCGTCGCGTACCAATACTGTCTTTTCAGGAACCAACCCCCAGTGATCGACACATTGTGCCAGCGCATTAAAATAAGGCACAGAATCGCTGACAGGTAGATGATTCGGTTTCAAAGCGGACTCCCCCGTACAGATGTTGGCAGTTCTGCATCAGAGTATAGAGGGGATCAGTGGTTCCTGAAAGATCGTATTCGAAACAGCCTACTTCTTGCTCGTGGCGGTGGCCGGGACATCGAAGTCGAGGGTCGTCGAGGCCTGCGTGGGGTCGATCTCCGCTGTCGCCTGGTAATCCTCAAACAGAGGCGGACGGATTTCATTAGAACCGGTTGCAGTGAAGTCATATCCGGTGATCAGGATCTGAATCGCGCCGGCGACAGTCCCCTTCCCGCCGGACGCTCCCGTATCGTACTTACCCCCTTTGATCATGGCGTAGCCTACGGGACCTTCATTCCCTTTTTCCGCATCAGGCACGAATGTAATACGCCCACTCTCCAGGGGCGCTCCTTTATAGTTGATGGAGCCACTGACATCATAACGTTCAGGGCCATCATTACTGCTACCACAACCTGACAGACCGGTCAGACCGAGAAACAAAGTCAGCAATACAGCAAACGACAGACGGTTCATCCAGACATCTCCACGACAGACTTAACAGAAAAACGAAACAGTGGGAACAGACGGACTCTTACACAGACGATCTGTTTAAAATTCTCCCAGAACTTTACCGTCCGCGCGGTCGCCGAGGTTCCCATAGATGGCGATGCTGACGTTTTCGCTGATGAAACGCACGCTGCCATCACAAAGTGTGAAATGTGCGCCCCCCGTGTGCAGACTGCCGAAACCGTCGCTGTCGACCACGAACGGATAGACGCCGTCATCATCGGGTGTACTTCGATTGATGGGGCGGGTGGAATTTGTATTGCGGGAGACTAGTGTGTAGCGTTTGTGAATCCCGATTCCGCCCCAGGCTCCCCCTGTTTCGTAGATTGAGCTGCTGTCAACTTCGGTATATTGATTGTTACTGACTTCACCCAGCGCGATGGTGTTACTCGTGCCGTCGATGATATCGCGAAATCGTGTCGAAGAGTTTGTATAGAACACGCCAGGCATGGGGTTCATTGAAGTCGCCTGTCCATAGTTGTTGATGTTACCACGACAGCTGACATAACTGGATCGGCCGTAACCGTTGATGGTGGTCCCTTTATTGAACTGCGTATCTGACGGGCATGAGAAGACGGACAGTGTCGTGCCCAGCATATTCGTGCTGTTAGGTCCCTGCAGCAGTCCATGGCCGGATACGAACGAGCCCCCGTGGACATAAACCTGGTAGTCACTTTTGTTAAAGTCCTGCAGATTGTACAGCGGTGCCTGATCCAGAAACGGAAGCAGGTACAGTCCCCAGGCAGGGTTATGGCCAACATAACGATGGTCATTACTGGGAACTGGAGTGCCCCCCGAAGACATGAACTGAGGCACTATCCAGCCAGGCGGAAAAACTGCATGTGCTTCGTGATAGTTATGCAAAGCGATACCAAGCTGCTTCAGATTGTTTTTGCAACTGGAACGACGAGCCGCTTCCCGGGCCTGTTGAACCGCGGGAAGTAAAAGAGCAATGAGAATAGCAATGATGGCAATGACCACCAACAATTCGATCAATGTAAATCCACGACGTTGCATCATGAAATCCTGCTAATTAATGAAGAGGTAGGAAGGCAATACAATACCGTAAATGCGAGCTCTGCATTTTTAGCTGGAGGAAGGCTGAGAGCAATTCGTCATTCGTGCACGCAAGTGGGATCGTGCTTTCACTCCATCTGTCTTCACCAAAGGAGTCGTTTTTCCTGACGAGACGAATCTGGATCTCTCGAAATCAATTCTTACGTATACTTATATCTTTGTCAATTACTTGCTGAACAAAACGAGAAGTTTCCCGGCACGAATCAGCATGTGTTTCGTTATCCTTAATGAATCAATGCCTGGCAGCGACTGTTTCGGCATCAGTTGCTGTGATTTCAATCCGTCTCCGCCGGCTGCATGGCCCCCGGTGCAGACTGCTTTTTCTGCTCTTCCTGTAAACAGCGACTGGCCAGTGTTCCCAGAATTGGTGAAATCAGAGCCGTCCACCCGGTCTGGTGGCTGGCCCCCAGTCCCCGCCCTGTTTCGGCATCAAAATATTCATAGAACAGAACCAGGTCCCGCCAGTGCGGATCGTTCAACAGGACATTCGTCCGCGCGTAACTGGGACGGTCGCCGTCATCTTTCGACAGAAACAGTCTTGAGAGTCGTTTGCGTATTTCGTCGGCAACTTCCTGCAGATCCATATACACGCCGGAACCGGTCGGACATTCTACCCGCAGCGATTTACCGTAGAACAGGTGGTACCGCTCCAACGCTTCAATCAACAGGTAATTCAGCGGAAACCAGATCGGGCCGCGCCAGTTGGAATTCCCGCCAAACAGGCCACTATCCGACTCTGCCGGCATATACTGCACGCACAGTTTTTCTCCGTTCAATTCGTATTCAAACGGATGCGCCTCGTGATATTTAGAAAGTGAGCGAATCCCAAAATTGGACAGAAACTCCTCTTCGTCCAGCAGGTAACGCAATAATCGCAGCAGACGCTCGCGGGTCGGAATCGCCAGCAGGCGGCGTCCACAGTTTTCGGTTTCCTGATCCCGTTCCATGTAAGTCATGAATTTCGTCAGATCGGGACGACTCTTGAGGAACCAGTCCATTCGCTTACGGAATCCGGGCAGCTTATCAATCGTTTCATCAAACAGCACATCGACCGTGAACAGAGGAATCAAACCCACAATCGAACGAATTTTGAGCGGGATACTCTGGTCATTCAGATACAGATGATCGTAATAAAAACCGTCTTCTTCATCCCACAGTCCGGTTCCATCGAGTGAATTCATTGCTTCAGCGATTGAGACATAATGCTCAAAGAATTTCGATGCCATGTCTTCATAGGCAGGATTGCCATCCGCGAGTTCAAACGCGATCGACAACATACTCGAACAGTAAAATGCCATCCAGGCAGTCCCGTCAGCCTGCTCCAGATGCCCGCCTGTCGGCAGTGGTTTGGAGCGATCGAAAATTCCGATGTTATCCAGCCCGAGGAATCCCCCACTGAAAACATGCTTGCCGCGAATATCCTTGCGGTTCACCCACCAGGTAAAGTTCAGCAGCAGCTTCTGGAATACGCGTTCGAGGAAGTTCCGGTCACGGTCGCCGTTGGAGGCCGTCATCTGATAGACGCGCCAGCAGGCCCAGGCATGCACGGGCGGATTCACATCGCTGAAGTTCCATTCGTAAGCAGGCAGCTGACCGTTGGGATGCATGTACCACTCGCGCAGAAACAGGATCGCCTGTTCCTTCGCGAAATAGGGGTCGATTTTGGCAAAGGGAATCAGGTGGAAAGCGGAATCCCAGGCAGCGTACCACGGGTATTCCCACTTGTCGGGCATCGAGATGATGTTCCGGTTGTATAAATGCCCCCAGTCTTTATTGCGTGGGCTGGGCAATCCGGGTGAAGGAGTCGAGTCCTCCCCTTTGCGTGGATTCTTCAACCAGCGAGGGATGACATAGTGATAGAACTGTTTGGTCCATAACAGGCCGGCATTGGCCTGCCTTAAGATCTGCACTTCGTCATCCGAGAGCCCCGGCGCAACCAGCGATTCGGCATAGCGGTCGGCTTCATCAATCCGTTGTTCAAATACTTCACTAAACCCGGAGCCAAACGCTTCGTCCGGTAATACTTCAACCGCGGACATGCGAAAACGAAATTCAACCGACTCGCCAGCGGGAACCGTACACTGGTAATGGGCTGCGGATTTGGTCCCTTTCGGACGAGGATTGACGACGTTTTCGATACCTTCCACTACCGCCAGATGAAAGGCATCCTTACAGGACGGTCGCTTGCTGTTGTGATCATCGAACCGCCAGGTATTCGTTTCATTTTCGGTAAACAACCAATCTGGCAGATTTCCGTCTGGACCGGCATCAGCGATTAACTGAAACTCGCCTAGAGACTCATGCTTTGCCAGCAACCGATCCGGTTCGATTTGGGCCAGGCTGGGTTTTTTGCTGGGGCGTTCCAGGGTCTCGCCCCAACTCCATGTATTGCGATACCACCAGGTCGGCAGTAAATGCAGCGGCGCCGCTTCCGGACCGCGATTGAATACGGTGATTCGAATCAGAATGTCTTCGTCAGCCGCTTTGGCGTATTCAATTTCAATATCAAAGTAGCGTGCTTCGTCGAAGATACCGGTATTGGTTAATTCGTATTCCGGCTCTTTACGAGATCGTTTTGCATTCTCCGCGCGGAGTTTTGCATAAGGAAATTCGGACTGCGGGTACTTATAGAGTGCCTTCATGTACGAATGCGAGGGAGTCGAGTCCAGGTAGTAGTAGGCCTCTTTGACATCTTCCCCGTGGTTGCCTTCCGGTCCGGTGAGACCGAAAAGGCGTTCCTTCAAAATCGGGTCTTTGCCGTTCCACAATGTCAGACTGAAACAGAGGCGGCACTGCCGATCACTGATTCCCAGCAGACCGTCTTCCCCCCAGCGGTAAGTCCGCCAGGTCGCCCCCTCATGGGTAAAATTCAGCCAGGGATCACCATCCGCGGTGCTTTCCCTTACTGTCCCCCACTGACGCTCCGCCAGATAAGGTCCCCAGCGTTTCCAGTTGGCACCAGATTCACGCTCCGATTCGTTGACAAGACGTTCCCATTCGACTTCAGGCATTGATGTACATACTTTTTAAACAGTCAGGCAGAGGCAGGCGTGCCTGATAAATTTGCAGGATGTGCGCAAGAATATTGCTTTCCGATACAGGAATCAATAATTCGGCACCAGAATTACACTTCTGATAGACTAATTGCGAATTTCGTTCCCATCACTCAGGTCTAATTGGAATTCTCTTGAAAAGCAACCACCAGACCGGTCCTTCTAAATACAATCCCATTTGAGTTCCTCTTCCCGGGTATTTTCTGGGATCCAGGTGTAAAAACGGATATGATAAAAAAGTACAGTTTGATCTTCTTTCTCATCAGACAGGAACCATATTGTGAACCTGGAATCCGATCACATATTTTCAGAAGGAATCCCGAATCCCTGGAAGTTTGGTAAATCTCTTCGTGCCTGCAATGGTGTCAAACCCAGTCAGGAACAGATCGCAAAAGCAGCTGCTCTGATGAATCGAGAAACATACCTGATCAATCAGAATGGCTTTGAATGTGAAATCATTGCTGCAGCCGTCCACCCCGATCAGAAACGGATTGTGTATATTGAATCACAGGCGAAGCAAGGCAAGCAGTTCGTTGATATCAGTATTAAGATTCATTTTGTTGACGCCTCCGGTCGCGGTCGCGATTCTGCTATCGATATTGAGTCCTACAATCCCTTTTTCGGATGCGATGTCGGTCTACTTGAATGGTACGATGAAAATGTTGCTCTCCTGGTTTACCGGGAAAAACATTGGACCTTCGTCTATCGCATCGGCGATCAGTGGCCGCCGCAATTCACAAAAATTGCAGATCGCTGGCAGATTAAAGACGATATCTTATCGTTCATGGAACGCAAAGCTGACATCGTACAGCGGCTTGAGATTCCCTCACTGCAACCTCTCCCCGAGATTCCAGTGGAACAAGCAGAACCACTCGGTCAGGTTCCCCCCGATCCCTATGCATTTTGAAGCCCTTCTCAGGATTCTGATTTTTGCCCAACGTCAGTCTTACATTTTGAATCCGACACAAACTGAAATTTTCCCCATTAGTTCTGGTTTTCTTATTTCAGAGCATATTCCGAATTCCTGATGCCGAAGTAGGAAAAGCAAACAGTACCGATTTGACCTCTTTTGCCGTCAGACGGAACTTCATCGCCATCGCAAACAGGTTAATCGTTTCAGCGGCATCAGGTGCCAGCAGATGTGCGCCCAGTATTTGATCGGTCGATTTCTCAACAAGAATTTTATAGGCAGCGCAGGTCATGCCAACTTTTCGAAGTGATCCCCACTGACTCATATCGCCGGTTTGAGTCTCATAAACATACCCTGCCTCACTGGCTTGTGTCTCGTCCATACCCACTGATGCCAGTTGAGGAACAGTAAACAGCACACGGGGAACCACGCCATAATCGGGGGTTTCATGATTCCCCTCTAGAATATTTTTCACAATCGTATACCCCTGCTGATTCGCCACCGGCGTTAATCGGGGTTGAGCGGTGGCTACGACATCCCCGGCTGCGTAGACATGCGGATTGGAAACACTCTGCATATATTCATTGACTTTGATACCGGTTTCGTCATATTCAACGACAGCTCGTTCCAGATCCAGCCCAGCGGTTGCCGGAACCCGTCCTGCCCCATGCACGACCATCTCTGCAAAATACTCTTTTTGCGCATCCGAATTTTGAACCGTCAGTTGAAGTTTCCTGTCTTTCGTTTTGGATAAGGACTGCACACATGCAGACAGGACAATATCGATTCCCAGAGAACGCGAATACTCTACGAGCGTGTCAACCAGGGAGGGTTCAAAACCAGTAAGCGGTCGCTCATTCTGTTCCACCACAGTGACTGCTGATCCAGCGCGCCGAGCCACATGGGCAAATTCGAATGAAATATAACCGCCGACAATAAATATCAGCTCTGACGGTAATTTTTGGGTTTCCAGAAACTGATCGCTGTGCGTCAGTAAATCCTCTCCGGGAAAATGGAGCGTTGCCGGTTTCGCACCAGTACAAACCACGATTTTTTCACCTTCCAGAGAGACACCATCAACTTCGATGGTATTTAATCCTGTGAAATGAGCTTGCCCGTGGAAGAGGCTGATATTCTTCTGTTGAAACTTTTTTGTTTTTTGAGGCGTCACCGGATTGGTAAACGTCTCTTTGAACGCAATTAACTGCGACCAGTCGATGTTTGCCTGGCTGTGCTGATCAATCAACTGGCCTTTCGAGCGTGAGACCCAGTCAACCAGTTCTGCGGCATGAACCAGTACCTTTTTGGGATTGCAGCCATGCAAGGCACAGATGCCCCCGATCTCCTGTGAGTCAATTACTGCGACCCGATATTTTTCAGCACACCGTTCCGCAATACGGGTCGCCGAGGGACCGGACCCCAGTATCAGAATGTCGAATTGAGTTGTCATCCCCTATCCCTCTCACCACAACAGATCAGAACATAAATGTCGTGCCAGCTGCGGTTTCATCAGTACATTTCATAAATTCTCTTTGTCGATCAGATCGAGATTAAACTGTTCTTCTGTCGGATCAAAGAAGACATTTTGAGCGAGCGGAAACTGATGCGATCGACTTTCCAGAAAATGCATGAAATAGCCCGCGGTATTCGGGAAGACAATCAGATCTCCCAGCGACACCCCTTGAGGAAACTGTAATCGCCGCAGGCTCAAGAACTCAGATTCAGTACAATAGGCGCCTACCAGATAGCCTTCTATTGCTACTGTCGGCTCCTGTGCCAGGTCGGCTTTGCCAGCCGGGATCAACAGGGGATCGACCAGAAAATCATCGCTACTGGTCCGGCACTGTGTGCGATTCATGGAAAGTCCGATGAACCAGTGGCCATTGCTGTGCTGCTTGCGAAATTCGACTCGCGCCACGGTCATGCCACAACCATCCAGAACACTGCGGCCGGGTTCACACCGCAGTTGAAGTTTTCGGCGGCAGAGTGATTCGGCAATCGTTGTCTCTTCGCTTTCTGCCTGGAGAAGTTGCTTCAACCACTCCTGCTGGACAGGCGATTGATAATAGGGATAACACTTCGGTTTGCCCAGCAGCCTGCCTTCATCCGCGATCAGACCCAGTCCATGATTCTCCCAGGTCAGTGGCGGTCGGTTCCCCAGCAGCGCCAGGCGGTGTTCCCGCCAGAAAAGCTCCCAGTCAGATTTCGACTCGAGATAGTTCATGGGAATGCCGCCCCCCATGTCCAGAAACGTCACTGGATGCTGTTTCGATCGCAAGATATCGATACAGGGTAACAACTGTCGAATTGCCGCAATCCGCTGCTGTCGGCTGTAGCCGTCCAGATGGAAATGCAGCCCTGAAATGCATAGAGTACCTGCTTCTGCCAGACCCTGCGACCAGAAACGTTGAACCAGCGAAGGAATCTCCATGATGTCAAAACCAAAACGGGAATTCAGTTTCCGATCTTCAAAAGTAAACCCGCTGATCCTTAATGCGATCTTCGTCTGTCGTTTTGCTTCGCGCGCCAGGCGTTGCGTCAGTAAAAGTTCATCAACATTATCAATGGAAATCGTAATTCCCGTTTTGATACACAACCGCAATAGTTCTTCGCTCTTCACCGCTGCGGTGCAGATTATTTTTTCGGCGGGAACTCCCAGCGCAAGCGACTGCCTGACTTCATTTGTACTGGCGGTATCAATTCCGCAGCCCAGCTGATTCGCTGCTTCGACAAAAGCCAGACACTTATTTGCTTTGCGGGCAAAATAGACTTCAAAATCCAACTGAAATGCACCGGCAGTCTCCCGCAGCAGATTGATATTCCGCTGAAAAGGCTCAGTGCAGAGTAGATTCAGCGGCGAGCCATATTCCTGCACCATTTCAGCCAGTACCGGACCGCTGCACAATGACTGCATCCAGGTTTCCAGTCGGGCTGGCAGCGGGGCAACTCCCCGACAGTATTCCCGTAATCTCTCCGGATTTTCTTCATTTTCGAAGCGGGAACTTAAAGCAGGATCATCAATTTGGAGCGTGTTCATACGGTATTACCTCTGTTGAATGTGCCGACAGACAGAACGGGCCCACTGATCGGGATGCTTATGCAACTGTCGCGTCAGGGTATCGTTCCCCAGTACACAACCTTCGGTCGCGCGTCCGATGACTGCCAGTCCGCGCGTCACCGCTCCGTTCTCAGCAACAGGACGTCCCGACCGATTGATGTCGATGGCACCTGCTCCCTTCATCTGACGCGCCCAGCCACTTGAGATCAGTTTGGACAGAATGGAACCTTCAGCGAACTGCTGGCAGTGGGGAATGACGGCGTGCACGAGACGATCCACCTCAAGTACTCTGTTCTGCTGTTTCAGTTTCAGAGTAGTTCCATTCTGAATCATATTACCGTTCAGAAATTCCAGATTGATCAGACCCGCTTCCATCAACGCCAGCATCCGTCCTGTATTTTCAGCCGGAGGCCCAAAGGCGAGACGCTCCATTTCGATGGCACATTTCGAAAAGCCATCCCAGCTGGAATCCGATAAACCGCCGTGACTGATTCTGCGGACGAGTGTCGAATAGAGCTGTCGAAATGCTTCACCCAGTGCCCAGATTTCATCCGGCCGTTCCCGCCCGGTCGCGACGCCGTATGCACGCGTCAAGAGTACATAAACTTCATCGGCAGAACAGGTGCTGCTGATCCATAGAGCGTACCAGGATGCCAGCTGTTTCGCTGTCGACTTGATCTGTGGAAACTGCTGGGGATTGACCAGCACTAACGCTTTGGCAGCTGTCTGTAAAAGGACAGGCCAGATCATGGTTTCAAATTCCAGTCCCTGCTCCGGCTGTTCCAGATGCATCAGACGAGACCGTCCCTGCTCCCAGATGGTTTCCAGCTGTCCCGGTAATGCAAGCTGTTGATAGTCCGGCTTGGGAAACATCGGCCGACCGCTGCGCGAAAAGGGCAGGATGCAGCCTGCTTCTTCTCCCGATCGTTGATACTTCCATTTGCCTGCATGACAGGAGAATGATCCCCCCCGCCCTTCCGTCAACGCCAGACAGGCATCAATAAACGTCAGCGCAAACCCTCGCACTGCAACACTCGCTCCTGCAGGGATGCGTTGTTCAGAGAGCATCTCTGTCACGGGAAAAACATGAGGCAGGACGGTTTCAGACTGATCCTGATCATCTGAAGCACTGCGCCAGCCCTCATGTCCGATAGAGATCAGGACTTCATCGTAGCTCTCAGACGTGGTGTCCGTTTTCAATATCCAGCGGCCATGAGACCGTTTGAGATCAATCACTTTCTGTTGTCTGTGTTCAATGCTGCAGAAGTCCGGGCAAGACTGCAGGATTTTATGATAACAGTCAATCAGGTATTCTCCCGTAACAGCGCGCGGGATGACCCCGTTCGGGTCCGCCATTTCCGGGTAATATCGCTGCAGCCAGTGAACCAGATCCGGATACACATCTTTCTCTCGAGGAGTCGGTATTTCAGACCACGTATCGATCATTCCGGACGCATAATTCATCCGCAGATAGTGCGGTTGATCGGGGTGATAAATGGGGCCTGCGCCCGGGTATTTCTCTGGTTCAAATAGAATAATTTGAATTTCACTATGAGAGTCGAAGAGGTTGATGCGATGGATCAGTCGTTCCAGGCAGTACATGCCTTTAGGACCACAGCCCACCAACGCAATACGATACGGAGGACGCTTACTCGCGGGTACGGTAAGTTCATTTTTTTGTTCAATCAGACCGAGCATTAGACTGTGTCCAGATTTACTGTAACGACTCGAGATCCATTGGGACCGAGTTAATTAGAATGACAGACGCTATTACGAAAAGTGATGCGTTTTAGAACGAGGACAAGTCTGAGCACTGAGGGGGATGGAAGGCATAACCACGATCACGCAGGCCACAGTCGATACAGAGGTTACTCTCCAGCCGCTGTTGCACTTCGGATTCGGTATACCCCAGGGTGTTTTCTACCCACTCCGGGGAAAAAATCGTGTCCAGGTAACGTGTGCCTGAGTCATGGAGAATCGCTGCACAGATTTTATCCTGCAATTCGTGTTTCATCGCGCGCACCGTTTCCAGAACGCCGCCTGCTGAACCGCCGACGAGCATTGCTTCTTTCTGAACCATGCGCCAGCAGCCGGCCACACAGTCCAGTTCCGATACACGGCGTACCACATCGAACTGCTGTCCCTCTGCCAGTTCGGGGATATTCCCAGCCCCCAGTCCGGGGATGCGTCTGACGCCTGCTTTGCCTCCAAACAAAACACTACCCATCGCATCGACGGCGACGATCTTTGTTTTGCGACCGCACTTCCTCAGATAATCGCGACAACCACGAATCGTTCCCGTGCTGCTCGTCGCGACAAACAGGTAATCGAGTTGACCATTCAGTGCTTCGTCGATCTCTTTGATTGTTCCGTTTTCATGTGCCCCGGGATTATGCCTGTTACCATACTGATTAGGCCAGAACGAATCAGGAATCGTTTTCAGCAGAGACTTGACCTTTGCCAGTCTCGCTCTCAGAAAGTCGCCTTCGAGGGGTTCTGTTACCATTTCGATTTCTGCCCCCAGGGCTTTCATAATCGCAATATTTTGAGGTTGCGCCCGCACATCGACCACACAGATAAACGGCAGCCCGTAATAGCGACAGACCTGTGCCAGACCAATTCCCATATTCCCTGAAGAAGATTCGATGATCGTTGTGTTCGAATGAATTTCGCCCGTATGAAAGGCTTCTTCAATCATGGCGCGTGAAGGCCGATCTTTCGCACTGCCTCCCGGATTAAAACATTCCACTTTAGCAAACAGCGCTACATCGGAGCTGCCCAGATAGCGACGCAGGCGAATCAAGGGAGTCGCCCCAATGGTTTCCAGTACCCCTTCACGGGCCTGAAAGCTGTTCACAGTACTTTTGCGGTTGTCAATCATCGGCTGCGACCTCTGGTTAAACTCTGGGGGAAGTTTTGTTGTTGCAAAACAGGAATACCAGAAGGTTAGCGAAAAATGTGCCAAACCCGATAAGATCGGCGTTGCATCTGTTTCCCCCCCCGTTTGATCACCGAAAACATGTGTAAAGCGGGGGAAGAGGCAAAATCACCTGAGCGCCCAACTACCAGCCTGGTTGGGCAGCGGACAATAAGCTTCCGCATTTAAGAAAACCGGTCTTCAAAGATCGAGAGGCCCTGCTCGGTTGCGAGATTGCTTACTCAACAAACACTTAATAAAAAAACCGTTGAACTGTTATTAACAACTCAACGTGAAATTGAAATATCAAATCGACGATCAAACTATCAACTGAGCCCCCGTCTTTAAATAAAGCTGCCTGAGTCAGCTACCCAACTTCGGAAATGTTTTCACGATTCGTTCCATGAATCAGCTCTCGAATCTTTTGAATGTGGAATACTTTTACGTCAAATGGTGCCGGGATTTCTTAGCTATCTGGCATGCCTGATTGACGGAGGGGCCATTGTTCCTCATGCTAAGGTAAAACTTTCTCCCGCTGTGATCGTCAGTGATGCGGGAACGCGAAACAGTCAGTCCCTACGAATTAGATCTTTCACTTTCCTATTAATCTATCCTTTGGAAATATCATAGGCCACAGAGCTTAGTGCACACTTTCACGCCTTTTGTGTCGTTTATAAAACAAAAAAGAGATAAAACAGGCCAACATCACCACATTCAAAACGACTATGTATCGCCAGATTGGGTTTACCTCATTTTGGACTGGTTTAGAACTATTCACTACAGGAGGGCCTCCCATGACAAGTTCTACTGGTCCAGCAGGATTCCCGGTAGCATCAGTGGTATAAGAGACCCCCTTGATCGCATCCACTACTGTATATCCCTCCGGGAAACGAACATTCAAATCAGAAGACGATACTGTGCCATGTTCGATTCTTTTGACTTCAATATCATAAACTGCGGCAGTGTCCGGTATTGAAGAAGCATCAATGATCTCCCGTATTTTGACTGGCATCCAAACGCCTCCAACCAACTCACTCTCTGTGACAACAAACTTCTCGACACGCCAATACTTCTTACCGTTATTTTCAGATGTTTCATTCCAACGTGAAGTACCTTCAATTGGGAGACACCCTTTTTCAGGATCAAGAATGAAAACACGTTTCCCACCAAATTTCGTTGTCCAGTGTGGTTGATACCCTACTGTCAGTTGTACTTTATCTCCCTTCACTGGAGCTTCAATTTCGAACTCATCTTTATGATTGATAAGATACTGAAATAAATACAATTCTTTGTGGGGGTATTCACCACTCAACCAGAAGATGTAGCGATTATCACCGACGATAGGATCGTGTATTGTATCGATCCGCGCGCTATTATATTCTTTATTATTAAGATAGGTGATTGTACCGCGGGACACGCCTTCTTTAGCATCGTATCCATCAACAATCCGCTCAGAAAGTGTGGTGCCATCAGATCGATACATATCCGTATCCATCCTATACGAATCATTCAGTTTCCATTCCTGGTATCTCCTGAAAGGTGTCTTCTTTTTGAGCTCCTTCAGTTCTCCAGGTTTTTCGTTATAAAAGATAGATGAAGTTATTTCGACGTCATAAAATAGATTTTTGGAATGGTCTAACCGCTTCTGAAACATTTTCAGCAACAGTTTTTTTTGCTCAACAGTATCCAACTGGACGAACTCATTGATCGAAATTATTGCTGGCTTTGAATCTGCTCCCTGTGTTTGAGACACCTGAATCAGAGGAATCAGCGTGGCCAGTAGCCAGGTGCATAAGATGAAGAATTGTTTCATTTGGATTCCTCCAATAGAGCCTGATTCTTAACCGGCATCACAAGAACAACACATAATGGGAATCTACAGTAAGATTCCTTGAGTTGAATAAATTACTTAGAAGTTTTACGTTCTCTTGCAATCTCTATCGAGCATCGCAGCAACACTTCGTCAATTAATCAAGAGGCACTTGGCGAGTAGGCTTTGGTCATAATTCTGCTAATTATGCCTTGTACAATAAAATGATTAAAACTAAACGGAACAAAGCCAATATTTCTCAGACTACGGCAGAGTAACAACCAGTCTAGTCGAACAAGCTCCATGAAGTAAAATATTTAACTTAGATTTCTAGGAAACAATAAGCTCAATTCAGCTGCATCTGACCTACCTCAAAAACCTGTACCAGGTCTTATGCAGGTTGGTTTAGGTGATTTCGCTGTGCAGTGGGAATGAGGGCGCAGCTCGATTGGAAACTGCACAGCGACTCGCAAACTCTGCCGGGGTAGTATCTCCCAGCGAACCATGTCGGCGTTGGCCGTTGTAATCTTCCTGCCTGACAGTTGTGAGCCTGCAGGCTGTTCCCGGCTTCTCAAACACTTCGACTGCCAGGAGTTCATCCGGGATCGACTGTTGAAACTTTCCGCATAACCATTTATCCAGGGGGCTCCCGGCTCGAGATACAACGAGTTGATCTCCAGTTGACTCAGCCAGTGTTGAATGACTCAGGAGACAAAATCCGGGCCGTTGTTACTCCGGATGCGCTGCGGCACTCCTCGGGAAGAAAACAACTCGGCCAGAGCAGCAATCACAGTCTGGGTACCATTTCATCTCATCAACATTGACATCACAAATGCTGGAACACATCACATTTAACCGTAATGCCGCTCAAACTAAGATACTTCTTACTAAACAACCCTGGAGACGTGACAACGGAGACGTGACAACAAAACAGAACACAGGCTAGTGAGCAAATGTTTGCATTCACCAATACTGTACTGTATACTGCTTTGCGATCTGTTATTTTACCATTTTATTAAGTAGGGTAGATAAGTATCTCAGGCATAAAATAACATTCTTCAATTATCAGAGTGACTGAAAATGGCAACCAATTGGCATTATAAACAGTCTGATCAAGAGGTTGGGCCTGTCACCTTCCGACAGTTGGTGGAGATGGTCCGCGAAGAGCAGCTTTTGCCTGAGACTATGGTGCGTCCTGACTATATGGACGAATGGCAGCGAGCTGATTCCGTGGTTGGTCTGTTTCATATGGCCCGACGGGATCCCGCCACACTGCCTGCTGTCAATCATTCTATTAATGAGTCGGACGACACGTTTGCTGATGTAGATGACCTGGATGCGTTTCTGGAAGAATCAGCTAAGCCTGAGGGAACTGCCTGCGATGATGTGCAGCAGGAAATTCAACAGCCGGGTTGGCTCAAGCGCCTGCTTTCTTTAAGGAGCAGCAAAATCCCCCCGGTGCCCGTCGATCCGCAGCGTGAAGTCAGTGTCGATCTCAGTCGGCCTGCTCCGAATGGTTCAACAATTCCCGGAGACGAGGTCTATTCTGAAACAGACACTCTGCCAGAGCCAGACGAACTCGTTGGATCAGCGGATGATGAGGCATCGACTGGCGCGTACTCAGAAGAGACCTGGGCTTCAACGGTGAATGCAGCCGTCGAACGGGTTGATGCGCGGGCCCCCAAACAGGAAGAGGTACCCCCTCCCCGGCAGATGGTACCCGCAATCAATCTTTCTTTCCTGGAACATCCGGTCTTTCGTAAGCTGATTTTTGCCTGTGCCCTGGTCCTGTGCGCCAGTGTTGGCATTTACGGCTTTGTCAGCTGGATGGGGCAGGGAAAACTCTACTTTCCACTAATTGGCGAAACCTCTCCATTACTGTTTCTCGTGTATTCGGCCTGTTCTTTCCTGGTGGCCATCACACTGGTGCCGCTGCTCGTCCATGTTGCTTCGCCTTACCTGCGTCTCGGCTACAAACTGGGAGCCGCCATTGTGACAGGAAGTGTTACCGTGCTTTTCCTGCTAAACTGGTCAGAGCAACAGAACATGATTTTCCCTTCGCGGAAACAGACTGAAGCAAAATTGATTTTTCCTCTCATGGGTGAATGTTCGCAATTCGCTTATTGGATGTACTTTGTGGATGTCGTCATTTTTGTCGCAGTTCTCACCTACCTTGCTGCCTGGTGGCTGGAGGCTCACGCTGATGAAGTGTAAACGCACAGTTGCTGATAACGTGAGAGAAATCCCGTCTACCGTTTCGTCTCCTCTGAGAAACGGTTACACGATTCTGGAGCTGCTGGTTGTCACTGCAGTGATCGGTATTATAATCGCACTGGCACTCCCGGCAGTGCAGTCAGCACGTAACTCAGCCCGACAAGTCCAATGCTTGAACAACATGAGAAATGTGACATTGGGAATACTGCAGTCAACGGACAGTGCCAACCGATTTCCGGCCTGTGGTTATTTTGGTGATGGTACACCTGCCACAGGAGGTTCTTACCGGAGTTGGGTCGTGGCAACCCTGCCCTTCATCGATCAGGCAAATCTTTATAATCAATGGGATGTCGAGAAAAACTATAAAGATCCAGTGAACGCTCCGCTGGCAAAAACGCATATCCCCGTCTTAACCTGTCCGGATGATATTTCAGAAGTTCCCGGCCAGGGAAATTTATCTTTTGTAGTCAGCAGTGGAGTCGGATTTTCAGCGCAGATTTCCGGTATTCATGATTGCCCCGTTGGTCCTTCCAGTGGGAAACTGGATCTGAATGGAAACGGAATTACGTGTAATTCATCGACTGAAGGAGATGGAACCCCTTCAGATCGGGAACTGTTTTTCCAGATGGGTCTGTTTTTCAACGAAACCTGGAAAGGCGAAATACGCGCGAAACGCCACTACACGATGGCCGGTATCACGGATGGCGCTTCCAATACCATGCTGATTTCAGAAAATATTCGCACAGGTTATAACCCGGAAAATTCGGCCTCCAACTGGGCTTCCCCCAATCCTTATCTCACCAGTTTTTATATTGGCAATCCCTGTCGGAATGGACGCTGTTCCGAAGGCAACGTCGATTACAATCTGGCAAATTCAGGCCACAGCGCGATCAATGCCGGTATCACTAAACCGGAAGGGAGTTCCCCTTACCCCAATTCATTACACCAAGGTGGCGTGAACGCAGGCTACTGTGATGGGCACGTCCAGTTCCTTTCCGAAAACATCGATGGAAAAGTTTATGCAGCGCTCGTCAGCCCACAGGGAGGGGCTCTGAGTGGTACTCCACTCGAACAATAAATCCCGGGGACATCAGATTATGGCTAGATTGAATTCTCTCATTTTTCCAACATACAAAATTGTCTTTTGTTCCTGTCTTCTCAGTCTCATCATTCCTCTCTTCGGTCACACATTTCTTGCAGCAGAACCTGAGAATCAGGCCAGCGATGCAAAGAAAAATGTCCCCCCAGACGCTCCTGTTACGAGTCCTCTTGATAAAACGAAAGCCGGTTTTCAGGCGCGTGATATGAATCAGGACGGAAGTGTCACAGAGACAGAATTTGTTGACTCCTTTCCCAAAGAAAAGCAGCGGGAGGCAAAACGGAATTTCTTTCTGTTTAACCGGGATGGTGATGAGAACCTGTCTTTCGAAGAATACCGCTCAATTGCGGGGCTGGTGCCAACGGCATTGCGGAGTGGGTTGCCACATCCCCTGTTACCCCAGATCCAGAATCAAATGGAGATCATCGACAAACACTGGAAAAAATGGGACACGGATGGGAATAACAGCTTGTCGTCGGAGGAATTGCAGAATGCGAAAATTAATGAGCAGATTCCAGGTTTACCACCGGTATTTCTGAAAGACTGGGACCGGGATGCAGACGGACAAGTCAGTCGCGAAGATTGCCGACAGGTGCTCGAAGCTTGTTACGGTTTGCGGCGTCTGGATGGTCAGGCGCTGTATTTACCATCCGGACTGATTGTGTACTGGTGGCATTTTAAAAACCTGGACCAGGATCACAATGATCAACTGACACTGGAAGAATATCTGAGTTATTACCGACGGTACGGAGAAGAGCAGGCAAAGCAAAAATTTGCAGCAGGCGATTCCGATCAGAACCAGACGATGTCCTTACGTGAATGGGCCAAACTCCCCGGGCTCATGCAGGACCCCATCGCTGAATTTCAAAAGATGGACCTGAATCTGGACGGTTATCTGGATCGGGATGAATTATTCGATCAGACAGCAAAGTGGTTGCTGCCATTGACCGGCTATACATTTCCGGGATTTGACCTCGATCGTGACGGGCGACTCTCATTAGACGAATACCGCATGACATTACCGGTCAACAAATTGGAAAACTGGGATGTCACTTCCGTGGATAAGAACCATGATGGACGTTTAAGCCTGGAAGAGATGGCCTGGACTCCGGGTCTGGAACTGAGTCTGTTACGGCAGGAATATTTTCAGCGACTGGATCTGAATCAGAATGGATTTCTCGATTTTAATGAATTTAAAGTTTCCATTGACAGCAGTAAAGCACCTGCGGAGATCGTCCAGCAGATTAACTTTCAGACCAGGGACGCCAATCGGGATGGCCGTGTCACAGCAGAAGAATTTATCGCATCTTTTCCAGAGGAGAAGCAACCGGAAGCAAAACGCGATTTCCAGCTGTTTAATCTGGATGGTGATGATCAGTTAACCCTGGCAGAATTTCGTACAATTCCCGGTGTTGTTCCCCTGACGCTGCGTGGTGAAATACCGCATCCGTTATTGCCTTTAATTGATAAACAGATGGCGGCAATAGTAAGCCAGTGGCAGAAATGGGACGCGAATGGGGATCACAGTTTGTCTTCTGAAGAGTACGAATCCTCAAAGCTGATTACGTATATCCCCGGACTTACAGCCCTTAAACTGGAAGACTGGGATCGGGATAAAGACGGAAAAGTCAGCCAGGAAGACTGCCGTCGAGTACTGGAAGCCGCTTATGGACTGCGAAGTCTGGGTGGCCAGCCTTTGCAGTTACCGACAGGTCTGGTTGTTTACCGCTGGCATTTTAAAGACCTCGACCGTGATCACGATGACCAGCTGACGTTAAAAGAGTTTCAAAACTATTACAATCGTTTTGGAGATGAAACTGCCAATAAGCGTTTTCAATCGGGCGACACGGATCAAAACGAATTGCTCTCCCTTCAGGAGTGGGCGCAAATGCCTGGTTTTCTGCTGGATCCAATCTCAGAATTTCGAAAAATGGATACCAATTTTGATGGACTGCTCAATCAACAGGAGTTACTCGAGGGGCTTGCCCCTTTCCTGAAGCCCCTGGTGGATACGGTTTTTCCTGGATTTGATACGGATCAGGATGGCTCACTCTCGCTGGACGAGTATCGGTTGACATTTCTGGGTAATCGCATCGAAAACTGGATGGTCGGAGCACGCGATCAGGATCATGATGGCAGGATAAGTCTGGAAGAACTGCCCTGGACACCGGGACTCGAATTGAGTCTGCTGCGAAAGGAATACCTGGACCGGCTGGACAGGAATGCAAATGGATATCTCGATTTGGATGAATTCACTTTTTCGGTTGATATGAAGCAGGCACCAGCAGAGATCATCCTCGAACTGGGATTTAAAAGTCGCGATAAGGACAAGAACGGATCTCTATCTGAGGCTGAATTCATCGCATCGTTCCCAAAGGAGAAACTGTCAGAAGCGAAGCGTGATTTTCAACTCTTCGATCGGGATTCTGATGAAAAACTGTCAATTCAGGAATACGCCACGGTTCCGGGAATGGCGCCGGATCCCTTACGTGGCAGTTTAACCAATCCATTGACAATTCTCGTCGATCAGCAGCTGGAGAACATTGACAAACACTGGAATCAGTGGGATACGGACGAGAGTGGCACGCTCTCGCAGGCAGAATTTCAAAAAGCTGGTATCGGCAGGCAAATACCAGGTCTGGCACGTTCCACCTGGCAGGACTGGGATCGAGATGCTGACGGAACCATCAGCCGGGACGACTGTCGCTGGCTTTTAGAGGCTGGTTATGGGCTACGCCGCCTGGATGGTCTGCCACTGCATTTACCGACAGGTCAAATTATTTACTGGTGGCACTTCAAGGCCCTTGATCGAGATCATAACGACAACTTGACACTCAAAGAATTCATGGCTTATTACCAGCGACTAGGAGAGGAAGCAGGCAAGAAACGTTTTCAGGAGGGGGATACAGATCAGAATGGTGAAATCACTTTAGCCGAATGGGGACAGATGCCGGGACATCTACTCGATCCGATAGCGGAATTTCGAAAGATGGACCTCAATCATGATGCTTCTCTGGATGAAAACGAGTTGATGGAAGGGACCGCTCCCTTCCTGAGACCGCTGGCAAATTATACGTTTCCCGGATTTGATTTAAATCAGGACGGCGTGCTGTCGCTGGATGAATACCGTACCTCGCTGTCTGCCAACCGGGTTGAAAACTGGAGTTCTTCTTCAAGAGATGCCAACCGTGATGGCAAACTAAGTCTGTTCGAACTGGGCTGGAGCTCCGGACTGGAATTAAGTCTGCTGCGACAGGAATACTTCGATCGCCTGGATGTCAATGATAGTGGATGCCTTGAATTTAATGAGTTCAAATTTTCGGTTGATCTGAGGTACGTTCCCAGGGAACTGTTTTTTAGCCACTGTGATCAGAACCAGGATGGCTCGCTGACTCTGGATGAATTTCTAACTACAGAAAAAAACAGTGGCAAAATCAAACTGGATGGAAGTCAGGAGCCACGGGTTTTAAAAATCAAAGAGGCCTTTCAGCAGGCAGATGTCAACCGCGATAAGCTCATCAGTCTCGCAGAACTTAATTCAGCTGCAGGATACAGGATCATCTCTCCAGTCATGCCTGGAACGGGTAATACCAGCAGTCTGCAGGCAGAAAATCAGCCAATCTCTCCCGGGAAAGATTCCAGCATCATGTCTGTGGTACTAGGTCTGAATATTTTACTAGTGTTGGGGGTCGTAGCATTTCTGGTTCGATCCCGTTTTAAAAAGGCCTGACCGCCATCAGGTAGTGCCGCACCTGAGAACGGGGAAGATGTCCTTTAAAAAAAGACAATCAGAAATCAGAAGATTCAACGGCAACACGTCCAATCTTCAGGCCGCATATACACTGGCTCATTTCGCTCATTCCACACACGTTAGCCAGACACTTACCTGATTGCGGATTCAGGCATCATTCAAAGTTCGTGCATTCGATCTATTTCTGATCGTTGTGATAGAGGACATTACTGCGAAGAATCGGCAGTAATTCTGCTTTGCTGATTTGCGTGGCAATGATTCTTCCGTCACGGCCAATCAAAATCTTCGTCGGATAGCTGTTCACATTATAATTCCCGCAAGTTTCACCAGACAACGTATCGACTCCTATCGGAAAGGTCAGTCCGCGTTTTTTTACGAACGCTCTTACTTTGTCTGTTGGAACTGAATTATTGTGAAGGCCAATAATCACCAATCCTTTTTCCCCGTAAAGCTCATGCGCCAATTGAAGCCTGGGCAAATCTGCCATACAAGGTCCACACCATGTGGCCCAGAAGTCCAGTAAGACGACTTTGCCGCGGAGTGAATCCAGATTCAGTTCGTCCGAATTGATCCAGTCACGACACACGATCTCCGCAGCCGAATCCGGGGTTTGAGTATGATTTCGATAGATCTGGGAATCAAGTTTGATTGGTGTCAGGCGTTGTACCGGTTTTGTAAGTTGAGTCGTATCGGATTTGACGCTGACGAATCCAGGTAATTGGGTATTATCCGTTACGCTGACCGATGCCTGATACTTTTGATGTCTGCTTAATCCCCAACTGCGAAATTCACCTGAAGCATCCGTTTTATGGGTCGAGAGCCTTCTGAATTCACTTCTTTTTTTATCACCATATACTGACCATAGTGTCACATCTACATCTTCCAGCGGAGTTCCTGCTGCGTCGACGACAGAGCCGATCAACATCGATTCCGGCTCAAGTTGAATGCGTGCTTCTGCCCCCTCTTCCAGGCTGGAAACCGAGAGGCTCACTCCCGAGCTCAACTTTTCAGTCAAATGGCACGCCATGATATTTGCGACCCATGGCTTATGCATCATTTGCAATTCGAACCGTCCATGCTCATCGGTGAATATGGATTGGGGTTGATCGTCGCCCTGCATCACCAATGCATTGACGGCAGGTTGGCCATTCGGTAAAAGCACGACACCACGAATCAGAGGAAGCCGTCTGGCTTTTAGATCTTCCAGCTCCGTCGTTTCGCCAGGTTTAATGCGGACGTCTTTCCAATTCCTGTCTGCCCCATAGAAACCATTTCCAGTTCCCACAACAATTCCAAATCTGCCGGACGGCGGAGTCATTTCGAAGCGTCCCTCACTGTCGGTGTAACTGCGTAAAATAATTGACTGGTTACTGATGAGTTGCACCTGCACTCCGGAACACGGCATCTGGTTCTCTGGGCTCAATACACGTCCGCGGACTGTTCCCCGGCGGTATAGCTTGAATTTATACTTACTGTGAGCCGTTCCATCATGTACTCGAGCCCATTCAGTTGTTGCCAGCGATGGATGTCGCACACTGATATCGACGAGATTCGAGATGATCGGGAATCGAGTGTGATACTTGCCTTCCGAATCTACGGGAACGTTTCTTACGTTAATACTTTTCGGATAACCTGAGATGTTGACGATGGCTTCTGTCGCAGGCTTCCCTGTTTCAGCCTCGATTGCCTGAATTTCTACAGGCACTCCTTTTTCAAGAGTGATTGAGTTCTCTTTTGATGTTCTGGCGTTTTCGATTAAACAGTTGACATAGTCCCGGTGTTTGACGAGCACGTTACAATCAACATCTGCTGGAATTCCTTCAATGACAAGCCTGCCCTCCGCATCTGATGCGGAACTATTAATTTTAAGTCGTTCAAGCGACTCCCGCTGAAGCCACCATCGACTCCCCCCCTTCACATTCCAGCTGACATAAGAATACTCGACCCCGGCAACAGGTTTTCCCTGCTTGTCCTGAATCTTAAGCACCAGAGATTCGGGACGAGAAACAATCAGTTTCAGATTCCGTTCGATCTGCCCCGCTTGAACAGAGAGGTACGTGCCGGTGTAACTTTTCCCTGCAGCAGCGATTGTTAAAGCGTATCGACCTGCTGAAACATCATCAAAATGGAAACGACCATCAGCAGCTGTCCTCGTTGACTGGTAGTCAGTAACGTTATTTATTACATGACTGCAATGAACGATTGCCTCAACGGGATTTCCTTTCTCGTCGAGAATTAAACCACCGATTTCGGCGTGGTGGGGATTCGATTTTTTCACCGCCTGGGCATTATCTTGCTGCTCACTTTTATTCGTAGTGGGAACATCTGCTACAGCGTCTGCAGACCGTAAGGCAAGACCTGGAAGTATGGCGGCACACAAGAGTATCACGATTCCCCAGGCAAGATTTGATAACCTGGCCGAACGACGGACCCGTGGATTCAGAACACGTGTGATACGAGACTGAAGCGGTCGCATCTGCAATGCAGATAATTGCAAAATCCGGGTTCGCACAGAGCACCACTCCAGTGCACGGACTAATGCTGCACAATATTCGTCTTTCGTTACCAGATTCTCAACCACAATAAGATCATCGCAACATTGTTCCCGGACGCGCTGCAAGTTTCGATGCAACATCCATACTAATGGATGAAACCACCAGAGAGCACGAATGAGACCTTGAATCCAAAGTGCAGCAGGATCAAAACGACGGTGATGCGCCAGTTCGTGCGCAAAAACAGCACGCTGCTCAGTCGCCGACAGTTGAGCCAGCATGGCTGCGGGAACAATGACTGTCGGATGAATCAGGCCACATGCCATCGGAGTCACGGGGGCCGGACTTAACAGCAAACGGATGCGGCGGCGCAATCCCATTGATTGAGTCAATTCACTGAATTCTTCCAGCATGGAACCATCTGCCTCCTTACAACGAGCAATGATTCGCATCAGGTGAAAGCTGCTTTTCACCATCCACAGCAGAGACACCAGGGTTCCGATCATGGAGACGATCATTAACCAGGCAATCGGACTCATTCTGACCGTCAGTTCTTGCTGGATTTCTGATGCTGAGGGAATTATCGAAACCGGGGAATCAGCTATTTCGGTAGACGATTTCATTTCTTTCTGCGGGTTATTCTGGACAGGAACAGGCAGATCGCTTCTGTTAGGAGTTACTGGTTCGAAAGACGGCACTACCAGGTTCTCAACTTTTGGCGGGAGTACGGAAACCTTACTCGATGTCGTTTCAACCGAAGAACCGTTTGATATTTCCCACTGACTGAAAATCCCCCCCGGCATCGCAAAAAACGGTGGCACAACAAACTTGATCAGAGCCAGCATCAGCAACGCATACCGAATATTTGCTGAAATACGATGTTTCCAGCAAACAACCACCAAGACAAGCAATGCGACGACAGTGGACTGCCAGACCATGTGCATCACAATAAATAGCCACGCATCTGCCATGGAATTAATCGTATCAACGGACATTATTAGTCCTCCAGATTCTGATTCTGTTCAAGACGTTCGATGAGAGCTTTGAGTTCCTCAATTTCTTCCGGACTGGTGGGTTGACTTTCCAGCAGGGATGCCACAATGGCGACTGAGTTTCCACCAAATATTCGTTGTCTGAGCTTCTGCAAAATATGACGATGAGTGGTTTGGGGACCTTGTGCCGCACGGTAAGCAAAAGATTTGCCTTGTCCTGACTTCTCCCGTTTTACGAGACCCTTTTCAGACAATCGATTGAGCAGCGTAAGCACAGAACCATGAGCCATCGGCCGATATGACTCTAATTGCTTTCGGATTTCACCAGCCGTCAAAGCACCTGCATTCCAGAGGCAAGCCAGAACTTCAAGCTCTGCTTCAGGTAGATCTTGAGAATCGGTGTGACCACTCCTGGAATTCTTTGCCATTGAAAATCTCCTGAAGCTACTGGTGTTTCATATACCGCATCAATTTAGACACACGTCTTTTTACAGTCAATACGTATTTAGACATTTGTCTAATTTATTAAGAATAATCTGATTGATTCGTTTTCAAGTAGAATTGAGCAGGGGCCATGAATCACGACAGTCTCATGCCTTCGTATTCGCTGGATCTTTGCCTGGTGGAGCTCCATTGAAGTGTGGTATCAGAACCATTTCTTCGAGATTGCCACAAAGCTCGGATACTCGAGGCCAGTTGATGTCCGCTATCGTGATGAAATCCAAACGCCTTCTATTGTAGTATCCTGGATTGATACCGGTCACCAGTGTGCAGACACAAGGCGGCAGGAACGACAGGCGTCCCTGGCACATAAGATCGTGCACTGCCAGGGGATGGACCTGTTTACTCGCCCTGTTGCACATCTTGCTGTGGTTTCAGCCGCTCAGATGGAAAATCCTCATCGCCATGCGGACGCGTGTGATGCACGATGTGATACGAAAGCTGCTGGCGATATGGGCGATGGAAAATTCTAGCGAAGCCTGCTGGTAAGCCTGGAGCTTCGCGTTGCTGACCAGAGATGGGAAGCGTGACGCGTCTCATACTGATCTGATTGGCACAGTTCTGAGACAGTCATGTGTGCCAATGAAAAATGGTCGCTGCAAAACACGATAATTCCAGTGTTTGCAACGACCATTATTTTGAATACGGAGAGGGGGGGATTCGAACCCCCGGTACCTTGCGGCACGCCGGTTTTCAAGACCGGTGCAATCGGCCACTCTGCCACCTCTCCTGCAGCCCGAAATTCCTTGAAGGACTGGGCTTCGGTCAAAAGTATATAGACTCGTGCCAAGCTTGTAAAGTCTCATATTTGTTCTGTTTCCGCAGCTTTCAAGCTGAAAACCCACAGGTATCCAGTTAAACCGAATTTACTGCATCTGACTGCATCATCCAGCCACGAAAAATTCCTTTTCGCACTTCTCTGAGACGATTCTTCGACTAAAACGGACTATGATACTCTTTTCACCCCGTTTTAATCTCACTGTCAGAGGAATCCAGCCGTGTCGGAACGTGGAACAGTCCATCTCAATATGATCGTCACCAAAACCGGCGACCAGGGACAAACTTATCTGAATGATGGCTCGCGTGTTTCCAAAGCCAGTCCGCGGATCAAAGCCCTGGCCTCGATCGAACAGGTAGCTGTCAAACTAGGCTACTTCATTCACGCCTGTGAAGACCAAGTGCTGCAAATACAACGGCCAGATAATCACACCTGCCAGATCCAGCTGACACAGCTGGCCACTTCATTTCAGCAGGAAATGTACGACATCGGCTCAGATATCAGCACGCCGATCACCGACGGAGAAGAACGCGGACGATTTCCCCAGGAATCAGTCGAAGAACTGACCGCACTGATTGCCAGCCTCACACCGGCTCTGGAACCACTGGATTCCTTCATTCTCCCCCAGGGGAGTCTGCGCGTGCTGATCGCGCACGATATCCGCACGCTGGTACGACAGGCAGAAATTCAAGTCTGGGGCATTGAAGAAGCAGTGAATCCTGCCGTACCTCAGTTTCTCAACCGACTGTCCGACTTCTGGTTTGTACTCGGAAGAATACTGTTCGCCGAGGAAAATCAATCGGGAGGAACCGAAAATCAAAAATGGGAACCCCGACAGAAGCAGGACCGGGGCGTTCGCATCGATCCAGCCTGAGTCCTCCCCTGCCCGACGACAATTAATCCATGAGCACCGGCCGCAACCAGCGTTCCATGTCTTCCAGGCTCATTTTCTTCCGTTCTGCCAGAGATTCCAGCTGATCCCGATCTATTTTTCCTGTGTGGAAATAACGAGATTCGGGAGCGGAAAAATACCAGCCGGACACAGCGGCGGTCGGATACATGGCGAAATGCTCTGTCAGATTCACACCGATCTCTGCTTCCGCATTCAGCATCTGAAACAGTGTTGCCTTCTCTGTATGATCGGGACAGGCGGGATAGCCGGGGGCAGGACGAATGCCCTGATATTCTTCTTTGATCAGTGATTCATTATTCAGGGTTTCGTCCGCAGCGTATCCCCAGAATTCTCTGCGGACGCGGGCATGCAGATGTTCGGCGAACGCTTCGGCCAGTCGGTCCGCCAGTGCTTTGACCATAATGCTGTTGTAGTCATCATGTTTCGCTTCATACGACTTCGCCAGCTCCTCAGCACCAATGCCGGCTGTCACGACGAAACCACCGATATAGTCCTGCTGCCCGCTCTCTTTGGGAGCGATGAAATCGGCCAGAGACATCAGCGGCTGTTCTTCCTGTCCGCGTTTACGCACCTGCTGCCGGATATGATGCAGATCTGCAATCACTTCACTCCGATTTTCATCAGCATAGACTTCAATATCGTCTCCCTGCACTCGATTAGCAGGCCAGAAACCAATCACGGCTCGCGCTTTGAGCAGTTTCTCGTCAATGATCTGCTTCAGCAGCGCCTGTCCGTTTTCGAACAGATCGCGGGCGGCTTCACCAACGACCTCATCTTCCAGAATACGTGGATATTTTCCAACCAGGTTCCAGCTGATAAAGAATGGCGTCCAGTCAATGTATTCGACCAGTCTCTCCAGAGGATAATCATCGAGCACCTGCGTGCCGGTGAATGAGGGCTTCGGTGGAGTATAGTTCTGCCAGTCGATCTGTATTCCTTGTGTGACTGCTTCCGCGTAAGGGACCGGAGTTCCCTGTGGTTTGCGATTGGCGACCCGTTCGCGCACCGTCACATATTCAGCTTTGATTTTCGCGACATAGTCATCATGCTGTTCTTCCGAAATCAACGCAGCCGCAACTCCAACTGCACGTGAGGCGTCGGGAACATAAACGACCTGATTGCGCGTGTATTGCGGTTCAATTTTCACCGCCGTATGCGCTTTGGAGGTCGTGGCACCGCCGATCATCAGAGGCAGATCCATGCCCAGACGTTCCATTTCAGCGGCGACTGTCACCATTTCATCCAGCGATGGGGTAATCAGACCCGACAAGCCGATCACATCACACTGTTTTTCCTGAGCGGTTTTCAAGATCGTCTCACAGGGAACCATCACCCCCAGATCGATGACTTCAAAATTATTACACTGCAGCACGACCCCCACGATATTTTTGCCGATATCGTGTACGTCCCCCTTCACGGTCGCCATCAGAATGCGTCCGTTGGGTTTGCTCTCTTCCTGTTTCTCCATCTCGATGAAAGGCTGCAGATAGGCTACCGCCTGCTTCATCACACGCGCCGACTTCACCACCTGAGGCAGGAACATTTTCCCCGCACCAAACAGATCACCGACCACATTCATGCCGTCCATGAGCGGACCTTCGATCACATCCAGCGGGCGATCCAGTTCCTGTCGAGCCAATTCTGCGTCTTCCACAATGTAAGTGGAGATCCCTTTGACCAAAGCGTGTTCAATCCGTTTGGTCACCGGCAGCTCTCGCCAGGAGAGGTCTTCCATTTTCGTGGAACCGGCTTTGCCGTCCCCCCGGTACTGCTCGGCGATCGCCAGCAGCGCTTCGGTTCCTTCCGGCGTGCGATTCAGGATCACATCTTCGACTTTGTCCTTGAGTTCCGTCGGCAGATCATCATACACGGCCAGCTGACTGGCGTTGACAATCCCCATATTCATCCCGGCCTGGATGGCGTGATACAGGAATACGGAATGGATTGCTTCGCGGACCGGATTATTCCCGCGAAACGAGAAGGAAACGTTGGAAACCCCGCCGGAGACGCTCGCGTACGGCAGATTCTGACGGATCCAGCGCGTGGCTTCGATGAAGTCCACGGCATAGTTGTTATGCTCGTCGATACCGGTCGCAACCGCGAAGATGTTCGGGTCAAAGATGATGTCCTGAGGTGCGAAATTGACTTTATTCACCAGCAGGTTGTATGAACGCTCACAGATTTCTGTTTTTCGCTGCTGGGTATCAGCCTGTCCTTCTTCGTCGAATGCCATCACGACCACAGCCGCGCCATACTTCAGGCACAATCGTGCCTTCTCCAGGAATTCGGCTTCCCCCTCCTTCAGGCTGATTGAGTTCACAATCGGTTTGCCCTGAATACACTTCAGACCGGCGACGATGACCTCCCACTTGGATGAGTCCACCATCACGGGCACCCGTGCGATTTCTGGCTCGGTCGCGACCAGATTCAGGAAGATCGTCATCGCCTTCACAGCATCCAGCATGCCCTCATCCATGTTGACATCCATTACATGGGCGCCGTTCTGAACCTGCTCTAACGCGACTTCGAGGGCCGTATCGTAATCGTCTTCCTTAATCAGACGTTTAAATCGAGCCGATCCGGTCACGTTACACCGTTCGCCGACGTTGACAAACAGGCTGTCTTTCATGACGTTAAACGGTTCCAGTCCGGAAAGTCGTAATGCAGGCTCAATGTCCGGAATGGGGCGCGGAGCATGATTTTTCATCGCTTCTGCGATGGCTTTGATATGCGCCGGCGTCGTACCACAACAGCCTCCCAGAATATTCAGGAAACCACTGCTCGCGAATTCGTCGACGATCTGTGCCATCTCTGCAGCTGACTGATCGTATTCACCAAATTCATTCGGCAGACCGGCATTCGGATGCGCGGAAACGTATGTGTCAGCGACGCGTGAGAGTTCTTTCACATACTGACGCAGTTCCTGGGCACCGAGTGCGCAGTTCAAACCAATCGAAAACGGTTTGGCATGCGCGAGCGAATTCCAGAACGCTTCTGTCGTCTGGCCTGACAGAGTTCGTCCGGAAGCATCGGTAATGGTCCCGGAGATCATGATCGGCAACTCAATGTTTTCGCGCTCAAAATAGGTCTTCACAGCGAAAACAGCCGCTTTTGCATTCAGCGTATCGAAAATGGTCTCAATCAGGAGCAGGTCGGCCCCTCCCTTGACCAGGCCATCAATCGATTCCAGATAATTCTCGACCAGTTCATCGTAGGTCACATTGCGGGTACCCGGGTCATTCACGTCGGGAGAGATTGAACAGGTGCGGCTGGTCGGCCCGAGAACACCGGCGACCCAGCGCGGCTTATCCGGATTTTCCGCGGTAATCTCATCGGCAACCTCTCGCGCCAGCCGCGCTGATTCCTGATTGAGCTCATGAACCAGTGACTCCATCTGGTAATCACTCTGAGACAACCGGGTTCCATTGAACGTGTTTGTCTCGATGATATCCGCGCCTGCTTCCAGGTATTCGCGGTGAATTCCCCGAATGATTTCCGGTTGGGTCAGACTCAGCAGGTCATTGTTCCCCGCGATATCCATATGATAATCGGCGAACCGTGCCCCCCGGTAATCGGCCTCTTTGAGCTTATGGTTCTGAATCATCGTGCCCATGGCTCCATCCAGAATCAGAATTCGTTTCTGAATAGCGGCGTAAAGAGCTTCAATGCGTGCAGCGCGATCGGACATACCTGGAGAACCTGTATTTACTGTTTATAATGGGGATGATTTTTTGATTTCACCGCATTTCTGAAATCATCGTGCCCATTAACAGAACAGATGCACAGACCCGACGCGCAGTCAGATACTGATAAGACACCAGTTCTGACCACCAGGGTACGGTGACAGCAGGCATTTTAGCAGATCATCTGAAAAGCGAAACCGCTCGTGCACTGCTTTATTCAGTAGACAGATTCAAATCGTCACCCGGTTGCGCACCGATCATGCCAGACAGCTCTTCCAGGTACTCCGGAGAGGATACATGAGCCAGTTGATTCTCAACCCACTCACGTCGTTCCGGAATATACAGGCGGGTCACTTCCCGGTCGTATCCCGGATGCACGGCAAAAGCATCCAGGTAATCCAGATGACGTCGCAGCAGTGCGGTTTCCCGTTCCTGTCGTGCCAGGAGACGTTTCTTATACCAGTCGCTCTTCAGCAGCGACTCTCGGGTAAACAGGGTCCGGACTTCAGGATCATGAATCGTGTGTCCCTGCCAGTTCCCATGCGCCATAATGGAGAGAATCGCCTGCAGCGGAGGACAGGCCTCTTCATAGGAACCATCCTCGAAATACTGCAGCGCGACACGCTGTTGTGCTTCCGCGATATACAGGATGCCATCCACAAACGATTCCAGATCCTGTTTTTCCGGCTTGAGAATGGTTTCGTCAAAGACTGATGCCGGGTTATCGAACACACGTCCAAAGAATCGCAGCAGGAATTTGTAAGTGATGCGATATCCCAGTCGACTGGCGGGGATCTGTTGTCCCTCATGTTCGAAGTCTTTGATCGGTTCCAGCAGCCCCTCTTTGATGAGGAATTCCGCATCGCGTTCTTCGGGTGACATGCGGCACCAGATTTCAGGAATCAGCAGGCTGATATCATGATCAACGCGCACATTCGGCCCGATGTGACCGGCGGCTGTCGAAAAGCCGGCATATCCGGTCAGGATAAATCCAACCAGGGCACTGTTCAAATCAGCGGCAGGACGTAACGCGTTGAAAGGTCCTTTTGTCAATGCCCCTTCACTGCCGGCACCCGTTGTGGAAGGGCTTTTCCCTGTCAGCGAACAGACAAAGTCCATGAACAGTTCGGGCAGTTCCTGGTAATGAATGGGCGAATAAACGGCAAGACTGCGAATTCCCTTTTCCTTTTCCGGGGGATTGTTACGACGTCCCAGCATCACCGCATTGACGGGATTATGTACCGGCTGATCGGCGGGAATGGCGCGGAATAATCGCGTGGCCATTTTGGCAACGTAGGTATTGAATGGTTTCACCAGGTCAGGACGAATCTGCAGATAGCGTGGATTCTTGGTTGGCTTCCCGTCAATCTGACGTGGATTCGCCGAACAGACGACGTAACTGCTGTTCGATTCTTCTGCAGCCTTCAGCATCTCCTGCATGGGCGCACTGAAGGCATCAAAGTCGACCACGTACTTGCTCATCTCACGGACCTGCTGGTTCGTCAACGGTTCAAAGTTCGAGATGAAATTACCCGTTCTTGACAGGTCGGCTTCGGTCTGCTTGTCCAGACCACGGACGATGGCATCGTCGGGCCGCTGAAACAGGCGATACTCGCTGTTAATCACAAACTTACAGCTTTCGGATTTCTCCCCTTCGGCCAGATGGCTTAAAGCCCGTGCGGGTACCACAACCGAGGCGCTGATGTCGTCCTCGGTCTGAATTTTCATCGAAGCGATGAAATCCTGACGAACTTTAAATGTACGCCACCCGGACAGCGAAAACAGTCCGACCCGCAGATACGTTCCCACCAACTTGCGTTCCCGGTACTTTAATTCATGACCGTAGGTGCCGTTCACAATGTCCACACCAAAATGACTGTCCCAGTCCTGTCCCCAGTCAGTCCAGTAAATTCGTTTGATAATGAAGACCAGCGCACGAATATGATCGGGAATGGCATTCAACCACTCGTTGAATTCTGCCGTGTATGCGGGAGAGGGAGTCAGCAGTTTGATCACACTCCCCAGTGAACGAGTCTGATCGAGCACCTTGCGGCTCGGGCGCAGATTAGGATGGCCTTCCGGTAGTGGCTCCAGCCAGCGGTCTGAATAATCTTTCTCGATGATCTCGCGGACGTACTCCATGTCTTTTTCATAGTTAGAAACAAACACGGGACCATACAGCATGTAATCTGTCAGCGACTTACTGATTTCACTCTTACCCCCGCCGGAAACAGTACAGGGCTTATGGCAGAAAATCCCTTCGCCCGTCGTACCGACAATACGCCACGAGGGAGCCGCCGGGTGCTTTTCCATCCGCAGGTGATACCCGGAAGGAGCCATATAGACATTGCCGGGAAGCAGAGGAATTGAATGCTGCTTACCATCGCGGGTCCAGCGGATACACTGCTCAGGCAGACTCGCGTAGGCATCTTCCGGAATGTAGATCAGTTCGGGATAATTCTGATCAACCCCGTACCCCTCTTCTTGACCGTCAATGTGATCTCCATAGTCGCCCAGGACGTCTTTAAAGGTACGCCCGTTATAGCGAACGCTGTTCATCTGAAAGCCTTCACCCAGGTTGTAACTGGGATAGGCCATCGTACCCCCGGCGTGCTCTTCTTCCGCATTGCCAAACAGATTCGCGGAGTAACTGATCTGTGTTTTGACTTCTTTTTTGCAGTAACCGAAGTAGTTGTCTGCAATCAATGTCACAATCACACCCGCATCGGTACGGCAGGTCATCTTGAATGCCATCCCGTCGTTGTAGAGTTCGTCTTCTGATTTCCAGCACATACTGTCGCGCTGCTGGCGTTCGGTTGCATCGTCCCAGTGAGGCAGACCGACTTCTTTCTTGGTCAGCTTTGTCAAATGCGGCGCCAGGATGACCGCACCGGTGTGCCCGGTCCAGTGCATCACATCCAGACCGGAATCGTTGATCGGCACATAGGGATCGCCGGCGTTTCCAAAAATCGATTCCACGAAATCCAGGTTGCTCACCAGTGTTCCGGGAGCGAAAAACCGCACTTCCATCCGTTTTTCGGGAGTCACGCCCTTCACTTCCGGGCAGACAATCGGACGCAATAACAGTGAAGCCCAGCCTGAAGCGGGCTCTTCCTGCCGCGACGTAAACGGAAAGAGCTTCAATTCCTCAGGAGGAGCCATGGCCGTTTCGAACATTTTCACGAAGGTCGCCCGGGGAACGGCTCGTTTATCTCCGGCGATCGGCAGTCCGCCTTCGGTGACATGAAACGTTCCGACGGTTGTACGCCGGTCGTGCTTCGGGTTATGGAGCACTCCGTTTTTGACCCGGTATGACTGAACCAGATCGCTGAAGAATTCATCGTGCTCAATCGGAAGTGATAATTCACGTGCCAGGCCAAAACGATCCAGCACCAGTGTGCGCCCGGGTAACTTCAGTTCATCGCCCCCGGGAACGTCACTGAAATGAGTCTGCAGAAAACTCTCAATCCGCTGATCCGCCGGGCAGCGATGATTCACCAGCAGACGGTTTTTCTGACGATGGTTTTCCAGCAGCCCTTTGGCAACTTCTGCAAAGGTACGATCGGCATCTGTCAATGCAGCCGGATAGCCATTGGCGATCAACTGCAGATTCAGGTATCGCAGAATTTCATCACGATCTTCATTACAGGTCGAGTTTCCGTTCTCATCCAGTCCCAGGGCCTGACGAAAGGGTTCATTGGTTTTATCGGTACTGATTTTCAGAGACCGGGGAGGGGAAATGCGTGGACCGTCGCTGTTTAACATGATGAAATGACTTCTGGAAAAATGAAGAGCGGTTAAGAATTTGGGCGTTTCGAGCGCACTGAGAGCGGGTATCTGAAGAGATCCGGGCGCAAGATCAAAGCCTCAGTTTAGCCTGCAGTATATTCGAAAATATTGTAGCGTCAACGGTTCACATTCACAGTGCCTGCCCCGCAATTGAGAAACAGCAAAACGCTAACCAACTATCTTAAAAAGACTTAGAAATCAAATTTCCTCACAGACTGCTGGAGGCTCAATGAAGCACGATCGCAATCAGAGCTTTTGATGAAGCATCAGTACAGTTCATGGACCGGCTGTTTATCATCGTCAATCAGATAGCGTGGACGACCGGAGAGGTCGGTGATTTGAGCAGTGGCGATATCGATTCCCAGATTCTGATACAGGGATGCGAAGATTTCCTGAACATGCACGGGGCGATCCAGAGGGACTCCGCCAACGCGATCCGTCTGCCCCACGACCCGGCCGCCCTGAATTCCGCCCCCCGCCAGCAGTACGGATTGCGTTCCCGGCCAATGATCGCGGCCCCCTTTGGCATTGATGCGCGGGGTTCTGCCGAACTCACCCCAGACAATCACGGTTGTCTGCTCCAGGAGGCCCCTTTCTTCCAGATCCTGCAGAAAGACGGCCAGCGCGTGATCGAAGACCGGCAGATATTTTCGTGACAGATATTCAATTGAGCCTTCACGATTGGCATGCCAGTCCCAGGCACCAAATGCGACACTCACACAACGCACCCCTGCCTCGACCAGACGTCGCGCCAGTAATAAATGCTGCGGGCTTTGCGGGGCACCACCAAAACTGGGATCAGTCTTCTGCAGTATCCCATAGCGATCGCGCACCGACTGAGGTTCCTGTTCCAGATCCATGGCGGCAGCGAAACGCCCTGAAGAAAGCATCTGAAAAGCCTGCTCCTGAAAATTATCTATCCCGTCTGCTGCAAAATTCACTTGTTGCTGCTTCACGGTTTCCAGCAGAATACGACGCTCACGGAATCGATTCAGGTCAACGCCATTCAAAATCAGATCTGATTTGACATCTCCTTCCAACGCGAAGGGAACATGCTTGTAGCCGGTAAATCCAGGCCAGGACGGGTTCCCCTGCAGATGACTCCCATTATTGTTGTACGGGTTGTAACTCATCTTAGGAGCGGCATCGACGTACGGAATCATCCCTCCATTACCTGGTCCCAGCAATTGAGAAACAATCGAACCAAATGTAGGCCAGCCACCAGCAGGCTCTCCATCTTCAGTTCGTCCGCCGGCACGCCCGGTATAACACTGGAACGACTCATGGCGATTTTCCATTCCGACCAGAGTCCGTACAACAGAAAACTTATCGGCAATCGCAGAGAGTTTCGGAAGCAGTTCACAAAACTGAATTCCGGGGACGCGCGTCTGGGTCGCCGCGAAAGAGCCTCGAATCTCGCTCGGAGCAGACGGCTTCGGATCAAAGGTCTCAAACTGTGTTGGCCCACCCGGAAGATAGATCATCACGACTGACTGCTGTTTCGAAGCATGAGGCATACCGGCAACTGCTGCAGGCAGTCTTCCCAGAGAAAGTCCCCCGGCAACTCCCAGAGAGCCAAGTTGTAGAAATTGTCGTCGTGATAGTTCTGCGGTAGACAAAAAACGACTCATAAATGATCTCCTATATGTACACGCAGGCTATCAGACGACACGGGATATCTCAACCCCAGACTTGTTTTACCGCGCGTGAATGAGATCGTACCTTGCTCCTGATCAGATCAGTTATAAGCCAAAAGCCAGGTCATTTTAGTCGACACATAAATAGTTTTCTCAAAAAGGAAATTTTGATAATAAATACAAAAGATTATTAAAAACGGGATGGATTTTCTGCGATCAGTTACATATCCCTGATAATATCAGTACACTATGAGCCATTCAGATAACCCATTTTAAATCTCAGGATTAGATTTAAATGATTCATGAAGAATATGTGGAACGTCTAGTTAATCTGCTGGACCCTGACGCCAATTTGATCTTCAACATGACGTTTGAAGAAGCCACTGAACTTGTTGGCACAGGCTCCGCTGAACAGGTGCGTCAAATTGACGGACAGTTTGCCCTGGTTCACAAAGAGGGCACATGCGTTCGCATGGCACGGTCGATCGGCAGACCGATGCGTTTCTTTCTGGCGAAACGTACAGAGGGCCCCTGCCTGATCATTGCCGAACGGATTGATGAAATCTATGAATTTCTCAAAAGTGAAGGTCTGGATGATCAGTTTCACCCTTCTTATACGCGAATGGTTCCCGCGCACTATATTCTGGAACTGCAACTGATCGGCTGCCCCGATCCGAATCCCAAAACGACCCGCTATTTTACGCCTGCCCGTAATCGACTGCCCCATCAACTGGATGAGATCGGGAAAGAATATATCAGCGCAGTCTCGCAAGAAATTCACAAGTGGCTCGATTCGATACCACCACAGCAACCGATCGGGGTACTTTTCTCCGGCGGTGTCGACAGTGGTGCGATCTTTCTTCTGGTCTATCATGCTCTGCTGCAGCGGAAAGAATCTCCCTCCCGTCTGAAAGCCTTTTCTCTCTCCATCGATGGTGAAGGCAGCGACTGCAGGCAAGCCAGACAGTTTCTGGAACAGATGAATCTCAGCTTCTTTCTGGAAGTGATCGATGTCCCGCAGGAAAGCCTTAACTGCGAAGAAACGATACGCATTGTAGAGGATTACAAGGAGCTGGACGTTCAGGCGGCAACCATGACCTATGCCTTGTGCAGAGAGATCAGGAAACGTTATCCCCGCTGGAAATATCTGATCGACGGGGATGGCGGAGATGAGAATCTGAAAGACTATCCCATCGAAGCAAATCCGGAACTCACGATTCGCAGCGTATTGAATAACCTGATGCTGTATCAGGAAGGCTGGGGAGTCGAAGCCGTCAAGCATTCCCTGACCTATTCAGGCGGTCAAAGTCGCGGTCATGTCAGAACCTATGCCCCGGCACGCAGTCTGGGTTTTCATGGATTCAGTCCTTATGCATTGCCAAACGTCATTGAAGTTGCAGAAGGCATACCCTATGTCGAACTCACAGAATGGAACCATGAGAAGCTTTACGCTCTCAAAGGTGACATAGTCTGTCGTGGCGTAAAACAGTTGACTGGACTTTCCATGCCCGTCTATCCAAAACGACGTTTTCAGGAAGGCGCCGTAAATCGCGAATCCTTTCATTCTCTGTTTTCCGGCTCAGAAAAATCTTATCGTCAGACCCTGCTCTCACTTTATGAGTGATGCATGCGTATCTCGACCTTCACCGATCAACAGATTCTCGCAGCGCGCCCGCCTAAAAACAGCGTTACGCCACAACAACCGTATGCGTTTCTAAATGAAATTGAGTACCAGTCAGCGGGACAGACCGCCGACATCTCAACCATTTTCCTGACGAACCGGGAATGCCCGTTTCGCTGCCTGATGTGTGATCTCTGGAAAAACACATTAGATGAGTCGCTGAAGCCGGGACAGATTACCGAACAGATCCGCTTTGCTCTGGAGAGACTGCCTCCTGCGCGGCAGATCAAGCTGTATAACAGCGGAAATTTTTTCGATGCCAAAGCCATACCTCCGGCTGATCTGCCTGAGATAGCCAGCCTGGTACAAAACTATGAACGGGTGATTGTGGAAAATCATCCCCTGCTCTGCAATCAGTCCTGCATCGATTTCCAGCAGCAGTTCCCAGGACAACTGGAAATCGCGATGGGGCTGGAAACCGTCCATCCGGAGATACTGCAGGCGTTAAACAAAAGAATGACACTGGATGACTTCGCCCGCGCCAATGAATTTCTGTTAAAACAGGGAATTCAAACCCGCGTTTTCATTCTTTTGAAGCCCCCCTTCATGGAAGAACAGGAAGGCATTGACTGGGCAATTCGTTCGGTAGAGTATGCTTTCGCTCAGGGAGTTTCCTGCTGTTCTGTGATCCCGACACGTGCCGGGAACGGCATGCTGGAACAACTGGAACAAAATGGTCGGTACAGCCTGCCTGCATTTGCTTCCATCGAAACCACACTGAAGTCCTGTCTGCAGCTCAATCAGGGGCGCGTCTTCATGGACCTCTGGGATCTCGACCAGCTTTATCAGAGTGAACCTGATCTGCAGCAGCGTCTGTCAAAATTACAGCGGATGAATCTGACACAGACCATAGTTGTTGACGACTGAGAGGGCTGCTGCTGATTACGCTTCACCCAGCAGTTCCAGAAACTCGGTTTCCGTTAAAACGGGAACGCCCAGCTCCTCCGCTTTTGACAGTTTACTGCCCGCCTTCTCGCCTGCCACCAGATAATCCGTTTTAGAAGAGACACTGCCTGAAGCTTTGCCGCCATGTTTACGGATCAGTTCTTTCGCTTCATCGCGGGTGAACTGCGTCAATGTCCCGGTCACGACCAGAGTTTTTCCGTCAAGCACACCGGATGTTTCAGCTGTCGTTTTTTCAACAGGGCTTCCCATATTCAGGCCTGCTGACTTTAGATCTTCGATCAGCTGTGTACCAAAATCGGAGTGGAAAAAAGTATAAACTGATTCAGCAATCACGGGGCCGATCTCATCGACGGCAGCCAGCTCTTCAACACTCTGTTTCGCAATTTCGTCAATGGTACCAAACTGCTTTTCCAGAATTCGGGCATTGCTGGAACCGACATGCCTGATATTCAGTCCCGTGAGCAGACGCCAGAGTGGTTGCGTTTTTGAATTTTCAATTCCTACCAGCAGATTTTCGATCGACTTTTCGCCCTGTCGTTCCAGAGCAACCAGGTCCCCGTAATGATCATGCAGTCGATAGATATCCGCCAGACCTTTCAGCAGCTCTTTTTCGAGCAGCTGTTCGATCATCTTGATTCCCATGCCTTCAATATCCATCGCCTGCCGCGAGGCATAGTAACGCAGAGTTTCCCGCACCATGGCAGGACAGTTGGGATTGGGACAGCGGATATACACGCCCCCTTCATCCTGAACCAGCAGGGTATCACATTCCGGGCAATGTGTGGGAAACTCCAGTTCCTGCTGACTGCCATCGCGGCGATGTTCTTCCACGCGGACCACATGCGGAATAATTTTTCCGGCTTTCTCGACAACCACCCAGTCGCCGATCTGAATTCCCAGGCGTTCCATTTCATCCCGATTATGCAGGCTGGCCCGGGAAACGGTGGTTCCCGCAATCTGCACCGGTTCCAGATTGGCAACCGGAGTCACGGTTCCTGTTTTCCCCACCTGAAACACAATCGACTCGGCCCGGGTCACCGCTTCATAGCGTTCCCACTTATAGGCTACGACCCAGCGGGGACTTTTAGAAGTATTTCCCAGTTCCTCCCGCTGATCAAATCGATTGACCTTCAGCACGATCCCGTCGACTTCAAAATCGAGAGTATGCAGATCATCCATCATGGTCTGCACATGATCCATCGTCGTTTTCAGATTGGGAAACGCTTTTACGCCGGGCGTCGCAGGGATTCCCATCTCCTGGATGGCAGCCAAGTAATTAATGTGCGTCTGATAGTCAACTCCCGCCATCGCCCCGATCCCATGGGCAAAAAAACGAATCTTACGTTTCGCACACAGTTTGGGGTCCAGGAGTTTCAGTCCACCGGCGGTCGTATTTCGCGGGTTCGCGAACGGTTCCTTATCCTGTTCCTGCATCTCCACATTCAAGAGCTGAAAATCAGAGTTGCTGATGTAGGCTTCTCCCCTGACTTCCAGCAGTTCCGGGGGATTTTCCGTTTCCAGCCGCAAGGGAACTCCTCTGATGGTTCGCACATTGTGCGTGATGTCATCCCCCTGCTGACCATCGCCCCGTGTCAGCCCCTGGATCAGGCGTCCGTTTTCATAAATCAGGGAAACCGCGACTCCGTCAATTTTATACTCGGCGGTGAGTTCGACCTGGTCCTCCCCCAGCAGTTTGCAGATGCGGGTTTCAAAGTCGCTCAGCCCCTCGAGCTCAAAAATATTGTCGATGGACAGCATCGGCAGGCGGTGGGCAACGGTCTGAAAGCCTTCAATCGGCGCGCCCCCCACTTTTTTGGTGGGGCTCTCGGGGGAATCGTATTCGGGATGATCTGCTTCGAGCTGTTCCAGCCGTTTCATCAACCGGTCGAATTCCCGGTCGCTGATTTCCGGCTTCGCATCCAGATAATACAGACGATTATGATGTTCGAGCTGCTTACGAAGTTCTTCTATCTCGGTTCGAACTGACATGGTACTGATCCCAGCAGGAAGTGGAAAAGAAAGAAATGATTCAGTCAGCAGATTCGTTCAGAAGTTTTTCCTGCTCGGTCCGTTTCAAGTCTGCTTCGACCATCAACCGGGCCAGTTCCTCGAATGACACTTTGGGTTCCCACTTCAGTTTTTCACGTGCTTTGGTTGGATCAGCACACAACAGCTCGACTTCGGCTGGACGATAGAATCGGGGATCGATCTCTACATATTTCTTCCAGTCCAGTTCGACTGCACCAAATGCCGCCTCCAGAAATTCCCGCACGGAATGCGTTTCTCCCGTACCGATCACGAAGTCATCCGGTTTCTCCTGCTGCAGGATCAGCCACATCGCTTCGACGTAATCGCCGGCAAAGCCCCAGTCCCGTTTCGCATCAATATTCCCCAGATACAGTTTCTCCTGCAGTCCCAGCTTGATCCGAGCCACCGCCTGGGTAATTTTTCTGGTGACAAATGCTTCGCCGCGACGGGGAGATTCGTGGTTGAACAGAATCCCGTTGCAGGCATACATCCCATAGGATTCACGATAATTGATCGTCTGCCAGTACGAAAAAACTTTCGCACACGCATACGGACTGCGGGGATGAAAGGGAGTGGTTTCACTCTGAGGAGATTCCACCACCTTGCCGAACATCTCGCTGGAAGAGGCCTGGTAGAAGCGGACCTGTTTCCCGTTCTGCTGTTCGAAATAGCGGATGGCATCCAGCAACCGGAGAGTACCAACCCCAGTCACTTCAGCCGTATAGACAGGGATATCAAACGAAAGGCGAACATGGCTCTGCGCTGCCAGATGATAAACTTCATCCGGTTTCACTTTGTCCAGAATTTCATTCAGATTCGAACCGTCTGCAAAGTCACAGTAATAACAGTTCTCGGGAGGTTCGCCGATACCCGGTTTGCTGCAGGAAGTGATCCCGTGAACCTCGTAGTTTTTACTCTTCAGAAACTTCGATAAATAATATCCGTCCTGGCCATTAATTCCTGTAATTAATGCGACTTGTTTCACAGTACTCTATCCTTGAATTGGGTTCGATTTCTGAATGCAGATCTGTTTCGATTTACTACCTGCAGTGTAGTCGGTTTCGTCGATTTCGCAATACTTTGCCTGCCCACTGCGGCTCTGACACAGTGATCACTTCGATTCATTGCTTTGAGCAGATCGGTGACCTTTGATGTAATACTTCAGGATTTCCCAGCGGCGAATTACTCCCAGCATCCGATGTGGCTGCTCGCGGGAGACTACCGGTAAACAGTCGTATGAATCCTCACGGAATTTACTCCAGACACGTGCCAGGGAATCGTCGGGATAGACTACCGTTTCCAGACTGTTCGCCAGGTCGGCTGCACGCACCAGCGAACCGATCTTCGGGTCAAACAGTGTATTGCTCAAATCCTGATAGCGAATCACGCCCACCACTTCTTCCTGAGGTCCTAAAACCGGAAACGTATTATCGTGGCTGTGCTCGATAAAAGAGATCACTTCATTAAAGGTCGCCGTCTGCGAAATGCCTTTCACATTTTTGCGGTAAAGCTGTTCGACCAGAATCTGGTCTGCCGGCTGATTATTTTCGGAAAGCAGACCAAAGGAGACCAGAAAGCGGCGAATCATTGACTGAAACTCACTGATCGGATCACCGGCCGTATGATGAATCGCGTTAATCAGCGGAACTTCACCCGCCCGCAGCACAGACTGTCGGATCATGATCGGGCCGACAATTTCAAAGAACACTACCGACCCTAAAATGATCGTCTGCAGGTGCCCTCCCAGTACAGGATCGCGACTGACGGCAATCCCGGAAAGCGCAATTGCAGCTCCCGCCTGGGCAAACAGAGTGGTTCCCAGCCACTGGGAGACTTCCGGTTCTTCTTTCCGCATCCGCGCGGGAACCAGAATTCCGATATATTTCCCTAACAGGCGGAACACAATATAACTGGCTCCGACCAGTCCCGCTTCGATGAATTGTGTTGGCTTCAGTTCTGCTCCATGAATAATGAAAAACAGCACGCATAAAAAACCGGTCAGCGGATACAGTTCGGCTTCGACTTTGGGAACGTCTTCCTCTGCCAGTGAGTTCGCGACCGTAAAACCCATCGCCAGAAACGTCAGCATGTAAGGCATACCGGTAGTGCGACACAGGCCCAGAGCGATCGCAATCAAAGCGATAAACATGATCATTCGACGGCTGCCTTTAATGATCGAACTGCCGTAGCTGATCATCAGACCGCCAAACACACCAATAAAGATCGAACCAAAGATATCCAGCCCCAGATGTCCCAGTTGAGTAAACACCGAGTTGTGCTGGCTGTCGCCCTGAAAGAAGTAGACGGCAACAAAAATGATCTCAAAAGCTACAATGGAAACGAGATTGTTCATGGCGACCAGGATCCCGGTATATTCCGAAATCGGTCCTTCCGACTGCATCTCTTTCAACACCAGAATCGTTGTCGCCGGCGCTGTGGCAATCGCAAGGGCTCCCAGAAGAATCGCAGCGCCACTGGATTCACCAACCAGCAGTAATCCGATAAAGACAATAAAGAACGTCGCCAGGATTTCGCCTACCGAAAGGGGCAGGACACGCCGAAACAGTCTCTTCAGGCGCGAGAGCGTAAAATGGTTCCCCAGCCCAAACAAGACCAGCGCCATCGCCAGATCGGTCAGCGGTTTTAACTCTTCCAGGTGCTTATGAGGAATCAGATCCAGCAGCGCCGGGCCCAGAATCACCCCCATTAACAGGTAGGCTGTCACCTTAGGCAGGCGAAACAGCTCTCCCAGAGTTCCTGACAGCAGACCGGCAGCCAGAAAGATTCCCAGTGTAAAGATGATGTGCCAAGAGCCCATTCGAACTTCCTGTTCTTGAGTAATCGATGACCAGATACGGGCCGATTATAGCAGATCACCAGTTTCGGTCGATCCTCAGACTCTAATCCGCGCCAGAAATATTTGATTCTAAACTACTATGTGACAGTAAGTTCGAGCACCTGCCATAACTCCATCTCTTTCCGAAAACGCTTTCCGGGCCTGATCCGTTCAGTCCAGGTTCATCGTCACCGTTTTCAGTTCTGTATAGCTGGCCAGTCCCGCTGCACCCAGTTCGCGCCCGATTCCACTCCGTTTAAACCCGCCAAAAGGAGCCGCAGCGTCAAACACATCATAACAGTTCACCCAGACGGTCCCGGCTTTGATTCGACTGGCCATCAGATGCGCCTTTTTCACATCACTTGTCCAGACGGCAGCAGCCAGGCCAAAATGAGTGTTATTGGCCCGCGCGACCACTTCTTCCACATTCTTGAAAGGCAGGATACTCAAGACCGGCCCGAAGATTTCATCGGTGGCAATTGGCATTTCGTCGGTCACATGATCGAAGACCGTTGGCTCCACGAAGTAACCTTTGGAACCAAAGCGGGATCCTCCTGTGACACACTTGGCCCCGGCGTCGGTTCCTTTCTTGATATAGCTCAGAATTTTTTCCATCTGAGCCTGATCGACCTGTGGTCCCTGTGTGGTTTCCGGGTTCAATGGGTCACCCAGTTTTCGGGCAGCGGCTTTCGCGGCGATTTTCGCGACGAATTCTTCATGCACCGATTCTTCCACAAACAGTCGGCTCCCGGCACAGCAGCATTGCCCCTGATTGAAGAACAGACCGAATTCCGCGCCGGCCACAGCAGCATCCAGATCGCAGTCTGCGAATACCACGTTCGGGCTCTTGCCTCCCAGTTCGAACGTCAATCGCTTCAGTGTGGCAGCGGCATCAGCCATGATGATTTTGGCGGTCGCATCCTCGCCGGTAAAGGCGATCTTATCGACATCCGGGTGTTTCACCAGGGCGGCACCAGCCGTCGGTCCGTAACCGGGAACAACGTTAATGACACCCGGCGGTATCCCGGCTTCCAGCGCGAGTTCCGCCAGTCGCAGACAGGATAGCGGTGTCTGTTCCGCGGGCTTCATTACGATCGTACAGCCCGCCGTCAAAGCAGGCGCCCATTTCCACGCGACCATCAGCAGTGGAAAGTTCCAGGGAATAATCTGTCCGGCAACTCCCAGCGGTTCCCGTCGCGTGTAACAGAAATGATTTCCACGAATGGGAATCGTGGTGCCTTCGATCTTGTCAGACCAGCCGGCGTAATACCGCAGGCAGTCAATGACCAGCGGCAGATCAGCAGCACGGCTGTCGCGGATCGGCTTCCCGTTATCCAGCGATTCCAGCGCTGCCAGCTCTTCGATGTTTTCCTCGATCAGATCTGCCAGACGATAGATCAGCCGACCACGATCGCGGGCATCCATTTTGGACCAGGGACCAGATTCAAACGCTTTGCGGGCAGCTTTTACTGCCAGATCAATATCAGCAGCATCCCCTTCAGCCACTTCGGCGATGACTTCTTCCGTCGCAGGATTAATCGTTGAGAACGTTTTTCCGCTGATCGCATCGACCCATTTCCCATCAATCAGCAGTTGCGTCTGTCGAATCTGGGGGGTGTCTGCTACGGTATCAAGAATCTCTGTCGCCATGACTGAATCTCCTGAGAATATGTTGAGCGTTTAAATTCATCAGGACGTGACTGGATGTCCTGCGAAGACTGGCTGCAGCCTTCCCGAACATTCATTCTGATTAAATTCAATCAGGTTCTCAAGGGGGATGTTCTCATGCGCGCAAAAAAGCTCGAGAACAGACAGAAGAGGGTCGCTGTATAGTAGCGCAGCTTACGTATGAAAGACTGGCTAAGATCTGCTTATTCTATACTGCGTATTAGATCGCCCGCAGGATCGCGGCAGCACTCTGGCCAAACGCGGTTCGGCTGACCGACATGGCAGTATTTTGGGTCAGCGGCCGGACTTCGCCGTGAATCACATCCAGATGACACAAGGGATCGGGAGTTTCGTAATTCAAGGTCGCAGGAGTTGCTCCGTGCCGAAGCGAAAGAATACTCGCCGCCAGTTCAACGGCACCTGAGCCGGCATCAAAGTGACCGAAGTAGCTCTTGAGAGCAGTAATCGGAATCTTGAGGGCGTCGTCACCAAACAGGCGATGATAAGCACGTGCTTCGACCTGGTCATCAATTTTCGTGCTCTTACCGTGTGCGTTAATGTGCCCTAACTGATGAGGCATCAGGTTGGCCTGACGCATTGCAGATTCGACAGCACGTACCAGACCGGTGTCACTTTCCTCGTCGCTGTTGCTGACGGAATGTCCGTCACAGCCAGCTCCCAGGCCGATGACTTCGGCATAAATCTCGGCACCACGACGAACCGCGTGATCATAGTTTTCGACGACAAAAGCAGCAGCACCTTCGCCAAGAATCGTACCATTACGGAACCGGTCGAAAGGACGACAGGCTCGTTTGGGGTCTTCATCCCGGGAAAGCAGATCGATCAGATTCTTACGAGACAGATCGACGGGATTGATGTTCGAAGTGCAGGCACCCACAACCATGCAGTCGACCGCACCACGCTTAATCCATCGCATTGCTTCCGCTAATGCAAGCAGAGCGGATGAATCCTGGCTGGTAATGGTATTATTCGGGCCTTGAGCATTGTGTTCGATCGAAATGTGGCAGGCTGGCATGTTCGGCAACTGACGGAGCATCCAGAGTGGAGTAATCTGCCCCATCGTGTCTTCACCCCAGCGGGTGACTTCGAAGGAATTATCTTCCGCACATCGTTTGACAGCAGCCACCAGCTCATCGGGAGTCGTGGGGATGTGTCCTGCACCAAAGGATACGCCAAACCGTTCCGGATCAACGACACCACGCTTGATTCCGGCATCTTTCACAGCGTCAGAAGCGGCGGAAACCCCTAACTGGATATCGCGCGACATGACTTTCAGGAATTTTTTGTTGTAGACATGCAGTTCAGGATGGAAGTCTTTCACTTCCGCAGCAAGCTTGGAAGGAAGATTCTCGGTCGGAATGGACGTGAGACGATCAATGCCAGAATTACCTGAGCATATGTTCTGCCAGAAGGAATCGATACCGATCCCGATAGGCGATACCACACCAATTCCAGAAATAACAACGCGTGTCTGATTTGACCCAGCCATCTTAGCCTGACCCTCAATCTCCTACAGTAAAACAGTACAAATCCTTTTCCTGCACTGTTTCATCTATAGTTGTAAGATCTTTGAAACCCTCAGCTTAACACATCTGTGCTCAGTACTCTGGGAGTTACTTTTTCAGCTTCTACGAGTTCCTTCTCTATCTATCTATATCGGAAAAAGCCTACCTGAAATCTGAGAGTGATCTCAAACCCTTGAAATAAAACACATAAGCTCTAATGATTAAACAAGTTATATGACAATAACCGTTTAGAGGCCCAGATGTCACCGGGGACAAGACATTGCTCCGGACTGAGCCCGCAGAGCTAAGGAAGGTGCTTTAAAAGCAAGGTGTGGTGAGAGTTAAACTCCCGTTTTCAGGTTGGAAATCCTTTTCACAGGTTCGAGTGAAATCAGCTCAGATCTACTAACATAATTGAGGTCCCCTTCAACTATATCTAGTATCTGAGTGATACCAATCGGTATGTATTACACACTTTGCTGTTCAGTTTGTCAAGCGATTTTCCAGAAAAGCTGATTTCTCTGATACTTCCGATTTAAAGTCGCTGAACTCCCTGACCGGCATTCTCCCGATCTTTTCAGGCATCTTTGATCTCAAAAACCGCCTCAATCTCCACGGCAACACCCGTTGGCAATGCAGCGAATCCCAGGGCACTGCGGGCATGATAGCCGTCTCCGGTTTTGCCGTACAGTTCGTGGAACAGATCGGAAGCACCGTTAATCACCAGGTGCTGATCAGTGAAGTCAGGAGTCGAGTTCACACAGCCCAGCAGTTTGACGACCTTCAAACCATCCAGACTGCCATGTTCATCGCGGACGGAACGCAGAATCTTGATTGCACAATCGCGGGCTGCAGCCTGACCTTCTTCCACAGAAACATTCTCGCCCAGCTTTCCCTTCTGATCGCTGACATGTCCCGATGTCATCAGCAGATTACCGCTGCGAATGCACAGATTCAGATATCCTGGTTCAATTGGTTCAAAGACCAGACCTAACTCAGCCGCTTTTTGTTCAACAGACATTCTCGACTCCTTCATTTGCAAACAGTTTCTCAATCGACCAGAACGAACTGCCAGACCGCAGCCGTCATCCCTGTAACATCAGCTTTCGACAGCTTCCTACCGCATCGCTGAAAACGCACCTGTCACCAGGGACAGAGCCAATGTAGAAGGATCGAGAGCAGATTACAATCCTGCGAGATCACGTATAGAACTGGAACTCACCAGAAGGGGCAAACGCATTCTGAAAATGCTGGATTTCCGGTTGCGACTGTCCAGCGCTCCAGAGTATTGAGATCACATCAAACCGGGCCGGCTGCGTTAAAAGCTGCTGTTTTTTCAGAAAGACACCTGCCAGACGGGTCAGTTGTTTCTGCTTCTGCAACGTTACCGCCTCAAAAGGCTGGCCTTTCGCATCGCTCTTGCGGGTTTTGACTTCGATAAAGACGACCGTCTCACCATCGAGGGCAATCACATCGATTTCCCCCTGTTCCGTGCGGTATTGCCGGGCAATGATCGAATAACCCAGTTGTTTCAGAAAGCGAACGGCAGCCCGTTCGCCTTTGTCTCCCAGTAATCGACTAAGCCATTTTCCAGCCATACGCGAATACCGCCAACCGGGGTAAAGCCGTCCCATGCTAAGAGTATATCGGACAGCTGATGCAGGAGCACTGAAACAATCTCAGTGCTCCTGTTGCGTTTTCGATATTACTCTGAGTCTTTAACTTTAGCGCGGCGTTCGACCAGACGGGTTGCCTTACCAACGCGATCACGCAGGTAGTACAACTTGGCGCGACGGACGCGGCCATGTCGTTTGATTTCCAGCTTGGCGATCTTGGGGGAATTCACGGGGAAAATTCGTTCCACCCCTTCACCGGCAACGATGCGACGAACGGTGAAGTTTTCACGTGTTCCACCACCCCGACGGGCGATAATTACGCCACTGAAAATCTGGATGCGCTCTTTGTCACCTTCCTGGATTCGTGTATGCACATCAACGGTGTCGCCGATTTCAAACTGAAGTGGCTCTTCGCGAAGGCTGGATGCTTCTACTTTTTTCAATAATTCCTGCATGACTCAAAGTCCTCTTGGTACATTCTCTGGAGCCCTGACCAGGACACCTCTGATGCACTGTTTACAATATCTGGTTTAAGTTGAATTTGATTCCGATTCAGTTAACAGATCGCTGCGTCGTTCACGAGTTCGCAACACGCTCTGCTCATGACGCCAGCGGGCTATTTCCTGATGGTTTCCACTTAACAATACTTCCGGAACTTCCATTCCACGAAAGTTTTGAGGCCGCGTGTACTGCGGATATTCCAACAGGCCTGATTCCGAAAAGGAATCGTATTTGGCACTGCTTTCATCACCCAGTACTCCCGGAATTAACCGGATCACGGTCTCAATAATCAACATGGCCGGCACTTCCCCTCCATTGGTAATGAAGTCGCCTGCCGATATTTCCATTGGCTCAAGACCAATGCGGATTCGTTCGTCGAACCCTTCGTATCTTCCACAAAGTAAAGTCAGTTGTCGTTCGTTCGATAATTCCTGCGCCAGACTCTGATTCAATGTCCGCCCCTGGGGGGTTAACATGATCAGTTTACCAGGCTCAGGAACAACTTCCCGAACATGCTCTACACATTGAAACACCGTGTCACAGCCAATCAGCATTCCCGGTCCACCACCATAAGGGCGGTCATCTACCGAGGCATGTTTGTCTGTGGCCCAGTCTCGAAAATTCCAACGCTGAATCTCAACCAGTTGATTCTGGATGGCCCGTTTCAGCAGGCCCTGCTCCAGATAGCTGTCAAACAGTTCGGGAAACAAAGTCAGAATATCGAATCGCATAATGCTCTCTCAGAGCGTAACTGTTTCAAAACAACTCGGACAATTACTCTTCCGAGGGAGTTTCTTCGGCAGCAGCTTCTTCTGAACCGGCTTCGGTTGCTTCTGCTGATACTTCTTCTGGTTCCGGCTCGGGAGCTGGTTCTTTCGGAGCAGTCAGAGGTGCAGGAGCAGCCGCTGTACCAAATTTGTTTTTCTTGACCTTCTTGATCAGTGTGGCCACGTTTTCAGATGGCTTGGCACCCACTGACATCCAGTAGTCAACGCGCTCCATATTGATTTCAACGCGTTTTGACTTGTCGGCAACCGAAGTGTCGTAGGTTCCGATTTCTTCAATTGCTTCTCCATCACGCTGTTTGCGTGAATCCATTACACAAATACGATAGAAGGGGCGATGCTTACGTCCCATTCTCTTCATACGAATACGAACTGCCACTAAATTCTCCTTTAGGAAACAAACTCTTATCTTATGGAAGATACAAAATATAGCGATAGACGCTCAGTCAAAAACAGCAAACACCGTCAGTCCGACTAACGGTTTTTCTTTCGCTGCTTCTTCTTGTTTTTACGATCTTTTTTCTTTTTCTCCCGCAGCTTCAGAGGATCACCCCCCCGCTTGCTGCGTTCTTTTTTCTTGTTCATGCCTCCCATCGGGTCCATCATGGCACCCGACGAAAGTTCTCGCATGGCTTTCATCTTGTCACGCATGCCCATGCCGGCCATTTTCTGCATCATGCCCGCCATGTTGTTGAAATCTTTCACCAGACGACTGATATCCGCGGGGTTCGATCCACTCCCCATCGCGATACGGCGACGACGACTGTGGTCGATCAGACTGGGGTCTTCCCGTTCTGCCGGGGTCATCGAACTGATGATCGCGTCGATCCGCTTCATTTCGGAACCAGGATCGACATCCGGATTCGTATCCATCAGACCGCCCATACCGGGAATCATTTTCATGATCTCCCGCATCGGCCCCATTTTGCGGATGGTTGCCATCTGCTTCTGGAAGTCATTCAGACTGAATTTTCCGGCAGCCATCCGATTCTGCAGATCGGCGGCTTCCTCTTCATTAAACTGTTCCTGCGCTTTTTCCACCAGGGAGACGACATCGCCCATCCCCAGGATACGGCCTGCCATCCGGTCAGGGTGGAACTGCTCCAGACGGTCCAGAGCTTCGCCGACACCGATAAACTTGATCGGCACGCCGGTTACTTCTTTGACACTCAACGCAGCCCCGCCACGCGTGTCACCGTCCAGCTTGGTCAGGATGACGCCATCCAGTTCCAGAGCTTCATTGAATGCTTTCGCACTGTTGACAGCGTCCTGCCCGGTCATCGCATCACAGGCAAAAATCACCTGGTCAGGCTGGAGCTTGCGTTCAATCTGCTCCAGTTCTTTCATCAGGTCAGCGTCAACGTGCAGACGACCGGCGGTGTCCAGGATGACGGTATCAACATTGCCCAGTTTTTTCGCCTGATTCAATCCGTTCTGACAGACTTTTACCGCATTATTGCCATCCGGTGCTTCCGCATGGACGGGAACGTCGACCTGACCGGCAATCACTTTCAACTGCTCAATCGCCGCGGGACGCTGCAAGTCAGCGGCGACCAGCATCGGCTTGCGTCCCTGCTCTTTCAGCAGGCGGGCCAGCTTACCACAGGTGGTCGTTTTACCCGACCCCTGCAGACCGCACATCATAATCACGGTAATCCCTGAGGGCCGGAATTTAAAACCGGGCTCAACAGGCCCCATCAGGTTGATCAGTTCCTGATGGACAATACCGACGATCTGCTCATCGGGTCGAATCGATTTGAGAACTTTTTCACCAACCGCCTGCTCGGTAACCCGTTCAATGAAGCTGGTGGCGATCTCGTAATTAACGTCTGCTTCCAGCAGTGCCTGTCTGACTTCGCGCAGTCCGTCCTTGATATTGCCTTCGGTGAGTTTCCCACCACGGGCAAGACCGCTGAGTGCACTTTTCAGATTGGAAGTTAAACCTTCAAACACGTTACAAAACCAGACCGTTAAGAACTAAAATCGAATTTATTTTTCCATTGGGGATGCCAGACAAACCTGCTTCACCGCAGCTCAACTATGATAGAACCTGAGCGCAAACCCAGAACGTAAGCCGAACAACAACAGTAAGTTAAGGCATGCCGCCTGCTCCCCGGTCATTGTCAGTGTTCTCAAAGTTATGGTGAGGCAATAACTTGCATCAAGCCGTGGAGTTTAAAAACTGCCTGAACAATACACAACGGTTCCAGCACACCTTTTTAAAATTCTTGTCCCATTTACTCTGCAAAATTCCTACAATGTAGTAGAGAAAGCGGACAAACCTGCAATAATGTCACTATTCCACTCCCGGCAGGAACACAGGATTCTTTGGTTTAACTGTGATTTCCACCCGCCTGGCGGGAGATTTTTGGATTTGTCAGGCTCGGAAACCTTATATTTCGTCCTTGTTTTGTGTAAGGTTTCTGATCACGTTTTCTGATCTGGCACTTCGTGTGATCATGGGTCCATGAAGAACCAAACCGCTTCCAGCGTGTCAACGGGGAACACGCCGGTTTTCGTCTGCATTCAAAGCCTGTTTTCCCTCTGTCATTCTCTATTTGAGTTGAACGAAACAAAGAAAAAAGATGAGTAATACAAAAAATCTGTTCGATAAAGTCTGGGATTTACACTGCGTCAAGACTCTTGAATCGGGACAGGATCAGCTGCTGATCGGCTTACACCTGATCCATGAAGTCACCAGCCCGCAAGCATTTGAAATGCTGCGTGACCGGGGCCTGAAAGTTCTCTTTCCTGAACGCACGATCGCCACCGTGGACCACATTGTCCCCACCCAGAATCAGGCACGTCCCTTCGCCGATCTGCTGGCAGAAGAAATGATGACCGCCATCGAAAAGAACTGTGTCGAGTTTGGGGTGACCCTGCTGGACGTTAACGACAGCCGTCAGGGTATCGTACACGTCGTCGGACCTGAGCAGGGGCTCACACAGCCCGGCATGACGATTGTCTGCGGCGACAGCCACACCAGCACCCACGGTGCCTTCGGTTCGATTGCTCTGGGAATCGGAACCAGCCAGGTCGCACACGTACTGGCCACCCAGACGATGGCACTCGGACGACCTAAAGTCCGCCAGGTTGTTGTGAACGGCGAACTGGGTCCCGGCGTGACTGCCAAAGACGTGACGCTGTATATCATTCGCAAGCTGGGCGTCCAGGGGGGCGTGGGTTATGCCTATGAATATGCAGGAGATGTGTTTGATCGCATGTCGATGGAAGAGCGCATGACTGTCTGTAACATGAGTATCGAAGGGGGAGCCCGTTGCGGATACATCAATCCCGACCAGACAACAGTCGATTACCTGAAAGGTCGTCCGTTCGCCCCACAGGGAGCCGCCTTTGATAAAGCCGCTGAATGGTGGCTCAGCCTGGCTTCCGGACCGGATGCCAAATTTGATGATGTCGTGGAATTTGATGCCGCCGACATCGAACCCACCGTCACCTGGGGCATTACTCCGGCACAATCGGTCGGCGTTTCTGAAAAACTGGCCCCCATTTCCAGCTACCCCGCTGATGAGCAGACGCTGATTAAAGAAGCGTTCCGCTACATGGAACTGGAAGAAAACCAGCCCATCAAGGGACAAAAAATCGATGTCGCCTTTATCGGCTCCTGTACCAACTCCCGAATTTCCGACCTGCGAGAAGCAGCGAAAGTCGTCGAAGGACGTCATGTTGCCGAACATGTTCGAGCACTGGTTGTTCCCGGATCACAGTTGGTCCGCAAGCAGGCAATTGAAGAAGGTCTGGACAAAATCTTTTCCGATGCCGGCTTTGAATGGCGTGAAGCAGGTTGCTCAATGTGCCTGGCGATGAACCCGGACAAACTGGTCGGAAACGAACTCTGTGCTTCATCCAGCAACCGGAACTTCAAAGGTCGCCAGGGGAGCCCAACCGGCCGTACGCTGTTAATGAGCCCGACCATGGTCGCAGCCGCAGCCATTAATGGTTGTGTCACCGATGTTCGGGAACTGCTCAGCCCCGCGACTGTCTGATTGATCGCTGGTATCACTCAATAAATCAACTCGATTGCATAGATCATAAAGAACAGAATCATGAATAAAGTAGAAACCATCACGGGTACCGGAATCCCACTCTTACTGGACGACATCGACACCGACCGGATCATCCCCGCTCGCTTTTTACGCTGTGTCACATTCGAAGGCCTCGGCGAACATGCGTTCGAAGACGACCGCATCCAGGACCCGGATCACCCCTTCGACAAACCAGAATATCAGGAGGCTTCTATCCTCGTGGGAGGCCGTAATTTTGGTTGTGGCTCCTCGCGCGAGCATGCACCGCAGTCACTGATCCGCTGGGGCATCCAGGCGATTATTGCGGAATCCTATGCAGAAATCTTTTTCGGCAACTGCACTTCCCTCGGCGTACCCGCCGTCTGTGCCAGTCGCCAGAGCCTCGAAGCATTAGACAAAGCGATTAAAGAGAATCCCAAGCAGGAAATCTCCGTTGATCTGCTGACCATGAAAATCACCTGTGGCGATCAGCAGTTTGACTGCACCCTGCCTGACAATGCACGCGCTGCTCTGACTTCAGGGACTTATGACTTTTTAGCGCAACTGCTGAAAAGCACTTCCGAAATCAAAGAGCGGGCTGCTGACGTTCCTTACTTCACCTCATTTGCCTGAGCACCGGACACAGTCGCTCCTCTGCGATTACAAAGGGGAGCGAGCTCTGCTCGAATCAGGCAAACGTTGACTCAAATTCAAATGTGCTCCCATGCCTGAGAACAAAACGAACAGCAATCGTCGCGATTTCCTGACAGGACGCATCCTGAAACAGGCGATTGAGAATTCCGGCAACGATCTGGCCGATTATCTCAATCAGGCAACAGAAGAATTCGCTGCACCTGCAGGTGGTTCCACCATTCGCCTGAGTACCCGGGCGATGGCAACGGAATTCGCGATGGTCATGAATCCGGGGCCCAGCCAGCAGGTCATGCGTGCTTCTGATGCGCTCGACCTGATTCATGAGTACGAACAACTCATGACGGTCTACCGCAGCACCAGCGAGATGTCGCGAGTCAATGCTGCAGCAGCAGACGGCCCTGTCAGTATGGATCCCCGCCTGTTCGAGATTCTCGACCGCTCCCGCCAGATCTGCATCGACACCGAGGGGGGCTTCGATCCATCCTCGGGACCTCTCATCGCATTGTGGCGGGAAAGCCGACTGTCTGGACGCCTGCCAACTCAGCAGGAAATTGACGACTGCCTGCAGCATACCGGCATCGATCAGTTTCTGTTCGATCAGGATGCCAAAACGATCCAATATAAATCCCCGGAGAATGAACTGAATCTCGGAGGCATCGGCAAAGGCTATGCCCTGGACCTCGCCGGTCAGTTCCTGAAGTCAGAAGAACAGGAAAACTGGCTGTTTTATGGCGGTTTCAGCAGTATTCTTGCGACAGGCACACACAACGAACTGCCAGGCTGGCCCGTGGGCATCAAAAACCCGCTCTTCACCAGCCAGCGACTGGGCACCATTCTGCTGCAGGATTGTGCCATGTCGACCAGCGGTTCTTCAGTACAGCATTTTCGACATCAGGGACAGCGTTACGGACATATTCTTGACCCACGAACAGGTTGGCCTGTCTCGGAATTACTGTCTGTAACGGTTATTGCCCCTGATGCTGCTCTGGCGGACGCGCTTTCCACTGCTTTTTACGTAATCGGCATCGAAAAGGCTCTGGAGTATTGCGAGAAGCATACTCAGGTCGGTACGATTTTAATTCCCCCCCCTGCCCAAGGCAGAAAACTCAGCCCGGTAATTCGAGGAATTCCCAATGAGTTTCTGTTCCTGGATCGCGACCAATTGTTGTCACAATGATTTGTCGCTATAAAGGATTCTTTGAAGAACAGGTTCGTAGAACGCACGTTTTTCAATAGTGATTTGCATAATTGAAAACGGTAAGACGGCTGAATTTGAGTCACCCGACTCTGAATTCATGTTCTTCCAGGAAGTATCAACGCCAGGGTACGAACCACAGACGATCAATCCTTTTGAGGATTTGATCACGTCAAAACAGTCACACAGAATCAGATTAACGAAATTGAAATCCCCTGAAAAAAAGAGGGTTCACGAGTGCAAGATTTAAAGAAAATAACAGGGATTGCAATCCTGTTCATCGTCGTTTTACGTCTCAGTATTGGCTGGCAGTTGCTTTATGAAGGCCTCTGGAAGATTGACACGCTCAGCTCCAATCGTCCCTGGACGGCCGCCGGCTATCTTAATAATGCGAAAGGACCGTTTCGGGACCATTTCCGCAACATGACCGGCGATCCCAATGACCTCAACTGGCTTGATGCAGACAAGGTCAAAGCCAAATGGCTGGGCTGGGAACAGCGTTTCCTGAACCACTACCCCAACCTGACCGACGCTCAGAAATCCCGTCTGCACCAGATGGTCAGCGGCAGCGATTATTTCGCTGCAGAACTGAGCGCCTTGCCTCCCGGCGTCGAATTTAACGGCAGCCTGGGCGAAGTCATCAAGTTTGACCCCGAAAAAGAGCGGTTAATCGTCGATGGAAAAAAACATCTCACACCGGCTGAAAAACAGCGGCTGCAGAATATGGTCCCCGTGAAAAAAGGCCCCAATGGCAAACTAACGGGCGGGACTCCACTTGATCGTGAATACTACGAGGCTGTTGACAAAGTCTACGCCCGTTCTTCCCGACTCAGCTATGTCGAGAAAATGCAGGCTTCACTGCGAGGCAACCCGGAAATCGCAGGACAGATCGATATCGCACAGGAAGGCACCATCGACGGAAAACGCGCTGGAAAAATCGAGCAATACAAAGTCGCTCTGGATCGCTACGAGCAGCGGCTTGCCAAGGCAGATCAGGACTTTAAGGTAGACCACCTCGATAAAATCTGGGCTGAAATCCAGGGAATGAAAGCCAGTCTGGTGAATCCCATTCGGGCCATGGAGGACGAAATGGAATCGGAAGCCAGCCAGCTGCTGACTCCGGAACAGTTGGCAGCAGGACCTGTTCCCCCCGAAAATACACAGATCCATCGTGTGAACATGATGACCATTTACAGCCTGACAATTTTGGGCGTTCTGCTCCTGATTGGCTTTGGGACCCGGATCGCAGCGATTGCCTCAGCGGGTATGCTGCTCTCGTTCTACCTGGTCATGCCTCCCTGGCCGGGAGTTCCTCCTGTCCCGGGACCTGAACACAGTTTTATCATTAATAAGAATATGATTGAAGTACTGGCTTTACTGGCGATTGCCGCACTCCCCACGGGAACGTGGTTCGGCATCGACGGTCTGGTTTACCGCTTTTTCCATAGTCGAAAAAACAAGCCAAACAAAACCAACTGATTCAGTACATTTTACGTAAGAAATGAAGGTACATCTAACAAACGCCTCGTTTCCCGCCTATAATTAACTAATTATCACTCTCTACGGATCACAGCTACGCATCGCGTACCAGGAGAATCATAAGATGAATCTGACTCCCGAACAGGAACAAATCGGAAAAGATAACTTCAACGAAGCCGTCTCTTTTACACGTCGTGACTTCCTCACGACGGCGGCAGCAGCCGGTACCGGATTAGGTGCAGCCTATTTTGGATACGAAGAGCTCAAAGGTAAACCAGTCAAAGTCGGTTTCATCGGCACAGGGGATGAAGGCAGCGTGCTGATCACGCAGCACCCCGAAAATTACATGGAAATCGTCGCGATTGCAGACCTGCGTCCCACGAACCGCAAGAAAGCATTTCACGGTCACGGCAATGTGCACCGTGTTGGTCTGATTAAAAAACTGGGCGAAGAAAAAGCATCCAAAATCAAACAGTTCGACGATCATAAAAAACTGATCGCCGCAAAAAATGAGCTGGGCCTGGAAGCAGTCGTCATCGCGGTTCCTCTCAGCCAGCATGCCCCCATCGCCATGGCAGCTCTTGATGCCGGCCTGCATGTGCTTTCTGAAAAACTGATGGCTCACAACATCACGGAATGTAAGCAGCTCATCAAGAAAGCTAAAGAAAAGAATCTGCTGCTGGCTGTCGGCCATCAACGCCACTACAGCGTGCTGTATGACAACGCAAATCAACTCGTAAAAACCGGCCTGCTGGGTGACATTCGACACATTCGCGCCCAGTGGCACCGCAACAACAGCTTTCCTGAAAGAGACAGCTGGCGGAAAGATGTTCCTAAAGAAGACGAAAAGGCGCTCGCCCAGACAGTCAAAGAGTATGGTTACGACAACATGGACGAACTCATCAACTGGCGTCTGTACAACAAGACGGGCGGTGGATTGATGGCTGAACTGGGTAGCCACCAGTTGGATGCCTGCAGTATCTTCCTGGGTAAAGTTCACCCACTGGCAGTCCAGGGATATGGCGGGAAGAACTTCTACGGCGTCAAAGGCATTGGTTCCAAGGACAAACAGGAAGACGATCGTGAGATCGATGACCACGTTTATGTCACCTTTGAATTCCCTGGCCCACACTACGATGCCGAAACCAATCCCCGCGATATCTGTATCGTGACTTACTCCTCGATCAACACCAACCGCTGGGAGCCTTACGGCGAAACCGTGCTCGGCAGCCGTGGTACTCTGATCATGAAGACAGAAAAAGAAGCACTGCTCTTCAAGGAAGCCAGCCCCTCAACGGGTGGTGGCGGTCCCGATCAGCGTCTGTGGGTTATCAAATCCAGCGATGGAAGCGGACCGGTCCTGGATGCCTATGAAACGACAGCACCTTCGGCTGCCGCTTCAGACACAACCAAAGCCATGGGCGATGAAATCAGCCGTGGATACACCGAAGAAATGGAACATTTCTGTCATTGTATTCGCACGGACAATCACAGCGAGCCTAAAGATGGTGGCCTGAAATGTAACGGAACCGTCGCGATGGCCGATGCCATCATGGCATTGACTTCCAACCTGGCCATGAAACACAAGATTCGCATCGAATTCAAGCCCGAATGGTTCGATCCCGAAAACCCGGCCACACCTGAAGCAGATTTTGCTGACAAACTGGCCTGATCGCAGTCTATTGAATTCAGACTCAATTTCGATCATGATTCCACAATGCCGAGGAATAAACCCCTCGGCATTGTTTCTTTTTAAATCGTCATCGCAACCACTGTAAAAGGGGAACCACGTGTCGAAAGGACGCAAGGCAGGTCTGCTTCTCATCTTTGTTACGGTCTTTATTGATCTGCTCGGTTTTGGAATCGTATTACCGTTACTCCCCCGTTACGGCGAACACTTTGAAGCAGGCGGTGCCACACTCGGCCTGTTGATGGCCTCCTTTTCCGCCATGCAGTTTCTGTTCGCTCCCGTCTGGGGCCGGATTTCTGACCGCGTGGGACGTCGCCCGATTCTCATCCTGGGACTTCTGGGGTCCACATTTTTTTATGGCATGTTCGGTTTCGCCACTTCGCTGGGCAAAACGGGAATGTTCCTGGGGATTGACGCACTCTCATGGTTATTTATTACGCGAATTGGTGCAGGAATCGCTGGCGCCACAATTCCCACTGCGCAAGCTTATATCGCGGATATCACCGGGCCTAAAGAACGCGGCAAAGGGATGGCCCTGATCGGTGCCGCCTTTGGGATCGGATTTACTTTTGGTCCTCTGATTGGCGCTGCCTTTGTTTCCGCAGAAACAGGCGCCACCCCCAGTGCAGCGCCGGGCTACGTTGCCTGTATACTTTCCGGGATTGCCGCCCTGCTCTCGATTTTCATTCTGCCCGAATCCCTGACGAAAAAAACATCCGATTCGCTCACAAAACGCCATCACTGGTTTGATATCGCCAGCTTTCGCCATGCCTTGACACAACCGCGAATCGGACTGATCCTGCTGGCGATCTTTCTGACGACCTTCGCGTTTGCCCAGTTTGAATCGACACTCTCACTGCTGACCCAGGAACTTGGCTTCGCAGCCCGCAGCAACTTTTTCATCTTTGCTTACATTGGTTTCATATTAACTCTCAGCCAGGGAATTCTGGTCAGACGACTGATTCCCAGACTGGGTGAATATCGCATGGGACTGATTGGAATCGTCCTGATGGTCATCGGCCTGCTGCTGATCGGCGTTGCCGGTAACTCCGGGTCCTACACGATGCTGTATGCAGTGCTCCCCATTTCAGTGATTGGATTTTCCGCAACGACCCCTTCCCTGCAGTCCCTTCTATCGCTGAATACTTCAGACGAAGAACAAGGCGGCGTACTGGGAGTCGGCCAGAGTATCTCAGCCCTGGCACGAATTCTAGGCCCCCTCGCCGGCATCATCCTGTTTAAGGGAACCAAAGGAGATCTGATCCCAGGCAGCATTACAGCCCCCTACTGGGTCGGAGCCGGGATCATGCTGCTCGGCCTGATCCTGATGTCCACCCTGAAATCAGGATCGACTGACACGGAATCAGAACCCGAAATCTCTTCACCGGCTGAAACTTAAGCGCTTTCGCAGCTCACAGCAACTGATAGAAACCCGGTCTTGTCCTGTTTTTCAGATTGTGTTAATGATACGCGCAAAGTTAGCTAAAACGACACGATAGACACTCTTACGGGCACGGATGCCATGCGCAATAATCTCTTCAAATCAAAATGGACCCGCAGTATTCTGCTGGCTTTCGCTGTCTCCCCTTTCATAACAGCCAGTTTCGCGCACTGGTCAGGCTCTCGCGTGCAGGATTCGCTGGCAGCCGAAGAGAAACCCGCTCTGGCATTTGAAACTTACCTGGTGAATACCGGCATGGTGAAAGAGACGACCCGGGTCGTCGGTGCCCGTTTTCGCTTCAAAAATCTGAGCGAACATACCGTGACCGTCACAGAGCTCGTTCCCAGCTGTGGCTGCCTCAAGCCGCGACTGGAGAAAAAAGTCTATCAACCGAATGAATCGGGTGAATTCCAGCTGAAAATGGAAACAGCCAGTGAATCCCCCGGACAGAAGGAATACTTCGTCGACTTCAAATACGAAGACACCCAGGAACGCTCCACGCGATTGACTTTTAAACTGGAATTACCGGTCCGCAGACTGGTCGTCAAACCCAAGGCGCTGGTGATCTATCAATTCACACCAGGTCGAACAACTCATCCACTCACCGTTTCTGACTTCCGAGGCGGTAAGGATTTTGAAATCACCAGCGTGGAAAGCACTTCTAAATTTGCCCAGGTCAAACTGGCGGAACGCGAGCTGGAAAAAGGGGTCACCTCACAGAAACTCGAAGTCATTGTGGAAGACCTGGTCCCCCCCGGAAAACATGAGGGGATGATCGTCATCAAAACCAATGACCCCGATTTCCCGGAACTCTATGTCCCGATTATCATTCAGGGTCCGGACCAGAAAACTGCCCTGCAGAACCTGCCCCGCTCTCCTAAAGCCAATTAGAACAAGCACTTCACACATCTGATCGATTTGTGAGTCATTTTTCTTCTTTTTGGATTTTTCTGCACATTTTTTGTACGGAGAGCACGCGTCAGCCCCACTATTTATGGGTAGAGAAACCGAACTTTCCTGGTTTCATCCCATGATATTCTATTACTCAATGGTGCTGTATGCGTTTAACACTACGAACTCTGATTGCGTATCTCGACGATGTTCTCGAACCTTCTCAAATCAAAGAGATCGGCCAGAAACTGGATGAAAGCAGCTACGCTTCTTCCCTGGTGGAACGCATCAAGGACGTCCTGCGCAGACGCCGCCTGACAGCTCCTGAAGTCGAAGGGCCCGGCTCGAACCCTGATCCGAATACTGTTGCAGAGTATCTGGACAACACCCTCACACCAGAAAGCGTTGCTGACGTAGAAAAAATCTGTCTGAATTCAGATGTCAATCTTGTTGAAGTTGCCGCCACGCATCAGATTTTAACGCTGGTGCTGGGTGAACCCGCGACCGTCAACCCGGACACCAGAGATCGCATCTATGCTTTGGGACCTGTAGCGACAAACCCGCAGACAGAAGCTGCCTCTGCCGGTGCAGCAACCTTACCAGAATATTCGACACCAGACTCATCAAAGGCAGCCCCGCATCCTTCTGCAGCACCACTCAGAAATCCAACACCAGCTAAACAGCAGACAATACCAGCAGAAGAACCCGAACCATTCTCTTCACGTATCCCTGACTACCTGAAAACGAAACCACTCTGGAAACGGGTGACACCATATTTCCTGATCCTTCTGGCAGCCGTAGTCTGGGCGGGACTCTTCTTCAGCGACGAGGCGCTCTTCCCGAATCTGTTCTCAAATCGCGACAATTCGCCTCAATTAGCCAGCAATACCGTAGAAAACCCGGAAGTAGATCTGGGACCGCCTGCAGCAATCAATCAGCCGGAAAAAGCGACTGAGCCAAAGTCCCCTTCCGCTCCTGAAAAAAATGAAGAACCGACCGAGAAACCTGCTGTCCCAACTCCAGAGAAAAAAGAACCGGCAGGCGAAGCAGTGGCGATGAATTCGAAGCCTCCCGCATTCGATCCTCCCCCACCTGCAGACGCCGAAACAGCATCCACAACCAAACCGGTTCCCGCAACGCCTCCGTTAACAGAACCATTACCGATTCCGCCTACTCCGGAACCGGTACCACAATCAGGAAAAACTGAACCTGCTCAGCCCACACCGACTGACAGCAATGCCGTTGCTTTGAATACCGCCAACAGTAAGCCAGCAGCACCAGCGCCACCAAAAATCGAAATGGCCGACGCTGCCGAACAGGCACCGGCTGCACAAATCGAATCGGAAGACGGTTTCTTCCTGGAACGGGTCGATAAAAAACACGAACTGGCAGATAAAAACGACTGGGTCATCCTGTCCAAAGTCAGCCCGATTCAGGGAGGGGCCACCATCGCTTCCCCTGAACCGTTTACTGCCAGAATCAATATCCCTGAAGCACTTTGCAAAGTCGTACTGCTTCCCGGAACCGCAGTCACCTACACCGGGAAGAACAAAGCGGCTGACATGGGCTTCCAGATCCAGGAAGGTCGCATTCGCATTGAAGCATCCCGTGGCCTGAACGATGCCCGAGACGCAGCCGGCCCGGTTCTATCCATCAAAGTAAACGACGAACTGTGGCGCATCGACCTGGTCACCAGAGACAGTGTCTGTGGGATTGAAATTGTTCCGGTTCAGCCCCATAAACCCGGACAGATTCCTGACGCAGAAAGCTACACAGGCATTCTGTTTGTTTATTCGGGCATGATTCGCTTTTCTGACGGAAAAGGAAAAGTCCAGACCATCGACGCCGGACACTGGATGTCTCTCTCAGCCAGTGATCGGGCCAAGGGACTGGTCAATCCCTCCGATCGGCCCAAACCACTGCGTGTCCCGCACTGGGTGGAACCCGATTACAAAGACAACTCCTATCTCTCGCGTCGTTTAATCGCCGCTTTCGCCAAAGAACTGAAAGATGGTCAGCTCGTTTCACTCACCATGCCGGCGATCACCAAAGATCTGAAACCCAATGTGTCTGACCTGGCCACCAAGTCACTGGCCCTCACAAACCGGTATCAGGAACTGGTGAAAGTCCTCAATGAAGTTGATCACCACGAATCACGGATTGCCGCGATTAACGGCATCCGCAACTGGCTGCTCCGCGACCCGGAAAATGGCAAGCTGCTGAATGAAGCTCTGCAAAGCCAGTTCTCCCCGCAGATGGCAGAAATCCTGGAACGCCTGCTCTGGGGATTCCAGCAGGAAGATGCCCAGGACCGATTTATCTCGGGCCGGCTTGTGGAATGGCTGGAGAACAACAATGTCGCTGTTCGCGAATTGGCCTTTAATTACATCAACGAGTTAACAGGACGCACCGTCGACTACTCGGCCATCGCAACACCGACACAACGACGGGCCACAGCACGCCGCTGGTTTACTCATATTGAAAAACATGGCTCATTACTTGATCCACAGGAAGCCAGCCCGGCTTCTCCAGATAAACCAGCCCTCCCGTAACAACAATGACAATTCCTGTCGGCAGTACCTCAGATTCTCCCTGTTGAAAATGTTCTATCTTCATTTTCAACAGGGACTTGTGTTCCAAAATAATTTTCAGTCTTCGTCGATTTTTTGAGCGGATTTAGAAAAACTCCTCTTGCTGCAATTTTCGTGGACTGCTATCTTTCCTGCACTTCTCTCCCAGTCATATCTGATTGACTTTATCAAACCTTAAAAATCAAATTTCCCCAATCCATACCATTTTTCCGACAGCATGAAATTCAGAACAGGACTCTGAAGCATGCTTACAAACGATGGAGCTGTGCACGATGCACTTGACCCGGATCAACTTTTCGTTAATCGGCAATCTGACCATTCTGTTTTCACTGGGAAGTTTCACGCTTTCCGGCTGTAATACGATGCATGGCGTAGCCAGTAATGAAATGGGAAATGGATATTATCAGCGTGGTGAATATGCCAAAGCGCGGGAGTCATTCACTCGTGCGATTGCAGATAACCCCGGCAATCCAGACTATGTCCATAATCTGGCGGTTGTCATGGAGAAAGAGGGAAATCTGGCGGGAGCCGAACAGACTTACCAGAATGCATTACGACTGGACCCGTCTCACCAGCCATCTCACCATGGTCTGGCCGAGTTAATGATCAGCCAGGGACGTCAGCAGGAAGCCGTTCAGCATATCACTGCGTGGCGCGATACCCAGCCATACATTGCCGAATCACACCTGGAAATGGCCTGGCTGCTGGAACAATCCGGAGATATCAATGGTGCAGAACAGTCTCTCAAAGCCGCTGCCAATGTAGACCCGAACCATCCCAAAGTATTAGCTCACCTGGGGCAGGTCTACCAGCAGACAGGACGCTCAGAAGAAGCACTCGCCATGTATGAGCAATCACTCTACTCAGAATGGTATCAACCGCAGGTACAATCCCGCATCGCTTCCATTAAGAAGCCATATGACACAGCCAGCTCACAGGATCGCATTGTAGCGAAAGGCTGGGAACACGGACCGATGGGTAACGGCAGCCTTTTGCGTTATCGATCTCGTACCGCACAGGCAAACTATGCACACCCGCTCCCGACTTATTCGACAGGCGGCACAACAAGCACGGTTGCCATGATGAATGCAGGCCAGATAAGCCAGGCAGGCGGGTATTCCGAACAGGTCGTCACCTCTCAGCCGATGCTGGTGGCCCCGGGCATGACAGGTCAGCCAGTCCAGATGGGAACTCCCTACATGACTGCTTTGCCTGAACCAGTTAATGTCGATCCGGCCCATTTCCCGACCGAACCCACCACAGCAGGCGCACCCATCGTTCAACCTTACTAACAGACCTGGTTGAATGATGGAGAACCGGCTCTCCTCTTCGAATTCTCTGACGACAAATGCCTCCGCTGCGTTGACCCTTTATCGTCTCATGATAGAATAAACGTCCCGCGGGATGTGGCTCAGCCTGGTAGAGCGCTGCGTTCGGGACGCAGAGGTCGCAAGTTCAAATCTTGTCATCCCGACATTTCTTAAAATTCAGCCCTTGGACGCGTGCGTCGGAGGGCTTTCTCGTTGCCACTGCAGGATTTGTGATTCGACCATCGAGCTCAAAGATCGAACTCGATTTTTCACGATTTCGCATGAGATGATATAAATCGTTTCACAGTCGGACTATGCGCTGTTCAAATCTTTTCCTCTTCTTGGCCCTGTGATACCCAAAAGTGATTACTATGAATTTGGCCCGGCAACGCTATAATTAAAGTTCCCTGTGAGTAGTCAGAAATGCCAAACCAAGCACTGCAATATCGCTGCAGCGGACAGGACCACCTTACGGCTTTTCGGAGTTCAGAGGTTCCACAGCGACCTTGGCTGCCGCGCTTTCTCATTTGGCGAGCGAGGTGTTAAACAGGAGTGTTACATTGTTATGCACACCAACCATCGACCAAAGCCCTTAACGCTACTTACCCCTGACGATCGACTGCGACACATTCCGTATACGTTTCGGCACACGAGCGCGACGCTCGGCTGGCATGGACTTCGGGTCGAACACAACTCACAGCAGCCCGCGAGCGACATCGTCCACCCGCCCCTCGAATGTCTGTGGCTCATGCTCACAGGAGAAACCTTTCCGAAAGGTACCGCTCATCGTTGCGATGATGCCCGGCACAACGGAGACGGCTTGCCGCACGCGGTGAATCTACTGCCGCCTGGTGTCGAGAGCCGATGGCGGTGGCGTAACACGATCGACTCGACCCACTACCAGTTGTCCCGGGCACTGATCGCCAAAGTGGCTGAAGAGGCATTCGATCTCGACCCATCCCGCGTTCATTTTCCAGTATGCTATTATGATCAGTCCCGCCCCGAAGTAATCGCCACCCTCACTGCCCTTCGCCGCGAGTTGCTCACCGGTGGGCCAGGCGGGCGGCTGTGTGCCGAGTCGCTGGCGAACGTACTGGTCGTCCAACTCATTCGACAGATGTCCAACAGGCAAGGGGCGAATGGGGGCATCCGCGGGTCGAGCGGTCAACTGAAGCGACATGCGTTGCGGGCGGTCGAAGAATACATCCAGGACCACCTCGACCAAAACATCGCCTTGGCCGACCTTGCCAGTATCGCCCACCTAAGCGAATTCCACTTCGCCCGGCTGTTCAAGAAGACGACCGGCTTGCCGCCGTACCAGTTCGTCATCCACCAGCGCGTTGAGCGCGCCAAGCGACTCATCGCCGCCGGGCAGCTCTCGCTAGCCCAAATCGCCATCGACGTCGGCTTCAACGATCAAAGCCAGCTCAATCGGCACTTCAAACGGTTCGTCGGCGTCACCCCCAAGCGATTCTACTGAAGGCAGCAAGATTCATCAAAAAGTCAGCAAGAACCGCCAATACCCTCCTGATCCAGGCATCTATTCTGTTATACAGACATCGCGGTGTCGCGGTGCAGAACAGAGTACTCTTCACATCAGGAGAAAATCATGACCAAAGTCAACAAGTGGATGATTGACCCGGACGACGCAGTGATGCTGCTCATCGACCACCAGAGCGGTCTGTTTCAACTGGTCAAGGACATTGAACTCCCCGTCCTGCGGTCCAACGTCATTGCCTTGGCGAAGGTGGCCCGTCTCGCCAAGATTCCGACCTTCACTACGGCCTCCGTTCCTGACGGACCGAACGGCCCGCTCATTCCTGAAATCCACCAGCAGAACCCAGAGGCTGTGTATATCCCGCGGACAGGCCAAGTCAACGCCTGGGACAATCCACCGTGGGTCGAGGCCATCGAGGAGACGGGTCGCAAAACACTGCTCATCGCCGGCACCCTTACGAGCGTCTGCATGGCATTTCCCGCCATCAGCGCCGTCGTCGCGGGGTACAAGGTCTTCTGCATCATCGACGCATCTGGCAACCACTCCCAAATGGCCACTGACCTGACACTCGCTCGCATTGCTCAGGCCGGAGCGATGCCGATCGACACGTTTGCCGTTCTGGGCGAACTGATGAGTACCTGGAACCGCCCTGATGCAATGGACTTCGCGGCCGTCATGGTAGACCTCGTTCCACATTACCGGACGCTGATGGAGAGCTACGAGAAGGCACAAAGCGTGCAGAAGGTCGGGCATGAGACCAAATTGGACAAGCTGGTGCCAGCGGGTGTGTAGAACTGATTTACGCTCGCTGAGGTAGCAAAGACGCCGAAACAGGTGCGGCAAATGAACGGGGGCGCGACTTCGCTTTGTGACGTTCCTCTTCGCAAAGCACCCCGGTTGCACCGTTGGATCGTACATCGATTCGTAGAAATGAGTGCTTTAATGAAAGCGATCGTTCTTAAATCCTTTGGCGGCCCGGAATCGTTCGAACTTCGTGACTTGCCCAAGCCTGTGCCGCACGCGGGACAGGTCCTGGTCCGCGTCCATGCCACTTCCATCAATCCGTTGGACTACCAGGTCCGACGTGGAGACTATTCCGACCTGGTGCAACTGCCAGCCATTACCGGGCACGATGTATCGGGCGTGGTCGAAGAAGTCGGGCCGGGCGTGACAACCTTCTCTCCAGGAGACGAAGTCTGGTACACCCCGCAAATATTTGACGGGCCAGGAAGTTATGCCGAGTACCACGTTGCTGCCGAAACCATTATCGGAAAGAAGCCTGCCTCGTTGAGCCATATTGAGGCAGCAAGCCTGTCCTTAGTGGGTGGGACGGTGTGGGAAGCGCTGATCGTACGTGCGGGGTTAAGAGTGGGGGAAAGTATTCTGGTACACGGCGGCGCCGGAGGCGTCGGTCATGTGGCGATCCAGCTCGCGAAAGCCATGGAAGCACGTGTCTTTTCGACCGTACGCGAAGCAAACTTTGAGTTCGTACGAAGGTTGGGGGCCGATGGGATCATCGACTACCAAAAGGAAGATTATGTTGACGCCATCATGCGGGAAACGGGTGGACGCGGAGTCGATGTCGTGTTCGATACCATCGGCGGCAACACCTTGTCGCGCAGCCCCGACGCGCTCGCGCAACTTGGCCGCGTTGTCACAATCGTGGACACGGCCCAGCCACAGAACATCCTTCACGCCTGGGGCAAGAACGCGAGTTATCACTTCGTTTTCACCAGACAAAACCGCGGCAAGCTTGATGAGCTGAGCGCATTGGTCGAGCGTGGTCAGTTGCAGCCACATGTTGGCGCCGTCTATTCTCTGGCTGATATCCCACTTGCCCACACCCGGCTGGAGAGTCCCAACAACGGGGTTCGAGGAAAGATCGCAATAGCAGTCGACCATCGGCTTAGTGAATCCATGGAGTAATCCAAAGAAAAGACGTTCGCCGCGCTGCTCCTACAGCAAAGCTGAAACTTTCGATAACGATTGAACAAGGGCTTTAAAAAGTCTATTTGACGAAACGCCCTCCGCCTTGCTTTGAAAGTAGAGTAACAAATCACTTTGGCTGTTTAGGGTTTGTACCGATCAGGGTAATTAACCCGGCAAATGCCAAGGGATCAGACGTTTGCAGTTCAGAAAGAGCGGAGCAAAAGAGTTCTAACCGTGTTTTGTCGCCCCGACTATTAAACTGTATTACAGCAACAGATTACAACATCTAATTTTGGTCCGCTATTCGCCAAATCACCTTGTCCGTTTTTCTGTAATTTTTCATGCAAAATGATAATGCTCCAAGCCGCCCAGAATCGCTGCTCCACCATCCTGAACTACAAACGTTCTCCTAAGAGCCCTTCAGGAGCCTGTGCAAGCCTGACTGATCTCGCAGTAAGGCGTTCTTCATTAATCAACGTCGTGTGGCTTATTGTTTGTCCAATCATTAAGAGGCGAAAGTTACTGATTGTTCTTTCTCGACCGCACAGTACGAGATTCAGCGAAAACTCTGACAATGTAAACACGTGTCGGAACGAGAAGGCCGGCCGAAAATACACGGGGCGTTTTGAATTTCATATTAACTTCCACTTCCTGGTGGTTAAGTTTCAAGTGACATCCATATCGCCTGTAAGCGCTGGATTGCGGACTCTGGTTCACGACATGATTATCTGTCATTCATTGGCAATTTTGCGGAAGATATAGGTTGGGTGAATGTTAAGTGAGGCATCGCCGCCTCCGTTGAACGTCCGCATCCGACCTCCTTCCACGGCAATCAACTCCCATCCCTGGCTGGCAAGAATATTCAAACCACGCTCAAGTGATGGCTCGTAGGACTGGTTCGGAGGTAATTTACCGTCAAGACCTAGCTTGTCGATTTCCAATCGAGGAAGCACTTTGTAAACCTGAGGCGGCGACACTGGTTCGGCCTTCGGTTCGGCTGCCAGTGAATAGGCGATCGAAGCAGTCGCGATTGTGAGGACTGAGAAGCAGGCAAATAACCGTTTCATTTGTATTTCCTTCTAATGCTCGTTGCAGGTTAACTTAGTCCTTCATGGCAGATGGGACCCGATCCACATCTGTATTCTCACCAGGTTTTATTTTATACATCAATTGGTTTCGAGATTTAAAGGGTGACAGTTTTTTGTACCCGACGGTTCTTTGGAATAAATCACCGCATTCGCGCTATGCTAAAATGTGACGCGTTCCAGTTATTCGTCGTGGGGTTGAGTGGCGGACTCAGTAGCCAACAGAACGCGAAACCCGTTAGCGTAATAGCGAGTCGTGGGACTGCCATCGGAACGTCGGGCGGTGCGAACGGCTGATGGCTGAGTACTGAATGCCCCGCCACGCGCCACACGGAGTTGAAACCGGTTCTTCCCAACCGGATCAATCATTTTTGCTGCATCATACAGGGCAAATCCATCATTACACCATTCCCATACATTTCCGTGAATATCGAAAATACCAAAGGCATTCTTCGCCTTCTGTCCGACCGGCTTCGTGCCGATACCACCCAAGCCTCCATACCAGGCATAGTCAGCCAGCCTGGACTGATCATCTCCAAAACAGAACAGCCCTGGATTCCCGGCGCGGCACGCAAATTCCCACTCGGCTTCCGTAGGCAGTCGGTAGGTCCCTTTGTCTTCACCGCTCAACCATTTGCAGAAAGCCACCGCATCATTCCATGAAACGTTGACTACCGGATGAGCGTCGCTCTGCCCGGTCTCAAATCCCAGGTTTCTGTTCCACAGGAATTCGGGAGATTGAATCCATTTACCATCTCTTCTGCCGTAGCCCCCCTTGCCGTCCTCTTCAGCATCCGTCTTGTAGCCTGTGGCTTCGACGAATTGACGAAACTGTCCTCGGGTGACAGGGTGAATGCCCAGACGGAAAGGCGTTGTCAACGTAACTTTGTGTTGCGGTCCCTCGGTGGGAATCTTCTCCATAAACCAATCAGGCATTTTCTTCGCTCTGGCATCCGCCAATAACTTTTCAATCTCCTCCTTGCTACTCCCCATTACAAACTCGCCAGCGGGGATGAGGCGGAACTTCATGCCGATTTTGTTCTCGTACTCCACCGGCACATTGAAGTACTTTGCCCATGCTTCCTGATAGGACTTCGCCTGCTCGTCATCGAACGGTACCCGTGCAGGCTTCGGAGCGTCGGCTGGCCAACCGTGCCAGTCGGAAGCTGATCGGGTTTCCAACGATTTGCTGATGATTGCGTTTGGTTCCAGACTCATCCGCACCACTGTTCGGCCATTGCGGGTGATCGCCACTAATTCCTGGTTGACCGGCTTGCCGTCTTTAAGAGCAGTGACCTTGTACTCTCCAGGACGAAGGGTCAATTCCTCAACACCACTGCCGGTGATGGTGACCTCCTCGCCATTGATTGCAACCTTCACGTCGGAATCGTCAGTTTCGATCACCAATGTACCGGAACCGGTCGTCAGTCGGATCACGGTCGAAGCGAGCTTTGTTACGCCTGTTGCTTCGGTGAAGCCCGCCAAGCCGAGGATGATCACCACGGCTACGGCGATTTTCACCAGCGGACTTTGCCGTAGAAATTTTCTGCGGCGCGGTCGGATTGCTGAGATGTCAACGGGAGTCTCTGTAGCGGTTTTCGACGGATCGGGAATCTCCGGAATGCGGCCTGCCTGCAGATCGTCGGCACACCGGTCAAGTAATTCGCTCACTTCTCGGGCCGAGCTGAAGCGTTCAGCGGGATTTTTGGCGTGCAGGTGACCAATCAACTCACACATCCAGGAGGGCGTTTCGGGAATGATCTCCAAAATCGAACGCGGCGTCTCCTCAGTCACGCGTTTGAGCACCGCAATTGTCGTCGGTGCACGGAATGGTGGACGACCGCTGACCATCTGGTACAGCACGCTGCCGAGGCTGAACAGGTCAGCTCGCTGGTCGAGATTGTCGCCATTGGCCTGCTCGGGAGCCATATACATTGGCGTCCCGGCAATCATCCCCGACTGAGTCATGCTGGCATCGTCCACCGTTCTGGCGAGACCAAAGTCAGTAATCTTAACCCGTTCCTCCATGTCTCCTTCCAGGAGAATGTTTCCTGGCTTGATATCGCGATGGATCAAATCCTGAGCATGCGCAGCCGCCAGACCATCTGCGATCTGTTTGCCCAACCGCAGTACGCTGCGCAAATCCAGCGGACCGTGTTCTTCAATCTGCTGTTGCAGTGTCCGACCTGGAATGAATTCCATGACGAGGTACGGAATCGGCTCTTCTTCGACCGAGTGAATCCGAACAACGTTTTCGTGTCGAATCCGGGCTGACGTGCGGGCCTCGCGCAGGAACCGCTTACGAGCTGGCGACATCGAAGCCATTTCCGGAGAGAGAACCTTGATCGCAACGATCCGTTCGAGCTTGGTGTCAAAAGCCCGCAATACCATGCCGAAGGCCCCCTTACCAACGACATTCAGGACCTCGTAATGGCCCAGCAGACCAAGTGAGTCCTCACGAGACGCCGGTTCGAGGTAGCTGAGGGAAACTTCATCGCTCGCGTGTTGGGGCTTCTGTTTCATGGTCGTTCCCGCGAGCCCCGCTTCGCATCCGGCGTCGGGCGTGTATCCGTTTTCATAAATGGTTATCGGCTTGACTCCATCGAAATCAGGAGGTACTTCCAGAACAGGATGCTCAAGAAAGCTGCCAGCACTGTCTGACAGGTTTAGCAGTTTCTGGACCGCTTGCCGCAATTCGAGATTGTCGCCACAAGCCGAGTCAAGAAACTGGTCGCGTTTTTCCGTTGAATCGATGGCAATCGCTTCGGCAAAGATGGACTCTTCGTTCATGGTCAGCACCTCAATAGAGTGTGAAAAAGGGTTCAACCTACAATGCGATATTTTTCGATCAACCCCCTCACGAATTTCTCATTTTTTTTGTAATCCCTCTACTCTCTACTCAACTTTCTTGCTCCTCGCTAAGTTCACGCAGCAACCAGACTCGCGCATATCGCCAGTCCCGTTCAGTAGTTGCGAGCGATACTCCCAATAACTGGGCGGCTTCCGACATGGACAGACCGGCGAAGTAGCGCAGCTTGACCAGCTTGGCTTTTCGATCATCCAACAGTTCGAGCCGATGCAGTGCCTCATCAAGGGCAAGGAGATCTACGCAGCGGTTAGGGGGTGAGATGAGATCTGGATTCAGTTCGACCCGTTGAACCTTTCCTCCGTGTCGAACCCGTGATTTTCGTCGCGCCGATTCGACCAGAATCCGCCTCATCGCCTCGGCGGCAGCCGCAAAAAAATGGCCGCGTGAGTCCCACCGTTGAGCTTGCTCCACATCGACCAGGCGAATGTAAGCATCGTGCACCAGAGCAGTGGCCTGCAGTGTTTGCCCCGGACTCTCATTGGCCAGTCTGGCCGCTGCCAATTTGCGCAGTTCGTCGTAGACGAGTGGCAGCAACTGATCGGCCGCTTCGGGGTTCCCGTGCTCAATGCGAGACAAAATGATCGTCACGTCAGACATGCTTTCTAAGATATCGCCTGGAAATACGTGTGTAAATATGAGGTCAGAAAATATAGCGTCTGGCATGAAAAGTGTGGTTTGATCCACGAATGCCAATTCACATCGGTTCGCTGACCAGGATGAACTGATCCAGCCATTCATGCAGGTCAGCCTGGATCACCCGTGCGGCGAACGCATTCAGATTGAGCTGACAGGATGTGTTCTTTTTGACATGGCAGTGGCGTCGAGAAGCTCATCGAAGGTGGTTTGAAACTAGCAGTCATTGTTTGCTCACTCATCACCACAGTCGGCGGGGCTAGAACTGGGAGTTGTCAAGGAGAAGTCGATCCAGAGAGCGATTTGCGCTCTGTCGCACTAAAAACCACTTTTGTAATTGCCCGCTATGCGGACACTGAAAATTCCGAGGTACACTCCCTCACGGGATAGACCGATATCAGTATTGCTTGGGAACACTGGTGCAACTTCTGGTTACCCACGGAGGACAGCAGCGACACAATCGTGGTGTCAATGCGAGCGATACCGACTGCGAAAGAGAACCCTATACATCCAACCAGTCGTTGTTGTGATATATTCTGAATCATGCGCAGCTATGCAGTCGAAATTCAGATAAAAATCAGACTCAAGCATTGTAATTGCTCTGGTCGAGAAGTATGAATTAATAGACATGCTACGCAATTTCGCCTGCACGTGACCTTCTGAGATTAATCATTCCTGCCAGTTACCTGCCTGCTACCTTTTTCGAGAGCCCGTTATGTTCAACCTGAGCATTACAATTCGCTGCCTGCTGCTGCTGGTCGTAGCCTGGCCGGGGCCTCGTCCGGTTGTGCATTCCCATGCAGACTACCTCTGTCAGTGCGGTAACAGCTCTCTGCTGGCAATGCACATGCGGATTTATCATGGTGACTGCTGTTCGCAGCCTGGTCTCCCCTGCACACCACACTGTCACTGGGTCAGTAGCGGTAATGATTTTGACCGCACCATTCCTGTCAGGTTTACTGACGGACTGATTATGGCAGCCATCGACCTGGAAGATTTCCCGGGCGATCACCTGTCCGCAGACGATTGGGGATCGGGTTTACTACCGTTATTGCCAACCATCCGCCCTGCAGTTACCTCACTACTGGATCAGGCCTCTCTCAGCCAGCCTGACCTGGAACTGCATCAGCTCTTCTGTACGTGGACCTGCTGAACGCACGCTGTTAAACACTCACTTTTGTGTTTCCTCCTGCTTATGTTCTGCGCTGATGCTTGCGCCCTCGTCTGAGCAGGAGGAGATCCGAACTCGATTTCCGGATCCAGTCCCAGTCCTTTGAGGTATCTTTATGAACCAGACGACAGGTCAATTACCGTCCAAGCCAGTCAACGCCAGCAATAAACCGGTATTGTTTCTCATATTCGCGATCATCGCCGTCGTGGCAGGTGTGGGGATTTACCAGTTCAGCTCTCAGCAGTCCAAGTCCGATGCAGTTCCCGATGTTGAGTCTGCGAAACGGGAAACGGCTCCGTCAGCAAACCAGGGCTCACAAAATCAGAGTTCAGAAACGGTGATGGTCACGCTTCCCGAGTCGAAGTGGAAAGTCGCAGGGCTCCAGATCGCCCCGGTCGCCATCAGTAAATTTGAAGAGACAATCCGGCTGACTGGGAAAGTCTCACTCAACGAGGATAAGATCGCTCACATTTATCCCATGGTCGAAGGCTCAGTCGACAGTGTGGAGGTAGGACTGGGTCAGGTGGTCAAAGCGAATGACCTGATGGTCGTCGTCCACAGCCGGGAAATCGGCCAGGCCAAGCTGGACTTATATCAGGCTCGTCTGCAGCACGAGATGGCCGTGGTGAAAGATCGGATCCAGCAGGAAATCGCCACCAATACCAGACAACTGTTGGCAGCTTTGAGAAAAAGAGAGCCGATCAACCAGATCGAAGCGCAGTTCCGCAGCAGCAGCATGGGGAATTACCGCGAACGACTGTTGATGGCATATGCCAGTTATCTGAAATCCGATGCGGATGTGGAGCGACTGGAAGAACCGACCAAATCGGGAGCGGTCGCTTTCAAACAGTTGCACGCTGCCAAATCCAGTCGCAATGCGGACCTGGCTGCGTTTCAGGCACGCATTGAACAGATCGAGTATGAACTCAAAACCTCGCTGCTGCTGTCATCCCAGTCCGTTAAAGAAGCAGCCACCCGGGTCGCGGTTGCGGCCACCAGCCTGCGGATTCTGGGTTGCGACGAAGCCGAGATCAAATCGATCAACCCCGAACAACAGGGCGCTAAAATTTCTCATTATTTCATTCGGGCCCCCATCAGCGGTACTGTCATTTCCAAAGACGTGACGTTGAAGGAACAGATCCGGCCTCAGACCCAGATCTTCAGTATTGCCGATCTCTCAACGGTCTGGATCACAGCGGATATTTACGAAAAGAACATTCCTCTGTTGAATTCACTGGCTGATAAGCCGGTGCGGGTCTTCAACGAAGCCTGGCCCGACCGCTCCTTTGAAGCTCAAATTTTTTATACCGGGGAAATCATGGATGAAAAAACCCGTACTATCGCCATGCGGGCCGTCGCGAAAAACCCCGATCACCTGCTCAAGCCTGGCATGTTTGTAAATATCGAATTTGAATCGGGATCCGACCAGGCACAGGTCACGGTCCCCCTGACGGCACTGCAGGAACACGAAGGTAAGACGTTTGTGTTCCTGCATACTGGAGAAGATCAGTTCGAGAAACGGCTGGTCAAACCGGGACAACAGAATGAGACATCAGTCGTAATCCTGGAAGGTCTGAAACCAGGCGAACGCGTGGTATTGGACGGCGGCTTCATCCTGAAGTCTAAAATGCTCGAAGACTTGATGGGTGAGGAGTAGAATAAATGGTCAACCATATCATTGAATGGTCTTTAAACAATCGATTTATCGTGATGCTGCTGGCCCTGGTGATCCTGGGGCTCGGCTTTTTCTCAGCAACCACCATCCCCCTGGATGCAGTTCCCGATCTGACCAACGTGCAGGTACAGATTCTGACGAACTCCCCTGCCCTGGGACCGGTCGAAGTGGAACAGTTCATCACCTTCCCGGTGGAAAACGCGATGAGCGGCGTCCCCAATGTCGAGGAAATCCGTTCGATCAGCCGCTTCGGTTTGAGTGCAGTTACCGTCGCGTTCCAGGACGGCACCGACATTTACTGGGCGCGCAATCTCATCAATGAACGATTATTACAGGCGAGGGAGAACATTCCTCCGGGAATGGGAACGCCCGAACTGGGGCCGATCGCAACCGGGATGAGTGAAATTTATCAGTTTGAAGTCCGCAGCGAAGTGGAAGGAGAATATTCACTCAGCGAACTGCGTACGATCCTCGACTGGCAGATCGCCTTTCAGCTGCGCAGTGTACCCGGCGTGATCGAAGTCAACACCTTCGGCGGTGAACTAAAGACGTATGAAGTTCAGATCGACCCCGCGAAGCTGCAGAACTATGAAATCTCACTGAGTGATGTCTTCAAAGCACTGGAAGAGAACAACGGGAATGCCGGGGGTGGTTATATCACTCATGGTGCCGAACAGCGACTGATTCGCGGCGAAGGCCTGGTCAGTTCCCTGGACGATATCCGCACGATTATCCTGGACAGCCGCGAAGGGACCCCCATCCGCGTGCAGGATGTAGCAGAGGTCCGCTTTGCCCCGATGTTGAGGCAGGGCGCGGTGACCCGGGACGGGGACCGCGAAGCTGTGATCGGCATGGTGATGATGATCATGGGTGGGAACTCCCGTCAGGTGGTCGAAGACGTGAAAACGAAAATTGCCGAGATTCAGAAAACGCTGCCCAAAGGGGTCGTGATCGAGACGTTTTATGACCGAACCGAACTGGTGGAAAAGACAATCCACACGGTGGCGGAAAATATCGGCCTGGGTGTGCTGCTGGTAATCATCATGCTGTTCCTGCTGCTGGGCGATGTGCGCGCCGGTCTGATTGTGGCAGCCGCGATTCCCCTCTCCGCCATGAGCGCCCTGATCGCGATGCGATATGCGGGGGTCTCCGCTAACCTGATGAGCATGGGAGCGGTCGACTTCGGTGTGATCGTTGATGGTGCCGTGGTGATGATTGAAAACTGCGTGCGGCGGGCGTCGCACTACCAGAAAGATCACGGCGGCGACCACGTTCCGCTGGGCGTTTATCGAGAATCGGCGAAGGAGGTCGGCAAGCCGATTCTGTTTGCCGGCATTATTGTGATCATCGTGTTCATTCCGATCCTGAGTCTGCAGGGCATGGAAGGCAAGATGTTCCGCCCGATGGCGTTCGTATTTATGACGGCCCTTTCGTCGGCACTGATCATGTCGGTGACTGTGATGCCGGTGATGGCCTCGCTGTTTCTGGCACGTCAGATGAAAGAACGCGAAACCTTCCTGGTTCGCTGGATCAAACAGGCGTATCAGCCGCTGTTAAGCTTTTCCATGCTGCGACCAGGCCTGATGTTCCTCAGTTCGATCGCCCTGTTTGTCTTCAGCGTCATCATGGCAGCCGGCTTTGGTCTGGAATTCGTTCCGAAACTGGATGAAGGCGATATCGCCATTCAGGCCACCCGTCTGCCCAGTATTTCACTGGAGACATCCATTGAGATGACCAAGGCCATGGAAAGGACTCTGCTGGAAATCCCGGAGGTGGAAACGGTCGTCTGTAAAACCGGTCGCCCGGAAATTGCGAACGATCCGATGGGCGTTTACCAGACAGACATCCTGGTACGACTCAGGCCCCATTCGGAATGGACAGAAGGACTGACGAAGCTGCAGTTGATTGAAGACATGCAGCAAAAGCTGGAAGATCAGGTTCCCGGCAACAGTTACAGTTTCACCCAGCCGATCGAACTTCGCGTGCAGGAACTGGTGGCAGGGGTTCGCTCCGACATCGGGATCAGCCTGTACGGGGATGACCTGGATGAACTGAAACGCAAAGGGGATGAAATCGTGGTGGCCCTCAACAAGGTTCCGGGGGCCGCCGATGTGCAGGCGCAACAGATCGCGGGGCTGCCTTACCTGCGGGTGATTATCCGCCGCGATAAACTGGCCCGGTATGGGATCAACGCCCGTGCCGTGCTGGACTCCGTCGCCACGGTGGGTGGTGTGTCTGTGGGTCAGGTTTTCGAGGGGCAACGGCGATTCCCGCTGCAGGTCCGTCTCAGTCCTGACTGGCGTAAAGATGCCAAGCGGATCTCAGAACTCAAAATCGAAGATCCGCAAGGGCGACAGATACCGATTTCTCAACTGGCGGAAATCACCGTGGAAGAGGGACCGGTGGAAATCAGTCGCGATTCCATCCGGCGTCGCCTGTTGATCCAGTGTAATGTCCGCGGAAGAGACCTCGCGGGTTTTGTAGCGGAGGCGCAGCAGGTCGTCGACGGAGATGTGCAACTGCCCGCCGGCTATACTCTGCGGTGGGGTGGTCAGTTTGAGAACCTGCAACAGGCGAGCCAGCGGCTGGCGATCGCGGTTCCCGTGGCGCTGTTCCTGATCTTTGCCCTGCTCTACATGACGTTCAATTCCGTCAAGCTGGCGATGCTGATCTATCTGAACGTGCCGATCGCTGCGACCGGGGGCATCCTGTTCCTGTGGTTCCGTGACATGCCGTTTTCGATCTCGGCCGGTGTCGGGTTTATCGCCCTATTCGGTATCGCGGTGATGAACGGCGTGGTGCTGATTGAACACGTGCGACATCTGCGGCATTCGGGAGAGAGCCAGCAGGATGCGGTGGTCAATGGAGCGATGGACCGACTGCGGCCCGTGCTGATGACGGCTTCCTGTGGCGCCCTCGGCTTTATCCCGATGGCGCTGTCGGGCAGTTCCGGCGCAGAAGTACAACGGCCGCTGGCGACCGTGGTGATTGGCGGCCTTGTAACGTCCACCGCACTGACACTGCTGGTGCTGCCGACGATTTACCGCTGGTTTGAACCGAAAGAGGCACATCCGGAACCCGTGGACATGACGGAATTTGAACATTGAGCCGACCAGGCTGACATTCGATTGACTGATCATACCCAATCAGGCTCAAACTTTGAGCTCTGGTTGGGTATGATGTTTTCTTTGGGTAACGAAAGACCGATTCCTGCAGCGTTCTAAAATAATTGAAGGCACTGGCACCTTGGCAGATCGAAATTCCATTGCAGAAACATATGCTGAGGTCATCCGGGCCGCCATGTATGGTCTGGCAGCAAATCTGTTTCTGGGAGTCGTCAAACTGGCCGGGGGGATCATCGGGAATTCGTTTGCCCTGATTGCAGACGCCGTCAATTCAATTGGTGATGTCCTGTCGACGCTGGTCGTGCTGATTGCCCTGCATTATGCCCAGCGCCCCGCGGATGAAGAGCATCCCTATGGTCATACGCGCGCCGAGGGAATTGCGGCTTCGAATGTGGCCATTGTGATTATCATTTCGGCGTTGTATGTCGGCTGGGAAGCCGTTCAGCGATTGACGACCGAGCATGGAATTCCGCCGGTATGGACCCTGTGGATTGCCGGCGGCAACATCGTTATCAAGGAAGTCCTGTATCACTACAACGTGCGTATCGGACGCCGTACGGGGTCCGCGGTGATTATTGCCAATGCCTGGGACCATCGGAGTGACGCCCTCTGTTCCCTGGCCGTGCTCATCGGACTGGCGACCATCAGTTTCGGTGGACCGAATCTGATGTGGGCGGATGAAGTGGCCTCGCTGATCGTGGTCACTGTGATCGTCTGGTCGGGTATCCGGCTCTTTCGTTCCAGTGCCAGCGAACTGATGGATTTGCAGGCCGATCCGGAATTTGTCAATCAGATCAGAACCGCCGCCTTATCGGTCAATGGAGTTGAGGATGTGGAAACGCTCTGGGTCAGAAAATCAGGTTTAGAATATTTTGCTGATATTCACATTGAAGTGGACCAGAACCTGACCGTTGCCGAAGGGCATCGCATCGGGCATGAAGTCAAAGATCATCTGTTGGATGAATTTCCCAGTTTGCGAGATATACTCGTTCACCTGGAACCGTTTCCGCATTGTCACACCTCTTTAGAAGATGGAACAGAAGACCATGGATGACCAGTCTTTCGAACATATCATCGAACAGCTTACTGATGAAACAGACTGGTTGAAAAGAGGGCGGGCACTACGCAAGCTGAGAGAATATGGAACAGCAGTTGTACCCTGTTTAGATCATATCTTCATTCTGCTGTTTGATGAAAAAGCCCCGATTCGGGATCTCTCGGCGATTTTGATCAGAAATCTGGGTGCTGCTGCGGTTCCGTATCTGCTCGACAAACTCGATTCTGAGGATTCAGGAGAGCGGAAAGAAGCAATCTGGTTACTTCTTGAATGCGGAAACCGTTTCTGTACCACCACCAGATTGATTAAACAGGTGCTGGATGAACGTTATTCACAATTACCTGAATGGGGACAGCCAGAATCGATTATTTTTGACCATTTTCACAAATGCCTGACAGATCCAGATCTATCAGTACGGTTCAAAGCGGCTTCAGCTCTGGAAGAATTTGGAAGGGAAATTTCTGACACAATTCCGGTGTTTATTGAAACAGTTATTTCCGGTTCAGACCATGAACAGAACTGGGCCGCCCTGCGTCTGGGAAGAATTGGTGAACCGGCTTACGCCGCATGCAAGGCACTTACTGCTGCTACTGCATCTGATTACGGATACACGCGACTGGCAGCAAAGAATGCGCTGGCATTGATTCTTGACAAAAAAGAGAAACAGCCTGAGTGACGATTCTCAGTCCTCACGCATTGCCTGCGATTATTTTGTCGTTAAGTCATCTGACTGGTCGAGATCAACGCACACCTCAAATCAACTCCTGCTTTAACCTGTTCGATTGTTTCTGTAGATTCATAGAGATTTCACATTCTCTGACTGCAAACTTCGTTTAGTAGTCGAGTACAATCATGGTCACCAGACACTGACATACCTTCTTCCTTTTCACTCCGCAAATAACGAAAAACATCTGTTTTTCAACCAGCCTTGAAATCATCTCATAACCTGAGGAACGCAACGAATGAGCCTGATCCATTTCAGAATGTTGATTCTGTTCACAGCTATCGGAATCAGTAACCTGACAAGCAGCCTGATCGCTGCTGAGAAGTTAATCGTCATTGATCGTGAGTCACACAAAGTTGAAGGAAAAACAACTTTTGAGAAATCATTTACGGCTCAGAAGAACGCCACTGAATTTGCACTGCTTTTCGATCTGAACCTGCATAAACCCAGTTCAGGCGGCTATTGGAACATTCAAATCAATGATACTCTGCTGGGAAAGCTCGAAGCACACATTCCCCAAATCGATTCGAATCCGGAACAGGACGAATTTCACCGCATCGGTTTTGCGGTACCTGCCAATGTTCTCAAGGAAGGTGAAAACAAGCTGTCGGTCACTGGTCGTGGGCAACCTGCGGTCTTGCGGAATCTGGTATTGGATGGCCGTCCTCTGCGACAGACATTACAACTGGAAAAGGTGACGGTAAAGGTCAACACACCAGAAGGAAAGCCGGTTCCAGCCAGAATCACGGTGGTCAATGAGCAGGGACAATTGTCAAAACTCTACTACGCACAGAAATCGACGACCGCCGTACGACCGGGAATTCTCTATACACTGGGAACGGGCGATTCATTTGAGTTACCACCCGGAAAGTACACGCTGTATGCGACACGCGGCATGGAATGGGGCGTAGACAGACAACCAATCGTCGTCGAGAGCAATAAGCCCCTGAATCAGACCCTGGTCATTTCACGCGAAGTCGACACAACAGGCTTTATCGCCTGCGACAGCCATATTCACACATTACCTGGCAGCGGTCACGGAAATGCGACTTTCGAAGAGCGCATGATTACCATCGCCGGCGAAGGAATTGAAGTCGCAATTGCCACCGACCATAATCACATTTCAGATTATTCAGGCTACCAGAATCGCACAGGGACTAGTAAGTATTTCCATTCCATTTCCGGGGATGAAGTGACAACACATAATGGTCATTTTACAGCATTCCCGTTAGATCCTGAGCAAGCGGTTCCCGGCGGAGTGAAAGGCCGTAATCCACTCTTCCTGAAGCAAGAGAACTGGGGAGAATTGATCGCCGACATGCGAACCAAAGGGGCTGAAGTAGTCATCCTGAATCACCCCTACTGGCCCAGTATCCCCGATGGTCCCTTTGGACGACTGCATTTTAATCGTAGTACGGGCCAGAGAAATGCAGGACCGGAATTTAACTTCAATGGTTATGAGGTCGTACAACCAGCCAATAAAACGCCCGATTTTTACTATGCACTCGAAGACTGGATGTCCCTGTTGAATCGTGGGTTGAAGCTCACCGCAGTCGGTGCCACTGATTCCCACACGGTCAACTCCCCGGTAGGACAGGCACGCACTTACCTCAAGAGCACCACGGATGACATATCGCAAATTACACCTGGAGAAGTCTGCCATGCCTTCACTGCAGGCCGGGCAGTGGCATCAGCGGGTATTTTTGCCAACCTGAAACTGAATCGTCAATTTAACATGGGAGACCTCGTTCCAGCGGAAGCACTCAGAAAAGACAGTCAAACCCAACCCTCAAAGCTGAAGGCGACTTTACGGGTTGCTGCTCCTTCATGGGTCCGTCCCCGCGAAGTGATGCTTTATCTGAATGGAAAGCAGGTCGCACAGAAAAACATCGATTCCGTGCCGAATCAGCCCACAGATCAGACGCTCGAATTCTCACTTGAATTGCCGCCACACGATGCCTATCTGGTGGCATTCGTCCTGGGAGATGGCATCACCCTGCCCGGCTGGACCACCTATGGAAAAGCTTCCCAGGCGATTACCAACCCGATCTTCCTGGATATCGATGGTGACTCCAAATATAGCGCCCCCCGTGCTACTGCGCAAACCCTGATTGCCAATTATGAAAAACAGCATGAGAAACTGACACCGGCTCTGCAGGACAAACTGCTTGATTCTACAGCCGTCAAAGCAGATTCAGCCATTCTGCTGCATGTCAAAGACCTGCTGAAACCGAGCACTGATCAGCAACCACAATAACCGGACAGACCGTTTTACGAGTGCCATCCTTCATCGCAGCACATGATGACACTCGATAAAACGGCTTTGCGTACCAACGGTTTTTCCCTCGCTGTATGCGACATCATTTCTGGAGGGGTGGATAGATTACTTTCCAGTCATCCTTCATATTGACGACCGTCCAGCCTTTCTCACTGGCATCTTTGAGAGCCTGTTCCGCGCCTGTATTGTATGCGTACTCACGTTTGGCATCGGTGTGATGAACCAGTAAAGCAAACCGTGCCCCTTTCGTACCTGTCGCCCACTCCAGCATCTGAATGTCGCCGTCTGAGTTTCCAAAGGCAGCAATGGGACGCAGGCCAATATGGGAATTAATACCGACCGGTTTACCGGCTTTGTCATCAATGAAATCCACTTCAGGCAGACGAATCAGGACCGGAATCTTTTCGCGCAGCTCAAATCGGGTCTTAACACTACTGCCGACGACCTGCTGAGGAGGGATCCCATAGACTCGCTCTGTCCAGGGTCTCATAAACTCAATTCCGCCACCTGAAACAATGAAGGTTTTAAAATCATTCGCACGCATATAAGCCAGCAGTTCGAGCATCGGCTGATAGACCATATCGGTAAAGAGCCGTCCGGTCTGGGGATGTCGAGCCGTTTCGCTCCATTTTTTGACAATCTGTTCGAACTCCGTGGTCGTCATGCCGGTATGCGTCGCGACAACCAGTTCCAGAACCGCTTTTTCCCCGCCTGCAAAAGCGGTTTTGTAGTCCCCCTTGAGTACCGAGGCAAATGGTTCCAGTGTTTGCCATTCAGGATGCTGCGGTGCAAGTGCTTTAACACGATCAACGGCAAAGTACATCTGAAAGTACATCGGCCTTTCCGACCAGAGAGTGCCATCATTATCAAAGGTCGCGATTCGCAATTCCGGCGGGACGTAATCGGGGGAATCCTTCGTTGTCACTTTTTTGACAAACTCAATAATATTCTGTTTGGCAGTCGAATCGCTCCATGAAGGGAGTGGGTCGGCAGCAGGCAAATGAGATGCTGTGAAGATCAGAATACAAAAGATGATGCAGCAATGACGTTGAAGGAGTTTCATGCGTTTATCTTTCTGATAAATCAGTAATCCAGTGTTATAGGGAAGCAAGGCGGTTATTTAATGCAGGTCTTCAACAGGTCCTGAATTTCCGTATTGAAGGAGATCATAGTCATGATACGTTCCGTGTAATTGTGAAATTATCTAATTTTGTTACCGCATCACCCCCGCCCTTCCCGGGCCCTTACTCAAACCAGCCGCGCCAATAGAAATAGGTACCAGTAATCCCCACGGTAGCCAGCATGAATGTCAGCACGACCAGATACCCTGAACCGACTCCCATGCCGGGCAGATCGTTGAAATTCATTCCATAGATGCCGGAGATCAAAGTCAACGGTAAAAACACGGCAGAGATGATCGTCAGAAACTGAAGCCGACTGTCCACCCGGTTTTGTACGACTGCTTCGTAATCGCGCTGCAGGCTGGAAACCCGCGATTCGGCTCCGGCAATGATTCTGCTGGACAATTCAGACAGTTGTAGCATTTCATGAAAGTAGTTCGCCTGCTGGCTGACGCTGAACGCCTCTGATTCAACGGTCTGTAGAACGCCTGCACAATAAGTGTGGTCATCATGCACCGCAGCAAAATGGCTGACTCTCCTGCGCAACGTCGAAATTTTCTTAGGGTCCAGATCTTCCGGATTATCAAAACACGCCTGATCCAGAACCTCCGCTTCTTCTCTCACTTCCAGCGCGGCATCGACGTTGCATTTTCCAATCTGAATCAGCAGGTAATACAGCAATGCCGATGAATTGTGTGCGTATAACGGAACATCTCCATCCAGATCATTGATGATGTCTTCAACGGTATGCAGTTGATCGCGATGAATGGTAATGATCGTTGTCTTCAGACACAGTATGGAAAGATATGGTTTCTCTTTCTGGTCCCATCCCAGATGCGTCGGAATCTCCAGATACAATGCATCGCGTTGTGAAATGAACCGCTTGCTGCGCTGTGGGTCCAGGCAGGCCGCCAGGATATCCGGGTGTAGACTCAACGGTGCCAGTAACTGCTTGAGTTCTTCGGGAGAGGCCGCTTCGATATCTATCCAGCGATTTTCCTGATCCTGCTGCCAGGAGGCTGACAAGGCTGTCTCTGGTAACGGAATCAGCGTTGACTTGTCACTGATACCAAAAATCCGAACGTTCAACATAACAGCTTGTTCTCCCTCTAGCATCTGACAGGCAAAAGCCGTCATAACCCCTACAATCACACTTTGAATAGCTAATCATTGATGAATTCCAGTTTCGGAAATCTGGTCCTAATCAGATTTTGACGATTAATCTTAAAAAGACAAGCAGGTACGATTAATTGAGTTCTATAAATTATTCCCATTCCCTCTGGCAGATTACAGGTCAATAATCAGGTTACGACAGATGCTGAAAAAGAGATTCGCTCACTGCTTGATCGGAGCCACTATCCTGCTGAGTTCGCAAAGCATTTTTGCAGCAGAAACCAATCGAGCTGTATCTCCCGGTTCACAGCTGAATGCATCGACTTCTGAATCCCCTCTTTTTTCAGGCGATAATTCCAGCGAACCGGTTTTCCATGCTGAAATTGCCCCCATCAGTTATTCAACGAATCTGGATGAAGCCTGTGACTCAGAAAATACGGCTTGTATCTCCGATGAATGCCTCGGAGCCGTTGATTGCGGATATGACTGCGAAGACAGCTTATTCACTCGGCAATATTTAACTGGCGACCTGTTCGGTGCCCGTTCGGCGCTGGCCGAGAGCGGAGTGATCGCCGACCTGCAGTTGACTCAATTCTACCAGGGAGTCAGCAGTGGTGGTCGCAGACGTACTTTTCAATATGGCGGCAAAGCCGACTACATGTTTACGTTCCAGGGAGAGCAACTGGGGCTCAATAAAGGCTTCTCAGCAATCCTGCATGCGGAAAGTCGGTTCGGCAGCGATATCAATGGCGCAGCCGGAGCATTGAGCTTTCCAAACAGTAATATGTTTTACCCGCTACCCGGTCAGCACGAAACAGCGATCACCGGCCTGATGTTCATGCAGGCTTTAAGTGAAAACTTTGCATTGACTGCAGGGAAGTATAACCTGCTCGATCTGTGGAACATGATTTATCCCAATACTGGTCGAGGAATCAATGGATTCATGAATCTATCCATGATTGCACCGACTCCCATCATTCGCACGACAAACCTCTCGATCAACGGTGCAGGAGCAATGGGACTCCACGAAGGACAGATCCAGAGTGCTTTGATGGTCTACGACACGACCAACTCATCCACGACAGCCGGTCTAGATGACCTGTTTGACTAGGGCGCCGTTGTCCTGGGTTATGGACGTATCTTTACGGAATGGCGCGGTCACCCCGGCTCACATGCGCTCTTGGGAAACTGGAGCAGTCGTACTTACACTTCCGTCGATCCGACCAGTTGGACCGTAATTCCAGGACAGGGGCTGGTTGCCCCTGGTCAACAGACCGGTTCATGGACAATCAGTTACATTCTGGATCAGGTCTTGTGGGCTGACTGCTGCAATGATAAACGCGACGTCCGTTTGATGAGCCAGTGGATGATTGCCGATGGAGACCCAAACCCGTACCGCTGGAGTGGTAATGTAGCGTTGCAGGCCAACGGTTTATTTCCCTGCCGCACACAGGACTCGCTGGGGGCAGGCTATTTCTACAATGAACTCAGCAGTGATTTCAAATCACTTGTCAGTGTCGCGGTACCACTCCGCAATACTCAGGGAGTTGAACTCTACTACAACATGGCTTTGACCCCCTGGTTCCATGTAACCGCCGATCTGCAGGTACTGGAAGATGCGAACGCAAACGACAAAGCATCTGTCCTGCCCGGCCTGCGGGCGAATCTCCGATTCTAATCGGTCGTCGACGCTTTTACGGATTCCTTTCAACTGAAAAATAATGCTTCGACAGCAATTGAGATAAAACTGCTCCTCAAACGAACAGGCGGTCACTTCCTGCGCTTGCTTTTTTCAATTTTACAGTGGACCAATTCTGGTTCTCTAATCATAATAGATTTTCAAATTATATTTCGGGTCAGAACTCTGGAACTCAATACAGGACGAGGAGGGATACAGTGCCTGGCAAGATTTACAACTCTGGAAAACCGCTGCAGTGGCTCGTTGTACTGCTGACGCTCTCTCTTTCATCTTCAGTACTTTTCTCACAAGAGTCTTCTGAAGCTGCTGGTTCCCAGTGTGCCGTTCTCGAACTGTTTGTGCGCAATGACTGTGCCGATTGTCCGAAAGTCCAGGAGCGGCTCGAAGACTATGCCAGAAAACGGGGCCGTATCAACCTGCATGTCCATAATCTGAACGAGCCGGGAAAACATGTGGAACGCTACCAGCAGATTTTGAACTACTTCCGGTTGCAGGATGCGGAACTCCCCGTTGCCTACGGCTGTAATTCCATCCTGCGAAAGCTCAAACCAGATTCTTCCACAGACGAACGCATCGACAAACTGTTGACGGTCGATATCTACGTTCGTTCAGGATGCTCCCGCTGTGCCGCCGCCAAAGTCTTTCTCAAAGGATTGAAACAGCGGTACCCCGTATTTGATTACAAGCTGCATGACGTTGTCTCGGACAGCGCTGCCTCAAATCGTGTTTATGAGCTCGCAGATCGCTACGGCAAACAGGCCGTCAGTGTCCCTGTCTTTCATTTCTGCAATCAGCTGGTGATCGGCTGGATCAGCGACGAATACACGGGATCAAAAGTGGAAGACGTCCTGAAATTCTGGACCGCCACCTGTCCTAAACCAGAAAAAGACGATAATAAACAGAGCACGATCCAACAGACGGATCATTCTCAGCTGCAGTTTGTTTCCTTTCAGAGTGAACCTGATTTAGACAGTCCGGTTCCAAAATCAAATAACGAACCAGTTCCCCTTTCTCCCGTTCCCAAAAGCAATGCACCACTGGGACCGCCACCCGTGGGAGACGATGACTCACTCCCTCCGATACCGGGAGGAGATGCCAGTCTACCCCCACCGCCGGGAGTTGAACCACCTCCAGTGGAAGGGGAGTCGCTGGCTCCTGTTCCTTCACAGGAGGTGGATACCATCGAAGTTCCCTTTCTGGGAGAGTTGAGCAAAAGCCGGTTAGGAATGCCGGCTTTTACTTTTTTAATCGGCTTGGTGGATGGATTTAATCCCTGCGCCATGTGGGTCCTGCTGTTTCTGCTTTCCCTGCTCGTCAATTTGAAGAACCGTGCCAAAGTCCTTGCTGTCGCGGGGACCTTCGTTTTCATCAGTGGCCTGGCTTATTACGCCTTCATGGCTGCCTGGCTGAATGTCTTTAAACTCATCGGCTACCTGCCTATGGTTCAGTTTTCACTGGGACTGTTCGCAGTGTTTATTGGCGTGATCCATGTCAAAGATTTCTTCGCTTTCAAAAAAGGGATCTCTCTGTCGATTCCCGAATGGGCCAAACCCGGCCTCTATGCCCGTGCCCGTAAAATCGTCACGGCGGAAAACCTGACCGGAGCCATCATCGGCGCCTCGATCCTTGCCGTGCTGGTGAATATTATCGAACTGCTCTGCACAGCAGGGCTCCCTGCGCTTTACACCGAAATATTGACCATGCAGAACTACCCTGCCTGGAAAACCTACGCCTACCTGGGCCTGTATATCGTCGCTTACATGCTGGATGATTCGATCATGGTAACCATCGTCGTCGTCACCATGGGCCGTCATAAGCTTCAGGAGAACCAGGGACGCTGGCTCAAACTCTTCAGCGGAGTCGTCATCCTCCTGCTCGGTCTGGTCCTGATCTTTAAACCATCACTGCTGCATTAAGCTGTGGGGGGGGGGAGAAACCTGTTTGTGACTTGCGCCAATCGACCTCTCAGCACAACTCGCCTTGAAAACAGAATCACCTCAACGGTACCATAAACTGAGACAGACTTCAGTTTCACTTTGATCTCGGTCGATCGTAATGAGGCCCGGCACTATGAAAACCAGAAGAGAAAAGTACTTCCTGTTATTGCTCCTGTTTCTGATGCAGTTCCTGTATTTCAAACCAGACGCATATTCGCAGAATGAAACAGAAGAATCGTTTCCCTCGATGAGCGTCGCTGACTTCTTTCAATTACAGCCCGAACAGCAACGACAACAGCTGCATTCCGCGATCAAGTATCGATTGCAGTTATTCGATAATATCGCCTATTCGACACAAAACGTGGTCTTCAATCCTCATCAGAACTTAACCCTGTTTCCTCTTGCCGGTCCTTTTTCAGTCCCCTCCGGGATCGAACATCCGAAGCAGATGAAAAAGGAATATACGGTCAGACGCGCCAACAATTCGTACCACAAACTCATCCGGGAGAACTGGCCATTCATTCAGAAATCTGGCTCAGATCTGGTTCTATGTTCTGAATTTTCATTCGATGAACCGGAAGAAGTCTATCAGAGAATTTCGCTGCTCAACGAGGATAAGCAGGCGGTGATCGCCCCCGGGGAAGACTGGATCAATCAGGAAGATCGACTCGAATACTGGGGAACAGGAACCACCAGAACCCGCGGCGTCTTTTTTCTTAATGATGCAGCCCGCGAACTGGAACGACTCATCAGTTACCCGAAATTCAATCAGTCGGCGAGTGAATCCATCAATCCGGGAAAAATCAAAGATCTAAAAACCATCACGTTGACATTGCAGTCAGATCTTCTCCGACAGTCAAATCGGAGAGGAACTTTGACGGTCCATTTTGACCCAGAGCGGCAGTTCCTTCCGGTGGCCTATCTGCTTGAACGTATGGAGACAACAGAAGCAGGCTCCCGCGTCTGCTGGTTTGAAGCGATGCTGTTACTCGACGCTGTCAATCAACAGGGGCACTGGTTTCCTTCGCACTTCCAATGGCTGCAAAGTGGCGGGCTCCCGACTGCTGACAGCCTGGTCGCTGCCTACGATGTCAAAGTCGATTCGATTGAATTCAATACCGTGGCACAGGATGATCTGGCCTTCATGTTCCCGGCGGGAACGGAAGTGAGAGACAATATCCGCGGTGTGACATTCACGGCAGACGGTAAAGGGGGCGTACAGGGAGAGATTCAGGGAATTCCTTATCTCAACCTGACCTATCTGAGGGTCTGTCTTCGACGTTACTTCTCGAAACTGATCATCCCGGCCACATTAGCAGGTCTGATGTTCATCGTCTGGATTATGAGACGTCATCGACTGCAAACAGAGATAGAGCAGACAACATAGTCTGTGAAAAATAAAATCAGCCGTTCAGCATCCTGTTTATTAACAAGGCTAATATGAAATCCAGTGAATCCCCTTCCCGTTTCTGACTGTTCCCACTGCATTTATAGTTGCTTCTGAACCCCAATTGTTAGATAACTGTATGAGAACAGAGATGTTCCCTCGACGCCGAAACGACATGAGTCAACCTGCCTCAATCATTTATTCATAAAGGAAGCGCACCTGTGATTCGAAAGAACCAATCCCTTACATTTTATTTGATCCCTGCTTGCCTGACACTGATTCTGTCAGCTGTCGCAGTCTCATATGCAGACTCGGATCCATCCCTTAATAAACTGTCAACAGCTGAGAAAAAGAGTGGCTGGAAACTGCTGTTTGACGGCAAAACCACTGATGGCTGGCGCAACTATAAAAAAGGGGGAGTCAGTGACGGCTGGACGATCAAAGACGGCGTCCTCTCCCGCTCCGAGAAAGGGGCCGGTGATATCATCACCAAAGATAAATTCGGTTACTTCGAACTCTCACTGGAATACCGCATTTCTCCTGAAGGGAACAGCGGCCTGATGTTCCATGTTACCGAAGATGAAAAAACACCCTGGATGACCGGACCGGAAGTTCAGATTCAGGACAACGTGGAGGGACACGATCCCCAGAAAGCTGGCTGGCTGTACCAGCTCTATAAACCAGCCACTCCCAAGTGGATGATTGAAGCTGAAAAAGCAGGCAAGAAAGTCACCCCGGAAGTCGTCGATGCCACACGCCCCGCCGGCGACTGGAATCACCTGTTTCTGCGTGTCGGTCCCGATCGTTCCCAGGTCATCATGAATGGCGTCAAATACTTTCAGTTCGATAAAGGCAGTGCCGACTGGGATAAACGGGTCGCTGCCAGCAAGTTTTCCAAGTACCCCAGTTTTGGAAAACCAACCAAAGGACATATCTGCCTGCAGGACCATAACGATCTGGTCTCTTTCCGCAATATCAAGATCCGCGAAATTCCCGCCGACGGTTCTGTGCAGGATCCCAGCGACGGTGAACTGGCCCTCAAAGGCGTACCCGCATTCCCCAATCTTGAATGGGAGGGCTGGGAACCAGTCAATGAAGAGACAGGTAAAGTCGTCCCCCTGCGTCCCATGGCGATTACGCACGCCAATGACGGCAGCGGACGTATCTTTGTCACCACACAGCGTGGCATGATTCACATCATCGATAAAAAATCACCTGAGAAAACCAGACTCTTTCTGGACATTCGCGACAAAGTGGCTCCCTGGAATAAAAACAACGAAGAAGGACTGTTAGGGCTGACTTTCCATCCCGACTATAAACAGAATGGTCAGTTTTTCGTGTATTATTCTGCTGAGGGCACTCCCCGCAAATCCAAAGTTTCCCGCTTCACCGTTTCGAAAGACGATCCCAACAAAGCCGATCCTCAAAGTGAAACAACAATCATGGAGATTGATCAGCCCTACGGGAATCATAATGGCGGCTGTATTGAATTTGGTCCGGACGGTTACCTGTATATCGGACTCGGAGATGGCGGTTCCGGAAATGACCCGCTGGGCAATGGTCAAAACCTCGAGACATTACTCGGTTCCATTTTACGCATCGACGTCAATAACACCTCTGATGGCAAGAACTATGCGATTCCCGCTGACAACCCGTTTGTGGACCGCGCAAATGCCAAACCCGAAATCTATGCGTACGGACTGAGAAATGTCTGGCGATTGAGCTTCGATCCCAAAACCAAAACGCTCTACGCCGGCGAAGTCGGACAGGACCTCTGGGAAGAAGTCAACATCATTAAAAAAGGCGGCAACTACGGCTGGAGTGTCCGTGAAGGGACACACAACTTCGGTAACCGTCCTGATACCGCGAAAGAAAAACCGATCGATCCCATCTGGGAATACGATCACGGCGTCGGCCGTTCCATCACCGGGGGCATCGTTTATCGCGGTAAACGATTGCCTGAACTGGACGGATTGTATGTTTATGCAGACTTCGTCTCCGGCAAAATCTGGGCACTCGAATACGATGAAAAAACAGGCGAAGTGACTAAGAATCTCCGTCTGGCTGCCAGCACCGTCCCCGTCATGTCCTTTGGAACCGACGAAGACGGCGAACTGTATTACACCGTCCAGACCGTTAAAGGGGGCGAAGGTATCTTCCGCTTTGAGAAGAAGTAAACGATTATATCAGGCAATCTTTGAAAAGAGCCAGATCTCATATACCATGGAGATCTGGCTTTTTCTTTTTTAGACTTCCTGGAGGCATCCCATGGAAACGAAAGAATTATTTTATAAACTGGGTGCCACATTTGGATCCTGGGAATGATGTTTATTGTGCTGGGCCTGGTATCGTTCCTGATAGATGCGCTCGAGTCATAATGACTTGTTTCCCGATATTGGCAACGGTACTCAATCTGCAATCGGAGCATTCAAATGCCAATGGGAGTTAAATTTCTGTTCACAGCAGCGGCCGTTATATTCGGCATCTTGATTTATTTTATCGATCCCCACGCAAACAATGCCGGTCCCGACTGGCTCTGGAGTGGCGGCAAAAAGGACCCCTTCCGAAATCTGATCTGTTGTGAGGATGGCACTCTCCGAAAACACACAAAGCTTGGCACCTATCTCTGGATCGAACTCTGTTTATTTATTTTGTGGTTAGGTTTCTGATCTCCGGCAAGAGTGAATTACATTGATCCACAGTGGCTCTCCATTGATGATCTTCGGTCCAAAGTAACCTGGAGACAAGACAGAGAACGGGATGCAGCCTGACAAAGACTGCAAGGCCAGAAATTCCAACATATCGCTGACGCATCCCCCATTCCTCTTGTATTTTCCTGAATTTTTCTGGACTGTTCATTTTTCTACGATATGATAAATCCTTAGTAGACAGTCGAGCACTCGTCTTGCCCTGCCATCTTAACTGAGGAACTGGAACGCACCTCTTTCCAGTATCGCATCTCTCATTCAAGTAGACTCGGTTCCCATGGCCAGCGAGCAGCTAAAGAAAACCTGGAGACAGGTTAAGCACTCATTTCTTTTGGAGTTTGCACGATGGTGGACACAGATCAGAATCCTGAATCAACGGAACCAGCTTCCCAACAGGTAGAGACAGTCGTTAAAAAGAAACGATCCCCCATTGAAAGAACGATCGTCTGGGGTCTGATTTCTGTAGCCTTGATAGTAGTACTTCTCGAAGCAAATGCCCGGTACGGATATTCAAATACTCTGGAAAGCCTGCAGAGTCGTCTCAGTCAGGCTGATAAAAACAAAGAGCAAGAACTAAATCTCAGTGAAGCAAAAGGTCTGGTAAAAGGTTTTCCGTATGGCGACGAGCGTCTGACGAATAATGGAAAACAGTTACAATATCGCTGGTTCAGTGTGTTTCGCACATTCGCGATTCAACTTTCAACCGGAGTCGATGATGTCGTTCTCTCCCTCGAAACTGATGTAGAACCTTTCAGCGAAAAACAAACAGATCCCGTAGTACAAAAGCCGTTCGTCCAGAGGCAGGTTCTTCCCGAAAAAGGACTCAGCCAGGAGTATGAAAACATCCCCGTCCTGGCAGACAGTCAGTTCGACTCACACGCTTTCGGATTGAATGGAAATCTCGCAGAAGAAATAATTCGACAGGCAGTCTACATCAGTGGCAGAGATGAACTGCAGCTGGTCACGCGCGACGCCTCGTTACGTGGCGAAGTTCGCTTGATTGAAAATCCGGATACTTTTCCCGTTAAGCTAAGAAGCCGCATCGCTTATAGCGGCAAAGTAGACATCGAACTGGAACGTCCCTTCAAAGAAAAACCAACCGTCTTCTGGGAATCGGAGACGATTGAACTCACACGTGAAACCCCGCTGGAATCTCTGGTTGAAAAAATGGAAGCCCTGTCCCGTACCGGTTTCGTGGATTTCATGAAGGCAGCCAATTACACAGGAAAAGCACCAGAGTGGAAAGCAAAATCCACGATCCCAGAAAAGACGCTGCAGCAATTAAACGAATGGAATTTCATCTCGCAATATACAGTCATTCAAGACATGCACGCTGCGATCAGGGAGGACGGTGAAACTCCCGAGCGACTCTCGGTTCTGATTCGGGCCTATGCCAATCTCGGAAGTCTCACCGAAATCTACTGGAGCACGGTGCATAAAGTCTTCAAGGCTCGTGCACTCTTATATGCTGAGCGTTTGAATTTTCGAACCAACGCTTCCGCCTGGGCGCTGGCCCATCGCGCTTATGCCCGCGCATTTACGGGGCTGCACAAGACGGCATTAACTGACATCGAAGCGATCCGCTCAGCTGACAACACGAGTAACGCAAATCAGCAGTCTCCACCGGAATGGACCGATTTGATCGAAGCCTATTGCGCTTATCAGCCGGAAGTTCTGGAGTCAGCTGTAAAAATGGATGAGTCGAAACCACTGGCTCTCTACCTGCGCATGCTGCAGGCAGACCCGAAGGGCGATGAAAAACAGATGCTGGCTCATACGGAGGAACTTCTGAAGCGAGACCCCCAATGTTGCCGGGCAATGGATCGACTCTGCGAAGTCAATGCTCTGGGTATCCAGAGAATGGTCACGGAAGAACGTCTGGATCAACTCTGGCAACCATTGTATCAGAATCTGCAGAATGCAAATCTCTCACATCCAGACAAGGTGATTGTCCAAAGCATGATGTCGAGTTCAGGTAGTTTACTCGGTGAAGAACAGGCTCGAATCAAAATCATTGCTACACTCAAGACTTCCCCCTCCACTGACTTTGAACCATCTAAAACTACATTGGGGCAATTACTGCAGGAGGTCACATTTCTCCATGTTCATCGCAAACTGCAAGTATACGCGGGCAGTCTGGCAATGAATGCAGATGAAATGATTAAGCGGTATCTACCCCTGGTCCAGGGACACCCTTACGAGTCTTATATCGCGGCATACACTTCGGATCAGCTGGAAGCCAGAGCAGCATATAAAAAACTACTGGATTCCTACAATCCGCGCGAACTGGAAATCATCTCAACTCCACTGGTTGCCAACTGCTATTATAAATTTAATCCGGAATCCTATAACAGGTTATGTTATGAACTCGATAAAAACATCGATTACATCTACCACGATCTGCAGCTGCAGGTACTCTGGTTGACCAGTTTAAACACGCCGAACGACGACAAACGTCTCGACTCTGCCGCCAGAACCCTGCTGAGAGTCAGCCCCCATATGCCTGAAACGGTGGCACTGAACCTCAAAGTCAATAAAGAATACGCAAAAGAACATGCAGCCGAACTGCAGGAAAAATACGATAAAAATGCGCTCGTCTTAACCGCTTTGGCTAATTATTATTACGCTGAAAAAAATGACACAAAAACAGAAGAAATTCTGAAACGGCGCATTGAGCTTGCGCCTGACTCTAAATCCTATACTTTCCTGGCCAATCTCTATTACGATCGTGGCGAAACTGAGAAATGGAAACCAACCATTGAAAAAGCTCTCGCCCTTCCCTCTTACGGGCTGGAAATACCACGTATTCACTATCAGCTGGCAAATTACCATATGCAGAAAGGAGAATGGGAAGAAGCGAAACCACATGCAGTCCAGGCTGCCGCTTCCTATTCTGCCTGGGGCCTGTCCTGCGCAGCGATCTGCTATGAGGGACTGGGTGACCTTGAGCAGTCTGAGGCTTTTGTGAAAGCCTGTTCCCGGCGATATGAGTCCAGTGTCACAGACTGGTACTTCTGGTGTGTTCGCAATAATACCGGTGATCTCGAATCTGCACGTCGTCTTGCCGAGCAGCATCTTCTGGCAAATACGGAGAACAGTAATCTCACACAAAGAATGCAACTTGGTGTTTATCAAATCATACAGGGATCAAATTCGCAGGCATTTGATACTTTTTTATCTGCATTCAAAAAATTCAACAATTCGTACTGTGGGCTGCATGCAGCTTTACTCGCTGACGACCTGGAACGGTATGACCAGCGCGATGAAATACTCAGTCAGGTCGCAGAACAGTTTAGCAACTACTTCGGAGAAGCCGATCTCGCGAACAACTTCCAGCGAATCCTGAAGAACCCGGATTCAGTGAGCTGGAATCCCATTCTGTTCCAGTCTGAAGTGGCGCAGTTAACGAAAGGCAATCCCACAAACTTTTATTACTTCGTCGGAAAATTCCTGGAACAGCGAAAGAAAGCAGGGCTGTCAGAATATTATCTGCGTCTGGCTGCGACATCTCCCATGACGGTGAAATATAACTGCGCTCTGGCAGCGCACCATCTCACTTCACAAAACAAACAGACAGGCACACGTACCAAAACTGAATTCGATGCCCCATACAGTCCGGCAATTGAACTGGTCCATCAGGCAATGAAACAGAAGGAGGGAGAGAAACCGGACGAAGCGATCAAGTCGCTTGATGAAGCATTGAAGTTAAAACCAGATCTCGTGATTGCATTAATTAATAAAGCCCTGATCCACGAATCACAGCGAAATTATCCGGCCGCCATCGCAGACTATAAAAAAGCGATTGAAATGGACCCCGATTACTGGCTGCCGTTTAACAATCTGGCTTTTTTACTGGCTGGTTGTGAACAGGATGAAATTCGAGATGGCGCACAGGCCCTCGAATATGCACAACAGTCTTTTGACCTGCTCCCGACAAAATATTGGGTCAGCTATGCTGCATTAGCAGCTTCCTATGCCGAAACGGGACAGTTTGAAAAAGCAGCGGATATGCAGCGTGAGGCTTCAAAACGCGCCCCGGAATCGCAAAATGTCGAAGCCAATCGCAGATTGAGCCTTTTCAGAGCAGGCACCCCCTATCGACGAACGCCTGAGAAGGATTAACAGCCGCCCGTCAGTCAGATTTGATACGAGTCGTTTTCAGCGACTTACTCTTCCGGAGGATCGTTCCGGGGATCCAGGGGTCCGCCGTACCAGATATTGACGCCCCCAATTCCGGCTGCCGTAAACAGCAGCAGCAGATAACCGAGGTAATGGGCCGGGAATCCGTCGATCAGCCAGCCTCGAAAGCCAGCGACGATAAACGAGACTGAGACAATAAACGTAAAGAACAGCGCAAACCTTCGATATCGAATACGTTTGCGTCTGTTTTTCTCAGGCTCCGTTTCTCGTTCAATCGCTTCTTCGACTGCCGCCGTGACTTCCGATTTCTGCTGATACCAGAGCAGCCCCAGTACAATTGGGTAAGCCACCATACAAAATAATAACGCCAGCCCCGTATCTTCAGGCCCTTCACCGGCGAGCAGCGCATACGAAAACAGTACGATGCCACCACCAAACAACAGATGCGCCTCAATGGCAGGCCATGATCTCAGAAACCGACCAAACGTCTGTGGGTCCATCTCCTTCATGTCTACTCACCTCGTACCAGAGACCTCTAAACACGAATTAAACTGGCAGTTCGCATCCCTCTGAGCAACCCGTTGGAGCTCCCTCTATTCAGGGTCCTCAAACTCCACGTTCGAAATCACGGTTCCATCGGGAAGATCTTTCACCTGCTCATGAATCTGTCCCTGAATACTGATGTAGTCACTGACATCAGATGCCTCATAATTATCCAGTTCGTCATTTCCCCCCAGAACCAGCGGCTGCTGATGGCAATAGACCTGACTGGCTTCCAGTACGATTCCCGCATTCCGCAGTTCCACCACCCGCGCAGGAAAGAAGTAATCGGTCACAAACTCAGCATCGGAAAGCGACTCTTCAAAAGCAGCTCTGTCCTCGGCAACCATTCTGATATGTCCCTCAATGACATCCACAAAATAGATGGCCCCCGTGTTCCCCTCCGCAAAAACATCACCGAGGGCCGTCAACAGTACGGGAGACATTGGTTCCGGCATCGCCCAGCTCCAGTCCTGAAGTAATGCATCAATATCAACACCCTCAGGATTGATTGTCAGATCGTTTAATGTAATTTCCATTGTCTTCCTCAGAGCGCGAGTGCTAGTAATAGAACAATTCCTGAAAGCAGAATAGTCATGTTATCGGGTCACGTTAACAGGATATTTTTGAGAGTGCAAATTACTTTTTTCGTTTCCTGCCGATTCAACTCATCAATTTGACCCAACATGATATCTGATTGACATTTCAGAAAGGGACATCCAGACGTTTTACTGGCACTTTGAGAAAATGAACCCCATACCGGTTCATGAATACCGTGCCCACCGATTTCTCATCGATCTGAATTGTCCGCGCTGAATAATAGCGGGCCGCTACAGGCGTGTCCGGTAACAGCACAACAGTTCGACTCGCGTCCCACGTCCGACCGTCATCGGTCGACAGATTGTAACTGAGTCCCACATTCTTCTGTCCCCTGCCCCACGTGACCAGCACGCGTCCGTCTGAGAGCGTCGTCAGATAACGCCCTTCCGCATTGTCCCGCTGATCCGGAATCGCCGGAAAGCCTTTCAACAGTGACCAGTTCTGACCGGAATTAGTCGAACGCAGCAAAACCGGTCCCATTGCCAGCAGTGATCCGTTGGCCGTTCGTACAATCTGCTGGAACTCATGTTGAACTCCGTCTGGTCCTGCCAGCGGAAATTCTTCGAGCGTACCAGTCTCCGGATCATACAATCGTGGTATTCCTGTCCGCAGCGGTAACAGCCAGCGTCCCCCCTTCCAGGGCAGCACATTATGCCGCACCGCTCCCAGATGTCTGCCGTCGACGGGACCAATCAGACGCTGTTCACTCCAGCTGCGCCCCTGATCGCTACTGACAGAATAGAGCAAAGCCCGTTCATAATAGCCGTCTTTAACCTTATCGTCGGCAATATAATTCCATGTAACCAGAATGCGTCCGTCCGGTAATGTATCAACAGTCCCCGGGTAGACTTCATACTTTTTTACTTCGCGAATAACCGCAGGTCGTTTTGCTGAGGTTGCGATTGCCGTTGGTGTAGACCAGATCTCTCCCTGATCGTCCGACCGTGAACACATCAGGACATTCGCCCCTTTATAAACGACAATTAACGTGCCCTCCTGAGCCCGGCAGATTGAAGGATGAATGTGCCCCTGGATACGCTCCGCCAGAATCGACACCGGCTTGTCTGCTGCAGCGTGTACCTGCTGTATGAAAAGGAACAAGATCGGCAAAATCAACCGGAACGAAACCATGGCAGCAGCCCTTTCTAAATTTAATCGGCTTTGTTCTTAGTCGCTGCTTCCCGCAACAGTTTCACTGCTGCTTCCACCAGCATTTCGCCACTGCCTGGCTGCACATTCGAGTTTGTGACTTCGTAACTGCCCCCCGCGTAAGCTGCCCGGTGGGGAATGTAAATCGTTTCGACCGTATTGGACAACTCAACGATCATTGTGGTTTTGAACGGGGAAGCCTGCTTGATCGCCAGCCCCAGTTCAACAAATACCTCGCCGGGCAGACAGACGATGGCAACCTCGTCGCCGATCGTCATCACCGTCACATCGACAGGCAACGTCTCACCGGCACCAGCCAGCGATCGGCTCAATCCCCAGGTAATATGTTCAATCGTGTTGGCATGTGGCTTTTTGTGGCGAATCTGGTCGAGAATCATTTTTTTGTAAGCTGTCACATGATCAAAGAAATCGACCTTCCCCCCTTTGTGAGCAATCTCAAGAATTTTAATCGAACGTGTCACTTCTTCGGGAGAGGCTTCCTGCAGAGGCAGTTGTACAACCTGGGAGCCGACCGATAAGTTTGTATTTTTAAGCGGGGTCAGTTTCTCAAATTGCTCCGTGATCGATGTTCCCAGTGACTTCCCGATAAAATCGACTTTATTTCGGACAGGCGACGCCGGGTTCGCATGATTGATATCGCCACAGCAGCCGGTCCCGAAAATCGAGATCACATCCGGACCAAGTGTTTCACGCAGACTCTGTTCAATGAAGTAGGGATAGTCCGCGCTCCACTTCATACCGCCTACGGTATCCAGATGTAATGCGAAGTTACTAAGCACTCCTCGATTTTTCCCACTCTCGGGATCGCGGATTGCCAGCAGACCGATTTCCGTATCAATAGGGCCTGCGGCACGAATCACTTCCGGATTTTTCAGTGACTGCCAGGTTTTTACACTCCCGTCACGCATGACAAAACGACGATTGAACGAGACCGGAGTCTGCTGAATCGCACTCCCTGTTGCCAGTTCAGCCGGTTTGGCATTTTCATTAGCTGCTTCAATCGCTGCGACCGGCCCGTTGATCAGTTTTTCAATGTAATCTTTGCGAAGTTTCTCCTGGGATTCCTTACCCAGATAGAGATACAGTTCCTTCATATAGTCAGGAGCCGTGTGTGAATGCGTGGCGGCTATGACAATGTTCTCTGTAGGAATCCCTGTTTTTTCAGACGCGATCCGTCGCACTTCTTTCGACAGATCTGTCGCGATTCCAATGATATCACAGACCACGAGGGCTGCGGATGTTTCTCCATCGCGGAAGACAATCGCTTTGGCTTTGAGCGGATCAATCATCCCTTCCGCCAGTCGCTCATGGTAATAACCGGCCATCGGAAAACCGACAGGGGGCGTAATATCAACTTCAGCAACCCCCACCTGTATTGCGGTACTCGAACCTGCTGCGTGAACGTGGAATCCGGACAACAGAATACTAAACAAAACTAAAATTCGAACCAGGGACAGCATCGGAAGGTCACCTCTGAAAAAGCAGGTTTTGATTATGAAAAGGGGAGAGTCGAGAGCGCCTTAATCATCACGCAGCGTTTTGAACTGCTGGTAACTCTTCCAGGTAATGCGCTGCAGGTCGGCGCGATCTTTAGCAGAGAACGTTGTGGTTATCGGATTACCGTCCCGGTCTTTCGTCCGATCTTTATTGTCAAAGAAGCGGATGTCGGTAATCGAATCCACGGGCAGGCCTTCGGGACTTCGATCAAACAACGCCGCATACAGACAACAGGCGGTCAGATAAGCCATCGTCTGATTCAAATGGGCATCGTTGATAAATCGTAGTGTCAGATCAGGACGTTCTGTCTGACAATGAAACCCTGCCAGTGACATCGGCGCGGCACTCGCATCGATTTGTTTCGCCAGTGCTGCAATGGTTTTTGCTTTTTTCATCACAGCAGCAGATTCAGGGGCTTTCTGTAAAGCCTTCGCGTTCTGTGTATTCGGGGTCGTTTCATAAAGAATCACACGCGCCCCCTGTTTTTTTGCCAGATCTGCAAAGCGGGGTGCATACTGAGCGTATAGCGAATCTGCTCCGTTCAGATCATCGCGGTAGGACTGCAGAACCACGACATCCCATTTGGGGTGCTCCTCATCCAGTTCTTTGAGCAACTGCTGATGTCGTTTCAACGCGGCAGCCGCATAACGGTTCTTGGGATCTTTCGCATCTTTCTCGAGGCTGGCTATCGTCTGCTTTTCTTCTTCAGCCGTCAGCTCATGCAGCTTGACAACGTTTTGAGATCCCAGATTCCAGTGATCCACCAGGCGACGCCCCCCATAGATCACCGTAGTGGGATTGAAAGTCAGATTCGGATTACCCGCTTCTGCCATCTTCTTGACGACCTGCGCCAGATTATGCCGTGCCGTATAACTGTTTCCAATAAAAAGAACGTTCAACGTTTCTTTTTGATCCGACTCAGCAGCTGACGCGTCCGAATTTGCAGGGAGAGAGAAAAAACTGAGACACAGTAATAAAGTAAGCATCCACGTTTTGATTTTCATGATTTGATCTCAATACCGGTGCGCCAAGAATAAGGAGAAAAACGTTCTCCTTATTATGAACAGACTTCCGTACCGAGTCAAAGGACTCTTACCTGATCGTCGATTCAATTCTTTTTCGCAGAGGGTTCCCACGCCGGATCGCCGGCATCCGCGGGAAGTTCCCTGTTCCAGTCAATGATCGCCTGTTTCAATCGCGCGACAATCTCAGGATAATCGTCTGCCCTGTTCTGCGTTTCAGAGACATCAGCTGTCAGATCATACAGCTGTTTTCCGTTGCCGTCGTAATTCATGTAAAATTTCCATTTCCCGTCGCGGACTGCCAGATCGGGATTCGGTTCCTGTTTCGTCCCCGGTCGATCTGGAGGACGTCGCCAGAAGATGGGAGCCTTACGACCCGCTTCACTTTTCCCCAGAAGTGTCTCCGCCAGATCTTCACCATCTAGCGTGACGCCGGATGGCAGTTCCGCTCCTGTCACTGTGTACAGGGAACGATTCACATCGAGCGCACAGAGAACAGAGGTCCGGTTCGTCGTCCCGGCTGCAGCAGGATTTAACAGCCCCGGTCCCCAGACTATCAGTGGAGAACGGACGCCCCCTTCATAGAGCCAGGTTTTCGCTCCCCGCAACGGTTTGGCCAGGCCGGCCCCTTCTTCCGGTCCGTTATCTGACGCTATCAGGATCAGGGTATTGTTCTTCAGTCGCGTATCGTTACGTACACGATCAAACAGCAGTCCCAACTGCTGATCCATGGCATCCAGCACGGTATAATATAAGGCCCTTTTACTCTCATCCGTGGCATCGCGGAGAACTTCAGGCGGAAAGAACGGAGAATGCACATCGTCAGGCCAGAGGTTCAGAAAGAAAGGCTGACCGGTTGCCTCGGCATGATCGATGAACGTCAATGCCTCTTTTACAAAAGCAGCCGTGACGATCGAACGGTCTTCCCAGAAGATCGGTCCTTTCCCAAGATCGGCAGACCCCAGGTCATGCTTCTGCGGAGGTTTGCCGTTGTAGGCATCTTTTAAAGGGAGCACCCGCGGTCCGAGTCCTTCAAAATTGGTCAGGCTGCGATCAAAGCCGTATTTTGTAATCAAGGGTGCATTCCCGACGTCACGCTGCCCTCCCATATGCCATTTCCCAAAATGCCCCGTCGCATAACCGGCCTCATTTAACTGTCTCGCCAGCACCGGCGCTGCTGGATCCAGCCACTGTGCCAGTCCCCGTTCCCGGTTGGCTTTGCGACGCGCCAGATAAGAAGTAATTTTCCAGCGCTGAGGATACTGCCCCGTCGTCAAAGCGACACGCGATGGTGAGCAGATCGGCGAGTTCACATAGAAGTTCGTAAATCGGAGACCTTCATTCGCCAGACGGTCGATATTTTCCGTCTGCGTCACCTTGCCTCCATAACAGGAGAGATCACTCCAGCCCATATCATCAATGAACACGGTTATGATATTGGGGCGCTCACTGTCAGCGATGCGCCGTGGTGTTCCAAAGGCAGTCTGCGGATCGCTGGTTTCCCCCATCCATTGATTCACTTCTTTGCGCAACTGCGCGAGACGCTCGACTTGAGCAGGATCATCAACCAGATTGTGTTGCTCATAAGGATCGTCGGTCACCTGGTAGAGTTCTTCGCGGGGTCGAAAGAGATAGCGGCGAACTTTCTGCCGGGCATCCTCATCAGAAACCGCTTTCTCAAGCCAGCTGCTCCAGTAACCACTGTCAGCCGTTGAACTCGTCACATGGCTGGTAAACAGAAATTCGGGATGCAGGTTACGAATATACTTCCAGCCCTCATAAGTCCGGGCGGCACGAATCGGATAGACATTAAAATTCCCGTCCCCCGAATGAGTGGTAAAGATCACATCACGATGCGATGTTCTCTTGCCTTTTAATACCGGTAGAATCGAACGACCATCTATCTTCTCAGGCACCGCACCTCCCGCCACATCCACCAGTGTCGGCAGGATATCAATCCAGGAGACCATCGCCTGCGAGTGCACGCCTTTCTCTATCTGTCCCGGCCAGCTGACAATCAGTGGTGTGCGGATTCCATCGTCATACAGATTCCACTTCCCGAACGGCCATTGTGCACCATGATCGCTCGTATGCAGAAAGAACAGGTCTGCTCCCAGTTTTTCACGAGCCACATCATAGACCTCTCCCAATTCGGTATCCATTTTTTTGATGGCTGCCAGATACTTCGCGCGCCACGCTCGGGAAACAGGAGTCGAGACGTGGTGCGGAGGCACTTTGACATTCTCCGGTTTAAAATCCCCTGTCTCCGTGGGCCAGGGCACGTGAGGCCAGTTGGTTCCCACAAACAGACACAAAGGCTGTTCGCTGTCCCGCGCTTTCAGCCATTCGATGGCTTGGGGAATCGCGATGTCCTCGTGATAATTAAAATGCCGTGCAATGTCGAAGCCGTATTCTTTCGTCTGCCGATAGTGACCGACTTTCCCGAACGAGACGACTTCATATCCCAATTCCTGTAGATAAGCAGGCAGCTTCTTGAGATCAGCCTGCGGCCGGGAGTGATTGGCTTCTGCACCATTCCGGGCAGGATAAAGTCCGGTCAGCAAGGCAGCCCTGCTGGGCGCACAACTGGGGGATGCGACGAACGCGTTATCGAAAGTCATGCCTTCCGCCGCCAGACGCGACATATTGGGCGTGTTGATCTCGGTCGATCCATAAACCGACGAGTCACGCCAGGTGTGATCATCCGAAAGAAAGATCACCATATCAGGCTTTGACGCACCACCATTAACCAGTGTCGTCAACAGTTGTAGAAACAGGAGCACTTTGAATGTCATTTGCATGGAATCATTCCCGGGCAGCCAATCGTTGTGACTTCACATGTATGAAAAAGTCAGAAATCAATGATTCAGGTGGTGTCTCGATCTTATTGTAACACTGGCGCTGTGGACTTTACATCAGCTCGATCAATAATCTGAATCCCGCCCACGCCATTTATTAATCTCGGTAATTAAATCGAATCAGATTCCTGTTTGCGACTCGACTGTAGTTTCCACTGATCCTTGATGATAGAATTTGTCCCTGACAGATTCTTCTTTTCAGCTGACAACAATGCAGCGCTCACGATTCAGAGGGAAATAATGAGATCATTCCTGATTGTTCTATTTTGTATGACTGCAGTCTGTTCTGCTGAAACGTCAGCGGCTGACAGAGCCCCCAATGTCATCCTGTTCCTTGTCGATGACATGGGCTGGATGGACAGTGAACCCTATGGTTCCCGATATTACGAAACACCAAACATGTCGCGACTCGCAAAACAATCAATGCGATTTACGAATGCCTATGCGACCCCTCTCTGCTCTCCCACACGGGCGTCAATCCTCACCGGTCAATACACGTCCCGGCATGGCATCACCAGCGCGACGGGACATCTTCCGCCGCAACCGGAGGATTTCGAATTCCTGCCGAAAACAGCGTCTCCCAATCAGAAGCTGCGGATGCCCGTCAGTAAAAACTATCTCGATCCCGATCAATACACGCTAGCGGAAGCATTACGTGACGCCGGCTATCGTACTGGTCACTTTGGTAAATGGCACCTGGGTCTGACGACTCCTCATCGTCCCGACAAACAGGGTTTCGAAACGGTCTGGCACTGCGCCCCTGATCCCGGCCCGCCGAATTATTTTTCGCCGTATGGTGTTTCCCCAACCGGTAAACCGACTGCAAAAAACCGGGTAGGAAACATTACCGATGGACCTGACGGCGAACATATTACGGATCGCCTCACGAGCGAAGCAATTCAGTTTATGGAAGCACATCAGAGTGAGCCGTTTTTCCTGAATATCTGGCATTATTCAGTACACGGCCCCTGGATGCACAAAGAAGAGTACACAGCCGAATTCGCCAAAAAGCAGGATCCGCGCGACGAGCAACGCAATCCCGTGATGGCGTCCATGTTGCGCAACGTTGATGAAAGCCTGGGACGTATTCTGAATAAACTGGATGAACTGAAACTGGCAGAAAACACCCTGTTCATTTTTTATTCTGATAATGGCGGCAATGCCCACAGCTGGAGCACCGATGACCCCAAACTACAGAGGATTAACGAGAAACATCCCCTGTATCAAACCATCAAGAGTTATCGCAAATGGGCAGGCGGAGAACCGCCGACGAACAACGCACCGCTGCGGGAAGGGAAAGGGCGTATCTATGAAGGCGGACAGCGCGTGCCCCTCATGGTCCGCTGGCCCGGGCACATTCAAGCTGGCTCCACTTCGGATGCGATCGTCGGCCCGATTGATCTCTACCCGACCATTCTCGATGCACTCAAACTCAGTCGCCCGGCCAATCAGATTATTGACGGGGAATCATTTCTGACAGTTCTGGAACAGAAAGGGGGACTGGAACGGACTGCCTACTTCACCTGGTTCCCTCATCTGATTCCCGCCGTCTCCGTGCGTCAGGGAGACTGGAAACTTATCCGTCGCTTCGAACCACATCGTCTCTATCCGGAAGTGCGCGAGCTCTATAATCTGAAAGCGGACATTTCAGAAAGCAATAATCTCGCCAGTCAACAACCGGAGAAAGTCCGCGAGCTCGACGCCTTGATTGACGACTTTGTCAAAGAGACCGGCGCCCTCTATCCCCAACCCAATCCCGCCTATAAACCACGACCAGCCAACATTACCAATAACGGGCGAGAACCAGAGCGGGGTCTGGTTCCGAAGTTCTCTAAAATCAGCCTGATAGAGGGTGCCCTGCGCATGGAAGCCGATGGCCGCACCCCGTTTCTCGGCACAGGACAGGTCAAACAGACAGGACCGCTTACACTGACCATGCGTTTGCGAAGTGCGAAAGGGGGAGCGGGTAACATCACCTGGAAAACGGCCGAACAGACCGAATTCCCGAAACAGGGACAGACAGTAAAATTCGATCTCCCCGCAAAAGACGACTGGCAGGAAGTCAAACTCAATTTACCCGTCACCGGTAAGACCGGCATCGTCAGGCTCTATCTACCAGTCGAGTCCGGCCCACTTGATATTCAATCCATTCAATTCCAGACAGAAAAGACAAAGAAGAATGTTCGTGTCTGGGACTTCAGCGGAGTCAAACCATGATTCGATCACAACTAAATTCATTAACACTGCTCTGCCTGTTTTGCCTGAGCTTTTCTCTGCAAAACACAGCAGTCTCCGCTGCAGAAACAAAACTGGAGGAAACGTTTCAAACGCCGCTTTCTAAAGACTGGTTCTGGGGGCTGGGCACCTGGACCTCAAAAGATGGCGTCCTTCGCGGTTATGAATCGGGTCCCCGTCGACATGGCCCGGTCAAATTACGTCGCTTTGAGCTCGGCGATGGTGTCGTGACCTACGAGTTTCGTCTCGAACGGGGTGCAGATGCGGCCGGGATCATCTTCAACGGTTCGCAGGAACGAGGGCACCTCGTCCATGTCTTGGTGACCCGCAAAGAAATCCGCATTCTGGCTCATCCTGAGAAAGGAAAATCGATCGATCTCCTGAGAGAGAAGATCACGCTTCCCGCACAGGAATGGCATCCAGTGAAAATCGTATTTCAGGGACCAGAGGTCAAAGTGGACTTCAACGGAAAAAGCTGGTCCGCCCAACATCCCGCCATCGAAGAAACCAAACAGAATTTTGGCTTCGGAGGAAATTCCGGAGGCCCCACCGGGGAAAAAGCGGGAGCCATCGAGTTCAGAAACCTGAAAATACAGGCACAATGAGATAACCTGAGTCTGCCTCAACCGGGAGCAGCTTTCCCTCAGATACCATACAGACAGATACCATATTTATCAGGGGTTAACCTCTTCAATCCTCGATTCTTCTGGCATTCTCGTATAATTATGTTACAATAAATAAAGTATCTTTTTGAATTACCAGATAACGTTTTACAGAGGGTACTGTTTCCTGCCTAAATTCTCACCGGATGCGTGGAACTAACACTCACGACATCCAAGTTTGACAATCCTGATTCCACCAGCGTTCATTCATTTTGCGATCGCGCAGAACATAATTGGTCATACTATGAACGGATTTCAGAAACTTGCTTTTATCTGCCTGCTGCTTGCCGGTATTTTGTTACCAGATTCCGCCTGGGCGAACCCGGCCAACCGTCAGGCCTTCCTCCGTTACTTCGGAAAATACCTGCCTGCGAATTTGAATTCCTGCAGTGTCTGTCATATCGGTGCCCATGCTGAAGGTGCCGAATCGCTCGAAGACTTCCCTCACAATCCATTCGGAAACCAGTTGCGACTGGAAGCCGACAAGCTTCTCAAAGCGGACCAGGAACCCGAAATTGACCTGCGATTAAAACTACTGGCAGACGCAGACGCGGATAACGACGGCTTTTCAAATCTGCAGGAAATTCTGTTCGGCACTGCCCCCGGCGACAAAACAAAATTCCCGGATGCGAAAGCAGCTGCAAAAATCAAACAGTTGACCGCGGACTTTACGGAATACAAAAATCGCTACGCCTGGAAACCTTTCAAACCGGTGCAACGCCCAGAAGTCCCGCTGATCAAAGATGCCGACTGGGCTCGCAACCCCATCGATCATTTCATCGCCGCTGGACACGAGCAGGAAGGTTTGCACCGCGCGAAAGAAGCCAGTCCGGAAATTCTGTTGCGGCGTGTTTATCTCGACCTCATCGGACTCAATCCGACCCCCGCTGAAATCGAAAGCTTTCTCAAAGAACAAAAAACAAATCCACAGGCATACGAAGAAGTGGTCACGCGTCTGTTGAATCACCCCGCTTATGGAGAGCGCTGGGGACGACACTGGATGGATGTCTGGCGCTACAGTGACTGGGCCGGATACAAAGATGCCTTACGCGTCAGTCAGCGCCATATCTGGCACTGGCGGGACTGGATCATTGAATCCCTGAATGCCGACAAGGGCTACGATCAGATGCTGGTCGAAATGCTGGCCGCCGATGAATTAAAGCCCGACGACTGGGACACCCTCCGTGCCACCGGTTATCTGGCTCGAAACTACCACGCCGAACGCGATCAATGGATGGATGATGTCGTTAAGCATACGTCGCAGGCCTTTCTGGGTATCACCGTCGGTTGCGCAAAATGCCACGACCACATGTACGATCAGATTCAGCAACGCGAATACTACGAAATGCGGGCTATTTTTGAAACGTATCATGTGCGCACCGACCGTGTGGAAGGTGTGCTGGATACAGCCAAGAACGGCATCCCCCGTGCTTATGATAAATCACTGACTGCAAAAACCTGGTTATTTGAAGCGGGGGACGAACGCCGTCCTCTCAAAGAAGAAACTATTCCTCCTGGAGTGCCGACTTTCCTGGGTGGAGAATACAAAGTCACCCCTGTTTCGCTGCCTATGGTTGCCAGTCAGCCCGCTCGTCGTGAGTCGGTCAAAGAAGACCTGCTGACCCACGCCAGAAAAATGATGGAACAGGCCAAACAGGAAGAACAGCGTCAGGCTGCGGAAAGTGAACTGGCGGTGCTGGAAGCACAGTTTGCCATCGAAGAACTGGAAGCCACCAGTGACAAGAAATCAGATGAATGGAAAAACGCCGCTCAAAATCTGGTCAAACTGCAGAGACAGTCAGCCCTCGAAAATGCCAGATGGAATCTGACATCCGCAGAACAGGAACAACAGGGCGCACAACAGGCTCTCGAAAAAGCGGAAGCCAAAAAGAATAAGGCTCTGATCTCGAAAGCAAAACAGAGTCTTAAAAAAGCCGAGCAGCAGCAGAAAGCAGCGGAAACAGCTCTCAAAAAAGCAGAGACTGATTCCAAAGCTAAACTGACTACCAAATACACGCCGCGCAAACAGCCCGTCTATCCACAAACCAGTTCAGGCCGCCGCCTGGCATTTGCCCGCTGGCTGACCGACGCCGGTAATCCGTTGACGGCTCGTGTTGCCATGAACCATATCTGGCTGCGTCACTTTGGTCAGCCGATTGTTCCCACTGTCAATGAATTCGGCGGCAACGGCCGCGGACCGACTCATCCTGCTCTACTCGACTGGCTGGCTGCAGAACTGGTGAAACAGGATTGGAGCATGAAAGAAATGCACCGCCTGATTGTAACCAGTTCCACCTATCGGATGGCCGGTACCGCTTCTGAGGAAAACAGCAAACTCGATCCCGATAACAGGTATTACTGGAAAAAGTCAGCCATGCGGATGGAAGGGGAAATCGTCCGCGACAATCTGCTGTTCATCCCCGGTCGTCTCGATCCACAAATGGGGGGCCCTGATATTGATAACACCCAAGCCCAGGACTCCATTCGTAAAAGCATCTACCTCAGGCACGCCCATGAAAAGCTGGTTGAGTTCGTGCAGATCTTCGACGGTCCCAGTGTCTCTGAATGCTATATGCGCGACATGAGCGTTCAGCCTCACCAGGCTCTCGCGATGGCAAACAGCAAACTGACGTTTCAGGCGACAGAAGCGTTGACCGAAAAACTTCTCAAACAGACCTCAGGTAATGTCGACGACTTCATCCAGCAGGCGTTCCTCAGCATTCTGTCCCGTTCTCCAGACGCTTCCGAACAGAAAATGTGCCGGGAATTCCTGACGCATTCAAAGGAAGCCAGCCAGGTTAAGCCGTCTGAAGATCAGTTCCAGCTGCTGGTCACCGTACTGTTCAACCATAATGATTTCGTCACGATCCGCTAACGACTGACGTTGACCGATAACAGAAAGACATTGAAATGTCACAGTTACCACATACAAATCGTCGCCGATTTCTAACCGACACCGGTATGGGAATGACCGGTATGGCCATGACTTCGCTCCTGTTTCAACAGGGAGAGCTGCAGGCTTCCGCTCCCGGCGAAGGCCGTCATCTGGCCCCCCGTGCCAAATCGGTGATCTGGATCTTTCTGATCGGCGGACTCAGCCACCTGGAAAGTTTCGATCCCAAGCCGGCTCTCAACAAGTACGCCGGAAAATCGATCGAAGAAACTCCGTTTGCGGACACCGTTCTCAATAAAGACAAAATCAATGAAGTGCTGCTCGATCCTTCCAAGCAGAAACGCAAGATCTACAAATCACTGATGCCACTGCAGACCGGCTTCAAACACTACGGTGAAAGTGGACTGGAAATCAGCGACTGGTTCCCCCACATGGGCTCCTGTGCCGATGACCTGACGCTAGTTCGTTCCATGTGGACCATCGATAACAATCACGGTGCCCAGCTCACCTATCACACCGGTCGTAAAATTACCGAAGGCGCATTCCCAACCGTCGGTTCCTGGATCAGCTATGGTCTGGGAACAGCCAATCAGAACCTGCCTCATTATGTCGTTCTGGGAAATCCAAGTGCCGACTGCTGCGGTGCCGCCTGGACGCACGGATCGTCTTACCTTGGTCCCGAACACGCCGGGGTTCGTTTGAAAGTTGATCCCAAAGCGCCGCTCTCCTTCGTCCGCTCTGCCGACGATTCTCTAACTCCTTCAGAGCAACAGGAAATGTTCGGACTGCTTGGTAAACTCAATCGCCAGACCGGCATTCAGTATCCCGATGACAAAAACCTGCAGGCGCGAATCAAATCCTACGAACTGGCGTTCCAGATGCAGTCGGCTGTTCCGGAAGTGATGAACTTCCAGGAAGAAACCCAATACGTTCAAAACCTGTACGGCCTGGGTGACGACACGACGAAAGATTTCGGTCAAAAATGTCTGGCAGCCCGCCGACTGAGCGAACAGGGAGTCCGTTTCATTCAACTGTTCCACGGCTATCGCGGGAACGCCGGTGCCTGGGATTCGCATCGCGACATCAAACGCCTGCATTCCCGGCTCGCGAAAGAAGTCGACCAGCCCATCGCCGGTCTCATCAAAGACCTGAAACTGCGAGGCCTGCTGGATGAAACCATGGTCGTCATCGGTTCTGAGTTCGGTCGCACACCTGGAGCCGAATACCGCGAAAGTAATAAGACGGTTGCCGGTTCAGGCCGCGATCACCACCCGCATGGTTTCAGTATTGCCATGGCAGGTGGCGGCATTAAAGGGGGCCACGTCCACGGTACGACGGACGAACTTGGTTTCCATGCCGTCGAAAACCGACACTATGTGACGGACCTGCATGCAACCGTCCTGCATCAGATGGGACTGGATACCACCCGTCTGAATTATCCCGGCCGACAACGCCTCGAACGGGATTACGGGGAAGTCATCCACGATATCATCAGCTAAGAATATTCGTGGAGTCAACCGAAGCAGATTAAGCCTGCTTCGGTTTCTTTTCTTCGGTCATCCGATAAACGCGAACAGCACCGTGTGAATGCGCCACAATCAGATGTTTCGCATCATGCAGGAGATCGAGTCCACGGGCCGCCGTCGTCAGCTTCATCGTATGGAAAAACTCATTTTCCCCGGGTTTTCTGAACCAGAGTTCCCCTTTTCCACTCCGGTTGGCACCGGCACCAATCAGGAAACCTTCGGGATGATATCGTACGCCCCAGGCAATTCCTTCAAAAGTCTTGTCTGGTTTCAGCCTGGTGACCTCTTTACCGGATTTCCAGTCAAACAGCACGATGATCGGGTCTTGAATGCCCGCGAAGGAATTCACCACGTTGGTAATCCCGGCTGTCGCCAGTTCACTTCCGTCAGGACTGAACTGCAGATCTCGTGCGCCCCCCATGTCGGCAGCGAACTTTTTATCGTAACCGGTCATCACGCTCGCATCGAGACTGCGAACCTGTTTCCCGGTCTCCAGATCCCAGATATTGATCACTCCCATCAGATCCTGGGAGACCAGTTGCGTGCCTTCCGGATGAAAATCAACCGCATAGACGTGTCGTTCATGACCGGCAAAACTCTGCAGCAGCTTTCCTGTTTTCAGATCCCAGACTTTGACCAGCAGATCATTTCCGCATGTCGCAAGTTTAGTATGGTCGGGCGAGACGCGAACCCAACGTGCCGAGCCCTTGTGAGCTGCGATCGTCATTTTGGTTTTCGGTTCGGCTTCTCTTAAGTCCCAGACTTTGATATCCCCACCCCAACAGGCGGAGTACAACGTATTCCCGTCAGCCGAGAAATCGAATGATCGGACCCAACTCGTATGCCCGGTTAAAGTCCGCTTCTCTTGTGTCTGATAATCCCAGACATGAATATCCAGGTCTTCAGCACCGGCAACGATAAACCGACCTGTGGGATCAACCCGACAGGAAGTCAGCGGGACCGTATGCTTGAGTTCAGCTACCATGTGTGTTTTGACTGGATTGACAGCGTCATAGTCGATAGCGGGTTTCTGCGCTTCGACTGGTCCATCCAGAATCGGCTTGCGGGCTGCGATGGCTTCACTACTGTTGACACTCATGCTAACAACTCCTTGATGGGCGCTGTGGCGGGATCGCCAATGGGAACAGAACGACCTGCAATCTCGTGATCTTTCGTCGAATCAATTCCCAGAGCCTGCAGGTAAGTATGGAACAGATGCCCTGCATCCACTTCGCGTTCAGCAACTGCTGTCCCTTTGTCGTTGGTCTTTCCGATGATGGCGCCGGGTTGAATTCCACACCCCCCCAAAGCAATCGACCAGGCAGTGCCCCAGTGATCGCGTCCATAACGCACATTGATTTTGGGTGTGCGTCCAAATTCGGAATAGACCATCACCAGCGTACTTTCCAGCATACCCCGTTCATACAGATCGTCCAGCAGCATCGAGAACGTTTTGTCGAACTCGCCCAACTGCTCCAGGTGGAAATTAAAATTCTCCGCATGAGAATCGTATCCGTGATGCGTGACTTTCACACAAGTCGCGTTGTTTTCGAGCAGTGTCCGTGCTAACAGACAGTTTCGACCGAAATCATGCTTTCCATAACGTTCCAGGTCTTTGTCTGCCGGCGCCTTCTCAAAGAAGGTCTTGCGTGCCATCAGTTTTTCTGCCTGCTGGAAGGAAGCATCAAATGTTTCAGTCATCGCCTTGCCGCGACCAGCCTGAAACTGCTGATTGAACTGCTGCCGCAACTCCATACGTCGTGTTGCTGCAGATTGCGCCAGTCCTTTCGGTAAAGACAGATTTTTCGGGGGATTGACCCCCTCAAATTTTAACTGGGCATGTCGCGCTCCCAAAAATGCCGAGGTACTGTCGGATAATCCACGGGTTGAAATATGAATGTATCCAGGCAATTCTGCTTTCTCAGGGGCCAGATATTTGGAAGCGATAGCACCTACATAAGGATACTCGCCCGCCCGTCTCCCTTTTTCCATAAACAGGCGACCTTGACTATGATCGTTGGTCTTCAGATTGATACTGCGAACAATCGAAAGATGATGCATCCGCTGCGCCGTATAAGGCAGCAGTTCAGAAATGTGCATGCCTGGCACCGAAGTCGGAATCGCCCGGAAGGGACCTCCAAATTCGGTCCCCGGTTTGGGATCCCAGGATTCCAGCTGGCTGACGCCCCCCTGCAGATACACCTGCAGAATCCGTTTATGCTGCCCGTCAACATTTTTTGCAACCACGGGTGAGCCGGATATGCTGAGTGCCAGCGCACCACCTGCAGCCCCCGCCAGAAACTGACGCCGCGCTACCTGGTGATCAAGCTGATGGCAGCCTTGATTTCGTTGCATCGTTGGTCTTTCTGTTTATCGAGGTAGTAAAGCTATTTAAGAGATCAATGATTGAACCGGAATTCGTCAGATGCCAATGCCGCCCAGACCAGTTCGGGAATCCCTTTATGGGGTTCCTGCTGACTCGCTTTTAGAAACGCAACGACCTGTGCAGTTTCGGACTCCGTGGGAAAGCGGGAGAAGACTGCCAGATATAATTCCTCAGCGACTTCTTTTTCCGATTCCAGTTTTTTCAACCGTGCAGTCAGATTGTCCCCTCCGGGAACCAGCCAGGACTGAATTAACGGTCCGTTTAAAAGAAATAAAGCCTGATTGGCGGAAGCATCAAACCGGGAGGATTGCGCCCCCACTGTACCAAACGTGACGGTAAAGGAATCGACGTTTCTCCACAGGGCATCATGGAGTGCTTCTTCCTGCCAGCGTGCTTCGGCAGTGACCTTGGGTCCCTTTTTCGGGTCGGCTTTAATTTGCTTTGCTTTCAGGCTATCCAGTGTTCTCTCTGTCACTCCCGTCGCCTGCATCATAGACCAGGCCAGTTGTTCTGGAGACAATGGTTTCAACAGACCAACACGATAATCCGGCACATCTGCCGATTTCACATCTGCTTTTCTATGACTGCTTCGCTGATACGTTTTCGTCAGCGCCAACTCACGAATCAGATACTGCAGATCATAATCATTCTCCTGCAATCCGGCCGTCATCAGTTTAAGAACTTCGGGATGCGTGGGGGGATTATCGGAATGCCACATATCGAGCGGCTCTACCAGACCACGCCCCATCATCAGTGCCCACAGACGATTGACGATATTATTCTGGAAGGCCTGGTTTTCAGTACTGGTAATCGCATCCGCCAGCTGCAGCCGCCGGCTGTAAACTGGGATCGAACGCACGTTCTTGGCCGGTTTGACCTTGTAGGGTTCATCTGGAATTTCAGGATCAGGGATCTCGGGCAGATCCAGCACGCGCGGAGCCGTTTTACCTTCTTCCATGGTGAAGACAGAGGTGAATGCAACCTGTCCTTCGGCTTTTTCACCGATCGACGTTTTTTTGGTTTTTGGATCTCTGAACAGATAGCTGCGACTTAAAAATGCATTCAACCCATGGTAGTGGCGCTGCAGATAATCATTGACATTGGGATGGTCATGACACTGGGCACACTGTAAGTCACGCCCCAGAAATAGTCGTCCCAGATCGCGTGTGACCTGCTCGGCTTTCAATTCCCGATCCAGCAGGAATTTGGCAGCCGGTCGGGTTTTCTCATCCGTGCCATCGACAGTCAGCATTTCCTGAACCAGATCATCCCAGTGCCGGTTGTCCAGAAATGCCTGACGCAGATAATTCCGCCAGTCCTTTGCAGGGACATGTTTATCGGGATGACGTTCCATCAGCATCGTATCGAACACATACTGCATCCGCCGGGCGTATTCCGGTGATGCCAGCAGGCGATCGATTTCCTGAACGCGTTTGTCAGCAGATGAATCAGCGACGAATGCGCGAACTTTCTCTGCGGATGGAATTGTTCCGGTCAGGTCGAGTGTGATCCGCCGTAGAAACGTGGCATCATCTGCTGGTGTGGCAACCTGTTTTTCGTACTGCGGATTACCGAAACTCAGAGCGGCATCAATCTGCTCATGAAGAGTCGATTCTGCACAGACCGGTACCGCAAAAACAGCGATTAAGATCGCAGAATACGTGAGCCGCTGTGGGTTGGAACGTAAGCTCATAAGATCACGCTATTCAGGCAGGAGGTAATATGAGGGACCGGCCAACAACATGCATCAACCGGCCTTCATATGTTACTTTAACCTTGTTGCGAAATCAATCTTTTTCTGCGTAACCCGGCATTTTTCAGGAAGTTCGAGCATTCCAGCGACTTCATCAGAAATCGGCGAATTCCTTAAAAAACACCCAAACTGCCTGATCCCTCAACGCTTACCATAGATGGGAGGCTTCCAGCCCTTAGGAAGTCGCCCCTGTGGTCGTACGCCATAGGCGTCTGCGGGGATGGGATGATCTTTAGCAGCCTGCAGCGGCAGATCATCGGGCAGATGCTTGATCTTGAAATCCTTGTACTGGATTTTCATCTGTGGTCCCACATGAACCTGTACTGCCAGCACACCTTCCAGAGCACGCCCTTTTTCGTCCAGATCAATCAGATCTGCTGTCTTGTGTCCGTCAATCCAGTGCTGATGATGATTGCCTTCCACGAGCACACGGAAATCATGCCATTCGTCGGGTGCGAATGTTTCCACAGGCATTTTCCCAACCACCCAGGGCTGCCCTTCCGGGTCGATGATGACCTTCTCCCCCGTATGCGAAAGAATACGGCGGCCTTTCTCTTCATACAGCATCCCGTTGTAGTTGGGATTATTGGCAACCACATCACACTGATAGCCGGTCACGATGTCCAGTCCCAGATCGGGTCGTGAGGTACCTCGATACTGCAGACCACTGTTTCCGCCGGCAGTCACTTTTACTTTGACCCGCAGATCAAAATTGCGAATCGTGGAATCCTTCCAGGTGATGAAGCGGTTCATCTTCAGTGTGCCGTCCGTCTTGCCTGTCAGGGCTCCTTCTTCCACTGACCAGTACTGTGGATCTCCACTCCAGTGACGCAGTGTCTTCCCGTCAAAGACGGATACAAAACCTTCCGAATCTGGTTTCGCCCCCACCGCTGCGGAAGCCACAGGATGTGGAACAGTCGAGTCGGTAAACTTCCCTTTTAACGGATCGAGCGGTCCGCCCAGTTCTTTCACGCGACTGGTTGTCCGCTCGCGCATTTCTTTCAGTGTTTTCTGATAGTCCGGATGATCCGCCAGGTTCACCAGTTCATCTGGATCCTGTTTCAGATCGTGCAGAAACTCATGATTGCCATGATCAAAGTACCGCACATATTTGAATCGGTCATTCCTCAACCCTTCAAAGGCAGGAATTCGGCTGCGAACTGCAAAATGCTCGTGAAATGCTTCGGTTCTCCAGTCGGCAGGTGTCTTTCCCGCTATGATTGGCTGCAGACTGTTTCCCTGATAACGCTCCGGGATTTTGACTCCGGCCCAGTCCAGGAACGTGGCGGGCAAATCGAGATTCAATGCGGGTGCGCTCGTCACCTGACCACGCTGATCGGCGGCCACACGGGGATCGAAGACAATCAAGGGAACATTTAACGCATTTTCATAATGCGACCACTTCCCTGCGAATCCACGATTTCCCATGTAATAGCCGTTATCTGCTGAGTACACAATAATGGTATTCTTATCCAGGCCGGCCTCTTTCAGAGCCGCCAGAAAGCGACCAATGGCTCCATCAATCCCACTGACCATCCGGTAATAGGCTCGCATATTGGTCTGATATTTTTCATCAGTATTCCACCGCCAGAAATAACGTTCCCGATTGATTGTCGTTTTCAGAAAATCAGGTTGTCCGTCGAAGATCGACGGCGTATTCAGACGGGGTGGAGCAATGGTAATGTCTTCATACATGCCATCCACGGCACGCGGCCAGGGAAAATGACCGATTCCCGGTCGGCGGTCACTGTCTTCCGCATGACAGGCATTGAACCACAGATTCAAGGCAAACGGTTTCCCCTTGGGTTGTGATTTCAGAAACTCGATCCCCCGGTCGACGATCAGTTCGGTCTCATGACGCAGACTGCCGTCCGGCTGTTTTTTGTAATAAGGATTGCGGCTGATCGCTTCAAATTCATCAAAGTGTTGCTCTCTCTGAAACTCCTTTGGCATCTTCGCATGCCATTTACCGTAGAAGCCCACACGATAGCCGTTATCCCGCAGTAGATCGGTATACAGTGTTTTTACGGCCTCTGATCGCGCCATCTCGGGATTGCCGGGTGTTCCGTAACTGCGCCCCGTCAAACCGGTCAGAATCGTGGTGCGGCTCACCCAGCAGATCGCCTGGCTGACACAGGCATTCGAAAACCGGGTTCCCCGGGCTGCAAGTTCATCAATGTTAGGTGTCTTGATGACTTCGTTTCCATAGCAACCCAGTGTGCTGGTAGTCTGATCGTCGGCGAAGAAAAAGACGATGTTGGGTTTCTCGTCCGCGTACAACGAACTGAACGAAACAAAGAACAGTACAGTCAGATGCAGGATTAATTTCATGGCTGTCGATTCACTGATTTGGGTTTTAAAAAGTCCGGCTCGTCCATTCACGCCGGTAAATGGATGCAAACCGCTTCTTCCTGATACGGATGCTTACATAACACTGTAACTGACCGGAAAGGCAAAGGCGACTCTACTCTGTCAAAATTCAGACAGCTCCAAAGCAAAGACTTGTAACGGGGGGGAGCTGACCAGTAGAATAGTAAATCTACTTTATTAAACCTGCCACGACTTCCGCGCAGGTTCATGCACCGTCGTTACTCTTTCATCTGCTGAGACGGTCATGAATCGCAAACAAAACAATCACTGTGCTCACAAATCGAAAGCCTGCCTGCAATATGACTGATCAGGGATATCGCACTTTTCTGACAACGATTCTGATAACCCTGCTGCTGCTCTCTTCGCGCACTTTTGCCACTGAAAAAAAGATTGATTTTCAACGCGACATCGCCCCCATTTTGCAAAGCCGCTGTCTGAGCTGTCATCAGGACCGCATCCGCCAGGGAGGACTGGCACTACACTCCGATTTGGAAATGCACAAAGGGGGTGAAAGTGGTGAGATCATTGATCCCGGTGACCCTGATGCCAGTTACCTCATGGACCTGATCACTCCGCATGAAGGAACAGCAGAAATGCCTCGGGATGCGGCTCCTCTGACAGTAGAAGAAGTACAGTTATTTCGAGACTGGATTAAGCAAGGCGCTTCCTGGCCTGAGAACTTCGTTTTAGAACCTCCCGTGCTCTGGTCTTTAAAACCATTACAGCGACCACCGGTTCCAGAGATCGCCCAGCCATCTTCTGAATTCCCTATCCGTAACCCGATCGATGCGTTTATCGCAGCCCGTCATCAGTCAGCCGGTGTAAAACCCGCACCCCAGGCTTCGCGTCGGACACTCATTCGCCGTCTCTATCTGGACCTGACAGGACTGCTGCCGAGTCCCGCAGACGTATCTGCTTTCGTATCAGACAAGGATCCTGCAGCCTACGAAAAGCTGGTCGACAAACTGCTGGCGTCTCCCCATTTTGGTGAACGCTGGGGTCGCTTCTGGCTCGATCTGGCCCGGTATGCAGACAGCGATGGATATCTGGGAGACAGTATCCGTCCCCACGCCTGGGTTTATCGAGAGTGGGTGATCCAGGCGGTCAATGACGATTTACCCTTCGACCAGTTCTCCATCGAACAACTGGCAGGCGACCTCCTGGAAAAACCAGTGGATACCCAACTCATCGCGACCGGCTTTCATCGTAACACGTTGAGTAACACCGAAGCCGGCGTGGATCTCGAATTATATCGCACCAAGGAACTTGTCGACCGCGTCAATACGACGGGCATGGTCTGGCTCGGCCTGACTCTGGGCTGTGCCGAATGCCACGATCACAAGCATGATCCCATCTCACAGAAAGAGTTCTACCAGATTTATTCCTTCTTCAATAACGCCGACGATTCCAGCGTGAAAGTCAGCCGCGACTGGGACACTGCGGAATACAAGGCAAAACAGAAACAATGGCAGCCTGACTATGATCAAGCACTGGCCTCGTTGAAAACGTTCGAAAAAAAGGATCTTACAAAAGAACAGAAAGCAGAAATCACCAAAACGCTAGAGAAATATAAAAAATCCTCCGACCTCAAAACCTTGACGAAATTCTACGAGACAAAGCAACCAGGCTGGGACAAACTCTATTCGCATCTGGAATCACTTCTCAATCAACGCCCCGCGCCGCCGGCAACCAGGGCACCGACGTTCAAAGAACGTACCAAAGACCGCCGCGAAACTTTCGTGCATGTCCGGGGTATCTATAATCAGCCAGGCGACAAAGTGAATCCGGGCACGCCTGCAGTTCTACCTGAATTCGATTCTACAGAACCACTGACGGACCGCCTGGATCTGGCACAATGGCTATTCCAGGAGGACAACCCCCTGACTGCTCGCGTGGCCGTCAATCGCATCTGGCAGCATCTGTTTGCCCGCGGGATTGTCGCGACTCCCAATGACTTCGGCACCAAAGGGGAACCCCCAACGCATCCACTCCTGCTCGACTGGCTGGCGGCAGAATACAAATCACAAAACTGGAGCCGCAAGGCGATGATCCGCCTGATTGTCACTTCTTCCGCTTATCGTATGTCCTCCGCAGCGAATTCCCGACAGATGGAGCACGACGTCAATAATCAGCTCCTCTGGCGGCAAAACAGTTATCGCGTTGAAGCCGAAATTGTCCGCGACATTCATCTGACTGCCAGTGGTCTGCTGGATCGTACGATTGGTCGACGCGGAATCCGGCCTCCCCTGCCTGCTTTCGTCACCGATGTCGGTCGCAGTGTAAAATGGCCCGCCACGGAAGGGAGCGCACGCTATCGCCGAGGCATGTATATCGTCTTCAAACGGACCGTTCCCTACCCGATGCTGATGACCTTTGATGCACCTGACTCTACGGTTTCCTGTAGTCGTCGCGAACGCTCGAACACACCATTGCAGGCGCTGACCCTGCTCAACGGACCGATGTTTTTCGAAAGCGCCCAGGCACTGGGGAAACTCATGTGGGAACAGCATCAGGACGATCTGACCGCTGCGACAGAAGAGATGTTTCTGCGTTGTTTCTCCCGCCCCCCTGCTCCACGCGAACAGGATTTCCTCAATGCAGCATATGCCGATCTGCTTTTCCTGGCGGAAAAGAATCCTTCGAAAACAGAACCGAAAGAGTCTGCTCAACAGACCGCCATGATTCAACTGGCAAGAATTGTCATGAATCTGGATGAATTTATCACACGAGACTGACTATGCAGATCCCACAAACCAACGAGTTTCAAGCACTCAACCGCCGCCGTTTTTTCGCAACCAGTGCCAGCGGTCTGGGTTCGCTCGCTTTGGCATCCCTGATGAAACAGGACGGCTTACTGGGAAGTGAACAGCAGTTGGCACATTTTGCCCCCCGCGCAAAACGCTGCATCTACCTGTTCATGGAAGGCGGCCCCAGCCAGATGGACCTGTTCGATCCCAAGCCGAAGCTCAACGAGCTCGACGGTCAACCGATGCCTGATTCACTGTTAAAAGACATCAAGTTCGCGTTCATACAAAAAGAAGCCGCGCGGATCATGGGCAGTCCACGGACATTCAAAAAGTATGGCGAATGTGGAATGGAACTTTCCGATCTGCTGCCTCACCTGAGCACCTGCGTCGATGATATCGCTCTGATCCGCTCCATGCACTGTGAACAGTTCAATCATCTACCCGGGCAGTTGATGATGCTCTCCGGTTCCGATCTGCAGGGCCGCCCGACACTCGGTTCGTGGTTGAACTACGGCCTGGGAAGTGAGTCGGAAAACCTCCCTGGCTATGTCGTACTTGCGACTTTGGGACGTGGTTTACCAGGTGGCGCTTCCAGCTGGTCGAGTGGTTTCTTGCCGTCTCAGTATGCAGGTACTTTATTTCGAAACCAGGGAAGCCCGGTCCTGAATCTGGCGAACCCACCTGAAATCTCAGCAGCAGCCCAGATGCGGAGCCTGCAGACAATCAACGAATTAAACGGTCTGCGCTATGAACAGATTGGGAACCCCGAAATATCCAGCCGCATTAAAGCCTATGAACTTGCCTTTCGCATGCAGCAGACGGCCCCTGAACTCCTGGATCTTTCCGGTGAAACGAAATCAACATTAGAAGAGTATGGCGTCACTCGCGAAGAAGCCTCCAAAAGTAGCACTTCCGGTTTTATGGGTTCTTATGCCCGCAACTGTCTCCTGGCACGACGCATGGTGGAACGAGGGGTACGGTTTGTTTCCCTGTTTCTCTCCACCTGGGACCACCATAGTTCGCTCGACAGTGGACTGGAGCGTTACACAAAAATTTCTGACCAGCCCGTCGCGGCATTGTTGAAAGATCTGAAGCAGCGCGGATTATTAGATGAAACACTGGTCGTCTGGGGAGGCGAATTCGGCCGCACACCGCTGGGTGAGAATCGAGTCAATTTCAAGAAAGTAACGGGCCGCGATCACCACCCCTACTCCTTCAGTATGTGGCTGGCTGGTGGAGGTATTAAAGGGGGACAGGTAATCGGCGAAACCGATGAAATTGGCTGGGGCGTCGCGAAAGATCCCGTGCATGTCCACGACTTACACGCCACAATCCTCAAACTGTTCGGCCTGGACCACGAAAAACTGACATACCGTTTCCAGGGCCGCGACTTCCGACTGACCGATGTATCAGGAAAGATCGTCGAACAACTCCTGGCGTAAAGCCAGACAGCAGGAAACCGCCTTCATGCGCGCTTTAATTTTTTTGAGCATCCTATTTATCAGCGGTACCAGCAACGTGCAGGCGCAGTCAGACTATCGCGTCCTGCCAAGCGACTTTAACGCCGATAAAAGTCAGCAGATAATGCGGTCCTATCTGAGAAAGCAGGTCCATGCCTCTCTGGATACCCGTCTCAAGGAACTCGAAGCCGCTTTAAATTCGGAGAAAGCACTCGCCGCGTATCAGCAGAAGCGACGCGAAATATTACAAGAATCATTGGGAAAACTCCCTGAGCGCACACCGCTCAACCCCCAGTCAATGGGAATCATCCAGCAGCCCGGCTTCACGATTGAAAAGATTCTCTATGAAAGTCAGCATGGTTTTCATGTTACTGCTAACCTCTATCGCCCCACAGGAACAGGCCCGTTTCCTGCGATCCTGCATCCAGTTGGACACAGTGAAAACGGGAAAGCGTACGAATCGTATCAGCGGGCCAATCGACTGCTGGTACAGCATGGTTTTATCGTACTCTGTTTCGATCCAATTGGTCAGGGGGAACGTAAACAGATTCTCGACGAAGCAGGCAGTCCCCGTCATCGAGGAAGTCACGAACACCAGGAACTGGGCCCCGCCCCGATCCTGCTGGGCCGCAGTCTGGGAACGTATATGCTGTGGGACGGCGTTCGCGGAATTGACTATCTCTGCAGTCGTCCTGATGTCGATGCTTCGCGAATCGGGTGTACCGGGAATTCAGGGGGCGGTAACCTGACCAGTTACCTGATGACCTTTGACGATCGCATTCTGGCGGCTGCACCCGGTTGTTTCATGACCACCAATCGCTTCAAGAATGAAAGCCCTGGACCGGGGGATGCCGAGCAGAACCTGTTTGGACAAATCGGCGCCGGCTTCGATCACCCCGATTACATTCTAACGCGTGCTCCCAAACCAACGCTGATCCTCGCTGCCACGAAAGACTTCGTCCCCATAGAGGGTACCTGGGATGCTTATCGTCAGGCCAAACGGGTTTACACCCAGCTTGGTTTTCCCGAACGAGTCGATCTGATTGAAGCCAATGAAAAGCATGGATTCAGCCAGCGTTTGCGTGAAGGAGCCGTCCGCTTCTTTGCACGCTGGCTGCAGGGGAGACAACTGGAAGTCACGGAAACCGACGAGTCACCGGTTCTGACAGACAAAGAACTCCAGGTCACTCCACAGGGGCAGGTGCTCAAGCTGCAGGGCGAGCGCAACCTGTTCGACCTGTTCACAGACTATGAACAACAACTGGCAGCCAATCGCCCCCCGCTCACACGTAAACTCGTTCGTCAGGTTACAGGAATTCGTAGTCTAAAAGACCTGCCCACTCCTGAAGTCAAACTTCTGGAGAGCAAAAAGAAGTCGAACGCACCTCAGCGACTTGTGATTACGCCGGAACCCGGAATTTCTCTCCCTGCCCTCTATTGGGGTGGCGGAAATGAGTCACCGGTTCTGATCGCCCCCACATCAGGCATGAATTCCAGTGTCAAAACCGCCGAACAACTCAATGCCCAGGGGCACCCTGTTCTGATTGTGGAAGTACGGGATACAGGCGAGACGAAAACCAGAACCTGGCGTTTCCCTGGTGCAGACTATTACATTGCACATATGCTGGGACGCTGCTGGCTGGGAATGCAGGCGGAAGATTTACTGGTTTCCGCCCGCTGGCTGCAGTCACAGAACAAAGACAAACCAGTGAAACTCCAGACAAAGGGAGAGCTCGGCCCTGCTGCTTTGCATGCTGCGGCACTCGAACCGGGACTGATCTCTCAACTGCAACTCGAAGATTCATTGAATTCGTGGCGGGATTTACTCACGTCACAGGATGCATTTCATCATCTGCCTCTCGCAGTTCAGAATGTTCTGACCTTTTATGATTTACCCGACTTGAAGAAACTTTCAGACTAAATATTGATCAATCACTGAGGATCATCCTATGAACATTATAAAATCTGCAGTCAGTCTGTTGACCGCCTTGCTGCTAATCACGCCTGTCTGCCTGAATGCTGCCGAAACGAAGTCGAATATCCTGCTGATCCTGGCAGATGATGTCGGCAGCGATGCGATCGGTTGCTATGGAGGTCGCAGCTATCCAACACCCCACATCGATGCCCTCGCGAAAGGTGGCATGAAATTCAATCACGGTTATGCCATGCCCGTTTGCCATCCGACACGCGTCTGCCTGATGACGGGGCGGTATCCGTTCCGCTTTGGCAAAGCTGGTTCAAAGTGGGGAGATTTTCCCCGTGACGCGGAAGGAATTACCATCGGCAACCGCATGCAACAGGCCGGCTACGCCACTGCCGTCGCAGGTAAATGGCAGCTCTGCATGATGAAAAACGACAAACAGCATCCCAGCCGTGTCGGTTTTGATGAATGGTGTCTATTTGGCTGGCACGAAGGGGGCCGCTATCATCATCCCCTGATTTATCAGAACGGTTCGCTGCGGGACGACACTTCCAGCCTGTACGGCCCTGAAGTCTATGCAGATTTCCTGATTGATTTCATGAAACGCAGCCATAAAGCGGGCAAACCCTTCTTTGCCTATTACCCGATGGCACTCTGCCACGATGTGACCGATGACTTGAAAGACGAGCATGTGGCTTATTACAAATATGGGCGCTGGATGACCTACGGCGAAATGATTGCCTCCATGGACGATATGGTCGGTAAAGTCGTAGACTCATTGAACGAGACAGGTGTGCGTGACAATACGTTAATCATTTTCACCACCGATAATGGCACTCCCGCTGCCAGTTATCTGACCGTGAATGAAAATGGAAAAATGGTACGACCTAAAGTCCTTTCTATCAGGAATAACAGCATCGTACCCGGCGGAAAAGGGAAACTGGATGATACGGGAACGCGCGTGCCTCTCATTGCTAACTGGCCTGGACACATCAAAGCTGGTACTGAAGTTGATGACATGGTCGACATGAGCGATTACCTGCCTACGGTTACTGAAATTGCCGGATTGAAAGCAGCCGACGTCCCTCGTGACGGCATCAGCTTTGCCCCTGTCCTGTTTGGAAAACCTGACCAGCGTAAAACACGGGAGTGGATTTACATTGAACTCCGCAATAAAAGCTGTGTCCGTTCCCCAAACTGGAAGCTGTACCGGGACGGTCGCTTTTATGACCTGCAACAGGATCCTGGAGAAAAGTCGCCGCTGAAAGTAGACCAGTTGACAGGAACTGCAAAGCAGAACCATGCCGAATTATCGAATGTTTTGAGTGATCTGCAGGGTCCCCTCACAGCGCCTTAATTAGACTGCAGACCTGTTGACAAGTACTCCGAAACGATGCCATTTCATTAAGGTTACGACAGGATTCTTTAACGCTTCTGGTCTGCGATCTAATCGTTACCAGCAGAGTAATTCTCTTGTTTCATTGTGAATCCAGGTTATCTGCATCCATTGAAACAATGATGTGTGCGACTGTTCCTTTCCCAACTGCCGACTCCAGACGAAATTGTCCCTTAATCAGCGAAAGGCGAAACTCGATATTACTCAACCCCATCCCACCTGCTTCTGACAAATGCGTTTCCAGCTGTTGTGGATCAAAACCAATGCCCTCATCTGAGACAATGATTTCTACTTCCTGATCTGAAACCGAATGCATACTGACATGGGCCTGAGTCGCCTGAGAGTGTTTCACGACATTAAACAGAATTTCGCGAATACACTCATAAAGAACGATTTTCGTCAGTTCCGCCTGTGGGCTCACTGTTTGATCCAGGTCGAGCGTCACAGTCAGATTGTACCGTTCCAGCATATTGTGCGCTAACCATTCCAGGGCCATAGCCAGACCTTCTTCATGCAGGACCACCGGATTCAGTTCGGCAGTCAGGGAACGGGTAACTTCGATACTCTGGTTTAACAGTTCATCTGCCCGCGCCAGTGTCTCCCCTACTGATTCTGAAGTCGTCCCCTTTCTGGCAATCCCCAGATGAATCCGCACCCCGACCAGTAACTGCTGAAGATGGTCATGCAGAATATTGGCCAGCTGGCGGCGCTCACGTTGTGCAGCCACAGCAACTGCTCGTGTGAGTTCAGCCTGTTTCTGTTCGGCCTGTTTTCGTTCGCTGATATCAACAATAATCCCGGCAAAGATTTCAAACAGAGGCAGATCAGTCACGGAAAGTTCAATCGGAATCAGCGTTCCATCACGATGGCAGGCCTGCAGTTCACGGCGTGCTCCGACAATATTTGAAATCCCGGTTTCCAGATATTGCGAGATATAATGATCATGATTTTCCCGGACCGGTGGCGGTGTGAGCAGGCTGACATTCTGACCGGTTATTTCGCCCGCTGTATAACCAAACATCTTCTCCGCAGCAGGATTAAAGGACTGGATTATCCCACGTCGGTTGATCGTAATTACCGCTTCAATGGCTGTTTCAACAATCGCGTTCAACTGAGCCTGCGTTTGACGCAATTTACTGGAAACAACCCGCTGCGTTCGTATCCGATGTAACGTTTTTCGAAACAGTTCATCATCAACCGGTTTGATGAAGTAATCTGCAATTTCGTTCCTGAATGCAAGAATCATATTTTGAACTTCTGACAGCGAAGTAATGATGATTAGTTCTGCATCCTTCGCCAGCTGTTGTATCCGGGGGAGTAACTCATCTGTCCTGCCATCCGGTAATTCATGCTCCAGGATGATCAGAAAATAATCTGACCAGTTTTCACGGTTCATCAACTCGTCGATGGTTTCAGCAGTATCAACCTGAAATCCTTCCGTCGACAGAATCTGCATGATCTCTAAACGCGATTCCGGATCAGGTTCGACCAGTAGTACTGGAAATATTTTTCTGTCTGGCATATTTCTGTCTCTCAAAGCGATTCTGCTGAAACCGCCCATTCAGTCCATGAAAAGTCAATTCTTTCATGTAACGCAGTAAATGAGAATTGGCTATCGGTTGGATCAAAGTTCCTCTAGGGAATTCCCCTATGAAACAACGGCTGATTTTCCGATTACCGCTATCGTACTGGTATTATAAGCTGATTCCTACTGGCATCCCGCATCAAACCAGAAGGATCGCAAGTATGCTACCAGCGGAAACTGAGTATCCTGGTGCAATTACTTGAGTCATCAACACACGTTATTCAGTATTCATACCGCCAAAACAGGATCTTAATAAAAGTTGCGACAATCAGGCTGTTGAAGCAATCGCCCCCACAAGCACACCGCACTACGCCAGGATGGCCGTCTTCCTTGTCAGCGTCACGATGACAAATAAGGAGAGTACTTTGAAACTGCAGAACAAAACACGAATTCAGTTCAACGCCAATCCCGACCTACAGCTTAAATTTCGGATCAGAAGAAAATTGCACACTGCTGGATATGCGGCTTTAAGTGCAATTCGAATTGAAGTCCACCATCGTGAAGTATTTCTGGAAGGAACTGTTACTTCCTATTTCATGAAGCAGATGGCGCAAGAACTGATCATGACTGTCGACGAGGTTAAAAAAGCTCATAATTTTTTAACTGTGGACACATCGGGACAGCAACCCGAAGTCAAGCTGAATTTAGATCATGGACGACCTGAGTAATACCGCTCACGGAGTGTATTGCAGCCTGCCCCATCGTATCTACCAGGAACAGAATTTTGTCCTTAAGGTTATTTAAAGCGGAGGAGTCCTGTCAGCAGACTCGCAGGATTTCGATTGAATAGATTCATTAAGGATCGACGGTCCATATTCAACCGGAAGTTTTGCAGCCCGCCAGTCAACTTTACCCGGTTCATAATCGAAGACAGACTCGTACCCCAATTCCAGGAGGCACCGGGCGGCGAGTTCAGACTGCTGGCATGCAAAGTTCAGACTGTAGACCACAATCATCTGACTGAGCTCGGGAATCAGGAACAAGACACGTTCATTGAAACAATCACTGAGTGGTACATTGACGGCTCCCGGAAGATGATATTCCAGGAAAGAAACCTCTGGTAATACTTCTACCAGCTTCACGTCCGGGCACGACCTCAGAAGTTCCCGTAATTCATTTCTGCTGATTGTCACCATCAGTACCAATTCCTGTCAACAGATGTCATGCATTTGAAGAGACGCGCTGATGCAGCATTGAGAATATCAACCGGCAACAGTTGAAATCTAACAGGTATGAAGACTGATAGATACCGGGCATAATTCGAATAGGCCTATCGGGGATTACCCTACCAGATATCTGCCGAATGGAGCGACACAGAGCGATGCTGAGTGCAATACAACAAGCTTCAGTTCTTTTCCAGGACCCATTGAATCGCATGTCGGGTTAGAGCTGTCGCGTTTTCCAGATTCAGCTTGTGCTTGATATTTTCCCGATAGGTTTCCACGGTTTTAGAGCTTAAGTTCAATTTCTGAGCAATTGAACGCGTGGTTTCCCCTTCACCAATCTGTTCAAACACTTCCAGTTCTCGATCGGAGAGACGTTCGATGGGTGAGCAGTCTGAATAATTATCAGAGCCAATCGACCGACAGATCATACGTTCCGTCACAGCCGGGCTCAGAAATACCTTTCCTTTCAGAACCTGGTAAATCGCTTTGATCAACTGCTCTGGTGCCTGCTGTTTGTTTACAAATCCGAGTGCACCGGCACGCAAAGAGCGCTCGGCGAATAACGTTTCATCATGCATTGATACGGTCAGCATTTTAATCTGACTGAACTGGGCTTTAATATCTTTGATCAGTTCCAGACCGCTGCCATCTTTCAGTGAAATATCGACGATGATCAGATCCGGAGGATTCTCCATGATTTTTCGAATCGCATCAACTTTACTGTCGGCTTCCCCGCAGACTTCTAAATCTTCCTGATGTTCAATGAGGCGTGAATATCCTTCCCGGACTATGGGGTGGTCATCGACGATCATCACCTTCGTCTTCTGCTGATTAATCTGGTTCATATACTGATTTCTAAAATCAATTCCAGAACGGTAAAATGAAAACACGAATTAACATTTCGTCAGACCCCGGTATCGAGTCACACTCTACCCAATCTCGTCTTACGTCTTCAGTAAGTATAATTGCCGATTTACCGCTCCGGGAAGATCAGAACCTGTAATTTTCGGATCCCTGCCTGAAAACAAGCTTATTCATTGGGAATGAGATGATTTCTCATACGCTTCCCGAACTCGATCTATTTCGCGTTTCTCATTAGTTCGTAAATCTCCCAGTAGACTTTTGAGTTCCTGTAATGCTTCATTCCAGTTTTGAAACGGAGGCTTTGACTGTTTGAGACGGACACTGAAATCATCGAGCCTGGTGAGAAATTCTTTGTGCCGTTCCTTAAAGTCAGGTACCATGATGCAGAATCCGGGCTCCTCATCCATGAGCGGTTTAAAATAACCCTCTTGCTCTTCATCGTTGAAGTGCTTAGCGAGGAGGTCTCTCAAACCTTCCATCCGGGTTCCCATTTCCCCATATTTAGGCATACCGTGTTCATCCAGTTCGGTCCACCATTGATTCAAATCCCTAATATGAGACAGGATCTCTTCATGTTCGTCGAGCAAATATTGTAAATGCTCGTGTGTTACTTTTACGGAATTTTCAGGATGCGGCATTTGATTTCGTTGTTTCATGGTAGCACCTCCCTTTCTCTCTGAAACAGATTCTCATCATTACTGACTCGATCCCCGTCCTGACACTCACATCAGTATCTTGAGAACGGCCCCTGGATTCTGTCAGTGCAATCGACTTTCAGAACTACGGCCCTGGCTTGCTTAATAACGGCTCATAAGCCTGTTACGAGCCAGTAACTGCGAGAACGTCTTTTTGAGAGCCTTCTGCAGCGGCTGTCAGACCGAAACAGTCCTTTGCTGAGATTTTCTAATTACAATCTCATAACTCTCTACTATTAATTATATGCCGAGTCTCAGACGAGGTCCATAACCTGATTTACAGTAGACTCTGCCTGAAGCTTCGTATTCATTGATACTTTTTTTTCGATCTCAGATTTCCGCCTGCCCGCTTCTGAAACAGAGCCTTGAAACTTAGCGCGTCTTCTGAAAACCCCCACAGCGGGAAACGGCGCAGAGCGGTATTTCATGCATTGCCTGATTAAAAAGGTGTGCCACCATGCATTAATCAGTGGCACACCTAGGATCACTGTTTTGTAGCAGAAACAATCGTCATTATTTTGCGACCGGTTTCACATTAATTTTGTGTGGCTTCACTGACTCACACTTGGGAAGTGAGATTGTCAGCACACCATTTTCACAGCTGGCTTCAACCTGATCTTCCTGTACTTCGCAAGGCAATGTGACCGAACGGGAAAAACGACCGGAACGTCGTTCCATACGATGGAACATTTTTCCTTTTTCTTCGTTTTCTTCCTTGCGTTCTCCTGTAATTCGCAGCAGATTGCCTGAGACTTCTACATCTATTTCTTCCGGTTGAATTCCAGGAACATCCATTCGGACTTCAATGTGGTTGTTTGTCTCCGATAAATCCAGGGTCGCAGCGTAACCTTGTGTCAGCCAGCCGTTTCCGAAATCGTCAGAAAAACGGTTCAGCAGATGATCCATCTCATTCCGAAATGCTAAAAAGGGAGCCCGTCCCATAAAATTACTGAGATCCTGTGAAAATCGTGACAGCGGTCTGGTCTGAACTTCATTCTTACCGGCTGAACCTGATTTCTTTTTTTCTGTTGAGACTGTTGTTGCCATAACTCATTTTCTCCTTAAAAAATGTGATAACAGAAAACAGGCTTGGTCTCTCTACAATAATTCAGACATTGCAGCTGTTATTGATTCAATCTGCAGATCCAGTCTCTCCGATTCTGATGTAACGCCTGTACGTATCTGACTCACCAAGCCTCACTTCACAATACTGCTTAGAAGCATTTGTTCTGAACATGCATTGCCAGAAGCTCTTTCAATCGTGAGATATTTGCTTCTTCCTGAGATTTGATTTCTATCCAGAAACGTCTCAGATCGGCATGCCCTTCCGCATTGGCGATATATTGATCACAACGCCATAAAGCATCCAGTCTCTTACTCAACTCATGAATCATGTCGTGGTCATGATCAGCACATCCTTTTGTTTCGCCAATATGTTCCATCTGCTGTTCGGCTACCATTGTCATCGCTCACTCCTTTCATCTCGAGTTTGTTTTACAGTGAAAACAATCAACACTCATTGATGAAAATATAATTTCTGGAGCAGGAAAGAAATCAGGGAGGATTGTGAATCAGGGATAGGGATTTTCCCTATGGCTGTGGTTAGCGCATTGCAGAATCCACAGCAGGAAACTACTGGTTCTATTTCGAAAGCCCGACCAGTCTCCTGAGATGTCTACCCATGACTGGTTGACCGGCACTATCGATTCGATTTGCTCCTGGTGATATCAGACCGCGAGTGATTATTTTTGATTCAATTCAGACAGCGCCGCTTCAGCCGCCTGACGATGGCCTGCTCCCACAGAGGGATCTTTCAGCAGTTCCCGATAGACGTTGGCAGCCTGATCAACCTGATCAGAGGCGGACAGGATACTCGCCTGCGACAGCATCATTTCGTGACGCCACACTCCTTTCAGGTCTGCTATCTTAACCAGATCCAGGACCTGCATTGCCTCGTCATATTTTTTCTGTCGAATCAGGATTCGTATCGCCCCCTGCACAGAACGAAACTGATCCGCAGACCCGATGCGTCCCGCGTCAAGGTAATTCTGCTGATACGCGTCCAGTGCCGATTTGTCGTCCCGTAGATTCATTTCCCGATTGTTGCCCATCATGACCAGAATACCGGATTTGAGCCGGGAATCCGGGGTTAGCTCCAACGCCTGTTGGAAATCGGCTTCCGCTTTCTGGCCATTTTTTAGTCCATAAAAAGCGCGGGCGCGAGCAGAGGCCCCAGCTCCTGCCTGCCAGAAGGGCCACTGATTCAAGTCTTCCTTTCCAAATTGATCGATGACTGTCTGAAAATCTCTCTGGCTTAACAGATTCTCCATCCGGACTGTTTTTGCAATCGATTCCACCGGAATCTGATCTGCCAGTTGATTGGCACGATCATAGTTCTTCAGCGCACGCGCACAACCTGCGGCATTCTCAAGTGCAGTCGACTTCTGAATTTCAGTAATCTTCTTTATTTCACTCAATGCCACAAATGCCTCTTCTGCAGCAGCATATTTTCGTTTCCTGAGTAGCTGATTCGCTGCCCGATCGGCAATCAGATAATCGGTCACACTCTCATCTGCAGGAAACTGATGTGATAAGCCGCGGTAGAAATGGGCAAATTTCATCGGTTCGTGGAAACCAGCTGTTCCTGTAGGAGCAAAAGCAGAATATTCAGAACCATTTTCGCGAATCCGCTGGCGACAGACATTGATATACCACGGCAGACTCTGAGTTGGCTTGTGACCAATAACCTGATGCAGTGGATCATTTTCATCCGAAACAACTGGTATTCTGATTTCCGCAGTCCAGTACCCATCGGCGACTTGTGTTGCCACTTCCGCCTGGGAATCCCAGCGGAACCAGTTATTTCTGTCGGCTCCGCGATCCAGGTCAATCATCGCCCCTTTGGGATTCACAACGATCTGATAATAACTGTGTGACTCGGTATTCAGCAGTATTTCTACCGCATCACCGTACCAGATCGCCTGATCTTCTTTTTTCGTCGTCGTGCTATTGGGTGTTTCCCCCAGAGCTTCTTCGCAGCGAATCGCAAAATACAGGTCCCTTCCTAACCAGCAACTCTTGATTGATGTCCCGTAGATGGGTTGTCGGCCTGTCTGCAGTTCGCGCAACTGACCAGTGGAAGCAGTGGGAATATTCTTCCAGAGTTTGTCATCAAGATTACCATCGATCTGGATCTCTCCGCGTGGATCTCCCACCAGTCTCAGTGTCGGAACCGGTCCCCGCTTCTGAGCCAGCTGTTTACTCTTATTTCGCAATCCATTCAGATAGAGATCAACCAGTCGAATACGTTGTCCATAGACAGAGGCTTCGTCAACTTTTGATTTCGCTGATGCAAACAGATTCAGAGCATGTTCAGCTTTATCGCCATCTTTTTCCATTTCCCGCCAGTGGTTTTCACAATATGTAAAGAACTCTCGCATCGCAGGCGCCGCTGGACCGTAAAACAGCCGACAGTATTCATCGAACATTTCCACTGCATTCTGATCTTTACCACCCCAGTACATTCTCGCAGTGAAGTAGATCAGGAAATGGTTATAGCCAATGGCATTTTCACCGAAATCCATCGTCAACCAGATGTCTTCCCCCTGCGACGTCCCTTTGGTGGCGTTGATACTGTCCCCTAACACTTGAGGAATATAAGCAGGCAGATAGAAACCGCGTCCGGTAAAGGGATAGTTTTCAAAGATAATCACAGGTAGATCCGTCTTCTTCGCCCAATCCTGACGCAACTGCGCCAGTTCCTCGCGCGATTCGCTGGTGGGCCTGCGTCCGCCAACAATGATTACCTGCAGATTGGGTTCCAGCTTGTCAATATGAAGCGGCGGCTGGGTGTAAGTCCCATATGCGCAATTGGAAATCCGTTTGTCCGGATGAGTTTTGCGAACCTCTTTCGCGACACGATTCACAAAATCCCAGACATAGTCTGAAAAAGCACCGCGGTAACCCCGCTCAGGAGTATCTTTACCTTTACAGTCTTCACACTGGCAGATCGCTGTATATCCGTCGGGAGGCATAACCGAGACTTCATCCATTTTGAAGTGATCAAACTGGGCACGCACGTATCGCACTGTCTCCTGAAACAGTTCTTCATTCGAGTAACATAACTGATTCAGTCGTTTCCCCGGCTGGGTGTCACGTTTATCACCATACAATGCAAACCAGTTCGGATGATTTTTCAGCGTGTAATCGTTATGCGTCATATGATCGAGCCCGTGCGCTGCCTGTCTACCGTACGGTTCTCGAATTCCCAGCCGCATCCCCCACATCGCCGCATCGCGACCGTAGACAGCAAACCGGAAATTCAACGTGCGCAAAGGAAAATCAGGTTCGACTATCTGATCAATCTCGGGCAGTTTAATCGTCTTGAGCTCCGGAACAATCTCGCCTAAGTCTCCGGGGAGATACCAACGCACACCCAGACTTCTCAGGTATCCGCACACAGCGTTAAATGAGCCTCGTTCATCGAATCCCCAGACGTTGACGTTTCCGTTTTTATCGTCCTTCTGCTCTCCGGGAGTGCCGAACAGACTGGTGGCCCCCGTGTAATGCTTGCGCAGTTGAGAATGTGGATACCCCCAGTGCTCACCTGTAATTTCATCCCAGGCAGCCTGCATTTTGCCGCTGGCGATATCATTATTACTACGTGGCCAGGGTTCAATGGGAACAAAATCAGTGTCATCGCCAATCAAAGCGAGCCAGTTTTTTCCGGAAACGATCCGATAGGCACCATATTTTAACCCCTCTGCAGTGATCCCCAGTTTTTGTGTATGAGGACTGCTGCCGATATAAATTTTAACTGGATAATCTGCGGTTGGTTCATCAACGATTTTTAATTTCGCACCCGATATTTTTTCCAGATAGGTTTGCATCTCCTGTGCTGCCAGACGTGTCGTGCGGGATGGTTGTGCGGAAATCACAATCTCTGCCCGAGGTTGACCGTTCTCGATCAGAAATCGTTCAGAGGCCACTAACGGAGTCGGAAGGAACAGCAGGAAAGAAAGAACAGAAAACAGGCCGTTTTTGAACATGGTAATTCCTATCTGTCTTATTGGAAGGTTATATCTTTGCCTCTCATTTTGCAGTTCTGCCTGATAAAACTCAAGTATTTTGTTTCGACAGTCAGGCTCCCTCATACAGCATGCAGCAAATCCGCCTGAATCTGGCATGCTGGTGCGCGATTGTTTACAATAATTATTATAACTCATTACCACCTGCCTGCCTGATTAAATCAGCCAACCTGAGACAGACTGAAACACGCTCTTCAGCATCACACGTTTCTATGAAAGACACGCCATGACCAGTCATAGCTTAAAACAATTTTCATACGTTGCTCTGACAGCCGTATTCTGGTTCATTTCCGCTGCTACCGGTTCTGCTGCCGAAAAACAGACCGTTTTTAAAGCCGGAGCCGCAACCAGTAATATCACGCCCCCTCTGGGCCAACCGATTGTGGGTGGCTGGAATCCAATCCCGGCGACTCAGGTTCATGACGAACTGCATGCAAGGAGCATCGTACTGGATGACGGTCAGACCCGACTGGCCATCGTTTTATGCGATAATGTCGGCATTCCGGAATCGGTATTTGATCTGGCCAAGGAACAGGCACACAAAGCGACCGGCATTCCCAAATCTCACATACTGCTGGCTTCCACGCACACTCACTCCGCTACCACAGCACGAGGGCCTTCCAAGGTCATACGTGAGACAGAATTCACAGAATACCAGAAATTTCTCGCAAACCGGATCTCCGACAGCATTCGTCGGGCTTTATTTCAACTGGAACCGGCCCGAATTGGCTGGGGAAAGATTGATGAACCCTCCGAAGTCCACAATCGCCGCTGGTTTGTCAATGAGACGAGTCTTCTGACCAATCCGTTTGGAGGCATCGATCGGGTACGCATGAATCCACCGCGGGGTCACAAAGCACTGGACCGCCCTGCAGGCCCGACCGATCCGGAGATCAGCTTTATCTCAATCCAAAGCCTGGAACAGCGTCCCATTGCTTTACTCGCTAATTATTCATTGCATTACGTGGGGGGAGTTCGTTCCGGGGAAATTTCAGCTGACTACTTTGGATATTTTGCACGGATCATTACCCAAAAGCTGAATGCGGAAAATCAGCATCCGCCGTTTGTCGGGATATTATCCAATGGAACCAGTGGTGATGTCAACAATATCAACTTTACCCAGAAAAATGGCCGTCGCTACAAACAGTATGAAAAGATGCAGGAAGTCGCGGAAAAAGTAGCAAGTCGGGTTCAGGAAGCGCATCAAAAGATCAAATTTCATGACTGGGTGCCCCTTGGCGCAGCGACTGCCAGCCTGCCTTTAAAACTCAGAAAACCGACTCCGGAAATGCAGGAACATTTTGCCAAAGTGATGTCCGCTCCCAGGGACAAATCGCGCAAACGTCGATCACGGGAAGAAATTTATGCGGAACGAATTGCCGGTCTGAAAGGTGCTCCCGATGAAATCAAAATCCCGATCCAGGCGATTTGCATTGGCGATCTTGGCATCGCTGCTATTCCTTTCGAGACCTTCACTGAAACCGGCCTGGAACTCAAAGAGCGCAGCCCCTTCGCAGAAACCTTTACCATTGAACTGGCCAATGGCTCCTTCGGGTATTTACCAACTCCGGAACAACATCGCTGGGGTGGTTATGAATCCTGGCTGGGAACCAATTATTTCGAAACAGATGCATCCACAATTATTGTCTCGACTCTACTGGATCTGTTTCAATCACTGAAAAACAAACAGCTGTCCACGCAGTCAAAGTAATGGAGTATCAAAAAAAACGGATGATCTGAAATCACCCAGATCATCCGTTTCTCTTATTTGCGACTGCCGATTAAATTCGATCAGTTGGATTGATTACCATTGCCCTCGGGCTCCGGCAGACGTACCAGCATCCAGGTCTGCGTCTTTTCGGCATTAAAGTGCACGAGCACATCGGTCTGATCTTTCGTCAGATTGTAGATCCCCGTTTCCATCACCAGATTGGGATTTGAGCCATCGGAGAAATGCCAGGACGCCCGCTGGTTTTCTTTCTCAACCATACCTTCCACAGGGTGCGAGACCTGCGTGATATCGTTATAGAAGGTGCCGGCAATGACTCCATCCTTGCTTACTGCCAACTGTAAAACCATATTGGTTTCTTCCGAATCTGCATTGGTGATGGCATAGACTCCCAGAGGCATCCAGTCAGTCTGGTCATCTGAAGCCGCATTTTCCGGAACCGAATCTGCGAGAGTTACGGCTTGCTGATAATACTCATCTGCCGTCGCGACTGGCTGATCACCATAATAGACTGAGTTATCCTGGTAATAAATATTCTGTCCATAATCATAATATGAGGGAGTGCTCCACCAGCCTGCAAACCAGCCTGTTAAAGCAACTGCAGTGACAGGTCGCCACCAGTAACCTACAGGATATCGCCCCCAGCCATGCTGAAAACGCCAGGCTGGACTGTTCCAACCGGGACGAGTTGCCCACCATGAACGGTTAAACGCATTCACATGGCGTCCATTCCAGTTATTCCTGACGTTATTCCCAACACGAACATTGTTCCTGTTGATCTCGTTGATCGAGATATTATTTTTACCAGGTCCTCGGTTATTTCCGATGTTGATGTTATTCCGATCGCCACTACCGGGTCGATTGACGATATCAGGGCGATTTCCATTTCCCGGCCGATTACCGATCCCAGGGCGGTTACCATCGCCGGGGCGATTACCGTTTCCAGGACGGTTACCAATTACTGGTGGTTTACCACTGCCAGGTCGGTTCACAATATTAGAACCATTTCCGATTTCCGGACGATTGCCGCTTCCGGGTCGATTTCCTGAACCACTATTCCCAGGCAAATGGAGAAATTCCTGCAGTTGTCCCTGACTGGGACGACTCCCAAAATCGGGTCGATTACCGTTGCCAGGTCGGTTATTCAGATTCGGGCGATTTCCTCCACCAGGATTATTTCCGATGTTGGGTCGGTTATTACCGCCGGGACGATTGCTGAGATTCGGACGCTTTCCACCGGAGGGACGATTATTGAGATTTGGTCGGTTCCCCCCACTGGGTCGGCTGGCTGGTCTCGAAACAGAGGGCCTGCTCATCGAAGGGCTGCGGCCACCTCCGCCAAAATTGTGACCGCCTCCGCCGCCACTAAAACTGCGACCTCCGCCTCCACCGCCACCAAAACTACGACCGCCTCCACCACCGCCGCGTCCGCCGCGGGCATACAGGTCTTCGGATATGAGAGAGAGGGAAAGCATTCCCACAAGTATTGCAATACAGGGAGTTTTCATAATTGTCTCACCTTTGAAAAACATAAAATATTGATCGCTTTAACGGATGCTGTCGTACTCTGTTACTTTATTGTTGACGCACCACAGTAATTTCATCGATTCCGGGAAGCAGGATTCCATCGACTTCACGTCCGAGGGAACGAAACTTAAACGTATCGTCGTCTACTTTTGTCATGATATTGATTCCCGAGGCTTTTTCGCCGTTGGCCAGAACCTGCAGTGTGCGAATCGTCCACTGATTTTCCTTCTGTGACCACATGCCGACCCCGAAACCACCTTCTGAATCAAATAACCAGGAACGAATCGTCTGTTTATCAGGATCCCAGCCAATAATCTGGGTTCCTTCCATCTCCACCCGATCTTCAATATGCACTTTGAATGAACGTGTGATGAAATTTTTGTTTTTCGTCCAGCGACAGATGGTTTCTACTGTCGCATCATCACCGGCATCAACCCAGGTTCCAATCATCCATTCCAATGGCTTGAGCTGTTCATAATGTGATTGTGGTACGATCACTTCCGTTTCTTTGACGCTGTCCAGTTTCCACCCTGCAGGTGTTTTTACATGGACCGCCGCATATTCAGTAACATCCGGCTCCTTGTCAGGTGACATCACCCTGGCAACCCCTTCCTCAATGGCAACACCAGGAGAAATAAACTGAATTCCCACACTATCCAGCTCGATCTTCACATTTGGAGTCGTTTTGAAATACTCAGTAAAGCTTTTTACCAAGGCATCTTGTCCGGTTAAGGTTTCGCCTCCCGGAGTCACAAATTCTCCCGTCGGAGTCCAGTGTGCAGCGACGGCTTTCGCGTCGCCTTTGTCAAATGCGGTTTTGTAAGAATCAATCGCTGCACGAATCGCAGTCTCGTCTGCGGAAGGAGCTGCCGTACCGGAATCAGTATCTGCAGCAGAAGCTGACACACCTCCCCAGAACAAACATAACATCAGCAATTTCAAATGACGCATCATCGTATCTCCATATTCAGTAGTTTTCTTATAGAAATCCGCGGTATGTCCCCCGGAACTCATTTCCAGACCATTCTAAATCTTGCCACACCTATCGATAGCGTTTCTCGTACTTTTAAGTCAGCATTAATACCCCAGAAGTAGTTTTAAATAAACCAGAAACTGACCCTTTACCTGCACCTTAGTTTGTCAGTTGACGCACGCCACTTCCCGCAATGATGCCAGTCAGGCTGTATTGATACGGTTATAGAGACAGTAGAGAGAACTCATGCATTGAGAGAAGAAGATTTTGAACCCGATTGCTTCAGTTTCGCATAATTGAAACAGTTTCGCCAGAATCCATTTCCTGCAAAGACCGGGTTTTATCAAAATATCAAACTGGGCATTTCACGCAACGCATCACAGGAATTTCATGTTTCAGACTACGGGTCGTTGCAGAATCGGCTCACGGGTTATCCCCCCTGGAGTCCTCAGGCGACAGGAATTCCAGACAACATTTCCAGTTCATTTCCAAGTGAATATGAACGACCGGGATATCATTACGAGTCAGCAAGACTAAAAATGGGGAGTGATTTTGAGCTGCTCGATTTTAGCGAGACTGTCCTGAATCTCCTGATCATCCGGAAACTCCTGCTGCAGGATGAGATAGTTCTCTTCCGCCTGGGTGAGCAGATTATAGAACAACTGATATTTCGCGAGTTGCTTTCTGATTTCAGTCTGGTCCGGGTCCAAAGCATGTGCCCGCTCCAGCAGTCTGAGCGCTTTTCCGGGAACCCCTTCTGCTTCATAGAGCGCTGCCAGTTTCAGGATGGAATCTCGCTTTGCCGAATCCAGTTTTTGATTTTCAAATTCCTGTGATCTGCTCTGTCCGGTGAAGAACTCATTAAAGTACTGCTCCTGTTGAATCAAGGTCAGCAGTGTCGCTGCCGCTTCGTTCTCTGAGTCACTAATTTGCTTCAACGCTGCCAGAGCCTGATCAGGTTGACTATTCAGCAAATACAATCGTGCCTGCAAGAGATAAGCAGTATCCCGATCCTGGTCGGTTGCTTCTTGAGAATCGAATACTTTCTGCACAAATTTCATTGCATGTTCATATCGCGCCAGTTTCCAGTAATTCTCAGCGATGCGAAGATTTTTTGCAGGGTCACTTTCCCCGTCTTCTTTTTCTGGATCAGCTAATTGTTTCAACTGTTTCTGCGCATACTCATAACCGCGCTGGATATTGCTTCGATGCAGTTTTGAATTCGGCATCAGTGAAGCTTTTTTAAATTCCACCAATGCTGACTCGTACTGCTTGACTCCCACATAAGACCACCCCAACAGACAGGCAATGCGAACATCCTGAATCTGTTTTTTCTGAAATTTTTCAATCAGTTTGATTGATTCATCATATTTCTGTACAGCCTGTAACTGTTCGAGATACGCGATCTGACAGGATAACTGGTCTGGGTTTTTCTCATATGCCCGCCTTGCAATTTCCATTGATTCGTCTTCTCGCCAGAATTGATGACGGACTGTGCCCTCATAGTTTGGCTGAACTTCTATCACCATGATTCCCTGTTGTGAATAGACGGGTGTCAGCCGGTAAACCGGATCAGAATCGAGAAGATACCATTTAAACGCGCCGACATAGTTTCGATTATAACACACCAGATATTTAGCTGAGAATGATTGAATCTGCTGATGTAGCTGTTCAATATCTAACTTCTCCAGATAAGTTGTTTGCTGGAAGCGATGCGAGCTGATTGCGGTATCCGTTCGTCTGGTCATTACCCGGTCCGTAGGTTCCGAATTTTTTTCAATCCATTTACCGGCAGCCACGAAATTACAGAAATTAAACCCGGGATATTCAGTTTCATAGAACGATTCCCCCATCGAGATCATCTTCTGATTCGCATAAACCAGCCTGTAATCTGTGCCAACCTGCGTGATTCCCAATAAGACACATCCCAGAATCAACCCGCCGGCCAGCACACGTTTCCCCAGCACGGCAAACGGCTTTGCGTTCGCTCCCAATGCCACCATACCTGAAGGTAAAAATGCCAGGAGCACAGGTAGAAGAGGCAGAGTAAACCGCAACTGTAACCAAGGCCAGACCGCAAGAATCATAAATGTAAACAAGAGATAATAAAAACTGACAGCCCCTCCTCTATCCCATTTCTTGAGCATACCATAAACGGCGATGGAAATGAGAATCAGGCTTGCCAGCAGATAAATTATCTGATGCCCTGGAAGTACGAAATTATCATTCAATACCACTCGTTCATATTCAGGATATTCTCCCGGCATTCCGGGGAAGAATTTCTGACACAGTCCTTCAAAGTGACTTAATATCCGATTGACCATGCTCACCAGCATTCCCAGGACACCAATCTTTTTGAATTCATTCACCAAGACGGATGAATAACTCACTGATTGATATGCGCTGTTCCGTAACATCCATCCGCCAGTTACTGCCACGGAACAGAAGACACTGATCAGATAAGGCCAGCGTTTACGGCTGGTGATGGCCCACACCCCCAACGCCATTACCAGACTGATTCCAATAGTTCTCAGTAACGGAAGAAACATCAGCAGACATGTGAGCAGAAACAACTGTCGCTTCGAGATTGTTTCAGAATCACGTGCAATCAGAAATAAAACAGCCAGAGTGCAGGCTGTGAATGGAACTTCAGACATCATCAATGTGGAATAAAGCAATATATACGGATTTGTGGCAAACATCAGTGTCAGCAGAAGTTGAGGCCAACGAATCCGCTTGGCTTGTTCGAGAGTTAAATCCGAATTTGAGTTTTCCAATCGGCACATCAATCCATAAAACAGGATCAGCATGCAGACAGCAGTCACTAAAACGATCACTTTTGCCATAATGACGTCATAGGGCGCAATCAAAGCAGCAGGAATCAACAGGAGTGACATACCTGGTGGACGTAAAGTAAAGTAAGGTTCTCCGGGAGAATACATTTGCCGATATTCGAAATCATTTATCAGTCCCCGAGCCATAATCACATAGTCTGCGCTATCGGGATTATACATTAAGAGCTCAGTTAACCGGGCACTGCAAAGCACGGCAAACACGATTACGATCACCGTAATCAGCTTATGTGATGAAATCTGTTTTAAAAAACGCTCCCACTTCATGTTTCAACCATTACAGACAGAGGTTAGATTTAGAATTTCTGATTTGAGATCAATCAGTTTCTGTATTCCCGATTTGAATATTTGGGTTTTCATTTAAACTTATACGATGGATTTTCCGGCTCCGCTGTTTCAACAGATTCGCCATGCCCTGCATGTGACAGTTCATGAATTCGAATCGCATTTCGCAGAACATCTTTCACCCCTGGACGAGGTCGGCATTCTACCAGCAGTTGAAATGCAAAAAGTGAAGGCCAGATTTTGGCACACCAATTTGCTATCCAGCCCAGACATTTCCCGGTTCGCCCTGGCATCACAGCTGCAAATGGCACTCCCACTCCGCGAACACGTTCAATCTCATATCCACAATCATTTAACATCTGCAATAAAGATTTGCGTGTAAATAGTCGTTTATGCGTGATGTCAAGTATTCCTCTTTCTGCGTAATTAAAACGCCCGAGCAAGAGGTTGATTCGCACAGCAGCGAATGCGACATTGGGAGTGGAAATGATAAAGACCGGCAAAGACGGTTCTGTTTCTTCAATTTCCAGTTGTTCAGAATCAAACTGCGACCCCAGTTGTAAGGAGACGCTTCCAGAATCCTGATCACCAGCAACTTCAGAGAATTGATCATGGGCTTGATTTCGAATTCCCAGCATAAATTCTTCAGGATCTGCTAAATGTTCGATTACGTCCATCAACAGCACTGTATCGTAATTACAAATTGAAACGGGCAATTCGTCCTGTTCCAGGTTCGCGACATAAAAATCAGACATCGAACCGGGAAGTGGTTCTGCACGATCGATCCCAGTCACCCGCATGCCTGCCTGTTCACAGCGGGCGGCAATGTGTCCGGGACCACAACCGATATCCAGAATCTGTTTTGCCTGTCTTTCTTCCAGGATCTGCAACGCCAGCGCATGCGAGGAATAGTCAGCCTGGGTCTTATCGCGATATCTGCCTGTTGAAAGATTTCGCAATTTTAAGGAGCATAGCATACCAAGCTGGTGCATTTTATATTGCAGAGTTGCGGTAAATACATTCCATGCATATTTGAACCCGGAGACACGACAGACTTCGTCACCATAAAATGTTGGAATATTGATTTCCACCACATTAGCATTGACGTGTGCCGCCTGTAGCAGGATCTCTGTGTCAAAATGAAAATCATTTGTATTGATTTCGAATGGAACACTGGCCAGGAATTTTGTCGAGTAACCGCGATATCCGGTATGGTATTCACTTAATTTCCAGCCGGTCATTCGGTTTTGAAACGTTGTCAAAATCCGGTTTCCGAGAAGTTTATAGTATGGCATGCCACCTTTTCGGGCGCTTTGAATCGAATGCATGCGCGATCCCAGAATGACATCCGGTTCGTTTTCGTTCCAGACACGTGCAAACTCGGGTAATAATTCGGGAGAGTATTGACCGTCACCATGCAGCAGGATCAAACAACTGTAACCATTATCGACAGCAACGCGAAAACCGATTTTCTGATTTCCTCCATATCCCTGATTTGCTCGATTTTTCAAGATCGTCACGTTGTGGATTTCATGCGCTTCCAGCCATTCCTTCAGTACAACCGGACCATTATCTGATGACGCATCATCACTTACCAGGAAATGAAAATCAGGACGATTGAATAATTCAAAAGGAATTCGCTCAAATAAATCGTACAAATGCTGTTCTGCTTCATAAGCAACAACATACACCAGAAATTTGTGCGAAGCTTGAAGTTGTGACATGGCCTTTTGATTAAACCTGTAGCAAAACAATGAACATTAAAGAATTCCAGCAAAACTGTATGATCTATCTGCTGAATGGATAGTTGCCTTAATTCAAGGAGTCTGAAACTGAACCTGCAAAATCTGATTATCAAGAAAACTGGCGCGTTTGATTATTTTCCCGGGTGGAAACCGTTTGAATACATTTGAGGTCTGGGCGTCGCTCGTTTCGAATCCCAGATATACGAGCCACAGCGGTTCTGTGGAATCCGGACCAAAAACGTCTTTGAAGTTCTCCCAATCTGTTTCAATGTTGTATAAATAAAAATGAAACTTCGGTATTGTGACCACTCGGTACCCCCCCATTTCATATTCCGTGTAACCATTGGCCAGTGGTTTCCCATGTACGACAGTACGACCAACCAGATAGTATTCGAGAACATTCCTGGTGCTGTCATCAGTGAGAATCGTTGCACCGGCAGGGATAGTCTTTTCAATTACCGTTACTACTTCGCGTGCCATTTGAGGAGTCTGAGTGGTTTTGAGATTCCAGACATTCGGATAGGCAAAAGAATCAATCCATAACAGTATGAGCACGACAGCGATACCATTCTTGATCAATCCGGGACGCTTGAGTAATGGCCATGTTCCTGCAGCCACGGCTAATCCTGCAAATGGGACCAGCCACATCGAATGTCGTGTGTGTCCAACCGGATAGATACGCAAATGGAACAGAAGCATTGCCACCATGAATGGAATGAGAACCAGCATTCCTCGCTCAAAGGCGACCCACTTTGAACGATTCTCCTGTACTCCTTTCTTGAACAAAATATAAATACCCGTGATGAGTAGACCGATTATGAATATCCGTAAGGGGCCTGACAGGTATTGGATATATTCCATAGCCCTCATCATCGCCAGATATACCGGATGTGTTGTGTTTGGATCATAGGCACTGTCAGACAACCAGAACTCCCAGAGGTCATTCCGGGATGTACTATTTAAAAAAAGACGAACGTGCCCAAGATATAATGTCAGACAGACACCAAGTAATACGAATTGTGAGATCACCCAGCCGATAATCATCTGTTTTGTGAAAGTACCTGAGACGACACGTAATAATCCCAGTAATCCCAGAGCCAGTATTAGCCAGGCAGTGCTGTAGTGCGTCAGCATCGCCAAGACCAGACAACAGCAGTTTCCGGCTAAAGCCCACAATGAACGCGTTTGATAAAATCGTTCCTGTAAGTACAAAGCGGCAAAGATGAAAGTCAGCAACAGCATATAGCCACGCATTAAGGCACCCAGGTGGATCATCGGTGTGGAAAACGTCAGAAAGGCAAGCCCGATCAGAGCCGGTCGTTCTCCCAGTATTTCCCTGAACCATAAAAAACTGAAAACCAGAGCAGGAACGCTGAACAGTAAAGATGGCAGCCTGAGCATCACTTCTGAATCGCCTAAGGCAATCCAATAATGATAAAAGAGAAATACCAATGGAGGATGCGTGTAAGTCCGACTGGCAACCCATGCATCGTACAACGATGTTTCACGGGCTGCCTGGAAATGCATCGATTCATCAAAGTCCAGAAAAAATGCATCTAACAGCATGAACCTGAAGACGAGACCTGCCACTATTATGACAGTAACCAGTAACCAGACTGTCCACGAAGATTTGCTTTTGCTTTCAATGTAACTCGGCGGTTGTTCCGTTACATTTTTTTTGCTCGTATCAGTAGCGGTCATATTTTCATCTACAGCGATGCTCATTTAACTGCATGACCTTCTTAGTAGCACTTTAGTTTGACTCTTCTGAATGTATCTTAAATTTCAGTTTGACAGATTCCCGCAAACTTAAATTCAACTGATTTAAAAGCAGGTCGATACTGACAGGTATTTCAGAATCGTATTTTTTGGATACGAGCTTTCTGGAGGGAGCACTTTCTGGAACTGTCTCGCTTCCGGATTCATTTGGTACGGCAGTTGGGAGTGCGATCACGCACTGTTCAGTTCCGAAACGACAAAGTCATGCTTCGCATCCCCTAAATTCTGACATAGCGACTCACTTTGTGTAAAGCATTTATTATACCCAACAACACATTTCATGAGATGTTCAGCTATGTCTTTATCCAAAAGGGATTTAACGCGAAGATAATGCTGTACTTGGTAAAAATACTTAACAACCTGATACAAACTATTAAACCAAAATACACATTTGCACACTTTTCGTTTTATCTTTTGATCATGCAGAGACTTAAACGAAATTACTCAATTACTTTTTTAACAACCGCGATCAGCAATGGATGTATTTAATCCCAATACGGAGTCTCCAGTAATCAACTGGTCTCCATTCAATACGACCACCTTGTGGCATTGTCTCATCCGTTACTCGAATCTGAACCTGGTTGACCATTTTTTTCAGACACCAGAAATCGTGAAACAATGTTTATCAGCATTTCATCTGGCTGATAATTTTAGAACAAGCGCCCAGAATTCTGATGAGGTAGCTTAGATGTAGCTTAAGATGTGTCGGTGACAAAAAAGTTTACCGGTTAATCAATCCTGTTTTACTTTTGATTGACTGAGTACGCAGTATCATTCTTACTGCTCTTTTTGGTCTCAGGAAGACTCATTTGATAAACATGAAAATATATTCCCGCATTGATTTTTTCAAAGTCCAGTTTAACGTCGTAATGCTGTTTGAAATACAATTTTAAAAGAGGAATCATTTTCGGGTGAGAAATTAATAACAGCCGGTCAGTTTCATACAGCTCTGTATACGGTGAATGAATGCCATAAGCTTTCATATTCTGCTGAAACAGGGGAGAGCCCTGCCGCCCCGTCAGATACAGACATTTGAACCCGCGATATTCCGACTGATTTTCGAGAGGAAGAAACAACCCAACAGGAAATGTGCAACATGCGAGAAAGACTTTTTCAGGGTGCATATGCTTCAGTTTAATCAAGTCACTTTTGAATCCTGCATTATGAATTAACCTCCTGTCGGCTCGACCAACCTGCTTCCAGACAGAGAATGTTGCCGCGAGAAATAAAAGCAACACTCCCGAACGAACCACCAGGGCTTTGTTGTAGTTCCATTTTTTCATGTTTGAAACAAGTTCAGGAAGATTCAACAGTAGAGAGAAATAAAATGGCAGAACACTTAAAGGAATATAAACTCGGTCGGGTAATTTTTTATAAATGATCAACCCGATCATAATCAGCATACTCCACATCAGCAGCCACTTGATCACAGACCGTTGCCAGACGCCTTTCTTGTTAAGGTATGCAAAGAAGCATGCTGCAACAAAACAGATCACGGTTACAGGGTCAGTGAATGCATCCTTAAAGGCAATCGCGCGAGCCTGCATCACCGGAGGATACTTGCGAAGATTCAATTCTTTTTTTTGACTTGAAAATTTGTGAAGATTTTCTGAACTATACGTAACGGGATCAAGATAGATAAAGTTACGAATCATCAGATAATCAATGAAAGTCCAGCCTGCACTATCAAATGCAGGTTTGGTCTCCTTTTCAAAAGGGACAAGGACATAGTTACTGACGTCGGCAGCAGCGGCATGAAATTCCATGAACTCTCGCCAGTCCTGATCCTGCTGATAGTACTGTGTATCATAAATTTTACAGCCCAGAACGCCAATAACAGCAACTACCCCGGGAAGCAGATATTTTTTAAAATGTATACTTTTGAAAAGATGATAAAGGGTAAACAGTAATACGGGCAGGCTTGCGAAGATCAGTAATTGAAACGAGGGATAACGTATCAGGCTGGCTGCAATCAGGAGTGCGGCTCCTATCCACTTCAGCCAGCGGCAGTGCGGTCCTTTCAAATCCAGAAACAGACTCGATAAAATCACCGCCAGTCCAGCCATCCCTGCCAGAAAGGAAGTCGTTGTGAATTGAGTATGCGTCAGGCAGTAGATTCCCACGACCAGATAAAACAGGACATATCCCAGCACACAGCGATAATCACGGTTCAGCAGCAACAACGCATAAAGCAGAATCCAGTGCGCCAGAAACTGTACCAACAGTAAATACGCACCGTACCAGGGGACCAGCGGTGCAGTCAGATACAGCCGCTTTAGAATCAGTCCAATCAGGACATTGGAATAAATCAAATGCTCGTCAGGCCCGGCGACGTTTCCATACCCTGATACAACCAGTCCCATCGTGGCGTCATCTGGTTGATCATAGACTGGTGTAATCAGCAGAAATGTTAATCCAAATAAACATATTGTAATTCCCAGTGCCCAAATCCCAGCTGACTTGTAACACCAGTTAAACAATTTCATCATTACATTTCTAAATTTTGAGAAGACATGACGACAATTTTGCCATCGATATTATTTGAACGTAATCACATCATTGAGCTCGCTAGCTGCAAAAGATGTACCTGTTTCAAGAATATCCGATGCAGGAATATTACAGACTAATTGTGATTGATCCTGCCATGCATAAGCTTGCTGCTGTTCAGTCATTCGGATTCATTACTCATCAACAACTGCAGAGTCTCAAGACAACCTCTGTCTCTGGCATCATTCTTGCTATTTAAACCTTGTTTCATAGAGATTTCCCTATCCTCTGAAGGATCTATCCATCAGGGCGGTAATGCCAATATTACAGATGTTAACAAACGGATACACTTTGTATGAACTCGTTAATCCCATTCAATAGACCATTTATTGCAGGGAAAGAACTCCATTATATTGCCCAGGCAGTCACTCTCGGCAATATTTCCGGGGATGGGGAGTTTGCACGACGGTGCACGAGTATCATGGAAGAACGTTTTGGAATAAAGAAAATACTGTTGACTCCGTCCTGCACAGCATCTCTGGAACTGTCAGCGATGCTGCTGAACATCGGACCGGGCGATGAAGTCATCATGCCGGCTTACACATTTGTCTCAACAGCGAATGCGTTTGTCAGAGCGGGGGCCAAACCGGTGTTTGTCGACATTCGCCCCGACACGTTGAATCTCGATGCGCGTCTGGTGGAACAGGCCATTACCGAAAAAACAAAAGCCATCGTGCCCGTGCATTATGCAGGCGTCAGTTGCGAAATGGACCTGATCCTCACGCTCGCTGAAAAATATGATCTCAAAGTCATCGAAGACGCGGCTCAGGGAGTCAACGCACAATACAACCAGAAATACCTGGGTTCGCTGGGACAGCTGGGCTGTTACAGTTTTCATGAAACGAAAAATTTTATCTGTGGCGAAGGGGGAGCGCTCTGTCTCAATTCGGAAGAATTGATTGACCGGGCCCATATCATCCGGGACAAAGGAACCAATCGACAGGCCTTCTTCCAGGGACAGGTCGATAAATATACCTGGTGTGATATTGGTTCTTCATTCGTGCTGAGTGAGATCAACTGTGCCTTTCTTTATGCACAACTCGAAATGTTTGATGAAATCAATCAGCGGCGTAAAGAGATTTTTGATTTCTATTACGAGAACCTCCTGGCATTGGAAAACAATCAGCAACTCCGTCTCCCCTGTGTCCCCGAAGACTGTCTCAGCAATCACCATATGTTTTACATCCTGCTCCCGAATAAAACTCTGCGCGATGGCTTACTGAATCACTTGAAGAAACTGCAAATCCACGCAGTCTTTCACTTTGTCCCTTTACACAGCGCTCCAATGGGAAAAACCTGGGATTACAAACACGGTGATCTACCAGTGACCGAACAGGCAGCAGACTGCCTGCTGCGACTCCCCTTCTATTACGAAATTACAACAGAAGAACAACAGCGAGTTGTCGATGAAATACAACAGTTTCTTTTAGAAAATACTGCTGTATCTCAAACAGAGGTTCTCAGAGCAAGAAATGCTCTGCAATAGTTAAATTTTATTAGATAAAACCTGAATAACATAAGCACACACGCCAGTGAGTTAATTTTTCTCAGGCTGATATATTTTTTAATGGAATCTATTACCAGATTGATTCAATGTGTAGTTCAGCATCAAAACAAGTTCCGTATATCAGCGTTGTCACCCCAGTCTATGGAGCCAGTGGCAATCTGGAAGAACTCTACAAGAGACTGATTGACGCATTATCAAAAATCACCGACTCGTTTGAAATTATAATGGTCAATGATTCTAGCCCAGACAACTCATGGGAGATTATCCATAACTTAGCTGAAAAAGACTGTCGCCTTAAAGGGATCAACCTTTCACGTAACTTTGGTCAGCACCATGCGATTACCGCTGGACTTGACTTTGCAAAGAGTGACTGGGTTGTAGTCATGGACTGTGATCTACAGGATCAACCTGAAGAACTTCATAAATTATACAAAAAGGCAATCGAAGGCTATGATGTCGTTGTTGGCTTGCGTCAGGAGAGACAAGATACTTATTTCAAAAAGCTGTGCTCCAAAATATTTTTTCGTACCTTTGCCTATTTCACCAATTCAAAAGTAGATCATCGCATTGGAAATTTTGGTATCTATTCTCAAAAGGTGATTCAGAGTATTACCAGACTCAAAGAACAGAACCGTTCTTTTGGCCTGTTTGCGATCTGGGTCGGTTTCCGCAGAATTGAAATTCCTGTTGAACATGCGAAAAGGCCTTATGGTAAGTCCAGCTACAGTTTCAACCGTATGCTCAGTCTCGCCCTCAGCAGTATTGTTGCTCACTCAAATAAATTATTAGTCATGTTTGTCAACCTTGGTTTTTTGATCGCAAGTATCTCATTCATGGTCGTGATCTGGCTTGTTTTCAGATATCTCATCTGGGGGATCTCCGTAATTGGATGGACAAGTTTAATCGCCTCTATTTATTTAACGACTGGATTAATTATTTCTGTCATTGGCATGCTTGGAGTCTACGTTGGAAAAATTTTCGACGAAGTAAAAAGAAGGCCCCTTTACATTATAGATTCAACTACTTTTGAAATGGGGCCTTACGATGACTGATGTTTTCAAACTGGGATTTATTGGAGGTGGCCTGAATTCCGCAGTTGGCACAACCCATTTCATTGCTTCGCAGATGGATGGTCTCTTTAAAGTGGAAGCTGGATGTTTCAGTCGAGACCCGGAGATCAATCGACAGACAGCAGAACGCTGGGGGATCTCACCAGAAAGAAATTACGCTTCTTTTTCTGACTTACTGGACCAGGAAACTGGTTCCCTGGATGCCATCGTTATATTAACTCCCACACCGGACCACTTTGAACCAGTCACGCAGGCTCTCAAGAAGGGTTATGCAGTTATTTGCGAAAAGTCATTGACCAGTACGATATCCGACGCAATCAACATTCAGGAAGTACAAAAAGCACACAATGGCTTTTTAGCTGTAACTTATAACTACACAGGGTATCCGATGCTGCGGGAGCTCAAGTACCAGATCGACAATAATCAGCTGGGTATGATTCAACAGATTCATATCGAGATGCCACAGGAAGGCTATTCGCGTCTGAATCGAGACGGAAACCCCATGGTTCCGCAGCAATGGCGTCTGCGTGATGATGATTTACCAACACTGTCACTGGATCTGGGTGGACATGTCCATAGTATCATTGATTTTATTTCCGGCGAGAAGCCACAGCAACTGGTCGCTTTTCAGAGCAGCCTGGGATGCTTCAGTCAAGTCGTTGACAATTCCTTATGCATCGCCCGATATTCAAATGATTTGACTTGCAACATCTGGTTCAGCAAATCAGCACTCGGCTACAGAAATGGTTTGCGGATCAGGGTCTTTGGTGAAAAAGGCTCAGCCGAATGGCATCAGATGGAACCGGAATTTCTGATATCCCACGATAACCGTGGTCATAAAATGATTCTGGACCGAGCCAGTGTTGAAGTGGGAGTCTCACATTTACCTAGATACAATCGCTTCAAGTCGGGGCATCCAGCTGGATTCCTGGAAGCATTTGGAAATTTATATTGTGATATTGCTGACAGTCTTCGTGTTTTCAAGAAAACAGGCACACAAAAGACTCGCGAATATGTTTTTGAAACTCAACATGCTCTCGAGGGACTCATTATGTTCAAAGCCATGACACACTCTTCTAAAATCCAGAACTGGGTACCAGTAAAGACCTCTGAGCAATGATAAACGTGAAACATTTTAAACAGATAGATCATAATATCATTACTCTCTGTAAGAATTTTGTTGACGGTAATCATCCCAGATATATCCTGGGGCGCAATCAATGGGCAAGAAGTGTTGCAGAGCAAATTGAAGTAGATGGCTTCATTGATGAATTCACAGAAGATCAGTTTTTTTTAGGAAAACCGATCATTCATTTAAATTTGATTCCTGGAAATGCTATTGTGCTTTCGACAATAGTGGGAATTCTACCAATAACAGTAAAACATAAACTGGACAGCAGAAACATTCATAACATCGATTATTTTGCATTCCGAAAGTACTCGGGACTTGATTTGGAACCTGTCCTATTCTGGGATGAATTCTTAGATGAATTCAAACAAAACCGAGAAAAGTTTGATTGGATTTATAGCCTTTTAGTCGATCAGCGATCAAGAATTGAATTTTCGAATCTGATCAATTTTCGCTTGTCAAGCAACCTATCCTACATGGAGGATTTTGCTGACATTCAATATCGACAATATTTTGAAGACTTTCTGCAATTACAACCGGAACAGGAAACATTTCTTGACGTGGGCTGCTTTGATGGGAAGACCAGCTTGGAATTCATCAAACAGTGTCCCGAATATGCTGGAATTCATGTTTTTGAACCTGAACCAGAAAACATGATTCAGTCAAAACAAAATCTTGCTGGACTCCCTAATATAACTTTCCACGATTCTGGATTATCCAATCAGACAGATACATTACGTTTTTCTGTTGAAGGTTCTTCCTCAAAGGTGAGTGACAAAGGAGAACTCCTCATTAAAGTGGATCGTCTCGATAATCTGATAAATACTTCATTCACATTTTTAAAAATGGACATAGAGGGCCAGGAATTAAGTGCGATTGAAGGGGCAAAAGAGAGTATCATCAAGTACCATCCCAGACTGGCAATCTGTGTTTATCACCGTCCTGATGACTTTTGGAAGATCCCTCAGAAGATTCTGTCTTTTCGTTCTGACTATCAGGTCTACTTAAGACACTATACTGAAGGTGTCACTGAAACAGTCATGTTTTTTATTCCCGGTGAGTCTACCAATGTCAGTTAAAAGAAAACTGCTCATTGCAGGGGGAGGCTATGCTGAAATTCCGCTGATCCTGGCAGCACAAAAAATGGGATTTCACGTAATTACCAGTGGAAATCGCGCAGACGATTTGGGACATCGATATTCGGACGAGTGCTGCTTGCAGGACTTTTCTGATAAAGAAGCCATGCTGCAACTGGCTGAATCTCGAAAGATCGACGCCATCTGTGCTTCCTGTAATGATTTTTCTGCAATCACTGCTGCTTACATTGCGCAACAACTGAATTTACCGGGACATGATTCTTATGAAACTTCGCTACTGATCCATCATAAAGATCGCTATCGCGCTTTTGCCATTGAGAATGATATACCTTCACCACGTGCGAAAGGATTTGATTCCATCAACGCTGCAATGGCACAACTCTCTGAATTCGATTTTCCGGTAATAGTCAAGCCAGTCGATCTCACGGGTGGTAAGGGAATATCCAGAATTGATCACATTGAAGATGCTATGCCTGTTCTGGAATCAGCTTTTGAAATTTCTCGTGCAAAAAGAATTGTGGTTGAGGAATTTATTGAAGGGACTCGACATGGATTTTCGACTTTTCTGAGAGATGGACGAGTTGTATTCTTCTTTAATGATAACGAACACTATTTTCTCAACCCTTATCTGGTTTCAGCAGCATCCACTCCTGCAAACGTTCCAGAGAACACCTCTTCAATCCTGTGTGCCACTGCAGAAAGAATTGCTTCTCTGCTGAATCTCAAAACGGGGATTTTCCATATTCAATATATATTGCAACGCGATAAACCAGTTATCATCGAAATATGCCGCCGTGCACCGGGAGATCTCTATATTCAATTCGTTAAACATGCTACGGGTATTGACTATCCCGCATATATAGTTCGCGCTGCATCCGGTATGGAATGTAACGATTTAAAACCAGTTGAAACCAGTGGCTATTATACTCGCCACTGTATCATGCCATACCAGAATGGAATTATTAAAAATGTTACTGTCAGTCCGGAAATAGACCACCATATCATTGACCAGATGTTATGGTGGAAGCCAGGAGAGCAAATCGATAATCATCTCATTCAGAAACAGGGAATCGTATTCCTGCGCTTTAACACGCTGGATGAAATGCTCAGCATAACCGATAAACTACCCGAGTTAATACACGTTGAGATGGAGTGAATCCGTCCTTTAAATACTTGAAAAGAAACAATGAACTATTTTCTGATATTCGGAACAATTCTCTTCACGGTTTATGGACAGCTTATCCTGAAATGGAGGATAGGAAAATATGGTGACCTGCCTGTTATTTTCACAGACCGTATCTGGTTTTTGTTAGGTTTGCTGCTGGACTATTATATCATAAGTGGATTTATCGCAGCATTCATAGCATCATTATTCTGGATGGCTGCCATGACGAGATTACCTCTCAGCTACGCTTATCCATTTATGAGCCTGGCTTTTGTACTGGTGATGTTTCTCAGCGCATTGTTATTCAAAGAACCAATTACCTTAGCCAAAAGCATTGGGCTAACTTTAATCGTAGTTGGAATCATTGTTGCCAGTCGGGGATGAGCAAGAAGCTCTTCATGCAACTACTGCTAGTACACGGTATATCGAAAAGAACTATAATGATTAATCTTACTGATCGGGAAGTTTAATCTTAGATAGAACAATTTTTAATTGATAATACGTTAATCAAGTATCTTAAGCTCTACTTTATCCGACCCTGATTTTTTAGTGGGGCACTTGGGACAGTTTTTGCACATATCTGGAGGGTTTTCACTTGTGAGTGCTTTCCTGAACTGCCGATATTTTTCTCCATTCCAAATACTCTCAAAAGACTCTTCGAGAATATTTCCAAAATTGAATTTTCTAGGATCTGATTTATAGCAACATGGTACCACATATCCATTCCATGTCACATAGGGCCATATCCATGGGTAGACGCAAGGATCCGTATCATTGTCTGCATACCTGAATTCGACGTTCTTTGCTCGTGCATATTCCGACGTGGTCTTAATGTTTTCAGAGGATTCTCCCAATGCTTGTAGTGAATCATGTGCAAAATCCGAATTGAGTATGCGTGCTGATACTCGATCCGCTCCGATTTCAGCTGCCAGGTCAACTACACTATTGAGTTCATTCCGATTTTTACCTTGAAGCGTAATATTTAAATCGATAAATGGCAGTTTACCAACTTTCCGTCTACTTATAAGGTCTTTGAGTGATGAGACTACCTTTTCGTATTTAGCTCCTACGCGAATGCTCTCAAATGTTTCTTTTGTTGCACCATCCATGGAAAACGAAATATGATCTAACCCACTTTGAATGATTGCTTCATTGTTGAGGACAGTTCCATTCGAAATAGTGTGCACATAGGAGATTCCTTTTTCTTTGGCATACTCAATCATGCGAAAGATGTCCTTATTAAGAAAAGGTTCTCCTAATCCGGTCAAAAGCAGACCAGTTTGGACATGATGAGACCCCATAAGATAATTGAATTGATCAAGTATCTCTTTAAACACGTTAAAAGACATCGTGCCAAGATTTAAGTCAGAGGCATGCGTTCTATCACATGTCGTACATCTCAGATTGCATGCAGTCGTTGGTTCAATATGCAAAGAAATTGGTGCATTCTTCACAACAGCAGGTTTAAGTGCTGCACTGCTGCAAGCTCTGAGATAGTTAGCGGATAGCAGGGGGCTTTTTAGTAAATTTCTAGATAAAAGTCCTGCGATTGGTAACAATTTCTTCATCATCGTGCCCCTGCCGCTACATTCTGAGATACGCACAAGGCACCCATGTGCCCCACTCCCCCTATTCAACCATCTCATCCTATGTACTATTCTTCATCAAGTCAAGAAAAAAACAGACACAGCCAACACGTGTACACTTTACATGGATAGTAAAAAATAATGAACCCTATTTTGATAGAGTTATTGTCTGATTTTGCAGACTAGGAGAATTGTGAGGTGCATATTGCAAATGCATTCACATTGACAGCTGTAGAATTAAAAATTCTGATCAAGTAATCACTTTGGTGGCCCCCGTCATCTCGACTCGTACCGTGGGCCAAGATGGCTCTAGGGCATCTCAACTTCGCGACAATGAATAATTGCAGGTGAACCAGACGAACTGTCGGTATGTTGAGAAATCGATTTGCCGAGAAAAGCATAGTGGGGTTTGAAGCAGACTGACAAAAGGCGAAGGAAATTTGTTATTCAATGTAACCTTTTTCGTTTCATAGATCTGATCTTTTCCTTAATACAAGATCACAAACTTCTAGCATTCCTCATTGATTAAGAAACGGAGAAAAGGTCACATGCAACTCAGGCACACTGTTCACTTACTCTTCAACTCAAAGTTGATCGTATTCGGGCCATCTTTTGTAACAGTCGCTTTGAGAGTCGTGTTCTCATTGTACTTTTTCGGTAACATCTCAGGGCCTGCTACTTCCGCGCCCCCCTCGGTCTTACTGATGCGAACCATGTGGTCGCCAAGGATCGCTCCTGCTGTATTATTGTTATACATCAGCGAGTATTTTCCTTCTTCATCAGTTGCTGCAGTGGAAGCACGAGACTGTTTTTTTTCCTGAGCCCCCTGGGGATAAAAATCAATGATTGCATCCGGCAAAGGATTTCCATCCAGGGTTACCTGCCCTGTGACTTCAGCCAAATCAGGTAAGTCATTACTTTTTCCGGAACATCCCGACAGGATGCACAACAGCATGAGCAGACAAAGAGCTCGTGTCACAACAGGTAATTGAAAATGAATTGAGGGCATGAGATTAACTTTCGGCGCTGAAACGAATTGTCAAACGCACCGACGTAATAACGTGGTGCGTTTGACAGAAATAATCAGATTGTTATCAGGTCAACAGGGAGAACTTAAAACTCTGGTAGAATTTCTCCACCTTTGATGGAAACCAAAGCCTGGACGACTGCGATGCGGTCCACGTTTTCACTTAAGAAACGAACTCCGCCATCGGCCATCAGCATCTGGCAACCGCCTTCATGGTGGCTTCCGGCTCCCCAGGCATAAGGTTTGTCATAGCCTGGATGGTTCTTATTAATACCATAGGAAACGGGAAGCAAGACATTCGTATGGCGGTATGAATTCCAGAAAGGACCATACGATGCACTGGTCAGTAACATGGAAGCTTCCATGATCATCATGGTGTTACTGGTGCCATCTTTGATATCAGAGATTTTAGCAGAACCATTGAACCCCAGTGTTCCCTTCAGAGAACTACTGTTATTGCCATAGGAAGTCAACAGGCTGTACTCTGTCGTGTAGCCTACATGTCCATAGCTCGATTTCTGATAATCACCGTATTTCGTGGGATTGGGATCGGAAGGACAGAGAAAGACTGGAAAGTTATTCTTGGCAACCGTCAGTTGTCCTGAGCCGGCAAATGTCGGTCCTACGGAACCACAATAAGCGCCATCAGAGCGTGCAACATGAGTGGAAGTTGACAGCTTGAAGTCATATTGATTGTAGAGATTTGCCAGGTCCAGATAGGGTAACAGCAGCTGATAAAATGAATGGTTCATTAACAGTGGAGATGAACCGGCTGGCATATCCAGTACACGTTCGCAGTAACAGCTCCCTGGTGCAATCGCTGCGGGAGGAAATACACGATGGGCATCATGATAATTGTGTAAGGCAAGACCAATCTGCTTCAGATTGTTCTTACAGGTGCTGCGACGGGCCGCTTCCCTCGCCTGCTGGACAGCGGGCAATAACAAAGCAATTAAGATCGCAATAATCGCGATCACTACCAAAAGCTCAATCAGTGTGAAACCTCGGTTTCGTCTTTCTCGAGAGTGCATAAGGACCAGACTCCATTGAACGGTAAAAGATAAATATGAAAATACCATGAAGAGAAAGAGGCATTTTGAATCATCCCTGACTGAGTCGAATGAATGAAATGACTGCAGCGGAATCCTGATAGGTAAAACTACAACTTCCTCTGTATCGTACATTCGCAAATCATGCACCAATGAAGTAATTTTTTTCAGGTTCGTTTAAGCAATATTTTTGAGTAACCAAAAAGCCTGAAAATCAGGGCGAAACTGTAGATTCAGACGCAGCAATCATCCTATTTGAATCCAGTGTTCACCATGTGAATACAAAAACGACAGGAAAGCCTGCATGGAATTTAGGCAGAACCTGCTGAAGTACGGGTCGTTGCTGAATTTTTTGATTACTGAAAATACAAGCGAAAAAGGTAGACAGCGGTAAGTCAGGGGTTATCTGCTGCCTTTGCCCGAATGAGATGTAGATACGGCTGCGCTTCAGGCCAGGACCGGACTAAAGCCAGTTTAGAGGCGGGAACTTCAATTGATGTGAAGTATTCGATCGAAATCTGATTATCAAACTTTCCTTCCAGATAGCCAAAGGGAATATTCTCAGCATCCTGCTCTTTCGTTCCGTTTTTTACGCGCGGGGGAATAAACAGATTCCAGAACTTTTGAGGGTTTTCTTCTGTCAGCAATGCGGCGAATCGCTGTCTGACTTTCTCACTGGCTGGGGAATTGTCCAGATTACGATAGACCAGAATCGCCTGAAAGGCCAGCATTTGATTCCAGTATTTTTCAGTGACAACATAATGTGAAAAATGCAGCCGGTCATTAAATCCCAGATGCAGAGGATTATAAGGAGAGTCTGGTAGTGACTTTCCTGCCGCCAGCATGTCCTGCATCTTTCGCGCATCTTTATGCTGAATCGCATACATGAAATGCATCCCACTGAAGGGAGTCGCCCACCCACGCTCCCGTACGGAATCCTTCAAATGGATCACCACATCGCCGTAACGGGGTGAACCATTCGGCGGCCCGACACTCGCAAAAACGGCATCAAACGCACCATACAGCAGATTCTCTACCGCGGGAGTCGTATGCGATAGATCATCCTTTGCAACTTCCTCTTCCACCAGTAGTGAGACCAGCGCCTTCTGCTTGAGGACATCTCGCAGATTTTCGAAATGCAGTCGATTCACAATCGGCGCTGGTTTGTCTTCAATGACTTTTAACAGTTTTTGTTCTTCCGCCGTCAAGGGAGACAGGAATAGCTCAAATTCCGCCATCGTACAACGGGAACTGATCTCCAGCCATTTCTGTAGCTTGGCTGCATCCAGATCCCGGTGAAAAGGCAGCACATTGATTGCCATCCGACGGGTTGCAGCCAGAGGTTGTCCGGCCTGACGCGCTGGTTTGACTTCGGGTTCCTGGATGGCATCTTGTGCCTCGCTCTCAATACAGATAGAGAAAAACACAATACATGCCAACAGAATTCGATCACTCATATTACTGGCTCATTTTGATCAGAAAAATGTCATTACTGCCCTGGCTTTTCAACTCGTATTTCTGATATTGAGTTGTTGGTGAAAACGCTCCCGAGACAAAGCAGTTTTGATCCTTATCGACAGCGATCGCATAGCTTAAATCACTCTTGTCTCCCCCCAGTATTTCCAGCCAGTCTGGTTTTCCGTCGGGAGCAAAACGGGCAATGAACAGATCCCGACCTCCCAGATTCGTATGGTGTTTTCCCAGGAAATGCACGTCTTCAGAAAACTCTCCTGTAATATAACAGTTTCCCGCCTGGTCTGCAGCAATTCCCAGCCCATAATCGATTTTCTCACCTCCCCCGGTATAGGCCCAGGCTGGCGAACCATCTGCATTGATCCGCGCGACGAAGATGTCATGCGCCCCCTTACTCGTCATCACGGTTTTACCAAAGGTTGCCTTATTCTTAAACATCCCCGTGAGATAACAGTTGCCCTGTTGATCGACGGCGACTCCGGTACTCAATCCATTGGCCTGACCGCCTGAGTTGGCAGACCAGATCAGTTTTCCTGCTGGTGACAGTTTCGCCAGGAAAATATCCTGTACGTTGGTGTCAGTTCCTACCTGTTGACCATCGAGTTCCAGCAGACCGGTAATGTAACCGCAGACATAACAGTTACCACTGGTATCAACGGCAATCTGATGACCACTCTGGCTCCGGCCGTTGCCTGCCAGCTGGCTCCAGATCAGCATGCCATCTGAATCATAACGGGCAACAAACAGTGATCTCCCCTTTTTGTTCCCTGTTTGCGCAGTCCCGAAAGTCACATCACCGGCAAAAGAACCCGCTACATAACAGTCACCTTCCGGTGTTACCGCAATTCCATGTCCGTAGTCATAACCTGTTCCACCAGCACTCTCGGCCCAGAGCAGCTTCCCCTGCGGATCATATTTGGCAATGAAGTAGTCGTAGTCCCCTTTATTTTCCAGCGTTTTGTCACCGATCTGAAATGTGGGACTCTGAAAGTGTCCTGTGACATAAGAATTTCCAGCCTTGTCAACGGCTACACCGTAACCCCGGTCAATGTCTTTGCCCCCCGCCGTCTGGATCCAGAGCAGTTTGCCCGCGGGATCATATTTCGCGAGCACAAAGTCCATCCCCCCTTTACTGGTTACAGTCTGATCGGCAAATTGTGCGGTCTCTGTAAATTCGCCCGTCACATAACAGTTGCCTTCCTGGTCAACGGTGATGCCACGAATTTTGTCGTGCTTCTTTCCCCCTGCCTGCTGAACCCAGAGGATCTCACGCTGAGGTGAAGCCGCCTGTTTTTCACCGGAAAAAGCGTGATTGGTGAGAGAAACGGGCCCTGTCAGGCTCAATAGAAATAACAACAGAAGCAGGTGTGGCCGGGAAGTGATCGACTTCATAACAGACTTTCTTTGAAACAGTGCATCCAGACAAATCAGAGACGGTGAGCTTATCATGACAATAATTTGCCGCCAGATATAGAATCAGACGGGCAATATTATTTTCTTAGCATATTTAACAATCTAGCATAAACCGCCTTGTGACAACAGGAAAGAGAATTTATTCTAAACATAAGTGACTCGTGATATGTAATCTGTTGATACAGAAAGTGGAGTCGAAGTATGCGAAACTCAGCAACAGTCTTTACCCTGCTACTGCTGACAATCTTCCAGAACCCGCTTTTCGCAGAATCATCCCCCGCAGAAATCGATTACCAGAAACAGATCAAACCACTCCTGAAGTCACACTGCTTTGCCTGCCATGGGAGTTTGAAGCAGGAATCTTCGCTGAGGCTGGATGCCGGCATTTTGATTCTCAAAGGGGGTGAGATCGGCCCCGCTGTCGTCAAAGGCAAACCACACGAAAGCCTGCTGTACCAGGTTTTGACTCCGGATGCGGATATTCAGATGCCCCCTGAAGGACAGGGACGACCGCTCAAACCAGACGAAGTCCAATTAATTGAAAACTGGATCGCCCAGGGTGCAAAGTTTCCTGCCAATGATTCGCCGGAAGCCGATCCTGCGAAACACTGGGCCTTTCAACCGATTACCCGACCCGATGTCCCAGCGGTTAAAACGAACTCAACAAACCCGATTGATGCCTTTATTGCCGCACGACTGTCACAGGCAAAAGTGATTCCGCAGTCACGTGCCGACAAAGCAACTCTGTTGCGGCGAGTCTATCTCGACCTGATCGGACTCCCCCCGACTCCTGCCGAACTGGATGCGTATCTCAGTGATACGCGACCGGACGCCTGGAACCGGGTGATCGAAGATCTGCTTGCACGCCCCCAATACGGTGAACGCTGGGGACGCCACTGGATGGATGTCTGGCGTTACAGTGACTGGTATGGACGTCGCGGTGCAAAAGATATGACCAACAGTTACTCATTGATCTGGCGCTGGCGCGACTGGATTATCCGATCGATCAACGAGGACAAAGGTTATGACCGCATGATCCTCGAAATGCTGGCAGCGGATGAGATTGCTCCCAATGATCGTGAGAATCTGGTAGCCACCGGTTTCATTGTGCGTAACTTTTATCGCTGGAATTACCACACCTGGCTGAAAGACAATGTCGAACATACAGGCAAAGCTTTTCTCGGATTAACCATGAACTGCTGCGAGTGCCACGACCACAAGTACGATCCGATCACGCAAAATGAATACTTTGCCTTCCGCTCCTTTTTTGAACCGATTGATCTCCGCCACGATCGCGTTCCCGGCGAAGCCGATCCGGGTATCTTTCCCGATTACAAACTCAGTGTCCGCAATGGTCCCGTTCGCACGGGCATGGTTCGCATCTATGACAGGCACCTGGATGCAAAAGCAAAGTTTTACACGGGTGGTCTGGAACAGAATGTCGTCAAAGATCAGCCACCAGTAGAAGCCTCTGCCATCGCCTTTCTGCGCGGAGACAAGCTTGACTTTAAACCGGTTCAACTCCCCCCCACCACCTGGTACCCGGGCTTGAAACCGTTTGTCATTCAGGAAGAGACTCAGAAACGAGAGACAGCTTACCAGAGTGCACTTAAAAACTGGGAACAGCAGAAAACAGAGTTGGAAGAGGAACTCAAACAACAGGACTCTGCTCTGGCCAATATGCTGGCAGCCAGACCAGGAAATCCAGCTGCTATTGAAAACGATCCGGCTCAACCAGCATCTTCCGCGAGTAACCAGCAGTCTTTGCAACTCAACGCCGAGCAAGGTCGCCGGACACTCTCATATGAAATCAAGGACTGGAAGACCTTTGATTCCGAGATACAGATTCGTTTTCAACTACGGATTCTGAAAGATGCCCATGTCAATTTCCAATTGTCAAATGATTTAACGGGGGGCAGGACCAATCTGTATGTCGCGTTTGAAGCAGGTAAATTCTTAGCCTATATCCCGGGCACAACAAATCCGACAACTGTCGGTTCCTACAAAACTGATTCCACCGGGTCGGAATTTCATATCACACTCCAACTCAAACCAGATCAGGACATTGCCCTGTTCTCGATCCAGGGAGGCAATAACAATGAGAAGATTCTCAATGAAACACCGATTGCCTTGAATGGCTGGAATCCGGCGGTCCAGGCAAACCGGGGGCTGTTCCTCGATGCACATCAGGGAACGATTGCCGAGTTTGATCAACTTGTATTTATAAACCAGAGTCAACAGGAACTGCTGCGTTTCGATTTTGAGTTCCCCGTTTATCAGTCAGGCGAAGATCTCCCTGGAATTGCCAACTGGCAACTGACACGATTCAGTACCGGCACTGCCACTTCACAGGTCGTTCTCAAAACTCCACTGACGGAAGCAGATCAAAAGTGGCGGCAACAGGTCAAAGCCAGTCAGTTGAAACGGGATTTAACCCGGGTTCTTCAGAACGATTTACAGCTGAAACTCAAGGCGGCTGAAGATGAGAAAATTGAGTACGCCGCCCGGGTCCGCGCTGCGACCGCCCGCTACATCGAAAAATCTACTCAGGCAGAATCGCTGGAGCAAGCCGCCTACCAGGCTGAATGGCAGGCGAAGCTGAGCCGGGCGCATTCCAATCTGAAATCAGCAGAGCTCGCCTTACTGCAGGCGAAATCGCTGCCGGATTCCGACCAGGAACGTGCCAAGAAACTGACAGCCGCGCAAACGCTGGTCACCCAGAGCCGGACGCAACTGACGTCTGCTCAAAACCCAGTCGAAGCGTCATCAACTCAATACACGGCCCTCAGTCGGATTTTTCCTGAACAGAGCACTGGCAAGCGGACTGCACTCGCTCGCTGGATTACCAGTCGCGATAACCCTTTGACCGCGCGGGTTGCCGTGAATCACATCTGGATGAGGCACTTTGGTAAGCCTCTGGTTAAATCAGTCTACAATTTCGGTCGCAGTGGAGCAGAACCATCACATCCTGAATTAATCAACTGGTTGGCAGCCGAGTTCATGGACCAGAAGTGGAGCATCAAACACCTGCATCGCGTCATACTCACCAGTGAAACTTACCAGCGCAGCTCAAAAGGCGTACCGGCTGATCACCAGAATCTCACACATGATCGGGACAACCTTCTGCTCTGGAAATTTCCGACCAACCGCATGGAGGCAGAAGTCGTACGGGACAGTATCTATTATCTTGCCGGCGATCTTGATCCCACCATGTACGGCCAGGAACTCGAACAGGACCAGGGACTGATCACGAACCGTCGCAGTCTGTACTATTCGCATCACGGCGAAGCCAAAATGGAATTCCTGGAACTGTTTGACGGCGCCAGCGCAACAGACTGTTATCAACGGACTGAAACCGTCATGCCACAACAGGCCCTGGCGTTAACCAACAGCACGCTGGCCGTACAAAAAGGGCGCATGATCGCAGAACAACTCTGGTCCCAGACCGCTTCCACCTCTACGACTGACCAGAAACAAAAAGAGTTCATCAACGGCGCATTCAAACTCATTTTATCCCGCGCTGCCAGTACACGAGAACAGGCTGTCGCGACTGCATTTCTGTTACGTCAGCAAACCCTGTATCCACCAGAAAAGTCAAATACGAAATCATCAGATAAGCGAGATTACTCGCAACCGGCAGATTCCCCGGCAGCCCGGGCACGTGAAAGTCTGGTACACGCGTTATTAAGCCATAATGATTTTGTCACGATCCGTTAATTTCCAGTACGGTCTGCATCCGCAGACAACAGGAATCGTTTTATGAAACATTCAGTACATTCAATCACGCCTCAATGCAGTCAGATTCAGCGTCGCACTTTTCTGTCGGACCTGGGTTTTGGAGTCACCGGCATGGCATTGAGCAGCCTGCTTGGACAGGAAACGCGTGCTGAAGACAGTTCCGCCCCCACTGCGGGTCCTCACTTTACTCCCAAAGCAAAATCGGTGATCTGGGTGTTCCTGTCTGGTGGCTACAGTCAGATGGAAACATTCGACCCCAAACCGGAACTGAATAAATACGCCGGCAAAACATTTTCCGACACGATCTATCCCGACCCCTTCAAAGACCCGCGTTACCAGGCACGCGCCCGCTCGGTGGTGCAGGTCAAACGCGAACATTCCCAGATCATGCCGATGCAGATTGGTTTCCGGAAACACGGTGAATCAGGAATTGAAATCACGGACTGGTGGCCTCACCTGGCGACCTGCGTCGACGACATCTCCTTTGTGCGATCGATGTACACAACAGACAACGATCATGCCGCGGAGTTTCAGATTCATCATGGACGCCACAAACTGGATCAGAAAGAACCGGTCGTCGGTTCCTGGCTCAGTTATGGTCTGGGAAGTCTGAATCAGAATCTACCTGAATACGTGTTTCTCGGTTCCTACACCGATACGCGTGTGAAAGAAAACTTCAACCCGGATTATCTTGGTCCCAAGTATATGGGAGTGGAACTCTCGCTCGATCCGAAAAACCCGCTCCCTTTTGGCACCCGTCCGGATTCTATTCTGAAACAGGAACAGGCAAACCAGTATCAACTCATTAACGAACTCAATCAACTGGCAGCGGTTGAATATCCGACTGATGAAAAACTGCGGGCCCGCATCAATTCTTATGAACTCGCATTCCGCATGCAGAATTCTGTTCCCGAAGCATTGGAACTGACTGAAGAGACACAGGAAACACAGCAGCTGTACGGCATTGACGATAAAGAAACCTCTGTTTACGGACGGCGATTACTGGCGGCTCGACGCCTGGCAGAACGAGGCGTGCGATTTACCCAGGTTTATCTGAGCGGGTACGGCGAATGGGATTCGCATCAGAACCTCAAGGAAAATCATACCCGTTCCTGCAAACGCGTAGACAAACCGATTGCGGGACTCCTGAAAGACCTTAAACGGCGGGGCATGTGGGAAGACACTGTGGTCGTCTTCTGCACCGAATTTGGACGAACGCCAGCGGTGGAATCACGCGGAAATACCAAAATGCCCAGTGGCCGGGACCACCATCCCCATGGTTTCACGGTCTGGTTTGCCGGGGCAGGCATCAAACAGGGCTACGTGCACGGTGCCACCGATGAACTGGGCTTTCATGCGGTCGAATCCCCCCACTACGTCACCGACATTCATGCCACCCTGTATCACCTGCTCGGACTTGATCCGCATCGGCTGGACATCCCTGGTCGCAAACGACTGGAAATTGATCATGGTACTCCGATTCTGGATATCATCACCTGATCAGTCACACCGTTCAGCTGGTAAACCGATCAATCACATTGCGGGAGATTTTCGAAATATCCTCATCAACCAGCATCGAAGTGATCCAGCAGATCGAACCGACTGAAAAGACTTCTCCCCCTGATGCCGTCTGATAATGCACCATATCCGCGCCCCCCTCATCGGGATTTGTCCCTTGTGCCAGCAACCGCACGTTCTTCGGAGAACTGGGTGAGATCTTGTCAGTTTCATGCCCCGAAGCACCGCCAGGAATTCGCATGTGCTGACTCTCTGTTCCAAACAGATCGTCATTTTTCAATTTCGTTCCCTGAAAACACCAGTGCTGCTCATCAACGACGCGATAAGGTGCCCCTGTCATGATGCCCGCGAAGGAAAAGACGACCCCCAGCAGATTCGCTTCGGATTCCTGTCGCGCGTGATAGCGGCTCTCATACTTTGATTCCTTTTCTGGAATCGGTGGGTCCATCGCCACTCCGCACCAGCTGGTGCAGTCGGTATTGTGATAGACAATGCGTTCCTCATCCAGAAACTCCACTTCACAATTCAGACCGTTCCCGCCCAGATAGATCAAGCGACCTCCCGATTCGAACACCCAGGATTTCAATCGCTCGTACATCTGCTTTGACCAGTATTCGGGGTGCGAGCTGAGAATCAGAACCTGATATTGATCCAGGGGAAGTTGATCGAAATGAAACTGTGTCTCGCTGTAATAATCGTAGTCAAGTCCCTGCTCTTCCATCCATCCCAGCAGCCGCCATTCGGAATGCAGCATACCACACCCCATGCGGCTGTAAATGGGATCGCGGAGCTGTTCATCCAGATCAATGTGCAGGTAAGGCTGTGGACGTTCGAGTGACAAGGGTGGATATTCCTCTACATAATAAGCACCGAAAGAAGGTTTCAGATACCGGCGTAATTCCTGCCGACTGTTGACGACTGGCGTGGCTGGCAGCCCTTCGGGATTCAGATAGTTGCTGCGCCCACCAAAATTATTATAAGCGTTCCAGGTTAAATCGCTGGCAAGAATCGCGATCTTTGCCTTTGGCGTACGGGGCGCGACAACCCAGGGAAAGGTAAACTGCTGACCGGACTGATTACTGAGATGGAACATATACAGTCCCGATCTGTCAGGCGCTGAGACAGTCTGTCTCTGGGTGACAGTACGGTAACCGACATTATTCCAGTCCACACCGTTTTGAGTGTAATCCCCGTCCGGCGTGATCTGTAAGTTCGCCAGCGGTGCATGATCATCAAAAGTGCCAATCCGGCGGATATACTCTTTTTCTTTGCCATAACGCCAGAGTTCGAGCTGATACTCTGAAGTTGAATGCACGCGAAACTCCGAAGCGTCTCCGCTCTGCACACAGCGCGGCCAGGCAAAGCCATACAGCTTCGTTGAAAGCAATCGAAAATGGTGAACCTGTCCCTGCTCTACTTTGAGCTGTACCCGTTTGGCGCAATAATCCCGATGCTGCAGGACGACTTCGTACTCTCCAGGAGCAAGATCCGCAATGACCGCTCCCGATGCAGTGGAACGGGTACTGACAAACTGGCCTTCCGACTGAAATTCCACAGCCACGTCAAATAACGCGCGATAATCTTCGTCGCTGACATATCCGATTAACATCAGTTGTTCCTGCGTGTCTTTTACAAGTGTGATGCGAGGCGTCTTAAATTCGAATGTAAAACAGTCCCTCAGGAAGGATGCGCCACATACTCCCTGGCAATTTTGACTGCTAATCCGCCCCCTTCATAGTAGCCCATCGAAATCTCAGCGACATGGGTCAGCAGATCATAGGCGCGCCAGCGGTTCCAGCCATATTCGGCTTCCATCCACAGGATCATTTGTGCGAAGGCATCGGCAGTCGCCCGCTCCATCGGCGTGCCACTGGAAACAGTGATCAGCTCCGACGGTGATTCAATCCGGGGACCGGAAATGGTTTTCTGTTTGATCAGCTCAATCGTCAGTGTCGTCTGGGCGGCCATCTCCAGTCCGGTCGCAGACAGTTCTCCCTGTCCCATCGCGGCGTGCGCATCTCCCAGATACAGCAGCGCTCCAGGGACAAACACGGGAAGATAGAGAGTGTTTCCCTCTGTAACTTCCCTGATATCCATATTGCCACCGTGCGGTCCAGCCGGCATCGTGCTGGGCATCCCATAAGCAGGCGTTGTGCCGATACAGCCCAGCATAGGCTGAAAGGGAATTTTGATCTCGTCACTCCAGTAGACGTAGCCGTCACGAATCGGACAGACATGCGCACCGTCGGGAACGTCAGTCCCCAGCCACTGACAGAGTTGTTTCGGATTGCCGGTATAAGTCGCACACTGCCCATCCCGGGATTCAATCGCTTCGATTTTGATCGCCAGCGTATCGCCCGGCTCTGCCTGATTAATGAAAATCGGACCGGTCAGCGGATTACTGAAGGGGACTTTTGATTTATCACGCAGGTCTCCTGCTTTGCGAATCTGACCGGATAACGCATCTTCTGATTCCACCCGGATCGTTTCACCCGATTCGATGCAGATCCGAGGCTCCTGAAAGCGATTGAATTCATAATTGAGAGAACCCAGGGGTACCTGTTGCATTAGAATCTTCCTGTGTATATCTAGATTTTATGAAAACGCTTCAGTCGAGTTGAGATCGCAGCCACTGGACCACAATTTCTTCCGGAGAACCAGTCTGCCCCCTGGTCCGTTCTACAAGCGTCAGATCCTGACCGCGCACCAGTTTGCGACTCATCAGATCGACTTCCGAATCAGTATAACCAGCATCGAAAACATCGGGATGAAAGACGACACAATCCCAGCCCCCTGCTCCAAAATTCAGCGAATAATTCATCGTCCACATCAGGCTGTGGATCAGTTCTTCCTGGCTGTCCACTTTCGCATTTGGGGGAATGGACAGCAGAACCAGATCTGGCTTACCGGGACGTACCAGTGCTTTTGCATCGGCCTCAATCTGTCGCCGTGACTTGTCTGCCGTCTGCCAGGTCGTCACATCCAGTTTCACATCAGGAGCCACTTTTTTAAACGCAGTTTGAACGAGTTTGTCCAACGGAGGCATGGCGATCACCTTGATCGGTTTCTTCGCATCGACCAACGATTTCACACGCGGTAATGCCTGCGTTAAAGGATCGACATCGGCGAGCGAAACGCTTTCCCCTGAAATGGATCCTACCATCAGCTCTGCTAATTTTTTGTGGCCCGCCATATTCGGATGAATTTCATCACTCATCATCAATCGCCAGCTTAATGCATCCTGGGCTCTCAGCGCATTCAGTTTCTGGTAGTTGTCACACAGTGGAACCTGCAGTTCTTTACATACTTCACGAACGACATCGCAGTACTGCTCCAGTTTTTCAACCGGGCGTCCCGAAGTAGAGATGACAGAATTTGGCGTACACAACAACACTTCCGCTCCGGCATCTCGGCATTGCTTTACGATCGATTTAAGATTGTCCCGGTATTGCTCCAGTGGAACGCGCGTCATGTCATTCAGACCAAACATGACTGTCACCAGATCTGGCTGATGCTTTAATACATCACGCTCGATCCGCGATAACCCATTGACTGTTGTATGGCCACTGATCCCCGCATTGATCATCTTCAACTTCGCTTTGGGAAATGTTTTTTCTAACGCAATCCCCAACATGTCGGTATAAGCACGCCGGCTCCCCGTGTGATAGTACACTCCCGTGACACTGTCACCAAAACAGACAATCGTCGCAGGCTTTCCTGATTTAAGTTTGGCGATCGTCTCGGGAAACGTAGACTTCACTGATGTCGTTTTTTCTGCTTTTTCCGTTTTCTCAAACCAGTCGGGAGGCACATCCAGCGTCCAGACTTCGCTGTTGAGTGGCTGGGCATGTCCTCCCGCGAGCCAGATTTTATCCTGAAATACAAACGCCGAATGTTCGTGCCGTTCTTTCCAGACATGATTCGACTTCAACTGCTTCCAGTGTTTTCCATCCTGTGAATACCAGGCATCATTTTTGTTGGCAGCCGGATTATTTGACCAGCCTCCAATCACCCAGAGTCGATCGCGGTAGACGACCGTGGAGAACCAGAGACGTTCATGCCAGGGTGCATGGGCTGTTTCCTGCTTCCAGTGCACTCCATCTTCCGAACTCCAGACATCATTCGTCGCATGGTACACCGGAGTATAATTTCCGCCACCAAAGACATAGATTTTGCCATTCAATACGGCTGCCTGGTGATACGCGCGGGGTGACCAGCCTGCATCTGCAGTTTCCCGTTTCCAGGTTTTCCCGTCTGCGGAACTCCAGACATCATTTTTCAAACTTTTCTGATCACCAAAATAATAATTTTCCGTCCCCCCCAGTAACCAAAGCCGATCCTTGAACACAACCAGCCCTGAAGCGAGACGGGGCGTCCACTCGGCATGCGGGGTTACCAGATCCCAGTTCTTTCCATCGGTAGAAGACCAGACCTGATTTCCAGCCGAATGTCCTTCCAGGCGGCCGTTATACCAGCCTCCCATCAGCCACATTTTGTCTTTGAAGACGACCGTCATGGGAAGATCACTGTGAATCCACGGCGCTTCTTTCGTCACCAGTTTCCAGTTTTTTCCGTCTGCTGAATTCCAGACATCCCGAGGTGGTGCTTCATAAGAATTGAACCAGCCACCAAAAATCCAGAGTTGATCCTTGTAGACCAGTTCTCCCTGAGAATCACGGGGTTGCCATCCCGCTTTTTCTGTGACCTGCACCCAGTCCAGTTTCTGTTCTTCAGCGAAACCATAGTTTGTAAACAGAAGTAACAAAAACAGATGCAGGCAAGTCGGACGAATCATAATGGCTCCAGGTTCTGCTTTTCTGATGGGAAGCGAGCGGTCAGAGAAATCATAAGTGCCACAGAAGGAATCTGTTACATCTACGATAACCATCCTCTTTGCCTGGATGCAAGCGAGCGTCGCTTTGCATTATCGAGATCGAGAATTTAATTCGATCTCACTCAGGGATCGCAGCGGAACCCAATTTCCGATCCCTGAAAGCGTTTGTTGATACACAACGACTGTTTAAAACTGATGGCCTGGTTGAGGACCATTCTGTGTCAGCGTCAGAATCTCCGGGCCCTGTTCGGTCATCAGAATGGTATGTTCGAACTGGGCAGACAGCTTGTTGTCTTTCGTACGCACAGTCCAGCCATCGCTACGATCTTCAACTGTTTTCCAGGTGCCAGCATTCAGCATCGGTTCAATGGTAAAACACATGCCTGGCAGTAACAAATCGCGTTCGGACCCCGAGACGGGATAATGGGGAATTCCCGGGTCGGTATGGAATTCCCGTCCGATGCCGTGCCCCTGGTATTGGCGGACCACCCCGTACCCCAGTTCTGTCGCATAATTGTAGATGACTTCACCAATCTCAATCACGCTGGATTCGGGTTGAATCGTATTAATGGCGAGAAACAGAGAATCAAAAGTAACCTGCACCAGTTTGCGGGCTTCCTCAGAAACTTTCCCTACCAGAAATGTTTCCGACTGATCTCCGTACCAGCCATCGACGATACTGGTAATATCGACATTGACAATATCACCCTCTTTCAGAACGGTATCATCGGGAATACCATGGCAGACCACTTCGTTAATACTGATACAACAGCTCTTGGGAAAGCCCATATAACCTAATGTTGCCGGCGTGTGGCCATGCGAGACCGTGTACTCATGCACGATCGTGTTGATCTCATCCGTAGTAATCCCAGGTTTGACATAAGGGCGCAGGTGGTCCATCAGGCTGGCGTTAAACCGGGATGCGATTCTTAAGCGTTCCCATTCGTATGATTTATAGATGATTGGATTTCCGGACAAAATAACCGCCTCTATGTCAGATGTCAGTAAGAAACTGTCGATAAAATAAGCCAAATTTTGCGAGTTTTTTCATACATACATTTGAAATGTAAGGTCTACCGTCATTTTAAAACGTTCGATTGAATACTAAATTGACTCTATCGGCAGTCTACGCTGTTATAATCAGGTTCACGGTGATTCATAGAATAAACAAATTGAAATAGAATTCCTATGGTTGGAAAGCCTTCTAAATTAAAGAAAAACAAGCCACTACTGGGAAATCATCAGAAGTGCTGGATCTGGGGAAGAAACGCCGTCAGGGAAACCTTGACTGCTGGATTCTGGCCCGTGTATGAACTGCACCTGTCTGATCGCTTAACAACAGAAGAACGGGAACAGCTTGAAGGACTGGCTTCACAATTAACCGTCCCCGTTTTCATTTCAACAGATAAGGAACTCACTCAAAAGAGTCGTGCCACGGATCACCAGGGAATGATCGCAAAAATGGCGCCGTTTCCTTATACATCAGTCGAAAAAATCAATCAACAGGAAATCACTTCACCACTCTATCTGATTCTGGATCGAATCCAGGACCCTTATAATTTTGGTGCAATCATCCGCTCTGCCGAGGTCATGGGTGCAAACGGTGTTTTCGTAGGAACGCATGAGCAAAGTGAAGTCACCAGTCTGGTCTGTCGCACATCAGCGGGTGCTGTGAATCATGTTCCACTCGTACAGTCAGCAGACCTGATTTCGCTCTGCCGTGACTGGAAGCATAATGGTGTCAGGATCGTGGGAACCGCCATGCAGGCGGCTGAGATGCTGACCGATTACGATTTTCAGCAACCGACGGCAGTCATCGTAGGTAATGAAGGAACCGGAATCAGTCCGGAACTGCTGGAGGAATGTACGAATCTGGTTCGTATTCCACAACAGGGACAGACGGAATCTCTGAATGTTGCTGTCTCAGCCAGCATTTTACTGTATGAAGCAAGCCGCCAGCGCCAGTTCTGTTAAACCGCAAACCGGAAGCTTAACCTGCGGGAGCAGCATCCGCAGTCCCCTCTTCTGCAGGAGCGGGTTGTGGTCCGACGAACCATTCACTCATCTTCTGAATGATCACATACATGACGGGGACCATAAATACACCAAACAGCGTGGCAGCAGTCAGACCTGCCACTACAGCAGTTCCCAATGCCTGTCGACTGGCGGCACCGGCTCCCGAGGCAATCGCCAATGGTATCGCACCTAAAATCGCACTGAAGGCGGTCATCAGAATTGGCCGGAAACGCAAATGACAGGCTTCAATGGCGGCATCGGGAATGGATTTCCCCGCCTCGCGCTGTAGCTTGGCAAATTCCACAATCAGAATCGCATTCTTACTCGCCAGCGCAATCAATAACACAAATCCCACCTGGGTGTAGATATTATTGTCCAGCCCGCGCAACATGGTGGCGAAGATCGCGCCAAAAATCCCCAATGGTACGGAGAGAATCACAGAGAGCGGAATGGTCCAGCTTTCATACTGGGCACAGAGAAACAGATACACGAATACCAGGGCCATCGCGAAAATAAACGGCGCCATATTTCCGGCCTCAATCTGCTGGTAGGCAATCCCCGTCCATTCATACCCAAAGCCCTCGGGCAGAATTTCGTCGCACAGTTGCTCCATACGGGTAATAGCCTGCCCCGAACTGTATCCCGCTGCCGGGTTACCGGTAATCGATGCGGTCGGATACAGATTGTAATGATCCACTTCCTGGGGCCCTGCTGAATTATCAATTTTGACCAGCGTATTCAATGGCACCATCGTGCCTCGCTTGTCCCTGACTTTCAGCTGACCAATGTCTGAGACCTTACTGCGATAATTTTCATCGGCCTGAACCATCACTTTGAAAACACGATTGAACAGGTTGAAATCATTGACATACGTGGAGCCCAGGTCGGCCTGCAGTGTGTCAAAAATCGAATCAAGTGGAATTCCCATCTTGATCGCTTTTTCTCGGTCAATGTCCAGATACACCTGTGGTACGGTCGCACTGAAGTTGGTATTGAGGCCTGTCACAACCGGGTCCGCATTTCCACGGTCCATTAAATCAGTGACCGCCATCTGCAGTACATCCATCCCGGCGGAATTCTTATCCTGAATCTGAATCTGGAATCCACCCGCATTTCCCAGCCCCTGAATGGCAGGAGGGATGAACGGGAAAGAAATCGACTCCTGAATCTGAGCCAGTTCCAGATGCAGCCTTTTAACCAGAGCAAATACATGCAGATCGGGGGCCTGGCGTTTACTCCAGTCTTCCAGAGCAATAATCGTCGTTGAATAATTTGACGCATTCGAGTTATTCAGAATCGAAAACCCGCCCATTGTGATCACGTGGGTCGCTGAAGGTAGATCAGCGGAAATCTTATTGATCCGGTTTTGTACTTCACGTGTTCGAGTCAGAGAAGCTCCATCCGGCAGCTGGGTATTGATGAAGATATATCCCTGGTCTTCATTCGGCAGGAAGCCGCCCGGCACGGAGACAAACCCTACTCCAGTAGCAGCAAAGATCGCAACCAGTGGGATGAGCATGATAAACGCATGCCGCACGAACGACTTAACCAGTCTCATGTAAAAATTCTGCGATTTATCAAAACACCAGTTGAACCCGCGGAAGAAGAACCCGCGACGTTCTTTCGTTTCCCGTAACATGAACCCACACATCGCAGGGCTCAAAGTTAATGCACAGACCGAAGAAAACAGGGTCGCGATTGAAATGGTCAAGGCGAACTGACGATACAGGCGACCGGTGATTCCAGGCAGAACCATGGTAGGCACGAATACCGCCAGCAACACCAGTGTCGTCGCGATCACCGGCCCGGTAATTTCCATCATCGCGATTTCTGTCGCTTTTTTCGGTGAGCACTTTTCGGTATCCAGAATACGGGTCACGTTCTCTACCACCACAATCGCGTCGTCGACCACAATACCGATCACCAGCACGATCCCAAACAGCGAAAGTGTATTGATCGTGTAACCCATTGCCAGCATGACCGCCATGGTTCCCAGCAGTGACACCGGAATCGTGACGGCAGGAATTAAAGTGGCTCTGAAATCCTGCAGGAAGACAAAGATCACAATAAAGACCAGCACCAGCGCCATGACGAGGGTTTTGACAACTTCCTCAATCGACGCCGTCACAAATTCGGTCGAATCATAGGGAACGGAATATTCCAGCCCCTTGGGAAAATCTTTTGAAAGCCGCTCGAGGACTTTTCGGGACTGTTCCGCCACATCCAGCGCATTGGCACCGGGTAACTGGTAAATGGCGATCAGTGCAGCGGGTTTTCCGTCCAGCTGTGAGTAACCGGAATAACTCTGAGCACCAAGTTCCACGCGGCCGATATCTTTGATTCGCGTGATCTGCCCTTCCTGACCAGTCTTGACAATGATGTCTGCAAATTCGTCTGGATCGGACAAGCGTCCCAGTGTCGTCACCGTGAGCTGAAAATCCTGATCCTTAGGACTGGGTTCCTGTCCGATTTGACCAGCGGCGACCTGGACGTTCTGCTGACGCAAGGCGGTGACGACATCGGTTGTCGTGATATTTCGCGTGTCCATCTGGTTGGGATCCATCCAGATACGCATCCCGAAATCCAATGCATTCACGATATTCACATCGCTGACACCGCTGATACGTGATAATTCATCATTAATATTGATCGTGGCGTAATTGCTCAAATAGAGTCCATCGAAGGTCTCATCGGGCGAATTCAGTGCGATCACCAGTGTCATGTTCGTCGATTTTTTCTGCGTCGTGACTCCCTCACGCTTCACATCTTCAGGCAGAGAAGGATTGGCAATCGCCACCCGGTTCTGAACCAGCACGTTGGCCATATCCAGGTCGGTACCTACATCGAACGTTACCGTTAAAGTCATGTTCCCGTCGCTGGTACTGCTGGAAGACATATACAACATGTTTTCCACACCGTTAACCTGCTCCTCAATGGGTGTGGCGACGGTATCAGCAACGACTTCCGCATCAGCACCACGATAGGTGGCTGTCACAGCGACCGTCGGAGGAGTGATGTCGGGAAACAGTTCGACCGGCAGCAGAGGTAACGCGAGGGCTCCGACAATCGCAATCACAATCGAAACTACACTGGCAAAAATCGGATGATAGATAAAAAACCGGGAGAACATCGTCGTCCGTTTCGTTAATTTGAGAGATCAGAAACACAACCCAGAGGAAAAGAACCGATAGGGACTGTTATTCTTTATATTGAGCTGGATTTTGAGTCAGGTTGAGTTTTGCCGGATTTCGTGTCTGCCTTAACCGGCGGCTGCTTTGCCGATTGCGGAGCCGCAGTGTTGTTCGTAATCGTAACAGGACGACCTGGACGTGCACGTTGCAGCCCTTCATAAATATACTTCTCACCCGGTTTGATCCCTTTCAGAATCACCCGCATGTTGTCTTCCACCTGTCCAATTTCAACAGCCCGTTTTTCAACAATATTTTTCTCACCGACCACTAACAGATATTTGCCTGCCAGGTCGGTACCGATTGCCACATCATGAACCAGTACTGCGCCTGGTATGGGATTTCCGGGAACACGGACACGGACATAAACTCCGGGATAAAGCAGTCTGCGCAGATTCTCGTCTTTTTTGTCGGTTTTCACTTTGGGATCTGCCGGTTTCTTTAGTGCTGAAGCCGGTACTTCCGGGCCTGGAACTTCCGGGTTGGGAATCACCGCTCGTAACTGAATCGTTCCGGTTCCGGGATCGACTTTATTATCCCAGAAATCGACAGTCCCTTCATGCGGATAACCTTCTTCATTCGACAACCCAACGTAAACCTTGATAGGATTCGGCCCGCCTGGATCTCTGCCGTTTTTTAATGCGTTCAGAAGAATCCGTTCGCTGACACTGAAATAAACATAAATCGGATCCATGGTCACAATTGTGGTCAGCAGAGTATTTTCTCCAGAACCAACAAGGTTGCCGGCATCAACAAGGTTACGACTGACAGAACCGCTGATCGGTGCACTGATTCTCGTGTATCCCAGGTTAATTTGCGCCTGTTCAATATCCGCTTTGGCACCATCAACTGCAGCCTGAGCCCGCTCCTTGTTTGCGCGGGCGTCATCGACATCCTGAGGAGTGACCGCCTGTTTTTTTAACAGAATTTCATTGCGTTCCAGGGTTGCCGTTGCATCAATCAGTTGAGCGTTAGCAGCTTCCAATGCCGCATTGGCTTTATCAAGTGTTGCCTGATATTGATTGCGTTGAATTTCAAAGAGTAACTGGCCCTCTTTTACTTCTTCTGAAGGTTTAAAAAGAACTTTTTCCAGAATGCCATCCGCGCGTGCCCGAATGTCAACCGATGCAATGGACGCCAGACTTCCCGTAAAGTCCTGATTGAATATCACCGTTTTCTGTAACGGTTCCGCAACCGTCACAGCGGGAGGTTTCATCTGGGGAGGGGGAGGCGTGGCATTGCAGCCAAACAGGAGCATTAAGGGACACAAATAACTGGGAATTCTCAGATCAGACAAGCGTGCGGGCAATACGTTCACAGTTCTCCCTTTAAATCTCGATCAAGACCTGCATGTCTTGAAGAATCAACGAATCTTGGCGGCTACCAATTCACAAGGACTTGGTTTAAAGGCATACTACAAATAAAAACACCTGAATTGCAATTCTCATTTCCCTGAAAAAGAGATTGGTTCTTAAAGATGCATGAATCTTCACTATTGCCTGCCACCTGGAATGTACCAGCAGAATTCAGAGACCGCCTGGGGAAACAGGTCGGTCGTCAACGTACCATGATTGCGGAAGGACATGCTCTCATCATCCTGCATGCCCCTCCGCATCCGGATGACATGCATCGTAAAGGACGTTTTTTCTGGCGCGAACCGGACGGGACATGGCACTCATCAGAATTTAAAGGTGGCCCCGATGCACTCAATCAGCATCTGGATGAATTTCAGCAGTTATTGGAAAAGTTTGACGATAAGGTAGATGAGGCAGCAAACTCACTGGAATACCTGGAAGTGCTCAATCATCTGGGGCCGGTCTATCGGGCTCTGTGCCATATGACTCAGGCTCTGCAGATCGCGCGGGAAGCGATACCAAAAGACAAACTGATCATCGATTTCCGTGACAGTTCATATCGACTGGAAAGAGCTGCGGAACTGCTGATCGAAGATGCGAAAAATGCACTCGATTATGTAGTCGCCAAACAGGCCGAAGAACAGGCTAAGGTATCTGCCCGTATTGAAATGTCATCCCATCGCCTGAATCTGTTGATCGCTTATTTCTTCCCCATCGCCACACTGAGTGCCATCTTCGGCTCAAATTTCCAGCATGGATACGAGAAGTACAATACGCCCTGGCCTTTCTGGATTATGGTTGCGACCGGGCTGGCGTTAGGATTTGTCATCCACATCTTTCTCAAGCGCGGTTCGAAGTGACTTCCCCCCTCAGCAGTTTTAAGGAGCATCAAGCCTGCTGCTGGCCCACCCGTGTTTGAAGCCACATAATGTTTTCAGCATCTGTTCTCTTAAAACAGGAGTCTGACACATGAGAGGCAGAAACAGATCGCGTCCCCAGCCTTTCAGCCATCCATCTGATTGAAAGAACGGTGTCAACAAGCGAGTGACTTGTTGATAGTATTGAATCTTACTCCTGCGGAAAGATTCATACTGACGGCATGCTGACGCAAATTCTCCGGTGTTCTTCAGGCATCCCACGAACTCCCAGACATCCTCCAGCGCCAGATTCGCCCCCTGCCCCAGATGCGGACTGGCGGGGTGGGCGGCATCACCGAGAAAGACAATTCGATCCGTCCAGCAGGATTTCATTGAAACATCCCGATAGGTGGTAAACGTCAGCTCTGTAAAACTGTCAATCTTTGACAGCATTTCTTCTGCGAGGGGACAGAGTTGTCTGACCTCCTGTTTCCAGAACTCAAGTCCCTGTCGCTGGTACTGCGCGAACTGATCTGCAGTCAAACCCCAGAAGAAACTGCACTGGTCCTTTCCGATCGGGAGTAAACCCACCAGTTTTCTGGTTCCTTCCACCATTTGCAACAGCCTGTCCGTCACAGCAGTACAGGAACCTGTTTTCCAGAGTGCCCCGTATTCGTAATCCACACTCCGATGACGTATTCCTGAAGCATTGCGCAATATCGAACGGGAACCGTCTGTCGCCACAATACAATCAAAGCATTCACTTTGCCCAGCAGCACCCAGTTCCAGAAGGACTCCCTCTGAAGTATGAATGTAACCGGTAATCCGAGAGTTCTCCCTGATCTGAGCGCCCGCATTTCGGCTCTGTTCATAAAGCGTACTGAATAGCAGCCCGCGGTGCACGCCCAGACCGAAAAGCTGATTTCGCAAGCGGCGGTACTCCAGAAAAACCAGTCGTCTCCCCGTATGTTTGATGGCTTCAATATAATCCAGACGGGCAGACTGCTGTTCAATCTGGTCGTAAATGCCCAGATGCTTGAGCACCGTCTGACCAATGGGCTGAATCAGAATCCCTGCCCCCACAGGTCTGCATTTTTCAGCCTGCTCGAAGATGGTGACGGCATGTCCCGCCTGCGAGAGCAGATATCCCGCAGCCATCCCCGCAATACCGCCTCCGGTAATCGCTATTTTCATCAGCTACTTTCTAGAGTGATTCGACTGGCTCCGTGACAAACTGGTAATACGGCATACTCTTGATAGCGAATTCTGGACTTTCTGAGAAGCCGAATTTTAACTGGCAGGTGACGCTTTCTATTCTGCCGATGATTTTTTATCTTTAGACTGTGTCCTGTTTTACTGTAGCGTTTCCAGGGTTGTCTGGCACGAGTATGTTTGATTGAGAGACGCTACACTTAAACAAGATGCGTTCTAGCGATGCTGTGCTCACCCATGTTCTGACTTTCCAGGAGCTGCAACCATGAGAATTGCCACCGGCGGTGTACTGCATGAAACCAGTACGTATTCTTCCCTTCCCACCACACTTGACGATTTCATCAATGATCGGGGGTTATTTCGTGGTCAGGAAATCATGGAGACATTCCCGGGCGCCAATGTCTGTATCGGCGGATTCATCGATGGGGCAGAAAAACTCGGCTTTGAAATCATCCCACTGCTCTGGACCTTTGCTTTTCCCAGTGGTCTGATCGAGCGAAAAACATACGACGATCTGCTGGCAGAATTTCTGGAACGCCTGAAAGCAGAAGAAGAGAAAAATGGTCCTGTAGATGGCGTACTACTCGACCTGCATGGTGCGATGGTCATTGATGGTATCGAAGATGGTGACGGGCACTTTATCTCCAAAGTCAGGGAATACATCGGTCCGGACCGACCGATTCTGGTCACCCCCGATATGCACGGCAATCATTCCCAGCTCCGCGTCGAACAGGCAACAGCGATCTTAGGATATGATACGTATCCGCATATCGACATGAATGAACGAGGCCAGGAAGCCGCTGAGCTGATCGTCAGAATCATCAATGGTGAAGTGAAACCGGTCATGACACTCCGCCAGATTCCCCTGTTCTGGAGTACCGCCTGCCAGGTGACCGCGCACATGCCCATGAGAGAAGTCATGGATTACGCACACGAGATCGAAACCCGTCCCGGCATTCTGGGCGTGACAGTCTCGACCGGTTTTCCCTGGGCTGATGTTCCCGATGTAGGACCTTCTCTGATAGTGGTCGCCGACAATGATCAGGAGCTTGCAGATAAAACTGCCGAAGAATTTGCCGACTGGATCTGGGAACGCCGTCGTCGCTGGTACAAACTCCCCTTCACAGTCAAAGAGGCAATCAAAGAAGGAGAGGAAATCGGTAAATATCCGATCATCCTCGCCGATCACGCCGACAATACAGGGGGCGGCACCGCCGGTGACTCCACTGAAATTCTGCAGACTTTTCTGGACCAGAAACTCGACAAAGCATTGATCCTGTATATCGTCGATCCCGATGTGGTTGCGCTGGCCCACAAAGCCGGTGTCGGAGGCGAAATCGAAACCGAAGTTGGCGGTAAGTCCGATCCGATTCAGGGCCCTCCAGTGAAAATGAAAGCGGTGGTCAAAGCGCTTTCAGAAGGAACATTCAAATACGATGGTCCCATGTATGCGGGACTGACCGGAAACATGGGACCTTCTGCCTGGATTCAGCAGGACGGGGTTTCTGTCGTCGTTGTGACGGCCCGGGAACAACCCTTTGGTCCCGCATTCTCCAAAACACTGGGAATCGACTGTGAAGCGATGAAGTACATTTCCGTGAAATCGTCGGCTCATTTCCGGGCCAGCTTTGAACCGTTTGCCGGTTCCATTTTCAATGTGGAGGCCAAAGCGATTCACACACACGATTTTGCCAAGCTGAACCATCAGCGGAGAAAGCGGGATTTTTATCCGGTCGAATTTCCTTACGACAGCGCACCCGAAGTGTAACCTTTTCGTATCTCAGCCTTTGACCTTGAACCCCATCTGCTGTAATGCCTCCCGTACACGGTCCAGCTGGTCGCCCTGAATTTCGAGTTCATCCTCTTTCAGGGCACCGCCGGCACCACAACGGTCTTTCAGTTGTTTCAGCAGATCGGGCAAATCATTTCCTTCCTCGGGTAAGCCTCGCACGACGGTGACGCGTTTTCCCTTTTTGCGTTTCTCAATCGACAGCTTTGCCGTCTGCTGTTCGGGAGGAATGCGAAATGCTGGTTCAGGCGGGCAGATACATTCTTCTTCCAGTTGATCGCATTTTTCACAACGTGGTGGTCGATCAAAGGGAGTTCCTTCAAATAAGCGCATGAGTCTCCTTTCAAGCGGAATCGTTTTATGAAACCCGTGATTCCAGTTCTTCCCAGCGTTCCAGTAAGTATTCCAGTTCCTGTTGAATCGCGGTGACGCGGTTTGTCGCTTCCGCGATCACTTCTGTGGACTGTTTGAAAAACTCCGGCACAGCCATGTTGGTCTGCAGCTCCCCCTGCTCCGCTTCCAGCTCTTCAATTTTCAGGGGAATCTGTTCCAGTTCCCGCTCTTCCTTGAAACTCAGTTTAGCAGCTTTGGGTTTCGCGACCGGAGGTTCCGGTTTGACCTGGGTTTCGGTCTTCTGAGATTCCGTTTTCTCCCTGTTTTGAGACTGCAGCAGATAATCGTCGTAACCGCCGGCGTATTCTTTGACTTCTCCCCCTTCTTCAAATACAAGCGTCGCAGTGACGACATTATTCAGGAAGGCACGGTCATGGCTTACCAGCAGCAATGTTCCCGGATGATTGCAGATGAGCTCTTCCAGAAGTTCGAGAGTTTCTGCATCCAGATCATTCGTCGGTTCGTCCAGTACCATCAGGTTGGTTGGTCGCTTAAACAGTTTCGCCAGCAATAGCCGATTTCGTTCCCCTCCCGAGAGGTAACGGGCTGGTCGACGTGCCCGTTCAGGAGTAAACAGAAAGTCCTGCAGATAACCATAAATATTTCGCGGCTGTCCGTTAATCGTCAGTGTCTGCTGCCCTTCGCCGACATTTTCAATCACGGTTTTTTCTTCATCAATCTGCTCACGTAACTGATCGAAATAGAGAATTTCCAGATTGGTCCCCTGTCGTATGGTTCCCGAATTCGGTTGCAGTTCCCCCAGCAGTAACTTCAATAAGGTCGTTTTGCCTGCTCCGTTGCGGCCGATAATCCCGATTTTGTCTCCGCGTGAGATCAGTGTCGTCAGATCCTGAATCACCGGTTCATCGCCATACGAGAAGCTTACATTCTTCGCTTCGATCACCAGCTGGCCGGAACGGTCGGCGGTGGCCACCTGCATGTTGACATTTCCGACCCGATTTTGTCGCTGTTGGCGTTCTTCACGCATTTTTTTCAAAGCCCGGACGCGTCCCTCATTGCGGGTACGTCGCGCTTTGATCCCCTGTCGGATCCAGACTTCCTCTTCGGCCAGCTTTTTGTCGAACAGTGCATTCTGTTTTTCTTCTGCTTCCAGAAATGCCTCTTTACGTTTGAGGAAGGTCGCGTAATCACAGGTCCAGTCATAGATCTTTCCGCGATCAATTTCGATGATGCGCGTTGCCAGTGCCTGCAGGAACACCCGGTCGTGCGTCACGAACAGCAGTGTTCCCTCATAGGACTGCAGAAACTGTTCCAGCCACTTGATTGCCGGGATGTCGAGATGGTTGGTCGGTTCATCCAGCAGGAGGATATCAGGTGACTGTACGATCGAACTTGCCAGCAGGACGCGGCGTTTCATTCCTGAAGAGAGTGCATCGAATCTGTCATCACCATTCAGTTCCATCCGGGAGAGAATCCGCTCGACCGCATGTTCTGCTTCCCAGTCATGCTCAAAAAACGGCAGCGCTGCCTTGAAAACAAAATCATGAATCCGGTCTGCACAGCCTGCGGGGACTTCCTGAATCAGGCGGGCTACCCGGACATCCTTATCCCGCTTGATCTGTCCGTCATCGGGGTCCAGTTCGCCGGCAATCATTTTCATCAGCGTGGATTTGCCCGCACCATTGCGACCGAGTAGACCAATCCGCTCACCTTCGTATATTTCCAGGCTGATTTCATCCAGCAGTGGAGGCCCACTCCACGTAAAGGAGACTTGATTCATACTCAACAGCGACATACAGCACTACTTCCGATCAGACTGATACAAAAAAACCCGACTCAGGAAGTCGGGTATCTCGGGGACACCGGCATAGTATGTTCAACTCAGCCGATTTGTGCAATACCTGCAACAAGACAACAGATATTACACTAGTGGATAACAGGATTCATAGACGTCGTCCCCCCGACAACAAACCCAGAACCGCGCAAAACAGGGATGCGCCGATGATGGACCAGACAATCGGATAATCTCTACCTCCCAGATTGAGCGAAAAGATCTCCGGCAGTCCCAGCAGCATGGCTAATTTGCTCCCCAGCAGCGCACCAATAAAACCAAGCGCGATGGAAACCAGACAGCCGCCACGTGTCCCCCCCGCCAGTCCTCGGGCAATACTGCCACACAGCCCCGCCACTACGAGCAAAATGATGAATTCCGTCAGGTCCATGGTGTTCCTTAACTGCTTCTGATTTCTTAAAAATATCGATCGATTAGACCACGTGAAAAATGACGCCCTCTCGTAAGCATACTTTAGGTCAGAAAGAATGGCCTGTCCAGACGCAGATTTCGAAGCCGAATTCTCACCTTAATGACACATTGGCATTTCATCTCATATTTCTGTTTGTTGATCTGAAATACTCGCTCCCGGTATGTCATTTTGTTAGCATGATAACAGACAATCAAAACCAGCAATTATGATATTCCTGCTTTTCCCTGCAACAGAGAGGTCCCACCGTGCGTTCATTGTTTCGACCTGTTTCTTTTCTGCTCACACTTCTGTTCTTCACTACATTGATTCAGGCTGAGGAAAAATCGGATCAGACCGATCCGGCTCTTGTTGCCCCGCCTGTCAACACAGACCCTGGCAAAGAATATGCAGACGACACCCGGATGTTCCAGGGAATCCCCGGTCTGTCCCGCTCTGCCAACGGGCGTCTGTGGGCGCTCTGGTACGCCGGCGGAACAGGTGAAGGCGAACTCAACTATGTTGTGCTCGTCACCAGTGGTGATGACGGCAAAACCTGGTCGGGCCCCAAACTGGTCATTGACCCTCCCGGCCCGGTCCGCGCTTATGACCCGGCAATCTGGCATGATCCCAGCGGACGGATGTGGGTCTTCTGGGCGCAATCCTTTCGCTGGTGGGATGGACGTAGTGGTGTCTGGGCCATCACGACGGACGATTCCGATCAGGAAAATCCGAAATGGACAGAACCCCGACGCCTGTGTAACGGCATCATGATGAATAAGCCAACGGTTCTCTCAAACGGAGACTGGCTGCTGCCTGTTGCGATCTGGAAACAACCCGCCAAAGAATCGATCGAACACCGTTTTGATCTGCCCGAGGAACGGGGCGGAAATATTTTCATTTCAAAAGATCAGGGAAAAACATTTCAACTGCTGGGACAAACGGATGTGCCCGAGCGGACATTCGACGAACATATGGTTGTGGAGCGGAAAGACAACAGTCTCTGGACCCTGGTCAGAACCCGCTACGGCATTGGAGAATCGTTTTCTACCGATGGCGGCAAAACATGGTCGGCGGGAAAAGCTTCTGACATTCCGCATGTGAATGCCCGGTTTTTCATTCGACGCCTGAAATCAGGCAATCTGCTGCTCGTGCGACATGACCCGGAAGACAAGCAGACCCGCCGTGAACTGACCGCATTCCTTTCCAAGGATGATGGGAAAACCTGGGAGGGAGGCTTGCTCCTGGACGAACGCTCGGGCGTCTCGTATCCGGATGGAGTTCAAAGTGATGATGGCACGATTTACATCATTTACGATTTCGCACGAACCCGAGACAAGAAAATCCTGATGGCGACTTTTACGGAAGAAGATGTACTGGCGGGTAAACCGGTTTCCGATAAAGCGCGTCTGCGTGTCCTCGTCAATCAGGCAACGGGAGCCAAAAAATAAGCCCCGTTTTCGAAAGAGAGTCTATTTAAAGTAGAGGACCTGAAGTATGCGGCATTTTCTGTGTTATCTTTCTATTGCATTCAGCCTGTTTCACATGACAGCAACGTTGAACGCGGCAGAACAGAAAAATGTACTGATCCTCTTCTCCGACAATCAGAACTGGAACGACTGTGGCTGTTACGGTAACCCGGTGATCAAAACTCCTCACATTGATCAACTGGCCCGTGAAGGAACCCGCTATCAGTATGCGTTTGCGACCACTGCTTCCTGTGGCCCTTCGCGTGGCGTCTTCTATACCGGCCTGCACGTGCACGCCAACGGTCAATATGGACATCCACACGGCGACCATAATTTTCGCCTGAAACCAAAAGTTGAAACCGTCTTCGCGCTGCTGGATCAAAATCAGTATCGCACGGGTATGATTGGTAAATACCATCTTTACCCCGAAGACACCACCATTGATTTCCAACCCAAAGTCAGCAGTTACCATGTGAAAGAAATGGCGGATCTGGCGACGGATTTCATCAGTCAGAAAACAGACAAACCTTTTTTCCTGGTGATGGGATATCACGATCCGCACCCCACTTCTCGGACTCAGCCCGAATGGGGAGTCAAGGTCCAGGAATCCGGGATGTCACTCATCAATTACGATCCCCAGCAGATCCCGGTCCCTTCCTATCTGCCTGACCGCCCAGAAGTTCGCGCAGGTTTAGCAGGCTATTACCAGCAGATCACCTACCTTGATGCAGGCATTGGTCGTGTATTAAAGGCGCTCGAAGCCTCAGGTCAGGCCGATAACACCCTGGTTATTTTCACCAGCGATCATGGATCTTCCGAACCAGGCGCGATGGCCAATCATTACGATCCCGGCGTGCGAATCCCCTTCATTGTCCGCGACCCGAAAAAACCGGAGTCAGAGCGGGGAGTGGTCTCCGATGCGATGGTCTCACTGCTGGATATTACACCGACTGTTCTGGACTGGACGAACACCAAAGGTCCAAAATACAAACTGCATGGGCGCAGTATCCTGCCCACGGTCGGAAAAGAACATACGCCCGGCTGGGATGAAGTCTGTCTGAGTCATGTGTTTCATGAAGTGACCATGTACTATCCCATGCGGACAGTGCGCACCCGCGATTATAAACTGATCTGGAATGGCGTTCAAAATATCCGTTACCGATCGACACCCTCTCACGGGCGACCTGGAACGAAACCCTGAGACTTCAGGAGCCGACATTGGGGCAACGCAGTGTGGAAAAATTCCTGTTCCGGGATGAAGTGGAATTATATGACCTCAAACAGGATCCTGATGAAGTCATCAACCTGGCCTGTCAGCCGGAATACCAGGAGCTGCGAAAGGAACTCTCCGAGAAACTTCTGAAACACTTAAAACAGACAGATGACCTGTGGCTCAAACAATATACTCTGCCGATCTCCTGTGCTGCAGAAACGGAGGAACAGGTGGCTGAGTACCAGCCTTTATTCAACGGTCGCGACTTAACCGGCTGGACACTGAAACGTGCGAACCGTAAAGGCTATCATGTTGAAGAGGGAAAACTGGTCTGCCCTTCCGATGGAGGCGGTTTTCTGTTTACGGAGAAAGAATACGGTGACTTCAGCCTGAAGTTTGATTTTAAACTGACTAAAGCTGCCAACAACGGGATTGCGATCCGCTGCCCGCTGGTCGATCAGAAGCCGGCTTATGAAGGTATGGAAATCCAGGTCCTCGATAACAAAGGCTATCCTAAAAAACTGAAACCGACCCAATATCACGGTTCGGTTTATGATATGATTCCAGCCAAGCGCGGCGCACTGAAACCGGTCGGCGAATGGAATCACGAAGAAATCATCTGTCGCGGATCTAAAATCACGGTCATCGTCAATGATATACCCGTACTGCAAACGGACTTGTCCGATATCAAAGATGAACAGGTCCTCGCCCGGCATCCGGGACTCAGGAATCAGCGTGGTCACATCGGACTGCTCGGACATGGCAGTCACGTGGAGTATAAAAACATTCGCATCAAAGAATTTTAAGCCTCGATAAAAATTCTCTCAGGGGGAAATCATGAGTGAGAAACCAGAAAGCCGTCGTTCCTTTCTTAAACAGTCAGCGGCAGCCACCATCGCCGCCAGTCAGTTGGCGTCCCCCGCTCCCTCGACAGCATTTCAGTCAAATGAACGCCTCCGTATCGGTATTATTGGACCGGGACGACGGGGATTCGGTTCACACGTCAAGACACTGGTTAAACTTCGCAATGAAAAAGGGGCGAACCTGGATATCACCGGTATCAATGATGTCTACTCGGTGCACCGCGATCAGGCCGTGAATTATATTAAAAAAGAAACAGGCCTGACTCCCAAAACCTACAAAGACTACCGCGACCTGCTGAATGATAAAGAGATCGACGCCGTCTGTATTGCAACTCCCGACCACTGGCACGCAAAACAGGTTCTGGATGCCCTGAAAGCCGGCAAACACGTCTATTGCGAAAAACCGATGACGCACCACATCTCGGAAGCGCTGGACGTCGTTGATGCCTGGAAAAAGTCAGGACTGGTCGTGCAGGTAGGCGTTCAGGCCACCAGCATGCCGATCTGGAATGAAGTCCGCGCCCTGGTTGACGAAGGTAAACTCGGAAAAATCGTGCAGTTTCAGGCGGAATGGTTTCGGAATTCGCTGGGTGGCATGTCGCGCCATAATGTGATCACCAAAGAAATGACACCCCAGACGGTTGACTGGAAACGCTGGCTGGGAGTCGGAGAAGGCCTGGCTCCCGATTTACCATTCGACCGGGCGACTTATGGACAATGGCGCTGCTATTGGCCTTTCGGTTATGGAATGCTTTCTGACCTGTTTGTCCATCGTGTGACATCTCTGCTCAAAGCCACCGGGCTAAGGTATCCAGGACGCGTTGTTGGTGGTGGCGGCATCTTTCTGGAGTATGATGACCGGGAAGTGACCGATGTAGCGTCCATCATTGCCGACTTCCATGAAGGAGTCCAGGGACTGATCAGCAGCACAATGGTTTCCAGCGAAGTCCCGATCAGACACCTGATCCGCGGGCATCACGGCACCGTTGTATTTGATAATAATGTGTTCGGACAGCGACAGGCATATGAATTTATCCCCGAACGAAAACAGGTCACGTTAGACAGTCAACTCAAACGGGAAGAAGTGGTCTCAGAACAGGTCCCCGACCAGACGCTGCTGCATTTTGAGAACTTCCTGGATGCCGTTAAAGCCGGTAATCCCGCTCTGGTTAACAATTCACCAGAACTGGGTGCCGCCGCTGTGATGATTGTCACACTGGCCGTAAGAAGTTACCGCGAAGGGAAAGTCTTCCAGGTCGAACGTGACTCTCTGAAAATCATCAACGGTGACTCCAGCTGGGCCGACATCTGGGAATCCATGTCGAAAGAACACAGCAAACCCCGACACGTCGCAGGCTGGCATGCAGGGGACCGGGGGAGCGTTCTTGTTCCCCCTAAATATCAGAAACTGGCTGGTCCCTGGATTGATGGCAAACCGCCTGAAAACACCTGATACCCCGTTTGCTTACTGTTCCAGAAACTCGTAGAGCTCCATCCAGCGCGTTTCCAGCTCTCCGATCTCTTCAACCAGAGGCTGCATTTCCTCATGGAGTTCCTGCGCCTGCTCCGGACTCGTTGCTTTGAGGAATTTCTGGTTGATCTCATTCCGCTGTTCATCGAGCTGGGCAATTTTCCGTTCGATGGCAGAGAGTTCTTTCCGTGCATTTTTGATTTTGCCGCCTAAACCTTTTTCGCGGGGGGCGGCATTTTTTTCTTCCTGTTTGGCAATCGACGCCTGATGCTGTTCACGGTGTCCGTCGGCGACTTCTTTTTTCACCCGGTAAAGATAGGCTTCGTAATCGCCTTCGTATGTTTTTACCGTTCCGTTTACCACCTCAATGACATCGGTGGCAACTTTTCCCATAAAGTGTCGATCGTGGCTGGTAAAAATCACAGTCCCCTGAAATTTCACCAGCGCATTTCCCAAGGCTTCCACTGTTTCGACATCAAGGTGGTTACCAGGTTCGTCCAGAATCAGAATGGAGTAGTTGCCCAGCAGGATTCCTGCCAGACACAAACGCGCCCGCTCTCCCCCACTCAAAACTTTAATGGCTTTATCAAGTGCCTGTTCCTTGAACAGGAAACTGCCGGCAACGGCCAGAATCTGCTGATTTGTCGTCCCGGGAGCCGATTCATATTCCAGATATTCGCGTATCGTCTGATCCGGAGGCAATGATGTATACACGTGCTGCGCATAGCAGGCGACATTACAGTGATAACCCCATTTCAGACTGCCGTCTAATGGTTGAAGCGATCCGGTAATGGTACGCAGGAAGGTTGTTTTCCCCTGACCGTTATCCCCCACGATCGCTGCCCGGGCACCATGCTCGATTTCCAGGGTAATGTTGTCTGCGACGCGGTTCTTGGGATAACCGATTGCCAGATCGTCACAACTCAAGGCGATTCCCTGGCGTCTTTCGGTCTGTGGAATGATGATGTTGACAGTTGCCTCTGCCCCTTCGATCTCGGTAAGAGTCAGGCGTGCGAGTTGCTTTTCTTTACTTCGTGCCTGAGAAGCGGTATTGGCACCTGCTTTATTTTTTGCAATGAACGTCTCCAGCTGACGTCGTTTTGCCATTACCGTGGCATTGGTTCGTTCATCGCGATCTTTGAGAATTTCCTGATTTTCCAGGTACTGATCCACATTCCCGTTGAACAGAGTCAGTTTTCCCCGTTTGAGCTCCAGCGTCTGATTACAGATGGCCTTGAGGAAAGTTCGATCGTGCGAGACCACCAGCACTGCACCGCGGTAATCTTTCAGAAAGTCTTCCAACAGCAGCTGCGTTCGCAGGTCCAGGAAGTTGGTCGGTTCGTCCAGCATGAGAAAATTCGGCTCATGCAGTAATAAAGCGGCCAGTTTGACACGCGTCTGCCAACCACCGGAAAGTTCTTTGACCGGACCATTCAGAAAACGGCCTTTCAATTCGAATTCACCGGCGACCGCACCGCAGCGCCAGTCGGGCTGACCACTGTCGCGCATCAGAAAATCCAGGGCGCTTTCGCCTGGCAGAAACGGGTCGTGCTGCCTGAGATAGCCAACCCGCAGATTGGGATGGCGAACAATTTGTCCACTATCGACCGATTCTTCTTCCAGCAGGATTCTTAACAAAGTGGATTTTCCGGCACCGTTCCGGCCAATGAAGCCGATTTTCTGCTCTTCAGCGAGTGCAATCGTCGCTTCTTTCAGAAGTTCCTGAGCACCATAACTCTTTGTCACATTTGATATTTCAATCAGGGTCGCCATCACTCTTCTCAATACTGGAACGGAAAACCTCAATGTTAAGCGTATACACGAGGACAGAGAAGATAACGGGAAGACGCAATCAATTCAATTGATCATGTGTGATGGCTTCCTGACTCATATCAACTCACACCATTTCCCAACGAAGCATCATGCCGGTTATGACAATTTTTCTGGTCGAGAATGGACGGGAAACCTCTATTTCCAGCCACCCGAACCCGGTTTCTGAACTATCGTTTTAAAAATGCATCAATACGAATTCTGAAATTATGGAAGGGTCAAATCCGGAAATGACCCGCATATCAGACTTCGAGAGTTTCAGCCTCATCGATTATTTATGGCGAACGAAGCGTGTTCTGATTCTGCAACTGTTCAACAGACTGTTATAGCACCTGTAACAGCCAGGGAGCAGACTGCGCGCTCAAGAAACGTTTCACCGAGACGACGCCAGCGAGTTCCTCTATCGATCATGGGTGGTTCTTCGGCTCCGGATAATGCTTATATCCTGTTTCTGCTGGTGAATATCACTCTGTTCCTGAGACCAGCCGAGCTGCTTCCCCCTCTGGCCAATCTGCCGATCTATGAAGTTTTGATCCTGTCATCATTTTTCTTATCTCTCGATCAGATCAAGCGAACTGTCAAACTGCCGATGTTAAAAAGGCAACCGATCACATTGTGTGTCATCGGAGTCCTGGTTGCTGTTGCCATGTCACACGCATCGCATATGTATCTCTATGGCCTCCGCACATCGACGGTCATGTTCCTGAAAACGTTGATGTACTACCTGTTGTTGATCAGCATCATTGACTCACCACAACGATTAAAAGGACTTCTGAAAACGATTGCCATTTCGTCGTCAGCCATGATCATGCTGTGTGTGATTGACTATGTGGGTATTTTCGATTTTGAATTCATTAAACACGTCAGTGACCGCGACGGGGTTTCAGATGCGGGAGAAGTAATTCGTGTGTTCCGTATGCGCGGCACAGGAATTTTCCAGGACCCTAATGACCTGTCCGTATTGATTGTTACAACCGGGGTCCTCTGCTGGTATTTTTTCAATGATCCCGCAGCCAGTCCTCTTCGATTTCTGTGGATTGTCAGCATGATCATTCTCGGAGTCGGCCTGATTTACACACGTTCCCGCGGAGGTCTGTTGACACTGGGAATTGCCGGGATGGTCTTTGTCTTACCCAAATACGGGAAAAAAGCAGCGATCGCCTGTGCCGCGGTGGGCCTGGCGGGAATTACCGTACTCGCCGGTCGCCAGGGAAATATCGACCTGAATTCCGGAACCGGACAAGACCGTATTGTACTGTGGAGAGAAGGTCTGACTGCTCTCAAATCTCCTGATCTGCTGTTTGGTATCGGCGAGGGGAAATATTCTGATCTGGCAGGCCTGGCTGCACACAACTCGTTCGTGCATGCCTTTACCGAGTTGGGACTGTTTGGGGGCACATTGTATATAGGCTGCTTCTTCTTTGCCGCACTGGGATTGTATCGCCTTGCCCAATTTCAAAGTAAGAGTTGCGGCAGACCGATATTCCGCAGTCGCGAACTGGAACGGCTTTTACCCTATGTTTCTGCGATCCTGGCTGCCTGGTGCGGCGGCATGATGTCACTGTCCCGCTGCTATGTTGTTCCGACATACATGGTGGTCGGAGTTTGCGCAGCATATCTGAATCTGGCGGGAGCCAGTCTGGCCAGACCGACTCCACTGGTCTACTGGAATAAACAACACGTGATCTATCTGGTCGGAGTGAGCATGGGAATGTTCATTGCGTTCTACATTTTTGTCCGTATTTTTGCCCATTAACATTTAATGCAGTGGTAACACACTGAAAGTAAAATGATGAATCAACGTCGATCAGTTAAAATGAATTTGTGTGCGACATGGCTCAACCATGGAGTGAGCCTGTTGATCGGCGTATTCCTGATGCCTTACGTCCTGCATATTCTCGGAGATGCACAGTACGGCAGCTGGATCTTCATTAATGCCATTGCCGGTTATTCTGGTCTCCTCTACCTGGGATTCGGGCAGACCATCAGTCGCTACGTTGCGCATTACCATGCCAAACAGGACTGGGATCGCCTGAACCATGTTTCCAATGTGATTTTTGTCATCTATCTGGGGATGGGCAGTCTGGCTTTATTAATCTCCGGAATCATCGCCGCTCTGGCCCCCCACCTAAGTGACTGGGGCACCATCTCCTTATTAGAAATCCGGATCGTCATACTGATTCTGGGGCTGAATGTCTTTGTCGGGATGGCAGGCAGTGTCTTTGGTGGAATTTTGATGGGCATCCAGCGGTTTGACATTGAGCGGGGCGTCAGCCTGGCCGGTGCCCTGCTGCGACTGGTACTGACATTGATGTTCCTGAAAGCGGAATGGGGACTGCTGACCATAGCGTTGATTTTCTTTGTCGTCACTGTCGTTGAGAATATCGGCTATTGCTATTTTGCATTTCGTCAGCTGAAAACCTTTCGCATTGGGCGCCAGTATCTGGACTGGAGCATCCTCAGGGAGTGTGGTTCATTCAGTGGCTTTGCATTTCTTGATGCCATTGCCTGGACACTGATTGAAGCGACCGACTCGATTCTGATCGGGATCTTTTTCAGTCCGGCCATGATTGTGCCTTACTATATCGCTCTACGACTCACACAATTTATCAACATGCCGATTGCACAAATCGGAAAAGTCTTTATGCCCCGGGCAGGAGAACTGCATGCCAATGACGATCACCGGGCTTTGCAGAAGCTGGTTCTGAACGGTGTCTCGCTCTCCTTTCTACTGGTCACTGGATTTTTTATCGGTGCCTGTTTCTTTGGAAACACTCTGATCAACACCTGGATTGGAAAGGGATACCCGGAAAGCCATGTCATTCTGATGATTTTACTGGGGGCCCGTATCATTGCCTTACCGGTCACCACATTCCGTTCGGTCCTGTATGGCATGGGGCATGTCAAAATTCCTTCTTTGATCTACGTCAGTGAAGCCGTTGCTAACCTGATTCTGTCACTGATCCTGATTCAGTCACTGGGGCTCGTTGGCGTCGCATTGGGAACGGCAATTCCCATTCTGATTGCTGAGCTGGGAATCACCCTGCCTTACGCGATGAAGAAACTGAATATCACAACCAGTCAACTGCTGCGAACGGCGATTGCTCCCACCCTGGCACCACTGCTGGTGCTGCTGGGTTATTCCTATTTCTTACCACACTTTTTTGAAATACGTAATTCCTGGACCATTCTGGTGGGGGTTGCCGCCGGAGGGGGTGTCTTTCTGCTGGGCACCTGGCTGATCATTGAAAAAGGGACACTGCTGTTACACCGCTCTGTTCCTGAATCGATTAAATCTTAGTTCTTTTGATATTAAAACACGATGAGCATTAACATGACCACTATCAATTGCCCTGATCAAGACATCAACCAGAATACTGAAACTCAAACATCCGGCTCAGACACGCTGACTTTGCACATACGTGACAAAGACCAGACTCAGGACTGCCTGCAAATCTGGCAGAATCTGGAAGCGCAGTTCGAAGCAGTTCCCCTGATGTGTTCTGCGGTCTGGACATCAACCTGGATTGAGCAGTATGGCGACTTACTGCCGTATTCGTTTGTGGTTGCATCGCGGAACAATACTCCCTGTGGCATCTGTCTGTTAACAGAAGGCGTAGAACAGTTTGACGGCCCGCTTCCCATCAAAACCCTGCACCTGGGAACGGCTGGTGAACCGGCGGCTGACAGTGTCTGCGTCGAATACAACTCTCTGTTGATTCAACCCGCTGATCAGTCCACCTTCATCAATGCACTGCTCGAACTGCTTTCCGATCATCCGAACTGGGATTCCCTGTCCTTTGATGGCTTCGCCAGTGACGAACTCGAAAGCTGGAATCTCTCACTGCCTGAAACTTCGGTCCGAAAAATTGAGAGTCGGTATTTCGATCTGAAGCTGATTCGTGAGGAAGAGCGGGAAGTGATTTCCGGCTTTGGCTACTCCACCCGGAAAAACCTGCGCAAGAACATGAAGACTTATGGAAATCTGACAACGGAATGGGCAGAAACCATCGAACAGGCAGAATCGATTTTTGCAGACCTGGTCGAGTTGCATCAGACTCGCTGGCAGAAAGAAGGCCAACCCGGTTCTTATGCCAGCGAACGATTTACTCAATTCCATAAGACATTAATCCAGAAACTGATTCCCACCGGCCAGATGGGGCTGTTTCGCGTCAAAATTGAAGACGAAGTCATTGGTTGTGTCCAGGTCCTGATCGACCGGAATCGTGTGCTCTGCTATCAGGGAGGTTCTGCTGAATATTGTGGCAAACTCAGCCCGGGTGTCATCACTGACTATCTATGTATTGAGGAATGTTTTCAGCGCGGCTTTGATGCCTACGACTTCCTGGCAGGCAACAGTCACCACAAACAGAAGATGAGTACGCACCACAGCTATCTGACCTGGGCGCAGATCCAGCGTCCCCGCTGGAAATTCACCGCCCTCAATGCATTAAGAAAAATCAAACAGACCATGAATCTGATTCGCAATAGCGACCAGGAATAATTCTACTGAATGGATCAATCGCAATGAGTACAATCGAAGCAATTAACGCAGTAGACACTGCGAATCAGAAGGATTCGGCTGCAGGAAAACGACTGCGCGTCTGCCACTTGAGCCTGACACTCTGCACGGGAGGTCTGGAACGACTGCTGGTCGATTTTGCCCGCTATCATAATCGTGATCAGTTCGAACTGGAATTTGTGGCGCTGGGTGAGACAGGTGCCCCGGCGGAAGAAATTCAACAGATTGGCTGTCCGGTCATCCAGTTCCCGCTGACGGCGCACGGAAAACTCGCAAAGATCAGGCAATTGTCGGATTTTCTGAATCAGCGAGACTACGACCTGCTGCATACACATAACGCCTACCCTCACTTTTATGGAAGTCTGGCCGCATATCGTTCCCGGATTCCAGTGACGATTCAAACACGACACGGTAGACGTTTTGGAGAGACGTTCAGCGAACGGATGCAGTTTGCCATTGCCAGCCGCTTTGCTGACCGCGTTGTCCCTGTATCAGATGACACCGGTCTGCGCTGTAAGAAAATCGGCTGGCTGGACGACACAAAAGTAACCCGCATCTGGAATGGGATCGATGTTGATCGGTTTGTCTTTACCGGTCCCGCTGAAAAACTGACCGCGATCACAGTATCGCGACTCTCACCGGAAAAAGACCTCGCGACCATGCTGCATGCAGTACAGCAGGTCGTACGAGAAATTCCGGAATTCCGACTCCTCATCGTGGGAGACGGCCCCGAACGAACCAGACTTGAGGAACTCACTACCGATTTAAACCTGAATGCACAGGTCGAATTTCTGGGCGAGCGAAGCGATGTTCCCCAGCTGCTCAGCCAGGCAGGATTCTATGTCTCTTCGTCGCTGACAGAGGGGATTTCGCTGACGCTGCTGGAGGCCATGTCGGTCGGCTTACCGATTGTTGCAACCAACGTGGGTGGAAATCCTGAAATTGTACAACAACCGGCCACCGGTTTACTGGTCCCCTCTGCAAATCCCGAATCCCTGGCATCAGCCATGATTCAAATGTGCCAGGATCAGTGTCAGTGGGCAGAAATAGGACAGCGGGCACGCAAGCGGGTCGAACAGCATTTCAACATCCGCACCATGATCAAAGACTATGAAAACCTGTATTTAGAACTCTTAAACTCATTATCTGAAAAATAACCCGCCATGAAGACAACAAACATAAATACCGGTATCGTGTATCAGAATTTACAGAAGCCTGTCCCTGTTCATTCTGACACACTGACGACTCAGTTTTATCCATTGAATTCAACGGAGCTTCATAATTTCTCCCAACTGTATCAGGATTGGATAGGGTTGTTTCACGCCGACCCCCACTCCAGGCTGGATCAACATCCAGATCATGTGATGCGCATCAATAGCCTGTTACAGGAAGAACATCAGCGGACCGGCTACCTGATGATTAGCTACCTGGCTGGCCGTCCTGTCGCAGTGGGAACGATCCTACCCAAAATTAAGAATTCAAAGGTCCTGCGTGCTATGGGGCCCGCGTTTAAACTAAAAGGATTCTACCTGTGTGGTCATCGTTTTCTGATGGCTGATTCCCATAGTCATGACGTTACATTTCTGAAATCCTTACTGAAATCAGTAATCAACTTCTGTCACAAATCAGAGGGACGATTTCTGCTTCTGGGTGATATATTATGCGATTCCCCGATAAATCAGGCATTGAAAACAATATCACCAGACTGGTTTAGCTATTCTTATACGGGGCAGCAACCTCGTAGTCTGATTTATTTTCCGGAAAACCCACAAGAGTACTGGAATCAGTTTCGCTCGAAATCAAGACGCAAACACCGCAAATTAATCAGAGACAATTCCCATCTGCGTCTGGTCAGGATCACACAACCCGACCAGGTTGAAGACTTCCTGTCGGCAGCGCATCAGATATCCCTGAATACCTGGCAATCTCAGTATCTTGGGCTTCGCGTTAAAAACAGTGAAAAGGAACTGGAAGAACTGATGTTCCTTGCGCTAAACGACTCCCTGCGTTCGTATCTGCTGATGGAGGACGACCAGCCAGTCGCATTCAAAATTGGGCATCAGTACAAAGGTATTTACCATGATCAGGAATTTGGATTTGACCTGAACTATGCGCGCATCTCGCCTGGTGAAACACTACTTCTGCTGATCCTGGAGGACCTGATCAGCTATGCCCCCCCAAAGATATTTGACTTTGGAACTGGTGATGCAGAGTACAAACAGCGATACGCCTCAGACACAGCTCATAGTCAATCAGTCATACTGTTTCCTCGCACACTACAAAACAAGAGCCTGACCTGGTACCTGAAATCGTCCTGGTGGCTGGAACAGTCATTACGAAACCTGTTGAAAACCTCGGGAGCCCACACAGCAGTTCGGCAGCTGGTGCGATATCGAAAACTAGGCAGCCGTTAGAAAATGATCAAATATCTTAATCCATCAACTGAAGACAGTCCTGCAATGAAGATTTTATTCCTATCCAACGTTTTTCCCAACCCGATTCATCCCGGGAAAGGTACGTTCAACAGATCCATGATTGAATCACTGTCTCAATTCCACCGCGTACATGTGATTACACCGGTCTCCTGGCTCGATGAAGCTTCGTATGTACTGAAAAACAAAAAAACCATTGATCGCAAATGGGTTCCCATTGAAAATTCAAGCCAACTCAGTGTGGAGTACCCACGCTTCTATTACCCCCCGAAGCTGCTCCACCAGCACTATGGGCAGTTCCTGTCATGGTCCCTGCACCATTGCCTGCAAAAAACCATTTCCCGTTTTCAACCTGACATTATCCTGTCCTACTGGTTACACCCTGATGGTGAAGTGGCCGTCAAAGCAGCACATGAACATGGTATTCCCGTCGTTGTCATGACCGGTGGCAGTGATGTGCTGCTGCTCACTCGAAATAAGAACAGAAAACGTGCCATTAAAAATGTCCTTCAGCAGGCAGACGGCGTCATCACTGTCAGCAACGACATCAGGAACGCGGTAACCGATCTGCAGGTTCATGCGGAGAAAATCCATACGGTTTATCGTGGTGTCGATCGGGAACTGTTCAGTCCCGGCGATCAACGGGCCGCCCGCGAACGCCTGGGTCTTCCCCTGGATCGAAAGATCATTGTCAGTGTCGGACGTCTGGAACCGGTCAAGGGACACTCTGTCCTTCTGCAGGCCTGCGAGAAAATAAGTAAAGTGGGCACTCATTTTACGTGCTATGTTTTAGGAAATGGTTCACTGGAATCAGCATTATCACAAAAAATCGAACAAGCCGGATTGGGAGAGTTTTTCCAGTTAAAGGGATCACAACAGCAACACCGGCTGGTGGACTGGTATCGTGCTGCGGATCTGATTGCGTTACCAAGTCTCTCAGAAGGAATACCCAATGTGCTTCTGGAAGCAATCTCCTGCGGTAAACCGTTTGTAGCCAGTCGTGTGGGGGGGATTCCCGAAATCGCAGCCCCTGACTGTGATCGACTGGTGACACCTGAAGATTCAAGTGAACTGGCAGTAGCGATTTCCGAAATGCTGGAAGCGACGACTCCTTCTGAGCAAAGGAGTTTTAAACCGATGTCATGGCAGGAGTCATCACTGCAGATCAGTCAGATATTATCCGACTGCAGTACACGTTACACAGCTGGCCTGACCGGACAACAGAAAACTCGTTCGTCTTATCAGAGTAAAGACAAAAAAACAAAACAACAAACCTGAAAACAGCCGCCATGAATACGATTCGCCAGTTTGTCAAGAAAGCAATTCCCGCAGTGATTCCGCGGAAACTGTATCTGGTACATGGTGCTGCTGATCACTTTGAATCGGACACACAAACCAACTGCTGCAACCCAGACAGCAAACCACTCATTAATATTGCTTTGACTTTTGACGATGGTCCCCACCCGGAATACACGCCTCTCCTGCTGGACGTCTTACAGAAATATCAGCAACAGGCAACATTTTTTGTCATCGGCGAAAAAGCACAACAATACCCGCACCTGATTGAACGCATCGTCCAGGAAGGTCACGAGCTGGGTAATCACACGCTGACACATTCCGAACCGGCACAGACATCCACACGCCGTTTTCTGGAAGAGATCCAGGAGACCAATCGAATCCTCGAGGAGATTACCGGAGGGAAAGCGAATCTGGTTCGCCCGCCTAAAGGCAAACTGAATTTCGGCAAACTGCTGGGACTCTGGCGTCAACAGCGCAGTGTCGTCCTGTGGGACATCGATCCCCGTGATTATTTAATGCACGACCAGTCTGAAATCATTAACTGGTGTCAGAACTATCAACCAGTTTCGGGAAACTTCTGCCTGATGCATGACAACCACCCTCACGCAATTGAGGCAGTCCGTCAGCTCTCTGAACGCCAGGACTTCCATATCCAGTCTCATACCGTCAGCCACTGGATTGAAAAGAAACCGCAGTACGCAACACGCACACAACAGGCTTGCGTCTGATATATAATATTGAAAGAACAACGAAACCATGTCCACCATTATCACTCGGCCAATTGAGACTTCAGACTCCCGGGAAAATGCACCTCAGGAGACTGCGCGAAAACGGCTGCTGCTGGTCAGCTATCACTTTCCGCCGGTCGGGGGAGCCGGCGTTCAGCGCCCGGTGAAATTCGTCAAATACCTGCGTCAATATGGCTGGGATGTGAGCGTGCTGATGGCGGCCAATCCTTCGGTCCCCGTATTCGACAACAGCCTGCTGGTCGACATTCCCGAAGAGACGAATCTGGTCAAAGCCCGAACCTGGGAACCGGATTATTCACTCAAAAAGAATATGTCAAATAAAAATCAGAACAGTCAGTCAACCAGTCTGCTGTCACCCGTGAAATCGGCCTGCCGCAAGATCGCCCGGTCAGGTGCAGGTCTGTTGCTCCAGCCCGATTCTCAAATCCTCTGGTACCCCAATGCACTCAAAGCAGGAAAAAAACTGCTGAAAGAAATGCATCATGACGCCATTCTGGCGACTGCGCCCCCCTACTCCAATCTGATCCTTGCCAGCAAATTGAAACGCATCTCGAGGCTGCCTCTGATTGTTGATTTCAGAGACGAATGGGACCTGAGCAGTAAATATCTGGAAAATCATCAACAGGATCGGATTTCGCATCTGATTCAGACCTGTTTACAGAAATCGGTGATGAAGCACGCAGATGCCATCGTTGCCACCACCAAGGCCAGCACACAAAGGCTGCTCGACCGCGCACATCAGTTTGGTACAGATGCGATTGGCAAATGCATCTACAACGGTTTCGACATGGATGACTTCGAACACCTGCTCGAACTTCAGCAGAAGCCACAATCCCAGACAGAACAGAAACGATTTCGTATTGTTTACACGGGGACGCTCTGGAATCTGACTACAGTCGAACCACTGATTCACACCATTGAAGCCGTTCATCAGGCACAGCCTGAGATCCTGAAAAACCTGGAACTGCAGTTCATTGGCAGAAAAACACCGGAACAACAGGCGCTGCTGGAGCGAATCAAACCGACTTCCTGCACCTTGATCACTGAAGATTACTGTGCACATCACGAAGCGCTGAAAAAGATGGCCAAAGCAGATGCCCTCTGCCTGTTACTCAGTGATGTCGAAGGAGCCGACCGCGTCGCTCCTGCCAAGCTGTTTGAATACCTGGCGATTCAACGGGAAATTCTGTCGATTACTCCTGCAGGTGAGACGGCAGACATCCTTGGCAGTTTCTGGCCTGCTTCCAATTTCCGTGCAGATAATATTGCGGGAATGGCTACCTGGTTAACCGAACGACTCACTGAAACCCATGACGCCTGCATTTCTCAATCGGAACAGATTGATCAGTTCAAACGGGAATATCAGGCAGGACAACTGGCAGATCTGTTGAATCAACTTGTGAACAGCAAAGTCTGATCAACTCAACCTCTTACCTCAAGACAGCGAATACAAAGTGAGCAGAATATGAAGTTCTGGGAAGACCTGAAAGCGAAATCAGAATGGTGTTACGGGAGTAACAGCTTCCGCAGCCTGCTGAAGACCTGCCTGACGGATGGCACGATGGCCATGCTGTGGTATCGTCTGATGCAATGGTCTGATTCCTGGAAACTGTTTCCGCTTTCCATGATTTTTAATAAATGTAATGCCATCTTCTGCCAGTGCATCATTGGCCGGGGCGCCAGTTTTGGAAGACGATTTGTCATCATCCACAGCCAGGGAATCGTTATCAACGGCTCAGTCAAAGCTGGTGACGACATCAAGCTCGAGCACCAGGTCACAATCGGCGCCGAGCGCAATACTTCCCCCGAACTTGGATCTGATATTTTCATCGGGGCCGGTGCCAAAATTATTGGTGGCATCCAGCTGGGATCACATTCCAAAGTCGGTGCCAATGCCGTTGTTGTCAAGAATGTTGACCCACATACCACGGTTGGGGGTATCCCGGCCCGGGTGATCAAAGTTCATAATGAAAGTCAGCCAATGAAACAGATTGAAGTGAATCAGGCTGAATTACCCTACAAACAGCTCCAGAAAGGATCATCCGCATGAATTCCATTCTGATCGCCAGCCTGTTCTGGACATCCCTGTTTCTGATTGGTTTTTCCTATGTCGGTTACCCTCTGGTAATCTGGCTGCTGGCACGTAATAAATCCGGGCCACAGGTGACAGAAACACCAGAACCGATCGATACGAATTCTCTACCGACCGTTTCGATCATCATCGCCGCGTACCGCGAAGAAGCAGTGATCCTGGAACGTCTCAACAACCTGGCCCGACTCGATTATCCGACATCAAAACTGGAAATCCTGATTGGCTGCGATGGAAACGAAGACCTGACAGGTGAGTTGGTCAACTCGTACGGCAATGATCAAATCAAATTGATTCAGTTTGAACAGCGCCGCGGGAAAGCATCGGTACTGAATGACTGTGTCCCCCAGGCTGCGGGAGAGATTCTCGTTTTTTCCGATGCGAACACCAACATGGATCCACAATGTATCAGACAGCTGGTGAGGCACTTCCGGGACGAATCAACCGGCTGTGTCTGTGGGCAACTGATCCTGGAAGATGCAGAAACCGGAAAGAATGTAGACGGACTGTATTGGAAGTACGAGAATTTCCTCAAGCATTGTGAAACCAGGCTCGGCGCGGTCCTGGGTGTGAATGGTGCCCTGTATGCTTTAAAAAAATCACTCTACCAGCCAATCCCGGCAGATACCATCATCGACGATTTTCTGATTGGCATGCGGGTTCACCTGGCAGGACAACGTCTCATCTATGATGAAAGTGCCTGCGCGATCGAGGAATCTGCAACCTCCGTCCAGGCAGAATTCAAACGACGGATTCGCATCGGCACCGGCGCCTTTCAGAGCCTGAAACACCTCAAAGGACTGTTGCATCCCCGCTACGGTTCGATTGCATTTGCCTTCTGGTCACACAAACTGCTGCGCTGGTTCTGTCCGGTCTTTATGGGACTGGCTTTTCTGAGCAACCTGTTTTTATTGAATCAACCGCTGTATCAGGCAACGTTGGCGCTGCAGATACTGTTTTATGCTTCAGCTTTCATCGGCATGAAGCTGAACGGCAACAGTCGTCTCCTCAAACTCTGCCGCGTTCCCGGTATGTTCGTTCAAATGAATCTGGCTTTAGGAATCGGCCTGTATCGATTTCTCTTTACCAGACAAAGTGGCATCTGGGAACGCACCGAACGCAGTCAGCCGACCTCTGTTCCGGTCAACGATCAGGAACTTCCTGAAACCGAGCCTGTCATCAGCGATGCGGAAATGATGACTGCCGACACCATCCCCTTTACAAAAAGCTGAAATATAATGTCCCTGTTTTTATCTATCTGTATTTTGATCTGTGTCACAGTACTGCTCGGTCTGGCAGGCGCAGTCTGTTTTGCCATTCGAGCCCGAAACATGCAATACTGGCTGCCTGCCTATCTGTTTTCCAGGAAGCGGGATCCGCAAGTCACGTTCAGCCCGGAACAACCCCGACACATATTTATTGCAGTCTGTGATCACTTTGAACCGGAATGGGGTAACCCCACGAAATCAGAAGCGATTGCCCGCGTCGATCGCTGGTGTGAAGAATACCCGGCTCGATTCTCCCGGTTCAGCGATTCGCGGGGACAGGTACCACAACATACATTCTTCTACCCCCAGGACCAGTACGCTCCCGAGTATCTGGATCGCCTGGCTTCGTTGTGTAAACTGGGTTACGGTGATGTGGAAATTCACCTGCATCATGATCATGACACAGCGGATGGCCTGCGACAGAAGATGAACGAGTTTCGCCAGACCCTGTTTAATCGACATGGACTGTTGCGTAAAGATCCAGAGTCGGGTGAGATTCTCTACAGCTTTATTCACGGCAACTGGGCACTCTGCAACTCACGCCCCGATGGTCGCTGGTGTGGAGTAGACAATGAAATTGAAATCCTGCTGGAAACCGGCTGTTATGCCGACCTGACGATGCCTTCGGCCCCCAGTAATACCCAGACCGAGATCATCAACAGCATCTATTACGCCAAAAACCGTCCAGGCGAACGGAAGTCACAGAATCAGGGGGTTCATGCCCAGGTCGGTCAAACACCTGATTCAGACAGCCTGCTGATGATCCAGGGGCCCTTAAGACTCGACTGGAGTCAACGAAAATGGGGGGTCATGCCTCGCATCGAAAATTCCGACCTGCATGCGGGACGTCCCGGGACAGTCAATCGCCTGCATCACTGGCTGGCTGCAGACGTGCATGTCACAGGACGTCCAGACTGGACTTTCATCAAACTCCATACCCACGGTGCCAAACCCGGGAATATCGACACCCTGCTGGGAGCCGAAACAGAAGCGTTTCACAGCGAACTTCGTGCAGAAGCAGAACGGCATCCGGAGTGGAAATATTACTATGTGACTGCCTGGGAGATGGCAGCCCTGATCCATCAGGCAGAACAGGGAGTCACCGTTCCTGATTTTGAATTGATTTACAAGAATCGCCTCGCTGCTTCTGACTCGCTGGTCAACTCTGAAAAACCTGTGTTCAGCGGTAGTTAATAAAGAAGGTTATCATTCTTTTTTTCACGCGATCGCCGCGGACGCCTCTTTCTGAACAGATTCGCATTGACCAAAATATTAAGATTTGCCAAGATCACCGGCGAAGGTGATATGGTCTAGAGACCTTTCTTCAGAATTCCTATCTTATCATTCGATACCGAAAAACCGGCAAGCGCACTGCTGGTCTGATCGCAAGAGAAATCCATACTGGCTCATCAACGTTTCAAGGAGGAAACAAAATGAGTGTCACATTAGTGCATACCGGCGTATCACATACTCGTATCGAGTACTGTATTTGGGAAGCACTGAATCAGGCCTGGCCTCACTCATCGACGATCGCCCGCTTCGGTACGAAATTTTCTCCTGCGCAGGAAATTAATTCGATTGACTCTGATCTGATCATCAGTACCAGCCTCGAAGCTGCTGCCTCTGTGAAATGCAAAGAGCATCAGTTACACATGTGTTACCTGGAGCCTCTTTCCAGTAACCAGACTCCACTCAATCAGCAGCTCATCAACGGTCTGACCGATGTTGAGTTTGTTGTTCCCACCAAAACGCTTCAGAATCAGAACCGAGATCGATTCACCTCGTTCGTCAAACCACCTGTGGACACTGACTTCTTCTGCTCCGGATTTGAACAGAGAAGTGAATTTTACCTGCTGATTGTCGATGGCCAGTGGTCGGCATCCGATCAACTTGCGGTAAATGCCTGTCAGGAACTGGGACACAGCCTCTCGATTGCAGGGATCTCTGCCGAGGACCTCCCACAGGAACTGCAGGATCATTCATTGATCGAAGTTCTGGGTCCACTGGATGATCAGCAATTGCGGGATCAATACCGCCTCTGTTCTGCAGTGATTTGTCCCCGTGATGTTGATTTCGATCTCTCCGCCGTTGAAGCTCAGAGTTGTGGTACCCCCGTGGTGATCTACTCTGACTGCGAAGCAGCCCGGTCAGTCGTCTGTTTCGAACAGAATGGCCTGGGAAGTGGAATTTATTTTGAAGAACAAACGGTTGCCTCTCTTGTCGGTGCAGTCCGTGAACTGGAGCTCAGACCACAGCGTTGTCAGCCAGTCATCGGCTGGTGCTGTGCCGCACAGTTTTCATTCCACCAGTTCCAGATCTCCTTTAATCAGGCGATCGCGAAAGAAATCGCCTACCGGATACAGACGGCTGCGAGGAAAAAACTGGAAGAGGATCAGCAAAATCAAGGTCCCGAAGAAGAGCGGATCGCTGCATAGTTCCCCTTCGCCTGTTAACAGCCGAAGGTTGATCGTTCGTTCTGCCAGCTGATAATCAAGCTGGCCATGCAATTCCTGTCTGGCCTGAAATTACTTAACCAGTGGGATCTGCGCCTTCATTCCGGCCCCCAACATCATTCGATCAGGAATGATCGCAAAATGTCAGCCTGGGACACCTGCGCAAAGAGTTCCGCTTAATGCCATTTCTAACTTACGATGAGTCATCTTTCTGATCTCTCCTCATTCCAGGCTTGCGATTTCAAAGTAATCCGTACCGAATATCGCATCAACAAAAGCAGATCTTCTGATAAGTCTCTCGTTGAATTACTGTTATTTCCCTTTTATGTCAACGACTTACAATCACAGTGAAAATCAGGGTACGTGAGCAATCAGAAAGAGAGTTCCAGTAATGGATATGAGGTAAATCGAATCACAGCGACCGGGATTTCCGGGCACCAGAACCCATCCCCCCTATTTCTACAATGCTGTCTATTTTCGATAACAGGAGCCTGCTGACTATTTCTCCAAACGCATTGAACGGGTCTGTCGGGACGATCTGGAGTCCTGTCTTCAGGACGCCGATATTTTATTATTAGTTAGTATTTCCAGAACCAGCGGTGAGACGCTGTTTTCTATAAGTCACTCAATCGCCACGCAAGGATGCAAGCGGTTCATGTCAAATCAAACAATCGAATCACTGGAACAACGGGTCAAAGAACTGGAAGCCCAGATAGAAGATTACCAGAAACAGTTGATCCATGCTCAGAAAATGAGTTCCGTTGGTGCCCTGGCCTCTTCAATCACTCACGAGTTCAATAATATTCTGACGACCGTCATCAATTACGCCAAACTTGGTTTGCGTCACAAAGAAGAAGAACGGCGTGAGAAAGCGTTTAACAAAATCCTGTCTGCCGGCCAGCGTGCTGCAAAAATCACAACAGGCATGCTCTCTTACGCCCGTGGCAGTGAAAGTCGCCAGGAACCGGTTGACCTGGTCGTGCTGGTAAAAAGTGTCATTGCCCTGGTCGAGAAAGACCTCTCCATGAACCGTGTCAATTTGCACACTCATTTCGAGGCCCAACCGGAAGTCGTACTCAATCCGAACCAGATTCAGCAGGTCCTTGTCAATCTGATCGTCAACGCACGACAGGCCATGCCTACAGGCGGTCGACTCGATCTGGCGGTGCGACTGAATGCGGAAGCGAACATGGCAGAAGTCATCGTACGCGACAGTGGAGCCGGTATCCCGTCAGAGCAGCTGCATCACATTTTCGATCAGTTCTATACCACCAAAGAAGCTGATGAAAACGGCCAGGGAGGAACCGGTTTAGGTCTTTCATTGGCTAAAGAGGTCATGGAAGCACATCACGGCCGAATTCGTGTGGAAAGTGCCGTCGGCAAAGGAACCGCTTTTACGCTTAAGTTCCCGCTTTCCAGCACCGCCATCGAAGCAGCCTGAAACAACGCATCTGAGGCTTAAATTCAGTACACAGCTGCCTGACCAGTCGATGAATGCGATATTTTAAGGCATTTCCATTGAATTCCTTAAAGCGTTAGACTATATAATCTTAATCTTAAGCCGGAGTGGCGGAATCGGCAGACGCGCTGGATTCAAAATCCAGTGGGGGTAAACCCCGTGTGGGTTCAAGTCCCACCTCCGGTACTATAAAAACCCGACGGGAAATGGTGTGAAAACCTTTCCCGTCGGGTTTTTGTTTTTGTGGCGTCTAAGAGCAGCAATTGCCCTGGGCGGCATCAGCTCCCCTGCATCGCCAGATCCAAAAAGACGACGTGCGAGGGGTTACCGACGGCGGCGTAGTGGCCTGTGAATGTCAGTTTGCCGGTCTGTTGATTCACTTTGAATACAGCCACGCTGTCGGCCCGCTGATTGCAGCAATACAAAAATTCACCGGTGGGATCGAAACTGAAGCTGCGCGGATAATTGCCGCGGGTCCACTCGTCGGCCACCCAGGTCAGCTCCCCCTGCGGACCGACTGCGAAAATGCCGATGCTGTCATGCAGGCGATTGCCCGCGTAAACGAACTTCCCATCCTCTGAAACGAGAATTTCAGAACAGAAGTTGCTGCCTTTAAAGCCATCTGGCAGTGTTGAAACAGTCTGACGCGCAGTCAGGGTTCCTGCTTTCGTATCATAATCGAACAGGACCAGGGTCGAACCTTCTTCCTGAATGGAATAGAACCAGCGTCCATTGGGATGAAAGTGGAAGTGTCGGGGACCATCGCCGGGAGGTAGTGAGATCGCAGGCGGATCGTTCGGAGTCAGCTTTCCGGATTTCTCGTCGAACTTCCAGATATAAATTTTATCCAGTCCCAGATCGACGTGCAGAACAAAACGTCCGGAAGGATCAGCCTGAATCATATGTGCGTGCGTGTGATCATGGCCGCTGAAAGCATAGCTGCCTTCCGGTGCATTTTCAGCAGTGGTGGGACCAATCTTCCCGGCATCATTTTTAACATCGGTCGCTTCACCCAGAGATCCATCTTCCAGAATGGGAAGCACAGAAACCGAACCACCAAAATAATTGGCGATCAACAGATATTTTCCTGAGGGATGCATGCTCACATAAGTCGGTCCGTCTCCCCCTGAACTGACTTTGTTGAGCGGTGTAAGTGATCCATCTTCTCTGTTAATAGCGAATGCGGAAACGGAACCATGCTTCTCTTTCCCCACGCGATCGGTTTCATTCGTCGAATAAAGTCGTGTGCCAGCGGCGTTGACCGCCAGACAACTGGGACTTGTCCCCATCCGCTGGATGCCGGCGGGGGTCATCTCTCCGGTCTTGCGATCAATCTGAAACAGATGAATGCCGCGCCCATTGCCGGGGGGTAGATCAACCTGCGTGTCCAGAACATCCTGGAGAGGAGAACTGAATGTACCTACATAGGCCATCAATGGTTTGTCTGCTGACTTTGATTCAGCCTGAGCCAGACTGCTGGCGACGAGTGATATTGTCCCCGACATAGCGAGAGATGATTTCAGGAATGAACGGCGAGACTGCCCGGTATGATTCATAGGTGAGTTTCTTTTTTTGTAGTGAGTCAGTGGGTGAGATATTTGAAGAACAGAGCACAATAATATCTCAACCTTTCACAGATTGCATTTGCTATCAGCAAGAATTCCGTATGCAAAACCAGTTCTGAGATTAATGATCCTTCGTTGCTTCATTTCCTGAACTGTTTAATAAGTCAGATTGGATTACCCCATCAGCACTTTGCAACTTTGCATATAACTTGCCTCAAGTTATACCAACGGATAGACTTAAACCACTTCTTTCTGTTTCGGCGAGTCTGGCTGAATCGAAATGGAGGCAGGCACCAAGCTTCTTTTTCACAGATCTATTCTACACCAGGATCTCAACCGCAGACGTGTTTTCCGGGAGTTCAGTTCATGCCTGTCATTCGTGATATCGTTGTTATATTAAATCTTATATTACTCATTTCACTCACAGCTGGCTGCCAGAAAAGTCAAACAACGGATCTTGAAAGCAAACAGGAATCTCCAACTGCTGAGGAAAATCCACCTGTTGCCTCAGAAGAAAAACTGAGCGACCTTCTGCTGGCAATCAAGACTGACGAGCCGATGAAAGCCGAGCGTTTCCAGGCAGTCAAAGAACGTTTTAAGCAGATTGGTCTGGCGTTCCAAAACTTCAAGGACAAAAACCAATACTACCTGCCGACACCTGAGTCGCATCCTGAGTATTATGACGAAAATGGTCGTCTGAAAGTCAGCTGGCGGGTACATCTTCTACCTTTCCTTGGTCTGAATAAACTGTACGAACAATTCAAACTGGATGAAGACTGGGATAGTCCTCACAATGCGCCACTTGCTGAAAACATGCCCGATGTCTTCCGCTCCCCGGATACTCCAGCAGACTCGAACAAAACCCGCTTTCGAATTTTTGAAGGAAAGTGGAACAGGACTTTAGGTAACATTCTCTCCCCAAACACGATGTTTCCGCGGGGAACTCCAACACAAAATAAAGACTTCCTGGATGGTAGGAACAATACGGTGATGGTGGTCGAAGCGGGACCCGATCAGGCAGTGGAATGGACTAACCCCACTGGCTTGAATGGTTACCATCCTCTGGAGGAACTTGGTTACACTGCTGCCAGTATTCCAGTGTTACGTGCCGATGGATCGATTATGTCGGTCAGTAAAAAGATTGATGAAAAGGTGTGGAAAATCATAATTGGCCCACAAGATAGAACACGGCTCAACTGGAGAGAATTCACTGTAATTGAATCAATGCTGACGTCTGAAGAACTCCGCCAGTTCAATCACCTCAAACTGCTTGCATCGGCTTTTCACACTTACAGGGAAAAATATGGCCAATTCCCTTTAGCCGATGAACACCTGGCGGAAAACAAACCGCTGTTAAGCTGGCGCGTCCATCTGCTCCCCTTCGTCGATCAGGCTGATCTCTATAATGAATTCCATCTGGATGAAAGCTGGGACAGTCCCCACAACAAAACTCTCTTGAAGAAAATACCGGACATCTATCAGTTCGATTCTCAAGTAGAGCTGGGAAACACACAAGCCATGACATTTTCGGGCAAACTGACTCCTTTTGCAGCAGGTCGTGGTCCCAAAGGGAGAGACATTACTGATGGTTTCATCAACACGATTCAGTTCGTAGTCGCCGCCCCAGACACAGCAGTACCCTGGACAAAACCCGGCGATCTTCCCTTCGATCCTGAGAATCCTGTCAAAGCATTGGGAAACCTTACTTCTCCTGAATTTATTGCAGTCATTATGGACAGCTCCATTCGCTATGTTCCTCAGAATATCCCTGCCCAGGAATTAAGTCACCTGATTCAGCACAAAGATGGCAACGTGATTAATTTCCAGCTCAGACGGATCATCCCCTACTAGGAACAGAATCTGATTTCAAACCAGATTCTGTCTTGAGTAAGGCGACATTTCCGAGTGAAAACGGCCATGCCAGCTGGCATTAAACGCAACTTGCCCGCTCGCCACACATCCAAAACCACTTAATACACTCATTTTATCAATTAAATCTATTGTCAATGGTCAGATTGTCCATGTATGCTAATGGACATGCCATCTGTACAAATAGGCGCAGCCTATCATTTTGAAGTGAACTGATTCTTTAATACGAATCGCATAGCTCACTCCAGCCATAAAGCCTTTTAGACTCAGTCGTTCTGCTATCGAATTGACTGAACAGATAATAAACCAGAAAGAACCAGACGCTCATGCTGTTGACCTACTGGTTAAGGTCGTTTTTATCCTATCTCCGACCTTCCCATCACCCCGCGCATAAGCGCCGTCTTCGTTCCCATTACGGCACGCAAGCTGTTCTGAATCACCAGAGACGACCTGTTACTGTCGAAGAACTCGAAGACCGCACTCTCTTGACGTCTGTGTTTAATATTAATGACGTAGTTGTTGTAGAAGGCGATGCAGGTACGACAAGTGCTCTCTTTACAGTGACAAGATCGGGAACGAACGCGGGGGATCTCAACAGTAATGCAAGCATACAGTACGTAACATCCAAATATTCCGCATCAAATCAGGATGGCGATTATTCCAATTTGTCTGGCACACTTACATTTGCTGCAGATCCAACAGCACTTTCGCAAACAGAGACAATCACAATTCTAGTCAATGGGGACTCTTCCCTGGAGCTTGATGAGTTCTTCACTGTCCGGCTCCATGGCAATAGTACCGGTACAACAATTGAAGATAACATTGGAGTAGCTACCATTCTGAATGATGATTTTCAGGACTTGGTAGAAATTCAAAGTACAGCACCGCCGGCGCCCCTCTCAGACGGAGACCATTTCGGAAATGAAATTTCGGTTGATGGAAACTACATGGTTGTCGGTGTAATAGACAGTGATCTGGCTGGTACTGATGCTGGTGCCGCTTATATCTATTTCCGCAACACTCACAACACTGCAGGAGAGTTTGATGATACGTGGGAGTATGTGGCAACTCTCACCGCATTCGACGCTGCTGCAGGCGATCAGTTTGGCTCAAGCGTGGCAATCGATGGAGATACCATCGTGATTGGGGCATACGCTGATGATGATCTGGGTGATGAAAGTGGTTCTGTTTACGTTTTTCGACAGAATGGATCAAACTGGGATTTCGAACAGAAGCTGACGGCATCGGATGGAAATGCCGGCGATCAATTTGGTGGCGCAGTTACAATCGATAACAATACCATCATAGTTGGTTCGACTTTCCACGAATTGGATGGCCCGGGAAACATTCCGGACTCAGGTGCTGCATATGCCTTTACCCGATCGGGCACGAACTGGTCAGAGTCACAAATGATTACCGCTTCGAATGGAGCCCTCTCAGATCAATTTGGCTGGTCTGTGGCAATTCAAAGTAACTATATCTTTATTTCAGGTTTAAAGTCTGACACAAATGAATCGTCAAATGATGCGGGAGCCGTGTATGTCTTTAAGAACATTGACGGTACATGGGTCGAGCAGCAGATTCTAGGACCTCCCGATGGTGCAACAAATGATCTGTTCGGATACGATCTTGACGTCTACGGAAATCAACTGGGTGTGATTTCCACGGGCACGGTTGCGTATAAAGGTGCTGCCTATATTTTTAAAAATAATTCCGGTTACTGGGAATTTCAGCAAAAAATCATCCATACCGGAGATGAGGCAAACGACCAGTCAGCTTTTTCCATCAAACTCTCCACTGAATTAATGGTAATTGGCTCGATCCTGGATGACGGAAACGCATCAGATTCTGGGACAGCCACATTGTATCGCCTGCTTGGCGATTCGTGGATTGAATCAAAAACATTTTTCTCAGAGGATGGAACGCCTCAGGATCAATTTGGATATGATGTTTCCATATCCGGCACCCACGTGATAGCCAGTGCACCTTTGAGTGATGCAACCAGTTCTGATGCAGGTAGCTTCCATGTATTCAACTCAAATAATGAGGCATTTTCTATCAATGTACTCAGAAAAGCTGAAGGAGATTCCGGCGAAACGATCTTTACATTCGAAGTAACGCGCAAAGGTGAAGGTCAGGGAGATTTGAATTTCAACTCTTCCGTCAGTTTCACTACCATTGATGGAACTGCCACCGTGGCGGATGGTGACTATCAGGCACAGTCTGGTATTGTTACATTCGATGCCAGTCCGACCGCTCTCTCTCAAACTAAAACCATCTCCATTGTTGTATATAGCGATACGATATATGAAGGTCCCGGCTTTGAAACATTCGAAGTCCTGCTTTCTAACCCGTCCAATGGCGCTACTCTGATTGTTCCCAAAGCAACTGGATACATCATCAATGACGATAATCCCGAAAATGACTTACCCATTCTGACCGTCAACGATGTATCTGTGTATGAAGACGAAGGAGCAGCTGTAGTCAACTTCGTATTAGATCGCATACTTTCAGAAGATCTTGAAATTCATTTTAATATTGAAGGAGGCTCAGCACGAAGGAATGTTGACTTTTTCGATATCAATCCCATCGTCATTATTCCTGCAGGTCAAACTTCTGCCTCAATATCTTTTCCGATCACGGTAGACAATGTGGTCGAGGCGGATGAATCATTTACGATTTCAGTGGACCGCTCATCCAGTATCCGTACTTACACCAGCGATCCGGTTAAAGTGACAATTCTTAACGATGACCAGGCAACGGTTTCGATCAGTGATGCTACCGTGAATGAATCAGAAGGAACGGTCACATTAGAAATCATATGGAGTGCTCCTGTTGATGCCCCGTTCGATCTGGACTATACCACAGTGAATAACTCTGCGTTCAATTCTGAAGACTTCCAGTCGACTTCGGGCATCATTGACAATCTGGGTTATACCCCAACCCCCTACTACCTCACTATCCCTGTTCTCAATGACAACGTGCGAGAGCACGAAGAATCATTTTATGTGAACCTGAGCCACATTCAGTTTTATGAATATCGCAATGTCATCTTTGGAGACAGTCAGGCGCTAGTCACGATTATTGACGATGATGGCCCTGCCATTTCTGTTGAGGATATCACCGTCAATGAGGATGCAGACTTCGCGACTGTGACCATCACTCTCAACAAAGCTTCTGCGGATCAGGTCACCGTCGATTATTCGACTGCCAATCAGACAGCTGCCCAAACCGATGATTACACACCCGCTTCAGGAACACTCACATTCGCCCCAGGTGAAACATCAAAGACGATTAGCATTTCGATCATCGATTCCGTTTTTTCAGAAGAGACAGAAACACTTCAGGTCAATTTGAGTAATCTTGTTTCGGACGATCCGTTTGTGTTTCTAAGAAAGGCACAGGGAGAAGTCACCATTCTGGATGACGATTATTTCTTTCTCTCCATTGACACCCAGAACGTAAATGAAGCCGATGGAACAGCCGTACTTACTGTTTCACTGGAACAGGCTGCGCCTACTGCAATCAGCATGAACTACTGGACTCACTTCTATTCAGCCAGGGAAGGAACCGATTTCGAGTCAACCACGGGAATCTTGACATTTAACCCGGGTGAAACGATCAAGACAATATCAGTCCCGCTGATCGATGATTACATACCAGAAAATCAGGAAAAATTTTACGTCAGAATCAGTGATGTGCAAGGTAATGGCTCGAATGTCACAATAACCGAGGATACAGGCTATATATTCATTAATGATGAAGATCAATACTACCTGACCATCGACGATCTATCTGTCAATGAAACTGACGGAGTAGCCTTACTGACGGTCACTCTAGATCATGCGCTTCCCACTGAACTGACTGTCAATTACACATCTCTCGATCAGACAGCCATCGCCGGAAGTGACTATGAGTCTGTTTCAGGAACGCTCACTTTTGCTCCGGGAGAACTGACGAAGACTATTTCGGTATCACTAATTGATGGAAACAGCGTCGAAGTCCTGGAAACATTTCTGATCGGGCTTAGTAATCCTGTCACAACGGGAGGCGAGGTTTCATTCATTCAAAGTCAGGCCCAGATTTCAATCATTGATGATGAGTTTGCCAGTATTTCGATCAATGACGTCTCCGTTGATGAAGAACTGGGTACCGCTGTGCTGACAGTCAGTATAAACCATCCAGTGGATACAACATTGAATGTCGGCTTCGCAACTGCCGAACAGTCTGCTACAGAGGGTCAGGATTTTCAGTATCAATCAGGTACCCTGATCTTTGAACCAGGAGAAACGTCAAAAGAACTTCATATTAATTTTACAAATGATGATATCGTAGAGTTTTCTGAAACTTTCCTGGTAAACCTCAGTCTGAATAATCAGGTTAGCTCACCTAATATCCAGTTGGTAGACAGTCAGGCTGAAATCACAATTCTAAACGATGACCAGTGTATTATCACTATCCATGACGTGACCGTCGATGAAAGGGAAGGTTCCGCAAAAGTCAGAGTTTCAATTAGTAATCGCATTTCTTCGACCATCAGCTTTGATTGCACAACGATAGATCAAACCGCTTCCAGTCCTGAAGATTATACTTCAATAACTCAGACCAGAACAATTACTTCCAATACCACGGGCCTTTATATCATAATCCCTGTGATCGACGACACAATTTTCGAAGATCCAGAAAGACTGTTACTCCAGATCTCCAATTTTCAGACAAACGGAGCGAACGTCATTCTAGCGAACGATCAGGCTGTGATCACGATTTATGATTCCATGGATACACAGATCCAGATCCAGGACTTCACCGTCGATGAGAATGCTGAAGAAGCATTAGTAAACATCACATTAACGGCTCCCATCGACGGAACTGTCAGCATAGACTATACCACTGTGGATGGTACTGCCCGAGATACTTCAGATTATCTCGCCCGCTCTGGTTCTCTGGTTTTTCTGGCAGGGGAAACCACTAAAACCGTATCAATTCCCCTCGTTTACTCCCCAACGGTTGAATTAAACAAATATTTCCGATTCCAAATCAGCAATTTTCTGATCAATGGAATTAACACTCCCATCTCAGACAATGAATCAGAAATCGAGATTCGCGATAGAGACTCGGCCCGGATCAATCTTCCGCAAGATTTTTCTGTTCAAGAGTCAGATGGTTCAGTAACAGTTACGGTAACGATGAATCGCCCTGCCAGCACTGCGGTTCAATTTAATTATTTTCTGGTTCAAGGAAGTGCTGACGAATCTGAAGACTACACAGATGTTTCGGGGACTTTGATCTTCAATCCGGGAGAACAGTCGAAATCGTTTACCATCCCGATTCTTGAAGATGAGCTCATCGAAGCAGACGAAACATTCCGAGTCATTTTGAACCGTCTGGAAACATCTGACACGAACATAAACCTGGACAACTTTGCCTGTAACATCACCATTGTCGACAACGATGTAGGTACACTTTCTATAGACGATCTTACAGTGAGAGAGGAAGACGGCAATTTCTATGTCAATTTGTCTCTCACCAAAGCACTCGGCACGAACTTATATGTCTTTTACGAGTTAGTAGACGTGACTGCCACTCAGCCCGAGGATTACGCACCAAGATCAGATCGAGTGGAGCTTATCGCAGGCTATCTGTCTCGCAGTTTTTCTTTTATATTAAAAGAAGATGCGATCCAGGAAGATACCGAGACGTTTCAGATTAATTTACTGAGTATCACATATTCAGACATGTATGGTCTTACTCTGGGAGACAGTTCTGCCACGATTACCATTTTGGACGATGACCATCCATTGATCAGTGTCCAGGATATTTATGTAGATGAAGATGCTGGTGAAGCAGTCGTTACGGTTTCATCATCGCTGCCTCCGACTTCAGCCTTCAGCGTCGATTTTGCAACTTCTAGTGACACCGCTCTGGTTAACGCTGACTACCTTGTCCATTCAGGCACGCTCATATTTGAGGTGGGAGAACAGACTAAGACCATATCGATCCCAATCGTCAACTCAAGTCAAGTCGAAGCAGATGAAAAATTTTTAATCAACCTCTCTAACCTGCAGGCTGGTGAATCGAATGCTGAACTCTTCGACGATCAGGCGATTGTCACAATTAAGGATGACGATCCGGTCCATGTCAGGATCAGCGATGTCACAGTAGATGAAACTGCAGACACTGCTACCGTATATGTCACATTGGATCAACCAGTCGACGTAGAAGTCAGCATGCGATATTCAAGCTCACAGAGCTCCGCTATCAATAATGAAGATTTTATTGGAGAGGCTGAGAACTTCACTTTCCAGCCAGGTGAGCAGGAATATAGCATTACATTTTCCATTGTGGATACAGACATAGTGGAAATTGATGAATATTTTCTGGTCAGACTCCTCAATCCACAGGCAGGTGGCGCGGATATTATTCTCTCAGACTCTGTAGGTTATGTTCACATTCACGATGATGATCAGGCGCAGCTGTCAATCGAAGACCTGACTGTCAATGAGGACATTGGTGTTGCTTCAATCGTTGTCTCTCTAGACCATCCTGTCGACACAGCAATCACTGTGAATTACTCAACAGTGGAACAGTCTGCCAGCAGCGACAATGACTATATCGCTCCTCAGTCCGGAACTTTCACGATTGATCCAGGCGAGCTCACCCAGACAATTATGATCCCCGTGGTGAACTCGGACCTTTTGGAACAGACAGAAAGCTTCCTGGTTCAACTTAACTCTATTCAGGCTTCAGGAAGAAATGTTGTCTTTGCGAATGAACAGGCTGAGGTTACAATCCTCGATGATGATCAATCCAATATTTCGATCAGTGATATTTCTGTCGATGAAGATGCAGGAACTGCCTTACTGACCGTCGAATTAAGCAAGCCGGTTGAAACTGCTGTCAGTGTTGATTTTTTTACAGCCGAAAATAGTGCTTTTGATCAGCAGGATTTTACCGCTCTTTCAGGTACATTAACCTTTAACTCAGGTGAACAATCTAAAACTATCATTATTCCGATTATCGATTCGGATACTGTTGAAGTGAACGAAAGTTTTCAGGTCATCCTGAGCAATATTCAATCCGGTAACTTTGATGTCATCTTAGCAGTGAATCAGGCGGAAGTCACCATCATTGACGATGACCAGGCTATGGTGACTATCAACAATATTTCAGTCGACGAAGCAGCAGGCACTGCGACTCTGACAGTTTCTTTAGACCATCCAGTTACTCAGTCAATCAGCCTCGATTACCAGACTGCCGATGACACCGCAACCAGCCCCGCTGATTTCATCAGTCAGTCGGGAACCCTGACATTTGCTCCTTCTGAAATTGAAAAATCGATTACTATCTCAATCGTTGATTCCAATCTTTTAGAAACAGAGGAACGTTTGCTGGTCAATCTTTCAAATCTACAGGCCGGAACAGCAAATGTCAGTTTTACGAACATCCATGGCGTGATCACGATTTTTGACGATGATCATTCCAATCTGCGCATTAGTGATCTTACCGTCCAGGAAGATACCGGCATTACGTATGTGACGGTCTCTCTCGATAAGCCGCTAGTGACTCCGGTTTCCATTGATTTCAGTACGGCTGGTCAGTCAGCCACACAGTCTGCCGATTTCGAACAATTGTCAGGTACTTTGACATTTGCCCCTGGTGAACTCACAAAGTTTATTCCTATTGTTATCACTGACGATGAATTTGTGGAAATGACTGAAACTCTGCTGATTAATCTCTCCAATCTACAGACGACCAGCCCCTTTGTCACTCTTTTAGACTCACAAGCTGTTCTCACAATCGAAAATGATGATATCACGAAAGTTGCAGTCAATAATATCGCAGTGAATGAGGCATCCGGGTCTGCATTGATCCAGATCACGCTCGATCACCCCGTCTCGTCTACGATTACACTCGACTATACCACTGCCGATGATACTGCTTCGAATGCTTCAGATTATTTCGGAAAGTCTGGTACCCTGACCTTTCTGGCAGGACAACAGACCAAATACGTTTCGATACCCATTCTCAACGACAACCTTGTGGAAGGTAATGAATCATTTTTATTCAACCTGACCAACCTTCAGGCTAATGGTTTTGACGTTGATTTCCTCAATGAACAGGCACAGATCACGATTCAGGATAATGACCAGGCCAGTATCTCGGTTAGCGATATTTCGGTAGATGAAGACGCTGGAACGGCATTCGTCACTGTGACACTGAATCAACCTGTCTATACAGAAGTCTCTGTTGACTATTCAACCTCTGAACAATCTGCGCTTGGCACGCTCGACTTTATTTCCACTTCAGGAACTCTGTCCTTTGATCCCGGAGAGCAGAGCAAAACCATTGCCATCTCCCTGGTGAATACCGATCTGGTTGAGTCCGACGAAACGTTTCTAATTAATCTGTTTAACATTCAGGCAAACGAGGCCAATCTTTCTCTGGCAGATGCCCAGGCGATTGTGACAATCCTTGACGATGACCAGGCTCATATTTCTATCGAAGATATTTCTGTAGTCGAAAGTGCTGGAACAGCGGTGATTACAGTGTCACTCGATGCCACTGTCGATACCGCCGTCAGCGTAGACTTTTCCACGTCTGACCAGACCGCAATTCACCCCGACGATTATCATGCTGTTTCAGGCACCTTGTTATTTAATCCTGGTGAGTTGTCACAGACCATCACCGTGGCAATCGTCGATTCTGATAATTTTGAAATCAATGAAACCTTTCAGATCGATTTATTAAATATTCATACGTCCGCTCGCAGCGTCACACTGGCAGATAATCAGGCAGTGATCACAATCCAGGACAAAGTGACCGCCGAGGCTAACCTTCAGTTCAGGGTAGTAAATCAGCCAACCGTTAACAGTTCGACAGGAGAATCTGAAACACTTCCCGAAAATCAAAATATCATCAGTGAATGGTCTACCTACTGGGTTGAAATCTGGGTCGATTTCACGAGCCACTTCGACCAGGGAGTCTTCTCTGTCAATGCAGATTTCAACTATAACACGGCATACGCATCTGCTGCAGAATTTGTATTCGGAGAAGGATTCACACAGAACCGGGCAGGCTCTATCGATGATCTGACGGGATCCGTCACCGGACTTCATGCCGAAACAACAACGAATGGTCTGGGAGCAGACAACCCGATATTGTTCGCACGCATCCGATTTTCACCTGGACCTGATGATCAGGTTACACTCCAGACCGAACCAGAAAGCATTGGCCCCTATAATCTGAACTTTGAGCTCACTAATACTCAAGTCGAATTAGCAGGTAATACACCAGTCACTGTAAACGCAGATTTATCACCAGGATCTTTAATCTACGCCAATCCATTCGATCTGAATGACGATGATATTATTAATTATCGCGATCTGATCCTCATAGTTGGCTTGTATAATTCTGTTCCCAGTGAGTCCGAATCCAGATACGCCTGGTTCTCTGACTACAACCAGGATGATCTTATCAACTACAGGGACCTGATTTCACTGGTAGGGAATTACGGTAAAAGTAAAGAGAACCAGTCTCCAGTCAACTATCCACAAACTTATCCGACCGCATGGACGAATTTACTGCTCGTCGACACATTCAGCACACCACCTGTGACAGCCGATTCCATTTCGCAGTCCAGTGTCGTTTCCACATTTGATACTGTGATCGAACAGACCAGAACCAGCCCTGCCCTCTCCATTGAACAGCAGCAGACTCTGAAACAGATCGACATTCAGGTGATCGACCTGGGTGCTGATATTCTGGGAACTGCAGCCGGTAGTACTATATATATCGACGTCGATGCCGCCGGTTATGGCTGGTTTATCGACTCGACTCCTGCCGGCAACAGCGAATATACCTGGTCCAGTGAACTGACCCTGATCGCACTGCCTGACAGCGATGCTGCCGGAGGTATCGATCTCTGGACCGTCATCCAGCATGAACTGGGACACCTGTTGGGTTACGAACACTCAGAATCCGGACTGATGCAGGAAACCCTCGCCCCTGGGATTCGCCTGCTTCCCGAATGGGAATGGAATTTCGAATACGAAACCCCGCTGGAACCAGAAGCCGTCGATCCCCACTTCTCAAAGATGCAGGACGAAACGAATCTGCTTCCGTTTTAGACTATGTCCTGTTTTTTCTATCGTGTTTCCAAGGCCAATTGGGAAAAGTAGATTAGATCGAGCAACGTTCTGTTAAATGTGATGCGATCAAGCATCACAGTAAAGCCATAGCTTCGAGATAGTCTAATTCATACGCTGGTGGAATGGTCACAACAGTGGTATTCGAGTCATCCATTTCAAACTTGATGGATTTGTGAGGCATCGTCGCATCCCCCTGTTTACAGAGAATGACGTTCTTATTTCTGATTTGAAAATATGTTCTCGCAATCCTCCCTCATCCTGTAACGTTACGAAAATCAGAACGCCGTTTTTTATCTTAACCGATTGGACTTTCTTGAACAGTATTGTTTTTACTCCCACTTTTTCACTTTGTAACAGTTCCCCATTCAGATTCGAGATCCGTTCCGGTACATCATGACTTGCTTCCGGCTCTTCTGTAACCAGAAAGCTGCAGAGACAGCATAATATAATAATCAGAGAAGATGCCGTTGTGATCAACTCTCTCATAACACTTTCTCCTCTTGAGGGATAAGTTCCTCAAAACCCGTTAAGCAGCTTTTCATTTGTTGAACAGAATCAGCTGAACCAGGGCTGATCATTTTGATGATTTTGTCCGTTGAAACTGGGGGTCAATTAATTGCCACGTCCCCTGAGCTTTACCACGCACAATCAATGTATTCCATGATGGAGAATCGATCCCCTTGAACAGTTGATCCATTGAACCGTATTTCTCAGATCCGTCAGTCACATTTGCTGTTTTCAACAATTCTGCTTCAGCAACATCCGGTTTTTCTCTGGCGAATGCTTCCAGCAGATTCTGAACGACTCGCGCCTGATCGGTCGAGAAGTCAAATTCCATCCCGACCCCCTGGTTTGGATCAGGCCAGTGAAAGTAGAAACGTGGACCTGCTTCCCAGACAGGATGATTCTCTGCCAGCTTCTGAAAATTGTAATGCAGAGATTTCGCGATTGATTCGCCTGCCTTCACTTTCAGTTCTGAGTCTGCATATCGGGCGTCTCCGCCGTTGAGCCCCCAGCCAACCAGTTTTGTACTGACTTCGATGACATACTCGCCAGGAGTCACATCAAACGTGCTTGCTCCTTTCTGAAAGCGTTTCATGATACGCCCATTGGTCGCTGACCTCTCTTTTCGTAACAGATCGATACGCATTCCCGGATCTTTACCGAACAGGACAACCGTGCTGTAGGATATCGCGAGGCGCGGTTTTTTCGCCTGCAGAGGTACCTGATTCGCTGTCTGAGGCTCTTTGCTTTGCTGTTGAACCTGAGGAGTATTTCGATGATTTTCAAAAGCTCCACCACTAATCGGCCCCCCGGTCCCTCCACCGAAGCCGCCACTTCTCATCTGCTGGACTGAGCCGTTTAACTTCTGCTCAACCAGTCTCCAGGTACCCGTTGATTCACCAGGCACAATCAGTGATTTCCAGGCGGGATGTTGTCCGTTGTTGAAGATCTTTTCCAGTGACTGCGGTGTATCCGTCTCATTTATTCCCTGGATGACTTTAAGTAGAGTTGATTCTGCGACATCCGGCTTCCCCTCAGCATACGCTTTCAACAGTTCTTGCACGATCAGAGCCTGGGAAAGAGAAAGTGTGTAGATCTTCAGATTATTTTGACTTGTTTTTGCCCAGTAAAATTTGAAAAGTCCCCAGAGCGACCAGTCCGGGTGATTCTCGACCAGCTTGCTGTAATCCTGATTGATCGTCACCGAAACGATTTCTCCCGGCTTGACATCAACCGTTTTCAGATCGTACTGGGGAGTGCTGTATTTCCCTTGCCATCCCGCCAGCGTACTGGATACTTTGATCAAATATTTACCGGCTGGCAGTTCATGGGTCATTGGCTCCAGAGTATAAAATTCGTCTGCAAAGCCATAAACTTTCGGTCCACCGAAGCCTCCTCCCATCCCCATTTCCATGTCTCCCATCATCATGCCACCCATATCTGGTGTATGATCCGGGAAGATCCCGGCACGGAGAAACGGTGTCTGCCCACTGATCAGAATTGCTCCCGGGCTGACTGGCGGCGTTTCACTGTCGGGACGATCAGTCTGTCCGCCGGCCAGAGTCAGAATCTGTTTTGTCAGGTCCACATGCAATGACTTCCCAGCCTCTTTTTTGATGGTTGTCGTGATACTGAGAGGACGTCCTGCTGATGTGAAATACGTCTTTATATGATGTGTCCCAGGCTTCAACCTCAGTTCATAAGGCCAGGAAGGGACCACCTCAGCTCGATCAGTTTCCACAATCACATTGCTGATCATAGTACTTCCCCGGTAAGTCAGAATCACCTGTTCATTCTCTGGTTGAGCCAATGTGGGAAAGACGAGTGCCAGCAACATCAGACAGGCCACCAGGATCGTCACCCACTCCAGTACAATCCAGGGATTGCGCGATGCGGCCTCTGCTCCCTTGCGACGAATAAAATACGCGGCGATGAGCATCACAGAGATCACCAGCAGATTCAGCCCCCAGCTCAACATAAAGCCCTGCTCGATCGAGTTCAGATGCCGCCAGATCTGTACAAACAGAATGGAACTCAGCAACAAAAGACAGCCGACCAGAACGCCGATGATGACCCGTTTGTTGGAGCGACGATGCTCCTGTGCAAACGGGTCATCTCCGGGAGAGGCAGGCTGTTGCTCGAGGTCACCTGCCGCACGTGCATCGCGGCGTTTCAAATAGCGGGCAATATAAAGTAGAATGCCAATCGGTCCTGCAAACAGACAGGCCAGCAGAAACAGCCCATCCAGTACTTTTTCCGCGGTAGAATCGGGTTCGACCAGATTCTGTGCACCGCAGATCAAAACCAGCAGCCCGACAGGAACAAAAAACAACGTTGAGACCAGGACCATTTCCGCTACACTACCGGTGAAATGCAACCCCGTGGAAATCCCGAAGATCCAGATCATCAGGGGAAGTGCCAGCATCACAGCTCCCACCCCCAGCGCGATGCGATCAAACAGCGATCCCCGTCCATTACCTCGCTGTTGATTCCCGATGACTGTCTCTGTCGTTCCCGCGACAGCGGAATCTCCCAGTCGTTTCTTCAAATTCTGATCCAGCCAGAATCCCACACTGACACACAGTCCCCCCAGCATGGCGAAGACGATCACCGGTGCCAGTCGCCAGTCTCGGGAAATTGACATCAGGGGCTGAATGATTCCGGTCGCTTCACCCCAGTTCCAGAGGACCAGCAGAACCCAGATTCCGATTCCCATCGTGGTAAACAACCAGGCATCCCGCTGCTGCATCGCATTAAACTTACCGGGTTCCAGATTCTGGTAATAACGGCAGAGATAAAAGATCGCGAACCCACTCACAGCTAACAGCACCAGTAGTGAAGATGCCATAATCGAAAACAGGTCGGGTTCGATATTCAACAATGGCACTTTAGTGCGCACCATCATGGTTAGTACAAATGACACCCAGAGCGTCAGGAACAGTGAAGAGAGACAGAGAAACCAGGTCCCGAACGGGAGTCGCTTTTCCGTTCGCCGGATCAGATAAAACATGGTCGACAGCCCCATAATTCCCAGCAGGGTGAGCAGGACCTTGACGACTTTATCGCTTAACTGCGTTTCCTCAAGCGACGTGCCAGTGTGCAACATTCGAAATGCAAGAAAGATTCCGACACCAATCGACAGGAGAATCGCCCGGACCAGACTGCCTGGCGTTGACTGCCATTGTTCGCGGTCCAGTTCCGTAATGATTTCCTGTTTGACAACGGCCTGCGGTACCTTAACTGCCTGTTGTTTTTCAACGTGAACAGGTCTGACGGGACGAACTGGAGTGGAGAATCCCGGATGTTGAATCTGAGCAAGATGCGCCCCCAGTAGCTCAGCGACTTCCTCAGCCGTCTGAATTCGCTGAGCAGGCTGTTTCTCTAACAGTGTCGATATAATTTCAATCAGCCACTCGGGGATCTCTTCGTTGACTTCCTGAATCGGTCGTGGTGTGTCATCACAGACGCGTCGGACAACAGCCGCCAGGTTACTGGCGCGGAAGGGGGAACGGCCGGTACACATCGCATACATCACCGCGCCGAGACTAAATAGATCACTGCGTTGATCAACACGATCGCCGGAGGCCTGTTCGGGCGACATGTACTGCGGAGTGCCGGAGACCTCGCCGGTCTTCGTGATCGTCACATCATCGACGGCTCGCGCCAGGCCGAAATCGGTGATCTTGACCCGCTCCACACCATTTTCCAGCAGAATATTCGCCGGCTTGATATCGCGGTGAATCAATCCCTGTTTGTGAGCGGCGGCGAGACCTTCCGCAATCTGATTTCCGATCCGTAGAATTTCAGTGACCTTGAGTGAACCGACTTTATCCAGTTTCTGCTGCAATGACTGACCAACCACGAACTCCATAACCAGGTAAGGCAGCTTGTCTTCATCGACAGCATGAATCGTTACAATATGGGGATGGCTCACTGCTGCCGCCGCCTGCGCTTCGCGTAGAAAGCGTTTTTTCGCATTCGGATTCACCGCGAGCAAAGGAGACATCACCTTGATTGCCACGATTCGATTTAATTTCGGATCCAGAGCGCGAAATACAATGCCCATCCCCCCCTGGCCGATCACTTCCTGAATCTGATAGTCCCCCAGTGTTCCTAACAGATTCGGATCATCAGTCGGTGTCAGAAAATCGAGGTTGAATAACTGAGAACTACCGGAAGCCACAGGTGATTTTTCCAGAAAGCTGCCCGCATCGTCGTATGCCAGCAGCAAGGCTTCCACGCGACGACGCTGCTCCTGGTTCTCACCACACATCTCATCTAGAAATGCTGCTTTTTCCGCGGGCGTTTTTTTCTCCAACGCCATCAGGAATAAACCTTCGATCGACTGTGGATTCAAATTCTCACGCGTCGGCTCAAATTCGGGATTTTCAGATGCAGGATCAGACATGGTTTCATTTTTCGTCAGGACGGGTGATTCCCATCAGGATTCGCTATGAATACTTTCGGAACACTCTTTGTTCCATCACTATTAAAAGATGCGATGTCCCGCTGCGGCGCGCCTCATCATTTCATTAAAAAAAGAGCTGTCCGGGAGAAAAAATAGAGAGACTGGCAGGCAGAATTCGCCGTAAACACATACTATCAAATCGTTTGATCAGTGTCAGACTTTATTTGAGAAAAGAGCCAGGCCCGCGAATAAGCCCAGTGTCGGGACGCTGTGGCGCGGGAAATTCCCAGCACTTCAGCCGCTTCCTGCTCGCTCAACCCCGCGAAATAGCGCAGTTTGACCAGCTCGGCCTTTTGCGGCTCCTCTACTGCAAACCGGGTTAAGGCTTCGTCCAGCGCCAACAGGTCATCGGGACGTTCGAGGGCGGGGGCTGTGATCTCGGGAAGATCGACCTGGTCATGCTCGCCGCCATGCTTCAACCGTTTTTTGCGGCGGGCATTTTCGATCAGAATCCGTCGCATCGACTCGGCTGCCGCGGCAAAAAAATGCCCCCGGTGATCCCACTCTTGCTCTGCAGACTGCCCTACCAGACGCAGATAGGCCTCATGAACCAGAGCCGTCGCCGTCAACGTCTGCCCCGGCGCTTCATGCGCGAGTTTCTGTCGCGCCAGTCGCTGCAGTTCGGCGTAGACAACAGGCAGCAGCTGATCGGTGGCTGCGACGTCACCTGCTTCCAGTGCCTGTAAGATGTGGGTAATATCCTGCATGCGTTGCGCTCGTACGCGATTGAGATGGTTTCAATTTGTTGATAGAAATGTAATTACCCGTCAGTGTAACCTGTAGGCCAGCCGATGCAAATCAGAATTATGTTTCCCACCTGTATCTGGATTGGTTAACATGTGAACTACAGAGTGGGATGACTGTCGTCTGTCATCTGGCTGTTGATCGAACTTCAATCAGAGAAAGTTCAGTGCCTTGTTCCGCCTGCTCCCCATTTTCACCTGTTGCCTCCTGATCTGTGGGTTTTTCATTTTGGGGAATCAGCCCCTGGATGCGGCCGAGTGGGGAAATTTATCGGGAAAATTCATTTATACCGGTGAGCCGGTCAAACAGAAGAGGACACCATTCCCCGAGCCCCTCTCGCTGGTCGTTGGCCCACAAAAGGGCATCAAAAATATCTTTGTGTATTTAAAGCACCGAAGCTTGAAAGAGAATCAGATTCATCCGGAATATCAAAAGCTGCCAGACCAGGTTGTGATTCAACATCAGGGAAATTGTATTGAACCTCACGCCATAGCACTCTGGCAGCCACACCAGAAACTGGTAGTCCTGAATAAAGACCCGATCCAACATCAGACTCACTTATTTCCCCTCAAAAATCGTCTGCCGGATTCAATTCATCAAAATCCAGCTCGAAAGAAAATCATCGAGTTTGAACACGCGGAATTTCTTCCTGTACTGATTAAATGCGATATCCATCCCTGGGAATCCGGTTACCTCATGGTTCTTGATCATCCTTATTTCGCCATCACAGACGAAACCGGTGCGTTCCAGATAAAAAACCTGCCAGTCGGAGAATGGGAATTTCGACTCTGGCATGAACAGGCTGGTCGTCTGGCAGCCCGCGAAGAATGGGATCGAGGACGGATTAAAATGCAGATTAAACCGGGTGATAATGATCTGGGTGAAATTAAAGTGGCTCCCGAGGTTTTCGATAGGGAACCTCGGAGTAAAAAGAAATAGTAAAACTCCTGTTTAAATCACGTAGCCCATTCTTAAATCAGTCTTTCTTTACCAGACGAAACGTCAGTGAAACCCGACGGCTGCGGGGAACGCGTTTGCCCTCGATCAGATCTGACTTGCGGGCAGCAATGCCATGCTTCCATTCGTAACGGGCGACATCGCTGAAGACCAGCAGACTTCGAGCCAGTAATGTCTGGCTGATCTTAGTCTGATCGGCAACCTTAATAAAATCCATACCCACGTGAGACCCAAGGCTGATGCTGGCGATCTGAGGACCAAAGCAGGGAATGCAATCCACGTGAGCCGCAATCCCCTGGCCCGGTTCGTATTCGTTAATAATAAGCTGGTCTGGCTCTGTTTTCAGATAGCCTTCCTCTGTCAGGCGTTTCGCGAGTTCGCCCAGCGGTCCAGGGAGTTCACCCAGAAAGAGTGCCGCATCGATATCGCGGGCCGTATAGTCATAGCGATAGCCATAATGCTGCACCCGCCTCCTGAGCGTCGTATCCCACGGCTGCTGATCAATCCATTCGATTAACGATCCCTCTTCCGCTTCAGAGAGATAATTGTCCTGCAATTGAAAGCCTTCGACATCACTGATTGTAACCGACATTCTGCGGCACTCCTTTTGAATCAACAGCCCTAACAATTCTCAATGGTTCCCGGGTTCACCCACAACGGAGGTGTAAGGTGTCGAATGGACGGCTCGTTTTCAAAGCCTGTTTCCCTAAATAACTGAAAAAATGAACAATTTGTGATTCGAAAAACATTCTGCGAAACGGTAGAATATCTAAACACTTTAATATAAATCATTTACGACAGGTCCCACATGAAGTTTCTCATCCCCCTGCTCTGTCTGTTTTTAATCACTTCGGCCTCTCACGCTGCAGAAACCCCAACCACAGACGCAAAGTCCTTCCAGTCCGGTATTGTTCTGACCTTCGATGACCGTTATGTCGACCAGTGGGTCCAGCAGATTCCTCTCTTCAAAAAGTATGACGCGCATGCCACGTTTTTTGTTGATCACTTTTATAAGCTGAAACCCGCACAGATCGCGGGATTGAAAAAGCTGCAGGACGCGGGCCATGCCATAGGCAGTCACAGCGTGAATCATATTAAAGCCGTCGACTACGTCCGTACGAAAGGCATGGATGCGTATCTGCAAAATGAAATCGATCCTTCCGTCAAACGGCTGACCGAAGCTGGATTTCCACCGACGGCTTTTGCGTATCCCAACAGTTCCCGCAGTGAAGAAATCGACACTGCATTGCTGAAAACGTTCCGTCATCTACGAGGGGGAACAGGACTGCCAGCCGGGCAACGGATGCGGGATCTGAAAGCGATTTTCACGCCTGTTGATCAGATCGCGGGGCGAGGCTGTCTGATCGGCACCGGCATCGATTACGCCGGTACGGAAAAACGCCCCGATTATCTGACGGAAATCAAAGACGCGATGGATCATGCCAAACAGCGGGGCGAAATAGTGGTTTTCTATGCCCACAATATCAGTGACAAAGGACCCGGCCATCATCTTTCGCCACAAGCACTCGAAGAAATCCTGGCGCACGCCCAACAGATCGGTCTGCCCACGCTCACCTACGACGATCTTCCTTGAACCGTTATTTCTGCTTCGCCTTCGAACCCAGTTCGACTTTCTCTGCCCAGGTGAACCAGTCTCTGGACATCTGCTTGACGCGATTGGGCTGCAGTTCTGCCAGATTCTTCGTTTCACAGCGGTCGGCACTGATATCGTACAACTCCCATTCTCCGACCCCTTTGTCCCACACCAGTTTCCAGGGGCCTTGCCTTAACGCCCGATTTCCCGACCAGTACCAGGCCAGTGAATCGTGGAGTTTCTGCTCTTCTCCCTTTAAAAGCGGCAGCATGCTGACTCCTTCTACGGGCAGAATATCATGCCCCTGGTACTTCTTCGGATATGCTGTCTCCGCCATCTCCAGAAAAGTGGGCATCAAGTCAATAATGTGAGCGGGACTGCGATTGATCGCTCCTGCAGGCACCTGCCCCGGCCACCAGGCAATCAGGGGAGTTGAAATGCCTCCCTCATGCACCCACGATTTATAGCGGCGAAACGGCGAATTCTGCGCCCAACCCCAGGCAGGACCGACGGCCACGTAGTCATCTTTGGGCCCGGGAGTTCTCTCCTCTGGATTGCGTCCCCCCGGTTCTTCGCTGCAACCACCGTTATCGGAGAGAAACAGAACCAGTGTATTGTCCAGCTGATCGGTCTCTTTGAGCGTCGTCATAATCCGGCCGATGTTCTGATCCATGCAGTCGATCATCGCCGCATATACGGCCATCCGCAGATCTTCGAATTCCTGATTCGCCGTCTCCCACTCATACGCGCGGCTGTCTCCTTCCGAGAGTGACCAGTTCTCACCGGCAAGCCCCATCTCCTGCAACCGTTTCCAGCGATCTTTTCGCATCTGATCCCAGCCCATTTTGAATTTGCCAAGATACTTTTTTATATCAGCCGGTTTCGCATGCAGCGGGTAATGAGGTGCCGTATAACACAGATGAATAAAGAAAGGCTGCTCGTCTTTACTGTACTCTCGGATCATACCCAGCGTATGATCGGTAAAGGCATCGGTTGTATAATACCCCTCTTTGAACTCAGTGACGGCTTTGTCATCCTGACCGAAACTGCGAATCCCTGCCCGTTTATATGGGGGATCGGAAATTGTCGGATCGAAGAAATTACAGCAGCCATCGAGTACACCGTAGTATGAATCGAAACCCCGGAAAAAGGGATGCGTAGTCTTATCGTAGCGGTTCAGCCAGCCACCGGGAAATTCGCTTTTGGCATAGCCCTGCGTTTTCATCAGATGCCATTTACCGCTCAGACCGGTGTGATATCCGGCCGTTTTCATTGCTTCACCCAGCGTCACCATATTTTGCCGCATGTGTCCCTCTTTACCGAAGCGGGGATACAAACCGGTCAGAATGGAAGCACGGGTCGTAGTGCATTTCGCATTGTTATAAAACTGCGTGAACCGCATCCCTTCTGCTGCCAGCCGATTCAGATGCGGCGTCTGCACTTCTCCGCCGTAACAGCCGATATCGGAAAAGCCCATATCATCACACATGATGAGAATAATATTCGGCTTCTGTGCAGCGGACAGCGATTCGGCGTTCATGAACAGCAGAGAGCAGACCAGACAAATTGACGTGGCAGCGAGTGAGCGTCGGGAGATCATAGGGTCACTTTAAATTCAAATGGTTAATGAAATCAGTCAGGAATGAGCCTTTATTGTAAGTCCTCATATGACGCCACACAACAATTGAAATCCGGAACTGCTGTCGCATCGCTGGAAATACAGGAACCTGCGAGTTCCGAATTGATCTCGGTTCTCGCACTGGTTACAGTTTACTCATACGGGCTCTGATTCTACTTATCCGTTTTCATACATCAGCCAGCCTCTCCAGGAGCATTCAAATGAGTTTTCCAGAAGATAAACAGACACGTCGGGATTTTCTTAAAACCACGGCCGCTGGTACTACGGCGGCTCTGTTCGGAGCCCCTGCCATCCACGCCGATTCCAAGACCGATTCCCGAATTGTCCTGGGCTCAGGCGACCATCAATACGAAGTCACACACGACTGGGCTAAGCTGCCTGCCGAATTCACCTGGCAGACCACACACAATGTCGCCGTCGATAAAGATGGATTTGTCTATGTGATTCATGAAGGTCGAGCCGACCAGACCGATCATCCTTCGATTTTTGTCTTTGACCCAAAGGGCAAGTATGTCCGTTCCTTTGGTAAACAGTTCCAGGGGGGAGGGCACGGACTCGAAGTCCGTCAGGAGGGGACGGAGCAGTTTCTGTATGTCACCGCCTATCAGCATCTGAAAACGTTTGCCAAGCTGGATCTCAAAGGCGAAACAGTCTGGCAGAAATATGCCCCCATGATTTCAAAATGTTATGCTGAAGGGGAAGCCACCAATCCTCAGAAACTCTGGGGACGCGATCGCTTCCTGCCCACCAACTTCGCCTTTCATCCCGATGGCGGTTTTTATCTGGCTGACGGCTATGGCGCGTATCAGATCCACCGCTATGACAAGAACGGTCTCTGGATGTCTGCCTTCGGAGGCGAAGGGAAAGAAGACGGAAAATTCAAACTGCCTCATGGGTTGTGGATTGACTCTCGCCCGGGACGCGAACCGTCTGTGGTCGTAGCAGACCGTGCCAATGCACGCCTGCAGTGGTTCTCACTGGATGGCAAGCATCTGCAGACGATGAACGGTTTCATTCTGCCTGCCAATCTCGATACCTACCAGGACCTGCTGCTCGTGCCCGATCTGGCATCCCGCATCACTCTGCTGGATAAAGACAACAAGGTGATCGCACATCTGGGCCAGGATCCGGAATGGGAAAAAGCCATGAAAACGTCAAAGCCCCGCATGCGGGAAACACCGGAAAAATGGCAGGCGGGACGCTTCGTCCATCCACACGACGCCTGCTTCGATCAGAATGGAGACATCTTCGTCGCCGAATGGGTCGCCACTGGTCGCATCAGTAAACTGAACCGGCTCAGTTGAAATCTTTCTTTTAAAAATTGTTCGTCTTACCTGAATCATTTAGCGCCACTAGACTCTCACTTTTCATAGAAGCCCCAACATGAAACAGATCTCACTGGTACTGACACTCCTGCTGTATTGCTGTATTCCCTCACTGGTAAAGGCCGAATCACCTGCCCCCAAAATTAAATTGAGTCCGGAAACGGAAAAACTATGTCTGGAAGTGCTGCGGGAAGCCATTAACAGCGATGAATTCTGGCCGTCCATGCATGCTGCGGAAGCATTGACCCTGGCCGGCAAAGGGGCTGAAGTCCGTCAGATCGTTGAGCCCAAACTGAAAACGGAAAAAGACGACCAGCACCGTTGTGGACTGGCTCGTGAACTCGTCCGTGCCGGTGATCGCTCGAAAGCAGCCATCATGTTTCAGATTCTGGCAGGGAAAGATCCTTACGGGCACGTCCATGCCTGCGAATCGCTCTACAAGGTGAATGAACTGGGTGACGGAATCCTGATTCGTGAAGCGATGAAATCGGACAATCCTAAAAAAGCGATGATGGCCGCCGCCCTGCTCACCCGCTGGGGGAACCCCGAAGCATTTAAAGTAGTACGCAAATTTCTACAGGACGAAGATGTCAGCATTGCAGCGACTGCAGCCTGGATTATTGCCCGCGTGGGAGACAAATCGGACATCCCCGCGCTTAAAGCCAATTTGAAACGGACCGATGATCCCTTCACACGCTGCTATTTCGAAACAGCGCTTGCCATGCACGGTGATCCGGAAGGACTTGCGGCTGTCAAAGCGAATCTTTCCAGTGACAATGCTGCCGTCAAAACGTATTCTGCGATCTTTGCCGGCGAAGCAGGAGCAGCCAACCTGAAAGAAAAACTGATTAAACAGCTCAAAGATGAAAACCTGGACGCCCGCATTCGTGCCGCCCAGGCTTTGATTGTCCTGGCGAAGAGTGAACCTCCCAAAGACGAAATTGTCGTCCGCGATGTCTATGAAGCATCCAAAGAATATCCCCGTTACAGTGAAGGTTCCATCCTCCCTTTAAACGATGGCTCGCTGCTGTATGCGACCACCCAGTTTATCGGCAGTGGATCTGATTTCGCGACCGCCCGCATCATTGCGAAAAAATCTACCGATGGTGGTCGGACATGGGGGAAAAAGCGGGTACTTCAGGAGAACACGGGGAAGAAAAATGTGATGTCGGTCACACTCCGCTATCTGGCAGGTCCCATGCAGGAAAAACGCCCGATCGGGTTGTTCTATCTCAAAAAAAACACGCTGTCCGATTTGAAAGCCTATCTCAAAGTTTCAGACGATAACGGCAAAACATTCGGACCGCCCATCGAAATCACGTCACCCCCTGGTTATCACGTGATGAATAACGACCGGATCACCATCCTCAAAAATGGTCGCTGGCTGGCACCAGTGGCTTCGACTCCCGATGTAAAGAAAAACAATCATTTTGTCTGTACCTGTTTTATCTCAGACGATCGGGGCAAAACCTGGAAACAGTCCAAAGGAAGCGTCGACTATGTCAAGCGGGGTGCGATGGAACCGGAAGTGATAGAACTCAAGGATGGCAAAGTGCTGATGATATTCCGTACGCAGTCCGGACATATCGGCTCCAGCCTCTCCAGTGACAAAGGGGATACCTGGAGCAAACCCGCTTCCTGGGGTGTGCGGGCTCCTGAAGCGCCAGCTACTCTGCGTCGCATTCCTTCCACCGGTGATCTGCTACTGATCTGGAATGATAACTTTGAACCCGGTGCCGGCCACAGCGGCAAACGCACGCCTCTGACTGCTGCGGTCAGTTCTGACGAAGGCAAAACCTGGAAGCTCAAAAAGAATCTTGAGACTGATGCGGACCAGACCTATTCCTATATCAGTCTCACCTTTTACCGTGGGCGTGCCATCATGAGTTATTATGTGGGGCATGAAAACCACATGATCTCATCCCGCTTCCGTTCCATTCCACTGGCCTGGTTCTACGAACCGGCAGCGGATTGATTCAGGTCCAGGCTCCCCGTTTCGATTACGTCACGGGGAGCAACTGGCTACTGGTAAAGCGATGTTTTATTTTTTGCCGATGCAGTACAGCATTTCCTGTCGTTTGCCGTCCACTTCCTGTGAAACCCGCATATAAATCCGGCTGTCACAAAAAGTAGGAGTGGCGAAGACTTCCGTTCCCAGCTTGTTTTCTCCGAGCAGTTCAAATTCCTCGGGATTCGCTTTGAAGATATACGTTTCTCCGCCTTCGTTGGTCACGTAAATCCGATCACCCACCAGAACCGGAGATGAACTGAAGGTTCCTCCCAGCCGTCCTTTCCAGATTTCCTTGCCTGTCGTCACATCCCAGCAGACGGCGACTCCATTATCGGTGACAGAGTATATATTGTTACCCTGTATCAGCATGGAAGGAACATACATCCGGTTGCTGTTTTCCCAGACGACTTCGCCTGAACCATCGGCTTTGACTGCTGCCATATGATTTTTTGGATAACCGCCACTGGTGAGAATCAGTTCGCCATTTGTTACCGTCGATGTCACACACTCGGTGGTCGCCCCTTCGATCTCCCAGAGTTTCTCACCGGTCAGTGGTGCAATCCCGGTCACCAGATCGCAGCCCGTCATCAACAGTTGTTCTTTACCTGCGACTTCCAAGATGATCGGCGACGGGTAATTCGGAGTCTTTGGACGATCGATCTTCCAGACCAGCATGCCATTGGCCCGGTTCATCGCAGCAATGGCACCGCCCCCTTTATTGTCCGCGGACACGATCACCAGATCCTGATAAATCGCCGGGGAAGAACCATATCCCTGGTGAATGATGTAGTCGGTAATCTTCGTCTGCCAGACCAGTCGACCATCCAGCGTCAATGCGCTCGTGTAGGCGGCTCCATTGTTGATGAAATTGATATAGACCTTCGTCCCGTCACAGGCAACCGTTGAAGAAGCGTGCGTTGATTTCTTGTTTCCCTTCTCGCTTAACCCACCCGTGAAGACCACTGTTTTCCAGAGCTGTTTACCTGTCGCCCGGTCATAACAGAGTACAAACTGGGTTTTGTTTTCCGTATCCGCCGAAGCCAGGAAGATCCGGTTTCCGACGATTGTCGGTGAACTGTAACCGCGCCCCTGAATCGGTGATTTCCAGAGAATGTTTTCCGTCTCGCTCCATTTGAGTGGCGGATTCTGATCAGGATTCGCAATGCCGTTCCGTTCGGGGCCACGCCACCATGGCCAGTCGTTCGCTTCCACCTGAATCGGTGCTGGCTTCAATGGTTCTTTTTCATCAGCAGAACAAATGGCTGAGACAGCGAAAATCGACAGACAGAAAATCAAAGTTCGAAACATGGGCGTGCTTTCTTCGGGAAGGAACAGCTGCGAAGCTTAATTCAATGCGGCAAGAATGAACTTTATTGTAAGCAGTCTGGATGCGACCGCAAGCATTTTGCGAAATCCACACCGAATCATTCAGATGTTTGCTCTGAAGAACAGGCCGGGGTAAGATGAATCTCTGATCATCACACTCCAGCCTGACTCTTACAACACTCACCAGGGATCTGAACCATGCCGTCAAATGCTGTTGCTGTTTTTGTCTTCTCATTCGTTCTGTTCTGCGTTCCTCAGAGCGATCTATTCGCCCAGAACAATGCGGAGCTGAAACGGGAATCTCCCGACTTTCGTATTCAACTTACGACTGCCACCAAAGGTTACGACGGCAAAACCTGCTGGGTGCATGCCCGGGCGGGCGCCATTCCCGTGGGAGCACCGGGCAATGATCTTGACAATCCGATCGTCGTCATGACCATGCAGAAACTGCTCCTTTCCGGCAGTGATATCTTCTACGCTCTCAATTCCATGCGCACCGATAACCTGGGAAAGACCTGGCAGGGACCGATCGAACAGAAAAATCTCAGCCGACATGATCTCCCCGATGGAGGCGAAGTAGTTGTCTCTGACTTCTGGCCACAATGGCATGCTGCCTCAAAAACACTGCTGGGCATCGGACACACCGTCCGTTACTACAACAATCGCATTGTGAAGGAAAAAAACATTCGCGTCACTTCCTATGCCACCTATGACCCGGACAGAAACCTCTGGTCTCCCTGGAAATCTCTGAAACTCCCGGAGGGTCCGGAATTTGTCAGCAGCGGTGCCGGCTCAGTGCAGCGTTATGATTTACCCAACGGCGATATTCTGCTACCCGTCTATTTTAAACGGCCTGAGCGAAAGTACTCTGACGTGATGGTACTCCGCTGTCGCTTTGATGGCGACACACTGAAATACATCGAACATGGAAACGAACTCTCTATCGACGATGGCCGTGGTTTTGCGGAACCATCCATCACGAAATTTGGCGACTGGTTCTACCTCACGCTGCGGAACGACAATGCCGCTTATGTCACACGCAGCAAAGACGGAATTCATTTTTCAGAACCACAAAAATGGACTTTCGAAGACGGCAAAGATCTAGGCAGCTACAATACCCAGGCTCACTGGGTCACCCACTCAGATGGACTTTATCTGGTCTACACCCGCCGCGGTGCCAATAACGATCATATTATCCGTCATCGTGCCCCATTGATTATGGGTCGCGTCAACCCGGACAGAATGGCCATCATCCGCGATTCCGAACGCATCCTGGTTCCCGAACGGGGTGCCCGCCTGGGCAACTTTGGCGTTGTCGATGTCAACGAAAACGAAACCTGGGTCATCGTCACAGAGTGGATGCAGCGTTTCGGCCCCGACTATATCATGCCCGTTGATAACAAATACGGTTCGGACAACAGTGTGTACGTTTCGAAGATTCTCTGGAAGCGTCCCAATCAACTGATAAAATCAACTGACTGACATCAGAATCTGAATTCTGGAAACATTAACTCTCCCAGTGATAGATGGTGCAAGACACAAATATAGGGAGACCTATTCTATGAGCCCACTGGTACTCTTTGTTCTTAAAACAGTTCTGGTGATTGTTGTTATCCTGTTGATTTCAGCAGTCTGGATCTGGTGGATGCTCCGCAGGTTATCCGCTCGAAATTGGGAAGAGCATGCTGAAACCATGGAGAATGGTGGTTATGCTCCCCCGATGCGTCTTGACCTCGAATCTGTTAACAGAGTGATCTGGTCTGATATTGATAAGGTATATCTCATTGAAGATACACTGCATGAAGCGGGTTATGAACCTGCAGGATTATTCGAAGCAGCGGCTCCCTTCCGTACGTATTTTCAAGGCTTTCAAAACAGACAACTTCCCGGTTATGCCGTCCTGTCTGAAGTAGTTCACTCTCAAGAGATTTATCTGGAACTGTTCTCAGAACTGTCAGACGGAACACAGATCAGAGTGACCAATGCTCCCAATGACGGACTAGATTATCCTGAATTCTGCAATCTCATCAGACGGGATGATTTCGATTTAACAGAACCGGAACAGATCCAGAGCATGCATCGTCGACTTGAAAATGAGATTCAGGGAAACACGACGACAGGGCAGTCAGAGCTTTATTTTGAACAGATTTTCAAGCAGTTCTGGGCAAGAACGATGGACTGGCGTATGGAACGAGGCGGCATTACGACAGAGGAAGTCATTCGAGTTTTTGAAATTAATGGGCAATCGAATCCGTCAGACAGATTGATTGAACTCGCAAAACAACCATGGAAAAAACAGATCGACCTGTTTATCACAGACCTGGTTCGCCAGAGTTATCTCAGCAGCATCAATTTGCCAGAGAATCAAAGGGCAGAAACACTCGACCGTCTGGTGATCGTCCACGAAAAATCGGTCCCTGCACGCTTGATTGAAATTCTGATAGATACCCTGAATTATAATGATCACCTCGAAAGTGGAGCCGACAGAGAGAGTGAGTTAAAAACGATCTTTGATTTCCAAGCATCTGTGATAGAAGGGTTTCGTCAGGCTATTGAAATTCTCCCTCCCGAGAAAAAATTCGTATTACAGACTTCGATCGAGACTCCGTTGAAAAGTGACATTTATCTATCCCCCAAATATTACAATTGAGCAATACCGAAATGCTCCGCCTAAGAACTCAAAACGAGTTATATCCGGACACATAACATCAACGGCACTTGATATATCATTCTGTGCCATGTTAGGATAACCAAATCCATTTGAGACGTCGTTTATGCAGCCATAACGCCCTTGCAGGAGAACCGCTATGAGTCACTTGAACCGTCGTGAGTTTCTGGGAACGATTCCCATCGTCTGGGCCGGGATGTCTTCTCTCAGTCAGGCTGCCTTTTCTGCAAACGACAAAGTCAATGTCGCACTTGTAGGCTGCGGGGGACGAGGCAAAGGACTGGGGAGCTGGTTTGCAAAACTTCCTGACAGTCAGCTGGTGGCGGTCTGCGATCCCGACCAGAGCCGCTCCGGACAGATGGCGGATCTGGTAGAAAAATCAGGTGAAAAACGACCCCGACTGGTTGAAGATTTCCGTACACTGCTCGACGGAAATGAAATCGATGCGATTGTCATTGCCACTCCCGATCACTGGCACACTCCTGCCGCTATTATGGCCTGCCAGGCAGGCAAGGATGTCTATGTCGAAAAACCCTGCTCACACAATATTCATGAAGGTCGCCAGCTGGTGAATGCGGCACGCAAATATAAACGCGTGGTACAGCACGGCACCAATCTTCGGGCAACCCCCGTCTACCAGAAAGCCTGGAAACAGATTCAGGACGGTGCCATCGGCAAAGTACTGATGGTCAAAGCCATCAACAATCAGCGTAGGGCCTTGTATCCCGTCCGCCCGGATGAACCGGTCCCCAGTGGCGTCAATTATGATCTCTGGCTGGGACCGGGAAAAAAACAACCTTTCAACCGCAATCGATTCCATACCGCCTGGCATTGGACATGGGAATTTGGAACCGGTGATATCGGCAATGATGGCGTGCACCAGATCGATATTGGCCGCTGGGGAATGAATCTGAAAGCCCCCAATGCGGTCTCCTGCAGTGGTGCCAAGCTGGGTTCCAAAGGGGATGCCCAGGAGACGCCGGACACGATGGTCGTGACCTGGGAATACGATGACCTGCTCTACGTTTATGAACAGCGCGATTTCACCCCCTATCGCCTGCAGGCGCATCGTCACGACAACGATAACATCTTCTATGGCGATAAGGGTTTCATGATGGTTGATCGCTCAGGCTATCGCATCTTTTATAAACACGAACGCGGTCCTTCGTTCGAAGCCAAATGGCAGGACACGCCGACGCATTATCAGAACTTCATCGACTGTGTGAAGAACCGGAAATCAGATGAACTGCTGGCGGAAATTGAAGAGGGGCATTATTCCGCCATGCTCAGTCACCTCGGCAATATTTCCTATCGTACAGGCCGGCGGCTGGTTTTCGATCCCAAGACAGAAACCTTCCCCGAGGACAAAGAAGCCAATCAGTATCTGACCCGCCAGTATCGTGATGGTTACGAACTGCCTCAGGTTTAACAGCAACAGGATCTTCAACACGAGTTTCATAGAGAGAAAACAGACTCATGGCAGACAAAGCAAAAGTAGCGCTCATCATCAGTGAAACGTCTGCGCATCTCGGCGCATATTTTCCAGCACTTGCCTCCTGCGAAGAGATCAGCGAAGTCGTTCTGAGCGACGAAGGCCAGAAACATGTCGAGGAAGCCCGCAAGAAACTGGGCGATAAACTCACACACGTCTATAACAGTCCAGAAGAACTCTTTCAGAAAGAAAAGCCCGATATGGCGCTGATTACTCTGGAAGCAGGTAAAGCACCCGCAGCGATTAATATTGCCCTGGATCATGGCTGTGCAGTTTTCGCAGAAAAACCAGCGTGCACGAATATCGAAGCCTTTGAGGCCCTGGTACAGAAAGCAGACAGTAAACATCTCAATCTGATGCTGGCACTGGCGAATCGCAATAACCCCGAAGTCAAAGCCGCCCGCCGCATGATTCGCAAAGGAACGTTTGGAAAGATTTACGGCATTGAACTCAATTTTATTGCTGACCAGACCCGCTTAACCAGCAAGAGTTATCAGTCCGGCTGGTTTGCGCAGAAGGCGCGTGGGGGAGGCGGGCATCTGATCTGGCTGGGAATCCACTGGCTCGACCTGGGCATGTACATTACCGATTCGAAAATCACCGACGTCAGCGGTTTCATCACCAATATTGGGGGACAACCTCTCGACGTGGAAGACTCTGCCGCCCTCAGTCTTAAATTTGACAAAGGCTTTCTGGGAACGATGACCTCCGGCTATTACGTCGATCGCGGAAAACAGTCGCTGATTAAAATCTGGGGCTCGAAAGGCTGGTTGGAAATGGATTACTCGACCGGCAAATATCTGCAATGGTCACTCTACTCAGACAAACCGGGCACGATCCATCAATTCGAAGATTCGATCAAGCCGCGTGGCTACTCCCCCTGTGTGCATGCTGCCGTGCGATCGGTTCTGGACAAGGAACCTCCAACGCTTGACAGTCACGACAGCCTGCAGGTCTTGAGAACCATTTATGCTGCCTACAAGGCGGCCGAAACCGGTCAGTCACAAAAAGTCCGCATCGACTGAAACAGATTCGAGGCGATCTCAGGGACTGGAATAGGTGTGCCCCAGGTCATTCGTACGAATGTCTTTTAATTTCTCGGCGAGTTTTTCTTTAAAGATGTTCACCGTCAGTTGATTTTCAGGACGATCCGCCAGATTGGTAAACTGCTGCGGATCCTTCTGCATGTCGTACAGTTCAATCCCCCCGGAAGCGTCTTCCTTGTATTGAATATAGGCCCAGTGTTCATCCCGCAGTAGAAAGCCCCGGTTGCCTTTGTTGCGTGGATCAACACTGAAGGCCGTGTCACGCACCCTTTGATCCGGATCTTCCAGAAGCGGTGACAGATCTTTCCCCTGAATTCCAGCTGGAATTTTTAAACCACACTGACTGCTGATCGTGGGATATAAGTCCAGTAGCTCAACGAGCGAATCACAAACCGCAGGCTGCTTGCCGGGCACACTGATGATCAGGGGGACTGCTGCTGACTCTTCATGCAGGCTCACCTTCGCCCAGAAATCATGTTCGCCCAGATGATAACCGTGATCGCTGGTGAAGATCACAATTGTCCGATCCGCAATACCGGCCCGCTTGACCGCATCCAGAACTTTTCCCACCTGCGCATCCATGTAAGCAACTGCTGCCAGGTAGCCTCCCACTGCTTTTTTCTGTCGCCTGACATCCATTTTCATATTCAGGCTGGTTTTGTAATTAATGCCCAGTTGGGGAATGTCATCCCAGTCACCAGCCACTTTTTCTGGAAGAACATGTTTAGAGTAAGGCAGAAAAGGAGGAAAATAGGTTACCGGCGCTACGAAAGGGACATGTGGTCTGACAAACCCAACCCCCAGAAAAAAAGGTTCGTCTTTATGTTTTTCGATCAACTCAACCGCTTTCCGCGCCGTCTTGCCGTCAGAGTGGACCAGGTCGTCTCCCTCCGCTTCCACCACCACGAACGTATTTCCCCCGACGGCGGGTTTCTTACCATCCGGGTTGTTTTCCAGAGTCTCCCCATTTCCGGGAGCCGCCCATTCGGGCCCCTGGCTGTTGAATCGCTCGGTCCACGAAGCGGGGTCATCCGTGCCATCGTTCCCTTTTTCAATATCACCCGGTACACCCATGTGATAAATCTTACTAACGCGGGCAGAATAATAGCCGTGATTTTTAAAATGCTGTGCCCAGGTGGGGCGATCGCCAATATACGATCGAGGGCTCACATAGCCGAACGCTTTGGAGGCATGGGGATAATAGCCCGACATGAAGGAAGCGCGTGAAGGGCCGCAATAAGTCGCCTGACAATAAGCATGTGTAAACCGCGTTCCCCGGGCGGCGATGCTGTCGATATTCGGTGTCTGGCAAACCCGATTTCCATAACAGGAAAGTGCTGTTGCCGTCAGATCATCCGAGATAATAAACAACACATTAAATGGTTTTTCAGCCGCTTCAATCTGACTGGAACAGAACAGCAGGCAGCAGACCATGATCTGAAAAGCAGTTGTTTTCATCATTCACCCGGGCAAATATAAGAAGAAAATGGAAGCGACCGGAGAAGCCACACCAGTTATTCATTCTATGACTCACCAGACGGGGTCACAACTCAAAATCAGTCATAATCCTCGGCAGGAATGACATCCACAAAGGAGACCCCGACCCGCAGTTCATCGAAGTCAGTGGAATAATTACTGACGATCTTCACCCGATCAATTCTCAAGTCGGGTGCCATCAGTCGCAGGTCCACATCTTTCAGATCGGGAATCTGATTCAACGGAGGATTCAACCAGAGATCCACTTCCTCTGCGCCGGGACGAAACAAGATCCTCGCTACAATCAGTACCGCCTGACCGGAAAGAACCTCACTGGAAGCGGTGTTGATCTCAGTTCCGTGCACCTGGCCTGCAGCTGCCCAGTTACCGCGGTCAGCGGATGCCAGTTTGCCAATCCGCAAACTGGATTCTTCGTTTCCAAAATCGACATAGGCATAACGGCCACCGCCGGCATTATCATAAGACTGTGCCATAAAACTCAGCCACAGGATTTCTCCGTCAGCTCCAAATCCCTTTGAATCCAACAGAGCTTTGGGAACCTGCTGCAAATCCAGATGGCGCACAGCAACCGTTTCAGAACCTGCTCCTGAACGATATTGCCCCCCCTTCGTCAACAATATATTGCCAAACTGATCGGAAAACCCGAGCTGACCAAACAGTCGCATGTCATTTTTCCCAAGGTTAACTTTCTTGGTATCATGCACAATTTTAGACCGGTTAATACCTTCATCGCTCCAGGGACCAGCCCAGCCGACACCGCCGGTCAGATCATTAATTCCCTCAGAAGCTTTTTCTCCCAGCAGATTCTCTGAGTAATTGAAGCCTTCATATAGAAATGGCTGAGCCGCGATTCGAGCCATGAGAAAAGTTTTTTTCACATAGTCTGACTCGAAATTGATCGGTTCGAATGCCTTGTCTTCATCGTAAGGCAACTGGAAGTCTTTGATGAACAGCACCGAGAGGTTAATCGTCGAAACGATGCCTATCCCGATTAACAGAAACCAGCGCCACGTCAAAATCCGCTGGTGCGGTTTTGCTTTCGTTTTCGTTCTGGGTTCAATTTTGGGAGCGGCGGGATTGATCTCTATTTCTGTTTCCGCCGGTAGAATCAGCGGTTCTTTGAGCTGTTTTTCCCGCTCACGTGCCTGCGCCTGACCAATCGAGCGAACCTGAAATCGCTCTCGCAGATAAGAATGCAGAAACACGCGACGAAAGGCCTGATCAGCATTTTCGCTGTCGGTCTTAATCCACTGTTCAAGCTTCCGAGCATCTTCTTCGGAAAGCTCTTCCCCATCAAGATAGGCATCGATATTTTCGAGTGCCGTGCTCTCTTTGAGTTCCGTATTAGTTTCCGACATTCGCTTCACCGGCCGCTCGCTTTTGAACACAGTCCATCAGTGTGGTCCGAATTCGGGATAACGTCACTCGCACCGATCCCATCGAAGTTCCCAATTCATCGGCAATCTGCTTTGGTTTTAAATCATCAGCATAACGTAAACCAAGTAAACGCCGCGAACGGTCTGTTAACTGTTCCAGGCAATACTCCAGTAAATCACGTTCTTCTGTCATCAACTGCTGAACTCGAGAGCAGGCATCTGCCAAAGCATCCATCGCTTCGCCCATGAACAAAACCCGATCACGACGCTTACCACGATAAAAATCGGCAATCTTGATTTTGGCGATCCATAGTGCCCAGGGCAGGAATGGACGAGTGTTATCGTACTCGTCATAACGGATCGCAATCTCCGCTGCGACTTCCTGTAGCAGATCCTCCGCATCACTGAATTGAGGAGTTGAAGCCACTACAAAAGCCATCAGAGAGGGTTGAACTTTCACCCAGTTACGCGCGAGTTCAGCGCGGCTTCGGGCAGATTCGGTTTGCAATGTTCTTGTTTGTGTCGCATCCATCGGGCACGTACATCTTTTCTTCAACAGTTAGTTAAGTTTAATGATAATGTCACCAGATGTTACAGAGTGGTAGCAGAATTCTGGCTTGAGAGCAAAACTGTAATCTGGGCATTCACCAATAGCAATATTTTATATTGTAGTAGAATGTATTAAGATTAAATGAAGATACTGGAAGAACTTGAAATCATTCAGGTAAAATTCTGAAGTTAGCACAATTCTCACTTTTTTAGAAAATTGTTGTTAACGTTTTGCCCCCTTCCGCGATATACAATAGAGGGCAGAATACCCTCTGATACAAATCAGTTCATTCAAGACCTAAAAGAGCGGTTTGTATTCTTCAGGATGAACAAATCCAGTAGCCAGCCACCAACTGTCCTGGAAGAGACTCAGTCCCTTGTCTGGTACTATTACTACGTAATCGTACTATTGATACTTCTGGTCAGATGAGTCTTCTGAACAGTTCCTGCCCTGCATCATTGGATCGCAATAACGGTCTGATTTTCCGTCCCATTCTCCCGGCGGTAGAATCGCGCTTGAGTTGAACCCACACATTCTGGTATAAACATACTCTGATCCGTATGCTTTCCAGACTCCTCATTTTCCGAGAGCTGATGACCGGCTCACAACAGAATGAGTTCGTAATAAACAGGGGGAATCGATGCTGTCATTCTTGAGTGCTCAGAATCAGCACCACTCCAGCTCTCGACGCCAGTTCCTGCAAATGGGAACGCTCGGTCTCGCCGGATTGACTCTGGCCGACCTGTTACGCGCTGAAGCAAATTCAGGTATCCTCAATTCGACTAAATCCATCATCAATGTGCATCTGGATGGGGGCCCGCCCCACATGGACATGATTGACCTGAAACCGGAAGCCCCGGCGGAAATCCGTGGTGAATTTCTGCCGGTCTCCACAAATGTCACCGGCATACAGCTTTGTGAACTCCTGCCTCGTATGGCAGCCCAGGCAGATCAGTTTGCCTTTATCAGATCTCTGGTCGGTTCCGCTGGCGCCCACGACGCTTTCCAATGCCAGTCCGGATTTCACAAAAAAGACCTGAGCTCCACAGGAGGACGCCCGGCCCTGGGATCTGTCGTATCAAAATTAAAAGGCTCACCAGAGGATCGTACCCCCCTCTTTGTCGATCTGATGCAGGGACGTGGCCTGGTTCGTAACAGTGCCCGGCCTGGATTCCTGGGTCCTTCCTATCAGCCGTTTCGTCCTGATCTCTCGGACCTGTTTGAACGCCAGCTGGAAAAAGGAATGCAAAATGAGCTGAAACGGCTGGGCACAGATCATCAGGTCAGCCTGAAACTGAACCCCACTCTCAGCCTGCAACGACTGGAGAACCGTACGACACTGCGCGCTGAACTGGATTCGATTCGCAGCAGGGTCGATGCCAGCGGGATGATGGATGCCATGGACCGCTTTTCACAACAGGCCGTCAGTATTCTGACATCAGGCCGCCTGGCAGATGCGCTCGACCTGACACTGGAAGATCCAGAGACCCTGGCTCGGTATACACCGGCAAACCACTCTGAAACACCGCGTTTTTATACCAGTGAAGGCCCACAGGCCATCAAAAAGTTTTTACTGGCACGACGACTGGTGGAAGCGGGGGTCCGCTGTGTCAGTCTTTCTATCAGTGACTTTGATACGCACTCCAGCAATTTTGATCGACTGCGCCAGCTACTCCCGATTGTCGATCATGGCCTGACAGCCCTGATCACAGATCTGGAAGAACGAGGAATGCTGGACGATGTCACGATCGTTGCCTGGGGTGAATTTGGACGAACCCCTCGCGTGAACTCCAAAAAAGGAGGCCGCGATCACTGGCCTCGCGTTGGCCCTGCCATTCTTGCCGGCGGAGGGATGCGTACCGGACAGATCATTGGTGCTACCGATCGCACGGCCAGCGCCGTTCAGGAACGCCCCGTACATTATAAAGATGTCTTCGCCACGCTCTATCACAACCTGGGCATTGATCCGCATGCAGTCACGATCGAAGATCCCCACGGTCGCCCGCAATATCTGCTTGACGCCGGCACTCGCATCAAAGAACTCGTCTGATCTGCATTCGCCATGAACATGACGGCTACTTGTCTCCCCCGATTGCGACAGGTATGATCGATTCCTCTAAAAGGGTGTACTCCCATTGCAGCCGCATCACTGAAACAACAGCTTTCTGACAGGAGAGATTCAACGATGAAACAGTTACCCGCAATCGGAATGATTCTATTCGTTTTCAGCAGTGCTTTCACCGTACAAGCCGCTGACCTGCCTCAATACAAACCACTCTTTAACGGTAAAGATCTGACAGGCTGGGTGAATGTCAATACCGACAAAGACACCTGGTACGTGAAAGATGGCATGCTCGTCTGCACGGGACACCCCATCGGCGTCATGCGCACCGACAGGCAATACGAGAATTTTCTGTTGCACATTGAGTGGCGTCACATGGAAGCAGGTGGGAACTCAGGAGTTTTTGCCTGGAGTGAAGGAACCGTTCCGGAAGGCAGAAGACTCCCCAAAGGAATGGAGATTCAGATGCTGGAACTCGACTGGGTGAATCAGCACAAAAAGAAAGACGGCAGCCTGCCTCCTATCGCGTATGTGCATGGCGAGTTGTTCGGTGCGAACGGCCTCATCACCACACCCGATAACCCACGGGGTACACGCAGCAAATCAATCGAGAACCGTTGCAAAGGCAAAGGGGAATGGAACGTCTATGATGTGGTCTGCGTGGATGGTGTAGTTAAACTTTCCGTGAACGGTAAATTTGTCAACGGAGTCCGTAACGCTTCGATCAAGAAAGGCTACCTCTGTCTGGAATCAGAGGGAGCGGAAATCCAGTTCCGCAATATCCAGATTATGGAACTCCCGCCTGGCATCACGTCTCAGGAACAGACTGCACCACTACTGAAATAATCTCTCCCGTGCCAGCAATCACTGACTGAGGCACTTCCTAAACTAACCTCAGTAATTCAAAGGAGTTGTGTCTAATACCGATTCTTGACGACTGGCCTGGGGCCACGTATAATAGAGACAAGCAGGTCCGCAAACAGCGGAACTGTCAGCGTAGGTGCTCTGAATGAGTTCGTACGTGACTCGCCCTCCTTCCATACCCTGCCTGAGACAATGATGCGAAATATCTTTTCCTGCCCGCAATCAAGCCCTGTCCGATATCGGATTTCTGCCTTGTTCCTGTTAGGAGCGGTTGGCAGTATTCTCTGCAGCGTGGAACCTGTATCTGCCGCCCCTGAGAAAGAACAGCAGACTGGCGCGGCCATCTATCGCAAACTCTGTATTGAATGTCACGCGTCGAATGGAAAAGGGGTCACTGACAAAGCCAATCCATTCCACGGGAGAAAAACTCTCGAAGAGCTGACCATGCTCATCGAAGAAACCATGCCCGAAGAAGATCCGGAACTCTGCGAAGGGGAAGACGCACGACAGGTTGCTGAATACGTCCTGCAGCATTTCTTCACATCCCCTTCCGAACAGGAGAGCCAGAGCGCGCGGGTTCAACTATCCCATATGACGGTCAGACAGTACCTGTATACCACCGCCGATCTGATGGCAGCATTTCTGGGAACGGCAAAAACCACAACCAAAGAACGGGGATTACGTGCCGAATATTACTCAACCAGGAATTTTCGTGGCGACAAACGGGTTGAGAAACGTATCGATCCCGTCGTGAACTTTCAGTTTGGTGACAAAACCCCCGTCGACAAAATCAAGAATGCTGAAGAGTTTTCCATGAAATGGGAAGGTTCGGTACTCGCTGAAGAAACGGGCGAATACGAATTCATTCTCAAAACAGAAAATGGGGCGCGACTCTGGGTCAACGAACAGGAGCCGATCATCGACGAATGGGTCAGTTCGCAGGGGCGTCCTAAAGAGCACAAAGCGACGATCCGCCTGCTGGCAGGAAAACCCTACACACTGAAATTACACGTCTTCAAATACAAAGAGAAATCTTCGTCTGTCGTATTGGAGTGGAAACCGCCACATAAGGCTCAGGAAGTCATCCCGGCACGAAATCTGACACCACAACAGGTCCCCGGCACCTTTATCTGCTCGACCGTCTTTCCACCGGACGACAGTGTCTCGGGCTACGAACGCGGTATCGCGGTTTCCAAATCGTGGGATGAAGCGACAACATCCGCAGCACTTGAAGTGATGGGAGTCGTCATCAAACACCTGGACCGGATGGCGGGCACAAAACAGGATGATAAAAACCGAACCGAAAAAATCAGACAGTTCTGTCATCGCTTCGCGGAATATGCTTTTCGTCGTCCTCTGACAAATGAACAGAAAACGTTTTTCGTCGATCAGCATTTCCAGAAAGAACTGCCCGTCGAACTCTCTACGAAACGATCCGTCCTGCTGATTTTGAAATCACCCCGCTTCCTATACACCGATCACGAGTTGAATGCTCCCGACAGTTTTGAGATCGCTACTCGACTCTCGTATGGCTTATGGGATTCCATGCCTGATCGACAGCTGTACGATGCTGCGAAAGCGGGGCGCCTGAAGACAGCAGAACAGATCAGACAGCAGTCGCAGCGGATGCTCGAAGACCCACGGGCTCAGGCCAAGCTGCGTTATTTCTTCCATCACTGGCTGCAACTGGATGAAAAAGAAGAGCTGGCGAAAGACAAAGCCCTCTTCCCCGATTTTGATGCACAGGTTGTTTCCGACTTAAGAACTTCCCTCGACCTGTTTATCGACGATGTCGTCTGGAACAGCGGCTCAGATTATCGTCAGCTGCTGCTGGCAGACTACGTGTATCTCAACCCGCGCCTGGCAAAAGTTTACGGCGTCGAGATGCCCGAGAATGAGGAATTCCAGAAAGTATCTCTCGACGAGGACAAACGGGCTGGCGTGATTACTCATCCTTACCTGATGGCGAACTTCGCGTATCACAACCTGAGCTCCCCGATTCACCGGGGTGTGTTTGTCACGCGGCGTTTGCTGGGACGTTCTCTGAAGCCTCCACCACAGGCAACCGAGTTTAAAGATGGTGACTTCAAACCAGGAATGACAACCCGCGAAAAAGTGGCCCTGATTACCAAACCTTCGGCCTGTATGTCCTGCCACAGTATCATTAATCCACTTGGTTTTAGCTTGGAGCACTTTGACGCGATTGGCCGATATAGAGAAAAAGAAGCAGATCGAACCATCAATGCCTCATCCGAGTTGCCTGTCCTCTCGGGTGATCCTGCCAAATTTAACGGCGCCCGCGATCTGGCGGAGTTTATTGCCAGTGATCATCAGGCGCACGCTGCCTTTGTCGACCAGCTGTTTCACCAGGCGGTCAAACAGCCGATTAATGCTTACGGAGAGAATATCCGTGAAGAATTAACCACCAATTTTGAAAAATCCGGTTATAATATCAAACAGCTTCTGATCGAAATCATGCAGGTTGCTGCCTTGCACCAACCTCAATCCTGAGAAAGAAACAGACCATGCCTTTTCAATCCCGCCGCGCATTCCTGAAAGAACTCGGACTCTCTGCTGCCGTTCTGCCACTGGTTATGCATCTGCCCAGCCTCGGCTTTGCTGCAGACGCCCGCGTTCGCAAACAGCGTCTCATCGTGATGTTCAGTCCTAACGGTATCGTGCCGAAAACCTACTGGCCCGATGAAGTGGGTGATAAATTTGAACTCAAAGAAATCATGGAGCCGCTGAAACCTTACCAGGATCAGATGCTGGTAATTAAAGGGATCGCCGACCGTGTGCGCGGAGACGGTGACAGCCACATGCGGGGCATGAGCTGCCTGCTGACCGGTATCGAATTACTGCCCGGTAATATCCAGGGCGGCTCTCACACTCCCGCCGGCTGGGCCAGTGGAAAGTCAATCGACCAGGAAATCAAACAGTTCCTGCAAAGTCAGAAGGAAACCCGCACGCGATTTGGATCGCTGGAATTTGGTGTGAACGTTCCGCATCGCGCCGATCCATGGACCCGTATGGTCTACGCCGGTTCCAATAAACCGATCGCTCCCATCGATGACCCGTACCAGATGTTCGAAAAAATTTACGGATCCATGAAAGACCGTAAGAGTCTCGCCAGCATTCTGGATGACGTGCGTGAAGACCTGAAGAAGGTGCGAACCAAACTCAGTAAAGCGGATCGCCAGTTGCTGGAAGAACACGAAAGCTATGTCAGACAGATGGAGCAGGAACTGAAAGCCAGCCAGGACCAGAAACTGGCAGTCGAAGTTCCCATCCAGGAAGTCGGCGTCAAAAATGACAACGACAATATGCCGGTCAACAGTAAAATGCAGATCGACCTGATGGTCAACAGCCTGGCCAATGACATGGCTCGGATCGCGACACTGCAATACACTAACTCCGTCGGTCAGGCACGAATGAAGTGGCTGGGTATTGACGATGGTCACCATTCACTGTCACACAAACCAGACAGTGATGAAGACTCACAGGAAAAACTGACGAAGATCAACAAGTGGTTCTGTGAGCAGCTTGCTTACCTTGTGAAAAAACTCGACACCACCCCCGAGCCCAACGGTGAAGGAACTCTGCTGGATAATACGACCATCGTCTGGACTAACGAACTGGGCAAAGGGAACTCACACACCTTGAATGATGTGCCCCTGGTCCTAATCGGAAAAGGCCTCGACTTCAAAATGGGCCGTTCACTGCAGTTTAAAAACGTGGCCCACAACCGCCTGCTGATGTCTTTCGCCCACGCGATGGGGCATCGGGTCAAAACATTCGGGAATCCCGATTTCTGCGGCGATGGAATCATCTCTGAACTGACCTGATTCACTGATACAAAGCAATCACGAAATTAATCAGACTGCGTGTTCCTGTTTTCAAAAAGGGACACGCAGTTTTTTGTTACCTTTGACGATCTATTCATGTCCTGTCATAATCTGAATTCAAGTCAATTCAAAGAAGAGTAACAGATCGAATCCCTGACGAGATGAAAGGAAGCTGCAGCATGGATCACATCACTCGCCCCAAAGAAGAAGACGAATACTTTTTCGATGAAGGCTGTTTCATTCTCGAAATGTCACACCCCGATGTCGATCCGGAAGTCTCCCTCGCCAGAGCCCGCGTGGAACCCGGAAAGAAAACCCGCTTCCATCGACTCAAAGGTACATTTGAGCGTTACATCATGCTCTCCGGAACCGGTCTCGTCGAAGTCGGCGACTATCCCCCCACCGAAGTCCATCCCGGCGATGTTGTTCGCATCCCCCCTGATACCGATCAGAGCATCACCAATATCGGCGAAGACGATCTGGTCTTCTTCGTGGTCTGCAATCCTCACTTCCTCAAATCATGCTACATCGACACTGAAAACGGACATTAATGTGTGGATTCACAACACATTGCTGCTATACACTTTATCCATTATTAAGAATATATGTAAAATTTTTTAATAATTAGTTGTCCTCCCCCCTGCGTTCCGTTAGAAATGGATTTTGATGTTCAGTTTTTCTTGAAAAACTTCTTATCACACCTGATCACCTGCACCAAATCTATCTATCCCAATATTCACTTCAACACTTTTTAATCCTGTAAATTTCAAGGGGGGAGTTATTTTGATGTCGAGGAACGTACAGAGTAAGAAGGGATTTACCCTGATTGAGCTACTTGTGGTTATTGCAATCATCGCGATTTTGATTGCCTTACTATTGCCAGCTGTTCAACAGGCACGCGAAGCTGCTCGTCGCAGTACCTGTAAAAACAACTTGAAGCAGATCGGGCTGGCACTGCACAACTACCATGAAACACACCGCATCTTCCCTTATGGCTACAATACCGTTCCCGGTGGTGGCTGTGCTGACGGAACCGGTGATATCCGGACCGGGTGGGGCTTCTTTATTCTGCCGTTTATTGATCAGGCTCCTCTCTATCAGTACTGCAACTCCAAAGGTGCCTCAGATTGTCCGATCTGGCATACTACTACCGCTTTGATTGACACCGGTGGAACTGGAGCCAGGGCTTCCATTCCCGTCTATAACTGCCCTTCTGATCCCATGGGTGGCATCAACACAGATATCTCCACCAAAGTATTTGGTAAATCCAATTACAAGGGTGTGACCAACGAAGCGACCAACCAGGCTTACACTTTTGGTACCAGTGCTGTCACTTCCCGCATGCGCGACTTCACCGATGGAACCAGCAATACCATTCAGATAGGTGAAGCTGCTACCATGGGCAATTATGTGGGTGCAGTCTGGATGGGAGTGATCGATGATGTCCATGATAATATGGCCAACGTGACCGACACGACTACCTGGGCAATCAATGGAACCGACTCAGATGCATTCAACAGTACCCACACGGGTGGATGCCACTTCCTCCTGGGAGACGGAAAAGTCCGCTTCATCTCCGAGAATATCAATCGCGAGCTTTATGTACATCTCGCGACCAAAAATGGCGGAGAGGTAATCGGCGAATATTAATTGACGTTCATTCTGACAATATTCAGATTGCCGGAATAAGTTGCTACGATTTCTCAAGAGCCACAGTCGGACCTGTGGCTCTTTTTTCTGTCGAACCACATTATTAACACTCCTTACTTAATTTCCTTGCTTTATGTTTAAATTCCTCTTAAAATAATAATTATAAACATTTTGCGCTATCAAATTCCTACCTTCTTCCTGTCCCACCTGAAGACGTTACAAAGGCTCCCCATGAATGTATTCTCTCCGCGTCCAACGCGTCGTTCTGCTTTTACACTCATTGAGTTACTGGTTGTCATCGCGATTATTGCCATTCTGATTGCCCTGCTCCTGCCTGCCGTTCAGCAGGCCCGCGAAGCAGCCCGCCGCAGTCAATGCAAGAATAATATGAAGCAGATCGGACTGGCACTGCACAATTATCATGATGTGTATATCAAATTCCCGATTGGATCCCGGCACCCCAACGATCAGCCCAACAACTGGCGATTCGCGTTATTGCCTTATATGGATCAGGCCAATATTTATGAGAAAACCAAAACCGGACCGAACACGGACGTCGATTTCTGGGAAGGGGGCGGCGGCACTTATAATGGTGATACACTGTACTTCAAAGACAAAATCATCACACCGATTTTCATGTGCCCCTCCAGTGCCTCTCCCCAGTTTGAGTATGCAAATGGCGAACTGGGACAGGGCTCACAGGGGCACCAGTATGTCGGCATCATGGGTGCCTATCCGGATCCGGCAGGCAGAACGAATGTGTCGTATCAGACACAGTACTTCAGCAATGCTACCAACACAGGCTGCCTGTTGATTAATGAATGCCGTGGACTGCGCGATGTTACCGATGGCTCTTCCAATACCATTATTGTTGGTGAGCAGTCACGCAGCTCAACTGGTTCTCCCAGACTGAACCAGTCAATTTATACTTCAGGCTGGGCCGGAACAAGCGTGACCGGCACCGTCACACAATGGATTGCCGAAGGCGCTGGCCTGCATAAATTCGGAACCGGCGTGACTTCCGTCTTCCATAGCCCCAATCCGAAGTCAACAGGGACCGAAGCCGATGCCAAGTGGGACTGGAACACACCTTTGACATCCTATCATACCGGGGGCGTGCACGTTCTGCTCGGTGATGGTGCCACTCGTTTTCTCAGCGACAATGCGGATCTGGTTCTGATCCAGAAACTCTGTGTCCGCGATGATGGCCTAACAGTAGGCGAGTGGTAAGCAACGGTCTCAAACTCTCACGCTGCTGAAAAACTGTTTTTCCATGATACGATCTGATTCCATCATGATCGTATCATTTTCAATTCAACTGGAATCGCATAATGAAATTTCGACTGTTGTATCTCACCGCCTGCTGTTTCATACCCACCTTGTTGATCTCAGGCTGTGGGAGTGATACCGACTCACGCCCTGCCGTCGAAATCAAAGGAATCGTGACATTAGACGGTTCTCCTCTACAGGAAGCCAGCATCCAGTTTACCTCTCCTAAGACCGGAGAAAGTGCTTATGCCAACCTGGATGCCAACGGTCAGTATTCAATTACATTTCCAAAAGCCGACATCGGTTCTGTCTATGAAATCACTGTTACGCCCCCGGTGGTCGACGAACAAAATGCGATGGCGTTAGCAGAACAGCCTAAGGAAAAAGCAGCCAGTAAAATTCCCGCGAAATACGCCAGTCGCACATCCAGCGGGCTGACCACACAAATCGAACAGGCAGGAACTCACGAAGCCAATTTTGATCTGAAAAGTAAATAACGGAATTCTACGATTTCCCCTGGAGTCCGTTTTTTGAAACGCCCATTAAATTAACATTTTTAACTATATGCGTTTCACTCGGAATTTCGGGACGATATACTCAATTCTAAGGTGATGATTCATCAAAACAGACCTCACTGGCTGACCATCAAAAAGGACCCTCTTATGAAATCGCCACTCGCCCCGCTCCTGCTTGCCACCCTGGCACTATTGATACCTTCGCAGGCATTTGCCGAACTTCAGGCAGGCGCCGTCATCGTAGATGTCACCCCGACTCAATTTCCCGTACTCGTAAACGGCAGCATGACCAGCCGCAGCGTGAGTACAGTCAAAACCAAAGTGAATGCCCGCGCCATTGTCGTTGCTGACGGAGAAGAGCGGCTGGCGATTGTTGTTGTCGACAGTTGCATGCTGCCACGCCCCCTGCTGGATGAAGTAAAAAAACTGACCGCACAGCGCACCAAAATTCCCGCAGACCATATTCTGATTTCCGCGACGCACGCTCACTCGGCCCCTTCCAGTCTGGCCTGTCTGGGAACTGACGCTGACCCTAATTATGTCCCCTTCCTCAGAGGAAAACTGGTTGATGCCATCACAGCCGCAGAAGCCAATCTCGAACCGGCTCAAGTCGGCTGGGGTTCGGAAAACGCCGCCGACTATACAGCCCTCAGGCGCTGGATCCTGCGTCCCGATCGGCTCCGCAATGATCCGTTCGGCAACCCGACTGTCCGTGCCACCATGCATGCCGGTACCAACTGGGATAACGCCGTCGGCGAGTCCGGTCCGGAAGATCCACAGCTATCGCTGATCTCATTCCGTGCCAAAAATGGGCGTCCGATTGCCCTATTGGCGAATTTCTCCATGCACTATTTTGGCGATGCCTCGCTGTCTGCCGACTACTTCGGACTGTACTGTAATGGCCTGCAGGAAAAGCTCGGTAAAAAAGATGCGAAGGATACGCCCCCGTTTGTCGCCATCATGTCGCATGGCTGCAGTGGTGACATTTACCGCCGCGACTACACAAAGCCCAAAGATCAATGGGCGATCACCGATGATATCAATGAATATGCAAACGGGCTGATCAAAATCACCATGCAGGCATACGAGAACATCAACTACCTTGAAGACGCCGATATCGAAATGGCGGAAAACCGACTGCAGATGAACTATCGCGTTCCCAATAAACAGTTGCTCGAGTGGTCACAACGGATTGTCGCTGAATTGGGTGACCGCCTTCCTAAAACCCAGGAAGAAATCTACGCCCGTGAGCAGGTGATTCTGCACGAACGTCAGTCTACGGAAATCGTCACCCAGGCACTGCGTATCGGCAATATTGCCATCACAACCACTCCGAATGAAACTTATGCCCTCACCGGCCTGAAACTGAAAAAACAAAGTCCGCTCAAACAGACGATGGTCATTGAACTGGCCAATGGGGGCGACGGCTATATTCCTCCCCCCGAGCAGCATCTGCTGGGTGGCTACAATACCTGGGCCGCCCGATCAGCGGGTCTGGAAGTTCTGGCTGAACCTCGCATCGTCGAGTCCGATCTGGAACTGCTGGAGAAAGTGACCAATCAGCGTCGCAAGTTCTATCATCAGAGTCGAGGACCGGCTGTAGAAAACATTCTCGCACTCAAACCAGCTGCATACTGGCGACTGGATGAATTCAACGGTCCGCGTGCCCGCGATCTGTCTGGCAATCAGCGCGATGCCTTCTATGAACCTGCCATCGCCTATTTCCTGGAAGGCTCGGATTCAAAATCATTCTGCAAGGATGGCGAAACCAACCGGGCGGTGCATTTTGCCGGAGATCGTCTGCAGGCCCGCATCAATGACCTCAGCGATCAGTTTACGATTTCACTCTGGCTGTGGAACGGCATGCCACTGGATGCCCGCGAGATCAGTGGCTGGATGTTCTCTCAGGGCCCCGATCATGGACTGGCAGCTTACGGTGATCACCTGGGAGTGGGTGGTACCGAGTTTCCCGGCAAACTGGTCTTCATGAATGGCGCCGACCGCAAACTGCATGCGGGTAAAACTGCCATCGAACGCTGGACCTGGAATCACGTGGCTCTGGTCCGCGACGGAAAGTCACTCAAAGTCTATCTAAACGGCAAACCGGAACTCGATCTGGAAACAGCTTCAGCGAAATCCGGTCCCCTGCTCGATCAACTCTTCTTTGGTGGACGTACTGACAACCAGTCTAACTGGGAAGGTCGCCTGGATGAAATTGCGGTATTCAATCGCGTTCTCTCAGCCGAGGAAGTTGCGAAACTGTCCAAATAGCGATCTACGATTCCATTTGATCTAAGTTTTCAGCCCGATCATCTCTGTGATCGGGCTGATTTTGTTGGTTTGCTCGAGAATTTCACTTTCTCCGACTCGGGCTGGAATCCAGCATATTCATACCCACCTATCGATTCTATAATGGAAGAGATATCATCTCTCAGCAATTGCATACCGTTTTCAACTCTGATTCCAGCGCCACATGATTGAACACGACTATTCCACGATCGACCGGAGATTGCGCCGCGGGTTGCTCTTCGTGGTCACCGTCAGCTTTGCCCTGACGCCGATCGCAGCGCCGGATTTCTGGTGGCAGTTAAGTCGGGGACGCGTTGTCCTGTCCGATCTGACTCCCCCAGGCCCCCTGTTGACGGCAGGTACAAATGTCGCAGAGGCAGACTGGCTGGGCGGACTCCCCTTTTTCCTGACGCTGCAGATCGCGGGAGTATCAGGGTTGATGCTGTTCAAATTTCTCGCCGCCGGATTACTGTCGTATGGGATCCTGCGGCACTTCGAAACACGTCTGCAGTGGACTGCTTTTACCATTGTCATCCTGGCATTTGTAACAGCAAACGCTGCCTGGCAACCCTCGCCGCGACTGTTCGACTGCTGGTTTCTATTCCTGACCTGGCTGCTGACAGAACGCTGGGCGCGGGGTCCCGATACGAAAAAATTACTCGCTGTTTTACTGACTCTGCTAGCCTGGGCCAATCTGGCGCCTCTCAGTCTTCTGGGAATCGCTGTTGTCGCCTGTGTTCCCTGGCTGCCGGGAATTCGAACTGATCATGCTTTGTTACGTAAGCAATCTGGCCTGCTTGTCCTGGCTGCGTTAATCGCCATCATGCTCACCCCTCGGGGCTGGTTGACTCCCTGTGATTCGTTGCTTCAACTCTTCCCCGGTCTGTTCTATGAACATGGTCTGCTCGCTTCGACCGTCTGGAAACCGACATTTTTAAACGGTGTGACAATCGAAGTCATCGGGCTGGGCCTGTTGTCTGTGGGGATGGCCGCCTGTCTGCTGGTTTCTTCGAGAGGTTGGATCGAGAGCATCACCTTCGTCCTGTTCGCGATTCCCGCCTGGACGAATCAGGACTGCCTGGCTCCCTGTTCGATCGGCATCTGTCTGCTTGCCTGTCAGTGCCTGGCTGCTCATTCGGTTTCATTCAACAGTTTGAAAGTATCCAAGTACATCTCGCCTTTAATGGGCAGAGCATTGCTGGTCATCGCAGTTCTCGTCATCTGCTTCAAGTCCGCTTCTGGAACGTTGGCAGGGCAGTCACAGCGACTGGGCTGGGGGATCACTCCCGAACTGGACACCACACTGCTGGTACAAGCCATCGGCCCGGTCAAATACGAAGGGACCGCGCATGGAATGGACATCACATCCACCGGCATGCTGACCTGGATCAAAGCCGACCGTAAAATCCGCCCCGTCAGAACCTTAAGACAGGCATTACTTCAGGGACATCTGTTCGACGAACTGTCGCTGAATGCAGAACTGTCTCATGGCTGGGAGTTTCAACATCCCCGGGCCGATAACAGCTGGGGTGGCTGGTGGATTCGCCTGAAAAAACGAAACTGCCAGCTCCTGCTCGTCCCCAACGGAGACACTCAGACAATTCGCGCGCTGGTCGACAGCCGCTGGCAGCCCATGTCGGTCGATGCCGCCGTCATCCCCTATGGCTGGTCGGGGGAATTATTGAGCAGCCCCAAAATTGTGGCCCTGTTGCCCGTCAAAGATTTTCTGAACCGGAAACAGTGGACCTATTCTCTGCCCGATCCGTCCGGCACACCTGAGTGTTCTGACTGGTGGGGTATTCTGACCGGTTCTCCCAATCTGCACCCGGCGTTGTTGCAGGCACGAACTTTTCGCGCCATGGAGCTCTATACCGCTGCCCTGAGAGTACTGCATCCCTTGTTGCAGCATTACCCGACACCGGCGGTGCGTCAGGAATTCCATCTCTGTCAGGAAGAGCTGGCCTACCAGGAAAAACTGGAGATCGGGCATCTGGATTCCAGTCTCTTACGATCTAATGCCGCTTTCGATTCCAGAGGAGCATCAGATGTCACTCTACCCAATGCTGGTCCGCTCATGAAAGAACTGGTAGAGCCGCGAACTGTCCCTGATTCACTCTTTCGTGCCATCGAACACTATACTCACGGAGACTGGGAAGCAGCCCTGAAAGAACTGACCGCCGAAGACAGCGAATCATTGTACGCGAAAGCTCAGATCCAGCTGGAATCGGGAAACCCGGAGGGGGCTAAAGAAACATTTCAAAAGCTGATTCAACTCCACCCCGACGATCAACTGGCGAACCCCAGCAAGAATATGGTGGATACACTGCCATGAGCCTGAAACATCCGCTGATACCACCACTGCTGATTCTGCTGCTGGCCTGTATTTCAGGAACCGCCTGGTATCTGAATGACTCTCATCAATCCAATCTGTTTATTCCCAAAGTACGTGCCACCGAACAACCGGTCAAAATGAAGCAGTGTTGTGAATGCCACGACAAAGTCTGCCAGCAATACACCGGTGCGCCGCATTTAAGAACACTGCGCAAGGCCTCTGATCCCGATGTCATCGATAAATTTGCCGGCAGGGAAATCACGCTCAAAGAGAATGGACACACATATCAGTTTTATAAAGACAAAAACGAACTCTGGGTGAAATGCGACAGCTATCCCAACCCGGTTCGCATTGAATGGCTCTTTGGCTCCGGCCTGCATGCGATCACTCCGGTCTCGCTGTTCCCGAATGAAGCGGGCCAGTCGGAACTGCTGCAGCACATTGTCTCCTGGTACCCGTCAGACAAGTTAGGCATCACCCTTGGCCTGCAGGAACTCGCCCACGACCAGACCGGGATTCAGGCCCTGGGAGAGATCAGTTCTCACGCCAGCACGTTGAACTGTTTTGGTTGTCATACTTCCTATCTGGGTGACGTACGGGGACAAATCAATACGAAAGAGATGATTCCCGGCGTCTCCTGTGTTCGCTGCCACCTGGAGGGAGAAGAACATATCCAGGCGGCAGAACGGGGGGATAAGAATTTGCACATTCTCAACTGGAATCAGCTGACGCCTCTCGATTCGATCAACCGCTGCGGCGAATGCCATCGCCGATCCGATCAACTGGAGCCGGACGAAATCCATCCGGATAATGAGCTGCTGATTCGCTTCGCCCCTGTTGGCCTGTCTCAGAGCCCCTGTTTTTTGAAGCAGAGTGATGTGAAATTTGCCGATGGGAAAACAGCACGTATGGACTGCACAACCTGCCACAACCCTCATCAACAGGCCAGCAGAGATCCCGAATTTTATCGCCAGATCTGTCTGAAGTGTCATAGCGATTTGAAAGATCACGCTCCGGTCTGCTCTAAAGAATCCATGCAAAGTCAATGCTTGCAATGTCATATGCCTGCGGTTCAGGTCCACGATAACCTGCCGTTCACGGATCACTGGATTCGTATCCGTGAACGGGATAAGGAGCGCTTCCCCGAATTTCTATTGAACAAACCAAACTGATGTTGTCAGACGTTGCGTTGGCCATTACGATGTAATGGTACTTTAACCTGAAAGCATTTTGTGACGACCAACGTTTTATCCATCCTGTTTTCGCTGCTGATTCTGGTCTGCCCCTTCAACTGCATGCCAGAAGACACTGCCGGTACGGAAACAACGACACACAGCTGCTGCAGCCATTGTCAGTCGCATTCAGAACAACCGCCGCTCGTTCCTGCTTCAGATACGGACTGTTGTCAATGTCTCTGCTCGGGAGCCATTCAGGAACAGGTAACACAGCTGGATGACATTTCTGCTCCTGCCTGCTGGATCACGCTACCGTTGATCAACCTCTCCGTTCAGACCGGCAGTATCGAACAGATTCATCCCTCTATTCTCGCGGAAACTGTTCCTCTCTATGGGCGCGCGCTGCGCTCTCTGCACATGTCCTTTCAGTGCTGATTTCATTCTGAAACCTCGATTCGCTCCTGTTATTTGATCCTGGAATCGATTCTGCTGCGCGCCTGTTACGGTGCGTCTGCGGACATTTACAGAATGACAATTAATGCACTGGTTCTCACTTATTCCCTGGGAATATGGCGTACGTAATCTCTTCAGGAGACCGGTGCGCACTCTGTTGACACTCTCCGGCTTGACCACTGTGATCGTATTGGTCTTCATCGTCATCGGATTTATCCGCGGGCTGGAACACTCGCTGACTGCCAGTGGCGATCCCCAGGTTGCGTTGCTGTTTTCGCTGGGTATGGGCGAAAACCTGGAATACTCATCCATTCCCATGCGTAGCAGTGAACTGGTGGCCGCCAGTGTGTCCGGGATTAAAGAATTGAATGATCGCAAGTATGTCTCGCCGGAACTTTATCTGGGAACTCAGATTGAACTGGCTGACGAAGGGCATTCCTCAATGGGACTGGTCCGGGGCGTCACTCAGTCTGCCCTGCTGGTCCGCAGGCAGGTGGAACTGGAATCGGGGTCCTGGCCTGGTCCGGGCGAAGTACTGATCGGCATACTCGTCGCCACCAAACTGGGTCTCACTGATCAGCAGTTGGCTGTCGGAAAGAATATTCTTCTGGAAGGACGTATGTGGCGGATCAGCGGGACATTCTCAGCAGCTGATTCTGCATTCGAATCGGAAATCTGGTGTCGCCTGGATGAACTGCAGCAGGCCATGAAACGGCAGGACCTGAGTCTGGTCGCCGTCACAATGAACTCTCCAGCCGACTTCCCCGACCTGGATCTGTTCTGCAAGGAACGACTCGACCTCGAACTGCAGGCCTTGCGTGAAATTAATTATTACCAGGGGCTGAAAAAAGATTACGGCCCGATTCGGATGCTGGCCTGGCTGGTCGTCTTTCTTGTTTCGGGTGCAGGAGTGTTTGCCGGCTTGAATACACTCTATGGTGCCGTCGTCGGCCGCACACGTGAGTTATCTACCCTGCAGACACTCGGCTTTTTACGCCGCGCGATTGTGATCAGTCTGATTCAGGAAGGTATGCTGCTGTCGACTGCCGCCAGCCTGATTGCCGCTCTGATCGCCGTATTTCTGATTAATGGAATTGCGGTGCGTTTTACCATGGGAGCATTTTCGCTCCAGATCGATAGTATTTCCCTGTTAATCGGCTGCGGTGTCGGTGTGCTACTGGGGTTGCTGGGAGCCATTCCCCCTGCTCTGCGTGCACTCCGCTTGCCTGTGGTCGATGGTTTAAAATCAGTTTAACCAACTCTCGAACGCTGTGTTCGAACATTTATTTTTCAAAAGGATTGATACGAATGAAACGTCTAGTAAACCACTTTGTTTTCTCTGCTGTTCTTATCGGCCTGGTCTCCGGATGCGGACAGTCTGCTTCTACTCCAGAACAGTCTACTTCGAACGAACCGACTGCATCTGAATCTGCCACCACCACTAAGGTTCTGCTTACCAGCGAACCCGCGGGAGCAGAAGAAGTCATCGCGGCGCGTCAATCGGCTGAAGATGATGCGGAAGTCGTCGTAGTGGGCCGCATTGGTGGGAGTGAAAACCCCTGGGTCGATGGTCGTGCCGCCTTTTCTATCGTCGATAACTCGCTGAAAGCGTGCTCTGACATTGAAGGAGACGGTTGTGAAAAACCCTGGGATTACTGCTGTGAAACCGACAAACTCCCGACTGCAACAGCATTGGTTAAAGTCGTGAATCAGGATGGCACTCTCATCAACGAAGATGCTCGCAAGCTGTTAAACCTGAAAGAGCTGCAGACCGTCGTGGTCAAAGGGAAAGCCAAACGGGACGATGCTGGAAACCTGACCGTGTTTGCCAATGGTATCTTTGTACGGAAGTAAGTCATGTCGCAAGTAGACCTTTCTCAATTAGCCATTGATCGCAGTGCGCCCTCACAGGTACGAGGGCACACGCGATTGCGGATTATCACACGATATCTCCTGCCAGGCTTGCTTATAGTGGGTTTTCTGATGCTCATTTCCTGGGCATCCCGAGATTTGATTTTCCCTCCCCGGCAGGTGACAGTAATGCCCGTCATTGTGACGCAAACGTCGATTCGCAATGCCGGCACCCCTTTATTCCAGGCAGCAGGCTGGGTTGAACCGCGGCCCACCCCTATCCGTGTGGCTGCGTTATCACCCGGCGTAATCGAAGAGCTACTGGTTGTCGAAGATCAGGAAGTTAAACAGGGAGAACCGATTGCCCAGCTGGTCAAGGAAGACGCCGCACTTTCATTGCGTGCTGCGACTGCAAACCTCAAGCTCCGCGAGGCAGAGTTAGAACAGGCTAAAGCCACCTTAGCGGCGGCAGAAGTTCGCCTGGCGCAACCCGTACACCGCGAAGCCACACTCAGAGCCGCTGAAGCGGAACTGGCGAAAATTGAAACCGAACTCAAGAACCTCCCCTTCATGATCCGTCGGGCACAGGCAGAATTAAATTTTGCCCAGACGGACTACAAACGCAGATTGTCAGCTAAAGCTGCTGTCACTCAACGGGCCGTTGATGAAGCATTAACAGCGTTGGAATCAGCGCGGGCCGCTGCCGAAGAGCTGGAGGGCCGCAACGTATCTCTGGTCGCAGAACGCAAAGCGCTCAAAGCCCGCTGCGTTGCGTTGCAACGGGAACTGGAACTGCTGACCGAAGAAACCCAGGCGCGGGACGAAACGATCGCTTTGATTCAGGCAGCCACTGCCCGGCTGGACCAGGCGCGTGTCGCCGTCGATCAGGCTCAACTGACAGTAGACCGCATGACGATTCGTGCCCCGGTTACCGGTCGCATTTATCGACTGATCGGTCATCCGGGATCCAGTATCGGCAATATGCTGACTCAGATGTCAAGCCATGACGGCAGCACCGTTGTCACCATGTATCAGCCGGAGATGCTGCAGATCCGTGTCGATGTCCGCTTTGAGGATATCCCCAAAGTCAGGCTGAACCAGCCCGTGCAAATCAACAACCCCGCACTCAGCCAGCCAGTCACCGGCAAGGTGCTCTTCATAAGCTCCGAAGCGGACATCCAGAAAAATACGCTGCAGGTCAAAGTCGACATCGATGGTTCCAACCCGGTATTGAAACCGGAGATGCTGGTTGATGTCACCTTTCTGGCCCCTGAGCCTGCAGGAAATACGGAGGCAGATCAAGAAGAAACACGCATTTACATTCCAAGGAATATGATCGAACAGAATGCAGCCAGGCAAAATATCGTCTGGGTCGCCGATCAATCGACCCGCAGAGCACAGCCACAAATCATTCAAACTGCTACCAGTTCCAGCGGTCCCCTGGTCGAGGTGACAGACGGTTTGAATCTGACGAGCCACCTGATTTCATCCTCCACTGCCGATCTGGAATCTGGCGACCGGATCACAATCACCGGTGAAACTGATCAAAAAGGAAACTGAATATGCCACTTGTTGTGATCAACAATCTGACAAAACGATATCACAAAGGGGGAGAAACAATCACTCCCCTGGATCAGGTCAGCCTGGAGATTGAACAGGGAGAGTTCCTGTCACTCATGGGTGCCAGCGGAACGGGAAAATCAACGCTGCTCAATCTGATCGCCAGCATTGATCATCCGAACTCTGGTTCAATCAGTGTCGATGGAGTCGAAATCACAAAACTATCCCGCTCGCAACTGGCAGACTGGCGGGCAGCAAACCTGGGTTATATTTTTCAGACACACAACCTGGTCCCCGTTTTAACTGCTTACGAAAACGTAGAACTTCCACTGCTGCTGTTACCCATGTCCCGTTCAGAACGCAGAAAACGGGTGGAAGTCGCTCTGCAGGCAGTCGACCTGCTGGACCGGGCGGATCACTATCCCCGCCAGATGTCAGGGGGACAGGAACAGCGGGTGGGCATCGCCCGCGCCATCGTTAAACACCCCAAGATCGTCGTTGCTGACGAACCGACGGGAGACCTGGATCCGGAAACTTCCGACCAGATTCTGGCGTTATTAAAACGACTGAACCGGGAGCTGGACATTACCATGCTGATGGTCACCCATGATGCCGAAGCGGCTGCCATTGCTGACCGACAGTTTTACCTGGATCACGGCAAGCTGGTTCAACGTTTCGCTTCAGCGAAATCTGCAATGACTGCGGCAGCCGCCCCGCATGGAGAGGCATTATGAAACTGATCGCTTACATCATGAAAACGCTGTGGGGGCATCGTGCCCGGACCATGCTGACCGTCGCAGGTTCTGCGGTCGCATTGTTTGTCTTCTGCTTTATTCAGTCGATTCAGGAAGGCATGAACGATCTCAAGCAGCGACAGGAAGCCCGGGGATCGTTAATCGTCTTTCAGGCCAACAAATTTTGTCCCGCCACCAGTCACCTTCCCCAGGATTACGATCAGCAGATTTCCCGATTGAAAGGGGTGAAAGATGTGATTCCCATTCAGGTCTTTACGAACAACTGTCGTGCGAGCCTGGACGTGGTGGTATTTTATGGCGTCCCGCCGAAAAAACTGCGTTCCGCGCGTGACTTTGAATTTGTGACAGGTAACTGGGATGAATTCGAAACTCATCAGGATGCGGCCATTGTGGGTCAGGCCGTTGCCAGTCGCAGGAAGATCAAAGTCGGGGACAAGTTTTCGATCGGGGATCTCTCTGTGAATGTCGCCGGCATCTATCGATCGGACAATCCCGCAGAAGAAAATTACATCTACAGCCATCTGGAATTTCTGCAGCGTCGTCAGGGCGCGAATCTGGTCGGCACTGTGACACAACTGGAAGTGATACTCAAGCCCGGCGCAGATCCCACCCAAATCGGAGCCGCCATTGACGAGCGATATCGTAAAGGTCCGGTAGAAACGAATACACGAGCTAAGGGAGTGTTTCAGGCCAAGAGTCTGGGTGATCTGTCGCAGTTGATTGAGATGGCCCACTACCTGGGGCTGGCCTGTGTAGGACTGGTGCTGGCTCTGGTTGCGACCACCACGCTGATGTCGGTCGAAGACCGTATCCAGGAACATGCGGTGTTGCGTACACTCGGTTTTTCCGGATTCAAAGTCTTCGCGCTGGTTCTGGCAGAGAGCACTTTCCTCAGTGTTGCAGGCGGTATTCTGGGGGTCGGAACTGCACTGGTGACACTCAAATTAAGCAGCTTGTCTGTCGGTGCAGAAGCGGTGACGGTCGCCTTTATTCCATCGCTGCATCTGGCCTGGGTTGGCATGCTGCTGGCCTGCTTGACAGGAATCTGTGCCGGCATCATCCCTGCCAGCTATGCCTCGCGTGCTGAAATCGTCCCCGCTTTACGTAATGCCTGATCTACAATTCTGTTTGTGATCAGGTGAGTCCGGCGATCGGGTCCCCTTCATAGATGAAGTGGGGACGGTCGACATCATCGTGCCAGTAAGTGGTTTGTGGTAGACCTAAGGCGCGATAAATGGTTGCGGCGAAATTTTCCGGTTTCTGTGGCTGATCGATGGGGAAGCCGCCAATCTTATCCGTCTTCCCGATCACACGTCCCCCTTTGACACCACCGCCCGCAAAGAAGACCGACTGCGTCGCCCCCCAGTGATCGCGGCCCGGTCGGGCATAGACTTTCGCCAGTTGCGAAATTTTCGGAGTCCGTCCGAATTCGCTGCACATCACGACCAGTGTATCTTTCAGGCGGCCACTGGCTTCCAGGTCGTCCAGTAAAGCGGAGACAGCCCGGTCGGTTGGTGGCAGCAGCTTATCTTTGAGATGCGGAAAGATATTGCCGTGCGTATCCCATGATTCGTTATTTCCCAGGTTGACCTGAACCAGGTTGACTCCGGTTTCCACCAGACGTCGTGCCATCAACAGGGACCAGCCGAACGAATTCTTGCCGTAACGTTCCTGGACTTTATCGTCAGCGTGAGTGACATCCATCGCATAATGCACTTTGTCATCATTGAGCAAGGAAATGGCAGCACTGCGATAGCGATCAAAACTTTCCACCTGACCGGCGATGTCGAGAACTTCGCGCTGTTTCCCCAGTTCCTTGAGCAAACCGATTCGATTGCCCATCCGTTTCTGGGTCATGCCTTGCGAGAGTTTCAGATGTGGTGTCTGGAAGACCCGATTATCGCTGCCTCCGCGTTGCTGATGGTCGAACGCATATTCAGGAAACGCGCCATACGACTGCACATGAAACGGCGATGCTTCAATAAACCAGGGATCACGATTGGAACCCATGCGGCCGGCGAACTGTCCCGGTACAACACGCCCGGTGCGATGCACGATTTTATCGGGAAGCACAATCGCCGGAGGCAGGTTCGTGCGTGAGCGGATGACATCGCCGGCAATCGCGGCAATCGAAGGATGGTCGGTACTCATCGGTCGGCTCGGGTTGAATCCCACGGGAATATCCGAGCGTCCTGTCAGCATAATGTGATGGCCCATCGAATGCTCATTCGTGCCATGTGTCAGTGTCCGACAGACTGACCAGAGATGACTGCGTTTCGCCAGCATCGGCAGATGTTCTGAAACCTGCAGGCCGGGTATCTTAGTTGAAATCGGATTGAATTCACCACGAACCTCGGCACTCGCTTCCGGCTTCATGTCGAAGCTTTCATGCTGTGAAAGTCCACCCGAGAGAAAAATAAAGATACAGGACTTTGCAGTCTGATGTTTGGGGGGAGCAGCAGCTTCCGCGCGGAGCGCGTCCAGATGGTTGATTCCAAAACCAAGCAGACTGATTGAGCCAACTTCCAATGCGGTCCGGCGGGACATGGCGGGATGGCAGGCAGGCGTATTCGCAGGCATCATGACTCTCCTGAGGACAAGAGATGAAACAGTGGGCGCAAGCAGTTATCTTAATATACCTTATATATTCACATCAATATAATCTAATGTGATACTGAGTAAAAGTCCAATTGAAAGAAAGTATCTCATCCGATGCTGTTTTTCTCAATCAGGGACAACTGGTAACGATAATCTCATTGGAAAATTTTCGGGCTTTGATTCACTGTAAATTCAGCAGAATGAGATCAAATCAGAAAATCACACTTCAAATTCTGATTGACGATCGACGATACCGTATATATGCTTTTCGCTAACTGATTCCCTCCCCGTTCACCAGGTGGTGGCCGCGTGTGGCTCGCTGAAGGAAGTCACGTTGAAAATTAAAATTACTGTTTTCTTCTAAAAGACCTGTATTGGAATCCGGGTCTGATTCTCAAGGATGATGTGGGCTCATTTTGCGCCCCGCAACGCGCGCCGTGATGCGCACAGGAGAAATCATGAACCAGTATTTAACTGATCGACAACAGAAAATTCTGGATTTTATTACTCGAGAAATTGATCGCTCAGGGATTGCCCCCAACACGGAACAGATTGCTTCCGAATTTGAAATCCCTTCTCTCAACCGGGTCACTCAATATCTGCACGCCCTGGAAGGCAAAGGCTGGATTACCTGCAATGCCGCACCACAAGGCGGAATTGCGCTGGTAGAAAATGGCAATTCTTACCGTCTCGCAGTCTGTGGTGATATCGAAGACCGTCGGGTCGCCTTCAAAAAAAGATCCTGAAATCACCCTGTCAAACAAGAAATCCGGTTCGTACTGCCTGCTCTGAATTGAAAGACAGGCAGAGTTTGAACACGTCATTCTGTAAGGATAGAACAGGTTTCGGATAATTTCTTAATTTTCCTTTCATTTTAGCCGATTCTTCTATTCAAATCCATCTCATGAGTGTACGCTTATGTGATAGATAAGCCTTTTTCAAGCCTCGATTTAAAAGCAGTTTCATCTTATCGGAAAGCTCCTAATAGATGCTCAGGATTGAAGATCAATCGATTCGTTTATGCGACCGGATGCCGCGACGTTCTTTCATGCAGATTGGTGGCCTCGCCATGGGCGGGCTGTCTCTGCCTCAGATTTTGAAAGCACAGGAAGAAAGCGGGAAGCGTTCTTCTCATAAAGCCGTCATCATGATCTTCCTGGCAGGCGGTCCTCCTCACCAGGACATGTTTGATTTAAAGCCGGAAGCCCCTGATGAAATCCGCGGCGAATTCAAACCGATCAATACCAACGTCCCCGGCATTCAGATCAGCGAACTCATGCCTCGTGTTGCCGGCATGATGGATAAATTTTCGATCATTCGCTCACTCGTTGGTGCAGAAGGACGTCACGATTCATTCGAATGCTGTACCGGACATCATTTCCGCAGCGCACAACCACAGGGGGGCTGGCCTGCCGTCGGATCAGCAATTTCCAAAGTGAAAGGGCCCGTGCATTCAACGGTGCCGGCTTACATCGACCTGTCACACACGATGGCACACAATCCATGGAACATTAAAGGCCCGGGCTTTCTGGGTCTGGAACATGCACCGTTCCGGCCGGATGGCGATGTGATGGAGAACATGACACTCAACTCCATCTCGAATTCCCGACTCAATGAACGTGCCAGCCTGTTAAATAACCTGGATCGTTTCCGTCGCGTCTCTGAGACAAAACTGACAGACGGAACCTACGATGGCTACACGAAGCAGGCACTGGAAGTCCTTTCTTCCTCCCGACTGGTTGAGGCGTTGAACCTTGAAAAAGAGGATCCCAAGGTCAGGGCACGATACGGAAAAGATGATCCGAAAGTTCTGAAATACCCGCTGGATATGGGGTACCAGGCGATCATGTCCCGCTTCCTGCTGGCCCGTCGCGCCGTGGAAGCAGGAGCACGTTGTGTCACCTGCAGCTTTGCGCATTTCGACTGGCATGGGAATAATTTTGGCCATGCCCGCAGTGTCATCCCCCTGCTCGATCAAGGCGTCGCCGCCCTGGTAGAAGACCTGCACGAACGAGGCATGGACAAAGATGTCACCGTTCTGGTCTGGGGTGAATTCGGACGCACTCCTAAAATCAACAAGAATGCTGGTCGCGATCATTGGCCGCGCGTGCACGCTGCTCTGATGGCAGGTGGTGGCATGAAAACCGGTCAGGTCATCGGTTCCACGAACCGTCTGGGAGAAGAAGCGGTCGACCGTCCCGTACATATGCAGGAAGTCTTCGCGACCCTGTATCACAACCTGGGTATCGATGTCGCGTCCACAACCATCGAGGACAATAACGGCCGACCTCAGTACCTGATCGATGAACAGACCCCGATCCGCGAACTGGTATAACACCCCCGCTCGCGGTCCTCAGTTCTGGATTTCATCCTGGGATCAGGGAACAAACTTCGTGGCTTCTCTTCCGTCGGCTGTTCCCAGTTCCAGGTAAACCTGGGAGCTCATATTCTCACTGAGAAAGTGAACGGACCCATCGGCGAAGCCAAAATGAGCGCCTCCCGTGTGATCACTGCCGGCAGACTGGTAGAAATTGTTATTAAATCCCCCCGCGGTCCCTCCGGAAATCCCGGTATCGAACATGTTCGCCACGCCACCGGCGGCCCAACTGTCATGACTGGTTTTGGGTGCCGTTGATCCATGCAGCTTCTGAACTTCTCCCGTCATAATGGTGTTCGACGCTCCATCATCGATATCGCGAATCGCCGTATCGCTGTTCACGGAAAACATCCCCAGATATCCCTGGCTTCCCCCACCAAATGTCCCGATCAGGGAATTGGTCCAGTGTGTCATGTGGATCAGATCTCCGTCGGCCCAGCCATTTCCACCACCAATACAGGCGCCGTAATCACAGCCCCCTTTTTGCAGGCGATTGGAGGGGGGCGTTGTGGTACCCGGGTTTTCTCCGATCATAATTTTTTGATCCACTTTACGGACTTTATTCCGACGCGTGGGACAGTAAAAAACGGGGAGATCATTTTCAGCAGCAGACCGGTTCCCGATCACATTCGTATTAAAATTCCATTGATTGTAGATATTGGCCTGATCTACCAGCGGGAGAATCTGAACCATCCAGCTTGTCCCATGCAGACCAGCACCACTGGTATTTCCCGCATCCCCCCAGACATTAAATGCCGTGGAAGTCATTGTGGTCGCAATCGCGCCCGGGGGAAACACGCGATGAATTTCGTGATAGTTATGCAGCGCCAGGCCAATCTGTTTCAGATTATTCTTGCAGGTACTGCGCCGGGCAGCTTCCCGCGCCTGCTGTACTGCAGGCAACAGCAAAGCTATCAGAATGGCGATGATGGCAATCACCACCAGTAATTCTATTAATGTAAACCCTGATTTTCTGTTCCGAAAATACATACGCAAGCCCTTTTAGATAATAGAAATGAAGATGAAATGAAAATAATTATCTAGTGCGCGTCCTCTCATACCATTACGTCCTCTAAAAGCTGAAACTCTCATTAGACGCACTGTAAACGGGGACACAGGCTAAATCGCATCACAAAATTGTGGATGTCTGCAGCCACAAAACATGATCAATCACTTAAATTCAGAGGCGTTGCCTCTCTTCTATTTTGAAGTCAGATCAAAATTGATTTCATTTGTCCCGGATTTGACATCAGCCGTCAATTCTGTCTCGCTGTTGTACTCTTCCGGTATAACTTCCGTTTCATTTTTCAGCTTACTCACGATCACCTTGTGATGACCAATCGCGGCTCCTTTTTCATCACGGATGTAAACCAGATCAAATTTTCCTTCGCTGTCCGTCATACAGGAAGAAGCTCGCACCTTTTCAGGCATGAAAGTCACACTGGCATCAGTCAGCGGGACACCATCCAGGGTCACCTTTCCAGTCACCTGTCCTAATTCAGGGGGAGCGATCCCTCCACCGCATGCAGTGAGAGACGCGATAATCATGAAATAAATAACAGCCTTACAAAGCCCCTGTATTGATTGCATATTGAATAAATCCTTATCGAGATGTAATTCTTAAAGTTTTATCTGGTTTTATAAAGCATAGAGAACACGATCCGTTCTCTATGCTTTCTCTTCCTGATAAATACAAAACGTAAGCGCTTACCGTAGACAATTCTTCTGACAATCCTGATATCTCAAATGTCCTGGAGACACTACGGTAAACGGGGACACACGCTGGTTAAAACTCACCAACAATCGCCCCCTGGTCGGCATTGCCAAGACGCTGGAAAGTTGTCGCATCGATATTTTCGGAAATGAAGCGAACCGCACCATCTGCCATGCCAAAGTGCGCACCACCAGCATGATCACTGCCCGGTCCCTGGAAATGATTTCCATTGATGCCATTGCTCCCGGCGTCAGTATCGAAGATGTTACTCACACCGCCAACTGCCCAGCCATCGTTACTCCGCGTCGTATTCCAGGAACTGCTGGTTAAACGTTGCATTTCTCCAGTCATGATGGTGGTGGTCGTTCCATCCTTTACATCCCGGATTTGAGTATCGCTGTTCGCGTAAAAAATACCCAACTCACCACCACTCAAATAACCACTCCAGTCAGAATCTAATAAATTGTGACCAGCCGAACCATCACCAAAGCTGTTTCCAGATCCAATACATGCACCATAGTCAGTGCCGCCTTTGGTAAAGCCGTTGACTGGTGACGTTGCCGATGGATCTTCTCCCAACTGAAGTCTCAATTCGTTCTTCCGGACCTTACTTCGTCGTGTTGGACAGTAAAATCCGGGAATATCGACCTCTGCCTGCGCACGGTTTCCGATAACATTGGTTCTAAAATTCCATTTATTGTAGATGTTAGACTGATCAACAAACGGCAAGATCATTAACATCCAGCTGGTCCCATGCAGCGCCACACCGGTTGTATTACCAGCCTCCAGCCATGGCGTCCACTGGGTACTGGTACCTGAACCAGAAGCGCTTGTTGTCACAATGGCACCAGGGGGAAATACTTTGTGCGTTTCATGATAATTATGTAAAGCCAGCCCCATCTGTTTCAGATTGTTTTTGCAGGTGCTTCTTCTGGCAGCTTCACGCGCCTGTTGCACAGCCGGTAGCAATAAGGCAATTAAGATCGCAATGATTGCAATTACAACCAGCAACTCAATCAAAGTAAAACCGGCTTTCTGACGATGACCTCTTTCGTTTTTCATAATGCTCTCCCGCGTGATAAACAAAGAAAAGAATAAAAGGAAACACTAAGTTTGGTTTACCTCATTGATGCTCAGATCTCAGGAAGACTGAACCTGGCTTAAAAAATGGACGGCCCCTGAAGGATCAACTGGAAATGACTGTGATGATGGAAGCGATTGAAAATAATCAGCTATCATGAACAGATAGAAGCACTCAAAGAGTGGAAACATTACTGAAACACCGACTTTGTCCACTTATTTAAACAACGGTTTTTGATTTGTCAAAAAAATTAACCAGCAATAACGTAAACCATTAATAAATAAAGACTTAATAAATTTTAATTACTTCAAATCACGGGGTATTTACCTCCACGCCAATACTGAACACCCCCATTTAAATAAGTGCCACAAAACCATGTATAAAAACAGGTTTCGTGAATTTTCGATTAATATCATTTGAACAGATCATCCTGTTTGAACAGCAACTTATCACCGCTTAGAAATTTTTTGAATTTCTGTATCAAAAGCAGATTCTCTCGTCTCATATGAAATCTTAAATGTCCATATCAGGTGCAGGTCGGTTTGATGCATGATTACGTGCACTTCACCTGCTCTTCACTCTTCAACATGTTGGACGGGATATAATCGGAACGTTGATCATTCACTGATCAATAATTAAAGTGACTGAAAACATCTCACAGATTCAGTTCTCTGGAATATTGGATCTCAATTGCCGCCGCCCGGAAAAGGAACGCCTAATCATGCTGACGCGTATTCTCTCTTTTGTAACTGCTCTGCTGCTCATTGGTTCGTCATCTGGTTTTGCTGAAGACTGGCCTCAGTGGCTCGGCCCGGATCGATCCAGTCAGTGGCAGGCAACTGATATCGTTGATGTCTTTCCTGATTCCGGCCTGCAGGTGGAATGGCGAGTTCCCGTGGGGTTAGGCTACAGTGGTCCTGCGGTTGTCAGCGACAGAGTCTATGTAATGGACTACCTGAAAAAGTCGGGGAAGGTTGAGAATAACCCGGGGGGCGCTTCCAGCCTGCAGGGTGAAGAGCGCATCCTGTGCCTCTCTGCTGATACAGGAAAGGTCATCTGGGAATATAAATACAATTGCCCGTATGAAATTTCCTACGCAGCTGGTCCACGCTGTACCCCCACAGTTGCTGATGGCAAGGTCTATGCATTGGGAGCCGAAGGAAACCTGACCTGTCTGGATGCAGAAACAGGCAAAGTCGTCTGGAAAAAAGAATTCAAAAAAGACTACCAGGCCAAATCTCCGTTCTGGGGTCACTCCGCGAGCCCACTTGTGGATGGCGATACGCTATACTGCCTGGTTGGAGGAAAAGATTCCATTGCCGTCGCATTTAATAAAGACACCGGCGCAGAACTCTGGCGTGCGCTCGATCATTCAGAAACAGGCTATTGCCCTCCGACGATGATCACCCACAACGGAACGAAACAGTTGCTCATCTGGCATCCAGGCTCATTAAACTCGTTGAATCACAAAACCGGCAAAGTCTACTGGTCACTCCCCCTCAAACCCGGTTATGGAATGTCTGTGACAGTCCCCCGACAACAGGGAGACTTTCTCTATGTCTCTGCGATCGGTGACGAAGCCGCCTGGATCAAACTCAAGGGAGACGAACAACCTGCTGCAGAAGTCGTCTGGAAAGGGAAACCGCGCTCCGCTCTATTCTGTTGCAACAGCACACCGTATATCGTTGACGATACCGTTTATGGCAGCGATATTCAGTCGGGTGATTTTGTGGCCGTCAATCTGAAAGATGGCAGTCGACGCTGGTCAACCAAAGACGTGACTAATGCAGGCAGACGCGATCGACATGCAACCGCCTTTATTGTGAAACATGATGCGCATTTTTTCCTGTTCACGGAAAAAGGAGATCTGATTCTCGCTGATCTCACTCCGGAAGGTTACAAAGAAATCAGCCGTTTCCATGTGCTGGAACCAACCAATGAAGCGTTCGGACGCCCCGTTGTCTGGAGTCATCCGGCGTTTGCCAACCAGTCTCTCTTTGCCCGAAATGATAAGGAACTGGTTCGCGTCAATCTCAAGAAATAACGCCGCTCTTTCATGTTTCCCTCTGGTCATGCAGAATCAGTGACCAGAGGGAGTTCGTAATGCTGTTTCAGCAAGTCACTCAATCCGCGAGGAGTTTAAGAACCGGCTTTTCTACTTCATTCGCAACAGCATATTCTGATTCGGGATAGACCTCTGTATCGGGGTAAAAAGCGTACCAGGCAAACCACAGGGCATACATCCAGTTGAGTCCTGCCTCCGACTTCACCACGCGCAATGATTTTGCTTCCGGGTGATACGCCAGTGTGAATTTTTTCCCATCCAGTTCTTCTTCCCACTCGGTCACTTCTTTCAGATGTTGATAAGCGGTCACGGGATAAGCCCGTTTTCGGTCACCCGCCCAGATCCCCAGGAGTGGTGTTTTTTTCGGAAGACGAAGATCCTGCCTGCTGACTTCGAAGAGCAATCTGTCATTCCCCAGATACTCAGCGTAAGTTCCCGATTGATACTCAAAGGGAAAACCGGTTTCCTTTGAAAGGACCTTTGTCTCGGGGTAGCGTTTCTGCCAGTCATGCCATGCCGTCAGTTCTACCGGCAGAGACATCAGCGACTCCTGTACTCGCGGGCCACAAATAGCCTGAGACATCATCTGCGACCAGAGCCCATCCGTCTCACCGGAACCGGTACGGTCATACAATAGTTGATTACTGTTAAAAAGGTAACCTGAGATTCCGAACTCAATTTTTCCGCCGGGTCCCACTCCGTTATAAACCGCCAGTGAATCACTCAAAGGGCAATAGGTCACAATGAATGAGGTTTCACCAATCTGATCATTCACGACTTCATGCCAGTCCAGAATTTTAAGTGGATAGGCGCGGGCCTCACCTTCGAAACAGACTCCTGCTACTCGATCATCTGGTTTCATAAACGTCGCCTCTGTGACTTGAACAAAGTCAGGAGCCGTTAAAGCGGGAATTCCATCTTTGGGAATGTGTGCGTTGATAATTTCATCGCGTGACAACATCAGACCTTCCACATTGAACTCGGGCTTTTGTGTCAGAGCGGCCACAGGACGATTCTGCCAGAATGCCAGAAAATAGACCTGATTGACCCATCCGTACCAGCCGGCAAACAACAGGCCTGAAAAGGCAATCAACAGTAATGTCGACTGAGATGGCTTATCAGTTGATGCAGTCGACGGTGAGGAATCAGTTGACGGATCCTGAACCGTCACCTCCTCACTTAGATGAGAGGAATCCATTGCAAGCGCTTTCGTATGTAGATCGACTGCATCTCGCGAGGCTTGACATGCAATCTTTAAAACACAATCAGAGTAAAAGCAGATAAACGCGGCGAAGAAATTCGCAATCAGGAACTGACTTGAGCTTAGACAATACTAAGTTGCCAGTAATATTGGAAAGCAATTTTTGAAATTTTTGTGAAGAGTTCGTTTGGAAAGTTAACTTAAAAGGAATCAATTCATAGACAAAGAGTAAGTCTTCAACAGCTCACAATCAATGCCAGAAAAGTTTCTGTCGCTGGCTGACGAGAATCGCAAACGACAGTCACCTGTCTGCTTATTTCGATTTTCCGTCAGGCACTTTCCAGACCGTCACGCCAAGATGATACCCTGTATGTTGTGGTGAATTACTGGAATACCAGGCCGTCACAATCTCGCCGTTATCCTTCTGGATACTGGAGGGATAGCCGCAATCTCCGCCATCTGCTGTATGCGAGATTCGGAGTGGTTCACTCCAGGTTTGTCCTTCATCGCTACTGAGTTTCGCGCAGACTCCCCGCGCCCCGTTCACACGAATGCCGTAACTCAGCAGCAGGCGTCCGTCATTCAAACGGGTCAGGTGTCCGTTGATTTCATTGCGCCCGGTCACAGGTTGCGGTTTCTGCCAGGTCACTCCGTTATCAGTGCTGCGAATCAGTTCCATTTTGTCGATGCGCGCTGCTGCCAGCCAGTTTTTCCCGCCCAGGTAAAACAAGTCGGTTTCGTTATGTGCCGGACCAATCACGGAAACCACACTCCAGGTTCGGCCGTCATCGTCGCTTCTTAAATGTGATGATTTCCAGCCTTTCGTTTTGGTTGACTGGCGGGGATTTTTAAACTCCCCCTGATAACAGGAGACATGCAAAGCCCCATCTGCGCCGACCCAGATATCACCGAAAGGGATATATTCAGACCACCCCGCTTCTGCTGGAGGAAAAGCTTCCGTTTTCGTCCATGTGCGTCCCCCGTCACTGGACCGCAGCACCCAGCTTCTCAAAATGTCATCTCGGAATGCCGCCTGTTTCGGACGCTCTGTCTGTTTGAGATTACTCCAGCCGGAGCAGAGCACAATCAGATCGCCATTTTTCGCCAGTCCCGTCGCATGATTCATTCGCACGGTGTCTGGCTCATGCTGCGTTACCGTGCTGCGTTTCTCCCAGTTTACACCATCCGGGCTGGCCCAGCAGTCAATATCTCCTTCCTGCTGTCCGTGGCTGGGCTGATTGTGAAAGACTGCGATGATCGTTCCGTCCGGCAGCAGCGTCAGATTAGGCCAGGCACAAACGTTTTCGACAGCAACCACCTGCTTTAGAACATGCGGTTCTTCTGCAACAAGTTCTGAATGACAGACAAAAGTCAGCACGAAAACGGCAAAACAAATCGTGTAGAGACGCATGAGGACACCTGACAATCTTTCCATGACATGAAACGTGATCGAAATAAACCAGTACCGCTCCATGATACAGAATTGAATGTTTTCGCGTCCATCATTTTTTCAGCGTAATACCGGTAAACGGTCTTTCAGTTTCGAGAACAGGGTTGCCTCGCTGTCTGCCTGCGCCGGTTCACTTGCTGGCGCGCGAAGCGGACACTGGCGGCACATCACCAGGATATAAGCCGAGGGAATATAATAGAGGGCCAGCAGCGTCGCACCGCCAACACCGCCGGCAATCGTAATCGCCAGCGGAGGCCAGAAGCCGCCTCCCGCAATGACCAGTGGTGCAAAACCGGCGACCGTTGTGAGTGAAGTGGCGACCACATGCCGCGTCGAACGCAGAACAACATCGCGAACTACGATCCGGTTCCCTTTGCGGGCTTCGGGGTTCGCGCGCAGTTCGGCCAGCACCACAATGGCATCGTTAATCGCGACCCCCGCCAGTCCCATCGAACCGACAATCGCCATGAACCCAAACGGGAAACCAAACAGCCAGAGCATCCCCAGCCCCAGACCAATGGAAAGGATACCAACCGTTCCCACCAGCGCTGCTACGCGAAAGGAAGAGAAAGACAGCACCAGCGTCGCCACCATCAGGACCATCAGCACGCCGACATTCGCCATCAGATTTCCAACGGCGTCATCCCGCTTGGATGCTTCTCCTCCCCACTCCAGTCGGTAGCCGGGCGGTAGTTCAAATCCAGCCTGTTTCATCTTCGACTGAAATTCCGCCAGTGCCTCTGCAGGCAGAACCCCCGCTTTCAGATAAGCCTGCACTTCATTCATCCGCTCACCATTGAAGTGTGAAATGGCGGCCACTTCAGAAGACATTTTGACTTTGGCAATCGCCGTCAACGGCACAAACTGAGGCTGTCCGTCTTCGCTCTTTTTACTGGAAATCAGTTGCAGTGAAGCAATCTCGTTGATCGCTTCTCTCCGCGCCTGTGGCACACGGATGCGTACGGGCAGTTCTTCTGTCTCTTCGAGGATACTCCCTCCCAGCGAGCCTTCCAGAGCCGCATTTAACTGGTTCGAGATCTCCGCATGATCCAGCCCCGCCAGTCGCGCCTGTTCCTCATCGATCTTCAATGTCAGTTTCGGCAGGGGATCGGCGAGTTCCGCCTTGTGATGTAGTACGTTCGTCGTGCGACTCAAGATCGTCCGCAGCTCATCCCCACTCTGACTGAGCTGATGCAGGTCGGGCCCGAACAGGCGGACTTCAATCGGTGCATCGAAGGGAGGCCCCTGCTCCAGCTGACGCACCAGAACTCGTGAATGCGGTACCTTGCGATCCAGTTCCCTTTGCAGTTCATGTATCAGGGCTTCACCCCCCGCGGCTGTATTTAACTGCACGAGTGCCTGAGCATAGTTCGAAGCGTTTTCGCGTTTGGCTACGATGTTGTAATAAAACTGGGGAGCACTCTCTCCCAGAAACCATTCGATCCCCTTCACCTGGGGATGCTCCAGCACGACCTGTCGAATCGTTTCAATCGTCTGCCGCGTCTCTGCCAATGACGCATGCGCATTCAGTTCCAGTTCAATATTCACCTGATCGCGGTCTGCCGGCGGGAAAAATTGCTCGGGCAGTGAGCCAGCTACGATAAAGCCACAGATCGGCAGCAGACATCCGAGCGCCACCCCCAGCACAGGACGTGCAAACAGAAAATCCAGCGACTTCTGATACATGTCGCGCAGACCAGCATGACTGAAACCCACCTGCCACCAGTGTGCGTGTGCCGGATCTTCATTCGGATCAGCAAACAGAGCCGCGATCGCGGGAACTACCGTCATTGCCAGGAAGAACGAACTGCAGATTGCCAGAATCACACTGATGGCGATCGACCCGACAAATTCGCCGGCAGGTCCGGGCATTAATGCGATTGGTGCAAACGCGAGGACCGTCGTCAAAGTTGACCCCAGCAAAGGTATCGCCAGATGCTTCACAGTTGAGATCACGGCATCCTCGGGAGCCATTCCCGTATGTAATTTGGCCCGGACTTCATCGACCACTACAATCGCATTGTCAATCAGTAATCCCAGCGCGATGATCAAACCGGTGACCGACATCTGGTGAATGGGAATATCCAGGAAACGCAGTCCCGCCAGCACCATGAACGCGGATAACGGCAAGGCGGTTCCCACCACCAGCGCATTTCGCCACCCCATCATGAATACAATTACCGCGATCACTGCCAGTCCGCCCAGCACCAGGTTCCAGACGAGCCCGCTGAGACGCGCCTCGACATACCGGTTCTGATCGAACAGTGTCTGTACGCTCACATCGTCAGCCAGCGACTGTTCGAACTCAGCCAGCGCCGCTTTCGCCGCCTGATTCCAATGATCGATCCGCACACTGTCCCGGACAAACATTCCCAGCGTCACCGCCGGCTTGCCGTCCGCAATCACCAGACTGCTCAACGGCAATGCCACTCCTTTATGAATGGTCGCAATATCTCCCAGCTGCACGGAATGCCCTTCCGAACCAAACTGCACCGGCGTGTTGGCGATGCGGGACAGAGAATCCAGTTCGGAGTCGACGTCAATCAGTAAATCGCTTTTCGTGCCACGCAACTGGCCGGCAGTCAGCTTGGCATCAGAAGATTCCACCTGCCGCGCAATTTCTGTCACGCTCAATCCCAGCGATGCAATCCTGTCGGGCTGGACTTCCACTACAATCTCTTCATCCGGATCTCCGAACGTATCGATGTCTTCAGTTCCGGAAATGGCCCGCAGTCGATCTTCCAACTGCTTGGCAGAACGACGCAACACAGCATAGTTGACTGCATTGGGATTGTCCCACACCAGCGCCACGATCAAGGCATAGGCTTTGACTTCCAGTTCTTCAAAATCAGGTTCTTCAGCACCGGCTGGAAATTCGACCCGGGCATCATCAATTTTATCCCGGATCCGCGACCAGACTTCATCGACCTCGTAGACATCATCGCGGAGTTCAATCGTCATCGAAGACATTCCGCTGCGGGAAATGGTCCGCAGCTCTTTGATCTCGTCGATCTCGCGGAGTTCTTCTTCCAGCTTTTCAGAGACCAGCGATTCCACACGGGTGGCGTCAGCGCCCGGGAAGCGGGTATTGACTCGCGCGACCCGTTGGGTGAGCACGGGGTCTTCCATTCGCGGCAGCACATAGTAACTGGAGAGACCGGCCACGGTAATCAGCGCGACCAGCAATATGAGCAACCGCCGATTTCGATAAAATAACCCATCCAGCATGATTTGATTCCCCTGCCCGTTCAACGTTATACGACTGAGAACTGCATGACTGTCATTCTGATTCAACGACGGTCTTTGATGACCACACGCTGATTGCCTGCCAGTTTATGAATGCCATCGACTACAATCAGATCGCCGGTTTTCAAAGTACCACGTACGAGGACCCGGTTGTCTTCCGTATGCAATACTTCCAGCTGGCGTTTCTCCAGAACTTTTTCTCCCGGCTCTGTCCCTTCAATCACTGCGTACGCAGACCAGAGCCCCCGTTCCCCCCGTGCCAGGGAACTGAGGGGGAGCCAGAACCCCTGCATTTCGACCGGTTCAGAGATTTCAATGCGAATCACCTGTCCGGGAACGAGCTGTTTTGCAGCCAGTTTATTGAGTGATAATACCACTTCCTGCGTCCGCGTTACCGGATCCAGCTCAGGCAGGATCGCCTTCAAAGTCGACTGATAGAGCTTGCCGTTCAGTCCCACTTCCTGCTGACTTCCATGCTTCAGATGAACGGCCATTTCCACGGGCACACCAATGTGTGCTTCCAACTGTTGATCTTCCACCAGGCGGAACAGTGGCGCATTAGGAAAAATGACAGTCCCTTCATCGGCATAGCGTTTTGAAACCCGACCACCGTAAGGGGCTTTGAGTACGGTATCATCCAGATCGACCTGATTGTCTTCGAGTGAGGCATCCAGGTTGGCCACCACGGCTTCCTGGGCTGTAATCTGTTCTTTACGGGTCCCCTCTTCCAATTCAGACAGTCGACTCCGGGCTGCATCAAGTTGCGCCTGCTGTTGCTCCACCTCATATTGAGAGGCTTCATAATCGGAACTGGAAATCGCATTACGTTTCAGTAACTGCTGATTTCGGGCGTGGTCTGCCTGCAGATTTTTGAGCCGGGCATTCAGCTGTCTGACTTCCGCTTCTGCGACAGCCACTGTTTGAGGTCGCGGTCCTGCTTCCAGTTCATCCAGCTTCGCCTGCGCAGCGTCGCGCTCTGCCTGCAGCTTCAGCCGGATCACCTGCAGATGCCGGGTATCGAGTCGGGCCAGTACCATTCCTGCCTGAACCGGTTCCCCTTCATCGACGACAATTTCCATCAGCTTGCCACTCCGTTCGAACGCCAGTTCACTGGTACGGGCCGCCGTCACTTTTCCGGTATAGCTCCGTTTGCGTGAAAAGGAATCAACGGGCTGCAGCTCAATGACATTTACCGGTACCCCAGACTGCTTTGTCTGCTTCACAGGGACTTCTGTGGAAAAGGCGCTGTGTAGATTCCCCCGGAATAACCCCATGAAAACCGCCAGTAGCATGACTGCACCAGCCAGAGCGAACCGCTTACCATACCGTGTTATTTTTTGACGAAACGTCAATTTGTTTCCAAAAAAAAACGACTCAGACTGTGTTGTGCTGAAGTTCATTTCCAAACACCTCCCGGGTAACACGATCGTAAACCGCGTCATAGTCGACTTCGGTACTCAGTGGCTGCCACTGAATTCCGTCAAGAAAACGATTAAAATTTCGGCGGAGCATTTCATAAGGTTCAGGAATCCCCAGCTCACTGAGTGAGTTACTGGTCGTGATGATCGAGTAACCGCCTACAGACATCGACCAGAGACCGAACACAATTTCTTCAGGCGTGGCAGAATCTCCGAGGATCACATCGCCTCGAGCGACTCCATCCCGCACGATGCCGCCTACGATTCCGATGCAGCGGTGTTCGTAATTTGACATCAGCTTACGACGTTCTTCTGACGTTTTATCCCAGATCGAATCGAGTCGAATTGTCTGCTCAACACAGAAATGATCGGGATAAGTTTTTACGAACAGCTCAGCCGCAGCGCCGATGGCGGCAATCCGCTCGCGCGAAGTTCCCTGAAACAGAGATGCCTTCTGAAACATCGCCAGTCGTTTTTCCAGCGTCTGAATCGCCAGAGTAATGATAATCTCCTCTTTACAGGAGAAGTGGTTATAAATCGTTCCTTTGGAGTACTCCAGCAGACTGGTGAGCCGGTCCATATTCAGACCGTTATACCCGCCTTCGATAAACATCGGGCGCGCACATTCCAGGATCTTCGCTTCGCGTTCCTGCTTTTCACGTTGTTTGCGTTCTCGGGTACTCATAACTCACTATTTTGACGGATCGTCATTTTATGTCAAGATATTAATCGAAATAATTCACATTGCAGGACTACGCGAAGAAGTGACCTCTGAGGCACCCGTAAACCGCACGTAACAACAGGCACTATCCCATTTCATATCAGAGACTTATCTCAAAAGAACCATAGAGAAGACACATGCAGACTCAGAAAAAACAGCCTCGTCTCAAAAGGGGTCTCCTGAAAAAGCTTTCGTACGTTGCGTCAATTTGAGAATTCAGGGAAGCTGGCGTGTCGCCGCAATTTTCTATGCCTGCTCTTCCCGCTGCTTCTGATATTCCTTGAGCTTGCGATACAGGGTTCGTTCCCCGATCCCCAGCATCTTGGCAGCTTCTTCCCGCTTGCCGTCGGCAAGTTCCAGGGCCCGTTCGATGTAGTAGCGTTCGACTTCCGAGAAAGGCCGTCCGATCAGGAAGTCAGCGCCTGAACGATCTGAGATAAAACCACTGTCACCCTCCGGTCCTGTGATGGGCACGATTTCTTCGGGCAGGTCATCCAGATCCAGAATGCCATCGGTGTCCAGCACCAGCATGCGCTCGGCGGCATTTTTGAGCTGGCGAATATTGCCAGGCCAGTCGTAGGACATCAGGGCCCGACGGGCAGCGCGGGAAACGCCATCGTAGGGTTTGTGGTACTGCGAAGACAGTTCCTTAAGAAAATGATCCGTCAACAGGGGGATATCCCCCCGTCGCTCACGCAGAGGAGGGAGTTCGATTTTGACGACGGAGAGCCGGTAATACAGATCCTGGCGGAACGTCCCTTTTTTCACCATCTCCAGTAGGTCGGCATTCGTAGCAGCCACCAGTCGGACATTCAGGCTGATCTCTTCATTCATCCCCAGACGGGCAATCTTTCGATCCTCCAGAACACGCAACAGTTTGATCTGTGTCTGCATGGGCATTTCGCCGACTTCATCCAGAAACAGCGTGCCTCCGTTCGCATGTTCGAACTTACCGATTCGTTTACCCACCGCTCCGGTAAATGCTCCCTGCTCATGACCAAACAGTTCGCTTTCCAGAATACTGTCAGGCAGTGCAGAAATATTGAGGGGCACAAATGGCTTGCTTTTGCGTTCGCTGTTCTGATGAATCGCGCGGGCCACCAGTTCTTTTCCCGTGCCGCTCTCCCCTTCGATCAGTACGGTACTGTTCGTTGATGCGACATTTTTCAGTTTGTCGACGATCTTATGCATCTGAGGCGTGTTTCCGATCACCCCTTCAAAGCCAAATTTCTCATCCAGTCGCCGATGAAGTTCCGCATTCCGACGCATCAGGCGTACCCGCGTGGATGCTTTCTCGACAGCGTTCCGCAGTTCATTGATATCGAGGGGTTTGGTCAGATAGGTATAAGCGCCCAGCTGCATGGCAGTCACAGCTGAATTGATCGATCCGTGCCCGGTCAGCACAATGACTTCTGCATCGGGCAGTTCGTCTTTTGCCGTTCGCAGGATCGCCAGCCCGTCGACGCCATCCATGCGGAGATCGGTAATCACGATATCCGCGGTTTCGCTTTCGATCAGCTTGGCCCCCTGTTCGCCGGAAGTAGCGATTTTACAGTCGCAGCCAACCCGTTCCAGACTTTCTGCAACGGCCTGCGCATGGGCTTCATCGTCGTCAATAATCAGTACGCGAATGACGATCGATTCCAGATCGGTTTCCGTGGCGTCTTTCGAGCTCATTGAGCGGACTCTCTGCCTTTCCAGTTTGGTTGGGGAAATTCATTTTCCCGCGGAGAACATCAGTGGAACATGACGAATCTGATTAAAACGAATCGCTGTCGGACCAGTCAGCCCCCATCATATTCAAGTCAGAAATACAAATAAATTCCCGGGAGTTGTCAAACTTCAGCAAACGGGAAATGAAATCGTGAAACGGGTTCCTCTCCCCAGTTCACTTTCGCATTCAATTTTCCCGTGATGTGCATCGATGATTTTTTTGACTGTCGGCAGTCCCAGTCCGCTCCCTCCCGGCTTCGTGGAAAAGAACGTTTCAAAAATCCGCGATTTCACTTTTTCATCAATGCCTTTTCCGTTGTCGATGATGTCGAGATAGACCATCCCGTCTTTATGCGAGGTCTGCAGTTCAATCAACCCGCCATCGGGCATGGCCTGAATCACATTGAGGGCCAGGTTCATCAAGACCTGCCGGAACAAAGCGTGATCCACCTGGACCTGCGGCAGGTCGGCATCGAAATGCGGGCTGATTTCAATGCAGGCTTCACGCGCCTGAGGACGGAAAAAGTCAATAAAATCGCTCACCAGTTCATTCAGGTTCGCTGAACTCAATGCCAGTTTTCCCACACGGGCGAACTGCAGAAAGGCATCCAGAATATCCTGCAGATGCTTACACTCCTTCTGGACGCTTTCCACCTTCTTCAGCATCCGATGTTTTGCAGGGACATCCAGCGTTTCCAGATCTTCAGTGAGCAGTTCCAGATTCATACTCATCGTCGAGAGTGGATTCTTGATTTCATGTGCCAGCCCCCCTGCCAGCGTCGCAATTTCCGAATACTGCGCCTCAAACTTTTCACGCTCTTGTGCGCTCAACGGACTGTCATTGATTGCTGATGATCTTGTCATAGAATTATCCAGATCGTCCAGGAAAAGAGGTCGCCGGCAAACCACTGCCAGTACCGTATCTACAAAAATAAAACGATGAAGTCATCTCACGGCGAGCTCCTTCATCGTTTTTTATTTTCTCAGATTAAAGAGAAGCTTCTCTTACTCTTCTTCTGCTTCAGTATCAACATCTCCGTTGCTTTCGCCGGCCTGTTCAGCCAGGACTGCTTTCCGGGACAGTTTGACACGATTCTGATCATCAACGGCGATCACTTTTACCTGCAGACGGTCACCCATTTTGCAGATATCGCTGACCGACTTGACGAATCCGTCAGACAGTTCGCTGATGTGACACAGTCCATCTTTACCGGGAGCAATCTCGATGAAGGCACCGAATTCTTTAATGGAACTGACCACACCGTCATAGATCCGTCCGACGCGAATTTCTTCTGTCAGAGCTTCGATATGAGCCATGGCTTTTTCAACCACAGAAACATTGCCGCCGGAAACAGTCACAGTACCATCATCCTGAATGTCGATGGTGGCGCCTGTTTCTTCCTGAATCGCACGAATCGTTTTTCCACCAGGACCAATCAACAGACCGATTTTCTCGGGATTGATCTTGGTCTGATGCAGACGGGGAGCATAAGCAGAAATCTCAGCACGCGGACGACGAATGGCCGTCAGCATGGTTCGCAGCAGTTCCAGACGGGCTTTCTTCGCCTGATCCAGAGTGGCACGAATGATTTCTTCGCTGATGCCGTCATTCTTGAGGTCCAGCTGAATTCCGGTGATCCCTTTCTGAGTACCGGCTACTTTAAAGTCCATATCACAGAAATGGTCTTCGTCGCCGATGATGTCAGTTAGAATCTTATATTCTTTCCCCTTGGTCACCAGACCAATGGAAATCCCGGCAACCGGCTGTCGCAGTGGTACACCGGCATCCATCAGAGCCAGTGTGGCGGAGCAGACAGAAGCCATTGAACTACTGCCGTTTGATTCCAGAATGTCGGAAATCACGCGGATCGTATACGGGAAATCTTCTTCGTTCGGCAGCACGGGTGCCACGGAACGCTCTGCCAGACAACCGTGACCGATTTCACGACGTCCTGGTCCCCGGATCGGTCGGCATTCACCAACTGAGAATGAGGGGAAGTAGTAATGCAGCATGAACCGCTGCAGTTCTTCTTCAAACAGACCGTCGACACGCTGCTGATCCCGTGAGGTTCCCAGCGTGACTGTAGCCATTGACTGAGTTTCACCACGCGTAAAGACTGCAGAACCGTGCACTCGTGGCAGGGCACCTGTTTCGCAGGAAACATCCCGCAGAACATCAGTGGCCCGTCCATCAAGTCGGCGACCGGTGATCGCCATTTCGCGGACTGCTTTGGCTTCCAGATCGTGGAATGCTTCTTTGAATTCTCCAATCGTGGCACCGTCTTCTGTTGTTTCGGCACCTTCCGGGAAGAATTTGGCAATCAGTTCTTCTTCGATTGCTTTCGCACCATCACGTCGCTCTGCCTTCACAGTGCTCTGCATGGCAGAACTGAGTTTCTGGAAGATGGCATCATCCAGCTTGGCAGTAAACGGGTTTTCCGGAGGGGCTTCGTATTCGAAGGGCTCGATCCCTGCTTTTTCCCGCAGTTCCAGCTGTAATTTACAGATTTTTGCCAGTTCTTTGTGAGCCAGCATAATGGCTTCTGCCATTTCGTCTTCCGGAATCTGGTTTCCGAAACCTTCGATCATCAGCACCGACTCGACGGTTCCGGCCACGATCAGATCCAGATCGCCTTCGGCAATCTGCTCGTGTGTCGGGAAGACAATGAGCTCACCGTCAATACGACCGATGCGAACCGCACCGATGGGGCCCTTGAAGGGCACAGGTGAGAGACACAGCGCCGCTGAGGCACCGTTGATTGACAGCACGTCCGGTTCATTGATGCCGTCGCAGGACATCACGTTGGACTGGATCTGCAGTTCGTCGTAAAACCCTTTCGGGAACAGCGGACGAATAGGACGGTCGGTTAAACGAGCCGTCAGAATTTCCTTGGTCGTAGGACGACCTTCACGTTTTAAAAATCCACCGGGGAACTTACCGGAAGCCGCAGCGCGTTCCCGATAATCAACCGTCAGTGGGAAAAAATCGGCTCCGGGTCTGCCCGGGCCTGTTGCAGCTGCAACAAAGACTACTGTTTCACCATACTGAACCAGAACAGCACCAGCTGCCTGTTTCGCTAACTGACCAGTTGTAAGACTAAGTTTCTGTCCGCCAACCTCACATTCAACAACTACTTTCACAATATTTTCCTAATTCTTTTCCGACAAACCGACACAGAGCAGCAAACAACGAAACTATTTTCTGATGTTCAACTTCTCCAGAATTTCCCTATAGCTTTCTGCATTCTTTTTATGCAAGTAATCCAGCAGGCTGCGGCGACGGCTTACCATCTGCAGCAAACCTCTACGACTGGCGTGATCTTTCACGTTTGACCGTAAATGCTCTGTTAAATTAACAATCCGTTCTGTAAGTACAGCAATCTGCACTTCAGCAGATCCGGTATCCCCTGTTTTGGACTGATATTCTTGAATCAATTCTGCTCTTCGTTCCTGCGTGACTGACATTCTTCTAACCTAAACCTTTAAAACAAACCACTTGACAAACAGAGAAGATCGGGGAAAACCCAATGCAAAGACAGCCACTACGTCCGTGTCTTGACTTCATCTGAGACTGGTAATGGCGAGAGAAAACAAAGCTATTACGCTAGCTTTCAGGGTATTTAAGGTACTTAATGTAGCAATTTGAATAGATTATTCAATGGATACGCTACCCCGTTTACGAAAACTGACTGAATAGAATCAGACAGGCTGCTTTTTTTCGTAATCTTGACCTGTTTAAACAGGAGAACACCAGGCTTCCGCCACAGTCCGTTTAACGTAAACCATTTAAAAGTATCAGGTTACTTCACGCACAACCACTTCATTCCCCTGGATCTGTGCGATCTCCACCGTGGCACCAGACTGGATAAACGGCCCCTCACTGATGACATCGACCCAGACGCCATCAATTTCAACCCGCCCTGCCGGCCGTAAAACGGAGCATGCCACCCCCTGCATTCCCACTTCGAGTTGGAGGCCTTTGACCTTTAAACCCGGTTTTTCGGGAAGCAGTTTGGGATCCAGCTGGATCTCATGTGCAGCTGGTTGCTGATAATCCCCCGGCGGTGCCAGGACGATGGAACTCATGAATCTGGATTCGGGTAAAAATCGATTCAATACGAGCGCCAGCACGATCACCGTGATCAGTGAAGCACTCATCGTCCCCACCGTACCAGACATGGTGGCAAAATCAGAACCGGGATTGAGAGTATTGAAATCGCCAAAGGTCTGGCTGGCCAGAATGATCGAAACCACTACCAGGAGTCCGCCCGAAATCCCAAATATACCAAAACCGGGGATGACAAATATTTCCAGCAGAATACAGATCAGACCAATGCTGAAGATCATCACTTCCAGATAACCGGCTGTCCCTCCCAGGAAGCGACTCCAGAAAAACAGACCAAAACAGACTGCTGACATAATTCCGAACAAGCCAGTCAGCGTGTAGAGTTCCAGATAGACGAAGATCGCCCCCATGATGAACAGCAAAAAGGTAATGATCTGGGTATTTAATACATAGACCAGAGTATCAACCCAGGTCCGCCCAACGGCCTTCAACCTGACATCCGCGGGAATTCCCAGTCGCTGTTTAAGTTCATCCATATCGCGGACAGGGGGTTCGGCAATTTTCAATTCGTGCGCCCGTACTCCATTAACGGTTAACAGGTTTGCTTTCCGGGATTCAGGTACAGCAGGTCCCTGAATCCACTCGCCGTTGGACTGATGGATTTCATCTTCGCTCATATACCAGAGTTGACCGGTTTTACTGTTGGTCACTTCATAGACAATCAGGTCTTTATCGGACATCGCCTCGCAGACTGCCGCTGGTCGCCCTTTTTTCTCAGCCAGATCCTTCAAAGTCACACGCAGCGAACTCAGGATTTTTTCCGGTACGTGCTCGAATTGCCCATCTTCTTTCATTTCAATAGGACCGGCGTCCCCTGTTTGTGCGCCCGGGCGCATGAAGATTTCGTCACAGCCCAGTGCAATAATGGCGGCACTGCTCATGGCATGATCGGGAATATAAGCCACGGTTCTCACCTGCCTGGAATCAAGATTAGCAATCATATTTGCCAGATTCGTTCCCGACATCAGGTAGCCGCCCCCTGAATCAATCTCGAAAACCAGCATATTCGCCCCGGAATTAACGGCTCGATTGATCTGCCGTTCAAGGAATGCCTCCAGCAGTGGTTCAATCATTCCATCCACTTTAATCAGCATGACTTTGGGGGCATCACCCAGGGTCGGATCATCGCGTAATTTCTCGCGGGGAATTCCATATAATTCGGATAGTTCTCCGCGTGTGTGTGCCAGTTGCTGAACCAGTACATCCAGAGCGCGGGCTTTGCTTCCGGAAAAGACTCCCACTGATCCGACTTCTTTGATGGTTTCGACGTCGGTAATCACGGCCATATTATCCTGCAGCCGTTTCAATTCATCGGGAGTCACAATGCGGGATACAATCTGCCGATTTTCCCCTTCTCCCTGTTGGATTTTCACCTTCAGGACAGCCTGCTGCGGGTCCATCATCCCCAGCGCCAAGGCACGACTCAGCTTGGCATTGTGCCTTTTTTCAACAATGGACAGTACGAACTCACGTTCATCCCGGTCTAGCGCTTTCCCGTAACCGATGTCCCCCAGCTCTGCATCGGGATGCATGACAATTTCATCACAGGCCAGCGCCAGCACGACGTTATTTCCGATTACGGTTTCCGGGATCCAGGCGATGGTTTTCAAATCGGTCAACTGAGCGGAAGCCAGAAACTTGGCCAGTCCCTGAACCTGATGAAAGGGGCTGGAGCCGGGAGAGATCTGGAGGACCAGATACCCTTTCTGTCCTGTTTTGGCCGCTTCATTCTGAAGTGATAAAGCCGCGTTGGTAACTCTGCCGTATGTCACCTCCCCCACCGGACTCTCGATGGTCATAAACAATGCCGGCTTGGAAGGGGGAGCTTCCTCATCTGCTTTTTTCTTTTCTTCTGCAGGCTGCTTTTCTTTTTTATCAGAGGGAGCCGGGTCAGCCCGGAGAGTGGAACTCCCATTGAGCACCAGCAGTCCCAGAATAATAGCCAGTAGCATCTGGTTGACATGTTTCATCGTGTGACTTTCACCGTTATCAATATGAGATATGCAATGCCAGTGATCCCTCGGCGTTGAAGCCGGAATGGGACCCGGAACGGTTTCAATATCCTTTATTATTGTATCATAGCCAGATACTGATCATCTGGTGTACTCTTTTTAACGAGATTTTACATCCGTCAGATCAATTCATTTCCCCAATTATAGACGATTTTCCGGAGTGAAATAAGCTGCTGTTTCCATGGAACGCCCCAAGATGCAGAAACTTCACAATTTCCCTGTTTTTGGAATAGACACGCAAACAGAATCCTTCGTTCGGGCAGCAACCAATTGAAGAACCGACATGGCATTACGTTCTCTGCGCGAGCAGAAAGTTGAAACCGGAAGATTTTCAGAGAAAACAGGTTAAATTCTCAGATTCAACGTCTTACAATACAGACGCAACTCTTAATCGACACTCCAAAGGACAGTCATGTCATTTTACGGATATCACCCCATCATCGAACAATGGTTCCGGACACGGTTTCAGGGTCCGACCGAACCACAACAGCAGGGCTGGCCCTGTATCAATCGGGGTGAGCACACTTTAATCTCGGCTCCGACAGGCAGTGGTAAAACGCTGACTGCGTTCCTGTCGGTTATTGACCGTCTGGTCAAACGTTCGCTTGCCGGCGACCTGGATGATGAAATCTCTGTCATCTACGTTTCGCCTCTGCGGGCACTGTCGAATGATATGCACCGTAATCTGACACAGCCGCTGGAAGAGATTTCTCAACTGTTAGAAGAAGCTGGCGAGATCTTCACCCCCATCCGTGTCGGCCTGCGTACGGGAGATACTCCCTCTTCCCAGCGTGCCGCGATTGTCAAACGACCGCCTCACATCCTGGTAACGACTCCGGAATCACTCTATTTGATGTTAACCGGTTCCAAAAGCCGGGAAACACTAAAAACGGTCGAGACGGTGATCGTCGATGAAATACACGCTTTACTGAGAGACAAACGGGGTTCGCACTGGTCGATCACTTTAGAACGGCTGGAAGCACTCGTCGAGCATCCACTGCAACGGATCGGCCTGTCTGCGACGCAGAAACCGTTAGATCGTGTCGCGCAGTATCTGGTGGGAAATCGTCCCGAAATCGAAATCACCGCCGATCCCCCTGCTGAAACTGCGACTGACTACCCCGAGCAGACCTGCCGCATTGTCAATATCGGACACGCACGAACACTGGATGTCGCCATTCAGGTTCCCCCCTCTGAATTGAGTGCGATCTGCACTCACGAACAATGGGCGGAAGTCCTGGAACAGATTGTCGAACTGATCAACTCGCATCACAGCACGTTGATCTTCGTGAATACCCGCCGCCTGGCAGAACGGATCACTCATCAGCTCACCGAGCGGCTGGGAGAAGAAGTCGTGGGCAGCCATCACGGCTCGTTGTCTGCGAAAATTCGACATCGTACCGAACAGAAACTGAAAAGCGGAGAGCTGAAAGCCGTCATTGCGACAGCCTCCCTGGAGTTGGGGATCGACGTCGGCTACATCGATCTGGTGGTGCAAATCGGCTCGCCGCGCGGCATCGCCACTTTTCTGCAGCGTATCGGCCGCTCCGGGCATTCGCTGGGACTGGTTCCCAAAGGGCGGATCTTTGCACTCTCGCGCGACGAACTCGTAGAAAGCATGGCTCTGGTTCGTTCGATCAAACAGGGAATTCTCGACACCGTCCGCATGCCGGAAGCTCCCATTGATATCCTGGCGCAACAGATCACCGCGGAAGTCTCCTGCCAGGAATGGAACACAGACGAACTGTTCGCAGCCCTGACACGATCTTATTCATATCGCAATCTCAAGCGGAAAGATTTTGACAGCACAATTCAGTTCCTCAGTGAAGGGATCAGTAGCACATCCGGTCGCAGCCGCGTCTATCTGCATCATGATCAGGTTCAGAACCGCATCCGCAGCCGCAAAAATGCTCGCCTCGTCTCCACGATGAATGGCGGCGCGATCCCTGAAATCGCGTCATACCGTGTAGTCACTGAAGAAGATCAGACCGTGGTCGGCTCCGTGGACGAAGACTTCGCTGTCGAGAGTATGGCCGGCGATATCTTTCTGCTGGGAAACACATCCTGGCAGGTGCGCTACGTGCGGGGCGGGGATGTCACCGTGGTCGACGCGCATGGCGCACCCCCTTCGATTCCGTTCTGGTTTGGTGAAGCGCCCGGTCGTTCTCTGGAACTTTCGACGGAAATCTCTCACCTGCGAGAAGAACTCGAACGCCGCATCGAAGATACCGAACAGGCGATCCTCTGGCTCTCCCGCGAAACCAACACTGACGAATGGGGCAGCAAGCAGATTGTGGAATACGTCCAGGCAGAAAAAGCAGCCTTGGGAGTGGTGCCCACACAAAAACGGATTGTATTTGAACGGTTCTTCGATGAATCGGGGGGCATGCAACTGGTAATTCATGCTCCCTTTGGTGGCGACATCAATCGCGCGTGGGGTTACACCATGCGAAAACGGTTCTGCCGCTCCTACAACTTTGAACTGCAAGCCACGGCCGACGATAACGGCATCATTCTTTCTCTGGGGCCGCAGCACAGCTTTCCGCTGGAGAGCCTGTTTTCCATGCTCAATACCCGAAATGTGCAGCAGTTGTCTGAGCAGGCGATTCTGGATCACCCCATGTTCCACGTACGCTGGCGATGGAATGTCACGCGAGCCCTGCTCGTCTCACGGATGCAGAACGGCAAAAAAGTTCCGCCTCCGTTGCAGCGATTTCGTGCTGAAGACTTACTGACCGCAGTCTTCCCACGACTGACAGGCTGCCCCGAAAACGAAATCGGCGAAATCGTCCGCCCTGATCACATCCTTGTCGATCAGACGCTCACCGATTGTTTGAATGAGCAACTCGATATCGACGGCTTAAAAAACGTGCTGCTCGAAATCGAACAGGGAACGGTCAAACTCATCCCCCGTGATACACGGGAGCCATCCCCCTTCTGTTATGAACTGCTCAACTCCAGTCCCTATACTTTTCTGGATGGAGGCGAAGCGCAGGAACGTCGTGCCCGTGCTGTCGCGACAAGGCATACCCTTTCGGTCGAAAGCGTGGAGGACCTGGGCAGACTCTCGCCTGAAGCGATCGCGCAGGTCTGTCAGGAAGCGCAACCTGTCGTGCGGAACGCTGACGAATTCCACGATGTGCTGCTCGGACGCATTCATCTCCCCATCCAGGAACATCCGGAATGGGTCGACTGGTATCAGGAACTGGAAGCGACCGGACGAGCCACCACTCTGACTCGATCAAACACAGAGCCTGAACAAGCGCCTTTCCGCAGCTGGGTTGCTACGGAACGACTGCCGGCGGCATTGGCTGCGTTCCCGGAGAGCCAGCATGCACCACCTGTAAATGTTCCCGCCGGCGTGCAGCAGGAATGGGAATCGACGGAGGCCCGCACTTCGATCATCCGTGGTCTTTTAGATAACTGTGGACCACTGACGGTTGCTGAAATGGCAACTCAAGCCGGCATGACAGACGCGCAGACCGAAGCCGCTTTGATGGCACTGGAAGGCGAAGGTATCGCCATGCAGGGCTATTTCCGCGTCAAAGATCCAAACTGGGATCAGAGCCTGGATGAGTCTGAGACTGCAGAAACAAAAAATGAGACATCCCCTGCTCCGCCCAAAGAATGGTGTCACCGACGACTGCTGTCCCGCATCCATCGTCTGACACTGCAGGGATTACGGGTCCAGGTTCAACCCGTGGATGTCAGCGTGTTGATTCAATACCTGACCAGATTACATGGTCTGACGGGGGACGAAAAACGGTCGGGTACCAATGGTCTGTTTGAAGTCCTCTCGATGCTGCAGGGCATCGATATCCCGGCGATCTGCTGGGAACGGGATATCCTGCCCGCCCGACTGTCGAATTATCAGAGCAGTCAACTGGATGAGCTCTGCTTTACCGGCGAAGTGGGCTGGGGTCGACTGTATCCTCCCCGCCGTTCAGCGGACCAGGGCAAGTCGATGACCGGCATCACGCGTAATGCCCCCGTCTCCTTCTTTCTGAGAGAAGACATCCCCTGGCTGACCAACTTCAACCAGGTCGCATCCAGTCCGGAAGAGAGCGAAACCGAACACTATCTGAGCAGCCCGGCCCAGGAAGTTCAGGAACTGTTAACGCGACGGGGCGCCCTGTTTGCTGCAGACCTGATGGCGGAAACACAATCCATGCCTTCACAGATTGCCGATTCACTGGGGGAACTGATCTCCCGCGGACTGGTCACTTCGGACAGTTTCTCGGGCATGCGACAGTTTACGGAAGATCGTGTCTCTAAAACCAGACGTTCCTCCCGCAAGTCGAGAATTGGTCTGGTGCGCAAAAGATCGACGCCGAACAACACCGGACGCTGGTCGATCTGGCGACGGGAAGCCAGCGGCGAAGTGGAAGAACGCAGTCTGCAGTACTTTGAATATGTCGAGCAATGGGCCTGGCAGCTGCTGCGACGCTGGGGCGTGGTCTTTCGCGATTTACTCAGTAAGGAATCGGGGGCACCGCGCTGGTTTGAACTGCTGCAGGTTTATCGCCGCCTGGAAGCGCGTGGCGAAATACGAGGCGGCCGGTTTGTGACCGGTGTGGCGGGTGAGCAGTTCGCCATGTCGGGTACGATTCAGGAACTGCGCAAACTGCGTGACGATCCCACCAGCGACGAGTTGACGATCTTGTCGGCTACCGACCCGCTGAACCTGACAGGGATTCTTACCAAAGATGCACGCGTACCGGCGACTCCTGCCAATCGCATTGCCTGGTGGAACGGGAATCTGGTTGCCTGGGCCAAGAATGAAGAACTGTTTCTACTGACAAAAGTTTCAGAGAAACTCAAGCGGGAACTGATCCTGGGATTCGGGCTCCCCCTCCAGCAGGAACTCAACAGACAACAGCTGCAGGACGAGAATTCCACCGATGCACTGGAAGCAGAATCAGAATCCGAGTCTAATGCAGAAGACCAGCTGATCCCTTCTGGTAACGATACAAGCCCCACAGATAAAAAATCGCCACGTCCCTCTTTTCTGTGATATGAGAAACGGTGACGTCACCATATTACTTTGGATCTAAGAATGTCAGACTCTCTTTGCAACATGCTCCGAAACCTGTTTTTTTGTTTGACTATTATATGCAGTGTCACATCGAATCCCGTCCTGTTACCGGCTGATTCAGAGAAAACAGATACCTCCGACGTCAAAGAATTATTGAAGACCGCGTACGAGCATCAGCAGCATGGCCGTTACGAAGAGTCACGCGAAGTCTACAACGACGCAGCGAAACAGCTGGGAGCGTTCACACAACAGAATGCAGAAGCCTATCTGAAACTACAGCGGGGACTGATCGAACTGGATCGCCAGATGGGCAAATCCAGTGATGCTATCAAGCGACTGGAAGCAGCGATCAAACAGTTGCCTGACCAGCCTGTTCTACATGCGACTGGTGCCCGGCTCACTTATGAAAGCGGAGATTATGAGAAAGCGAATCAGTATGTGACGCGCGCGCTGGCACTGGATGCAAATCAGCCGCTGGCTCACCTGATCCAGGCACATCTGCTGACCGACGCCGGCAAAATCGATGAAGCCAACGAAGGTTACCGCTGGTTTGTCCGTTATTATAATCGGGCTCAACCTGAAGACGCCGAGACACTGCTGCTGATCGCGGAAGGGGCCACTCAGTACGCACGGTGGAACAGTGTGTCGCAGATCTTTACCTTTGTCATCAATACGGTCTGTCCGGATGCGATCAAAGCAGACCCGCTGGCCTGGCAGGCGGCTTACCTCAGTGGTTCGATTCTGCAGGAAAAATACAATCGTCCCCAAGCGGCGGATGAATTTACTGCGGCTCTGAAAATCAATCCTCAGGCGGCCGACGTCTATGTCGCGCTGGCGCTTTCTTCTATTGAAGTGCATGAATTTGACCTGGCTGCTAAAATGATTGAACGGGCGCTGGAAATCAATCCCCGGTCGATCGACGCGCTGCTCACCCGCTGTGACCTGGAGCTGATTAACGGCCAATATCAACAGGCGTTGAAAACGGCACAGTCCGCAGCCGACATCAATGCCCGCAGCCAACTGGTTCTGGCCAGACTGGCGGGCTGTTATCTGCTGCTGGATGGCGTCCCCGCCCGCGAATCATTGGCTGAACTGTTCGCAGGCTCTGAAGAGACAGCTTCGAAAACGGAAAAAACGCGTTTCACAAAACTGACGATGGAACTTCTGAAACAAAATCCCAAGCCAGGCTACTTCCTGTATGAGCTGGCACAGCTGATGGAAATGAAACGCCGTTTTGTGTTCGCCGAATTCGCGTACCTGAAAACCATCAGCCTGATGCCTCAACTTTCCGGCCCCAAATCGTCACTGGGGATGCTCTACATGCAGATGGGAAAAACGGATCTGGCACAGCAGACCTTAAATGAAGCATTCAAGTCAGATCCTTACCATGTCCGTGTCAGTAATATGCGGAAAGTGCTCGGCGTACTGGAGTCTTACGGCGCCATAGTGACCGATCACTTTGTGATTCGTTACGATTCCAAAGCCGACGCGATCCTCGGGCAGTACATGGCGGATTACCTGGAAGAGATCTATCCGGAACTCGCCGCACAGTTCGGATATGAGCCGCCGGGCAAAACCCAGTTTGAAATCTATCACGATGCCAAAGGACTGGGCGCTCATCAGTGGTTCAGCGCCCGCATGATTGGTCTCCCCTGGATCCAGACGATTGGTGCTTCCACAGGCGCTGTCGTCGCGTTGACTTCACCGACGGCGATGAAAGAACCTTTTAACTGGGCCAGTGTGCTGAAGCATGAACTGGTGCATGTCTTCACCCTGCAGCAGACGAAATACAAAATTCCCCACTGGTTTACCGAAGCTTTGGCAGTACGCAGTGAAGGCAGCGCGCGTCCTCAGCGATTCAACCAGTTGCTGGTTAAGCGGGTTCCGAAAGGAGAAATCTATTCGCTGGAAGAACTGGACGGCGTTTTCGTCAGACCGAAGTCATCGGATAACTGGAGTTTCGCTTACTGCCAGAGCCTGTTGTGTGCGGACTTCATGGTGGAAGAATTCGGCGAAGATGCATTAAAAAAGCTGCTGACTTCCTACCAGAACCAGCGTTCCACAGAAGATGCTGTGAAAGAATGCTTTCATATCAGTCTCGAAGAATTTGAGAAGCGCTATCATGGCTATCTGAAAAAAATCACCGATTCGCTGAAAGGTTACCAGACCGAATCAACGCGCAGTTTTAAAGAACTGCAAAAGGCGTATGAAGCCGACAAACAAAATCTGACCCTGGCTGGAGAATATGCGGCAAACCTGCTGCTACATCGCAAAAAACAGGAGGCGCGGGAACTCGCTCAATCCGTCCTGAGTAAAGATACGGCTCAACCACAGGCTGCACTGACCATGGCGCGACTGGAGCTGCTGTCTGAAGATCTGCCTGCAGCGCTGGCGATCATGCAACCGGCGTTGAAGGCTAAAACAGAGGATGTGGAAGTGCTGGAACTGGCAGGTAAAATCCTGTTGAAACAGAAACAGTATCCGCAAGCATTAGAAATCTATGAAGCGGCTCATGAAAAATATCCTTATCAGACCGAATGGCTGCAGGGACTCGTGATCATTTATCGCCACCTGAAAGAGGAACCAAAACAGAAAGCGGCGCTGTTAAAACTGGTCCACCTCGATCCCACTGATGTAGACAGTATGCAGGAGTTAATGTATCTCTATCAGAGTGAAGGTAATCTGGAAGAGACACTTCATTGGGGCCAGGCAGCGCTGCAGATTGACGTGCTTGACCCCGATACGCATGAATGTCTGGCAGAGACAGCATTGAAGCTGAAGCAGTCTGAACTGGCGATTCGCGAATTCCGTGTTCTGCTGCAACTCGATGGTAAGAATACGGAAGCTCGCTACCAGCTGGCAAACACCCTGTTCGAAAGCGGAAAAAAACAGGAAGCGGAAACCGAAGTCGAGCAACTGTTACAACAGAACCCCGAGCATGCTGCCGGCAAAAAATTAAAAGAAAAACTGTAGAATTATACCAGCTAACAAAAGGATCCCTCGTGAGCGAGACACCCCAGCCCCCCTCTTCAGCCTCTACTAATGAAGATCTGCAACAGCAGAATGCCTTGTCGCTGTCTGATTTCCAGGCGGTGATCCACAAGATGTTCTATGAAAAGGATCAATCGCGGGGCATTGAAGGGACCTTTATGTGGTTCATGGAAGAGGTGGGAGAATTGTCATCGGCACTCCGGGATAACACGGATCGCGACAATCTGGAGGAAGAATTCGCGGACGTACTCGCCTGGCTGGCAACCATGGCCAATGTCGCGGGAGTGGATCTGGAACAGGCGGTATCCCGCAAGTATGTACAGGGCTGTCCCCGCTGTAATCAGGCCGTTTGTACCTGTGATCTGGCATGGAAGCCCTGAATCGTAAATGCGATTCCCATCAAGATTTGTGTCATAAAGATTGACACTGCTTCACTCTGGAATTTAGACTGGAGTGATGCGTGGAAAGTAGTGAAACCTGTTTCCTGTCAGCAATGATCTCTCATCTCAAATTGCTATCGCATCACTATGAAAACAAAGTGCGCAGCAGATACTCGAAAACCGGTAAGACATCACATGCTTCAATTTTTGAAAATGTGGATGCCTGCTCTGATTCTATGCAGTCTGCTTCCAGCAATCGGACGTGCCCAACCCCCTCAGGCAGAAATCGATGCTGCCATTAAACGGGGCGTCGCTTTTCTGAAAGAACGCCGTGATTATGGTCGCAGTGGTCTGAATGCCTTTGTTGCCTACACACTTCTGAAAGCCGGTGAGTCGCCGGATTCCCCTATTATTCAGAATTGCGTCAAGAATATCCTGGCCGACCATAATCAGAAAAATGACAAGGGTGAATTATTTTATAATCCGGGGGGAGACTACAATTATTGCGCGGGAGTCCAGTTAATGGTCCTCGAAGCAATCGACCCGGAAAAATATCACACAGAGATTCAGACCACCGTGGATTTTCTGGTCGGGACACAACATTCATCCGGCAGCTGGTACTATCCAGGCGATACTCCCCACAATGGAGATACCAGTATTACACAATATGCCATCCTGGGGCTCTGGGCAGCAGAACGTGCCGGCATACAGATCCCCACAACGGTCTGGGATAAAGCGGCCCGCTGGCATTTATCGACTCAGCTACGTGATGGCGGATTCGGCTACCATCCGGCAGTCGCTTCTGAATCGGCCGCTAAACATACGATGTGTGTCGCCGGCACAGGCAGTCTGTTTGTGATCTCCATGATGCTGTACCCCGATGGTAAACCACTGATAGCCGACCAGACCTCAACCGATGGTACTAAGAAAAAACGATTTGGATTTCTGGAAGCTGTCAATCTCACTGATCCTGCAGAAGCGGAAAAAAACCTGATTACCAAACCGACCGTACCACTGAGTGCAATCGAAAATGGTAAATCAAAAGGGGAAAACTGGGTCATTAAAAATTACAACATCCGTAACCCGACCGGTTGGCCCATTTATTATCTGTATGGATTGGAACGAATTGCAGCGCTGGCAGATGCAAAAAAACTGGGACCTCACGACTGGTACGCGGATGGAGCCCGTCACCTGCTCACGACTCAACGCGAAGACGGCAGCTGGGTCGGGGCGGGAAACGTCCCACCTTCGACCTGCCTGGCCATCATCTTTCTGTCCAAGGCAACCGTGAAATCGATTAAGCCGAAATACAAACCCGAAGCGGTCGGGGCAGGACTGCTGGCCGGAGGCAGAGGGCTGCCCAAAAATCTTGCAGAAGTTCAGATGCGAAACGGGAAAGTGGAAAGTAAATCACTGGCCGGTGATCTCACCGAACTGCTGGCACAACTCGAAGATCCTGCGAATGCAAATCTGGAAGCCACGCAGGAATCATTGATTGAGACGATCACACTCGGTGATCGAGAGAAACTGATCCAGCAGAAAGAACGAGTTTTGAAACTGATCGAAGCCCGTTCTCCCGATGTCCGCAGAACTGCGATCTGGGCGCTGGCGCGCACCAATGATTTTACGGTTGCGCCGCGGCTGATTGACGCTTTGAAAGATCCCGATTTAGGCGTACGCATAGAAGCGCGCAACGGTCTCTGTACTCTCAGCCGTAAAATCAGAGGACTGGGAATGCCTGAAGATCCTCTGGCAGACGTGCCAGAGAACCTGGATGATAAAGAACGTATTAAGATTGCCAACCAATGGTCAGAAGAGGCCACGAAGCGCTGGCAGAAATGGTATAACAGCATCAAACCATTTGAAGAAAAGTTCAACCTCTACGAAATACTCAACCAGCTCCCCGCGTCGAAATAACTCCGATCCATAACCATTACAGATTTGTTACCTACGATGGCACAAGCTCCACCACAAGAAGATCATCGCAAATCACCGGTCATGCGGGTGACCCAGTATGACCAGGTGAGTTCGTCGCTGATCGCAATTGTGCTGGCTCTGGTCATTGCCGTCCTCTGGCTGTCGATCGTCTGGTTCACCAATCGCCTGCCGCAAACAGAAAACGAGGTGGCTCTGGAACTGATCGATCTGTCAGGAGGAGCAGAAGATGGTTCACCCGACGAGGACTTGCTGGTCGAATCTCCCGAGGATCCGGTAGATGATCCTTCCCAGGTCGATACTCCCACCGAAGAAAATCAGGTGGAAGAAATGCTGGACAGCGTCGTGGAACTGTCAGACCAGGCCACCCAGCAGGTTCAACAGCAGATGCAGACCGATCTGACCAACTCGGGAAAAGTCGGTAGCGCTGCCGGCACAGGCAAACGGGCACTGGGCTTTGGACCAGGCAAAAAAGGACTGCCGCGCGAGCAACGGTGGTTTATTAAATTCTCAGACCGCGGCTCTCTGATTGATTACGCCCGGCAGCTGGATTATTTCAAAATTGAACTGGGTGCCCTGCTCCGCAGCGGGAAAATGGTTTATCTCTCCAATCTGTCATCAGACAAACCTGTCGCGCGTACTGCCACTTCGGGTGCCGACGAAAAGCGGCTCTATATGACCTGGCAGGGCGGCGAACGCAGAACCAGCGATATCAGCCTCTTTAATAAAGCCGGATATGATGTTACCGGCGCGATCCTGTTCCATTTCTATCCCAAGGAAACGGAAAACCAGCTACTGACGCAGGAAAAAAAATATCGCAATAAAAATTTTGATGAGATCCGCAGAACCTATTTTACGGTTCGAGGAAATCGTTCCGGATATACCTTTGATGTGACCCGACAAACTTATTTCCATTAAATGAGATAATCAGCAGGCAACTATGAACTACTCCCTTGCTCCGATTTTAAACGCCGCCGGAATTGCCATCTATGTATCACTGGGTTTGACGGCTCTCTACGGCGTCTTTTGTGTGATTCTGCTGGTCAGACAAATCTCACAAAAACGCTTCATGACACAAAATGCAGCCAATGAATTTCTCGATCAGATTCATGAAGACATCGAAAAGAAGGATTATGAATCGGTGATCAACCTCTGCGATTCGCCTCCTTACTGGAGCAAAGCAGTCCCTCAGCTGATTCTGGTCGCGATGGCAAACCTGGAACGTCCTGCAAAAAAACTCAGGCAGATGCTCGCGGAAAAGTTTGAACGGGATATTCTGGCCGACCTGGAATACCGCATGTCCTGGATCAGTACGATTGTCAAAAGCGCCCCGATGCTGGGTCTATTGGGTACGGTGATCGGGATGATCAACGCGTTTGACAAGATCGGCAACATGCAGGAATCGGGCGGCGACCCCAGTCAACTGGCGGGAGAAATCAGTTTTGCATTATTCACAACAGCCGCCGGACTGGCAGTAGCAATTCCACTGGTCCTCGCGGGCGCACTAATCCATGTACGCATCGGCAAACTGCAGGATTCCGTGCAGGAACACACGGGCGAATTTCTCGAGATTCTCGAAGACTCCCGGAAGTCATGATTCAATAAGGCACAAAGAACATGGCACGCAAGAAATCATTATTCAACTCTGATTCCGATGGCTGGAAGAAACGTCCGGCTGCTGGAGGGGGTGACGATCTCGACATCACGCCGATGATTGATGTCACATTCCTGCTGCTGATTTTTTTCATGGTCACTTCAACCATGCAGGCCACTCAGGACTCCGATGTTCCCGTGGCACGGCATGGAGTTGGCGTCGATACGCGGGGTTCCACCATCGTCCTGGTTCACAACGATGGAAACGGACTTAACGGTCAAAGTGTGGTCGAGATGAAAGAAGCTGGTGGCACAACTGAAGTTACACTGGAAGAACTGACGGCCCGCGTGCGCGAACGGGTTCAGAACGGCGTCATGGATGTCATTATCAAAGCGGATCGCGGAGTGCCGCATGGATTTGTACAGGAAGTCACACGTGCGGTGACCGAAGTGGATGGCGTGAAATTTTATATTGGAATTGAAGAAAAGAAAAATAACTGAATTTCCCGCTCAGAAGAGCGTAAGACAGATTAGATCCTGACAAACTGATACTCAAACACTGAATTTCAAATGCCGATCAAGTTTTATTGTAAAAAGTGTGGTCAACGGTTAAGCATTACCAGCAAAAAAGCGGGTAAGTCTGTCGCCTGCCCTGCGTGCCGCAGCCGGATCACCATCCCTTTTGAGAGCGAGGAGAAGCGTAGTAATCCGCCTCCAGTGGAAGAACCACCTCCCCCGCCTCGAAAGAAAACCTCAAAGCCAGCCCCCACACCAGTCGCAGACACGCCACTGGATGAGGAACAGGACCAGTTATTACACGACCTGGATGACCTGGGACCAATCGGCGAAAGCTGGGACGAACTGCTCGCCGGTGACTGGGAACAGGAAACGGAAACCGAACCGGAATCGTTCTCGCAACCTGAACCTGCGGTATCTGACAAGCGAAAAGAACCCGAACCTCCGGCAGAACAGGAAGCACCTCAGCTGGAGTCAGCTCCCGAAGAACTCCTGGAAGATGAAGAAGAGCTGTTCGAAGAGGAGGATATCTTAGAGGAAGTCGAAGAGACCTTCGCTGCAGAGCCGGAGCCTGAACCAGTCGCAGAAAGTGAACCAGCGGTTTTCGAGGAAGTGATCGAACCGGAACCTCCGCTCGAAACGGTTTCCGAACCTGTCACCAGTGAAATCGAACCCGAGCCTGAAGAAACAACCGCTCCTCCCGTTGCAGAAACAGAGATCGAAGAGGTATCAGAAACCCAAACTGCTGCCGCGACTGCTGCTGTAAAATATTATCATCCCGAAGAAGACGATGAAGAGGATGACGACGAGGATGGTTTTTCTATTCGTTCCGTCGATTCGGAATTTGAAGAGATGGATCTGACGCCGATGGTCGACGTCACGTTCCTGCTGTTGATTTTCTTCATGATTACCGCTTCATTCAGTCTGCAGAAAAGTATCCAGGTGCCGCCCCCCAATCCGGATGAAGATGGCGTCTCACAGTCTCTGCAGACACTGGATGACTTTCGGGAAGAATCCATCATCGTCGAAATCGATAATAATAACGGGATTTACGTTGATGACACGAAACTCTCCAATCCTTCGGAAATCGTCCAGGCAATCCTGGATCGACGCGATGCGGATGGAAAACCGAAATCGGAACTGGTATTAAGCGCCCATAAGGCAGCCCGACATGAAACGGTGGTCGCAGTGGTGGACGCAGCAAATGAAGTCGGCATGCAAAAAATCCGACTCGCCTCTTACAAGGGGCCCGAAGACTGACCCATTCCTGGCAGAAGACTCCTGCAATGTATGACTCCGACCTTCAGTATAGATAAGTATTTGAAATGGCAAGTTTAGAAATCTCATTCCTGTCTGGAAAACATCAGATCATCGAGCTGTCCAAACAACAGCCCGTTTCGATCGGCAGTCATGCCTCCAATGATTTGCAGATTGACGATGAGAGTGTTGCTTCAATGCAATGTCGTATCAGCTGGAATAAAAAAGGCTTCGAAGTTCTCGCTGCAACCAGTGAGGGTATCGAAATCAACGGTGTCATGTCCGGCCGATCCCTGCTGAAAGATGGCGACCTGATCCGGATTGGTGAGGCGGACATTCTGTTTGTGGATCAAGTCGATCTGCTTGACCTCGAAGCCCCCCTGCCTGATGTTTCAGATGATGAAGAAGGCTCCATGTACGATCTGAAGCCGGTCAGCCAGGATGAACTGGAACTGGTGTTACAGAACCCGCTCAAGCCAAAAGCAGAAGAGGAAGATCCCCAGGATAAAAAATCACAGAGAGAGAAGAAACCCAAAAAAAAGAAGTCTTCCAAATCAGCAAAGTCTTCCAAACGGGAGGAATCGACTGAGGACGAGAGCGAAGCAGGCGTGAATCTCGACGACCTGGACCTGGCTTCTGCTGCCGAACTTCTGGTGGATGACGAATCGAATTCTACAGCGTCACCTCAGCCCCGCACGTTTCTGTCCCGTTCCAGTGAGCATTCCACAGAAGAGGAAGAACCAGACAACGATTCCCCCGAGAAACAACAGACCCCGCTCTCACTGAAAGACCGCGTCCGTCGACGTTCAACCCGCAATGCAGTGCGTCCGGGTGAACGCCAGGTGGTTCGCTCTCCATTTGTACTCTCACTGGCAGGCGGCAGTATTCTGCTGGCGCTGGTCGCCTTAACGTTCTGGTTCGTCATTGGTCGGGATACCGCGAAGCGACATTTCGATGCAGCGGTTCAGGAGATGGAGGCAGGCAAGTATTCTCAGGCCATTCAGCTGTTTGAACACTTTCTGGAAAATTACAGCAAAAGTGACTACGCCGACGATGCACGCATCCTGCTCAGTGAATCACTGGTGGAAAAAGAAATTTCCGGTTCGACTCCCGCCTGGAATGCAGGTCTGGAAGCGACGAACCAGTTCATCAAAAAACATCGCGATGACTCTGATTTTAAAGAGCGCTACCCTGCACTGGTCGATTATGGACAGCGTATCGCCCTCGGAGCTGTCGAAACGGCCAGCCGCACCAAAGAACGCGATCTGTTAACAGTCTCCAGTAATGCAGAGAAGATCATCACGCGCTACAGTCCGACCGACGCGCCGCCCACAGAGCTGTTAGCCAAAATCAAAGCAGGTTATGAAAAAGCAGAAGCAGAAATTCTGCGCAAAGAAGTCTTTGATGTCGCCGTGAAAGAGATTGAAGAATCCATCAAGCAGAAAAAAACTCTGGAAGCTCTGAAACAGAGACGCCACCTGCTGGACCGCTACCCCTATTATCAAAACGATCGCAAGATGGCGACAGTATTGACACAGATACTGGAACTGGAAAAATCACTGGTCCAGACCAGCAATGATGCAGTACCAGCGGCGACGGAAGACTATCCGGTACAATTTCCCCAGGCAGTGACGCTCTCGCTGCACACGAGATCCCGTTCGAATGAAGTTTCCGATGGACGCAATGTCTTTGCGTTAGCCAATGGCAGTTGCTTCGGCATTGATTCGATTACGGGTGACCCGATCTGGCGTCGCCCCACAGGCCTGGATGCACCGTTTGCTCCCTTGACGATCGCCGGCAGTGAACCCTCTCTGTTGCTGTACGATACGCGTCAACGCGAACTGTTGTGTGTCACACAGAAAAATGGAACTCTGGTCTGGCGACAGCCCATGCCTTCCCGCCCGACCGGGAAACCCCTGGTGTACCAGGGGCAGATCATTGTCTCCTGCAGTGGAGGCGAGTTGCTGAATCTGGACCTGCTGAAGGGAGACATCGTTTCCCAACTCAAATTCGCCCAGCCTCTCGTCGGTGCACCGGGACTGGTTTATGGCGAACAGGCTGTCGCCGTCCCCGGTTTTGAAGCAGTCATCTACCTGGTCAGTCTGCGCCCCTTTGAATGCCAGAAGGTCGCTTCGCTTGGCCATCGCCCGGGCACGATCCAGATCCCCATTCTTCCCATGGGCAAGCTGCTGCTGGTTTGTGAGAACGATCGTGCTGACTCTGCATTGCTGCATGTTCTGGATGGAAACGGACAGAACGCGACACTCAACGAACTGGAACAGTTCCGAATCAAGGGGCAGGTTCACAGCTTGCCTGTCCTGCGTGGCAAGCAGATGTTTTTCCCGACCGTTCCGGAACGCATCACAGCGTTTACCGTCACAGACGAAGAGGGCAAACGCAAGCTGACCGAAATCGCGTCGGCTCAGCTACAGGATCCCCTTTCCTGTCAGATCTATCTTTCTGCCGGTTCTGGTGGACAACTCTGGATGTGCAGCTCTGCACTGCGTAAATTCACGCTCCAGAATACGGGGATCACTCTGGATAAAAATAAAATCGCAGATGGTCTGGGTTCTCAACCGATGCAGCTGATCGGGAACAACCTCTATCTGGCCCGTCGTCTGCTTTCATCCAATTCCGTCATCTTCACGATCGCCAATCGGGATGAAATGTCGAGTACCTGGAAATCGATTCTGGGCACTGACATCATCGCCACCTATCCTTACGGAGCCGGCGATCAACGGGGACTGGTCTGCATTACTTCGGATGGCGACATCTTCCGCCTGCGTGAGAGTGATTTTGATTCGGGAGAATCGCCGTTCAAAGAAAAATCGAGTACACAACTCAAGCTCCCCGAAACTCTCACAACATCTTTACAATCAAGTCGTCTGTCGAATGGAAAAATAGCCGTTTACTGCGGTGCCCCTCAGCCGACCCTCTGGATTCTGAACCAGTTCGGACAACTGGAAGAAACGATTGACATTAAATCGCCTCTCGATGCGCCCCCCGTACTGATCGGTGACGGAATTGCACTCCCGTTTCGCAAGCGAATCGCGGTCTACCGCAAGGGGCGCGGCCTGGATTCCGTTCTGGAACATGTGCTCCCGGATGACGTCGATGCCAGCGTGAGCTGGAGACAACTGATCCCATCCGACAAAGATCAGTTTATCGCCATCACATCATCTGGCCAGATCTACTCACTCCAATACCGCACCAGCCCGGTTCGCCATCTGGCTGTCCTCTCTGTCACGGATAAAAAACAGCCCATCGATTTCAAAGCGGGAGTGGGGAAGGACGCGCTGGCAGTGGCGGATGCGTCAGGAGAACTACAATTGCTGGATCTGAAGTCGCTGCAACCCAAAGCCAGACTGCAGCTGGAATCTCCTGCGACCAGCGAACTCTGGTTAACAGATCAGTACCTGTTCGTCCAATCCAGGCAGAAGTTAAGCTGCTTAAACATTAATCAGGGGCTCGAGAAAATCTGGGACATTGATTTACCTGGCGTCTCGCTGGCTGGTCCACCCATCCTGATGAAAAATCAGCTGCTGCTTTCGCTGCAGAATGGAAAAGTACAATCGGTCGACTTACAGACTGGTAAAGTTGCAGCCGAACTGGTCGCGCCGCTCCCGGCGATCGGCTCCGTCGTCAATCTTGAGAATTTCCTGCTTGTACCAACCGTGGACGGCAGCCTGTATCGCATTGACCAGGCATTGCAGCAGAAAGGTCAGGCATCATTATGAGAAGACAGCGCAACTTTTTCCTGATCCTGTTCGCAATATTCGGGTTTTCACTCACAGTAGAACTCCCGGTTGCAGTCGCTCAGAATGAGAAAAAAACAGAGACGAAACCAGATCCCGCGAATCAGGAGACAAAGGACAAAGACTCAGCCAGTGAGGAAGTGGAAATCCTGCCGAAGCTGGATGAAATGAAAATCCCGACCGTGGAAGAACTGCTGAAGAAACCACCGGTCGACTGGATTGTGCTCGAGAACGATTCGGTGCTGGTCGTCGAACCGGTCTATCCCCGCCCTGACACTCTGGGACAACTCGACCTCGCCCTGAAAGAAAGCTACAACTGGCCTAAACCCAAAAGTAAAGAGGAAATCGAAGAACAGCGTAAAATGCGGGCCGATATGAATTTTATTCAGATCACCCTGATCGGCGACAAAGAAACTCCTGAATATCGAATTCAACGGAAAAGCGTCAAAGAAGTCATCCACCATGAAGATCTGATGATCAAAAGAATCGATCTGCTATTCCAGGAGAAAGACCTGAAAACCGGCTTTGAGCTCCTGCTGGTACTCGACCGGAAACATCGAGACTGGCCTGGCTTTGAGGACAGGCAGAAAAAGCTGATGCTGCTGGAAGCGCAGGACAAACAGAATTCACATCAGTATCTCAACGCTCTGGCTTATGTTCAGGATCTTCACAACCGCGCGCCTGAATATCCCGGGTTGAGTCAACTAGCCGGTGAAATCATCGATGTCATGATCTCGCAAGCGGTGAAGGAAAAAGCATACCGCAAAGCACACTATTATCTGAACCGTCTTGAATTGATGTATCCCCGGCAGGAAACGGTGATCAAATGGAAAACCGCTTTTCTCGATGAATCGAATTCCATTCTGAAAGCCGCCGAACAGGCAGCCAGCCAGCAACAGTATCCGGAAGCAATTCAAGCAGTTTCAACAGCAGTTGTCGTCTGGCCTGCCAATCCGAAACTTCGTGAATCTCTGCTGAGATACCAGAAGCGTTATCCCGTAATCAACGTAGGCGTGCTGGAAACGGCTCTGGATGAAACACCGTATTTTCTCGAACGCGAATCGACCCGCCGTCATCGTACATTAACCGAGATCCCGTTATTTGAAGTATCCAAAGTCGAACAAACTCCCCACTACCAGAGTCGCTTTTTTGAGCAATGGGAACCTACCGACCTGGGACGACGTGCTGACTTCATCTTGAGGCAGTCTTATTCCTCCTGGGAATCCCATCCCACCATCATTGCTGCTGATATCACGAACTACCTGAGAAGTAAAATCACTCCGGGCTCCGCAAAATACGACGAACGCTTTGACAGTTATGTCCGTTCTGTTTCAACGACGGGCCCTTTTACCTTCAGAGTTTACTTTGATCGTGTCCCGCTGCGGACGGAATGGCTGCTCTCCAACCCGGTGAATTCTCCTCCGATCTGGCAGAATATCTCTACCATAGCGGAATCAGGAACTGCGGGGGCAGAACCATCACCGGCGGCGGATGAAATCCTCGCTTCCAGCCGCTTTATTGTCGATCATCAAAAGGATGGAATTGTCAGCTATCGCAGGTCCGTACCCGAACCAGCCGACCTGCGGGATTTCAATGTCGCCCAGATCAACGAGGTCCCCTATCCCAGTTTCGAAAAATCGTTTCAAGGCCTGCTGCTGGGTGAAGTCTCGGCACTCGCTTTTTTACCGGCCAAGCTGGTCTCCTATTTTCAGGATAGCGAAGACTTCAATGTCGTGCAGAGCGCCATTCCTCTGACTCACGTCCTGCAGTTCAATCCCGAGAGCAAGCCGATGCAGGTCATCGAACTAAGGCGCGCGCTCGCCTACTCGATCGACCGGCAGAAGATTTTATCAGAAACCCTGCTGCACGAATCCCGTCTGTTGAACGGTCGACTGGTCACGGCACCATACTTTACCGGCCTGCAGGTTTATAATCAGCAGGTGCCTCAACGCGAATACAGTTTCCCGCTGGCGGTCGCGCTGGCGGTCGCTTCACAAAAAAAACTGGGGGGTAAATTTCCCACACTCCATATGCTCTGTGATCCCAATCCGGAAGCCCAGGCCGCAGCTCAGGAAATGATCAAAGCCTGGTCCCAGATCGGGCTGAAAGTCGTACTGATCCCGAATACCCCAGAAGAAGCCACAAAAGAAAATCAGCAATGGGATATCGTCTACCGCACGGTTGTCATGACCGAGCCCGTGGCAGAACTCTGGCCATTCCTGACGGTGGGTAAGGGCGCACAAATCGAATCGCTGGAAATCCTCCCGGACTGGATGCGACTCTCACTGATTGAACTCGACGAAGCAACAGACTGGGAATCGGCTACAGAGCTGATAAAAAAACTGCAGCAGCAGCTCTACTCGATGGCTCATATCATCCCACTCTGGGAGATTGATCGGTTTCATGTCTTTCGCAAAAACATTAAAGGCTATGCGGATCGCCCTTTGAATTTTTATGACAACGTCGAGCAATGGGTACCGGAACCCTATTATCCCGATGTGCAATTCTTTACTCAGAAATAAATGGTGTTGCTTCTGCGATCGTCAGTTTAAATTTGGAAATTTAATGTCTCAGTTCACTGGTTTGAAATCTTATTGCTGCCTTCTCATCCTCGGGATGCTCTCTGCTCCCGCGACGGGACCGCTTTACGCGCAGGCAGCTCCAGCTGAGACCAGCATCGCTTCAAACCTGCATATCAGCTTGAGGCCATACCGGACCCGCATCGAAATTGCCTGCGATCCACAAACCAGACTCGACGAGTTTGAACGCCAGTCTCTGCAGCAACAGTTGTATCAGATCATTGAGCGTTCCGTAGGAGAAAAGTGGCTGCTCAAGGAGCCCGGTACTCCCCAGGCAGATACAAATACTGGCATCTTTGAAAACCGCTGGTTACCACTCTGTACTTCCACTGGTTTATCCCGTTTACAACCGGAACAGATACTCGAACGGTACCCGCAGCAGCCATTCGAGAAACTGTTTCTGATTACCATCGAACCGGCAGGCATTGGCTATCGCATTTCAGGCAGAGAATTCGATTATTATTCACAACGACTCAGCCCGCTCTCTGAAAAGACCACTTATGAAAAAATGTTTCTGGCAGAGACCACGTTTAATTTACTGCGAGATCTGTTTTCCTCTGTCGTCAGCATCGAAACAGTGGAGGGAGAACAGGTCACCGTCAGCGAGCAGGCCAGCCAGTATCTCACCCCCGATCCCGGCGTTGCCACGGTGCAAACCAATTCTTACTTTCTGCCATTTTTTCGCTATCTGAATCGAGACAGAGAAGTCAAAAACATCCAGATGATTCCCTGGACCTATCTCGAAATTGAAGAAGTGGATCGCAAGCATGCGACCTGTTCTGTTACCTCCGCTCTGCGAGGCATCCTGGGTGGCAGTCGGCGGCGCGTCGAAACGCTGGCCCTCCAGGTTCAGCCCCGTTACCCGGAAACAGAATTGTCATTAATCCCTCGGGGGACTTCGACCCAAACTTACGCCGGCATGAAAGTCCAGCTGTCACCCCTCAACCCGCAGGAAGTCCGCCAGTTGCAGATTGCGGCGAAAAAAGAGAGTGAAGAAACCAAAAAACCGCTGAAAGAACCCGATTATGTCACGAGTGAGTTTCTGACCAATCGGAGTGGTACAATCGAAATCAATGTCGATCCGCAGCAACCCCTGATCTGGCTGTATATTCGCAGTGGAAAAGCTTTGGTCGCCAATGTCCCTTATCTGCCCGGCATTGATTCACAGATTTCGATCCAGATTCCCGATGATCGAATTCGACTCGGCGTAGAAGGCGAACTGGCGGTCCTCAACGGAGAACTCATCGAAGCCGTCGCCGATCTCTCAATGAAAATGTCACGCATCCGCCGGTGGGCTAAAAGCGAAGACTGGGACAAAGTCAACACCGGCATCCGCGAACTGGAAAGTGAACTCTCGCCCCGCAAAATCTTTCAGGATAAACTGAACGTCATTCGCGTCTCTGCAGTCAAAGCTGCCCAGGCCCAGAATAACAGAACCGCACAGGCCCGCATCGCCAGCCTCTGTCGCGAAACGGGAGACCGGATCGAACGTTTCCTGAACCCGACAAGCATCATTGACCTGAAGACTGAAATCCAGGATTTAAAACAACTGTCGGGTAACGATAAAAAACGCTGATCTCTCATACTGAAATAACAACAATACCATGTGGACGCTCTCTTCCATCTCCGTCTATCCCGTGAAATCACTGGACCCGGTTTGTGTCGATCAGGCCGCACTGCTCCCCAGTGGTGCACTGACAGGCGATCGTCAATTTGCCCTGTTCGATGAGTCAGGCAAAGTCATCAACGGTAAACAGTACCCGGCCATCCATCAGATCCGCGCGGAGTTCGATCTCGCAGAACAATCGGTTCAGCTTTCTGTCCCACAGCAGTCAATCAAATCCGTCCGTTTCCCGCTGGTTGCCAGTCAGCCTGAACTCGAATCTTGGTTCAGCGACTATTTTCAGACCCGGGTCCACATCCAGGAGAATCGCGAGACCGGCTTTCCAGATGACCTGGCAGCGTCAGGCCCGACGATTATCAGTACGCAGACGTACGAAGAACTGGCGCGGTGGTTCCCGGAAATTTCCATCGAAGAACTGCGGCTCCGTTTTCGCGCCAACCTGGAATTTACCGGCGACCTTCCCTTCTGCGAAGATCGTCTTTATGCGGCTGAAGAACCATCGGTGCAGTTTCAGATTGGCACAGTCACCTTCACAGGATCGAACCCCTGTAAACGCTGTGTCGTTCCCTCCCGCTCTCCCTGGTCGGGAGACACAGACCCTCAGTTTATGAAGACGTTCATTCGGAAACGACAGGAAACATTTCCGGCCTGGGGAGATCGCAGCCTGTTTCAAAACATGTACCGACTGGCCGTCAACACCAGGCTCGCTGGCACTGAAAACGATGTTTCTTTACGGCTACACGTGGGAGATCCGCTGAAAATCCTCAAATGAGGCCCGGGTTATAAGCCGAACAGACTCCCATAATCGAGAAACTATAAACGGCACAACTGCTACAACTGATTCCCGAGGCGAATCGCTTAGCGGAATACACTGCATTTTTCCAAGATCGCAGCAGACACCCTGAAAACAGTACGCTAAGTTTCAGGTGTCGCTTTTTCTGAACATGACCAGATGGTCATTTTGGAGGAAGCCTGTAACGAAGAAGTTCCCCTCATTTATTCGCAGGGAATCGCGATGCTTGTCCTCAGCCGAAAAAAAGACGAAAAGATTATAATTGGAGATTCGATCACATTAATGGTGATTGAAATCAAAAACGATAAAGTACGACTTGGTATTGAAGCACCAAAAGATGTGACCGTGCATCGGGAAGAAGTCTACGCCGCCATCAAAGAACAGAGCGAGCACGACAACACCAACTGCGAAACTCCGTAAGCAGTCTCCCCTTCCACAACACCTGGTATGCGGGAGCTGCTTTCAGCTGTCCTGTGCCTGGGCCCACATTTTATCGAAGACTTTTCGTTGCTCAGCTAATGCAGCTACTGTATCTGTTGCGGGCAGCTTTCCTTCTTCGAGCATCAGCCAGCCGGTATAATTCGCGTCTGCCATTAACTTGAAAAACTCCTTATGTGGATAAGGGTTATTCAGCAGATCGTGAATATGTGTCGTATCCCCTAAGCGATCTTTGACCATCGCAAAATTCGCTGCCAGCCCTGCCCCTTCCAGATCCTGCTTATTGCAGTTCCAGCAGATGGCCACGTTCGGATGAACGGCGACATCCAGGATTTTACGAATCGTAGGCAGATGGGCACATTTGCCGTGAACTTCCAGTCGGATCTGTTGACCGAAGCCCTGACCGAATTCACCAAGCTCATTCAATGATTTTCCGATCTGTTCGATCGTCACACTTTCGGGAACGCCGACATGGAAGGAATCCGGTTTCACCTTGACCCCTGTCCCCCCAACATCGTGACTGAGCTTGATGAAGTCCTTCGTATCGGCAATGGCCTTCTTTAATACAATCGGATCGGGACTGTCATAGCGTTCATTGCTGCCGATCCCGACTAAGGTAACCGGACTGTCCGCAAATCGTTTGGCAACTTCCTTCCGCTGCGTCTCGGTCAATGTACGTTCGACGCCATGGGCATGAGTGGTTCTCAATTCGACGCCCAGGACATTCGCCGTCTCACAATTCTTCAACAGCGTCGGCAGATCCCAGTCCTTGGCCCACTGGTAAGTCACCAGACCATACTGGGCCTGCTTTGGCGATTTTTTTTCTGCAAACACGGAACTCGACAGTCCACTGCCTAATGCGAAAACGCTTCCGGCAGCTGCTGTTTTTAAAAAGTCGCGGCGTGAGTAAAAGTCCATGTCTGCAGTCTCCAGAGTAGTTTGATACGGAATGAATCGATCACTGAGAAAAGTTCAGATCTCTTCCCGGCTCATTGATCTTACCTATTATTACTGATTCACGAGAGAGATTACAAACCACTTTTCGCCGATTTCTGAATCATCCACACAAGCAGAGGGAGCCGGCTGCTTTACAATAAAACTCAATCCTTTTATAAAACAGAGCAGGACCAGTATCGTCAGCGGGAAAACTGTTTCTTTCCCGTATTTCAATAAATCGACTGTTGACTTTTTACGATTTGATTTTGAGTAAGACCATGAACGAAAAAACCGCACCCGAAAAATTTACCTTTCAGGCTGAAATCAAAAAACTTCTGGATTTGCTCTCACACTCCCTTTACCAGAACCGAGAAATCGCAATCCGGGAGCTCATTTCAAACGCCTCCGATGCGTTGGACAAATTTCGATTCATCTCGCTGACCGATGAATCGGCCAAAGAAGATCAACCGCTGGAAATCCGCCTGGAACCCGATTCCGAAAACCGCATCCTCGCGATTGTCGATAATGGCGTCGGCATGACACACGATGAACTGATTGAGAACATCGGTACTATCGCTCACAGCGGTTCCCTCGACTTTTTAAGCAAAGCCGCCGGCGATAAAAAAGAAGAAGTCTCACTGATCGGTAAGTTCGGCGTCGGTTTTTATTCGGCGTTCATGCTGGCCGACAAAGTCGAAGTTCTCACCCGCAGCTATCAGGACGAGTCCGGCTACAAATGGGAATCGGATGGAACCGGGTCCTTTACGATCGAACCACAGGCCGACCTGCCACGCGGCACATCCATTCGCCTGCATCTGCGCAAAGACCTGGACGAATACACCGACGAAACCCGTTTGAAATTCATCCTGAAAAAATATTCCACCTTCGTCCCCTACCCGATCAAAATCGGCGAAGAACTCGTCAACGATCAGAAGCCGATCTGGATCGAACCCAAAACACAACTCACCCAGGAACAGTACGACGGGTTCTACCAGTATCTCGCCCATAACGGAGAAGATTCGGCCCGCTGGCATCTACACCTCAGCAGCGATTCCCCGTTCCAGTTCCACTGCATCCTGTACTGCCCGCAGACCAACCTGGAACTGATGGGCTTCGGACGCACCGAACATGGCATCAGCCTGTGTGCCAAACGCATCCTGGTTCAGAACGATAACCGCGACCTGCTTCCTGAATACCTGCGATTCCTGTACGGTCTCGTCGATTCAGCCGATCTCCCGTTGAATATTTCGCGTGAATCACTGCAGGACAATACTGTCTTCCGCAAAATTAAAAAGGTGCTCACCAAACGCGTGCTCACCCATCTGTCTTCCATCGCCAAAGATGACGAAGAGAAATATCTCGAGTTCTATCGTCAGTTCGGCAGCGCCCTGCGGGAAGGGATTGGCACCGATTTTGAAAACCGCGATGCCCTCGCCAAACTGCTGCGATTCCCCTCTTCCAAAGGGTCTTCCGAAACCGAACTGTTTTCGCTGGAAGCCTACCTGGAACGGGCCGGCGAAGATCAGAAGCAGATCTATTACCTGGGCGGAAACGATTTCAACACGATCGCCCGTAACCCCAACCTGGAAATCTTCCGCAAGAAAGGGATCGAAGTCTTCTACCTCGAAGACCCGATGGACGAAATCGTCCTTTCCAACCTGGCGAAGTTCTCCGACCACGATATCGTCTCTATCGATTCCGCCGACGTCAAACTGCCCGGCGATGAAAAAACCGATGACGACTCCGAGGAATCTGCAGAGAAAAAAGAAGAGACCAAAGAACCGGCCTCACCCGAGTTTGAAAAAGTCCTCTCCCTGTTCCAGGAAGAACTCAAGGATGATGTCGAATCGGTCACCAAATCCGATCGCCTGACTGACAGTCCCTGCTGCCTGGTCATGCCGGAAGGAGCCATCAGTTCTCAACTGCAGAAAGTGTTGAGCATGGGCAACAAAGATTTCCCAACAACCAAACGGATTCTGGAAATCAACCCGGACGCCGAGCTCATCAAACGGCTCTGCACGCTCTCTTCCAACAGCGATCAGCACGCCTTCATCAAACAGTGCGGCCGACAGCTGTTCTGGAATGCTTCACTGATGACGGGCATCGCCACCAGCCCGGAACAGATCACCGAGAACATTCAGAGCATGATGGAAGAACTCGCACAGAAACGATCACCCATTATTACTTAGGGAAGACGAACTGAATCGTATTTCGCTCACCGCGGTTCCATCTCAGGAGCCGCGGTGTAGTAATACATGTGAGGCACTTCCGGCTGGAACAGCCCCACCCGATTCCACGGCGTCAGCATCCGTTCTGCCTGTTTGACAGCCTGCCTGATTTCCGCTTTCGCCACCCGGGGCTGCTGCTCGTACTCTGACACCAGTTGTAACCAGTGATCAACGGTCTGCACGAACTCGCTGTCGTCGGCGCATAAAAATAACGGCTGCTTCTGTTCCTGGCCGCGTTGATGCTCAAAGCTGGTCGCGGCTGCAAAATAAAACAGGGTGCTCGCCGTAAACAGATCGAAATCAAATCGACTGCGATAACAGCAGGCCACCAGCCGATCGATCAGCGTCCGCTCCGCCAGCAGCGAATCGGAATACTCGGAGAGCTGCTCCTGGAGACGACTCTTCTTCCAGTCTGTTTCCAGCAGAGAAACCAGCCGCTCAATGCTGCATAATGTCTGTGCGATGCCAGTGCTGTGCAGCGGATCAATAAATCCCGCTGTATGAGGCAGCAAGGCCCAGTCAGGGCCAGCACATTCTGTCCAGCCCCGTTGCAGACGCCCCGTGGTCACCAGTCCCGCTTCCGGCGCGACGACCGTCGCCTTCGCGAACTGTGCTTCAATCGAGGGATAACGAGCCAGCATCTGCTGCCAGTCCAGAGCGGCGTGTCGCTCATCCAGTACAAAGCCTGCGCTGGTGATACCGTTATTGAACTGCAGTTGCCACATCCAACCCTCCGGCAACACATGATGCAAGGCCGCCTGATCGCAGGCAAACGGATATTCTGCCTGATCGATCCCATTCTCTGCCAGAATCTCATCCCACAGTCTGACGTCTCTGAAATGTCCATACATCGCGCGCGACCGGGTGGCGAACTCCAACTGCGGTCTGATTCCCAAAGCCCGAGGTACCAGACCGGCGGCTCCGGTCGCATCAATCAGAAAGGCAGCCTGCATCTGTATTGATTCGCCCTCTCTGTTGCCCGTGATTACCCAGCCGTCTGAGTTCTCGAGCTGCACTTCGGTCTGGTCCATGTACAAAACATCCGACTTCTTAACTTCCTTCGCGAAAAATTCATCCACGTCCGCCCGGTACCAGTGCGTATCCGCCAGCGGTTCACTTAAATTCGCTGTCACCAGCAGTTCTGTCCCGTGTGCGGGCTCTGTCTGAAACATCTGGCCTGGTTGATGGGAGAAGTAACTGAAGCCCCGTTTGACGCCACAGGCGATGTCGGGAGCAGCCTGCTGCCACGTTCCATACTTGCAAAATGGTTGAAATTGTGGAAGATCGTACTTCTGGGACAGTGATTGCAGCAGATAGCCGGCGGCCGGGGTCGACGATTCTCCAATCGAGAAGCGGGGATGTGTTCCGCGATCAATCAGAACGACCGACAGGCCGATGCGGTCCAGCAGCAGTGCCGTCAGGCTGCCTCCAAAGCCGGCTCCCAGAATCACGACGTCAAATTGCTGCATGAGAGTGGATTGATTCTACTTTGATCAGAGTTTGAATAACATTTCGCAGCAGACATATTAACCGATTGCTGACTCAAAGGCAGGTTCAGAAGGATAGATCATGCAGATACAACCGGTTCTCATCAACGGACAATGGATTCCCTCCACAGGCACCACCAGCTTTCAGGCAGTCAACCCGGCGACAGCCGAAGCACTGGAACCCGTTTTCCCTGTCAGCCCCTGGGACGAAATTAAATCGGCACTCGAAGCGGCTGCCGCAGCTGCCAAGACGATGCGCGGCTGGTCGGGAGAGCGTTTCGCCGCCTATCTGGAAGCGTACGCCAACGAGATTGAAAACCGCGCCGACGACCTGGTCGCGACCGCGCATGCAGAGACCGGCTACCCGGAATCGCCTCGTCTGCGAGACGGCGAACTGCCCCGCACGACGAACCAGCTCCGCCAGGCAGCGACACATGCCCGCGAAGGTTCCTGGACACAACCCACGATCGACACTGCAACCGGCATCGGTTCAATGTTTGGTCCGATTGGCCCGGTGGCGGTCTTCGGCCCGAACAATTTCCCTTTCGCTTTCAACAGTATTGCCGGCGGTGATTTCGCTGCTGCCGTTGCTGCCGGGAATCCGGTGATCGCGAAAGGACATTCCTCGCATCCCAGAACCACACAGATTTTCGCGGAAGCTGCCGACGCTGCCGCCAAAGCGACCGACATGCCCGCAGGCTTCGTCCAGCTGATCTACCGCACGAGTCATGCAGACGGTTGCCGGTTCGTTTCGCATCCCCTGATGGGTGCCATCGGTTATACCGGCGGACGGAGTGCAGGGCTCACAATCAAAGAAGCCGCCGACAAAGCGGGCAAGCCGGTCTACCTGGAACTTTCCAGTATCAACCCGGTCTTCATTCTGCCCGGTGCGTTGACCGAACGGGGTGCCGACATCGCGGAAGAATTCAAAGGGAGCTGCCTGATGGGAACGGGGCAGTTCTGCACCAATCCCGGTCTGGTCGTCCTCAAAGCCGGTGAAACCGCCGATGCGTTTATTGAAGCCGTCAAAGAGAAGTTCGAAGCCGCCCCCGCGGGCGTTCTGCTGGGCGAAGGAGTACAACGCGGCTTTCAGTCGGGCATCACTGCGATTCAAAACGCTGGCGCCACACTGGTCACTGGTGGGCTGCAAACCGATGGTCCCGGATTCTCCTGTGCGAATACGCTGCTCAAAGCCAGCGGCAGCAAGTTCCTGGAAAACCCGGCCGCCCTGCAGGAAGAAGCCTTCGGAAACAGTTCGCTGATCGTCGTCGCCGACTCGGACGAGCAGTTAATCCAGATCGCCGAATGCCTGGAAGGAAATCTGACCGGCTGCATTTACAGTCATACCGGCGGGGAAGACGATGGACTCTATGATCAGCTGGCCCCTGCCCTGCGTCAGAAAGTGGGACGTCTGCTGAACGACAAGATGCCAACCGGCGTCGCCGTGAGTCCGGCGATGAACCACGGCGGCCCCTTCCCATCGACGGGGCATCCGGTCTTTACCTCGGTCGGAATTCCCGCGGCCATTCACAGATTTTCCATGCTGCAGTGCTACGACAACGTCCGCCCGCAACGTCTGCCTGAAGCGTTACAGCCGAAAAACCCGAACGGCAGCCTGTGGCGGTATATTGATGGAATGTACACACAGGCCGACTATGAAGCATAATCGCAGGTTCGATTGGGGCTGAAATCGCAGCAGGAAAAGCGGTTCAGAAACGTTCAGAGCATTGATTCGGCGAACCTGCCAGACGGTAGGAGCCTCTATACGACTAAGCACTGAGAAAATATGAATTTACAATGATTTTTTTTGCCCGTAACGTTGTGAAGTGATTGTGGTTGTTGCTATTATCCTGACTCAGTCATCAAACGGCCTGTCGAGCAGCGGCAACCAACCCCGCCGCAAAACATGCTCCGGCCGATCAAATACAGTAAGAACAAATGAGGGCGTAGCTCAGTTGGTAGAGCAACGGACTTTTAATCCGTAGGTCCAGGGTTCGAATCCCTGCGCCCTCATTTCCTTACTTCTTTATCCGCAACACTTTGCGATTCTTCTTCCATACCGCTTTGTTCGTCATTTTGGGCACTACTACGCGAAGTACTACGAAGACTTGCATTGCACGAAGCCCATACAGATCGGGCGGTATCCTGGGCATTTTCTTCCACGTAGAATTCTTGAGTTGTGGCAATGCTCTCGTGTCGCATCAGCTCTTTCAGCTCAAACACTTTCACGCGTCTTGACCACCGAAAACCGAATGATCGCCTGAGATCATGAGCAGAGGCGTATCGTGGTTTCCGTTCCCCTGTTTCCTTATCAATGTTTCCCTTATCTCCGACAACCACGTTTGCCCGTTCTCCAAAACTCGCAACCATTTTGGAGACGGAAGAGGGCAACATTCTGTCTGTATGCCGTCGCATCGCTTCAGGATTGAATACAGGGCCTGTTCTCTCGTCCCCTGGGACCTGCTGCAGGAAATCATAGAACTCTGGTGTCATTGGCAACAAACGGTCTTTATTGCCTTTCTCAGCTTCTGCCCGAATCCTGAACATTGGAAATTCGCCAGTCAGGTCAATACAGATTCCGTCCTCGCGGTCCCAGAATAGATTCAGAGATTCTTCCAACCGCAACCCAGACCACCAGAGCCCCCAGAGATAAAACTCCCATGAAGCAACAATCTCGGTTTTCCTCTGCCTGCTTTTCTCGCTTTCACCTGGATACTTCACAACTTCCGGAATTGTTGAGATCATCCGTTCCAGTTCTTCCAATGTGATAGGACGTCCCCGCATTGCTTTTTTCGTTCGCGCTCTTTTGAATTTCGGGAAGTCGGGAACCTTTGCAATCAGCTTCTGAGATTTTGCCCAGTTGAACGCCGCTTTCAGGTGGCCCAGGCTGTTTTTGATGGTGACGTCTTCCAGTCCCTGCTTTCGGAGTTTCTTCACCAGCTTACTGATAGCTGTCTCATTCAGATTGACCAGGCGTTTCGGGTTACAGTGCGTTTCAACATAATTGAAAACCGTCCCTATCTTCTGCTGTGTGCGTTCTGCCAGCCCCGCAGCCTCTTCCGTCTCGTATCGGTCTCGAAAGTCTTTCCAGGTGATTGTGGAGCGTCTGAAGTACGTTCCCTCGTTCAATTCCTTTTCAGTCTGGCCTGCTATCCGTTCAGCATCCCGCTTGATATTGGTTTTCGTACTCTGCCACCGTTCCCGGCCTGTATCCGGATCTATCCAGCGCATCTGCCAGAATCGACTTTTCTTCTGTTTGCTCAAATAGACGTTGATCATTGGTGTTCCCTTACTTCTGAGAAAAAAAGACGACACTGTGTCGCCATTTAATTAACTCCGACACTGTGTCGGAGTTTTTAAAACCCCCGTTCCGTCACTGTGTCGGAACGGGAAAACAGGCAAAGCGCAGAGTAGTCATAGTGACCACCTTAATTAAGGACGACACCGTGTCGCCCTTTTTAAAATCCCCGAAGGGACAAAATGTCCCCTCGGAGAAAACAAGGCGTTTATTGATGTTTTTCAGAATCGGTCACGGGTCGATAGATTTGCAGACCGTGGTGTTTCAGCAGATCGGGGGCAGCTGCTTCTGGATCCAGTTGCCCCCACTCCAGCAGGTCCTGGGCATGCTGTTTCAGATAGCGTTCTGCCTTCTGTCTGGCCTTCTCCGGATCGGAAGTGTTGAACACCCTGATTAGAACCTCTTCACCGCATGAGGGGTTTACGTCGAACGTATGACCTTCGTGGACTTCGTAGAGCTCTGGGGGGCCTTCGATCTCTTCCGGCAGTTCTTCTGGTTCATTTAAGGGGGACACTGTGTCCCCCTTTTGTTCGGTCGGTTCCAGGTCAGCTGGATTGATGGAACGCGCGATGAAAGCCCGTTTGCGGATTTCCCCATCTCCGCACTGGTCAAGCCGTCTGTTCAAGTCTCCAACGATTTGTTCGCACTGTCCCCGGGGGCCATCGAGAGTGATAAATGCGGGGGGAAGATCATATTCGTTTTTCGGCTTCCAGGGAGTCGGCAGAGACACACTGAGATTCGCATACTTACTGCCGACGCGAACCCTGATGTGCCAGTGTGATACAAAGCCGTCTTTACTGGCTGCGATGCGTTCACGGTTGAGAATGGAAGCGACCTCAGCAGCTGTTTTGGCTTTCTTGTACGTTGGTGTATTCGGGGGAACTGATCGCCATGATTGCGGTTCCCAGCCTTCCGGAACTTTGACCAGGTAAACTGGCCAGTTATGCCGCGGGGCTTCGATTCGCAGCAGATCATCAGCAGCTGGATTGCCAAACGGGGGAGCTGTGACCGGCTCCAGTGCTGACCAGTTGGTTGACCGCTGGAACAGCTGGTCGACGGGGGAAACGTAGAGAGTGTCACAAACGCCGTTGTGAGAGAGAGTAGTGCTCATAAGAGGCACCTTTCTTTACGCCGAAGCGTAAAAAAAGAACCCATACTCTCACACACAGTTCCGAGGCAGACAAGTGCTGCCTTGGGGGCCTCGCGGCTACCCCACTCTGCGCAAGAGTATGGATTCTTGGTTACTTGTTGTTTTTCGGAAATCATCACTTGTTGCCTTTCGGCTTTCGGACCTGCATTTTTAACCGCAGATCCTCGATTGTCAACACTGACTCAATAATTCTCCCGAAGGTTCATTTTGGACCTTCGGGAAAAACAGCGAAAAACGCTTTGTTTTTCCCGAAGCGACATTTTGGCGCTTCGGGAGATTCAACGATTGGATTTATTGTTCTTTCGGAGTTTGAAAACACTGTTCATCCGTGGTAGTCTCTTGTTACCAATTCACATATCTCTTGCTCACGGATAATTGAAATGTCTGACCCAAAACCAACCTGCTTTATCATCATGCCGATTTCTACACCAGGCGCTTACCACGAGCGATATAAGCAAGACAAAGATCATTTCAAACATGTTTTAGATTGCTTGCTCATTCCAGCAGTCGAAGAAGCTGGATTTGAGGCAATCCCTCCGATCGCTGAGGGAGCCGAACACATCCATGCAAAGATCATATCGACTCTTACCGACTGCGATTTAGTTCTCTGTGACATGTCGATTCTAAACGCTAATGTTTTTTTTGAACTTGGTGTCAGAACAGCCCTAGATAAACCTGTTGCTTTAATTGCCGATTCTGAAACGGCTGGTTCTCCACCAGGGGTTCCGTTCGATGTTTCAAACATTAACTTTCATACATACAATCCATCCTTAACTGCATGGGAAACCAAAGACGAGATACCTGCCCTTGTCAATCATATTGAAAAATGCGTGAAATCTAGTGATAGTAGAAATACGCTTTGGAAATATTATGGCGTCACTCAAAAGGGAATGCTCAATCCAGAGGATGCTACAGTTTCAAACAAGCTAGACCTGATTTTGACGGAAAACACAAATTTAAGATCGGATATTTCTGCGTTACAAAGAAGGATGAATTTAGCTTCTCATGAATCCTCACTCTCTAGGAAAGAAGAGAAAAAACGATTAGCTAAAATTCTTAATGTTGATGATCCAGACAATGCTGAAATTTACTTAAATAACCGATTGTTTCATGTTGAAATTGCAGACACGATAGTGCCGATGCTACTCACTGATTTACTTGATCTTGCTGAAGCCGATAAGAAAAATATAGTGTTTTCGAAAGCAGGATCAGGTATTGTTCGATTAGTAGATCAAGACCCCCTATCTCCCAAGACAGTAACCACTAAGACAACAACAACTCAGCCTCCTGATCACACGAAATTCAGTTCCTCTCGGGATCCAGAATGAATTCACGAGGAATATCAGCGACAACAGCCAGCTCGAAAGAATTACGATTTTCATCCGGTCCGTACTCAATAGAAACCTCATCTCCTCCGAGATCCAGCACTGTCTTGTAATCTGGATTATGCCTATCAAACGCCAGGCTTGATTCCCTGCGATTCAATTTGAAATTGTCCAGCTCCATCAATTCAGGCGCCAGTATCCCAATATAGAGATACACTTCAGACTTCAAAACGGGATTCTTAACCGCTGACATCGTCATTGTTTCAAAATCGTAAATCGTCAAGAAAAAACGCCCTGCCTCAGCGTGTGGTTGTATGTGTGCTGAGAGCTTTCGTGTTTTATGATCACACATGAATCGCTCTTCAGGTTCTGGATAGAAGCAATCAAATTCTGAATTCTCGCTATTTTCCATTTTCAAAAGATCCCTTTATTTCCCTGGATAACTCAATACTGAAATTGCAGGCTTGTACGGGGGATGCCTTAAAGGAGGTCCCACCCGGGGACCGGGATTCAGCGGGCCTTGTCCGGTCAGTTTTTCAATTCCTTTTATCAGGTTCTCGAGAACTCCCGTCTGCTTGTCCGTGGCTTCAAGTTGTTTACGGGAGAGATTGACCATCTCACCTGAACCAGGTTGAGCAACTGGTTGTTTTTGTTCCTGAGGAGATTGCTTGCGCTGTGCTTCTTGAACTCGAATGGTAGGTTTCTGGTCTTCTTTCGGAGAATTTTTCATATTCTCAGCAGCAAAGCCGGCTGCTTTATGGATAAATTCTCGCCTTAAAAGACGGTCGGATATTGCAATTTGTTTATCGAGAAATTTGGTGTATGGTGCCTCCTCACCAGATTTATCAGCAGAATCTTTCCTGAGCCCCTTCAAATACAGATTATCCAGCATGACTGGACTTAAGCTTCCACCGGATATCATGGGGCTCACTTGTTTCGATGCTTCATGGGCTCCCCAGGCGAGTTGTTTGTTAAACCAGCTTGTAGGTGCCTCTTCGAGAGCACTGTTGACCAGATTCCTGGAAGAAGCCTGAATCGCATCAGAATCGCCTGACAGCCTTAACTGTTCAACATTTGATTTGTTTCCTTCATCAGCTGCGACCAGGTGTTGTTTACCTCCTGCATTGATATCTGAGAGCTTCTGCTCAAAAACCGCCTGTTGTTCCTTCCCGAGTGGGAAAATAGCTCCCTGGACATAATTCTGTGTTTCCTGAACTCCCTTATCTTTACTCAGGTACCTTTTGATTACAGCATCATATTCCTGGGCAAACGGATTCTCTGCGAAGAATGCGCGAGATAACTCAGGACTCTGTTGAGCTATCTTCACTCGTTCAGTTGTTGTTTTTGCCTGGGTGAAAGCATCGATCTGATCCTGGGGGACTGTGAAGCTACCCAGATCATCTTTCGCTTTTTTCTTTGGAACAAAGTTTTTCAGACGCCCGGCAAGAGTTTTCGCTGCAGTGCCTGTGATTGCTCCGGTTTCATCCTCCAGCAATTTATTTAGAGATACTACCAGTTCAGCTGCCTGCTCTGGTGTATCGTTGAAATTTTGAACTGAACTAATTGCCGGCAGTAGATTTTTACCGACCAAGGGGAGTTGTGTCACACGCGCTGTATTCGCGATGTTTTGCATGAAACCAACATTCTCTTTCATGTTGGTGTTACCAGTCCGGTTCGCCACGTCCAGGGCTCTGGCTGCGATCGTCTGAGCTGCATCCAGATCATTAGGCTGTAATTCAAAGGCGGCCTCAACAGCATTCAGCGCGTCTTTATTTGTGAGCTTTCCCTTTGCCGAAAATGCGTCTGACAGTGCTGCAGCAACCAGCTTTGAATCAGTATCAGTTCTATCGGCAACACCAAGAATCTCATTCTCCAGATCCTGATTGCTCAACGTCTCATCTTTGGTGAAGTTGACACGAGTGGCACGCATCTGCTCTCCAAAGGTACGCCCCGCAACTTCGCGGTTTTGCTGATATTTTACCATGTCAGCATATTGTTTCTGGAATACCTGAACTGCTCCAGTCAAGCCACCAAACAAACCGATCGCACTTGTGACCGAAGCGTTCATCTTCGAAAATGTGCCTACTGTTGATCTCGAGCCACTATCGATTTTCCTGAAGGACCGGCCACCCGCATCCCCCATTTTTATCAGAGCACGTTGATTTCTTAGGACTTCTTTCTGCTGCCTGAGATAGGATTTGATTACATCTGCATCATCAGACACGAATTTGATTTCAACGTCATTATCTGCCATCGTCTTGACTTTCAAAAACCCTCCCCAGACGTAACGGCAAAGAGGTAAACCGGATTACGCCTGAAAAGGGAACGGAATAACTAAACCAAAAACAGACTCCCGCCTGATTCCGTTGCCTTTAATGAAGCAACATATTCGTCTTCGGATGCTGAAAGCTTCTCACCCAGCATCCCTTTATCTTCGCGATACTGTCGCCTGTACTTCTCATCGGCAGAATCATAATCTCTACCAGGCAAACTCAGTGTTGATTCCTGAGAGCCCGTGGAGTTTCCCAAAAATTCTTGAGACAACTCACCATCACAATCCGTGATCTTCAATGAAGCAATGTATTCTTCTTCACTCACAGTCAGTCTTGCTCCAAGCACTTCCTTGTCCGCTGCGTAGATTTGCCGGTATTCAGCATCTGTTTTCATCGCTAATTCCCCTGGTAAAACTAATCAAAAACCATCTCATCTCTGACCCGCTGTTTTTCCGATTCCAAGCGGTTCAACTCTTCCTCCTTTTGAGCTATTCTGGCATTGCACCTTTCCAGCTCCTGTTGCTTTAGAATCAGTTTCCTTTCTCTCTGATTGATGCGGTCCTGGTATTCACCGTCACTCTCACGATCGAATGGTTTGAAAATTTCGGTTTCTTTTCCAGGTCCGTCAGCAGAATGCAATTCGGTCAAGGCAGATTGGATAAGTCGAATATCAGTTTCAATTCGTTCGGCTTCCATTTTTTCGCTGTGAATTTCACGGTCGACTCGGATTTTCTCTTCATTGAGAATTCTCCACTCGTCGTGTAAATCCTGGTTGGTACAGCTGTTGATCAACTGGTTTCTAAAATCGTTGTTGATGAGAGACAGAACTTTTTTCAGTCGATTCTCAATGGGGACCAATGCCAGTTGTGTAAGCAGCCCTGCATCAACTTTTGATTGAACCTGTTTCTGCTCCTCAAGTATCTCATCACGCTGTTTGATGTATTCTGGCCGCTTCCTGAGTTGTTCCTGCATTTTTGCGCGTTTATCTATGGCAACTGTCATACCACCCTCTTTCAATGTCTGAACCCATTTGATTAAATCACCACTGTCAAAACGGATTTCACCATTCGGGAGTGCTATAAACGGGATCTTGTTGTCGCGAACAAGCTTTCCCAGTGCCGCGGCTGTAATCCCCAGCTTGGTTGCTGCTCCATGTTTTGTCAGTAGATCTGTCATGGTTTCAATTCTCTCTGATGATGACAAACTGAAAATATCGCCTGCAGGAATTGGCAGGAATTAGCAGGGCTCAGGAAAAAGTTTTTGCTCTTTCAGGTAGCGAGGGGGCATTTTCTTAACTGGGACTCGATACAGAGTGTTTATTTTTTCCACGCCTTCCATGTGATCGAGTACGCTTTTCATCTTTCTCCAGCCAATACTGAAGTATGAGGACAGCTCCTGAACACTCATTGGCTCCGTCAACATCTGATCTGCGATGTGTCGCAAAATGATTTCACGGTCTTCAGAATTCACAGCCGAAAACCCCTGGTTAAAATGGTTTCCAGGTCTTCCGGAAGCGATTGAGCGAATTGATTTTGTACCAAGTAGAGATTCATATCTTTTTGAAAACCCCTGTTTTTAAAGGCTTAATCTGAAATCGATTGTGCAATTCATGGTAGTGGTGGTGGTCCATTTATTTTTCGTTCTTACGCACACTTTCTGCGCCATACACCAGCCCCGCGCGTCAGATCCTCTGGGAAGGACCCGTGATTTTATCGCCGTAAGTCCTTGTTTTTGGTTGATCAGTGAGTGCCTCATTCCTGATTTTCCACCATGTCTGTTTTTTCGGTTTCGAGTTGCCTGTTGCACTTGTCTGGGCTGCTGACCAGCTGGGCTGCGTTGATGCGGATCCCGCAACCACCGGCCACCAACTGCAGCTTGCGTAACAAATCGTCTGTGGTGATGTGTTCGTTGATTGGCTCCAGGCTGACCAGGAAGAGGCTTTCTCTGCTGGTCTGCCCTGAGTCACCATCGTCTGAACGTTGTTGCTTTCGCATCATGATTCAACCCTCAAATAACCTGGTAGGCCGTTGGCTGCACATTCCCTGCGCGTAACCGGAGCTAGACGTTAAATGTAACGCTTAAAAAAATACGGTTTCGCTTCGATTCGAACGGGACTTTGCTCCTCATTCCACGCCCACTCTGGGACGCCGATTCTAACTGATGCACAGAGACGCCAAGGACGCCACTCCCTGACCGATTCATCAGCCTCCACGGTTACCGCTGGACACCCCCTACTCTTACCCTCGGGTAGTGACATGCTGCTTAAACACATGCATCGAAGCTATCTCAACTCACTGCCAATCAGGGCTGTATGCCGCTGGTCGAGAACTTACGGCCAATTCACAATTGGCGTTGTTCTCAGTGTGGAGTTTTTCAGAAAAGAGTGTTTTAGCATTGACCGTTTTGATTGGTCTGATAATATGCTTTTGTACTCGTTTTCGGTTGCCAAACTCGACGTTATGAGAACAACTTAAAGCCTCCAAGGGATCAATTCGGAGGCTTTTTTTACGTCTACACTGTTACTGTCTTTGACTGTTCTTCAATGAATTTCTCGATAGCAGCGCGGGGATATCTGATTGTGTTCCCCAGGTTCATGAATTTAAGCAGACCTTTCTGCCTCATTCGTGAAACCGTTCTCGCTGAGCAATTCATCAGGTGCGCTGCTTCCTCTTCCGTGAGCAGCAGCGAGGGATTTTGAAAAATCGTCGTTGTCATGATCACCTCATCTGTCCTCTGTGGTCCACTGCAGGCGTTCACAGTTAGGCATAGGCAACGTTTGCGTTATGCGTTCATCGTTGTGCTGTTGCAGTTGACTGATTCCAGGTAATCAATGAAATCCTGACCTTTGACATACTTTCGATGTCCAGTCTGTAGCATTCTCAAACCAGCGTTGCGTGCGGTTCGCAAAGCGCAGGTCCCCATTCCGGAAACCCGCTTGAATTCTTCGAGTGGATAGAGAATATCAGGATCAATTTGACCTATCGCCTGAGACATGATTCGCTCCCTTTGAATCTGGTATGAGTCTGGCAACCGCTTACCGTTCGGTTGCCTGTTGGAGCAATTTATAGCGATAGATTTTTAGATGTGAAGAGTGTAGTCAGAAGATTGAAAGCAGTGAAAACAAAGTCAAAACAAATTCAAAGCAAATGTTAAAAATTGTCCCAATCGATATCTGGAAACTGCTCTTTGAGATGGGGTTTTACTTCTAAAAAACTCCAGACGGACTTTCTGTTTCCCGTGTATCTCTTCCTTGGTTTTGGCCAATCAGAAATATATTTTGTTGCCCAAGATCGCTCATACTCATTTCGCCCCCTGTGCTTTCCTACTGTAGCGCAGAGCCAACGTGCATCGATTATGAAGTCAGAATTCACATGATTCTCGTAGTCATGGCAGCCGAGCGTTATTGCCATTTCTCGCTTCAAGCGGCTCATCAATCTCAATCGGTTGTGAGCACTCAGCTGGAATTTCGATAACACCTTTTGCATCTCGATAATATTTTTTTTGACGTAATCTAACAGAGATTCTTCTGAATCCGGATCTCCGCACGTTACGGTAATGTGAGAGCAAATGTCAGCCAGATACAAAAAAGCAACACCGTGAGCAGTTGGTGCTATATGACGATCTGGTCCCTCATAATCAGCACAGACAAATTCCAGTTCGGCTATGTTAGCCGATGAACCATCGCAATCAGCAATCACCTCCTGATAGTGGTAACTGCACATTCCAAACCGCATTTCGTTTTGAATGAGTTCATGAAAGTAAGCAATATCATATCCCTCAGTTTCAATCAGATAAAATCTATCTGTTTCGTCACTTACGGGATTCCCGGTATTATTCTGCCTTGGAATAAATCCTGGGTCTTTTTCCTGTGCTGTTTCTTGGCCCATAAGCATCTCATACGCGAAGAAACTGCACTTCAAAAATTCATCTAATGGATACCCCTGAGGTAAGTTCAACATGTCTCTACCCTTATCAGGTTAACCTTGAAATACGTTTTTACAGACAGGGCATGCTCTAACACGCCCTCTAAGGCGAGTGGTCTGAATTTTTTTACGTTCCGAGTCGTAGCAACCTGTGCAAAACAGTCCTTCTTCCCCCTCAAATATATAACAACCTCTGTCAAGCTTTGGCTTTACGTTATTTTCAGGCTGCATGGTTTTTAGTCGTAGGTTTTCTTCCTTCAGCTCAGCCACCTGTTCTTTCATACCGGCCATTTCCATTTTGATATCCGCGAGCTCGTTGTATAAATCAGCCAGAAGCTGATTGAATTCAGCGTCTTTGATATTATTAGAAATTTCCCGCAACCGCTTAGCCAGTGCGATTGAATTGTTTAACGCCGAAAATAATTCCACCGGCATCTCATGCTCCCCTACAAGGATATACTACGCGAAGTACTACGTCTTTCAGCCGCCGAACGGCAATCTAACGGTATAATTACCACAGCCGAACAATTCAAGATGAATCAGAGGTATAGTTGAAAAGTGGAGTAACTATGCGGTAACCGTTCGATGGGCGTTTTCGGTTCCGACTTTTAATCCGTAGGTCCAGGGTTCAAGTCCCTGCGCCCTCATTCAAAAAGCCTTAAGCTGAAATAGCTTAGGGCTTTTTTGATTTTCCGGTTTTGTACTTAAATGATTGATCTTCAAACTGTACCTGATTTGCGCTTTTTTCATTTCAAGTTAACAGCGGTTAGTAGATCGAAAGTTTCAGACAAACATAAATGATGGCGTGTACTCCTTGCCTGAATCGCCGACAGACATCTCAGTTACACCTTCCTGTCCTTCCAGATGGCCAGGTAGTCCAGAAGTAATCGCAATTACGCCCATCCCGGAACGTCGATTCTATAGGACTGCTCCCGAACTCAGACCTGTAGAAGCTGAGGATATTCTGGTAATAAAATACTCATGGCGATAAACCCGTTTACTCAGAAACGGTTCCCACAAGTTGATCTAACCAGGAACAATAGATTGAAAATTCTGGTTAGTATGCGAGACATTTAAAGCCGCAGGTTCCAACATTCCGAAAAGCGTATTTAAACCTTCGGCCATCGTGGGATGAGCCAGCATCGCGTCTCGTAAGCTGGTAAACGGTAACTCTGCGAGCATCGCCATCTGAATCACCGCCATCACCTCACCCGCATCGGGGCCCACCATACTGAAACCTGCAATGTGATCTTGCTGATCAACCAACGCTTTCATGAATCCCCCTGTTTCATCCAGGGTACGCGTTCTCAATACCGCTGCCATGGGCAGTCGTGCCACACGTACCGGGATCCCTTTTTGTCTGGCTTCTTTTTCATTCAGACCGATCCGGGCCACTTGAGGATCGGTAAACAGACAGGAGGGAATCACCCTGTGACTCGTCGTGTGCGGAATCCCAGACAGGTTGTCGCGAATGACGCGAAAGTCGTCAAGTGAAGCGTGCGTGAACTGAGGAGTACCGGCGCATTCTCCAATCGCCCAGACATTCTCCGCAGAGGTCTCGAGGTGTTCATTCACTTGAATATATTTAGCAGTATCCAGATTGATTCCTGCCCGTTCCAGTCCTATTCCGACAGTATTCGGAACGCGTCCCGCAGCAACCAGAATGTCGCTCCCCTCAATTATACGACTGCCGGATGCCGTCTCGAATGTCACTGTGACATTCTGTCCCGACTTGCCGGTTACCTGAGTGAGTTGTGCAGATGTGACGATCCGGATCCCTTCAATCGTAAGCTGCCGGGCTATTTCCTCCGCAACGTCTTCGTCCTGATCCTTTAATAACTGAGGCCCCTGTTGCAGAATCGTAACGTGACTGCCCAGACGACCAAAAGCCTGTGCAAACTCCAACCCGACATATCCTCCGCCGATGACAATCAGATGCTCCGGTATACGATCAATTTCGAGCAGTTCCACGTGTGTCATCGGTTGAGCATCCCGCAATCCGGGGATCTCAGGTATCGCTGCGTGCGTACCCAGATTTAAAAACAGACGTTCCGCCTGAATCAGCCGTGTTCCTCCGTCGTTGAGACGAACTTCCAGCTGTCTCTCACCAACCATGCGCGCGGAGCCCATCACCAGTTGCGCACCGCTGGCCCGGAATTTTTCGAGGTGTAGCGCAATCAACCCGTCCACCATTTCCCGTTTTCGTCGACGAACCGCAGTCATATCGACGGTATGACCGTCGACGTGAATCCCGAACTGCGATCCCTGGCTGATCAGATGTGCCACTTTGGCACTCCAGATTTCATTCTTGCTCGGCAGACAATTGGTGTTCGGGCACGAGCCTCCAATCATTCGACGCTCGATCACAGCTACAGATTCTCCCTGTCCGGCCAGATGCCAGGCGAGATACTTGCCTCCCTCACCACTTCCGATCACAACATTTTTAATCAATTCCGTTTCCATGGGACTTCCTTCATGATTTGTAATAAGAATCGACTGCTGCGCGCAATCAGTCTGTAAAAGAAACCACAAAAACAGCGATTCTCCTGGTCAGAACCAGCTCACTCTGGATTAAATACCTGAGAAGAACCGCCGTTCAATTCAGAAATCGGCATCAAGCACCACTCGGTACCGGGCTTTTCCCTCGGATACGTGCTGGAAAGCCTCGTTGATCCGGCTCATCGGAAAATGTTCGGTCTGCGGTGTGATATTGTGGCGAGCTGCGAACTCAAGCATTTCGACCAGATCAACGGGAGAACCTGTAGGGGAGGAACTGACACTTGCCTGCCGTGTCAGCAGGGTAAAAACGGGAACCGGGATCGGTTCCAGCACCACCCCCACGGTATGCATTCTGCCATGCGGGGCAAGAGTTTTCAGGAGAGCATCCCAGTCGAGCGGCACATTTACGGTGACGATCAACAGGTCGAAAGTATTTTCCAGTTTCCCGATCGCCGCCGAATCCCGACTGGCAACCACATGGTGAGCACCAAAACTGCGAGCTTCGTCGAACTTGCTTTCTCGAGAGGTGAATGCGGTCACTTCACAACCATATGCCGCGGCAAATTTGACCGCCATGTGCCCCAGCCCGCCGATGCCGACAATGCCCACACGACTCTTCGGAGTAGCAAACATGCTGAGAGGATTAAATACCGTAATTCCACCACACAGCAGTGGACCGGCATCGGCGTAATTCAATCCCTCCGGCAGCGGAATAGTCCAGGCCCAGTGGGCTCGCACTGAACTGGCAAAACCTCCGAGGTGTCCGGCGATCGTGGGCTGACCTTCACTGCATAAATGCTGATCTCCCGACAGACATTGCCGACAATGCATACAACTGCCGCTGTACCACCCCACTCCAACATGCTGCCCCACACTCAAACCCTTGGTCTGAGTGCCCAGTGCCGTTACCCGACCGATGATTTCATGACCGAAGACCGCAGGCAGCGTGGTCATCCCCCATTCATTCTGCCACATCGAGATGTCGGAATGACAGACGCCGCAATGCTCGACAGCGACTTCCACATCTTCCGGCCCCAGTGGTTCTCTCTCCAATAACTGCTTAGTAAACGAAGCTCCAATCCCGTTTGTGACCCAGGCTTCATACTCCATAATCTTGTCCTTTCAAAATCAGACTTGACTTTTTTCTTTTCGAATAAATAGACGATGTAAATCAACACTACCTTAGAGTCAGTTTTGCCTCAGCTGCTCATCGCTGAATATTATTCCCCAACCGGCACACTCCCTTCTGCTTTGGATTGCTTCATCAATAAAACACCAAAAACCAGAATGCATGCCATTATCCCAAACAGATAGAAACAATCGAAATACGAAAGAGCCAAAGCCTGTTGATCCCGGAGCTGATTCAGGGTATCAATGGCCATCAGTTTGACACCCATCGCATCTGAGTTGAATTGCCGAAAGACCGCTTCTGTCTGTGTCAGAAACTGATGCAGATTCGAATTGAGTGGATCAAGATAATCATTCACTCGCAAGGTATGAAACTGTTCCCGGCGGGTTTGAAGAGTTTGTGTCATCGATGTACCAAAACTCCCCCCCTCATTTCTCAACAATGCAAACAGGCCGACCGCAGATCCACGCAGTAATTGCGGCATGTATTTGTAGGCGGCGACATTGAGAGGAGCAAACACCATCGACATCCCCATTACCAGCATCACGCGCGGCCATGCCAGTTGCCAGGGACTTATTCCAGGAGTCATGTAGGCCATCCAGAAGTTGCTGACTGCAATTGTAGTTAAGCCAACTGTAATTAATATGCGGGCATCCAGTTTTTTGCCCATCAGAAAACCGACAACAATCACCGTTCCGAACGCAAATATTCCCGCCGGTGACATAACCAGTCCGGAAGTAAACGCATCGTAATGGAACAGATTCTGCATCAGAGAAGGCAGAGTCGTGCTGGCGCCATAAAGTATGGAAAAGGCAGTAAAGATGATCATGCAGGAGATCAGAAAATTTCGCTCTCTGAAGGGGCGAAAATTCAAAATGGGATTTTGACTACGTAGTTCGTTCCAGACCAGAAATACCAGACCGAAAACGAAACAGCACACCAGGATTTGAACCCGCCCAAAGGGATCTCTCAGCCAGTCCCATTCCTGACCTTTGCTGAGTAAGATTTCCCACGCAGACATTGTCAAGGCCAGAAAGCCCAGGCCTGTCGTATCAAATCGTTTGGCTTCGCGTTTCATCTCTGCCCGTTTCTTCACTAAATATTCAGGATCTTTGAGTACCAGAAAGGCCAGAAAATATGCCATCAGACCGATGGGCAGATTGATATAAAATACCCAGCGCCAATCATGGTAAACCGTCAGATATCCCCCTAATGTGGGTCCGACAATCGGTGCCAGCAGAGCAGCCATCCCATACAAAGTCATAGCAGAGCCCTGCTGTGACGGCGGGAACGCATCCAGGAGAATCGCCTGACTGGATGGCTGCAGGCCGCCCCCTGCCAGCCCCTGAATGACGCGAAACAGTATCAGGCTGCCCAGGCTGGTCGCTGCACCACACATGACCGAAGAAAGTGTGAACAGCAGAATGGAAGCCAGAAAATAATTGCGACGGCCAAAGCGAGCGGAAAGCCAGCCGGAGATCGGGAGAATGGTGGCATTCGCAGCCAGATAACTGGTAATGACCCATTCGCTGTCGATTTCCGCTGCCGACAGCCCCCCCGCAATGTATCGCAGGGCAACAATAGCGATTGTTGTATCCAGAACTTCCATAAAGGTAGGAATCACAACGACCAGAGCTATGATCCAGGGATTCGAAATCAGAGATCTGGCAGGAACAGCGGCTGAAGAATTCCCGGACATGGCGGTTCACTCGCTTTCCAGTTGTGCAGGAGCCACAGATGGAACAGGAGCATTTCGCTGCAGTCTCATACCGGCGTTTGGCCCGGTAGCCGGTTCCTTGTAAAAGACATAAGGCACGGCAGACAGACCGGTAAACAGTGTATCCTGATCGGGATTGTAGTCGGTGAGTTCGATACGCACGGGGAGTCGCTGTACAATCTTGATAAAGTTGCCTGTCGCATTCTGGGGGGGAAGTAATGCCAGAGTCTGGCCTGTGCCCATGGAAAACCCGGTGATGCGACCATAAAAAGTATGGGTATCACCATACATGTCAAAATCCAGGCGAACGCGTTGGCCAATTCTCAGATAGTCGAGTTGCGTTTCCTTGAAGTTGGCATTCACCCAGATTTCAGTCAGCGAGCGAACCGCCATGACCGACTGTCCCGGATCAACATAGTTCCCCGGATTTACATTCCGCCGGGTAATCACACCATCGATCTCGCTATAGAGGTTACAATATTCGAGATTCAATTCTGCAGAAGCAAGCTGTTTCTGTGATTCAACCAGCCTGCTTTCAGCCTGTTTGATTTGAGGGGCATTCACAATCAGTTGACGACAGAACAAATCGAGTTCCCCCCGGGGGCTCTCTTTTTTGATCTGCTGCATTAAGCCTGTGGGTGTCAACTTGTCTGAATTGGGAACATAACCTACTGACGCGAGTTGCTGGAGCATATTGGCCTGAGCTTCCCGGACAAGCGAATAGGTTTCAGCCAGATCCGGGGGAACATCCAGGGGTTTCTCAATATCCACAGGCAGTCCCAGATCGGTCCGATTTTCCTGAACGACCTCTTTCGCGGAGGTCACATTGCTCTCGGCTTCATTGAGTTTGGCAACTGCTACATCCAGATCTTCTGCTGTGGCAGCCCCCCGCTCCACCAGTTCCCGGATGCGAACCAGGTCCTTCTGTGCAAGAACGCGAGTCGCAATTTCTTTATCCACCAATGCCACATTCGATCGCAGCATGGCCAGTTGTTTTTCCACATTCTCCATACTGTGGACCAGTAAAAACCAGGAACTCTTGAACAGAGCCACCGTTTTCTCCACATCGGCCCGTGTGACACTGACATCTGACTCTGCGGCTTTTACCTGGGACAGACTGATGGCAACCTGTACTCGATAGGGCTCCGGATCAAGTTGCACTAACAGGTCCCCTTTTTTCACGCGCTGGTTATCATCGACCAGAACTTTCAAGACCTGACCGGAAACACGCGGCGCAACCATTGTCACATGCCCATCGAGATAAGCATCGTCGGTCGATACCGTGTTAAGAGCAAACCAGATCCAGGACCGTAACAGCCAGCATGCAGAGAGCAGCAGCACCAGCCCGATCAGACCGACCGTCAGTTTTTTCCTGCGGGACCCTTTTTTCACTGCAGGAGCATCTCTGTTTTCCGGTTCCGTCTGACTCCCGTTCGCCTGATTCGCAGTCAATATCACAGGGGCAGCCGCAGCCGGTTGTTGCGCCCCTTCCTCAGAATTGGGAACCAGGTCTCTCCGGAATCCGGCTCCCGTATTTTCGGCTTGCATGCTTAGTCTGTTTGCTATTATTTTCGTATTCATTGCAACTATCCATATGCCATTTAAATCCTGGAACTTTAAATCCTTCAGACTCCCAGAGTGGACCAGCCGGGTGAAGCGCGACTGGACTACCCTGGTGTCTGAGATTGTTAAATCAATCGGGGCTACCCCCTTCATTTCTCCCGGAGATAACCGATTAAACCGGGTATTCACAGACTTCAAGCAGTCCGAATTACTGAAGATGTGCTTCGACAAACCAGAGCCACATGTCGATACCACGCGAGACTCCCGTAAACAGATCGGCGGTATCCGCGTCGCCATCCTCGGTGGCTTCGTCAATTGCTTTGCGGGCCAGTTGACCGAAGGCGGCCAGCACTGAGGAAACCGCTTCGACATGACTGGTTTCACCGGAAGCCAGCAGCGGATATTCCCGTAGTGTGCTGCGGGTGGCGGCTACACGAACGGTTCCCTGAGCGATGCCTCCCAGTTGGACTGCCCGCTCGGCAATCGTGTCTACATATTCACCGACTGCTTCGTAAATCTCATCGAAGAGTCGATGCAGAGCGATGAAATTGGGGCCTTTTACATTCCAGTGAGCCTGTTTAATCTGCGACTGCAGGTCAATACAATCCACCAGTCGGGCGTTCAACAGTTCAATGTTTCTTTCACGAATTGATTCGGACAACTCATTTTTAGTCTGGTACATTTTCAGATTCCTGATTGAAAGAAATAAATTTTGGTTAATGGTGTCAGTCGGACGTATTGTTTCAACGCTCGAGAAAAGCAAGCAGGTCGGCATTCACCTGATCGGCATGGGTGGCAGTCAAACCGTGCGGCGCTCCGGGATATAGTTTGTAAACAGCCCCTTTCACCAGCTTGGAAGAGATGGCCGACGAGGCAACCACTGGCACGATCTGATCGTCGTCTCCCTGAATAATCAGAGTCGGAACGTCAATCTGTTTGAGGTCTTCTGTCTGATCGGTTTCAGAAAAAGCTTTCACACAGTCATACACATTCTTAACCCCCGCCTGCATTCCCTGCAGCCAGAATGAATCACGCATTCCCTGGGTGGCCTTTGAATCCGGTCGATTCGCACCATAAAAGCTTTCGGAAAGATCTTTGAAAAACTGAGACCGGTCCGACATCACTCCGTCGCGAATCTCATCAAAGACTTCCATCGGCAGCCCATCCGGATTCGATTCGGTCTTGAGCATGAGTGGGGGCACGGCGGAAATCATAACCAGACCAGAGACGCGTCTGGATCCATGACGGGCCAGGTAGCGGACGATTTCTCCCCCCCCGGTCGAATGTCCCACCAGCGTGATATCCTGCAGATCGAGTGTTTCAATGACTTCCGCCAGATCGTCTGCATAGGTATCCATGTCGTTACCATCCCACGGTTGGCTCGACAGACCGTGGCCGCGCCGATCCGCTGCTACGACGCGATAACCCCTTGCTCCCAGAAACAGCATCTGGTTATCCCAGGCAACCGAACTGAGAGGCCAGCCGTGACTGAAAACAACCGGTCGACCTAAACCCCAGTCTTTAAAAGAAATCTGCGTTCCATCTTTGACCGTTACCGTACCCATAGTGACACCTCGTTTCTTTGTTAAACTAAACAACTGAAATCTGAGAGCTACATTTAATCGACAGCTTGATTAACATGAACCGGTTTTGAATCTTTCCATGTATTGGATAATGATGGGTAGTCGACATAACCTGCACCGCCCATCGTGTAGTAAGTGTGCGGATCTGGAACGGTCAGCGGGGAATCAAACAAGAATCTTGCAGGCAGGTCCGGATTGGCAATAAAACTCTGTCCAAAAGAAATTGCATCGGCATCCCCCTGACGGATCGCTTCAGCAGCAGTCCGTTTACTGTAACCTCCATTGGCGATCAGCACTCCTTTGTAATTTTGCCGAATGTGTGGGGTGACACGAGGAGCAGATGGATTAAACAGTCTGCCTTGTTGAATCGGCTCGACGATATGCAAATATGCCAGATCATACTTATTCAGCATCAGGGCTACTTCGGAATATAGTTGAATTGGATCGCTGTCCCCCATCCCCTTTTCATTCATTGTCGGACTCAATCGTAAACCGGTTCGATCTGGGGACCACGCATCTGAAACGGCTTCGACTACCTCACGCAGAAAACGCGAGCGATTTTCAATTGATCCCCCATACTCGTCCTGACGCTGGTTTGATGCATCCCGGAGAAACTGATCAATCAGGTAACCGTTTGCACCATGAATTTCAACTCCATCAAATCCTGCTTCACGCGCGTTCTGCGCCGCTTGAGCATAATCTCTGACAATCGTTTTTATTTCATGGGGTTTCAGTTCCCGAGGAACTGTGTAATTTTTTTTACCTGCAGGAGTATGCGCCATCCCCGGTGCCGGGACAGGAGATGGTCCGACTGGAGCCTCTCCATTTTGATAATCAGGATGAGAAAGACGTCCCATGTGCCATAGTTGGAGAAAGATCCGTCCGTCAGATTCATGTACGGCAGAGGTAATATCCTGCCAGCCCTTAATCTGGGCTTTAGTATAAATACCTGGAGAGTCTGGCCAACCATAGCCTTGCGGACTGATTGCAGTAGCCTCGCTGATAATCAAAGCTGCGCTTGAACGCTGACTGTAATATTCAACCATTAATTCATTTGGAACACGATCTGGTGCCCGACCTCGTGTTAAGGGTGCCATCACAATTCGGTGAGGAAGTTCCAGAGCACCTGACTGTAGTTTCTGAAAGAGAGAGATATTATCGTTCATCATACTTTTCCAATTCTAGATTTCATGATCTACATGGCGAGCCCTCGCAGTTCCTAATGCTGTGACTCGGTAATTGATTAAGACACATTGCAGAAAGTGTGCCAAACAGTACCTTGGAAATCGTACTGGCTTTCGTGACAGGAATATCCATGATGCCCCATCTACTCCTGTTCCCGTTGCGATGCTGAAAAACAGCTAATATTTCAGAAACATACCTGTTGGATCACTCTATGGTAGTTAAAAGCATTTCTTACTGATTCACTGTGAAAACTGCCCCCCCTTCAATCTCTGTCGATACTGGCCCTCCCCATAACTGGGAAATTATTTACCGCCCTGACCAATATGTTTCCCCTCTCCCGGCAGAACCGCTATCGGGATACGCTGGATCGATTTATATCTCCAGGAGAAGTTAAACCGCTGTATTAAAGGGAAATGCGCAAGCGGACTATTAATTCCTTCGTCGGAAAGTTATCCAGGGTAATACTGGCATGCGATCTGCTTTGTAGCGAGAGAACATTGATCGCCAAACCAGACAATCCAGTCCTTTAATAATTGCAGGGAGAATCAAACATGAGTCAGATTCTGGCAGCCGCCTGTTCGAACCAGATTCCTCAGAGGGAGTTGATACCGGGCATTCGTGAATTTTCCATTAAGAAGCAACAGGGCACAGTAGCGGACGTACAGACAGACCGGATTGCCATTGAAGAACCATTGGAAATACGAATTGTGATCACCGAAAAAGGTAAAAGGAAAGACCGTTCGATCTCAATCACAATGCGAACCCCCGGGGCCGACGAGCATCTGGCAATCGGCTTTTTATTGAGTGAAGGTATTATTTCCAGGCGTGAGGATGTGGCAAGAGTTCGTCTCTGCCGTAGCGGGTCTGTTGTCCGGGTACTTTTGAATGACTCCCTGCAGGTAGATCTAAAGCGGCTGCAACGACATATCTTTACTTCCAGCAGTTGTGGCGTCTGCGGCAAAGCCTCGATTGATGCGGTCACTGTGCAAATTCCTGCAGCTCTTTGCACCGGTTATCCACACATTAGCCACGAACTGATCGGTCAGCTTCCTCAACGTCTCCGTTTCAGTCAGATCCTGTTTGAACAGACCGGGGGTCTCCATGCCAGCGGTTTGTTCAACAGCCAGGGGGATCTGCTGTCGATTGCTGAAGATGTCGGTCGACACAATGCGCTCGACAAGGTGATTGGCGGACAGTGGCTGACTGATGCTGCGGTCTTTGAAAATTCAATCCTCGTGGTCAGCGGGCGCATCAGTTTTGAACTGGTACAGAAAGCGCTGTCTGTGGGCATTCCCATTCTGATCGCAGTCGGAGCTCCTTCCAGTCTGGCTGTCGAATTAGCACAACGCCACGAAATGACTCTCGTTGGTTTCACCAGCCGTGATCGTTTCAATATTTATCATGATGCCAGCAGAATTGCTTCGTCCGTTCCTTCTGTCATCAATCACGGTTAAACCTGTTTTAAAATGAGTCGATCATTAAGGAGTTCACAATGTCGGTTGCTAATCCCCCTCAGTACGTAGTCGCGACTCCCCTTCTCACTTCACATGGCGAAGTCTGGCTGTTGCCCGAGAAGTCTGACGATCAATTGAAACAGAAACCGGTCAAACGCAAAGCGACCGGTTTACCCGCCGTATTAAACAGCGCCCGTTATGTCATTGGTGAAGCCGGTCTGCGAAGGGGTGTCCTGCCTCTCCTGCAGCTCAACCAGAAACCCGGATTCGACTGTCCCGGTTGTGCCTGGCCTGATCCGGACGGGAAACGCTCTCCGTTTGATTTCTGCGAGAACGGCGCCAAAGCAGTCGCCCATGAACTGGATTCTCGTACGATCAATGCAGATTTCTTCCGCAAACACTCGATCAGCGAATTATCATCCCGGACCGATTACTGGTTGGAACAGCAGGGCCGTCTGACCGAACCCGTGATCCTCCGCGAGAACAGTACTCATTACGAACCGATCTCATGGGAAGAAGCTTACTCTCTGATTACCAGCGAATTGAACAACCTGCCGTCTCCCGATCGAGCTGCGTTTTACACATCCGGAAAAGCGACGAACGAAGCTGCATTTGCGTACCAGTTATTCGCACGACAGTTCGGTACAAACAATCTACCCGACTGTTCCAACATGTGCCATGAATCCAGCGGACGGGCATTAACAGAAATGATCGGCATCGGTAAAGGAACTGTTACACTTGAAGACTTTGAACAGACAGAACTCGTATTTGTCGTAGGACAGAACCCCGGCACCAACCATCCCAGACAATTATCGGCACTGCAGAAAGCCAAACGTAACGGTGCCCGAATTATTGCCGTCAATCCTCTGCCTGAAGCGGGACTGATGGGCTTCATGAATCCCCAGGAAGCCAGCGGGTTAATCGGAATTCCAACTCACATCGCCGACCTGTTTTTACAGGTTCGCATCAATGGGGATATCCCTCTGTTTAAAGGGATGATGAAGCAGTTGCTGGAATGGGAAGCAGATCAGCCTGGTGCCGCATTCAATCTGGATTTTATCGATGGGTATACCAGCGGTCTGGATGAGTTGCTTGAGGATCTCCGCAGCGTCAGCTGGGAAACGCTTGAGCAGCAAAGCGGTATCGACCGTGAATCAATCCGCCAGGCAGCCGAGTGGGTTCGATCGACGGAAAAAATCATTATCTGCTGGTGCCTGGGAGTAGCCCAACATCGAAATGGAACACAGAACGTAAGAGAGCTGCTGAATCTGCTGCTGCTTCGTGGTGCGATTGGCCAACCAGGTGCAGGCCCCTGCTGCGTGCGCGGCCACAGCAACGTCCAGGGGGACCGGACGATGGGAGTCTGGGAGCAGCCTGCAGACGATTTTCTCGATCGCCTGCAGGCGGCCTTCCACTTTGATCCGCCCCGCCAGCATGGATTTGATGCACAGAAGACCGCGCTGGCACTTCATCGAGGTGAGATTGATGTTTTCATTTCGCTTGGGGGTAACTTCCTGATGGCGCTGCCTGATACTCGATTTGCAGCTGCAGCTCTTGTTAAAACGAAGTTGCAGGTTCGCATCGGCACCAAGTTGAATCGCGCCGATCTGGTTGCAGGTCGCCAGTCGCTGATTCTGCCGTGCCTGGGACGATCCGAAGCAGATATCAGACCGGGTAAAATCAGTGAACCACACAGAAAACAGTTCACCTCAACCGAAAATTCAATGGGAGTCATTCAGTCCTCCCAGGGGCAAGCGATTCCTCCCTCACCCCTGTTAAAAAATGAAGTACAGATCGTCTGTGAAATCGCAGATGCCACAATCGGCAATCGTTCACACCACAACTGGCAGGACTGGGCCGATGACTACGACCTGATCCGCGATGGAATCGCTGCGGTGATTGAAGGTTGTGAAGACTATAACACCAAAGTCCGGCAGCCAGGGGGTTTTTATCTTCCCAACGGTGCCCGCAATTGCCATTTCGAAACCAAAACCGGCAAAGCGAACTTCACTGTGAACCCGGTTCCAATTGAGACTCTGTCACCGGGAGAATTCGCGATGACAACTGTCCGCAGTCATGATCAGTTCAATACGACGATCTATGGACACCATGACCGTTATCGCGGCATTCTGCATGCACGAAGAATCGTGATGATGAACGCTGCAGACATGCAGGAGCTGGAACTGAAGCCTCGAGATCTGGTTTCCATCACGAGTCACTACGAAGGGGAATCCCGAACGTTGCGGTTTTTCCAGGCTATCGAGTACCCGGTTCCCCGTCAGTGCGTGGCCATGTATTACCCGGAAGCCAATCCTCTGATTCCCATGCAGCAGACTGATCCGTACAGCAACTGTCCCTCTTTTAAACACACGATCGTTTCAATCGAGAAAAGCCGCAGCGACGTTCTCGAAACGGTATAACCACAGTCAATCCATCCATTACACTCCGCTCTTCCACAGAGCAGGATCTCTATCGAAAGACGTATATTTTGTAATTACAGGCTGTGTGAGCTGGCAGCTATCTTTCAGTCCGGAAGTTGAGCGACACAAAATAAAGACAGTAAAAAAGGCAGGTCGCGAGCGATTCACTCCTCGACCTGCCATGAAACAACTCAGACTTTTGAACTACTTTCACCGATTATTTTGCAATGAACACATCATCTCTGGGGAATTTTTCAATCATGCTTTTCGGCTGACTGAAATTGGTCATCAACACATCTGCGGGATTACCGGCAATCCATTCCGAAAGATCGATCTTTTCATAGATCCCCGAATTAAAGCCGATCAGTACTTTGCAGGTTGTCGTTCCCACATTCTCGATGGAGTGGCCATAGCCCTGGGGTATATATCCCACATCCCCCTTGTGCAGTGTCTCAATGCGATAGCGGCCACGGGAACCGAACAGGGTCACACTGATATCGCCTGCCACAACGTACTGCCATTCATCGGCAGCAGGATGCCAGTGCAGTTCACGCAAAGCGCCCGGATCCAGTTCCAGAAAAACGCCGGTCATCGTGGTCGAAATCGGGAATTTTGTCGAATCCACTTTCCAGGCCCTTCCCCCTTCGAATACATCATCCGGCTCTTTTGACAGCATTTCATACTTGTGACTTTTTGTAGATTTCTCTTTCCCGTGCAAGGGAAGATCAGGAATTTCAGGAGGAACAGCTCCCCGGCCAAAATAAACTTCCTCTTTGGGAAAATCTTCAAAAGCAGATACGGGCAAGCGGAAGTTTTTTGCCAGCAGTTCTTTCGGAGTATGACCCATCCAGTCCGTAATGCTGAAGGTTCCGAACTCGGAGAAATATCCATTATCAAAAATCAGTACGAAATGACAGGACTCATTCCCCAGGCATTCCAGCATATGACCGTAACCACGCGGAAACAACCAGACATCACCCGGCACAAAATCATCGATCGCCGCAGTTCCATCGGGGGAGATGACCGTTGTTCTGACACGTCCTTCCAGTACCATTGCCCACTCCGCAGCAGTGGCATGCCAGTGCAGTTCGCGCATGGCCCCCGGTTCCAGCCGCATTGAGACCCCGGCAATTCCTGTCGAAATCGGTAACTGTTTGACGGTCGCCTCTTTCCCCGAACTGTTGCCAATCACTTTGCCTTTTGTTTTTTCAAGCTCAAATTTGAAAGTCGGTAACTCATCACCCGCTAAATCAGAATCTGGAATATTGTTCATAAAACTCGGATCTCCTGCCTTACTGGATTTTTGACTGGAAACGGCCCCTGTGACAGCGGCTGCAAAAAACGCTGCCCCACCTAAAAAATGGCGACGACTCACATCAGACATAGCAAATCCTCTCAAAGATTGTAGCCTTGCTGGTTGCTGGAAATACAACATTTGTTTTTAGAAAAGTGGCGGAATTCCTGCCTGTGACTGCTGAACATCAAAGCAAGTGTTGTGCCGTGTCGGGGAGAGGAAAGAGTTTGTTTTCAGATTTCGAATTCAATCAACAAAACAGTGACTAAAAACGAGGAGTCATGCCTGATTCTCGTCCAGGAAGCGAGAGAAACTACTTCCCGAATCCAGGCCTATCGGACAGAATCTGGCCCTCCAGTTAGAAAAGCAGCCAAACGATGTACTATCGAGGCGCCTTAATTCACCAGAAGTTCCAGGGACAGAGTTTTCACCTGCGGCCACAAACGCTCGCAACAGTCAACCAGCTGCGCCACGCAGGAATCGCATTCATCCGAATCTTCAGCCAGAGCCGCTTCTTCCGTTTTGAGAGCCAGTTGTCCTGCCGTCGCTGAAAAGGTTCGTAAGGCACTGGCGATCTTATGTGCGGCTTCACGGAGCGCCGCCAGATCGCCACGCGAGTGAACTTCGCGCAGTTCAATCAGTTGGGCTGGCACATTCTCCAGAAAGGACTCGATGAGCACCTGCAGCAGTTCTACATTCTCTCCACAGGTGGCGCGCACCATTTGACAGTCGATCAGAGACGGGGGATGTGAACTGTCAGTGGGCGCCGGGCATACACGACGGATTGCCTGCCAAAGTTCCTCAGGCTGCATGGGTTTGGTAACCAGGTCGTCCATTCCCGCTGCCAGACACTGTTCACGAATTTGAGGAGTGGACCGAGCTGTTAACGCGATAACAGGAAGTCGCGATTCAGCCTGCGTTTCCGCTTCCCGGCTGCGCAGTTCACGAGCTACTTCAAATCCATCTTTGAGAGGCATATGAATATCGAGGAGCAGTAAATCAAACTGTTCCAATTGCAACAGTCGCAAAGCCTGTTCCCCGTCCGTAGCCACCTGATAAGAATGGGTCTGCTGCTTCAATAACTGCTCGAGCAGTTTTACATTGAACTCATTGTCTTCGGCAATCAGTATTTTCAGGGCACGGCTTTGCTCCTGTGCGTCAGGAACATCCGACGAATCGACCGATGTGATCTGCTCTGAAGATTCAGGGGGACGAAAAACTGCCGTAAATGAAAAAGTACTCCCCTTGCCCGGCGTACTCTGCAATTGAATCTCTCCCTGCATGGCCCGCACGAGCCGGGATGCAATCGTCAGCCCCAGTCCTGTGCCACCATACTTTCGCGTAGTGGATGTGTCTTCCTGCTCGAAAGCTTCAAAAATTGAATGCTGTCGTTCCGGTGCGATCCCGATCCCGGTATCCTGAACATGGAAGGTTAATGCAATCTGCTCTTCGTTCCTGTCAGACAGTTCGACACTCACTTTAACTTCGCCACTGGGAGTGAATTTGATCCCATTCGTCAACAGGTTCATCAGCACCTGACGCAACCGGCTCGCGTCACCCAGAACCGTCTCGGGAACCGACTCTCCAATCTCACAGATCAGCTTTAGATTCCGTGTCTCAATGCGTGGCTGCAGCATATTGACTACTTCCTGCACCGTCTGACCGGGTGAAAACGGAGTCAATTCCAGTTCCAGTTTACCGGCATCCATTTTCGAATAGTCGAGCAGATCGTTGATGATGGTCAGCAGATTATCTCCAGCAGATTTAACGGTCTGCATTAAATCGTGCTGATACTCATCGAGACTAGAATCGAGCAGCAGGTTGGTCATTCCCAGAATCGCATTCATCGGAGTCCGAATTTCATGGCTGACGTTTGCCAGAAACTCGTCCTTCGCCTGGTTTGCAGTTTCGGCATTGTCTTTGGCGGCCAACAGATCGGCTTCAGCCTGCTTCAGTTCAGAAATATCAGTGCAGGAACCGAGCCAGCGAATCACGGTGCCGTCATAATCGCGCACCGGAACGGCCTGCACTTTAAACCAGTGGCTGATTCCATCTGCGCCCCGGATCCGGAATTCCAGATTGAAATTTTCACTGCTGGCTACGCAGGCTTTCCACTGGCTGATCACTGCGGAGTAGTCCTCTTCTGGAATCAGATTTTCCCAGCCTTCCTGGTAAAGTTCCTCACTCGTTTTCCCGGTGAATTTCATAAACTGCGGACTGTAATAATCGACGGTTCCGTCGGCGTTGGCTGTCCAGATCAACTGCGGCAACATTTTAGTCAGGCTGCCCCACCGCTGTTCGTTTTCGTGGATCGTACGTTCCGCCTGTTTCCGATCTGTCACATCACGGCAGTTGATAATCAGTGCTCCCGATTCATCCAGTAGAATTTGGCCAACCGCTTCGATGTCTCGCCAGTTCCCATTCGCATGCCGCAGGCGAAATTCCGCATTCACGGAGATGCCAGGCCGTTCGGAAATCAGTTTGAAAAAGGCGAGAGTCGCAGCACGATCATCCGGGTGGACGATCGGATCGTCCTGTATATTCTGCCCGATACGCTCCTCGGGCTGATATCCGAGTATCCGTTTGACGGACGGCGTCACATACAAAATTCTGCCGTCCGGAGCAACGATGCCGATCATGTCGGACGAATGCCTCATCAGGTGAGTGAACCGTTCTTCTGTCTGCTGTATCGCCAGTTGTGCCTGTCTCCGACGCTCCAGGATCAGATTTCGCTGATACGTGCGATGTACCGATTCACTCAGAACGCTGATCACAATCCCGGTTCCCACGAACATGAGCAGGGCCAGCGAATCAGCCGTTGCCTTGGGATCGAGCTTGAGAATGTGGCTGGACAGCATCAGATTGGTTCCGAGAACTCCCAGCAGCGTGAGTGTCAGCCCGGGCCAGACTCCGCCGAAATGGGCTGCAATGATCACCGCCGGTAGAAACGTACTGTAAAGCCCACGCTCCCCAAGAGTCTCCCGAAACTGCCAGCGAATCAGCAGAGTGATAATCAACAGAGGTAACGAGGTTGCAAACGCCTTTGAATAAGATCTCTCACCCCAGAATCGAGGTTTCGGATCGATCTCGACAGCCATACCGCTGTTCGGCGGGGAACTCGGATTCTCTGGAATCGTACTCAAGGATGGATGATTTTCTGAAATCGGTAACAGACCAGTGGAAAACGGAAATCGATGGATTACAAGCTTGTTAAACAAGCTATCCATCGAGATTAGCTGGAAAGTAAATGAGAGCAATTTCAATACCAGGATTTCCAATCAGTATACTCAGACCGGTAGATCAGGGAAACAAAAACCGTTGTACTCTGGACTTTCCGGAATTGAAATCAGTAGAATCTCAGTGTGCTCCTTCCTTTAGAGATAACAATCGATCATGGCCCACCTACTGCTAATTGATGATGATCAGACAATTCTCCCCAATCAGGTGAAAGCCAGCCTGACCGGCAAGGACCACAGCGTCACTATCGCCGAATCGGGAGAAACCGGAATTGAAAAATTTGCCGAACGCATCCCCGATGCCGTTCTGCTGGATCTCCGGTTACCAGATCAGTCAGGTCTGGATGTCTATCTGAAAATTCGCGAGATCGACCGCCGTGTCCCGGTCATCTTCGTGACCATGACACAGGGAGCCGACTTTGCCATAGAAGCGATGAAACTGGGAGCCTTTGATTACCTGTTTAAGCCGGTTGAACTTCTTCAACTGCAACGGGTCATTGAAGAAGCTTTCCTGGTATCAGCCAAAATGCGTGAGCCAGCTCTGATTGTGGATGAGACGCAGGAACCCACCGTTGAAGGAGCTCTGGTCGGCAGTTGCGCCGCCATGCGCGAAGTGTATAAAGCGATTGGCCGTGTCAGCGCTCAAAACGTCCCGGTTCTGATTACCGGAGAAAGCGGAACTGGTAAAGAATTGGTCGCGCGGGCCATTTATCAGCATAGTGATCGCCAGGATAGACCGTTTCTTGTGCTCAACTGTGCAGCCATTCCGGAACAGCTTCTGGAAAGTGAACTGTTCGGCCATGAGAAAGGTGCCTTTACCGGTGCAGATCGCCGGCGCATCGGGAAATTCGAACAGGTCAATGGCGGGACTCTGTTTCTGGATGAAATCGGCGATATGCCACTGGGATTACAGGCCAAGATGCTACGGGTTCTCCAGGAACAGCAGTTCGAACGGGTAGGCGGGAATGAGACCATCGAGACCGATGTCCGGATCATCGCTGCCACCCACCGGGATTTAAAAACCTGGGCCCGGGAAGGAAAATATCGGGCCGACCTCTTTTTCCGCCTGAGCGTGTTTTCGATCGAACTGCCGGCACTCCGCGAGCGCGATGATGATATCGCACTTCTGATTCAGCACTTCGTACGGCAGTTGAATGGCGAACTGGGAAGGGAGATCTGCCAGATTGATCCGGAAACAAATGCGGTATTAAAGAATTACAGTTGGCCTGGAAATATCCGCGAATTGCAGAGTATTCTCAAGCAGGCATTACTGAATTCGACGGGAGAAGTTCTGCTCCCCTCTTTTCTGCCGCATCTGATAGAGGATGAAATTACGGAATCTGAAGAATTACCTGCATTTGGTCCGCGAGAATCATCACCTGTTTCTGAAACAGAAATTCCTCTCGACTGGGAAACGTTTCTGGCAGAACATTTAACGCCTGAAACTACCAACCTCTACGAAGAGGCACACAGCCATCTGGACCGGTTTCTACTGGCAAAAGCTCTGGAATTTACGGGAGGCAACCAGAATCAGGCTGCCCGACATCTCGGCATTTCGCGGCAGACCCTCCGACTGAAATTACGCGATCTGGGCATCACCGTCACCCAGATGGTTAAACAGAACGATAACTGACAGGTGTTCTGTTTGCACTGAAATCCCTCGCTTCCTCTCGTTTCGCCGTTCTGGCATGCGAATTGCTTCTTAAGGCAAGCGTCTCCCTGTAATCGAGACTTCCCGAAAACATAGACACTTTCAGGAATTTCCTCCCTTTATCAATGGTCTGCTTTCCCGGCAGAAGCGAAGTAGTTTAACCGTTCCCATGCAACTTGATCCCAGCGTTCAGAGACTGATCTCCCGAAAGAAACCACTCACATCAGGAGAGTTTGACAGTGGAGTGGCCGAAAATCGATACACGACCGCCGCTTCGCGCGTCGTCATTGAAGAGCGAATCATTTCGAACCGCCCGTCGGGTTATGTCACGATGCGGATCTTTCGACCGGCTGATAACGACACATTACTGGCTCCCCTGATCTATCTTCCCGGGCCCGACTGGTCGAATAGAATTCCGCAGTTACATGACCCGTTGCTGATCGAATTGAGTCTCCGAGCGCAGCTGGCCGTTCTGCTCATCGACTTCAGCCTTTCACCGCAAGCTAAATTTCCGACTGCATTGGAAGAATGCTTTTGTGTTCTCAAATGGGTAGCAGAAAATGGTAAACAGCACGATCTTGATTCCAGCCGAATTCTTGTCGCCGGTGATGGATGTGGCGGAAACCTGGCAACGACCCTGTCAATCCTGACAAAAAAACGTTCCGGTCCTCCCATCAGCCGACAGATCCTGTTCAATCCAGCAACAGACGCGCATTGCAATACACTCTCCCATCAGAAATTTGCGACGGGCTACTGCTTCGATCACGTGGACATGGTCCGCTCCTGGACAGACTATCTGGAACAGCCAGGTCAGTACGACGACATCCTGGTCTCTCCCTTACAGGCATCAGTGGAACAACTGCAAGGCCTGCCAGACGCCTTAATCATCACTGCCGAAGCAGATATCCTCCGCGATGAGGGAGAATCCTACGCATCCCGATTACAGGCGGCAGGCGTCAAGGTAACCCAGACCCGCTTCCAGGGAACCATCCATGGTTTTATGGTCCTCAACTCCCTGTCCCACACCACTACCGCCCGCGATGCGATTTCTCTGACGGTTCAGTGGCTGGGAGAGCCCTGCCCCCATCCGTCTGATCGATTAGATTGAAGATTGATCAGAGAAGTTTTTTCGGAGCTCTGCGACTGAATCAGCATCTCAAAACGTTTATTACTGACAATCAGCGCTCATTCGAATCAAGAGAACTCGCACGTAAGCGCCTGAAATCGTGATATTCAACAGAGTCGTGATTCAGGTACATGAATCACATTTTTATCGCTAAAAAACGAATCAACCTGAGTTCTTTCAATCCGCAGGTTCCAGGTTCGATTCCTAGCGGGGGCACTTTCAAAGCCATAACTCAAACCGGGTTATGGCTTTTTTTGATTTGGCTGATTTGTACCTAAATGGGCCGTTTTCAATGTGTACCTAATTTGCTCGTTATTATTTGCGGGTAATCAACTCTTAGGGCACTTAGAGCTTTCTGTGCTCCAGGCTGCTCAGAATCGCCTTATTCGCCCTCGAAGCATCTCTACGCATCCAAAGCTAATAGCCAGCCAGAGAGCCTCAGAGTCAGCCTGGTGGGGGGGCGTGTTAGTATGCAGTGTGGTGCGTAAGAATTGAAGATCGTGGCTATTTGATTGACTTGCCGGTTGAACTGGGATGCCCCCCGCAACAAGTGGCGGGTCGTCTATTTCGGAAAGAAGTACCGCTTCGACGGCGGATGCCGGCTGGCGGGCAGGTAACTGCGAGAACGTACCCGTGGTGTCGTATCCGCTTTGGCCGGAGACTTTCGAGCTTCTCAAGCAAGAACGTAGCGACGATCCAGATCACGTGCTGCTAACCCGTGAAGGGAAACTGCTCCGAACCGAGGACATCGACGGCGGAAAGTACAAGAAGACCGACGCCGTGCGACTGGCGATCCGGAGACTCTCTAAAAAGACGGAGATCGAGTTCACGCTAAAGGCGTGCAAAAAAACTTCGGCTTCCCTGTTGCGAGGCAACCGAGACTACCAGGGACTTCAGAGTTTGTTTTTCGATCACGACCCGCAAACTGTGGCCGAAATCCACTACACAACGATTCCTCAAGAGCTTTTAAACGAAGCGATCGTCTGGCTGGGACGCGAACTGGGGATCATCAAGGAAGAGTCTAGATAGCGAATACAGCAACTTCTGCAACACAAACTTACTGAGGATTTTCAATCCCGAAGGTCAGAGACCTACCCTTTGTAGCTTAAAAACAACCGTCCGGTCCGCCTGTGAGTTTAAGCTGTTAGAATCATTTCGGTTTTTAATTTAGGTATCGTGAACATGAACCGTCTAGCTAGGCCCGTTTAATCAAACCATCCGCGGATATAGAAGTACCCAGCTGTGAAGACCGCAGTCGCCAGCATGATTCCGATGACGATCAGGTAGCCGGATTTGATGCCCATCCCCGGCAGATCGTTGAAGTTCATACCGTAGAGTCCGGAGATTAATGTCAGAGGGAGAAAGACGGCGGAGAGGATGGTGAGGAATTGGAGACGACTTTCAACGCGACTCTGCACGACCGCATCATAATCCCGTTGCAGACTATTCACCCGGTCGGCAGTACCGGCGATGATCTGTCCGGCGAGTCCCGACAGCTGTAACGTATCGCCGAAGAATCGGGATTGCTTGCTGAAACGAAAGGCCGCGGATTCGACGGTTCGCAGGACACCTGCACAATAAGCATGGTCATCATGGACTGCGGCGTAATGGCTGATTTTTCTGCGTAAAATGGAAATTTTCTGAGGATCGAGGGCATCCGGATTTTCGTGGCAGGCCTGATCCAGTCGTTCTGCTTCTTCGCGTACTCGCAGGGCGGCATTAACAGTCTGTTTACCGATTTCGACCAGCAGATAGTAGAGCAGAGCTGTGGAGTTATTAGCATATAGGGGGACATCGCCATCCAGGTCCCGAATGACGTCCTCAATTGTATGCAGTTTATCTCGATGGATTGTGATGACTGTCGACTGCAGGCAGAGAAAAGAAACATAAGGTTTTTCCGTCTGATCCCAGCCCAGATGCGTGGGGACTTCCAAGTACAGGGCAGTTTTTTGCGACATCAAACGTTCGCTGCGTTCCGGCGTGAGACAGGCTGCCAATACTTCCGGACGTAAATGAAATGGTGTGAGTAGATCCTCCAGTTCCCGGGGTGTAGCTGCCTCGATATCGACCCAACGTTGGGTGTCATCCTGGACCCAGGATTCAGAGAGTGTGGTATCGGGTAAAGGAATCAGTGTGGAATCATCACTGATTCCAAACACACGCACGTTCATTCTTTTGTATCCCTGTTCTCAATAGTGCTGCTTGAAGCTGGTATCCCGAGTAGCAGCTTTCAATGTCGGTAATAAATAAAGCTTCGACGACTAGAAGATCAACGTTTGAGACCAAGATGACAGAACAGGAATTAAATCACAACTTGAACACCATCATCCAATCGCGACAAAGTGAACACGTGTCACTTGCTTGATTTTTCAAGGATTTTCATACCATCACATAATTGAAACAACCGATATAACCAGACTCAGATATGTGAATGAACAGTGAAACCTGTTTCGATCCGGCTTTTTCTGGTCGGGATTTGCCGATTTAACTGAAGTTGTCAGTTTTTCATCATTCAAAAGGATCGGTTTCCCAGAATCGCCTTGGGAGCGTAGCTTTCACACTGGCTCGGTTGGAAGAAGAGATTTATGAAATCACGTGCAATCTGTTGGACCCTGTTTTCAATGAGTCTAGTTGGTGTAGTTGCTCAGGCTGATGAACCGACTGTCATCACGTCTGCTGAGCCTGCTCCGCTATTTCTTGCAGATCAGCAGGACGGTGAGTTACTGGTGGATTCTGATCTGGCACCGATCAGTTATATCTCGGACCAAAATACCTGTTGTGAATCTTCAGACGAATGCGTGGACACGGTCGATTGTGGTTATCAATGTTCTGAAAACATTCTGTCTCGTCAGTATCTAACAGGGGATCTGTTCGGTACCCGCTCTAGTTTGGCAGAGTACGGTGTGATTGCGGACATTCAACTGACACAGTTCTACCAGGGGGTAGCCAGCGGCGGTCGCAGACGTACTTTTCAATATGGCGGTAAAGCCGACTACATGTTTACATTTCAGGGAGAACAGTTAGGGCTCAATAAAGGCTTTTCAGCAATCCTGCATGCAGAAAGCCGGTTCGGCAGTGATATCAATGGAGCAGCTGGTGCATTGAGTTTTCCGAATAGCAATATGTTCTACCCGCTACCTGGTCAACACGAAACGGCGATCACCGGTTTGATGTTTATGCAGGCTTTGAGTGAGAACTTTGCTTTAACTGCGGGAAAATATAACCTTCTTGATTTGTGGAATATGATTTATCCGAATACGGGTCGGGGTATCAACGGATTCATGAACCTCTCCATGATTGCACCCACCCCCATTATTCGCACCACGAATCTATCAATTAACGGTGCAGGAGCGATGGGACTGCACGAAGACCAGATCCAGAGTGCATTGCTGGTTTACGACACGATGAATTCATCCACCACTGCTGGCATGGATGACCTGTTTGACCAGGGTGCTGTTGTCTTGGGATACGGACGTATCTTCACGGAATGGCGCGGCCTGCCTGGCTCACATGCGCTACTGGGAAACTGGAGCAGTCGTACTTACACATCCGTTGATCCGACCAGTTGGACCGTCATCCCCGGACAGGGATTGGTAGCCCCCGGCCAGCAGACGGGATCATGGACGATCAGTTATATTCTGGATCAGGTGGTCTGGGCGGATTGCTGCAACGACAAACGTGATGTGCGACTGATGAGCCAGTGGATGATTGCAGATGGAGATCCGAACCCGTATCGCTGGAGTGGGAACATTGCACTGCAGGCTAACGGTCTGTTTGCTTGCCGCGAAGAGGATTCAATGGGAATCGGTTATTTTTATAACGAGCTGAGCAGCGATTTCAAATCACTGCTCAATGGGTTTGTACCGATCCGAAATACTCAGGGGGTTGAACTCTATTACAACTTGGCATGGACTCCCTGGTTCCATGTGACCGCTGACTTGCAGGTCCTGGAAGATGCCAACGCGAATGACGACACGTCAGTCATGCCCGGTCTGCGGGCGAATCTGCGATTCTGAGACTCTTCCGGCATTTTCAATGTGGTGTTTGATTCAATGAATTGGGGCAAACATAGCTTTGAACGCGCTTAGCGTATTCACTGTCTCGTCTGCTTTGTAATCCACTACCAGGATCAGTAATGATGAGATTCCTCAGCTACTCATTCCCGGTTTCTGAATCTACACTTCTACATGTTAAACGGAGTCAGATATATATACTTTGATATAAAACGCGTGATAAATGAATGTTTTGTAAATTCGCTTGAAATTATTTGACGACCATTTATCAAACGATAGAATTAATGTCCATCTCTGTAAAAGTATAAATCACATCTGCGGATTATCTCATTCAAGATATCAGGTTACGCCTAAAAGCAGGATCTGGAAAAATGAATATTCATCCAAGTGCCATTCTGACGCTCGTGTTGTTAGTCACACATTCACAAGCATTCGCAGCCGAAAAAATCTCCCCAAGTGAGGCTGCTGAAATCGCTAGTGAAGCCTACATTTATGGCTATTCTCTGATATCCGTAGAGATGACACGTCGGGTAATGACCAACGTTGAGAAGCCAATGGCGAAGCACGCTCCAATGGGGCAATTTGCAAATCTACGTGAATATCCTTCAGCCAAATTCCGCGACGTTACCGCGCCGAATGCAGATACGCTATATTCAAACGCGTTCATTGATGTAGCAAAGGAACCCTGGATCGTTAGTTGGCCGGACATGGGGAACCGGTATTACGTCTGGGAGTTTTATGATGCGTGGGTACCTGTGATCTTCGATCCTGGGTCTCGGACAACGGGACAGAAAGCTCAGACTTATGCTATCACAGGACCAGACTGGAAGGGCTCACTTCCTGATGGAGTAAAAGAGTTAAAATCGCCCACATCGACAGTCTGGATACTTGCTCGTACATATTGTACTGGAACGCCAGAAGACTACAAAGCAGTTTGGGCATTACAGGACCAATACAAACTTTATCCACTTAGTTCGTGGGGTAAAGAATATTCACCACCTGCCGGAAAAGTAAATCCTGAAATCGACATGAAGACTGCGGTCCGCAATCAGGTTAACGCACTGGGCGCTGAGGACTACTTCAACTGGATGGCGGAACTGATGAAGGACAATCCACCCACGAAAGAAGATGCTCCCATTGTCGCCAAAATGGCGAAAATTGGCATCGTACCAGGACAGAAATTTGATTTAGAAAAGCTTTCACCTTCTATTGCGAAAGAAATAAAAAAAGCGCCAGAATCAGCATGGGCATCTATTGTGGCTTATACAAATGATGCAGGTGAGACAAATCATGGCTGGCTACTCAACCTCAAAATCGGCCACTATGGGACTGATTATATGGCCCGCGCCTGGCTCGCAGCGTTCGGCATACCCGCTAATGCGCCTAAGGACGCTGTTTACTTGATGGGCCAGTCCGATGCTGACGGCGATCCTCTGGATACATCCAAACATAAGTATGTGATACATTTTAAAAGTAAGAAAGATCTACCACCGGCCAACGGATTCTGGTCTCTTACAATGTACAACAACCAATATTTCTTTATTCCCAATCCGTTAAACCGGTATACCCTCAGTCCGCGTAATAAACTCAAAACGAATGCTGATGGCTCTATTGTCCTGTATCTCCAATCAGACAATCCCGGTGCTGACAAAGAATCAAACTGGCTTCCCGCTCCTTCAGCAATATTCATCCCAATGTTCCGACTGTATTGGCCGAAAGAGAATCCTCCATCGGTATTGGATGGAACGTGGTGGCCACCAGTAATTCAAAAGAATTAAGATTATGTTGAGGTCGCCCTTTCTTTAGTGATGCCAGATTGCGACGTCAAATTCATAGACTTATAGACTTAGAGATAAATCATTATTTATCACAGCACAGCTCCTAAAAATACGATATTGCGAAATTTACTACTACATGTCATAGGCTCCAGGTTTTTTCTAATCGTCGAGTTATATAATCTGTAGTAAATGAACACAAAGACCATGTCCGGATTGCGATTAATCCTGCTTTTCTAAGACGAGAATAACAGCCATATCGATATCTCCCTGCGCTTTACTGCTTCTAAAATACTCCTCAATGTCGATAGTTTGAAATTCTCTTAGCGAATTTTGGCAAGTGTGAATTTCATTTAAAATACACCAAGTCTTAGTTGCTGTTTGTATCGCATAGGATAGAATCAGTTCTAACAATTCTGTTCCACCCTGTCGGTTATTCAACGTCAGCAGGTTGGAAATGTGAGGAAGCGTCCTTGCAGTGCTCCCGATTCATATCATATTCAACTCAATGCCGCTTCTCAGAACTTTTCAACAGTGAATTACGAACCTGGGGAGATTCGAGATGAGAAATCTGTTTGCGGAGTTGAATACAGTCGTTGGATTTATCTGCCTGACGCTGGGGATACCCGGTCTGTTTGCCGGTTGTTCCGGAGAAATGTCTCGTTCTGCTTCTGCCCAAGTGGCTGATCAATCACAAACCGTCACGACACAGGCTCCCGTTCAACAATCATCTAAGTCATTCACGCCCCAGACGACAGGTGTTATCGGTTCCCCCAGTGCAACGACAACCATTGATGGCAAACAGTTACCTGCACCTGCCCCGAAATTCGGAGGCGTGATTAAAGACAACGCAATGCAATCTAAACAATGGTGGGCACCGAGGATTGTGCCCCCCAAAGAGTCACCGAATATTCTCCTGATCATGACCGACGATGCAGGCTTTGGTGTGCCCAGTACGTTCGGGGGCGTGATTCCGACTCCGACAATGGATCGTATTGCTAAAGCAGGCCTGCGTTATAACCGAGTCTTTTCCACTTCATTGTGTTCACCCACCCGGGCGGCGTTGATCACCGGACGGAATCACCATTCCGTTGGATTCGGCGTCATTGCAGAACAGGCTACCGGCTTTCCCGGTTACGACAGTGTCATTGGTCAGAACAATGCAACCATCGGTCGCATCCTGCGTGATAATGGCTATGCGACAGCGTGGTTTGGCAAAGATCATAATACGCCGACTTACGAGGCCAGTCAGGTAGGACCTTTTACTCAGTGGCCGACGGGTATGGGCTTCGACTACTTCTACGGCTTCGTGGGAGGCGATGCTAATCAATGGGGCCCCAACCTGTTCCGCAATACGACGCAGATCTATCCCTGGACCGGTCATGAGGGAACCTTGAAGATGGATCGGTCCAATCCCAAAGCGGAGATCTGGCCCGTCACAGGTAAAGAGAGCAAGTGGAATCTGATCACTGCGATGGCCGACGATGCGATTGACTGGATGACGCGGATTCACCAGAGCGACCCCAGTCAGCCAATATTCCTTCACTATGTACCTGGCTGTTCACACGCACCGCACCATCCGAAAAAGGAATGGGTGGATAAGATTCACGAGATGCACCTGTTCGATGACGGTTACGAGAAGCTTCGTGAACGGATCTTCGCGAATCAGAAACGACTGGGCGTGATCCCCGATGATCTAGAGCTGACTCCCTGGCCGAAAGACCTCCTGAAGCCCTGGGAAGAGTTGACGCCCGAAGCCCAGAAGCTGTTTATTCGCCAGGTCGAAGTGTTTGCAGCTTACGTGGCATACAACGATTACGAAATGGGCCGCGTGATCCAGGCGTTTGAAGACCTGGGTAAGCTCGAAAATACAATAGTCATCTACCAGAACGGGGATAATGGTACCAGTGCCGAAGGCGGTCCAGAAGGTACATTTAATGAAGTCGCGTTTTTCAACGGTGTAGCACTCCCAGTGGATGAGCAGATGAAGTTTTATGAGGCTTGGGGGACCGAGTTTGCCTACAACCATATGTCAGCCGGCTGGTCCTGGGCCTTTGATACGCCGTTTGACTGGTTCAAACAGAACGCGTCTCGACTGGGGGGGATCAATCAGAACATGGTGATCTCCTGGCCGAAGCGGATTAAAGATCAGGGAGGACTGCGGGAACAGTTCGTGCACGTGATCGACTACGTGCCGACTCTTCTCGAAGTAACTGGTATCGCTGCACCGGAATACGTGGACGGTATTAAACAAAAACCGATTGAGGGGACAAGTTTTGCTTATACCTTCGACAAAGCAAACGCCGAGGCACCATCCCGGCACAAAACGCAGTACTTCGAAATGATGGGGCAGTGGGCGATGTATCACGATGGTTGGTTCATGAGTACGAAAGTAAACCGTGCGCCCTGGCAGGCTTTCTCGGCAGCAAACCCGGACCCGCTGAATAACCAGGTATTTCAACTCTATAATCTAAAGACAGACTGGAACCAGACCAGTGACATTGCCGCGGAACATCCTGAAAAAGTCACAGAAATGCGGGCGATGTTCCTGGAAGAAGCGAAGAAATATCAGGTTCTACCTTTGAACGCGTCAGTTGGGGCTCGTGTTGCTGCCCAGCGACCAAGCCTGACTGCGGGACGGAACGAACTGGTATATACTCGTCCGATGACGGGGCTACCGCAGGGGGATGCGCCCTACCTGCTTGATACATCCTACACAATCAAAGCGGATATCACTGTGCCAGAAGCGGGGGCGGAGGGCATGATCGCAACTTCCGGCGGACGTTTTGCTGGCTGGGGCTTCTATCTACTCAAAGGGAAACCGGTCTTTCTGTGGAACCTGCTGGATCTGGAAAGGCTGAAATGGGAGGCTCCCGAGACTCTCTCCCCGGGCCGACACATTCTGGAGTTTGACTTCAAGTATGACGGTAGCGGATTGGGTACGATGGCTTATAACAATTTCTCCGGGATTGGGAAAAGTGGAACCGGCACACTCAAGGTGGACGGAAGAGAGGTGTCCACACAGAAGATGGAAAAAACGATTCCCATCATTCTGCAATGGGATGAGAGTTTCGACATTGGCTCGGATACGATTACCGGTGTAAACGACGCGGACTACACGCCGCCGTTCCCGCTGACTGCTCAGTTCAATAAGTTGACGATTACAATCGATCGGCCGCAATTGACGCCGGCAGAAATCAAAGAGCTCGAAGAGGGTTTGAAGAAAATGGAGGCAGGACGGGAATAGAACGCTTTCGGAAAACAGATTTTTACATTTGCATCGCCGGAGATCTGAGTTCTGAAAAGGTGGAAACGCGGCTGGGGGGGGCGCTCATCTCCATGTATGAGGTTTCGTACGAGACGAGTCCCTAGAAACTGTAAATCAATCTGAATAATAACGTGCGGTTTAGGCTTATCTGGTCGCGCTGCCGGTGGTGTTTCAAACCAGAGATAGTAAATTCAATCTCAGTCTAAGGTTGGCCAATTAAAATGCATCTACCTGGTAAAATCCGATGGTCTCACGACGATTGAACATATTCCTAATGCCTTGCCCCTAAAGACGGTGATCGAGTTCACGCTAAAGGCGTGCAAGAAAACTTCGACTTCCCTGTTGCGAGGCAACCGAGACTACCAGGGACTTCAGAGTTTGTTTCTCAATCACGCCCCGCAGACTGTGGCCGAAATCCACTACACGACGATCCCACAAGAACTTTTGAACGAGGCCCTCGCCTGGCTGGGTCAAGAACTGGAGATCGTCAAGGACAAGTCTGAGTAACGGATGATCGGTTTTTACTCCATGCTTTTTTTGACCAACTTAAAAACCACTTTTGTAATTGGTGCTTCCGATTGTCACTACAATCCGGCTAGTTTTGTACGAGTTCTCATCATTATAAGTAGTGATTTCTCTCTGTTTCAATCGCATTCTGAATATTTGACTGCAGGATCTTGTTTATACGACCAAAAAGTTCGGGACTCAGAGGTCGCAAGTACAAATCTTGTCATCCCGATCCTTAAGTCGCAATTTTCTGCTGGTTCACCCTGTCTACAACCTGCATCGAATTTTTGTTTTACTGTTGTGCAGTTGCTTGTTTACTGGAGCAATATCACCGATTGTAAATATCGCTAATCTTCACGTTGTTGCTCTGCCTGTGCTGCTCGGACTGCAACTTGATGTTGATGTTTTTGACGTCGTCGATTTCGATCGATGAATCACTTGCAATCGAAGAGTTTGAGACTCTGAAAACGGCCCGCAGACTCACAGATGACGGAAGGGAAGATTGTAACGGGCAACGCCCACACAGTTTGATGGGATGCGTCCCCCCGGCAGAGTTTGCGTGTCGCTGGGCAGAGATTATTTTTCATAAAATGGTCTATTTCTGCACAGGTTCTTAAGATAAACAACACTTTTCCATGGTATAAATTAAATGCTCATTAATAAATTGAAAATCAATCTCGGTGATTTCTGTGACTTGATACAACAACTCTATTGAGAACAGATATGAGTGCCGCGTAACTACGAGAGCCATGAACCAGTCCAGTCATAATACAAATTCTCAATCGGCCAATAAAGAAGACTTCGATGCTACGCGCATCGTGAAGAGTGACACAAAGTCGGAGAAAGTCAGTTCACGGCCAGATCCCAATCGCTGGATAGGTCAGCAACTCGGCAAATATGAGATCGCCGAGTTGCTGGGTGCAGGCGGAATGGGTGTAGTGCTGAAAGCTTATGACCCGTCCATTGAACGGGACGTGGCCATTAAACTGTTACACTCAGATGTTTCCGTAGATGAACCTGCCCTGAGACGTTTTCTTGCCGAAGCAAAGAGTGCTGGAAAACTTAGTCATGCAAATATAGTGACTATTTACGAAATCGCTCAAGAAGGAGAGACGTATTATCTGGTAATGGAGTATGTGTCGGGTGGAAGTGTCGAATCCTGCCTGCAGGCGAAAGGCGCTTTCCCGGTTGCCGATGCGACTCGAATGGTGATCGAAGCATGCAAAGGTCTCTCTATCGCCCATTCCGCAGGACTTGTACATCGCGACATTAAGCCAGCTAACCTCATGCTGACTCGTGATGGCACGCTTAAAATATCTGATTTCGGTCTAGCCAAGCAAACCAGCGGCACTGCGTTACAGATGACTCAAGCGGGTATGATAGTAGGCACACCTTACTTCATGAGCCCTGAGCAGTGTGAAGCAAGAGAAGTAGACGCGAGAAGTGATGTCTATTCGCTGGGTGCCACCTATTACAGCCTGTTGACAGGCAAAAGTCCGTACGAAGATAGTGGCAGCGTCATGCAGGTGCTATATGCCCATTGTAATTCCCCAGCGCCTGATCCACGTGAAATCCAGAGCGGCGTACCTTCTGCGTGTGCGAAAATAATCGAGCGTGCAATGGCGATTGATCCAGTGAGCAGGTACCAGTCTGCTGAAGAAATGAGGTATGACCTGGAAGCAGTCCTTGCCGCGATCTCTGGAGCTGGCGTTCAGTTACCAAGTGAATCTGGTTCCAGTCTGCCGGCAAATACTGACCGAACAAAATCGGTTTCAAGACGATTTTCGTTGGCTGCTGGAATTACTGGGGTCTTGATTATTTTCACTGTCATTGCTTTATTGCTCGCGTATCGAGGAGGAGTGTCTGGTCTTACAGATAAAGAAAGTGGTGAGAGTAAGCAGCACCAGACCATCTTGCCCCCTACTGGTGAACCGATTACAGTCGGAATTCTGCATTCGCTCTCAGGAACTATGGCTGACAGTGAATCACCGGTCGTCGATGCCACTCTGTTGGCAATTGAAGAATTAAACAATAGCGGCGGTTTACTGGGTCGTCCTGTTAAAGCTGTTGTTGTAGATGGCCGTTCAGATTCAGCTACATTTGCAGAAGAGACGAGACGCCTGATTAAAAATGAAGGCGTTTGTACCGTATTCGGTTGCTGGACTTCTGACAGTCGAAAGACGGTCGTCCCGATTTTCGAGGAGCATAATCACCTACTAATTTACCCCGTACAGTATGAAGGTATCGAAGAGTCGCCCAATGTCATTTACACGGGTGCCGCCCCGAATCAGCAAATAATCCCAGCTGTCAAATGGGCTTACGCGTTTGAAAACAAACGCAGGTTTTTTTTAATCGGGTCTGACTATGTCTTCCCGCGTGTTGCTCATGAAATCATTAAAGACCAGCTGGAGATTCTGGGAGCAGAGGTCGTGGGTAATGAGTTTCTGCCACTGGGCAGCAGCGAAGTTCAACCAGTCATTGACAAGATCATCAAAGCAAAGCCAGATGTAATACTTAACTGCTTGAACGGGAACGTCAACACTGCTTTTTTCAGTGAATTGCGGAAGGCAGGAATCACTGCGGATGCTGTGCCTGCCATATCATTCAGTATTGGAGAGGAAGAATTGAATCGGATGGATACCTCTTCCATGACTGGCGATTACGCGGCATGGAACTATTTCCAGAGCATCGATTCAGACGAAAACAAAAAATTTATTGCAGCTGTTCACAAGAAATTTGGAGAGAAACGGGTAATCACTGATCCTATGGAGGCTGCATACTTCGGAGTGAAACTTTGGGCTCAGGCTGTAACCGAGGCAAAAACGACGAACCCTGCCGCTATCCGTCGTGCTATTTTGAACCAGAGAACAATGGCCCCAAGTGGCTTGGTCCGTATCGACCCCGCTACGCAGCACACCTTCAAGACACCCCGTATCGGAAAAGTAAGTTCTGACGGCACCTTTGAAATTGTCTGGACAGCTGCAAAACCTGAAATACCCACTCCCTATCCTTCAACCCGGTCAACCGAAGCATGGCGCGCTTTGCTGCATGACCTTTACTCCAACTGGGGAAACCGCTGGTCGGCTCCAGCTAATTAGCTTCTCAATATAATCAGATTCGTCTTCCAAAACGTGCCAAAACTTCGATATGAAGTCGACATCATAAATTCAACCGCTTCGCTTATCGACATGTATTCAGTTGGTATGTTTATCACTGATTCAATTTTCTGTTTTTGGTTCTTCCACTCTGACCATTAACCATTGCTGGGTTTCACCATTTTCAAAATGGATCAGTGCCCCTGAGGAATCCTTGGTGAGGTTGGCGAGCCCTGTCTCCATGATAGGCCATTTTTTCCCTTCGATTCCCCAGGCAACACGCTGGTTTTCCTGGTCCACCATTCCCTCGATCGGCTGTGTTTTATCTGTTGTCGTATTGCAGAATGTTCCGGCAATGATTCCCTGCTTATTCACGGCTAATTGCAGGAATAACGTGGGAGGCGGACCGGAGTCCTCACCGTCTTTTGTGATTGCAAATACGCCAAGTGGTAACCAGTCTGATGATTCGTCTACCGCAGGGGCGCTTTCGGCTAAAGTTTGTGCCTGATCAGCATACTCAGACGCTGTTGCGACCGCTTCATCCCCGTAGTAAACCTGGTCATCTTGGTAATAAATGTTTTCACCGTAAGCATATTCATATTCAGTTGTGCCACCTCCATACCCGGGAAACCAGCCTGTGAGTAACCCCCACGTTGCCCAGCGGTAGGGACGATTCCAGCGAAATCGAGCCCAGTCAGGATGATCTTTCCAGAAATCATATCGAGGGTGATTATCCTGAAACTGATCACGGACTTCATCGCGCCGATCGGCTCGCTGTTGACGTCGTTCTTCCCGATCTTCGATACGATCAGGTCGATTCCCGTTTGAAATCTGATCACGCCGATCATTGCGATTTTCAACTCGATCATTTCGATTTTGTGCTCGATCTGTACCAGGTCTGTTTTCAGCCCGATCACTCCTGCGATCAGTGCGATTTCCTTCACGATCTACTCCAGGACGTTGACCAGGACTGGTGTTACGCAAGAAATCCGCAGCTGCTCCACCTGCTGCTGCTCCACCTGCGATTTTTCCAGCTCCAGAGAGTCCTGAACCAGAATTAGGGATATCTAAAAATTTGCTTAAGTCTGCTTGTGTGGGTCGGCCTCCCTGACCAGGTCGAAAACCGTTGTTTGGACGTCCCGCTCCCGGACGGTTAGAGGGAGGGGATGGTCGTGTAGCAGGTCTGTTGCCTCCCGGTCGACCATTACCTGTCCCAGGACGGGAAATATCCGGTCTGCCTGAACTCGGTCTGCTCGGACGCGTACTGGGGCGACTCATTGAAGGCGAGCGACTGGGAGCCGGGCGTGAAAAGCCACCCCCACCACCTCGGCTGAATCCACCTCCCCTGCCACCTCCGCGTCCACCGCGTCCTTGGACGTCCGATGAATTTGTAACAACAATCAGTGCACATAATGTGAGAATATATGTAATCGATTTCATGGCAAGGTCCCGATTAGAGATTATGGTATCGGATTATCATTGATCTACAGATTCGTTACGTACAACAGTCACTTCGTCGATATTGGGCTGGAGTTCACCATCTACCATACGATTCACTGACTGCCATCTATATTGATTCTCATCAATCAATTTAAAAACATTCGTTGAAGAGCTCTTACGACCATCGGGAAGAGTACCTGTCAGCATGACGTACCACTGATCCTTTTTTTTCGTCCATCGCCCTTCTGAAAAACCGCCATCAGAATCAAACACCCAGGACCGGATCTGTTTCCTGGCGGGGTCCCATCCGATAATCTGCATTCCAGACAGATCATTTATAGACTGCGTGTGAGCAGTAAAATAACGAACAATAAAATTCTTATTCTTAGTCCACTTACAGGTTGTCTGAACATTCCCCGATTCGTCCTGGTCAGTCCAGTTGCCGATGATCCATTCCAGTTCTTTCAGATGTTCATAATTCGATAAAACGATCGGAATTTCTTCCTCTGTAACACGGTCAAGATACCACTTTCCATCTCGCTTGACATGGATCGCGGTATAAACTGAGTCTTCTATCTCACCTGAAGGAGAAATCAGTTTAGAAGTCCCTTTTTCGACGGCAACTCCCGGAGAGATGAACTGAATGGATTCAACATCAACAGTGAGCCTGGTCCCTTTGACCTCCTGCATGATCGCCTGCATCTCGTTGGTGATTGCTTCTCGCCCTTCAACCTCAGAGCCTGTGAGCGGATTGATGTAAACGGCATCAGGAGCCCAGTGTGATGCCAGCTTCGTTGCGTCGCCGGCATTGAATGCGGCGATGTAAGACTGAATTGATTTTTCAATCGCCTCTTTGTCTTTTGCCTGATCAGCACCATACGTGACTGTTCCTGCACAAAGCATACTGAGACAAAACAACCTATTTCTGATCGTGCGAATCATTCTTATTTTCCTTCAGACCTCTCGGGAATTAATACCTCTGGGTTAGAGTTAAGTTGTTAATTTCTACTCTGTATCCCCTGCTTAAAGGATTTGATCCTAAAACTCAATCTGATAACGCTTCGTCATTTCTCTCCGAATTGCCGCTGTTGAGTCTTCGATTTCTTTCCAGCTATTATAGCGAACTCCTGTCGCTTTCGCCTGCTCCTCAGTACGGTTTTGAATTTTCACACTCGCGTTGGATCGAGTACCATAATAATAATTATTATTGGGATCATAATTATAACTATAGCTGCCATAGACGTTTGAATTTCGCACGCCAGTTCTTGTTCCTGCGGCTCTTTTTGCTAAAGCCACACCACGAAGCGTTTCCGCAACATTCGAGCCCCAGGTGAGCAGATCCTCATCCACGTTCAATATGGGTAGCCTGTCTATTTTTCGTGCATAGCGTTCTGAATAGAGACTGTGATTATCACGATTCGACTGTAAATATTTGCGCAAATCATCAATCAGAACTGAGACCGATTTGAAATAAGTCAGAGAAGCCTGGGCAACTTCATCTGGAGAGTCTGTCTTTTCTGAACTGACAACCTCATCTTTCAATTCACTGAATTTTGTCGAAGGGATTTCCAGGATGCTGAAAACACGACGCATCCCATCCGTGGAGAGGGGGCCACTGAGGATAATGTACTTGTCTTTTAATTCGGTTTTCCACTTTTCCAGGTCATCCAGATGAATTCCCAGTTCATCCATAATTTCCAACACCATTGATTTTGCAAAAGGAGAGATCATGTCTGTCTCAGAACTAAAATCAATGCGTAATTCACCCTCTGCCTGGCTGCCCACTTCAACAGCCAAAGTGGCTCCCTGTATGCCGTCCAATAATTCTGCGAGCCTCTCCGCGGACTGCTCATTACCATGAAGTACTTTCGAGTTTTTCAAATATTCTTCACGTTTATGAGGTTGGATAATATCTTTCAAGTCGATTGCCATCGCGATTTGTGGACCATTCGCGCGCACTGCTTTCACAGCCTGCTTTAAATAAGTTGAAATCACAGGACTGGAGTTTTTTCTCCCGAAGTCTGCCCACCGCGAGACTGCCTGACGATTGGCGGGATGCATCAATCCCATCACAGAAGTACTGAGTCGGACAAAATAGGCATCACTGGGAGCCCACGCCGCATGGAGACCGTTGATTGAATCGACGTACCCACCTTCTGCCCTCGCAATGGATCGCATCGGGATCGGTTCTTTCATGTCCATTACAGCCAGTTCCCAGTTTTGATCCAGAGGACTGGCAAAGTTAATCTGTGCTGCAACAACAATCTTTTCTGCTTCGGGAGGCAGGTAAATGGGTCGTTCTACAAAGGCAGCCTCATGCTTTTTCATCCAGCCTTCTTTTCTGGCAAGCGTGCTGTCATGCATCCTGGAAACATCGATCACCACAATCGAGTTGGCATTCGCTGGGATTCTATTGAGCAAGTCTTCAAACTGCGCTTCCGCTGCTGACTGGAAGAATAGAACAAATGAAAAATAAACTGCTGCTACCAGGAAGGACTTCATACTTGCTTTGTGAAGCGACCTCATTAGTGATACATCTACGATGTGTAAATTGAATTGATCTAGGTGTTTCATGTGCCAACCTTAGAAATGGAACCCTGGCTGCTGATCAGGGAAAATTAATACATAATCCAACTTAAATTCAGAGCAGGTACGGTACCATCCCATAATGCGAATTCAGGCTGGCACCTCTCATCATCCTAATCATTCGAAGCTACAAATTCGAATCGATTTTCCAATAATTAATCATCACTTAAAAGATTATTTCCCCTACCAGCCCTGATTACGAAAAGTCCTCCGGAGAGTCTCGGCAACAGATCAATATTGATTGAAATGAATGCCCCATTACGACTCAAACCAGTCTTCACAGAACCTGATTCTAACCGTGTCAAAACACTACCGGGCTACCTTTCTTTCATTCCCATCCACGAATGTAGATATAATATTCTGCTTACTCCTGAATAAATCTTCTCACAACCAGGTATCGCTTCACTCCAGTAATTTAAAACAGACGGCCGTGAGAAAACCGGCCAGGGTGCTCAATCCTACCCGATTCGGGTGGCCATGGGCGGCTGCTTCAGGGATCATGGCAGCGGTGATCATGGTCAGCATCGCTCCGGCAGCCACGCCCTCCGCAAACACCAGCCATGTCTCACTGATCAGTCCAGCCAGCAGAAACCCCAGGGCAGCGCCGATAGCGGTCATCACCATCAAGGCGAACCACATCCAGAAGATGCGGTTGCGACTCAACCCGACATCCAGCATATTAGCCGAACTGGATAGTGCTTCCGGGAAGTTTGAAAGAAAAAGTCCTGCAATCAATGTGTAGGGAATCACGTGAAAAAATGTCAAAGAGTCCACATCTGGATGATTAATGAGTGTCACAAACAGTCCTGAGCCGATCACCAGACTTTCCGGAATTCCGTCTAGAAGAATTCCCAGCCAGACAGCTACGGGTGTCCCGTGATGGGTTGCAGGCATCCGGTGGATGGTCATGCCAGGGACTTCAGCGCCCGTCCGGATGGCACCTGCAGCGGAACGAGTCCATTCGACGGATTTCTGTATCTGGAGGATCAGGTGTTGTTCCAGACGCTCCATGTGTTCTCCCGCCAGATCACGACAGGCCTGGTCAAATTCCTGAGAAATCCCCCTCAAGCGATCAACATCCTGCCGCCGCAACGCAAGACAGAGTGTGTCGCCCCTCGATTTCACCTGGCAGTGACTTGCCAGTTCCGGAATAAACAGCAGTAGGACTCCGACATATGAACCCGCTCCAGCGAGTTCGACAACACCATTTTCGAGTTCGATTTCGAGTTCACCTTCCAGCACGATCAATGCGTCATCTTGTGAGGCTGACAACTGCTCATCGCGTCTCAGGCTTATAGGACGCAGCGTACTGGCGAGTAGCTCTCTCTGTTCCTCAGCCAGCACGTTAAAGGGATGTATTTCGAAGACTCCTTTCAGTTTCTTTTGAATATTCTCCCGTCGACGAGCCGCATAATGAGCGAGAGTCGTAGCTCGCTTACGAAGGTATCCCCCCTTATCATTCACAAGCGAATCGAGCGTGATAAACAGGAGTCCTCCAAGAATCCCACCGACGATCAACGCATAAAAGTTATCCCTGGCGAGCCCCTGAGTCTCGCCGTGACTTTCCTCACTCAATGCAAAACATGTGGGGGCCACAAGCTCCACGCTAAGAGCGGCGATCAGTGCCCCTGCACCAAAGGCTGCAAATATCGCTATATATCCCTGCCTGAATTTAATTTTGAGCCCGATGAACGAGCCCAGAGGAAGAGATACGGCACTAATCGCCCCCAGGATCAGAGCCCAGAAGAGATGTAAGATGGACAGTTCGGTCAATATTCTGCGTTCCTTTGTCAATTTGAGATAGCTGCTTAATCACACACGAATCATATTTACTCTCATACCGATTCTTTTCGGTCTGCAGAATCAACAAACCGCTGTAAGGTCACGGCCCCCAGATTGACACTCATCATGAAAGATGAGTATGCCAGAGATGCTGCCAGACGTCGCGTATCGCGAGCCCAGGGAGGGACGTAATGCGGCCTCTGCAGAAAACCCGATTCAAAGTAGGGCTCCAGGGTAATCACGTCACTTAGTGCCAGCCTGCCGGCGAACAATCGCTCGATCACTTGTGGTTGATTATCTCGAATTGCAACGTTCATCAGCACATGTGTCTCCATTACGCCTTTGAGATACGCACAGTCCTTTGTAAATGCAATCTGTCCCCGGACATCTCCTCCACGAAAGATTCTCTGAGTAGATTTATAAGCCTCGAGTTCATCCTGTCCCGCCTTCAGGAACTGTTCGAAGCATTCAATGAAATCAGCACCGTCCAATGCATTTTGCAGAATTTGAATTCGCAATGCCAGACGTCGCAGACGATTGATATCCATCGAACGTGTCACAACTTCGGAAAATACAGCAATCCCCTCCTGAGTTCGGGTTGTTCGGGGAGCACCAAGTGAGAGACTTTTCAAATTCGGCTGTCGCCTCCCATTGATCGCCGTAGCCATGTGGATCAGAGCCTCATGATTGTAAAGCTGATCAAAGTCGAGATCGGAAAAAAAGGCAGACTCACGCACCCGGATACGTGTCGTCCCGGCGATTGCTTTTGAGGAGAGTTTGTTATCGACGATTACCTCGACCGCATCATCTTTGAAATATGCCTGAACCGCCTGACCTAATTTCTCAGCAAATTGATCAGCAGGGAGGTCGGCATTTGCTGGCAAGACATATGAACCCCGGTTGAGTTGATCAGTCTTTTCCAGTAGAAAGGTTGCCGCATCAACACCGGTAAACGCCTGGGTTACATAAACCTCGTCAGGTCTGCCATAAAGACTTATTGAACGCTCTGTAAACTCGGATGATCCGGCTGCCATCAACATACGCCCTGCTTCGGCATAACTTGCACCAGTCCGCCGTAAAAACTGCAGTATCGGATCATCACCGTTACATTCGTTTACGAACTCGTCTAACGCCGCGATTTGGTCGTTCCAGTCTGGAATCTGCAGTTCGACTTCGGGTAATTCCGGATGTCCGGCTCTCCAGTTTTTCAGGAAATCTGCTTCGATCGAATCAGGCCAATTGAGATACTTGAGTACCAGAAACGGTTTGGCGAGTTTCAGCAGGCGCTCATCAAGCTGTTGGATCTGCTCCTTCCAGCCCGCGTTGACAGGGGAAGGTGTGCGTCTCATCTCAGTGGCGTCTTCGCCTGGTACGATTTCAGACATGCATCAACTCGCTTTCCATCTATTGGTTCGGACATCGAACTGACTGTCGGATTCTGAACCGATGAACCTGAAAAATAGTCCTGACAATAGAAGAACTACTGCTGCAAATCATTATACGAACCGTCCAGTACTCTCAATAGCGGTGTGGGACAAACATCCTCCCTTCAAGGCTGGCAGTATCGTCGTATTCGCCCTTGGTTGACCGCTCCGGCAGTTTGACTTTTGCCTTCTTGATTTTTTCGTAGGGAACTTGACTAAGGAGATGCGAAATACAATTCAGCCGGGCACGTCGTTTGTCGTCTGACTGGAGAATATTCCAGGGGGCGTAACTGACATCCGTTGCTTCCAGCATCAAGTCACGAGCACGGGAATACTCATACCAGCGACTCCGGGAGGGGAGATCCATTGAACTGAGCTTCCACTGCCTGACCGGATCGTCGATGCGTGCTTCGAAACGACGTTTTTGCTCTTCATCACTGACTTCCAGCCAGTATTTAATGAGTTGAATCCCTGAGTCTACGATGAATTGTTCGATCATGGGACAACGTTTGAGAAACGTCTCGTGCTGTTTTTTAGTACAAAATCCCATGACATATTCAACCCCAGCCCGGTTGTACCAGCTGCGATCAAAAATCACGATCTCACCTGCCGCGGGAAAATGAGATATGTAGCGCTGAGCAAATACCTGCGACTTTTCCCGGTCAGAAGGGGCCGGCAATGCAACGACACGAAACACCCGGGGACTGACTCTTTCGGTAATCGCTTTGATTGTCCCCCCTTTCCCGGCTGCATCACGCCCCTCAAAGACGATAATGATGCGATGTCCTGTCTCTTTGACCCACTCTTGAAGCGTACATAACTCGGCCTGTAGCTTCAGTAATTCTTTTTCATAGATTTTCCGCTTGAGTTTACCAGATGATTTCTTTGACATGCGATTGTCCTATTAACTTTCAGGAGGGACGAAACTCTTGATTTCGATGACTTAAATCACGAACCGCGGCTGATACCAGCATCCCCTGTTCTGTCCGAACTGGGCTTAAACTGATTTCAACAGGAAAGATTTCACCGGACTTTCGCTGTCCCTTCAAATTAATCCCGGACCCCATAGGTCGGAAATCAGGAGATTTAAAAAAACGTGCTACATGATTGGAATGCCCCGAGCGAAACTGCTCCGGAACAAGTACATCGATTGAGCGGCCCAACAATTCTTCCCGCTGAAATCCAAAAAGTCGCTCCAGTTGCGTATTGACAAGTACGATCTGACCAGTTGAATTGACAACGACCATTCCATCAGGCGCAGACTCCAGCAACTCATGAAAAGTCTGCTCCGTCTGTTTTCGCTCAGTAATATCTCTGCCTACGAGGTAAATCGAAGACTCACCAGAAATCAGACTGGCATTCCAGAGTATCCAGCGATATGTGCCATCCCTGCAAAGACAACGATACTCAACTGCCGTAATAGACTCACCCGCCAGAATCTGATCCAGATCATCTGTTAACCGTTGATGGTCTTCCTGGAACAGGATATCCCGCACTGTCATCGTTTTCAGATCTGAATTACTCCATCCGAGAATGGTCTCCCAGGCAGGGTTTGTCTGAGACAAATTCCCACGGGCATCCAGTATCGCCAGGAGGTCGAGTGACAGGCTAAAGAATCGCTCGCGTTCCTCTTCAGTTCGTTTCCGTTCAGCCCTTTCCGAAATCCAGGTTTGTACGTGGTCAGCCAGTTCCCGCGCACTTTGTTGCCGCTGATCGCGGTTCTTGGATAGTCCCTTCAGACAGATTTGCTCCAGTTCTGTTGGGATACCAGGAACCCGCTTGCCAGGAGGCTTCGGTGTACTGTGAATGACCAGATCCAGAACTTCGACAATACTGCGTCCGCTGAAGGGAGGTTGTCCTGTCAGGATTTCATAGAGGATCGCAGCCAGGCAGTAAACATCCGTGCGATAATCAATCTGGTCAATTTTCCCGGTTGCCTGTTCCGGAGCCATGTAAGCGGGTGTCCCCAGCTTTTCTCCCTGCATGGTCTCAGAGAGGCTCTCCTCAGCGTCTTCTTCCGCAGAACCGATCACAGTATCCCTGTCAGCATCGAATAGAGGATCTCCCAGCTTTTTGGCAAGTCCCCAGTCCAGCACGATCACTTCCCCGAAGTCCCCCAGGATGACATTATCACCTTTCAAATCCCGATGGATAATTTGCCGGGAATGAGCATAGGCAATGGTCTGACAGAGGCTGACAAACTTGGATAGTAACCGAATCAGATCGGCAGTTACCCCCATTTGGTGGGATGCATCGCGTTGACTATGATATTCGTGTATATGTTGTGTGAAAGTCCGGCCTTTGATAAATCGCATCGTGTAGTAAAATTGCCCGGACTCCTCGTCCGCAGAATACTGGTAAACCGGAACAACTCCCGGATGGTCGAGTTCACCGGTTAACTGAGCTTCCCGGAAGAAACGTTCCCGATTACGGGTCGAATCTGACATAGAACTTTTCAGTTCCTTTAAAGCGATTTCACGTTGCAGTATTTCATCATAGGCAATCCAGACCTGTCCCATTCCCCCGGTAGAATAGAGTCCTTTGAGCGTAATCTGTTCGCGCAGAACCGGGGCATCCTGTTCTGCTCTTTTCAGAACCCGGCTACCCTGCCCCATCGATTTCTGATAGTCAGTAAGAACTGTCTCAAATATCGTATCAGAAGGAGCCGTTTCCCTCGCAGAACTCTCACCACTCTCGGTAGCATCAGCACCATTGATAATGGTAGCTTCTACATGAGTCTCAAGCGTTGCACATTGTTCGGTCGACAATACGTTTCGATCCATCAGGACCTGCATCAGAGACATTTTATTTTGTCGGCTCCAGACAAGGTAGCTGTCGAGTAACTGTTCTGCACTAAGAAGGTTTTTCGATAACGCAATTAACCCAAATAAATAATCTGGATTATCTTTATCAGTCCGCATTCTATGTACTCACTTTACTTTTCGAAAAACCAATAATTATTTCCGTTTTCAGATACAAAACATGGTTTAGTCAACAGAACATGGAGTGACTCTCCAGATGTCAGTAGCATACTCCGCAATTGTACGATCGCTTGAGAATTTTCCGGAAGAAGCCACGTTAAGAATTGCCATCCGTGCCCACGCATTCGTGTCATCATACAATTCCCCTACCTGTTTTTGAGTGTTCGCATAGGATGTCAGATCAGCCAGATGCATGAAGTAGTCTCCCTGAGTTAACAGCATTTCACAAATTGGTCCAAAGATTCCAGGTTCTTCCCGGCTGAAGTGATCATTTGAAATTAAATCAATCGCGGCTTGAATCTCTGGTTCATTCTCGTAATGCCACCTGGGGTCATACCAGCCACGTGAATCAGCTACCTGACTGGCAGTCAGTCCAAACAGAAAAATGTTGTCCTCACCTGCTTCTTCGGCCATTTCGATAGTGGCCCCGTCACGCGTACCGATTGTGACAGCACCGTTCATCATGAATTTCATGTTGCCGGTGCCGCTGGCCTCGTAACCGGCGGTTGAAATCTGCTCAGACACATCAGTCGCAGGAATCAGACGCTCGGCCAGAGAGACATTATAATTCGAGAGAAAGACAACCTTGATTTTTTCATTCACACCCGGATCGGAGTCGATCACCTGCCCCACATTGTTGATCAACTTGATAATCAGTTTGGCAAGTCGATACGCGGGAGCGGCTTTCCCGGCAAAAAAGAAGGTACGCTGAGGCAGATCCAAACCAGGTTCGTCCTTGAGTCGACGGTAGAGCATGACAATATGCAGAACGTTGAGCAATTGTCTCTTGTACTCATGAATCCGTTTAATCTGGCTGTCATATATGGTATTCGGGTCAATTATTCTTCCTGTGGTTTCTTTAAGCCAGGACGCAAAACGTAGTTTAGATGCCTGTTTCGCCTTCATGAATTCTGCTTGAAACCCAGAATCTTCCGCCAGTGGACGCAATCGATTGAGTTCGTTCAATTCGGTTATCCAGACATCATCAATAGATTTTGTTATCAAACTGGCAAGTTCAGGATTGGCTGACAGTAACCATCGCCGCGGAGTGACACCATTCGTCTTGTTATTGAATCGTTCCGGAAAGAGTTCTGCAAAATCAGAGACCACTTGAGTACGCAGCAATTCGGAATGAATCTGCGCCACTCCATTCGTGCTATGCGTCCCCACGATCGCAAGATTCGCCATACGGACCTGTTGGGTGGGAGAATCGTCAACAATACTCATGCGACTGACGCGCGCTTCATCGCCTGGATAATTCTGACGGACTTCTTCCAGAAAACGACGGTTTATTTCATAGATGATATTCAGCAGGCGCGGACAGACCAGTTCAAAAAATCGAACAGGCCATTTTTCCAAAGCTTCAGGCAGCAGCGTATGATTCGTGTAGGCCAGAGTATTGATTGTCTGTTTCCAGGCATCTTCCCAACCCAGCCCCGCCTCATCGAGCAGAATCCGCATCATCTCTGCAACGGCCATTGCCGGATGGGTATCATTCAACTGTATGGCAACTTTGTCAGAAAGCAGATTCCAGTCGGAATTTGTCCTGCGAAAGCGGAAAACAATATCACCCAGAGAACAGCAGACCAGGAAATATTCCTGAACGAACCGTAGTGCCTGTCCTTCCATTGTCGAATCATCGGGATAAAGAACTCGAGTGACAGTTTCTGCCAGCATGCGGCCGACAATCGCACCGACGAAATCTCCCGAACTGAATTCCCCGAAATCAAAAAAATCGGGGGAATCAGCCCGCCAGAGACGGAGAGTATTAATCGTCCGGCCGCCATAACCGACCACTGGCCGATCATAGGGAACCCCCAGTAGTCGGCTTGAATTACCGGGTATAGCCCTGAGTACACCATTCTGCAGTCGAAATGAACAACCAAGAGGGACGCCGATCGTCTCGCTGGGTTGTGCCACCTCCCAGGGATCGGGGTGAGCCAGCCAGTGGTCTGGTTGTTCAGACTGATATCCATTTTCAATCATCTGATTGAATATTCCGTAATCGTAGCGAAGACCATATCCGATGGCCGGTATCTGCAAAGTTGCCAGTGAGTCGATAAAGCAGGCGGCAAGTCTTCCAAGACCACCATTCCCCAGACCTGCATCCGGTTCGGATTCTACGACTTCTGACCAGTTCAAATTTGGATCGGACTGCAGGTCTTCCTGCACATAATTTTCAACCCCCAGGTTGATCATATTATTGACGAGGGTCCGTCCTATCAGGAACTCCATCGAGAGATAGTAGACACGCTTTGGGTTTTTCTTCTCATAAGTCTGTTCGGTCAGAATCCAACGCTGGGCCAGCAGGTCCCGCAGAGAGCGGGAAACGGCTTCAAACCTTTCTCTTTGAGATGCTTTTTTCGGCAATACGATGTGGTCGAAACAGAGATGCCGATCATAATTATCCACATGTACTGAATCCGCAAATCGATATGGTCCACACTCGTATTGATGCAGATTATCCCGTTCCGCTTTCTTTGCCATTGGTTTTCCTCATTTTCTCTGTCCAGTCAGGGCCGGAATTCAGGTTACTTCGGGAGATCAGTGTTGCTGAGACCATTCCAGATGATGTTTTTTTATAATTTCTATCGCCTCGTCTGCAGTACCCACGCAGTATGGAATATCTATATCTTCGGGATTCGCGAGAGGCGGTTGTGTACTTTCCAGATGGGTTCTAGCCCAGTCTACAAGGTCACTCCACATCTGACCGACCAGAATTAATGGCGTCCCCTGGATGTGCTTCACCTGCAACAGTTGCCAGATCATCATCAGTTCGAGTACAGTTCCGATTCCTCCGGGTGCTACAATGTAGGCATCTGAAGTCAAAACAAAGTGATGTAGTCGGGTAAAGAATGTTTTATGTTCGAATGCCTGTTCCACGAAGGCATTCACTTCCTGTTCAAACGGCAGTTGAACTCGAATTCCCATGGAATGACTTTCATCAGAGGGGGCTGCCAGCGAACTCCCTTCATTAGCAGCTTGCATGAGTCCTGGGCCACCTCCTGTGATGATGTCACACCCCAGTTCGGTCAAAGCCGTTGCCGCTCGTTTGACTTCATCGTAAGCAAACGAACCTGGTTGTGCCCGCGCCGAACCAAAAATGGTTACTCGGTAACGTTCCTGTTTCGATGGCTTGAGCCGCGTCAGATTATTTACGGTCTCCCAGAGATTGAACACAGAATCTACCAGAATTTTTTTGACAGCATCCTCATCTGCCAGACTGACGGTTCCTGATTCATTCTCATTTTTTCTGTCCGAGTTCATCAATTGCTCCACAATTCAAATACTGGCATAGAGCAGCACTACACTGCGATTTGCAGCCAGATACCTGTCAGTCATAATTTCAGGGGCATCTTCCAGTTCTACAATATCCTCAGGTGATTCGAGAGAGGTATCGATCCAGCGTCGCCACCTGTTTTCCTCAAGTTGCGGCAACTCAAATTCCAGAGACTCCCAGTATGCATTCATGATCAGATAAAACTGCATCTCGTTAGTCGTAAGAGTGGCCTGGAAAGCCAGACTGTGTGAATGATCGCTCCAGTCAGGCCTGTCTAATTGGGTACCGTGCCAGGCTTTCTTTGCATTACTGAGCAGGGCATTCAGGCTCACAGGAAACTGTTCGTGTGACAACTCGCGTTGAGAACGTCTGGCACAAAGCAATCTGACAAATCGGTACAAGTCGGTATGCTGCTCCAAAAGTGACCAGTCAAACCAGCTGATCTCATTATCCTGACAATAGGCATTATTGTTTCCCTGTTGAGTTCGACGTACCTCATCCCCCATTAAAATCATTGGTACTCCGAGTGATAACAAAGTACTCGCCAAAAAGTTTTTAATCTGTCGATTACGTAATTGCTCAATTTGTGGATCAGTCGTGGGTCCCTCTACACCACAATTCCAGCTTCGATTGTCGTTCGAACCGTCACGGTTGTCTTCGCCGTTTGCCGCGTTATGTTTTTCGTTATAAGAGACGAGATCGTTTAAAGTGAAACCGTCATGGCACGTCACAAAGTTGATGGTGTGTTCTACTTCCCGTTCCTTATGGCCATAGATTTCCGGGCTTCCGACCATGCGGTCAGCGGCACTACGAACGGAACCGGAAGCTCCGATGAAAAAATCACGAATGTCATCACGAAATCTGCCATTCCATTCATTCCAGGCATCTCCCACAAAACTTCCTACCTGGTAGAGACCGGCTGCGTCCCATGCTTCTGCGAGTAACTTTGTCCCTGCCAGTGCCGGCTCAGATTCAATGTCCCATAAGACTGGAGGGTTGGGATGTGGTTTTCCACTTTCGTCTCGGGAGAGAATCGACGCCAGATCAAAGCGGAACCCATCGACGTGCATCTCTTCGACCCAATATCGTAAACTGTCTACAATCATGCGGCGGACCACCGGATGATTGGCATTCAGCGTATTTCCACAGCCTGAGAAGTCGGCGTAGCGTGCTCCCCCCTCCTCCAGGATATAATAGGTGCGGTTATCAATGCCACGGAAACTGAGTGTCGGTCCCTGTTCATCACCCTCGGCTGTATGATTGAATACGACGTCCAGAATTACTTCTATACCAGCACGATGTAGTGCCTTCACCATGTCTCGGAATTCATCTACCGGCCCCAGATGATCTAACCTTGAACTGTAGCCAGGGTGTGGTGCGAAAAAGGAAATGGGCGCATACCCCCAGTAATTCACCTTACAAGGGGGGCAGTCTTGTGGGTCAAAATGAAAAACGGGAAGCAGTTCAACCGCGGTCACCCCCAGTTCCTGCAGATAGGGGATTTTTTCGATCAAACCGGCATAGGTCCCTCGCTTATCCGCAGTCAGACCGGAATTCGGATGACGCGTAAATCCTCTTACATGGAGCTCATAAATGATCGTACGTGAAGCGGGCGTATTGAGTGGCAGATCACCTTCCCAGTCGTAATCATGTGGATCAACAACGACCCCCTTGATTGCCGTTGCGGTATTGTCACCAGGTTCGTAAGCCAGTGTTCTTTGATAATCTTGTGGAACAGCCACTCCCCTGGCATAAGGATCGAGCAAAAGCTTATTTGAATCAAAGGCCAGACCACTGGAGAGATCTGTCGGCCCGTCGATGCGATAACCGTAGAGTTGCCCCGGCTTCACATCGGGAACAAAGACATGCCAGTAGAAATAAGACCGGTTCTCTGCGGGGTTAAGCCGGATCACGCGTGCTGGGGAACCATCATTCACACCGTCAAATAAAAGCAATTCAACTTCAGCTGCAGTACGTGAATAAAGACTAAAATTGACACCATCTTCAACGACAGTCGCTCCGAGCGGAGAACTTCTACCAGTCGTTCGATCTGGCAAGTCGGAAGAAGTACTGATTTTGCGGGATTCACTTTTCACAACATGCCCCTTTCCTACCAGTTCATCACCCTTAATTTCAGATTGGGGCTGTTTAGACATGATGATCACTCTGTTACTTTCAGCTCAAGCTCTTCAAATCCCCGGCGTCATGTCACACTTGCGTCCTGCCGTTCCAGTAGGTTAAAAATCTCATTCTTGAATTTCTCATACTCTGGTGAATCAGGTGGGCTGTAATTCCAGTTTTTATACACCCCCGTCACTCGAGTAAAATAATCGCGGGCCTGATCCCGATTTTCAAAGACATACTCGGTATCAATAAATTTCCTGATCATCCGCAGGCTTTCCAGTTGTCGTTCTCGCGGCATACAGGAGTCGGTCTCGTCAAATGCGTCCTGTTGCAGATAGGCCATGTCCAGCAAAACCGATTTCTGCCATATGATAAAGTCCTCTAAGGTGATACCTTCTTCACCCGTCACCTGCATCATCTGGTTAATTGAATCACCTTCCTTCAGTAATTCATGAAGTCGTTTTACATCTCGAACCCAGTTTGGTTCGAGATTGGAAGACAACCACGGAGCAAGCTGGTCCAGGTATCGTGACCAGGAAATGAGTGGATCAATCGCTGGATAAAACCGCTTATACGCGCGATCGTAGGATAGACCGAGGAATGTCTTAACAGTGCCCAGGGTGGACTGTGTGACCGGTTCCTCGAAGTTTCCTCCAGCCGGCGACACTGTTCCGATCATTGTCAGGCTGCCATCCGTACCATCAGGGCAATGAATCACACCGGCCCGTTCGTAGACACTCTTTATCGAAGAATCGAGATAAGCCGGAAATGCTTCTTCCCCTGGAATCTCTTCCATACGTCCTGATGTCTCACGCATGGCTTGTGCCCAGCGTGACGTTGAGTCGGCAATCAGTAAAACATTTAAACCCATCTGTCGATAATATTCGGCAATCGTGATTCCCATATAGATTGAGGCTTCACGCGCTGCGACAGGCATCGAAGATGTATTGCAGATAATAATGGTCCGGTCCATTAAAGTGCCGCCGGTACGAGGATCTGTAGTTTCCGGGTAGAGTGTGATCGTTTCCACAACTTCTCCGGCCCGTTCACCGCAGGCGACAACGACGACGATATCAACGCTCGCATAGCGGGCTATGCTACTTTGCAACACAGTCTTACCAGCACCGAAGGGGCCCGGGATACAACCTGTTCCACCACGGGCCACAGGAAAGAATGTATCGATGATGCGTGTGCCCGTGGTTAATGGTTCCTGTGAGTAGAGTCGTTCAGCAAACCGTTTGCGAATCAGGGGATCGGGAATTGACCTGCGGACAGGCCATTGCTGATTCATTAGCACTTCACGTTCCGTGCCTTGAGATTGAATCCGTGCGACAGGATCTCTCAGTGTAAAATTGCCTTCTCCAATCCAGGTGACGGTGACCGGCGACGGTTCATTGAAGGGCACGAAGATCTTGTGGACAATTGGCCCCTCTGGAACGGTCCCCAGTATGCCCCCGGGCGGGACGCGGTCTCCTGCCGAGACCTGGGGAGTGAATTTCCACTCACAATCCATGTCTAAAGGTGGTACCGCCACTCCTCTAGGCAGAAAAAAACCGTACTGATCTGCAACTGTAGCAAGTGGATTCTGTAGCCCATCGAATACATTCGCCAGCAGACCGGGGCCCAGAGTTGCTGCGAGCATTTCACCTGTCATTTCCACCTGATCACCGACACGAACCCCAGTAGTGTCTTCAAACACCTGCATGTCGGCGGTCCGTCCACGAATACGCAAAACTTCTGCCTTAAGCCGTTCGTCGCCGACACAGATGTAACCGACTTCGTTTTTACGAACTGCAGTCTGTTCATCGAACTCGATCAGAACGAGACTCTCTCGGACTTCAACTACGGTCGCTGTATGATGAATGTGGGAGTCAGTTGTTTTCGACATGCGTCACCTGATCGATTAATTCTTTGAAACGTGTTTTCCCTCGGTCCGCATCAGATTTGAGCCACGTTTCCAGTATGTTCCATTTGAAAACGTAGGCAAAGACTGCTTCAAAACCAAACATACGGTGTTCGGCACACTGAGTCAGACGTCTCCAGGCGACGTCCATCAGTAACTGCTCCAACCCCAGAGCATCTTCCGAGTCATAGTACTTACATGCCTGGCTGAACCAGGGATGTAGAAACGCTAAACCAAAATGAGGGACATCCCAGTTCCGACGGATCATGTGTGCCCGTGGTGCGATCCCCCAGGAGTCGGAAAGTTCATCCAAGTCTACTCCCCTGCGTTTATGACGCACCGCAGCAAGCATTGTCTGCTGTTCCAGCCGAAAACCGACGTAGTTTCTGAGCTCGCCATTCAGATCATGTGACATTAGCTTTTCAAATTCCTGGACGATGGTCTCATCTGTAATCTCCAATACCTGCTCAGGACGCCAGCTGACAAGTGTAAGAGCTGCCTGTAATTGTCGGGAATGTTCAGAATTCAGCAGCTTCAGTCTCTGCCGCAATCTGAGTTCGGTAATCGGCAATCGTTCCGCTCGAGTGAAATGCGGTATTCGAGGCAGGCTGGCTATCAAGTCGTAATACATCTTTTGATTTCCTGTTACTCTTTACCTTCGAGTATCGACTTGAAACGTGGAATCATTCGTTGAGCAATTAACTGTGAAACGGCACGATCAGACAAGTCAATTTCGAGTTTATCATCGACGAGCAAGACGCGCACGCCCCCCTTGATTTCATCGTCTGTCGCCAGCTCCAGTCCCTCACGCAGCATCTCACTCGATAATCCCAGGATTGCCTGACGGGCCTCATCCTCAAAGGCAGGTTCTCCATCCAACAGACTCTGTGATACTTTTACCTGGATCGTCTTGTCTTTGATGAATTCATCAACGGCATGCCCTGACAAGACTAGAACGATGTCGCGTACCAGCTCTTTATCTTGAGTTTCAGAAACGACCAGTCGCTCGACGAACTCTTCAAAGCGGGTCACGATCCGCGATTTCAGTTCCAGGACAGTGTCACGGACAGCCAGCTGAAGTGCATCCATCGAAGCCGCTCGAAAAGCTTCGATTTCGTTGCGGGACCTGGATTGTTCGGCTGCCGCTTCTGACTTTGCCCGATCAATAATTTCAGCTGCCTGCTTCCGGGCAGCCTGTAACAATTGATCTGCTTCTTCCTGGGCTGATTGTACCCCCTGATTTCGAATCTGATCAATCAGTTGCTGCACGCCAGAGGTTGTGGTCGTGGAAGTATTCATTTTATTTCCCTTCATCTCAAACTCAGCTTATTCAGGTAAACGACCTGCCAAAACCAGGGCAAATACGAAAGCGAACACGGCAAACCCTTCGATTAAAGCAGCTGGTGCCAGTGAAATCCCGAAAACTTCCGCCTTACTCTTGGAGGCATTGATCGCAGAAGCACAGGCAGTACCTTGTGAAATTGCGCTAAACATCAATGCCAGACCTGCCAGGACACCGAGGGCAAATATCCCCGGCGAGTTTCCCGCACTGATTTTTTCCGGGAGCGCCATAGTCACCACGATTCCATAAATCGTCTGTGAAGAAGGCATGGCTGCCACCCCGACGAACCGGCCATAACCGCTTTCAACTTCAAGCATGGCCCCACAAGCGGCCATACCGCCTCGCAGACAACCGATCATACTACCGATCGCCCCCAGTGCCAGCGGCGCATATAGACCAATCCAACCCATAGTGAGTATCATTTCCATAAGGAATCTTCCTTTCGCCGGAAGGGGATAAACTGTCGCCCTTCGTCTTTTAATCCCCAGTTGAAAAACTCGATGACGTTTAATCTCAGGCCGTGAATGACTCCGCTGGACACGCCCAGCAACAGATTCAGGGCATGTCCAAACACAAGAATCAACACGGACAATAACAGCCCGAATCGAGGCATGCTGCTACGGATTCCTGCTGCCATGTCATTGAAAGCCAGTGCCAGTGAAGCCGAAGCCAGTCCCAGCGCGAACAGTCGCAGATAGCTCAGAATGTCTCCGAACGCAGAAGAAATTCTTGTCAAACCAAGAAACCCCTGTACCAACCGTCTGAGGGGCTTTTCATGCGGTGCGGTATATCCGAATACAAGCAGGAGACCTGCTGCCATCGCTGAAAATCCAATATACTTTAAGATTACAAAGTTTTGTACGACGGCTCCAGCAGCGACCAGCAGACCACCGCATACCGCAGCAGCCCAACCCACTGAAGCCATTCTGTCGATCCAGTTCGGGTACCGTCTGGCATTCATGACATTTGCCAGTACAACGTGCACTCCGCCAACAAGAACCGAAATCCCCATCATCAAGTTTGAGTTATTCATATCCAGCAGATGTAAATGACCGAGGATTGACTGCGGTGAAGGAGCAATCCCGAAATAGCTTCCCACAAGGACGCCGTACCCAAGAGACATGATCACAATCAATGACAGCAGAGGGCGATAACGCTGCCCAGACTCCGAGCGTCCCAATCGGCGCCAGTAGGCCAGTAATCCCAGCCCCAGGAGAGCCGCATAGCCAGCATCGGCCAGAATCATCCCGAAAAAGATGGCAAAGGAAATCAGAACCGTGCTGGACGGGTCCCATGTCCAGTAACCAGGCGTCATGTAAAAGGTAACCAGATCTTCTCCCGACACTGTCCGGGGAGGATTTCGCATCAGTGTCGGCGGCTTATCTTCGGCAGTGGGAGGGCGACTCTGAAATACCAGTCCCTCTCCGGATGCATAATCCGCCAGCTCTGCAACATGTTCCTGGGGGACCCAGGCTTCCAGAGCAAACAGAGAACCTGATTCGAGTGTCCGTTTTGCAGCGCGTGCGCGAGCGTCAGCATCCTCAAGTCGGGCGAGATTTCTGGCAAACAGCGTGCACCAGCGCGTCAGGTAGGTTCTTTCAGCTTCGATATCAACAATAGCCAGTTCGACTTCGTCCAATCGTTGAACCATTTCTTCAGGTGAACGGGAACCGATATGCTCTCGCTGTACTGGCATCGATTCGGGTTTCGTTTCCGACACAACAACGACGTAACAGAATCGCTGATCCCGGTTGATGATATCCCACGTGTAAGGACTTGCCTCAACCGCCGGCATATCTTTGTGAGACACAACATAAAACCACAGCCGACGCCCTCCCAGTTCACTTAGCTCAGGAAACTGGAATTTCCCCCATGGTTTCGCAATTTGCAATCTGAGCAGCAGGTCATCCCGTTCTGACTCCAACGCACGTAGATTTTTCTGCAGTTCAAGAGCCCTTTGTTCGACGTCCAGAGCGTTGAAGCGGCTCTCATCGCTCACCTGACTCCGATGCTGGGGACAGGTCAGAAGAAACCTCAGTGCTTCTGTAGCATCACTTTCCTGTTCCCCGATCTGAGGAGAGGAAGCATCCCCCTCCAGCGGTATTAATTCAAGGCAGCCTCGTTCATGGAGATCATCCAGCAAGCGTTCCCGATCGGCTGTCATTCCGATAAATGTCACCTTTTCCAGAGGAATCAGACTCATTCGCCCCCTCCCTCTGAGTACTGTACGCTGCCGACCTGTTTTTGCTTTGCCAGCTTGGCGGTCACAACGGCAGCCCGTTCAGCATCCCCCAGATAGATACGGATTCGCTGGATATTTTTTTTAGCGGTCGGAATCAGGATCTTATCAAACAGATTGACCCTTTGGGTAATTCGACGGACTGCGGCTTTCAAAATCTGCACGCGTTCTTCAGCAATCCGTATTCGAACACGTGCTTCAGCAGCGGCTTTCAATCGTTCCACCAGAATATCTACCCAGGCGGGCGTTCCCAGGCGCGAATAATCCGATATCTCAAATTTGACGTGTTCCAGAACAGGTAGCCTTGTTCCGACGACATTCTGTTCTCCAACTTGATAGCCTGTCATCCGCACCAGACCGGTCAAATCAAAATCCTCATCTGCCAGCATGGGTAATTCCTGACCGATACGTGTTTCCAGGGACTCTGCAGCAGCCAGGGCTGCCTCATATTCTGCGCGGGCCTTTTGCGCCTCGACTGTCAGCTGACGGCGTTTGAGATCCAGCGAGGGCAATAATTTCTCGTACAGCTTTAGTTGCTGCTGCTGTTGCTGAAGTGAATTTTTGCTGAGTCGCAGTTTTGCCATCGTTCAGATACTACAGGTCTTTACCAGTCTGACTGGGTTGTTGAGGAAAATATTTATCAACGAGATTCTGTTTCATCAGCAGTTCCTGCGGTTCGAAGCATTCCGCCAGTGTCTGCCAGCACAGGTCCAGAGCCTCAATGACTCCCATGGAAACCCGGATATCCATGAACCGCTTTCGAAACAAATTACCAAACTTCAGCAATTTATGATCAAACGGTGAGAGTTCGAATGCCATCGCCTGTTTGCGCTGCGCTTCGGTTGCTTCGGAATAAAAACGAATCATGGTATTCATGATCTGTGAATGATCTTCGCGGGTCGATTTCCCAATCACGTGCTGCTTCAACCGTGACAACGATCCGAAGGGATCAATCACTCCTCCATGGAGATAAAACTGGCCTTCGGTGATATAGCCGGTATTGTCAGGAACCGGGTGTGTGACATCATCTCCCGGCATTGTCGTTACGGTCAGAATGGTCACGGAACCGGCGCCTTTAAAATCACATGCCTTCTCGTAACGTTGTGCCAGCTGAGTATAAAGATCCCCCATATAACCACGCACGGCGGGAATTCGCTCCTGTGCAACGCCGATTTCCTTCATGGCATCTGCATATGCCGTCATATCCGTCAACAGGACAAGCACGCGCTTGTTTTCTTCGACGGCAAATTTTTCTGCGACAGCGAGTACCATATCAGGCACCAGCAGGCGTTCAACCAGAGGATCTGAAGCCTGATTGACGAACATAACCGTTCTCGCAAATACGCCGTGCTCCTCAAAAGCGGTCCGAAAGAAGTGGTAATCATCAAAGATCAGTCCGAGGCCGCCAAAAACCAGAACATCTGCATCTGCCTGAAAACCGATTCGTGCCAGCAGCTCACTATGTGGTTCTCCCGCGATTGAGAAAATCGGGATTTTCTGACTTTCAACCAGGCAGTTGAACAAGTCGATCATGGGTACCCGGGTTTCGATCATTTTGGAAGGCATGACACGTTTGACGGGATTTACGGTCGGACCGGCGACTTTGACGTGCGGATCACCTGAGAGGTCGGGGCCTCCATCCATCGGCTCTCCTGATCCGCGAAAAATTCTACCCAGAATATTAGGGGAATACACCACATCAAGAGGTCGACCGAGGAACTGAACCGTGGCGTCAGTGGAAAGCCCTTTTCCGCCGGCAAAAACCTGCAGGCTGGCGACATCACGCTGTAAACCAATCACACGCGCCAGAGACTGCTCGCCATTCGTATTCTCGACCACAGCCATGTCACCAAGTGCCACGTCCCTGGCGCGGAGTCGAATCACATCGCCAACGATTTCGTTAATGCGAGTGTAACGGATCAACTGGTGTAAATCTTGATACACTTCGACTACTCCTCGGGTCGGGTACGGGGAAGACGATACAGCAACGCATACAAAGTTGGCACCATGACCATAGTCAGCAGCGTACCGACGATCAGACCAAAAAAGATAGTCACTGCTAAGGCTACCCAGAAGACATCCTGCAGCATCGGTAAGACGCCCAGCACAGTGGTTCCAGCAGCATTGACGACCGGACTCAAACGGGAGACGGCTGCTTCAATATTAGCATCGTATGGATTCAGTCCTCTACCAATGTTGGAATTGACTTCATCCAACAGCACAACCGCGTTTTTAATCATCATACCAGACAGGCTCATCGCCCCCAGCAAGGCGATGAAACCGAACGGAGTTTGGGTCAGCAGCAGTCCCCCTGTGATCCCGATAATTACAAATGGAATTACCAGCATGCAGATAACCATCGGTCGGAAGGAGTTGAACAGCGCTACCAGGATAAACAACATCACAACAATCGCCGGGACGATACCAGGAGTGAGTGCATCCTGAGACTGCTTCGCACTCCAGTATTCGCCGTCCCAGTCAAGTCGATAGCCTGGCGGTAGTTTAATGTCATTAAATTGATCTACTACTGCATTGCGTAATGTAGGGGCAGTCACATTATTTGGTGAACACTGCACGGTGATGGCGCGTCGGCGATCCCAGCGCCAGATGATCGGGTTTTCCCACCGGGTCTCAATCCCATCGATCACCTGCAGTACTGGAACAGGGTGAGTCGACAAGCGGGGGGTAATCTGCAACGCATCCAGAGAGGTCGCGGCCTGACTTCTTTCCGCTGCGTTATTACGAGCCACGATCGGGATCAGATCATCCCCCTGGCGGTATTGTCCAACAACAATACCGTCCGATGACCGCCGCATCACCCGTGCCAGATCTTCGCGTGAAACTCCTGCCCACCGAGCCCGTTCCTGGTTATACTCTGGTGTGAGCGCTATTACCTTCTCTCGCCAGTTCACGCGGACTTCCTTCGCCAGTGGAGTGCCTCGTAAAATATCAGCAGCTTCCTCCCCCAGTCGACGGAGTGTTTCCGGATCTGCATTCGCTGGACCACTGATTCGCGCTTCGATTTTCCAGTCGTCAAATGCCCCTACGGCGTATTTTCGCACGCGCACCATGGCTTCCGGAACATTCTCCTGTACCCAGGCATCGGAGTCTGCCAGAAGCTGATTGACTCCGTCCAGAGAATTTGTATTGACGATGATCTGTGCATACGACGTGTAAGGGTCTTCGGCACTTACTGGCAGATAGAAGCGTGGCGGACCTTTACCGATAAAACTGCTGACTGATGCCGTGGCTTCATGCTTCTCGAGGAAATCTTCAATGCGTTGCAGTCCGGCACTGGTTTCTTCAATGCGGGTTCCTTCCGGTGCCCAGTAGTCAATCATAATCTGTAAACGGCTTGAGTCCGGAAAGTATAACTGTGGCACATAGCGAAACCCAAGGACAGCGACTGCCAGCAAGCCGACCATGCCTCCCATGAACATGATGCGGTACCGGATTGTGAGTCTGAGCAACCCGCGAAACTGATTGTAGAAACGGCTTTGAAATGGAGCACTTGTTTCCTGTCCCGCCTGGGGAGCAGGTATCATCGCGATGCACATCAAGGGAGCTACCGTCTGGCAAAAGACCCAGCTCAACAGCAGCGAGATCGCGACAACCGTAAACAGACTCCCTGCGTATTCGCCCGTATCATAACTCGATGCAAAAATGGGATAGAATGCCATGCAAGCGACAATTGTTGCCCCTAATAACGGTACTGCCGGTCGGCTGGCAGCTTCGATGGCAGCCTGTTTCCGGTCCATGCCCTGCGCAATGCGGATCATGATCCCATCGGTGACCACAATCGCATTGTCGACCATCATGCCCATGGCAATGATCATCGCACCCAATGAGATCCGGTGCAGATCAATGCCCACGATGGCCATCACAATAAATGTCCCGAGGATCGGAAACACGAGACCGCTGATCCCGATAATAATTCCAGCACGCACTCCCATCGTCAGGGCCAGTAGTGCCAATACGATCGCCACAGCTTCCAGCAGACTGACCATGAAGGCCACAATTGACTCACTGACCTGATCGGATTGCCAGGAAATCCGTTCTACATTGATCCCGACCGGCAACTCAGCAACAAGTTCATTGATTCGCCTGTCAATCTCTTCACCGACATGAACAACGTTTTCACCGGCTCCGGGGGCCAGTGCCAGCGCAATCGCAGGACGTCCATTATGACGCATGAAGCTGTTGGGGGGATCGATATAACCAAACCGCACCTGGGCTATATCGCGAATCCGCAGGATTTCGTCGCGGTCCTGTACAACTCCTGCCACCGCCAGTTCGCCAATATCTTCGGGAGAGAGAAACTCCCCCGTTGGGGCGATACGTAACCTCTCTGTGAAATAGTCCACACGACCTGCATCAACCACCAGGTTTTGTGACTGGAGTGTTTTTGTGATCTGATCGAGAGTGATATTTAATTCTGACAACTGAGGGGAAGAAACATCGAGATAAATCTTTTTGTCCTGAACGCCCCACAGGTCCACTCGTGCGACTCCTTTGACAACACTCAACTCTTTTCGCATATCCTTGACGTAGCGTTCCAGTTCGGCATAGTTATAGCCATCACTGCTGACAGCCAGCAAAAAACCGAAGACATACCCAAAGTCGTCTCCTACTTTGGGTTTTCCAGCACCGGGAGGCAGTGTCGGTTCCACATCTGCGACCTTTTTGCGCAGTACATCCCAGACCTGTGGTAACCTGTCAGACCAGTAGTTGCTCTTGATATCGACTTTGATGATCGACAGACCAGGGCGGGAATTGGAATATACGTTTTTAAGCTCAACCATTTCCTGGAGTTTGGTCTCGATTCGATCTGTGATCTCCAGTTCGACCTGCTCAGCACTGGCTCCCGGATAGGTGGTTGTGATCACCGCAGTCTTCACCGAAAACTCGGGGTCTTCTAACTGCCCAAGTTGAAAATAGCAGAACGTGCCTCCTACCAGAATCAGAATGATTCCGAAGTAAGTCGTCGCACGTTGTTCGATAGCAAGTTTAGCAAGATTCATAATTCTAGTGACTCTCCGTCTTCTGGAGTTTCACCTGCTGTCCTTCGCGTAGTGAATTCACACCTGCCGTCACCACCCATTCGCCGGTCTTCAATCCCTCTATCACAGCGATACCTCCAGTTGTTAACTTGTCAGTCTTTACGGGACGGCGGGAAACCTTCTCATCATCGGCATTAACAACCCAGACACTGGTCTGCTGGTCATCCTCGGCCGTAAAGACCGCACTCGGAGGGACGAGAAGTGCTGTTTCTGTGTCGCCGGCATCGAAAACTCCCCGAACTGTCCCTGCCATACCCGGTAGAATGGTCGGTTTGTCTGGCTGGTCAATCTGAACAGTGACGGGGTAAGTTCGCGTTGTTGTTGATGCTTCCAGACCAATCTTAGTGACCTGTCCCGTGAATTCCTGATTCGGTAATGCATCAAAGCGGCAGATGGCTTTTTTGACTCGTGGGACCAGCGATATCAGACTCTCAGGAATTTGAACGGTGACTTCGATCTTGCTGATATCGATTACGCGAACAATGGGTTGTTTCGCCTGAACTGTCTGAAAGTTATCGATGTACCTGGCAGCAATCCTGCCATCAAAGGGAGCTTTCAGCACCGAGTAGTCCTTTTGGTTTCTGGCAACCTCGACTGCGGACTCCAGGGCGCGAATCTCGGCCCGTTTTGCATCCAGATCTTCTTTTCGTTCCCCACGGAGACCGATATTGAGGGCCTCCTGAGCCGACAGCAGTTCTGCCGCCGTTCTTTCTTTACGGGCAATGTTGATATCGAGTTCCGACTTTGTGGTAGCCCCTTTATCAAAGAGCCCCTTCGTACGATCATACTCTGCATCAGCCTGTTTACGGGATGCCTCTGCGCGGGCCACCTCTGCCTGTAAACGTTTGATTTCTTCGGGACGTGCTTTTTCCATCGCCAGCAGGTTGGCCCGTGACCGTGCCAGATTACTTTCTGCACTTTCCAGGGCTTCGTCAAAATCTCTGGGGTCGATGGTTGCTACGATATCACCGGCTTTGACATTACTGCCTACGTCAACTGGCACCGCTATCAGAGGCCCCGATACCTGGAAGGAAAGATCCACCTCATCTTTCGAATTCGCCCGTCCAGGAAATGCTCTCCCTTGAATGGCATTCAGATCACCGACTTTGATTGCCCTTACCGGTCGAACAGGTTCCGGACGTGCAGCCGGTTCAGCACACCCAACCAGTGAGATCGCAGAGCAGGCGATCCACATCACGTTTCGCAGTTGAAATGAAACACTTCTAATAGCGACAATTTGAGATTTGATTAATTTTGTCATATTGGTGTACTTCGTAATCTGTACTGAACCCACTGAGAACAATTCTGGCTGTATGATTGTGATCTGAGATTTAAATAGTTTTCGCCAACTGAGTGGACGAAACTCCTGCTCCGATCCCTCCACCAGTAACTGACAGAGGGAAAGCAAAGCAGCATGAAGAAACCTTGTGTACCCAACTCTGTCGCAGCAAGACAGGCAACAGGAATCTGGTACGGAGAGACTGACGGAACAGGACTGTCTGAGACAATCGTTTTTTTAAAGCGATCTGACGGACCTTGATGGAGCTGAGATAGCGATGCGTCAATACAGCGAGTGCTGTTCGAGACAGGAGGTGATTCTAATTGTATCAGCTGAGTCGCCAACCTGATGCTTGCTTCATCTAAAGTATTTGGAGTGCCATGAAGATGTTCAGATGATTTATTCATCTCGATGGTCCGATCTGTGATCTACCTAATTCCGTCACACACATAAATCCGTTGGGGTATCTATGGTTTGATGTGGAACTTATCTTCAAAAACATATTGATCTTTATCACTTTCTGACGCAACTAAAATATAGAACAAGATCTGGAATTTAATGAAATGTTTTTTATTCATGCGACAGAGTAGTGACGCCAGGAAAAACGACAGTTAACAGACTTGCTGGAACGAATTTTAATAATCCAGACAATCCTGTTTTTGCCGGAACCCTGCTGCCGTAATCAGGTTTTCAGATCTTTCGATTCTTCGTTATGCACAACCCGATAAGGTTGCGAGAATTGTATCCCCTGCTTTTCAAATTCCTGAAAAATGGTGAGATTCAGCTTTTCGCTGAATGCCAGAAAGTCCCAATATTCAGGAGGGCTGAACCAAAAGAATAGTTTGATGTTGAATGAATCATTGTTGAATTCATCGAAAAATACGCGCGGAGGAAAATCCGGATTCATCCCCTCATGATCTTTGAGAGCGGTTCTTATGACATGGAGACACTGCTCGACTTACTCACGAGGTGTATCCAGCGGAATTTTAATATTGGCTTTCCTGCGAATATGAGGGCGTCGGGTGATATTTTCTATGTCAAATCGGGCCAGTTCATCATTGGGAATCGTCACCAGGTTTCCCGTTAACAGGCGTACGCGTGTAGAACGCAGGCCGATATCTTCGACAAAGCCATCATATTTATTGAATTGAATGCGTTCTCCCACTCGGAACGGTTTATCTGCCATCAGCATGATCGTACCGAAGAGTGTTTTTAAAGTATCCTGCGCTGCCAGTGCGATCGCCAACCCGCCAATCCCGGCACTGGCCAATAAGGTGATGAGTTTAATCCCCAGATACTGACCACCAATCAGAAAAACCACGACTGCCAGAACCAGGCTCATTAAGCGCGATACGATGCGTATCAACTGAGCATTCAACCCCTGTCGATTAATTCGCGGGGAAGTGATGATAATTTCAGCCACGCGATTACTCAGGGCAAACACGACATACATCGCTGCGATCAGCGAAACGAACAGTGCTGAAAAATCGATAATGTAATATGGTATTCCACGTATCACCAACAGGTCTTTCACCAGATAGCTGACCAGCAGCGGTGTCAGCATAGCCAAAACAGGAAACACGATGGTTAGACTATAGAGAACTGTATTCCTGTCTTTCCAAAGGTTTGTCAGTTTGAAGTGAATTCGGTAGATTAAAACCATCAATAAAACCGCGACAACACTGGACAGGATCAGGGCAGGCCATTTCCAGACAGCCATCCCTAAAAACTGATTTCGAAACGCGAGTGGCAGTTTATTTATAACCGGAGAAATAAGATGGCTCCCCGGTGACGAATAATACCAGTTATAAAAACCAGGAGTCGTTTTGGGTTCAGTTGTTCGATACGGAAATGATTTCACGTCTTCATAATAACCTGTGGCATTATCAACGGTCTCTCTTGAAAACAGATACTCATGCTTTTGAGCCCCCTCGTCTACACGCGCAATAGTGATTCTGGTGCCGGGAATCCGCCAGCGGGAAAGTGTCTCGTCATCGTCCTTGATTTCTTCAATTCCAGGAATCTCGGCATAGGGTGGGAGGTCAGCTCGATCCAGAATTTCTTTCAGACAGATCGCTACCTCTGCAGCTCTTTGTTCGCTGGCAAATTCAGGTAAGTCACGCTGATCGAGACAGTCCAGCATTCGTAACGCAATTGCGCGAAATTCATTGGAATTACGATCCAGAAACTGGTTTTCGCGAATGCAATCATAAATTTCATTACTGGCATCAATAAATTCTTTGAGTGTGCTCCGCGGGCTGGACGTATCAGCAGGACGAAAATTGATGGAAGTCTCATCTCCGCTAGCAACTCTCTCGCCGAGTAGGCAGACAGCCAAGCTCATTAAAAGAAATAATTGAAATGAAATGCGATCCACGAGAGCTCCCTGCAATCATTGCTGTATGAGAAACAGAACACCGAGTGAACAAGATACCATAATCAATGAAAACTCAACACTTACCAAATTGTCTCATCTCAAACGCACTGTAAATTCATGATCATGAGACTCCGTTGATTGAATCTATCAGCATGATAACACAGGCACATGCGATCAGTTATCTGGTCGCTTTAGCTTGTGCCCTTTTCTGTTCCACTATAGAAGCAGATGCCATTTTCATAGAATTTTACATTGATGACCTGAGCATCAATTTGGATCGAGTGGTGCCCTCGTAGAAAAGGGCTTCACGATAGCATAAACCGTGCCGACTTCGGTATGCTGATACTGCGAAACATGGGCAACTCTCCGAATTGAAAAGAACGGCCTGACAACATTCAAGAGCCGGAGATTGATGAAACGATTCCAGGACCGTGCTTCACCAGGTGGGAACATTTTCGAAGATAAAATGAAATAAAGGGAGCAAAAAAATGATGCCGAGATTTAAGGAACCTTTCCTGATGGTCGCTTTCATATCAGCCCTCATCGGATTGGGGGCTTGCAGCGGAAAGCCAGTCGCCGATCGATCCGCCCCTTCAGAGGATTCCAGTAAGCAAACACCTGAAATCGAACATTCGGTAATGCCTGACACCGGCGAGAAAACGACGGACTCGACACTGACAGCGGATGGAGCCGAAAAAGTAGCGATGACGACGGGAGAGGGTAAGGAAATGACTCTCACGATGCAGACACTACCGAACTCGCGTGAATATCAATACTGCGAACTCGTATTCAACTACGGCGAAAAAGGAAACGACATTTATAGCACGTCACCGTTGGCCACGGCCAATCTTCAGTGGTGGGACGGTCTTGACCTCGAAGCACTGGCGAAGGAATTCGGCGCCAAGTCTGTACACAAAAACGGACCGCAGTGGTGGTCAATGGACGAAGTCGGGGTGATGGCTTCCGAGCCGGTGAACGTTGCTGGAACGGACATGGTATTCGGCGCCCATCTTCCTCCCGGCACATTAAATATTCCGAAGTACACAGTCTTTTCCCCCGCGAAATATCAAAACCTTGTCTGGAAGGCGGGCAAGCCCGTGTATCAAATCATTGACTCGGAAGGTCACGTCTACATCTTGCAAGGGCACAAAATCCCTGTAAAAGGACTCACAACACTGGGCGAGAAGTTCAAAAAACTGCCCGAGGGCTGGAAATACCGTGTCCAGGTTTTGGATGAAGACCTGGTGATGAAGCTGACGCCCCAGAAGCCGATCCCCTCGGTCCAGGACGAATTTGATCAGATTTACATCCGGGTTCCGGATTAATTTTTCTTGATAGCAATTCCGTGTTTGGCAGATATCCAGCGTGTGGTTTACAGGGTGACCTTAGTCACCGTTCGCTGGGACAGTCACATGAAGTCTTTTTACCTGTCGTTGTTAGAAAGAGGAAATCCACTACACGACGGTCCCTCAAAAACTTATGAACGAGTCGATAGCCTGGTTGGGGCGTGAATTGGAGGGGCAAGGACCAGTCTGAGTAGAGAACGATTCACACTCTGAAGAACTTGACAACCACTTTTGTAATTGGTCCGACATGCGGACACTGAAAGTCTCCGGGTAACCTGCAGTTACCCAAAATAGCCTCAGAGACTTACAGGTGGCTGGGCGGATGAGGACTGCTCAAACCACAGAAAATATTTGACTGTCACGACACAGTTGGCAAAATAGACGACACCTTTTCAGCAATAATTGCAAGGGTGTTAGTATTATGTCAGACAGAAAGCTCTCCCGGCAGCAACTATACGAACAAATCTGGTCCGTCCCAGCCTCTCGCCTGGCGACAGAATTTGGACTTTCTGATGTCGGGCTGGCCAAGCTTTGTAAACGCCATGTTATCCCCCGCCCCCCACGTGGCTACTGGGCCAAGAAAGAAGTTGGCAAAGCTCCAGCACAAACTCCACTCCCTCCGGGCGAAAATGACGACCAGGTCATCGTTTCCTATGTTGAACCAGAACGCTACGAAAAATCAGGCTTGAGTGGGCAGATTCATAAAAGTGAAACGGAAGAAGAAAAGCCTGAGAAGAGAATCGAAGTTGCCAGCAGTTTAAGAGGCGCTCATAAGCTGATTACTGCAACGAAGGAAGAATTTATCGGAGCTCAAGCAGGTGATGCTGGAATCCTAGTTCCTGATCAAAATCCATCCTTGAACATCAGTGTCACTCGAAACTACCCAAGAAGTTCTGTTCTGATCAGATTGTCGCCAGGCGGGCAGGCACACATGCTTCGCCCCTCCGACTCTATTTAACAGGATCAGTCCCGCTGTAAAGAAGAATGGCAGGGAGTTGCTTCTAAAAGAAGTACACTGAAAAGTAGCTCACCTTTCTAATTCATAAGGCTTGTATGTCCTTTAAAACCATTGTAACTTGAACATAGACACACATTCAGGAAGCGGGCATTTTTGAGGGTGTATGAATGTCAGAACACGAGGAAGGCCGTAACCGAACGCTGTTATTAGGAGTGTCCATTGGCGTTGGAGGGTGTCTTGGAGTTATTGTGATTTGTTTACTGATCATTGGGCTGGTGATTGTCGGTATTTTGGATGTTCTCAAAACAATGAGTTATCAAGGCCCATCCCAACCGCTGGGTACACTGGATCGATTAAGGTATGAGATTGTTGCAGGTGCCAACATTAGTGGGACTGTTTTCGTCAAAAAAATAAATTCAAGTTTAGATGTTGAAAGACATTCTCATATTGGGACTGGTCCCACTTTAAGAGAGTCAGATTTACAAAAAGAAATCACCGCCGTCCTCAAGGCACTACACCGTTCTGAGTACAATGATTTTAAAAACTTAATTTTCAGGTTAGAAACTCCGTTGGATGAACCCGGAGGGTGGACTTATAAAAATATCGTTGTCACTGCAACATTTAACAAAACCACTCTTGATAAAGTGGATTTGGAATACTTCAGTTACCCTGACCTTAACACCATCGTTCAGGAAATTACGTATCACCCGGTTGTTAAGCTGGGAGAGTAGCTCCATACCAGAATGTCTCTGTTTTTCTCGTTCCGAGACAATGACGGAACGGAATTCTGTATCAATAAACGTCTTGTTTTTCACGAAGTGTAACTATTGCCTTACGAAGATTCTGATACTGTGTCACCAACTTTCGTTTCTAAACGGCGTTCAAATGGTGTTTGCATGCCCTTTGAGTGATATGTAAAAGTCCCGAACTCTAAACAGTTAGCATTTGAGGCTATAATAGTAGATTCCAATACTCCTACTCGTTGACTGATAATCCGCAGGTCCAGGGTTCAAGTCCCTGCGCCCTCATTTTTATTAGCCTTAAGCTTTAATAGCTTAAGGCTTTTTTGTTTTACAGCCTTTGGCCCAAGCCGGCTTCCAGATAATGCAACGCCAGCGCGCGTGACCGTTCCAACTGGCAATGCTTCAGATAGATGGCCGAGGCCAGAAAGAGATTGGCGATCATCAGCTCCGCTGTCGCGGCGATGCTGGGATAACGATCCAGCAAGGCAGCGGCGGTTTCGAAACCGTGTTGCTTCAACTGGCTGAGGTCGGTCGCATGAAATGACTGATTGGTTTTGCGCTGGGAGCTCAGCCCGCCGATCATCAGCGCGATCCAGCGACGTCTTAACACAGAGAGTTGATCCGGCTCTCCCCCGGCAGGGAGCTGTGTGAGGACGGTTTCGGTCGACTGTGCCTGCTGCAGGTGGGACCGCTGTAATTCGTCGAATCCGAGGAAGAGGCGCCCCTGGAACTCCAGGGGCAGATCGAGCCGTGGTCTGTCGTCGTGGTCTCCCGCATCAGCAGCTTCCTCCTGCACCAGAGCCAGCGGAAAGACGCGGAGGGAGCTCTGCAGACTCAGACGACCGACGATCTTCAAAGCCAGGCCGGGAGCGTAACTCAGGATGCGTAAATTTTCACGAAAGCAGAGGGCCGGGTGGTCATTTTCGATCGCCAGTTCGATGACGGTCCTGCTTTCAGACAGCTCCAGTAGTAAGACAGGTCCGCAGATTCCCAGAACGGTACCGGTCAGAAAAACGAGGTCCCAGCCCGCGGGCCTCGCTTCCGGAGGAAGCAGGCCTGAATTGAAGACCGCATTCCATTGATCGCTCAGCGGACGTTGAAAGCGTTTTTCAAACTCGGGACTCTGCCAGGACGATTCTCCCTGTTCGACGATCTTCACGCGGGTGCCCCGTCCCAGCCGCCCCTCGCGCGAGGCCGTCAACTCCGTCCCCAGGTAGCTGCTGCGGGCCAGTTTCTGTGCCGGTTGAATCAGCGGTCCCATCTGGACGCCTCCGCGATAGGCATCCCGGGCCAGTTGCTCATCGCCGGGCCGCACCTCGCCCACTGTATAGAACTGGTCGTCGCCTCCCAGGAACAGCACGCTGGCCCCGGCATAGCCACTGCGCGTCATGACCGGTTCGGCGAGAACTCCCTGCAGCTTACGGGGATTCACGGGAAACTGTGCCCGGCGGGCGGTTCCGATCCAGAAGTCGGCAACCGGCTGTGATGCCTGGAGATGATGTAGCGCTTCCAGCGCCTCTGCCAGGTCCAGCGCGAGCTGCTGAGAATCCTGTTCAGGAGCCCGCTTGCGAAACCCGGTCACTCCCGTAAGAATTCTGACGCCGCTCGCAGCGATGCGGTGCAGTCCCGCGGCTCGACACTGGTGGATCGCCCGTAACAGTTGCGACTGGAGAAAGACTCCGGCATTGGCCACGCCTGCTTCCAGAATCCGTGTGATCGCGATCTCGTAGCCGGCGACCGCTTTTTTCTGTTCGTCGGACAGTTCCGTTCCCGTGGGTTCTGCTGCTTCCTCAACGAAATCCTGCGTCTCTTCCGGTTCCACCTCTTGGGGATGATCCTCGAGCAGCGCGACTTCGAGACTGGTCAGACAAGCGGCGATATGAAAGCAGTTCGGCGTCAACAGGCAGGAGCAGCTGAGCTGATCGACCGACGTCAAATGCTGCCCGGAGAGTGTGACGGTTTCATTTCCCGCGGTGATCGACCAGGCCTCATCCACAAAGATCCACTTCCATTCACCAGCGGCGTCAGGCGATCGATCCAGACGTCGACGCACGCGGTCAGGCGCGGATTCAATGATGGCGGCGATCACAGCAGGACTGACGGAAGGACGACTGGAAGCATTCATTTTGTGCCTCCCCGAATCTGGCCGGCAACCCACTCGGCCAGTCGTTCCGGACTGACGGCGGCCACGGGCATGCCCGCTTCGACAACGGCCGCTGCCGTCCCGGCGTGGTAGCGGGGTTTGGCTTCGTCATCGAGGGCTGCCAGTCCAATGAGTTTTGCTCCGGCATTCGACAGCATGGTCACTTCCGCGAGCAGTTCGGGAACCGAAAAGCCTTCTTCAAAATCGGTCACCAGCACCACCAGGGTGCGCGACGGATTCTTAATCGCCTCGCGTGCAGCCCGCAGTCCCAGCCCGATATGTGTTCCGCCGCCGATCTGAATTTCCATCAGCAGGGAGAGTGGATCATCGACCTGCCCTGTAAAATCAATCACCTGTGTACTGAAGGCGAAAAATTTCACATCGATGGCTGGCAACGCGGAAAAGATGGCCGCCATCATCGAACTGTAGATGACTGAGGCTTCCATCGACCCGGAAACGTCGACGACAAAAATCAGGTGCCAGTCCATGTGCCTGCGGGCAGGAGACCGGTAGACCATCCGCGTCGGCGCAATCGAGATGCGGCCATCGGACTTACGATACGCCGTGTGCAGGTTGGCACTCAGCGTGCGAGCGAAGTCGAGTCGCGGACTTCGTCTGCGGGTCGGTCGGGCCAGGCTGAGGCCGGACAGTGCAGGCTGCAGACGATTCGCCAGCTGCTTTGCCAACCGCTCTGTGATCTGTCGTGCCAGTTTCCTTAAGAGTGCCAGCTCCCGCTCAGAGAGACCTCCCTTCAACGATAGAACCTGCTCCAGCAGTTCGATTGAAGGTTTCACACGTGTCTGATCGAGGTGTTCCAGCACAGCAGTCCGACCGCCGGCCGCGGCTTCACCGAGTACTTCCTCGCACACATCTTTTCCGAACAGGCGATCCACATCTTCGATCCATTCGCGGACTCCCGGCGTCGCGTCTTCGGTGCCTCCCCTGCCTTGCGACAAATCATCCTGCTCTTGGCGCCCCTCACGTTCGGAGCGTCCATACAACTGATCCAGCGCCGCCGCGACCTGCTTCGCCCGGGGTGCAGCACAACCCTGCACACCGAGAATCAGTCGCCAGCGATCCGCCAGTTTCATTTCACCCGGCGGATCAGAAATTCGCGTGTGTTCGGCATACGCATCTTTGCGGTCCGTGAGCTGCAGCGGGAATTCGGGAAAGAGCTGTGCGACCGCTGCCCGTCCCCCGCGGTCAGCAGTAAGATTGCGTGCCAGCTGTTCCGGATCAGCGGCAAGTCGAACCCTGGAATCTGTGGGGCCAGCAGGCTCCAGCAATAGCAGGCGATCGTTCAGCAGACGGGTCCGATCATGGGGGGCGATTGCTTGAAAGCCTTTCCTCAGTGCAGGCAGACGTGCCAGGAAATCAGTATCGTCTGAGTCCTGCAGGCAGTCGTCCAGACCAGCCAGCCAGTCCGGATTGACCAGCACCAGCGGGAGCAATGGCACCAGCAGTCCCCCCAGCCGCGCGGCCAGATGACCTCGGCCCTCCTGATTGGAGGCGGCGTCATACCAACCGGCAAGACTGCTCTGAAACGCATCTTCCTCGACCTGATCGGCCAGCAGCAGCGTTCCCCAGGAAGCCCCCTGCATACGGGAAGATCCGTGCCGACGCAGGCGATTCAGTTGACTGCATAATCCAGGCAGCAGCGATCCCATCTCCTGATGATCGTCTGCAGCGTCCTCTGCGACTCCGATAATCAACGACGTCAAATCGGTCAGAGAGACTACGTCCGCCGGATCGTCCGAGCCCTGCAGCCCCTTGAGTTGTGACAACGCCGTTTCAATCAGAGCCCGAATGCTGAGCAGCTCGGCTGGTACCTGAAACAGTTCCACGTCTGGCGGTGCAGTCTCATCCTCTTCAATGGGTAAGCCCAGCACATGTCCTGACTGAATCCGCCGCAGCAGGGTGGCTGCCTCGACGAGCTGTGCGGTGGTTGCGGCCCCGGGAAATGTTTGCTGCATCAGGACCAGCAGTCTGGTTGTCACATCACCCAGCCCACATTCGGCAGCGGTGTTTAATTGCGCCAGCAGAGTCGCCGGGGGTAAGGCATCACGTTCGCTGTCCGGTGTTTCCTGTTGATGAATCCGCTGAATAAAAGCCTCGCAAGCCTGATTCAGGGTGACGCCATGCATGCCGGAGCCGGCGACGGTTGCTGATGTGGCGTGCGTCCATTTCACACGCCAGACCTCTGTCAGGTTCTCACGCACGCCGGTCTGTTCCAGCTCTCTGCGTGTGGCGTAGTTAATTCCGATCAGACACAGGCGTCGTAAAAACACAGCCCGCGCACGATCCAGTTTGGACCGGAGCGGATCGAGCCGCAGTTCCCGTGGCTCCTGACCGACCGATTCCACTGAGGGTAACTTCAAACGCTTGATGCCGGCTTCAATCTGAAGTGCCAGACCGCTGCGCGGCGTTCCTCGCGGTAATCGTCCCATCCGCTGCCCCACGAGTACAGTCTGGGCAGCCGCCGCGACCGCCCGGCCGCGTCCCAGCAGTTCGCCCTGTACGAGGGCAGTTTCAATCGCTTCCAGAAACTCGGCGCGTCCGGGGACCGGGAACTTACGCAGTCGAGAGAGGTCACTGGCGAAGCGCACAATCTCGGCAGCATCCGGTGTACCGGCAACGTGGCCTGCCTGTCTTAATTGTCGGCACAGTTTTACAGACAGATCCGCGATGATCTGTTCGGTCTCTTCCCGCGTTACTGCCGACAGCATTCGCTGTTGCCAGACCGGGTCCTGTATGCCTGCGGGATAACCGCTGCGATGATCGAGTTGTCCGAAGGAATAAGGAATCAGCGACGTTTCCAGAGCAGTTGCCTCCTCTTTCTCAGTCTGCTGTTCCAGAGGAGCGGGAGGCGACCAGAGCTGCGGCTCCGGCAGCAGGGCCGCTGTATGAAAAGCGCCGACAATCACAGCCGAACGCGACGGCGCGTCAGCGATTGCGGCCCGCATGGCGGCTTCCCGATGTGCATCGGAGTGGGACGGTCCCCCCGCGGAAGAACGCACCATCCAGCCAAACTGCAGTGCCGCCCGCCGGACCGCTTCGGGTGTTGCCCCTGCCGCCGGCGTTTCGACCAGTTTTTCCCAGAGGGCACCGGTATCCCGCACTTCCATGCGGGAGAGCATCTTCTCTAGCCAGGTCGGCGCTGTTCCAGACGCGTCACTCGGGTCCCGAGAACGATCCACGCGGGCCATCGTTGACAGATCCAGATCGCAGAGCGTCACCGGAACCTGATGCAGATACGACCAGCGAATGGCGGCCAGTTCGGGAGAAAAATCTGCCAGTGGATAGAATGAAATGAGCTGCGCATCGCTGCACGCAGCCAGCGCGACGGGGGCTTCGAGTTCCTCGTGTCCCAGGTATTCCAGCCATTTCTGAAAATCAGGGGGCATTTCCAGCAGGATCGCCTGAGGCTGATACGCATCCAGCAGAGTGGGCATCACCCGGGAGAGCGCCGCTGAATGATGCCGTACGCCGATCAGCCAGGGGCTTGCGCAACTGGTAATCTGTTTTAATACTTCTTCAGGTTGCTCGTTCATGCGATCTGAAGTCCATTCCGTCATGCTGGCGTTCAGATTTCCAGCTCGGCATCTTCGAGGATATCCCGCAGTTCATACATCCGTTTCCAGAGCGGATCCTGCTCACCCCGACGACGTACGGGACCGTCCCAGTAAGCCAGCAGACGATCCCGGTCATCCACGTTATCTTTGAAGACGACTCCCAGCAGATAGCCGGGAATCAGCGAAACTGGGTCTTTCTGTGCGGTGAAGAATGCCCCCTGTCGTGTGATGGCGGCAGCCACGGTGACTGCTTCCGCTGTACTCATCACGGCTGCAGGACGTTCGACCGCCCAGCCTTCGCCGGTCTGTCCGTCCCGCAGATCACGGAACGTGGTGACCAGAATTTCCAGCAGTCGTTGATCGACGTCCCCGGTCAGCCCGGATTCATGCAGCACTGCCCGGGCCCGGGTTCCCACCAGCTGGACTTCCTGTTCCGGATCTGCGATTGGAAGCACGGTTTCAAAATTAAACCGACGTTTTAGCGCCGCCGACATCTCCGATACACCGCGGTCCCGCAGATTCGCAGTGGCGATCAGATTGAATCCAGGTGCCGCAAACAGACTGCCTTCCGCGCCGCTCAGTTCCGGAATCATCAGACGACGTTCACTGAGCAGGCTGATTAACGAATCCTGTACTTCCGGCAGACAACGTGTGATTTCTTCGATGCGGACCAGAGCTCCCTGTCGCATGCCCGTAAAAACGGGAGACGGCACCAGTGCTTCCGGACGCGGTCCTTTATCCAGCAGCATCGCATAGTTCCAGCCGTATTTGAAATGATCTTCGCTGGCACCAGCGGTTCCCTGGATGGTCAGCGCGCTGGTTCCGCTGATGGCTGCCGAAAGCAGTTCGCCCAGCATACTTTTCGCCGTCCCCGGTTGACCGACCAGCAGCAGCCCGCGTTCACCCGCCAGAGTTACGACACAGCGTTCCACCAGCGAACGGGGGCCGACAAACTTCGGTTCCAGTTTCATCGACTTCGGCAGCCCTGCCGACAGATTGCTGGACGAGGGAGCCCGGATCGATTCTCCATTCGTTCCACAAAGAAAATCCACCACCCGCTCGGGAGAGAGCAACCAGCCGGCCGGTCGCGGCCCGTCATCGACGGCACGAAGAAATGCAAGTTCCTCCGCGTAGCGTTCCTCGGCGGGCGCCTGCTGGCGTGTTGAATTTTGACTGGCTGCGGGGGAAGCGCCTGCTTCTGTTGTTGTCTTCCTGACTGCCTTCTTTTTAGCCATGTTGTTCCATTACTTTCTATTGCGTTTCCGTTTGACTTCTTCATAGCGCGGTGCATCTCCCGCTTTGACACGCTCCCAGGCAGCTGCAAAGAGCTCCTCGAAAGGCCGCAAGACCAGTGGGCCTCCTGCCGGGAACGGAGTCGAGCTCCCCAGATCCAATTCAGTCAAGAGCTCGATCTTCCAGGTTTCCAGAGGTAACCAGGGAGTCTTCTGTTCGGTCCAGGGACCAGGCAGAAAGATATTCCGCCCTGCCCGGGCCCGCTTGGCTTCCATGACCAGTTCTTTTTTGATGAGTTCTGCCGAAGCCTTTTTAATGCGGGCAGGTGTCCAGTCATTCCAGGTCCGCAGATTTGCCGTAGTAGGATCAGGCAGAGCCAGTAGTTGAGCATATAATATCGCGGCTTCTTCGGTAAGTTTATTCTTCTTCTGAATCTCCGCCACAACTTCAGGCGCCGTCAACAGCGGATTCTGCAGCCATTGTTCCGGTTCATAGCCGGATGCAGAGATCGCCTGTTCCAGTTTTTTGAAACCCGGACTCAACAACAGAACCACGGTTGGCAGTCCATACTGCATACTGCCGAAATAATCTTCGCCCACATCCATATTCAGAATCCCCTGCATCCGATCCAGTTCCACAGGCCCTTTGAGGGCGGCCGGGTGAAACGCGATATCAACCTGATGAATCGCATCACAGGCAACAGCTGAAAGCAGTTCATCATCGTACCTGAGCAGCTGATTTTTTTTCTCTTTCTTGCCTTTTCCCAGATTCTGATTCAACCACTCTGACGGAGCTGGATTTTTTGTCGTGCCGTAATTGTGGAGATATACCAGACGCAACAGGAACAGCGTTTTGGGACTGTCGAGTAACTTGCCTACCTGTTTGATCAGGGCCGGCATCGTGGCACGTGCAGCATGACCGGCCGGCGTGAAATTGTGAATCAGGCCTACCAGCTGCGCGATTGATTTCAGCAGTCCCGCATCGATCGCCGTTTCCTGTTTTCTGGCGACGATTTCCAGAGCAGGATAATGTCCGTCTTCTGTGTATTCAATCCGCATTTCATGTGGTTGAAGCAGCGGATCTTTTTCCGGGTTGGTCGCCAATGCAAGCAGTTGCTCCTGGCTCTCCCGTCTCCAGGAAGACTCTTTCGCGATGGCGGACAGTTTCTTCTGTAGATCGGCATCTAACGGGAGACGTCGAGGCATATTGGCTTCCCAGGCTTCGACCAGCGAATCAAATGCCGGCCCGCGATCGTCAGCAAACGGCGCTGCCGCCGGGGTCACAATCGATTCACAGAGTTTTGCGAACAGTTCCTCATTCAGATTTTTGAGCGACTGTGCAGCAGCACTCACTTCTGCCACTTTGAGCCCCAGTCTGTTTCGGATTTCTGTGGGAAGAATATTGTAGCCGTAATGATCCATCTTCAATCCAGCCAGCCAGATCATGGCAATTTCAGCCGGCGACACAATCAGTTTCTCGGCGACGGTTTTCAGTTCTTCCGGCGTTGGCAGTGCCAGGTCGTCGTGCTCCTGAACTGCCTGCACCATGGCTGTTAATTCTTCGCTGCTGACGGTGGGTTTTAAATCGCGAATGTTCTGCACCTTGATCCCCGGCGGTTTCCCGGGAGTCTTCGCGGTCGAATACCGTAGAATTTCGAACGGCAACCCTCCGTAACGATTGCATTCCAGTACGATAAACAGATCTTTCCCCTTCTGGAGCGAATACGAGTCCCCCGCATTCGTCTCGACATCATATCGCCCGTACTGGTCCTGCTTTGCATTCTCGGGACAGCCTTCCATCACTGCAAACTGCCCCGGCAGATCACTCAGTCCCAGTTCGCTCCAGAGGGCCAGTAATTCGAACCAGTGTGCTTTCTTAGTTGATTTCTGTTCGAGCTGGGATACTGTCGCCTGCCAGTAAGCCCGCCAGCTCTGCAGTCTCATCCCTTCCAGCAGTTGATACCAGACATACCGGCTGCCAGGCAGAGGCCCGGCGGGTGTCTCTCCTTTCAGGAATTCCGCGACTGCTGTCAGATGTTTTTTCAGCGATGCATTTTCCTCATCGAACGAATAATAGGTCACGCGCGGCAGATTCCAGGAGTGGCTGGCTGCTTCGATCACCAGTTCCGAGGTACCGGAAGCATCGGAACTTTCCTGCTCCGCACACTCAGCCAGGTCTTTCAGCTTTTTGTTGAAATCGAGAATCAGCGAAGTCACGTCTCCGACAACCTCGGCTATCCCCGTCACCATTCGTTCGGGTGCCTGAGGCAGATACTTTTTAACAGCAGCGACCAGTTTCGGCATCGGAGGCATGGGGAGATCGTCATGCTTCAAGGTTCGATCTTCGATCCGTTTCTGCTTTAGCTGCTGCAGGTCCTGCTCTGCCTGATCAAATAATTCCCGGCACTGTTTCATGCTGATCTTGCGTAATTTCCGCGACGAAGCTTCATGCCGAGGTTTTAGCAGATGCCAGTAGTTGACAGGCAGAAGCAAAGTCTGCCCGGCGGCAGAACGTGTGGTAAATGGTTGCAGGCGGGCAATCACCGTGCTGCCTGCAGGATCCCATAAACAACTGAAATTACTATGAAGCTCTCTCTGGGTTGAGATGGGAAGATAGTTCTCAGTCCCCGGCTGCTGCAACAGGCCAACCGGGACCTGTGCTCCCTGCTTGCCGTCTATCAAAGGCTGATCCCAGCGACGCCCGTCAATGCCTTCCCCGTAATAACTGCCATCCCCGCGCTGCACCACCTTCCAGCCCAGCATCCCGTCCTGAATACCCAGGGGGCTCTTTTCGCATCCGGGAGCAGCCGGTATTAACGCCGAACATTCAAAGACAGCCTGTTCGCGGTTCTCTGTTTCAAACCAGGCCGGCAAACTCGTGCGCAGCTTCTTTCCTGTCTGCGGATCAACCTCAAACAGCATCCATTTATACTCGCCACTGGGGGTATCGTAGCTATTTTCACAGATCCAGAAACGCGTTCCATCATGCATAAACGGCTGTGAATCCGGCCCTTTCCTGTCTCCCGGATAAATCACCCGTCCGCCCAGAAACACCCCGCCATCTTCTCGGGGAACCGCCAGACAAGAATTGGCGAAACCATATTCGGAGGAGCGTACCTGGTCGGGCTGACTGGCCCAGAAAAAGAAGTGACGCCAGGAATTATCGACACACCCCACAGCCAGGTCATCCCCCACCACGTGTACCGATTCGACCTTAGAATCTTTGGGAACCTGCAGTTCATGTTTCGTCGTATTTCCCGTCCCCCGCACCACCCAGGCAGCTCCCTGATCGTACAGAGTGATATCAGGAAAAGTCAGCGTGCAATTACAGGTATTTCGATAGTAACTCGTAGATTTCTCGATCTTGATTTCATTCTGCTCGACGGCCTCTTCCAGCGCAGGGAGACCGTACTCATCGATCACGCCGGCCTGCAGAGTACGCAGAAGCACATTGACAGGATTGAACTCCGTCAGACGACCGGCCAGATCCGGAAATCGACTCAGCGATTCCGGCCAGAGCGTCGCAAACAGACGTTCGCTGAAATTAATAAAACTGGCTGCTCCACACTCTTCCAGTTCGTCGATCAGTCCGGCCAGATGCTGCCGCCACAACTCACTGATCCCCGGACGATCGTTGGCGGCTTCCGGGAACGTCAGCTGTTCATCCGCCTGAATATAAGCACCATAGACACGTCGCCTGTTGCGCGGCGTCAGTGCATCATCGAGAGACTGCAGCAGATTGTCGTGAAATCGTTCATCCTGAGCCGCATGCACAATGTCCTGGTTACGCAGTGCATGGTCATTCTCCCGGGCAAGCCATCCCTGAAAATCAATCGGTGCGGCCGCTGGTGGATCGGCTACCAGCACGCCATTAGCCAGTGCTGCTTCCAGGAGATCGATATCAATCGATCGGTAATAATATCGCTGTTTTTCTGCCAGCGCGAGAGGTGCGCCCTCGGCGCGCAATCGGGGAACCAGTTTCTGGAACAGATCCAGTAATCGGTCCGGCAGGGGACGCACATTTCTCAACAGGCGGCCCAGCCAGACTGCAATCGGCTCTCCCAGAGGCGGAGCTCCCTGATGCCCGTCTTCCCAGAGAAATTCGAACGTCCCCCACTGATCCAGCAGTTCAAGCCAGGCCTCCGTTTTCCCCAGATTGCGATAATCGTCCACGGGTTTGGTATGCTGCAGTAAAGCAATAGCAAACGCAGGGTTTCGGGCGACAAGCTTCTGACAGTGTTTACTGCAGGACTTCCAGAACTGCAGCGGTGCCCGTTCCATCGCGGGAACATCAATCACCCCCTCCAGCCAGCGTTCCAGTTCCTCATCCGCATTCAGGCCCGCTGCTTTCGCAAGCTTCATGAAATCTTTGGCCAGACTCGCCCAGGGAGCCATGCCGCCCCGAGTCCTGCGCGTACACAGATCCCGGAATATTTCGAATGCTTCTTCAGGCTGATACTGCCCCTGCAAATCCTGAACATACTCGGAGAGGGCCTTGGCCGACAGACAACCGGAAAGCGCAAACTCCAGGACGACATCGCGCCGCCGTTCGCGATCCGATTCGAGTGCGTGCACGCGTTCCGCCACCAGTGACTTTCCCAATGCGCGTCCTGCATAGGTCTGATTGCTCAATTCTTTATAAGTCTGCCCTACCTCTTCCCAATACGGAGGCAGGAAATGCCGGGCCGAACGTCCCAGTTCGTCTGCGATTGCCGTATAAGCATCCCAGGCATGCCCCGGTTTGGATTTTGCTCTGCGCGAGATCTTCTTCATCTGTTTGACCAGATCGAGGGCAAAGCGGGCATTATCAGGATCGTTGATCAGCGCCCAAGCGGCAAAGCTGAGAATCTCACGCTGCTGGACCGCCACTGGTTTTGAGACTTCAGGCGCTTCAAAGCCGAGAAATTCCATCGCCAGGTCTTCCGCCTCGCCCAGTCGATCTGAAGCCAGTCTTACGACACATCGGTTACCCAAAACCGGATGCTGATAGGCACGGGCTACAATGGATTCCGTCGTTGTCGGATCTGCCTTCGTCTTTGCCGGTAACAGTCCGCCTGCTGCCAGTCTGGTTGCCACCGTCGTCATGCTGCGTCCCCTTCCTCTTTCTCAACTTTACGTTTGGCATAAATCTGCGAAGCCATCAGCATCCCTTCACTGAAGGTCACCGGCCCAACGGTGGAAATCTGCCGGGGAACCTGATCATCGTCGACGAAGATTAATTCCGAGGTCGTCGTTTCCGCTTCGGGATAATCGTCTCCCACCCAGTAGCGTGCTTCCAGCGGAACTTCGTCCTCCCAGATCCGATTACAGGCATAGCCGCCGCGGACCGGGTATCCCAGTCGCTTGCAGAGCGATGTGGCGAAGTTCAACTGGTCGAATCGCCCCCCTCGAAAATCCATGATCTGTTTTAAGTCCTGTTGTTCTTCGGTCGCAGCAAAGACGGTGCGAAACAGCTGATTTACGGACTGCGAAAATTCCATATCGACTGCAATTTCCCGCAGATCCTCCAGACCATCGATGAGAATCGGATGGGGGATCAGCACCTGGGCGGCTTTCAGCCACTGGGTCTCCCCATCCCGATCGACGACGCCGATTCCCTTATTACTCACGATGTCGCGCAGTAAACCGGTCTGCTCGGGATTGGGCTTCCCTTTGGCATCGACGGGAGTGACCACCATGTTCTGCAGTGCTTCGGACCAGCCCGGATCGAACCAGATCTTTTCTATCGCTTCCCGGGGGACCGGCAGAGAACGCAGCATCCAGATTTCCACGCGGTGTCTGCATTCCGCTTCATGCTCTGCGAGCCAGTCACAGAGTGCCAGCAACTGGTCAGCCAATTCAGTCTCTTTGAGCCACTTGGGAACAGCTGCCAGTTTTTTTCCCTTGGGGTTACGCGCAACCAGTTTCCCGTTCAACACGCCTAAGCCATATTCTTTATCCGCTTCCAGCCAGGAAATCTCCGGTTCGGTTTTTTCCTGGGTTTTCTTTTTCGGTGCGGTGGGCGTCATCTCAGTCTCCGCTGTCAGACAGGTGAATCGATCAGAAATGTGATAGAGGACATTATGACATTATCAACATTCGTAGAGCAACTCACCGCTGGTGACAGATTGTCGAGATCGTCACATTCACGAAATCTTAAATCACATACCGCTACCTGAATGCAAGCGGGCTCAGGGGGAGTGATACGAACCTGTCGGATCTTGAGGGAGATAGAAAGCAGCGGAATAATCTTAACAGCATAACTTGAGGCGAAGTCAGGCAGGAGTCCTTCGAGTGCCAGGAAAACACAGTCATCTCATTAATCAGATACTGTGCTTTACTGCTTCAGAGTGATGCAGGCGACGGCACTGTCGAGAGAGTCAAAGACAGGCCAAAGCGTTCCCAGTTTGATGCGTTCTAATACAGCCTGCATCCGATCACTAACGTTACAGAAAACAGCTTGTCCTCCCGTATGTCTGGCCAGTTGCAGTAAGCGGGTGAGAGCACTGATCATAACACTGTCCAGGGTATCAACCTGGCTGAGATCAACAATCACACTCTTTAACTCTGGTGAATTAAAGAGCCTTATCAGATGATTGGATTCGATTTGAATCTGTTTATGAGAAAACTCCTGCGTGGAGCCTTGAGGTATCACGACCAGCTTCTCATCTCTGATCGTAGTCTCGAATATTTCGAAATTGGTTACCTTCATTTTACTTCCTGCAGTAATAAACTTCTTCAATCACATCATTTCATTGGATGAGTGCACTCAAGAGGCTCAATCTGAACAACTGTAAGATGTAACCCGCACCAGCCGAGGTCTACCGCTCCCCGTGTCATAAAACGCGGTAGACGAAGCAGACACATTTAAGAAAGTGACGCCTAACAGCGATTGGCAAAATCCATAGAGAGGAATCGTTGCCTGGGTCCTTACGGCCAGTAATCCTCCACTTGTTCCTGCATTAAAAATATAATCGCTGCCGGAACTGGTGAGATTCCCAAATACAAGATTTCCGGAACACAAACTGTTTTGATTGGGTGAATTACCTGGATCATAATTGTCTCCCAGGAAGACCGTATCCCCCATAACAGGATTAGCGGCAGCGTAATCAATTCCAACATTTCTGGGAATTTCGGTTGAAAAATTACTCATATCGCGCTGCGTCTTCCACTCACTCACCGCTGCCAGTGCCGCGGCATCCAGAGAGTCATTCAACTCTACCTGTGCCTGCCAGAGTGTTGCGACTTCAAAAAACACGCAAAAAAAAGTCAGGAAAATACTCGCCCAAAGAATCAGCCAGACGATGGCGATTCCCCGTCGATTTTTCTGGAAGGATCGTTTTCGGAATTCAATTCGTCTCATAAGAAGCATTCATTCAAATAGATATTTATGCCAGTTAATTACCGGATAAAAGATTTCTGTTTCACACTCTAAAACTAATTACTTTCAAACTTATTTTTTTTCGAACCGACACACACTCTGGCAAGCAATTTGCGTTCCTGGTTACCAGAGGACTCTGCCCTCTTTGTAATACTGATTCGAACAAAAGTTCTTCCTGAATGACAAATTGAATTCCACTTGAAATGTTGTCAGCTCAATTAAGATGGCACAGATGATATGCTAACAAGCATTATCGAAATGTATACATATGTATCTTTCTGTTAACACTTCTGCAGGATTAACCATGGCTCTTAAAAATCAAACACAATCTCAAGAATCAATCATTTCTCAAACAACGGCTGATGTCTTTGTCAGAAGTGCGGCCAGAAAAAAACGACGGGGTTCCGTCCTGCTTGAGTTCATCCTGGCCTTCCCCATTATTCTGATCATGACACTTGCCATCATGGAATTCAGTCTGTATTCGATGTTGCAGCAGACCATCACTACTGCCACCGTCGAAGGCGCCCGTGAATCTGCGACCTACGGATCTACAACAAATTCTGTCGGTAACCTGATTCATCAATATCTCGCCATCAATTCCTTAAATCTGGACGTCAATCAGCAACCTGCATCTCCTGGTGCTGGTAACGTGCTCGTCATCATTCAGAAAAGTACCAATCCCACTGAAACCATGGGGAACTCAAACATTAACGGCTCTCCCGTAGGACCAACTCCTTCAGCCACAGAAACGAAAGTCACAGTCTGTGTGAACCTGACCGATTCCAGCGGCTCATCCCCGCTGCCAGATCTCCTCTCTTCATTTGGTTTCTCGCTGACCGGGAAACGATTTGAAATCAGTGCCCTGGCCGGCCTCGACTAACTAGAGCGCATCACATTTAACCATAGCGTCATTCAATCTAATATACTCGTCCCAAACGGCATTGGAGACGCTACAGTAAAACTGGACACAGTCTAGTATTCAGTTCAAAATCTAAAACGACTCAACTGCGGGTCGTCAGTTCCTTTGAGCAGGCCCCCAGATGACCCAATCTGTGCCTGACTACGGCACGATCGTCAAGTCACGAATCCCGCCTCCAAAATTACTTCCGGTCCCGGTTCCTGATCCCGAAAACACGGTCCGGTTCCCGCTGACAGGGTCAACTGCCATCACTGCCTGTAATGCGCTGTCACTCACCAGAATGGTCCCGTCTGTCTGCACGGCAATCCCCTGAGGAGACGTAATGGCAGAACCGGTACCCAGTCCTGCCCCCGAGACTTGTGTTCTCGTCCCGGAAGCGACATTGATCGAAAGAATATTCAGGTTACTGGCAATCAACAGCTCTCCAGAGGCATTGAAGATCGCATCTGCCGGATTTCCAATCCTGATTTGTGGCGGAGTCGAGAATGTATCAGCTGTAACGACACTCCGGTTTCCACTCACAGCATTCACTGCATACACGCCAGCCAGCGAAGGACTACGTCCCACGACATAGATCTCACCAGTCGCGTTGACCGCTACACTGTCTCCCATGAGCCAGACAGACCCCGTTCCCACAGATGAACTGGAAAGCACCGTCCGATCCCCCGTAGCCGGATTGATCCGGATCAATCCCGAAAAGCTGGTGAGTGCCAGAATCGTGCCGGTAGGTTCGAGCGCCAGCCCGGAAACATTCAGTAATGCAGGACCGGAACCTACAGTTGAGCCGGATGATGCAGAAATCACAGTACGATCCCCGGTCGCCGGGTCCACTGCCACAATCGACTGCTGGAACCTGTCCGAATAAATAATCCGCTGGTTGTCGTCATCCCATACAATATCGGTCGTCCCCAGGGGAGCGGGCCCGGTTCCCGTTCCTGCTGCTGAGGCAATCGACCGGTTGGCAGTACTCGGGTCAACCAGTGTCACATTTGCCGGACCGGGGGGAACAGTGTTAGCAACATAAATATTCCCGGAGTAATTTACATTCTGTACTTCGACATAAGGCCAGGTCGTCGTTTGCGAAACGATTTTCCCGTTCAGGGAAAGACCGAATGATGACAGTAAATCAGGAGCCAGTTTCTCCATCCCCACACAGACCGTCACCCGCACTGCAGCGAGATTAGTCCCAGAAGGTAACGCAGGCGTCGTGGGAGTCGGACAGTTACAACTTCCCGTCGATTGCGTGGGATTGCTCGCTGCTGCCACATTGTGTTGCAGAATGACTTTGCAGTACCCGGGAATTTCACCTGTTTGTAATACCCGCTCAACGCGATTGGAGACAGTCCCGATTGCGGTAGAGAGATCGCCAGGAGTCTGCACTGCAGCCAGCCGCGCACCTTCGCGACTGGCAAATTCTACCTGCTTAATCTGAGACAGTAAGACACCAAACTCAACTGCGGCGAGCACAAAAATGATCATGACTGGCATGACCAGGATCAGTTCCAGGGTCACAACGCCCCGGCGCTGTTTTTTATTCTGACTAGGCAGGCCCATATTCATCGCTCTCATTCTGATTGATCGAAAATCCACAGTTTCAGTTTCCTGCAGATCACAACCTCCCAGGCTTTTTTCATACGCATTAGAAAGTGGCAAAACCCGGATGCCTGTTGAGCATCCGGGTAACAGTAAATGCCTCCGTGCGTTTAAAAAAATCAGATTGAAGCAAAAATCCCATCGGGGTTGGAAAAGACATCATCAATCTTAGCGAGCTCAGCTGGATCTCCCTGCTTCTGAACATGGGAAACACTGCCCGTCTCGTCACCAAAGGTCTGTGCCAGAGGAAGCAGACCGAGACCTTCGGACAGAGAATAGTCATATCCCACATCGACAGTAACCGTATTCCCGGCGATCAACGTCAGGTCACCCGTTACGATCAACATTTGAAAAGCGTTATCATAAAAGAGATCAAAAACCAGTTCCCCGGACGACGCCACAACCAGGTTACCGTAGATGAACCCCATTGTGTCACCAAAGTCCAGAGTCCCGTAGAGCGTCATCGTCGTTGCAGAGGCATTGAAGACACCGCCGGATATAACATCTCCCACGTCAATATTGTTTCCACTGATGAGAGTCAGATCAGTTCCTGACGAAATCAATGAGCTGGAACCACCATTGATCGCTGCAGCCGAGATCGATACTGAGGATGATGACGTAATATCATGGTTTCCCAGATTCAGGGTACCACCTTGAACCAGGTTAACGGCACCTGTCCCGCCTGCTTCCAGATCCTCATTCAATGTCAGGTGACGACCACCCGAAATGAGAATGCTCCCATCGCTGGTGGTAGCCGACCTGAGGACAATATCATGACTGCCGCCACCGGCCTGCAGATTGATGCTGCCCAGTGTTCCCGTTGAAACCAGATCGGTCCCGCCCAGGCTGATAGAACCGGAGTGAATCGCACTGATGCCGTAGCCACTAATGTTCCCGCTGACAACAATGTCATGATTACTGGACATGCTGAAGTTCGCACCGCTGGCTTCATAAGCCCCCGCATTGACGTTTCCATATAGGGTAATATTTCCCCCCCCATGGTTGAGGTCAACAATCCCGGTTCCGGTATTGATGTTCGAAAATGCCGTGAAATGTCGATTAGCAGTCGAAATAAAGTCGCCATTACTGGTCGTCACCGATCGCACGGACACATCATGACTGCCGCTGCCAGCTTTAATAATAATACTTGCCCCGGCAGCATCGGAGATCAGATCGGTCCCGCCCATACTCACGGCACCGGTGTGGTTGATATCAATCCCTTCGCCAGTACCCAGGATATCCGAAACGTGGATATCATGATTGCTGCTGACACTCAGATTCACTCCGTCCGACTGGAATGTGCTCGCTGTCACATCGCCATACAACGACACACTCCCGTTGGTATGATTCAGATCTACCAGACCAGTTCCGGTGTTAATGAATGAGTTAGCCGTGAAGTGACGATTTCCGATAGAAACGAAGTCACCATCGATAGTTTTCACCGAACGCACCGTCACATCATGACTGCCGCTGCCAGCGTTAATAATTATACTTGCCCCGGCAGCATCGGAGATCAGATCGGTACCGCCCATACTCACGGCACCGGTGTGGTTGATATCAATCCCTTCGCCACTCCCCAGGATATCCGAAACGTGGATATCGTGATTACTAGAGACACTCAGATTCACTCCGTCCGACTGGAATGTGCTCGCAGTCACATCGCCATACAACGACACATTCCCATTAGTGTGATTCAGATCTACCAGACCAGTTCCGGTGTTAATGAATGAGTTAGCCGTGAAGTGACGATTTCCGGTAGAAACGAAGTCACCATCGATAGTTTTCACCGAACGCACCGTCACATCATGACTGCCACTGCCAGCATTGATAATAATACTTGCCCCGGCAGCATCAGAGATCAGATCGGTACCGCCCATGCTCACGGCACCGGTGTGGTTGATATCAATCCCTTCGCCACTACCCAGGATATCCGAAACGTGGATATCGTGATTGCTGCTGACACTCAGATTCACTCCGTCCGACTGGAATGTGCTCGCTGTCACATCGCCATACAACGACACATTCCCGTTGGTATGATTCAAATCAACCAGACCGCTCCCGGTGTTAATGAATGAGTTAGCCGTGAAATGTCGATTAGCAGTCGAAATAAAGTCGCCATTACTGGTCGTCACCGAACGCACCGTCACATCATGACCGCCGCTGCCAGCGTTAATAATTATACTTGCCCCGGCAGCATCGGAGATCAGATCGGTCCCGCCCATACTCACGGCACCTGTGTGGTTGATATCAATCCCTTCACCACTCCCCAGCACACCCGAAACGTGGATATCGTGATTGCTGGAGATACTCAGATTCACTCCGTCCGACTGAAACGCACTTGCCGTCACATCTCCATACAACGTCACATTCCCATTGGTATGATTCAAATCAACCAGACCGCCCCCGGTCAGGATGTCGGAATTCACATTCAAATGACGTCCGCCTGTGGAAGTAAAGTTACCACCATCCGTGGTCACAGACCTCACGGCTATATCATGGCCGCCACTCCCGGCCACAAGCGTGATCGCAGCGTCATCGGTACTGTTGGCAGCAGAAAGATCTGATCCGCCGGCACTGATGTATCCCGACTGAGTAAAGGTGATATCCCCCTCAGTCGATGTGATATCTTTTCCGCTGTTGGCGTTCAGGTTGACTCCACTGGTCGCGACTGAGGCAGCCGTCAGTCCAGCCTGAATGTTGATCGTTTCGGCAGAGAGATCAATTCCCGCCGTCCCCAGATCCAGATTGGCACCGGTAACAGAAATCGTATCAGTTCCTGAACCACCAGTGATCACAAGGGAATCCGTCGGATTCGTGAAGGTCGTGTTCTCGATCGTCGCACCGCTCAGAACCGAAGTGGTCGCATCGACGCGGGACAGTGAGACCGAGTCATTGCCTCCCAGCAGATTGAAGGTTTTCACAGCAGCGGTCGTCGTATCCACGATGGGATCCAGCCCCAGGAAATTCACGCTGGAAGTCACCGCCCCGTCAACCAGTTCGATATCCCCATCATTGGCATTATCGTAGTTAAAGGTCACGGCATCAAAAGTGCCTCCCTCAAGTATCAGCGTGTCACTGCCCGCCCCTCCCAGTCCGTCAAAAGTCACTCCGTCAATCGGGATGGGATTTCCACCATCACTGCCGAGACCAGGCACTACAGGCAGCCCGCCATCAAAATCGATCGTGAGCGAATCACTGGTCCCCATGGCACCGGTGATATCCACATAACTTGTAGCAAAGTAAGCCCGACGATCAATTTCTGCTCCATCCCGGTACAACACGATCTCATCGTCATTTGTGCTGGCAGTGCCAAGATCTTCCAGTTGCAGAACATAATCCCCTGCCCCACTGGCAACGATCGGCAACAGAGGCGCTCCGGTTAACCGGAGAATCTCGCTCGAACCAGAGGTAATCACTTCGTAAACAAACGCCGTATCGTCACCGTTCGCATCCTGCCCACTGACTATACTCAGGCCGGATTCAATCACATCGCCATTGTTGGCTCGTATCACATCGAACTGGTCGAAGGGAGCATCATCTTCCAGATCCACGGCCGAGGCATCAACCGTCAGGACCGAACTGTTTGAAAAGACAAGATTCCCAGAGGCTACATAAAATAATGTTGGCCCATAATTGGCAGTCACCAGGTGCAATGTCACGTTCAGATCACCGCCGTCTGTATTGACTTGCCCGTTGACCTGTGTAGTTTTGTGGTCAAATGTGGCAGTACCCCCTGCAGTCCGGATGTCATCGTAAGTACCGGTCGTCAGATCCCCGGTACCATTGCCGGAAGTGAAATTGCCCCCCCCGGTATTAACATCACTTTGTAACGCAACATTGCCATGATCCCAGACAATGTTCCCCCCGGAGGTGTTAACGGCACTTCCGATTAAAAGATCCGATCCTGAAGAAAGAAAATCTCCACCATCGGTGCTCACACTGCTGAGAACATTGACGGTGGTGGCAGAATTGAGGGTTATCGCACCAGTTCCACCGTTTTGAGCCTCCAGCAGACCTCGCAAGTCGATCTTGCCGCTGGAAGTCGTAATGTCGATATTACCCGCCGTCGCGCGAATGTCATCGTAGGTCCCCGTAGTCAGGCTCGTACCACCGGTTGCAGAGAAGGAAGCACCGGTCACATCACCTCCCAGCGAGATCGATCCGATATGACCATCCAAATTGACGGCACCGGTGCCCGCGGAGATGGCGCCTGTTACTAACAGATCCGTTCCGGAAGAAGTAAAGCCGCCACCATCCGTGGTAACGCTGCTTGAAACATTCACAGTCGTTGCTGAATTCAGTGTGATCGTCCCTGTTCCACTATTCGAGGCCTCCAGCAGTCCTCGCACATCGATCTCACCACTCGAAGTCGTAATGGCGATATCCCCTGCCGTGGCGCGAATATCGTCATAGGTACCAGTCGAGAATGAGGTACCACCGATCGCGGAGAAAGCTGCCCCCGTCACATCGCCACCCAGGGAGATCGCTCCTGTATGGGCATCCAGATTCACATCACCGGCACCAACGGTAATGACTCCGCCTACAGTCAGGTCGGTTCCTGAAGAAACGAAGCTACCTCCATCAGTCGTCACGCTGCTGGAAACATAAACCGTCGTTCCTGAATGAAGCGTGATCGTCGCGGTTCCACTGTTCTGAGCGTCCAGATGACCACGCACTTCGATTTTACCGCTGGAAGTTGTAATGTCGATATTCCCGGAAGAGACACTAATGTCATCATAACTGCCGGTCGAGAACATCGTTCCACCGATCGCGGAGAAAGCTGCCCCCGTCACATCGCCACCCAGGGAGATCGCCCCTGTCTGGGCATCCAGATTCACATCACCGGCACCAACGGTAATGGCTCCGCCTACAGTCAGGTCGGTTCCTGAAGAAATGAAGTTGCCACCATCGGTCGTCACACTGCTCGAGACATATACCGTCGTTGCAGCATCCAGTGTAATCGCAGCAGCCCCACTATTCTGAGCAGACAGCAGACCACGGACATCAATCTTACCGCTGGAAGTCGTGATATCGATGTTTCCGTCCGTGACACTGATATTATCACCGCTGCCAGTAGAGAATGTTGCTCCCCCGGTTGCCGAGAAAGCAGCAGCGGATACATCGCTCCCCAGGGAGATGTCGCCCGAATGGCCGTCCAGATCTACGATTCCACTGCCTGTAGAGATGATTCCCCCAACAGTAAAACTGGTACCTGCAGAAGTAAAGTCTCCCCCATCAGTCGTGATGCTGCTTGAGACATACACCGTCGTCGCTGCGTTCAGCGAAATCGATCCACTGCCACCATTCTGGGCATCGAGCAGCCCGCGGACATCGATCTTGCCGCTGAAGGTCGTGATATCAATATCCCCTGCAATCGCAAAAATATCATCATAACTACCGGATGACAGGGTATTCCCAGTCGACGTGAAGGAATTCACCGTAAGATCATGGTTTACAGAAATCGTCTCGGCATCCACGACCAGGTCCAGGGCAACGTCGTAAACGCCACCAAACAGGAACTGATCCCCACCTCCACCGCCATTGATTGTCAATGAACCAGTCGGATTAGTGAAGGTGGTATTTTCAAAGCTGCTTCCGGTCAGACTCGAAGTCGCCCCGTTATCGGTCAGTGTTGCAACATCTCCCCCTTCAGTGAGATTGAAGACCGCATTTGTAGTAGTACCGGTGTTTGTAATCGGCTCCAGACCGACATAATTGATAAGGGAGCCGTCCAGGCTGATGCTGCCGTCATGGGCATTTTCATAGGTGTAAATGGTGTCGGTGTGGCTGCCGTTGGTAATCAGCAATTCATCAGATCCACTGCCGCCCAGTCCATTGAAGAAAACATTATGCACTGGAACAGGGTCACCGCCGCTGAAATCCACTTCCAGAGAGTCACTGGAGTTCGTAGCCCCGAGCACACGGACTTCACTCGTCCGACTGATCAGTTGATTCGCGATCAGATTGCCGTCCCGGTAAATTTCAATTTCATCATCGGCGGTCCCGGCTCCCTGGTCATTACGAACCACACGATAATCCCCGGCACCACTGACCACCAGCGGGATCAGCACTGACTCAAAATCCTGGATCGTAATACCATCCAGAGCCGAACTCGGACCGTCAGTGCCAAATGTGTAAGGGGTGCTACCGTCATAGACAGCGAAGAAGTCGTCCAGGGCAGTCTGCACGGCAACGTCCTGTGCTTCAGCATCAGTCAGGGATAGAAACAGGGTGTCGTTGCCATAGCCCCCATTATATGTCAGGGCATGTCCGCGATCGAGGGTGGCCGTCACGGTATCGTTCCCGTTATGGCCATGGATCAACATCGTACCGGCAAATTGAACCTCTTCGAAATTCAGTGTATCACTCCCTGTGGTACCAAATATTTTGACACCCGAGAATCCGCCGTCATCGATCAGATCCACATCGTTCTCAAAGCCGTCTGCCAGGCCGATATTTGTATTATTACTCAGCGCCAGAATCGTCACGGTCTGCCCACTGTCATTTCCGGTAAACGAATCGGAACTGTTATTTGTCCCTGAATAGATGAAAGTTGCATCGGCATCACCAATAATGAAGTGATCGTTTCCGTGCCCCCCCTGATACCGTACACCTGCGGAAATGTTGGACGTCGTGATCGTATCGTTATTGTTATGACCGTAGACCTGGAAACTGCTGTTAAAATCAGTAAAGGCTACACCAGAGAAATCCAGAACATCATTGCCGGTCGTGCCTTCCACACGCACATTGTTAAAGTCAGCAACGTCGATCTCATTGATACGCACAACTCCGTCGTTGAAGCCGCTCGCCAGACCGATTACAGTGTTATCGTTTAAGGCGACAAGTTTACCGAGACCTGTGCCGGCTGTGGTGAAGCTGTCGGAGCTGTTATTCGATCCCGCGTAGATGAAAGTTGCATCGGCATCACCAATAATGAAGTGATCGTTACCGTGCCCCCCCTGATACCGTACACCTGCGGAAATGTCAGACGTCGTGATCGTATCGTTATTGTTATGACCGTAGACCTGGAAACTGCTGTTAAAATTAGTAAAGGCCACAGCAGAGAAATCCAGAACATCATTGCCGGTCGTGCCTTCCACACGCACATTGTTAAAGTCAGCAACGTCGATCTCATTG
>NZ_JBLXHC010000001.1:0-357018 GCF_048260065.1 Gimesia sp. | reverse complement strand
AACTCCGTCGTTGAAGCCGCTCGCCAGACCGATTACAGTGTTATCGTTTAAGGCGACAAGTTTACCGAGACCTGTGCTGCTTGTGGTGAAGCTGTCGGAGCTGTTATTTGTCCCTGAATAGATGAAAGTCGCATCGGCATCACCAATAATGAAGTGATCGTTACCGTGCCCCCCCTGATACCGTACACCTGCGGAAATGTTGGAGGTCGTGATCGTATCGTTATTGTTATGACCGTAGACCTGGAAACTGCTGTTAAAATTAGTAAAGGCTACAGCAGAGAAATCCAGAACATCATCTCCGGTTGTCCCCTCCACACGCACATTGTTAAAGTCAGCAACGTCGATCTCATCGACACCGTTATTAAAGCCACTGGCCAGTCCTACGACAGTATTGTCACTCAGCACGCGAATCTTACTGTCACCGACTCCGTTCGCTGAGAATGAATCCGAGCCGTTGTTCGTTCCTGAGTAAAGAAAGTCGACGTCTGCAGAGCCTGTGATGAAGTGGTCGTGACCATGACCGCCAGTAACCTCTGCGGTAATTACCAAACCATCCAGATCAGATAGATCGATCGTATCCTGATTGTTCCCACCGTTGATACTCAGACCAGTAATCGCAGCAACCGCGATAGAACTCCCAGCCCCCAGATCCGTGGTGAAGTTAATCCCATCGGTGCTGAATTCCAGCAACCCGGTCCCATCCTGTTCGCGGAGGGAAAGACTGTCATCTCCAGAAGATCCCTGAAAGGCCACATCAGAACCAGACAGCACTGATACGAATGTTAATAGTGTACGATCTTCTAAGTTTTCTACTGCCGATTGTCGCCCCCAATTGTGTTGCCGTGCTCGCAATACACGTCGATTTCTACGGTTTTTAGTTGGCTTGCGAAATAGATTTTTCAGCCAGTTCGTCAGTAGCATCCTGATATCCTTTGCTTAGCTGTGTCTCAAAGTATTCTGAGTGTGACTATCTGGACTCTCAAAAAAACAATCCCTTTTGTTCACATTAACGCAATCGAATAAACATTACACCATTAATATACTTGTGATCATTAATAAACTTATACACACACTTTACTCAGGTTATCAAACCTGAATAATTGTAAATTTGATAATTTTCGTAAATTAATTAGACTTTGAGGAAGGCAGTTGGAGGCAATATGATCTACATATTAATAGGTGTCACCAGTGATCAGTTATGTGACATGAATTGCAGTACTTTGGACATATAATTAAAAAATATCATCCATATCACCCATTCTGCCCCGACAGTGAAACTTAAAGATGAAGCAGAAACAACCTGGTAACCAGCCAGATTTTCACATCAGGTCCCATAAAGGTTTGATGGGGAGTACCCCGAACTGCTCGAGTCGATGCCGGTAAAGAAACAACAGATAACGTACAGTATTTGCCCATATAAGTCCGATTTCCCTGTTGCACAGGGAGAAACAATAGATTGATAGACGCAGAACAAACGGTTCCATCCGATGCCTCTAACGAAAAGCACAGTCAATAAGCAACTTTAGTCAGCCTGATACAAATCACAGCAGACACTGTCATGAAACTCTTCTCGCCCCATACGGTTAATCTATCCATGTTCTCTGAATCGATTTCCACCACACTTATTAATCGGGCCTCTGAAGGTGATTCCGAATCTTGCAACAGATTGATGGAACTTTCACAGTGGGTCCTTTCCAGGTTAACGACTCGTCTTCTGGATGATCAGGAAGAAATTGAGGATCTCATTCAGGATACTCTCACAGTTGTGATCAAAGTGATGGCGACGGAGAAGCTGCGACTGGAAAATGGCAGGCACAGCTACATCAAGCTGTTAAAATCCTGCTTGCGCAATGTTGTCGGGAACCATTTACGCAAATTACAGATTGCGCCTGCCGGAGGCTCTGATAACCTCAAACTGCTTGAAAATCTGATCGATGATCGTGTCGAAACGATTGAAGAAACAAGAGACGTTACCGAAGGAGTTATCAGACTCTCCGGCTTGAACGAGAATGAGCAACAGGTTTTGAACCTGTTCTTACTTTCCGGAAAATCAACGGCGGACATCGCCAGCCAGATGAATATGACACCTGCCAATATCCGTAAAATTCGATCGCGGGCATTTCAGAAAATACGTATTTATCTGGGAGAAGACTGAGTCCTTATCCCCTCTGTGAAACAGACCTCTGATCTCGCATTCCCGGGTGAACTCATCAACAATTGAAAATCACTTCGGGGAACTGCCCGAGGATGTCTGGCATTGAAAGTAGATCGACACATTCGCAGCGGGGATGTGATTGATGCTCTGGCCGAACGGTTTTCTTCCAGAGGAGTGCCGCACTGCATATGGAGTGACAACGGTCTGGAACCCACTGGGTAATCGGTTATGCGGAACGCTCCAACAATCGATTCCGGGATAAATTCCTGGCAGTCGAAGTATTTAAGGGTCTGGGAACAGTCCGTAGGCTCACAGCTGACTGGAAAGAAGCTTATAATGGGCAGCATCCCCACAGTTTGCTGGGATACACTACCTGCCCTAACCTTAATAAGACCAGGAACAGGTTTAAGGCAGGTCACGGGGTTGCCTTCGTTCGCGTTGCGTCTTAAATAGAAAAGTCATTGAGGAGATTTAATGAACTCCGTACAAAGCTGTGTCGTTGGTTCACAGGTTCAACAATTTCAATTGCACGCGGTGACTCCCGACCTGCAACGCACGCAGATTCAATCCGCAGATTACGTGGGACGCTGGCTGGCATTGATTTTCTATCCACATGACTTCTCTTTTGTCTGTCCCACCGAACTCACAGGATTCAGTGCCGAGAAATCGCAGTTTGATCAACTCAACTGCGAACTGCTCGGGGTGAGCATCGATTCGGTCGAGACACACTTGCAGTGGCTGAATACCTCCGCGAATGAAGGAGGTGTATCAGGACTCCGATTTCCCCTGGCTTCTGATCCCCAGGGCACGCTGTGTCAATATTTTAGTGTCTGGCGTGAGGTCGACGGTCTGCCCAATCGCGGATTGTTTCTGATTGACCCGAAAGGGACCCTGCGCTTCGCCGCCAGTTATGACTTGAGCGTGGGCCGTAATGTTCAAGACGTGCTGCGTATTTTAGACGCTTTACAGTCCGGAGGACTCTGTCCGGCCAACTGGAAGCGTGCCGATGGTGTGCTTGATACCACGTCTCTACTGAAGGCGGGTAGAGTGCTCGGGCATTACCGCATCGAACGGGAGTTAGGACGGGGAGCGTTCGGTCAGGTTTTCGAAGCCGACGACTTGCGTCTTGAACGTAAAGTCGCGATCAAAGTGATCTCAAAACAGGATGATCAAACCGAAAAACAACTCCTGCGGGAGGCACGTTCGGCGGCCGGTATCAATCATCCGAATGTCTGCACGCTTTATTCTGCGGATACCATCGACACCTTACCGACGATCGTCATGGAGTATATTGACGGTGGCTCACTCGCAGAGATGATCGGCAACGGATTCGAACACCGTCAATTCCGCAGGGTCGCGCATCAAATCGCCCTGGGACTGGCTGCCGCCCACGAAAAGGGAATCGTTCACGGCGACCTGAAGCCTGCGAATATTCTGCTGCGCGGAGGAGTCGAACCGGTCATTGTCGATTTTGGGCTCGCGCGTTCTTATCGCCAGATCGATGTCATCACCAGAAACAGTTCCGATTCCGTACCGCAATTCCCGGTAACGACGAAAGCAGATCTCGCTACCGTATCGGAAGAATCAGAGCTGGATTTAGATGAAACCATCTTGCTCGATTCCCATCCACTAGCGCCAACCACGGTCTCGGCTGCAGGTCCCAACGGGATCTCTGGCACCCCGGCTTATATGTCTCCCGAACAGGCACGCGGAGCTCGATTGAGTGAAGCCAGCGACATCTTCTCCCTGGGATTAATTTTCGTAGAGATGCTGTGTGGTAAATCTTTAATGCGCGACATGACAGCACTGGAAATCATCTCAGCTTTATGGAGAGCTGATTTCGTCGAATCTCTGACAGAGAAGATTCCCCACGAGTTCCGCAGCGACCTGATCGACCTGTTAGCGATGGATCCCGACAAACGCCCCACCGCGAAAGAGGTGAGCAGGAGGATGATGGGGTAGAGCTGAGCGCAGTCCATATGGAATTTGCTCAAACGGCCTGCAGATTCTCTTCTGGTGCGAAATAAATTGTTGAATCAGAGTCTCAGACTTAAGAGTCGTCTGATTTGCGTCCATTGGTCATTTTTCTTGCAAACGTGATCAGCCCGAATTTTATTTGAGCCCCCCGGGTTAAGTTTCACTGCGTTACAAGAATCAGGGATGTCTTCAATCTCATAAAGTCCATGAACTGATCTTGTTTTGCAATTTTGAGATTCAATAAATCAGAGACGTGTCACTTCTAGTCTCTGATTTTGATATTATTAAAATCGATCATACCAGCAGACAGTTCCTCAGACAGAGAATCCGGATTCTGACCTGCTTCAAAACAACATTCTGAATGAGAGGCGGTGCTCGAAAGAAATGCGGACAGACTGCAACAAAACAGGACGGCAAATAAGTATTGATAGCGATTCATTTTCAGTTACCTCGAACAGTCAGTTAAACAAACAGGAGCATTCCCTGGTTGGTAGAAGCCCTACACAGGAATGCGGAGAACGACTCAGCTTTTTGATAATTCCACTCAGTTTTATTCGGCTCTGGCAAACAGCAGGTCCACCCGGTCTATCCCGATACGATTGACGCCGGCATAGGAAAATGCAGAGGGGCGTGAATAATTGAATGCGGAAGCATGAATGACCCGCGTCGTCGACTTTCCGTTCTTCATAAATATCCGGACACGGTATTTCAGATCCTGACTGGTCGTATTTCGCACGCGATAAGAACCACTGTTACCGGTGGAACTGGAATAGAATTCGATACAGCCTTTAACAGGATTGCGTCCCAGGTTCTGTTGGAAGACCCGTTGATCTGCCTTCGCTTCTGAATGTAGACAGAGAGCAACTAACAGGCAGGCTGCAACCTTGATCATTGACCGCGGAGGGAGTCGCCAGGGATTGTCTAACGTAATCTGGTTCGCTGCATTCATAGGATGGTTCCTCAGTTTTCCGGTTCTTCTGAATCTGGTTTATCGGGGATGTTCCCTGCTTCTATTCAGTAAGCCGGTTTCAACAGCAAACCTGATCAGCGATTTTGAAAAAATGATGTTTTTTATTTCAGATCAATCACAGAGATCCGTCATGGAAAAGAACTACCGCAAATCGGGAAGTGCCAATACACGTTCTCGTTAATATGCTCGCGCCGTTGAATCCGTTTTTTATTTGTGCTCACGTACAGGTATAGCTAGAATGAACGAACTCACTGATTTTTAACGACTTACCATTTTTTATGATACCTGGGAGTCGTACTGTCATATTCAAAAAGTAATCAGTTATCTGGCGTCACACTGGGGACTTGAATTCTGCATGGCTGGATTTTGCTCATCAGGAAAAGTGCCATCGTAAATCAATCATGCACCTGTTTTTCTTTTGATTCAGTACCTCATTGAGCTAACCGTATTACAGGCAATTTAATGGTCGGACTACAATCTCCGAATGAATCGGATGACCAGGACAGGTTACTCGAAGAGTTTGAAAAACAGTGGAGAAACGGTGAGACACCAGAAATTGAAAACCTTCTGGCAGGTCTTTCTGAAAGTGCGCGTAGCAGTCTGTTACCCGATCTGGTGGAGCTCGACCAGGAATACCGCTGGAAGCAGTTCTTCAGTGAAGCAGAGCCGCAGACAAAGCCTGTATTATTGAATGATTATCTGCAACGCTTTCCTGAATTGGGTTCGATCGCACAACTCAACAGTGCCTTGATCATTCGTGAATTCCAGTCGAGATTATCCACGGTCGAAGAGATCTCCCTCACCGGTTTCGTGGCTGAATACGACTTGAAAGAGGAAGTCCTGATCAGGCACCTCGATCATCTCTTTAAGGAGCAGCAGGCCTCTTTGCCTCCTGCCATCCCCGGATATGATAAGATTGAGCCTTTGGGTCAAGGAGGCATGGGAGTCGTCTACCGCGCCCGGCAAAAGCGGATGAAGCGCCCCGTGGCAATCAAGCTGATCCCCGCGCATTTGCATGACAATACGGACCTGCGCAAACGATTTGAACGCGAGATGCAGGCCGCGGCGGCCCTCAATCATCACAATATTGTCACAGCCTATCACGCAGACGAATATCAGCAGATGCTGTACCTCGTTTCGGAACTGGCAGACGGAGAGAACCTCTCCACCATTATCAGGCAGCAGGGACCGTTTTCCGTGGAACGGACGGTCTCGGTCATACTGCAGATCGCAGAGGGCTTGTCGCATGCACATCAACGGGGCGTGATCCATCGGGATATCAAACCCGGGAACCTGATTTACAACCAGCAGAAGAATTTCGTGCAGATTCTGGACTTTGGCCTGGCGAAATTTCGCGATCAATCGCAGCTGGAAGATGATACCAGCACCCATACCCCAGACTTAACGTCTACAGGCGCTATCATGGGAACGGTCAATTACATGGCCCCTGAACAGGCCCTGGATACCAAGACTGCCGATGAGCGGTCTGATATCTACAGTCTGGGCTGTGTTCTGCATTTTCTATTGACCGGCGAACCACCGTTCGGCGGTTCCACTGTCATGAGCCGCTTGTTAGCCCATCGCGAACAGCCCATTCCTGATCTGAGCCAGACACGGCCTGAGATACCAGACGAATTGAATTCGATTTTCAGCAGGATGATCGCCAAAGATCCCCAGGACCGCTATGCCACCATGGATGAAGTGATCTCCGCTTTGTTGGCCTCCGGGATCTCGTTCGACCAGGATGAATCCACTCTGATTTCGCAGGAACAGAACCAGCCTGAAAAACAGGATCTCGTGAACGCAACAACGATCATCATGCCGCAACCAGCCCGCTCGCAGCGACGCAATGTTTTTCTGGCGATCGGCATGTTGAGTGTTCTGGGCCTCTTTGGTTTCGCGTTTAAGAATTCCTGGCAGGGAGAGACCGTCCCTCGTCCTGAAACAGAGTTGCCTTCTGAAAACAGTCCGGTGTCGCCGGCTCCTGCCACGGAATCGGTCGCGGAAAATTCTCCGGTCACCGTTCCCGCACAAGTAACCGCTGACGATGACGAACTACCCTCACTAAACGAGTGGCTCAAGGGAAGAGAGGTCCTGACCGTTGCCCAGGACGGCAGTGGTCAGTTCAGTTCCATACAATCAGCCTGTGAGGCGCTTAAGGAAGGACAGGTGGTAGAAGTCTTAGACAGGGGCCCCTATCGAGAGACTCTCCGGGTGGGAAAGTTCCCTCCGAATACCGGACTGGTCTCCCGAATGGGAACGGTCCTAGCTCTGGACAGTGTTAGTGATAGTTTCAATCACAAAGGTCGCTATTTCGGCCATGCGCTCAACAACATCAAAGAGTTTCGGCTCAGTGGGATCTATTTTTCCCGGGGAGGCCACCGACGGGATGTTGACCTCGTCAATATTAGTCCTTGTCAAGATCTCACTGTAGATCACTGTGTGTTTGAGGCGCCGCCTTCTGTGGCTTTTGACAATACGCACCAATACTCAAAGCGACATTATTCAAGCGGTCTGACGGTCAAGGGCTCAAAGACCATTCAGGTCCGTCACTGTATTTTTGGATCGTCAGCAACATTTTATGCTGAGGAAAATACCCAACTCTCCCTGAAACACAACTGGTTTCAACCAGGCCTGATGTCTCAATTAGATATCAGTACGTATCACAAAGAATTGAAGGAACGCTGTCAGATCGACATTGAGACAAATGTCTTCAGCCAGAACAAATATAAGAGCATTTCCTTTCACCTGCCGGAAAACACCAACATGGATCTTTCGATTCAGCAGAATCTCTTTCATGGTGGAGCGGCAATCGGTTTTCTAAAAGATCTTTCACACCACCCGGTCATAATTCAGAAAAATGTGTTCCTGAAAAATACGCAGCCTTTGTGGTTCTCGGGCAATGCGATGACTGATTTCAATGCACTCCCCGATCAATGGCGAATTTTGAATAATGTTTATTATAACGACTACGACATTGGTAAGATGATACTCCGCCCTGCAGATGGAAACGTGAAAATCCAGACGAGTTCCTATCTCGCCTCGCTCAACGATCCTGAACACTTTCTGCGGTACCAGATTTTAAACACAACAGATACGATTCCCACTGGCTGTGGTGCTTATCCACCGGGTCCCGCTCCTGTTAAAGGGGACTGGTTGACGAAGCTGATCGAACGCTGGAGCTTTGCCCGACCTTTCATCTCTGAAGCGGAGACGGAAGGTATGGCAGACTGGCTGACAGGCAGAACCATCCGGACCGTTTCCCAGGATGGAAAAGGTGAGTTCAAAAGCATTCAGGCAGCACTGGAAGCACTGCAGCCCGGTGAAGTGGTGGAGGTGCTGGATCAGGGTCCTTACCAGGAAAAAATCTATATTGAAGAAAGGCCGTTACCCGAGAATATCGGGCTCATCTCCCGGGTGGGAACCGTGATCAAAACTCCTGAGTGGAACACCGTCCCGCACCCTCAGGGGCATCATAATATCTACGGGCACAACTTGGTAACAGCAGGCTCCTTTCGGCTGCAGGGATTTGATTTTGAAATGGAACAAGCGATTCCCAATGCGAGACTCGTAACGATCGGTGTGACAGGCAAGAATCATCCCAACTACGTTGTGGTCATGGACTGTGTTTTTCAGGCACCAGAAAAAACATCACCTGAGGATCGATTGAAAGGACTCCTGATATCAACTTCGGGTGAGATCCATGTTTCTAACAATCTGTTTGTCTCTGCAGCGGAACTGGATCTCTATGGTAATACTATTTTAGCCGTTGATCAGAACTGGTTCCTGGGGGAACATGTCCAATTAATGGTGAGAGGTTACGAAGATGAAAATCACCCCACGAATTCGGTGATCATCGCGGAAAATGTGTTTGATTCTCCAAAAGAAAACAGCATCGTACTTCAAGAGATTGGATCGACCAACCAGATCTCCAAAATCTTCCAAAACACGTTTTTTCAAAGCGTCATGGCACCAATCAAAATTCGAAATGGGTTCGAACAGCAGAAAACGGAAATCTATCAGAATCTGTATTTAACCGAGCAGAATCCCCTTGCCTTTACTCCGAATATCCAGCCAAATAAAGCTGCGATCAAAGCACACTGGAGGATTGAAGAAAACGGTTATTCACAATCACCGGAAAATCGCATTATTGATCTTACAAAAATAGATCCAAGACTAACTAACGTTTCCGTTCTCTCAGAATCACGTTCCTCCCCGGAATACCTGCATATATCAGACGAGAGTCCGTTGGCAGGAGCGACCGACCAGCCTGATGAATGGTTACCCGTCATTGGAGCGATGATGCCTGATTCCGTGTCCGCCGATAATGACTGGTTTTCTGAACTGCAGGCGAAGTGGAAAACAGTAGAAGCTAAGCGATAGAGTGAAAGACACGAACTTGGGAACAACTTAAAGTGCTGCTCCATGAGTCTAGCAGGATTCGTCGAGAATTTTGAACGCATACATAAAGACAATCACAGGCAACAGCGGAGAAATTCCGAACAAAGCCACACTGTAGTATGCAACTTTGCGACTGATTCGAAACATGCTGGAACAGACTGAGAGCACACTGTTGCTTGAGGCGGCGGGGGAAGAGGTCTGTTCAACTTTGCTTGATTTAGTAAAAGTCATCATTCTGGCTCCAAAACAGGTAAATGGGATGGTCTTACACTCTCACAGCCGTTTTTTCAGTCTCCTGCGATCACTGTTCGCATTGAAACTTCTGATTAAAATTCAATACATTCATACTGGGTCTCAATCAGAGCCTGAACCCGTTCGTTTTCCTGCTGCTGCTGAACCATGGAGGTTTCCAGCATGGAAACCGGGCGACGGCGGGGAGTGAAACCAGAAACCTGTGACTGTCGCTGAGTGAAAGAAGACTGAGCAATTCCTGAGATCCGGTTGTGATTAACATTGACTGCTGCGACTTGAGTTTGAGTTGAATTTACCATTGTGTTTCTCCTGGTTAAGTGGTTGAATTATTTCCTCGTTACTCTAAGAGCCGATTCCGATCGCAAATCTGATCACTGAATCCACCTGTTTTTTTATTTTTTTCTGAACCCAGAGCCTCAGTCTCGTAAACATTGAATTACAAAGGACTTCCGCAATGGCAGAACATTCAGTGCAGCTACTGAAACGGTTTCAGGCCGGGGATAATGATGCAGCTGGGGCGTTATTCGAACGTTATTTCGCACAACTGGACCGGTTCGCAGAACGAAGAATGTCTCCACAATTACAAAGGCGAGTCGGATCTGATGATATCGCGCAGTCGGTCTATCGCAGTTTTTTTGAGAAAGCGCGAGAGGGACAGTTTCAGCTGGAGGAATCCGGCGAACTCTGGCGGTTACTGGCCCATCTGGCTGGTCGCAAGGTGATGCGAAAAGTCGAATGGAATCAGGCTGCCAAACGCTCCATGAAAACCGAACAGCAGATGTCAGCAGGTGATTCTCTCATAAGTGGTCCGGGAGCAGATCTCGCTGACAACCGAGCCGAAGATCCACAGGCTGCAGCCCTCATCAATGACGCAATCGAGTTCGTTTTACAGCAGCTGACTCCCGCATGGAAAGAGATTCTGGAGGCGAGTCATACCAACCTGGATGTGCCGGGCATTGCGGAATCAACGGGGGCTTCAGAGACTGATGTGAGACGCGTTTTAATCATGCGGATGAAGTGCGCACATCAGATTGAAAATGCAGAACTCGCTGAGATTCTGGGTTGTGCAGAGGTAACCGTACGCCGCCTGTGGCGCAACTTACAGGAGACCGCCAGCCAGCTTTTTGATACCGCTGATGAATGAATTCGAAAAACATACCCGATTTATTCCGCAGCAGACCATACGGTTTTGTCTCAGCGACATAGTTAAAAATACAGTATAACCTGGTGTGATTACCCATCCGTGATATTCGAGAATTCAACTGCTTCATACAGTCCCATTTCAGGGCATTGACTCCAGTCGTTTCAGATCCTGTTCCAGGCGCTGGATTGCTGCAACCAGATTTCGACGTGCCACCAGAGATGCTGCGTTTCGAGATAATTCGAGCTTGAAATTCTTAATGGCTCTCTTTTTGATCTCGATAATTTCTTCTCGGGAAGAGTTCTCATATACAAAATCATCCACCTCATTTTTATTAAAAACAGATTCAGTGATCTCTGACTCATTCCCGGGAATCGTATCCCGTGTAGCAGGCTTTGCGACTGATTTTTTCTTCTCGGCTGACAGTTCCTGGAGATACTGCTCCTGTTGTTTTCTCAGGCTGTCCGCATACATATCCAGAATTTCCTGCAGTGAATGTTGATAAGATCCGGAGATTTCATGCACTACCGGCCCCCCCGCGTATTCATATTCACGGTAAATCCAATATGGTCCCTCTTTGTGTGGCCCCTGCAGAGAATAATCCTTTGCCTGCTGAATGTCGGGTAACAGCGAAGTAATCAGAACAGCAATCAGGCAAATTGTGAGCATCATTTTCAAAAGTGTGAATCCACTTTTCCTGTTTCTCTGTTGAAATACTGCTGTCATAATCTCACCTTCAACCCAGGGAATTACGATCTGACTCTATTCGCTTGTCGGCAGTCCCGTTCCAGGGGAGGAGTTTTGTCTCAATATCGAGCTACGTTACAGACACGCCTGCTCACTCACCAGATGGTGGTACAGACCTTCCTCCTGAAGCAGTTCCTGATGGGTCCCCTGCTCGACAACTTTTCCTTCATCCAGTACCAGAATCCGGTCTGCGTTTCGTACAGTCGACAAACGATGTGCAACCAGAATGGCCGTCCTATCATTTAGAATTTCCTGCATGTTCTGTTGCACCGTCCGTTCAGACTCAGCATCCAGTGACGAAGTGGCTTCATCAAATATCAGAATAGAAGGCTGGCTGAGTAGAGCGCGGGCAATTGCAATCCGCTGTTTCTGCCCGCCCGAAATTCGAACCCCCGTCTCTCCGATAACCGTGTCATACCCCAGCGGAAACCGCGAGATAAATTCATGGGCGCCCGCGGTTTCCGCAGCCTTGATGACCTCATTCAAACTGGCTTCCGGATGCGCAATCGCAATGTTCTGCCGAATCGTTCCAGAGAACATATCGGGGGACTGAGGCACCACCCCCAGTTGTGAACGCAGGCTCCGTAAATCCACCGCCGACAGATCAAAGCCATCAATCATAATCTTTCCACTGCCCGGCCGATAAAACTGCTGCAGCAGATTCAGCAGTGTCGTTTTCCCTGAACCCGAACGTCCTACGATCGCTACCGTTGATCCCGGTTCAATCTCCAGGTTAACGCCGTCAAGAATATCCTCCGAGTCGGCATGATACCGGAAGCGGACATCCTGAAATTCAATCCGTCCCTGCAGTCGAGGCAGACGGATCGCCGACTTGCCTGTTGCCTGCTCGGGAGCAAAATCATGCACATCCGCCAGCCTCTGCAGAGAGAGCCAGGCTTCCTGCAGTTCATCCCATAATCCGATCAGTCCCATAATGGGCGTCAATGCCATCGTCACCAGAGCCTGAAACGCCACCAGTTGACCCAACGTTAATTTCCCATCGATGACCAGGTGAGCGCCGTACCAGAACAGCAGCAGTTGTGCCAGCATGTTGATCGATGAGGAAAAGCCTGTCAGCAGCATGCCCAGTTTCGTCTCGCGAAATTCGATATTCGCTTCACGTACCAGATGTTCTTCCTGTTTCCAGCGGGCAGCATCTTCCGCGACACACCCCTTCACCGTTCCGATACTTTTCATCGTCTCAATCAGTTGTGAATTCGTCGCTGCTGACTGTTCGACTGCCTGTAGATTGATTCGCTTGATCGCAGGCGTAAACGCCAATGTCAGAATCGCATACAGGGGTACCGCAGCCAGCGCCACCATCGTCAAGGGAGGGCTGTAATACAGCATCAGGCCAACCGTCAGCACCACGGTCACCAGATCCAGTACGGTAGAGATAAATTTGCCCGTCAAAACATCCTGAATTTCCTCGTTGTCTTCAAATCGCTGCATGATGTCACCAATCCGCCGGGTATGAAAAAAACGAAGTGGCAGTCGCATCATCTGGCGCATTAAATCAGAAGAGAATTTCAGAGAAAGTTTTTGTGCCAGATGAGCCGAGAAGTAATCCCTCAACAGAGTGATGACCATCTGAAAGACGCCTACAATCAGCATACCCACCAGCATCAGATTCAGCATATTCACATTCTGATGCACGAGCACCCGGTCCACGACAACCTGTGTGAAGACAGGCGAGATCAACGCAAACAGCTCCAGCATGATCGAAGCCAGAAAGATCTCCAGCAACAGACCACGGTAAGGTTGCAGGTAAGGCAGAAAACGATGAATGGTGGTCTGAGCAGGTTTATTCTTCTGCAGATCCATCGTCGGCTGCAGGCTGAGCAGATATCCGGTCCAGCCGTCAGTAAATTCCTCATGAGACATCTTGATCAGACCACGTGCCGGATCAGCGACCAGCACATAATTTCGGGTCAACTGATACACGACGACAAAGTGAATCCCCTGCCAGTGCGCAATCACAGGCAGTTCCAGGCTGCGTAATCCCTCAAGACCTGTTCGAAGCAGTCGCGTGGAAAAACCCATTTGCTCAGCAGCCCGGGACAGTGAGTTCAGACTCGCACCATCCTGACCAACGCATGCCAGATCACGCAGTTCGCCGATACTGAGCCGTACGCCATAAAAACGTGAGATCATCGACAGACAGGCCGCACCACAGTCTGTTTCATCCAGTTGCCTGACATGGGGAAACCGTCGTAACCAGCGTTTTTTTCGACGGGAGACCTGCTCTGTTTCTGCTTCGGTATTCATGATCATCGGTTTTACTTTCTTCTCTGTAAGGCTCTGTTCTGTATCTGTGATTTGATCGTTTACTGCTGTCGGCATCTGTTATTCCTCTGCTTTACGTCCCTGCTGAAATGCGAGCAGTGGCTGTAGCAGCACTTCAATAATGCGTTTTCGCCCCGTGACGATCTCGGCAGTCGCCGTCATGCCCGGCAGCAATGGTTTGCGATTTCCTTCCACTCGAAAATAGGTCTGCTCCAGGGTGCAATATCCCCGGTAATAGGAACCGCTGGATGCACTCCCTGTTCCCGTGCTCCCGCTTTGACTGCGGGGCTCTTCTGCGACTTTCACCAGCTGACTCAACTTACCGTCGATCGCACCATGTCGGGCGTAGGGAAAAGCATCGAATTTCAAGCGGGCCTGCATCGTTTCACGAACCTTACCGACTTCGCGATTGGGGATTTTGACTTCAGCGATCAATGTCGCCCCTTCGGGAATCAGCGTAATCAGAGTCGCACCTCGGCGGGCCGTTTCCCCATCTGTCACATGAATCTGACCGACAACCCCATCAATGGGTGCCAGAACGAGATGCTCGTCGGTCTCCTCGAATTCACCACTGGAGAATCGCTGAAGCAACTCGGGACTCATTCCACTGAGATTCAACCGTGCCTGTTTCTGTGCCTGCGTCAACTGCACCTGAAGGGCATCGAATTTGAGTTGCGTGCTGAGCCGCTGTGACTCCAGTTCACCGTTCAGGCGGCGGATCTCCAGTTCTGCCTGGCGGGTCGCGACCGCATTCTCGGCAATTTGCACCTTGATTGCTGCGATCGCTTTTTCCCGATCGTTGATGCGCGTCTGCAACGTGACATCCTGCAGCAGACTTTCATTTTCGGCTTCATTGATCTGCGATTCGACTTTTACCAGTGCCGCACTGGCTGTGTCATATTTTTCCTGGGCGGCACGCAATTCCGTACGGCTGGCGGCACTCTTTTTCACCAGTTGTATGACGCTGGCCAGTTGCTCTTCTTCACGATCCGCCTGGGCTTTCGCAAACTTACGATCCAGCTGGAGTCGATTCTGTTTTTCCCGCTGCTGCTTTTGGGTGATCAGATGCTGTTCCTGTAACAGTTCCAGGGCGCGTTTCTCGCTGGTAATCTGTAACTGCAGTGCCTGCTGTCGCTGCTCCTGGCTGGCGATCTTCTGTTTCTGAATCGCAGTCTGACTCTCAGTCTGCTGTTGTTTCAGAGGAATCGATTCTTCCAGTTCCCGTTTGACGGCTGCCAGGGAACGTTCCGCTGACTGAACTTCTGAGAGAATTTTGACGACGTCAGCCGAGTCGATTCGCGCCAGAGGCTGATTCGCTGTCACCTGTTCCCCCTCCTTGACCAGCAGCTCGGTAACGATCCCTTCCAGATCGGTCTGCACGGGCTTCAGTCTTCCCTGGGGAATAATGACCGCGGGCGCTTTGGCAACTTCATCGACGCGTCCCAGACAGGCAAACAGCAGACTGACGATCACAAACAGGATGCACAAATAGAGGACACCGCGCGAAATCCAGATCGGCATGGTCTCCAGCGTCTCTGAGAGAGGAGACTGTTCCTCTTCGATCCGTTCTGTTTCGTCCAGGGAGTCAGGAAAATCATCAGTTGATGAGTGGATGAGAGCAGCCATTCAGGGTGGCTCCATAAAAGAATTGAGTGGGTGTGAACAAGAAAAAGCACAGCCCCGTCGCGGGTGAATCAACGGGGCTGTTGCAGTCCTATGTGAAACTCCAGCTTCGAGCAGGCTGCCAGTTGGTCTGGGAAACGGTTGTTTTATTTCGTTTAATCTCTTCTTTGTATTTCACTGTGTATTTTCCATTTTTGAGTCGATTCAACCGTTGAATCGACTTCTTAGCCACGATCCTTTTAACTCTCTGAATTCGAGCTCGACGTTGCCAGTTTCCCCCCATGACGCCGGCGGCTTCTTCTGGTGAGATTTCTTCAATGACGGCTGACTGATTGATGTTCTGGTTCATAGCTTAGCTCCCTGTTTTGATTTGTTGTTGTTTTGCTGGCTTGCTGCCGGGCTCGAGAGGAAATCAGAATTCCAAAGTCAACATGGACACACGAAACTCATAAATATTTGATTTTTGAAAATTGATTTCGGGCATCCTGATCCTGGTGAAAGGCCTGATTGACGGAGCCAACAAAAAAAGGCCCACTGTCCGAAAACAGCAGGCCGGGAGAGAGTTCTCATTATTTTGACTTAGAAAAAGTTGTTGGCGGGGCGGAAGTTCGTTTTAGAAACAGTCTTTTTCTTACGTGTGATTACTGCTTTGTATTTCACTGTATAATGGCCTTTTTTCAGACGAATCAACCGCGTCAGCGCCTTTTTAGTCACGATCCGTTTAACTCTCCGAATTCTACTTCCAACCATTTTTGAAATAACGACCTCGTACCGTACCTTGTTGCCCCCGAAAACATTAGCGGCTTCTTCAGGTGAGACTTCTTCAATGACGGCTGACTGATTGACGTTCTGGATCATGGCTTGGCTCCTTGAAATTGTTTATTGTTTTGTTTGCTGTTGAATGGCTTGTTGCCGGGCTCGACAGGAAATCAGAATTCCAGAGTCACCATGGACATGACGGGAATGATTTTTCGCGTTTTCTCTCCGATCCAGGTGAATCGCACGCCTTTACCCGATCTCTTAAATCAATACATAACAGTCACTTACACCCTCGATTTTCTTTAGAATAAATTCCTGAACTCATCTGAAATTTCTTGAATCACATTCATTAACACGGGTAAGGTACAACTTGAAAGCTCCTGTCTTGCGTTCCGACAGTCATGTATCTTTTCAATGAAAATGAACTTTTTCAAATTTCTCTGTCCATCAACCGCCAAAATTCGAATCACCTCGTGAGAAACCGACAGTGGTACCAGTGCCCGAAACCCGCACGCCACGACTGAGGTCCGCGTATTATTCCGAGGTAGAACCAATGAACTCCCTGAATCAGATTCTCGATCAGTATGAACAGCTCTGGCAAAGTGGCGTCCAGCCACAACTTGATCAATTTGTAGAAAGTCTGGCACTCTCGCAGTCAGACCAGCGGGCAGTCCTCTCGGAACTGATTGCCGTGGATCTGGAATACCAGTCGCGACTCTCCGCAACAAAGCAAAAGCCAGGTACCGATCCCTCGGCTTCCGATTTCGTCACAGTCACTGACAATACATCAGGCATCTATACACTCGATTTCTACGCCGACCGCTGGCCCGAACTCTTTTCCAATACCGATCACTGCGCCAGTCTCATCGCGGAAGAATATCGCATCCGTCATCGCTGGGGTGACCAGCCTCAAATGGAAGAATACATTCAGCGTTATGGAGACAGTGCTGTACTCCGTCGCGAACTGGAAGCCGTCCAGCGTGAACTGGCGCTCGACAGCCGGGAAGCGACCGAGAAAACGTCGCTCTTCGAACCCGGACAACAGGCAGGAAAGCCTCCGCAGCTGTTCCCCGAACTCCCCGCCCATTTTGGACGCTACGAATTACTCTCTTTGATCGGCAAAGGGGGCATGGGCGAAGTTTATCGTGCCCGGGATACTCAACTCGATCGGGAAGTGGCTTTGAAACTGCCTCGACTGGATCAGAGCGTCCCACTGCTCAAAGAACGTTTCCTGAATGAAGCCCGCACCGCTGCCACGCTGCGACATCCCCATATCTGCCCGATCTATGATTCAGGGCAGATCGATAGTCAGCTTTACCTGACGATGGCCTATATCGAAGGTCAGAATCTGCAGGAGCTCTGGGCTGCGGATTCTCACCACTCACTGCTGGATAACCTGACTCTACTGATGAAAGTGGCCCGCGCCATTCAGATTGCTCACAACCAGCAGATCATTCATCGTGACCTCAAACCGGCCAACATCATGGTGGACTCCCATGCAGAACCGGTCGTCATGGACTTCGGCCTGGCACACCGGGTTGTCGAGGGGCCGTCACCCAGACTCACCCAGGCAGGTGACATAGTCGGCTCTCCTGCGTATATGTCTCCAGAACAGATGGAAAGCAATACTGCTCCCGGCCCGGCCAGTGACATCTACAGCCTGGGTGTGATCCTGTTTGAAGCTTTGACAGGCACACTCCCCTTCAAAGGGACATTGGGGCAGATTACTGCAGCTGTCATGCGAGACGCACCGCCGCGGCCCTCGACTCTGCAGACGGACATCGACGCAGAACTTGAAGCCCTCTGCCTGCAGATGCTGCAGAAATCACCAGAAGCCCGCCCCGCCTCCATGCAGGAAGTAGCGGAACGACTTGCTGCGATCCAGCAGCGCCTCACCCGTTCTGAGACGATCATCCGTACAAAACCGAGTGTCAGCGGAAACAACCATCGACGCCGCAACCACAAACGCACGCTGATCGGTGCAGCCGGCGTCGCCGCTTTGTTCTGTATGGGAATCATCCTCACGCTGGCAACTGATAAAGGGACACTGATTGTCCGCAGTGAAGTCCCCGATATCTCGGTCCTGATCAAACAAGGCGACAAAACTGTGGAAACACTCAAGGTCAGCCAGGGGACCGATTCCACAACCATTTACAGTGGACAATATGAAATCGTCCTGCAGGGAAAAAATCTGGACGGACTTGAGGTGACCCCCCAGGTGGTAAAGCTCTCTCGCAATCAAACAACCGTAGTCACGATAGAACGTATCACCGACGGGACAGTAACACCGGGACAGATTCCCTCTGCCGGCGTTTCACAGGAATGGCTCACACAGACTCAGAAACTCCCGGGTGTGGAACAGTTTCAGGCCGTCATTGAAAAACTCCAGGAACTCAATCCCGGCTTCGAAGCCCACATAGGCAAAAATGTCTATGTAAGCTACCTGGGAGGCCATCCGAATCAATACGTCCATCTAGTCAATATTGACTCGAACCATCTGCAGGATATCTCACCATTACAGGCACTTCAAACTCTGCAGACATTGAGTATTTCAGGTACCCAAACCAGACTCAGTCAATTCAAAGACCTTTCCCCGCTGGCAGCAATGAATAATTTGAACTATTTAACGGTTAGAAGTCATCCGCAACTGACAGAGATCGAATCGCTGCAAAACCTGAAGTTGAAGAACCTCGAATTGTCCAACACCAATGTCAGCGATCTCTCTTCCCTCAGAAAGCTGCCGCTTGAGCGTCTGGATTTGAATGGCACCATGGTCACAGACCTGTCCCCCCTTGCTGAAATGAAGTCTTTGATTGCCTTAGAACTTCGTACTACAGCAGTCTCAGACCTGAGTTCCCTCAAAGGTCTGCCTCTGACCGATTTATTTCTGTCACATACTTCGGTCTCTGACCTGAGTCCCCTTGAGGGAATGCCTCTGGTCAATCTGGATTTTTCTTCCACGAACGTGACAGACCTGACGCCCCTCAAATCCATGCCACTGGAAGTACTACGTCTTAACAGCCAGATCAGCGACCTGACTCCACTACAAGACTTTTCGTTGAAAGAACTCATACTGAATGGATCCAAAGTGACCGACCTCACTCCCTTGCAGGGAATGCCTCTGGAAAAACTGATCCTCGGTCATTGTTCAGATCTGCAAGACCTGTCTCCTCTGCAGGGAATGAAACTCAAACATCTGAATCTTGTTCAAACTGATGTCCGCGACCTGTCACCACTTGCCGCGATGCCGCTGGAAGAATTACATATCGATTCGCCCGTCAGCGATATCAGCCCCTTAAAGAACTTGCGCCTGAAATCCCTGCAACTGCAATCAGACGAATTGACCGATATCTCCCCGCTGAAAGGGATGCCACTGGAAACCCTGACGCTTGCTTATTCACGACAGCTCAAAGACATAACTCCCCTGTCAGGAATGCCATTACGGAGGCTGGGACTGGCAAACACCAGTGTGCAGGACCTGACCCCATTAAAAGGCATACCCCTGGAATCACTGGAACTGCCTGAAGACCTGAAATTAACCAAAGAAAACCGTGACCTACTGGAGTCCGTGTCCACTTTGAAATTGATCAACAAACATCCAGTGAAATCTTATATTGAGAACAATCTCCCGGGCCAATAGGGTGTGTGCCCGGGACAGGCTCCGTTGGAATCAGGGTTCTGACGGAGCCGTTTTTTTCACTCAATCTTTTTGCAGGCTACGCAGGCGTTCTTCCAGTTGATCTCGAAATTCACCCAGAAACCGTCGTACGGTTCGTTCAGAACGTTCAACCGTCTCTGCGATCTCAGGGATTGTCTGCCCATGCAAGCGGAGTTCCAGCATCTGCTGCTGCAGTGGATCGAAGTCCTGAATGAGAAAATCGACTTCATCCGACAAAGCCACCGCTTCTTCTTCAGTCGGTTCACTGGAGAACAACGCCGCCTGATTCTCTGCAGACGACTGCAACACATCATCCCGATCCAGACTCCGCTTCTGCTGCTGAAAATGCTCGGCCTGCTTCAACAGCTTATTGCGGGTGATCGCCGCCAGCAGCTTCCATAAATCTCCTGAACGTTCGATCGCATACTGACCATCCTGGGACCGGATAAAAAACGACCGCAGTGCCGACTGCACGATATCGTCGGCATCCACTTTTCGCCCCAGCTTTTCCGACAGACGGGAATGCGCCAGGCCTATCAGTCGTTGAAAATAACGGTCAAAGATTTCCTGCGCTGCAGCCTGATCACCTGCGCGAACACGTTGAAATACATGCTGAGTCTGTTCTTCTTCCACAATTCGCCTCGCTGGTTAAGCCGCGGTTGAGTCGTTGCTGCCAGTATATTTTCTCCATCAGGAACGGTCAACTTGTGATCTCTCTTTCCCTTATGAAGCCAGGTTCTTCAGTTTTTTACCTGACGGTTACCCTGCGTTGTGCATGCCACTTCTGCCGAGAGTCAAAACGAAGCGTAAGAGTCACTCCTATTTCTTTCGCATAAGAAATAAAGTTCGTTCTGTCCCGCTGATCGAATCCTCGCGTACAATATCGAACGGGATCTCCGGCACCCCGGCTTATATGTCTCCCGAACAGACACGCGGAGCTCGATTGAGTGAAGCCAGCGACATTTTCTCCCTGGGATTAATTTTCGTAGAGATGCTGTCTGGTGAATCCTTAATGCGCGACATGACAGCACTGGAAATCATCTCAGCTTTATGGAGAGCTGATTTCGTCGAATCTCTAACAGAAAAGATTCCCCACGAGTTCCGCAGCGACCTGATCGACCTGTTGGCGATGGCCCCCGACAAACGCCCCACCGCGAAAGAAATGAGCAGGAGGATGATGGAACTGAGCTGAGCGCCGTCTTTATGGAATTTGCTCAAACGGCCTGTTGAGCAGCGGACACCAACCACGCCGCAAAGAGTGCTTCGGCTGATCAGAATACAGTAAGAACAAATGAGGGCTTAGCCCAACTGGAAGACAACAAATTTAAACCGCAGGTTCAGGATTCAATCCCCTGCGCCGTCATTTTCGTTCTTCTTTTTCGCAACGATGACTTACGTTTTTTCTGGTGTCTCTGATTTCTTGCGAATTTCCGTAGCGCCTCCAAATTGCGATTGTTGCTGTATAACCATATTCAGTCTGACACCCGCTTGTGGAAAGTTAGTCTATTAATCCACGAGTAACTCGAACAGGAAAGAGAAAAACCCTATCAGGAAGGTAACTTTTTTGAGCTATTATTTTGTTTCAGTTTAAGCAGATCGCCAATCTTTAATATATAATACTTGCTCTCCACTTAATTGAATAACCTTATGATCTAATAATAATTCCTCTGTATCAGGCCCATATTTTTTAATTTCATCAATTGCAATAAACGACTGCTTTTGAAAGTTTAAATAACTAGATATCAAACCTGCGACTGCATTTGTTTCAATATTCTTAAATAGTATGGAATCGTGGATTAAGAAAGGAACCTCAGCAGTTGAGAATACAGCCAAATCAAATATTAAGAGATCTGAATAAGCCTTGCCCGTACCAGTATCTTCAAAAACTTCGTACGAATATTTTTTGGGATATAAATTCAACACAGGGCTTTTTCGCCCCCCACCATAAACACTGCTAATCAACTTCTCTATTTGAGAGTTAATCAACCCTTCCATATCATCAAGTATCTCTGTTAATGTTAGATCCAGTGAGATTTGATAATCCTTCGTCTCAACTTTAAACTCCTCACCGGTTTCATAAAATCCATTTTCTATTTGAACATCCATAAGTTCGCGAGCAAGGGAATATACCCTATCAATTATCAGAGTAGGATTGTCGACTGAAGAAAGTGTTTTATTTATATGTGAATCAATTGTGTTAATTTCATCATTAACAAGTTTTAATTGAGCGCTGAAATCTTCTTCATTTCTAACCAACTCTTTTTTTAATATCTTCGATATTTCATCATGAAATAACTCCACATTCTCAAGCTTAGTCATATCCACATCAGGAAAATATTCCGTCAATGAACGTAAATGGCGGCTCTTAATATGTCTGTTATCTGCTAAGTTGTTTCTCACATTCTCAAGTTTTGCTTGAGTCTCAAGCTTTACTTCAAGAAGTCGATCTTTCTCTACTTTAAATTCAAGGATTTCCCTATTAACAATCTCATTGATGTTTGTCGCATATTTTTTTAGGTCTTCACCGATCTCCTTGATTTCCTGCTCTATATGCTCAACTTTTTTTATATTTTGTTTATATTTAGTTTTTGTAATTTTGGGAATTAATTTTGTCTTAGATGCTTTAGATAACGCCGTTTTTTTTTCATTTGCATTTTTTAGAGCAGTCGTGATTTCTTTAATTTTCCCGTATTTATTATATATCTTTATCAGATTTTCCACTGATTTTGCTGAAGCCATAGCCTGGGCCACATGAAGTGGCTTTTTCACCTCTAAATTACCTTTGCCCCATATTCTGGAAAATAAAGATACCATCTCCCTAAACGAAATATCTTCATTTAGAATCCCATAACTTTCTTTTAAAAACTGTTTATATTCATCAACAGAAATCTCCTCTATCTCAGAATATTGAGACGTACAAACAAAAACTATATCTGGATCATCTGTGATCCTTTTAAAAAAATAAGGCTCTCCATCAAAAAAAAATGAAAAAAGATATTCATGCTCTCCTAATTCATTTCGCACATCGAGATTATGAGATAAGAAAGTCTCTCCCCCAAAAACATAATCAATCACCATTAACAAAGTAGTTTTACCGATCGAATTTGTTGCATTATCGTCTCCGAGCACAACGTTTAAACTTGGATGAAATTCGATCACCTCTTTTCGAAATTTCTTACAACGAATTTCAGTCAACATAATGCAATGTCCCTCTATTAAAATCGATTTCTATACGTCCAAGAACGTATAGGACATCTACAGTAAGTAAAAATTGATTTATATCATCAAATTTTGAAGAGGTCCTTTGAAATAGTTTTGTTAGCTCTATATTCTCACTTGCTTGATCTAATAATATTGACAACTTGCTCAAGACTGATTCATCAAAAGTAATATTCTTATTGGGAGTTATCATTCAAACACCTCACAGCTTTGAACATAAAATGAACTCAAGATTTCTGCGGCCTCTATGCTTTCAGGCTTTGTTTTGACATATATCCATTCGACGATATTTTCGAATATTTCCTGCTGAGTTTCGAAAGTATGCTTTAGGACTAGATAGTAAGTTTTCACCTGGGAAGCTATTAAAGTAGATGTATCTGGGCTTCCTTTATCCATGAGTGCAAACTGTTTTTTGATGAAGAGATAATATTCAGCAACGTTCGCTTTAATTTTCCTCTTAGTTAGAATACTCATTGAGGCGTTTACTTTTCGCTCGACTTCTTTTGTCTCATACTCAAGGCCTTCTTCTAGAGTTAAATCACTGGTATACAACGACTCAATTATATTGCGGAGATCTTTCTTTAACTGATATTGATGCCATAGATTCTGTTGACCTGTTTTTGATATTAGATTTTTTTTTATTTCTAAAAGTTGCTCATACTCTTTAAGTGTCCTAGGCTTATCAAACATCAGATGACACTCATTACACAGCGGAATAATGTTATCGATGTGATTGTCATCGTCACTTAATTTTTCAACACCTTCCAACAATTCAATTTCTTCAGTTGTAGGGTTAAGAGGATAGATATGTGCTAATTGATACTTGTTGTATGTTTTATTTCGTTTTTCGTAATAGAGTCTTTTATTGCATAACGGACAATTGCTATTTACCTGTGACAGTAATGTGACTTTTTCAGGTTCATTATATTTTTTTCGCGATTTTGTCATCTAAATTCTCTGAAGCTGGGAATCACGGTTTTATTTATAAGTACAGGTCTTTTCACAAAATGCTTACAAAGTGATGCTGACGCCTACATCATGTAATCTCAATTTATTTCCCCCCTAAAAATGTCATTCTATAGTCTACATAGTGCACCCCCGTATTCAATGAACTTTTACTCCCATTTCTTTTGTAAACATCAATTCATTTTTACTTTCTGGATAACGAAAAGGATTCATGTCTCATCATTTATTTGAGATCACCTTTACATGATTCAGAGCTGACATCAGAACTAATATCAGATCATCCTTTAGTGGCTATTGGATATCCGCACGTATCAGTCTTCGAGAAAAGCTAGATCGGGATTTCTTGAGACCGTGAAGTGGTTCATCAACCGCAACGTTTTCAGATCGATGATTCTGATACCGTGCCCCCCCTTAAAATCATGTTGTATTGAACGTCCCCGCGTAGACATGATGGAATCTTCGGCGGTGTGGTTGTACTATGGACTTCTGTCGTCCCTGGTGTGACGGGATCTGTTCCTTCTGGAAATTCTGAGTGACTTCCTGATCCGGGCACACGCGACATGATTCCATACATTCGAAAGGTTGCCACCATGCGATTTTCTCTGACGCTCGCCTCCCTCCTGCTCTTCACAGTCTGCGCGTCTCTGCACGCTGGCTCAAAAGACACTCCTGTTGTCACCGGGGAGTTGTTGAAGGACTTCGTTCATCCGCCGGTTAATTTCAGTCCAGGCGCAGAATCGAACTCCGAGGCTCGAAAGTACCAGGGAATCCCGACGATTGAACGTACGCCAAGCGGTCGCCTGTGGGCAGGCTGGTATGCCGGGCCGATTCATGAAGACCGTTTTAACTACGTGATGGCGGCGACCAGCGGCGACGATGGCAAGACATGGAGCGATTTGAAATTCGTGATCAATCCTGACGGCGACGGTCCCCGTCGGGCTTCGGATCCCTGTTTCTGGCTGGATCCTTCGGGCAAGCTGTGGCTCTTCTGGTGGATGAATGGCGGAGACCTGAACGTGACGATGTCGATCACAACCGAGAACCCCGATGCGGAAAACCCCACCTGGACTGAACCGCGGGCGTTGTTCCCCGGCGTGATGATCAACAAGCCGATCGTCACTAAAAACGAGGAGTGGCTTATGCCGGCTGCGATCTGGAAACAGGACGACAGCTGTCGCGTCATGGTCTCCCGCGATCAGGGACGCACCTGGTCACTGCGCGGCGCCGCCAACGTTCCGAAGGACCGCCGGAACTGCGATGAACCGATGCTCGTTGAACGCCAGGACGGCTCTCTCTGGCTGCTGGTCCGCACTTCCGATCACGGGATTGGCGAGTCGGTCTCCACCGATGGCGGTCGCACCTGGACCGAAGTGAAAGATCATCTGCAGCAAACGACATCCCGCTTCCATATTCAGCGACTGGCATCCGGCAATCTGTTATTGATCAAACACAACGGAATCAATGAACGCGGACGCGGGCGTAACCACCTGACCGCCTATCTCTCTGATGACGACGGCAAATCGTGGAAGGGAGGGTTACTGCTGGACGCACGCGATACGGTTTCATACCCGGACGCCACCCAGGCCCCGGACGGGACCATCTACGTGATTTATGACTGGAACCGTGCGGATGAGAAACACATTCTGCTGACGACATTCACGGAAGCCGATGTGCTGGCCGGGAAGTATCAGAGTGCTAAGGCGCGTCAGCGTGTGCTCATCAACCACGCGACAGGCATCAATCCGAAGCCCTGGAAGAAGAAGCAGCGCGTGACCTCTCTAAACAAGCATGAAAAGGGAGCCCCCCTACTCAAGGAACCGGGGGCACAGTTGAAACCAGTTGTCGGCGAACAGCGCGATGTGAAGCTTGGTGAGGCAATCTTCAGCAACCGCAGCTATGCCTTCCATGACAAGTTGCCTTCGTTCCTGAAGGGCGGGCAATTTATCTTCAGCCCCATGGAGCAGACCGAAGTCGACTGTACTTCACCGGGCGTGGTCTACGTCGTGACACCACTGCCGGACCGCAACAGGGACAGCGTGACGGAGGAATTACAAAAGCAGGGATACGAGCTGGTTGCCGTTCCCGAATTCGTGCTGTTCCTGATGCCGGGCGGACGCGAGATTCCGGGCAACGTCTGTTCGGTCTACCAGCGCCACGTCGCGGCAGGCGACCGGATCAAGTTCGGCAAATGGGGCGTCGTCATCACGAAACCGGAATGAGCGCGCAACTCATCGGCTTCACAACGCGAACCTGCTCAGTCCCTGGCGGCCGGCGGGGATCAGGACGTACCCGTCTCCGATATAAGCCAGATCGGGGTTTCCGGTAACCTGGAACTGTCGTATCAGCCGCGGCTGTTTCAGATCGGTGATGTCGACTACCGTAATCTCCCCGTTGATACGGTCGCAGGTGACCAGGATATTTCCCCGCACGGTGGGCTTCCCGTAAAATGCGGGGCCGTTGGCAATGCGGTGGACAGGCCGTTCGGTTTCGTACTCGCCTTTGCTAAGCGGTTTATAGAAGGAGTACCCCCCATCGCGGGTGACGAGGGCATATTCGCCGCAGGCAGCATAGCCTCCGCGTCTCATATCCGGCAACAGGCCGAGGGGATCGGGCAGGCTTGCAGGTTTGTCCCCGTTTAACTCGGTCATGAAGGTGCGTCCGGCACACCAGGTTCCGCAGATGGTACTGTCATCGATAAAACCATTGCAGAGTTGCCGGTAATAGACGAGACCACCCCAGCCTCGAACGTTTTCCGCCAACGTGATTTTGTTCTCTTGAGAAAGATCCAGTATTTCATAGCCGCTGCCCCCCGCATGCACGACTGCGTACTTGCCATTGGGAGCGATCTGCACCTGCCGAATCGGCCGTTTGGTCTGATAGGTATTCTTTCGCTTGAGCGACGAACCGTCCACTTGATAACAGACCAGGCCTTCCGCGCCCTGGGCGGCATACAGTTGCTTTCCCTGCACTTGAACGTCCATGGCAACACCTGTGGTGGGATATTGCTGCAGCAGACGCAGTTCGTCATCCAGAACATGAATCCCGTCCGAGCCGCAGGCAGCGTAAACGTATCCGTCCTGTTCCACAGCTGCGTAGACCTGTCCCCCCGGCCGATAGGTGGCCAGATCCTTCAGCCCCAATGAATCGAGTTGATGCCGGTCATGGAAATCACCGCTGGCGTTTAGTTCGTCGGCTTCGGCTGCTGATTGCTTTATCTCTCTGACGAGCTTGTCATCTTTGAAAATGTGCAGGTCCGTGAACAATCCCGTGAAATACAGGTAGCCATCGACCGTTTCCAAACCACACACCGGACTATAACAAACCTCAGCCGGGTCGAACGGAATGACTTTGGGTCGGGTGCCCGATTTGTCCACCGTCGAAAGTTTGCGATACCCTTGCTCACCCGGTTTGCGGGGCACCCGAATCTGTGCCAGCTCTTTCGGCTGCCGTGGATCGGAAACGTCGAAGAGGAACACTCCGTTATGCGTGTGATACAGATAGGCGTACGGGAAAGCCAGTTTCACCCGCCACGTATCCGGCCAGCTATAGTAATACCGCCAGGCGAACTGCACGCGCGAGAGATGTTTTGGCTGAGCCGGGTTGGAAACGTCAAAGATTTCCATCCCGTTGCCGTTGCCGTAGCGGGGATCGTCCAGAGAATGCGCGGCCCCCGGTTGATGATGTCCGCAGGCGGCATAGAGGATTCCGTTCTCCACGCACAGGCCGTCGCCGCGTCCGTTGAGTTTGACTTCGGCGACCTGTTTCGGTTTGGCAGGATTGCGGACGTCACAGATGGCGACCCGGCATTCCTCCCAGGCCCCGGCGTAGAGGTAACCATCGGAAACGACGCACGACTGTGCCTCACCGACGCGCACCACCGAGACATGCCGCAGTTGCTGCGGATTGGAAACGTCAATAATCTCCACACCGAACCAGCGCTGGGCGACAAAGGCATACTGCCCCTGCACATCGATGCCGGTCGCAAATTCGATCGAGTCATAATGTGATAACAGTTTGGGAGCCGACCGATCGGCAACATCGACGACGAACAGACCGTTTTCCCGCGCTGTGATGTAAGCGACATCGTCGCGGACGACAATCTGCCGGAGGTTCCCCACGTCCTGCAGTTTTCCGACGAGTACGGGTCTGCCCGGATTTTTGATGGAGAGAATCACCAGGTTACGTTCCTGGAGCATGAACAGATTGTCCCCGTCGCGAACGACATCCATCCCCGGTCCGACTCCTGCTTCAGCCATCGGATGCTGTTCGTTCTCGAACGGGATCGTCACCGTATTGAACTCTTCTGCTCTGAGTGTGGCAGAAGAGAATATGACTATGGAGAGAATGAGCGCGAATTTCATGTGGTGAAGTATCCTTGGGAATGCTGAGCTGTTCAGAGAGATCTCTCTACTATCTGTAATCACGAATGCGAATCAAGGGATCAGCCCCCCATTCCCGAGCAAGATCAGCCAATTCGATTTTGTAAACAAACCTTCATTCGTATTTATTGATAATATTTTCGATATACGCGTGAGATTTGATCACCCTCTACGCCCAGTATCATAGCTGAGGCATCGAAGCTTACATTTTCTATTTCGGCTGTTTCTTGAGGTCTGATCGTGATTGAAAAAGTCATTTTATCTATCGTTTCCACACTCTTTGGATTTGTACTTGGTGGATTTATTGGATTTTATGGCCTCCTCTTTTTTATGTTTTACACACAACTTGCAGGTATGTGGCCTTTATTTCTTTATACCGTCCCAGCAGGAATGCTAATGATGGGAGCACTTGGCTTTGCTCTTTCCCTTACCCTATCACAATCCACCTTGCTCAAGCTGAACTATGCGAGCCTCTTTGTCATCGCCGCCGCAGCGATTTATACCTACTCTTTATTTAATCACCATATCTCTTTTTAGTCTGCCTCCCAGAGAACTCGGATGGACCAGCAGCAGCACCACTCTTTTCAGCTTCTTTATTTCTGCTGCCTGCTTGCAGGATGGTTCAGTCTCCCCTTTGATCTATGAAGCTACCCTGATCTGGATACAAGAAAATCTCATCCTCTGACAATCTGATAATGTAAATCAGTGACTGGCACTGGTATGATCATAACTGATGATCCTGATTTCAATGGGGCTTTTATTCACTACTTCAGCCACAACACAGAAAAGAGTCAATGATGCGGAATCGACGTGTTTTTTCAGCAGCGGTGGGAGCCGTTTTATATCTGGCTGCGACAGGTGTCTCTTTTGCGACCAATGCGGCTACCTCTGAAAAACCCAACATCATTCTGGTGATGGCGGACGACCAGGGCTGGGGAGACACCGGATATAATGGTCACCCGTTTGTCAAGACGCCGGAACTTGATGCCATGGCAGAGGACGCATTCGTCTTCGACCGCTTCTATGCCGGTGCGCCGGTCTGTTCGCCAACCCGGGCCAGCGTGATGACCGGGCGGAATCCGAACCGGGCCAAAGTCACAAACCATGGCCGCTACATGCGCCCGCATGAGCAGACCATCGCTGAAACGCTGAAAGCGGTCGGATATGTCACCGGCATCTTCGGTAAAGTGCACCTGGGTTCGGGACAGCCTGACTCTCCCTGCAATCCCACTGGTATGGGATTCGATGAATGGGTCATCGGCCTCAACTTTTTCGACAACGATCCCTACCTGAGCCGAATGGGAAAGATCGAGCATCGCAAGGGAAAAGGCTCGGTCATCCTGATGGATGATACGCTCGACTTCCTCAAGAAACACAAGGATGGCGACCAGCCGATCTTCACGGTCGTCTGGTTCCCCTCTCCACACTCACCGCACGCGGAAGTACCAGATGGCTCCCGTCTCTATGAAGGTAAACCGCATGCGGGCTACTACCGCGAAATTACGCTGCTGGATCAGCAGGTCGGGCGTCTGCGACGTGCACTCAGGGAGATGGGCATTGCGGAGAATACCATCGTCTGGTACTGCAGCGATAATGGCGGGCTGGTCAAGGAAACGTCCGGCGGCCGTGAGAAAAAAGGGAGCATCTACGAAGGAGGCCTGCGTGTGCCGGGAATCATCGAGTGGCCCGCAAAAAAACTCAAAGGTCGCACCTCGGTTCCCGTCGCGACCTTTGATATCTACCCGACTCTCCTGGCGATGGCCGACGTGGAACTCTATGCGCCGCATCCACTGGATGGCATGGATGTGAGCGGCATCATTTCAGGAACGGTAACCGAACGCAACAAGCCGATGGGTTTCTGGCATCAACTACAGGGGGGACAGAGCACCCGCAGTGATCAGATTCAGAAAGCGATTATGGAAAAGCAGCAGGCGGGCGCCCCCCTACCACATGATCCCGCCCGCATGCGCAAAGACGTCGACGAATTCCCGCAGTTTCCTGAAGAGACCACGACGGGGCATGCCGCGTGGAACGACTGGCCCTGGAAACTGCATCGAATCAAAGGTACCAGATACGAACTCTACAATTTGAGCGATGACCCAATGGAGAAAAACGATCTTTCTCAAGATCCGGAACAGGCCCAGCGAGTGAAACAGATGAAGCAGGAACTGGATGCCTGGATGCGGTCTGTGATCCGCAGCATCAATGGGAAGGATTATCAGGAATCGAAGTAAAGGGGTTAAAACCTGGCCCTGATTTTCACCGTTGGGCAAGCCAACGGTGCCACCCGCCACCTCTGCACTGACGGGCAAGTCGGACAATAATATAGACCCGCTGCAGTGGGGACCGCTGTAAAAGGGACAGACCCCGAAACATGAATTCAATGCAGGAACGTACTTACTCGCCAGCACGTTTATACCGTCAGTTTCCTGCTCGCTGCGCTCGACCCGAATTGCATTCGGGTCCACCCCAATCTGGTTGCTCTGGTTTTCTGTCCCCTTGAGACACGTATTCTTCAGTTTCGCGAACAAACAGCTCTGGAACGCTGTGACAGACTGTGGTCGATTACTGTGACTCTTAAGAATCAGCTGGATTTGATCTGCTTTTCGAAACCGCGGAGAAACAAAGCAGTGTTCAACAAGAAGAATTACTTCTGCAGACTGCGGTAGAACGAGTCGCGGATGTTTTGCATTGATTGCCAGATCTCAGCTTCCCTCTCCTGCGGCGAAACACAGGCGAACAGATAGCCGTCTCTGGTTGTTTTGTCTGTCCAGACCTGGATGATCAGATTCAGCGTTTGCGGTTTTCGGGTGACAAACGGTTCGATCCATTTGACGGTTGCCGAATATTCGGTGAGTCCCTCGGGGTAAATTTTCTGTGGATCGACGGGGACCACTTTTTTCAGTTTGCAGGAAAACCTGCTGGTATCAACTTTCGCTTTGCGGCTGTTGAAGATGGTGCGCGACAGCCCCTGATAATAGGTGAGTAATTCGCGTTCGATGTTTTTTTGTGTCAGTTCACTGCCGGGATCGATTTTAAACACGAAGAAGTAGGAGAAAAACGTGTTCGATTTTTCCTGGAACATGCCGGGCGAAAATCGGGCTTCTTCGATTCCTTTAAACTGCATTCCCCTGGCAAAGGAAGGGGGAAGCATAATCTGCTCCCCCTTCCAGCCCGTGGGTACGGTGATGTGCTTTGCCAACTCCGCATCGGCAGCCAGCAATAAATTCGTTCCAGACAGAATTACCAGTAAAACAGCAAAACGGCGGAGATCAAAAAACTGCATACGAGGCGTCTTCTATCTGAATGAATCGGGAAGTCTATATCGAAGCGATTTCGAAACCGGTGCGGTACTCTCGCGTCAGGTATTTGTTCGCTTCCGAGTTATTCGTGATCTTGAGCGCTTTCCCGTCGAATTCGAGGGTTTCGCCCGGGAAGTATGCGGCGACATTACCTAACTGCACGGCTTCGGTCAGATGGCCACCGTATTCAAACCCGTCGCTGGGCTGTTTTCCGGACAGACAACCATCAACCCAACCATGATAATGGTCGAGACCTTCTACAGGCTCAATTGTCACACCTTCGATGTTGACGAACGGCATGCCGACGTGAGGCAGAATCAAGTTGCCTTTTTCACCAACGAAAATGGAACCACCGCCCGGCAGAGACTGACCGGGTAACAGTTTGGCGATACTGTCACTGGGCCGACGACCGCCATCGTACCAGGTAATCGGCAGACTGCGACCAGCGGTGTACTGTGTGCCGGGGATAATGTATTTGATGGTTTCCTGGGCAGGCCAGACTTCATCATTCATGCCGGTATGCTCTGATTGCACGCTGATCGGGTCGCCGGTAATTTTGAGAGCCGTATATACTGGATCGAGTAAATGGCAGCCAAAATCGCCGATGGCTCCGGAACCGAAGTCCTGCCAGTCTCTCCACGTAAAGGGATGGTAAACCCGGTTTCCGCCGTACGGACGCATGGGAGCCACGCTGACCCAGAGATTCCAGTCGAGTGTTTTGGGAACCGCTTCATTTTTTTCAGGTGGTTCGAGCAGACCGCTGCGTCCATGACCGGTGGTGCCGACATAGGAATGCACGGCCTTCACTTTCCCGATAATGCCATCCTGAATGGCTTTCACTCCAGTGCGATAAGCAGTATGCGAATGGATCTGGTTTCCCATTCTCGTGATGACGCCTGATTTTTTTGCCTGCTGACGCATCTGGCGGGCTTCCCAAACCGTGCGTGTCAGCGGTTTCTGACAGTAAACGTGCTTCCCGCGTTGCATGGCATCCATACTGATGATGGCGTGAGTATGGTCGGGAGTGGAAACCGAAACAGCGTCGATTTTATCACCCAGTTCATCCAGCATTGCTTTGTAGTCCTGGTAGATGGGAGCCTCGGGTGCTAACGGCTTGACTTTTTCGGTGCGCGATAAATCGACATCGCAAAAAGCAACGCATTTCACTTTATCGTGACTGGCGATGAGCTTGATGTCGGAATACCCTTTGCCATCGGTGCCGATACCTGCAAACTGCAACTGCGAGTTCAGATTCTGACCGCGGACAAATGCGGGAGCAGCAAAAACGGATGCGGCTGCGACGGATGTTTTCAAAAAGTCGCGACGGGTGGTCTTGGAGGTGGATGTCATGATTGAGGGCTTCCTGTTGAATCTTTGAGTGGGAAGTATTTGGGGTCAGAGCCGGATTACGGGTTTAGTTAGAATTATGATTATAACATAAACTGTTCGTGATACGTCAATTGAGTGAGCGTGACGAAGTGGGAGTAAATTCGTAATTCGTCTGGTGCCCCAATTTCATGATTGTCGTTGAAATTTGATTCGTGATTCTGCTGAGTCTGTTTGTTAACATATCCATCAGCAGATGATCCAGGATTTCTAAAGTGGATTTGCTTCTGGAAAATGCTGTTTGAATCAATCGGTGAACAGGATGCTCATAACCATTTGACTGAAAGAGAATACCATGTTGAATCGGACAATCATCTTCACGCTGCTCGTCTGGTGTGCCACAGGACCTGCCAGCGAGGTACAGGCCGAGTCGGGTCAACTGCGTGCGGGGGCTGCGGCAGTCGATGTTTCACCAAAGCAGTTTCCCGTCAGCCTGCGCAGCGGAAAAGCAATGGATCAAAACGCTGTTCATGACCCGCTGCATGCCCGGGCGATTGTCCTGAATGATGGTAAGACCATTGTGGCGATTGTCGTCCTTGATACACTCGGCGCTCCCCCTGAAATGCTGAACGAAGCGAAACTGATTGCTTCTGAGAAAACGGGCATCCCCGTCGAACGCATCCTGATTTCATCGACGCATTCACACTCGACGCCCCCTTCCAACCGGACGGAAGGTTCCCCGGGGGATGTCGCGTATCGGGAAGTTCTGATCAATGGGCTTGCCCGGTCCATCATTCAGGCTTTTGGTCAACAGCAGACCGCATCCCTGGGCATGGCGTCTCATGATCTTCCTGAAGAAGTCTTCAATCGACGCTGGTTTCTGCAGCCTGGAAAGATGCCCGCGAATCCCTTTGGAAAAATGGACATCGTGAAAATGAATCCGGGAACCAGCCCGGCCGTGCTGGAGCGGCCCGCTGGCCCGACGGATCCTGAATTGATGGTCCTTTCCATTCAGAATCAGAAGCGAAAACCGCTGGCCTTACTGGCCAACTATGCCTTGCATTATGTGGGAGGCATTCCCCAGAGGCACTCTTCAGCAGACTACTTTGGCGAGTTTGCCCGCCTGATGCCCAGTCGTCTGCGTGCGGGAGAGGACTTCGTCGCCATGATGTCGAATGGGGCCTCGGGAGATATCAACAATATCCCCTTTCTTGTGAACCGTCCTCCGCGAGAGCCTTTCGAGCAGGTCCGTATCGTGGCGGGCAAAGCCGCTGATACGGCTTATTTTGCTTACAAGAAAATTGATAACTACGAACGCGATCTTACCATCGATATGCTGGAGCGAAAGGTTGACCTGAAATACCGACGTCCCTCTGCGGAAGATGTGACTGCAGCAGAGAAAGTGCTCGCATTGAAAGACAAAAACGAAATCGCCAGACTGCCCAACAAAGCCCAAAGCTACGCACGCAAGGTGGTCCAGGCGCACGAACGGGAAGAAGATTCTCTTACCGTCACCATCCAGGCCATTCGCATTGGTGACTATGCGATTGTGGGTATTCCCTTTGAAACTCTGGTTGAGATCGGCCTTGAGATAAAAGATCGCAGCCCGTTCGCGCGCACGATGGTCATCGGACTGGCAAACGGACGCCACGGTTACTTACCCACTCCCGAACAACATCGGCTCGGCGGTTACGAAACCTGGCTGGGCACGAATGTCGTCCAGAAAGATGCCTCAGTGATCCTGACTGACAATCTGCTGGAGATGCTGGCAGAGCTGCATAAGCGTAAATAACGTTCCGAGTTTTTTATCATCAGGTTTGACCCTACGTTGATCTGGTTGGTTTTCTGTTTCTGGTTTTGTGTATTGCTCTGTCAGATTTGTGCTGATTGAGCAAATTAAAAATCTTTTAACCTGAGGGAAAACAAAGTGAATGACAGACCAGAGAAGAAGCTGGGAGTTCGTGCTTCGACCACACGCTCAACCTGATTCTCATCGCGTTTGCCATTTCCTGTTTCGCTGGTGGAAACTTTCAATAAGTGTGCCCATAATCATCATCAGCCTGTTGGTTAGTCGCTTCGTTCTGTTCGCATAGTCCCGAAGTGACGCCCCCACCCAATGATCGGCGCTTGAATCATTGGGTGGGTTTTACTGCTTATCATCTAATAAACCATATAAGACAGGACTCATTCCATTTAGTAATTCTTTAAATTCAATATTTTAGATAGTCGTATTCATGTGCCCTGGACAGACTGGACTCAAATTCGCTTTTCGTTTTTCTCTTTGGATTCTATTAAGCGGATCAATCGCTTATGTTGCTGGTTCTGAAAGTCTTTTAAAAGAGACAGACAAAGACAGTTTCAGAAACCATTCGATATTAGAATTCAAGAATCAGGATATTGACTGGGAATTAACTCCTTCCGGTCTCTTGAAACCTGTTGTCAGCAAGAATTTATCCAACGAAATACAAAAACTTTCTGTAAAAAAACATCTGCCGCTCGTCGAGAGACTCCTGAAAGACCCAGAACGATTTATTGTTGCACATGTGATCTTTGTAGAGCTGTTCCAGTTAGAAGAACAGGCAGGAACCTATATTGATGGAGACAAATGCTTTGTCTCCTATCATTCACTCAATGTGTGGGTTCACTTTCAGAATTTAAATAATTCGGTCCAGAAAGTTGTGTCGTACCCCCACATCTCAGACCAAAAGATTCAAATTAACAGCAAGTGGTCACTCTACCTGAAGCAACGTCTTGCAGCACAAGAATTGAAGCCAACTGAAGAAGAGAACTGGAAAGAGGCATTAAGAAAGGAATTTCCCGTCAGCCTGGAAGAGTCGCAAGTTGACAATCCAGTATTTCATAAACTGATACAAGAGACTGAGATCGAATGGCGACTGGCAGGATTAGGATTCCCCTTTGTGACTGGCCACTCACTTATTTTAGATGAGCTGAAAACAACAGGAAAAAAAGGGCTCTTACAGCTTCTTACGTCACTTGAAGACGAAAAGACATTTGTTGCATCGCATGTTGCCTTGAGCACTATTTTAAAGCCGCGATGCGATTTTCGAGTGATTGACGCCGATGTCACCCAGATTACATATTCGTATGCCGGCCTTACCGTTCTATATCAATGGAAAACGGTAGACGGAAAGCGAGAGTTTGGCACTACGTACCCGAATATCGCACTGGAAAGAGACCGTATTCGAAATTACTGGAAACAGATTCTCCTGAAGAAGAGACAATGGAGTTCTCAGTGAATTAAGGAGTCAATTCCGCTCGATGCATTCGGTCTGATTTTAATTGAGATTGCCCATCTGATCGCTGTTGAGTGAACTGATCAGCCCTTTATCCAATGTGGGAAATTATCAAATACAAAAGTGAGTTGTTCATTTTGCTCTCTTTCTTCGATCTGCTGGCGCAGCCAGCTTAACCCGGATTCGTTTTCCTCGTCGTCAGTTTCCTCTCGGTCGTCATCGGGGTCAGGCGGACATTGCTCCCTGGAAAGCGCCCACTGACAGTACAACGCTACCAGCCGGGCACGTTCGACATAATCATCGGAATAATGGAAACCAGTAGTCCGGGTGCAATGTCTCACGGCCTCTCCCACGGCCTTTGCTGCACTGGAATTCTGAAGTGAGAATGAATTGGAATCAATGATGGCCTGTTCCGCCAGATCAGCCTCGACCGTCCCTGTGGCCTTGAGTTGGAGGAAAGCATTTTGGGAACTCTCTGTTTCCAGGAGGTGCTCTATACGGTCGATGCAGAAGACGACAAATGCATGAATCTCAGAGTAGGCTGGCCTCATCATTCTCGAGAATAGTTGATTGATCGAATGGGGTCGGTTTTTGTCAGGCAAATCATTCCTCTATTATTTCTCATTATAAATTGAAAACTATGCTGCCAGTCGGGCACACAAGTACAGCCCTGAGACCATCTGGTTGGTTTCCTGTTTCTGGTTTTGTCTACTGCTCTGTCAGTTTCCTGTTCGCTGCGCTTAGTCAGAATTTGATTCAGAGTTGCCCGATTTCAACTCTTTCAGACGGTCAACGACATCTAAAATCGAATTCATTTGCTTAACAATCTCAGATACTTTGGGGAGTGGATAATAAAATCGGAAAATCAATTGAGTATCGATATGTGATTCAAGGTATTTTTCATAATCCTGGTTCATCATCTTAGAATAGCCATCATCGGGCATACGTCCTGATACAGATACAATTGATTTCTGACGTGTAAACGCCATGGCAAGGACATCCTCTTCCGTTCTCAAGTCCAGCGTTTCCCCATTCCTCAACCAATGTATTCTGGCCAGGTAGTCACGCAAGGCAATGAATGACTGCAGGTAAAAGTAATCTGCGGCAACGTCAATGAGTCGCTCATATCTTCTCAATTCACAGTCTACCCGCAACAGTCTGGACGAGGGAGAATCTTCATCATCATTGAAGTGCAGATAATGGAGTGGTTGAAAAGTAAGTGAATCACCTGATTCGTTACTAAAAACCACCTTGCATTCTGAAAAAACTGGATTAACAGGGTCTCGTCTCATTGTGATCTCGAGGTAATTTCCATGTATTGAGTCGTGGTGAAAGCATCAAACATGGTTTGGAGAAAAACGTTGTCCGTTGCCGATTCTGGATTGTTTTTTTGTTGTTCAGCTTAATGTTTTTCTTCTTCGGACGTAAGTTTTTTTAGAAAATGGCGGGTTGGATTGGAGAGTTGTATCCGAGAGACGCGGGGCACAGCAGAGTCGGAATTGAAAACGACTCTGCCAGTCGGGCACACAAGCACTGCCCTGAGACCATCTGGCTGGTTTCCTGTTGCTGATCTGGTCTATTGCCCTGTCTGTTTCCTGCTCGCTGCGCTCGGCCCGAATTTGATTCGGGCCTACCCCATGTTTGTCAGCAAGTACTGACCTTATGCATTCAATCGCAGCTGGATGCAACACACTGGTTGACATGTGGGTCCCGATCCACGATTCCGTACCAGACGTTTTTTCTAAACCCTGCCATAACAAAAACAGCCTTCAGCAGGAGTACCGCTGAAGTCTGGGTTTCGTCGTTTTGAACAATGAGTCTTCGTCGAGGTTTAATACTCGCCGACGACTTCGCCGTCTTTGGGATTGCAGAGGCGGCGGATAATGTGGACGTCGATGTTTTCCGACAGGAAATGCACACTGCCATCGCCAAGCAGAGCGTGGCAACCACCTACGTGGGCACTGAACGGTTCATCGTTGGGTCCGCAGTTATTTGTTCCCCAGGGGCAACCGGAGGGGCCGCCAATGGGAGAACTGTTGTTGTTGATGATGTTCTGACGACTGGAAGCGGTCATGTTCGGAGGACCGGAAACGCCGCTACCGTTATCGGGGTCAGCCCAGCGGTTGGGAGCACCGAAGACTCCACCAAAAGATCCGGGAACCACGTCAGCAGTGCCGAACATCTGGGTTTGATCGAGACCGGTGGCTCCCCCGACGATTTTGGCGCTCTGATCGTAGTGACCGGCAGTCTGGGTCGGACGGTTACCGTCTTCGATCACCGTAATGGTATTGCTCAAACCGTCGATGCTGACAGTGATGGGATTATAAGGTCCCAGAGCACCACAGCGGTCCGCATTCAGGGTACCACTTCCACTCGCGTTACGCAGACCGGTGGTCGGATCGAGGTCGGTATAAGCAATCGGCATATAGTCGGTGATGCCATAGCCGAGGGAATCGACCTGAGTCAGCGAACTGGAGGGACAAACAAAGGCTGCCAGTTTCGTCTTGCAGTACGGGGCATTAACGGCGTTGGAGTAGTGGTAGTTCAAGTTCAACTTATTATACAGCGGCGCCTGATCGGTATAAGGCAGAATCGCGGTGTGCATGGAAACCGGCATCATACGGCGGGTGACAGCGCGCTCATCAGTGTATTCACCTGACGTCGGGAAACGGGTATAGCTCGATTCGTAGTTTGCGATCGCCAGGCCGATCTGCTTCAAATTATTTTTACACTGAGAACGGCGGGCGGCTTCCCGTGCCTGCTGCACAGCGGGGAGCAACAGTGCGATCAGGATGGCAATGATGGCAATCACCACCAGCAATTCAATCAACGTAAATCCTCTGTGGCTGCCGCGCAGCCTGGAATGAGAACGCATAATCTTCCTTTCTTTTGGGTGTGAACCCCTACCCTGAATGTGTGAAAACCAAAAGCCTGCGGGTGTCAATGACCATTGGCGTACAGGTGGCGGGTAGCAATAGCAGAAAGCGTACAGAGGCGGGTAACGTGAGTCGTTAGCCTACGGGCGGCGGGAAGAAATAACCGAAGGCGTACGGAAGAAAACGGAGAGCCTGTTGACTCGTTGCCAAATGCCTCCGAATTGATCCACATTGTACAATCAGAAATGAAGGCTTAATGATCGAATTATGAATCTTCAGTTAAGAATACGCCGTATATTAATATTTCATGAAGACGCAGGAGCTGTGGAGTGCGAGAAGGGAGTTTCCCGATGCGTTCAAAATCTGATTGCCAGGTGGATCGAGTGTGTCGGTACCGCCTCTTGCTTCTGTTCTCAACGGTCTGAAGCGGATTTTATTTTTTTGCGAAATCGCTTTTGATCTGACAGTTCGGTAAGGCCTGTCGCAGAGAGGCGATGCCATCTGGGGTGACTTTGGTTTGGCTGAGGTCGAGGGATTCCAGTTTCTCAAGGCCGTGCAGATGCTTGAGACCATCATCGGTAATGGAAGTAAGTTGTAGAGCCAGTAAATTCAGATCCTTCAACTTTGCGAGTTTCTCAAGGCCGGTATCGGTGATCCGGGTATTGTAGATTTCCAGTCGTTTGAGCTTCTCAAACTCGGCAATCTGCTTGAGCCCAACGTCAGTGATCCCGGTGCTTCCCAGTGAGAGCAGTTCGAGTTCTTTCATTCCCTGTAGATGCTTGAGCCCCTCGTCCGTGATGTCGGGGTTCCTGTGAGCAAAAAGTTTTTTCAGCCCCGTCAGTGCTGCGAGATGAGCCAGACCAGCATCATCAATTTCAGGGTTAACAGCGATATTCAGTGAGAGCAGTGACTGCAATTGACCACTGTCTTTCAGGCCGTTATTTGTGATTGCTGAGCCTTCCAAATCGAGTGTGACTAATTTCGATAAGCCCGCCAGATATTTTAGTCCGTCCCCCGTCATTTTCGTTTTGGGCAGACTGAGCGTAGTCAGCAGGGGCAGTTCACTGAAATACTGCAGCGTGGTATCGGTGATGGGGTTGGAATCCAGATAGAGTACTTCGAGTTTTTTCAGATTAGCCAGCGGAGCCAGTGCCGGGTCTTTGAGGTTCTTTTCCCTGAGATTGATGGCATCAATCACAACGGTCCCCTCCGGTATCTCTGCCAGCTGTTTGCAGGATATGCGGTTCACTGCAACACGACCGCCTATTCTAATAATCCACTCGGCGATCTCGCGTCCTGTTTTCGGCGAACCGTTCAGCATGGCAGCCTTAAAATTGCTTTCAATCTTGCAGTTCGGTAGAGCCTGCTGCAGCGCGGTGATCCCCCCGCGAGTGACTTTTGTATCACGCAGATCAAGCAGTTCGAGCTTCTTCAGACCATGAAGATGTTTCAACCCCGCGTCGGTAATGGGCGTCAGGAATAGCTGTAGCGATTTCAAATTCTTCAAATTGACCAGATGTACGAAACTGGCATCAGAAAGACGCTGGCAATTGGCGAGTCCCAGTTTTTCCAGGTCTTTCATTCCAGCCAGGTATTGCATCCCTGTGTCTGAAATAGTCGTGTTGTCCAAGGTGAGCTCTGTCAACAGTTGCATCTCCCGGATGTGCTTGATTCCTTCATCCGTCAACTGTGGATTATTGTGCAGGTATAACTCCTGCAGTTTTGTCATACCGGCGATATGAGCCAGGCCAGTATCATCGATTCCTGCAATGTGTGAAATATTTAAAGTGACAAGCTGTTTCAGGTTGGCGATGTTCTTCAGACCAACGTTCGTGAGTGCTGAGCCTGCCACATCAAGATATGTTAATCCAGGTATTTCTCCCAAGTTACTCAGCACGGCCCCGGTGATCTTAGTTTCTTTCAGACAGAGTTTTTGCAACTGCTGGAGTTTGCCCAGATGCGCCAGGGTGCTGTCGCTGATAGAGGCTGTATCCAGGTACAATCCCGTCAGTTTTTTCAGATTCGCCAGCGATGCCAGCTGGTGGTCTTCGAAACTCAGACCCCGCAGTGCGACAGCGGTAATTTCAAACGTTTCATCTGGTAAATCTGTGATCTGTTTACAGGACATGCCATTGACGGCCACGCTACCTCCCAGACCGATGACCCACTCGGCGATTTCGCGCTCTGACCTGGGCATACTGTTCTGCATTTCAGCCTTGAAATCGCTTTCAATTTCGCATTTTGGCAGAGCCTGTTTTAGCGCGGCGATTCCCTCGGGAGTGACTTTGGTCTGGCTGAGCTTGAGATTCCGCAGGGTCTTCATATTATAAAGATACTTGAGACCGACATCAGTGATCTTGCAGTTCACGAGATCCAGTTTCCCCAGGTTTTCCAGCCCGACGAGATATTGCAATCCCTCATCCGTGATGCCTGTGGTTGCCAATGTGATCTCATACAGTGAGTTCAACCCCTGCAGGTGCTTTATCCCCTCGTCTGTGATGTTGCGATTCAGGTGGGCATATAAAGATTCCAGTTTGGTCAGACTGGCGAGGTACGCCATACCAGTATCATTGAGTTGCCGGTTATTGCTAAACTTTAATTTCGTCAGATTTTCCATCTCCCCGATTGTTTTCATACCGTCGTTAGTAATGTCGGTATTGGTGACATACAGCAGACGCAGCGGCTTATGACGAATAAGCTCACGCAGCCCGGCATCAGTGAGTTTTGTGTCTTCCAGCGAAATCGCATTTAAAACAGGGAGTTCCTTAAGATACTTGAGCCCCTCACCAGTAATACTGGTGTGATTTAAATGGAGAAACCCTAAGTCTTTCAGGTTCTTGAGATATTGCAGGTCCTGATCTTGAATCTGAGTATAATCCAATTTCAGGGTGGTGAGATTGCTCAGTCCTCTCAGCAGTGACAGTTCCTGAGGTACGATGGCCGTATTACTCAAATCGATGTTATAAAAGCTGACAGGCTCATCCGGCAGCTCTTCCATACGGGAGACATGATTCAGAGGTGAGTTGACACTTACCTTGCCTCCCTGGCTGAAAACCCACTCGAGAATTTCACGCTCTGTCATGGTCAAAGGCATGGGAGCCGGTTCTTCAACAGTGGCAACTGCCACTGGCACCAGGTGGACCTTGACTGTCTCTGACTGTCCTGACTTGACGGTGAATTGCCGGGTGAAGGGTTCGAAGCCCTGTTTAGTGACTGTGAGGGTGTGTTGCTGCTCATCGGCGGCGACCAGGATTGGCGGTTGATCTTTGCCTGTTTGAATCGTCAGCTTCTGCTCGCCATCGACCGAGACGACGGCACCGGTGATATCAGTCTGATCCACATCCAGAATGACAGACCCGGCGGACGGTGCTCCCTTGAAAACAAACCCCGCCATCAATACCAGTGATCCCAGCACGAGACCTGAGATCAGCCAGCCCCGTTTTCCTGTCGACTTCTTTCTTCTCTGTAACGGTTCAAAGGTAGTACCGTTCAGACTCTGATTCATAAAATCGGAAGTAAGATTGCTTTCCTGTGTGTCCGTCGATATTTCCCCTGCCGGCATGACGATGGTCGGACTGGATGCGATCTTCTGCGACTGCAGGAACTTCTGCAGTTCCGGGTCTGGCGGGTCTGCGGACATTGTGGAAGACGGATTTAACACGTCACACTTTTCAATCGCATCGATTACCTCCTGCATCGACTGAAAGCGATCTTCAGGCTGCTTGGCAATCATTTTCTGATAGATGCCATCCACGTTGGCAGGAACATGCACATTCGTGGAAACGAGCGAGGGAATGGGCTGGTCGCGATGTGCCAGAATTCGATTGACCACCGTCTTGCCGCCATAGACGGAATTCCCCGTCAGTAAAAAATAGAGAGTACATCCCAGACTGTAGATATCAGAACGGTTATCAGCGGTATGAGTGCTCTGTGCCTGTTCCGGCGACATGTAATCGACCGTCCCCATGACACTGCCTGACTGTGTCAGCGCGGTGGCCGGGTTCTCCTCATCGATTTCATCAATCCGCGCAAGTCCCATATCCAGGATTTTGATGGTCCCGTTTTTATCCAGCAGCATGTTGGAGGGTTTGATGTCGCGATGAATGATCCCTTCCTGATGCGCGTATTCGAGCCCTTTTGCTGCCTGGAGAATGTAATCCAGCGCCTGCCCGACCGAGAGTACCCCCTGCTGTTTCACCAGTTCAGACAGGTCGGTTCCCTCGACATACTCCATCACCAGGTAATGCATGCCTTCGACTTCATCCGCATCGTGCGCTGTAACGATGTTAGCATGAGATAACTTTGCGGCTGCCTGAACTTCGCGCTGGAAACGGCGGATGGTATTCTGATCTTTCGCCATCTCCGTCGGCAGCAGTTTGAGGGCGACCGTGCGAAACATGCGACGATGTTTCGCCAGATAAACATCGCCCATCCCGCCTGAGCCAATCTTTTCCTGGATCACATAATTCCCAAACCGCAGTTTATTGCCCTGCCCCTGGTAGACCATCTGGGCCTGCAGTTTTGTGATTTTCTTATGTTTGACCAGTTGCTTTCCCAGGTCTTCAGCAGTCGTGATGTCCGCACCATGTAACTCTTGAAATAAAGCGAACTCTTCAGGCGAAAGCACACCGCTCTCATCGAGTTGAGTTACAAACTGTTCCAGGGTCATCGTCATGGCGGGTGGATTGATCTATTTTCGAGCTGAACAGTTGGAAACATCCTGCTGGGTGAACAGTCTAAATTTAATCAATTTTTGAGAGATAACAAGCTCATATTGTCTGAAGAAACTGGTTACAGACTAATTATTTAACTCACGGAGACAGATCCCCGCATAAAACCCTGATGAGTGTGGTGCCCGTGCTTTTAATAAGTGGAATCGAGCAGCATGTAGTATTTCAGGTCGAAATACCCTGCGTCGGGCTGGCGATTCTGGAAATTCCAGTCGGTCAGCCAGTCGAGCATAGGCCAGAAAGCAGCCGTGTTGCGGAGGGTACCGTATTTGTTTTTCCAGGCGGTCCATTCCTCAGATGTAGAGATGGCATTGAGTCCGGTGAGAAACGCCGAGGCTTCTTCCAGTTTCAGATCGATGATGAGATTGGGGAAGTCGCCGACAAGGCCGTTGTAGACGCTCATGGTATCCAACTCGGGTTGCCGGGCACCGTTTTCGTCGAAGACGACATTGTTGAAGGCATACGAGCGATTGGCGACCAGCGAGTAGACGCGGCTCTCTTCCCCTTTGGTCACTCGGAGGAAGGTGTTGCTGGGCAGAAACTGTGTGAACTTCAGGTTGGTGCGCATCGTGAGCGTCGAGAGGGCGGCTTCCCAGTTCGCGAAGTCGTTCACGGGATCGGTCAGTTTGACGTCTGGCTTGTCCCCGGTGTTGAGCAGATCGCGCGGGCCGCTGACCGCTTCGGTGAAGCGGCGCTGAATATTACTTAGTACGCCGGAAATGGGATCGGTTCCTTCCGCGTCGAGTCCCTCGCCAACGTCTTCACCGGGAAAAGGCATGCGGAAGATGAGTTCCTGTCCGATGCCGCGCGTCCAGAGGTCGCGGTATTTCTGACGCGCGTCGACCGGCAGCAGACGGAGGAAGTTGTCTTCGAATTCCTGCCGCAGGCGGCTCATGAATTCCCAGGTCGCCAGCTTCTGTTCGACGCTGCCATAATATTGGTAATTGACAACCAGTGAGTAATAGAGACGTTCAAAGCCGCTGTAGTCGATCAGCCAGAAAGTGGGCGGGATGCCCCCCTGTCGACCGCGAAGAACGGTCGCGTTGGTTTCATTGCGGAGGATGGTGAGCCAGGCATTCTGGTTTTTCTGTTTCCCGTCCCAGACATCGTCAAGCTGATAACCGGTCGGCTTGTATTGATCGAGCACCTTGAAATACGCTTCGTTATAGACGGCGTTTCCCTCAAGACCGTAGTCCATGAAATCATCCCATGACTTGAGACCAAGTTCGGGCTTGAGGACCGAGGGATCGTGCGCGGGATCGACGAAGAAGACCCAGAAATTGTCTTTAATGGCGTAGGTCGCCAGGTTCCCGACGCAGACCGGCCCGCGAATCATGCCGCTGACGATTAGATGCGAGTTTTCCACAAGGAACTGCGCACGCGACCGGGCAGGAATCGCCTGGAAAACCTCGAAGGGGTTGTGGCTGGGATAGTCGGGTGACAGGCTCTTGTCGGCTACCGGTTCGACCTGGAAAAAGAGTGCATCGAGGCGTTTGAGTTTGTCATCGCTCAACTGCCAGATGAAGAGGGACTTCTGGACCCGCGCTTCAGTGACCTTTTTCAGCCGGTAATAGAATTTCTCGACGCCGGGGATGTAGGGTGTATCGTAGGGGCGCGCGGTTTTGATTTCGTGAACCGGACTCGGAACGACAACACGTTCGCCGTCCGCATTGGTTTGGACCTGGATCGGCGGTGTCGTGGAACGGACCAGTCGAAAATATTCACCCGGCGATTCCTCGAAATGCAGTGTCGCCAGAAAGGCGTGTTCGAAAATAAAACGGCTGACCAGAGGCGAGAGTGCGGCCTCCTGGTTCAAAAAGGCTTCCCAGCCGGCGATAACTTCCGGCTGCGCCAGTTTCTGAAGTGGGGCCATCGCGTCAGACGTGGGACCGGGTGAGCCGGCGGTGATCCATTCGGAAAAGAGCTGATTCTCATCCGCCGGGAGGGCAGGCATTCCGAATGGCATGCCTGCGGTCGGTCGCTGTTTCAGATAAGCGTCGATCTCCTGTTCGCACGGGCAAAGGTGTTCATTGACGGAATGATAAATCGGTTCGAGCGGCTTAAGTTCAAAGGGGGGCTGGTTATGTTCGGTGCCCGCAACCAGCATGCGGAACAGAATGCTCTTCGCGGGACGTTCCTCAGGCGGCCCCTGCTGTTCGACGACGCTGCAGAAGCCCTGCTCGCGCCAGGCAGCCAGAGAAGGTTCGTCCCCCAGACGGACCGGTTTTTCGGCAAACACGTGCGTCGCATCGGGATTGACTCTGCGGGCCCCCCGGGTCAGACCTTCATAGCAGGTGAGCTTGAGCAGACAGGGGGAGTCGAGACAGCCATGACAGACAATGCACCGCCGATTGAAGATCGGCTGTATCTTGTCGAGATAGAAGTTGCCGTCGAGGTCTGAGTCTGTGGATGCGGGATAAACAGTCGGCGTTAAAACAAACGGTTGCCAGTCGGACTGCTCGTCCACCCGGTTCCAGAACACGCTGCCCGCAATCACGCCGGCAAGCAGGAGCAGCATCAGCACAACCGCTGTGTGGCGAACCTTATTTTTCAATGCCTTATCCCAACATCATCCTGAGAAATATTTCCGTTCGTTTTCACGCTCCACTGAATCAAATTTCAAGATAGGCGTGGGGAAACAGAGTGTCAACCCACGACTGCGGGCAGGGGAATTCTGTTGAGGGAATGCTTGACGATGCTGCGGACTGTCAGACAAGTATTTAGACCGGACACAAAGATAACACACGTTCGGACACATGGGTAACACTCATATAAGCTGAGATGAGGGTGTTCCTTTTGACTGGTTTGCTTTCCCTGTCAGTTTCCTGCTCGCTGCGCTCGGCCCGGATGTGCATCCGGGCCTACCCATACTATAAATTTCGTGTGCTTTCGTGATTTTTGTGGTAGCAAAATACTGAGATCGTAAGTCTGAAGCGTTTTACTGCTTATTTCGCTCTACACGGATTCTGCTCCAGCCTGACTGGAGTGCTTTCTCAACGGTTGCCCTGGATTGATTAGCTTTGTTAAGATATTGGTTCACTCCCCGTCTGATTCAGTTCAGACCTGCACCAGTATTAATCACAAACGTAAGGAACTGAAAAGATGCCCTCCTGGCCAGATAAGATGTATATTGATGGAAAATGGGTCGACGGTCACTCGAGCACCAGCTGGACGATCACGAACCCGGCGACACGGGAGCCGCTGGCAGAGATCGCGCTGGCCGATGCGAATGATGTCAACCTCGCTGTGACCGCGGCCCGCCGCGCGTTTGATGAAGGAATCTGGCCGCGAATGGATGGCCTGGAGCGGGGACGACTGCTCTTCAAACTCGCCGAACGGATTCGCGAATCCGCGGAAGATCTGGCGATGACGGATACACTCAACATCGGTAAGCCGATTCGCGACACTCTGGGCTTCGACATTCCCTGTGGCGCCGACGTGATTGAAAGCTACGCCGGTCTGCCGGACAAAATTGCCGGTCACTCGTATGGCGGTCTGCCTGACAACGTGACGATGCAGTTTCGCGAACCAATGGGTGTGATCGCGGCGATTGTTCCCTGGAATTATCCGATGACCAATGCAGCGATCAAGCTGGCCCCGATCCTCGCCTGCGGCAACACGGTCGTGTTGAAACCTTCTGAAGTTTCTCCGCTCTCTGCATTGATGCTGGCGAAAATGGCCGAAGAAGTCGGCTTTCCTCCCGGCGTGATCAATGTGATTCATGGGACCGGTGCGGAAGCGGGAACGGCTCTCGTGAAACATCCCGGCATCAATAAAATCGCTTTCACAGGACGCTATGAAACCGGTGCCCAGCTGATGGAAGCCGCCAAAGACGGCATGAAAGGGGTGCTGCTGGAACTGGGGGGCAAAACGCCCAGCGTCGTCTTCCCGGATGCGCCGATGGATCATGTCGTGAACGGCGTGATCACCGGAATTTTCTGTCACCTGGGTCAGATCTGCGTGGCCGGCTCTCGACTACTGGTGCATGAGAGCCAGCACGATGAACTGCTGGAGCAGATTATTGCCAAGGCCAAAGGCCTGAGACAGGGGGATCCGACCGATCCTTCAATGCACCTGGGTTGCCTGGCGACGCCAACACACTGCGACTTCGTACGCAACCGCGTTGAACAGGCGAAACAGGAAGGGGCACGCCTGGTCCTGTCGGGCGATATTTCAGACGATCCGCTGGACTGCTTCTATCCACCTACGATTTTTGACCAGGTCTCTCCGGACATGGCAGTGGCGAAGGAAGAAGTTTTCGGCCCGGTCTTGAGTGTGATGACTTTCAAGACGGAAGAGGAAGCAATTCGCATCGCCAACGATTCTGACTTCGGTCTGATGGCCAATATCTGGTCGACCGACGGCACACGGGCACTGCGCGTTGCGCGCGAGCTGAAGGCAGGTCGGATCTCCATCAATGGGGGCGGCTACCTGCGACCGAATGTACCGATTTATGGTTACAAGAAAAGTGGATTTGGTGCCGAGCTGGGTTACATCGAAGCAGCCCACGAATACTGCAATTCCAAGTCCGTGATTTACTCCCTGGCGACCGAGAAGTCTCCGTGGCCTGAGTAATTCCGATCTATAAAAGAAACAACAGGGGCAGGATGCAGATTGATTGTGTCCTGCCCTTTTTTTGTATCCGTATTCATTTTTTCTACCACGAAAAATACGAAAGGGCACGAAATTCTGGATGGGGATTCGCCCTGAACGTTCGGAACTGATTCTGTTGAACGGCTGATGATCTAGACTGTGTCCAGTTTTACTATTGCGTCTCCAGGTCCATTTGGACCGAGTATAGTAGATTGATAGACGCTATGGTTAAATGTGATGCGCTCTAGATTTTTTGCCGATGTTGGTTGAGCTGGTTCCATGGACTAAAACCATTATTTTTGTGTTTCGATCAAGGTCTGGTAACGACCAGTTCTGACCTGATCGATCACAGTTCATTTTCGTGTGATTTGGTGTTTTTCGTGGTAGAAATAAAATCGATCTCAGCTTTATTTTGTCCTCCTGCTGGCTGGATGATAAACCAGACATTCCTGTTTCTGCATTCGTTGTATGCACCACAGGATGCGTGTACGATGGGACCGTACACAAATACTGAACGATTTCCATTTCAAATTAAATATTAATGAGAACCACTATGCGCTTCATCTTCCGTTCTTTCTTATTCGTGATTGTCTGCACGAGCTACACAGCCGCCCAGGAGAAATCAGAGTCTCCGATCAAGTTAACGATGGGGGAACCGCAGGTGATTGTGCGGGGGATTCGGCCGGAGGAGCAGCTCTGGGGTCCCTACCAGTTTCCGCGGCCTTATCGGCTGAAGGATCGGTTTGTGGTTTCCGTGCATGTGAAAAATGACGATATCAGCAACTACGGCTCAACGGCCCTCTGGTTTGAAAGTCGCGACAAAGGGAAAACCTGGCAAGAGGTCGATGCTTCGGTCGCGCAGGAGTGCGGTCTGCTGCTGGCCAACGGTGACCGGGTTTATCTGCCGCCGGAATCGGGCGTCGATGTGAGCGAGTACAAGCAGATTCCCTGGAACAGATACACGCCCGCTTATAATTTCTCAAAGCAGGCTGAGGAAGGCATCCTGCCGATTCCCGACGGCATGACGTTCTGGATGGGGGGCACGACGATCAATGCCTACAATGCGGATCGCCTGCCACCCAGCCTGTCAAAAAAGGAATGGACGCTGTTTCGCATTCCAAAGGGAAAGACAAAACCAGTACTGGAACAGGCAGGGGTAGACTGGCCTTACCTGACACGCGTAGTGCACGTCAGTCGCAATGGAAAGAAAGTGCTGAAGTCGATCTTTCCGCGAGGCAATCCGAAACTGGGACCCGACGGTGCGATCTGGGTGAGTGTCTTTTCGGGTGAGGGGCATCTCAATCCGGAGAACGGGCAGTACAGTCCGTACTACTCGGCGGAAATCTTCCGTTCCGAGGACAATGGTAAAACGTTTCAGCGGCGGTCGCATCTGGAATACGAAGCCAACGGTCACGAGTTCCCCTACAAGAGTGGCGGCTTCAGCGACAGTGACATTGAATTCATGCCGGACGGTTCGATTGTCTGGTTCCTGCGATCGACCTGGTATTCTTCGACCGGCAAAGAGTGGGACCCGATGTATATGACGCGTTCGACAGACATGGGGCGAACCTGGTCGAAGCCGGTGAAGTTCGACGACGTCGGTATCCTGCCGCGTTTGTGCCGACTCGAGAATGGGGTGACGCTGCTCTGTTATGCCCGTCCGGGGACGTTCGTTCGAGCTGCGCTCAACGACAGTGGAACGAAGTGGACCGAACCGCTGGTGGTGATGACACCAGGCGACCGCAGCGGACTGGCGAACAAGCCTGTAGCAGATCCGACCTTCCACGACTGGGACGGTTCCTGTAACAACCCGGAAATCGTGCCTCTCGACGAGAACAGTGCCCTGCTCTTTTACAGCGATTTTTATTACCCGGATGAGGACGGCGTGAAACGCAAAACGATTTTGTGCCGGAAGATCATGGTGGAATGACGGGGGGGGAACCTGATCAGGCCCGCTCTCGGTATCCTTTTTTTGCTACCACGAAAAGTACGAAAGGGCACGAAAGCCTGGATGGAGGTTCGTGATGAACGTTCGGAACGGATTCTGTTGAACTGCTGATGATCTTGAATTATTTGCCGATGCTGATTGTGCTGGTTCCTTGGACTGAAATCATTATTTTTATGGTTCGATCCAGGTCTGGAAGTGACCGGTTCTGACCTGATCGATCACAGTTAATTTTCGTGTAATTTCTTGTTTTTCGTGGTCGTGAATAAAACAGATCTGAACTGTGGGGGTATTTGTCTGCTGGAAAGTCAACGGTTATTTTGATCGCGTGGTTACACAGCGGGATGACACATGGGTCATCCCCTACATTTCTGGTTGGAGCCTGGATTCTCGGTCAATGTGGGCGAGCCAACAGAACCACAATCGCATCAATCTGATTTTGCGATTACTGTCATCTACCCTCATCGTAAAACAGTTTGATCTACACTGTTCTGGTGGGTATCATTTGTGATATTGAGTTAAAAAGCAGCCCACACTGAAAGGGATTGATCATGGATCACACTCAAGAGATAAAGCCTGCCCCCAATGCCTGGCGCACGACAACAATGGTTCTAGCGGGCCTCTGCATTGTTTTTACTGTAGTAATCATATTCGCGTTCTCGACTCACCGGATCAGACTGTTGACAGACGCAGAACGGTACGCACTGATTGCACAGGAATTACCACTAGCAACACCAGAACGACTAAACTATGAACTGGCAGCCGTTTTCCCCCACACGTTTCAATGCACCACGAAGGGAAACAACCTGACGGTCCACGTCGACATGAGCGACATGCATCCGAATGAAATTACTTATCGAAATGTCGTTCGCACCTTTGCCAAAGCACTCTCAGCCCTTCATGAATCCGGGTATCATGACCTGAATTCGATTATGCTCAGCGCCACATACCCGTTTGCCGATCCGATCAAGAACAATACGGATTTCACCATAGCGACTGTGACACTCGACAGGAACGACTTAAAGAAAATCAACTGGAACCACATCCTCCGGGGTGATGTTTTCGAACTGACAAAGAAACATCAGTTACACCCGGTATTAATGACATCGCCAGTCGCTAAAGCTGACCAGCATTTGGACTGAATTTGTGCAACGCCCGCAGGTAAAGAGGAATCGGCCTGAAAAACTGGAATTGCTGCCTGGCTTTCGGTTTTCTGCACTGATTTTTTTTTGCTACCACGAAAGACACGAAAGGGCACGAAATTCTGGATGGGGGTCCGTCATGAACTTTCGAAACGGATTCTGTTGAGCTGCTGATGATCTGCTTTATATGCCGATGTTGTTTGAGCTGGTTTCATGGACTGAAACCATTGTTTTTTTGGTTCAACCAAGGTCTGATAGCGAGCGGTTCTGACCTGATCGATCACAGTTCATTTTGTGTAATTTCGTGTTTTTCGTGGTAGTGAATAAAACAGATCTGAACTGTGGGGCTGTTTTTTTCTGCTGGAAAGTCAACGGTTCTTCTGGTTGGATCATCACACAGCGGGATGACACATGGGTCATCCCCTACATTTTTGATTGGAGGCTGGTAAAACCATTTAACCTCTAACTGACAGTTTCCTGCTCGCTGCGCTCGGCTCGGATGTGCATCCGGGCCTACCCATTTTTTCTCGTTTGCCGTGGATTCTCAATTATCATGAGCGAGCCAACAGGTTCTCAGGAAACGGTTTATGTTTAAGATGGCATAATCAGATTGACAGTCCGTTTGAGTCGTTTATGATTCGGTCTCCTTGAAAGAACCAGCATGGTATCTGAAGCAGCCCCGTCGGAAGGATCTCGCGGGGCTGTTTCGCATAGGGATCAGACAAAAGGAATTATGTCATGAGACTGTTTCATATTCGACATGATGCAGAGTCGCACTGCCTGCCATCTCTCCTTTCTCTTACACTTGTAACAATACTCGTGCTCAGTTGCAGTTCCTGCGCCCCCATTATTGAGACGTCTCTGATTGGAGAGGGGGAGGCGATAGAACTTCCTTCCATTTATGGAACCTGGAAAAGTACGCAACAAAACGAACTCAATAATGAAATACAACATGAGATCATCTGGACATTCACGAAAACAACTTCTGGTCAGACTGCAGTACATGCTGTTTGCATTCCTTCTGATTCCAGTTCAAAAAACATTCTCTCTGTCACCGCAGAATTTACTCGACTGAAAGATGGCATCTTATACGCCGAATACGAAGGCAATCTGGTCTTAATGAAAGAAGATGGAATCGTAGAAGGTACAATTCCAGTACGCTCTATCGCCAGGATCAGTGTCACAAAAGGAGGAATCGAGATCACGCCCCTCACTCTTGCCTGGAACCAAATGAAAACTCTGTTGATTCAGGAAAAGGTTTCTTTCTCAGAGAAAAGCGGACGGATTCACATTAATTGTTCCCGTGAAGTCCTGAGAGAATTTGTCACCAAACACTCACAACTGCTGTTTGGAAATAATGAGTCAACTCACAATAGACTGAGAAAATTAAAAACTGAGGCAGAGGCTTTCTAGAGCGCATCACATTTAAGTATAGCGCCTCTCAATCTAATATTCTCGGGCCAGACAGCCCTGAAAACGCTACAGTAAAACTGGACCCAGTCTAATCAGTGTTTGCAATTACTTTGATGATCTGTACGGTTTTGAGATCGTATTCGACTTCATATTTTTTGCCCTGGCATACTGCTTCGTATCTGAGTCTGGCTCCTGCAGGTTCCAGACTTTTGATCCAGAGTTGATCCGTACCCAGTTGTGTCTTGAGAGACTGAAAGACCTGAAACTCATCTGATCCGTCGTCCCGGGGAAAATCATGGGAGCTACGCCATAATTTTACGACTTCATAGTCTTCAGGCCAGTTGAGTGGATGGACATTTCGCATATGACTCGTTGAATAGCTGGAAACCAAATCTTCTATCGCAGGAAGTTCTGGGATACCAACTTCATCCTCTCTGGAATCCCCCAGCACCTGATACTCGACCTCTGCACCTTCGTTTATCCCTCCAAAAGTCAATCCTTCATAAGCGGGTGCGTTTTTTTCAGAAGCGGTTTGCAGATGGGGTGGGACCGCATGATCTGACTGATCGGTATCATGAGTCTCGGTACAAGCGACAAGCAGCATCAGGCTGGGGAGGATGAAGTGTTTCATACCCGTTAGAGTTTTCGGGGTTCCCGAGAGTTCCCGAAAAAATGTACGTGGTCTCAACTATTTTGAAACTACTGCACGATGACACATAGGGCATCCACTTCTCTATTGGCATAAAATGTATCGTCCGCGCATTGACGATGAACATATCCCATATCAGACTTCACAATGAACGCTGCAAAATGCCTGAAATCCCTCTCTCACAGAGTGACTGATTAGCTTTTGTCTGATTCCCGGTTGCGTTGCAGGTTTTCTATTCTTTCGTAGTCAGCAGAAAGTGGATCAACGGGTTCTTCATAAACAACAGCCCATCCACACTCGGGTTCTACATCCAGTGTCTCATCGTCCTGAGATACACCAAGCAGTCCACCAACCAATCGCATCTTCGTTTCCTGTTCGCCCCAAAATACTGTAAGTGGAACTGATGTGAAGCAGGATGGAATTGCTGACAATCCGACGCCTTGTGGATTCTCCCACCGTTCATCCCAACGTTGCTGGTCATCAATGCTCAATCGTTCTTTCCAATCACTCAGATAAGGATTCGGGTAGAGTTTTTCAGTATTGTATTCCTTGAAATAAGGAAACAGTACATTGGCCCACCCTGTCATCACCGCAGGCCCTGATCCGCTGTTATAACGAAACATGGACTTCCAGAAATCTGTATTTACATGCCCTTTCTTCGCTTCAACAAACTCCCCAAGGATCGGGTTGAGCGCATTGATCCACTCATCCAGTCCGTAATCCGCAAATCGCTGAACACGGTGCTGCAGTTTCTCCCAGTCTTCGATTGTTCCGGTAAGCGTCACCGAAGGTATCCCGCAGCCTGCATATAAAATGTACTCGAAGTATGACTTGAATGTCTCCATTGCCATCAGACTGGATACGGCACGTTCTACCGGTCCAGTTGTGCTGAAATCAGCCTGGACCAGTTCTGACAATCCTCCAGTGTGAGCCGCAATCTGCTGATTGAATTCAGAAAACACTTCTGGCCATGGATTTTCTTCACCTGGTAAAAAATCCGTCCGGCTAACAACCAGTTCCTGCTTGCCTGAATGTGACACAAAACGATTCCGCAGAGATTCCGCGTTCTCATTTACATGAAGTGCAAAGCCACGGACCAGCGTAATCCAGATCACATCTGGTGAGAGTCGAAGTGGAAAATGATCGTAAAATGACATCTTCATCGCCGTTAACAAGGCATGGTCATCATCACAGGCAACAAGAGGCTTACGAGGAAACCACGTCGCTTCGATTGGACGCCGAAAGGCAACGCGCAACTTGCCGACGTAGTCCACTTTTTCTCGAGGTGCTTTATGGATTACTTCCGGTGAGACAGGGAATTTCGTATATGTCACAATAAACTGTTCCTGATTATGGTTCTTCGCAAACCTGGATTATGCACCACACGGCAATTTGCCGTAGTTTTGAATCCTTACCCTATATTAACGATGGTAAGGATCTGTATGTATTCTTTGTCTTCTTAAAGTAGGTCCCGGAATAGTTATTTAAAGTAAATCTGGTGAGTATATTTTAACTGTTTAGATCTCCATGAAACACATTTTTCTCTATAAACGAAGAACCTAATCAAACATTCAAATTACCTGCATGCAGTTCATCTGCATGGTTTAAGGGGAGATCTGGTAAGATCTGTCTACAGAGGTGAGTTGCGGGATACCAGGTCGGTCAGGGGAAACATTATTATACGTTTCCTCTGACGGTTTCATGCTCGCTACGCTCGGCCCGGATGTGCATCCGGGCCTACCCTTGATGACCTGGTTCGAGGCTGGATTCTCGATCACTGTTGGCGAGCCAACAGTGCCACCCAACCAATCACGGCTGGAGGGGCTGCAATGCCACCTGATGCTTATTTTTTCTACCACGAAAAACACGAAACCACACTAAAATAAAATTGGGGGATTTATGAATTCTTTGACTGACTGTTCTATTGAAGATGGTGATTCACTGTTTTTTCACACCTGGTCTCCCTGCTTTGATCGCAGGAAATCTTATACAGGAGCATGGGGGCGTCAAGGTGAGATGAACAATTCAAGGTGGCGATACTGGTTGATAAAGGACCGATGTAATGCGATGCCGGGGCGGTTTCGGGGCGACATGTTGCGATGTGCGGCGACCCGCAGGCATACTTTTGGAACTGGTGTGGTTAAGCAAACTGCATATCTGGAAAAAAGAGGCTTAAATGCGATGCACACAACGAACAAGTGTCGCGTGTTTCGGTGCACTGTAAACTGGGCACGCGCGCGACTCAGAACAGCGTTTATCGCCAGTGGCACGGCGGCGTCAAGTCGTTTTTCTACAGTATTGGTTCACAACGTTCATGGCCTGAATATGAATTTTCGATAAACAGTGTCTCTGTCTACTTGTGTCAGCCGCGCACTTGAACACAATTGGTTTTGATCTTTGTCTGTTGCATCAATCCTGCTGAATTGAGGTCTGACTGTGAAACGACTCGCTACTCTGATTGCTTTGTTCGCGCTGATACTGCTGTCTCCCGCGCCGACACAGGCCTGGAATTACGCCGGTCATCGGATTATTGCTTCGATTGCCTGGGATCAGCTGACGCCGGAAACGCAGACGGCGATGATCAAGCTGCTGAAACAGCATCCCCGGTACGAGCAGGATTTTCAGTCGCGGATGCCGGACGTGATCAAACAGGGGAACCAGGCAGTTCAGGATCGCTGGTTGTTCATGCGGGCGGCGACCTGGCCGGACCTTGTCCGCAGTTTCAAAGAAGCGGATCGCGAGAAATACCATCATGGCACCTGGCATTACATCAATCAGCCGATCTACCTGGACGCCGCATCGGAACAGGCTTTGAGTTCGAATCTGCCTGTGAACACCGCGAAGTCAATCAGACCGGGCGACGATCCGCTGCAGTTCAATATCCTGCAGGCGCTGGAGTACAATGTTGCCAGAATGAAAGACCCCGCAGTCAGCCAGGCAGACAAAGCAATCGCGGTCTGCTGGATCATGCATCTGACGGGAGACAGCCATCAGCCCCTGCATTCGTCTGCCCTGTTCAGCAAAGGTTCTTTTCCCGAAGGAGACCGGGGAGGCAACAGTATTCGCATCGGGAAATCGAATCTGCACGCGCAATGGGATGGCCTGCTGGGGAACAGTTTCAAGTACTCTGAAATTGTAGGACAGGCGGTCGGACTGGCCCGCGATCCGGCTTTGAAACAACTGGGCGAACAGGCACAGAAAAATCTGAATTACGCCGCCTGGATCGACGAAAGCCACGTTCTGGCGAAGCAGGAAGGCTATACGCAACTGATCCTGGACGCTGCAAAGCAGAACGATTCTCCCCGGAATGAGTTTCTCAAACTGAATGATCTACCCGCCGCGTATTATCGAACAGCAGGCGCAATCGCTGTCAAACGGGCAGCTCAGTCAGGCTGGCGACTGGCAGCGGTGATTGAGAGCTTCCAGCAGTAAGGGATCAAGGGAGTTGAAAATGAAAGATCAGGTCCTTATTGTCAGTAAATGCACTCCCGGGAAGATACAGCTTTATTCTTTTGGTCTCCGGCTTCAATTCAGAAAAAAGAAGTAAGTCTTTGACCGCCCCACCTGGTTTTAAATCAGCCTGCAGGACCTGCCCTTCTAAAGTCTGTTTATTACTAACCGGAATAATGGGATAGATATTACCTTTGTCATCTTCAACATGGGCCTTCTTCGAATCAGGATTCAAACCGGGGCCAACTGGTGTCCATGAAGTATAGTTCAAATTCGCTTGATCTTGATTGGAAACTCTCACAGTAATATTAAGCGGAATCCCTTCAATATCTGGAATTGTTTTTGATTTTGCATCGGTGATGATAACAAGCGATTTATTCGTCTTATAAACCGTCCCTGAGATATTCAGCTGCTCATTTACTACAGGAGATTGAATTTCTGGTTTTGAATTGGATGCCATTTCAGCAGGTCCCTTCAAAGCTTCCTCATTCACCGGATTTGAAACTTCAGGACTACTGACTTCTGCTGGAGTTTCACCTGTTGTGGAATTTTCTTTTACCGCCTGATTGGATTTACTGCATCCCTCAAACGTAATCATGAATAACATCAGTACGAAAAAAGACAGTTGCATTTGTATCAGTTTTTTCACGGTACTTCTTCTCCACATCGTTGTGATATTAATATCTTGAGTGACCAGTACTTCTCCGAATACCTCTTCTAGTTTAGACCGTATCCAGTTTCAGATTATCTACTGCGGGGGTATCTGGTCCGAGTATAATATTATCAAAAACACTCAAGTCAACAGGACGCTTCTCAGCATGAATTAGCTAAATCTAAATCACCACTTTCAGTTACCGTTTTAAGTCGGCAAAGAAGATTGAACCATTTGACCTTCATTGTTTAGAGAAATCAACCCATTGGTTACTTACGGTAGGCAACTGAAATGATCTGGTCAGGTTGTTCTTCCTGTTGGGCCTGCTCATCGTGACCCTGTTGCCGGACCAGACGAAAAAACGGACACGCCGGAGAGTCAGTACCTGATTCTGCTTCCGGAAAACAGCCTGGAACTAATCCGTAGAGAGGACTTTGACAATGTGACTCACAAGCTTTTTTCTCAGCCGGAATACATCTGATACAAGATCCTGACACTGTCGCGGGCAGCAGTTTCCGGTTTGAGTGCCGTGGAGGCGATTCCGGAAACCACGCGGGTAATATTATGATCTACCTGGCCCGGCTTGCCCCAGAGCGATCCATCTGGCGATGTCATATAGACGGAAAAGGTCCGGTGTCCGGTGCCCGGTCGTTCGCCGATGATATGCAGAATGGACCGGTTTCCGGATGCGCCGCCGAACAGAAGTTCTCCCACCTGATACCCGGCACGAACCCGACCTGACCTCACGATGATATTTCGCTCGGCGGGTGAGAAGCCTGCAGACTTTAACTCCGTTCTGAGTTGATTCAGGAAAGGGCCCAGATGTCCTTCCTGCATAATCGACAGCGCATTGAGGCCATCAGAAATGACAATCTGCACGTTGTATTGATCGAGATACGATTCGCGCAGCTGCTGAATTGATTTAATGGATGTCTTGGAAAGCTGTTCACCGGTTGTGGGGTGGAGGATGTACTCCAGCCGATCGCCGGAATTCGTTTCGACGGGAAGGACTTCGGGCACGCTGGCGACAAACGCCGGAGTCAATTCAGCCCAGATGCTTTTTTTCGCATCATCATATATCTGATCAATCTGTACCTGCAGCGCCGGTGCCAGTTCGCCTTGAGTTTCCCCGAAACCTTCCGCGAGAAACAGACCACGACTGCGAACTTCATCCATCTGTCGGCGGCCTTCACTTAGTATTACTTCGGAGTTACGGGTGTCCCCTTTTTTCCGTCGATACTGCAGATAGACATGCAGCGGATTGCCAAAGTTCTCCGTTGGTTTGCCCTGTTCGTCGATGACCTGCAGTTTCTGAAAGAACGACCACATGGCATCGTTGACACGGTAGCCATACTTCTCTCGAATTCTGACATGATCCTGAAATCCCGTGGTGAGGTAACCGAGCATGGGGTCAATCTTTGTGGGCAGCGCCATCAGGTAAGCCGGGTTGGCGGGCATGATCTGATCCAGACACCAGTCGAGGTCATCGAGAGAGACATCCATATGCAGGGTCGAACAGACATCCAGGCCAATGGTCAAGCCATGCAGTTTGCCCATGACAATATCTTCCAGGCAACAGCGCACCAGTTGTTCGCGCGTGCGGAAGACTTCGGGTCCGATGAAGCCGGCCACATCATTCAGGTGTACCCAGGGAGCAGCTTGCCCGCCGCTCGCCTGCTGCGCGTTCGCAACTTCCCGAGTTAATGCCCGGGCGAAGCCATATTTTCGGGATTCGTGCAGCACCATATCGAAGCCATGGCTGTGACCATTGGTGAAGTCGGCCCCCTGCCCGGTTTCAAAGTACAAACCGTATTGCCCGGTTCGCGAGCGGGCATAGTCGCGCATTTTCTTCAGATCGATATCGAAAGTCTGATTCGCAGCATCGCTGCCGGCGATACTCTGAAACCAGAGAGCCGTACTGCCGGGACTGCGGCGTTCGACTTCGGCCTGCACATCGATGTGTGAGAGCACACAGTGCGGTAAGACTTTTTCAATCTCAAAGGTGAGCAGCAGATCGCGGAGTACCAGTTCGATCGCGGCGACCTGCTCGGGTTCACTGGAAACCGGATTCGTTCCCAGGACCACATCTCCCACGGCATACGACCAGCCATCCAGCACCTGCCAGAAGATATCATCGGGATTGTCAGTCGGAGAATTCGGCTGAATGCGGGCCCCCAGATACCCCTTCGCGCCAATCTGGCTGTCTGGAAGCGGGTTGAAGATTTTGGAACCGACTGTTATCAGTTCCTGCTGACTCATCAGTTTGACAACGCAGCCGATGACATCGCTGGTTAGCTGCTGCGAAATCTGTTTGATGGTTGCTTCCTGTTCGGTCAACAGCAACTGTTTCAGATCCCCCACGGTTTCAACGGTACTGGAAGTTGTTTCTGTTAGCTCCGGGGTGATGTAGTCAGTCAGTTGATCCTGATAGACCGGATGGGCATTGATGTCTTCGATGCGGGTGTTTGCCAGCAGCGATCTGGCATTGAGCCGAGAAGTTTGATCAGCGGCAGCCACTCCGATCAGCTGGTCCCCTTCTTTGAATTCATTCGCAGCGCCGAGAAGCTTGCGATACAGATCAGGATCGAAAGCACCGTTCGTACGGTTGAGGTAGGAAAACAAATCTTCGCCATCGCGAATTTCCGGAATCGAAACAGCGCCGGTGTTTCGATTCTCTGCAGTCGCTTTCCGGGACCGGGTGAAGGAAAGTGTCAGAGCGATTGAACTCCCCAGCATGGACTGTACGAAATCACGTCTGTTCAACGGCACGGGTCAGTTTCCTTTCAAGTGAACTTGAAAACATACTAATCAGAGACAGCTCGTTCTGAGACACCACAGTTAATCATACAAGGCAGTAAACAAGAAATTCAATACCCTCTGTATTCATCCTGACGATGAATACTTTCTTGAACAAGCCCTTTACTGCCATGCCTTAAGGTTTACAGCTTTCTTATGATTGAACATACCTCACGTTTATACTCATCATATTCCACGCGAACTGACCATTCTTCTGGCCGAATTCCCTTAACAGGAGAATTATACTCTTCAAGACCATCAAACCATTGACGCGATAGAACACGAGCCCCATCCAAATTTACGTTCGAGAAATCAGCACCACTAAAATCCGCATCCCTAAGGTCGGCGTTTCTCAAATCTGCGCCCGATAGATCTGACTGATTTAATTCTGCATTTCTCAAATTGGTACCGATTAAGATTGTGCCGTGCAAAACAGACCCATTCAATTTCGAATTTTTCAAGTCAGCACCACTCAGATTAGCATTATGAAACCTAACTCGATCCAGATTAGACGATTGCAACCAAGTATTTATTAATTTCGTATTTTCCATATTTGACTCGGTGAAGCATACACCAGGCATTTGTACCTCACTGAGATTCGCCCCTGTTAAATCAGAATTGCACATCAGGGCAAATCGCAAATCAGTTTTCCTGAAATCTGTATTTTTAAAATTGCTGTTACGCAGATCGATACCGTTTAGATTCATATTACTTAGATCTGCATGGCTAAGATCCATGTTTTTTAATTCAGGATCTACGACATCGAATTCTTTGGAAGGATCTTCGTCACAAGCAATTTGCTTTCGGAGTCTTTCATTAGAACATTGCTTTATTAGTTCGACGTGCTTCGGGTTGGCCATCCTGATGGGTTCCTGTTTTTTACAGTAATACTCTAATATTCTATTCAGGACAGAATCTCCTGCACCACGTGACCGTGCACATCGGTCAGGCGGCGGTCGATGCCGGCAGTTCGGAATGTTAACCGCGTGTGGTCGATGCCCAGCAGATGCAGGATTGTAGCATGCAGGTCATAACAGTACGTTTTCCCTTCCGCAGTCTGGTAACCCAGATCATCACTTTTTCCATGACTGGCTCCCGCTTTCACACCTGCTCCCGCCAGCCAGGTCACGAAGGTTCCGCGATTATGATCGCGACCCAGACTTCCCTGTGCAAAGGGGGTGCGACCGAATTCGGTCGTCCAGATGACCAGCGTATCTTCCAGCATTCCCCGTGATTTCAAATCCCGAAACAGGGCAGCGATCGGCTGATCGACACTTTTCGCAATAGGGGGGAGTTCCGTTTGAATGTTGCCGTGGTTGTCCCAGTTGTTAACCGCCCCTTGCGGACCGCTCCAGACCTGCACAAAACGGGTCCCCCGCTCGAGCAGACGCCTTCCCAGCAGACAGCGTCTGCCAAAGTCTTCGGTCTCTTTTTGATCGAGTCCGTAGGCGACGTGAGTCTCTTTGGTTTCGCGAGACAGATCGAAGGCTTCCGGCGCACTCAACTGCATTTTCGCTGCGAGTTCTCCGGCTGCGATCCGTGCTTCCAGCCGAGAGTCATCCGGATGGGAAGCGGCGTGCTGTCGATTCAACTGCTGCAGCAATGCGACCGTAGCCTGGTCTGCCGTACCGCGGGCGAATTGAAAATGCGCGTCGGCAAACAGATCCGGAATCGGTGTCTGGCTGGCGGCATTCACCAGAGTTCCCTGATGTTTCGCGGGAAGAAATCCACAGCTGAAATTGGCTTTCTGATTGTAAGGGAGTCCGCGGCTGTCGGGGAGCACCACAAATGTAGGCAGGTTGTCGGCAAGATTTCCCAGAGCATACGAGACCCAGGCCCCCAGACAGGGGAAACCGGGAAGCATGAAGCCGGTATTCATCATATAACTGGCCGGCCCATGCACGTTCGTTTTAGTTGTCATCGCCATCAGAAATGCCAGCTCATCGACAATCTGAGCCTGATGCGGAAATACGGAGCTGACCCAGCGACCGGTCTCTCCCTGCTGTTTAAATTCAAAGGGGCTTTTCATCACGGAACCAACGGCACCGGTAAAGCCTTCCGGCTTTTCTTTCGGCCCCAGATTCTGTCCGTGCAGGCGCTTCAACTCTGGTTTATAGTCGAACGTATCCATCGGACTGGCACCACCGTTCATAAACAGTTGGATGACCCGCCGCACTTTTGCCCGATGATGCAATCCCCCGTTCAAATCCGGTGCAGCTGCAGTTGCTGATTCACTTCCGAGCCAGCAGGCCAGAACAGCAGCGCCGAAACTGTTCCCTGAACGGGAGAACAATTCGCGTCTGGTGAGTCGATTGTACATCAACGGTGACCTTTCCTACTCGACAAACAGAAATTCATTACTGTTGAGAACAAGACGACAGACCGACTCCAGTCCATGCCGTTGTGCCAGTTCGGACAACTGCTTCAATTCTCCAGCGTCCGGTTCACGCAACCAGGCCCAGAGAATGATTTGTCTGATCTGATCCGCTAATTTTGATTCCGTCTTCGCAGCCCGTTCGGCCATCCTCTGTGAAAAATGTAAAACGAATCGATTGTTCAGCAAGACCAGAGACTGTAACGGGGACGCAGAAAAGCCGCGTGTCGGAGCCAGCAGACCGAGATCCGGAAAATCCAGCGCATCCATCAATGGATCAGGAATGCCCCGCCAGACGACCCGGTAAATACTTCGTCTGTGTGCATCGGGTCGATTCAAATCGAACTGATCATAATGCAGAACGGGAGTCACCTGAGGACCGGGTGTCGTGGTGAAATGAGAATCTCCCGGGCCTCCCCGTTTCAGATCCAGTTCCCCGCTGACAAGCAGTACGGAATCTCGATAGCTGTCTGCATCGAGTCGGCGTCGTGACATGCGGGCTAACAGTCGGTTCTCCGGATCCAATTTAACCAGTTCCGGTCGGGAAGCGGATGACTGCTGATAGGTCTGACTGTTACAGATGAGACGATGCAGATGCTTCAACGAACCATTCCGGTCACGCAATTCACAAGCCAGCCAGTCCAGGAGTGCCGGATGTGAAGGCGCACCTCCCATGCGACCAAAATCATTCGGCGTATCACAAAGTCCTTTTCCAAAATGATAATGCCAGACACGATTGGCGATGCTCCGCCAGGTCAGCGGATTCTTTGAATCAGCCAGCCAGTCTGCCAGAGCAGCCCGCCGTGCCGACTCATGGTGAGAAACGGGTAACTCAAACCGCCCCGGTAACGGAGACAACGCGGACAAGGCCCCGGGAGGAATGACTTCTCGCGGTTTTTCGAGATCGCCTCGGGCGAGCAGATGGATTTCACGAGGCTTTGAATATTTCACCATACCCCGTTCGTTCACGGCCTCCGCTGCGGCTGCATAGACTTTGTCCTGAGCCGGTAACTTCTTCAATTCCTGTTCGGCGCGATGTTTCAATATGATGGATGACAGAGCCAACTGTTGAGCCGGTGTTCGCTGCTGTTGAGGAATGGTGAGTACACTTTCTATTTCGGCGGGGAGTGCAATCACATCCAGGTTGGGAGAGTCGGTCACAGAAAGTTTAAATCGACCAATTGTATGTGCGCCGCCATGCAGCTGTTTTAACGTCACAACAATCCGGGTATCTGGTTCTAGTTTCAAAGGCGTTTCCGGCTCGAAGACGGCGAAATGCCCCACGCTGACTTTGGGATAGATGCCCCAGGCGGTTTTCAGATTGCCATCGAGGGCATGCTCGATCGTCCAGCCTTCCTGGTTAAAATCTGCCGTCGCCCGCTGGATGGGAATAACAGTACCGGATGTTGCATTTTCCGGAAACAGTTGCAGTTCGAATTCACTCAGATGCAGATTACCGTTGTGAGCTCTGCCTGGTCCTTTGTGGGGAAGCGAATCATCGGTCATCAGATCCAGGCGGACGGCGGTGATTACTGAGAGTTTTTCTGTACTGCCGGTCACCACAACGGTTTCCTGCTCGGGTGGTTTCGCTTCCGACAGAATGGATCCATCAGACAGACGTTTTAACTTCGCACCAAATGTTGAGACGAACACATCCGGCTGCAATATTTCCCAGCGTGGCTGAGGACGCCGCGTCTGCTCCCACTCCGCGACGAGCTTTTGATTTTCCGGTTTTAACAGCACTTCCTTCTTTTGAGTTTGTGCTGCCGTCTTCAAAGTCTCCCAGCGCGTGCGCTGTACTGCGACTTCCCGGTCGGCGTCAAACGACACATCCCCCTTCCCGACCCCCGCAAACACGGCCTGCAGCGCGAAATAATCTGCCTGTGTAATCGGATCAAATTTATGAGTGTGACAACGGGCACAATTGGCTGTGGTGCTGGCAAATGCACCCATCGTCTGCGTCACCAGATCGTCCCGCTCCAGATACTCGAACGATTTTGGAGCAGTCGCAGCGGCACTCTGATCATAAGGTCCTGCCCCCAGGAACCCGAGAGCCGGCATCAAATCGGTTTTTTCAGGAAAGAAATGATCAACGGCAAGCTGCTCTCGGATAAACTGTGCCCAGGGAATATCTGCATTCATTTGATGAATGACATAGTCACGATATCTCCAGGCATGCGGACGGAAGACATCGTGTTCGAACCCATGCGAGTCTGCAAAGTGAACCGTATCGAGCCAGTGACGGGCCCAGCGTTCACCGTAGTGCGGAGACTCCAGCAGACGGTCTACCAGGCGGGCATAGGCATCAGGAGCCGTGTCATTCTCAAACGCTTCCACCTCGGCCATGGTGGGTTGCAGACCATGTAAATCAAAGGTCAGACGCCTGATTAACGTACGGCGGTCTGCTGCTGGCGAGACAGAAATCCCTTCTGATTTCAGTCGTGCCTGAATAAATGCATCGATCGGATTTCCCGTTTGAAGACCAGGAACTTCCGGACGCTGCAACGGTTTCAAAGACCACCAGTCAGTCGCATTGGCAGTTTCACTGGCTGGCTTTGTATTCCGCGGATCAACGGCTCCCTCTTTCACCCAACGCACCAGGATTGCAATCTCCTGCTCAGATAATTTCGTTTCCGGCATCTGCAATTCGGGGTTGGTATGTTGAACGGCTTTGATCAACAGGCTCTGCTCAGGCTGACCGGGGATGACCGCCGGGCCACGGCTGCCCCCCGTTTTCCAGCCACTCTGCCAGTCCAGAGTGAGTCCTCCCTCCATGAGTCCCGCGGAATGAGAGTGACAGTCATAACAGTGCTTGCGGAGAATGGGTTCCACCGATTCACGAAAGAATGGGCTCTCGTCCGCGAAGCTTCTGGAAACCGGCGTCAGCAGAATCAGCAACATGCATGAGACGAGGAGGTCTTTCACTGGATGAGCCTCCTGGAGATTTCCTCCGCACTCTGCCTGACCTGCTTCCCGACACTCGCGAACATTCCTTTAGGCAGTCGTTTCGAAGGAGCCGATACCCAGAGCACGGCAATCAGCTGTTGCTCTTGCCCCAGAATGGGTGCAGAAATGCAGTGGATCCCCTCGTCCGCTTCTGCATAATCAGTGGCATAACCTCGCTGGCGGACCTGATCACATTCCTGCTGCAACGCTTTTGGATCGGTGATCGTTCGCGGAGTATCCTGCGTTAAGGAAATTCGTTCCAGAGTCTCTTTCAACTCAGATGCATTCAGCCAGGCCAATAATATTTTACCAGGAGCATTATTATGCAGAGGAAAGCGCAACCCAATGTCGACGGCAATACGTAATGGATGCAGGCCACTGACCTGCTCGATAATGACTCCTTCATCTCTGACACGCAGCCCGAGTTGTACCGTTTCCCGGGTTTCGTCGCGCAAATCACGCATGACAGGCAAGGCTTCTTCAACCAGACTGACATCCCCGACCTGCGGCAGACCAAGGGTCAGGAACTTCGTCGACAATCGAAAGCGTTTACTCAGTGGATCGCGTTCCAGATACTGGCGATCCATCAGCGTATGCGTAATGCGAAAGACGGCATTCTTATTGAGAGAAAGCCGGGCGGCCAGTTCGCTGATCCCCAGACCTTCGGGAACCTGGTTCAGCACTTCCAACACGTCCAGCCCCCGCTCCAGCGCAGGCACACTCGTCGTCGCTGTTTTCATTATTCCTCCGGCACCTGAATTACGTCACACATACGTAACGCGTCACACCAGAATAACAACAGCACAATTCGCAGTCAAATATTTTTCCGACCCGGATTTCAGCAATTCATTTTTTCAAATCCTTTTTCATCTGGAACTACCGGTGATAAACCCATTGAAGTCCACCTTGATTTTGAAGTCTACCTATCCCTCTGAATTGAAGTCATCCAGCTCATTTTCTTTCAAGCGAGGAGCAAACCAGGGATATATCGCCGGTACTACCAGTGAGGTCAGCAGAGTGGACGTAATCAAGCCTCCGATCACCACACTGGCCAGCGGGCGCTGCATTTCGGCCCCATCGCTGTGCGAGAGCGCCATTGGCAGGAATCCCAAACTGGCTACCATCGCTGTCATCAATACAGGCCGTAATCGCGCCATGGCTGCCTGGAAGGTTGCATCCTGCACCGGAACCCGATCTTTAGTGCGCAGGTTCTCGGCGGCACTGACCCAGACCAGACCATTCAGAACTGCGACGCCAAATAACGCGATGAAGCCGACACCAGCAGAGATACTGAAAGGCATGTCGCGCAACGCCAGTGCAAACACACCCCCTGATGCCGCCATGGGAACAGCCAGGAAAATCAACAACGCCAGACGCACCGATCGAAACGTGGTGTGCAACAACAGAAAGATCAGCAACAGCACGATCGGGGTAATGATCACCAGTCGCTTGCTGGCAGACTGCAGATTCTCAAAATCTCCCCCCCAGCGAATTTCGTAACCGTCAGGTAATTGAATATGATCCTGCACCGCCTGTCTGGCATCGGCAACAAAACTGGCCACGTCGCGCCCTCTGACATTGGCCTGGATGAATGTCCGCCGTCGATTCGATTCATGCTGTACCGCGGGAGGCGTTTCCTCAAAGGTAATTTCCGCCAACTCCTTTAAGGGGACCGGCGCTCCCTTAGAATTGGAAACCGGCAATTGCTCCAGCAGACTGATTTTTTCACGCCAGGTTTGTGGAATTCTGACAATAATCGGGTAGCGTGCGCGTCCTTCAAAAATCAGCCCCACCTGATGCCCTCCGAGAGAGGACACGACATCCATCACATTTTTGGCATCCATTCCATTCCGCGCCAGCACATCCCACTTCGGTTCGATTCGGATTGTCGGCAGACTGGATTGAATATCCGCTTTGACATCAACAGCGCCGGGAACTTTTTTCAGTACCCGCTCAATCTCTTTTCCTTTGGAACTTAATACATCCAGGTCGTCGCCATACAGTAACACAGCAACATCGGCTTTTACGCCCGCGACCAGTTCATCCACACGCATTTCAATCGGTTGTGTAAATCCAAAAGCGACTCCCGGAACTTTCTGATTCAGTTCATCTGACATCTCTTCGATGAGCTCATCTCGTGACTTGGGATGCGGCCATTCTGCCTGTGGTTTCAGAATCACCCAGACATCAGACTGGTGCACTCCCATCACATCGTTCGCAATTTCCGGACGACCGGTCTTACAGAAGACAGTTTTGACCTCCGGATAGCCGATCAGTACTTTTTCAATCTGAGTCGACATCTCCACCGAACCTTCAATGGTTGCACTGGGCAGGCGGACGGCTTCTACCAGTAAATCTCCTTCTTCCAGGCGCGGCATGAATTCTGCCCCCAGATTCCAGCCAACGGGCAGGCTGATAATAAAGACCAGCAGAGCCACTGCGACTGTCAGCCAGGGACGCCGAATGGTCCAGCTCACCAGGGGACGATAAAGCCATTTTACCCAGCGAATTAAAAAGATTTCTTTCTCAGACATCTTTTTAGGGAGTGCCAGTGAAGCGAGTGCCGGCATCAGGGTTAATGAGAGCACCAGCGATCCTGCAAGGGCAAACAGAACCGTCAAAGCCATCGGCCGGAACAGTTTTCCTTCCGTTCCCTGCAACGCCAGAATGGGTAGATAGACGACAGAAATAATCAGTTCGCCAAACATGGTTGGCTTTCGCACTTCAATTGCGGCATCGCGAATCACTGTCAGGAATGGTTTCCCCGACTGATTCATGGACAGACGGCGTATGCAGTTTTCGACCATGATCACCGAACTGTCTACAATGAGTCCGAAGTCAATCGCTCCCAGGCTCATCAGACTGGCCGTGATTCCAGTCGCTGCCATCAGATTTGTGGCAAACAGCATCGAAAGCGGAATGGCCAGCGCCACAATCAGACCAGCACGAAAACTGCCCAGCATCACCAGCAGAACAATGATGACCAGGACTCCCCCCTCAACCAAGTTGGTCAATACAGTTCGCAGAGTACGACTGATCAAAGAAGAACGGTCATAGGTAATTTCCAGTGTCACTCCCTCGGGAAGTGTTTTTTCAATTTCTTCCAGTCGCTTCTTGGCATCAGCGACCACCTCACGTGAATTCTCGCCAATCAACATCATCACCAGACCGGTGACGGCTTCGCCACGCCCATCGCGGGTCACTGCCCCCTGCCTGGTCATTGGTGCGATTTTGACTTCAGCGACATCTCGAACCAGAATCGGCGTACTGTTTTTATCATTGCGTACAAAAATATTTTCGATGTCATGCTGATCTTTTAATAATGCCTGACCACGAATAAACCGCTGCTCCTGATTGTGAACAACGTAGCCTCCCCCGGCGATTGAATTGTTCTCCTGAATCCGCTGAAACAGTTCTCCCAGTGAAATTCCATAGCTGTTAAGACGATCGGGATTGGGCTGAACTTCGAACGTTTTATAAAAACCGCCATGCGTATTAATTTCGGTGACCCCCTGCACTTCACGTAACCGGGGTGCAATCTCCCATTCGAGCATCGTACGCAATTGCATGGGTGTGTAATCTTTGCCGCGGACTTCGAATTGCAGAATCTCTCCCAGCGCAGTCGCCAGAGGTCCCAGTTGAGGAGTTCCATACCCCGGCGGTATGTCTGCAGAAACCATAGTGATGCGTTCGGTCACCAGTTGCCTGGCCCAGTAAATATCGGTCCCTTCTTCGAAGACAATCGTCACGACGGAAATACCGAACTTGGAAACACTGCGAACCTCTTCTACGGCAGGCAGCCCTCCCATGACCGTTTCTACGGGATAGGTCACGTAGCGTTCCACCTCAACCGGTGACAGAAAACCAGCATCGGTGACGACCTGCACCTGGACGTTGGTCATATCAGGCACTGCATCAATGGGAAGATGGATCGCAGAATAGAACCCACCTGCTGCCATCAGGAAAGTCAAAACCAGAATAATAAACCGATTGGCCAGTGAAAATTCAATCAAACGCGAGAGCATCAGCTTCACTCCATCAGAATTCGGAAATACGGAAAGAAATGGATTTCTGGAAAACTACTCTTCTCTTTCCAGCAGCAGTTCGGACTTCAAGGTAAAAGCACCATCTTCAACGACCTGCTCTCCCCCTTTCAATCCTTTCTGAACTTCAATCCAATCCTCCGTTTTGAGGCCTGACTGAATATCAACGCGACGGAATGACCTGTCTGACTCTTTGATGAAGACAAACTCCTGAGCGGCATCGTCCAGCACTGCTTTTGCAGGCACAGCGATTACATCTGCCTGCTGCTTACCGGGAATTCTGACCTGCGCAAACATCCCCGGCCTGAGTATTCCATCCGGGTTTTTGATTTCTGCGATTAAGGGGACAGAATTGGTAACCGTTGACACCTGTCGCCCCAGATAGTGCAACCGGGCGGGAAACGTTTTACCAGGAACGGCATTCACAGTGACAATCAGGTTTTGACCTTTGCTTAACTCAATCGCATTCCAGTCTGACTCTCTGATGTCCGCCGCTACCCAGAGGGTATCAGTCTGTGCCAGAGAAAACAGGGAATCTGCTCGATTCACCCGCTCGGACTGACTGAAGGTTCGCTCTTCAATCGTGCCGGAAAACGGAGCGATGATTTCCAGTCGGGATAATTTTTCCGCGGCTTTCAAGTCGGCACTGTTGAGATCGACTTCACACCCCAATAGTGATTCGAGATGCTGACGACTGATCGTCAGACGATGTTCAGCGTCATTCAGATCGGCGAACGCCTGTTCCCGCTCCAGCTTGACATCATAGATTGACTGCTCACACAACGCTTTTAACGCAGCCCTGGTTTCCTGCACATCCGCTTCGCGCATCTGAATCGTCTGCTGTGAAATTGCGCCGGATTTTGCCAGGGGCGCTGTTTTTTTATTGATCATTTCGGCCAGTAAATAACGTGTATAGGCCGGAAACAACTGGGCTCGATAGTTCCCCAGTCTGGTGTCATTAAATTGAGACTCGACGTCCTCCATTTTCTGATGACTCAACAGAGCATCGACCAGTTTCTGAACATTATTCTGGATCAGCAATTTCCAGTCATACTGTTTCTGTACGATTTGAAAATCCGCCATTCTCTGCAACAGGTCTGCTCGTGCTGTTCCGACTTCTCTGCTGTTCAGAACCGCCAGAATCTGCCCTTCCTCAACGATGTCACCCGGTTTGACGCGGACTTCAACCAGGACCCCCTCCGCAGGCGCTTTAATGGCAACATGCTTCCGATCATCGTATTGCAGTCGACCGGGCACGACCCGTTTCTGATTTAATTTTTGCCGTTTCACAGGAGATACGGTTAAATGAATTGCCTTCATTTTTTCATCGGAAAGAGAAACCTCTGCAGGTTGTATTTCCTGATCAGCACTATCTTCCGTTGCAACTTCAGACTTGGATCTCGATTGTCCTTCCGGCTGTGGCCATACCTTCCAGATAATTCCAGTACCGGCGACCAGAATGACGATCGCCAGGATTAATTGATTTTTGATTTTCATGTTTCTTCTCCCGAATCGACGGAAATGAGAGAGGAATTATGCTGAGCTCAGAAGATCTGGAATGCGATTCTGCGCATAATCCCGTGCTGTTTAAACGAGACGTCGTTTACTCAGAAAGAAACAGAATCAGCAGAGAGAAATGCTGATTAAATCGCGAAGAGATCGCTGTTGAAAAGCCTGCATGAAATGGAGTCCCGTTGTTCGATCCCTGTCACGAGGGAGAACTCGACTTTCCTGGATACTGGACAGGCTTGGGATGGCCTCTGCTTCCATAGACCGGAACTCGTCTATAGAAAGGTGTTCACAAGCAGGCAGCGAACTGGCAGTTTCACCAACGATAAAATGGTGTTGCAGGGGAAACTTCTTTTCCAGGGGGTTATTACAATCATCCATTCCGAAATAAACAAAGTGCAGATGCCAGCCATGCTCGTCTGCTTTGGGAACAGCGTGATACTCTTTCAGATGAGAAGGCAGCCAATTCCCCTGTTCTGCACCCAGAGCCAGATCGTGGTTATGCACGAACGGAAACGGCAAATTCCATAACGACAGCAGTAGACAGGCGCGAATCAGACAACGCGTCATCCAGTGTAGCTGCATTTCGTAGTTTAAAATGGAATTGAGATGCACGGGAACAAAACCAGTAAAGGAAATCAAACAGGAAGAGATCAGGCAGGAAAACTGAGCCGCAGCAGCAGATACTACATTATTCGTACAAGTAGAGAAATATGTCAAGTATTTTCTCTACAGTCGATCAAAACTTCCTCGACAAGAGATTCTGTCTCGACAGACTGATGAGACAGAATCTCGACTGCACGGAACAGATCATCAGTTGTCATTCTTTGTAGAGAACTCTTTAACAAAGAAAAATCTGCGGCTGGAACAAGTTAAATACACCAGACCTCCGAACCCACCTTGCCCTATTCCATTGGAAACTACTAAACTGGGCTGCGCTATTTTTTAAAGTAAAAACTCCTAAACGACCAACTTCGCTAAATCTATTTGTGAAATTATATACCGTATGCCTGCTTATACTGATTCTCTTAAATCACTTACTACTGCTGTTCTCTGCCTGTTCCTGCTGCTGTTTTCAAGTATTGAAGTGGAAGGGCAGACACAGACAAACACACCGACTCCCCCTCAAACAACGCCTGCACCGGCAACGGCAACTCCTCCGACAACAGCGCAAGCGCCAACGGTTACCACCGACACTGTTCAAAAACGGATTGAGCAGCTCAAGGAAGTGAAAGACCTCTCTGAGGAAAATCAGAAGAAAGCACTCGATTTTTATAATCAGTCTCTGAGCAACCTCAAAAAAACAGCCGACTTTCAGTCTGACGCCAACACGTATTCAACGCTGGCCCAGAACGCGATGCAGCGTCTGGAAGAAAAAAAGACTGAAATTGAGAACCTGAATAAGAAACCGGTCCCCACATTCACGGAAAACCAGACGCTCTCCCAGTTGGAGCAGCTCCTGGTTCAGGAAGAAGCAAAGCTGGAACAGGACAAAACTGCTGCTTCCAGTTGGGACGAAGAAATCGCACGCAGATCAAATCGCCAGAAAGAGGCCCTGACGCGGGCCACAGAACTGGACGATAAAATCAGTGAGCTGGAAAAACAGCTGAAACTGCCTATTCCCGCAGACGAACCTGCAGCCGTCACCGACGCCAGACGGATGGAACTCTCCACCCGCTTAAACATGCGAAAAGCAGAAAAGCCTGCTCTCAAGAGTGAACTGACAGCTTATGAAGCAGAAGAAACGATCGGGTTCCCCCGCACTAATCAGGATTATTTAAAACTCGAAGTCAAAAAACAGACTGAGCTGGTGGACGCTTTGAAAGCGCAGATCAAGAAGCTGCGCGATCGTGAAGCTGCCATGCGGGTCAAGGAAGCCAAACAACAGGTTTTCGAAACCAATCCTCTGTTGCAGCCCCTCGCGGAAAAGAATCAGAAATATGCAGAAGAGATTGTTGATCTCAATAAAAAAATTGAGTCCACAGACAGGAAAATCACCCAGACCACAAAGACTCTCGAAGAACTCAAAAAGCAGTTTGACCAGACCAAAGCGAAAGAAGAATTGATTGGTCTCACCGGACCGATTGGCTTAATGCTCCGCAGTCAGCAGGCCAATCTACCTGACATTGAAAAAAGTAAACAGGATATCGAAAAATACAGCAAAACAATTGATCTGGTCAATTTAAAGCAGTTCGAACTGGATGAAGCCTGGGCCGATTTTCCTTCGGTTGACGAACAGTTTGATAAAATTCGTGACAGCAGTCCGCGCGAACTGACGGAAGAAGAAGAACTCAATCTCAAAAATGTCATTGAGGAAACGCTCACGAAACAAAAAGAGTACTTAGACACACTCATTCGCAGCAATAAAAGCTACTTCACCAAACTGCTCGACATTTACACGACTGAAAAGCAACTCGTCAAAGAAACAGAAGCGTATGCCGACTATATCCAGGAACGGATTTTCTGGATCAAAAGTTCGCCTCCGATCTCACTCTCGGAAATCAAAGACACTTCCAATACCCTCAAATGGCTCTTTTCTCCCACTCATTGGAAACAGTTATACGTCTCCATCAAGGATGACGTCGCGAACAACCCAATCATCTATTTCACGGCCTTTTTCTGTTTCCTCAGCCTGCTGTACCTGGCTTACAATGTGCGTCAGCAGTTGCGTATTATCAATAAAGAAATCATCCGCAGCAGCTTCCGCAAGTTCGGGATTACAGCACGGGTCGCATTCCTCACTCTGTTTATTGCCATCGTCTGGCCTGGTTTCATCTGGTTTATCGCGTGGCGTGTAGGCAGTCATCCTGGTGCGCCCCCGTTTGTTAAAGCCGTGGATTACAGTTTGCGACAGGTAGGCTGGCTGCTGTTTTTCTGGGAACTGATCAGGCAGATCTGCCGCCCCCTTGGTCTGGGTGAATCTCATTTTGGCTGGTACAAACAGACCGTGCTGTATGTTCGCAAAAACATTCGCTGGGTCATCCCGTTCTCCATTCCCCTGTTGTTTATCACTCTGTTATTACATGGGAAAGAAGTCGACCGTACCCAGGATCTGCTGGAACGCCTGTTCTTCATAGCCCTGCTGGTTGTATACACCATTTTTGCACGAAGAGTCTTTCACCCGCGGTCCGGGCTCTTTCAGTCCATCATGAATTACAACCATGAAGTCTGGTATGACCGCCTGAAATATGTGGTCTATTTCCTGGCTCTGTTTATTCCCTGTTTACTGATCTTCCTGGCTCTGATTGGTTTCTATTTCACAGCCATGAGCCTGTTCCATCTGATTTTCCTGACTCTCTGGCTGTTTCTGGTCGTGATTCTGTTTAGAGCGATCTTATTACGCTGGATTCTGATTCATCACCGGAAACTCAGTTATCAGCAGAACCAGGAACGCCTGGATGCGATCCGTAAGGAATCGCTCGAATCCAGTTCAGAAACAAATATCGCGGGAATCACCACGGAAGAAGAGAATCCGGCTGACCTTACCAAGATATCCGCGCAAATCAAAAAGCTGGTCAATGCCAGTATGACTGTAATTCTGCTGGTGGGGGCATTCTGGATCTGGGGTGACACTCTGCCAGCCTTTAATCGCCTGGATAGTGTCGACTACAAAGTCTGGACGACCTCCGTTGAGGTCGTGGGAGAAGACGGCAAGATTTCCGAACGACTGGAACCCGTTACTTATCTCGATTTTGGCATTGCTATCATCCTCGCTGTCTTTGCTGTTGTGGCCACGAATAACGCTCCCGGACTCCTGGAGTTTCTGGTCCTGCAACGAGTGCCTCTTGACGCTTCAATCAAATATGCGATTTCTACCCTGGCGCGCTACTTTGTTGCATTGATTGGAATCTTTGTCGTCTTCTCGACAATGGGGATTGGCTGGACGAAACTGCAATGGCTGGCAACCGCATTAACCTTTGGTCTCGGTTTCGGACTCCAGGAAATCTTTGCTAATTTTGTTTCTGGTCTGATTCTGCTGATCGAACGCCCGATCCGAGTGGGTGACATCATTACCGTCGACGACATCACCGGGATTGTCTCCCGAATCCGTATGCGTGCCACCACGATTACCAACTGGGACCGCAAGGAATATATCGTCCCGAACCGCGATTTCATAACGGGCAAACTACTCAACTGGACGTTAACCGACTCGGTCAATCGTATCACCATCACCGTTGGTGTGGCCTATGGCACTGACACGAATCATGCCTCTGAAATCGCCATGAAAATTCTCACCGATCACCCCCTGATCCTGGAAGACCCGGCACCGAGCATTACTTTCGAATCCTTTGGTGACAGCACGTTGAACCTGATCCTGCGGGCCTATCTGCCGGACCTGGAAAAACGTCTGGTAGTCATTCATCAAATTCATACAGCGATTCATGAACAATACGCGAAAGCAGGTATTGAAATCGCCTTTCCTCAACGGGATATCCACTTGTATTATGAAAACCAGGCAAGTCTGGTACCTCCGCCAAATCCGGAGACGGCAGAACCAGGCTCCCAGATCCAGGCTGAAGAAAAGTAACGGGGACTCTGTCAACACTCACAACAGTTTTGCAACAAAGGTACCGTTGATGACTGCTGCAGTCTGACCGTTTACTTTCACGGTCGATTCTAACGCAATCCGTCCGCGCCGCTTGCGTTGAAGACTGTCGTGAAATGAGGACCATACACTTTCATCAGGCAGAGGACACTCTGCTGTGAAATCGGCTTCAATCGGACGTAGAAATTCGATTTCACTTTTCTGAATAACGATTTTATAATTCTGCTGATCGACTCTGAGCTTGAGATGAATCAAGGTCCAGCCAGCCAGGATTCCCAGACTCGCAATACTGCCTCCAAAAGCAGTTTCCTGGTGATTCAGATTAGGAGCCAGTTTTGCACTCAGTTTCAGTGAACCGTCAGAGACAGGTAATACATTGAACTGCATTGCCCGCGTCACCGGAATGTGCTGATGTAAGTAAGCAGTCACTTCCTCAACATCGAATTCCATCACCGCTCCTTCCAGACAGTTACACAATACATTCAGAAACTTCCTCTGAAGCAATGGTGATCTATCATTGAGGAAAACACAAGTGTTGCAGAATCGAGTGAACCGTCAGTTCCTGCTTCAGTCTGCAGTCGGAAGTGGTGGTAAGAATTCAGGACCGCCACTGTCAGGAGCATTTGACCTGGGTGGCTGTACCGAGGGAAAACGCGGGACCGTTTCTCGAGAAGGTTGCCATCCATTGTCCTGTCCAGGTAACACGGGTCCGACGGGCTTCGTCTGTGGCTGAGTCCTGTTCTTTTCAAATTCCTGACCTGGAACAGGAACCGGAAACGTTTCCCGAACCGATGGTCGAACTGGTTGAGGATTATAAACAGCCTGCAGCTGTCTAATGGTCTGCTGCATCCTGTCCAGCGTCTGATTTACGCACTTGACTTCACGCTCTGGAATCATTCGATACGGATATCCATGGTACTGAAACCGTGGTTGAGGGTAGCCATTCCCCCCCTGGAAAACATAACCGTTTGGCCCCGTGGGTTGAATAACGGGCTCTCTGAGAACGGGTAACTGCATGACAGACAGAGTATGATCCAGATCATCTACCAGGCGATCCAGATCTGATAATGCCTGCTGCATGCCCTGGACCGGTGCCTGTAGGATCATCATGCGATGAATATTATCCGCCAGCTCATGTATCTCATATGCCTTGTCGAATAACAGACGTTGCCCCCTGATTCCGCGAAAGTGCGTGCGAATCTCTCTGCACACCGTAAATGAGTCCTGATTGAGTCTCCCCCCCAGTGATGCAACATCCGTCTGTTGTACCTGCGCGAAATTCGCAGACATCGTGCAAAGTAAAACGAGTGCGATATTGAATGGAATCATCATGGTACGAAACATCTTGCTTTCCTCTATAATTACCCGGACATTGCTGTCAGATCATTGCTGTTGCCTGCCTGGCTACCACAGCAACGGGAATAAAAAGAGGCAAAACATGTTCCTTAAAATCAACGCGATTACTTCGTTGTGCCTAAAGTCTTGAAACTCCGATACTTAACGGCTGATAAATTCATCCAGTCTCTTTAAGCACCTGCAGGATTCCTCCATTTCTGAAGTAGTTTCGATGACAGCTGATTCAATTTGATCTCAAAGCAGACGAAACCTGATTGCCTGCCCTTTTCACCCATGTCCCATTCAGCATATAATAATTAATTCAGCTTAAACTCAATCTATTCAAATACTTCGGAAGATTCATATACCATGCCCCTCACGACGCGTCAGTTTGGTCCACTCAGTTGTCAGATCTATGATAATCTACCCGCCGATCAGTCACCCGATGTCATTGCCATCGTCAGTCATGGATTTGGTGCACCAGGGGATGATCTTGTCCCCTTGGGACCCGAGATCCTGAGAAATCAACCACAGCTTTCAGAACGCGTTCGATTTATCTTCCCCGCTGCCCCACTCTCCTTGCTGGAGATGGGAATGCCCGGCGGTCGTGCGTGGTGGATGCTGGATGTCGCAGAACTGAATGCCGCTATTGCTTCCGGAACAATCCGGGATCAACGGGATAAAACACCTGATGGCTTGATTGAGGCGGGACAGCAACTTCAGGAATTCGTCTTAGCGGTTCAGCAGGAGTCCGAATTACCATTTTCTCAAATCGTTCTGGCCGGTTTTTCGCAAGGATCAATGGTCTCGACCGAAGTCGCCTTTCAATTGCCACAAGCTCCGGCAGCGCTGGTAATCTGGTCAGGCACACTCCTTTGTGAACAACGCTGGGGAAGTCTGGCTGACCAGTCCCCCCGATTCCCTGTCCAGCAGAGTCACGGAACCCAGGACCCGATTCTCCCTTACGCTGGTGCCATCTGGCTCAAAGAGATGCTGGAACAGCATGATTTTACCGTCGACTTTTCAGAATTTGTCGGTCCCCACACTATTCCCGATGTGGCAATTGAGAAATTTCGTAACCTGCTTAGTGATCTGACGGGCAGTCTTTAAAAGAAGAACAGGTTAATCTGCGGAAACCCCTTATTTGTAAAGGCAATGCATTGAGACTGATACAAGTCCAAGCCATAATATCAACTGATTCCTGAATACAGCCCCTATCGCAACTTGAACGTTCTTCGATATATTCGTACACCGTCATTACCGAAACTGGTCTCCAGGCGAAATATCGCTTTGTCGATACCAGAATAGAAACACATGAAATCATCTCTGTTTTTTCGATTCTCGACTCTGCTGGTCCTGCTGTTAAGTCCTCTGCTCAATGGCTCATTGTCATTTGCAGCAGATCAGAAAACGGGCAGCCTGGAAATTTCCAGTATTCAGATTGGCTTTGATGGTCTGTATAAAGTCGGACGCTGGGTTCCCGTCTACCTGGAAGTTAAAACAGACAGCCCCCTTGATGTGCAATTATGTGTGGTGGCGCGGTCTCCAGATGGTAATCCGACTGAGGTGCCATCTCAGGTATATTCGCTTAAGACACCAGGAACTCATCACCTGTATTCAGAGTTCAAAACGGGCCTGCTGGACAGTCCACTAAAAATTCGCCTGCGAGACGCAGAGACTCAATCCATCCTGAAAGAGGTCTCATACGCTCCCCAGTCAAAGCAAAACCAGTTCACCGGAATTGGTTTGAAACAATCCGTCGAACTCTGGGCGACAATCGGTTCTGTTGCCGGGCTGGAGCCCGTCTCACCTGATTCGCTGGCGAACCTTGACCAGAATCTCGATCAGTATGCGGCTTTAATCGAAGATCAGTCATCCCTGCCCGAATCTCCTTATGGTTACGATACTCTCGACACATTGATTGTCGATTCCGATTTTTCCTCGGCTCCCCATAAAAATGACGCCATTCGCGAGTGGGTTGCCAACGGAGGCCATCTGGTGTTATGTGTGGGAGCAGATATTGAAGCGTACCAGCAGAGCCAATATGCCAGTTGGGTCCCCGTAAAAACACTCGGCACGACAAATGTCCGTGATTTAAGCAGTCTGGAACTATACGCTGCTGTCCGCTCCCGTATTCGCGGGGTCGCCACTGCCAGCCGGATTGAAATCTCGACTGGGGAAGTTCTGGCAACGGGCCTTGATGGCCCACTGCTGGTACGAGTGCCGTATGGATTGGGAATCGTCACCTTCCTGGCGCTCGATCTCGACACCAGTCCGCTGATGAACTGGGACGGGTTAAATAATCTGAGTCGCAAACTGGCAACCCGAGCCAAACAACCAATTGCTTCCAGTCAACAGAACGCGGTTCTGGGGAAGCGAATTTCCCAGACCGGCATCTCAGAACTGGAAACACAGCTCTTTCATTCACAGCAGAATTTCCCGGGAATCAATCGCCCTTCCCACTGGTGGGTTATGGCCTTGATTCTGATTTACCTGCTGGTAATCGGACCGCTCGATTATTTCCTGGTACACAGGATTTTGAAAAAACCACATATCACCTGGATTACTTTTCCTGCGATGGTTCTCATTGCCATCGCCTGGGGTGGCTTCACTGCCTTTCAGGATAACGGTAGCGTCTTACACTCGACCCAGTTAAACGTCGTTGACTACGACGTATCTGAGGGACAGATGCGGGGACGATTTTATCTGAATTTATACAGCCCGGAAACACGCCGTTATCAGGTCAGCGTCAAATCTTCCGTTCCTGCAGAATCGAAAGACCAGCCTTTCTTTCCGACTCATCTCAGCTGGAACGGGCTACCAGAATCAACGTTTGCAGGCATGTATCGATCCGCGGAAGGAACGATCACCGGTCCCGAATACCAGTTTTCAGAACAATCAAAGGGCATCGAAAACCTGCCGGTTTTGAAGTGGGGAACCAAGAGCCTGCTGGCGGAGTGGAATCAACAGAAATCAGATCTGGTGACATCCAAACTGACAGGAAACAACCTGGGGCAACTTTCGGGAACCCTAAGTCATCAGTTTTCCGGTCCCCTGAAGGACTGGGTGTTGGCTTATGGAAATCGAGTCTATCTGCCGGTTACGAATCCGGAGCAGCTTGAGCAGTCTTACATCCCGGCTAATGAAGCCTGGTCGATCAATGGTCCCCGTATCGAATCGAGGAATATCAAAGGGTATCTGACCCGGTCTGTCTCACGTCGGATTGAACAGAAAGGGCAGAACAATGCCACCATTGTAACGGTTCAGACTGATTACAATCCGTTTGCCAAAAATGCTTATGAAATCCTCAAAATCCTGACGTTTCACGATATGTCAGGCGGCTTTGGCTATACCGGACTTTCCAATATCTCAGGCGAACAACTGGATCTGACAGAACAACTTCGTTTGGGAAGAGCGGTCCTGTTCGCACGTCTGGACTCACCACTCAGTGTTGCAGAACTGGATGAGAACCAACTCGACCAGGAACAACAGGCGACCTATATCCGAGTCGTGATCCCCGTAAGTATTTCCATCGATATACAATATGAACTGCCGTCATTAGACAAAAAAGACGAAGAGAAAAAAGATCAGCAGGACACACCGTCCGGGAGCGATAACGAGTGATTGAAACACGGAATTTAACAAAACGCTACGGCAACTTGATCGCTGTAAACAACATTAACCTGAACCTGGGTGAAGGTGATGTTTTTGGTTTTATCGGCCCGAATGGCTCAGGTAAAACAACAACCATGCGGATGATCGCCACATTACTCAGCCCCGATTATGGTGAAGCGTATGTATGTGGAAAGTCGATCTATACCCACCCGGAAGAAATCCGACGCCTGGTCGGCTTCATGCCTGACTTTTTCGGTGTCTATGATGATATGACGGTGATTGAATATCTCGAATTCTTTGCCTCTGCTTATCGGATTAAAGGGCCTCAACGTCGAAAAATCTGTGAGGAAAAGCTGGAACTGGTCGACATGACATTCAAACGGGATGCAATGGTCAACCAGCTCTCCCGAGGCCAGACACAACGCATCGGCCTGGCACGTGTGCTGTTGCATGAGCCCCAGGTACTCCTGCTCGACGAACCAGCCAGTGGCCTGGACCCCCGCGCACGAATTGAAATTCGAAATCTGCTGAAACGACTGGGGGAACTCAAAAAAACCGTCATCGTATCCAGTCATATTCTTCCCGAACTCGCGGACGTCTGTACGCGCGTCGGAATGATCGAAAAAGGAAATCTGATTGTAGACGACAATGTCGATGAAGTGATGAAAAAGGCGCGACAACAAATTATCCTGCACGTTGGTGTTGGCGAGAATACTGATAAAGCGGCAGCTCTGCTGCAGGCGCACGAGCTGGTTTCCAAACTCGAAGTCAAGAAAAACGTCATGCTGGTGACGTTAAAAAATGATGTGAAAGACTACACCTTTATCCCCTCGCTGCTGATCAGCGAGGGGTTCAAACTCAGCCTGTTCCGCGAAGAGGAAATCAACCTCGAAACGGCATTCATGGAACTGACGAAAGGACTGGTCCAGTAATCCTGGCAGGCGATTTACTTCTTCTTTTTGGCAGCAGCCCGTTTGGCTTTACGGGCCGCTTCCTCTTTTTCTTCAGCCGCTCTCACTTCAGCTTTCGGCTTGCGCACCTGCTGTAATAACCATTCATAGACTTCCGGATTATTATAGGTTTCTGTCCAGGAATCGTGGCCAGCTTCCGGATAAATGGTGAACTTGACGTCGGCTTTCTCTTTCTTCAGAACATCCACCAGTGTCTGAGATCGCTCAATAGGCACTGCAGTATCTTTACCTCCATGAAACACCCAGATCGGAACGTGTTTGATTTTCTTAACCCAGAACTTCTCACCGCCTCCGCAAATGGGCACCAGCGCAGCAAACCGATAGGGAGTGTAAGCCGCCAGTGACCAGGTGCCAAAGCCTCCCATACTTAATCCTGTCACATAGATGCGGTCTTTATCGACTTTGTATTTCTTTTCGATGTCATTCAACAGTGCAGTCAATTCGACGGGCTGCCAGAGCTGCTCTTTAGGGCACTGTGGAGAAACAACGATAAACGGAAACTGCTTGCCGTTTTTGATCAGCTTTGGCGGGCCATGAACTGTCACCAGGTCCAGATCGTCTCCCCGCTCTCCTGCTCCATGAAGAAACAGGACCAGAGGCCATTTCTCTTTTTCATCATAGTTCTCAGGAAGATAGAGCAGATATTTCATCTTCACCGGAATCGTAGTATTCAGCTCGGCGGCAGACTGATTTCCGGTTTCCTGCTTCTCTGCTGCTTGACCGCAAACAGGCATCACACACGCAGTAAACAGGAAACAGACGGATATAATTCGATTTAACATCTGGTTTTTTCTCCCGACTAAAATGTCATCTCTGATAAAATAAGCAATTCAGGAAATGAGCATGACAGAGAGCCCTAAAGACTTCAAGCATAAAGGGTTCTCAAAATTCGTCTGCATTGATCCTTGCCGATCAAAATCTGTAAAAGCAGGAGATATAAACAGTATGAAGAACCCGTGCTGCACGACTGCTTTCCCCTCACTTCACATGCCCTAAGTCCAGAATGGTCTTCTATCAAAACCGATTTTTTGATAAAGTCCGGCCTCAACTCTCAATTTCTCTCCCTTCCTATCATTTAAACCCAACTCCCCTCTCACACATGAATTCTGCGACTTCTTGCGGAAATCTGGTTTCACAATTTCATTCTGATTCCAAACGAGTTTCCTGGAAACCGTTCTGGGTGGGAATCGTGTTATGCTGCGCCTCACTTTTCGGATGCCAGAAAAGCATGCTGCAAAATGTCCGAGAAACTCCGCTGGCAGCATCTCTGAAAGAGAAAGTCACTCGTAAAGTTCCCAAAGATCTGGAAGGCTTGCAGGTTTATCTCTCTCATGATCTGTGGGTGCGTAATCATAATTGGTCTCCGGAACAGGAATGGAATACGTTTCAGAAAAATAAAACAGAGTCTCAACTCGCGCCGCTTGAGGTACAACGCTGGGTCTTTGGATCCGTTGACCAGAAAACTCTGTTAAGCGAAATCGGCGGTCAGCAACCAGAAACCAATCCCGAACAGACAGCCGCAGAATCTGAGTCCACATCAGAGCAGCCCGTTCCCGAGCAGACAGCCAAATCAGATTCGAAAGCTTCGGACAAACAGCAAAAACCCGAGAGTTGGTCATTTAACGCGTTTCAGGATTTTTTCTCTGATCAGAAAAAGCATCGTTCCAAATTATCAGAGAATCAGCGATCAGACAAATTAGTCGCACTTCAGGAACTGTCGACATGGGATAACCTGGCTGGCTGGAACGCAGCGATCCTCTGGGCGACAATATCCCCTGCGACGGCGATTGAGGCTCTCCCTGTTCTCGAGAAAGTGGCTCTGGATCAGACGAATGCGTCACCTAATAAATCAGGTAATGATCCCGGGAAACCCGATCAGAGAGCTGTCTCAGAGGCAATGCAACATGCTGCCTTGAATGCGATCTCACTGGTTCTTTCTCAGGCCGATGCGATTCCACTCGAAACACGAACCAAATTGTCACAGCGACTGCAGCGTCCCGATCTTTCAGTTGAACAAAGAAGCGAACTCTATCTCACGCTGGCCCGCTTCATGTCACCTGCCAGCATCCCCTCACTGGATCGCTCACTGGAAATCAGTGAGCAGAGTACAATCGCTCCCAAACAGTTGAGACGTGCCGCTTTACAAGCCTGCATTCTTCATGGTCACTGGTTTCATTCTGAACAGGGCCAGCCTGATCATCCTGAAGGAATTCAGACCTTTAACCCCGAAGAATGGCCAGCGAACATCATGCAGGTTCGTTGGGACACCGATGCGGAGATGCGTTGGAACTTCGGTTACTGGGCTGCTTTAATTCACCACTCTGACGCCGAAACAATTCTCATATCCCAACTCAGAGATGCAGATCGAACGGTTCAGATCAAAGCCATCGAACACCTGGGAATGATGAGATCAGAAACAGCCCTGCAGGTCCTGAAAGAGTATGCAGCACGTCCGGCTGAAAATCTCCGTGTAGCGGCAGCAAAGGGTCTTAGTTCCTGGGGGCCGATGCACCTGATTCCCCTGAAAAACGACACTTCCTCCGCTGTCAGACTGGAAGTCGCCTGGGGACTGGGAAAAACTCCAACAGCTGAATCTGCCTTACATCTCCGTTCCCTGATTAATGATCGCAGCTCCCAGGTACAGTCTACTGTCATTCAAGCCATTTCTGACTGGCCCGATGATCTCGCCGTGCCTTTACTCCTGGATGGGATCCAGGAAGGAATTTATAAAACACGTCGTCAAAGTATTCTGCAACTGGTCGACCGGACCGGCCTGGGAGGCTCTATATCAATTGAAGCCTCACATCAGGAACGAGTCGCTGCGGTCAATGATCTGGTCCAGAGTGGCCGGCTCCCGGGAAGTTTCTGGGGGCAACTCATGCAACAGGGTCTGAAAACAAACCAGGAAGTCAACCAGGGGCGCACTGCTGAACTGCAGTCCTACTTTCAAACCCTGATCAATCAACCACGGGAATCTGCTGAATATCAGCAAGCCTACCAGGAACTCGCAAACATCAGTCCCGCTGAAGTCAAAGTGCTGGAAAAACTGATCCGAGAAACTTCGATCGAAATCCCCGGCGAAATCTATACTGATCTACTGGCCGACCTGAGTCCGGAATATGCAGCGTTGAATCAATTGACCAGCCCCCATATCAACGACCGACGTGAAGCCGCACAACAGTTGTTTGTCAGTTCGCAAAATATCTCACTCAATCCGGTAGTAGTCGCCCGTCTGCGTAAGTTGATGGCACACGAACAGGACCGTCTGGTCTGGCGGATTGTGATGTCCTCTGTTGAAAAGGACAACTATGAGGAGGCTGCCCAGCTGGCACTGCTGGCAATCAATCATAACTGGCCTGATATTAGAATCCTGGGCTGCGAATATTTTGGTTCGCATGGCTTACCACAGTATGCGATCTGGCTGCTCCCGCTGCTGGATGACAAGAACCACTCCGTTCAGCTGGCTGCCATCCAGGCCATCGGCCAATGCCATAACCCCATCGCCATTTCAGGTACTCAGAAGCCAGGTGAAAGTCAGAATTCGGCAACTTCTCTGCGTTCTCTGATGACCCATTCAAATCGACGAGTACGCTTCGAAACAGTCGTGGCACTCAGTCGGCTTGGCGATTTTGCCGGTATGCAGGAACTGCTGCGACTTTCAAACGACACTCATATTTCCACGAGAAAAGAGGCCGTCAGGGAAATGGGAAACTCGGGACAGACACGTTTTGTAGAACCTCTGATCCAGATGGCCTGGACCGAGCGAAACAACACAACACTCAAAGAGATCCTGAGCAGTCTTGACAAACTGGTGCCGGAATCGGAGCGGCCCGCCAGTCTGAATCCTCAGCTGGACCAGTCAGATCGGGCTAAAATCTGGATGAACTGGTGGCAATCACAACACTCTGGACAAGGTTCCCGCCTGTTTACAGGGCGTTAAGTATGAATTCTTGTTTTTGATGTACGTGATGGTTGTTCTCCTCTCCGGGATATCAGTATCATGGATGCTAAATCATTAAAATTCTCTCCAAAGAATGTTTTCATCACTGCGGAACTACTACATGGCTAACTACCACGACGACTTTCAACTGGAATGGCATGGAAATACGGTCGTAATCATCCCTGCGAGCAATGTAGAGTCAATGAGCTGGGATCTGATTGAACAGGCCGCTGATATTGTCATGGCACCATTGCAGGAAGTCGAGATTCCGATGGTCGTTTTCGACCTGAGCGATGTCAGCTATTTCGGCTCCGTGTTCCTGGCGCTGCTGTTGCGCTGCCATAAGCATGTCCGCAGCCGAGGAGGAGAGTTGGTTTTGTGTGGCGCCAGTAAGATGGCCAACGAACTCTTACGTATCACTGCTCTGGACACGCTCTGGGCTATTTATGAGACCAGAGATGAAGCGCTGGATGCCCTGATGGGCTGACCGGGGAATCTGGTCTCACATTCGTCTCGACCCGCTATGTTAAAGGATTAATGGATCATGTCGAGGAAGTATCGAAAAACACGCCCCGGCGTCTCAGAGTCTGACGTATTACCAACAGAACACAGTTCGGAACTCTATCCGCATGAGTCTATCGTCGCCAGTATCAAAGAGACGGCTGATAAACTCAAACAGGATCAGGCAACCCGCGGCGATCTCAAAATTCTGGATCGCGCCTTAAAAGAATTAAGGTACGCTTTCAAGGTTTTCACCCCCTATCGAAAGCAGCGCAAAGTCACCGTCTTTGGTTCTGCCCGCACGAACCCCGACGATCCTTCCTATCAGCAGGCTCTGCAGTTCGGACGGAGAATGGCGGAAGAAAAATGGATGATCGTAACGGGAGCAGGTCCCGGGATTATGGAAGCTGCTCATGTCGGTGCCGGCACTGACATGTCTATGGGTGTCAATATCATGCTCCCTTTCGAGCAGGAACCCAATTATGTGATCCATAAAGACGAAAAGCTCGTCAATTTAAATTACTTCTTCACTCGCAAACTCCTGTTCGTCAAAGAAGTCCATGCCATTGTCTGCTGTGCTGGTGGATTTGGAACTCTGGACGAAGCATTTGAAACGCTGACTCTCGTACAGACGGGAAAACGCGATCCCATGCCGATCGTACTCCTGGATGCCCCTGGCGGATCTTACTGGAAAGACTGGGAAGAATTTCTCAAAAACAATCTGTTAAAACAGGAATTGATCTCAGAAGAAGACCTGTCCCTGTTTCGTGTTACCGATGATATCGAAGAAGCCGTCGATGAAGTAATCGATTTTTACAGCGTCTATAACAGTATGCGATATGTAAAAGGACGGCTCGTCCTCCGTCTGCATGTCGAACCCAGCAATGAATTCATTGAAAAACTGAATGATGAATTCAAAGATATTCTCGATTCCGGGATCATCACAAAGGTCAGTGCACACGAACTGGAAAAAGATGACGACCACCTGTCGGATCTGCCTCGTATTTCACTCATGTTCAATCGTAAAAATCTCGGTCGACTGCGGCAGTTGATTGATCGCATCAACACGGAACTGGGGCCACAAAGTTCAGAAGAAGCTGAAGAGGAAGAATAACGTTTCAGCAGGAATAAGGGATCGACTTATCCGAGCAGGCTTTTGAACTCATCTTCGTGTTTCAACAGCTCCTGTAATTTGACCATCGAACGGCTGATCATCACGCGGACGGCAACATCCGATTTATCGAGCTGATCTGCAATCTCTTTTGCAGACAGGCCTTCCACATATTTCAGACGAATCGCCTCTCGATTCTCTTCGGGCAGACTCTCCAGCGCCATCAACAGCTTCATCTCCTTAGCCCCACGGGAAAATGCCTGGCTGGGACTGGTGATACTGGCCACCAGCAGATCCATAAAACCCTGCCCTGCCCCTTCCGCGGAGACCGGTTGTCTGACTTCGCGTCCGGCAGCCCGTTTCTGAACCTGAAAATACTTCCGATGGTTATCAATGATTCGGCGTTCTGCGAGGTTGCATAACCAGTTGAACGGCGGCTTCTGTTCGAAATCCATACTCTGAAGAGTCTCTACTGCATTTAAAGAGACTTCCTGGAGGATGTCCGAGGCATCCACTTTGGACTTCAGCGCATCACTCATATTTTTATTGATAAATGCCAGCAGAGGAGCACGATGCAATTCCAGAAAAGTCAGCAAGGCCGGCTCACTCCCCTGTTTGATCTCTTCAATCAGAATCTTGATATCAGTCGTCATAAGTCACTCAATTCCCTGCTAAATCAAGTCAGTCGATTCTGTGGCGTGTTCTGCTTTCCTACCCGTTCCTGATCGGTTATCATGCCTGTTCGAGTCGCATTTCTGACATCGTTATACCATCAATACACCCGGCCATCCACTGAAACTTTCAGGATAAACAAATCGTCCATCAGTCGTGTATAGGCAGGTGATCGATGTCAGGCGAACCCGCCAATGAGTATGTAGACCATTTCAGCCAAAGTGCCAATCCAGATCTGATAAGACACAATGTCGGATCTTCATCCAGAAATTTGGGAGCTCAATGTTGTCTGCTTCAGAGCCAAACCAGGACGCTTCAGAAAGTCAAATCGAGATAGATGCACTTACCGAAGTGATGGAGCGGTTTGTCAGTGAGTGGGAATCCCGCGAGTCTCCCCCCAATTTGAAGGACTACATACCAACTGCAGATTCCAACAACCGCTTCCTGCTGATTGAGTTAATAAAAATTGATCTGGAATATCGCTGGCAACAATTTAATTTTCCCCGACGTATTCTCGAATATCTCGATGAATTCCCCATACTGGAAAAGCCGGAAGTTCCGGTTGATCTACTGTATGAAGAATATCACCTGAAGCGTCAAAATGGTTTCGAAGTTGACCCGGAAGAATACATCGGCCTGATCCCCACATCAAATGCTCAAATCAGACAACTCTTCGACCTGGACCATGCTTACAGCACGACAAGAATACTCGACCACTCCCGGCAGCAGGCATGTTCACAGTTTAAGCCGGGGGATACGGTAGATGACTTCGAACTGTTAACACTCCTGGGGAAAGGTGCATTTGCCAAAGTATTTCAGGCACGACAAAATTCTATGCAACGCATAGTGGCATTGAAAATATCGGAAGACTCCAGCGATGAACCACAAACGCTTGCTCAACTGGATCATGACAACATCGTGCGCGTGTTCGATCAGCGATTGTTGACAGATCAGAAAATCAGATTACTCTACATGCAGTACCTGCCTGGAGGTACGTTACAGCCGGTTGTCGAAATTGTTCGCAAAACGGCCCCCGATGAACGCTCCGGAAGAATTCTGATAAACGCGCTCGATCAGTCTCTGGATCTCAGAGGCGAATCAAGGGCTGCGGAATCGATTACTTTTCAGAAGTTTCAATCTTTAAACTGGTCAGAAACAATCTGCTGGCTGGGAATCCGACTCGCTCAGGCATTGAACTATGCCCATCAAAAAGGAGTGTTGCACCGGGATATTAAACCCGCCAATGTTCTGCTGACTGCAGAAGGTATCCCGAAACTGGCAGACTTCAATATCAGCTTCAGTTCCCAGGTCACGGGTACAACTCCGGCCGCTTATTTTGGAGGCAGCCTGGCGTATATGTCGCCTGAGCAACTCGAAGCCTACGATCCCACTAATCCCAGGCAAGCGGAAAGCCTCGACGAACGAAGTGACCTGTACTCACTGGGGCTCATGCTGGCGGAACTCTTAACGGGAATTCGTCCCTTTCAAAATCCAGAACTCCAGTCGGGCTGGTCCGATCTGCTGAAACAGATGATCCAACAGCGTAAAACGGGAATCACCCTGGCCGCCAGTCTGCAACATTTACCTTCTGACTGTCCGGAACACCTGGTCTCCGTCCTGCAGAAGTGCCTGGATCCCGATCCTGCCCGCCGCTGGAGATCAGGCGCTGAACTTGCCAGTCAACTCGAACTCTGCCTGAATCCGCGGGCACAGCAGATCCTGTTTCCTTCATCGAAAAACTGGTTTTCAAAACTCAAAGGCTGGGAAGTAACACTCGTCATCCTGATCGTGGCCATTCCCAATATTCTGGCAGGTCTGTTTAATTTCTTTCACAATCAGAAACACATTATTGAAAACTTAAAAAATTCACAGGACGCCTTCTGGAAGATTCAATCTGCGATCAACCTGATCGCTTATCCAACAGGACTCGGTCTGGCCGGCTGGTTAACATGGATGCTTTTGCGGTTTGCTGCTAATAGTGAAACAGGGGCAAAGCCAGACCTGCAAAAAAGTGTGGTCATGCAAAAACGCTGTCTCCGTCTGGGGCACTATGCTGCGCTGATCTGTACGGCGGAGTGGATCATTGCCGGAATCGCATATCCGGTCAGCATGCATTATGCGATTGGTTCACTGCCAGCTACCGCATATATTCATTTCCTGAGCTCTCTGCTCCTGTGTGGCCTGATCGCTGCCAGTTATCCTTTCTTTGGTGTCACTTATTTCAGTCTGCATACTATCTACCCGCGATTGATCCAGAATTCGGATTTCACACAACTGGCACCCGACTCCTATCAGCAACTCAAACGCTTGAGCTGGGTCTATCTGATCATGGCCTTCCTGGTACCAACTCTGAGTATCGCTTCGCTGGCGATGATCAACCTGAATGACAAAATTGCCATCGGCATTCTCACGGTTGCCGGGACTCTGGGAGCAGTCAGCATCTTCCGTATTTTTCAGACCCTGCAGGCTGATCTGGATGCACTTGAAGAACTCTCGCGGCGAGTCCACACTTCTCCCCGATAATTCCCCCTCGACACATCATCCTCATAACTCCTTTCATTTCAGCCACTAACAATGACTGGTGACGTGCAGTTTCTTCGTTTCCAATATTTTATTCAAAATCTCTGTAACAGATTTTAACCGTTCCCGCTTGGTGTAGTGTGAGACACACAACACAACACTAAACCAAAACAATAAGGGACGAATTGATGAAAACTTCAGCCACTCTGTTCACATGTTTTACAGTATCTATGATTTTGGCTTCCGGAAATGCATCAGCTGGAAACAATCGCTTTTCAGGTAAATCAAGTAAAGGCTCGTCCAGCCACTCTTTTAAACAACACGGAAACCGAAACAGTCATTTCCGAGGAAACCAGTTCAGCAATCGTTCTAATTACTCACAGTTCAAAAATAAATCATCGAATCAGCATCACTTTCAAAACAAGAAACCTGCTTCAAATCAAAATCACTTCAAAACGTCCTTCAACTCAAAGACAAACAATGATCAGTTCAAATCTGCCCCCAAACAGAATCGTTCATTCAACGTCAATCAAGTAGATCATAAAAAACAGAATTTCACACAGCACAAAGTAATCCAGCATCCTTACAATACCAAACAGAACCCGGTCAAATACAACAAGTTTCAAGGCCGTCATCACAACGGACACAACAACGTACATCATGGACATCACCACTGGAATCGCCCCTGGATTCATATCAATACTCGTCCCTGGTGCCCCCCTGTCTGTCGCCCCTGGTATCCCGTTGCGTGTGCCGACCCGATTTTGACTCCCTGTGTAATCACAGCATGTGCCCCCATCTACTATAATGAAGCTGGTGAAACAGTAGCTGTCACTACCACAGAAACTGTCACTGAAGAAGTCGCCGAATCCGAAACCACCACAGAACCGGTTGAACAGGAACGACTGGAACTGGTATCCGGGAAACTGTTTCAGCTCTCAGCTGAAGGACTGGGAGATGACCAGGGTATGGTTGTTCTGGAAATCAATGAAATGGGACTGCCAGCGAAAATTGAAAAATGGGAAGACAACATACTGGCTTTCCAGACTCCTCAGATCGGACTGGCCAAAGCAACAGAAGCCAAAATGCATGTCATGAACAGTAAAGGCCAGTTACTGGCAACGCTGGACATCAACCTGTTACCTGCAACTGAAGATGTAACGAATCCGGTCGCTTCCAACTGAGCGATTTTCACTCTGAAATTAAATAAAAAACGTCTTTGAACTGTTCAAAAACGCTTTTTTCACATTGAAACCATTGTCATCTTATTTAGATTTCAAACTGGAAAAGATCCCGCCACCATGATACAGCGCCTTGTCGGCCAGTATTTCTTCCAGTCGCAGCAGCTGATTATATTTTGCCAGCCGTTCACTGCGCCCGACCGAGCCAACCTTAAGCTGCCCGGCCCCGGTGGCAACCACCAGATCGGCAATGGTTGTATCTTCCGTTTCACCACTTCTGGCAGAAACCACAGGCCAGTAACCATGATCGATAGCCAGCTTTAAAGTTTCCAGAGTTTCGGTCAGCGTTCCAATCTGATTCAGCTTAATCAGAACACTGTTGGCAGTCTGGCTGTCGATTCCCTGTTGCAGACGTTTGGGATTAGTCACAAACAGATCATCACCAATTAACTGAACGCGGTGCCCGAGGCGTTCTGTCAGTTTCTTCCAGCCAGACCAGTCATCTTCGGCCAACCCGTCTTCGATACTGATAATGGGATAAGTGTCGACCCAGCGTTCCAGCATATCGATTACATCATCGGATGAGAGAGCTTCGTCTCCCGTTGCATTCAGATGGTAAGTGCCGGTCTCTGCGTCATAGAAGTGTGTACTGGCCACATCCAGTCCAATCGCCACATCTTCACCGGGGGTCAGTCCTGCAGTTTCAATAGCGGCAACGACATATTTGACGGCTTCACTATTGCAGCTTAATTTCGGACCATAACCGCCTTCGTCGCCGATGAGGGTTCCTTCATGGCCGGTTTTATTGAGAATCTGCCCCAGACGACGGTAAATCGTCACGATCCATTCAAAAGCCTGACGATACGAAGTGGCACCGACAGGCAGAATCAGAAAGTCCTGAAAATCCAGATTACGACCAGCGTGCAATCCCCCGGATATCATATTGACCATCGGCAGAGGCAGAGACATGGTTCGGGACAGTAGACTCGTGCGTTGTGTCTGCTCAGTTTCTTCAGCAAACCCGGAACTGATATAATCTGACCAGATTTCAGCAAAACGCTCAACCGGAGTCTGCCCCTGTGATTCCGCAGCAGCATAAGCGGTCGCCAGTGATGTCCCCAGAATCGCATTCGCTCCCAGACGGGACTTATTCTCGGTTCCATCGAGTTCGCAGAGTATTGCGTCGATACCACTCTGGTTCGAAGCATCCTGTCCAATCAATGCAGCAGCGATTTCCCGCCTGACATTTTCAACTGCCTGTGTGACCCCTAAACCATCGAATCGGTTTTCATCCTGATCACGTAACTCAACGGCTTCAAATTTTCCGGTACTGGCTCCACTGGGAACAATCGCACGACCGCAACGGGAACCGGCACAACAGACCTCAACTTCCACTGTCGGATTACCGCGGCTGTCATAAATTTCGCGTGCGTGGACGTACTCAATTTGTGTCATTTCAGATCACACTCCCAACCGTGATTATCAGATTCATTATTCATTAACAGGAATATCCTGATTCAATCTCTCAGGATATCAGAACCAAACATAATCTTCACCCATAGTCCCTTCAGGAATTCTGCATCTCACTTAATCTTAATGTTGCCTGATGTATCGTAGAAGGTGGATCGAGAATCAGTGAGAGTGCAAACGAATGGACCTGATCCTGCAGATCTGCTTCGCTGAGATAATCAACCGTACTCTTGCCATCAACGCGGGCCAGCATACAGGCTGCCAGATGACGGATCGTACGACGTTCCAGTTCCTGCTGTGACATCTTTACTGTTTCTTTTTCGAAGGCGTCAGACAGAGAAGATATTTCAGTCAGATACTGATCCCAGAAGCATTCCACCAGTTGCAGACAATGAGCGCCCTGTTCACGAAAGAAAACGGCTTTCAACATCAGATGACTCAGAAAGAACCCCAGATCGAATGCCGGATCGCCGTAGTGGGCTGTCTCAAAATCGACGAGGTGAATCTGATCTCCCGCAATCAGAATATTTTTAGGACTGAAATCAGCCAGAACCAGACAGATACGATTCTCCTCCATTTCACCAATCAGATCATTTATCCAGTCTTTAATTTCCGGATGGGCTCTCACAATAAATCGATAAAAGGGGTCAATGCGAAGCTGATCAAAGATCTTCCAGTCACCCCAGCGTTCCTCAAACAACGGATTGAGAAAACTCAGCCTGTGAATGGCCCCCAGATACTTCCCCAATCTGGCAGCGATGGAGAGATCAAATTTTCCATCCAGTAATTCTGCTTTCCAGACTTTGTGATCTTTATCGATTGCTTCCATCGCGAACAGATAATTATCGCGATCCTCAAACAGAACGCGGGGAACAACTCCCGCCGGCAGCAGATTCTGCAATTCCTGCATCACTTCCAATTCGCGCCAGATCCGTTCCAGCTGACTGAACCACTCAGCCTGAGTTCGCAGTTGCTTTCTTGATTGCTTGATGACATAATCATCGCCAGCCTCGCGACCTATACGAATGACTATATTCGAAACTCCCCAGGCAAGCGCTTCAGCAGATGCGTCTTCCTCGGGGGGTAATTGCTGTGTTTCCTTCAGGTAAACAATGGCATTTTCTGCCGTGATCTCCCGGATCATGATGATTTCCCATAAGTTATTGGCGCAATAGCTTTTCAGAAGCAGGAGTCAAGATCCACCAGCTGTATCGAACAGACATCAGGGAACTCTCTGCTTCCAGCCTCACATTGAAAATTATGACGCTGCCTTTCAGGTTATGCCACTGTATTAACCGTTGTCATCGGTATAATCTGATGGGACACAGCCTTTACCTGACCGGTCCTACATTAATAGCCGGTAATCTGAGTTGTGAAAATGTTGTATTCAGGACAACTTTTTATTGCCAGACCCGTTTTGTATGCTGTAAGATGATAATATTGGGATAGTTGTAGTAAATAGCTATTTCAGCTTGATGAGTGATTACTAATCTCACACCACGTCAAAGTGGTATCCTTCCAGTGAACCACAGGATTATTTTCTATGTTGTCCACAAAATCAGCTTCTCGTTTCTTCATGTTTTTTTCTGCGACCTGTCTGGCACTCATTCTGAGTACGTCACTGGAAGCAGGGAATAAACCAATTCCACCTCAGAAATATGATCCTGCAGCAGAAAAAGCTGACGATATTTATGAAGCAATGGAAGCTGGTCTGGTCGACGTCAAAATTATCGCCAAAAACTCAAAAGGCGGCAAAGTTCTGATCACCAACAATAATGAGAAACCACTTAATGTGAAACTGCCGGAAACCTTCCTCGCAGTTCAGGTCCTGAAACAGGGTGCTCTGGGTGGTGGACTTGGCGGTGGCGGACTCGGCGGTGGTCTGGGTGGTGGCGGCCAGGGTGGTCAGGCTCAGACAACCGGTGGCGGTGCCGGCGGTGGCCTGGGTGGCGGACTTGGTGGTATGGGAGCAGGTGGCGCTGGTGGTGCCGGTGGTGGATTCTTCTCTATCCCTCCAGAAAAAACAGTTGCGATCAATTACACATCTGTTTGCCTTGAACATGGTAAAGTTGAACCAGCACCTCGTATGGAATACCGCATGGTCAAAACCGAAGAGATGGTGACAGATCCCACACTGCAGGAACTGCTCCGCTTCGTTGCAACGGGCCGAGTGAATCAACAGGCAGGACAGGCAGCAGCCTGGCATCTGGCAGACAAAATGAGCTGGCAGGAACTGGCTTCAAAATCAGTTCAGCACCTGGGTGGTGCTCGACCAACTCCTTACTTCAAACCGGCAGAACTGCAGTTTGCTTCTCAGCTGGTAGGTATGGCTGCAGAACGTGCTCGTAACAGAGACGAAAGCACTGAGACCGCCTCAACAACCAAAGCACGAACCGAATCTGGTCGCAGTTTTGAAAAATAATTCATGATGAAACGGATCCAGTCCGAAATGACTGCTCAATCAAGGCTCGCAATTGCGAGCCTTTTTTTTGTGGCACGCTTTCATCAATTCAGCTTCTCAGGAATTTTAAATAAATGTCTGTTGATTCGTTCTGATATAACCGGAGTTGAAATCCATGATGCTGAACCTGAGAACTATAACCTGCTCGACGCTTATGCTGACTCTCACTCTGCTGAGTCACATTTCATTACTCCACGCAGATGAGGCTACCCCGTTACGCATCATCTGCTTTGGTGCTCACCCTGATGATGCGGAATATAAAAATGGTGGAACGGCTGCACTCTGGGCGCAACAGGGGCATAAAGTGAAACTGGTCTCAGTGACGAATGGAGACATTGGTCATTTCGAAATGGCGGGGGGTACTTTAGCACAACGCAGGGCCGCTGAAGTCAAAGCTGCAGCAAAAATTCTGGGAGTCGAATCGGAAGTGTTGGATATCCATGATGGAGAACTACTCCCGACTCTGGAGAACCGTAAGAAAATCGTGAAACTCATTCGCGAATGGAAAGCAGACCTTGTCATTTCGCATCGTCCCTGGGATTATCATCCAGACCATCGGTACGTCGGAGTACTGGTTCAGGATGCCGCATTTATGGTAACCGTCCCTTATTTCTGTCCGGATATCCCGCGACTTGAGAAAAACCCGGTCTTTATGTACTCAAGCGACGGCTTTCAGAAACCCTACCCCTTTCGTCCGGATGTGGTTGTTGCCGTTGATAATGTATTCGAAAAGAAACTGAAAGCAGTTGCACAACTGGTATCGCAGTCTCTGGAAGGAGGCGCTGGCGGCAGTCCGGAGCGTGCCGCTAAAGTTCCACCTGCTGATCCACCAGAACTGCGCGTCGAATTTCTTCGTCCTGCCTGGTCTCGTCGTCAGTCCTCAGAAGCGAACAAATACCGTACGGAACTGATCAACCTCTACGGAGAAGAAGTCGGTAAGCAGATCAAATTTGCGGAATCGTTCGAGCTCTGCGAATATGGATCAAGACCAAACAAAAAGACGCTGCTGAAACTGTTTCCCATCCAGGCTTCAATCCCGGTGACTGATCAGTAGAAAACAGCTGGTTCAACCATTTTGCAAGCAACTGGTTACGTAGTTTCCCTCTCACACTGATTCCTGCTCAGTTCAGGAGGGAAACTGCGTTCTGCTGATTACGAAGTGGACACAAACCATTATTTGACATCCGTCTCTATAAGTTAGTATTATATAGAAATAGCGATCAGTCCGGGGACCTACCTGTTCTCCCAAGCTGCAATGGAGCAGCTTTGGCCTACCAGAGACGCACCCAGATCGTTGAATTGCCTGATAAAAATGAGGGCAAGTAAATGAACCGACTCATCTATGCTTCTATTCTCTGGCTATTGAGCCTGAGTCCTCTGTTCCTGAGCCCTGCATTTCTCTCTGCAGCAGAAACCGTTGCAGAGAAAGACAAGATCGATTTCCTGAAACAGATCAAACCACTGTTTCAAGCCAAATGCTATTCCTGCCACGGTCGGGAAGTTCAGGAAGGCGGCTTTCGTCTGGATGTGAAAGGTCGCGCATTGGAAGGGGGAGACAGTGGCAAGGCCATCATCCCCGGTGACAGTCATAAAAGCGAACTCTTTCATCGCATCTCCGGCACCGGAGAGGGCGACCAGATGCCCCCCGAAGGGGAAGGAACACCTCTGAATCAAGAGGAACTGACTTTAGTCAAACGCTGGATCGAACAGGGAGTCAACTGGCCTGATTTACCAGAATCCAAAACAGGTCTGGCTGACTCGGATCACTGGTCCTTTCAAACTATTAAAGAAACTCCCTTACCAGAAGTGCAGCAGACAGACTGGGTCAAAAATGGGATTGACCGATTTATCCTGCAAAAACTGGAGCAGGAAAAAGTCAGTCCCTCTGAAGAAGCCGACCGCAGCACACTCATCAGGCGTGTCTACCTGGATCTGACCGGCCTCCCCCCCTCTGTTGAAGACTGGCAGAAATGGAGCTCCGATACCAGCCCTGACTGGTATGAAAAGCTGGTCGACCACCTCCTGGCTTCTCCGCACTATGGCGAACGCTGGGCTCGACACTGGCTCGATCTGGCACGCTACGCTGATAGCGACGGTTATGAAAAAGACCGTAAAAGGCCTCATGCCTGGCGCTGGCGAACCTGGGTCATCAATGCATTGAACCAGGACCTCCCCTTCGATCAGTTTTCAGAGCAGCAGATCGCTGGTGACCTCCTGCCAGAGCCTTCTCTGTCCGAACTGGTCGCTACAGGATTCCATCGCAACACGCTGATCAACACGGAAGGTGGAACAGACCCGGAAGAAGACCGTGTCAAACGGACTGTCGACCGCACGAATACTCTGGGATCAATCTGGCTCGGAATCACTGTCGAATGCGCCCAATGTCATACTCATAAATATGACCCTATCACGCAGCGCGAATATTATCGCCTGTATTCTTTTTTTAATTCACTCACAGAACCCGATATCGGCGCTCCCCTGCCCGCCGAGCAGACAAATTACGAGAAAGCATATCAGGTCTATCAGAAAGCGCATCAGCCCCTGGTACAGGCATTACAGGATTATGAAGAGAACGAGTTGACAGCGGCACTCAAACACTGGGAGAACCAGAATCCGGAGAAAAAACCTGTCTGGACCGTCCTGAAACCGGAAACCGTACAAGCCAAACAGAAAACGACATTGAAAATCCTGCCTGATCGCAGTGTCCTGGCTGAGGGTGAAAACCCGGGCCGCGCAGAAATTTACACGATCACATTTAAAACAGATCTACAGAACATCAAAGGAATTCGACTCGAAGCACTCACAGACCCCAGCCTGCCTAAACAGGGACCGGGACGAAGTGCCACCGGTGATTTTGAATTGACGATGCTTACCATCAAAACGGCTCCGCTGGAATCACCTGATTCAATCAGTGAAGTCACGTTACAGAATGCGCAAGCCAGCTTTGAAATGGAAGGTTATAAAGTAGATCGTGTCATCAACAACAGTCCGCATACGGGCTGGTCTATTGCTCCACAGGAGGGAAAAAACCAGACTGCCACATTCGAAACCAAAAAACCATTCGGTTTCGAAAAAGGGACGCTGGTCACCATTTCCCTGCAGCAATCCACGACGCGTAAAACCTATCATAACCTGGGACGCTTCCGCATTTCACTGTCGACTTCAGACGCTCCCTTGCCTCTCACCGGGATGACGGATCTGATTGTGGAGACCCTGAATACTCCACCTGAACAGCGAACGGTTGAACAACGTCAGGAACTGCTGGAGTATTATCGCACCATCGATCCTCAGTTAAAGAAACTGAAAGCACAGGAACTGGCACATCGTAAAAAAGCACCTCGAGACCCGGCAGAAACGACAAAAGCACAAGTTGTCGATCACCTCAAGTCCCCCCGTAAGACATACCTGCTGGTACGAGGCGACTTTCTGAATCCTGCAGATGAAGTCAAAGCAAATACACCGGCTGTTCTGCCCCCCATCGGAACGAGCAGCCCCAATCGTCTTGACCTGGCACGCTGGCTGTTCGATCCCCGTCAACCATTAACTGCCCGGGTGACTGTCAATCGCATCTGGAGTCGTTATTTTGGTCGGGGCATCGTATTTACGGTCAATGATTTTGGCACACAGGGAGAGCCCCCCTCTCACCCGGAATTGCTCGACTGGCTGGCTACTCAATTTCGCAAGAATGACTGGAGCCTGAAACAACTCCACAAACTGATTGTTACTTCTGCCACGTATCGCCAGTCTTCTACGAATCGACCGGAACTCGCAGAACGTGACCCTTATAACACCTGGTTGTCTCACCAGAACCGCCTGCGAGTCGAAGCAGAAATCATTCGCGATCAGGCTTTGGAAGTCAGCGGATTGATGAAACACAAAGTAGGTGGCCCCAGCGTGAATCCTCCCCAACCCGAAGGGATCGCTAATCTGGGCTATGCGAACTCGGTGAAATGGACAGCCAGCAAAGGCGATGATCGTTACCGCCGTGGACTCTACACATTCTTTCAACGAACCGTCCCCTATCCCATGTTGATGACTTTCGACTCCCCCGATTCTAACCTGAGCTGTACCCGCAGAGAGCGATCCAACACCCCATTACAGGCATTAACGATCTGGAATGACCCGGTCTTTTTTGAATGTTCACAAAAACTGGGAGCACGCATTGTCGAATCGACACAGAAAAAGAATCCCTCTCTGGAGAATCGTATCAACCATGCCTTTGAACTCTGCCTGTCACGACAGCCAGAGGAGCAGGAAATTCAAATTATCCGCCAACTCTATCAGGAACAGACAAAGCTCCTGCAGGCAGATCAGGCGGCGGTCAGTGAGTTGACTAACCAGCTCTCGATCCCTGAAGGAAGTACTCCCCGGGAAGTGGCCGCCTGGATTATGATTGGACGCGTCTTAATGAATCTCGATGAGTTTGTCACCCGCGGATAATCAGAATTGCTTAACTTCTCCTGTAACCTGAGTGCCATCATCCATAACGGAACTAATGAATCATGAACGCTGAACCATTCAATTTGAATCTGGCACGACGTCGTTTCCTGATGAACTCGTCTTGCAGTGTCGCCAGTTTTGCGCTGGCATCTATGCTGGAGAAAGAGGGGTTAATTGCCTCAGAAAACAGTCTTACAAATCCATTGGCCCCCAAGGACGCGCATTTCCCCGGTACTGCCAAGAACTGCATTTTCATATTTCTGGCAGGAGGCCCCAGCCAGATTGACCTGTATGACCCCAAACCGAAGTTACAGGAATTAAACGGGCAGCCTCTCCCCAAAGAACTGACCGAAAAAGTTCGATTCGCTTTTATCAATAAAGAGACCGCCACACTGAGCGGCAGCCCCAGGAAGTTCACCAAATCCGGTGAATGCGGCACTGAGTTTTCAGATGTGCTTCCACATATCGCAACCTGTGCAGATGACATCGCCTTAATCCGCTCGATGTATACCGAACAGTTTAACCACCACCCTGCCCAGTTAATGATGAATACGGGTGTCGGACGTTTCGGAAGGCCCAGTGTTGGCTCCTGGCTGACATATGGACTGGGAAGTCAATCCAATAACCTGCCAGGTTATGTAGTACTGACAGCTGGCCGTGGTGCCAGTGGGGGAGCCTCGCTCTGGTCGAGTGGTTCATTACCTTCGACTTATGCTGGGGTATTATTCCGGAACCAGGGTGAGCCGGTTTTAAATCTGAACAATCCTCCCGGAATCAGTTCTGCCATGCAGCGATCCGGCTTAGAAGCCATTAAAAAACTGAATAATGAACAACTGACCGAAACAGGCGATGATGAAATCGCCAGCCGGATTGCCAGTTACGAACTCGCTTTTCAGATGCAGTCCTCCGCTCCGGAACTGATTGAATTGTCCAGTGAAACAAAAGAGACTCAGGAAGCTTATGGCGTCAATCGTAAGGGAGACTCTAAAACCGGTAAGCGAGGCGGGGGATCCGATGCGGAAGGTGCATTTGCACGAAACTGCCTGCTGGCTCGTCGTCTGGTAGAACGGGGAGTTCGTTTTGTGAATCTCTACCATGCTTCCTGGGACCACCACAGTGGTCTGGATGCCGGGATCAAACGTAACGCAGGCATTGTAGACCAGCCTGTCGCTGCTCTGTTGAAAGACCTCAAGCAGCGAGGACTTCTCGATTCAACCCTGGTCGTAATGGCCGGCGAGTTTGGACGGACCCCTCTGGGAGAAAACCGAACGGGTTCGAAAGCTGTTACTGGCCGTGACCATCATCCAGGTGCCTTCAGTCTATGGATGGCAGGAGGAGGAGTCAAAGGGGGCCAGGTGATCGGCAAAACGACAGAGTTGGGCTGGTCAGTGGAAGAAGATCCCGTCCACATCAACGATTTTCATGCCACCCTGTTACATCTGTTTGGTCTCAATCATCTGAAACTGGCACAGAATTTTGGTGGCCTGGATATCCGCCTGACGAATGTCGGTGGAAAAGTGGTCGAAAAACTGATTGCCTGAGTGCAGCCAACTGAACGAGTAACGATTATGGCCAGCTGAACTCACCACCGATCACCAGACCATGCAGCTTATAACTGTCCAGACTGTTTTGTGCCTGCAGTGAGACACCATTAGTCGTGCTGGAATCGATATTATAAAATATAATCGAGTCAGGCCGAGCAATCTGGTTTGCCCACAAAAAGTTATACCCTACATTAAATGTGAAATATTGAGACAGATGGAAACGGGCATTTACACCAAATTCAAAAGTAGGTGAAAACCGGGTTTTTGAAATCTCAGTATAATGTGCCGGGTCCGACGATCCCAGAAACTGATCGGTTAGCACACTACCATTATAATTATTCACACCAAAACCAACTTTAGGCTCTGCAGAAATCGTAAACCAGGGATGTACAAACTCCATACGAATACCAGCCTGAGGTACATACAGTTTATTACCGGTTGTTGAATTGACTTGACGATCAATATAAGTAATTGGCGGGGTAACGTTCAGCTCTTCAAAGCCCCCCCGAATTTTCATTCCTTCTTCAATGTTTAAATATCGGAAACCGACCAGGGGACGAATCTGTAAGCCACCGGCTCCATAATAGGTCCTGAAAAAGAGACGCTCGGTATTAAACACATAATTACTTTCTGCTCCCCAGGCTTGCGTCTCATAACTGACCGAAAACGACTTGTTGAAATTCACACCTGCAAATGCGATCTGACCATCACTGAGCGTAGTAATCGAAATTAAATCCGTATCTCCATTATTCGGCCCGAGAAAATCGCCTGCTCCATAGGAGAGGTTACTGCTCTCTTTTGCTGTACCAAAGAAAATCGCCTCAATGGTACCGCTCTTAAAATCAATACCAAATGTTCCCCGAATCCCATTTGCTCCCTCATGACCAATCGTACTGAGATCTGCCACTTTTGAGGAAAGTGTTCCAAACCCATTAAAATCGGGGACCGTAAATGGATTGCGTGGATCATTTCCGGTATCCGTCTCTGTACCGATCAACTGGTTTCCTGGAGGTGCTTTCCAGAGAAGGTACTCGATTCTCATCCAGCTGTTATTTGCCAAATCCTTAAATAGTCCGTCCCAGGGGTGGTCATACCCCCAACCCCGATCGACTGGCAGTACCCGGGTGATCATCCCTGACTCTCCAGAATATTCAGACTGGTACTGGTCTACGTTCTCATAATATTCAGGCTCCGGTTCATAATACTCCTGCACGGGAGCATATTGCATTTTATGTGGTGCCCCAGGCCGGTATGAGGCCTGCATGTAGCCATTCCCAGTTTGTCCAGCGGCAGATGCATAAGGAGCCTGCGCGGACAATGATTCTACTCCAGACAGGAGAACAACCATTCCAAGCAATAAACGGTAGGCCGGATTTACCATGTTCTACTTCAATCTCATGTTAAAAGAAGTCTACAAGCCGGAGGCTCTACAAAACTGCCTTCAAACTCAGACAGACCCAGCAAATAACCACCCTGCGGCGCAGGAAAATCCGCGTGAAGGGTATTAGATATATCAAAGGTATCGGTTATATGGGTTATTCGACTTGTAGGAATCCTGAGATCTCAGGCAGAAAGTTGGGAACCAGAGAGGCAACAAACAACAATCCAGGCAGTCTAGCGAGACAGGGAGAGAACAACTCGCCATGCAATTTTTACAACCACTCATTTCTGTGCAGATGGAATCAGGCGTTCCGTAACGCTTGCTTCAGACGCGCCCGTCTTCCAGAACGATAGAGGATATATAACGGAACGACTCCCGACAGAAGCAAGATCGCTCCAAATACTGGTCGCGTTACCATCCAGACCGCTGACAGCAGAATCAAGGTCAGACTGATCGAACTCAGCAGGGCAAATACTGTGATACCACGCCCCACAAAATTCCAGAGGAATGGGATTTTCTCAACGAGTACAACCAGAGGTTTAAAGAGCGTTGCTAATCCCAGAAAAACAATAATCCAGCCGGCAAACCGAAGTCCCCAGTTGAACATGGTCGTTGACTGTAAATTGCGACTCTCTTTATTCGCCTGATCCTGCTGCTCAGAACTCTCTTCCTGATTTTCTGAGATTACTGATTCTGCCTGAGAGATACTGATTTCCCGCTCAAGGATTTTTGACTCGTTATGCCAGAGTAAAAACAAACCCGCCATCAGGAAAATGATCCCGATGCCCAGATTCTTCAAGGCGGTTTGAAAACGCTTACCGAAGGATGGTTCTACATGCTCTTCTGATTTCTGATTCACAAGAATCGTGCTCCAGGAAAAAATGAACTGACTGATTCAGTTCGACATAGCGGGTGGCTGACTGGATAAACTTTCAAGAACTTCCTGCACTCTGATGATCTGCTCGGGAATTAGAGTCAGAAACTGCTGATTTCCAGCTGTTGTTTCGGTGTGTTCCAGTTTTTCATGTTCGTTGATCTTAAATTGCCCCGATTTTGACAAACCGAAATAATGACGCCCGGGTCTGACTGCATAAAGAACGCTGGTTAAATCATAAGTAGGCCGATCATAAGGCATTTTATGCCAATATTCGTACCCCAGCTTGATGGGATGATAGCTCACATAATCATAATCGTTTTGAATACTGCTGGCACGATTCTTAATCGCACGTCCCACCTCCCAGCCACTGACGACAACGGGAATTTCTGCCGGCCACAATTCATACACTGTTTTTGCCGCAGGAATATCCAGTCTGACATTGTATTCATGAAATTCGGCTGGCTTGTCGCGATCAAAACGACCAATCATTTGAGAAAGAAGTTTCACTTTCCTGGATACAAGTTCCCGCCCTGTCAGAGGACTGATCTGATCTCCCGTCGACTGGAGTAGTCTGGCGATATTCGTTGAAAACCCGACGACAACAAGCACGACCGAATGATCGGGCTGAGCAGCCAGTGTAGAACGTAAAACGGAAACTGCTTCAGGAATGTCCTCCGCACTTTGAAAGCGTCTCGCAAACACGGGTTTTCCATCTGCAGACGTTTCCACGACCTTACGTGTATATGATCCATCAGGGTTCGTCGCTCCCTGATGAACTCTTCCCAGAGGAATTTCCGGGCGACCATAAAATGAATTCACGACATCACAATACAGAATAGACCAGGGGTTATCCTTACTGCTGGTGACCGCCAGCAGTTCACATTCCCCCCTGCTCTGTAAGGCATGTATAACCGCCAGTGCCAGCGCATCATCGATATCATTTCCCATATCTGTATCGAAAATCAATTTCACAGGCTCTGCGGCAAAGGATCCTGCTTGAATAATCGAGAAGCACAATAAGACAATCAGCCCTGACAGCATCGGTTTCATGGGAACTTGATCTCGTTCAATTGCTTAACTTAGTGTAATTAATGACATTCTGTTTTCTTCAGGATAGAGTCTGTTTTCAAAAACTACAATCAATCGGTAATAAGATTCCATGATCTGTAAATCTTTACTGAGCGACAACCGGTATCCAATGAAATTTAAAAGAAGTTTATGTATGATACGGGGCTGTGATTAACATTTTTAACTTCATATCAGCCAGAAGTCTTTCGCGAATCAAAAAGGATCATCAATGCCGGCGCAGTGTTTTTTAGGAGTAGATCTGGGGGCAGAAAGCGGACGTGTTCTTGCAGGCATCCTGGAAGAAAATAGAATTCAGCTGGAAGAAATCTATCGTTTCAGTAATGGACCAGTGCCTCTCGCCGGAACACGACGCTGGAATGTAACTGGTCTCTGGTCTTCCATATTAAAAGGTCTGTCTCTCGCCGCACAAAAATATGGCGATCAGATTATTTCGGTCGGTGTGGATACATGGGGAGTTGACTATGTACTGCTTTCCGAAAAACAGGAAATGCTGGGACAGCCTTATCATTATCGAGATCCGCGCACCGATGGCATGCTGAACCTTGCGACTTCGCGCGTCCCGCAGCAGGAAATATTTGATGCAACCGGTCTCCAGTTCATGGAGATCAATACCCTATACCAGTTATTAGCCATGCAGCAGACTGATCCTGAATTACTGAAGCAGGCCAGAACATTTCTAATGATGCCTGACTTCTTTCACTGGTTGCTCTCAGGCAGTCAGGTTGTAGAATTCACCAATGCAACAACAACACAATGCCTGAATCCCCTGACGGGAGACTGGGCCTATGACTTATTGCGCAAACTCGAGATCCCGACTTCCATGCTTCCCAAACTGGTTTCACCTGGAACGAAACTGGGAACCTTACGTGAAGAAGTCATGCAGCAGACAGGGCTCAGTAAAATCGATGTCATTACTCCTGCCACTCACGATACCGCGTCTGCCGTTGCCGCAATTCCAACCTCTCAGACAGGAAATCCGAACTGGGCGTACATCAGTTCCGGGACCTGGTCTCTGATGGGCGTCGAAGTCAATTCTGCCGTTTTAGGCAAACGGGCGTTTGAGTTGAATTTCACAAACGAAGGAGGCATCGATGGCACCTACCGATTACTGAAAAATATCATGGGCCTCTGGCTGGTGCAGGAATGCAAACGTTCGTACGAACGCCAGGGTCAAACCATGGAATATTCGGAACTGGCTGAAGCTGCTGCCTCCGCTGAACCGTTTCGCTCCCTCGTAGATCCCGATGATCCACGATTTTTAAGCCCCACGGATATGCTTGAGGCCATCTCACAATACTGTAGAGAATCCGATCAACCAGTCCCGGAAACCGCCGGGCAGTACATTCGTTGCGCACTGGAAAGCCTGGCATTGAAATACCGTAAGGTTTCGGGCTGGCTCGAAGAATTAACAGGAACCCCCATCGAAGTGATTCATATTGTTGGAGGAGGGACCAAAAATGAGCTGCTGAACCAATTCACGGCGAATGCCTGCCAGATACCTGTCATCACCGGTCCGGTCGAAGCCACAGGGCTCGGAAATGTATTAGTCCAGGCAAGAGCTGTCGGGGCGGTCAGTTCACTCTCTGAAATACGAGAGATTGTACTGAATTCCGTAGAAACCAAACGTTATGAACCTCAGGAAAAAACCGTTTGGGAACAGGCAATTCAACAATTTGACAGTCTGCTCACTAATAATAAAGTAGAATCATAGATTCATCTAAGAATTCAGATACTTGCCGTCAGACTCCAGACACTATATTATCCCCGACTGGCATCCTTGCGATCCAGAACAAACATCATTCAGCTGCATCCAGTAAGAGAGAAGAAAAATGGGTCTGTTTGACCGCTTAAAACGTGGGCTAGAGAAAACTAAAGAAGTATTAAGGACAGATGTTCGCGATTTATTTAAAGCGGGCGAAATCCTGGATGACCAGAAAATTGAACAGTTTGAAGCCCGTTTAATCAAAACGGACATGGGAGTTGTTGCCTCTTCTGCTATTTGTGATGAAATCCGCAAAAAACATGGCGGGCGTACTGTCATTCTTGATGAAATCGAAGAGACAGTCAAAGAGAAAATCCGCACGCTTCTGGAAGGTGAAGGAGATACAAAATGGGATATTTCAGACCCGTTATCACCTTTGAACAATAATCCTGAAGGGGTAACTGTCATTCTCGTGGCAGGCGTAAATGGAGTCGGAAAAACGACTTCAATCGCGAAACTCGCAAATCTGATTCTGAAACAGAACAAGACAGTATTATTAGCAGCGGGAGATACCTTCCGAGCCGCAGCAGTCGAACAGCTCACAATGTGGTCAGAAAGACTGGGATGTGAAATCGTTACAAGACCCGATGGTACAGATCCTGCCAGCGTAGCCTATTCAGGTTGCGAACGGGCGCTGGAAACCGGCGTTGATTACCTGATTATCGACACCGCGGGCCGCTTACAGACTCACACAAACCTGATGGAAGAACTGGAAAAAATCAAACGTGTTGTGAGCAAAAAAATCCCGAATGCCCCTCACGAAAGTCTACTGGTCCTGGACGCAACCACTGGACAAAATGGAATCAGTCAGGCAGAACATTTTTCGAAATCGATTGAATGTTCTGGACTAATTTTGGCAAAATTAGATGGAACAGCACGTGGTGGAGTCACTGTTGCCATCCGTCAGAAGATGGGAATCCCTGTGAAATACGTGGGTGTCGGCGAGCAAATCGATGATCTTGAGCTCTTTAACTCACAAGGTTTCGTGGACGCCCTCTTTGCAAGTGCCTCATAATTACTCTCCCGATAAAGTCTTATTCTTAAGTCTATTTTCTGGATTGAGTCACATTTCGCATACCGAGCTGCCTATTCTTCGCGCAAGCTTAACATAATTTATGATTTGTTAAACTTTGACGCTTCCGAAGTCTGGCTGAACAAGCCAGACCTTCCTGATCAGTCAGGATATTCTTGACGTATCTCTTTTGGTCAAAGCTACTACGGAGAATTCCGATATTCCGTGTTAGAGCCATCGTTATGTTAGCGCTCAATTTGTCGGACCTTGCAGGTCATCTGATTGTAACGATGGGATTTTGATTAGACCGTCAGTATGGCTTCTACCAATTCAATGTTTTGGAAAGCATATACGCCTCCCTTCTGACGGTATGGAGACCAAGCACCTTTAGCGTGTACTCAGGAGTTAAAATATGCGAAAACTGAATGAACTGAAAAGAAAAGCCAGACTGACTGGGCTCCTATTAAGTGGGCTGGGTCTCATGGCTGTATCACCTGCATTTGGTGGTGATGCTGGATGTGCTCCTTCATGCACACCAGATCAACCCAATGCCTGCTGCACGAAAGTGTATGAGGAAGCTGGTACAAAGTTAGCTGCAGAACTCGAAAGGTTAACAGCAGAATGCTGTGCACCTAAGACTTGTGCTCCTACCTGCACCAATCCTGATACCTGCTGCGGCGAAGAGTCAAGTGATGATGGAGACTGCTGCAGCGGCCGCCTGACTCGTCTGTTTGACGACTGCGATGGCTGTGGTAACTTCCTCGAAGACAACGGTTGGAAATTGAGTGGCTGGCTGGAATTCGGTATTACCTTCAATGGTAACCGTCCTGCCAACGACTTGAACACTCCCGGTGTGGGATTCAACCAGGCTGACAGCCAGTTCATGTTGAACCAGCTGTACTTCGTTCTGGAAAAAGACGCTGCTGCCAATGAAGATTGCTTCGGCTGGGGGGGGCGTGTTGACCTGCTTGTTGGTTCCGATGCTGCTGATACAGCTGTATTCGGTGGTCCCAACAATACTCCCAACTTTGATGGTACCTGGTCAGACAACAACAATGCCACTGCCAACCAGATTGGTCTGGCAATGCCCCAGTTGTATGCATCTTTCTACGCTCCCATCGGTAACGGTGTGACAGTCAATGCTGGTCACTTCTATACACTGATTGGATATGAAGTTGTTCCTGCTACCGGAAACTTCTTCTACTCACACTCTTACACAATGCAGTACGATGAGCCCTTCACCCACACAGGTGTTCTGGCCAGTACTGATCTGAGCGACAATATCTCACTGACCGGTGGTATCACCACAGGTTGGGATGATTTCGAAAATCAGAACAATGAGTGGAGCTTCCTGGGTTCTATCGGCTGGACCAGCGATAGCGAAGACACTGCTGTGACTTTTGCTCTTACTTCTGGTGGTGAAAACGATGCTTTCAATGGTACTTCAAACATGACCATGTATAGTATCGTTGCTCAGCAGAAACTGACTGATAAACTGTCTTACGTCTTCCAGCATGACCACATGTTCTTACAGAACGGTGATGCCAACGCTGCTGGCGTCGATGGTGAAGCCTACGGCATCAACCAGTACCTGTTCTACGACCTCTGCGATTCGACTCGCGCTGGTCTGCGAGTTGAATACTGGCGTAACCACAACGCTTCTTTCCCAGTACCTCCAGCTGGTACAAACTACTACGAAATCACTGCAGGTTTGAACCACAAGATCAATTCCTGCATCCAGGTTCGTCCTGAAGTTCGCTGGGACTGGGCTGACGGAGCTGATCCCTGGACAACCAAGAGTGGTGGCACCAAAGACAGCCAGTTCACTGTTGGTACTGACGTAATCCTCGTCTTCTAAGATTTGTGATTACTCTCACATAATATATCATTCCATAAGTTGAATGATTCTGATACCTCCAAGAGAGCCTTTCTGATTCAGGAAGGCTCTCTTATTTTTTGCGCTGGTCTCAAGTTCGGACATTAGATTCTTGACCTGCTGCCTGAAAAAATTGACTCTCACATTTCCGAAATGGTAAGATCATTTCATGACCAGTCCCCGAAATTAATCGACTTTCTTCGTATTTAGGAAAAAAGAAAGTACATAATGCATCATCTGATTTTACGTCCCTGCCTGCTGTTCCTGCTTGTCTTTTGCTCATGCCCGCTACTGTGGGGAGATGCTCCCGTCCAACGTCCCAACATTATCCTGGTCATGGCCGATGATCTGGGTTGGTCGGATATTGGCTGTTACGGAGGTGAAATTGATACACCGCATATCGATTCACTCTCCCGTGATGGGATGCGTTTTTCCCAGTTCTATAACAATGCGATCTGTGGCCCGACACGAGCCTCATTACTGACGGGCCTGTACTGTCAGCAGACCGGGCATCGGGGAGACCGCTGGAACGAGCCTAAAAACTTTGATGTCTGTATGACGTTCGGTGAAGCACTGCAACAGGCCGGCTATCGCACGATGATGGTGGGGAAGTGGCAGGGACGAGACTCGGCCCTTGACCGTGGTTTTGACCGATTCTACGGTCCCATGTGCCAGGCAAAAATCAGCTATTATCATGAGGTCGTCCAGAATCCTTTTTTTCTGGATCGAAAGAGAATCGAACTCCCCGTGGACTTCTATCTCACAGATGCGTTCAATGAGCATGCAGTCCAGTTTCTTAAGGAAAGCCTTACAAGCCAGCAACCGTTCCTGCTGTACGTAGCCCATATCGCTCCTCACTGGCCGCTGCATGCCCGGGAACAGGAAATCGACCGCTACCGTAAACAATATCTGGAACAGGGCTGGGATCAGATTCGCGCAGAGCGTTTCCGAAAGCAGCGACAGACAGGATTGATCCCGGACGAATGGCAACTGGCGCCGCGAGTCGCCAGCATTCACAACTGGAAGCAGGAGCAGTATCAGCGCTGGCAGGCGGAGCGGATGGCCGTCTACGCCGCCCAGGTCAAGGCGATTGATCTGGGGCTGGGGCAGTTACTGCAGACGCTTAAAGCAGCCAATGCGGATGACAATACGCTGGTAATCTTTCTCTCCGATAATGGTGCAGCGCCGGACGGGGGACTTTCTCCCAGTAAAAGCGGCTTTGGTTTCAGTGAGAAGACTCCCAACCGCAATTGGAGACGGGATGGCGTGATGATCAAACCGGGAAGCGGTCCCGATCACATGCCCGGACCACCAGAAACCTTCGCGGCGTATGGCCTGGCCTGGGCGACGACCAGTAACACACCGTTCCGTGGAACCAAGCTGGAAGGGTATGAAGGTGGTATTCGTACCCCACTCGTGGTTCGCTGGCCAAAAGTCATTCAACAGGGAGGTGTGATCACCGGGCAACCGGGGCACGTGATCGATTTCATGGCCACGTTCCTGGATGTCGCACAGGCAGATTATCCCCGTGAATTCAAAGGGCGTCATCCTCGACCAGTCGAAGGCAAGAGTCTGCTTCCAGTCTTCCTGGGTAAACAGCGAACTGCACATGCGGAACTTTGCTGGGACCTTCCCCGCCATCAGGTCATCCTGTGTGGCAACTGGAAAGCCATTCGCCCACGCAAAAAGCCGGCAACCTGGCAGTTATACAACCTGGAGACGGATGGAACAGAAACAACAGATGTAGCTGATCAGCACCCTGAGCAGGTCAAGAATCTGGCACAGCGTTTTGAAGCCTGGGACAAGCGAGTCAATGCAAAATAAAAACGCTGTGTGAACGATCGATTATCATCCACACAGCGTGAGATTTTCTTTCCAAACAGCTTTCGCATTGCTGTTCAGTCAAATTTAATGTTTGAAGTGGCGACGTCCGGTGAAGATCATAGCAATGTTGTGCTCATTGCAGGCGGCAATCACTTCTTCATCACGGACCGAACCACCTGGCTGAATAATAGCAGTCACCCCCGCTTTGGCCGCTTCATCAACACCATCGCGGAATGGGAAGAACGCATCTGAAGCTACAATGGATCCCTGGCTGCGGTCACCTGCTTTGTAGGCAGCGATGTAAGATGAATCCAGTCGGCTCATCTGTCCGGCTCCAGCCCCCAGGAGCATTTCATCTTTGGCCAGGACTATGGCGTTTGATTTCACATGACGGCAGACCACCCAGCCGAAACTCAAACTGTCTAGCTCCTCAGCCGTGGGTTCACGTTCTGTCACAACTTTCCAATCAGCCTTGTCATCTCGCAGTTCATCTTTCTCCTGCACGAGCAGACCACCAGAAACCCGTCGGTAGTCGAGGCTGGGTTCTGCCGGTTGTTGCATCATGGGACATTTCATGAGACGCACGTTCTTTTTCCACTTTGGCTTTGTGGTCAGCAATTCGAATGCAGCCGGTTCATAATCCGGTGCAATAATTGCTTCAATAAACCGATTCGGTTCACACAGTTTTTCAGCCGTTGCCTGATCGACGGGCTGATTGAAACTCAAAATGGATCCAAACGCACTGACAGGGTCGCCGGCATACGCTTTCTCGAATGCTTCTACCAGCGTGTCTGCTGTTGCACACCCACAAGGGTTAGTATGCTTGATCACCACGGCAGCGGGTTTGTCAAAATCACTGGCAATCTGTAGAGCCGCATCCAGATCCAGAAAGTTATTGTATGAGAGCTCTTTACCGTTTAACTGCTCTGCCTGGGCAACGCTGGCTGCGGGAGGATTCTGCTCCACATAAAATGCAGCTCCCTGGTGCGGATTTTCGCCGTAACGCAGTTGATCCCGTTTCACCAGATTGATACTCACCTGTTCGGAAAATCGACTCTGTGTGCTTTCCTCAGACGGCAGAACTGAAGCCATGTAGTTCGCAACGGCGCGATCGTAACGTGCTGTCATCTCAAATGCAGCAGCAGAAAGTTTCAGACGAAACTCTGGAGTCAGCGGCCCCGATTTCAGTGCTTCCAGCACCTGACCATATTGCGTCTGGCCGGTGACAATACCGACATAAGCATGGTTCTTGGCGGCTGACCTGACCATACTGGGGCCACCTATATCGATTTGTTCAATCGCTTCTGCCAGAGTTACATCGGGTTTGGCAATCGTTGCTTCAAACGGGTATAGGTTGCAGACAACCAGTTCAAATGGAACGATCCCAAATTCTTCAATCGAAGCAGCATCACTGGCCAGATCGGGACGTCCCAGAATCGCTCCATGCACCTTGGGATGCAGTGTCTTGACACGACCATCCATGATCTCAGGGAAGCCCGTATATTCAGAAATATCGATGACCTTCACGCCCTGCTCTTCCAGATAGCGACGAGTACCACCGGTCGAGATAAATTCAAAGCCCAGTTCGGCCAGGCCATTTATAAATTCACCAAGACCTGTTTTATCACTGACACTAACTAATGCGCGACGTGGATGTGAATTACTCATTTGTTTCTTAGACAATCACCTGAGAATACAGAAGGGACAATGCCCGCCTGTCGTTGAAAGAATTTCCCTGTGCCTGATATAAACAGACTTCCAGTGGCAGATCACCATCGCAGCCGTTCCATGCACAACACGGACTCAGTTTAGCCAGTATGTGATCAGAAAACAAATGAGGCCTGAGGAAAGAAAGCTGCTGCTAAAACCGACCTAATTATCGGTATTTTCACCGTCAGCTGAAGTTTCTGACTGATCTTCTTTTGCTGCTGGTTCTGGCGAAATCTCAGGAAGAATCGGATACTTATCCTGATTTTTGAAGCGGATCGGAAATGGAAGGTCCTTCTGCTTCAGACATAGAATAATACCCGATTCTGAAGAACAGAAAATTCGATCCGTCTGTTCGTTCATCAGCTTGACCTGATATTTACGAAGGGGCACTGCAGAAAGAACTGCACCATCCGTGCGGGAAAGTACCAGTAAATTCCCAAGCTCATCTGTCGCATAAACACGCGTCGGTGACAGCGAAATAAAACGAGAACCCAGTGGCTGCCACCACTGCTCCAGTCCGCTTTGAGCTGAGAGTTGAAACAGACCATTTTTCTTCGAAGAAAGATAAACTTCGTTGTCCAGGACGGAAACAGGATAGCGTAATGGAAACGAGGTTCGAATTCGCCAGCGTACTATTCCATTCAAGATATTCAGACAATAGAGATTCTGATCCTCGGAAGCGAGGAAAAGACTCTTCCCTTCTTCAGCAAGACTGGCAGAAATGGGAGCATCTGTTTCAAACTGAAATGCCAGTTGCCGGTCCTGAAGTGTTACCGAATAGAGCGAACCATCCTGGCTGGCGAACAATAAAGTCCTGTTTGTGACAAGTGGTGGAGTGTTGATCGTATCTCCTGTCTGAAAGGTCCAGCGGATTGCACTTTCACGCCATGCCGGGAGTTTAGACTCATTACTTAATTCGTTCAGTTTTTTAAGATCCCATGCATACATCCGGCCGCTCAGCGTGCCTACATAGATCGCATCTTCATCGACTGTGGGACTCGTTGACGCAGAACCTGGTAAGGCTAACTCCCAGTCAATCTCACCATTCAACCTGTCGATAGCATATAACTTGGTCCCCACGGTGATATAGACATATTTAGAATTGGAGACAGGCGCATAACCGATATTATTGCCTCTCCCTAATTGAGTCGCCCACAGTTTTTTGCCGGTTTCATTGTTAAACGCGGTGATGATGCCGGCCGTCGATAATGCATACAAATTGATTTCGTCAATCGATAAATGCACAATCCGGTCCCGATGCGGATCAACAGTAGCCTGCCCCCACCAGACTCGTTCGAGATCATATTGTCCCAACTGCCGTTGTGTAGGAATCGTGATACCAACTGAAGACTCATTCAAACGTTGAGCCATCAGGGAATCACTTCCGGTGATTGTTACTAATAACATCAAAAAACTAACTGTCACTTTTTTACACAAAGACATAGGACCAACTTTTTCAAGATGATTTTAAAGACTGGCATTCTCAGAACAGCTAAAACGGCCTGCATCGCTAACTGCAAACGAAAGTAGCTCTACTCAAGTCTACAATACAGACTGACTTTGACCGAAAACTGTCTTTAAAAAGCGTTTGCAAAGCAGTATTCAAAGTGCTTCGCCCTGACTCACACATCCCATTCTACCCAGTCAACCAAAGGGGAATCCAGCTTTGTTCTGATATCATTTGAAGAATTTCCACTAGAAAAACTGTACATCCCGCTATAATCACCGGTTTCCAGGTGTACCAGCCAGCAATTTGCGATAGCGACAAATCCATTTCTCTATTTTGTGTTATCCGCAAATACGAATTTCATAATCAAAGTGCTTTAGAAAAAAGATGCTGTCCCACCATGTCTGAAAATGGTAAAATCTAACTGCAAAGCGATCGACGCAATGCATCTCTCACACACTTGTAGCTCAAAACTTCCACGAGTATGAAAACAGGTACAATGTTTCCAGAGCATTTTTTCCAGGCTTCAAAACTCGCTCTTTCTGCCCCCTTGCTCTTTACGCTCATCCTGAGTCTGCAGAATCCAGGATATTGTGATCTGATCAAGCTGAAGCATGGTGGTGAAATCAGAGGAAAACTGCAGAAACTGGCTTCCGGATCCGGAGAGGTTCGAATTATCGAGACATTGACTGGCGGTAAAATCGCTGTCGACTCTCAACAGATTGAGTTTATTACGAACCGTCCCTTGTCTGTCGAAGAATATGAGTCCCGCTCCAAATCATTATCTAATACCGTGGAAGCGCATCTGGAACTGGCAGACTGGTGTTCTGAAAACCATCTTACCTCTCAACGACATGCAGAACTGGAGAAAGTACTGTTACTGGAACCGGATCATGCAAAAACCCGTGCCGCGCTGGGATATACGAAACGAGACGGAGAATGGATGACCCGTGATGAATTGATGCGAAAAAATGGCTACATCAGATATAAAGGACGATATGTCTCCACGGCGGAGTTGGAATTACTCGAAAAAAATGAAGCGGAGCTGGCCGAAGAACGAAAATGGGCTAAAAAAATCAAGCTCTGGCTGACTTTCATGAATAGCAATAATGTCCAACTTCAACAGGAGGGCTTGAAAAATATTCAGGCTATCAATGATCCGTTCGCAGTAGCCGCCCTGGCCCGACAGATGGGTAAACATGAAAACTATCTCATCCGATCTCTTCTCGTCTCCACACTATCACAGATCACTGGCGACAAGCCTCTCAGACCGCTGGCAGAACTCGCTCTATCCGACCCTTTACAGGCAATTCGAGAGTCTGCTCTGCAGGCACTTTCCAGACGCGATGTTTCGCAGGCGATCGTCTATTTTATTGAGGCACTAAAAAACAGATCAAACATGATTGTTCAGCGGGCGGGAGAGGGACTGAAAGTCATTGGAGATGAATCTGTCGTTCCGGAACTGATCGCTGCCCTGATCACCACACACACCTATCGGGTCAGGGTTCCCGATACAACAACGACATACAGTTTCGGCACCAACGGAACGTTTGGAAACACAGGCGTGGTCCTGCCGCCTGATATTGAAGCGGGACTGCTGGCTGGCCGGTATCCCAATGGAGTGATTGTACTGCCTTCACAGCAAACCAGAGTTCCCATGCGGACAATCTCAGTCAAACACAGCCATCAAAACGAGGCTGTCCTGTCTGCCTTGCAAGAGATCACTCAACAGAATTTTGGGTACAATCAACGACTCTGGCAACTCTGGTGGTCTTCCACGCAAAATAAGACAGGACTGGTACCCGTCGTTCAGTAAGCGAACGATGGTCAACTCAATTCAGACTTTGAGTTGTCCCCGCCAGGGCTTCTCGCAGCGGATTAAGATGCTGATCATATTTTTTCCAGCGATCCAGGCCAGATTTATTCATCGGCCTGCGGACCTGCCAGTTACTTGCAGTTGTAACCGGGCGTGTATTGTCATGAAACGACAGGCACTTGTCATCCCAAGGCATGCCTGTCCAGTCAACAAGCTTGCGTGAGACATCTTCCTGATCATTCACCAGATCAGCATAATGAAGATCAAAAGGAGTGACTGGTAATACTTCCAGCCAGTGCTGCATCAGTCGTTCATACTCCTGAAAGTAGAGTCCCAGATGAGTTAGATCAAACGAATACTCGTGACCACGACGAAAGCGTTGAAAGTAACAGGAGAGACATGTGTCAAGCGGATGCCTGCGGCAGTGAATTACTTTCGCCTGCGGAAACATGATTGCCAGCAGTCCAAGGTGAATAAAATTTCCCGGCATCTTATCAATGACACGGGCAGCCGACTGATTGAAAGTTCGCAGGCGACGCAAATATGCATCAGCAAACCCGGTAAAGACCTTTTGAGGTACGCAGGAAATACATTCCGGGTATTCTGTCTTTGGTGAAGAATGTTGCTGCATCGTTCCAGAAATACTGGAAATATCAGGGAGTTCACCAGCCCCATGGATATCGGGATGACTCGACAGGATTTGTTCGACCAGAGTGGTACCGGTACGGGGCATACCAACGATAAATACCGGTACGCTGCTCTGATGTCCCAGAACAGCCAGTTCCCTGATCCGTTCGGCTGTAAAGACGGAAATGAGCCGGTCAACATCATTTCGAAAGCGATTGATATCGAAAGTTGCATTTTTAAAGCGATTGCCCATCTCATAGAATGAGAATGCCTTGTCATACTCTTTGACATCATTAAAGATTTTACCGGCAGCAAACCCCAGAAAACAGCGATCCTCATCAGACAAATCGGTCCTGGCTGACTGCCGTTCCAGTTCAGCCAATATGGGTTCATCTGCATTAAATTTTCGAGTCGCTGAATAATTAAAGTATGCTTCAGCATAATCGGGCTTTAATCTCAGAGCGGTTAAATAATGCTCTTCCGAGAGTTTGAAATCGCCAGTCTGGCGATAAATGGCAGCAAGATTATGATGAAATTCAGCGATATTCGGATTGAGGGAAATCGCTTTTTTCAAAAGATCGATTCCCAGTAAGAGTTCGCCAGTATGAGCATTCGCCAGAGCATAGAAATGGAGAAACTGAGTATTATTGACGTTGGCTGGATAGTAAGGCCTCATCAGAGCCTCAGCCTTGATTGCCTGGTTGGCCTGCAACAACTTGACCGCTTCGGTGATGACATTACTCATATTGATTTCCACTCTTCGATTTCAATGCTTTCAAAGGTCACTGCTATCTTTATCTCAGAGTCGGAAATGAAATGTTTTTCGGAAGTAGCGCCAGATCCATTGTCCTGTCGTTAGCTCACTGACCAGAAAACGTGCCTTCCCTCGCATATTTGACCGGAACAGGAATACGTCTTCATCTATCGGAACAATCGCCTGATATGCCGTGCTGGTCAGTTTTTCTCGACCATCTTTGTCGGTGACGGTTGGAAGCTCTCCTCCCATTTTATTAGATAACGTGGGGGGAACATAATCCAGATGCCCATGTGCAACTCGTTCTATTTTTGATCCGTAAGTCTTGTCAGGAAGGTGTTCCAACTTCAACTCGACCGTCTGTCCTTCATTAAAGTCGTTGCGATATTCCTGATCGATAAACAGCACCGCCTGATAACGGGATTCGGGCGCAATACTCAACATGTGAGTCCGCTCTTCCAGGTAGCAATTTTCATTTTTGGCATCGAGTGGTGTTCCGAACCAGCGCGAAAGCTGTTTTTTGGAATCCGACAACTTTGGTTCCGGCTGACTCGCAGGAGCTACGACCACTCCACTGATTGGTGCCACGACTTCCAAATTCTTGAGTTGTTCCTTGAGTTCCTCAATACGTTCCTGAATATTTGATAGTTTTTCTTCTGATACTTTGAGACCTGCCAGATCATCCAGTGCCCGGTATTTCGCGATCTCATCTATCTGTATATCACGATCCGTGCTTAACTGACGCAGTTCATCCTGTTTTTCGATATTGACAATATTTGCAAGTTTCTGACCTTTAACGACGTGCTGACCCGGTTCGACATAGACTTTTTCGAGGCGCCCGCTGCCTGTGGTATAAACGTGCTTCACGCCATAACCTTCAACAATAAAGGGGGCCTCAAAATGCATGGGAACGGGAATCAGAAGAATTCCAAGAATCACGGCGGCGGTGACTGTCAGCGTCGCTGAGACTTTGAAGTAATTCATGGGTTCGGTCCTCGGAGCAGCAATAATTTTGTAAATGTTAAAGACAATTCCGCCCAAAAATGAGGCGATTGATATCACGGCCAGTGTGATCCCGATACTCTGCAGGTCATAAGGCTTCAGTACGGTATACAGGAACAATGTAATCCCGAACATAATGAACCAGCGATAGAGTGCAGCAGAAACAGCATATAAGATAAACCAGAATTTTCCTGTTTCCGGCATAAAGGGATCGCGTTGCGATTCGATGCCCAGACAATACCACGCAAAAGTATCACGCAGATGTTTATCAGCTTTCTGTCGGAGATTGGGAATTTCCAGCAAATCGCTCATCATGTAGTAACCGTCGAACCGCATCAACGGGTTGGCATTGAAGATCACCGTCGTCACCGTAGAAACGAAGAACAGGTTCAAAGCCAGATGGTTCAGCAGACCAGGTTTGGTAAACCACCAGACCCAGACTGCGACGGCAGACATAATCACTTCAATATACATCCCGGCGCCGCCGATAATAATCCGCTGCCATTTATTTCTGAGCATCCAGGAGTCAGAAACGTCACAGTAAAGACAGGGGCTGAACACGAGGAACATGATCCCCATGCCGTGACATTCACCACCATAATGCTTACACGATAACCCGTGACCGAATTCGTGGACGACCTTGGCAGCGCCCAGAACGAACCACATATAAATCAGGTTAGGCCAGCCAAAGAACTGTTGAAATTCCGGGAGCCGACTGCGAAAGGCGTCAAACTGTACTCCGATTAAAACCCAGGATGAGACAATCAGCAGAGCAATCATCAGCGTCGCCCAGGGCTGCCACATCCATTTGACGTAGGGATATAATCTCTGCAGAGTTGTTTCCGGATCCCAGCCCGGAAGCCTGAGATAGAGTGCGTTCTTAAGTGTAGTCGTTAATTTCTTTTTATGTTCTTCCCGACGCTGCTTGATCAGCGTAACTCCCTGACCGGGTCGTCCACTGGTCAAAAGTCCTTTTCGGTACAAATCGGAAATCAATTGCTGAATTTCCGAAATAGAAAGCAGCAGCGTTGGATACTGACGATGTACTTCATCCTTAATTTCTTCTGGACATCGCGCCCCGTTCAAGAGATTCAGGATGTAATACTGTTCCGGATGCAGTCGGGTATATTTCAGTGAAACAGGATCTTTGATGACCCAGTACCCGAGTCCTTTATAATGAATCCACTTACTGATTAAATCATCGCGCACACTCAACGGAATCGGTCGTTCCGTTGAGGATGTCATGGATTCACTTAAAGTACTCATAAGCCCGTTCTGGATTCAATCAGGAATGTGTTTTAGATAACTGTCGAATTTATTGATACGGAAGCTATTTGACTTCCGTCTTCTGGGCGACCTTGCTGTCTGACTTATCTGTCAGAATCTTCATGGTTGCCATATAACCGGCCTTCAGATCGTTATCCATATTCTCGACTTCAGCCCAGACACGAATTGATTTTCCGTGAATTGGTTCTACTTCAACATCAAGAAAGATAATCTTGCCAGCATACTTCTTCTCTTCGATCGGCAATCGGACACCGGGAATATCCAGTTGAACCTCAACAGGGGTTCCAACCTGAAACTTCCAGGTATCTTCAATATTAACATAAGATTCGACTTTAACCCGTTTCGTACTGACCAGTTCCAGAACTTCGTCTCCGTGGCGAACCACTTCCCCCGTTGAGCGGAATTTTTTAGTGACAATACCATCAAAGGGAGCAATTATTTTCGTTTCTTCAATTTGTGCATCAATTTCATCGAGCTGTAATTTATTCATTTCGAATTCCAGCTCTGCCTGCTCGATCTGTAGATCACTCTTCTCTGCATTCAGTGTCAGGCGTTTGATATCCAACTTTGAAATGGTATTAGGTACCCGCTTATTGATATCCAGGTTCATTTCCAGTTCGACATAAGCAGTATCCCGAGCCTTTTGGGAATAACGAATCTCGATATCATTTGTCGCTTTTTTCTTCGCAGTAGCTTTTGCTGCCTGTAATGCATCACTCTTTAAAGCGGCGATTACCTGCCCTTTCTTGACCAGTTCACCTTCATTGGGCTCAACGTATTCAAGCACCCCCGGTCGATCACTCCCCAGAATGACGCGGTCGATCAGTTTAATGCGGCAGTTATTGACTGTGATCGATGACTCGGAATTAGAGGTTTCAGGCTTTTCGTCAGCACTGATACGGTCTTCGCCCACTACCAGGCAGACTGCGAATATCAGCATCGAGGAGATCAACATATTCTTCAAAGTTAAATTCATGACTTTGTTCCAAATCAGATTCGCGGTTTTTGTTGAGAGAAAATAGTATTCTGAAATGCTTGAGACAGCCCAAATACCCGGACATATAAATATAGACACTTCTGAGCTTAATATCTAACGCCTCGTTCCCCCCTCTGACAAGCGCTTTCTATGACAACATACGTTTATTTTACAGGACAGAACGGACCATAACGATGCGCTGAATTCAGGAAACACAGCCGCAAATTCCGCACACTCACCCCGACCAACCCATTTTAACAATTAAGACATCCTCGAGAGTGATTTTCCATAAAACTCACTTACTGTAAGTTACTGCCAGATTTCAAATTAAACCGGGTATACCTGATACGTATGTTATACTTTGAATATTTGAGCGTCTGTTACTATGAAGACCGTTTATAGGATTATTTGCTGCTGGATGGGTTAGGTAAATCTTCCGTTTCTTTTACGCAACATGAGTAAAAAATTACGTTTACTGCAAAATGGAATTTTGCAATCCCCCTGTTGCTCCCATAAAATCATCAAAATGTAAGACTGTCCAGCTGATGAACCTGAATTGGACTTACAGTAAAAAAACCAGTGTATATCACAAACATACCGTATAATTTGTGGAAGCGACGCTGCTTCCAGCAAGCCGGTACCGGAATTACTCGAACGACATAACAGGTAATGTATCTCCATGACTAGCACTCAATCACCGACTCCAGGCCAGACTCGTGAACGTGTCATTCGTATCGCGCGGGAGATCGAAGAGTTCGCACATTCCAATGTGGCAGCAGAGACCTTTTTTCGAGAATTTCTGCGACGTGTTGTTGCTGGGCTAGGAGCAACTGCAGGAGCCGCCTGGCTGATTGACGAAAGCGGTCGACTGGCTGTAAAAAGTGAATTGAATCTGGCTGACACCGGATTCTATGAAGAACCTGAAGCCATTCTCAAAAACCAGCGACTGTTATCTGACGTGTTATCAACGGCAGAGGCACGCATCTTCTCAGCTGATGCGGAAAGCGACGTCCACCTGCCTACGGACAATCTGATTATTGTCGCGGCTCTCACCATCCGTAAAAAACCGGTTGGTGTCATTGAAATCTTTCAACGATCCAATGCTCCCAAACAGGCTCATCCTGGCTATCTGCAGTTTGTTGAGCAAATGTCTGGTTACGCTTCGCATTACCTGGCAGAGCGTGAGAAAGCCAGTCAGACAGACGCCTCGCTGGAAGTCTGGGAGGAAGTCGACCAGTTTGTGCAACAGATACATCGCAGCCTGGATCTGACAGAAGTTGGCGCGACGGTTGTCAATGATGGTCGGCAACTTTTGAATGCAGATCGAGTCAGCCTGGCGATGCAATACGGGAAGAAAACCGCCATTGAAGCCATCAATGGTCAGGATAAAGTCAACAAACGTGCCAATACAGTTCGTCTCCTTTGCAAACTGGCAAACAAAACACTGGCCATGCGGGAAACGTTCCTGTATAGCGGTTCGAATGAATCCATTCCCCCTCAGATTGAGGAGCCACTGGCTGATTACCTGCAGGAAAGCGGAGCACGCATGATTCTGATTGTGCCTCTCTTCGAGCCGGACCAGATCATCAGGCCAGACGAAGAAGCACTGGGACGTATGAAAGATACTCCCAGAAAACTGATCGGGGGTCTGATCGTAGAGCAGATCACCGACAGCCAGCCCCGCCCTCACCTCGAAAGCCGGGCAGAGCTGCTATCGGGCCATATTGCCAGTGGAATTGCGAACTCGCGTAACTACGAAAGTATCTTCCTGATGCCTCTCTGGAGGTTCATTGGTCGCTGCTTTGCTGCCTTGCGCGGTAAAACCCTGGTGAAAACACTGGTCATTATTGCTTTACTCGTCGCCGCGGGTGTCACACTGGCACTGGTCCCTTACGATTATCGCGTGAATTGTGATGGTCGGCTGATGCCTACGATCCAGCGCGAAGTCTTTACCAACTGGGAAGGTGAAGTGGTCGAGATCCATGTTGAGAGTGGTCAACGTGTGAAAAAGGGAGATCTTCTGGTTGAAATTCGAAACGAAGATCTCAAAGCTCAGGCACTGGAAGCAGAAAACAAGCTGAATGAACTCCGGTTGATGCGTTTAACGTTGAATGCACAGCTGCAGTCCGGAAAAACGAATAATCGCCCCGCTGATGAAAACACGAAACTGCGTGGCCAGTTGAATGAGACTGAAACTCAGATTAACGGCGTGATCAAACATCTGGAGATATTGAAAGACCGTCTGGATAAATTAAATGTCAAAGCCCCGATTGATGGCGTTGTCACCACATTCCAGATCGAACAACTGCTGATCAATCGACCTGTCCAGCGCGGGGAACTTCTACTGGAAATCATGGATCCTAATGGTCCCTGGCAGTTGGAACTGGATGTGGAAGAAAAACGGATGGGACACATTCTCCGTGCCGCTGAGAAAAAGGGAGATCTGAATCTGCCTGTTGAATTCATACTGGCAACTTCGAATGAACTGACCTACGAAGGTGAAGTCACCGAGATTTCCTCGCGGGTAAACCCATCTGAAGAGAGCGGCCCTATCGTCGAAACCTATGCGACCTTTGATAAAGAAGAATTGCCGCTGCTGCGAATTGGTGCGGAAGTGAGTGCCAAGATCGATTGTGGCGAACGCAGTCTGTTCTATGTCCTGTTTGGAGACGTGGTCGAAACCTGTCGTCGTTACTTCTGGTTTTAAATAAAATCGACCGATCGACTCAAATGAAATAAAAAACTCCCCTGCTTTTCGAAACAGGGGAGTTTTTTTAATAGTTTTTCACAGCGGAATTATTTTTCATCTGCTTTAGGTTTGGCTTCTTCCTTTGCAGGAGCAGCTTTATCAGCTTCCGGCTTTTTGGATTCTGCCTTTTCATGATCATGGTCGTGTTCTGAATGATCGTGTCCTGCGTGATCGCCATGACTTAGATCGACATGAAAGTGATTATCACCAATATCGAGATGAAAATGACCATTCAGATCAGACTCGGCTTTAACTGATTCGGGGATGGCTTTCCCCTCAGCCACAAAGCGTGATGATTTACCATCCTTTTCCCCTTCCAGCGGTTTGGCTGCCAGCGGGATTTCATGTTCTTTGTCGCCGATTTCCATGTCGAAGTCGATGGAATCGCCGGCAATCGGGTAGGCCGTCTTTGCGTCAGGTCCCAGAATGAACGCTGTCAGCATTCGCTTGTCGTTATCAAACACGACTTCCACATGATACTGCTCTTCACCGACTTCAAGCAGATGCCCCCCATTGGGTCCATGTTCATGACCGTGATCGTGCCCATGAGCATGCTCGGCTTCCGCAGAGGCGTGCGAGTCTTTCTCATCGAATGTGCGGGTTTCTTCCTGCCCGGCGCAGCCTGTGAAGAGAGCCAGGGCTCCGCTGCAACAGACAACAGCTAATAATTGATTAGTACGCATTTTTAATCCTTCCGAATTGTATGAAACAAAGATTGTTGACAGCGACTTGAAACCACCGTTTTAATTACATATGCAAATCATATGCAGAATCATCACTAAAAAAAAGTAAACCAATGAAATTTCGATCAGAGATTATTGAACCTGGATCCCTTCTTCGCCTGCCTGGGCTTCATCTACCGCATCATCCTGAATATAAGTTTTGCCTTTATACCCTTGAGCAACAAAGACAAAGACCACCGCTGCAACCAGCATCAGGCCGGAGAAAAACCAGAAATAATTCGCCCCTTCCAGATACGAGTGATTCTCATCAATCATAATGACCTTATTTACTCCCGCGGTCAGCAGGTTCCCGACTGTCACTGCCAGCCAGAATAAAGACATGATGAAGGATTTCATTGATTTCGGTGCCTGTGTGTACGAGAACTCCAGACAGGTGATAGAGACCATGACTTCCGCAGCCGTTAAAACCAGGTAAGGAACGGCCTGCCAGAGAATGTGCGGTGGGTTCCCCGGAGCACGAATAATCCACGACTCGAGCAGGGCACTGATCGCAAATGAAGCGGACGCCACAAAGAAGCCAATCGAGATTTTACGCAGGGGTGTCAGCGGGAAGACCTTGTCGATCAAAGGGTAAACCACGTAGGTAAACGTCGGCACCAGCAACAGAATAAACAGGGGATTGAGTGCCTGTATTTGTGCCGGGCTCAGTTCATAATTTCCGAGCTTCAGATTCATCTTTTGCCCCTGCAGCACCCAGGAGGAACCGGTCTGATCGAAGAGTGACCAGAAGACGGGCAGAAAGACGTAAAATAGAACACAGAGATTGAGCAGTGCCTGTAAGCCTTCTCTGCTGAATGTTTCAGTGCGGAATTTTTCCCAGCCGGAGGCAGGAATGTGTACGAATTCATTGCGTCCCAGCCAGAACAGGATCGTGGCGATCAGCATCAACACTCCAGGCAGGCCGAATGCATAATGCGGTCCATACTTCTCGAGAATGACCGGAATCAGCAGGGAGGAAATAAACGCCCCCATGTTGATGGACAGGTAAAACCAGCCGAATACCCGACTAAGCAGATTCTGGTTCTGGCTGCCAAACTGGTCACCCACATGCGCCGAGACACAGGGTTTGATGCCCCCGGCCCCCACGGCGATCAATGTTAAACCGATCAGCAGTCCCGAGCGCGTTTCATCGATGGCCAGAGCCAGGTGCCCGAAGCAGTACACCACGGACAGAACCAGGATCGTGCGATATTTCCCCCAGAAGATATCAGAAATAATGGAGCCCAGCAGCGGAAAGAAATAACAGGCGGCCACGAACAGGTGGAAATAAGTCGCTGCCTGCTGGTCGCTCATGTGATCGTCCATACCTGCTGAATTCAGCATGTACTGCGTCATGAAGACTACGAGAATCCCCCGCATTCCGTAATAACTGAAGCGTTCAGCGGCTTCGTTACCGACAATATAAGGGATGCCGGTTGGCATTTTTTTCGAAGCGACGGGAGCGGTCTTGTAGGTTGGCGATGACATCGGTGAGTAAGATCCTTCAATGTGTGCTCAACTTCGGTTCAGGTTGATTCATTCTGTTGCCGGTCGGTTACCACTCGTTCCACCTGTACTCCTTCGGGAGAGGGTGTGAACTGAAAAATGGTATCGGCATAACGTTCAAACATTACCGGGTCGTGGTGACTGATCATGATAATCTGGAAGCCGAGTGCCTGCCCCGCCTCATGAATAATTTTCACTAACCGTGGTACCAGATCGGGCCGCAGCCAGCAATCCTGTTCGTCTAGTACCAGTACGCGTCGATGCTCTTTTTCATCGAGTGTCATCAACGCAAACATCCGCAGTCCGACCGAGAGGATATTCGCTACCGAGCCCCCCTGCCCCCGCATGATGTCTTCCGTGTTGCCTTCGCGTTCGATCTGAAACTCGACAGTGGCCGCGTTGCGTTTCCACTCGGCGACCGCCTTGAGTTTGAGTGGCTGTTCCAGGACTTCCTGCAAAGCGATGGTCAGCTTGTCCTGAATCATCTGCAGTTCCTGCTCGAACAGCTGTCCGCTCAGCGTCTCCAGCGCTTCGGTCACCTGTTCTGAAATCGCCAGGTACTCTTCAGTCTGCTGCAGCTGCTGTTTGAGCTGCGCCTGATCCTTCTCTTTCTGTTTGCGCACCGCGGACAATTCCCAGCAACGTCGCTGCAGACTCAGGGGAGTCCGCAACTCCGCAGGTGTGATCGCTGCATCAGTTTGAGAAGTCAGATCGCCGTTCATATCACTTATTCCAGCTGCCCCGTTCAAGGTGCATCGGACGCATTGTGGGCCGTTTCAATTTTGGTGAGTTCCGCCTCAATTTTTTCCAGGCTCTGATGATACTCAGCCCGCTTGCGGGCATTTTCGTCTTTGATCTGCTGCAATTTGGTTTTGAGTTCTTCCAGCTGATCGGTGCCGTACTCTTCCTGAGCCTGCTGTTTGAGCTCATTCAGATTCTTTTCGGCGTTTACCAGATCGCGTTCCGATTCAATTTTGCGTTTATTCAGTTTCTGGAACTGTTCCGTCAGTGTTTCAATATCGGGAACAGCTCCCGGCTGGTCATACGTCATGACTGGATACCTCGTCTGCTAATTTCTGTATTTCAGTTGCCACGGATGTTTCAAACTGTGGCAGATTTTTCTCCAGGAACAGTTTGAGACCTGCCCCCGTGTCGGTTCGGCGAGACTGTAATTCAGCCAGTCCCGAAATAAAAGCGGAAGGAAGCCCTTCCTCGGTTTCATCCTGCATTTCGGGATGAAAGATATCTTCAAATACTGCATGCGGTATTTCGAGCCGCGAACGCTGCCAGCCCGCTTTAGTCACTTCCAGCTTGAGTACGGAAGGGACGTGTGCCCGCGTGGCATCGCTGCGGGAGCGGCGAATAATGTTTCCCGGAGTGATCCAGGTCGTCTGTCCCTTTTGCACATCTTCCAGCTGCCGGTGAATGTGTCCATTCACGACATATGCCACGCCTTCAATTTCGTAGGGTCGCAGGTGACCCTGTTCTTCATATCCGGGCACCAGAATATCGTGATGCGTGACCCAGACCACGAGTGGCGACTCGGCTTCCTGCTGAAAGGCGTCGGCCTTGGGCAGTTTCTGTCCCCAGGAAGTGCCGCCCACCAGGACAGATCGTCCCGCCATGTTGCCCCGCCACGGGGTTTCAGGCGAAAGCAGGCGATAGCGACCGGCCTGGATCAGAATGCTCAGCGTGTCATGTTCATTCAGCTGGTTTTCCCGGCAGTCGTGATTACCATAGATCCCGTACACGGGCGTTTCAAAGAGCGTCAGCAACTCGCAGAGCAGCCAGTTCTGGTTGTCACGGGGGACATGAAACAGATCCCCCAGGATCACGGGCAGCAGCTTCTGTTCCTGTGCTGTCTGCAGGCACCAGCGCAGTTTTTCCAGGACCACGCGGGGATAGTCGTCTTTGCGAAACCCGGGAACCCGTCCCTCGACGTGCGGATCCCCGATGAGCAGCACCCCCTGGTATGCCTCATGCGTCATGTGCGTGCCCCCTCAATCCGGTCTCTGCAGACTGCAAAAACTGCTCCGGTTCAAGCTCTGCGCCACAAGTCGGACAGGTGGGGTGCTCTGCCACCCACTCCCGCATTTCCGCACGCACGCGTTCAAATGCGGCTTCCGCTTCCGCGTGAATCTGCTTCCGTTTCAGAAACTCGGTTTCCGCGGCGGTCCACTGCTGACAGACTTGTGCCAGCCGGGCGCCGTCCACCAGTTCAGGGGGGGGAACGCATTCCGCGAGTATTTGTGCTTCCCGTTGATCCAGATGGACCCGTTCTGCTGCTGCGGAGAGTCGCGCGATCAGCTTTTCCAGATTGTCCGGTGAGGTCAGCTGAGGAGGATCCTGCAGATCTTCCAGACAGCCGTGTGTGGCTGCTGAATGCTGGCAGATCCCGGTTTGCAGTTGAGTCTCTCTGATCAGCGTTGCCAGCGCGGACTCATCTTCAATGGTGGGCGGGACGTTCAAGGGCTCTAACGCAGTGACGGCAACCTGGGAACGCTGCTGCTCCTGTTCGATACCCTGCCAGCGCTGGACGAGTACTTCCAGTGGACGCTCATTTTCCTGCTGAAGCTCCGTAGGCAAGCCGCTCAAGCAGGCTGTACGGCGGGCATCGAGTTCTACACGTTCGCTGGCCTGCGTCAGTCCCTGAATCAGGTTTTCCAGCTGCTGTATCTGCTGTGCTTCGGCCTGGAGTGCCTGATACGTCTGATCGAGTTTCTCTAACCGCGTTTCCAGATCCGGAACTGGTTGGAGCAGTTCTAAAGTCGCGGCGTTCTGTTTCTGCTCGGCCTGCTGTCGCTGATATTCCTGCTGTGCCGCTTTGACTTTACTGCGGTGCAGCTTCTGCATTTCGATCAGGACCGATGCATCCGAGGAAGACGCAAAGAACCGGGCGGCTCGACTGCCCCGGTCGCCTAACAGAAAAATGGGTGACTTCTGCTCGCCGAAATGGACGTCGAACTCATCGCTGTCCCCCGACTTGACTTTCGCCAGCCGCAGAACTTCGGGCAGAATATCCGGGACATTATTTCTGAGCCGATGAAAGTCCTGCCCGTCAATCGTGTAGCTGACCACTTTCTTCTTGCGTTTCCATTCGATGACGTGGCCATCATCGGTTTCCACGATCACACGACACTCTTTCGCACCGTGTCTGACCATATAATCGCCAGAGGTATTTTCAGCCAGAACCTGCAGGGCAGAGACGAACGCCGACTTACCGCAGTTATTGGGCCCGGTCAGCACGGTTAACCCGGGCGACAGCTCAATCTCGGTATGCGCATGGCTCATAAAGTTATGTAGTGTAATCCGTTTCAACATGCTTCAAAGTATAATCACTTCGTTTCCCGAATCACAGGATTCCTGCCCCCGGTATTTCAGATCCGCGTCGAAACAGAGACTTGCGTTCCACAAAGGATTGGAGTCAAATAATCTGTATAACGACCAACAGGCTCAAAACCCATACTCTGCCCGATTTCTCCTGCATTTTCCAGTTAGGATTGTCCATGCTCTCACCAATTCAATATTTCCTGTGTGTTGCACTTCTTTCAGGTGTCGCCTGCTCAACACTGCTCACTGGATCCGCCCGAGGTGCCGATCAATACCGGGTCTATGTCGGCACCTATACCCGCGGCAGTGACAGCAAAGGGATCTACCAACTCCTGCTCGACAGTAAAACGGGGAAACTGACTCATGTGGATGTCACGGAGAATGTCGTAAATCCGTCGTTTCTGGCGATTCACCCCAATCAGAAATATTTATATGCGGTGAACGAAATCACTGATTTTGAAGGAGGTAATTCAGGTGCCATCAGCGCTTTTTCGATTGATTCAGCCAATGGTAAGCTGACGTTTCTGAATCAGAAAGATTCCCGGGGAGGTTCCCCCTGCCATCTGGTGGTCGATCGCACTGGAAAAGTACTGCTCGTGGCCAATTATTCGAGTGGAACAGTTTGCTCATTTCTTCTTGAAGAAGATGGTCCGCTCACTGGTCTCAAATCAATTTCACGTCATCTGGGATCTAGCGTTAATCCGCAACGTCAGCAATCGCCCCATGCTCACTCCATCAATCTGTCACCCGATAACACACGTGCCGTCGTAGCAGATTTAGGCATCGATAAGCTGGTGGTTTATTTTTTTGACCCTCAAGAGGGCTCTTTAATTCCCAATGGTTTTCGAGAGATCAAGATGGCTCCAGGAGCTGGGCCACGTCACTTTGCCTTTCATCCCAGCGGGAAATGGGGCTATGTGATCAACGAGCTGGACCTGACCGTGACCGCTATGGACTACAATCAAAAGACGGGTGAATTAGACATCATTCAGAATATCTCCACTGTTCCCGCAGGAACAAAGCGGAAAGGGAATTCAACTGCCCAGGTTCTGGTACATCCTTCTGGAAAGTTTTTATACGGTTCCAACCGGGGGCCGAACACGATTGCCATGTACCGGATTGATCAGAAGACTGGCAAACTGACGTCGCTGGGTTACCAGCCGACCGGTGGGGCCATTCCCCGCAATTTCAACATCGATCCCAGCGGTACTTTTCTGCTGGCTGCGAACCAGGATTCGAATAATGTGGTCGTATTCAAGATTGATCAAAAAACAGGTCTACTCAAACCGACGGGGCATGAAATCACTGTGCCGAAGCCGGTCTGCATCCAGTTCCTGCCTGTCAGCGCTACTCCCTGAGTGGTCTGGCGACTATAATGAGAGTCCTGCCCGCGTCATCCGTTGATAGCCGCGGATGATTCGCTTTTCAAAATATCGAGCCAGAATAAGACCGACAGACAATGTGGACGAAAATATGCGGCATTCGTGATGCCGAAACAGCCCGGATGGTGGCCGCACTTGGTGCTTCCGCACTGGGATTGAATTTTTACGCCCCCTCACCGCGGTCGATCAGCGTCGAGACCGCCCGGGAAATTCAAGCTGCGGTCGCAGGCAAAGATGTGTCGCTGGTGGGCCTGTTTGTCAATCACAGTCTGGAGGAAATCGAGGCGATCTGCGGGGCGATTTCTCTCGATCTGCTTCAGCTGCACGGCGATGAATCTCCTGAATTTCTAGCTGAACTGGGGCAACGCCTTCCCGAGTTACCCTTGATCCGTGCGTTTCGGGTGCGTGAATCAGACCTTGCATTTGTCGCCGCTTATCTGAATGAGTGTAATCGCCACGGGAAGCGACCGGACTATCTGTTGATTGACGCTTATTCACCAGAGGCTTTTGGGGGGACTGGAAAAGTGGCTCCCTGGGCTGTGATTCAGGAACACTACCTGTTTGACACATGGCCTCCGTTGATTCTGGCCGGGGGGCTGACTCCAGAGAATGTCGCGGAAGCGATCCAGACAGTCCAGCCCTATGGTGTCGATACGGCCAGCGGAGTTGAAACAGAGCCGGGAATCAAGAGTGAGGAACTGGTGTCATCCTTTATCAAAGAGTCAGAAAAAGCGTGAAATTTCACCACTGCAACTGGTATAATACGTCACAGCCCCAAAACGAAAGCTGAAGAATCAGATCTGTTTTATACAACTGCCTTGAGAATCCCGAGTTGGAGCTCTACCATATAACATAGACCGGAGTGTCTGATGTTGTGGCGCTGAGTCACTTTAAAAACAGGAGTTGCGGGGAACGCATCGTTTCTCCCAGGGAATGAAAACGACCATGTCAACTGATTACAAAATTTTACTGATCGAGGATGACCGCGAAATTTCCAGCACACTGAGTGGTGTGATCAAATCCGCGGGATATAACATCATCGTAGCTCCCAACGGCCTGGAAGGGCAGAAGCTCGCCCAGACTGAGAATCCCGATCTGGTCATCACCGATATGATGATGCCGAAAATGGGTGGTTTTCCAGTGCTCGAGAACCTGAAATCACTCCCTTCCCCACCCAAAGTGATCATGATCACTGCCAATGAAGGTGGCCGTCACAAAGCCTATGCAGAAATGCTGGGTGTCGACGATTACCTGCGGAAACCGTTCGCCATGGACGTGTTCCTGGATGCCATCGCTCGTGTTCTTGCCAAAGACAGCAACGACGAAGAGAAACCGGAAAAAGGACCGGTAACTCGCTCTCGTAAAAAATCCTGATCGGAAAAAGCTTTCAACTGCCGACTACAAAAGCGACATAGTACCAGTACAAACCTGTTACGGACGTCAGCGTGATGTCGATTGTTGAAATCCAGCCCAGCTTCTTATGAAGATTACTGTGTGCACAGGGAACAGGCGGAACAGGAATTCGTTTCAAAGCCAGAAACAGTGTTGTCGCCCAGAACAGCGGTGTGCTGACAGCAAAAATCAGGTGGACATACAACACCGTTCGAACGTACTGAAACTGTTCGGGCGTTAGAGGTGTCTCGCGCTGATTGACAATATTCTGCCAACCTCCATGCATGAGTTGCACGTCCACTTCAAACGCAGTGACTGCAACGAGCAGGACTACTCCCAGTAAAATCTGCAGTTTTTTGTGTAAGGAATAGTTATGTCTGATTTTGACTGTGAACAGGCTGAATAATAATAGAGGCACAATCAGAATGAGTGCCGAAACAACAAAATCCAACATGAATGTTGAGCGATAGCCTAAAAATCCATGCTCCATCTGAATATCCTGTCTGGGAATTGGGTAGGGACCAAACTCGTCGTCGCACACCATATCAGAACATCAGATCTCATCCAATAGCAGCCTGTCTGCTCCTCTCCAGGACTTCCTGGCATTAAAGAGATAGTTTTCGCAGTCCCCCACTTGAAGTCTCGCACAATCGGTTGATAAATTGACGAAACAGGAAACAATTCCTGTGAGAGGCATCAATTAGAAAACACAGGAGGTGTTCCCATGCAAGTTTGTGGTGTCATTCCCGCCAGACTTCAATCAACCCGACTCCCCGGAAAACTGTTGCTGAATGAAACTGGCAAATCGTTAATTCAGCACACCTGGGAAGCTGCTGCCAACTCCGAAAAACTGGACCGGTTAATCGTCGCCACCGATAGTCTGGAAATCATGGAATGTGTACATGGATTTGGCGGAAAAGCCTGTCTGACCGGTGAGCATCCCAATGGCACTGATCGTATTGCGGAAGTGGCAAAACAGGAGCTCTTCGATGCGGAAATTATTGTCAACATCCAGGGAGATGAACCTGAAATTTCACCGGTATTTATTGATCAATTGATCGAAGTTTTAATTCAGTCCCCAACCGCTGATATGGCAACACTGGCAACTCCGATTCGTGAACTGGCACAGCTGCAGGATTCATCCTGTACGAAAGTCGTCTGTCGTACGGATGGTACTGCCATGTACTTTAGTCGTCTGCCAATCCCTTTCACACGTGACCAGCAACCGGAAGCATTCCTGCCAGATCAGAGCCCCTGGCTGCTGCACCTGGGAATCTATGCCTACCGTCGGCCTTTCCTGCTGGAGCTGACCCAGATCCCCCCCACCCCTCTGGAGCAACTCGAAAAGCTCGAACAGCTACGTGCTCTGGAATCTGGTGCCACCATTCAAGTCGCTCAGGTTTCCCATCCCTCAGTGGGAATCGACACTCCTGAAGATTATGCACAATTTGTCAAACGCTATCAGCAGAAGAGTTGAGAAGCCACACCATTAGCAGACCACATCCGTGACCATAAGTAACTGATATCATTTATCTTAATCTAGCATACTGAATTCATCGCTGATGAAAGGTCAGCCGCTCTTCCTGAATTCGGGATGTGGTTTTCCTGATTTTGAAGCGTGCAATTTCAGGAAGAATTACCTATCATGCAACATTATTCAACGACGTCTCGAGAAACAGATCGCGAAATGACCAAACACACAACCAAACATATTTTTGTTACAGGCGGAGTAGTCAGCTCCCTCGGTAAAGGCCTGACTTCGGCATCCATTGGACTATTACTGGAACAACGCGGATTGAGAGTCCGCATGCAGAAGCTGGATCCTTATATCAACATCGATCCAGGAACAATGAACCCCTACGAGCATGGCGAAGTCTATGTCCTCGACGATGGTTCAGAAACCGACCTGGACCTGGGACATTACGAGCGATTCACGAACAGCCCACTCTCGCGGAAATCAAATTACACAACCGGGCAGATTTATCAGCGCGTGATTGAAAAAGAACGTCGTGGCGAATATCTGGGAGCCACCGTTCAGGTGATTCCCCATATTACAGATGAAATTAAAGAATCCGTTTATAATCTGGCCAGTTCCGACGTCGACGTCGTGATTACGGAACTGGGGGGCACAGTCGGGGACATTGAAGGGCTCCCCTTTCTGGAAGCGATTCGTCAGATCCCCCTGGATATCGGCAAGGAAAACTGTCTGTTTATCCATCTGACTCTGGTCCCCTACATCAAAGCTGCCGGGGAAATGAAAACCAAACCGACACAACATAGTGTCGGCCTGCTTCGTCAAATTGGTATCCAGCCAGACGTGTTGATTGTTCGCACAGAACGTCCCATGGATAAAGACCATGCTGACAAAATCGCCTTATTCTGTAATGTCGAAAAAGGGGCCGTCATTGAAGAGGTCGATACGGAGTATTCGATTTATGAAGTCCCGCAGGGGCTTGCTGACGATGGGCTGGATAAGTTGATTGTCAAAAAACTGCAGATCGATGCGGAACCACTGGATCTGGCTAACTGGCGATCTCTGTTGAACCGCATCAAAAACCCGGAACATGAAGTCACAATCGCAGTGGTCGGAAAATATATCGATCACAAAGATGCCTACAAATCGATTTATGAATCACTGTTCCATGCGGGGTTCCATCATTCTACACGCATCCTGCTCAAACGGATCGAAGCAGAAGAAGTCGAACGCCAGGGTGCTGAAGCCCTGCTTTCAAATGTAGATGGAATCCTGGTCCCAGGTGGATTTGGCAAGCGCGGAATCGAAGGAAAAATTGCATCAGTCAAGTTTGCCCGTGAAAACAAGATCCCTTACTTTGGAATCTGCCTGGGGATGCAATGCGCTGTCATTGAGTTTGCCCGAAATGTTCTGGGACTGCCTGATGCACACAGCACCGAATTCAACAGCGAATCGAGCGCTCCTGTAATCTGCCTGCTGGAAGAGCAGAAAGAGATTACGGAAAAGGGAGGCACCATGCGACTGGGAGCCCAGGACTGCATTATCTCCCAAGGCTCGCACGCGCATACCTGCTACGGCGCTGACTCAATCAGTGAGCGTCATCGTCACCGTTATGAATTCAATCCCGAGTATCGCAAACCATTGATTGAAGCAGGCATGATTCCCACCGGAACCAGTCCCAATGGAAACCTGGTGGAAATTGTGGAGATTCCGGATCATCCCTGGTATCTGGCAGTGCAGTTCCATCCGGAATTCAAATCGAAACCTGTCAGCCCACATCCCCTGTTTGCAGGCTTTGTCGGTGCCGCTTTGAATTATCACCAACAGAAAGTGCGAGTCTCTGTCTGAAATAAAGACAGAGCGTATCTTTGACTGTCACCACCAGAATCAATGGGCGCATTCTCCGATGAGTTCCAAAAAATCTGGAGCAGACCTGAAGATCTCAGGTCTGCTGAATATCAATAAGCCGCAGGACATCACTTCCCGTCAGGTTGTCAATCAGGTCCAGAAGCTGATTAAACCAAACCGCGTAGGCCATGCAGGGACCCTGGATCCACTGGCGACGGGTGTGCTGGTTCTGTGTACCGGTTCAAATACGCGATTGATTCGTTTTGTCCAGCAACAACCCAAAGAATATATCGGTGATTTTGTTCTGGGGAAACGCAGTGATACGGACGACATCACCGGTCAAATCAGCGAAACAGCCGACTGTCGAGCAATAACACGACAGGAGTTGGAAAACTGTCTGCCTGCATTCGAGGGAAAGATCGAACAGATTCCGCCTCAGTATTCTGCAGTTCATATTGATGGCCGCCGCGCCTACGATCTGGCGCGACAAGGTAAATCTTTTGAAATTCAGCCACGCGAAGTCGAAGTTTACAAAATCGAATTACTGGACTTTGAGTTTCCCCGGTTTCAGCTGCGCATCGTGTGTGGATCGGGGACCTATATCCGCTCCATCGGTCGCGATCTCGGTGAACAGCTCGGAGTGGGGGCCACGATGTCAGCTTTGGTACGAACCCGTATAGGCCCCTTCACTCTGGATTCCGCGCTGGAATTAAATGAAGAACTTTCTCTCGGCACGATCGCTGAAAAACTGCAGCCGGCAGTCATGGCTGTGGAACATCTGCCACACTACCACTGCAACGAGAGGGAACTCCTTTCAATGAGCCAGGGACAAAAGTTGAAATGTAAACCGGAACATTTTCCAGCCACGCCGGAGATCATCGAAGTAGCTGTCATCAGCCCCCAGGGTGGACTGGTAGCCATTGCCGACTGGGAACCTGCAGAAAATCAGTTGTCCCCACGACAGGTATTTCAACCGGCACCTCATCTTTAATTGACGCCAGCCAAAACGACCTGGAAATCCCTGTTGAGAGCCCACAACATGAAACTCATTCTGGCCAGTACTTCTCCCTATCGTGCACAACAACTCACACGAATCGGATTAGAATTCGAAACGTGCGATCCCCAGGTGGATGAAGACCTGTTCAAGCAGGCCGGATTCAATCCTGAGACACTGGCCGAAGTTCTGGCCCTGGAAAAAGCAAAAGCGGTCGCTCAACAGCACCCTCAAGCGGTGGTCATTGGTGGTGACCAGCTGGTTTCATTTGAAAACCGAATACTGGGAAAGCCTGGCTCAGAAGAACTGGCGATAGAACAGTTGCTGTCCATGCAGGGACGATTGCATCTGCTGATCACCGCGATAGCTATAATCGGCCCCGATTTTTTAGAGACTCACATCAATCAGACCACACTAAAAATGAGAGACTTGAGTCGCTCTGCCATCGAACGCTACGTCCGCTTCGACCAACCTTTGAATTGTGCGGGAGCATACAAACTCGAAAGCCAGGGAATTACATTATTTGAAGAGATCCAGTCCACAGATCATTCTGCGATTACCGGAATCCCGCTGATCGCTTTGACTTCGCTGCTGATCAAAGCAGGGATATCGATTCCCTGAAGTGAATTGCCTTTCCAAGAACAGGACAAAATAAAACGCCTGCAGAAGTTTCCCTCTACAGGCGTTTTTCATGTTACATTTTAACCGCATTAAACGGACTGCAGGTCGAGCAATGCTTCCCGCAGACGATTACGCGCGGTGTGCAGTCGACGCTTGATCGTCCCGATGGGTCGATCAAATTCGTGACTCATCTCCTTCAGGGACTGACCTTTGAAGTAGAATGAGATCAGCGTCTGCCGGTCAACTTCACCCAGCTGTTCCAGTCCGCCTCGCAATTCGGTAGCCCGTTCACTTTCCAGAAGTTTGTCCAAAGGACTTTCTGGCTCATCGTCCAGGACGATGATGGTATCCGGGCTCTGAATGCATTCGTTTGGCCGACGTACAGCTCGATTGATAGACATCCGGACGGCAATCTGCCGCAACCAGCCACCGAATCGTTCCGGTGCATTCAGCTGAGACAGTTTTCGCATTGCCTGGATGAACACATCCTGAGTCACTTCGCTGGCTTCTGCATGGTTACGTAATCGCTTCATGACAATCGCAAATACAGTTGATTCAAACTGAACCACCAGTGAACCAAAAGCTTCACGATCCCCGTTCTGAGCAGCAGTAACTAATTCAATTAAATTCTGATCTTCCATTGTACTATCTCTTCTCTGTCCCTGAAGAAGGACTTTTATTCAAGGAGTATCAAAGTGGCATGACACGCTATTTCGAAGTGAGAACAGAACAGCACCAGAGTCAGTCGATTGCAGGAAAAAGAAGACGTCTTTCACCAGCAGGACAGACACCCGGGGAGTTGCTCTCGCCATCGAAAATGGCACGATCAGTTCAACTCGGTTTGAGCTAAACCAACCACTTTGAGAAAACGATTTTCTGCTGAAAAGCAGGGAACAGGAGACTGCCTACGAAGCAGTTCCGGTCACAGTGGTCTGGGTACCCGTTATCCGCGTATATCTTTGATATAGCGAATGCATTGATGGTTGATGTTGACAACAATGCCAACCCATCGGGGGGGTCCCCGGCATACCACCGGATTCCGACAATCGTTCTCCACTTAGAGGGCTTAACGAATCCAGACGGAGGGCGGCACGGACGACATCGATGGCTTTCACGACAGCTGCTTTGACAAACGCGCTGTTGTTAATTGCTTTGACGACGAAACGACGATTCTGTTTATTGAAAATCATCAGTGCACCTCCTGCGTTAAACCGCAGAGAAAGAGACTAAAAAAGCGAGGTTACTACCTCGAAAGAAAAACGGAACAATTCCGTTCACAAATAAAATACAGAAAATCCCCAGCTCATAACCCAGGAACTCTCTTACGCAAACTAGACAGAGGCTGTCTGCGAAAGGTTCGCGTATTTTTGACAGTTTTCGGTAAAATGTCGAATCTTTCAAGAGATCTTTTGCAAAATCCACTCTGTTTCTACGACTGACAGGGATTCATTCGAAAACTGATCAACACGTATCTTATTACTGAATAAGACCTTACACACCATCCACCAGACTCTTCCAACCGAAACATATTTTCAGTTATTTTTCTGTTTTTCAGATCGCTGGGAGAACTTCTGGCTGGAAATAATAGAGAAAACTTTGAACCCTCCCTGCAAAGTCTCGACGGGGAGATAGGTTTTTGTAACCATTGCCTCTTTCCGCAGCCCCAGGCTGAAGGCAAGGTACGAGACTGAAATCCCCTGCTTCTTCATCAGTTCATCGGAAAAAACTCCCTCCTTTTGACGGCTTTCCGATAATACATTATAGATTCTGGCAACAGTGACGGGCACATCAATCAGAGCCAGAATATTGGCTTCTTTGAGTCCCTGTTTGCGGGCTGTTTCAAACGCAGGCTGGTTCCTGGCAATCTCCTCTGAACTGTCAGCTGCATTCAGCGCCTCGAGGAATTTTTTCATCGAGGCCGTCCCCCCCATTGCCTGCAGTACTTTCCCTTCCGGGTAAGCCATCCTGTTTATGATTCCCTCCGGGCCATAAAGAATTTCCAGCATGCGTTTCTGAATCTGGAGCGGGTCAGAGCCAAGATCTACTTCCTGTTTGATCACGGTCAGGTCGACCGTTTCGTTCCCAATTGTCTCCGCATCGGGTGTGTATTTAATCTCCTGCTTTATGCCGGGGAACGACATGTTTTTCATCATCGCCATCATTTGACGGGTATATTTTCTCATATCGGCAGACGGTGATACTTCCGAAACAGTGTAGGCATTTAATACCCCCTGTGACAGCTTGCCTAATTCGAATGAGAAATAATAGCTCCCAAATTTCAAACTGCAAATCTCTTTGACGATTGCCTCAAATTTCTGACGCGCTTCATCGTTCTCTTTCGTCTCATCAAACATCTGTGCTGTGATATTCATTCCCCAGGTAATCAGGGCATCGGTATTCCCGGCACCGGCAAAATAGGCCAGCTGACCTGCAGGAAATTTCCCCAGCAGTTCAAACCCCTGAGGAGGGTTTTTCTGAAATAACTGATCCGTCTGCGAGTCTGTTTTGACTTCAAACAGACTTTCCAGTTCGATGCCCCCCTGTTCGATCGTAAGCGCCGTCGTATAACTGCGGGAGTCCTGAACTGCCTGCAGCGCTCCTTTGCCCAATGAGGAATACAGGGACAAAATCGGTTGTGTATTCACACCAGGAGCCGTTTTTACTGATTTGGAAATCTGAGTCAATGCCTGCTCTAACTGCTGTTCGGCCAGTTGCAGTTGAGTCTGGTAAATCGTGACCAGTTTCTCTGAATTGACGAATACAGAGAAATCACCTGTCGCAAACATAGCTTTAGCTTCCTCACTCATGAGAGAACGGAAACTGAGTATCGGGTCCTGACTGACCTGTACGGCATGATCGATGAGGCTCTTGTCTTCACTGTAAATGATCCACTTGTCCTGAACCACACTTTTGTATTTTTCACTGAGCTCCTCTCTGAACGCCGCTTCATCTTTGATCGGAACCACATACAACAACCCCGGTCGTTTAGTCTGACTGAGAAAAACCCCCACACACATGTCACGTGTGGTGTCGACCCCAGCCAGAGTGGGGTTGGAAATAGAACGTCCCAGAAAGGTTCGTAAATTGCCCCCCAGGATTGTACTCAGAGATTCATCCACCTGATTTATAACGGTGGTTATCTTCTGCTGCGTCTCTTGAGGCTGCTTAAGCCGGATCACAATTCCAGCCTCTGAGGAAACAGCTGATTGCGGAAATTCAGCAGCCGAAAGACTGACACCAGAAAAAAGAAACACACTGATGACCAGCAGATTCTTCCATTTACCAAACATACTCGAAACACTCCATTTATTAAAATTTGCGAATGGCGTTAACCTGAGGAGCCTATTATATACTTTATAAATCAGCGTGAGCACTGCTCCAGACCCGGAATCCACAACTATTCTTAAACCATTTAAAATTCTGTATTTAATAAATTTCCACTGAGTTTAATTGTATGCGAAATCGTTCATATCAAATTCATTCCATTTAATCTGGGAACCATGGGGCACCTGAGTGAAGATTGACCGTCAGCCAAACTGTATCAATTAAAAAACATAAATCTCTTGAAGCAAGCTGAACCTTTAAATCAGAATCCAATTCAAGACCGACTCTCTTGTCTGAGATTGATTTTTTCCGATGAAAGAAGGGTCTTGCTAATTTAAAGTTGATGAAATCAGTGAGTGTTCGCCTGAGGAGAATGGCCCACTCAATATCTGATTCCCCAACTGTTCTTTAATGTACTCATAGACAACGACAAAGATCTCGTTGAAGGATCGCAAAGAGTATCAATGTCTACTGGATTTGCCGGCTCTCGTTCCATGGATGAACGCCGACGTCGCAGACTGGCGTCGGAATCTTCCGAGTCTCTAGAAGATTCGAACGAGGATACTGTATCTCAAAATATCGCCCGAACTCATCGTTTCGCGGCGGGACAGTTTCCGCTACGGACAGTCATTTTTCCACGTCGCTGGAAACTGGCACTCTATTATCTTCCAGTGCTTTTATGCTTTTCCTCGTTGATTGCGGCTGACCTTTATCGTCCGGAATTAACAAGACCCGATTCTGCATTGGCAGGTTATCTGTCTCTGAAGACCAGTCCTCTCTCGCACGTTCTGTGTGGCGGACTGCTGCTGGTTTCGGGACAACTGGCGTTGTTGATCGCTTCCTTGCGAACTCTGAGCCTGCACGACTTTTCAGGCAGATACCGGCTGTGGAAATGGGTTGCCTGTGGTCTGTTTTTATTTGCCCTTTGTACGACAACCAGTCTGCATCAGGTCTGGGCCAGTTCTGTCATTGAATTGAAGCTGTTCGACTGGGGACCTCATACTCAGCTGTTAGCCTGGATCATCCCCACACTGGTACTGGGTTCCAGCGTTGCTTTGATGACGTATCTGGAACTCCGCGGAGATCGTGCCGGTCTGAACATGACAATCATCGCGGTCGCTTCCTACGTTGGCTTCCTGACCTTTCAGTTCACCGATAATCTGATTCCAGGAGCCGCCTATCACCATTTGATTGGATCCGGCCTGCTGATGTTCGCACACTGGAGTTTATTTACCAGCCTGCTGTTACATATACATTACCTGCTGTATCGATCCGTCGACCTGCCGGAAAAGGCCCCCTCACGACTCCGTAAAATCGGGGGAGAGTATCTGCGTCGTCGTCGTATCCGACGGAAAGCAAAACGGGTAGCCAAAGCGATCCAACGTAAGCAGCAGTTGGAAGCAGACCAGTTAGAACAGGCCGCAACTGAAAAGGCCCGGCTGGAAAAAGAAGCTGCCGCCAGACAGAATCAGCCGAAACCCCCTGCCGCAGCAAAAGCCCCCAAGCCTGCTTCAGAGCCCGAAGAGCTGTTTTCGGTTCCTGAGGAAATCCAAGCCTCTGAACCAGCTCAGGCTGAGCCTCAACCGGCACCTGCAAAAAATGCGTCTCAGCAAAAATCGCAGCAGGCGAAGAAGAAAGTTCGTGTCGATCAGAAACACGACCCGGAGCAGCTCAAAGGCTTGAGCAAACGGGAACGCCGCAAACTGCAGAAGCAGTGGCGTGAAGCGGAACGCCAGAATGCCACTGACGACGAATCTGACTGGTCATAATTCCCAGATTTTTATGATCCGGTTTTGGATTACGCTCGTTTCCAGACAGTATTCCGTATAGACTTTCTCTGTGAGACTTTCATTGTGCAGGCAAGCGAAAGTCCCGCACCCGCTTCTCGATTCACTGCTATTCTTGAAACAGATTGAAGATTCAAAAAGGTAACCCCATGTCTGACGACAATTTTTATTCAGAAGAAAATGACTTTGCACCAGAATCTTCTTTGCCACCTAAGAAAGGAATGAGTACCGGGGTGAAAGTTCTGTTGGCACTCCTTGGATTTGGTGGCCTCTGTATGCTGCTCTGCTGTGGTGGTGGTTTTTACTTCGCTAAACAGGCGGGGCTCAAAATCACTCAGAACAAGGCGGAAATCAAAAAATTAAAGGACGAGATCGCCGACATCACGATCCCCGATTCCTTTGAACCGCAGGCAGGTGTTTCGATGAAGTTCCTCAACATGCGCATGGCAATTTATGAGTATGATCCCAGACCTGGTGAGATGGTTTTACTCAGCATGGGTATTGCCGATGATGGCATGCTGGATATGGACAAAGAGTTCCGCAAAAACATGAAGAATCAAAACCAGGACCATCGCGATCTGACGATCACCAAGGAAGAGCAGCGGGAATTCGACATCGATGGCGAGACTCTCAAGTTCAACTTTGCCGAAGGCACAGACAATAACGGTAAAAAATTCCATCAGGTTTCAGGTGTCTTCCCGGGAAAATCAGGGGCAGCCTTCCTGTTTCTGCAAATCGCCAGCGACAACTATGACGAAGACGAAATCGTTGGGATGATTAAATCCATCAAGCTCCCGGCAAAGGGTCCTGAAGACGAAGCAGAAAACGATACTGAAAAAGAGCCCGCCGTCGAGGAAGCAAAACCCGCCGCTGAGCAGGCTCCCCAGTCGGATTCAAAATAAACCCGGCTGACTGAAACCTGCAGCGGAACCTCTGTTTCAGCAGTCATCGTCACGGCGCTGAAATAATTTTAACTTTAGGAGGATGAGCATAATCTTCCCATAACCGCTGATCCAGCTCTGCATCTGGTTTGCCGTCATGCACATAATAGCGATAGCGTGAGACAAACGTTTTGCCCGGCTTAATGGTAAACGGATCCAGAGAGGCGACAGCAAAGCAGAAGTAAGGCATCGTCGGATGCAGTCTGACCGGCTGCGGGAACCGGAAATTTCCGGGATGATCCAGAATCGTAATTCCCGCAGTCTCGGCTCCCAGCTTGCCATACATTTCGACCCACGCAGGTCGCGACTGATTTCCGGTCAGTTTATCTTTTCCTTCACTGGTCAGATAATTGTAAGCATCCGCTCCGTGCCAGTCAGCGTGACCGCGAACCGTCATGCCTCCATAATGGATCTTGTCAATCGTGACGGGCTTGTCTGTTGCACACGTCTGGGTTGACCTGATATCGAACAGAAACTGCTCATCCAACGCATACACCCTGACCAGCCAGGTCTCTTTGAGCATAGTCACAGGCCCCGATTTTTTCGTCAGGTCGATGTGATCAATGGTGGTCGTAAACGATCCAAAAACGGGACCGCCGGCAAAGGAATCAACCTGGTTATGTTCGACTTTACCCAGCTGCGATTTCTGATCCCAGCCGTTATTCTCACGACCTTCAAAAATGATTTTACGCCACGACAACATGATGCCATGCTGATGCGGATGGTCGGGATTAAAATCGTCAGAGATCACCTTCCCGGAAGGCGTATAGAGCGGGTGAATGTAACCGCTTTTGTCGTAGTAGGCTTCATCCCGTTTGGGTGCTTTGACAATCGCATGATTGTAGGTCAGTACCGGTTTCTCATCGACTTTGACATTCAAGTGTGCGCCATCATCGCTTACGGTGACCTGCTCTTTCAGCTGACTGCCAGCCCCCCCAGTCAGGATCTGGTATTTTCTCGTCGTACCGGCGGGTAAGGGTTCTCTTAAAATCCAGACGAGTTCCTTGCGTTCCCCCATCTGATCGATCTGAACAGGAATTTCCTGCTTGTTATCCAGGCGGAACAGAGTCAGCTGCTTCTGATTTTTGAACAGATCGGGGAGAGGCATGCTGACCACACAGTTCTGACGTGCCTGATCGCCTGCAGCGACTTCCAGGTATAAACCAGGACCAGCTTCAGAAACATTGAAATGGCCAAAGAGGATCGCCAGCAGAACCACGCAACAATAAATTGGTGTCTGTTTCATTTTTTGAATTTTCATTATCAGAGAGTCCATCCTGATCGGTATTCGCGTTGAAGATACTTAGCTGCTTCGGGAGCATTCACGACCTGCATCGCTTCCGCATCCCATTCTATTTTTTTGCCTGCCCGGAAAGCCAGATTCCCCAGCAGAATGGTTTCGGTCAGTGGGGCGGCATAATCAAAGTGACACAATGTCTCCCCGTTCCCCTTACAGGCTTCGTACCATTCCATGCGATGATTGCCAATCGCATCCGGAATCGATTTCTCCGGTGGCTTGAAGCCGACATATTTCTCTTCCGGCATTAAGACTCGCTTATTGTAATCCGCAGCCAGCATTCCCAATTCCCCCACAAACAGAATCCCGGCAGCCCAGTTGGGACCTCCCAGATCGAGCACGGGTTGAGGTGTGTTGCGGCCATGATACCAGATCACTTCCACCGGAGGCATCGAATCTCTCGCTGGGAACTGCCAGTGACAGTCGAGCCAGAAAGGAGTGGAATCGGGATGCAGTTCGGGCCCTTTGGTTTCAACAGTCGTGGGATACTGCAGGTTAAGCGACCAGAAAATCAGATCCATGTAGTGGCACCCCATGTTGCCCAGGGTTCCGTTCCCGAAATCCCACCAGTAATGCCAGTCGTGGGGATGATAACAGGGATGAAAATTCTGCATCGGAGCAGGCCCTACCCACAAATCCCAGTTCAGTGTTTTGGGAATCGGTTGTGGACTTGAGGGCCGATCAACGACATGCTGGTAGCGCCTCCAGCCCCCCGGTTTGCCGAACCAGACATGCACCTGTTTGACATCACCGATGGCACCTGACTGAATGAGTTCGACTGTCCTGCGGTAATTCTCTCCCGCATGATTCTGTGTTCCCATCTGGGTCACCACTTTCTGCTCCTTCGCGACCCGCTGCATCTCGCGGACTTCGTGAATGGAATGTGCCAGCGGTTTTTCACAGTAGCAGTGTTTTCCTCGACGCATCGCATCAATGGCGATCGTGGCATGCGAATGATTGGGGGTCGTCACAACGACGGCATCAATCTCTTTATCGATTTGATCCAGCATCACGCGAAAATCGGCATAGGTTTTCGCTTTGGGATATTTCGCTGCATATTTTGCAGTTCGCGCCGAATCGACGTCACACAAGCCGACGATATTCTGACTGGACACCAGCCCCAGATTCGCATTCCCCTGGTTCCCCAGGCCAATACAGGCGATGTTGAGCTTCTCATTGGGGGAATTACTCCCTGCCGCCAGAGCACTCCCCCCCAGCCACAGACCGGCACTTCCCAGCACCGAATCCCGTAACATTTTTCGTCGCGTTATTCTGGTATTATTTGGCATGTCGTTTCGACCTCTCTATGCTTTCAGATCTCAGAATCGGAGATAGTTTTAATTCTAGAACGCATCCAGTTAACCATAGCGACTCTCAATCTAATATACTCAGTCCGAATGGCCCTGGAAACGCTACAATAAAACTGGATACAGTCTAGCTGGTTTTCAGAGTAAAATGAAATTCGTTTTCCGAATCCTTGCTCACTTTTTCCTGGAGTTCGCTTTCCGTGTTAAATTTCGCAGGGATGTAGGATTCCATGATATCCTCACCAAAGTCTTTGCCTTTTTTGCCTGTCTTGCGCGATGCTGAGATGATGACTTTTTTCGGTCCCACCGGGCACTGGAAGATAAATTTTCCATCCAGGATCTGACCGGCTCCCGCTGGCCCCATTCCATCGACGGGTTCAAAAATAATATCACCTGCAGGAATCGTAGCTCCGTCCAGTGATACGGTCCCCTTCACTTCGACCATTTCGGGTCCACTGTTCCCCTGCGATCCACAACCGGTGCAGACCGACAGATTCAGTAGTAACAATAACAGATAACAGCATGATTTGAATCTAGAATTAAAAATGGCTGACACCTCGATCATTAATAAAAATTTGGCCCAAACACTTCTTCACAAATAATAAAAATTCAGAATCAGTGAAAACGGTCACTGATTAAATTCGACTTGACTCCCACCTGCATCCAGACAAGATAAGCGCTAATCTGAGTCGCGCGCGTGACCAGTTTACAGTGCACTGAAACACGGGCCAGTTGTTCAAAATCTTCACTGCAAAAGAGCCTGTTTTTTCCAGATTTGCACTGCCTGAAACGACACCCGTTCGTGATGTAACCCTGCGGGTCGCCACACTTCGCGACACTTTCGTCCCGGCACCATTCTGGTAACGCCCGGCATCGCGCCGGTATCAACCGGTATCGCCACAGTTTCTGCTCCATCTCCTCTTGACCCCCACATGCCCTTTCCGAAAATACTCCCTCATGCAACAGAACACAGAATTGAGACATCAGATCAAACATAAGTAAGTCCTTCAAAATCGACAAAAGCTCAATCTCCTCTCACGCCCCGGGTGGCACAGTCCTCTCACGCCCTGGGTGGCACAGTTGGCTTGTCCAACGGTGCTGTTGCAGAACCTGCGAATCTCTTGCTGATTGAGTCACCTCGAATACAATCCGAGGTTGTCGCAGATAACAGGAAACGGTCAGTGTAAAGATGCAAATTAGTCTCACACTTCCGTCCAACCCTGCAGACAAATTCTATCCGATCTCGTTTCTACGCCTGCAGATAAACATTCCGAATCACTGAACAGGTTAAACCAGGTCTAAAATTCTCCCAGCACTTCTCCCCCTGCCCGTGTCCCCAGATGACGGAATGTAGCGGTATCGACATTGTCGGAAATGAACCGCACCGCGCCGTCTGCCAGAAGAAAATGAACACCCCCTGTATGTCGACTGCGTGCAAAGACGGCATTGTCACCGCTGGAACAGGTGGTACTGATCGGGGCATAATCCCGGTAATAACCATAGGTGACCGTATCGGGCACACTGGTATTGGGCCCCTGCAGCGTCGTAAAGGTTCCGCCGCCTACATATTTTGTCCCCCAGATCCTGCCCCGCACGTCACCAATCGTCAGACAGTCTGCAACGGAACTGCCACCTGCGACATCGGGAACCAGATTGATTTCCCCGGCGGCGATGGTATTAGAAGTACCATCGGTCACATCGCTGATTCTGACACGTGACACATTAAAGAATATCCCGTTTAATTTGGGGAACGTTCCATTTGCTCCCTGTGTCGTTGATCCCGAGCAGAGTAAATAATTCGAATAAAAGGTACTCTTCTGGCTACCAAGTTTGCCGCTGTTGGGATCGGAAGGACACATAAAAACCGGCACTTTGACTGAGCGCTGCGGATGAGTCGCAAAGTCACTGACAGTACCTGATTGAAAACCGTCTCTCAACTTATCATACAACGGTGCCTGATCGACATAAGGTAAAACCATATGAAACCAGGACTGTCGTGCATAATTCTGTCCGGTGTAGGCAGTCGTATTCACGCCGCAAACGGTTCCAAAAGGAAAGACGCGATGTGAATCATGATAATTATGAAGTGCAATCCCCAGTTGTTTCAGATTATTCTTGCAGGTACTCCGGCGGGCCGCTTCCCTGGCCTGCTGTACTGCCGGCAATAATAACGCAATCAGGATCGCAATAATGGCAATGACGACCAGCAACTCAATTAACGTAAAACCCTTTCGCACGCGATGTTGAAATACCATAATTTCTCTCTTCGTTAAGAATTGGGAACACGGGAATATAATAAATCAGTGGGAAGTTAAGGGAGCGGCTTGTCTAGCAGGTAAGTTCATTCGGGGGGATTCTTACTGGGGGGATTGAACGATCACGCGAAATTCATCAACGAAACGTTCGCCTGAAAGCAACATGAAGGAAAGCGTGTGCCTGTCGGGCGAAATCGTGACTTTATCATAACGGGCCTTGGGATCTTTACCCCCGGTATCAGTTTCCGTTCCCTGATGAATGAATAAACGATTCGCATCATTCCGACAGAGTGGATGAAACAGTCTGTCTGTCTGAGTCAGTACTTTTCGATCCAATATGACCCCCAGGATCGGACGGTCAAATTGAATTTCCCCCTGCACCGGAATAAAAGCTCCTTCTTTCTGCGCAGGATCATAATAGATCCGGTAACAGTCGACGTTCGTCCCGGCAGTGATCACGCCTGATCGCTTTTTTGATCTGGTTTCTGCAGGTTGCGTCACGAGTTCCAGGTCACTATGCAGAGAAACCTGTGTCCGTTCCGGAAACACAAATGCCAGGGCGTCATGTTCGAAGACCTGATATTTACCGGTTGCCAGGGCGTCAGGCATGCTTTCCTGCAAAACCACCGAATCAGAATGCTGCAGGATGCCACACTTTTCAGCGAGTGAAAGTGAATCGTCGGCTTCTTCGATTTCATTCTTTGTAGAATTGATCGTTGCAGACTGATGTTCTGAAAGCTGTTTACTCGACTGGACCCCTCCCGCGCGATTCATCAGCGAGGCAATCACTTTTCCCCGATAAACCTGAACGCGCGTGTCAAGCTTTTCCACGGTCTGCACAGAGAATAAAGTTCCCAGGTCAATCACACGACCATGGGGCGTATCAACCTGAAATCCAATTCCGGAACTGGGTACGTTGGCGATAAAACTACCCTGCTGCAAATGCATCGAATTATTACCGGTCACCTCATACGAAGCCGGTGCCGAAATCAGTACCTTCGCGCCGGTGGGGAAATGCAGCTCAGCCGATCCCTCATTGAGCGTCTGTTTAATATGGTTTTCAACCGGTTCACCGGAACTGAAAACAACCCGCTGCTGACTGTTAACCCGGGGAGAGCTCATGACAGACTGGAAAAGCAGATATCCCCCCAGCAGGAGGAACACACTGAAGATCGAAGCCATTACCGATACAACGACAGTGCGATTCGCTCTGTGAAAGATCTGACCGGAGACAGGGTGTGTCGTACTCACAGCTGAGACTGTCTGCTGCTCCCGTTCTAAAGCAGCTCCCCATTCCGCCAGCACCAGATCATCACAGGCAAAAGCAATCAATCGTTCGGCGAGCTCCTCTTCCTGACAGAGACGTTCTTCAAACGAATCGAGTTCTTCCGGAGACATTGATCTGTCGAGATACTGCTGTAACAGCCGGTCATCATTATGATTTCGTTGAATCATTCGACGGAGTCCTCCAGGAGTCGTTGCGCGATGCATTCTCGAAGGATGGCCCGAATGCGATGAACCCTGGCATAAAAAGCGGTCACTTTGAGCCCAGACTGTGCCGCGATGGCTCCCAGGCTCTGGCCGGAATTGTCATAACAACGGGCAATCAGCTTTCGGCTCACCTCTGGCAGACGATCCAGACATTCCAGCAACTTCTCCCGTCGGTTGGAAACAGGTTGTTTCTGCTCGACCCGCTCTGCCGCTTCCGCCAGAACAGCAATCAGCTGCGGATTCACTGGTTTTTCCCGATCATAATTTCGATAGAACGCCAGAACACGACGAAACGCGATTTCACGAGCCCAGGGAAAAAAACCGGCTTCCGATTCCAACTTTGAAAACGACTCGACCACTGCAACAGACACTTCCTGAAAAATGTCATCTGCATCAGAACGATTGCGCACACTCGCATGAATATAGGCATACAATGGTGCCTTATATTGCAGGAGCAGTTGAGCAGCTTCTGATTGTGTATCCATATCAGTAGACATAAGTTACCTTCAACGAGTTTGAGCTTCCCAGGTTATTAAGGAATCAGAATCTCATTTTTTTACGCGCTATTTTGAAGATTATTAAAAAATCAGCAAAAAGCATGTTACACCAGAAAAAAAAACAGAGTGGCTCCTGCCAATGACTGTTTCTTACTGACCGTTCACGAAAAAAGGCAGACAGGCTTTAAGACCTGTCTGCCTTTGGCAAACGATTCAGATAACCTGATCAAAAATCAGGATACTTTCATGGCTTCAGCCAGAATCTTGGAAGTACTTTCACGCATGATACGTGGATCGACCATTTCGCCTTCCTGCAGAGTGGCACGCACCTGTTTCCCTGAGATGAAAACCGGCTTCTCTTCAGAATGGTTTTCCATCAGGTCCACGCGGCCCAGTGATTCGTAGTAGGCAGCAAATCCAACGTTGACCGGCTCAATCAGCAGTTCACCAGCCAGGTTATTGAAGATTTCCTGTGCGTCGAAGTCACCCCAGATGGCAGTACCATCAGCATAAGGAGCATCAGCGTGCTTACGACCGATGACAATGTTAGTGTAGCCCATGTTCTGACGGTAAATGCCGTGCATGACCGCTTCTTTAGGACCGCCGTAGAACATTTTGATATCCAGACCGAGCAGTAAAACACGATCGGGAGGCGTATCTTCGCGAGATCCCCAGAGCTCGGGATCACTGTCGCCTTCACCCAGTTCGCGGTTTTCGATCAGCTTCTCATAGGTTTCCATGCGGATTTCAGCACTGACGTCATCGCTCTTGGTTTCACCGATCAGCGGATTCAGAACAGCGCCTGCGTTTTTGCCGGCCTTCAGCAGTGATTCCAGACCGTAGACGAGTGCATATTCATGAGCACGGTGCAGCGGATTACGGGTCTGAAATGCGACAACAGCATCCCAGCCTTTTTCAGCGATCAGAGCACGCACTTCACGAGGTGTGAGGACGTATTTACCGAATGAGCTGTTTTTAGGCTGAGGCAGAACTTTAATTTCTCCACCAATCAGATGAGTTTTATCAGCGTCACCTTCGAGTACCATGGCGGCACCAGGATGATCGGTACGCTCTGTCTGATAAACACTCTTGAGGTATTTGGGTTTATCCCATTCGAATACATCAGTGATATCCAGAGTAGCTACGATCTCTCCCTCTGGATTGGTTAAGGCCACTTTCTGTCCGCTAGACAGTGTCGCAGCGAGTTCTGAAGTGACGGGCAGTGACAGAGGAATCGTCCAGGCGTACTGCTTGCCGTTAACTTCGATGCAGGCTTCGTCCAGAACGCGGTTAAAAACTTCACCATTCATAGGGCCTGTCAGCGGGCTGAGTGTGCCATCGCCCAGACGATATACGGTTGACAAATCCGCCGCAGAAACAGGGACCTGGGGAAGTCCTGCTGCTTCGGCTTTGAAGCTGTCAATTTCGCCAGCAGGTACTGTACAACAGACAGGTTCGCTCAAACCTCCATGAGGGGCAATAAGATCGGCCATTGTTTGAATTCTCAATATTTACAAAAGGGTTCCAGAAGCAACGCCAACCATTGGGCGTTTCCAGCTGCGAAATTAGGGAAACGCAGGGAAAACTTCAAGCAACAGACGCGCGGATTCAGCGAATTCAAAAAACTCTCTTATTTCAGAAGGATTTCCGGGGAATTTAACCTCTTAATCCCGCTTCCCTCATCAATAAATCCGTTGCCGTATAAGCTTCTCTCACCCATTCCTCGATTTTGTCGGGTTCGGGAGAATATTCCAGCTCCAGCGAAATGGCGCCTGGAATGTGTAACTCCCGTATCTCATTAAGGTAAGGTGCAAACGGAACCACTCCCCGCCCGGGAGGCAGATCGCCGTGCACTTTGCCGTCGCAGTCCGAAATATGGACATGAATCGCCTTATCCTGCAGTTTCCGGAGTTCCACTGGCTCCACATTCGCCAGCATCAGATGTGAAACATCGATATTCGCTTTCAAAGCCGGATGATCGACCTCATCGACAAAACGTACCATCGCATCGACGCTGTTTAGAAGCGAAAGCGGAAAAGGCTCCAGTTCCAGAGCAATCTCCAGCCCGAGCGATTCGGCATACCGGGCCAGTTCCCGACAGTGATCAACGGCGAGCTGCCATTGCTCTGCCGGCGGAATGACTTCGCGGTTCCAGATGTACTCTCCCAGCACCAGCAGCAGATTCTTCGCCTCGTATTCATAGCATAGATCGAGATACGATTTGACGCGCTGCAGATGAAATCGCTGGACACTGGCATTAAAGTCGATTAATCCCACGGCGACACAGCAGACAGAAACAATCGGCAGTTCCAGACGGTCACAGGTGTCCTTGACCAGCCTGCGTTCGCGTACATCCACATCCAACGGGTCGATGAAGATATCGACGCAGTCAAAACCGATCTCTTTTGTTTTCTGCAGTCCCCAGGCGGTATCGCGGCCCGCCTGCGCCCAGGCGGAATTAATCATCCCCAGTTTCATCGTCTGCCTCCGTCGGTTTCAACCTGAATCGATTTCCTGTCATATTAAGATAACAGCCCGCTTGCAGAGGGAAAAGTCATTGATCAGAATGAGCGTTCGACTCTTTGATAGAAATCCCATTCTGAACAGGCTGAGAACACATGGATCTGAAATTAACGGGAGCGGCAGTCGTCATTACCGGCGGTGCCAGCGGCATCGGTCTGGCGACGGCCCGCACATTTGCTGCGGAAGGCGCCGGAATTGTACTCTGGGACCAGTCGGACAAGGTGTCTGAAACTGCACGAGAGTTGAGCGAAGAAACGGGGCAAAGCGTCACCGGCTTTCAGGTCGACATCACGGATTTTACCGCCGTGCAGAAAACGACAGAACAGACCGTCGCTCAGACTTCAAAGATCACTCACCTGGTGCATGCTGCTGCCATCGGTTCCGGCAAGTTTGGATTTCCGTTTACGAACCTGACCCCCGCAGACTGGCCGCGCGTGTTTGAAGTCAACATGCAGGGCATGGTGCATGTTGCCCACGCCGTAGCTCCCGTCATGCAGGAAGCCGGGACAGGGAGTATGATTTTCATCAGCTCGATCGCCGGCCAGATAGGCTCTCAGACCGATCCCCCTTACAGTGCCTCTAAAGCAGCCAACATCAACTTTGCGCAGTGTCTCGCCAAAGATCTGGCCAGACATGGAATCCGTGTGAACTCGGTCTGCCCCGGTATGGTGCAGACGCCTCTAAATCGATCCGTCTGGCAAGCCTGGAATAATCGACAGGCACCCGCAGATCAGAAATCATATGAAGACTGGGCAGGTGAAAAGATCAGACAACTCGTGCCACTTCAACGCTGGCAGACCCCTGAAGACATCGCTGACATGATCGTCTTTCTCAGTTCCGCGCGCGCATCGCAGGTCACAGGACAGACCATCAACGTCGATGGCGGATTCGTCATGCACTGGTGATCAAAAAAAGAAAGCCCCTCGAAATCGGTTCCTGATTAATGGAACCAGCTACGAAGGGCTCAGTATTTTTAGAGCTGCGGACTATTCAGCAGCTTTGGTCTGATTGGCTGATTTAGCCAGACGAGACTTGGTGCGGGCAGCAGCATTCTTGTGAATGACACCTTTCGCAGCAGCCTGGTCGATCTGCTTGGCAGCGGCCTGCAGAGCTTTGGCAGCGACCTGTGCATCATCGCCTGAGATTGCAACACGGGCATTTTTGATTGCGGTTCTTAATTCCGAACGGGTGGAACGATTACGAAGACGACGGACATCACTTTTTCGCAACGCTCTTTTGGCACTTTTTGTGTTTGGCATGTTTCGACTTAAGTATTATCTGAGTAACTGTTTACGATACAAACTGGCTCACGTCGTTGAAGACAGTCGCCACATGATGATCTCAGGCAGATTGAGGAGTTTAACAACCTGCGGATCGATATTCCAGCTATTCCGAACTGCTATTACCAGCTTTTATCAGGAATTTTGGGAAACCGGCAGTTTTAATGACGGAAATTCATCAGGAAAGCCCACAACAAAACTACACATACGCACACTCACTCTGATCACATTCAGGCAGGAACTCCTTCACCTGATCCACCACTTCCCCCGGTGCCATCATCTTCCAGCCGTTGACGGGCATCTTTGTATTCATAATCGACGGCAAGAATTTCACTGTAATGATCATCTGCCAGATCCTTCTGCCCAGCTTCCTGGTACAAGCGTCCCAGCAGGTAATGTGCTTCCTTGAAGATTTCAGGTTTCTCATCTGATGACAGTTTCGGAAGTGCTTTTTCAAACTGGCGTTTGGCCAGCTCTTTTTTCCCATCGGCGTAGAAACATTTTCCTAACGCCACCAGTGCATCCGAGCTGATACGGGAATCCTTAACCGACTGCTGCAGCAGTGAGATCGCCGGCGACCATTTCTTCAGTCGAATGAATCGCTGTGCAAGCTCAAACTTGATTCTCATGTCCGCCGGATAACGTTCGACGCGTTTGGTAAAGACTTCGATTTCTCTTTTAATCAGAGCTTTGCTGATCAGAGTGACCTGTTTTTTCGCCTCTGCATTTTCACGATCATTGTTAAACTGATCTTTGGCGGCGGTCAGTTTATCGCGCAGCAGTTCCAGTTCAATATCTTCGATCTGTTCGCCGATATTCGAATCTTTTCCGGAAAGTTCATACGCCTTTTCGTAGTTCTCCTTGGATTCGAGCAGCTTCCCTTCACGACGATAGAAATCGGCCAGTCGGAGATAATGGTCCTTATTTTCCGGTTCTTTGCGAATGGCCCGTTGCAAGTCTGCTTCCTGTGACTGCCCGGGACCATCTGCCACATTCCCTCTTTGAGCCTGCTGACGTTGCTCACGGGTGGCGCGCCCTTCGTCGTAGGCCGACTGTTTCTTGACGCTACTAGCCTTATCGGCACCTTCATATCCGCCTTTAACCCGGGTCTCAGTCGCCATCAGCGAAGTCACTTTAGACCGGGCTTCACCATCCATGGGATCAAGTTTAAACGCCATTTCCCAGCATTCTCGGGCCGGTTTGTATTCCCCTTTTTCTTCCAGCAGTGTTCCCAGTTCCATGAAATAAGACTTGTTTGTTTTATCATTCTCAATCGCCACCTTGTATCCGAAGATGGCTGCATCTTCGTAGCCCAGGTTGGCGCAGGCTTCTCCCATATCGGCATTTAATCCCGCATCCCAGGGGTTCAGGGACAGACCTTCTTCAGCCAGTTGATCTACGGCCGCCCAGTCTTTTTTGCGGCGGGAATTTTTGATTTTCGTTTTCAGACCAGCCAGCTTGAGCATTCCCATTTTCGAACCGGAATGATTATCGCCATATTTTTTACGCTCGGCCCCTCGCTTGGTCTGGCGATACAATAAAGCTTCCGGTTCCAGTTTCACCGCGGTTGTGAACATCTCAATGGAATAATCCCAGTTCTCTTTCGACAGGGCTTCATTGCCTCGTCTCCAGCAGTCTGCAGCGATCTTTTTGTTTCTGTCCGATGTCATTTGCTCTTCCGCTGTTAACCAAATTCTCAAATCAAAATAAATGAGTGCCAGCGACACGCCCGCGCGAGAGCAGTCTCTTACTGATCTGGTGGGTTTGCCCGCACTTCCGGTGGTTATACTTCATTACGCATCAGTGTTACATCTTACAAGATTTTTTAACACCTTGCCATCACAAGTTTTACTTAATTTTAATACACACTCGTCCCCTTCAGACCAGAAACCACTGTCACTGTACTTGCAACTCTGATCTCTGAAACCCACAATAGATTTCAAATCAGGAGCCTGTCTGGCTCTGAACTCCATTCAACGATTAATCCATACACCACCCGATCAACGAACGCCTTTGGGAGAATACCATGAAGCAGTTTTCGATTTGCGCCCTTTCAGGCTGCTGTGCACTCTTACTTTTCACACACCTCTGCCAGGCAGACTCTAAATCCCCCAAGTGGGCAGCGACCAGCATTAAAAAGGCAGGCCCCGACTTTAAGATCCAGGGAGAATACTCGGGAACCATCGGCGAAGGTGATGAAGCTTTGAAATATGGCGTTCAGGTAATCGCAAAGGGAGAGGGCGAGTTCGACGCGGTCGGTTATCCCGGCGGCCTGCCCGGTGATGGCTGGAAGCAGGAAGAGAAAATCACCGTCACCGGTGAAAAGCGAGGCGATGTGATCAGCTTTGTCTCGGAACATGGTCGCGGCGATCTCAAAGACGGCGAAATGACTCTGTTCGACTCAGACGGAAATGAGGTCGGCGTGCTTGAGAAAGTTCATCGCGAAAGCCCCACGCTCGGCAAAAAAGCACCGGCAGGCGCGATCGTACTGTTTGATTCTGCCCAGGCAGAACAGACCGTCAAGAATTTTGAAAATGGTCAGATCACTGCAGACGGTCTGTTGAAAGAAGGCGTCACCAGCAAACAGAAATTCAAAGATGGTCACCTGCATCTGGAATTTCAGTTACCCTTCATGCCACAGGCTCGCGGACAGGGCAGAAGTAACAGTGGCTGCTACGTACTGGGACGATACGAAGTTCAGATCCTCGATTCATTCGGCCTGGAAGGCAAAGACAACGAATGCGGAGGCATCTACAAACTGGGAGCCCCCAGCGTCAACATGTGCTTCCCCCCTCTGGCCTGGCAGACTTATGATATCGATTTCCAGTCCGCGAAATATGACAAAGACGGAAACAAGACTGCCAAAGCACGCATCACAGTCAAGCACAATGGTGTCACCGTGCAGGACGATCAGGAAATTGACGAGCCCACTCCGGGCGGCACCAACAAGGATGAATCAGTAGCAGGTCCCCTGTTTCTGCAGAACCATTCCAATCCGGTTCGTTTCCGAAATATCTGGGTGCAGGAAAAATAATCAAGCGTTCCTTTACCGCATTTCCATCCTGAGATTTCCTGATTGAGGGCCACACCCAGATGACTGACACGGAAAATCTGCCTGCAGAAAGTACAGAAATCGCGCTGAAAACCAGACTCTGCCTGATGATGTTTCTGCAGTATTTTGTGCAGGGATGCTACCTGCCCATCATCACTCTGTATCTGATTCAGGCTCTGGGCTTCTCTGCCTGGCAGATTGGTGTGTTTGGAGCAGCGCTGGCCGTCGGTCCGTTGCTCGCCCCCTTCCTGTTTGGGCAGATCGTCGATCGCCACTATGCGACCGAACGTGTGCTGGCGTTCTGCCACCTGTCTGGCGGGATCATCATGCTGGCACTGTTCGTACAACAGAGCTTTTGGCCCGTTGTAATCCTGGGCGTGCTGTATTCCATTCTGTATGTTCCCACCATGATGTTGACGAATTCGTTGTCCTTCCAGCATCTGAAAGACTCCGATAAAGAGTTCCCTCTGATCCGCCTGTGGGGTACGATCGGTTTTGTCGTTCCCGCCTGGATCGCTGAGGGCGTCTTTCTGGCGAATCTCAAAGGAGAAGCACTTAACACGGGTCGGGGTGTTGTACTCGCCATGGCAGGAGTCGTGGGACTCGTGATGGCGGCCTACTGTCTGACTCTGCCTCACACTCCCCCTGTGAAAAGTGACAAGAAAGATCTGGCCCCGGGAAAAGTGCTGAAGATGCTCAAGTACCGCCATTTTCTGGTCCTGGTGACTGTCGCTTTTATCATATCAATCGTGCATAAGTTTTACTTTCAATGGAACAGTCCGTTTTTGAGTGCGGTCCTGAAGCAGGCGGACGTCACCGGTGCCTGGGAACAACGCATCAGTTCCATCGGTCAGGTATTCGAAGTTCTGGTGATGGCGGTCCTCGGCTTCGGGATTAAAAAGTATGGCTTCAAAACGGTCATGCTGGTCGGCCTGCTTTCCTATCTGGTTCGCAGTCTCATCTTTGCCTATGCATCCACAATTGGAACCGTTGCCATCGTGAAAGGCTTCACGGTCGCCATCGCCCTCACCTGCGTGGGACAGGCGATGCACGGACTCTGCTTCGGCTGCTTCCTGGCCGCCGCTTATATCTATGTGGATAAAGTCTCACCCCTGGATGTACGCGGCAGCATGCAGACGTTTTTCGGAACGTTCGTGTTTGGACTCGGGATGTTCGCCGGAGGGTTCATCAGCGGATCGATCGGCGACTATTTCACTTCGACGGGAAAAGACACGCTGGTGCGCACCACATGGAATATTCCCTCGCAGACGGGCATCATCGAATTCACTCAGAAAAACCTGTCTGGTGAAACCGCACAGATGCTGCGGGACTGGCCTGGCATCTGGCTCAGTAGTGCGGCGATTGCTTTGTTCGCCACGCTCATGTTCTGGGTCCTGTTTCCCAAAACCGATACATCTCAACGGATGGCACATACAGAAGACCTGGGTTAATGCCTTTTCATATCGCAGAACATCAACTGATTGGTGGAATCCTTCTGATCCTTTCCCTGATCGGTTTGATCAAGGCACAATGGTTTGTTGCTAACACTCGCAAAGGGCAAAGGCTCACAATCTCTTTCGGGCCGAAGTATGCGCTCTGGATTTTTCGGCTGATCTTCATCACAGGGATTCTCTTTGGGACAACACTGGTAACAGGATCAATCCAACCCATACAGTGGGATCGATGAAGTCCGGCCTCTTAAACCTGCCAGATTGGCACCGTCCTGAACCGCAATTGTGACGATATCCACATGCCAGATTGACATCCGAGCCCCTTTCCCTGCCATCTCCGAGGCCAGCTTCCACGACGTAATCCATTACACAACAGGAACATACAACTCCTTTAAGTGAAAAAGGCTCTCTACTACCAAATGGTATGCCCTTTGCTTATTACTGGATACAGCTGAAATTCACTGACGTTTAAGGATAGAGAAAATGCCGATATTTCGCTGGGACCAGTCATGGAATCCATTACGGGACCTGGAGCGTGAAGTCGACCGTTTGATTCAAGGGGTTGAGTTCACCGTTCAGGGAATTCGTATGCCCCGCCAGTACCCTGCCGTCAATATATTTGAACTGGAACATGAGTTTCTGATCACAGCCGAGCTGCCAGGGATGCAGGTTCAGGATCTGGAACTGACCATCGCCAATGGCGTACTGACTTTAAAGGGACATCGCGATTCTCCAGTGGTGGATAATCGAGACATTCCCGAAGAGCGATTCCGTCGCAGAGAGCGTACCTTCGGTGAATGGCAGAGATCAATCAGCATCCCGGATCGGATCTCGGACGAGCAGCTCTCCGCTGAATTTAATGACGGCGTGTTGAAGATTCATCTTCCCAAACTGGAAGAAGAGCTTCCCCGTCAGATTCCGGTGAGTTCAGGAGAATAGGACAAAGCAATGAGCCGACAACACAACGAAGATGAACCAAGGGAACTTTCCTCCCCGGAGCAGTTTGTTTTCACTCCGCCGATTGATATCTATGAAACCGACGAAGGTCTTGTGCTGTACGCGGATCTTCCCGGAGTTTCGGTCGGCTCGCTGGAGCTGCAGGTTCAGGACAATAAACTGACCCTGCTGGGAAGAGTCGAACCACAAATTCCCGAGGGGGCACGTCCCTTACATAAGGAATACGAAGTCGGCAATTATCTGCGTTCGTTCATCCTGAGCGGCGAAATTGTACACAGCGAAATCGAAGCCAAGCTGGCAAACGGGGTCCTGCGGATTTTCCTTCCCAAAGCTCCCAAAGCAGAACCACGCCGAATCCAGGTGAATACGGGCTGAGTGGAAACTCTCTGCAACATTCGAAGTTTACTTTCTCCCCGCCTGCCTCTTCTGCACACTCTCACTCTGTAGTGAAGAGGGGCGTAAATCTTCTTCCTTGATCAACCTCTGATTGAGTTGCTGCAGTTCCAGCGCCTCCTCACGTTTGCCCGCTAAACCAGCGGCGCGCGCCAAAGCAGAAATATAACGTCTGTCAGTCTGCTGATTCGCATACAGAGGCTTTAACAGTTCATAAGCCTGCTCACCTTTTCTCTGATAAATCAGGAGGTCGGCTTTCAGCAGCAGAGATTCAAGATCCTCCGGATCAGTGCCCATGGCCTGATCAATATACGAAATCGACTTCTCGATGTTCCCCTGATTTCGATTGATGATTGCCAGATACCGCAACGCCGTCGTCGACTCGGGTTTTTCGGCAAGACACCATTTCGCTTCGCGCGTCGCCGTTTCCAGATCCCCCGAATACAAAGCGGCATACGCCAGATTTAAATGAGCGTCATACAACCCGGGCTCCTGATACAGAGCCTGTTTCAAAGGTCCCGTCATTTCTATCGTGCGTCCTGCCTGTTTTAAAATTTCAGCGACCAGCAGATAGTCGTCTGCCGCTTCTCCCCCCAGTTCGATATTACGCCGGGCATATCTGAGCGCCCGGTTGGATCTCCCCTGTTGGAACAGCAGTTCCGCCATGCTTTTCTGATAGCGACGTTCTTCAGGAAACTCACGCACCAGAATGAATAACGCCGACGTCGCCCGATCATCGAGTCCCTGCTCCATCGCAATCTTCGCAATGGCTTCGACCGCTTCGTAATAGCGGGGATGCCGTTCTGTGACATGCGAAAAATTTTCCAGAGCCTGGAAGGGAGCGCGATCCTGAATCAGTTCGCCCAGTTGGAAATGGGCAAATTCATCATCGGGGTGATTCTGGAGATACGCGATCAGTTCTTTCCGCTTTGCCTTTTCTGAATTTCGCGCAGACGCTTCTGAAGCCGTCGGCTGGCTGGTACTGGAATCCCCTGATTCGGATTCAAACAGCAGAAAGAGAAACAACGCAAGACAGCCGCCAGTCAGAATCAGGAAACCGCTGGATAAAAAGGGATTTCTTTTCTGTTTAACGAAAGGACTCGTCAGTTTTTCAGATTCTGTCAGGCGATTCATAGTCAGGGTTGGGTTTGAGACTGGTCTGGTAAAACGCTGGTTCCCTCTATCAATGTATAACGGCCCCCCGGCTGTAATCCAGTCCAGTTTTCGGTTTTCCCACCCGGCCATCTGACTTTGACGGAGATTTCTGAACGGCAGTCACCCAGCCCACAGGTAATCCAGGCTTCATCCGCGGAAAGATAACTGCTGCTCCCTTTTCTTAGCCGGGTTAGTTTTCGTGAATCACTCACCACTTCCACGACCGCCCCGATCGCACTCCGATTGGAAGTGGTACCCACTAACTGCAGCGCCATGCTTTTGTGAATCTGTTCTGAGCGGTTTTCCAGCAGGACCAGTCGCTCATTCAAATGGGAGACGGCAAGATCAACCAGTCCATCCTGGTTAAAATCAGCCACGGCACAACCTCGGCCCACCTGTTTCGTTTTGAAGAATTCTCCGGACTTTTCGGAAACATCCTGAAACCGCGTACCAGCCTGATTGAGAAACAACTGCGGCTCCTGCTCGTAAGGTTCGCTTTTCCCCAACTGAGATAACCGGTCGTGCACGTGCCCGTTCGTGACAAACAGATCTTCCCAGCCATCATTATTCACATCGAGAAACGAAGTACCAAACCCCAGACGCGCATGACTGGGCGCAGCCAGCCCCGTCTCATCGGTCACATCCAGAAAAAACAATCCCCCTTCATTCCGATATAGCGTATTGGTTTCACCAAAATAATTAGTGACAAACAGATCCACTTCACCGTCGCCATTATAGTCGGCTCCCGCCAGTCCCATCCCTGCTTCCCGGTCACCGCTTCGGTTGAATGCCAGACCGGCAACCAGCGCCTGATCGGTAAATACACCCTGGCCATTATTGATCCAGAGCTGATTCGCGACCGAATCGTTGGCGATGTACAGATCGATGTCGCCATCCTGATCATAGTCGGCTGCGAAGACTCCCAGCCCCTGTCGCGCCGGCTCACTATGCAGGCCCGCTTTCTGGGACACATCCAGAAACGCACCATTTCCCAGATTGAGATAGACCACATCATACTGGCCCGGAACGTAGCGCGGATGACAGATGAAATAAACGCGCGCCCCGTCGACCCGGCGACTGCAGATCGGATAGTGTTCCCGATCGATCTCCAGGTAATTCACCACATACAGATCCAGCAGTCCATCCCCATTGATGTCGGCCCAGGTACAACTGGCCCCGTACCCCGGATCATCGACGTGCGCTAAAGAAGAAACCTGTGAAAAGGTTCCGTCCCCCTGATTACAGTACAACAGGTTGCGTCCGAAGGCGCTCACATACAAATCATCGAAGCCGTCATGATTATAATCGCCCACCGCGATTCCCATCGAGTAGTTCATCACCGTCAATCCCGAGACAGCGGTCACATCCTGAAACTGACCGTTTCTGCGATTCCAGTAAAGACGATTGGAGAGCGCCACGTCGACAGGCTGCCCCTGTTTCCGTTTAACGTTACTCCACTCTTCCCCCTGTGCACAAAACAGATCAGGGAAACCATCGCGATCAAAATCAACCCAGCCCACGCCGGACCCCATCATCAGATGCAGGTGTCGTTTGACCGTCACGGGAGAACGATGCTGAAAGTTTATCTGCGCCGCATTGGTCACATCCTGAAAGGAGATTGCCGATGGTTTCTCTTCTGCGCAGAGGGAGCAATTCTGCGAGAAAAGCAGCAGACCGCATAAAGCAGCCAGGCAGACCGATCTGACACTTCGATTAAAAAGGAAACTGGTCATCCAGATTGGCCTCAGAGAGTTCGACGACAAATTGAGACAGGCGGTCAACCAGGATCTGCATCAGCCGCTCCCCCTTCTCTGCAGTCGCCTTGTGCGGATTTCCGGAACCCGAATTCGTCGTGAGCAGATGCCAGGGGCGGGTAATGCTGACCCAGCCCTCATTGACTGCAGAGAAACGAGTGGCATTCGTCGCCCCCTCGTCAGCGTGTAACGCGCCGGATGCGGGATCGCGGTTAACCAGATGGGGAAAGTAGGCCAGTGCCAGAGACGTCTCCATTTCGCCTGCATGGTCATCCGGATTTTCAAAAATCTCCGCTTTCACATCTGCCGATGTGCCTCGAAACCAGTCGGCCAGGAAAATCTGCACCGTCGTAGAACCGTGCAGTTCGCGCAGCAGTGGTTTAAAGTCATTCCCGCCATGACTGTTGAGTATCAGCAGTTTATTAACCCCATGATTCGCCAGGGAATCGACGAGATCCATAATCATCTGCCCCAGTGTCGAGGGATTCACATTCATCGACAGCGGAAAGGCAGACTGATTGGTTTCCGTACCGTAAGGGATCGGCGGCAGCATCACAACTTTCGCCCCTCGCTGGTGGGCAGCCTCACAGACCCGCGCGCTGATGGCGTCGGCTTCGTAGGTGTCTGTCCCGTAAGGCAAATGCAGATTATGGGGCTCGGTCGCCCCCATCGGCAATACGGCGACCTGGTAAGGATTCTCTTTCACATAAGCATAATTGATCTCGGACAGAATCCAGGGACGGATTGCAGATTCAGCAGACACGCGGTTTTCTCCTCACCTGTTGAGATTTGAATCGATCATTTTCAGACCACAATCATCCTACCAGAATCTGTGTGCAAGCTCCTATTCTCTCACCTCCAGATATTATAAATATATACATTCTTGCCTGATGTTTCCCTGTATTCTAATGAACAGAAGCGGTATTCTGAATATGTCACTATCTGGCAGGATCGCTTAAAGGAAGAATCATGGAGAACTGGTACATCAGACGAGAGAATGAAACCGCTGGTCCCCTGACGCTGGCCCGAATGCGCGAACTGATCCAGGAAGGAAAACTCCAGAAATCGGATCTGGTTCGCAGAGGCGAAGACGGCAATTTCATTACGGCAGCGCACGTTCTGGAGCTGTTTCCCGGTAGTGGTACCAGTCAACACGCGGCTCAAGAAACGGAACCGCCTCCCCGTAAAAGTTATACAGTTCTCATTTCAGGACTTGTGATTGCCGTCCTGACAATCATCCTGGGACTAGGCGCAATTCTCCTGTTACAGAAAGTCGAAGCGGAAAATCGACTTTTGTCACAGAAGAATTTAAAACAAATCGGCCTGGCAATGAGTAATTATCATGACACCTATAGTACCTTTCCTCCCGGTGGAACCCAGACTCACGATGGCAAGCCTTATCTCAGCTGGCAAACATCGATTTTGCCGTATATCGATCAGGCCCCGCTTTACAATGAAGTTATTTTTGAACAACCATGGACTCATCCGCAAAACTATCCCTTGTTCAAAACTGTCATTGATCTGTATTTAAATCCGGCAATCAGACAGAACGTTTCCGAAGAAGGATTAGCCCTGACTCATTATGCAGGCAATAAACAGGTACTCAAAACCAACGGTGTCATGCGCTACCCTTATTTTAAAGATGGCACCGCAAATACCATCCTGGCAGTGGAAGTGGCGGAAAACTTTAAACCCTGGGGCGATCCCACAAACACGGCAGAGCCTGCTGAGATAATCGGCCCCGGAAAGAAATCGTCCTTTACCGGCGGAAACCATCTCTTGTTTGCAGATGGATCGGTTCGCTTTGTGACAGATCAGATTAACCCGGAATTACTCAAAGCATTGAGTACACCCGCGGGACGCGAGCGAATGGACAAATTCTGAATTTTTGTTTTCTCATTTTCTGCTGTGATTAACTGAAGAAAAAAAATCACCCCCACCATCAAGGATAGCTGCTATGGCTAACTGGTATGTGAAACGTGGAAGTCAAATCGCCGGCCCTCTGACACGAGACCGCCTGAATCAGCTGGCTGCGGAAGGCAAAGTTCAAAAAACGGACCTCGTCAGAGAGGGTGAAGAGGGAGAATTTCATCCTGCGGCTGATGTGAATGATCTCTTCACCGGCTCTGAAACCTCCGCCTGGGATGAATTTGAAGCAGGTCCGGAAACACAACCACAGTCCAGTCAAGCTGCGCCGAAAAAGAGTCATACCACTTTGATCATCATCCTGGCGGTCATCGGTGTCGGCGGCATATTTATGGTGATGGTTATGCTCGCGCTTTTGCTGCCTGCAGTAGAGCAGGCCCGGGAAGCGGCTCGTCGATCTGCTTCAAAAAATAATCTCAGGCAGATCGGGCTGGCTTTACACAATTACCACGACGTCTATAGTTCTTTCCCTCCCGGTGGAACCCAGACCACAGACGGTGTGCCTTACCAGAGCTGGTCCACGGCGCTGTTACCCTACGTCGAACAGGCCCCCCTTTATAGTCGGGTAGATTTTGATCAACCCTGGACCGCCCCGGATAATATCGATTTGTTCAAACAGGAAATCCCGATTTATCTGAACCCCAATATCGAAGAACGCGTCTCGCCGGAAGGCCTGGGGCTGTCTCATTACGTAGGCAACGAACTGGTCATGAAAATCAATTCAGGAATCGGAATCCGTGATATCACCGATGGTAGTTCCAATACGATTCTGGCATTCGAAGTCGGCGAGAATTTTAAACCCTGGGGAGATCCTACGAATATCGCACTTCCGGCAGATCGAATGGGCCCCGGCAACAAACCGGCGTTCAGCGGAGGCAGTCATGTATTACTGGGAGACGGCAGCGTCCGCTTCGTTTCGGAAAACATCGATCCTTCAATCTTGAAAAAACTGGAAACTCCCGGCGGTGGAGAACGACTTGGTGAGTTTTGACTTCGTGACCAACTTTGACAGCATTCATAATATTGAAAGCAGACGTTTATGGCGAACTGGTACGTAAAACGCGGAAGTCAGGTTGCAGGTCCCCTCACTCGGGAAAGACTGAATCAACTCGCTGCCGAAGGCAAAGTTCAAAAAGCAGATCTCGTCAGAGAGGGTGAGGAAGGTGAATTTCACCCCGCTGCAGAAGTGAGCGATCTCTTCACCGGAGCGGTGTCCTCCGCCTGGGATGAGTTTGAAACAGGATCGCAAACTGATCCCCCATCCCCTCCCAAAAACAGCAAGACGTCCCTGATTATCATACTGGCCGTGGTCGGCGTGGGGGGAATCTTTGTCGTGGGAATCCTGCTCGCATTACTTCTGCCGGCAGTGCAACAGGCGCGGGAAGCAGCCCGTCGATCGCACTCAAAAAATAATCTCAAGCAGATTGGGCTGGCGTTGCACAACTACCATGAAACACATGGAATTTTACCGCCGGGTGGAACCTTAACGATTGACGGCGCGCCTTCGCAAAGCTGGGAAACCTTTATTCTCCCTTTCATGGGTGAGGCTCCCCTCTACAATAAGATTGACTTCGACTATGCCTGGAACAGTCCTGCCAACCAGGGCATCTTTACAAAAGAGATGCCCTTCTACCTGAACCCGAATATTGAGGAAAAGGTCTCCCCGGAAGGATTGCCACTCTCCCATTACGTGGGAAATGAATTGTTGATGAGCCCCAATCATGGCGACAGATTTCGCCAGGTCGAAGATGGTTTGGCCTATACGATCATGGCCTTTGAAGTGGGAGAAAACTTCAAGCCCTGGGGAGATCCCACTAATTTCGCTGACCCTGCGGACCGCATCGGTCCTCCCAACCGGCCTTCTACCACAGGAGGGAACCAGGTCCTGATGGGAGATGGCAGCATCCGTTTTGTGTCAGAGAATATTGATCCCGCGATATTAAAAGCTTTGAGTACCCCTGATGGAGGCGAACGAATCTATGATTACTAATACCGAACAGTCCCTGGTCCAACCAACGGCCCCCGACAACTTCACACCTTCTGCCAGTACATTCCTCATTATTCTGGTGGGTTGCCTGTTTGCCGTCGCTCTTCTGGCATTTCTATTCAGCCCTGTCGTCGAAAAGATGAAAATCCAGAAACGCAATCTCGCCCGTCAATCAGTTTCAAAAAGCAACATGAAACAGCTGGGATTGGCATTGTGGAACTATCAGAAAGAGCACCAGACGTTCCCTGCGGGTGCGACGTTCACCAAAACAGGAACGCCTCTGCATAGCTGGCAGACCCGGATCCTCCCCTTTGTCGATCAGGATCAACTGTATCAGCAGATCGATTTAGAGAAACCCTGGAACGATCCGGCAAATCAACAGCACTTTCAACGAATCGTTCGGTGTTATGTCGTTCCCTGGAGTGATGAACTGAAATCGCCTGAGGAATATGCTTTATCTCATTATGTAGGAAACGAACTACTGCTGACAAAAAATCAGGGGATACCGCTCAGTCAGATCACCGATGGAGCCTCACACACGATTTCGGCGGTTGATCGAGGCGATCACTTCAAAGCCTGGGGAGATCCCGCAAACGTTGCCAGGCCCGCCGATGTCATTGGTCCCGATAAGAAAACCCTGTTTCCCGGCGGCAACCTCATCCTCTTCAGTGACGGTCACGTTCAATTCGTATCAAATAAAATCGACCCGCAAATCCTGAAAGACCTCAGCACCCCCGATGGGGGAGAAGCAAAATGCGAATTCTAATTTCGCTTTTGACAGGGAGACAACATGGACGATCAAGAACTCAACCAGGCCCCCCCTACCGAACAGAGCTCATTCCTGTATTACACGGCTCTCACAGGGGGGATCCTCCTGCTGGGACTCATCATAGTCCCTGCTGTCCTCCCTCCGGTTGAGCAGTCGAGAGATGCGGCAAGGCGGAGTACATCAAAAAACAATCTGAAACAGATCGGACTGGCAATCCACCTTTATGATGACCGTCATGATCTGCTCCCCGCCGGTTCGATTGAAAGAGCAGCAGGTCAACCCGGTCACAGCTGGCTGACTGCCATTCTGCCGTATATCGGCGAGGAACCACTTTATCGGCAGATCGATTTTAACAAAGCCTGGAATGATCCCGCCAATCAGAAACCGTTTCAGCAATTAATCAATGCCTATCATAATCCCAAAATTCAGGACACAGTCTCTCCCGCTGGCTATGCACTGAGCAGCTACCAGGGGAATCAACTGGTTTTAAAACCGAACCAGGGAACACGCATCAGTGAAATCAGGGACGGGGTGTCGAACACCATTTTTGCTGTCGAAACTGGAGAGGACTTCAAGCCCTGGGGTGATCCTGCCAACCTGACTAACCCGTCACAGATGTTTGCGACCGGCAAAACAAATCCGTACGTGGGAGGGAAACACGTCCTGTTCGGAGATGGAAGTGTGCGCTTTCTTTCAGAACTCACTGATCCTGCAGTCCTGAAATCATTAAGCACACCTGATGGCGGCGAAAAAGTGGGAGACTATTAAGTCCCGCTCTGGTACAATAATATCAGGCCCTGATTCCTCAAGTTAACAGTAGAGGTTGGGAGGCAGAGACATGTCAGGTTGGTACATCAAAAGAGATGATCAAATCACCGGTCCCTTCTCCAGAGAACAGTTGGAAGAGTTCGTGGCTGCGGGCGAGATCACCGAATCAGACCTGATCAGACAGGAAGCAGCCCGAGATTTCTTTCCCGCTTCCATGCTGCCCGGCCTGTTCTTTGAAATCGATGAAACGAAATCGGCCCCTGAAGACCACCACAGTAGAGTCCCGGTACTGCTACTCGTACTGTGCCTCATTCTTGTCATTGGATTTTCCTTGCCCGCCTTCCAGCCGAAAAGAGGTTCTCGACGATCTGTCACTAAAAACAATATGAAACAGATCGGTCTGGCGCTCCATAATTACAGTTATAACAATTCTCATTCTTCTGAAACATTTCCGCCGGGAGCGATTACCACAGCGAATGGAGAACCCCTGCATAGCTGGCAGGCATTGATCCTCCCCTATCTGGATCAGCAGGCTCTTTACAAACAGATCGATTTCAGCAAGCCGTGGAATGTCCGCGCCAACCAGAAACCGTTTCAACAGGAAGTCCCGGAATATCTCAATCCCAGAACGAAAGCCAGACGCACGTCGGATGACTATGCTTTATCGCATTACATCGGAAATGAACTGGTCCTGAAACAGAACACCGGCATGCCCTTCAATGAGATTTGCGATGGGATGTCAAATACCATTCTGGCGGTAGAAATCGGCGAACAGTTCAAAACCTGGGGCGATCCGACTTCGCTGAACGTACCCGAAAAAGTGATCGGCCCCAACAGAAAATCTCCTTCCACCGGAGGAACTCATGTCTTACTCGCAGATGGGGTAGTACGATTTATCCCGCAAGACATTGATCCTGCGATATTGAAAGCCCTCAGCACACCAGCGGGCGGTGAAGAGATTGGAGAGTATTAGGCATCATTTTTTAATTGTTTTGAGGGTAATTCGCAGGAAAGTGACGCTCACCAGGATTGGTATTAACCGCGGCTAACGCCGTGCGGCTGATTTTTTTTAAGAACTTTGTCAGTCGGCGTTCCCTGCTCCCCTCTAGCGAGAGCAAGTCATTCGCTATTAGCCGAAGGGCGTTAGCCCCGGTTCTTCATCTCGTAGAGATGAAACCGCACCTTAATGTCGGGCTTCGTAGAGTTGAACGACGACACCATCCAGGAAACTGGCCAGACGCGTTGCCGCCCGCGAAGCATCGCCGCGCATCTTCCACATTTCCTTGATGCTCTCCGGTCGTTTGAAGACAGCTCCTAACGCTGCTCCTGCTCGGACGGCCCCCGTTTCTCCCAGGATCGACATGATTTCGGGAGGCAGGTCGGTTGAACAGTCATCGCTGATCGCGCGAATCGCCATGAAGCCTTTTTTCGCTGCCTGACAGACCTGCGCCACCGCCAGACTTTCCAGATCAACGGCCAATGCGTCAAATTGTGCTGCCAGTTTTAATTTTTCGTCGACGGTACGAACTATTTCGTCCGTATTCAGAATCCGCCCGACATACAGCCCGTGCTCCGGATCTTCCGGGAAATGGACATCGTTCTGCAGTTCCTGTCCGTGCAGGTCACTCACCGAAGTCGCGACCACGATGTCGCCCGTTTTCATTTCCGGTTTCAAGGCACCAGAAAACCCCACCGACAATACCCAAGGGGGCGAATGCGCGTCGATCAGCGCCTGGGTCGCAGCCCGGGCGCGGGCAAAGCCCACTCCCGTCTGTACGACCGCGACTTTGATTCGATCCAGAAAACCACCCCGAAACACATACGAACCGCCGGTATATTTTTTGACGTGCTCACAGCGATCCAGAAAAGGCTGGATCTCCATCGGCAGAGCACAAACCAGCCCTATATCCGCATGCGCTTTATCGACTTCGGGTGGATTCAAGAGGCGTGTTCCTGTTCGAACTGAGTCATCATTTCAATTAACTTATCCACACCTTCTGCGGGGAAAGCATTGTAGATACTGGCACGCATTCCGCCGACACTACGATGGCCTTTCAGACCATCCAGCCCGGCTGCGGTTGCCTTGGAAATGAACTGGGCATCCAGGTCTGCATCGCCGGTCACGAAAGTGACATTCATCAGCGAACGATCCTGTTTCGCAGCGGTCGCTTTGAACAGCTTGCTCTGCTCCAGGTAATCATACAGTTTACCAGCCTTGGCCTGATTCTGCTCCTGAATCGCAGCTAATCCGCCCTCTGCTTTCAACCATTTCAGAACCTGTCCCAACACGTAAATCCCGAATGTGGGCGGCGTATTGTACATGGAACCCGCTTCGGAGTGGGTCCGGTACTGCAGCATTGTCGGGATGTCAGTCGGTCCCTGTTCGATCAGATCATCGCGAATGATGACCAGCGTCACGCCACTGGGACCCAGGTTTTTCTGAGCACCTGCGTAGACGACTCCGTATTTAGAGATATCAATGGGACGCGAGAAGATATCACTGCTCGCATCACAGATCAGGGGCACGCCTGCTGGCACGGTCGGTTCGGTCGCGAACTCAGTTCCGTAGATCGTATTATTGGAAGTGAAATGTACGTAAGCAGGATTTTCGCTGAGAGAAACTTCCTCAGGAATGTAAGAGAAGTTCTTGTCTTCACTGCTGCAGGCGACATTCACATTACCGAAGCTCTTGGCTTCTTTGACCGCTTTTTTCGACCAGGAACCGGTGACCAGATAATCGGCGGTCTGATCCTTCTTCAGCAGGTTCATCGGAATCATAAAAAACTGGCTCGATGCCCCGCCCTGCAGAAACAGCACCTTGTAGTTCTCGGGAACGGAAGCCAGCTCCCGGACCAGCGCTTCCGCTTCATCATAAACGGAGATGAATGCTTTACTGCGATGCGAGTGTTCCAGAACGCCAATTCCGGTATCGCCCAGAGAAATGAGGTCCTTCTGAGCCTGTTCCAGTACTGGTAAGGGAAGAGCCGCCGGTCCCGCAGAAAAGTTGTAAATTCTTTCTGTCATTTTAGATATCTCAACATCAGTTGCGGACTGATTGATGGGTTCAGTCCTGAGTCACCAGTTTTGTGTCAATATTACGGACGATACCGTACCTCTTGGAACCATCCTTGAGGATATTGGCAAGCGTTCGCTTGTTTTGCCATTCAGCATCGATATTATGGAGTCTGCTTTTCTTCATAAATGGAGCAGAGCTAAATTATCCAGAATTCCCAAGAATAGTCACGTTTTCCGGCGAATCATTGCCCTGTTTGATTGATCTGTTATTTAATGTCCAGCTCTCCCAATCCACTTTCCAGAGGACCCCGCGTCCAGTCTTTTCAACCTCCCCAAGGCGACCTGACCATCATGGCCGGCTCGGGAAATCCCATCCTGGCACAAGCCATTGCCGATGAGCTTGGTATTCGATTGACACCCTGTGAAGCCCACCAGTTCAGTGAAGGGAATATCTTCGTCCGGATTCTGGAAAATGTGCGGGGGCGCGATGTCTATATCATTCAAGGCGTCCACTACCCTGTGAACGATAACTTTGTTGAACTTCTGTTCTGGATTGATGCCCTGAAACGGGCCAGCGCGCAGCAGATTACCGCGGTCATCCCCTTTTTCAGTTATGCCAAGGGGGACAAAAAAGACGAGCCACGGGTTTCGATCCGGGCCCGCGTCTGTGCCGACGCGATTGAAGTCGCCGGCGCCGACCGCGTACTGACGATGGACCTGCACAGCCCGCAGATTCAGGGCTTCTTCAGTGTTCCCGTCGATCACCTGTATGGACGCCATGTCATCAGCGATCATATTCGCAAGATGAATATCAAAGATCTGGTGGTCTGTAGTCCGGACGTCGGCTTTGCCAAAGAAGCCTCTGACTTCGCGAAGCTCCTGGGAACACCCGTTGTGATTGGTAACAAACTTCGCAAAGACCATTCCGAGACCGTTGAAGTTCTGGAAGTCATCGGTGAAGTCGAAGGGAAAAATGTGATCCTGGTGGATGACTTCACCATCACCGGCCGCACCCTGGTCAGTATGGCTGAAGTTCTGAAGAAGAAAGGGGCCAAAGACATCTATGCCGCGGTGACACACGGCGTTCTGTCTAAAGGAGCAGCCGAGCGGATCGGCGCGAGTCCTTTGAAAAAGATGTTTATGACCAATACCCTGGAAACTCAGATTGATCCGCTGCCGGATAACATCGAAGTACTTTCGGTCGCGCACTCCTTTGCCGCCGCCATTCGATCCATTCACGACCGGACGAGTGTGAGTACGCTGTTTCCGGAAAAACGAACGAAGAAATAACACTCTCTTTTTATCGCTAACAGTCAGAGAAAATCAGGACGCATGACGAAATCAGGCAAGAAGCTGACCCCGATGATGGAGCGGTATCTGGAAGTCAAACGCCAGAATCCAGGTACGCTCCTGTTGTTTCGTATGGGTGATTTCTACGAACTCTTCCATGAAGACGCCGAGATCGCGGCCCGTATTCTGGGAATTACACTCACCAGTCGGGACAAAACCTCCAGCAACCCGATCCCGATGGCCGGGTTCCCGCATCATTCTCTGGACAACTATCTGTATAAGCTGATTCATGCCGGCTACCGGGCCTCCATCTGCGATCAGGTGGAAGATCCGAAGAAAGCTAAGGGAATGGTCAAACGGGAAGTCACCCGGGTCGTCACCCCCGGAACCCTGACAGACGATGCCCTGCTTGATCCGCATGAGAACAACTTCCTGGCCAGCATCTATTTTGGCAAATCGAATATCGGCCTCGCCTGGCTGGAACTTTCGACCGGTCGCTTCCTGACATCCAACACGACTGCCGAGCATCTGGTTGACGAACTGGCCCGCATTCATCCGGCGGAGTGTATATTCGCCGAAGGGAATACGGCATTGCAGAATGCCGTCGGTCATCTGGACACCATGCTGACCGAGCGGCCGCCCTGGTCGTTTGCAGAAGGGGAATGCGAAAAACGTCTGCTGGAACACTTTGGTACCAAAACGCTGGAAGGCTTCAACCTGGAAGCAGGCACTCCTTCCATCACAGCCGCCGGTGCCCTGCTTGAATACGTCCAGGACACGCAGAAAAGCGCGATCCCACACATCAATCAGATCGAGCCTTACGAGCGTGGCGATCGCCTGCTGATCGATGAAGCCACCCGCCGCAGTCTGGAACTGACGCGAACCATTCGGGAAGGCAAGCGGGAAGGCAGTCTGATTTCGGTTCTGGACGAAACCGTCACCTCAATGGGAGCGCGGTTACTGACCGACTGGATCGCCAATCCATTAACCAGTCTCAAGCAGATTGAAAGCCGTCACGATGCCGTCGAAGAACTCTCGCAAAACCCGGTGCTCTGCACTGAAGTGCGCGAGCAACTTGCGAAAACCTACGACCTGCAGCGACTCACCGCACGCATCGCAACCGGGCGTGCCAGCGCACGCGACCTGAGCTTTCTGGCACAGACACTGGCATTGCTCCCCAAACTGAAAGCAAAACTGACAGGCCGCAAAGCGACACTGCTGCAGTCGCTGGAAGCAGACATCGATCTGTGTGCCGAAGTTCGCTCCGACATTGAGACCATGATCATCGAAGATCCCCCGTTAACGTTGAACGAAGGGGGCGTCATTCGACCGGGCTTCAGCGATGAACTGGACGAACTCCGCTCACTCTCCAAAGGGGGCAAAGAATGGATCGCCGGCTATCGCAATGAAGAATCCGAACGCATCGGCATCCCCAATCTCAAGGTCGGCTACAACAAAGTCTTCGGCTATTACCTCGAAGTCTCTGCCGCCCATGCCGCAAAGGTTCCCGATCACTATATCCGCAAACAGACGCTGAAAAACCAGGAACGGTATATCACTCCCGAACTGAAAGAGTACGAAGAAAAAGTGCTCAAAGCGGAAGACCGGGCGATTGAACTTGAACAGTCGATGTTCGACGAATTGCGCGAACGGGTTGCCAAAGAAGCACCGCGAACTCAGAAAACAGCGGAAATCCTGGCGCAGATTGACGTCCTGTTTGGCCTGGCGCACCTGGCAATGCACGCCGGTTACACGCGCCCCGAAATGACAGAAGATCCGGTTCTCGATATCAGGGAAAGCCGACACCCCGTGCTCGACCGCCTGCAACCCTCCGGGGAATTCGTTCCCAACGATGTGCTGCTGGGAGAACCCTATGGTCGCGTGCAGATCATCACCGGTCCCAACATGGCGGGTAAGAGTACGTATATCCGTCAGGCGGCTCTGCTGACGCTGATGGCCCAGATCGGCTCCTTCATTCCAGCCAGTGAAGCACGAATTGGTATCGCCGATCGTATCTTCGCCCGCGTGGGAGCCAGCGATGAACTGAGCAAAGGTCAGAGTACCTTCATGGTCGAAATGACCGAAGCGGCCCGTATTCTGAATTCCGCATCGGACCGAAGCCTGGTCATTCTCGATGAGATCGGGCGTGGCACGAGTACCTACGATGGGATTTCCCTGGCATGGTCGATGACGGAATTCCTGCACGACAAAATTAAATCGCGTACGCTGTTCGCGACACACTACCACGAACTGACCGAATTAACTCAGACGCTCAAACAGGCCAGCAACTGGAATGTGGCTGTCCACGAGCAGGATGGGGAAATCGTCTTTCTGCACAAAATCGTCGAAGGCTCTGCCAACAAAAGTTACGGAATCCATGTGGCTCGGCTCGCGGGTATTCCGGATCAGGTCATTCAGCGCGCCAATCAGATTCTCAGCACACTGGAAAAAGACCATTTCGATGAGAGTGGACAGACGACAATTCCGCCACGCGTCGACAAAAAATCATCGCATCAGCAACTCTCCCTGTTTGGAAATACGGCACATCCTGTTCTGGATGAAATAAGAGACTTAAACGTCGACGAAATGACGCCTCTCGCCGCGCTGGAAGAATTATACCGCATCCGAGAACAACTGAACTAATTTGCATATTTTCAAATTTACACTGCCTGGCAGTTGATCCTGTCGATATCACCTGTTCACAATATACACAACAGAAGTGCACGAGTGCTTCAACTTTGTATTTCACCAGAGAACAGGAGTATGCGATGATTTCAAATTACTATCTGAAAGTATTTGCTGTTTTACTGACAGGCGTATCCTTAGCCATTTGCTCAGTCGACTCCCTGCCGGCACAAAAGAAAGAGACGACGAAATCAGAGGCCACAGCCAAAGAGACCAAGCCTGCTGCGAAAAAGTCCAAAGGGCGGCTCCCCAATCATTATGGCAAACTGAATCTCTCCGATGAACAACGGGATAAAATTTACAAGATTCAGGCCAGCTACAAATCAGAAATTGACAGTCTGAAAAAGCAGCTCGCAGAATTGAATAAGAAAAAAGACGCAGAAATTGTCACTGTTCTGGAACCCTCTCAGAAATCAATTCTGGACAAGATTCTGGCAGAAGCGTCCAGTAAAAAAACGGCGAAGAAATAACCCCACAGGTTAACTGACTAAAACAAATGCAGGGCGTGAACCATAACTGGTCACGCCCTTTCTTTTTGACGAAGTCTCAAGCTATACTCTTTAATTATACATATAATTAACCATCTCCAGCTTTCTGAAAACCACTCACTCATGGAACCCAAACTGCCTGCATCAGTCAATCAGACTCCCGAGAGTGAGCAGACTCAACCAGAACTTTCCGTCTGGGTTCCACTGATCCATTTCCTGATCCTACTCGTTCTGTTCTGTTTTCTGGGCTATTTCGAGTGGCAACGGATTCAAGCAGACAATCAGCAACTGCCATTACTTACACGTTTTTTTCTCTATGTGAATGTTGATACCACTCCCTACTTCCTGCTGTTACTTCTCAGCCCCTTGTGCTGGTGGATCCGCCCTGCTCTGCATGTTCGATTTCTCTCCCGCACTTTAATTCCCCGATTGTCACAGGAATGGGTCAACCAGCGACAAAGTGAAAATAAACCGGATCTGTTCGCTGTCGTACTCAGCCTGCTGGTGGCGGGAACTTCGTTCACGATCAGCTGCTGGACTGCCTCTCACACCGTAAATGAGGAACTTCATCTCAAACTCGGCGACTTACCCCCCGCTTATCATGATGAATATAGCTATCTCTTTCAGGCGGAAACATTCCGAAAAGGACAGACCTGGTTTCCCAGTCACCCTGAGGCACCTGAAGTCTTCGATCAGGTTCATGTCCTGAATGAAGGCAAAATGGCCAGCCGCTATTTCCCCGGTACCGGTTTCTGGCTGGCTCCGTTTGTGGCCTGCGGAAAACCGTATCTGGCTTACTGGCTGGCGGGAGCCATCATCTCGTTTTTTATTTTCTGGTCCGGCAGAGAACTGTCCGGAAACGGGGTCGGCTTGCTGGCCGGTCTCATCGTAGCCCTCTCACCTGGCATGGCGATCTTCAGTAACCTGCTGCTGGCACATCACCCGACGCTGGTAGGCTTGTCGATCTTCCTGTACTTCTTTTTACGAATGCAAAGAACGCGTTCATTCAGCGAGGCTTTGCTGGCAGGTCTGGGACTGAGCTTCGCAATGCTCTGTCGCCCCATGACTGCAGCGGGTTTTGCACTCCCCTTTGGCATCTGGCTGGGTGTGGAAACCATTCGCTGGTACCTGAAAAAAAAGAAACATTCTTCGCCCGACGCAACACCAGAAAAGTCTGTCGCGCCCCTCATCACAGGCCTGGCCATCCCTCTGGTCTGCGGTCTGACGGTCATGTACTTTTACAATCAATCCATCACTGGTAACGGCTTAAAAATGCCTTACCAGCTTTACACAGACATCTACACGCCACGCCATGTGTATGGCTTCGATAATGTCGTGCGGGGAGAACAGAAGCTCGGTCCGAAAGTCCTGGAGAACTATGATAAGTGGGCCGAAAATCTGACGCCTGCTTTAGCTGCCTCGAACGTTAAAAACCGACTGCTGGCCAGCCTGCAATGGACACTGGGACTGGTACCGCTCGCGCTGGCCGGACTGCTCTTCCTGATCACCGAATGCCGACGCTGGAGTCGCTGGTGGCTGATTTTTGCTTCCATCGTCTCTCTGCATGTGGTGCATATTCCCTACTGGTACGACGGCATCATGCACTGGCATTACGTGTTCGAAACCGGACCTCTATGGGCACTCCTCTTTGCGCGGGTGACTCAGACCCTGTTTCGTATCTGGCATCAACTCGAGCGACCTCTGATGTGCTGGCTCTGGGCCGCCATGATATTAATCGCCTTTGCGACAAATCTGATCGCAGTTCCTCCGCTCTGGACCGTCTCCAAGCTGGAAATCGTGGTCAACAATGTCGCATTCTCCCGATTGAAACATTACTGGTTTCAAATGATGCTGAAACACCATCCTTATATGCGACAACGTGCGTTGGTACTGGTTAAGCATGATCCCTCTGACAGGCACATCGATTATGTCATCAATGATCCCCAGTTAAACACGCCGGTCCTGACAGGCCGTTACCGTCCCGAGCAGCATACTCCCGCTCAACTGCAGTCGATGTTCCCGAACCGCACCTTGTATCTGTTCGACGTTGCTCAAAACCGGCTCAATCGCTGGAACGGCCGTTCCTGGGATCCTCTCTGACAATACTTGATGACTTGAGCGCATCACATTTAACGATAGCGTCTGTCAATCTAATATACTCGAACCAAATGGACCTGGAGACGCTACAGTAAAACTGGACACAGTCTAATCCCTGATTTTCAGTTTGATTTCATCAGAATTGGCTTTCAGTTCCGGTGCATACATTCCGTACCCTTGTGTGGGCAGACCACTGAAGTGACCTGGAATTTCTGCCCGCAGGCGATAACTCAGGCTATGCGTTCCGCGCGGCAACTGACGCAGATAGTTGACCACACGGTCATCACGAAACTCCTGATAGGCCCCCAGGCCGTTCCAGGAATAGCCACTGCGCAGGTCGACCGCTTCCAGCCCCGCCGGCCGGAAATCTTCGAAGACCAGGTACTCGTAATCGTTTTTGCTTTCGAATATCAGTTCTACTTCGATCAGGTCTCCACTGGTCAGTTCTGTTTCATGCTCAATGGCCTCACGTCGGTATTTTTCAACCCGCTGATCAACGGCCTGACCTTTTGAGCCAGAGGTCTTTATGGAAGCTTCTTCCGGAATCAACCGGTAATACTTTCGTTGTACTTTGATCTCCAGTCCTGTTGCGGTGATGAAATCTTCCTTCGTGAAATTCGTCACGTACGCGTTATAATACAACGGCCCATTCCCCTGTTTGCGGATTTCCAGTCGATGGGCACCGGATGTCAGTGCTGCTCCTTCAATCACCAGTTTATTATCGAAGGAGAACAGATTCTCAGCGTTGATCTGAACCGTTTTCTGCTTCTGCCCATCCAGAAAAATATCTAACGTCAGATCAGGCTGATCCTCTCCACTGGCGGACCAGTATTCTGCTAATGCTTCAATCGCAATCGCAGTATCGGAAACGGAGTTCCAGTAAGTCGCATGCTTGCGATTGTTCAACAGATACTTGACGAGTTGCGCCGCCTTCGGATTCTGCGGATCAGTTTTTGAAAGCAGCTTTAAGTAGTACGCGTTGGCTTCGACTTCACTGCCGTACCAGTGCCACCAGTAATTACTTTCAGGTAGATTGAGATAAGCGGTCTGATTTTCCGCATCCTGAACCAGGTATTGATCCATATTATTGACGATCATCGTCAGGCGTTCCTGATTTTTCAGTTCATGCGATGCCAGCCCCAGCATTCCCAGAGCATAAACCGAGAGTTTGGTCCGATCCCGATACAGGAAATCGTACATCTTCTGATTCGTAACCCCCTGGTTGACCAGCACGAGAAACACGTACGCATCCAGATTGGAAGCCGACGTTTTATATGGTTTTTTCTTTGACGGAGCATTCAGCAGTTTCTGCAGTTCTTTCTCCTGATAGTTTTTCAACCATTCAATCCCCCGTTCCAGAGTACCGGGGACGAGCGCCACATCGTTCTGTTTGGCCAGAGCCAGCCCCTGGACGATTCGTGCGGTGAAGTAGGGGGAAGAACGTTCCTGCCAGCCGGAAAACCAGCCCCAGCCTCCATCAGCCAGCTGCATACTGGTTAAATCAGCGACCCCCTGCTTGACGATTTGCTCTACCTCCGACTGGCTGAAGACCGGATTCTGATCATAGCGTTTCCACTGTGCGGCCCGCTTCTGATCGTCGTCAATCTCCTGTGCATTCAGATTAGTCCGCTTCTCCTCAATTTCTTTCAGATTTAATCCCATCCGTTTGAGAATATTCTGTGTCATTACCGTCGGCAGAAAACGATACAGTGTGCAGTCGGTTGTTTTATGGGGTGAATAGACCAGGTAAGGCAGAGCATCGACCATCGCTCCCGCCAGTGAGGGTGAGTAGCGGAGTTCCAGTCGACTCAGTTCCGCTTTGCGTTGATCGGGAACCTGAAAACTGATCTCGGCCTGATCTGCATCACGGCGAATCATACCTGTGAAAGACTCTGTTTTCAGAATACCATGCACTTTCACCGGGAACGTCATCTGCATCGCATCAGACTCTTCATCGGTTAACGCTTTCATGCGAATCACGGCAAAGCCGGGACGAACCGCTTTCACACGCCAGTCGATCCGTTGTTCGCCGTTGGCGTCAATCGTGACTGTCTGAGTAGCATCATCCAATGGTTCCAGAGTGTCCCCATCCAGTTCCAGAACGACTTTCACATCTTTGGCAGTCTTCAAGTAATTATGTACGTTCGCGCTCAATACGACCTCGTCGGTCTCCGTAAAGAAGCGAGGGGCCTGCAAACGCAGAATCAGATTTTTGCGTGTGACAACCAGTTGTTCTCCATCACCAACGCGGGCCCCCTCTCCCATTGCCCAGCTGCGAATTTTCCAGCTGGTCAGGTTTTCGGGCATTTTGAACGAGACTTCCGCCAGGCCTTCGGCATCAGCCGTGATCATGGCATTCCAATAGGCAGTATCAGCGAAGTTCTGGCGCACGACAGGCTCGATCACAGCGGAGGAATCGGCCGGCGCCGCTGCGTCCGCCATCACCGCTCTGGCTGCCATCGGCATTGCCAATCCTTCCATTACCATCCCCTCTTTCATACCTGATTTCCTCATAGCACCTCCACCGAAGCCTCCCCCGACTGCCGCATAATTCGGGTACCGCGACTCTGATTCCAGGGAGAGATTCCCAAAGGCACCTATCACCTGCATCCCCACTTCCTCGGGACGTAACAGATTGTGAAAATAACGACTCAGACTTTCGGATGTTGACGGATGATGAGACCGTTTCCACTTCCAGAAAAACGATTTGATATCACTCACATTGGAACCGCCACTGATATATTCCACACTCTTGTCATAGACGCTGACCACCAGGGACCCGGGAACCGGTTTCCCGTCCACGTCGGTCACCTTCAGTTTGACTGTCGCTTCTTCGCCCGGCAGGTATTCGCTCTCGGAAGGTTCGACTTCCAGATTCACGACCCGTTTTTCAGGTGGTACTGCGATTTCTCTGGCAACCGTATGCACGGTTCCCTGATGAACGGTGACCGCTTCGACAAAGAAGTTGGGCATATCGTTCTTCGCGATATCCAGTTCATAAACCGTACTTTTACCTGCCAGCTTGAGTACTTTCGGTTTGGAATAAACTCCATTCACAGGCCGAATGAACAACAGGACCGTACTGCCTGGCTGATTCGTATTGATGAGCAGTTTGACTTTTTCGCCCGGTTGATAATGCTTTTTCTCAACCACGAGTTCCAGATCATTGAAACGGTATTCCCTGCCATCAAAGCCTGCGCCACGGATGGAAAACAGGCTTCCCCCTTCGATCTGATTCCCTTGTCTGTCGGTCACCGTATAAGCAACGCGATATTGCCCCGCCTGGGTCGCTGCGATTTTCTGACGGGCCGTACCATCTTCCGCAGGATCGAGGTCCCACTCCTGAACTGCGGTCTCTTTGGGTTCTCCCTGTTCATTGTAGGAGATGCGATACAGGACCAATTTGCCCTTGCCTGTGACTGGTTTGGAATCCAGTGTCTGGGCTTTAAAAGAAGCATTCATCGTATCGCCGACCTGATAATAACCTCGGTTCATCCAGCTGAAGACTTTGAATGGCTTACGCGAAACGAGCACCGATCCCTGCCCGACAATCGTTCTCCGTGACTCATCAACAACTTCCGCCGTGATTTCGTACTTGTGATCCTGATCACCGTGAATCGCTTTTGCCAGCGCGGTATCAATTTTGATCTCGACTTCCCCGTCAGCGCCAATCTCCACCGTATTGGAGAGCACCACTTCCGGCGGTGGTGAAGGACGATGAATCCACCATGGTCCGGGCGCGATACACCCCCATTTACCCCAGCCAGGATACCAGGTGTAATCTCCGGAGAACCACCAGTAACCGGAACCATATAACCAGTCCCAGGGATCGTAAGGATACCAGCGTTGATTGTAGGCTGTTCGAGTGACTTTGTATTTGACCTGCCCATTCACCACCGGGCTGCCGAAATAGTATTTCGCCTTGATTTTTGCGGTGACAACATCACCTAAAGCAACAGGTTCATCGGGAGCTTCCACCAGTACTTCGAATTCCGGCTTTTTATATTCTTCTACTCGAAATGAAATATTGGAAGCGATTCTGGGTTTCCGCCGGACGCCTGGCTGCTGAGGTGAGACAACCGTAACATTCAGATGATAAACGCCCAGATCTGCATCTTCTGGAATCTCCCAGCTTCCCTGACAGCCACCATATTCATCTGTTTTGAGTGTTTTATCAAAGACGGTTTTGTTATTTTTCCCGATCAGTTTTACGTTCACATTATAATTTGCAAATTCAGAGTCCTCTGCCTTCGTCAGATCATAACCCACATTCCGTACCCAGAATTTATAGTCGACTTTCTGTTTGGGGCGATAGACGGGGCGATCCGTAATCCCATAAATCTTAACCGCATGCAATCTCTGGTCAGATTGAGGTGAATACCAGAAACGATCATATCCGCTGAAGGCAAATCGCCCATCGGCTGTCCGGGCGATTGTGATCCACTGGTAGTTTTTTTCCAGCTGGGATTCCGTGGGGAATGCCTGGCCGTTTTCGTCGGTTTTTTCTGCGAAGTTAATGGTCTGCGTCTGCTGTTGATTTCGACCGACATTCGTATGTCGATAGCCAAAGAATTCCAGATTCGCCCCCGCCACCGGTTTACCGCTCCGGGCATCAGCGACGTAATAACAGGTCTTGTCTGACATTCTTTTGTGAATGATCGCCGTATCATCCAGCCAGACAACAATGCGGCTGGTATTTCCATCCTGCATTTTGGCAACCAGCAGGTACGCACCCGCGTTCTGCAGCGGTGTGGTTACCGTGACGTGCTGGTCGCGATGCCCGGATAACGGTTTCAGGTCCAGGCCCCAGCGTGAGACCAGGGCTCCCAGATATTTTTTCTGTTGATTGTGAACCAGTCGATACCCAAGATTCGAAATATTGGCCTGATTCCAGTCCAGCCTTTGAGGATGTGATTTGAGATAGTTTTTGACATCGGTCAACAGTTTTTCGACATGGATCTGATAGGCTTCAAACTCCACACGCGTTCCATTACGAAATCGATAATCAACCTCGGCTCCCTGCCCGGCGACCTGCGCCTGATTCGGATCAAACTGACCCCAGTTCCCCACAATCTGATTCAAGTGCTGCTGTTTATTCTGACCCGGGTCGCCGTATACCTGAATATTCTGCTGCAGGTACTTTGCCGCCTGGGGATACTGTCTGCGATTCTCGAAGATACTGGTTAACTGATTCAACGCATTTTCGCCCGCACTGCTTTTCCCCAGTTCAACCACACGCTGATACAGGCGAATATAATTCAGATCGTCAGGCAGATTGATCCGCTGAATGCCTGTCGCCAGTCGAGTTAACGTTTCCGTTTCCTTGAGGCTCTCCAGCGAGTAGGGATTCACCTGTTCTTCCCCCTGTGGATCCTCGGTACTACTCTGCTGGTAAAAATAATGCATAAAATTCCGCAGCGTCTGGACACCAAACTGACTGCGATTAAAATCGGCAATCTGCAGAATCACCTCCGCTTTTCTCGCTGGCTTCTGTTTCATGGATTGATCGAGCATCCACCGCCAGCGTTCCCCATCATTTTTCGCCGTTTCAAATGAAGCGGGAACCCGGTAATAGACGGGATTACCGGCATCGTCCACGGGCGCCCCCTCGGGGCCTCCACTCGGACCTCCGCGAAAGAAGCTGCCGGGTTCGGAACCAACACTCTCAAAATCCGGAGATGCATTCAGGTCTGTCAGAATCTGCAGTTTCCAGGCATTCTGGCCCTGACGACCGGACATATAGTATTCTGCCGCGTTGAAAAAGATATTAGATGCCAGCTCTGAATCATTGCTGTTCTTTAATTGCTCAATCGCCTGATGCATCAGCTTCAGGGCAGTCAATCGGTCCTGCTCTTGAGTATCGATATAGCGTCCTCCCCCTCTCTGATGTCCCCGATAAAACTTGCCGTCAATGATGTACCCATAATTCTGACCCTGAATGTAACTCTCGGCCAGCTTCCAGAGTACCAGCGGCTGATTCTGGTGTGCACTTAAAACAGCATCGCGGAATTCATCCATCTCATTGATTCTGTTTAATCGTTGCAGGCACTCTATTCCGTTCTGTAAGTCATGCACGACTCCCGAATCAATAATACCGGGTTGTACCGCCAGTTTCTGGTAGATCTGCCAGGCATCCCGATAATTCCCCTGTTTCTGATACGTCTGAGCCAGGGAACGGGATTCCGTGACGCTTTTCTCATCAGCGAAGAGATAAACGCCCAAAGTCGTCAACAGGATTAAAAAGAATGCGGCGGCGCTGCTGCGAAGTGTTTTGAGCGAAAACATGGTGAAACCTGTATATATTGATGGGATTCAGTTTTGAATATCAGATGGGATCATAATACGTTACGTCTGTTTGACGAGACAGATTTGCGTTCAGTTCCCGGAATTCTCATAATTTTAAACGAACTACACGAGAACGAGGTATGAGAAACATTCAGATTACTGCATAATCCGACCTCAACAGCATTTGATTCCCCTGTATCATGCCTGAAAGCGCCGAAGAGACAGATCAATGGATTGGATAACAGCAGCCCTGTCGCTCTGTGGCTACCTGATAACCCTGGCTTTAATCCCCAGCATCCTGTTGAAGAAAAACCGCCACACGATTTCTACGGTCGCGTGGATCCTCACCATCATTCTTCTGCCCGGTCTGGGGGGAATCATCTACCTGTTCTTTGGAATTAATCGGGTCCAGCGCAGATCGCTCTCAAAGGAGAAAGCGAACCAGTCACTGGCACCGAAACTCCCCCAGATTGTACAGAACCAGTTGCTCTCCAATGAAGAGTATCTCCCCATCAACCAGAGTCTGATGCGACTGGCACAGAATACCAGCCATACCGTTCCCACCTTCGGAAACCATATTGAGCTGTTGACCGACACCAACAGGACACTTGGTTTAATCAAACAGGCAATCTTAAACGCCGAGCATTCATTACACCTGGAATATTACATCTGGCAACCCGATAAGTCAGGCACATTACTTCGCGATCTACTGATAGAAAAAGCCCGGTCTGGTGTCGAAGTCCGTTTTCTCTATGATGGCCTGGGTTCTTTTGGCCTGGGTAAGAATTTTTTCAAACCGATGCGGGCAGCCGGGATCAAGATTGCACCGTTCCTCCCGGGCGCTTCCATTCGAGAACGCTGGTCAATCAATCTGCGTAACCATCGCAAGATTGTCATTGTAGACGGCAAGACGGCTTTCACCGGAGGAATGAACATAGGTGATGAATACCTGGGACTGAACCATGACCTTGGGTTCTGGAGAGATACACACCTTAAGATTGAGGGACCGGAAACTCTGCAACTCCAACAGGTCTTCGCTGAAGACTGGTTTTTTGCCACCGGCGAAGCGTTAACACAGCCGGAATATTACCCCCATCCCGATCCGACTGGCACTGTGACAGCCCAGACGCTGCTGTCAGGCCCGGAAAAAAATGCCGATGTGTTTTTAACCATGATGTTTGCTGCCATCAACGAAGCACGAGAAAGTATTGTGCTGACGACTTCCTATTTCGTCCCCCCCGAATCACTGACCACCGCCCTGGAGTCAGCAGCACGGCGCGGGGTTCACGTCAGGCTTTTGCTATCCAGTAAGTCAGCCAACCCTGCAACCGTTCACGCTGGTCGATCCTACTACGATCCGCTTCTGGACTCTGGTGTGGAAATCTTTGAATATACAAAGGGAATTCTGCACTCGAAGACTTTAACCATTGATGACAGCTGGTCGCTGGTCGGCACCCCCAACTTTGATTACCGAAGCCTGATCCTGAATTTTGAAGTTGGCCTGGCTGTCTATGATCGTAAATTTGCACAGCGTTTGAGAGAATCCGTCGAACAGGATTTCCTGAACGCTGCTAAAATCACACATTCAGACTGGAACAGTCGCAGCAAATTCGTAATTCTGAAACAGAATCTGTGTCGATTATTTGCCCCTGTGATGTAATGCCAAAGTACGTCTAAGGCAACTTGTGTCGATACTTGTCTGAGGCACCTTCAGGCAACGTTCCCAGATATCGGATGAGCTGAACCGCTTCCGCTTTCGTCAGCAGATTCAGCAAGCCGTCCGGCATCGCAGATTTTTTAACAGGGATGATTTCATCGACGTCCTGTTTTTTAATCACCTGTCGCTTACCATCCTCCGTTAACAGCAGGATCTCATCCTGCCCTGCGGCCCCCATCATTCCGGTAAATGTCTTCCCCCCCTGAGTCACTATCGTGAAAGTAGGGTATTCCTCCGAGACGAAGTGTGAGGGAAACAGGGTGGCCTGCAGGACTTCTTTCTGTTGAAACCGACGACTGACATAGGTCAGATCAGGACCGATCTTTTCTCCCTGCTCTCCAAAACGATGACATTTCACACAATTCGCTTTGACATAGGCCTGCGCACCGAGTTTCAGATCGAGCGTGGCTTTTGTCTGCTGCTGCAGTTCTGCCAGGAGATCTTTATACTTCCAGCGACTGTCGGCTGGTTCAACCGGCAGCACAGCCGGAAGTTCGTCGGGATAATTTGATGCAAACCAGTCCTGCCACTGCTGCATGAGCGGATGTGTGGAATTACTTTCCGATTGGAACTGCTGCCCTGTCCAGTGTGTTAACAGTCTGTCAGCGATCTGTTGCCCCTCGGCATCCTGTTCCAGACCGACCAGGATTGCCTGCCTGATCCACTGCGCTTTATTGGAACGACGACGAAAACGAGTCAGCGCACGCATCACTGCTTTCGCCTGATCTCCTTCGATGACATTCAGTGATCGAACCAGTACGCGCCAGTCGGCATCACGTCGCTGGTTTTCTTCTGCATACCAGCTGATGGCTTCGGCGATATCATTTCTCCGCTCCGGATAAGATTCAAACAGTTCATGCAGATAAATGAGTGTGGGTTCATCTGCGATCCGTGCCATCGCAATCAGTAAAGCATTCAGCTTACGTTTCGATTCTGCATCCGCTGGTTTCTGGTTTTGCAGCTTCAGTTCCTGTTCGCGCAGCGCGGTAAATTCAGCTCCCGTTAATCGATCAAGTGGCTCACCTGCCACCATAATCCGATAATCACCCTCTGCGACTTCCTTCAGAACCGTATCTTCCAGGCGATCGATTTTAAAATTGATCGCGGGAGATTTGGCCTGGCAGAAATCTCCAATCCCGCTACACACCAGCCCCAGAATAAGAGTCCGAAACAGTATTATTTTATTGAGGCTCACCATCAGGAATGCCTGCTTTCATTTGAAAAGTTGAATGACAACGGAATTATAATCTTACAGAAGATCACCGGCTTCACACTATGTTCATTTCCGGTTTTTGTTTAAAATTGGTACAGGTATCTCATCACTCCTTTGAATTTCAGGGACGAATCATGGCAGACAGCAAGTCCATTTCTCAGCGTATTTCCCGAATCGGTTTTCAGACTCTCAGCATCATCCTTCTCGGAATCATCTGCTGGAGTTGTTCCTCAAATAAACCCACAGAAACACCTAAAACTGAAGCACAACCTGAGGCCACATCAGCGGAAAAGAAGCCTGAAAAAACAGCTGACATCACGCTGACGTTAAGCGATGCGGAAAACTTCGAGGAACTTCTGGCGAAGCAAAACGGAAAAGTGGTCCTGGTTGATTTCTGGGCAACCTGGTGCGTCCCCTGTGTCAAGAATTTTCATCACACCGTTGAATGGAATCAGAAGTATGCCGATGAGGGGCTCAGTGTCATTTCAGTTTCAATGGATGAGTCGGACGAAGAAACTCAAAAAGCAGTCCTGGAGTTCCTGAAATCAAAAGACGCGGACTTTACCAATATTCTCGCAACGGCAACCGACGATCAGGATCCCATGGATACGTTTGAAGTTGATGGAGGGGCCCTGCCTCATTACCGGGTTTACGATCGCAGCGGTAAGCTGATCAAAAAGTTTTCTTTCGCCGACCCGGACCAGCAGTTTACGCAAGAGGATATTGAAACCGCCATTCAGGAAGCTCTGAAACAGAAGCCTGAATAATCCAGAACCTGCAGTGATAAGTGAAGTCCATGATACGTAAACTCTGGTCGACCTGCGTGGATGAGGTCATCGGCTTCTACCTGCTGCACTGGTTCTTCTATCATAAAAAACAGCCTCTGATCATCTCGGATGTTAAGCAAGAGACGCCAGGACTGTTCAGCGGCGACCTGCATACCTTCTTTTCACCAGTGCCTGAGCCGGCACGATTGGAATATCGATCAGAGCTGCGCCCCACTTCGGAGGCGGTATTTCCTGCGGCAGAAGTACAAGACTTTCAGTTCCCCAGTTCAATCCAGACCGGTTTCCCCGAGAATGATCTGGTGAAGGGACGGCACTGGAAATCCACGGCTACTGCAGCAGATGCAAACTCCGATCTTCGTTATACCGTGGTAGCAATCGACGGAATCGTTCAACTGGGAGTACGCAGTTTTAACAGACTCGCCCGTCGGTTGACACCCGCTGGAATCGACGTCGTCATGCTGGACAGTCCGTTCAACTATCGAAGAACTCCGCCGGGCTACCGTCCCGGTCAGCTGATTGCCGGCGGAAACCTGGACCATCAACTCTCCGTCGCCAGGCAAGGCCTGCTTGATCTCTGGAGCCTGATTCTTTCTCTGCAATCAGAAGGACGCCAGGTCGGCCTGATGGGAATCAGTCATGGTGCCTGGATGACATTGACGGCTTCACTTTTAATCGAGCAACTTGAGTTCGTAATGGCCATCACACCTCCCGTAGACCTCTTCCACATTCTTGATGAAGGGGGGACCGTGGTCAATGCTATCCGTCGCGGGATCAAAGAGTCTGACTTCAGCGAACAGCAACTCGAACAGATTTGCCAGCCGCTGAGAATTCCGCTCTGGAAACCGAAACTCGCTGGTTCTGCCATTCATCTGCACGTGGCCGACTACGATCGGTTTGTCCCACCATTTCGAATCGAGGCACTGGCAGAGCAGTGGCACACAAAGGTGACGCATCATTCTCTGGGACATATTGAAGCGACGACCGGCCCTAAAGTTGTCGCGCAGGTCGCAGAAGAAATTCTTCAATTCTGGAAGTTTCCTGCAGATTCTATTGCTGATTCGACCATGAACCAGACGTAGTACCTGACGAGAAAATGCAACCGTTACAATCTGTATGACCTGTATTCTTTCAATTTGAATTCTCACAATTTCGTCAGTTTCTGTTGAAAAAAGGCATCATGTTGTCAGCGGGCAACTTATTCTCTCAGTAGAGACTCAGGTGTGGATTACGTTATTACTTTATCCGAAGTTGGGTTCTCCAGCGGGCCAGTTCTTTTATCTTCCTGTTAGATAAAAGTGGTTCATCCGTCTCTTTGGTGATTCGTTTTTGTTCACAACAAAACGAAAGTTGATCAGGAGGAGTCACGATGCGGGTACGAGTTCGCGATTTGATGACCGTTAATCCGGCCAGCGTTTGCCTGGGAACAACACTTCAGGCCGCTGCGGAGCAGATGATTCAGGCAGAAGCGTCTGAAATATACGTGGTAGACGAATTACGAAGACTGGTGGGAGTCGTTCCCGAATACGATCTTCTCAAATATCGCCTGACACATTACCACCTCGAAGCCCCCATCGATTCTCTGATGTATGTTCAGATTGAATCGCTTTCCCCCGAAGACGATGCCCTGCAACTCGCACCTCTCTTTCGTGATCGACGCAACAGCTGTATGGCCGTCACCGACAATGGCAAACTGGTAGGAAAACTCACCTGCCGTGATCTGTTTCGAGTCATGCTCACGCTTGATGCGATTGACGATCCTGATCAGACATCGGTTCAGGACACCTCAGACACAGAGACCATACACTCATCCTCGTCCCCGATTAACCCGCCGCACCTCCCCCGCTACGGCACACCAGTCAACCGACTGCAGCTGAAAGTCAGTTCCGGTAATTAACGGGCTGCAGACGGATCAACCCTGGGCTTTCAGATCAATGCCCATATCAGCGAACAGAAAGATCATATCATCCCAGACGTTCTTCTTCGCGGAAGGATTCCGCAGCAGATAGGAAGGGTGATAGGTACACACCACTTTAGCCCGCCCGTATTCGTAGAAGTCTCCCCGCATTTTTCCGATTGGCAGATCCGAGTGCAATAAATTCTTCGCCGCGACAGAGCCCCAGCAGACGATATAATCCGGGTCCACAATCTCAATCTGCGCATCCAGAAATCCGCGGCAGTTCGAAGCTTCCTGATCGGTAGGATTCCGGTTTCCCGGCGGACGGCACCGCAGAATATTGGCGATATAAATCTCGCTGCGCTTCATCTGACACGCTTCGATAATTTTATCCAGCAGCTTCCCTGCCCGGCCGACAAAGGGTTCTCCCAGCTTGTCCTCATCCGCTCCCGGCGCTTCGCCGATGAACATGATTTTAGCACTTGGATTTCCTACGCCAAACACAGTCTGGGTCCGTGTTTCAGCCAGTTCCGGACATTTTCGACATTTTGATACTTGAGTCGCGATAATATCCAGTTCTGCCTGGCGATCGCCTTTGTTCATTTTCGATTTCGTTGTTCGAGGCACACTCATTTCCTTTCGAGCTTGATCCGACTCCTGGGCCGGCTCCTCTGTCATTGCGCTGACTTGAGGCTGCGGTACATTTAATGGCTGGGGAATCGGAGTCGCAGTCGCAGGCTCAACTGCTTGAACCGGGATTTCCGGAACCGGTTCCACAACAGATGCTGTGACGAGAGACTCCAGCTCAGCGGGATCGAGCTTACGTACAGAGGTCACACCCGACCGCTGCCAGCTTTCCAGCAACTGTCGGACCGCGCGCTGCGAGCGTGTCTTTGCATCCTGATTCATCAGCTTTACCAGTCTTTAACGCTTCACCTTACACCCGGGAACAGCGGATTCAAACTGTTTGACGCCGTCATCGGTCACCTGGGAAAAGCTTAACTGCAGCTCCTTCAAATTCTTCAAGGCTTCCAGTTTTTTTAAACCGGCATCGGAAATATCTGTCTTACTCAAATTCAGATATTCCAGTTTTTTGAGCGGCAGTAACTGTTCCAGTCCCGCATCGGTAATCGGAGTCCCCTCCAGGTTCAGCCGATTCAGTTCTGTAAATCCAGAAATGATTTTCAAGCCTTCATCGGTCGTTTCCGTGCCCCACAAACCCAGTCGGGTCAGCTTCTTCAGGTCCTTGATCTGCTCCAGTCCTTTATCGCCAATCATCGATTCATCCAGATCCAGATAAGTCAGATCAGTCAACCCCGAGAGATACTTCATTCCTTCATCGGTTACCACGGTATCCCGCAGATGAAGTGTCTGGAGTTTTTTCATATTCTGAATGTTTTCAATCCCGGGATTGCCGACAAAATCCCGCCGCAGATGCAGGGCTTCCATGTTGGTCATGTCTTTCAGATACTTCATCCCTTCATCCGAAATTTCTGTATCATCCAGTTCCAGAGACACCAGATTTTTATCCTTCAACAACTCCAGTGTCTCGTCAGAAATATTTCTTCCCCATGTATTCAAACGCTGCAGATTCGGAAGGGCGGCGACATCCTTCATGCCCTTATCCGTCACCTGAGTCGCCTGGACCTTCAGGACTTTCAGGTTTTTCATCCCCTTGATATGCGGCATCCCCTCATCATTGATTTCTTTATTGAACCGCAGATCCAAATCTTTGAGTTCCGGGAATTCGGCAACCACTTTCAACGCGTCATTGGTAATGTTGGTTGCCCGCAGCGAGAGCACCTGCAGGTCTTTCAGATCCGACAGATTCTTAACCCCTTCATCTCCCACAGCCGTACTTTCCAGACTGAGAAACCAGAGATTCTTTTTCTTGCCAATTTCTTCAGTAGCGACATCTGTAAAGTTAGGCCCCCAGAGGATCAACCGTTCGAGGGAAGGCAGACCTGCCAGATGCTTCAGATCCTCGTCCTTCGCATTCGTCCCCTTCAGATCCAGGATCAGCACGCGGCCATCATCGGACATGCCCAGTTTGGCATCCAGGTCTTTAAATACCTTGACTGCTTCCGGCGAATCAGGTTCGACAGCGGTCTTCTGTTTTTCTGTTTCTGGTGCCGGCTCACTTTTCGCAGTAGAAACGGCTTTCTCCGGATCAGCGGGTGGTGTACTTGCAGAGGGACATCCTGTTAACAGACATGCTCCAGCCAGAGAAAAACCTGCCAGAGAAAGAAACACTCTTGTCTTCATCCTGATATCCTTTGTCATATTTGAACTGGTTCAAATCTGGTTGCATTCCGGGCGAATTTTATGTTCAGGCGTTCTACCTGCCGACCGACATGGTCAGCGTAATTCTGCCTGTCATCAAAGATTCATAGAACCCTCTTAAGATGCTAACAATGATCCCCAAAATAGAGCCCAGACCAAAACATTGCAATTCAATGACTCTGTTTTCTGTAACTACTTGCGATTCCCGGAGCAAACCGGCTATACTCGATAGCATAAATAGACTTCGATGTGTTGACTTGAAATTTTGTTCCGTTTACCTCCCCGGTAAGTTCGATTGCCGCCAGTTATTCAAGGATCTTGAAGTGAAACATCGCCTCGCCTCTCCCGCTCTCCTGTTTTTCTGTCTGACATCCCTGTTCGCGATTCTCCCTCAGGAAATTCAGGCAAAAGACTGGAATACTTATCTCGCAGACCGGGAACGTGCAGGGGCCACAACCGACTCCATTTCGCTTCCGTTGACGCCTGCCTGGAAATATGTTGCTCCCAGCCCGCCTAAGACAGGTCAGACCGATCCGGGAGAGCGTGTGATTGAAGGGCACGATCTGGAATCGCGCGTTGATTTTGATGCAGCCTTCCAGGTCGCCATCGCTGACGGACGGGCCTATTTTGGCTCCTCGGTCGATCATATGCTGCGTTGTGTCGATCTGAAATCAGGCAAAGTTCTCTGGACCTGTTTTACTGGCGGACCAGTTCGCCTCTCCCCCACTGTCAGCCAGTCTCGCGTCTATTTCGGTTCGGATGATGGCTTCGTCTATTGCCTCGATGCGAAAACGGGGAAAGAAATCTGGAAACTGCGTGCCGGACTGAACGAAGAAATGATCATTGCCCGCGGGGAAATGGTCTCGCGCTGGCCCGTTCGCACGAATGTTCTGGTTGATGACGGAATCGCTTATTTCGGAGCGGGAATCTTTCCCCATGAAAATATCTATCTGTACGCCGTCGATGCCAAAACCGGTAAAGTCATCTGGAAAGTAGATAATCTCAGCCAGACTTCAGCAGGCCGCAACGAACTCTCTCCTCAGGGTTACATTCTGGCAAATGACGAATTCCTGTTCTTCCCCTCAGGGCGTTCCCTGCCGGCTGCATTCAATAAAAAAACCGGCGAGGAAGAACACAAACGCTCTTACAGTTGGCGCAGCACTGCAGGTGGGGTCGTGGGGGGAACACAGGCGCTGCTCGCCGATGGTCAGATTTATTCCATGGGTGCACACCATATTCTGGCGTTAACTCAGGATGAAGGTGACATCGGTTATGCCTGGATCAACGGGCAACAGATGGCCGTTCAGGGAGATTTCGCCTACCTCGCAACGGGTTCATCGATCCTGAAAGTGAATCGCAGCGAACACGCTGTTGGCTCTCAAAAAGCCCACAAAAATGACATGACCATTAACGACCTGTTCAAAAAACTCCGCGGCCTGAAAGGGAAAAAAGCGGAAGAAGTACGGGCGGAAATCAAAACGTTACAGGACGAAAATAAAGCATTTGCGAAAGCGGGTCTCATCTGGGAGATCGCAGCTCCTTCCCGTAACGCTCTGATTGTCGCCGGTGATAAAGTGATTGCCGGTGGAGAAGATCAGGTATTGATCATTGATGAAGCCACGGGAAAGTTGCTGGAGACATTAAAAGTCAAAGGAGAAGCACGCGGGCTGGCGGTTTCCGATGGCGAACTGATTGTCAGCACATCAGCGGGCGAAGTCATCGGGTATGGTAGTTCAAAGTCTGCTCAACCTGTTTCACAGATCAATACAGTCACAGCGACATCACCTTATCCCGAAGATGACCTGACTCCTGTCTATCAGCAGGCAGCCAAAGATATTTTAACACACACTGATATGAAAGATGGATTCTGTCTGGTTCTCGGTAGTGAAGAAGGTCGGCTCGCCTATGAACTGGCCCGAAACAGCAACCTGAAAATCTACTGTATCGAACCAGATCCAGCAAAAGCCGAACTGTCTCGGCAGAAACTCAGCCAGGCCGGCTATTATGGTCATCGTGTGACCGTTCATCAGACCGAACTCTCTCCGCTGCCTTACTCACACTATTTCGCAAACCTGATTGTTTCCGACTCTCTGCTCAAAACCGGTCAGATTCCGGGAATTCCCAAAGACATTGCCACGCATGTGAAACCACTGGGGGGTACCATCTGTCTGGGAATTCCAGCGAATTCACAGGCCGAGAAGGTCGAGAACACACAACTCATGGACTGGCTGAAACAGACCGGACTCGCCGACACTTCGAAAATTAATGACAAACAGGGTTACGCCACTCTGGTCCGGGGCGCTCTGCCTGGTGCAGGCAGCTGGTCTCATCAGTACGGCGATCCAGGCAACACCGCCAGCAGTAAAGACCAGCTGGTTCGAGGCGGACTGGGAGTGCTCTGGTTTGGTGATCCCGGCGAAAAGAAGATGGTCAACCGTCATGAAGGTGCAGTCGGTCCTCTTGCTATCAACGGCCGCCTGTTTATTCAGGGTGAAAGCACCATCATGGCCTTTGATGCCTACAATGGTCTGTTTCTCTGGGAACGGGATAATCCGCAGGCCATTCGAACCGGCGTATTTCAGAACCAGAATCCGGGGAACCTCGTCGCCAGCGATGACAGCCTGTTCTTCATGATGAAAGAAAGCTGCTACCAGCTGGACGCAGCCACTGGCAATACTGTGGCGAAAATTCCCCTGCCGGAAAAACTCAATGACGGCAAACACGAATGGGGGTATCTCGCCTATCAGAATGGTCTGATCTTCGGAACCGCGACGACACGCAAAGAACTCGAAGCCCGACAGATTCGCCGCGGTCGGAAAACGGAAGATTCTACCGATGCGTTGTTCGCCATCGATGTCAAAACCGGAAAGCCAGCCTGGAGCTATCAGGGTAAAAATATCGCCCATCATACAATCGCAATCGGCCCTGAAGCCGCCTACTTTATTGACAGTTCCATCACCAGTGAGCAGCGTGCTGAAATTTTGCGTCAGGACAAATCGCATCTGAAAGAACTGACCGGCAAGGAACGTGAAATCGCCGAAGATCGACTGAAAAAACAGGACCTGCGGCTGGCAGTTGCCCTCGACATCAAAACGGGGGAGAAACTCTGGTCGAAACCCGTCGACGTGACGGACTGCAGTGAAATTGGCATTGGCGGCGGAAAACTGACACTACTGTACCAGAACAATGTACTGCTGCTCTGTGGAGCCAATGCAAACGGACATTACTGGAAACAGTTTATTGCCGGTGATTTTTCCCGCCGACGACTGGTGGCCCTGAATGCCGGAGATGGGTCCCTGCTCTGGAAAAAAGATGCCAACTATCGACATCGCCCCATCGTTGTCGGAGATAAGATCATCGCCGAACCCTGGTCCTACGACCTTTACACCGGCATACAACACACGCGTAAGCATCCATTGACCGGCCAGGAAGTTCCCTGGAGCATCATGCGGGAAGGTCATCACTGCGGTATGTTATCTGCCTCCGAAAACCTGTTGATGTTCCGCTCCGGATTCACAGGTTTCTACGATCTGGAGAAAGACGCCGGCACCCGGCATTTCGCCGGCCATCGTACCGGTTGCTGGATCAATGCGATTCCCGCCAACGGGCTGGTGATGATCCCCGAATCGAGTGCAGGCTGCGTCTGTCTGTTCTCGATCTCTTCCACCATCGTGCTCGAACCGCGCGAAGAACGTACCCACTGGACGATCTTCAGCTCTGTCGGCCCCAAAACTCCAGTCCAGCATATGGCATTGAACATGGGTGCCCCCGGTGACCGTCGCGATGCACACGGAACGGTCTGGATGGCGTATCCCCGACCGAAACCAAGCCGGGAAACCGGCCTCGACTTCAAATTTGATATCCAGCCTCAATTCAACCAGGGGGGAGGTTATGAAAGCCTGAATGAAATCACCCACCCTGTCAAAAATGCAGAGCCAGGCTGGGTCTACACGTCCTGGGCGCGCGGCTTGAAAGCCTGTACGATTCCTCTGCTGGGCAAAGACGATGCGCCCGCCACCTACTCGGTAGAACTCTCCTTCTCTGGCCTGGAACCGGTTGCCATCAGTGAGCAGCAGGAACCACCATTATATGAGATCAAACTGCAGGGGAAAGTGGTTCAAAAAGATTTTAATCCTCAGTCTACGAAGCCAACCCAGACACTCAAATTTGATGGCGTTTCCGTCAAAGATAACTTACAGCTCGAACTGGTTCCGCAAAACGAATCTGCCAGCCAGACTCCCGCAGCTTTAAGTGGAATTGAAATTATCCGCTCAGATTCATAGACTGACAGGCAGATCCAACTCTTCTGCCCGCTCTCTACTTGAAGCGAGATAAAGTGAAATTTCATCTGAACCGCAAATCAGCCGTTATCTGTCTGATCCTCATCCTTACAGGCTTCAGCAGGTTGTCGTCAGCCTCTGCGCTGCAAATCACTCTGGATCCACCAGGCGACCGGGAGTTCGTTCGCGATCTCGCCGGCATGCTGGATGAGCCAACGACAAAAAAGATCAAAGAGATCTGCGATAAGCTGCTCACGGACAAAGCCACCCCCATTATTGTGGTCACAATCGACTCGATGGCTCAGCATGGCGGTGCTGACATGCGGATTGAGACCTTCGCCACGATCCTGTTTAACCAATGGCAGATCGGGCATGCCAAACTTGGCGATCAGGACTGGAATACGGGGATTCTGCTGCTCGTTTCCAAAAATGACCGCAAAGCCCGTATCGAACTGGGAGCCGGCTGGGGGCGTGAGGATGATGCCCAGTGCCGCCAGATTATGGATGACTACATTATTCCGCACTTCAAACAGGGACAGTTTGACCAGGGAATCCTCGCGGGGGTCGAAGCCCTCGATAAGATGGCACGCAAGCTGGAATTGCCCGCGAAGCCGGTTTCATCCTGGACCTACGTTATTATCGCTGTGGCTGTTGGCCTGGCGATTTTCACCGTCGTCTCTCTCATTCGTCGAGGTTCCAGTGGCTGGGCCTGGTTGTTCTGGGGAGTCGTGTTTGCTGTCATCGGGGCGATCCTGTATCAGATGCTTACCAATAGAGGAAACAGTGGAGGCGGCTTCGGTGGCGGTTCCTTTGGCGGCGGATTTTCCGGTGGTGGGGGCGCTACGGGCTCCTGGTAATTTTCGTACTCTCTTTCCCTGACACGCGACGGCCTTAAGATAAAGACATATTTCATGCAAAGCGCATTCAGTTATTTAAACGAAGAGCAACAGCAGCAAGTCGAGCAGGCGGTCGTCGCAGCGGAAAAGCAGACATCCTGCGAAATCGTACCCGTCATTGCAACGTCCTCAGGGCGGTACGATCGACCGGAAGATGTCGTGGGGCTCTGGTTGACAATTGTGACAGCTCTCTGCCTCTGGTATTTCTTCCCCCGCAGCAGTGGTCAGACGGGAGACTGGGGAGGCATGCCCATCGTTGTTGAACTCTTTCTGGCGGCCATCATGCTTGCCATCGCGTTCATTCTGGGCGCGATCGCCGGTAGTCGAATTGGCTGGCTGAGACGACTCTTTACTCCCCGGGTTCAGATGCAGGATGAAGTCGCAGCCCGTGCCCGGGAAATCTTTTTTGATAAACGCATCCATCATACCGAAGGGGGGACAGGCATCCTGATCTACATCTCCCTCTTCGAGCATATGGCGGTCGCTCTGGCAGACCAGTCCGTCATTGACAAGCTTGGTCAGTCCTTCCTGGATCAAACCTGCCAGAAACTCACGACGGGACTGCATTCCGGAAATCCAACCGCCACTCTCTGCGAAACCATTCTGGAAATCGGCAGCCAGGCATCAGTCCCACTTCCCCGCGCCGCAGACGATCAGAATGAACTTCAGGATGCACTGGTTCTGATTGACTGAGCGACAGGTAAGACATACTTTACCACCAGTCTGTCTCTCACAGCCGTGCTTTACGAAGATCTTATCCTGCTGCAATCTTTTAAATTGACGGCTGTTGATGTTCGTTGAGAACGGGTATAATAATAGTTGAAACCGGGTTACTTCTATCAGCTTTTTGCTGCAGGGAAGCTTTTTAATTACCAGAACCGGGCAAGTCTAAAATCGAAACCAGAAAAGGATCATCAAATGACCAACCGCAATCGAATGGACGAACTGATCGAAGCGCTGGAGCAGCAGAAAGATGAACTCGCTTTGAAAATTCATCTGGGTAAACAGGAAGCAAAAGATGAATGGAATAAGGTCTCAGATCGTCTGGATAAATTAAAAGATGATTACAAACCCGTCAAAGATGCCATGAAAGAGTCCGCAGGCAGCGTGGCTGATGCCCTGTTCAATGTCGGCAAAGAAATTCAGGAAAGCTTTCAGCGGATTCGGAAGTCACTCTGATCACTTGCTTTCAAAGTAGGGATTAATTACCGACTTCAACCACAGTGAATTCAAACGCAGCCCCGGAATACCAGCGGGGCTGTCTGCTTTGACGGTCAGCCTCTGTTTGCCTTCTTTGAGTGAAATCGTTCCCACATTCTGTTTGAAGAAGACGTTCTGACTGGGAGTCATTGGGAGACGACATTCCAGCTTTGTTGCCCCCGCATTGATCTCCAGTTGCCCGGTTGCAGTTGCAGGACTGCTATAACCATAGCTGGCGATCACTTCATACGTGCCCGGTTTCAACACATCCAGTTGCCAGGTGGCGCTCCCCTCGTCTGATTTCCAGCCATCGATCGTATCCCAGTCGTAACCGTCGAATGAATACTCCAGATCATCCCCTTTCAAAATCGCCCAACTGGGTTGCAGCTCAACAAGCGGCTCCTCTGCATCGCCGACAGGAATCGCCGCTGGCTGGTAGTTCTGGCCTTCCGTTACATCCTGAAACCAGCGGAGAAACTCTCCACGCAGTTCGCTGACCTTCTCCGGATATTGACTGGCCACATTCTTTGTCTCGCCGGGATCTGCCTGGAGATCATAGAGCTGACCTTGAGGCTCCCCCTCTTTTTCCTTTTTCCCCTGCGGATCATGGCCCACCAGCTTGAAACGGGAACCATGAATGGACCAGCGATGAAACGGATTCGGTGTGTAGCGATCCCAGGTGTGATACAGATATTGGTGAGGCGACTTTCCGCCCCCCTGCTCCATCAATGACAGGATCGATTTCCCATCCAGTTTCAGGTCACTGGGAACCGGGACCCCCGCCAGTTGACAGAATGTCGGAAACAGATCGGTCTGGGCCACCATCGCATCGGTTGTTTTTCCTGCCGGAAAGTGATCGGTCCAGCGGACCACAAACGGAACGCGGGTCCCCCCTTCATAGGCACTCGCTTTACTCCCTTTGAGCCCGGCTTTAAAGCCTCGACTCACGCCGCCATTATCGCTGGTATAGATCACGACCGTCTCCTGATCGAGATTCAGATCGTGCACGGTCTGCAATAAGCGACTTAGATTCTGATCGATCCGTTCAATCATGGCGTAGATCCGGGCTTCCCGCAGTGGCAGCCCTTTCGCAAGATATTTTTCAATCAGCTTGTCCCCTTCCGGTTGACCATAATGAGACGTATCGAGCAGGAACGGAGAATGCGGTGCATTGTAAGCCAGATAACAGAAGAATGGCTGCTGCTGATTGTGCCTGATGAAATCAATGGCGGCATCAGTAAACAGGTCGGTCACATATCCCCGCGTCTCCACGGGAGTCCCGTTGACGACTACCTGATCGGGATTGGTATAGCGTTCAATGTGTCCGTGATAATGTCCAAAGAAATGATCGAACCCGCGACGATGCGGCTGATACTGCGCGTAACGCCCCAGATGCCATTTGCCGAAAAGACCTGTTTTGTAGCCCGCTTTCTGCAGGACCTGCGCGATCGTCGTTTCATTCGGACCGAGTGTGTCTCCGCCAAAGCGGGTATTGTACAGACCGGTTCGCAGATAATGCCTGCCCGTCATCAACCCGGCCCGGGTCGGCGCACAAACCATGTTGGCATAAAACCGCGTAAAGGTGACCCCTTCGGCTGCCAGCTTTTTAATCGTCGGTGTTTCGATCTTGGGGTTACCGGATATCTCCGTATCCCAATACCCCTGATCGTCGGTCATGACCAGAATAATATTCGGTTGCCGGGATTTTTCTTTTGCCTGAAGGGACTGGCTGTCCAGGCAAAGCAGACTGGAAACAAGTAGGAGAATCATACTCAGAAGAATACGTCGCGGGTTCATAAGTCAGATTACCTTCGCAGAGTCATTCTTAAGGTTTCACTATTCAGACAGAGGATTCACAACAAAAGATCGCATCCTCTAACGAGTTCGCAGATAGATTAAGTAGCCGCCAATAACACCATGAAGCAACAGGACAAGACCGGCACACCAGGTTTTCCCCTTAAGGGACGCAGGCCAGACGAATACGATTCCGGCTAACAAAGTGACCGTAAAGATTAAGGCTTCCCACTGAATCAAGACTGCGTCTGGCGATGCCATAAATGTAATCATGATGAACAATGCATAAATCAGGTCATTGCTGGAGACGCCGCGCACGAGAAAAGAATAGAGAACAAAACAAATCTCTGGGACCCAGACAGCGAGCACGTATAATGAAATTAATACGATGGCCTGTAAGCCCCGATTATGATGTTCGATCGCGTTGGTTTCGATGGTCAGATTCTCGGACATCAGCAGTCCCTCCTCATCGAAATCATATTCGCTAACCGAACTGTTCACCAGTTCTCTCTCATTTCTTTATCTGAATTAAGCCTGCTTCAGGCAATTTTCCAGATATTCACGGGAGCGATTAATCTCCGCGGTTACCTGTTCTGCTGTCGGCAGAATGGGAATGCCGCGCGGTACCGGGTGCATAAAGATTTCCGTCCGTCCCTGGTAATTGATCTTCTTGAGCGCCGCCAGCAGAGGGACGAAGTTTAAATCTCCCCGTCCGGGTAACTGCAGCAGTTCCTGTTCTTTCGGAAGTTTTTTGGTACAGCCCATGCCATGCTGCCAGGCCTGGAAGTGCAGCAGTCGATCATCCAGGTCGGTGATCAGCTTACCGATCATTTCCGGGTCCTGTTCCAGATGATACGGGGCGAGCGCCATGCCGAAATTCTTCGCGGGCAGCATTTCCATCAGCCAGCGTTGTGTGTCCGGATCGTTGATCAGTCCGCCGCCATGATTTTCCAGACCGATCATCACTCCTTTTTCTTCGGCTGCAGCGACGTGCGGTTTGAGTTTTTCGGCGAACGCTTTGATCCCCGCTTTCAGCTCGGCCCCTTTCAATCCTTTGGGACCGCCACTGTTGCAGATCACCATGTCTCCACCTAGTTGACTGACCAGATCCATTTCGCCCCGCATGTTAAACAGACCGTATTTGAAGCAGGTGAAGCTACCCAGTTTGATTTTGTACTTGTCGAGCAGCTGCTTCGTTTTTTCAACCCCCAGTTCGTCAATCTGTTCGCGCTGGTTGCCGTGACGCTTCGCCCAGATCTCAATATATTCGGCACCCGTTTTCGGCGTTTCCTGCAGAATGGTTTCCAAAGGCAGTGTGCCATACATACAGGATGCGACAATATAATTCAGTTGGAAAGGCTTCTGTGAAGCTTCTGTCCCGGCTCCCAGCGCCGTTCCCAGTAAACCCGCCGAACAGGCTGTCCCCAGAAGCTGTTTATTAAAATCGCGACGACTGAGCTGATCGTTCATGAATCTGAATCTTTCTGTTGCTGTGAAATCCGAAGCGACTTAAGAAACAACCCGTTCCCCATCCTTCAGAAAGGGAACCACCAGGTGCTTAGGCTGTTGAGTCTCGGGATCGATAATCGGTTCGGGAGAATACTGTGTCACGTAAGCCCGTCGCATTTTGTCGGTGGTATTCGCACCACTGCGATGAAATGTCAATGAGCTGAAGACTGCCAGGCTGCCTGCGGGAACAACTGCGGTCACACCCGGTTCTTTACCGAAGTAACCGGTTTTGTCGCCGGTTTCCGGATCACGAATGTGCTCGACCAGCGAACGAATACCAACCGTGGAATAAGGCAGAACATCGACCGTCCCGTTTTCCAGAGTCATGTCATCGACGGCGGCCCAGACGGTCACGTAAGGACGATGCAGGAAACCAAGATAGCCGGAGTCCTGGTGCCAGGAAAACTTGATCCCTTTTTCAGCCGCTTTCACGACATACTGATCGTAGAACAGGTACGACGTATCCCCGATCGTGGCTTTACAGATTTCTGCCATCAGATCACTGAATACATATTCTTCCAGCCGCGGCGCCTGATCATATTTCTTCGCGATATGATAGCGTTTGCCACGATGGCTGATGTGAATATGATCGGTCCCCAGGCGATCCATCTCCTCATGCATCAGATCAATCAGGTGATCGCAGGCATCGCGAACAATCTGCAGATGTTCTTCACAAATCGCCCGCTCCAGAATGAAGTAGCCTTCTTCCTGAAACTGTTTTTTATGTTCTTCGGTAATGATCCCGGTCGAGACAGTCATCGTTTCTCCTGAAAACAAAAGAAATGGTTAAGCATTCACGAGTAATAGAAGTCAAAGAACATTAAGTATCTTTGATCTCAAAACCGGCACGCTGTTCGCGTTTGAGCCAGGTATTCGCTTCGGCGTCCCCGACGAACTGTTCCTGCTGTGGATCCCAGGTCAGTTTGCGGCCCAGACGCTGTGAGATATTCCCGATGTGGCAGACTGTCACAGAACGGTGCTGATTCTGCACGCTGGAAATGGGTGTCGCCCGCGTTTCGATACAATCGAAGAAGTTCCCCATGTGATTCACAATCGCATCTAGTTTTCCCATGCGAGGGGGGCGCGAAAGATTATCGTGGGCATAAACATTGAACGATTCCCGAGGCAGAGGATTCTTGGCCAGGTCTTCTACCGGTTTGCCGGCGATCGTACCCCGGTTCACAAAGAGACGTCCCGCGTCTCCTTCGAACATGACCCCGGTGCGACCGGTATCATTGACTTCCAGAACCACGCCGTTGGCATAACGGGCCTTCAGATGGTAATCGAGGGCCACATTGTAACCGTTCTCAACATTCGGGAACGTCGCTGTTCCTTCGATATCAACAGGACCGGAATCCTGCATGCCGGCCCCCCACTGGGCGATATCAATATGATGCGCGCCCCAGTCGGTCATCTGACCTCCCGAATACTCATACCACCAGCGGAACGTGTAATGACAGCGTTCTTTGATGTAGGGAACATCGGGTGTCTGCCCCTGCCACAGATCCCAGTTCAATACAGAAGGAACCGGTTCGGTCTTGAATGGGCCTCCTGTCTTATTTTTACTGAGCGTGACAGTCACTTTCTGCAGTTTTCCAATACGACCATCCTTGATCATTTCGACAGCCTGACGGAAACGATGATCGCTTCGCTGCCAGGTTCCGACCTGAACGACTGCCTTGGTCTCATCAACGACTTTGTTGATGATTTTCCCTTCATCGACGGTCAACGTTAATGGTTTTTCGCAGTAAACGTCCTTGCCGGCGCGGCAGGCATCGATCAGCATTTTAGTATGCCAGTGATCGGGGGCACCAATCGTGACGACGTCGATGTCCGCCTTCTCCAGCATTTCACGATAATCTTCGAACAGAGTCGCTTTTCCACCGAACTGCTTACGGGCCTTCTCTGCAATCTCCCGGTCCACGTCGGCAATTGCGACGATGTCGCCATACTGCTGGGCTTTGTCCGCAATGACCGAACCCTGATACCGCATGCCGATCGAACCGATTTTCAACCGTTCATTCGGATTGCGGGCCTTCTCTGCAGCACGAGCCGTATTCACAAAAACTCCCGGCGCCAGACAGGCCAGGGGCAGCCCGGCTGCTGCTGTTTTAACAAACGTTCGACGAGATAGTTTTTGTGAAGTCATCGCAGTCTCCTCTGATTGATCGAGTGATTTCAAAACGGTTTATCAGTACTGATTTCGTGCCTCATCCAGCATTTTCATCCAGGGGCCGATGTATTGACCATGATCGTGATACGTACGCCCACTGACCATATTGCCGTCAATCACACAGGGTTCATTCACGAAAATGCCGCCACAGACTTCCAGATCAAACTGGCATTTGGGAACGGTCGCCATACGACGCCCTTTCACACAACCGGCACGTGCTGGAATTTCTACGCCATGACACACGGAAGCAACGGGTTTATTCTTCTCAAAGAAATGCTGAGTGATCCGAATCAGGTCTTCATCGTCGCGAATGTACTCGGGAGCACGGCCGCCGCTGAAAAAGATGCCCAGGTACTCTTCTTCTTTGATATCTTTAAAGGCAATATCTGCCTGGATCGTGTAGCCTTCCCACTCTTTTGTGATCGTCCATCCCGGTTTCACTTCGTGGAGGACCATCTGATACAAACGTTTTTCAGGTGCAGCAACCACAGGCTCATAGCCCCCTTCAATCAGTCGATAGTAGGGATAAAGCGTGTCAACAGTTTCGGTTGCATCACCAACAATGATTAGCACTTTGTTCATTCAAAACATTCCTTCTACGTTAAATTCAAGCATTGAATTGGATTCCATTCTACAGGGGAATCCAGACCGGTCATTACGGAATCTCATAAACATTATCAGGTTTTGCGTAGAATATACGACACGAAATCAAAGAATTCTCCTGATTTCAGGCATCTTCTGCAGCTGCTGTATGCATGTAATCAATGCATTTTCGCCCGGAATTCGCCGGGAGTTTCGCCTGCTTTTTCTTTGAACAGCGTGCTGAAATGCTGCGTATGGCGGAAACCGATGCGTTGCGTAATCTGGGAGAGTGATAAATCAGTCGAAGCCAGCAGTTCCTTGGCCCGCTCCATCTGTGTCCGGATGATCTCCGCTTTGGGCGACCTGCCAATCGCCGATTTCATCTGCCGTTCCAACGCCGTTCGCGACATGGGAACCGCTTTCAGAATATCGGAAACCTGAATGCCCCTGCAGGCATTTTCACGAATAAACCGCAATGCCAGCGCCAGTTCGGGATCATCCACGGCGACCACATCGGATGACTGCCGCGTCACGATTCCCAGCGGTTTGATCAAATAAGGTTCTTCAGGAGCCGGCTCCCCCTTCATCATCCGGCTCAACAGCGCAGCTGCTTCATATCCAATGCGGGTCGAATTGAAAGCCACACTCGATAACGGCGGCCGCGCCATCATACACAGGATATCATCGTTCTCGACCCCGACTACGGCGACTTCATCGGGAACGGAAATCCCAGCGCGATCACAGGCATCCAGCAGCCAGAACCCCAACTGATCGGTACAAGCCATAATGCCGACCGGCTTAGGCAGTTCGCGAACCCACTCGACCATCTTTTCCTGATGTTTTTCCCACTCGCGGGGCACTTCGGAATCATCGGGAGAAGAAAACACACTGACGTCATACCCGGCGTTTTTGATGGTTTGAATGTAGTTATCGCGGCGTTGTTCGAAATAAACTTCACTACCAATTTCATAGACACCAAAGTGATGAATGCCCCGCTCCAGAAAATGTTCCGCCACCATGCGACCCATCACCCGGTTATCAATCCCCAGAAAGGGAAAGGAATGTTCCAGCTTGGTGGATCGTAATTCCACAGCCGGTATCCCTGAATTCGTTATGGCATCCGCCATTTCCTGGCTGGTAGTGCGACTGAGGATCCCGTCACCTTTCCAGCGGGAAATCCAGGCGGGAACCTGGGAATCCAGTGAACGAGGCATCACGAAAACAGACCATTCTTCATTTTCTGTTATGTACTGTCGAATGCCATTCAGTAATCCCCGACCGTGTGAACGGGATGTTTCAATCAGTAAAGCCACATGCGGTATCGAAGATTTAGCCATCAGTGCCATCAGTGCCAGTTCAATCGATGTGTGATCTGCATCAGCGATGCAGGCGGGATTTTATTTCAATTCAATGAAAGTAATCTTTTACAGCAACTCCGAATTCTGTTCAATCAAGATCGAAACAGATCGGCAGACTTCGTACAATACTCTTCATAAACTTTGCTGACACCATGACCGATAAGAATTGACTGTGAAAGGCTTTTGTGGACTATCAGATCAAACAGGCTCAGGCCCATGATTTTCTGGAAATCGCAGCGTTGGATCGTATTGCCTGGCCGATAGAACCGGACACTTTTATCCCCGATGGCGAACATGCCTGGAGACTCTGGTGTGAATATGCCACTGTCCTGATCGCTGTTTCTTCGCCTGAAGAAGGCTCTCAGATCCTCTCTGGTGCCCTATTGATGTTTCCCACAAATACGGACGAAATCTTTCTGCATAAAATCATGGTCCATGCCGATTTTCGAGGACAGGGAATCGGCTCCGCCCTGATGAAACAAGCCTTGCAGCAGGCGGATAAGGTTGTATTACTGACGGTGAACCCTGAAAATACACCGGCGGTCAAGCTGTATGAGAGCTTTGGTTTTCAGGTCAGAAAGAAAATTGAAGGCTATTATCGCCCCCATGAACATCGACTGTTGATGGAATTCAAACCTGCGACTTAGTTCAACACATGGATTTTTTATGAATCAGACCGAGCGGGTACTCATCCTGGGAGCAGGTATCAATGGCGTCGCGATTGCCCGAGAACTGCTGTTAAACGGAATTCCCGTCTGCATGATCGACCAGGGGGACCTGTCACAGGGAGCCACTTCCAAATCCTCCCGTCTGGTTCATGGCGGACTGCGTTACCTGGAATATGGTGATTTTTCCCTGGTGAAAGAATCGGTTCACGAACGCGGTATCCTGCTCAATCTGGCACCGCATCTGGTAAAACCTTTGAGGTTTGCCATTCCGCTGGCCCATCGCGCGACAGGTGTCATGTCGTCCGGCCTGCGTTTTCTCAGCGGCTTCCGTGTTCCGGGCGCACACTGGCTCACCACGCAGTTCTCCTTCTCATCGGAACGAGGCATGTATCTCGTCGACATGGGACTCACCATGTATGACTGGTTCGCTTCGAAAGGCAATCTTCCCCGCCACTCGGTTCACGATGTCGGCGAAGCGGGAATGCCAAAGATCAATCAGGATAAATTCCGCTGGCTCGCCTGCTATTCCGACGCTCAAATGCGATTTCCCGAACGGTTTGTCGTCGCGTTATTACATGACTGTCAGAAGATTGCCCGGCAGAAAGGTCTTGAGTTTGAACTCCTCACCTACCACCAGCTCTCCCTGCAAAACAGAAATGCCCAACTGACATCTCTGCTGAATCCCGGCTTCAATCACGAGCTCTTTGTTCCGAAAGTCATCATCAATGCTTCCGGGGCCTGTGGCGATCTGACACTCCAACAGGTCGACGTTCCCTCTCCCCGTCTGATGGGGGGAACCAAAGGCAGTCACATCATCACCTTCAATCAAAAACTCCGCGATGTCTTAGGCGAACAGGCAATTTACTCCGAAGCCAGTGACGGCCGCCTGGTCTTCATACTTCCGTTTGGAAACTCCACCCTGATCGGCACGACCGATGTCCGTGTCGAAGGCAATCCGCTCGACGTCACCGCCAGTCCCGAAGAATTAGATTACCTCGTCGGCATGGTCAACATGGTCTTCCCACAGGTCGGCCTGACGTCGGATGATATCAACTTTCACTATAGCGGCGTTCGTCCCCTGCCTTATCAACCCGAGGGGAAAGCGGCTTCCATTTCGCGCGATCACTCCATCAAAGAATTCGAAGGCCCTTCCGGCTGGATCGTTACTCTGGTAGGAGGAAAACTGACTTCGTGGCGTGCCTTTGCTGAAAACGTTACCGATCGCATTCTCAAAAAACTTGGTAAGAGTTATCACTCCGAATCCAAAACCCGTCTGATCCCCGGTGCGGAACATTACCCGCAAACTCCCGATATCCTCAAAGCGGAACAGGATCGCCTTGCGGAAAAGTATCAACTGTCGCTGGCAAGTATCCAGACACTCTGGACACTCCAGGGAACCATGATCGAAGATATCCTGGATTCACTGCCCGACCTGTCAACAGAACTGCTTCCCGGAACCGACATTCCCCGCCAGTACGTAATCTGGACCATCAACAACGAATGGGTCGAGACCATCGGCGATCTCATCGAACGTCGCCTGATGTTGATCTTCGCTGAACGTCTGCAGGCAGCCACTCTGCAGGCCCTCGCGGAATGTCTGGTCGAAACGGGTAAACTGGATGCAGCCCAGATCCCCGCAACACTCGAATCTTATCAGTCCCACATCCAGAAGTTTTATGGCAAAGCGGTCCACTAATCAGCGTCCAGCGAACCACTTCTTCCTCTCCTGGCTACTCCAGCACTGATGAATTCGACTTAACGGCATCGTGCCACTCGCCATGATCACAGATCAGATTCATTCAGGCTGTGTTTCACGAACAATCCGGAACGCCCCGCGGGACGGTGTTTCCGGCACTCCATGTCCGCGCACATAGGAGGTCAACTGGTCCGCCGGCTGTTGAAATCCCCCTCCTCGCCTGACACGCTCACGCCCCTGATCTGGCCCCGTGGGATTCTTTTCCGGTGAAACAGAATAGTAACCAGGGCTGTAATAATCCTGACACCACTCCCATTCATTCCCATAGATGTCGTACAGGCCAAATGCATTGGGACGCTTCTGTCTGACCGGATAAACCTGTCCCTCGGAATTATTCAGGAACCAGGCATACTGATCCATCTGGTCAGGTTGATCACCAAAGAACCACGGCGTTTCGGATCCCGCCCGACACGCATATTCCCATTCAGCTTCCGTAGGGAGACGATAGCGATCTCCCGTTTTGTCAGACAGCCAGTCACAGAATGCGTTCGCATCGTTCCAGCTGATACTGACCGCCGGCGCCTGATCCTGAACTGGTAAGTCTCCCAGATTTTTCCAGGAGTATTCCATTGTCTTCACCCAGTTGCCATCGGTCATGCCATACCCGCCACTCCGTTCCGCATCGGTCTGATAGTTCGTCGCGTTCACAAATTCACGAAACTGTGCGTTAGTGATTTCTGTGGCACTCATGTAACAGGGGCGAGTCAGACTGACTTGATGCGGAGGCGCTTCTGACGCCGCCGATGTCGCTGCCTGATCTCCCATCTGAAACGTTCCCGGGGGAATCAACATCAACTCCAGTTTGACAGCTGCTTTCCCGGCACCAATGGGAACTTCCAGTTTGACAGGCAGACCAGTTTTCTCAGCATAACTCTGCTGCAGCGGTGCAACAGTAGAATCAGCTGTATTGGATTTCGAGGTACCAGCCGCAACTTCGGAGCCGGACTCCAAATGGTCCGTCGCTGTCGGCTTCCAGGAAAAAGCTCCGATCAGAATCGCAGCGGCAACGGCCAGCCCTCCCCATAACAATCCGCGAGTTGGGAATACGCCCGTCTTTGCCACCTGCTGCGGGTTGGCACTTGCCAGCATGGTCAACTCGGGAACAGCAGGTTGAACCTTGGTCGTGGTACTCGCCCAACTATCTTTAGTGGGTTGCGGTTTTGGACTTTCATCCAGCGGAATCACTGTGGTCTGCCCCTCATAATCCCTTGAGAAGTTTTCCAGATCAGAAATCAGTTCGGTTACGGACTGGTAGCGGTCATCGGGCGACTTTGCCAGCATCTTTTCGAATATCGGATTGAACCCAACAGGAACCTGAGATAGTCGTTCTGACAGGCGGGGAACAGGCTCTTCCCGGTGTGCCAGAATGCGTTCAACGGTCGTTTCCCCCTGGTAGACGGGCTGCGCGGTCAGCAGAAAATAAAATGTGCAACCCAGACTATAAATGTCTGACCGATGGTCTGCCAGCTTCGTATTCCGCGCCTGCTCGGGAGCCATGTAATCAATCGTCCCCATAAAGAACTGACTGGTTGTCAATTCTGTCGGAGCATCAGTTCCCAACACATCCTCTGCCGGCTGCTGCAGTCGTGCCAGTCCCATATCCAGGATTTTCAGGTCCCCCTGATCGTCAACCAGGATATTCGCCGGTTTAATATCACGGTGAATGACTCCCTGACGATGTGCATACTCCAGCCCCTGTGCCACCTGCAGGATGCAGTTCAAGGCATCAGAAAAATCGAGCGGTCCGGAATCGCGCACCAACTGTGTCAGACTCTCGCCGTCAATGTATTCGCAGATCAGGTAATGAATTCCCTGATCTTCCCCCGCATCATAAGCGGTCACAATGTGTGGATGTGAAAGCCTTGCCGCCGTCTGAACTTCACGTTCAAAACGTTTCAGGCGATCGGGTACATGCTGCAGATCCGTGCGAATCACCTTCAACGCCACAATGCGTTTCATCCGGCGGTGCATCGCCTTGTAAACGGTTCCCATTCCACCTGAGCCGATCGGTTCCAGAATCAGGTAATCGGCAATCAGTAATCGTCGCCCGTCGTGGGACAATAACACGTCCGACTGATAGTCGGTGATTTTTCCGGCCTGCATTAAAAAATCAGTCAGCCCCTCAGACGTTTCACAGGATTGACCTGCTTCAGAAGTGTTCTGAAGTTCCGTGAGTTCCTCTTGTGAAAGAATGCCTTCTTCTACAATCCGCCGTTGACACTGTTCCAGGGAAAGAGACTCCGATAGACCTTGCTGCGTTTGGACAACAGCATTATCTGAAACGGCCTGCTGTTCAGCCTGTGCTGTTTCCAGAACAGACACCAGCCAGTCGGGATCAAGTCCGGGAAACAGATCCAGGTAATCGGCAGACTTCGGAGATTCCCCCAACTGGTATCGATGTTCAATTTCCAGTGAGATCAATTCTCTGAGAATCACGTCCCGGTATTCTACCGCGACATGTTCCAGATAGTCATCAATCGAGGGGAGTTCCCCCTGCCTCAACGCTGTCTCGTACTGATTACACAGTTGGTTGATTCTCAGCATCAAGTCTGAAGGCAGCTGTTCGAAATCAGTTTCATTTCGAGATTTCACAAATTGCAATCCTCTTGCCACAGACGGGTAATCAACTGGAGTTTTCGTTCAACGGTTCGGCGGGCGCAACCTTGACACTGCGCAATTTCAGTTGTAGTTTCCCCTTCCATTTTGGCCAATGCAACCTGTCTTAAGGCCGAATCACCTGTTTTGTCTAATAAATTCAGCAGCCGTTCCAGTTCTTCGGCCATTTGAACGGCGAATTCGGGAGAGGGTTGCTGCTGAATTATCTCTTCAAAATCAACCCGCATGGACGTTTGCTTCTTTGTGGTCCCTGCTGCGTCAATTTGTCCACTCCCGCCCCGCTTTTGCCTGTTTTCCAGACGAATCAGATCCACTGATTTGTGCGAGGTAATTGCCACCAGGAGCGGCCATAAATTCTGTCGATCCGTAATCTGCGAAAACCGGCCATTCTGTGCCCCCATGCAGAAACTTTTAAAGGCACTGAGCGCCACATCTTCTTCGTCTGCCATCGCCCGTGGAGCCCCTCGTAATTTTTTCCGGGCGACTTCCACCATTTCCAGAAAATACGATTCCCACAACCTCTGCGCAGCCTGAGCATCACCAGATTTAATCTGGTCGATCCACTGTGTGACGGTCTCTTCAATGACAGACATACTGACATGCTTTCTTGAACAGCACTGCTGAAACTCAGCCCACCATTATATCGTAGAGTCCATGCATTCAACAGTTCCGGTCTCATTTCGCTTAAAGTCACATTTTTTTGCGAAAATTTTGTCGCAACTTAACATTCCCTGACGAATTCCCGGCGAACGACCCCATTCAGACCAGTCATTACCGATTGATCTGTGTACATCACCCGATTTCAGCAAAGAAAGAACCCATGTTTCACAATCCCTCAAACCGATTCCGATATTGCCTCCTTCCGGGTATCACACTGATCGTGAGCTGCCTGATCGCTGCTGACGTGCATGCCCAACAGACCGGAAACCAGCGAGATGATCTCAAACAATTGAGTGATGACTTTGAGGACGCCTCAACCTTGAAACAGTGGTCGCGAATTTTTCAGACGGAACAGAGCAATGCCGATCAACTAGAACAATTCGACATTGGCAAAACGAAACCAGGCTGGATGGTTATGATCCCTTATAGCAGTACCTGGTACATGGACTACCGGGGAGTGCTGGTCTACAAAGAAATCAAAGGCGATTTTGTAGTCACTTCCAACATCCGTGTCGCACGTCGGGGCGGTGATGGCGCACCGCGCAGTAACTATTCCCTGGCGGGACTTATGATCCGCACTCCCCGCGATGTCACTCCCCAAACCTGGAAACCGGGTGGAGAGAATTATATCTTTCTCTCTCTCGGCGCTGCGAATCGCCCTGGATCGTATCAGTTTGAAGTCAAAACGACTCTCAACAGTCGCTCGACACTCGCAGTCACCGATGCAGGAACGCCTGCCGCAATGATTCAGATCGCGCGGATTGGGAACGACTTTATTCTGCTGAAAAAAACACCGGACGGAAACTGGAATGTCCATCAGCGTTATCGCCGCGCGGACATGCCTGAGCAATTACAGGTGGGACTCACAGTTTATACGGATTACACCACAGCCTCCCGTATGAAACCACCTCAACAGAATACGCAGGTCATTCGTAACGGTCGTCCGGACCTTGTTGCCGGTTTCGATTTTGTGCATTTTCAGCGGCCCGCTGTACCTGCTTCATTACAGGGAAAATCACTCTCCAACAAGGCAGAAGTCAGTGATTCGCAGCTTTTACAGTTTCTGGGTGAACATGCCCAATAATTAAGAACATTATTTTACAGTTCCCTGCCGTATTTCGAGCGACAGCCTGTTTGCAATTGATTCGACGACGGGACTATAATCGGTTTAGAAGTCGATTTCGGATCGAATCCGTTTGATATGAGTGTAAGGTACACTCAAAGAATCAATGTCAGGAGTCTGTCAAAATGCGCTACCCGGTTAAAACCCTCTCAATTTTCGCAACACTTGCGATTTTACTGTGTTCTGTCGAATACGCGACCGCTTCCCAGCCTGTCGAAGGTGTTCTGGTGGAAGCTGAAAGTTTCGACCAGCATGGTGGCTGGAAACTGGACACCCAGTTTATCAACATCATGGGTTCTCCATATCTGTTAGCGCATGGACTGGGTCAGCCGGTAGCAGACGCGGAAACCACCATCTCGTTTCCATCCACCGGAAAATATCGTGTACTGGTTCGCACCAAAGACTGGGTCGCTCCCTGGAAAGCCAAAGGGGCGCCAGGTCGCTTCCAGTTAATCATTGATGGCAAACCATTAGACGAAACATTCGGCACTAAGAGCGCGAACTGGTTCTGGCAGGATGGCGGTACCATCGAGATCACAAAACCGGAAGTCAAACTGGCACTGCATGACCTGACAGGTTTTGAAGGGCGCTGTGACGCTATTCTGTTTACCAAAGACCTCAACTATCAGCCTCCCAACGATCTGTCTCCGATGGATCAGTGGCGCAAAGGCATGCTCGGTCTGCCGGATCAACCGGAGAAAACAAAGAAATATGATCTGGTCGTCGTCGGTGGCGGTTACTCAGGCATGGGAGCCGCAATCTCCGCTGCCCGGATGGGATGTTCGGTGGCGTTGATTCAGGATCGTCCTGTATTAGGAGGGAACGGAAGTTCGGAAGTCCGTGTCTGGGCACAGGGACTGGTACGCCGCGGGAAATATCCTCACATTGGTGAGATCATCGCAGAGTTTGCCGATTCCGCTGCTGCTTCGCCCGGCACTTACGAAGAATACGGCGACAAACTGAAAGAAGATGTAATCCGTGCTGAAAAAAATATTGACCTGTTCCTCAACACACGTGCATTTGCGGTGAAAAAAGAGGGAGAGGCCATTCAGAGCGTCACCGCTTTCAACACCAAAACCAGCAAACGGACGGAATTTCTTGGTTCCCTCTTCGCGGACTGCACCGGGCATGGTGAAATCGGATATTTAGCCGGCGCCGATTATTACACACATGAAAAAGGGCACATGGGCATGAGCAACATGTGGACCTGGAAAGAAGCCGATACCGAAAAAACATTTCCCGATGTCAGCTGGGCACTCAACCTGAATATGGAAGACTTCCCCTACCCCAAACGTTTTCACGGGGAGTGGTTCTGGGAAAGCGGTTTTGACAAAGATCCGATCAAAGATCTCGAATCAATGCGGGACTGGAATTTCCGCGCCGTCTACGGTGCCTGGAACGCGATGAAAAACAAAGAGGGCAAAGACAAACATGCCAACGCGGAATTAACCTGGATGGCTTACATCGGCGGACCCCGTGAATCGCGCATGCTCCGCGGCGACGTCATTCTGCGCAAGAAAGACATCGTGAATAAAATCGCCTTTCCTGATGGTTGCGTCCCCAGTACCTGGTCCATCGACTTACACTACCCCAAAAAACAATACATGCAGAAGTACCCGGAAGACCCCTTTATTTCACAGGCTGTTTTTGACAGTCGGGTCGACCGCCGATTCGGCTACCCGGTTCCCTATCGTTGTTTCTACTCGCGCAATATTCCGAACCTGTTTATGGCGGGTCGTTGTATCAGTGTGACTCATGAAGCGCTGGGAACAGTACGCGTGATGAAAACGGGGGGCATGATGGGTGAAGTCGTCGGTAAAGCAGCTGCTGTCTGCACCGAAAAAGACTGCAGTCCCCGCGATGTCTATACTGACTACTATCAGGACCTCGAAAAACTGATGGCCCGCAAAGGTGTCGAACGCCGCGATACCATTGATGGTCAGTTTTATATCCCGAAAGATTCCAAAGAACTGCCTCCTGTCATCGATGCCTATATCGACCCGACAACATTGCCCGGCCTGGTGATCGACGATGAAAACAATAACGTACAGTTCGTCGGAACCTGGACCAAAGGGGAGGGGCTGAAAGGCTTTATCGGCAATCACTACGTTTATCATGGTAAAGGGAAAAAAGCTGAAATCCACTTTAAATTCCAGGTAGAGAAAACCGGAAAATACGAAGTGCGCCTCTCCTACGGGCATCATGAAAACCGCGCGACCAACACACCGGTCACCATTCGCTCACCCCAGGAATCGAAGACCGTCAAAATCAATCAGAGAATCAAGCCACCTTTGAAAAATGGTTTTATTTCTCTTGGTACCTTTGAATTTGAGAAAGGTCAGGAAATTGAAGTCGTCATGTCAAATGAAGGTGTAGACGGCAATGTCCACGCCGATGCGATCCAGGTTCTGCCTGCGGAATAATCAGAACCGTTGAAACATGGTTTGAACTCAACCCCCGAGAATAAACGACTCAGGCAATGTAGATTGCCTGAGTCGATGAGAGCAGGATGACAGACTTACCGCAAGTTGTGACGCCTCAACGCCCCAAACGGCGCGCCAGTCACTTCAAGTCACTTTCTCTCAAACTCTACCGGATCACCATTCTGGTTCTCATTATTTGTCTTATTAGAGACTACTTTGTCAGACAGCGTGTGCAGGGCAACGCTCCCATCAAACTGCAGGAAGTCCAGAAGTTACTTCCTGCCGCTGATTCACTCAAAGTCGACCATTCTGCTCGGATGGGACTGTTCGTACTGGACAAGAATCAGAAACCTATCGGCTATGCCATTCGCACTTCACCCGTCTCCGATGATATTATCGGTTACTGTGGCCCTTCAGACACCTTGATTGTATTTAACTCACAGCGGGACGGCATCGTCGGCATCTCCATCCGCAGCAGCGGTGATACGACCTCGCACGTCAATGATGTCCGCCAGAATGAGTACTGGATGAACCTCTGGAAAGAATACGGCTGGCAAAAGATCGCCGATCTGGATCTGCAGTCCGGGGAGATTGAAGGGGTTTCCGGCGCCACAATGACCAGTATGGGTATTGCCCATGCCATCGCGCATCGTATCCGCTCTTCGGAACAGAAGATCCAGGCTGATCCCCCTTTCCTGTTCCGGACAAAAGATGCAACCCTTATTGCCTTCTGTATCGGAGCATGCCTGATTACGTTCACGCGGCTCAAACGGATTCACTGGTTGCGAAAAATGTACAAGCTCGTCGCCATGATATACCTGGGCTTCTGGACGGGGGACCTGCTGGCCGAATCACTGTTTGCCGGCTGGGCCCGGTATGCCGTTCCCTGGAGAACGGTCTTTGGGCTGGTCGTGCTGGCGGCTGTCGCCGTGTTCATTCCCTGGACAACCCGTCGCAATGTGTACTGCCAGAGTATCTGCCCGCATGGTACGGCCCAGGAGTTTCTCGGGAAAATCGTCCCGCACCGTTCGAAATGGAAAATCAGACCAGATATTAAACGGGCCTTGCGCTGGATCCCGGCTTTACTTATCGGCTTGATCCTCACGATACTCTTTTTAAGGATTCCCATCGATCTGGCAGAACTGGAAGCCTTCGATGCGTATCTGCTGACATCTGCAGGCATCGCTTCGATCGTGATCGCAGTTGTCGGACTGGTCGCGTCCCTGGTTGTCCCACAGGCTTACTGTCACTATGGCTGCCCCACCGGTGCCATCTTTGAATTTGTCAGATCGCATGGCAGAGCCGATCATTTCAGCAGAAGTGATCTGGTTGGCGGCCTGTTTCTGATTCTGGCACTGATCTTCAACCAGTACGCAGACCAACTGCAACAGTTCCTGCTGAACTGACGTTACTCGGAATTCATATTGGAAACATCGTCTTTAATTTGCTTTCTAATCAGCGCTTTACTGATGACATTTACCAGTTTTTGAGGCTTGTAGGGTTTTTTCAGAAAATGGTATATCTCGGCCCCCTGCATCTGTTCCGAAATATCGGTCTCACTCAAGCCACTGGTCAGAATTACGGGAATGCAGGCTCCCTTCTTTCTGAGTAACTCGAATGTCTCGACACCGCTTAGCCCCGGCATTGTCATATCCAGAAGTATCACACTGATTTCGTCATGATGTTGCTCGTAAACTTCAACCCCCTCACTGCCCGAATACGCTGTCAGTACCGAAAAACCAAACCGATTCAACACTCGATTCACTACATTACACACGGCTTTGTCATCATCAATCACCAGTATGGAACCAGACTCTACAGGTAAACAATCTTCGGCACTGGAGTCATCGTCGAGATCGGTAGATGCACCCGCTGCCTGAGGTAAAATTACGCGAAAGCAGGAACCCTGATCAATATGGGACACGACTCGTAAACCGCCATGATGTCCCCTGATAATTCCTGAGACCCCCGCCAGACCGAGCCCTCGACCGGTAAACTTGGTGGTAAAAAACGGGTCAAACATTTTTGACAGACAGTCATCATCCATCCCGCTCCCGTTATCTTCCACTTCAAAATAGACGAATTGTCCCGGTGTGCCATTTTCACAGAAATAATAGTCGGAAAAATCGTTCTTACCCAGTTGCTTGATTCCGGTTCGAATCTTGATCCTGCCTGCATCTGGTTGAGTTTGAATCGCTTCGGAAGCATTGGTCAGTAAATTCAACACCACCTGCTCAATCTGTCCGATATCACCATGGATCAGTAATTCTTCATCAGGCAGTTCCAGTTCAATGATCGCATTCGGAGAGACAATCGATTTCATAATTTCGACCGTTTCCTGGATCACCCGATTCAGATTAAATGTCATCGAAGCAAAGGTACGGCGTCCTGAATACGCCAGGAGTCGCTCGCAGATCTTAGCGGCATGGCGAGCTGCCATTTCAATACTTTTCACATAGGGATTTACCGGAGAGTCCTTATCCAGCTCCATTAGTACGAGGTTCGTATTCCCGAGTATCGCCAGGAGTAAATTATTAAAGTCATGCGCGACTCCACCAGCGAGGACACCCAGACTTTCCAGTTTCTGAGCATGCAACATCTGGGCATGAAGGTGATCTTTTTCTTCCTCCATCTGAATGCGGTCAGTGATATCCCGGATCACTTTAATGTACCCGGTAATCTGGTTATCGGATCTTCTGAGCGGAGTGACAATCGTTTCTCCCTGAAAACGGGAGCCATCGGCACGCAGATACTCGACGATAAACGGCTTTAAAACCCGGGTATTCGGGAAGGAAACCCGGTTGAACTGTTTCTCATACTGACTGGGAGAGACAATGAGTTCGCGAACCGGTCTGCCCAGCAGATCTGCTTCTTTACAACGGAAGTGAATCTGAATGGATTCGTTACACATGACAATATTATGGCTGCGATCCGTCACGATCATGGCATCGGTCACGGAATGGAAAATCGTCTGCAGTAAAATACGCTGCCGGTTTAACTGCTCGATCGTTTTCTTGCGAACCGTCACATCAATGGCCAGCCCGATACACCCAATAATTTCCTCTTCAGAATTTCGCAAGGGTTCAATATGAATATCAAGAATCGTATTCTGCAGCTGTTGCTCAAACCGGACCGATTCCCCTTTCAACGTCCGGTTATGCATGGCCGTCATATTCACAGAGACTTCCTGCGATTTGTAAAAATCATAAATCGCTTTACCAACGGTCTCATCCGGCTGGATCCCCAACTGGTTTAACCCGGCACCGACAATGGACGTATATTGATTATCACAGTCTGTAGTCCAGAGAATGGCGGGGATCTGATCCATAATAATCCGCAGCCGCGCTTCATTTTCCAGACGAATCTGTTGTGAACGTTTCAGATCATCAATATCTATATGAGTACCGATAATCTGCAGAGGAACCTTTTGCGGGCTGTAAGCTGAAATCCTGCCTCGTGTAAAAACCCACTTCCAGTTTCCGTCTTTCTTCTTGATCCGAACTTCGACATCATAAGAATTCGATTTACCTGTAATATAATCGTTAAGCGCTCTCACCGAGGTAACATAGTCATCGGGGTGAATCATCTGGGTCCACGCTTTATTGATGGCAGGCTCAATTTCAGCAGGATCCTTCAGACCTTTTAAACTGGCAAACGATTCGGGAAATTCTCCCGGACCGTATCCCAGCATGGAATGCCAGTGCTCATCAAAATGTACATTGCCTGTTGTCAGATCGTATTCCCAGAACCCGATTGACGAACCCCGCGCCGCCATCGCAATTCGCAGTTCACTTTCCTGCAATTTCTTTTCAGCCTGTGCACGACTGAATTCAGCAGCTGCTCGATATGTATAATTTTTGATGACGGGAAGATTGCATAGATCTTCATAAACAGGCCGATCACCCAGAAGCATCAGATGCCCCTGCACCTCGCCATCTTTGTCGATCATCGGGAGACTGAAATAAGATTCAATACCATGCTTGACGAGAAATTCGTCTTCCGGAAAGAGCCCGGCAACACCCTCATGCACTGAATAGGTATCTCTCCCAATTGCGTGTTCGCAGGGAGAGCCGACAATATCGTATTCAAAATCAGGTCTTAATTCCCCATCAACAGAAACACCAAAAGTTTTACATTTCGTATGTGGATCTTTCTGGTGCTGAACCAGACAGACATATTTCATTTTTAAGGCACGAGATAATTCCTGTACCAGACGTTTAAAAAACTCATCGCCAGTGACATCACTGGTTGCTTGAGTCATAATTTTCAGTAATCGCTCATTTTGTCTTTGTACAGAAACACTATTCAATAACCAGAGTTGCTGTTCCGGATTATTTGGGAGTTTGACTTCACACAATTGCTGAACATGATTGGAATGTTGAAACCAGACTTCTGCTTGATCTGGTTCACTGGAGTCCGATTTTGCTTCCGGTTCTATCGCCTGTAATGCAAATAACTGTTCCAGATTCTGTTCAAACAGCTCGGGATTTTCGTCCGAGTTGCCTAATAACTCTTCGGAACGCTGATTGATAAAGAGCGTTTCCCCCGACCGGTAGACCACTCCCGCGGGAATACTTTCGATTATTAATTTAATAGATGCAATGTCAGAAACATGCGGATAGGATTCATTTATTGAATTCTGCGTTTTTTGCGTAGTATCTATGCGGAACTGTTTAATGTTCCCTCTAGTGGAAGCGAAGTGGTACTTCATACACCGAAACTCCCCGTATGCTACTGATGTTCAAAGTGCAAGGTCATTCCTTACAACCTCTGACTTTGATTTGACATAGGTAGGCTTATGCTACAAAATTAAAGATTGGATCGATATCCCAAAAAACGCAATCCTGACGATTTACCTCACAAATTTACCCTCAGGGTCTCCTGCCTTTTCAGTCCTAAAAGAAAGCCCACAGCAGTGAAGAAATCTCTCAATACAGCACTGAGTCTCCTTACAGTCATCCTGCTGACTGTCTCAACCACTCATGCTGCAGATAAACAGAAACTCGAACTGAAACCACACGATCATATCGTTTTCATCGGTAATACATTCCCGGAACGCATGCAGGACGCAGGCTATTTTGAAACACTGCTCCACAGTCGCTTTCCCGATAAAGAACTGGTCGTACGAAACCTGGGCTGGTCGGCTGATGAACTCACGCTGCGTCCCCGCTCCAAAGATTTCCAGGACCACGGACACAATCTGGAAGATCACAAGGCCGATGTCATCATCGCCTGCTTCGGATTTAATGAATCTTTTGCCGGTAAATCAGGACTTCCCAGATTTGAAGAAGATCTGAAAAAATTTATCGATACCACCCTCGCCGCCAAATATAACGGCAAATCTCACCCACAGCTGGTGCTGTTTTCACCTATCGCCAATGAAGATCTGAACCGCCCCGGTCTGACGGATGGCAAAGAAAACAACGAACGCATCAAACTCTACACCGATACGATGCAGAAAATCGCTAAAGAGAAAAATGTCATCTTCGTCGATCTCTTCACCCCCAGTAAAAAACTGATGGAATCCGGCGACCAGCCTTTAACCTTCAACGGCATCCACCTGACCGACTACGGCTACCAGCAACTCGCTCCCATCATCGATGAAGCGTTGTTCGGGCCTCGAAATTCTTCAGGCTCCACCGTGGACATGAAAAAGCTCCGCGCGGAAGTTCTGGAAAAGAACAAACAGTTCTGGTACGACTATCGTGCCGTTAACGGCTACTACATCTACGGTGGCCGCAAAGAACCGTTCGGCGTGGTCAACTTTCCCGCTGAGTTTGCCAAGCTGCGTAAAATGATTGCCAATCGCGACAAACGCATCTGGGCCGTGGCGCAAGGCAAAACCGTCCCGGTGAAAATTGATGACAGCAACACAGGTGAGTTTGCTGATATCAAAACCAACGTCAAAGACCCCGCTTCGATTAAAATCACGTCTCCTGAAGAATCACTGAAACACTTCGAATTGCCCGAAGGTTTCGAGATCAATCTGTTCGCTTCCGAAGTCGAATTTCCCGAACTCAAGAACCCCGTGCAGTTCGCCTTCGACAGTAAAGGCCGCCTCTGGGTCTGCACCATGGCTTCCTACCCGATGTACCTGCCAGGCAAAGAAGTCGATGACAAAATTCTGATCCTGGAAGACACCAACGGTGACGGACGTGCCGACAAACAGACGGTTTTCGCTGACGGCCTGCATCTGCCGACCGGAATTGAACTCGGAGACGGCGGTGCCTATGTCGCACAACAGCCGAACCTGGTCTTCCTGAAAGATACCGATGGCGACGACCACGCAGATTACAAAGAAATCGTTCTGCACGGATTCGATTCTGCCGACTCGCATCACTCCATCAGCGCCTTTACCTGGGGCCCCGGCGGCGGACTCTACTTCCAGGAAGGGACGTTCCACCACAGTCAGGTCGAAACCCCTTATGGCCCGCAACGCGTTATGAACGCCGGTATTTTCCGCTATGAACCGCGTACCGAAAAAACGAGCATATTTGTCTCATACAACTATGCCAACCCCTGGGGACATGTCTTCGATCGCTGGGGACAGAACTTTGTCGCCGACGCTTCCGGCGGAGCCAACTACTTCGGCACCGCTTATTCCGGTGATGTCGACTATCCACGCAAGCATGCCGGCATGAAACACTTCCTGAAAAAACAATGGCGACCCACCGCCGGTTGTGAATTCGTTTCCAGCCGCCAGTTCCCCGAAGAACTTCAGGGAAATTACCTGTTGAATAACTGCATCGGCTTTCATGGCGTACTGCAGTACAAAATGAAGGAAGATGGCTCCGGTTTCGCCGCCGATCCGGTCGAACCACTGGTCAAATCGACCGATACCAACTTCCGCCCGGTCGATCTGCAGTTCGGCCCCGATGGTGCCCTGTACCTGATTGACTGGTTCAATCCGCTCGTAGGACATATGCAGCACTCCATTCGCGACCCCAACCGCGATGCACAGCACGGTCGTATCTGGCGTGTTACCTATTCAAAAAAACCGCTCCTCAAAGACCCGAATATCGCAGACGCTTCCATTCCCGAACTGCTCGATCTCTTGAAAACCTACGAAGATCGGGTGCGTTACCGTGTGCGTCGTGAACTGCGTGTCCGAGATACCAATGAAGTCATTGCGGCTCTCAACAAATGGGTTGCCGGCCTGGATCCCAAAGATGAAAACTATCAGCACAATCTGCTGGAAGCACTCTGGGTCCGCCAGAATCTGGATGTTGTCGATGTCGACTTCCTGAAAAAGATGCTGCAATCTCCCGAACCCAAAGCACGGGCCGCCGCCACGCGTGTCCTCTGCTACTGGCGTGATCGCGTTGACAATTCACTGGACCTGCTCCAGGTTCAGATCAACGACGAAAACCCACGGGTTCGGCTGGAAGCAATTCGCGCACTCAGCTTTTACCATGATCCGCGTGCACTGGAGATCGCTGTGGAATCACTGATTCACCCGCAGGATTACTATCTGGAGTACGCACTCAAAGAAACGATGGATACTCTCGAAAAACGCCTGGAAGCCAATTAGTTTTTCGACTCACACCTGAAGGAATCATGATCATCCCGGAGGCAGTTCGTGCTCCGGGATGATCTCCCTCGCCCTGAATTCCTTTGATGCCAGGCCATCTGACAGCCTGACATTTTTCACACCTTATGCAGAGTTAGAGACACAATGAGAATTCGATCACGTATTTTTTCCGCCTTGAGCCTTTCAGTCATCGCAATGCTGTCAGGCTTGTCCTGCCACGAACAGGTTTTCGCCCAGTCCCAAAGCAGTGTTGCTCCAATGATGCGACTGCTCAAAAGCGGCCGCGTTCCGGCTTCCCGTCAGGGGACGATTATTGAACTGATCTGCCGCAAAGGAAATCCGGAAGAACTCGGCTTTATCTGGGAACAGATCGTCAACGATAAATTCCAGGGAGAAGTTAAAGAAAAATCACTGATCGCTCTGAAAGAGGCGTTTCAGAATCGCAAAATCAAACCCGCCGGTTCGCTGGCGGACATCAGCAAGCTGATCGATGCCAAGCCGCCCGTCAATCAGATTGCCATCGAACTGGCAGGCCTGTGGAAAGTCTCCGGGGCAGCAGACAAATTACAGGAACTCGCACTCTCTGCCAAAACCAATGAGAAACTCCGTACCGCCGCCATCGACGCGCTGGTTTCCATCGGCGGTCCGGAAAGCATCAAAGCGATGCAGAAACTGACGAAAGAAAACTCACCTGCTGACATCCGTTACCTGGGTGCAGCGGCTCTCGTCACATTGGATCTGAAACAGGCTATCACAGCCGGCATTCAAATCATGTCGACTGCGAAAGCCGGCGATCCCACCCCGTTCATCGAAGCCATTCTCGATACTCAAGGCGCACCAGATCAACTGGCAGCCGCACTTTCGACTCAGCAGATCCCGGAAGATGTCGCGAAAAAACAGCTGCGATACATGTACTCGGTCGGACGCAGCGATAAAGCATTGAGCGACGCTCTCAGTAAAGCAGCTGGCATGTCAGGTGAAGACAAAGCGCTGACCGAAGAGGAATTCAAACAGTTGCTCGCCGATGTCATCGCTAAAGGAAATGCGGAACGGGGCGAACAGATCTTCCGACGCGCAGATTTAAGCTGCATGAAATGCCATTCCGTGAGTAAAGCAGGAGGCGAAGTCGGTCCGGACCTCAGTCCAATCGGAGCCAGTTCCCCCGTTGATTATCTCGTTCGTTCCATCCTCTATCCTAACCAGGCAGTCAAAGAGGCTTACCAGACTTACGTGATCATCACCATCGAAGGCAAAATCATGCGGGGCATCATCGTTGATCGCAATGAAGAGCGAATCATTCTTAAAGATGCCAACGGCAAAGAAATTGTGATTCCCGTCGATGATATCGATGATGAAGCGGAAGGGGGATCGCTGATGCCCCAGGGGCTCACGAAATTCCTGACACGCGATGAACTGCTCGACCTCGTCAAATATCTGTCCGTATTAGGCAAACCGGGTCCTTACGCAATCCGATCCAGGCCAACCATTCAACGCTGGCTGGCGATGCGGGAGATCCCTAATCTGCTGCTCACAAATGAAAACCCGGATGAAGAACTGTTCGAAGAACAAGTTTTACGGGCACCGGCAACATCATTCGTCCCCCAGTATGCAATGGTCGCTGGCCTGCTTCCTTTCGAAGAGCTCAAAAGTCTGAGCAGCAATTCAAAAATCCTGCTGCAGGCGGAACTGGATGTCACTGAAGCAGGAACCGTTGGCTTTCGCATTAATTCCGCTCAGGACACCCGCATCTGGATCGATTCACAACGCCTGAAATCGCAGCCGGAAAATGAAGTAGAACTGTCGAAAGGCATTCATAAGGTGACACTGCTGATCGACCTGGCAAATCGAAATGACGCTGGCGTACAGGCAGAATTCTTCAAACCAGCCGGCTCCAAAGCATCTTTCACCGTGGTCGGCGGAAAGTAATTGCGGTTCGAACGACCCCTACAGCGTTGGCTTAGGGGCTTCGATTGCCTCATCCTGTTCGGCAGTTGCCTCAGGAACGTACGGATGCGTTTTCTGCCATTCCTTCCAGAAGGTGGCAGCGTGGGTATTCCGCCAGAGTGCCAGCGCGTTTCCTACGTGGCTGTAGAACGTATATTTCTGCAGAATTTCTTCTTCGGTATGCGAAGTCGTATTGTTAATCACCCACTTGGCGGCTTTCACAATCTGCTCATGTGGAGGATGAAGTTCCTTGGGAGCAATCGCCAGCCATTCCAGATGATGCCCTGTGGCTATCACATTCTTGTATTCGGGAATCTCTTCGGTACTGGTCAGCGCCGCTTTACCTTCCATCCAGTTGGCAGGCCAGTGTCCATCTTCAAATTGACACTCACTGATCAGGTCCCGCACCCGCTCCAGGTAGGCGTATGCTTCAGATCTAGCGGCATCAGACAGAATATCGAACTCGTCATCCAGGCGGATCAGCAGCATCAGCGAATAAACCCGGTGAGTTCCCACGCAGACACCGTACTTTTTATGTCCACGAATCAGTCTCCGCGTTAACTGATCGAACGAAACAGTTCGCCCATCGGTGGTCTTCCACTCTTTGACGGGAGGAATCCACAAGCCAAACGCCATCGCCGACCATTCGATTTCGCGTTCATCCAGACGAAAATCCCGTAATGACTGTTGAATCACATCATTGATATCCGTATCGCGTCGCGCTGGCGCAAACACGGGCGCGTCCCGATGAATGCCTGCTTCTGTCAACGAAGCCAGCCAGTGATCGTGGTGGACCGAACCTCCCACCTGACTTCCCCAGCGAATCGAAATCCCTTTGGGCTCGTCAATCAGCAGCGGTGAAGCTTCATCACCCCACGATGCCAGGTAGCGACCGTGGTCCGTGAGAAAATCACACATCTCAGCACCTGAGACCACACTCGGGTCCTGAAACACGGAATGAATGCTCCACGTCCGCAAAGCATGTTCGACATGGTTTGGCTTCAAATGCTTACGCGGAAACCTGGGACGTACCTGTTTCAACACCGCCGCCAGTTCCTCATCAGTGACAACAGAGGGATCGTCATAAAACGCAGAAATCTGTAATGGCACTTCCCGTTCGATTTTCACTTCCGGATAGTAAGTCTGATCCAGAAACGTACTGTTGAACGACTGGCGGGTATCGCGCGATCCCAGTGTGTATGCGCCGCAAAAAGTAATAACCACCAGAACCTGAACCGTAATCATGGTCTTCGATGACAACTTACGTGATTTCATGACAGATCTCTATAAAGATTGAATTGAATAACAATTTGATTTGTGTATAAGTCTGGGACGCCGTTTATTGAATCGGTTTGTTTCGCAACAGGACGACACTACGATCATCTTTGTAACCCACACGCCACGCACCGTCTCGCTCCAGACGACGCATCAGCGTGTTCCGTCTGGGTAAATCAAGTACCACGGTGTTCACACCGTACCGCTCCAGCAGTTCTTCTGCGTCGCCGGCGGAATTCACAATTCGCAGGTAATGATCCCAGACTTCGCGTGGCAGCAGATGCACATGCGAGTCAGCAAAAACGTAGGAGTTCTTCGGGCCGTCCCAGATCAGGTAGTCCCCCAGTTCCATGGAATTGAACAACTGACCTTCGATTTTCTTTTCTTTCAGGTATTCCGTTGCGCCAATCGGTGTCGAAGTGGAAACACTCTTTTCAAAGTCCACCTCTTTACCGTGCAGGATCTGTGAGCCAATCGGAGTAATCGCAAAACAGATCCAGACCATTCCCACAGAAACAACGGTCCATTTCCCGGCACAGTAGACTTCTTCTGCTTCAGGATCAGCCAGATGTTTCAGTTTCTGTCCCCGGATTGCGGCACCATGCAGTGCCAGGTAATAGGCGGCGACAGGGGCCCACCAGAGTACCATCCGCGAACTCCACATGGCGGCAGCTCCCAGCCCCACCAGCAGCAGAACTTCTGCAGTTCCAATGCGACGTGGAGTGAATCGGCTGGCAATCACCAGCAGTAATGCCAGTACCGCGGCTGTTTTCCCCTGGAACATCCGCAGCGTCAGCGGATTCCACTCGACGAGGGCTTCCAGATTGGGATTGGATGAAAAGCTGAAGACTTCTGAATACAACTGAATCCCATAAGGATTAAATAGAACGGCAACGGCTGAGAGTTCCAGCAGCAGAAAATAACGACGCGTGACACTGTCGCCGAACATCGCTTTCCAGGAACCCGCCTTCCGGCCCACATCAACGGCACGCCCTACCAACAGACAGCCAATCAATCCCAGTCCCACCGGGAATGATCCATGCAGATTCGCCCACAACGCAAATACCGCTGGAATCAGAAACCAGTAGAATTTGCGCCATTGGCGGGCGTTTAATAATGAAAATAAGAGTACAAAGCAGAGCAGACCTGAGAGTTGAGGTCGTACGATCCCCAACTGTTTCCAGTCGCAAATCAGAAAGGCAATGACAGCAGCCAGGCCCCACCAGAAACTGGTGGTCCGCTTTTGTACGCGAAACAGCAACAGCCCCAGGCAGGCAGTAATCGCAGCGGCATACAGCAGTTTAATTCCTGCGACACCGAAGATTTCAAATGTCTGAAAGGCAAAGATCTGTGAAAGCCAGGCGGTATCAATGAACGGGATCCCTGATGAAAGCGGAACCAGTGGCTCCAGCGCCGGAATACTGCCGGTCTCACTGATCAACTGCCCATAAGCCAGATGGCCCCAGATATCGGTATGCCAGAGCGGCATCGAACAGAACATCACAAATGACAGAGAGAGCACACAGACCGTGAAGAACGTGAATCGCGAAACGCGCAGTCCTTCTGGAAAGCGATCGACCAGGACCGCATCCTCCGTCTGTTCTTCGTCAGAATTCTGATTTGTGGAGTCGTTTTGGTTTTCCAAAGCTGTAGCCATAATAAACAGATCGATATGAAAGGTGAGTTAGTTACATCATATGCTGCCACGTGAGGCCAAACGAGAGAGATCAGACGATTCGGAGTTTCTCTCTGTAAAAATACCTGTAGCGCAGCATCACAACAGATTTGTTTACCTAAAGAATAGGTCAGGTAAGCCAGAGGTGAAAAACTGTCTTTTACGAATGATGAATGTCGCCAAAAAACGACATTCATCATTGACCTTCATAACGAATCTGCGGATTTTACCAGTTTCAGGAGTCGCCCGGATCAGTGAACCAGATCCGTTACAGCGTCACTCCCTCCATTGCACTTTGTGGAGAGCGAGGATCGACGGGAGGCGCAGACAGATCGCGCGGCTGGGGAGCCACCTGACGATCCGTTTCTCTCAGAAACAGAAACTCATTTCCGGATTGATCCGACCTGGGCAATGGCACATCCGCTGAAGCTACGGCAGATTGATCCAGTTGGAAGCGCTCCAGCCAGGCATCGGACTCCTCGCCGAACACATCTGAAACAATTTCTAACGCCTGCAGCTTTTCCTGATCTGAATGGAACTGTTTCCAGATCAGTCGCGTAATCTCGACCCCTTTATCATAGGAACGATTACGTTCCAGCGAGCGCAGCATGATCTCCCAGGATCGCAAGGGAACTTCTCCTGTTCGAAACAGGTTGAGAGCCAGTTCTGCACTGATCTTCGGTTCGCCAGGCGACAGTTCCATCCCTTTCTGCAGATAGGCAATTTTCTGTTCTAGATTATTTTCATGCCGCGCCAGGTACCAGTAATACTTGCCGTTCCACACCGGATGACAGACCAGATAGGTCGCAGGGATCACCAGAACCTGAGACAACACAAACAGAAACCGGAGCGTCCCTGCAAATCGAGACCCATTGATCAAGACGGCCCCTGCCAGGATTCCGTATATAAAACCGGTAACGTGTGCGGCATTCGCGATATTCATAATGCCAAAATGTGTTAATACAAAACACAGGATCAGCAAGCCCAGCCCTAAGTTGATTTCACGCTCGGTAAACACTTCTGCGATTTCTGGATGAATGCGGCGGAGCATCATCAACAACCCGAACATCGCATAGGCACCCCCCGATAATCCAACGGGATAGTGTTCCAGAAAATATTCCGGCAGCAGGGAAACATAAGTCGCCAGGATCAGAAACGCGGCATACAACCACGGCTTCATGACAGGCTCAATCAGCCGGCCTAATAATCCGATCGCCACGCAGTTCAGCAGCAGATGCAACGCATCGCCATGATGAAAACCGCTGATCAGAATCCGCCACCACTCCCCCGACCATAGATCAAAGGGGCCTCCGGTCGGGTACTCTTTCTCTTCGACCAGGGGATGATCGTGCACAAAGACCAGAGGTTGCACAGCCCCCAGTTTCCATAGCGCATCGTCGAAACTACCGTCATTGGAGATCCCATGATCGATTCTGTAAATCTGTACCGCCAGAAATAACCCGACCGCAAAGGCAATGTAAGCCGCAGTCACAGGATATTTTGAACAGGCTCTTCGCAGTGAATGAAACATGTAAGACGATTGATAATAACCGGGATATGAGTAACTGATATTCAAAGAATAGCTGATTTCGCAGGCTTTGACACCCGTAATTCAATTCCACTCCAGCGAACTTCATCAAAAAAAGATCCCTCTTTCCTGATCTGCCGATTTTCGCTAAAAAACGCCTGTTCGTTTCCATTCTTCCAGGGCAAACACCGCAATGATCCATACTGGTATTCGTCGAATTCCGTGGTCGATCCTCTGCTGTATCTTCATATTGATGGGATGCGGTCTAGCGGGCATTGCGCGCGGAGACGAACTGGTCGGCCAGGGGCACTATTTTCAGAAACAGTGCATCTGGATCCTGATCTCCCTCTCTGCCCTTGTGGGTACCATGCTGTTTCCCTACCGCAATCTGCGCGGCGTCAGCTATCCCCTCTTTCTGGTCACACTGCTGTTTCTGATCGCCGTCTTTTTTATTCCCGCGGTGAATGGATCCCGTCGCTGGATTCCATTGGGATTTTTTAAATTTCAGCCCTCTGAACTCGCCAAGATCACGTACATCCTTGCCCTGGCACACTACCTGATGTATCGCAAAAACTACCGGCGGATTCCGGGACTGATCGTCCCCTTCATTCTGACCTGCGTACCCGTCGTTCTGATTCTGCGCGAACCGGACCTGGGTACGTCTCTGCTCTTCTTTCCCATTCTGTTTGCCATGCTCTTTTCCGCCGGAGCCCGCCCCCGACACCTGGTCACCATCGTCATTCTGGGAATCTGCACTCTCCCCCTGCTCTGGCTGCAGATGAACCCGGAGCAGAAATCGCGTATCGTCGCCTTATTTACCCAACAGGATGGGGGAGAAATGCCCAAAGGGGACGGCTACCACCTCTACCAGTCCAAGCAGATGCTCGCGCTGGGGGGAGTCTGGGGGAGTGAAATTGCCGGCATGCCTGTCGACGATCCTGCCGCCTACCATCTTCCCGCAGGACGGACCGACTTCATCTTCTGCCTGGTCGGCGAACGCTTCGGCATGATGGGCTGTCTGTTTACCGTACTGGTATTCGCTGCTCTCTATATTCGCGGCCTGCAGATCGCGACGGCGACCCGCGAACCATTCGGACGTCTCGTCGCCGTCGGGATCGTGACGCTGCTGGCTTCACAGACCATCATCAACACCGGCATGACCGTCGGACTGATGCCGATCACCGGGATGACGCTCCCCCTGATGAGTTATGGGGGCACCAGTATGCTCAGTACCTGTCTGGCCCTGGGACTGCTGATTAATATCTGCATGCACCCCGGTTACGAAATGAACGCCGAACCATTTCGCTTTTAAAACCCTCATGAAACAGAGTTCCGGTTGTTTGTTTTCGTTTTGTACACGTTCCTGCGGGCTGAAAAACAGCTAAAATATTCAGACAGGTACATTGATTGCCTTTCAATGTACTGCTTGTACTCGCTCTCAGTAAGAAACGCTCATGACCACCACAGCCCCCGATTTATCAGCAGCACAGTCCCGCATCCAGGCGATTTACTCTCCCGAATTGCTGGAATCGGCCAGTCGGACGTTAAGTGAATTACTCACAAAGCACGCGCATTCGCTGCCGCTCGAAAGCACGCCTGTTCTCAACTGGGCACACCCTGCCGATAACTTTAAAGCCGCTCTGCAGCAGCTCAATCAGGCACCTGAGAATGAAGCGAAAGAATTCGATCTCAGTAAAACAATCAACGCCTTTCGTCAGCTGGCCCAGTCCATGCTGGACCGGGGACACAACCTGCAGAACCCCCGTTATATCGGACATCAGGTCCCTGCTTCCCTCCCCCTGGCTGGTCTGTTTGAGGCCATCGTCTCGGTAACCAATCAGGTGATGGCCGTCTATGAAATGGGTCCCTGGGCCACCGCAGTCGAGTTAGCGCTGATTGAATCGCTGGGCCGTGAAATCGGCTACAAGCCGGGTACGTTTGCCGGCCTGGTCACACATGGAGGATCGCTGGCCAACCTGACGGGACTGCTGGCAGCTCGTAATCTGAAATGTCCGGAAATCTGGACACAGGGACCGCAGGCAAAACGGAACTCCGTTCCCGTGATTCTGGTCTCCAGCGATGCTCACTACAGCGTCACCCGATCGGCAGGAATTCTGGGCATCGGTTCGGAAAACATTATCAAAGTCCCCCTCGACGAACGAAGGAAGATGAATCCCGCCGCTCTCAGGGAACTGATCCTCTCCTGTCAGGCGGATAATAAAACCATCATCGCTGTAGTCGCCTGTGCCTGCGCCACACCCATAGGTGCCTTTGATCCTTTGAATGAAATCGCCGATCTGTGTGAACAGCATGATCTCTGGCTGCATGTCGACGCTGCCCACGGCGGACCAACCTGCTTTTCGGAACAGCACAAACATTTAACCGCCGGCCTGCACCGGGCAGACAGTGTAGTTTTCGATGCCCACAAGATGATGTTCATGCCCGCTCTCAGTGCATTTCTGTTTTACAAAAACAAAGCGCATCAGTTCTCAGCATTCCAGCAGCAGGCAGCCTATCTGTTTGACCCCTCAGCCCCCGAAATTGCGGAATATGACATCGGCCTGCGCACCATCGAATGCACCAAGCGGGCGAACAGCTACGCACTCTGGGGAATCTGGTCACTGTTTGGGAAAAGCCTGTTCGCCGACCTGGTAGACATCACGTTTGCCACTACCCGGACCTTCTATGACATGCTCCTGCAGGCGTCCGATTTTGAACCACTGCATGAACCGGAATGCAACATCGTTGTCTTCCGTTACCAGACCGACTGGCTGAATGCCCTGCCAATGGAACAACAGAACCTGTTTCATTTCAAACTGCGACGTCAGTTAATCGAATCAGGTGAATTTTACATTGTGCATTCCGTCATTAATGAACAGGCGGCGTTTCGCATCACCGTCATGAATCCCCTGACAACAGAAGCCCATCTGCTTCAGTTATTAAACACAATTCGCCTCCGGGCCAGTGAACTCCAAAAGACATTTGATCCCCCGCCTCTCGTCGATCAATGTGAACAGACTTGACAATTCACAATCAGATCGAAAGAATCATCGCTCAGAAAAGACAAGACGACCGTATCTTGTTATAATTTGACCACTGACTTTTGATGAAAATGTATTGTATTTGATATCGCCTGTCGGCGTATTCAGATTCGAAATGGAGATGTAAGATTATGAGCGGCCCGATTGTTCGAACAGGTACGACTCCCAAGTTCTGGGAAAATTACGATAAAATCTTCGGCGATCCAGCCAAAAAAGGGGCTAAAAAGAAAGCAGCTGCCAAAAAAAGTACGAAGAAAAAAGCAGCTAAAAAAACAGCAGACAAAGCACCCGCTGCTAAAAAAGTAACTGCCAAAAAAACCGCAGCGAAAAAAACGGCGAAAAAGAAAGCGAAGAAAAAATAACCTGATCCCGGAACAGACTCCCAGATACTGATCCGGCAGGCGCTATTCCGGTTGACGTCTGATGGCCAAACAAGGTGCTCAAGTTCAGTGACCCCTGAATCCACAGCGACGAAGATACCGGCTCCAGCCATTCTCATGATTTTATTGATCGGCGGATCGTTTGCCGCCGACTCATTCATGCGTTTTCCGGTTCCCGGCACAAACGAACCGCATTATCTCACCAAGGCACATCATTACTGGAATCCACAGTGGTGCGCCGGTGACTTCTTTCTCGAATCATCCAATGCGCACCTCTTTTTTTTCCAGACAGTCGGCGCTGTCACCCAGGTGCTGTCGTTACCACTGACCGCAGTGCTGGGCCGACTCGCAGGTTTCCTGCTGCTGGCCATTGGCTGGTATCGTCTGATCAGCGTTTTATGTCCGGGGTTCTGGGCACCTTTGATTACGGCCTGGCTCTATCTCGCGCTGGCAGCGATCGGGAACTTCTCAGGTGAATGGATCATTGGCGGCATAGAATCCAAAGTCTACGCGTACGGTTTTCTGTTCCTGGCGCTCGCCAATGCCTGTGAACAAAACTGGAACCGGGCCGGCATTTATACCGGGCTGACCATCACCTGGCATCCCGTCGTCGGAGTCTGGGCGCTGGCCTGCGGTCTGTTTGCCCTGATCTGCCTGACGTTTTTCAACAGAAAGAACCTGAACCGCATCACGCTGATCCATTCTCTCAAAGTCGCAATACCAGCTTTTGGATGCCTCATTCTCTGCTCGCTGCCCGGACTGATCCCCTCCCTGGCTTTACTGACACAGGGAAATCCCAAGGACAGTTTCGCCGCAAATTATATCCAGGTTTTTTACCGACTCAAGCACCACCTGGACCCGATGGATTTCGATCTTTTCAGCTACCTCATGTATGCGATTCTGCTGGTCGTCTGGTTATTCCTGGCACGCAGGGAACCGGCCTCATTCATCAGTCGCTTCTTTCAGTTTTTTATCATCGGCTCTGTCGGACTGGCCTGCGTCGGTATTTTACTGGGAGCCGGCCCCCGACCTGCCAGCGAAATGCCCTATTATGCCTTTCGCATGTCGCTGCTCAAATTCTATCCCTTCCGTCTGTTTGACGCCCTGCTTCCGCTGGCATTTGTCGTCGCCTTATTCCATCTGTTTCAGCAGTATTTGACTGTCGACGCAGAACAGAAAACCAGCGCCTCAAGGTTGTCTCCCGCAACACGCAAATTGATTCTGGGTCTGCTCTGCCTGGGAATTTTTACGGGTACGCTGTATTCCGCCTGGAACCATCCACCAATCCACAAGATGTCCCCCGCACAACGGGCGGACTGGATCGATGCCTGTGAATGGATTCGAAATCATACACCTGAAGAGACGCTCTTCCTGACGCCGGCGCATCAATCCGACTTCAAATGGTATGCCCAGCGCCCCGAATATGTGACCTACAAAGACTGCCCCCAGGATGCCAGCGGGATCATAGAATGGAATCGACGCCTCAAGTACCTTCGAAAATGGGGCCAGGAATATTATAATAACGGCTTTGACGATGACGCCTTAGAAGCTTTGCAGCAGAAGACCGGCATTACGCATCTGCTGGTAAAACGTCTGGGCCCCTTTACAACCATCGACCCGATTTATCAGAATCGTACTTATAAAGTATACGAACTCCCCTGACCTCCTGCCTCTGAATGGTTTACTGATGAAAGCGACCGACTCACACATGAATCATCTCAATCGAAAATACTGCATCAGCGTCTGCCTGGGAATCGTTCTCCTGCTGAACCTGTCGTTACCCACACCTCAGACAGGTCAACCGACGGCATCTCTTCAGGCACAACCACCCGCGGTCAAAACAGGAGACTGGCCTTACTTTCTCGGTCCGGAACAGACAGGCATTTCAGCAGAGACCGGTCTGATCGACAGCTTCCCCCAGTCAGGACCTCCCCTGCTCTGGGAAAAACGAATCGGTACCGGCTACAGCGCCCCCTCCGTGCTGGGTAACCGCCTGGTCATTCACCATCGTCCTGACAAAGGTGAGGATGAGAAGAAAGAAGTCATCGAATGCCTGGCGGCAGATACCGGCAAGGAACTCTGGAAGTACGCCTACGACTCCGATTTCCGCGATCCCTATGGCTATAACAATGGTCCCCGCTGCTCTCCTCTGTTGACCGAACAGTACTGCTATACCTTCGGCGCACAGGGAAAACTATATTGCCTCAACATCAAAGACGGCACTCTGGTCTGGCATCGTGACTGCCTCAAGGAATTTGAGGTCCCCCCCGGATTCTTTGGTATCGGCGCCACTCCCATTCTGGAAGGAAACAAGCTCATCGTCATGGTCGGCGGCAAACCAGATTTCGGCATGGTCGCCTTTGATGCCAGGACGGGCAAAACACTCTGGCACAATGTCGGTGAGGACGTCTGGAATGGGACATCGACAGGCTGGGAAAGAATGCCGGTTTACAAATGGAGGGGTAACGAAAAACTCTCCAGCTACTCCTCTCCCATCGCGGTCACCATTCATGGCAAACGACACCTGCTCTGCCTGATGCGTCAGGGACTGGTCTCCCTCAATCCCGAAGATGGTTCGCTGAACTTCAAATACTGGTTCCGTTCCATGATTAACGACTCGGTCAATGCCGCCCGACCGGTGGTCATCGATGATAAAATCTTCCTCTCCGCCGCTTATCAGGTGGGGTCAGCTTTGCTGCAGGTAGAACCGAACGGCAAAAGCTATAAAGAGCTCTGGCGTGACCCAACTAACATGATGACCCACTGGTCAACGACCATTCATCACGACGGTTACCTGTATGGCTTCAGTGGTCGCCACGAACGAGAAGCGACAATGCGCTGTGTCCGTCTCTCAGACGGTAAAGTCGTGTGGGAAACCGATGGCGCTGCCCCCGTCATCGATAAAATCAAACGCAACACACTCACCGGTCAGTTCCTGTGGATCGATTCCGGGAAAACAGCTCCCTGGCCTCTCTATGGGCGCGGTTCTGCGATTCTGGCCGACAACAAATTCATCGTCCTGGGAGAAAGAGGCACTCTGGCGATTGTCAAAGTAGACCCCAAGGAATTCCACGAAGTCTGCCGCACATCATTTCCCCAGATCAATTATCCCGCCTGGGCAGCACCGGTACTCGCACATAAGAAGCTGTACCTCAGAAGCGAATCGCATCTGATCTGCCTGGACTTTTCAGAAAAGAAAAAGTAGTTGCTCAGACTGAGTTCTCGAACGAAACGATTTCAGTCTTCGTCAGATGTATCGGTTGGCATCGACACACTTTGGGTATCGGGCTGTCTGGCACTCTGATTCCAGTGCGGCCCGGTTAACGCATCGAGCAGTTCAGAATAACTGGGGCGGCTTTCGCCGTCGGTCAGTTTCAGACTGTCGGGCATGTTTTGCGGTTCGTCTCTGACGCGCTCGACATGCGCACCAAGTGAGATCAGCTTTTCCTCCAGACGTTCATAGCCGCGATCCAGATGATAAATCCGGCGAATGACCGTCTCCCCTTCAGCAGCCAGGCCGGCTAAAACCAGGGCGGCACTCGCACGCAAATCAGAAGCCATCACACAGGTACCACTCAAACGGGACACACCATTCAGAATGGCGCTGGCCGACTCTCTGCGGATATTCGCCCCCATGCGTGCCAGTTCCGAAGCATGCATGAATCGATCCGGGAAGACCTTGTCGGTGACGATACTGATGCCGGGCACGCTGGTCAGCAACGACATCAGCTGCGCCTGCACGTCTGTCGGAATTCCGGGATACGGAAGTGCGATACAGTCGACAGACCGGAGTGGCTGCGTCACCCGTACAGTGACCGCCTGTTTTTTTGACGGCTGATCCGGGTATTCCAGCTCAACCGTGACACCGATTTCTCGCAGCTTTTCAATCACAGCCGTAATATGATCGGGTCTGACCTGTTTTAAACAGACATCGCCTCCCGTAATCGCAGCGGCAATCATTAGCGTAGCCGCTTCAATGCGGTCCGGGATGACTTCATGTTTCACGCCGTTGAGTTGTTCAACACCTTCGATTGTCAGGAACGGTGTTCCCAGCCCTTCGATTTTTGCTCCCGCTGCATTCAGGAAGTTACCGACGTCAACCACCTCCGGCTCACAGGCCGCGGATTCGATGGTCGTTGTCCCTTTTGCCAGGGCAGCCGCAATCATCACATTGCAGGTCCCCGTAACCGTACTTCCAAAGGCACCACCCAGAAAGATATTCGCGCCGCGCAACCGATCGGCTCGCGCGATAACATAACCCCGGTCGACACGAATTTGCGCTCCCAGCGCGGAGAGCCCTTTCAGATGCAGATCAATCGGTCGGTCACCAATATTACAGCCGCCCGGCAGAGAGACACACGCCATGCGTCGCTTGGCCAGCAATGGCCCCAAAACACAGACACTGGCCCGCATGCGTCGCACCAGATCGTAATCGGCAATACAGGATGTTTCATCGACCGTCTTGAGACGCAATGCACCGTCAGGATCGCGGTTCACATCCATGCCGAGAGAACCCAGCACCTGCGACTGAGTTTTAACGTCGACCAGATCGGGAATGGAGCACAGAGTTGTCTCGCCTTCACAGGCCATCGCTGCTGCCATCAGTGGTAATGCCGAATTTTTCGCACCACTGACAGAAACGCTACCTGAAAGCCGCTCGCCTCCGCGAACGATAAACATATCCATCCCTGGATCTCCTCATGTAGATTAGACGTCGATTGACTGCTGCAGTATAGAAAATCCGTTTATTTTAAGATAGGCAGTTTTTGCCCAATTATGACCCGGGCCCGCCCCGCCAGATCCGATTTGACCCTCACATCCGTGTAGACACCAGTCGCCTTAAACAGAGACAGCAAATCAGTTTCCTGTTCTGGTGAGAACTCCAGCATCAGCAACCCATTGTCTTTCAGATAACCGCCCGCCTGTTGAATGATCTTACGATAAAAATCCAGACCATCTTTGCCGCCTGATAATGCCAGCCGGGGTTCATGCTGCCTGACATCTTTTTCCAGCTGCTCGATTTCCGCATCGGGAATGTAGGGCGGATTGCTCACGATAACATCGAACAATGTTCCAGATGTAATCTGTTCGAAACAGTCGCTGAGCAGAAAATCAACCTGATTCGACAAGTCATTGGATTCCGCATTTTTTTGAGCGATTGCCAGCGCCGGTTCACTGATATCGGTTGCCAGAAATTTCGCATTGGGACAATTCGCAGCAGCGGAAATAGCGATACAGCCACTCCCGGTACACAAATCCAGAATGAAAGGATTCGTGAGTTTCTGTGCCTCATCAACCAGTTCCATCACCAGCGTTTCCGTATCCGGTCGGGGCACCAGCACATTTTTATCGACATAAAAATCGAGGCCGAAAAATTCGCGATTCCCCACCAGGTAGGCCACCGGTTCGGAATTGGCCCGTCTCTGCACCAGTTGACGCATCATCGCGCGTTCCGATTCCGTGACGACATCTTCGTAATTTGTGTAGAGACGAATCCGCTCGCAGTTCCGTGCGTGAGCCAGCAGAACTTCGGTATCCAGTCGCGGGGAATCACTGCCGTGTTTCGCCAGATGGGCGGTCGTCCAGTCCAGAATCCGTCGGACGGTCCAGGCCTCTGATGCAGCCCCGGAGGTGCGATCCGATGATGGTGAGTTCTCATTCACGGCACGATCCATCGTAGTTACAGCTAACCGATAAACGGTAGACAGTCGAATTTATTTTTTTGAGCCGTCGCCCAGTAAACGCTCTTCCCGGTCAAACTGTAACAGGGCATTGACCAGTTCATCCAGGTCACCCTGCATAATCTGATCAATCTTATAAAGAGAAAGGTTGATGCGGTGGTCCGTCACACGACCTTGTGGAAAGTTATAGGTACGAATACGCTGGCTACGGTCTCCCGAGCCAATTAATGTCCGACGCTGGTCAGCCCGTTCTTCAGCCGCTTTCTGCTGCATCTGTTCCAGCACACGACTTCGCAGCACTCGCATGGCCTTCGCTTTGTTCTTATGCTGACTTTTTTCATCCTGGCACTGCACCACGGTGCCAGTCGGCAAGTGGGTGATTCGCACGGCGCTTTCCGTTTTATTCACCTTCTGACCCCCGGGACCACTCGCGTGGAAGGTATCGAGGCGAATTTCGTCCGGTTTGATTTCGACTTCCACCTCGCTCGCTTCGGGAAGCACGGCAACGGTAGCTGCACTCGTATGCACGCGGCCCTGTGTTTCCGTCTCAGGAACCCGCTGCACGCGGTGACCGCCACTCTCAAACTGCAAACGGTGATAGGCACCTTCACCGGCGATGGAAAACGTGACTTCTTTCATGCCCCCCAGTTCGGTGGCACTCATGTTCAACACTTCTGTTTTCCAGCCCTTTTGCGCTTCGACATAGTGCATATACATATCGAAGAGTTCGCGTGCAAACAGAGCCGCTTCATCACCGCCGGCACCAGCGCGAATTTCCATGATCAAACCGCCACGCGTGATCGAATCACCGGCGACGACCATATCTTCCAGCTCTTTGGTGTGCCTCTCGTGCTCTTCGCAGAGTTCGTCCAGTTCTTTCTGTGCGTATTCTCTGGCAGCAGGATCGGATTCCTCTTCCAGCATCTCCTTCGCGACTTCGATGTCTTCGGCGCGAGTATTAAACTCGCGGACTGCTAATGCAACCTTCGCCAGACCGCCGTACTCTCGCTGGATTTCAACCAGCTTGCTGGTATTAGCCAGAACTTCCGGATCCTGGAGTTCTTTTTCCAACTCCTCATATCGATCCAGTTTAACCTGCAGGGTGGGAAACTTCATTTACCCAAATCCACGAATAAGCCTGTCTGTAATATTCGGTTTATCAATTCACGTAATGTTGAATGATCTACCCAGACATAAAAATAGAAAAGTGACGACCATGCATTAAACGAGGCTCATACGGATCATCCGTAGAGCCTCTGTTTTAGACAATAATAAATTGTGCTATTCGTCTTCTTTGGTGTCGCCTTCTTCGCCTTTGCGTTTGTCCCAGTTGTATTTCTTCTGGAATTTTTCCACGCGGCCGGCGCTGTCAACAAACTTCATCTTACCGGTGTAGTAAGGATGAGATTTGGAACTGATTTCCACTGCCACCAATGGGTAAGTGTTTCCATCTTCCCATTCCACGGTTGTCTTAGAAGTGGCTGTTGACTGGATGAGGAATGAATCACCTGTTGAAGTATCCTTAAATACAACAGGATGATAATCGGGATGAATGTCTTTTTTCATTTTCTCAGCTTCTTTATTACCTGAAAACCTTAATCGATTTCACAGACTGTCTGCTGCCAGTCTTGTGGATCGGGACTCCGAAAGCACTTTTTGCCGTGTGCTGTCCCTGACTCTGCTATATAACCGATGCCAATCATCGAACTGTCTTGTCGGAATGATCTCTCAAACTGCCCTGTCTGAGTCTTCAGTTCCCTAAAATTAGAAAACAAAACAGTTTATAGAAATATCTGCTCTACGAAACATCACAGTTTACGTTCCTCTGCACGAATGAGCAAGCGCAAAGGCCTGTAGACACAAATCAACGCAACTCTTTCTATAGGTTTAACATACAGCTATTTCAGACACTCAGAATTCAAACAATTCGCGCAATTTTTCATATTTTCCTCACCTCAACTCTCATCTGCAGGCCTGCATTTGAAATCACCTTCAGATTTTCTGCCTCTTTCAGGACGCTCGTCTGCTCAGGAAGTCCACTTTTTAACGAGAGAAGGCAGGACTCTGTATCTGTTTTGAAAATCAAATGTTAAGTAACTTGGCCTGCCGCTGTCGACCGTTTAGAGTTAGATAAAAACAAGGGCTTTCGTCCCACTCACATATCAATTCGCTCAGGAACAACATTATGGATCACCCTTTAAACTGGAACAGTCAAAACCTGACACACGGCTGGCAGCGGGGAGTTACCGCATTTTACTACGGGCTGGGTTTTTCTGACGCGGATTTTAACAAGGCTCAGATTGGGATTGGTGTGCCGTTACTGGATGGCAACCTCTGTAATGTGCATGCATACGAACTGGCGAAAGAAATTGCAGAAGGTTGCAAATCGGCGGAAATGATTGGTCTCCCCTTTGGAGTTCCCGCCGTCAGTGACAACATCACCCAGGGACAGGAAGGAGGCAACGCCAGCCTCCCCTCTCGGAATATGATCGCAAACGCCGCAGAATGTGTCGTCAGTGCACACTCTTACGATGCCCTGATTGGTCTGCATAACTGTGACAAAAACGGCCCGGGCTTTGCGATGGCATTGGCGCGACTCAACTATCCAGGCCTGGTCGTCAGTGGAGGCAGTATCATGCCGGGCTGCCACAAAGGTCAGGACATTTCGATCCTGGATGTTTACGACTCTCAGGCGGCAGCGGCCGTCGGCGCGATGGAAGAAGAGGAAGCGGAGCAGATTCTGAAAACCGCCTGCCCGGGTCCGGGAGGCTGTGGGATTGCTGCTTCATTCAATACCTGGGGAATCGCGCTCGAAGCCATCGGGCTGATGCTTCCATTCAGCAGTTCGACGCCTGCCATCGATAGCGCGAAAAAAACGGAATGCCTCAACGTCGCTTCCGCCGTGCGGAACCTGCTGCAGAAAAATATCCGGCCGCGCGATATCCTGACCCGCAAAGCCTTTGAAAATGCCGCCGCCACCATCGCAGCCATCGGCGGCTCCACAAACGGCATCCTCCATCTGCTTGCCCTGGCGCGCGAAGCGGGAGTCGAATTCCATCTGCAGGACATTCAGGAAATCCTCAAAAAAACACCCGTGTATTGCAGTTTTGCACCACGCGGCAAAAAAACCATGGTCGATCTGCACTACCTGGGTGGCACTCCGGTCCTCATGAAACATCTGCTCAAAGCAGGTATCATTGATGGCAGTTGTCTGACAGTGACAGGTAAAACACTCGCTGAAAATCTGGCAGACGTCGGCGATGTTCCCGCAGACCAGGAACTGATCGCCCCACTGGATCAACCTTATAAAGCTTACGCCGACATGCAGATCTGTTTCGGTAATCTCGCTCCGGGAGGCATTGTCTTCAAAGTGTCCAGCATGCAGGAATCGCACTTCACAGGAACCGCCTGCTGTTTTGATGAAGCGAAAGCAGTCGTCGATGCTGTCGAAGCCGGTAAGATCAAGCCCGGCAGTGTTATCGTATTACGAAATCTCGGTCCGGTTGCATCCGGTATGCCTGAGGTACTTGTCGCGACAGCCGCTCTGACGGTACCGGAACTGGATGGTAAAGTCGCGTTCATCTCAGACACACGTGTCTCCGGCGTTTCACACGGTGCCATCGGCGTGCACTGTTCACCCGAAGCAGCCGTGGGCGGCCCGATTGGCCTGGTTCAGGATGGAGACCAGATCTCGTTCGATCTGCTCAAAGGAGAAATCAGTTTCGCTGTCTCCGATCAGGAATTACAGCAACGTCGAGACAATCACCAGCTCAAACCCGTCATGCATTCGCGCGGCTACCTCGCTGATTTTTCAGCAACGACTGCACAGGCCCATCATGGCTGTGTGAGCAAAGCCCTGCTGCCGGATTGCGAATAAACCCGGAACCCCCAAATCAATACAAGGGAACCAGAACTATGTCAGCCCCCGAATCCTTTCCAGAGGATCTTTACCAGACGTTAGCAGACTTTGATCAATCCCATCTACTGACCTGGTGGAATGACCTGAGCGAACAGGCTCAATCAGAACTCGTAACGCAGATACAGCACATCAACTTCGCACAGATCCAGCGGCTGTACGCTCCTGGTGCAACGAATCAGAAAACAGAATCGCCGGCACAAAAGGCAGAACGCGCCACCCGTCCTGCAACAGTGGTTCGACTGGAAGATCGTAGTTCGTCTCCCGCTGAATCGGAAGAGGCGACAAAACAGGGCCAGAAACTTCTGGAAGCAGGTCGAGTCGGCGCCATCCTCGTGGCAGGCGGTCAGGGTTCGCGTCTGGGCTTCAGTCATCCCAAAGGCATGTATCCTATCGGGCCTGTCAAACAAACTTCCCTGTTTCAGATTCTGGTGGAACAGTTACGGGCCCGCGCACGTCAGGCGGGCCAGCCGATCTTCTATTTCATTATGACCAGCGATGCCACCCACGATGAAACCGTCGAATATTTTCAGCAGCATCAGAATTTCGGTCTGGCAGAAGACGAACTCTATTTCTTTAAACAGGGAACCATGCCGGCCGTCGATGCGGAATCGGGTCTGGTTCTGCTGGCAGAAAAACACCGCATTGCCGTCAGTCCCGATGGACATGGAGGCATGCTCGCCGCCCTCAAGAACAATGGCATGTTTGATGTGATGCGGGAGAAAGGGATCGACACTCTCTATTATCACCAGGTCGACAATCCGACTGCCATCGTCTGTGATCCCGAGTTTCTGGGCTACCATCAAAAAGCAAACGCAGAAGTCTCCGTCAAAGTAGTCTCGAAACGTTCGCCCGATGAAAAAATGGGAATCGTCTGTGATGTGGACGAGAAAACTCAGATCATCGAATACAGTGATCTGCCGCACCATATCGCCGAACAGACGGACGAGGAAGGCAAGCTGCTGCACTGGGCAGGCAGTACGGCGATTCACATTTTCAACCGGGATTTCCTGGAACAGATCGCCAATGATGATGATCGCCTCCCCTTCCATCAGGCGAATAAAAAAGTCCCGTATATCGATGGATCAAGTAAGCAGGTTGAACCCGAAAAACCCAACGCCATTAAGTTCGAACGGTTCATCTTTGATGTCCTGCCGGAAGCGGAGACGGTTCTGGTCTATGAAATCGATCGACAACGGGAATTCAATCCCGTTAAAAACGCGGAAGGCCAGGATTCGCCCCAGACGGCTCATGAAGCCCTCAATCGCATCTTTTCCGGCTGGCTGACATCGTGTGGTGTTACACTCCCTGCTGATGCAACGGTTGAGATCAGTCCCTTATACGCAGTCGATGAAACAGAATTAAAACAGAAAATCTCAGCCGATGCGGAATTTACTTCTCCCGTGTATCTGGGAGAATAGAATTCCCTGGTTGAGCAGTCAGTATCAACTCCCGCTTTGATTCAAGAGAACCAAACTTCCCTTTCGGAGAAACAGGCTTCATGCTTCACACAGTTGTCATGGCAGGTGGCAGCGGAACACGCTTCTGGCCTCAAAGCCGCAAAGCAATTCCCAAACAGCTGCTGAAACTCGTGGGCCAGCAGACCATGATCCAGGAGACGGTGTCTCGCTGTCGCGAACTTTCAGATCCGCAACGTATCTGGATTGCCACCAACGGCACTTTGTCGCCTGAAGTCAAACTCCAGCTGCCTCAACTGAACTCGGAACACATTCTGGTCGAACCAGTACCGCGTAATACCGCTCCCTGTATTGGACTGGCAGCGATTCACCTGTTATACGTTGATCCCGAAGCCACTATGCTGGTGGTCTCATCCGATCATGTGATCCAGCCGGAATCAGGGTTTGTGAAAACGATCAGACAGGCGGAAGCACTGATTGAAGCCGAACCGGAAACACTCGCCTTGATCGGAGTACCACCGACTTACCCTGCGACTGGTTACGGCTATATTCAGACAGGCCCCCCCTTCGCTGCCAGTCTGAGCGGACTGAAAGTTGAAGAGTTCAAGGAAAAACCAGATCCAGAAACAGCGCAGCAGTATTGTGACAGCGGCGACTATCTCTGGAACTGCGGAATTTTTGCCTGGAAAGCCGATCGAATTCTGATGGCTTTGAAAAAACGGGAACCGGAAATGTACGCTGCCTTGAACAGGATCAGTGCAGTCATCGGAACGCCCGACTACGAAACGGTTCTCGCAGAACAATTCGCTGCTATGAAATCCATTTCAATCGACTATGCGGTTCTCGAGCATTCGAAAGGATTACTGGCGGTGGTACCCGCTGAGTTCGAATGGGACGATGTCGGTAACTGGAATACACTGCAGAAATATTTTCCTACCGATGCGAATGGCAATACGATTCTAGGGCCACATTGCGGCCTGGAAACATCCAACAGTATTATCCGTACGACAGACGACCATCTGATCGCCACGTTTGGGGTAGAGAACTGCCTGATCGTGCACACTCCCGATGCGACATTGATTGCTCCCAAAGACGATGAATCCGCCATCAAAAAACTGGTCACTCTGATCGAGGAGCGCGGCTATGAGCAGTACCTCTGAAACGGGGCAACCCTTTGAAGCAGAGTTCCCCACTGAGGGACGGCTGCTGGGACTCGATTACGGCACGAAGCGGGTCGGCATTGCGATTTCTACTTTTGAACAGAATATCGCCAGCCCACTCGACAACTATAACCGCCAGAGCCTGCAGCAGGACCAGAAGCATCTCGAAAAAATCATTACAGAGTATCAATGCAAAGGGCTGGTTGTCGGACTCCCCGTACACATGAGTGGCGATGAAGGACAGAAAGCAAAAGAGGCCCGCAAATTCGGTAACTGGGTCAGCCAGTTCGCAGAAATTCCCGTCTGCTACTGGGATGAACGCTACTCTTCGGCAACGGCAGAAGAATTTCTGGCCAACATGAATATCAGTCGCAACAAACGGAAGGCTTATCTGGACAAGCTGGCAGCCCAGATCATTCTGCAGGCTTTTCTGGACAGTCCAAACCGTAATCAGATTCCCGAATCTTTTTGAACCGTTTTTGTTCCTGATGCGGTATAATGAGATTGCCCGCAAATACAAACGAACTTTGATTTTACAGACTCCATCATTTCGAACCCAACCTAATGACACAGACGCCTCTGGATCGTGAAGAATACATCGAACAGACTTACTTCTTTCGCAACTACCGCGAAAGGCTGGAAGATGCGATCCCTTCACAGGTTGTCCTGGCTACAATCTATGAAGAAATTCTGGCCACGACCAAACTCCCGATGGCGATCGACTTCCTGAAAGGTGAGTTAATGCTGACCGGTCGGATCTCTGACGGAATGCAGAAGCTCTCGCATTATTTCACCCCATTCCAGACTTACATCATGAAAAATGCGGAAGATGATAAGTCGAAATTCGACCAGAAAATCGCGCTCAAGATTCTGGAGCGTGAATCAAAATATCGTACTGAAAATCCCAGCAGCGCGGGGCTGTTCATTTTCCAGTTCGAATGCATTTCGCGTAACCGGCTGGGATATCATCATGGACTCGAAGCGATCTCTCGCGATACTCAATATAACGCCGACTGGTCAGAATGGATCCGTAAGCTCAAACAGCAGTTGGGATCGGTTGATTTCGCAGACCTGATCTACCTGCGTTCTCAACATTTTGTTGACGAACAGCGTAGACGTCCGGGAAATGCTGATTTCGAGCCTCGCTATCCAGTTTTATTCAGTAGCCAGGACGGGCGTATTGCCAAAGCCAACCACGATCGTGATCCTCTATACATGTTCGGGGCCCTGCAACGACAGTTGGGCTATCCGGAAGTCCCGAGAAATCTGCCGCAAACGGGTAAATCGGTGTTCCACCCTGCTCTGGAAGCCCGATTACATAAGATTGAAGCGCGGCTCCAGTTAATTGACGCGGAACTGAAAGGAAATATCGATTTGAACCAGTTTATGGTGAAAGACCTGAAACTGGATGACCTCGACCCAAAATAGTGTTCAAGCGAACCCTATCCAGGCGATTTCCGAAAATCAGACTTGTCAATCCTGCTGCCAATTCCCTAACATGTATATAGTAAATGCCTGAACTCAAACGGGCATTGAATCATCCAGCCTTCTCATCCAGAAAAGTCTGCTGATTCATCAAAAGTTAACCTGTTGTCTTTGTTTTATTCAAATGTAGGAGGTAACATCCCCCCAGTTAAACGTTGTGTTCCCACCTTACTATTGAGATGAAACGCCTTATTTCCCCCCCCCGACCTACACCCACCTTAAGTAGGAACGACAGAAAGGCTCAAATAATGTCTACATTAACTATCGAAGCGCACGAATCGCGCTCTAACGATCCTTCTACACACTCTCTCGAATCATTTACACAATCCGCCATTAAATGCCTGTCCTGGACTCTGGGCACGATCCTGTTTGGCCTGGCAATGGTTGACTTTTATGCTCAGACCTATGCCCATGAGACTGAACTTGCTTTACAGCATGCTCAGACAAAAATGCTTGAGCTGAATAGAGACTTGCGAATGTCCGAAATAAACGAATACATCGCTGGCACCCCCAGTGTTGTGACGCGACCCGCTGACAACCATACCCAGATGTGTAAAAAAATGAAGCAGTACACCTGGAACGGTTTCTTCAAAGACTACTCGATTAGCGTGTACGTCGGTCTGGGAGAAGACCCCTCGATTGACTTTGTCCATGGACCGGGAGAGATGATTAAAGACTTACCGACACATACACTGGGGAAAGCCCTGTAACGGTTCGTCTTGCGACAGATTCTCTCTCCACTGGTTGAACATCAGCCTTGAGCAGACTATAACGTCTACTCAAGGCTTTTTTTATATTTGAAGCAAGACTCAAAAGCAGAATACGCAGATCAGTAAGAAAGAACGATGGAAACGATCAAAGGTCATCTCTACGACTACCCTAAATACTACGACCTCATTTTTGGTGATGACTGGAAAGCCGAGTTCGACTTTCTGCAAAACTGCTTCGAGAAGCATGCTGGTAGAAAAGTAAAAAAACTGTTTGAACCAGCCTGTGGAACCGGCCGCCTGCTGATCAAACTGGCCCAGGCGGGCTACCAGGTCTCGGGTAATGATCTCAATCAGCACGCGATCAAGTACTGCAACGACCGTCTCGAACGCTCAGGTTTCCCCCGTTCAGCCGTCCTGGGAGACATGTCGGATTTCAAACTGAAAAAACCGGTTGATGCCGCATTCAATACCATCAACAGCTTTCGTCATCTGCCTTCTGAAACTGCTGCAGAAAACCATCTGAAATGTGTCGCAGATGCACTCGCGCCCGGCGGGTTGTATATTCTGGGCCTGCACCTGACTCCTACAGTGGGTGAGCCGATGAAGAGTGAAAGCTGGTCCGCCAGGCGGGGCAACCTGCAGATCAACTCACACATGCAATCGATCTGGACCGATCTTAAAAAACGCAACGAACATCTGGAAATGACGTTTGACGTTTACACGCCGTCCCGTCAGTTCCAGCTGTTTGACACGATGGACTACCGGACTTACACGGCGCCGCAGTTCAAAGCACTGCTGAAGAAAGTTCCCGAATTTGAAGTCGTTGAGCTATACGACTTCATGTACGAAATGGACTTTACCATCGAACTCGATGCGCAAACGGAAGATGTGGTCTTCATACTTCGCAAGAAGTAATCGGAACAAATCCACTTAACTCTCAGTACGCGATTCGACGGTTGGCAGCACACGGGTACCAATGTTTTCGCCGGCCACTGCTTTTTCGATGTTCCCGGTTTTGCGGAAATTGAAAACCAGGATCGGAATTCCGTGTTCCATACAGTGATGCAGCGCCTGGGCATCCATGACCTGCAGATTCTTATGCAGAACGTCCTGGTAGCTGATTTCTGAGAAACGGACCGCGTGCGGGTTCTTCTCAGGATCATCGGAATAGATGCCGTCAACCTTGGTTGCCTTGAGCAGGATATCCGCATCAATTTCACGCGATCGCAAAGCAGCTGCGGTGTCGGTCGTCACAAACGGGCTCCCGGTTCCCGCGGCCAGAATCACAACACGCCCTTTTTCCAGATGACGAATGCAACGTCGACGGATGAAGGGCTCTGCCACCCCTTCCATGCGGATAGCCGTCTGCAGACGGGTTGCCACGCCTGCGTTCTCCAGAGCATCCTGTAACGCCAGGCCATTGATGACCGTCGCCAGCATCCCCATATAATGGGCGGTCGCCGGATTGATGGAACCACTGGAAGAAGAGAACTGCTTACCGCGCAGAATATTGCCACCACCACAGACGATGGCCAGTTGAACTCCTGAATCGACGAGTCGCTTGATCTGAGCGGAAATCGACTCCAGCTCAGACATGCTGATGCCACCTTCTCCGTCGCGGCAGAAGACTTCGCCACTTAATTTCAGTAAAACACGCTCATAAGCAGGCTGAAGCAAAGGGGCAGGAGAATCGGTCATCCGTGGTATCCTCAATAGTCGGTCAGAAGTTGGTTTTAAAAGCGCACTCAAAGTCAATATAGAAAAAAACGCACGCGCACTTTATCAGTACGCATGCGTCACAGTTTGCAAATACTTAACCGCCAATTGCACAACGGGTAAACGAAACTGCTTCCAGGCCTTTTTCGGCCAAAGCCTGGCTGACAGTTTTGGAATCATCAACCGCATAAGGCTGGTAATTCAAAACACCCTGTTCCACAAAGAAGGTTTTCATGCGGCCATCTACAATTTTCTCAATAATGTTATCTGGCTTGCCTGTTGCTTTGGCTTCCGCAACCAGACGGTCGCGTTCTTCCTGAACAACGGCAGGGTCCAGATCTGATTCATTCACGGCAACTGGTTTCAGAGCAGCGATATGCATTGCCACGCCGCGAAGCAGCTCGGCATCTGCCTTTTCACCTTTTGCCTGCAGCAGAACGCCGGTTTTGCCATCGTGGTGCACATAGCTTCCTGTGGGTCCCTGTGACCGGGCAATTCGGGTAACGACGATTTTTTCACGGATCTTGTTCAACATGTCCATGAAGTCGTCATTCAGAGTTTTTCCGGCTGTTTTTTCAGAAGGCAGTGCCAGCAGACCTTCAACCGTATCGACTTCCGGATGAGCAATCAGCTGTGTGGCACAGGCGTTGGAAAAGTTCACCAGATCTTCGCCACTGGCAACAGGAGCGGACTCACAGGCAATTTCCAGCATGACTGTTTCTGAACCATCTTCGTTGGACAGAACAGTAATTCGACCTTCTGAAGTCTCATTATCACTCCGCTTCAACTGGATCTTACCAGCTTCTTCCCGCAGAATTTCAATTGCCTTTTCCTGATCGCCGTCTGCTTCCTGCAATGCTTTTTTACAGGCCATCATGGGCAGGTCGGTAATTTCACGTAATGCTTTCACGGCTGCTGCTGTGATTTCAGCCATCTCAGTAATCTCCTTCGGAAGCAACTGCTTCATCAGTTGCTTTCATTTGATATTCCGATTTGTTTGTGTTTTGAAGCGACTCCGCTGACTGGCTCAATCACCAGTCAGCCGGAGACACTTATTGCCATCTCAATTTGCCATGTATCTCTTACAGTGAAGGGACGGGCTTGAATTCTTCTTCAGCACCCGCATCACCACTATCATCTTTTTTATTGCTGTCAGGCAGTTTGCCTTTGCCTTCCATGATGGAAGCAGCCAGCTGGTTCATCACCAGGCGAATAGAACGAATGCTGTCATCATTGCCGGGGATCGGGAGATCGACTTCATCAGGATCAGAGTCCGTATCAATCAGACCAACCACTTTGATTCCCAGAATGTGTGCTTCGTGAACCGCATTCTTTTCCTTGGTCGGGTCAACCACAACCAGTGCTTCGGGCAGACGGTTCATGGTCCGGATGCCGTTCAGGTTACGGAAGACTTTTCGCTTTTCACGCAGCAGTGTGGACTGCATCTTCTTGGAGTAAGAATGGATTTCACCGGTTTCATCGAATGATTCCAGCTCTTCCAGGCGTTTCAGACGGTTACGAACGGTTCGGAAGTTAGTTAACGCACCACCCAGCCAGCGTTCTGTCACATAAGGCATGCCACAGGCGATTGCTGCGTCGCGGATCGGGCCTTGAGCCTGTTTTTTGGTTCCGACGAATAGGATCAAACTTCCCTGTGAGGCGACCCGTTCCAGATAACGTTTTCCACGAATAATTCCGCGGACAGTCTCTTTCAGGTCGATAATATGAATCTGGTTGCGACGACCGTAAATGTAGGGTCGCATTTTGGGGTTCCAGCGGCTGGTTTTGTGACCGTAGTGAACACCCGCTTCAAGAATATCCTTGACTACCAGTTCCGACATCTTCATCTCCTCTGTTGTTAATGGGCACATGACCTGCCAGGGGTCACGTTCTTAAAGAATTACAATCAATAGACTTATCTACTGAAGGCGACAAACAGCTTTTACAAAAACTCTTTGCGCAATTTGAGCTGTGAACACTGCAAAGTGCGGCTGGGTGGATAGTATCTGAGTTATTTGCGCCCGTCAAACCTTGCGACCGTTAATTCAGGGAATTGGATCGAATTTGAAGCCTCTCAGATCCAATTTGGGGTCATCCTGTGATGCCGGAATGGATATACTCAAACATTGCGATTTGATCGTAAGAATGAACTCTGGCAGACGAATGACAGACTAAAACATCACCTGGCTCTAAATTAAATCACCCTATGTCCACTACGCTTCACAAATTTTCGAATACGATTCACCAGCTGCGAAACCATCTGCAGGCGCTGGAAGCAGAGTCCGGCCAGCTGGAAATCCCCCGGCTCAGCGGCCGGGAATGGTTTGATATCCTGGAACGCAAGCTGATTCCCCAGCTGACCAACCAGATGTATCTGGTGGTCGCTGTCGTCGGCGGAACCAATATCGGCAAGAGTGTCATTTTCAATCATCTGGTTGATCAGCAGACCAGTGCCATCAGCCCGCTTGCCTCCCAGACACGCCATCCGGTCTGTCTGGTGCCTAAACACTTTGAACAACAGCATGATTTGCGAGAAGTCTTCCAGGGATTTCAACTCATCCCCTGGTCATCGGCAGAAGATCCTCTCCGTCAGGATGAGGAGCACCTGCTGTTCTGGAAGAACTGTGATACCCTGGCTTCGAACCTGCTCGTGCTGGACACCCCCGATATCGACAGCGATGCTGAGGTCAACTGGGAGCGAGCCGAACGGATCAGGCAATGTGCGGACGTGCTGGTCACCGTGCTCACCCAGCAGAAATATAATGACGCCGCGGTCAAGAAGTTCTTTCGAGAAGCGGCCCGGGAAGACAAGGTTATCATCACCGTTTTCAATCAATGTCAGTTACCTGACGATGAAGCGTACTGGCCTTTGTGGTTGAACACTTTCTGCCAGGAGACCGGGGCGCACCCGGAACTGGTCTTTATCGCGCCGAACGATCGACGTGCCGCGACCAGCCTGGAACTCCCCTTTTATCCGCGTCAATTTGAACCAGGTTCAGCGGATGCCTCTGCTGAGAGCAACGCTGATACTCCCCCGACAGACACACCTGTGAACCTGATGCAGGTTCTGTCACAACTGCAGTTCGGGGAGATCAAAGTTCAGACGCTACGGGGGGCGTTGAAATATCTTATTCAGCAGGATGCGGGGGTCCCCTCTTATCTGCGTGAAATCAAAGTGCGCAGTCAGGAGTTTCGTTCTGCTGCAGAATTACTTTCGGAACACGAATTGGCCGAGATCGAAAACTGGCCGTTGGTTCCCAATTCTGTGATCGTCGCTGCCGTCCGTAAATGGTGGCAGGAACAGCGGGAAGGCTGGTCCGCTCACGTGCACGGCTTCTACAACACACTCGGCAAAGGGGTCCTCTGGCCCGTTCGCTACCTGCATTCACTAACAACCGAAGAAAAACGACCTCCGATGGAAGTCTACCGCGACCAGGAATGGTCGGTGGTGCTACAGACAGTGGAAGGGATCTACGACCGCCTGACGCTCGTCAGTGAACTGGGTAACGAACTGCTGACCAGTCGATTAAAAAGCCTGTTAAACGGAACCTCGCGCGAGGCACTTCTGAAGACGCTGCATGCAGAGCATTCCGAGTTCGACTTCACCACGCAGTTCGAAAGTCTGGTCGATAAAGAGATGACCAGCTTCAAATCGGAAAGCCCGCAATACTATGCGTTAATTAAACAGATCGACAGGGCCGCCGCAGTCGGTCGACCGGTACTCAGTGTCGGATTATTTTTTGTCGGCTTTGGCGCTGTCGGCGATGTCGGAACGCAAATCGTCACCGACACCATGATTCAGTCCGTCGTCAATGTCGCCGGTGATGTTGCCGGAGGCGCTGCCGCCACGACGGTCGGAGAAACCGCCGTCAGCAGTTCCGCAGCTTCGGGCATGGGATATCTCGAAGCAAAAATCAGACGATTCCACGCGGTCTTTGCCCAGAAACGGACCGAGTGGCTGGCGAACGCCATTCGCACTCATTTACTCAAGACACTGCCGGAAGAGTTGAAGTCTGCAGTCGCTCTGCCAGACTCCGAACATTATCATGCAGTTCAACAGACCGCCAACGAACTGGAACAACAGCTGAATCAACTGCAGATCACGCTTGAAACCTCTCTGGAGCCTGAAAACAAAGACTGAAATCATGCCTACATCAGAATTAGCACAAATCGAAATGCTGGCAGCGGTGGACAACCTGATTCACCAGCTCAAGCACTGGAGTGAGCAGCAATCGCACTGGAAGACTGCACAACAATGCCAGGCCGTGATCCAGCAACTCCTGCCGCGGCTCGGCATGCTCCGCGTACGACTGGAATCTCCACTGGTCATCGCCACTTTTGGCGGCACCGGGACCGGAAAAAGCAGCCTGGTCAATGCGCTGATTGGTTCTTATTGCACGACTTCCGGACGTCAACGACCGACCACGACAAAACCGGTCCTGATTGCACACCCGGAAACCGATCTCGATCGACTGGGGCTGGACCTGAGCCAGTTTCATGTCGAACAGAAAAAACTGGATCAGTTGCAGAATGTGATTCTGATCGACTGCCCGGACCCGGACACCTCTGAATCCAACCTCGAAGAAAACAATCTGACCCGCCTGCAGCATATCATTCCACTCTGTGACATCCTGCTCTACACCTCAACGCAACAGAAATATCGATCCGCGCGGGTTTCTGAAGAGCTGATCGAAGCAGCCATCGGTCGGCGACTGATCTTCGTGCAGACACACGCGGGCCTGGATGAAGACATTCGCGAAGACTGGAAACAGCAGCTTTCACAACAGTTTGAAGTTCCGGAAATCTATTTCGTCGATTCAGTCAAAGCGTTAGAAGACCAGCTGGCGGACCGAACCCCCGACCCGGACTTCGCAGCGTTACAGAACATTTTGAGTTCCCAGCTTGGCAAGTCAGAACGACTGCAGGTCCGTCGCGCCAACCTGCTGGAATTAATGCAGAACGCCATCGACCACTGCACGGCCAAAATCGAAAGTGCACTCCCTGCAGTCCACGAACTCGAATCATTCCTCAAACAGCAACAGACAGTACTCACAGAGCAGATGTCGCAGGAACTGCGGTCCGAATTACTCGTCAGTCGAAATCTCTGGGAGCGCAGGCTGCTTTCCTGCGTCTCCGATTCCTGGGGTTCGAGCCCGTTTTCCATGATGCTCCGCCTGTATAACGGACTGGGAAACCTGATCGCTTCTGCCAGCCTGTTTCGTGCCAGAAATTCAGCACAGGTCGCCTTGATTGGCGCCCTGCAGGGAGCCCGCTGGCTGGGCAATCGCCAGCAGGAACAGGCGGCGGATGACCGTATGAAACGCATTGGTTCATTCGGACTGGATGACAATAAACTGCGCGAATCCCAACTGTTGATCGACGGTTATACCCAGGAGGCAGGGCTCATCCCTCCCCCGGGACACCAGATCGGATCGCTGGAATACCTGCAGACGGAAGCAGCGCATGTCGAGGAACAGTTTCTGAACGATGCGGGCACCAAAATCGACAGTATCATTACTCGACTGGCACATAAGAACTCAGGCTGGTTTACACGCTGTGTGTATGAAACCCTGTTTCTGGCCCTGGTCGTCTACGCGCTGGTCCGCATTGGAAAAAACTTTTTCTACGACTCGTTCCTGGATGAATCGAATATCCTGGCAATTGACTTTTACGTCACTGCGGGAGTCATCTTCCTGATCTGGACCGGATTCCTGGTCATGATGTTTACCCGCAAACTGAAACGGGGACTGGAACAGGAGATCAACCAGCTGGCAGACCACATGGCTCATACCAGACTTTCACATGGTCTGTTCCCGCACCTGGAACGCGAGTGCCGCCAGATCTACTCTCAACAGCACTCACTGGAACGCATGCGGGGCGAAGTCCATCAGCTCCGCTCGGAAATCGCCACTTCCAGAATCCTGGGATCCTGGAAAGTAAACGAACCGGCAAAGCACGCAGGCACTCAAGCAACGCCCTGACCTGGCGCTCATTTCCGATGCACCAGGTCACTGTTCAATCAGAGAAGTCTGAAAGCTATTTGCGATTGTAAAACATCTCGGCAATGCTGTAGGCACTCAAGGATCCAGAACGACTGACTTCTTTGCCATCGACAATCAGAATCAGCGTTGGCAGAGACTGCACGTTATACTTATCCGTCAGATTTGCGTGCTGATCGACGTCGATGATTCGAATGTGACTTGATTTTGATTCACTGATTTCCCAGTTCTGTTTTCGCAGTGCGGGAAATTCGTTGTTCTTCATCTGCACGCAGGCAGGACACCAGCTTGCTGTGAATAGTAACAGCTGATGGTTAGAGACATCTTCTTCCATTTTGAAAAGTTGAACAACGTTTTCAGGCAACGCAGGCACTTCCACTGACTGAGCTGGTGCTAAGGAAAGAGATAACACCAATGTTGCTGGGATGAGTGTATTCATTGTGTTCCATTACAATTAAAGACATTTCGAAACCTCATTAACAATAGGCAATAACCATAGCGACTCAAGCTAACCCGTTCAACCGTTAAACTCGACTCAAATTGACAAGATTCCAATTCCTCGTTATAGAGTCTCTGCTATAGAATCTAATGATTTTCATTTAGTCTGCAGATCACTCAGAATTCGTATTCCTTATCTGGATAAACACTTACAACACATCCAACATAGAAGCTTTGTGACTCGCAAATTTCTCTGGATCCACAAACGCTGATCAGTTTCCATGCTGGTTGACGTCAATTGCTTCTCTTTAACCCTGAAAAGCCCCACCATGACCTGGTTAAAAATGATACTGCTGTCCATCATTCAGGGAATTAGCGAGTTCCTGCCTATCAGCTCTTCCGGGCACCTGGTGATTGTGGAAAGCCTGATGGATATCCAGGCGGATCAGACCGATGTCAATATCGTGCTGCATGCGGGAACGCTGCTCTCGATTCTGATCTTTTATCACAAAACAATCTTCCGGTTATTAAGCCAGGACCTGCGCGTCATTCCGCTGCTGATTGTGGGAACACTGCCTGTTGTCGTCATCGGGCTGACTGCCAAAAAATTTGCAGAGTCCTTCCTGGAAAGCTCCCTGCTGGCTGGCTGCATGCTGCCTGTAACGGGCCTGATCCTGCTGTTGATTCCTCGCATCCCACAAAACGATCAGAGTTACACGAAGATCACCTACAAGCAGGCAATTCTGATCGGACTGGCGCAGGCAGTCGCGATTCTGCCGGGAATCTCACGGAGTGGAAGTACGATCGTAGCCGGGCTGCTCACGGGAATGTCGAGGCAGTCCGCTGCCACCTTCTCATTTCTGCTTGCCATCCCGGCGATTTCCGGTGCCACCATTCTGGAAACAGCGGAAATCATTTCGAACCAGCACCTCAGCACACCACTCAGCCTGTTACTCAGCGGCGCACTGATCGCAGCCGTCGTGGGAGTCATCGCACTCTGGCTGCTCGTACGCTGGCTGGAAAAAGGGAAGCTGCACTACTTCGCGTACTGGTGTATTCCCCTGGGAATCGTGATCGTGATCATGCAGTTGATATGAGTATCAACCGTTTATTTACGACCGCCCCGACGCACAAAACAACGCAGTGAGCGCGGCGGCAGTACGGCGACACGCGGATACAACGTCGCTCCATCCCGTTTGGGGAAAATATCCAGTGGAGAACGGGCAGCGGTGTCGATTGTCAGATTCCACTCCTTCGGTTTGATGCCCACTGGCAATTCAAATGCCTGCGGATCGGGTGAGGAATTCACCAGAATCATCAGATCAGAACCATCGCGCACTCTGCGTGAGGAATGCCTTGCGCCCAGAATGCACAACAGGCAATGTTTATCATGACGCCAGTCGACGGACTGCCCCATGACGTTATACCAGCTGATATCAGGCAGTTTCTCAACACCGTCCGAATGACCGGTGAGGAAATTCCGCTGTCTCAGCGTTGGCTCACAGAGACGGAAATGAATCAGTTCCTTACAGAACCGATACAGGCCTTTATGTTTATTGACCAGCGACCAGTCAAACCATGAAATGGCGTTATCCTGGCAGTAGGTATTGTTATTCCCACGCTGGGTACGGCGACATTCATCACCGGAAAGCAGCATCGGCACACCCTGGCTCAAAAAGAGTGTTGCCAGCATGTTCTTTATCTGACGTTCACGCATTCCAATGATCGCGGGATCATCAGTAGGACCTTCCACGCCGAAATTCATGCTGATGTTATTGTTTTCGCCATCCTGGTTATCTTCGCGGTTGGCATAATTGTGCTTGTGTTCGTAACTCACCAAATCATTCAGCGTGAAGCCGTCATGTGCGGTGATAAAGTTAACGCCATGAAATGGTTCGCGCCCCGTCTTCTGATAGAGGTCACTTGAGCCTGCAATTCTTGTGGCATAATCGCCCAGCGTAGGTACATCACCTCGCCAGAATCGACGGATGTCATCCCGGTAACGGCCATTCCACTCCGCCCAGCGGATGTGCGAAAACGAACCGACCTGATACGCACCGGCAGCATCCCAGGCTTCCGCAATCAGTTTGGTATCCGCCAGCAATGGATCTTCTGCAATCGCTTCCACCAGAGGCGGACTGGGAACAAGATGACCGCTACGATCCCGGCTCAGAATCGAAGCCAGATCGAAACGGAATCCGTCAATATGATAATTGCAGGTCCAGTGACGCAGACAGTGGAAGATCATTTCCCGCACAACAGGATGGTTCCCATTAATTGCATTACCACAGCCGGAATAGTTTTTATAGTACTTCCCACCTTGATCCAGATGGTAGTAAACCTGGTTTTCCAGCCCACGGAAGGAGAGGGTCGGGCCGTTCTCATTTCCTTCAGCAGTATGATTGAATACCACATCCAGAATGACCTCAATGCCGGCTTTATGCAGCGCCCGCACCATCTCTTTGAATTCGCGAACCTGCGCGCCTGGTTCTGAATTGGTCGCGTAACCACGGTGCGGGGCGAAAAAGGCCAGAGTTTCATATCCCCAGTAGTTCTGATGGTCTGTAAAAGTACCATCCGGTTCATTCATCGGGAATTCGTGAATGGGCATCAACTCGACCGCGGTAACCCCCAGGTCAATCAGATAAGGGATCTTTTCAATGACTCCCAGGTAGGTGCCGGGATGCTCCACTCCGCTCGAAGGCGAATTGGTAAAACCGCGAACGTGCATTTCGTATACGACAGTGTCTGCCAGATGGTGACGGACATGCCGATCCCCTTGCCAGTCGAACTGGTCATCGACGACCACACATTTTGGAGGTCGCACGACACCGTCTAAAGATGGCTGGAAATTTCCTGCCAGCGCTTTCGCATACGGGTCAATCAGTCGCGCCCGTTTGTCGAATCGCTGACCGATTTCCGGCTGAAAGGGACCATCAGCCTGGAAGTGATAAAGCTGACCTGGACCGATACCGGAAATGAATGCCGTCCAGATATCTCCGAGACGCCCATATTCCTGATTGAATCGGATGACTTCCGAAGGTTCTGTATCATCCACATGATTATACAGCAGGAGCCACATGGAAGTGGCTGATCGACTGTAAACAGAAAAAAGCACCCCGTTGTCCTGCGGCACCGCGCCGTAGGAAAAAGTATGCATGGAATGAATCGGGGAGCTGAGAGAGTGTACCAATTCGCGACCCATTGCTGACCTGTTCCTCACAATGACTGCATCGAACTGTTATGGAAATTAAAGGGATCTTCTCCTGAGCGCCAAAAAAAGAATTCAGAAATTTCCGTTCAACGCAGTAATATATCTCTAAATATTTGCAAACAGCAGTCGGCCTCATGCTCTCGGGCAGAGGTAACCGCCATTAAATTTTAACCATTATCCCTAATTCTATACTTCGACGCCTCGGTCAGTAATTGATCATTCTTTTTTTTTCTGATTTCGAGAACTTTAAAATCAGTAAAAACTTGAAGCTATGACCGAGAGAAAGTTCGTTTTGCACTTTATTCAATCAATACTCAGTTTATACATAAATTAACTGACAGCTGCAGATAGTTTAACAGGAAAAACAACTTTACCCAGAACAATTTCCCAAAAATGAAAACTGAGCTGCTGGAACGTTCCAGCAGCTCAGAGTTTACCTAACCACATTTTTTATCCTGTAGTTTTGAACCAGTTTTCAAGAGAATTTACATTCTTGGCTTAAGGGAAAAATGGATCATTTCGGATAGAATTAGTAGATGCCGGTACAGAAGTCCGGTAAACAGGCTGAGCAACCGGTCGGTAAGTCTGATACTGCTGACCATTATTCCAACCTGTTCCGCGGTACCCGCTGTAATTCTGGGTAGGGTAACGATACTGAGTCAAGTTGCAGTTGCCACCAGGACAATTTGCCGTACTGTAACCAGTCCCACAGTTACCACCAGGACATGCCATCCCGGCTCCGCAGTTACCTGAAGCACAGGGACTGGCGTAATTGCTGGTAGGGTAACAGACACCATTCACACAGTTCGTACTTCCGTAAGAGGGCTGACCGTAATAGGGACGATAAGTCTGCTGTGCAGTGCGATAACTGACTGGTTGCGTCAACGCACGAAATGGTGAGGTAATCACATCAATCACTCCACCGGGACGAGGTTGATAAGCAGTCTGAATTTCAGAGGCCTGAGAGTCGCTGGACAGCATCACAATAGCTGCAGCACAAAAAGCAAAAGCTGTAATTAAACGTTTCATTGAGATTTCTCCACATTTGTAAAAGTCGAGTACTGTTATCATTTAAACCACATCGTGGTAATGAATCACTAATGCACTCGCTGTGCCAAAACGGAGAAACACGAAAACACAATTGCACATAATCCTTTTACCAATATCAACTTAACAACGTAACACAAACCAGACACCAAATCGTTTTCGCAACACTTCGCACCATCTTTTGTAACAATTACGACATCATTTCTACAAACCTGTCTCATGAGATGTCATTATCAGTAAAACAGCGAATCTTTTCGGTCATTCTGTAGCGATCAGTTAAAATCAGACAGTGTTTATAGAGGTTCTGACACTCCCACCATGTCGTCATTTTGATTTTCTGGAATTCATGCCTGGCAGTCTGGTCGGATTATTCTGAATAGACCATCCTGCCGATATCCAATATAAACCCTCGCCTCAACAGACGCTTTCCTTCGAATACGCTTTGCTCCTTCTCCACTGGCAGTGATGAAATTCATGAATCGGTACACCAAGAAAGTCGACCAGTTTGCTGCAGCCCCGATGTTCTGCTGCTCCGTTCTGTTTCTCGTGTTTTTCGCTGGCACATTGCATCTTTTCAATCTCGAATCTTCGGGAATTGCGCTGGATATCTGCAACTGGTGCCTGTTCCTGCTCTACCCCTGCTTTGTTGCTGAAGCAGTAACACATATTGCACTGGGAAGTCCACGCTGGAAATTCAATCTTCTCTACTGCCTGGTCCCACCACTCCGAATTTGCGCAAGAGATCAAATGACGGGACGGGCAATCTGGTTCCCCATTCTGGCCTGGCGGGAAGTGAATCAGGCATTCCTGGAACGGGTGAGAAAATCCTTCTCTGTCCCGATGCTGATCATGGCTCTGCTGGTACTGCCACTGTTTGCTGTCGAACATTACTGGCAGAAACAGATTGAAGCCAGTCCCCTGCTGGCAGATATCACTGCTCTGGCAACCGGCCTGATCTGGTTTGCTTTCACTCTTGAGTTCATCGTCATGATCTCAATTGAACAGAAACGTGTTGAATACTGCCGCAAACACTGGATCGACCTGGCTGTCATCTGCCTGCCTATGGTTGCCTTCCTGCGGGCCTTCCGCATGGCCGGACTTCTGAGATCAGCCCGGATGTTCCGCTTAAAGAGTCTGGTAATGAAACTCTACCGGGCACTCCTCATGCTGGATGTCATCAATCGTCTCCTGCAACGAAATCCGGAAAAACGGATCACGCGTCTGGAATCGCTGCTGCAGGAAAAAGAACGCGAAATCGAAGAGATCAAATCCGAAATCGCAATGCTGTCAGACAGGATTAATATCAATTCTCTATCCGTCTGCGGAAGCACCATTCAGGATGACACTCCGCAAAAAAGAGCAGCCTGACAGCATTCGCCTGAAAAACGACTACACCAGGTTACTCTTCCCGATCATAGCGGGGACGACGATCAGACCACTCACCAGGCAGCTTTTTCAGGTGTTTATCCAGGAACTTTAAGATATCCAGTTCGAGCCCCAATCGCTTGCCGAGCATATCGGTGCCTCGCAGTTTTCCTGGATATTCCTTGAAATACATCCGCTCACTCGAATCCTGAGCGGAAGACAATTGTGTATACAATTTTTTGGCAGCACCTCGATCCAGGGAATCACTGGCCCCCGTGCAGACAAAAAAGCCGACACCAAACAAAGGCTCTTTAATCTTTACCGCAGCACGTGCCGCAGAGACCCCTGGAACACTGGCATCAGGCGAGATCAAAACCAGCGCTCTCACCGTCTGACCTTTTGGTGTTTTAGCAGCCAGCACAGGAGCATCGTCATAGGGAATTTTACTCCAGTCAAAGAGAGCATAATTCAAGACAAGAGGCACACTCATATCAGCAGCGATGATCGCTGTCTTCTGCATGTTTAAATGCTTTTTCTGATGTTCGTCATATAAAAACTTCCAGACAGCTTCCATATCGAACGCAACCATTGCCCTGTAATCCAGCGCGGCAAGTTTATCCCGGGAATTCCCTTTCTGATTCTGATTGCCTCCAGCATCCGCGGCTGTCACCTGACTTTTGCCATGTTTTCGCAAATCAACTGAAACAACAGCATAACCATTTTGTTGCAGAATTGGTGCAAACTGTTGATCCCATACCCGTTTACTCCCCCCTTTTCCGTGCAACAGAACTACGACAGGGGAATCAGAGGCATTGCTGGATTCAAAGTAGGTAATCGCAATCGGCCACCCACCCTGTGCCGTTAATGTCTGTTCCTGGGGTTTAGGCGGGCCTTTGGTGTCAGACTGCGCTAAGACAGCACTGCTGCTCATCAGCGAAAGCGATACCAACGTGAAGACCGAACAGAGAAAGTGATTTTTTTTCATACAGTATAAAAGATTTCGCACGGAACCCCCTCAACGTTGGAATAATTTCTCAGTGATTGTAAGCTTGATGGTACAAACTGTCTTAAGATAGGCAATGTCTCTGATGGACTAGACTTCTATTCTATGGGTTCTTCACAGTAAGGTCAAATAGTGTCCTTGCTTTTCAAGACTTACCCTTTCCGGTGCACGGTATTTCTCAGTATTTATCATCATCCCTCAACGCGAGAACAGACCGCCGATGCAGGACCAGGAAAGCAACGAAAACCCATCTCGGCCGTTCCTCGGTCTTAAACGGGATGACCAGTTTTTCCTGGGAACCCTGCTCATCGCCATCCTGATCGTTGCGCTGATCCATTTGATTCAGATGTCGCACTGGGGTACAGAACCGATTGAAATCAAACATCTGCCTCATCTCACCTATGAGTATCAGATTGATATCAATCAGGCAACCTGGGTGGAGTTTGCGCAACTTGAGGGCATCGGCCCTGCACTGGGAAAACGGATTGTGGCCTACCGGGAAGCAAACGGTCCCTTCACTTCCATCGATGACCTGTTGAACGTTAAAGGAATCGGAGCACAGAAACTGAATACCAACCGCAGGCACCTGGTTTTAAATCCGCCAATGAATAATGCAAGCCACTGAAATCGATTCTGTTCAGGCTTGTACAGCGTCAGAATGCAGAAGCACGCTGATTCCCTCTCAAAAACAGCAGTTTTTCAATATCTTTGCTGCTCCCGTTCTGAAGTCAGTTGATTCCACACCCGAATCACGGTTGAATAGTCATTTCAATCATTTTTCCAGATCCAGCCTTTCTGGCTGATCTTGCCCGAAATAGCGTTTCATCTAAAGGGTTTACTTCTTATGGCAGGTTTTGATCATGGCCCCAATGAGCCAGATGAAAAGGAGAGCCTCGAGACCATTTCGCGAAATACGCGTCTGGGTCTCATCCTCTTTCTGGTCTATCTGATATTGTACGGCGGATTTGTTTTTCTGAATACGTTTTCACCTGCCCAGATGGAAGTGGTCGTATTTGCCGGCCTGAATCTGGCCATCGTCTATGGTTTTACCCTGATCATCGCCGCATTTCTGCTGGCCATGATTTACGGCTGGATGTGTCGAAATGAGATCACCTCCCCGACTGCAGAGAACGGGAGGCAAAACCATGATTTATGAACCATCCTTTATGGCCGTCTTAATCTTTGGGGCCATTGTTGCTGTGACCCTGGGCCTCAGTTTCTGGCTGGGGGCCAAAGCCAAATCAGCGAAAGGTTACTTTGCAGCCGGTGGTGGCATCCACTGGTTTGTGAACGGAGTGGCCTTTGCCGGCGACTACCTGTCAGCTGCTTCCTTCCTGGGTATCTGCGGCATGATTGCCTTTTATGGATACGATGGGTTCCTGTACTCCATCGGTTACCTGGCAGGCTGGATCGTCGCACTGTTCGTTATTGCCGAACCCCTGAAGCGCATGGGCCGCTTTACCTTCGCCGATGCACTCGACAGTAAATTCCAGTCCAGAGGCATCAAACTGGCTGCCGCCATCAGTACACTGGCCGTCAGTATTTTCTACCTGATTCCGCAGATGGTTGGTGCCGGCGCACTGATCACGCCTCTGCTCGGCTTCCCGCATTATGTCGGCGTATTGATGGTCGGGACGATCGTCATCCTGATCGTGGTCACCGCAGGGATGGTCAGTACAACCTACGTGCAGTTCCTGAAAGGCTCTCTGCTCGTCATCTTCAGTACCATTCTCACCATTCTGATTCTGCAGCGGGGACTTTCCACCGAACCGGTCAATGACGGAAAGACCACCCATCAGTTCCAGATCCTTGGTCCGGTCGCAGCCAACGATCTCCAGCAATGGAGGTCAGAACTCAAGCTGACCGACCAGGACAAACTGACTTCCCTCGACCAGGGGCCGTGGGCTAAAAAAGGCATTCTGCAACTGACGCGAGACGGAAAAACTTCTTACTGGAAAATAACTGAAAACCAGGATCAGCAATATTTTCTCTCCGAAACTCAATACAAACTGGTTACATCCCAGGGTGCAGTTCTCATCAACGGATTACCCCAGGGGACCGGCGAAGGAGAGACCGATTTCTATCCTGTGGGACGCATCAGCAAACTGCCCGGCGATAAAACCGAAACAGGTCCGCTGGGACTGACGAGCTTTTTAAGTATGATTCGGGAAAGCGAAATCATCCTCTGGGGTTCTGATTCCGTTAAAGAAGACGATGGTTCAACCGTGACGATTTATTACCCCAAACCAACGTCTGGGGAGAAAGTTCTCAGCCCTGGTAACCATCCCAAGTTTGCCGGTATTCGGGGTGATAAATTCTCTGAGAAACTTAACTTCCTCTCACTGATGCTGGCACTCTTCTGCGGAACCGCATCGCTGCCTCACATTCTGATTCGCTACTACACGGTTAAGGATCAGGCCAGTGCACGAAAAAGTACGATCGTCGGTATCGGCAGTATTGGTTACTTCTATATCCTGACTCTGTTTATGGGCCTGGGAGCCATGACCAGTGGCGCCATGGATGTTACCAATTCCAACATGGCAGCTCCCCTGCTGGCAAAGAGTATCGGCGACTGGCTGTTTGCGATTATTTCCGCGATTGCCTTCACCACGGTACTCGGAACCGTCAGCGGACTGATTATCGCATCCAGCGGCGCAGTGGTGCACGACCTGATGTCGAGCTTTATGAAAATCGAAATGAATGATTTTGCCAAAGTCCGTGTCGCCAAGATCGCCTCCGTAGTAGTTGGTGTCATCGCCATCATCCTCGGCATCCTGTTCGAAAAATTCAATGTAAACTATCTGGTTGGCTGGGCCTTCAGTGTGGCAGCTTCGGCGAATCTACCGGCACTGGTAATGCTGCTCTTCTGGCCTAAAACGACCAAGCAGGGTATCACCGTCGCGATCTTTACCGGCATGATTTCTTCACTGGCCTGGATTCTGCTGAGTGCCGACTCGTACAAAGGGATCTACGGATGGAATGCTGAAGATGCCATCGTCCCCTTCAGTCAACCGGGACTGGTCACCATCCCGCTGGGCTTCATAGTCCTGATAATTGTCTCATTAATGACGCAGCCCAAAACTGAGGAGTCGGTCAATTGACAGATCAACCACATGAACAGGAATGGCTGACAGCAACTGCAATGGAGGATGAATTTACCGTCCTCTTTCGCCTGCTGCCGACCATTCCACAGAATCTCAAGACAGTTGATTTCCCCGCCCGGGTAGAGATCATCTGGTCGTACACATCACCCAACGAAACGGGGATGCCCGGCCCGGAAGATCAGCAGCAAATGAATCAGTTTGAGGATCAACTGGTTGAGATCTGGCTTAAAACAGGCTTGGGGCACCTGACCATGCTGATCACAGGTAACCAGATCTGCGAATGGCAGTGGTATCTGCGCGATGCGGAGCAGGCACTGCAGGTGTTGAACGAAGCACTGGCTGACGAGGAACCTTTGCCGATCGAATTCCATACCGAAAACGATCCCGACTGGTACGCCTATTCAAACTTCATGGAACAGGTAACAGAATAGTTTGAACTCAGGATTTGCTTTCGGTTTGACTACCGAAGCGATCCAGAATTTCGTTTACCGTAGATCGAATCGTAATGCACAGACCATCCAGATCCAGGTCGTCTTCGTCCAGACCAAAAGGCTCTTCTACTGAATGTGCAATGACTTCAATCCCGATCATGAAGTAGGCCATGATCACCGTCATGGGTACGGTCCAGAATTTAAAGTCTTCCACCAGTCCCCAGGGCAGGGTCAGCAGATAGAGCGTGATACAGTGTCTCACGAATCTCCGGTACGAAGGTGACAACCGCGTGCGGCGAATTCGCTCACAGGCACCGCAGATCTCCATCAGTTCCCGCGTTTCCGAATCAATCACTCTTAATTCATCACCATCAATGATTCCAGAACGTTTCCAGCCGATGACTCTGCGGTAAATCAGGTCTGCAATATAGGCGGGGATATGGCGGGGAGGCGGATCAATCTGCTCCAGTTCCGGAAACATCGAGAAGTCGTCATCTTCACGCAGATGATCCCGCAGTGCCTCAGGAAAAGCGACCAGCAGATCTCCCAGTTCCCTTAATTGTTCTCTGCTGAAATTGGTCAGCTCGCGAAATTTGATCGCCATATTTCGACTGATATTGACGAGTTTACCCCACAGTTTACGGGCCTCCCACCAGCGGGAGTAAGAACTGTTCGTACGAAACACCAGCAGCAACCCCAGTACCAGGCCGATGATTCCATGCAGGCTTGAAGAGAAGTCACCAAATTTTTCGATTGCATGAATCTGATCTTCAGAAAAGCCAAATCGATGCAACCAGCCCAGGTCATTTTTGATTAACGGAATCAGGCTATACAGCCCCACGAGACCTGCATAGTATGCAATACGTCCCACGGTCCCCAGCTTTTTCTCGATAAACGAGAGATTTAATTCTACATCAGCTGCCATAAAACCGAACACCCTGTATTAAAAATCAGACAAACCTATCCTGTCAGTTCGTTCTAAGTTAATACGAGGACTCTAGTTTTTTCGCTCTAATAATACAACTGAAGTATCATCGTGTCTGCCGGATCCATCTGTAAAAGCATTGGAATCCCGAAACAGATTTTCGAGCGATTCCTCGAGATTCTGACTCCGGGAAGACTGCAACGACTTCATGATTCCGGGAATTCCAAATTCACCGAATTTCTCTTTTTCACCGGGAAATGCTTCCGCCAGCCCATCTGTAAAAATCAGCAGGCGACTGTCAGGCGGGACAATCGATGTGTGAATATCATAACCGGCATCAGGTATAATCCCCAGAGGCAGCCCCCCATCATCGAGCGTCCCTAATTCGCGCACCTGGTTGGTTTCCAGTTCCTGAATCATTGGGATCGGTGCACCGGCCGAAGTCCATTGGAACTCATTGGTTCTGGAATTCAGAATCCCATAGAGCAGTGTGATAAAACCACCATCATCATTGACGATTGCCTGGTCACACAGTCGGTTATTGACATCCTTTACGAAGGCAGCCGTATTCAGATATTTGTTGGAACGAATCATGCCTACCAGCGTATGCATGGTCATGATCGACATACAGGCTTTCATGCCATGCCCTGAAGCATCGCCCACCAGTAACACCAGATTGTCATCATCCAGCATGAAAACATCATAATAATCCCCGCCTGCCAGCGTAACAGGCTGACCACCGAACACGCGAATCTGCGAAGACTCATACCGCGCTGTGACATGAAACCGGTCGGGAGAGGTCAGGTTCGTCGGGATGATCGATTCCTGCAGTTTGCGTACAGACTCTATTTCCTCGCGCAGGCGCTCCGCCACGAAACGTTCCCGTTCCGCGCGAACCGAATCTACCACACTCTGCAAAGTGGTCTCCATCAGAAACATGAAGTCTCCCCCTTCATCGCGGATAATGTATGCCCGCATGCCCGCTGTTAAAAAACGAGCGACATGAAAGGTTCCCTGGGTGCGGCAGGCTCCCACAATCGGAGTATCCAGGTGTTTCTGCCGAATCTGTTCGAAATGTTCAAAAGCAGTTTGTGGATCGGGTGACATGATCGACATCAGAATAATGTCATACTCGTGCTGCTGCAGTCCCTCTGACAGGAACTCTTCTGGAGTCGCACAGACTGTCAGCTCATTTTCCCCCACACCCAGATAGAGGGATATCAGTTCGCATTCATCGGGATTGTCCCACCCAATCAGAATTCGCATATGTGGCCCCATTTAGTTCGAATTCAGAATAATCATTCATAGTATGTTAACTGTATCATCATATAATATTACTAATCGATTATCGACTTAAATTACTGGGAACAGTGCTCTTACATCAGAATCATGTGTTTAAACTGACAGTTGTATATATCCGCGAACCCACGGCAGTTTACTCTTCAGCGATGGCCCGAAAAGCAGAAAGCAATTTTTCTACTCACCCGTCCCGTATCGATTTAAGTGGTCGCTGGTCGCGTGCGAGCACTTTTCATTTTCATGATGATCAACAAAATCAAAGCGAATTGAATCAGGAAAATATCAACGTACATTCAAACAGGTCAGTTTCAGAAACCATACGACCTGTGTGACAATTCATTGAGTTTGTATTGTTTCTAGCCAGAGTTGACGTCTCAAAACAACTGAAGCACAATTGATAAAGCGACCCTTTCATTAATTCATACGACTGTTTCGAATGCGAACGCTCACGCAAAGGACTAACAGAAACATCATGCAGAGGAATCGAAACACACAACATGTCATCGGCCGACCGAAGTGGTCTATCTTACTGCTGCTACTCTGCCCGCTGCTAAACTGTATTTTGGCAAGCAACTGTCAGGCAGAGTCCCCCAACATCATCCTGATCATGGCTGATGACCTGGGCTTCTCTGATCTGGGCTGCTACGGTTCAGAAATCCAGACTCCCCATCTGGACCAGTTGGCCAAAGACGGGCTACGGTTCTCACAATTTTATAACGCAGGGCGTTGCTGCCCTACGCGTGCTTCATTGATGACCGGCCTGTATCCGCACCAGGCGGGTATGGGGTGGATGAATCGTGACGACAAACTGCCCGGCTATCGAGGCGAACTGAACGAGCACTGCGTCAGTATTCCCCAGGTACTTGCACCGGCTGGCTATGAATGTTTTCACGTCGGTAAATGGCATCTGACGCACCGCATGAAAGAGGCCAACGAAAACTGGCCGCTGGGACGCAGTTTTGCCCGCGCTTATGGAACAGGCGGAGGGGGTAACTATTTTGCCCCCCGCCCCCTCTACGAAGACAATCAGCACATCAAACCTCCAAAACAGGATTACTACGTCACCGATGCCTTCAGCCAGCGTGCCGTCGATTACCTGAAAGACCATGCGCAGAAACAACCGCAACAACCGTTTTTTATGTACCTCGCATATACCGCACCGCATTTTCCTCTCCATGCCTGGCCGGAAGACATTGCCCGCTATCGAGGCAACTACCTGAAAGGCTGGGACCGACTCCGCCAACAGCGTCATCAGAAAATGCAGGAACTCGGCCTGATCAACAGCCCGCTCTCACCGCGCGATCCGGATGCGAAAGCCTGGGATTCACTCACCAAAGCAGAACAGCAGGAATGGGATCTGCGGATGTCCGTTTACGCCGCCATGATCACCTGCATGGATCGAGGCATCGGCCAGGTTCTCAAACAACTGGATGCAATGGATGCCACTGACAATACACTGGTTCTCTTTTTATCTGACAATGGTGCCAGTGCAGAATACATCGACCGCGGACATCAGCCTGGCGCGATCACAGGCACGCGTGAGTCGTTCCGCTGTGCTGAAGTTGGCTGGGCAAATTCCAGCAATACCCCATTCCGTTTCCATAAGATATGGATGCACGAAGGAGGGATTTCAACGCCTCTGATCGTCCGCTGGCCCGAACAGATCAAACAGACAGGTGGCTGGACGCGACAAACCGGGCATGTCATCGATCTATTGGCCACTTTTGTTGACGTTACAAAAGCGGAATATCCCAAAACTCGAAACGGAAAACAGATCACCCCTCTCGCGGGTATCAGTCTGTTCCCCACGTTTCAGCATCCGGAACAGACGAAACCACGCACACTCTATTGGGAACATGAAGGCAATAAAGCCATTCACCAGGGAAACTGGAAACTGGTCAAAGAAGACCAGCATGACTGGGAGCTCTACGATCTGAGTCAGGATCGCAGCGAACTGCATGATCTGTCGAAATCACAACCGGAACGTGCTGCCACCCTCGCAGGGGCCTGGCAGATCTGGGCCGAGAAAGTGGGAGTTGTTCCCTGGGAACAGTTGCCTCCCCCCGGTTATCGCAGTAAAGGTCCTGATTTTTATCGTAAAAAGTAAACCGCGCGATTCATTTCTTTGAGGGGATCATGATATGAAGCTGACATCACTGCACCAGAGGCTGTTATTCGCCGTATGTTTGCTGCTGATTCCGGCAACCGTGCTACAGGCCGAGCAGAAGTCAGCTACTCCCAAACCGAATATTGTATTCATTCTCATCGATGACATGGGCTGGCCCGATCCAGTCAGTTACGGGCATCAGTTTCACGAGACACCTCACATCGATCAGCTGGCCAGTGATGGCGTCCGTTTCACTGATTTTTACGCCGCCTGTCCAGTCTGTTCTCCCACGCGAGCCAGTATCCAGGCTGGTCAATACCAGGCACGACTGCATCTGACCGATTTCATTCCCGGCCACTGGCGACCGTTTGAAAAACTGATCGTTCCTGAAAATGCCCCCTATCTCCCTCTGGACATCGTCACGCCAGGCGAACTCCTGCAATCGGCGGGTTACAATACCGCCTACTTCGGAAAATGGCATCTGGGTCCGGAATCACACAATCCCGACCAGCAGGGATACCAGACTTCACTGGTGATAGGTGGTCGCCATTTTGCCCCCCGCTTCCGCACAACGCCTCGCACAGAGGTTCCCGACAAAGCGTATCTCGCAGATTTTCTGACCGACAAAACGATTGAGTTTATCAAACAGAATCAGTCAGAGCCCTTCTTCGTCCAACTCTCACATTACGCCGTTCACATTCCGCTGGAAGCGAAACAGCAGATGATCCGGAAATATCAGCAGAAATCCAAACCGGACTCTGGAATCAATAATCCTGTCTACGCGGCCATGGTCGCACACGTGGATGACAGTGTGGGCCGCATCGTCGCTGCGCTGGATGAACTGAAACTGACTGAGAATACCGTCGTGATTTTCACCTCTGACAATGGTGGTTTGCGTCAAAGCTTCTCAGGCGGCGACATTGTTTCCACGAACGCACCACTCCGGGATGAGAAAGGTTCACTCTATGAAGGGGGCATTCGGGTTCCATTGATCATCAAATGGCCGGGCGTCGCTGCCGCTGGAAAAACATGCGCCGAACCGACCATCAGTATCGATTTCTGGCCTACCTTTGCCGAAATCTCGCATGCCCCTCCACAGAAACATCAGACCATCGATGGTCTGAGCCTGGTCCCCCTCTTGAAAAATCCCAACAGCCATCTCAACCGGGATGCGATTTACTTTCACTATCCCCATTACCATCATTCAACCCCCGCAGGAGCGATTCGTGCGGGAGACTGGAAGTTGATCGAATTTTTCGCAGATGGGAATCTGGAACTCTATAACCTGAAATCAGACCTCTCTGAATCGACAAACCTGGCTCTAAGGAATCCAGAGAAAACGGCTGAACTGCAGCAGAAACTGGCAAACTGGAGAACCAGTGTCGGAGCCGCCCTGCCCGTCAAAAATCCGGAATACGATCCCGCCCGGGCTTCCCAGTTCTGGAATCGTCGTACAAATCAACCGGTTCCCGAACGGAAAAAGACGCGCCTCGATCAGACGAATTGACGGCTGACTGATCTCTCACTTGATTCTGCCGCCACAAATCGAGATATTCTATATTATGAGATCCGAACTCTTCCCAGTTCAGCAGAACGCTTTCGGTGCGTCATCTGAGCATCTTCTTTATTTCTCAATCTAGATCGTTAAACAACCATGTCTGCCGTCGCCCACTCTCCCCTGTTAAAATTACACCCTGAAGATAATATTGCCATCGCCCGCAATTCGGTCGGTGAGAACCAGGAATGCGAGTTATCTGAAACGGAGAGTGTGACGACACGCGAAGACATCGATCTCGGGCATAAAGTCGCAATTAAGCAAATCAACAAAGGGGAAGCGGTCCGTAAATTCGGCCAGATCATCGGTTTTGCCACCTGTGATATCCAACCCGGCGACTGGATTCACAGCCATAACCTGGCAGCTGGCGAATTAAGCCTGGATTATGCTTACTCAACTGATGTCCCCGCCCCCCCCGAGCCAATCACAGGGCGAACTTTTATGGGATACCGACGTCCCAACGGCAAAGCGGGTACTCGCAACTATCTGGCAATCGTCAGTACGGTGAATTGCTCTGCTACCGCATCGAAGTATATCGCCCGGGAACTGGCCCAGACCTCGCTCAAAGACTTCCCTAATATTGACGGAATCATCCCCCTGGTTCACAAAGGGGGATGTGCGATGCAGTATGATGGCGAAGACCATCATCAACTGATGCGTACTCTGGGTGGTTTTGCGAAACATCCTAACATAGGCGCTTATGTGATTCTGGGGCTGGGCTGCGAAACCGGTCAGGGAGCGTTTCTCTCCGATTCGGAAGGCCTCGTGCAACTCCCCAATCTCAAAGAACCACCTGCCAATGCCCCTCTGGTGCTTAATATTCAGGATATTGGCGGGATTACCAAAACCGTGAAGCAGGTTTCGGCCCTGTTGAAAGAATATCTGCCTCAGGTAAATGATGTCACTCGAGTCCCGATTCCGGTTTCTGAACTGATTCTGGGTACCGAATGCGGTGGCAGCGATGGGAACAGCGGCGTCACTGCCAATCCAGCTCTGGGTATTGCCAGCGACCTGCTGGTTGCCCACGGTGCCACATCGATTCTCGGTGAAACTTCCGAAATCTATGGCGGTGAACATCTTCTGACACGACGAGCCATCACGCCGGAAGTGGGTAAAAAACTCATCGAACGCATTCGCTGGTGGGAAGAATATACAGGGAAATTCGGAGTGGTCATTGATAATAACCCCTCTCCCGGAAATAAAAGAGGCGGCCTGACCACGATTTACGAGAAATCTCTAGGGGCCATCGCTAAAGGGGGTAGCACTGCACTGCGGGAAGTCTATCGCTTTGCAGAACCGGTTACCGAAAAAGGCTTTGTCATCATGGATACACCAGGCTATGACCCGGCTTCCGTAACCGGCATGGTCGCCGGTGGTGCGAATGTAGTCGCCTTCACAACCGGACGCGGCAGCTGCTTTGGTTGCAAACCGGTTCCCAGTATCAAAATTTCGACGAATACCCCCATGTTCGAACGCATGGAAGATGATATGGACCTGGATGCAGGCCGGATTCTTCACGGCACTTCTGTAGAGCAGGTCGGACGCGAAATTTTCGAGCTGATCATCGAAGTTGCCAGTGGTAAAAAGACGAAAAGTGAGGCTCAAGGCATCGGAGATGAGGAATTTTGCCCCTGGAGTATCGGTCCGGTCCTCTAATTTTGTCGTATTTACATAGATTCCGGCGACCGCAATTCCTGAAGAGAACAGCTCGGAATCTGATTCTTGGGCCCGACTCGAGCACAAACCCATATCTCTTTATATATCTATACCTTACAACTTCTACCTTCAAAAATAAAACGCTTAGAATGAATCCTGACAGGGTGATTCAAACCCCTAACAAGTATACATACGCAAACACACCGAATGAGCCAGTATAACCGTCAGGACTATTGAAACAGGAAAATTCGGTATCTTCCGAATAATCGCTACAGTTTACCAGAAGCACTGTCCGATATAACCAGCAACAGACTCCGCGCTTTTCCGTTTTAGACCGCGCGGATTGTTATCAAAGTTTCCGCTGTTTGTAAGGACGTATAGATGCGGCTTCTTCATTGGCTAGCACCGGTATTGAGCATCGTTCTGATCTCGCATGCACACTCTAGAGTACATGCGCAGGGATATCCGCCCTCATACCAGGGAGCCGGGATGGTACAACCTGTATCATACAACCCCGGAAATCTTCCAAATGCACAAACCATGGTACCACCTCCACCGTCTGGATACTTTCAGCCGCCAGCTGGACCCTATGGGGTTCCGACGGCACCGGGAGTACCTATGAACGCTGGTCCCGAGGCACCGGTCAGTGCGTTTCCACAAATTACCCCGTTCGAGAAGATGTTTCAACAACATCGTGTCGAGAGTGACGGGCTGTGGATGTACCAGTCCAGCAATCATGGAAAACGTCATTTCTTCAGTATGGAAGCTCTGTTCGCACGGTACCGTCGACCAGGCAGCATGCGTTTGGGGAACGACGGATCCATCTCCTATCTGGAACTGGTAGAAGACGAACTGATCGATGCGACTGATGAAGATTTCTACGATCAATTCAGCGAGAACGAAGGATTCAATTACTTCGATCAGACAACCTATGATGTCATTCCCAACCTGAATGCACCTGGTACCCGACTGCGTTGGGGCTGGACGAACGATGATGGAAGTGGAGTTGAAATCGCAGGCTGGTGGTTGACGCAGGCTGACACTTCATGGTCTGCGATTGAAGATTCCACTCATCAGCCGAATCGGGCCAATCAGGCAATCATGGATATCCTGCTTTCACCTCCAAACTATATTGATCCATCTGGAACCGGTGTGGTCTCTTCCATCCCTGGTGTCACGACAGCCGAAATCAATACAGTTCTCCAGAACGAATTGATGAATTTGAGAGGCTTACCGCTGGATGACGGTAGCGTCAATGGTGTTACTGTTCCTTATGACCTCGACTTTAACATTAAAGTTGTCAGTCAGGCCTGGGGTACTAACGCCACCTGGATGACAACTCCGTTTGTGGATAAGAAAGCGTTGAAGATCCGCGGTCTTGCAGGAGCCCGATATATGCGTGTTCGAGAAGCGTTCAGCTTCGTCGGTCGCGACAGTGGGCTGCTTTACAGTGATGCGACTAACATCGCCGGGATACGACCAGACCTGAAACTGTTCTCGCTTCCTTCGGGAACAGATGAAAACCAGGATGGAATTATTGACAATGCGGGTGTGGTCGAAGACGACAGTACCGGAAATACTAACACAGGTACCTCGACTGCCTTCTTCGTTGCTCCTCTGGATCCAGTCACCGGATTGCCCGTGACTCCTACGACGACTTATGTCAATAACGTAGTACGCACCAATCTGGCTGGTCCGGAAATTGGTTTTCAGTTTGACCTGGGTGGCGAGAAATTCAAAATCTCGGGACAGACAAAATTTGGTCTGATGGCAAACCAGGAAACAATCAAACTGAAAGGGGACAACGTCGGTATGATTGTCCGGGCTGATCCCAATGATGTGGATCGTCCCAAAGCGTTGATCGACCCGACTCCTACTGACCCAAACCCGAACGAATTCTCTGACTCACAGACTCATACACACGTTTCACCTCTCTTCGAACAGTCGATCTTTGCAGAAATGGCACTCTTCGATAAGATTCCTGTGCTGAAACGCATGAAACTGCTTGAAGAAGCGAAATTAAAAGTCGGCTACACCTACATCGCAGCCGGAGAAATCGCTAGACCATACGACAGTATCCGCTGGCAGGGGATGCCGACCAGAGGGCTCTTCCCTTCGATCGACCTGAAACGCGAAACCTGGAGTGTCGGAACCTGGAGTGTCGGTCTCGACTGGAACTATTAAGTCATTCGACTGACGATATCAGACAACTTAACCGGCTGGGAATCGGACTTCCCCGCCGGTTTTTTTATTTCACCTGGCTAATGACCACATCACCTCGCGGACTGTTATCACCGGGATAAACCCGCTCCTCACCTTCGACCTGAAACCAGATATCAAGTAACCCCGTTCCGGCTGCCAGCTCAAACTCGGCAGCAGACTCCCCGTTTTTCAGGAATTCATGCAGAGCCTTACCTTGCCAGTTCACAGTAAGCTTACCTGGTTTTTCCGACTCACGATTGATTTTGACGCGATATAAACCGGGTCGGACGATCTTCACCATCCAGCCTTCCGACACTCCCTGCTGAAACGAGCCATCCTGATAGCGACAGAGGACACTGGGATTCTCCTGCTCCCGATCAATCACAATCAGTCCCGGCTCAAAGTTTCGCGTCGTTTTCATCTCTGAGAACCAGGCTTCATATTGTTTCAACAACGTTTTTGCCGTCTCTGGATGCTTAGACAGTACATCCTTTCGCTCTCCCGAATCAACCGAAAGATCATACAATTCCAGAACGGGCTCAGCCTGCAGCATCAGATTTTCGTTGCCAAAAGTGCCAGGATAACCAGTCAGTTTGAACCGTTCCGTCACCACGGCAAAATTCTGATAACGCTGTGGCCTTAAACCCCGATGCACCTGGAAAAACAGGCTTCGCTCCGGCAGTTTCTCTTTCCCGCCTGTCAATAACGGAGAGAGATCGACGCCATCCAGTTTGAGGCGTTCAGGCCGCGGTGTGTTTGTCAGAGCCAGCAACGTTGGCAGTAGATCGATGTGTGCGGCAATCTGATTGTTTTTCACTCCTTCCCGAAAATGACCAGGCCACTGCGCAAGACAGGGAACCCGGATCCCCCCTTCGTAGATCCAGGATTTACGTCCGCGCAGACCTCCGGTATATCGCTTCTGTTGCGGACCATTATCTCCCAGAAACAGAACCACTGTCTTCTCAGACAGGTCGCTGCGATCCAGATGTGACAGCAGTTTCCCGATGTTTTCATCCAGGTTCGTAATCATCCCGTATACACGTGCCGTTGTTTCATCGAGTCCCTGCTGTCGATAAGGCTTCCAGTATGACTCAGCAATTTCCAGTGGCGTATGAGGTGCATTCGTCGGCAGATAAACAAAAAACGGTTTTGCTGCCTGCTTCTGTCGATCAATAAACTCCAGAGCCGCATCGAAAAACACGTCCGTACAATACCCGGTTGACTGAAACGCTTCTCCATTCTTCCAGAGCCTGGGATCAAAATAACTATTGGGTTGATCGGGACTCTGGCCAATCCCGCCACTCTTATGAATCAGCGATTCCATAAATCCCTGATCCTGCGGCCGCATCGGATAGTTATCCCCCAGATGCCATTTCCCGAAGATACCGGTCTGATATCCTGCCTGTTGCAGCAGTTCGGCAAGTGTGATCTCTTCGCCGTGCATTTTCGCACCGCCACGCGAGGTATGAATGACTCCCGTGCGATAATAGTTACGCCCCGTCAACAGACTGGCACGCGTCGGTGCACAGACGGGACTGCAATAGAACCGGGTTAACTCAGTACTCTGCTTCGCCATGCGATCCAGGTGTGGCGTCTTAATTTTGGGATTTCCGTGAAACCCGACATCCCCATACCCCTGGTCGTCAGTCAGAATAATGATCACATTGGGACGGTTCTCAGCGCATAATCCTTTTTCACCGTAAAGCGTGAAGAACAGCAGGAACAGATACCCGGCAAACCATTTCACAGTTGGGATATAACGCGTATTCATGATCTCTCCAGGTATCGAAAGAGGCTGTTCTTACATCAAAAAAAGGGCTGCAGCAAAGTCTGCTCGAACACTCAACTGGAAAAAACAGTTGTCGAGTCCAGCCTGATGCCTTACGATAGATTAACCAACCGCATACTCTTAGCGGAGACTCCAAGTATGAAATCCATCGCTGTTGGCTGCAGCATGTTGATCTGCCTGATGACAGTTCTTACTGAAACTGCTGAAGCGCAGGTTGTCAGAATCCAGCAACCCATCGTACAACAATTTTCAGCGGGAACAACACTGACTGTTCCCGATCGGGGATCTGCATTACTGGGAGGAGTTCAATCAGGTGCCGTTTATTCCAGACAGAGTGGCCCCTTTCGCAGCGGTTCCACCTATGGTCACTCTTTTCAGAGTTCGACCAGCAGTGTCAGTGTCTATATCCATGATTTTGAAGCCATGGATCAGATGCTGCTCAATTCTGCGCCGCGAGTTTTACGCGATACCCGGAACGCTTCCTCTGCACATCAGCACTGGCGCAACCAGTTACTGAATCAGACTGACGCGAGGCAGGCAACAGAGACCGGCTCTTCGAAATCGCAGAATCACGCCAGTGAATTGAGGCGCACCAAGGCGGAGAGATTTTATGAACTGGGACGGCAGGCGGAGAAAAAACACGCTACCCCCACCATCGCCATACTCCATTACAGGAACGCGGAAAAGTATGGCAGCACCAAAGCGGCAGCCCGTCTCCAGGAACTTACGACCACCAGTGCAACAAATGACTCAGTCCGGAGCAGAATCTCAGCTGAATAGCACCGGGATCAGGCCGCTTCTTCATCCGCGATAAAGATTCGATTGGGGAGATGCACCTTAGCATAGCGTTCGCCTCGTGCATCGTAAAAGTAGATCATATTTGAGTCTGATGCCCAGATGGCTCCCAGACGTACGCTACGCGGGCCATTGATCGAGAACTGCAGTCCGCAGCTGCGTCCACGACGAATCAGGGACATTTCTGACATCGAGAACTGCTCTTCCAGCAGGTTCTCTTTTTCGCACAACGTTTTATGAATAAATTGTCGCAGTTCGTTAAGTGACTGGATGTTATCTACACTGAAACTCATTCACTGTCCCTCTCGCAAAAATTCTCGTTCACCTGTTTATTCAGTGAAGTGAGTGGTTTCCTCACTTGTTGTCCAATCCCGAATCAGCAGGTTGACCTGACGAGTATCGTCCAGCCAGACGGGCATCTGTCAGAAGAGTTTTGATGCCCGTCTCTTTGTTAAAATTTGAGAAGATCATCAATTTTCTGTATTCGTTACCCGGGAGTACTATTTCCTGGATTTCCACAAAAATCAAAAAACAGGACTGAAGATCAAGCCAGAAACAGAGCGCGATTTCACGGTACGTGGTCCTTTTCTGGACCGGACTGGTTTATCTAATCAGAACAGCTGGTTCACTTTACTCCCCGGAGGATTCAATCAGGACTGTACGCGGGTTCGTTTTTTCTGACCAACAGGGAAAATCCTGATATCCCCTAAATTTACCGAATATAAAATTGTTTGTATGATAGAAATTGATGAAAACAGCAATTCAACTTTTTGTCCAGAATTGGCTCAACCATACTTCTTATCTGAAGGACTTCCTGAAGTGCCCGTTATCTCTGCTGAATCTCTGCAAAACTTTACTGAATCGCTCCTGCTCAAAGGAGGCGCAAATGAAGAAGAAGCACGGATCGTTTCCCATAGCCTGGTCGACGCCAACCTGCTGGGGCACGACTCTCATGGTGTCATGCGGCTCCCCTTTTATCTGGGACGCGTGAAGGAAGGCATCCTGAAAGCAGGTGAGAAGCTGCAGATTCTGAATGAGACTCCCGCTGCGATTGCCGGAGACGGCTGCTGGGGTTTCGGTCAGACCGTCATGCACGATCTGATGAATCGTTTAATCGAAAAAGCAGGCACACTGGGCGTCTCCTGTGGAACACTGAAGCGGGCTTCTCATATCGGTCGCCTGGGTGAATATGCGGAAATGGCTGCCGCAAAAGGGATGGCTTCCATCATCTGTGCCAACACACACGGCTCTGCTCCCCGTGTCGCTCCGGTCGGTGGAAAACGACCTCGACTGGGAACCAACCCGATTTGTATCGGTATGCCAGGCGGCGCTGAAGGTCCTTTTGTGCTTGACTTCGGTACCTCCGCCACCGCGGAAGGCAAAGTCCGCATCAAAAAAATCGCCGGCGAACAGGTCCCTCCCGGACTGATTCTGGATCCCGATGGAAACCCGACGACAGACCCCAACATGCTCTACGGTAATCCGCCAGGAACAATTCTCCCGATGGGTGGAGACCAGGCTTATAAAGGGTTTGGACTCTCTTTCATGGTAGAAATGCTCTGCGGCGCACTCTCAGGCGGACAATGTGCGTTCCCTGACCCGCCACCACCACAGGGAAACTGCGTGTTCGTCGTGGTTATCGATCCCGGTCACCTGGGCGGCCAGAACCATCTGCTGAACGAAATCACCAATCTGGAGCAGTATGTCAGAAACGTCCCTCTCAAGGATGGGGTCAGTGAGATCTTTCTACCAGGCGATCCGGAAAAGAAAACCGCAGCCGCACGAAAAACATCGGGCATCTCTGTGGATAAGGGAAACTGGGAAGCCTTAACCAATCTCGCAGACGAACTGGGAGTGCCTGTACCAGAAGACCAGGCTTAGAGCGCATCAGATTTAACCATAGCGTCTGTCAATCTAATATACTCGGTCCAAATGGACCTGGAGACGCTACAGTAAAACTGGACACAGTCTGTATTTGAAATGGAAAACGAAACGGATCAAAATCAGAATCCTGATGCGAGGTTGTATGTTCCCGTCAATGAGACAGACAACATCAACCTCATCGTCAAACGTTCGTCTTCCAAAGAATACTGCTTTTCAAAATTTCCCGGGCAGGACCACTTCCACCTGTTAATGCATGGTGAAATTGTGGTGACAAACGGCCATGACATGTATTGTGTCGACTGTGCCATCAGGCACGGTTTCCTGACCCGGGACCGTTTGAACTGGCAGCATCGCAAAAGATAACCACAAGTCCGCTTTTCAAGCAGGCTCAGGCATTCACAGGCAAAATGGTCGTCGCCTTCATGTAATCTGATACATACTCGGCGTCAGGTTCTGACTGCACAATCTGTTCTGCTTCAGACCACCAGGCGATTGCCTGCTCCTGAGTCCAATCTTCAACCTGCAGCAATTTGAGTGCGGCACTCAGTTCTTCTGCCCGCTGGTAACGATCTTCAGGCTTCTTCTCCAGACACTTCATGATGATCGCTTCCAGTTCTTCCGGGATACGTGGATTGATCGAAGAGGGAGTAATGACTGTCTGGCTCGCATGAGCAAACATGACCTTAAGTGCATTTTCACCATCGAAAACAGGTTTGCCCGTCAATAAGTAGTAGGCACTCGCTCCCAGGGAGTAGATATCGGACCGTGGATCGGGAGTACCATCACCGGTCACCGCTTCGGGACTGGTATAAAGGGGTGATCCTACTACAGCCCCTTCCTGGGTCAGATTCAGTGAATCGACATTCGAACGATTATCCTTGACGAGTCCAAAATCGAGCAATTTGGCCACATCGTACAGACCGCCACGCTCGGCTGAAAAGATATTACCCGGTTTGATATCGCGATGAATCAGGCCTTTATGATGTGCTTCTGCCAGCGCTGAACAGACCTGCTTCAACAGATAAACTACCCGCTCCGGAGGCAAAACTCCAAAACGTTCTACAATTTCCTGCAGATTCAAGCCGGGCAGAAACTCCATCACATAGTAGAAGGTTCCCTCTTCCGTGTGACCGTAATCATAGATTTCAATCGTATTGGGATGTGTCAAACCCGCCGTTGCCTGCACTTCGCTTTCGAACCGCAGCAGGACGTTTTCATCATCCACTTTGTCCCGTCGAATCAGTTTTATCGCACAGGGTCGTTTGAGCAGACGGTGTTCAGCAAGATAGACTTCCCCCATCCCCCCGCTGCCGACCTGTTTGCGCAGTGTGTACATGCCGATGCTTTTCGCATCGAAAGCCTCGCGTCGCAAACTGCCCACGCGATGTGAGCCATAAACGGCAGTACTGGCGGCGATTAACAGCAGAATGATCATCTCAGACAAGCCACCTGAGTAGAGCACTTCCGAAACCTGGGGCACCTGCATCCCGGTCATTATAGCCCCGGCAATCGGGCTGATTACCATCAGGCTCACGACTGAGATCACTCCTCGCAGGGAGTTGGGAATGAAAAACCCGTAGGTATAGATCAGGATCATCCAGGGGAATACGGTGCGTAGCGGAAATGCAAATGCCACCTTGCCCAGCAGAACGGGATCACAGGCGCACAGTTCACAAAAATGCCACCAGATAAAAAAGGCAGCAGGCGCGCCGAACGTGATTGCCTCACAGATTCTCAAACGCCACAGACAGAGTGAAGGCTTCAACCAGAGAACACCTGATACGGCAAACAGAATGCCCGTGAGGATCGAATCCAGAATCAGCATTTCCTGGCCATGCGAGTCATCAAACTCACCCAGCCATAAGCCACGTATCAGAAACGCCAGAGAAGCCAGTGCCAACAGCAATGAAGCCATTCTCAGCCGACTGAGCAGCAGGACACGTCCCTGTTCCTGAAACATCCCGGAACCGCGCGAGACAACACCGGCATGCGGGCAGAACTTACCTGCTTCTTTTTTGAATTCCCCAGGAATCAATGCAGCGAAAGCCTGAGTCTTCGCCCCGGCATGTTGTTTAGAACCCATCCTCAATGTCCCAGACATGATCAATTATTGTGAATGCAAACTGCGGATCAGAACTGGCAAGTCACTCTCACACTTTGAAACGACCAATCCTGATGCTTCTGTCTCCCATGACACTCGAATCATGATCAGGATCTGCGTTTCATGGAGAAAGAATGGAATTCACTGACCACATCGCACAGATAATTTTGCTCTATTATACGTAGTTGAAGAAATGATTTACAGTACTTTTTGACGTTGTCCCACAAATAAGAACCAGCTCTGCTAAATCATTTATTGACAGACGTTTAAAAAAGCACTGAACCTGCTGAATCCACTCACATATTGATCAGTTAAATTCGATTTCATATTGTAAAACAGGGAGAAGCAACCCAGGCGGGAAGCTAATCGCTCTGTTTTTTCTGATAACATTCGCCCAGATGAACCATCATCTCCAGAGCCAGCAGATCAGCCCGACTCATCACATGCCGGGTACTGCGATTCCCCAGCCCTTTTACAATCAATTCAACACACTGCAGATGAAATTCAAGCACTTGAGGCGGAGTTAAGTCAGCAGCCGCCAGTAATTCCGCGATCTGCAGGATTTCATCTTTCAGACTTCCTGCTCCCATGATCACATAGGTCCGTAATAATTCCTGATAATAATCCCGAACTTCAAACGGAATCTGCGGAAGTTCCAGCCTGGGATCAGATTCGTGGAGATCCGATGTGCCCCCCTGTTCTGATTCAGCCTGTTCAAGCGGGAATGCCTCTGGATTCACCAGTGCCTGTAATTCTTCCACCATCGATCTCTGCTGATTCAACAGACGTTCCGCTTCATCCCGCTCTCGAATCAGACGTCGATGCTTTTCCACCTGCAATTGATGGTTTTCTTCGCTGATCTGCTGTATGGATAATGCACGATGCACAACACTTAACAATGCGGGAGACTCCCACATCGCAGCAGAAACGAGTAGTTCTGCCTGATTCTCACAGGCAGCCAGCATCACCTGATCATCGGGGGCAGACATCAGCAGGACGACAGGCTCATGACAACCACTGATGCGAATCGCATTCAGAAGTTCCAGGCGAGACTTAGTGGTTGCAGAATCGATCTCGATCAGCAGACAGTCATAGCTGTCATTTCGCAGTTGAGTTAATGCTTCCTCAGCCGTGGAAACCCACTCAAATCGTGGTTCACAGCAGCCCATTGCATCCAGCCGCAATGCCAGGCCCACCCACACCGGTCGAACCTTACTGATAAACAGCGCTTTAAAACCAGAGGGAAACGGCTGCTGCCGGAGAGAGCCTTCTGACCGTAGTTCCGTATACCCGCTGGAACCGGTCCCTGTCTGTTTTTGCGTCAATTCAGCAAAAGATTCCGCATCGATCAGATTGTGCTTTTCGTGTTTCACGCTCATTTTCGGGCCTGTCTGCTGACAGGACTATAAAGTGATTTCATGAAAACTGTCAATATGAGCTCGCTGCAACCGCTGTTTTTACAGGAAGTTATGCCCTGCAGGCACATCCTGTTTTACTGAATCCCCCAGACCGGCCGCAGCAACTGCCTCTGAACCGTAAAACTCACGTCACTGGAAGAAACGGGATTAAAAAATCAGTGATTCCGCATTGAAAACCGGGCCTTCAACGCACGTTCGCCGATAATCCCATTCATCATCGCTGATCCGGACTTTCGCTACGCAGCTGAAACAGGCTCCAAAGCCACACGCCATGGGAGTCTCCAGAGAAAGCCAGCAGGAAATTCCTGCCTGTGCAGCAATCTTACTGACCGCTTCCATCATCGGTTCCGGACCACAACAGAAAATCGTTGTCGGTGGTGTCTCGCTCTCGATGCGCTGTTGTAACAGCTCGGTGACAAACCCCTGATGCCCGTAAGAACCATCGTCAGTCGCTACTTCGACATCCAGTCCCTCCAGCTGAAAATCATCCAGACCAGCCAGATACTCTTTGGATCGTGCCCCATACAACAGGCTCACTCGCTCCGGTAGCGCAGGCAGAGTTCGTTCGGGACGTCCATATTTCCTCAGCCCTAACGCTTCTCGCGCCGTAGCCAGAAATGGTGTCTGTCCGATCCCCCCCGCGACCATCACCAGTGAACCATTGCCCGGGTGTGGAAATCCATTTCCCAGAGGTCCCCAGATTTCGACCTGATCCCCAGGTTGCCAGTGAGTCATCCGGGACGTCAGTTTTCCTACTACGACATAGCCAAAATCGATTCCGGTCGGCGTGCCACTTCCATCCAGACAGGTATCATACAAGGCGAAAGGCCGTCCCAGCAGAGGATCATTCACTCCTGGTTCCCGAACCATGAAAAACTGGCCCGGCAAAATCACCTCAGCCACTTCGGGACACTCAAGACGCAATCGATACGTGTCACGCGCCATGCGTTCCTGCTCGACTACACGGGCGGAAAGGTACTGGGGAGTTGCACAATGACTGAATTGTGAGGACTCTGTCATTTTCGTTTTCCTTGACGTGTCCGGTTTTCCGATACATCGCCGATGATTCTACGTCCTGTTGTTTTCGGTTTTGCAGAGCCTGTGCCAGCTTTTCGTCCTGTGGTGACAGAACGCTTGCCTCCCGCTTTTTTTCCGCCTGTTTTACTCTCTGAAACATTTTTACCGGCGGCTGCCCACCGTTCACCAGACGGCTTGTTGACCGCTTTTCGAGCGCCCCGGGCTTTGGCAGGGGCAGCGTTTTTCTTTCCCTTACGGTGGCGGATATCCGGGGAGTGCTTCTCATTTAACATTTGCCGTAATTTTTTCAACTCGACATCAGTTAATCGTCGGGATTCTCCTGTTTTGAGTTTCCCCAGATTCAATGGGCCAAAGCGAATCCGCACCAATTGAATCACCTTGTGACCAATCCGCGCCATCATGCGACGAATTTCACGGTTCTGCCCTTCATGCAGCGTTAATTCCAGAAACGCGCTCTTGCCCTGTTTTTTGAGATACTTGAGACCGGAAACCCGAAACACGCCTTCTTTGAACCGAACACCTTTCCGAAGTTCGTCCAGTTTTTCGCGTGGCGGGTTGCCCACGACCTGCACATGATAGGTACGAGCGACACGATACCGGGGATGCGCCAGCCTCTGAGCCAGTTCGCCATCATTGGTGACCAGAATCAACCCCTCACTGTTTTCATCCAGACGCCCCACAGTAAAGAGTCGCTGTCCATCGCTGGGAAACAGATCGACCACCCGTCTCCTGCCGGCAGGATCATTATTGGTGCAGAGGAACCCGGAAGGTTTATTCAACAGATAATACCGACGAGGCTGCAGACGTACCCGTTCGCCATCAACCTCGATGACCTGTGTCTCCGGATCGATCTTCGCTCCCAGCTCTGTGACGACCTCGCCATCAATGCTCACGCGACCGGTTTCGATATATTCTTCGCAGTGACGGCGGGATCCCAGACCGGTGGCAGCCAGAAATTTCTGCAAACGGATCAGGTGATCCTCATCATCGGCTGATGGTTCATTGGACGGGGTCTGGGAATCGGAACTCATGTTTTCAACTATAAGAGAAAAGGAAAAGTAAGAAAAAGGCACCTGTCACCTGTGTTTCTTATAACACAGCGGGCGCGCGATACCAATTATGCTGCAGGGTTTCTTTACAGGGAACTCAAATGATTTCTGGAATATCCGGTATTTCCAGCTTTTGTTCCTCAATCGCTTCCCGCATTCGCTGCAGTGAGCGGATCGTCAACTGCCGAACCCGCTCGGTACTCACGCCCAGATCTTCCGCGATCTCTCGAAACTTTTCCGGCGTGTCTGATTTCTCCAGACCAAACCGACGCCGCAGGATGACCTGCTCGCGCTCATCCAGGGTATGCAGTACCTTCTGGAGAACATCATCAATATTTCGATGATAGGTTTCATGCGATCGCGATGTCGAGCGGCTGTCGCTCAATCCCATTGCCAGTGTCTCTGCACCATTTAAAAAGGTCTTACGGTACTTTCGCCCTTTTTTTGTAGTGCGAAACAGGAAATTACGGACGGCCCAGGTCGCATAGGTACTGAACCGGTTTCCACGATCCACATCGAAAATCTCGACAGCACGAATCAGCGGTAGATGACCATCACTGACAATGTCTTCAAACAGGTTGGCACGATCTGTCAGATTTTTGGCGATCGAAACCACCAGACGCAGATTGGCCTGAATGATGTAATTTCTAAGTCGCCGCGCGTCTTTCAGTTTTTGTTCAATTCGATCCAGCAGGCCGATACAGGGAGACTTGAGATCAACCTGTGACTTCAGCAGTTCTGCGCGGTATTTGAGATAATTCATCCCCCGGAACAGGATGACTTCCTGCTCTTTATCCAGCAGAGGCACTGTATACAGCTGCGCCTGCTGGAAATCGAATTCAGACAATTCGTAGTCGGAATCCGGATTTAATTCTGCACACAGTTTCTGCAGGGGCTGCAGAATATCTTCGCTGGCGGCAGACTCTTCAAACCGCTCACTGTAGACATATTCGATCTCAGTCGCGCAGATCTCCTCTGCCCGTTTCTGCAATTCACGTGTAACGCAGACCTTCCTCATCCGAACCGCTTTTTTGGCGGCCAGCAGTTCACACTGACAGGATTTCGACTGATCTGCAACAATCGCACGCTCTCCCAGTTGGGAGAAAGCTTCCGCCTGCTGAAAACCAGTCGTCGATGCACTGTACATGAAATAGAAACTCGTTCGAATAATGCTGACACTAAGCGAGATCTCTCGTCAGAGATACTGCGATCATACTAGGAAATCTGATTCGATAAAACAATTTTAACAGGCAGAATTGTTTAAAATGCACGATAATTAATGATCTTAAGACGGGACAGGAAGTTGTGGACACTTCGAACTCGGAATTTTATCGCTCTAATTTTGACGAATCAAAACACAACTGGTTATTATTACACTGGCAGGAATTCCGAGACGGACTCACGCAATTTTCCACAACAGCCGATCAATAAATTAAGGGGTGAACGCATTCGTTTTCCCCGGGAACAATTTCAGAATTCCTGTCCCATTTTCATCAAAATCTCCCTCCCGACCCCCGTCTCAGTTCTGTTTGCTGTTTGCTATGTCTATTAAAGAGTTTAGACCCGTTGCTTTGACTCGCAAAACAGACTGAAATTAGTTAGCATTTCCTAAACAGGGATCCGTTGCAGCATTCTCAACTCTGAACCGGAAGCTGAAGGATCTCAAAAAAGAACCGTGATAGTTCCCTTACTCACGGTGCATTCCTAGAATTGTTGAGAACTCATCTGCGTAAATTCTTCCAGGATGACTACTGTCAGTGATCTGAGAGAAGTTACGCTCATCGAAAATACTTAAGCAGGTTGAAAGAACCATATCTCATGGTAGAACAGACAGTTACAGGTGCAGTGCCTGGAGTCGATCCAGCGGAACTCGAAGAATGGTTTGAATCGCTGGATGACCTCATCATCCGGTACGGTAAAGAACGCGTCAAAAATGTGTTGGCGATTCTGCAGGAACGTGCTTACCGTCAGGGCGTCACAATGCCCTTCACGGCGAACACTCCTTACATCAACACCATTCCCGTTGACGAGCAGGCCCCCTTCCCCGGTAACCGTGAGATTGAACGTCGCATCAAAAGTATCATTCGCTGGAATGCGATGGCAATGGTTGTACGTGCCAACAAATACCATGACGGCATTGGCGGACACATTTCAACCTACGCTTCCGCTGCAACACTTTCTGAAATAGGATTCAACCACTTCTTCCATTCCCGCACGGAAGATCACTCAGGTGACGTCGTCTACTTTCAGGGACATGCTTCTCCTGGTGTCTATGCCCGTGCCTTTGTCGAAGGGCGTCTGACAGAAGAGAACCTGGAACGCTTCCGACAGGAACTTCCCCGTGGCGGTGGGCTGTCGTCCTATCCGCATCCCTGGCTGATGCCGAACTTCTGGCAGTTCCCAACGGTCTCAATGGGTCTGGGCCCGATCATGTCCATTTATCATGCCCGTTTCCTGCGTTACCTGCATAATCGCGGCATCATGGATACATCCAAATCAAAGGTCTGGTGTTTTGTCGGCGATGGTGAAACCGATGAACCCGAAACCCTGGGAGCCATTACCCTCGCCTCCCGTGAGCATCTGGACAACCTGATCTTTGTAATCAACTGTAACCTGCAGCGTCTGGATGGTCCCGTTCGCGGTAACGGTAAAATCATTCAGGAACTGGAAGCTGCCTTCCGCGGTGCGGGCTGGAACTGCATCAAAGTGGTCTGGGGCAGTGACTGGGATCCCCTGCTGGCCGAAGACGAAGATGGTCTGCTCGTGAAACGCATGGGCGAAGTCATCGACGGACAGTATCAGAAATATGTCGTCGAACCAGGCTCCTACATCCGAGAGCACTTCTTCGGAGAAAATCCCGAACTGGCAAAGATGGCAGAGCACCTGTCTGATGACCAGCTCAAACGTATGAAACGTGGTGGTCACGATCCGGAAAAAGTTTACGCCGCCTACAACGCTGCTGTGAAACACACTGGTTCCCCCACCGTGATTCTGGCGAAAACCATCAAGGGGTACGGTCTGGGTGAAGCAGGCGAAGGTCGCAACATCGCACACAACGTAAAAAAAGCCAACGAAGAAGAACTGAGAGACTTCCGTTCCCGCTTCGGCATCCCCATTGGTGATGAAGACGTCAAAAACACACCTTTCTATCGCCCCGATGATAACAGTCCTGAAATGCAGTACCTGCAGAAAAAACGGGAAGAACTGGGCGGCTATCTCCCCAAACGGGCCCCCACTGAAGAGCGTCTGGAAACTCCGACTCTGGAATCACTCGATAAATTCCTCACGAGTATGGCCGGAAAAAAAGGTTCTACCACCGGCGCTTTCGGAATCCTGCTCGGTAACCTGCTGAGAGACAAAGTGATTGGCAAGCGTATTGTGCCCATCATTCCGGACGAAGCCCGTACTTTCGGTATGGAAGGCCTCTTTAAACAGTGTGGTATCTATGCCAGTCAGGGACAGTTGTACGAGCCGGTCGACCGTGATCAGCTGATGTACTACAAAGAAGCGAAAGATGGACAGATCCTCGAAGAAGGAATCAACGAAGCAGGAGCGATTTCCTCCTTCATCGCCGCAGGTACAGCTTACGCGAACCAGGGCGTCAATATGATTCCGTTCTATGTATATTACTCCATGTTCGGATTCCAGCGTGTCGGCGATCTGGTCTGGGCCGCTGCCGACTCCCGTACTAAAGGCTTCATGCTGGGGGGAACATCCGGCAGAACGACCCTGAATGGCGAAGGTCTGCAGCACCAGGATGGACACAGCCACCTGATGGCTTCGACAGTCCCGACGTTACTGGCTTACGACCCGGCTTATGCATACGAGCTGGCAGTCATTATCCAGGAAGGTCTGCGACGCATGTACCAGGAAGGCGAAGAGATTTTCTACTACCTCTCCGTCTACAACGAAAACTACGAAATGGCACCGATGCCGGAAGGCGATCATGTCGTCGAAGGCATCATTGAAGGGATTTACAAATTCCGGTCACAGGAAGTTGAAAAACCTGCTGTTTCAATGCGACCTCAGCTGTTCGGCAGTGGTCCCATCCTGCGGGAAGTGCTGCGGGCCCAGGAAATCCTGGCAGAGCAGTTCAGCATCGCGACAGACGTCTGGAGTGTCACCAGCTACAGCCAGCTGGCCCGTAATGTGAAAGACGTCGAACGCGAGAACCGGTTGCATCCCGATGCAGAACCTAAGAAATCCTACCTGGAAACAACCTTCGAAGGTGTCGCTGGTCCGTTCATCGCTTCCAGTGATAACATCAAACTGGTCGCAGACCAGATCCGTGAAGACATTCCCGGTAATTATTGCGTATTGGGAACAGACGGCTTCGGTCGCAGTGAAACCCGTGAATCACTCAGACGTCATTTTGAAATTGATGCCGAGAACGTCGTGGTGGCAACGCTGGTCTCTTTAGCCGAAGAAGGTCAGTTCGATAAATCAAAGCTGCCTGCCATCATCAAAGAGCTGGGAATTGATCCGGACAAAGTGAATCCACGGCTCGCTTAATTCCCATACAACAGGTTTCATTGAAGCATTACCAACAAAGAAGATAGAACACAAAACTATGGCTACTGAATTTAAACTTCCTGAAGTGAGTGAGGGTGTCGAGACAGCAGATGTCGGACAAATCTCTGTCGCGGTAGGCGATACAGTGGAACAGGGTCAGGTTCTGATGGACATCGAAACCGATAAGGCGGTTGTCCAGCTGGAATCACCTTACTCAGGCACGATTGCAGAGCTTAAAGTCTCTGAAGGCGATTCGGTTTCGATTGGAGCCGTTCTGCTGTCGATTGAAGAATCTAACGGTGCTCCTTCTGCCCCCGCTGCAGAAAAGCCTGCGGAACCTGAACCAGAAGAACCAAAGACGGAACCAGCCAAAGCGGAACAGGTTGCTCCCCCTGAAGAAAAGCCGGAAAGCAAACCAGCTGCACCACAACCCGCTGCCGCAAAACCAGCTGCTGCGGATGCAAATGGCGATAAACCTCCTGTTCCTGCCGGCCCTGCTACTCGCAAACTCGCCAGAAAACTGGGGGTCGACCTGCACCAGGTCACAGGCTCCGGTCCCGGCGGTCGCGTCACTCAGGAAGACGTCGAAAACTATGTCAAAAACCTGATTGCCAACGGCGGTCCTGCAGGTGGCGGTGGCGGAATTGCTGTTCCTCCCCTGCCCGACTTCACCCAGTTTGGCGAAGTCGAACGCAAGAAACTCAACAAGCTGTCGCGTGTCTCTGCTAACAACCTCAGCCTGTCCTGGCAGGTGATTCCGCACGTGACGCAACACGATCTGGCTGATATCACCGACCTGGAAACAGCCCGAAAGCTGTTCATCTCCAAGCCGAATTACTCGGGTCCCAAAGTAACGATGACCGCTCTGGCCATGAAAGCCATCGCCATCGCGCTGCACGAATACCCGAGCTTCAACTCCAGCTTCGATACACAGACCGATGAAATTGTTTTCAAGAATTACATCAACATCGGTGTCGCCGTCGATACGGAAAACGGACTGGTTGTCCCCGTCGTCAAAAACGTCGACAAGAAAAACATCATCACCATTGCCAATGAAATGAACGCATTAGCCATCAAGGCCCGCGATCGTAAACTGGAAATGAGTGACATGCAGGGGGGAACGTTTACCATCACCAACCTGGGTGGACTCGGTGGAACATCCTTCACACCAATCGTCAATTATCCTGAAGTCGCCATTCTGGGTATGTCACGCTCGCGGCATGAATTCCAGCTGGTGGATGACAAACCCGTTTCTCGCCTGATGCTGCCGCTGTCGTTGTCCTACGATCATCGGGTCATCAACGGGGCTGACGCTGCTCGATTCATCGTGCGACTTTCCAGTTTACTCTCTGATCCATTCAATCTGCTGGTTGACTGCTGAGAACGTTATCTACTCTGAAGTAATGCAATAAAAGGTTTATCGATATTATGTCTGGATCAGCTACCAGAGAAACGGATGTTGTTGTTATCGGTGGTGGCCCTGGTGGTTATCCGGCCGCATTCGATGCAGCCGACAAAGGCTACAAAGTCATCATGGTCAATGATGACGTCGCCCCGGGTGGAGTCTGCCTGAACCGGGGTTGTATCCCATCCAAAGCACTGCTGCACGTCGCCAAACTGATTAACGAAACCAGAGAATCATCTGAGTGGGGCATCACTTTCCAGAAGCCGGAAATCAACCTCGATCAGCTCCGGGATTTCAAAAACAAAGTGGTTACACAATTGACCGGCGGTATCGGACAACTGGCCGGTGCCCGCAATGTGGAAATCCTTAAAGGTTTCGGCCGTTTCAAAGATTCGCACACAGTCGAAGTCACAAAGCAGGACGGCACCACCGAAACCGTCCAGTTCAAATACGCAATTGTCGCGACAGGCTCTTCACCGGCTGTGCCTCCTGTATTCGATCTGGATGATGATCGGATCATGGATTCCACCGGTGCCCTGGAACTGGCCGACATCCCTGCCAAACTGCTTGTCGTGGGTGGCGGTTACATCGGCCTTGAAATGGGTAGTGTCTACGCTGCACTGGGCTCGGAAGTGACGGTTGTGGAAATGACTGGAGGACTGCTCCCCGGTGCTGACCGCGATCTTGTTCGCCCGCTGCAGAAACGACTCACAGAAAGCTTTGCTGCAATTCACCTGAATACCAAAGTCGAAAAGCTGACTCCCGGCGATAACGGCATTACCGCCGATCTGAGTGGTGAAGGCGTCGAACCCCAGCAGGTCTTTGACCGCGTGCTGATTTCGATTGGTCGTCGCCCCAACAACAAAGGCATCGGCTTCGAGAACACCAAACTGGAACTCGACGAACGCGGCTTCATCAAACACGATGCACAGCAGCGGACCGCCGAGCCTCACATTTATGCGATTGGCGACATTGCCGGCGAACCGATGCTGGCCCACAAAGCCACACGCGAAGCCAAAGTGGCCGTCGAAAGTATAGCCGGTGAATTCGGCGAGTTCGATAATATCGCCATCCCCGCAGTTGTCTTCACCGATCCGGAACTCGCCTGGTGTGGCGTCACCGAGCAGGAAGCCAAAGACCAGGGACTGGAAGTGGAAATCACCCGCTTCCCCTGGGCGGCTTCGGGACGTGCACAGACTCTGGCCCGCACGGAAGGGCTCACCAAAATGATCTTCGATAAAAAAACCGGACGCGTGCTCGGCGTCGGGATCGTCGGACCAGGTGCCGGTGAACTGATTGCCGAAGGGGTCATGGCGGTCGAAATGGCTGCTGTCGCGGAAGATGTCGCGGAAAGTATTCATGCACACCCCACCCTGTCTGAAACCTTAATGGAAGCTGCAGAAGGCTTCATCGGTCAGGCAACACACATGTATAAACCCAAACGAAAGTAATCGATGACGTCAGGCAGTCGATCCAGACTGTCAGCGGATCGAATCATTAAGAACAGGAACCAGCATAAACGGAAGGCGTTGTTGAATGCGATTTCATAACCGATCAACGACGCCTTCTTATTTCAGTCGACGTGATCAGATCCGGCTGTTTCGTCTGGTTGCCGCTTTGGGTGTTATTTTTCTCGCGATGCTTTATGCCTCACGTGAAGAAAACTGGTACTGGCTCACGGGGCGCCCTGCAGATGATCCTGCGCGACAGCAGGCCAAAGAGCCGCCACGCGAAATTGACTTTAGTGTCAAGGAAGAAGCTCCTCTGAGGCCGGATGTATTTCGCTCTGAACCAAAGCGTGAAATCGAAGCGCCTGAAAAAGTCATTGCCCGGCTGGAAAGCGGTGAATTTGATGTACGCGTTGATCCTCGACTTCTGAATCCCGTCTCGGACAGCAACCTGGGTATTCGTAGTGATGAAGCGAACGCCATGTATTATCTGCTCGCCAAAGCCACTGCCATCCCGCAGAACGTACTGGAACAGTCGGCAGAACCGGCGCCCCCCTTCGTGGTTGTCATGACAGAATCGCCTCAGTACCGGGGAAAACTGATGACAGTCAAAGGGAACCTGAAACGACTCAAGTCTCTACCTGTAGAAGAAAACAGATATGGAGTCGAGTCGCTATATGAAGGCTGGTTTTTCTCAAAAGATTCCGGTACTCATCCCTGGCGTGTCCTCTGTACTCAACTCCCTCCAGGTATTCCTACGGGTGATGATCTCGCTGACATGCCTGACGTCCAGATCACGGGATACTATTTTAAAAAATACGGCTATCCCTCCGCAGCCGGTAAACTCCAGACGGCCCCCTTGCTGATTGCCCGCCAGATTCGCTGGTTCCCAACAGCAAAGCAGACCGCTCCTTCTTCCTCAGGAGCAGTGAAATACATTGTCAGCCTGTTTCTGGTAATCAGTGTTGCACTGGTTTTTCTGATCTGGAGATTCATGGTCAGCGATCAGAAATTTGCCCGCAGTCGTACCGCGAAACTGATGCAACGCCCCGACATGTCTATGGAGAGTCTCAAAGACATCAAGACCGTGGACATCAATGATGTCCTCAAACAGATGGGGCAGCAGAAAGAGGATCCGCCAGCCGGGTCAGACAAACCAGATAGCCAGAAGTAAACTGTATGCCAGTCCAAGCTCGACTCAGGCGACCTGCATCTGAATTGCTTCATCAATCGCAGCAAACACGGTATCACATAATTGGTGAATTAACTCCACAGGCATCCCCGGAGCCGGCATGAGAATGACCACATCACCCAGCGGACGCACAATCACGCCGTTCTTTCTGGCAGCCAGGGTCACCTGATGTCCCATACGACGTTCTGCAGGAAACGCAGCCCGGGTTTCACGGTCCGCGACCAGCTCAATCCCCACCATTACCCCTTTGTGACGAATCTCTCCCACGTGCGGATGATCCTTGAGTTCCGCCAGGCGCTGAGACAGAACCGCTGATGACGCCTGGACATTCTCCAGGATCTGATGCTCATCAAACAGCTTTAAAGTTGCCAGAGCAGCGGCACATGCCAGGGCATTCCCCGTATAAGTATGCCCGTGATAGAAAGCATTATAGTCCGTATGAGCCCCTTCGAAGGCAGCAGCAATCTCATCCGTCGCCATTGTTACCGCCAAAGGCAGATAGCCGCCGGTGATCCCTTTCGCCAGGCACAGAAAATCGGGAGTCACCCCTTCCTGCTCACAGGCAAACATCGTCCCGGTCCGTCCCAACCCAACCGCCACTTCATCGGCAATCAGCGGAATACCGTATTGGCTCGTCAGTTCCCGCACCCGTTTCAGATATCCGGCAGGATGCATCAACATGCCGGCTGCCCCCTGGACCAGCGGTTCAATCACAAACGCAGCCAGTCGCTGGTGATGTTCTTCGAGCAGTCGTTCCAGTTCGGCAAAACAGAATTCAAGATAGCTTTCTTCCGTATATCCTTCAGGATGGTGATAGGCGACCGGACATGGGATCTGTACCGATTCAAACAACAGCTTCCCGAAGATCTGATGGAAAATCGAAATACCGCCGACACTGACCGAACCGATTGTATCGCCATGATATGCGTGCTGCATGCAGGCAAACAAATCACGAGGCTGCGAATCGGCGGGAGTCTTCTGCGCATGATACTGAAACGCCATTTTCAGCGCAATTTCGACAGCCGTCGAGCCACTATCAGAATAAAAGACCCTGGTCAAATCGGTGGGGGTCCGTTTTACCAGTTCTTCTGCGAGTTCGATTGAAGGCACGCTCGCCAGTCCCAAAAGTGTCGAATGTGCGATTCGATCCAGTTGATCGCGGATTGCCTGATCCAGTTCAGGCACGCGGTGGCCGTGCACATTGCACCACAGTGACGACACGCCATCCAGATAAGAACCCCCTTCTGTATCAATCAGAAAGAAGCCATCACCGGATTCAATGATTGGCACACATTCATCGCGGTGCCCCTGCATCTGGGTAAAGGGATGCCAGAGATGCTCGTTATCAATTTTACGTAATTCGTCAGACTGCATTTTTCCACTCGACGTTATATTTAGCGCGGTAATAAAAAACAGAAAGAGCCACGTCCGAAGAGCGTGACTCTTTCACTGATTCTTCAAAAGCTGATACAGGACTAACCTGGCAGCAGGTCGCGAACGACATCGCGTTCATCCCGCAGTTCCTGTAAAGTCGCTTCAAATTTTGCCTGGGCAAAATCGTCATGCTCCTGACCTTCGACGATTTTCCAGGTAGTGCCATCACTGGTCAGCGGGTAACCGCAGATCAGGCCTTCATCAACACCGTAGCTGCCATCACTGCAGACAGCGGCTGAGAAGCTTTCGCCCAGGGGTGTTGGTGTGATAATACTTTTGATGGTATCCAGGGCAGCATTTGCAGCAGAAGCGGCACTGGAGGCACCACGCGCCTGAATGACGGCAGCACCACGTTTCTGGACGGTTTCGATGAATTCGCCACGCAGCCAGTCATGATCTTCAATGATTTCAGGAACCGGATTTCCGTGAATGGTGGCATGGTAAAAATCAGGAAACTGAGTGGCTGAGTGATTTCCCCAGATATTCATGTTCTTGACTGCAGACACAGGCTGACCGGCTTTCTTCGCGATCTGTGTCATGGCACGGTTCTGGTCCAGACGGGTCATGGCGTACCAGCGATCACGGGGAACTTTGGGAGCGTTGCTCATTGCGATCAGACAGTTGGTGTTACAGGGATTTCCGACCACCAGAACCCGCACATCATCAGCGGCAGCCGCTTCAACCGCTTTACCGGTGCTGGTGAAAATCGGACCGTTAATGCGGATCAGGTCGCCGCGTTCCATACCAGCTTTACGGGGAATACTTCCGACACAAACGACAAAGTTGCAGTCTGCAAAGGCATCTTCCAGGTGATCGCTGTCTGCTTTGACAACACCAGCCAGGGTTGGGAAGGCACAGTCGTCAAGTTCCATTTCGACCCCGTCCAACGCGGACAGCATCGGAGGAATTTCCACAAGATGCAGAATAACAGGCTGATCAGGGCCAAAAATTTCCCCGGAAGCCAGACGGAACAGCATGGCATAACCAATCTGGCCTGCTGCCCCGGTTACCGCAACTCGAATCGGATGAGTCATCTCTAAAGCACTCCTTAACATTGAATATTACTCAGTGAACCTGTCCCTGAACACAGGCCAGGATAAATGTGGATTCTTCTATTTTTTTACCTCCCTGCTGCCGGATCAGCAACCGTTGTGAGGCATCTGTTTCCATTTTCTGAAGACTACAGTGTCTTGCCCATCAAAACGGGTCATAAACTCGAATAAATCCAGAGATTCCGGCGATTCTGACTCAAGCCGACAAGACGGTGATTACTGGTTGAACAGTGCGATTCCACCAATCACCAGAACAGCCGCAGCCAACGAGGCTAAGGTGATTTTCACCCAGCTGTAAGGACGCTCTCCACTCACTTCTCCTGTCGCTGCATTTACGGCGACCTGATACAGTTTGTCCTTGTATTGGTAACTCATCAGCCACAAAGGCAACAGCAGATGCTTATATGTGATCGCATCGTACTGGCTCTGGACAGAATCGACCCGCTGAGTATCCCCACCGATGCGGCTGCAGACTTCGGAATACAGGGCAGCATCGATACGCTCTTTTCCCAGTATGAATCCGTCATCGAGTTCAATCTCATAAGTCCGCGCGGTAAAGCCCGCCAGATAGGCATGTTTAAAGGGAACCAGCAGATGCAGGGGAAACGGTTCCAGAGCGCGAATCAGATCCCGCGGTAAGCCATGAGAAGCCAGGATGATCACATCGTCAAAGAAACGCTGAAAGTCGCCCGAAGCCGGATACCACCGGGTCCGTCTTTCCTGCCGACGATTCTTCCCGGTCCCCACCGTGACGTAATAATATTCTCCCCGCTGTCCTGAATAGCGGGTACTGGTCATCGTATCGTAAGTAAAATAAGGCATATAAACGCCATGGAATTTACCTTCGACCCCCTTCTCTACAAATTCATTGGGAGCAAACCACAGCGACTTCACCCATGCCTTCAACTGCTGACGTGCGACCGCTTCTTCAATCAGAAACGGCAGCACGGCGTCAACGGGAACCCGCTTCTCAGATGTATGTGCATGCTCCAGTTGAATGGGAGACGCGCAGTACGGACACTCGGAACTGGTGACCGAGTCCACAAACAGTAAAGTCGCACCACAGCTCTCGCAGCGCACTTCCTGTTCCTGCTCGTCCCCTTCCTGGTCCGGGTACTCGCGCAATTCCCGCAGGTGCGCCAGCATGGCATAGATATCCTGCTCTTCCACTTCACGGTCAGGATCAATCCCGATCTCTTTTTCAAAGCCGCAATGCCCGCAACGGAGCTTCTGTGTTTTGATGTTGAATACCAGATCGGCGCCGCAGCTTTCACAGGGAAAAATACGGCCCTTATCATCGTCAATCCGTTCTCCCCCTCCAGCAAATGAGTCTTCCAGAAAGATCGGCTCATCGGCATCATGCGGAGGTAAAGGCGGTGGTTGCTGACTCATCTTTTGCTTTCCGGACTGACGGTGGCGTGCCCCTCAATCTCTCTGAATTCGAATGGTAACACTCTCAGTCCCTTAAGAACACTCGACTTGCAGTGAACGTAATTTTCCCTGCTCAGGATCAAACCTAATTTGCAGAATTCATTCCGGATAGTCAACCTGAACCAGATACAGACCGCAGGCCGGCGCAGTCGGTCCGGCCAGTGAACGATCCATTCCAGTTAAAATGTTCTGCACATCATTTGCGGTCCAGCGACCTACGCCCACTTCCAGTAAGGTCCCTACAATTGCCCGCACCATATTGTATAAAAAACCGTCAGCCACAACATCAACGGTAATGAATTCTGCTGCGGAAGAATTTCCCTGCAAAAGCGCAGCCTGTTCCAGTACGCCCCAGACTGGCCAGACCCCGGTCCGCTGCACTGTCAGTTCTTTAATCGTCCGTACGCTGGTAGCTTTATTGGGAAAATGAGATTCAAAACAGCGAAAATCATGTTTCCCCAACAATATCTGACCAGCAGCATGCATACTTTCAAAGTCCAGCGGTCGACCGAACTCACTGACATATTTCTTCAGGAATGGATAAGAAACCGCGGAATTATGAATCACATACCGGTACCGTTTCTGTATCGCCGAATAAGTCGCATGAAAGTCTGCAGAGACCTCCCGCGCTTCGCGTACGCAGATGCTGTCTGGCAGAAATCGTTGTAGACCTGATTGCAGATTCTTGCAGGGAATGGCAGATTCCGTCTGAAAACTGGCGACCTGTCCTAACGCATGCACGCCGGCATCGGTTCGACCGGCAACCAGTACCGGACTGTGCTGCTGCGTGAGCTGTTCAATCGCCTTCTCGACACATGCCTGGACTGACGGCCCATTGGGTTGAACCTGCCAGCCCGCGAATTCCGATCCATCATAGGCCAATGTCAGCTTAATATTTCTCATGAACGCTCAATCAGCTGAGATCATCAGAGACAGAATTTCAGATCGACGGGAAAGGTTCCTTACAGCCCCAGTTTTTTCTTCCAGTATTCGGTCTGTTCCTGCACAGGTGCTTCTCCCCCTGAACCAAAACTGCAGAGTGCCGCCATCGCATTACGCGCCCCCAGAACCTGGTAGATGTCCTCTTCAATCTGCGGACAGGCCTGCTGAAGTTCTTCCAGTGAAAGATCCACCAGACGAATTGACCGCGATTCACACAGTGACACCAGTTTCCCTACAATGCCATGCCCGGTCCGCATCGGCGTCCCTTTTTTGATCAGGTACTCCATCAGCGCGGTGGCATCGAGAAAACCGTCTTCCAGTTTGTTCGCGATTGTTTCCTGCTGTAGTTCGGCCCCTTCCACCATCGCCGCCGCCAGTTCCAGGCAGGCAGCTACGGTATCATAGGCATCAAATAAGGCCAGCTTATCTTCCTGCATATCACGGTTGTAAGCCATCGGCAGCCCTTTGAGCAGTACCAGAATCTGCTGCACATCGGAGATCGGTCGAGCTGACTTGCCACGAATCAGTTCCAGTACGTCCGGGTTCCGCTTTTGAGGCATGATCGACGAACCCGTGGTAAAGGCGTCAGGAAGCTTGATGAACCCGAATTCCGTCGAGAACCAGGCAATCCACTCTTCCGCCCAGTTACTGAGATGAGTTGCGATCAACGCCATACAGAAACAGAACTCCGCCAGATAATCCCGATCACTGGAGATATCCAGACTGTTCCGCGCGACATCGGTGAACTCCAGCAGTTCCGCCGTATAATGACGATCGATGGGCAACGAAGTCCCCGCCAGAGCGGCCCCTCCCAGGGGAGAAACATTCACACGCTTCAGACAGTCTGCCAGTCGCTGTCGGTCGCGATCGAACTTCTCACAGTAAGCCAGCCAATAATGGGCGGCTTTCACCGGTTGTGCCCGCTGCAGATGTGTGAAACCAGGCAGCACGAGATCCTGATCCCGTTCGCAGCGTTCCACAAATGCCGTCTGCAGATCTTTCAGCAGTCCGTCCACATGTTGAATCGCTTCGCGGGTATAAAGTTTCAAGTCAGTCGAAACCTGGTCATTTCGGCTCCGTGCCGTATGCAGTTTGCGGCCTACATCGCCGACCCGCTCAGTCAGCGCGCTTTCAATATGCATGTGGATATCCTCGAGTTCGAAACGAAACTCGAAGTTGCCTGCTGCGATTTCCTGACCGATCTGGGTCAGTGTCTCGACAATCTGCGTGCATTCATCATCGCTGATCAGGCCGACCTTAGCCAGCATCCGGGCATGCGCCTGTGATCCCTGAATGTCCACTGCTGCCAACCGGCTGTCAAAACTGATCGATTCCGTAAACGCTTCCACGCGGGCATCGGTCTGCTGTTGAAATCGTCCTCCCCAGGCTTTTGCGGCCACGGTGTTTCTCCACTGCATATTGAATTTGAAAGTTGAAACCGGAATCCTGAAGCAGAAGTCAACAGGTCCTGAACAGGAGATTAATCAGCAGACCGCCATCCATCAAGCCGCCTGCCAGCCCGGAGTCGAAATGCTGCGATAATTTATGCTTTTTCGACCGGTAATCGGGGTTTTTGTTGGTAAATGGTCTCTTTCCCCCTCTACGATGGAATTCAGAACGTCGCTACTCTGCCATCTATCAAAACAATAATAGACCCTGATTTAATTGTTGAAGTCACTGCAATGAAAAACCTGCCGCCACTCCTGACTGTTGTCATCTGCCTGTTTGCATGTTCCCGATCTCAGGCCGCCATTGAAGCCCAGAAACCGGAAACCAGTGCCGAAACAACGGACACAGCTCCTGCCTGGATTGTTCAGATTTCACCGGCTCCGGGTGTGAATTCGTACGCGACTCGGGAAATCCGATTCCCATTGGATCAAAGCCCGCAGCCTGCTGAAAGTGAATCAGATTCCAGAGATCTGATCGTCATTGCACCGCGTGTGATCCCGGAAATCAAAGCAACCGCAGTCTGTGAAAACTGTGCCACACGCCCGACTCCCATCCAGCGCAGCTACTATGTGCAATCAATGCCCTGGTATCAGGGATCGGCATTCGCACGCCTGCAGAGCTACCCGGCCAGTTACATGTATGGTGACTTCATTCGTTCCAACTGGTTTGGTTCGCCTTATCAGGGGAATACGTTCTACTACAATGGTTACCGACCTTCTTTCCGTTTCGGTTCACTGCAGTTCCGCGGGTTTGGTAATTATGATCGCATGTATAATCCGCGAATTATTCCATTCGGATACCAGTTCGCCGGCTTACGCGACTACTATGTGGCCCTGGCGATTGCCTCGCAACTGGGCTTATAATCAGACCCGGAAAGCCAGCTAAAAAATGCCTCTCTGTTGTGAGGGGATTGCATCCGCAGATCGCTCCTGTTAATTTTCAGTTTTTAACCTGCAAACAGGTTTTTAAATGTGACTGATCTTTTAGGAGTAAAGATATCAATGACGACTGATGCCCCCAAAGCCGTCGTTCTTGTCAGTGGAGGCCTCGACTCGGCGACAACATTAGCCATCGCCGCTGATGCCGGGTTTGAACTGTATGCGCTGTCATTCGATTACGGTCAGCGGCATCGTCATGAACTGGAGGCAGCAAAAAAGGTCTGCCAGGCATTCGATGTCAAAAAGTTCGTCACCTTCCCCCTGGACCTGCGTGTCTTTGGTGGTTCTGCATTGACGGCGGATATCGATGTTCCGAAAGATCGCTCCGAACACGATCTGGAAACCGGCATCCCCATCACCTATGTTCCCGCACGCAATACCGTCTTCCTTTCCATCGCTTTAGCCTGGGCAGAAACGTTGAACGCCTTTGACCTGTTTATCGGTGTCAACGCCGTCGATTACAGTGGCTACCCGGACTGCCGCCCCGAGTTCATCAGTGCGTTCCAGACCGTCGCTTCACTGGCGACCAAAACCGGTGTCGAGCATTCCGGGCACTGGAAAATCCATACCCCCCTCATCTCGCTGACGAAAGCAGACATCATTAAAACGGGGATGGAACTGGGGGTTGACTACGGCCTGACACACAGCTGCTATGATCCACTGCCAGACGGCACTCCCTGCGGCCATTGTGACTCCTGCCAGCTGCGTGCCAAAGGATTTAAGGAAGCCGGTTTCGCCGATCCCGCGTTGAAAACATACTGACAGACTCAACTGGAGGGTTTCAATTCCCAACCAGGTTCAGTCACGGGCGGCTCTGCAGATGGTTCAACCAGTTTTCCATACAGATCAGGTCGTCGGGCACGAATGTAGCGGCGTCCGCCGGCCTGATGCAATTTTTCCTCGGTGCACAACGCCATCGCAATGTCATCACCCAGATTGGTACATTCAGCGATGATTTCACCGAACGGATCCAGAATCATCGAGAGGCCCGGTTTCACTTCCTGATCGTCCATTCCAACCGGATTTGTGAAGATCGCGTACACGCCATTGTCATACGCCCGCGCAGGCAGCCACTTCATCAGCCAGCCTTTGCCTTTCGGACCCTGGAACTCCTGACGCAGCCGGACCGGATCGCGATCGCGATTGTGCCACAGTGCAGGATCGACCAAACCCCGCCCGGGCATCACGGAAGGTAAACAGCAGGTCACGTGAGGCATGAAAATCACCTCGGCTCCCAGCATGGTCGTCATCCGCACGTTCTCAATCAGGTTGTTATCGTAACAGATCAGGATACCACAGCGGCAGCCTCGCAGATCGAAGACCACATATTCACTGCCCGACGATAAATGGGAATTCACAAACGCATGCAGCTTGCGGAATTTAGCCACCAGCTGGCTGCCATCAACACAGAGGTACGTGTTATAGACTTCCCCCTGATCGACTTCGAACAGTCCCGCCAGAATCGGTACACCCACATCCTGAGAGATCTGCATCAGTTCCCGGGTGCTCGGACCAGCGGGCACCTCTTCTGCCAGATCCAGCAGTTCCTGTTTCGAAAATGATTGCACAAACGTGTAAGCGGGGATACAACATTCATGGAAGCTGACAATTTCCGCTCCCTGATCAACCGCCTGTTGAGAGAGTTCGCGAATCCGCTGCAGATTATATGCTTTGTCACCATTGCGGTGTTCAAACTGAACGGCAGCGATCCTGATATCTCTCATTTGGTTTTTACTCCTGATCTGCTAAACTGTGGAACAACCAATCTGTAGCACAAACCTATCTTAATCTGATGATTTTCAACAATAAAGGGACTGATCGAACCGATGGCAACGCAATTTACGAATGATTCCCCCTCCTCTCTCACTGCTGACTGGCTGGTTCTGGCGCTGGTCGAATCGGCTCCTCTGAGCGATTCCGTTGCGGAACTGGACCAGACTTTAGGTGGTCTGATTTCCCGCTTGATTGAAAGTGAAGACTTCACAGGCAAAGCCGGCACGACCACCACACTGCTGGGTATTACCGAAATCAAAACGCCACGTATTCTGCTGGCAGGGCTGGGAACGGCAGAGAGTATCAGCCTCGCTTCACTGGAAAAAGCGATGACGACCGCCGCCCGTGCGATATCCACAAAACCGGATACCAGTATCGTCGTTGCTCTGCCCGATGTGGATAAGAGTGCTCTTTCGACAGAACAGTTCGCAATGGTGACCAGTGCTTCCATGATTGTCGGGGGTGTCGGACAGGATCTGTACCGGAAAGAGGCTGCCAGATTTCCTTTTCGAGAAGTCACTATCGCAGGCAGCGGAGATGCAACCACCTGTCAACAGGCAGTGGATCGAGGCACCATTCTGGGAGAATCGATCAACCTCGCACGCGAAATGGTCAATCGCCACGCGGGAGACATTTTCCCCATCAGCTTTGCTGATCGTGTGGTGGAAGTCGCAAAGGCAACGGGACTGGAAGCCGAAATCCTGGATGAAAACCAGCTCAAACAGGAAAAGATGGGTTCCATGCTGGGAGTCGCGCAAGGCAGCGATCAGCCGGCACGTCTGGCCATTCTGAAACACCAGGGAGCAGATGCATCTGCTCCTACACTGGCCCTGGTGGGCAAAGGGGTCACCTTCGACAGTGGCGGTCTTTCCCTGAAACCGAGTGACGGCATGAAAACCATGAAATGCGATATGGGGGGCGCTGCTGCGGTACTCGGTGCCATGAATGCCATCGCCCAGCTCAAGCTGCCTGTGAATGTCATTGGCTACATGGGTCTGGTAGAAAACATGGTAAATGGTTCGTCCTACAAACTGGGCGATGTTCTGACGGCACGTAACGGCAAGACAATTGAAGTTCTCAACACGGACGCGGAAGGCCGCCTGGTTCTGGCAGATGTTCTGAGTCTTGCCGTCGATCGCGGTGCATCCAACATCATTGACCTGGCAACATTAACGGGCGCCTGCGTCGTCGCTCTGGGTGAAGAGGTGACGGGGGTCTTCGCAAATAACGCCGACTGGTCTCAGGCGGTTCAGGATGCAGCGAAGGCCAGCGGAGAAGACGTCTGGGAAATGCCCATGTTTCCTCAATTTGCCGACCAGTTGAAAAGTGATGTCGCCGACCTGAAGAATGTGGGAACCCGCTGGGGCGGTGCGATCACGGCTGCCAAGTTCCTGGAGAACTTTGTCAGTGAAACACCGTGGGTGCATCTGGATATCGCCGGTCCGGCGTTTGCCGCAGCGAACGCCCCTCATCGTGAAGGGGGCGGGACTGGCTGTATGGTCAAAACGCTGGTGGAAGTAGCAGCTCAGTACGGTTCAGCTAAATAGAAAAAACGATTATTCCTCTGATTCTCTTTCCAGCGCCCCCAGGTCTTTCAAAGATGCTGCAGGGCGTTTTTCAATTCCACGCGGACCTTTGAACTGCTGGAGTACGGGAAAGTTATTCTGAATCGCGACCGGCAGCAGTCCGGCTTTGTTGAGGCACGCTGATTTTGCAGTCAGAAAGAACAGGTTTTTCGATTCATCCTGAAAACCGGGATCATCGCCGGAATGGATCTCTGCTTCCGACTTCACGTTTCCATAGCTGCTCGAGTGGGCAGCTTTCCAGCCTGGTTTGATCCAGTTATAGCTGAGATTTGCCGAACCTTTCTCATCCAGAATTGACAGGCTGTTGCCCGCATGTGAGGTAAACAGAATGTTATTGCGACATTCCAGATGCTCGCTGTCGGTAGACAATCTGACCAGTGTGGTTGATGCGCGCCGTGAGACCATTGTATTGTTGTAAAGAAACAAGGTTCCCTTACGGTAAGCGCTTTCATCACCACTGTCACCGCCGTAATGAATCATCTGAGTGCTGGAATCTTCTTCCAGCTTCACCAGCACATTTCCATACACGTAGGCACTGCGATAGCGGGGATCAAAGCGAATCGTATCGCCACCTTCAGAATCAACCAGATCCAGTTGGCGGTTTCCGCTTTCAATCCAGTTGTATCTGACCACCAGCCCCGCAGAACGGTCCTTCAGGTTATTCCCCAGACAGTTTTTTCTTAAGGGTCCGAGGTAATTTCCCTGGAATGTGATTCCTGCTGCTTCAGTATAAACATTGTGCTCGTAGTAACTGTCGGCAATCCCGTTATGGTAGATCGAACAGTTTTCAACCAGCAGATCTTTCGTATCATACGCCACGAACAGGCCGTTACCGCAATCATGCAGATAGCAGTTACGTATGGTAATGTGTTCCCCTTTTTCGATAAAAATCGCCGCTGCGTTCTGAAAGTATTTCTGCAGACCGTCCGCGCTGAAATAGAAAAAAGAAGGTCGCGCACTGCGAATATCGAGATTCTCAATCACGATGTGAGCAGGCATCGTGTCTTCCGGATCGCGGGCGCCGCCAATCTTGATGATGCCCCGTTGTTCGCCCCAGAAGCGCAGTTGAGGACGTGTCATCGCCCGACGCCCGTCAATCACAGGCAGTTCCCCTTTTTCGGAAGGAATGCCTTTAATGACAATTGGCTTGTCTTTCGTCCCGCGTCGACAGAGAACCCATTTCGTATGGTAAGGCTGAGGCCGCCAGTGAATCTGGACTTCATCCCCGGCAACCAGACTTTCCCAGGGAACCTTTTCAACCAGGGGATATTTCTTCTCGGGACCGACTTCGTAAACAGTCGCTTCGACTTCTGCCGTAAACAGACAAAACAGGCCGCAGATCAGACAGATCAGCATTCGGCTGGAATGCAGGTTATGCAACCTGAGATACCGTAAATTGACACGATCAGGTTGAATCACTCCGCCTGGTCCTTTCTGAACAAGCCCTCTTCGTCTTCCCGGTCTGAAGAAGCTCAGCTCTCACGACCCGCTGACCTGAATATTGAATTCACTGCAGACTAATGAACCTGAGCGGGAACCCACTGCACGGGTCGTGCTCCCGGTCGTGGTTGAGCGGAACTGGGAATCACGGTGGGAGCGTGAAGCAATGCGGGAGGAACCGAGGACATTGGCTCTTCTGCCGCCGGAGCCGGCGCTGGTTTGCCCATGACTCCTTTGGGTCCATGGTCGGGAACTGGTGAAATTTTCTGGGGAACCACTGTAGCAGGTCCCGCATGCGGAGCTACTTCTGGTAGAGCAGACTCCTGCAGATATTCTCCTTCATAAGTATGCGGAGTTTCATATGATTGTGGTCCCTGATAACCCTGAGGACCACAGGTTGGACAACTGGACTGCGGTGCATAAGTCGGCGTAGGGTATGATTCCATAGAACCATCGTCATTCCCGTAGCTGAATGTACCCGATGTAATCATGCCGGGCAGCGTGCTGCCAAAACCGCCGCCACCACAGGGATCACACGTATTACAGGTGTTGCAGGGATCGCAGCTCGAACAGGGATTACAGCAATGCTTCATCATCCGTTGTGCGCGGTGCTTTGAAAGCTTGCATTTGATATCATCCATGAAATCAGTGGGACCATACATGGGGCCGCTGCAGATCATTCCAGTGGCTGGGTCGTAATATCCCGGGCTGGCACAGCCAGTCAGAGGCAGACAAAGGACAATTCCCGCAATCAGTTTGAGCAACGAATTCATTTTGAAAATCCGATTAATCTCTGTTCTTCAGATAAGAGGTGTATAGCATTTCGATGAGAGTAAACTTTTGATGTAAGTTCCCCTTATCGATGTCATCGGCATTTCAAAATGTTAACCTTTAATGATTATATCAATTATGAGGGATTTTTATTTCTCTGCTTCTGGAACACAATTAACGCTGTAAAGCATTTAATAATAAGAGATAAGAGTGGTCTGACATGACAGAACGGGAACAGATACAACTGGGAAAAATCGGGTTCCGCGCCATGTGGAAATTTGGTGGCCTGACACTTTGGGACCTCATCGTGCGCACACTGAAAGGATACGAAAAACACCACCTCAGCGCCCACAGCGCGCAATTCGCCTATTACTCCATCTTCACCTTTTTCCCCCTGCTGATTGTCATCATTGGTTGCCTGGCCCAACTGCCGATCAAAGGCGTCATCCTCAGCGTGGAAAATGCTATCAATCAGGGTTTACCCAGTAATGTCTCGAGCATGCTGTTTGCCCAGATTGAAGACATTCAGCAGAAAACCACAGTCAGTCTGATTGGCGGTGGTCTGCTGTTGCTTGCCTGGGGGGGAGCGCGACTGTTTATCACCATGGAAGTGGGACTGGACTCCGTTTTTGAAGTCGAACATCGTCGATCTTTCCTGAGATCAGGCGGGCTGGCGCTGCTCCTGACCTTTGGTGTCCTGATCCTGCTGCTCACAGCATCCATACTCCTGGTTGTCGGACCGGAAATCGCCAGTCTGCTCGTCGCCAATATTCATGCCACCTGGGTTCATCTCTTTTTTTCAGCGGGTGTCCGCTGGTCGGTGGCTTGTGGTTTCATGTTGATCTCCACCTCCGTTATTTACTGGGCCGTCCCCAGTATCAAATTACCTTGGAAAATATTTACCCCCGGCAGCATGTTCGTCGTCATCAGTTGGGTACTGATGCTGCAGGGTTTCCGGCTTTATGTCGAAAATTTTGCTCACTACAACGAAACCTATGGCACAATTGGGGGATTCATTGTGCTGCTGGCATGGCTGTATCTGACCGGGGCAATTCTGATGATTGGTGGCGAAATAAACGGTGTCATTTACCGGGCCGCCAAGCTCAAAGCGGAAGGGACGGCTTAAGTCGTCAACTTGCGGGTCAGCCAATCAACGTAAAATCGATGCGGTTCCTTATTGACGAAACCAGATAGCGCTCAATAAAATAGACGCATAAGTGAACTCTTATTTTTATTTCGCGCCAAGGATCGCCAATATGTTCCGCGTTGAATTTGGTAAATCAGGGAAGTACTGTGATGGCATCAGCAGACGCCATTTTCTACAGGCAGGGATTGCCGGGATGGGGTCGGCCAGCCTCTCCCAAATTCTGCACGCAAAATCGCTGTCTGAACAGGCTGGCGTGGAAAAGAAAGACACCTCAGTCATTCTACTCTGGCTAGACGGCGGTCCCAGCCACATGGACCTGTATGACCTGAAACCCGAAGCCCCCAGTGAATACAAGGGGATCTGGAATCCCATCCACACCAACGTGCCTGGCATGGACATTACGGAAATGTTCCCCCTGCAGGCACAATGTGCGGATAAATTTTCTCTGGTCCGTTCACTGCATCACAATACCGGCGATCACTTTACCGGCGGTCACTGGATGCTCACCGGTCGGGGTGGAGTCAGTGGTGGCAGCACTCCCGGACGCAATCCTTCCATCTCTGCTATGGCGACGAAAGTCCTGGGGCCGCGTGATCCCAGCATGCCTGCTTATGTTTCCGTTCCCTATGCTTCCAGCATTGGTTTACGTCCTGGCTATTTCGGGGGAAACTTCCTGGGCGTGCAGCACGATCCGTTCGAAACCGAATCCGATCCGAACAGCTCTGGTTTTCAGGTTAAGAACCTCAATCCCACAACGGGGCTGTCGATTGATCGTCTCAAAGACCGCAAGACACTTCTGAAAAGTTTCGACCAGTTGCGTCGCGATGTAGATCAGTCAGGCATGCTTAATTCCATGGATCGCCTGGACCAGAAAGCCTACGAAATGGTGACCGGTGAAAAAGCCCGGCAGGCATTCGATCTGAACTCAGAAAATAATGAGTTACGTGACAAATACGGCCGTCATACCTGGGGACAGAGCGTCCTCCTGGCACGTCGCCTGGTTGAAGCGGGAACGACTTTTGTCACCGTCCACTTTGGTGGCTGGGATCACCACTGGAATCTGCAAAGCGGCATGGACAGTTATCTGCCACGAGTCGATCAGGCAGTCAGTGCCCTGTTTGAAGATCTGGCACAGCGTGGTTTGAGTGAGAAAGTACTCGTCGTACTCTGTGGTGAGTTCAGTCGGACGCCGCGCATGAATAATGGCGGCAACGGTGGGCCTCCCCTCAGTATGGGAACGCCGGGCCGCGACCACTGGGGAAACTCGATGTTCTGCCTGATGGGAGGGGGTGGCGTCAAAGGGGGACGCATCGTCGGTGCGACCAACCGACTGGGAGATGCACCTGCCGACCGTCCTGTACGCCCCGGACATATTCATCACACCATTTATCGTGTGCTGGGCATGGATCCCGAAACCTATTTCCCCGATCATTCCGGCAGACCGATTGTCGCCATCGATCATGGTGAAGTCATACACGAACTATTTTAAAACTACTCAACAGTCTGTAAATTCAAGTGCCTTCCACGACTCCTGACTTAAGTTCTGAAGATCCATCAAAAGAAAAAACGCATTCCCGACAGCGATGGGTTCCATTTCTGTTACTGGTAACGGGGGTGTGTCTGCTCTGGCTGGTCGTCTTCCCACAGATCGCTACCATTCCACAAGTGAAAGCGGACATCGATTTTCTGGAAGAAAAACAGATTGATCCTACCGCCATGTTTTATTCGGATCTGGAAACGATTGAGGATACCGTTCAGGAAGTGACGGATTTCCACAAAGAACACCCGAACGCATTGTGGTAAACTTATGTGAAACCGTTTTCTTTTGAACGAATCTCCCACAGCAGTCTGATCAGAATCATCACTCTCGAACGGAAAGTTTCCCATGAACTCCGATCCCTTCCGGGAGGCTCTTTCCCGATTTCCTTCCAGTCAGGGAAAAACACTGACAGAGCTGTCAGATACAGCGCCGGTCCTGATCGTTTTTCTCAGACATGGTGGCTGTCCTTTCTGTCGGCAGGTACTCGATCAACTGAAGTCGCTCTCTGCTCAACTGGAAGAACGTAATCTGCAACTGGCTATCGTGCATATGATGGACGAAACGGAGGCAGCCCGATTACTGGCCCGCTATCAGTTACAAAACGTACACAGTTTCAGCGACCCGGATCGCAAGCTCTATGAACTCTTTCAGGTCAAACGAGGCAGCCTGGCTGAAACGGTGGGGCCCGCTGTCTGGTGGTCTGGATTCAAAACCACAGTCCTTTCAGGCTATCTCCCTGGCATTCCTGGTAAAGACGTACAACAACTGGGGGCGGCACTGATTCTTGACCGAGGCAAAGTCGTTGCCAGTTACTTCTCGCAAAACTCTGCCGACCTGCCCGACTGGGATCAACTTCTGGCCTGTGAGCTTCCCCGGGAATAACTTAACTTTGATTTCCAATTCAACCACGAACCTGTCATAATGCGAATGCAAGTAACGATCCTCGCATTTTTAATCTCAAAATTGACAGTTTCAACCTCATCATGACTTCCGCTTATCCAGAGACCATTAACGAACTCGAACAACTCGACGAACTGTTAAGCCGCCCCACTCCCCAGGTGGTCGAGGCGTTGCAAAATACTCCCGGCGACATCATTCTTCTCGGCATTGCCGGTAAAATGGGACCGACGTTAGCCCGCATGATTCTGCGTGGCGATGAAGCCGCGGGAATTAAGAGACGAGTGATTGGAGTCAGTCGCTTTTCCGATGAAGCCAGCAGGCAACCTCTTGAAGACCTGGGAATTGAGACCATCAAAGGTGATCTGCTCGATTCCGATTTCATCAGCAGACTTCCCGACGTCCCTAATGTCATTTACATGGCAGGCATGAAATTCGGCGCAACAGGAAACGAGTCGCTCACCTGGGCAATGAATACTTATCTGCCCGCGCTGGTCTGTAACAAATATCGAAACAGCCGAATTACCGCATTCTCAACTGGCAATATTTATGGCCTTGTTCCCGCAACCAGTCAGGGTTCGGTAGAAACGGACAAACCCAATCCCGTAGGCGAGTACGCGATGAGTTGCCTGGGACGTGAAAGAATGTTCGAACACTTCAGCCGCACTCTGAAGATCCCGATGACCATCATCCGTCTGAACTACGCAACCGAATGCCGTTATGGTGTACTCGTCGACCTGGCATTGCAGGTCTACCATGAACAGACGATTGATCTCTCGATGGGCTATGTGAACGTCATCTGGCAGGGGGATGCGAATGCGATGGCACTCTGCTCACTGCCCGAAGGGGCTTCCCCACCGGCGTACTTAAATGTCTCCGGACCTCAAATACTTGAAGTACGTAACATCTGCGAACAGTTTGGGAAACGATTCAACAAACTGCCAAAATTCACGGGAACCGCAGCCGAAGATGCCTTGCTCAACAACGGTCAATCCGGACATACCCGTTATGGGGCACCTCAGGTCAACATTGAACAGATTATTGACTGGACAGCTGACTGGATCCAGCATGAACGCCCCCTGCTCGGTAAGCCGACCCACTTTGAATCACGCAGCGGCAAATTCTAATCACAGCCTGTCAGGCATCAACGCTCGACTTTACAGGAATCTTTTATCGTGAACCCTCCTCTGATCACAGAAATCCTGCAACAGGGAACCGCCATTCCCGCTCATCCCCTGGCGTTGACCGCTTCGCGGAAGCTGGACGAACGACGACAAAGAGCACTCTCGCGGTACTATATTGCCAGCGGTGTCGGCGGCCTGGCAGTGGGCGTACATACGACACAGTTTGAAATTCGCAATCCCGGCATTGACCTGTATCAGCCTGTCCTGCAACTGGCGGCTGAAGAAATGAACCGCGCTGATGAGGAACGAGAGAAACCTCTCCTGCGTGTTGCCGGGATTTGTGGTGAGACGAAACAGGCCACCAGCGAAGCGGCCATCGCACATGAAGCCGGCTATCACTTCGGTCTGCTCAGCCTGTCCGCTCTGAAAAACGCCGATGAAGAGACTTTGATTCAACACTGTCGGGCCGTCTCTGAAGTGATCCCCGTATTTGGTTTCTACCTGCAACCCGATGTCGGAGGACGACTGTTACCGTATTCCTTCTGGCGACGATTCTGTGAAATCGAAAATGTCGCAGCCATCAAGATGGCCCCGTTCAATCGCTATCATACCCTGGACGTCATTCGCGCGGTCGCGGAATCGAGCCGTGAAGATATCGCCTTATATACTGGCAATGATGACAACATCGTTCTCGATCTGGTCACTCCTTTTCGTTTCAACTCGAACGGTAAACAACTCGAACGGCGGATTGTCGGCGGTCTGCTGGGTCACTGGGCTGTCTGGACCAGTAAAGCGGTCGAAATACTCAAAGAGTGTCAACAGGTCGCTGAAACGAATTCAGCGATCCCCCTCGCCACCTTACATCGCAATACGGAAGTCACTGATTGTAACGCGGTACTGTTTGATGTCGCCAATCGATTCCAGGGCTGTATTCCCGGCATCCATGAAGTCTTACGCCGTCAGGGCCTGCTGGAAGGAACCTGGTGCCTGAATCCCGATGAAGTGATGGGCCCCGGTCAGTTGGAAGAAATCGACCGCATTTATGCCGCCTATCCTCATCTTAACGATGATGAGTTTGTTGCTGAACACCGAGACGACTGGCTCAACGGCTGATTATTTTCCAGTATTCAGAAACAGAAACGTCCCCAGTTTGGAGGCAGTCAGGATATCTGTTTTCCCATCCTGGTTGACATCAGACGCTTCGATCTGCACACCAATGCCTGACCAGTCATCGACGAGGTGAGGTTGATAGCTGACTTGACCTTGCCCGCTGCGCTGCAGTTGAAACCAGTAAACCACCGGCGTTTCCCCGGGTTCGATATCTCGTTTGGGACCATGAGCCCAGCGTCGTTTACCAGTCACCACATCCTGCAGACCATCGCCGTCAATGTCAGCCAGAGCGAGTGCATGTGGCTGAGTGAATGCGACACCATACTCTTTCAGTTCACTGCGATCGCCCATCATTTTATGCTGAGTGAAAGTGATTCCGTCTTCCACCTGCTGCTGTTCAAACCAGGCAAGTCCCCAGCCATGGGCGTTGAGACTGGAAATCACGTCATTGTCACCATCTCCATCCACGTCGTAAACCAGCATTTGTGCGCCCCCTTTATCTTTGGAGAACACAAAGGGATGAAACACCCAGTCTGTCTTTCGCTGCGCTGGATTTTCAAACCAGCCATCATTGATCACAATGTCTCTCGCACCGTCTCCATTCAGATCGCCGACACCCGTTCCATGGTAAAAACGATCCCATTCCCCTCCGGGTCCCACAGCATGAAAACGCCAGGGCTTCTCGGGTGCATTCCAGTCTGGTTCCAGCCAGCCCCAATGATTCTCCCAGTGACAGATCAGTTCCGGCTTTCCATCGCCGGTCACATCGACCAGCGGCGGTGACTCCCCCTGCACACGTTCGAATACAAAATGTTTTTTCCATTCCCCGTTTTCTGTGCGTGGGTTTTCATACCAGAAAGCTTTGTGTAGATGCACGCGCCCCAGCACTAGAATGTCATCCCAGCCATCAGAATTGAAATCGTACGCGAACACCAGCATACAGTTACTGGGACTGACTTCCGGAGGCAGAGCTACAGGTTCGTAATAGCTCTGTTTTTTGGCAAACTCTGGTCCCGCATACCAGTAAGGCCCAGCGACGATATCACGTTGTCCGTCATGATTGAAATCGCCACTGGCGACTCCATCTGCGAAATATTTTTCAGTCAGTATTTTTTTGTGAAACTCCGCGCCTTGCATTACGGATGTGAAGAAGCTCAGCGCAGTAAGAGCACTCAGCACAGGGTACAGAACAACTCGTTTCATATTCTCAATTTCCGGGCGTGAGGATGTTTGTGTCTCTGTGACTTCCAGATTGATCAGATAAGCCAAAAACGGTTCTTCAACTCTACAAAACTTTAATCAAAAATCAATTCGTCACGACATAACCCAAGTTTGAAGCCGGGGTTGACGATAATGAGAAAAGGAAGTAATAAAAGGCTCCTTCCCCTGAATAGAAGCCAAGCTCATCACTTCACCGTAAATCATATCTCGATAAGCATTTATCGACGAAGGACCGTCATAATGTTTGATGACAATACCAGCCGAATCCTCCAGGAAGCTGTAAACGAAATGTTAGTCTGGGTAGGTTTTGGGACCCTGGTCGGTCTGGCTGCCAAAGCCATCATGCCCGGTAAAGATCCCGGTGGTGCTGTAAGTACCCTGTTAATGGGTATTGGCGGCAGCGTTGTCGGCTGTGGGACACTGATGTTTTTCTGGGATGGTGCCCGGGTGACGCCGATCAGCACCTTTGGCTTTATTGCAGCGACAGGCGGCGCATTTGTCCTCCTGTTTTTCTATCGTCTGCTCTCTGGTTCTTTCTTTGCGGAAGCCGAAGATGGCGAACGCTGGCTGCACCGACGTCGACGACGTCGCCGTGCCCGCGGCCTGGCTGATGAAACCTACTAAGCAGTCTCAGTTGTGAACCTCTGATTCCCGATTAGATCAGTCATCTCAACCTGCATGATGAGTTGAGAGGTTATTCAAAACTTGCTGCGCAGCGATTTATTGCCATTCAGTAGAAATCTACTCACTTAATTCGCTATCTAAGTAATAAGTGCAAACAAACGAATAAAAAATGCGATCTGGTGGGGATTTGGTGGGGTATCAGAGCCCCTGTTTTTTGCGTTCTGGCTTGCAATACATAACCTAATATTCTATATACTCTTAAAGCACATGGCCGAGTGGCGGAATGGCAGACGCACGGGACTTAAAATCCCGGGTCCGTAAAGGGCGTGCGGGTTCGAGTCCCGCCTCGGCTATCTTTTTCAGATTTCTCTCAAAGTGTTTTCCCCCAAAAGAGAGTGGTATCGGCTCCCTACTAAGCCGCTCGACCTCGGTGCATCTGGAAGTCAATTTGGGGATCCCCCATCCTGCAGTAGACGCGATTTCCCACCTGGCACTGCAGGCACTCTAATCACATCAGATCCACACTAACTCAACATCCTGATGCATATTCCGGGATAGTAGACAGATGGCGTGAGACGATTTCAGACAGGACATCAAATTTGACCGGTTTTCCCAGATAGTCACTGCAACCTGCGGCAATACATTTTTCTCGATCCGTAATCAGAGTATGCGCGGTAATCGCAATCACGGGGACCTGATGATTCTGACTCCTGAGAAACCGAGTCGCTTCGTAACCATCCATGACTGGCATCTGCATGTCCATCAGAATGAGATCATACGGCTTCCTCTGTCGCTCTGCCTGCTGAAATTTCTCAATCGCCTCTCTACCATTTGAAGCAGTCACCACATCCAACTTCATCTTGGTCAGCATATAACTGAAGAGTCTTAGAATCTCCTGTGTATCGTCAACCAGTAATACCCGGCCCTTTATATCTGCTGAATAATTTCCCTCATTGATCCCAGAACTATTTTGAGAAAGAGATTTTGTTTCATCAGATTCCGTCCTGATACCTGTCTGCTGAAACTCGGAGTTCTGATTTCCTATATTCAATGTAACCGAAAATACACTTCCCTGATTTAGCATTGACTGCACAGACAACTTTCCCCCCAGCAACTGGATCAGTTTTTGGCTCAACGTCAACCCCAGCCCCGTGCCACTATAAGGTCGCGATAAAGAACTGTCAGCCTGAGTGAAAGGATCAAATATATGCCTCAACTTTTCCTGTGAAATACCAATTCCGGTATCTGCAATATTGAACTGCAACAACCGCTCGAAATTCGACCGTGCAATGACTCTTACTTCAATACTAATGCTGCCGTGGTCTGTAAACTTGACTGCATTGCTCATCAGATTCTCCAGGACCTGTTTCAGTCTTGCTGGATCAGACTGAATTGAGGCAGGAATTGTCTCATGAATCCTGGTAAGCAGTCGCAGCCCCTTCTGAGCTGCCTTCGGTTGATAAGAGGCGATTAATTCCTGCAGTATTTTGAGATGAAAGCATTCTACTGTTCGGAGTTCGTACTGTCCTAATTCGATTTTTGAGATATCCAGAATATCGTTTATTACCTGCAGAAGATGGTCACCATTTCTCTGAATGATATCAATCAGTTCATGCTGCTCTGGTTGAGTGATTGATTCTTTTAAGACTTCTGAATATCCAATAATCGCTGTCATCGGGGTACGAATCTCATGACTCATATTCGACAGAAACTCACTCTTTGCCTGGTTGGTCTGTTCCGCCAGGTTGAGCGCTGACTTGACTTCAAATTCTTTTCGCTTCAGTTCCCGTCGGGTCTGCTTCAGTCGTTCCAGATATTCGGCCTGCTGGTTCTGATACCGAAATCGCTCAGAAATATCGCGGAAAACACCAATGAACTGAGCATCTTCGTTTGGCTCATCAAGTTGGTGGAGTGTCAGCTCATAAAGATTACTGGAATGGTCTTTGCGTTTGACCACAAGCTCGCAGGTAGCAGATTTTCCAGAGACCACACACTCTGAAATGCAATGCAGAAATGATTCTCGGGATGCTTCAGTCAGCAGATCACTTATATTCTTTCCAGAACTCTCCTCTGCGTTCCATCCCCAGGCTGATTCAATAGAAGGGCTCGCCATCAGAATCATTCCGTCTTCAGCGATTGCCACAACAATATCAATACAGAATTTCAGAATCTGCTCAGAGAAATGATTTCTACAATATTCTGTTTGTCTGGAACGCATATCTGGCCCTTATTTTTCGATAAAACTACAGCTCTCTACTTTTGGATTTACCCCTTTGTTCAAAACGATGTTGCTGAATCTTTCTGTATACGCACCGAAGAGATCACTCGATGCTCCAATTACCAGTAGATTTTTTATCGACTGGAAAGACCTCCTCAATTGATGGGGGAATCCCCCCATTCATGCTTCAATCATTCGGGATCAAGACTCTGAGGAGAAACAGGCAAAGTGCAGGCACTGAAACTCTGACTTGTAGATTCTCAGTACCGCCACTTCAGTCACAATTCCCTACACTCAGGTAGTCAGGGCACTGTCCAACAGTCTGCGACCGATTCAACGCTCGTACTTTCAACGTATGGTCAAGCAGAAAACTTATTAGTTTTACGGTGCACTGTGAAGGGAGAGTAAAGTCTGAAAATCAGCACCTATTGAGTAGAATCTGGTGTACCATTTTTTCGATACCCTGGAATGTCTTTAATCTTATAAAGAATGTGTACGATATCAGTGGTGCTGGAAACACCTAATTTATTGAGTACATTTGCTTTATGCTTTTCCATAGTTCGATAGCTAATCGACATGGAGTTCGCAATCTGCTTGCCTGAATGACCTTCTGCGATCAGATGAAAGACCTGTTTTTCCCGACGGGTGAGACCATTATACAGTTCCAGATATTGCATGCCGTTATCGGCCGTCTGCTGTGTACGCTGATTCCAGATTTCACGCGCTGTTTCTACTGCTTGAACACACTTATCTTTAGCAAATGGCTTTTCCAGATATTCACATGCCCCCTGCTTTACAGCTGAGACAGCTTTTTCAATATCTCCATACGCGCTCATCATGATCACAGGAAAATGAATCTGCCTCTTGTCCAGTAACTGCATTGCTTCGATACCAGATATTTCCGGCATGATCAAATCAATAAGCACACAACCCGGCGTTTCAAGATCGTTTGATTCCAGAAAAGCAAAAACACTGTTGAACGGTTTGACGGTGTAGCCGGAAGTCTGCAACAGATAGGCAATTGAATCTAAAACATCAGGATCATCGTCTATGATGTAAACAATAAATTCGGTCATTTGGCCCTCAAATGTACTGCAATCTTATACTTAATGATTTTGCTCCACTTTCAACGATAGCCAGAAATCATTGATACGATTTAAAGCAAATAATATTAGTTGAGGAAGCGTTTCCGCACATTCGTATCTTAATATCTTTTATTGATTCAATATTTATTATCAACAAACACAACAACGCTAACTACTTCTACGAAAGGCAGATAATCACTCAACCATTTTTTTAGATCAAGAAGTACTAATTGTCAGTAGGCGATCATTTGTATGAAATGATGGACACATACCAGTAGTGAAAACAGGTTGTATCCACTAAGAGGGGATTCAGTGGAACGGTAATGTAAGCTCAGTTCATAAATGGGGAATTAACTGTAAAATCTGTCCCAATTGACTGATTTGGTTGGTTCTTTATATTCTCAGGCTCTCTGTCATAGAACATCCATTCAAAATAACACCTGAGTTTTTCGTCGATATTGATCGAGTCATTTCTTGAACTCGACAAGGTCACCTCTGCCTACCTATTTTAAACTCGGCACAAGATATCAACAGTAGTTTAAGCACACCTATTCACCCCTTTCTACCCAAACTTAACGCATCATTCAATATTGAGGTGAAAGCAGTACATAAAATTGGGTAATATCCCCCATTTTTATTTTTTTTCGAGAAGGCGATACAAGATTATGTGAACTTCTTTCAAATCAGATCGCTATCGCAATTGATTCTCAAATTCACATCAGGACAAAACCATGAAAATATTGATTGTCGACGAAATCGGATTCATTCGTCAGAGTCTGAACCAGAAGCTGGGGCGTCATCAGTTCGAGACCGTCTCAGCTGAAAGCGGTGAAGAAGCACTCATGATTTTAAAGGCAGATTTCTCAATTGATGCAGTCCTGACAAGCCTGTTTCTACCGACTATGAATGCGCTGGATTTATACAAAGCAGCAGCCAAGATCGAACGTTTTAATGACGAAGGAGTGATTCCACCACTGAATTTTTATCTGATGGTGACCAAAGAACATGGCACATCGTCACCTAAAATGAAGCAATTAACACGTGAGGCTTTAGCACTGGGATTTAAAGATCTCCTGGTCAAACCCATCGACACCGACTTACTTGTGACGAAATTAAGAAGTTCCGTTGTTGTGGAAAGCGAACAGGTTAGTCCTGACCAGTCAATAGAAACACCTTACCAGGCCAATGACAACACTGAAATTGAGCATGGTTCTGGGCCCCTTAAAACAAAAAATCGAATCGATCAGCTCAAAGAAATGCAGAACAGCCTACATGCGCTCAAAAAAGAAATGTGTGAATCAATTGATTCTCTGCTGAATGAAGTCAGTCGAAACTCAAATCAATAATGACTACGCGTTCACCTGGTTACTGATTTCGCCGGATTACCGGTGGTTGACTGACAAGACTACGTAACACTTCTTTGACCTGCACTGCCTGCAGAGGGTTCATTTTCAGATAGCGATCACGCCCCTGCTTCGTTGGATGAAAACTCAGAAAACCGTCATCATCAACGGTTACTTTTCCCGGCTCAGACAGATCAAAATAACCGTCATCCGGACGAACGGCATACAATACACTCGTTAAATCCCAACTGGGTCGATCGTGTTCCGGTCCACTATGCAGCAGATACGCTTCCCGCACGATGTGATGTTCCACATAATTAAAATCCCGGGCAATACTCTCGCGCGGATATCTCACGGCAATGCCGATTTCAAAACCGCTCCAGACAACAGGCGTATTCTGAGGCCACTGGCGAACAAATCGCTGCATGGACTGAATGCCATTCCGCACATTAGCTTCCAGGAAATGAGCATTTCCATCAATGGGTTCAAATGCACCAGCCATCACCGAAACCAGTTTGACTTTTTTTCTGATCAATTCATGCCCCGACAGCGGACTGAACTCATCCGCTTTAGATTCCACCAGATCCGCCAGGTTTGCAGCTAAGCCGACCTGTATAATCACAATCGATCGATCGGCTGATGCCGCCAGCGTTTTCCGCAGCAGTTTTACCGCATCCGGCAGTTGATCATTCGAACGAACATCGTGTGGATAACGGCTCTGATCCCCCTGCATTTCATTAATGAGTTTCAGATAGCGGCTCTCTCGCTTCTGCGCATCACGAGTCACTCCGATGGGTATATCTCCCCGTCCGTAAAAGGTATTCGTGGCATCGGTGAAACGCCCCGTCAGTGGATTAATCTTGGAAATCGTCACCGCCAGTAAATCGCATTCTCCCCGATCTGCCAGCGTGTGTAACATTGCCAGCGCCAGTACATCATCAACATCTCCAGAGATATCCGTATCAAAGATCACCTGCACCGGCTCTGCTGCAGACAGCAACCGGGATGTCATTAACAGAAGAAAACAGATTCCAGCCAAGCGCTTCCTGAACATGAAATTCATCATCCTTTAAAATTTTACTGATTTTGAGATTCTGTGATCCATCATTTCTTTTTCAGTTGTTGTCGTGTCCGATTTTCCATGATCTTCTGTAATTTCCGTTGTTCAGCAGCCATTGCTGTATCAGACACATCTGCCGGTTTCACTTCACTGCGTTTCAGTTTTTCAGAACCCGGAATACGCCGCATTTTTAAACCGCGGTACCAGACAGGATCACCATGATCCTGTAAATACAGATTCGCGCCTCGATCAGACAGATTCCCTCCCCGGTTCGCCAGCAGTTCAACGTGCCAGGCATAGCGCGGATCGGTATAATCCAGATCAATCACTTTCTCACCGTTTAACCAGTGTTGAATGACCGTTCCCTGGCAGACAATGCGTCCCGTATTCCATTCTCCTACTGGTCGTGTTGCGTCGTGTGATGGAGGCAGGCAAAAATAGATCGAAGCCGCGCTGGTACGGGGATTCTGGCCATCCACATGTTTACTGTTATCCAATATCTGATATTCATACTGACCGGGACGATAATACACGCCGCTGTTACTTCCCTCAGCGACTTTCCATTCAAACTTCAATTCAAAATCATCGGGGACAGGCTCTGCTTCATAAACCAGACTCCCCCCTTTTCCCGAACGGGTCACTACATCATCCTCAACTTTCCAATTACCACTATGCTGCCAGCCTGTCAGATCCTTGCCATTAAACAGAAGCTTGAATCCCTGCTGCTTTTCCTGTTCAGTTAATTGATTTGGCTCAGAAGTGCAGCCGGTCTGATTGAACTGCAGTAGTACCAGACATCCGAGGCAGATGATCCCAATCTGCTTTTTCATAATTAGACCTCAATTTTTCTTATTCGAAGATTTAAAACTCGTTTCAGTCTGCAATCTGATTCAGCATCTCAAAGATCTGCTGATTGATTTTGCTGGAAGCATCAACTTCCAGATAGCTCCAACTCGATCTCCAGGTCTCGTACCCCTGCAAAATATGCTGCTCAGGAGTAGGTAGATAACCGTTATAGCCATTTGCCAATGCAATAACAAAGGTCGGTTTAAGCGGACTTTTCTGCTTGATCTCCAGCCCGATTTCCGCAAAGACTTCACAGGGTATTGCTACGATTCCCAATTCATCGATCCGCAGTGCCTGCAGCTTGATATTAACGGTATCGGGTCCCTGTTCGATATTGACTGTTTCCCTGGCATACACTTCATTGGTGTTTAAACGGTCGGGATCTTTGGCGGCGGCCAGCAGTTTTTTCGCATATACCAGTTCTTCCCGATCAGGTTTTCGAATCCCCAGATCCAGAGTCCGTTCCTGAATCACAATTTCTGCAGTACGGCGATACTTCAGATCTTTCACTGCTTTGTAAGTTTTGTCCGCGATCACGGAAGCCACTGCAATCACACGCTCAAAAGCCGCCGCCCGCGGACGCGGCTCTTTGAAATTATAGTTATTGATGTCTCCGCTCGTGCCATTCGACATGATGCCCACAAAGGTATCATCTCCCCCCAGCCGTTTTTTGATCTGCCTGGCAAATTCCCCAAAATAATCGGCGGACAGCTGGTTCGCTGGAATTCCTCCCACATAGTGCAGCGAATAATTTGCCAGCAAGGCTAATGGTTTTCCTGCAGTCGTCTGCACCGAGAGAAAAGAGATCGCGGGATCAATGGGACCGGCAGGCTTGATGAGTATTTCGCTACCGCGCGGTGGATTCATCCTAACTTTGTCCGTCATCTTCCCGAACGGGTTTAGCGGGATGTTCCCCTCTTTCACATACCACCTCCGATTATTCACTTCAGCAGGCTCCTGGGTCACTCCCCAGGCGATTTGTGCCGGTTGCAGGCAGGCATGGGCATTGATAATCGACTGAGCGATTCCTTCGGTCAGGAACTGAACATATTCCGGACTGGGGCGACATTGTGCCAGGGGAACAGAGGTAGGCGCTGTATGCGTATGGGTGGCTGATGTCAGCATGTGACTCACAGGGATACCGGTCTTGAGAGAGGCCTGCTGCTTGGCGGCATCAAAGATCTCACGTGAAATCAGGCAGATGTCACAAACAACAAAGGCCACAGTGGTATCTCCACTATTCAACACCAGAGCCCGGGCATGGAGTGGATCATGTGCAGACTGTGCCTGACGATCCTGAAAGCTGCCCGTCATCGAAACGGGAAAACTGCGCGGTGTGATATTAAATTTTGCCGCTCCCGCCTGTAAAGAATCCGGAGCAGCATTTGATGTCAGTGGAGAAACGAAAATAAATAGTATTAACCAGATCGAAAAACGAAGCATCATTCTTTCTCCAGTAAGCAGTTCACGGTTTATTTTTCAGGTTGAGGCGTTGCAGACTGCTTTACATCAGTCCTCCAGGCAGTCAGCGCAGACTGCATTCTCTGAACGCGTTGTGGCTGAGCGTCCGCCAGATTTTTTGTTTCTGATAAATCCTGACTGAGATCGTATAATTCGATCGGTTCCTTACGTGTCTGATTCATGATCAGTTTCCAGGGCCCCTGTCTCACTGCAGATTTACCATTGTATTCCCAGAAGATCTGGCGAGTCGGTAAAGGCATCTGTTTGTTTAATAGAGAAACCAGACTGACTCCATCCAGTTTGTGCCCCTCAGGGACTTTTGCATTTGCCAGTTCCAGGATGGTCGGCATCAGATCGATACTGATGACAGTTTCCTCACAAACGGTTCCAGGTACAATCTGACCAGGCCAGCAGGCAATCGCCGGTACACGATGTCCCCCTTCCCAGAGACTCCCTTTGAAACCACGCAATTCACCGTTCGATCCATTCTGATTGGCACCATTATCGGACAGAAAGAAAATGAATGTCTGATCCGTCAGGTTCAGTTCTTTTAAAACTGTGACCAGCTTACCAATACCTTTATCCATTTCCGTATTCATCTCGCGGTAGGCGTTCGCGATATCTTTTCGTTTGGCGGATTTGATATCCCCCACCCCTTCTTTCCGTATTGGCTGATCCTCAGGCCCCTGGTAGGGATAATGTACTGCCTCATGCGCGATGTAGACAAAAAACGGTTTCTCTCGCTGCTGACGAATATATTCCACAGCATAGTCGTTGATCAAATGCGTTACGTACCCCTGTTCTTCACGGTTCAGCTCCGCATTGTGCCACCAGTCGAATACCCCCGTACCATCCAGGTGAGCAAAGTAGTCCACATTCCCACTCACATAGCCCACAAACTGCTGAAACCCGCGAAAGGTCGGGTTGTATTGTCTTTGATACCCCAGATGCCATTTACCAAACATACCTGTCTGATAGCCCGCATCCTGCAGACATTGCGCCAGCGTGATTTCATTTTTCTGGAGACCGTGATGGCGGTTCTTCTTCGGATCGGCATAGACCACTCCATCGATGCCCGCTCGCTGCTGATAGCGACCAGTCAGCAAGCCAGCCCGGGTAGGACTGCAGACGGCCCCACTGGAATGAAAATCGGTAAACTTCATCCCATTGGCAGCCAGGCGATCCAGATGGGGAGTTTTGCAATTCTCACTCCCGTAACAGCTCAGATCTCCATAACCTAAATCATCAGCCATAATCAACACAATGTTCGGTTTTGAAATCGTGTCTGCTGCTGATAAAAATGCAGGCAGGAATAAATACACCGAGAGAGCAATCATCAGAGTTCTTATCACGGAGCGGCCTCGTACGCAGAAGAAATCGATGCGATGCTGTAATAGTTCCACATCAGTTCGATTAAAGAAATCGTATCACTTCACCATCACTCAATTAGACCGCAGGCGGTGATACAAATCAATCATAACCACGCAGTGTGCTCAAATTGAAGATCCTGATTCCGCGTACTTTCACGCGAACAGTTCATGCATAATCCGTCCATGGGGGACCAGCATGGTCGGGCGTCCGGTATTGGTAAAGTATTCCATAAACGGATCAATTCCCAGGCTGTGATAAATGGTCGCGGCGATATCGTCGGGTTTGATCTCGGTATTCTCATCCGGCGCATCTCCTGCCCTGGTTGTCCCCCCGATAAACTGCCCCGGTTTGATCCCGGCTCCCGTCATCAGGCACCAATTGACGCGCGGATAATGATCGCGACCCGCGTTGACATTGATTTTTGGCGTGCGTCCGAACTCGCCCATAATCACTACCAGGGTACGATCCAGCAGTCCTTTCTGTTTCAGCATTTCCAGGCCCGCTGTCATCCCACCATCCAGTGCCGGCAGCAGACGCCGATGACCGGCAAAGTTTTCCGTATGCGTATCCCAGCCATCATAGGTCACTGTCACGAAGGGCACGCCATATTCGATCAGGCGACATCCCAGAAAGACTGACTGATTGAATTCATCGGGGGTAAACAGATCGCGTATCGGTTTGCTTTCCTGTTCGACATCGAAGGCGGCCCGTGCCCGCTTGGAAGTGATCATGTTATAAGCCTGTGAACCAAACTGATCCAAAGCTTCCAGTAACTGGCTTTCGGTCGCTTCTCCTTTGAAACGCCGGTTCAGTTTATCGAGCAGCTGCTGTCGCTGGTTGACTTTTTCCAGCGTGAGACCTTCAGGCAGGGATATCCCGCGTACCTGAAACGGCTGTCCCGGTCGAGGCACAGTATTGGTTTTGAAAGGTGCATAAGCATCCCCCATATAGCCGGCATTCCATTCGGTTTTAGGAATCGCCACATACCCCGGCAGATCTGGTTTGCTCGCAACTTCTTTACTGACCACTGATCCCAGTGAGGGATAAATCAATGCGGGTACAGGTCGATTCCCTGTCGAGATCCAGGACTGTCCCTGGGGATGGGCGCCCGCTGAATGCGAGATGCCGCGAATCAGAGTAAATTGATCTGCTGTTGCAGCATACTTAGGCAGATGTTCGCAGACATTGAAGCCGGAAAGACACGTCTGGATCGACTTGAACTCTCCCTGTGTCTCGGTCGGTGCCTCCGGTTTCATATCCAGCGTATCCAGATGCGAAACCCCTCCCGCCAGATTCAGAAACAGAACGGCATCTGCTTTTGATTTCTTCGGAGCCGCCGACTCAGCATTGGCTGCAGCTAATTTCAGGAACCCGGGTAACGATAATCCGAGACCGCTCAGAAAGCCAATTTGTAATGCACTGCGTCTGCTGATTTCGTATTGATTCATCATCATTGCTCTTTCCGGGAACGGTCCATTCCCGTCATTGATTGAATGGCTCAATGGTTGGTAATAAATTCCTGAGTATTCAGTAAGACCCACATCAGATCATGCAGACCTTCCTGAATATCTTTCGTTTTCTGCAAATGCTGCAGGCTCTCGTTCAGTTCCTGTTTTTCCGGATAGCGGGAAAGCGTGCGCAGGTACGCTTCGGTCACCAGCTTTTCCTGTTCTGACTGTGGGACAGATTTATTTTTCAATTCGGTCAGCCAACTGTCTGCGCGAGTAAGATGGCCCAGCATTTCTGCATCATTTCGCACATAAAGGGATTGCAGCAACGTCGGTTCATCCTGGCGTTCACAATCACAGTTCGTAGTTCGTAACGGCTTTCCAAAAACGAGCAGCGAAAAATCAATCGCACGCGCCTGATAGGAAAGCGGATGCTGAGTAATTTTACGACGGTCTGTTTGTGTCGACAGTTTTACAAGCTGTTTCTCGCTGGCAGTCGCCTGTAGAATCGCATCAATGGCAACTTCCGCAGGCAAACGTCTGAGAATCGCGTGACTGAAATTACGTGTATCCTTGCGATTCGTCGGATGCGGTCGCCAGCTGAGTTGATACGTGCGACTGCTGGTAATGGTCCGATGCAGCCACTTCATATCATAGCCACTCTCTATGAACCCTTTCACGAGGTAATCCAGCAGAGCCTTATTACTCGGGGGATTCGCCTGGTTCAGATCGTCAGGCGGATTGATGATGCCCACATTGAAATAATGAGCCCAGATCCGGTTCACAAACGCTTTGGCAAAATAATGATTCGGTTCGTTCAACATCCACTGCATCAGGAGCTCTCGAGGATCGCTGCTCTCACTGATATCAATTTCCTCTCCCCCCAGCAGTTTGGCGACCTGTTTTTCTGTTTTAGCAGGCTCTATATAGACTTCACGCCAGGGGATCGAGCGTCCTTCCGCGGCGATCCGTAAATAACTCTGTCTGCGCAACGCGGCCGTATTCAACTTTACGGGAACTCCCAGCATATTCCGCGTCTGCTCATGCAGGATGGCGGCATCTGGAGGCACCCCAAATTTGACTCGGGTAAAGAATTCCGTAAAGAGTTCGAAATCCTGTTTGGACCATTCATCGAAGGGATGCTTATGGCATTGCGCACAATCCAGTCGCATTCCCAGGAAAGTATAACCGAAAGCCAGCGCTTTATCTGAAGGGACCGACATGTTATCCCGTGCCCAGTAGTGAGGCATGGTATTATTGAGGGCAGTGAAATCAGCCCGATCTTTGATACTGGTAAATTCACTCTGCTGCGCCATGAATTCTTCAAAGGTCTGCCCCGGCAGTCGGCTGGTTCCCAGGATGATCCCCGAGACGATTTTATCCCAGCCGACATTTTCTTCCACGCGCCTCTGAATCCAGGCATTCCACTGACCGGCAACAGGTTGTGCCATCTCGGTCGCGCCGAGGTAGCCCGCATTGCTTCCTGTCAAGTCGGAAAGCTTCATACTCCACCAGGCCACATAAGCGGGGCGAGTAAGCAGTTCCTCGATTTTTTGCGCCCGTTTTTCCGTAGATGAATCTTTGAGAAACTCACGAATTTCATCAGGCGCAGGCAGCGTCCCCGTCATATCCAGGCTGACGCGTCTTAGAAATTCTTCGTCCGTGCACAACGCTGAGGGTTGAATTCCCAGTTTGCGCAACTTGTTGACAACATGCTCATCGATTTCCGTTGGCGTCGGAACATCGGGATACTGACTGTTCTCATACTTTTTAACCGGCAGAATCACCTGAGTTGAAAAAATACCATTGTCATAATAAGAGATGACATACGTATCTCCCGCTCCTTTGGAACTGATCGTCCCCTCCGGCGTGACTTCCGCCACACTGTCATCTTTGGATTCAAAACGCGTCAGACAGGTGACATCCTCACGGGTTCCATCCGACCAGACAGCGATGGCTTTCAGCGGGACGGATTCCCCCTTCTCAGAAAACACCACCTGCTGCGGCGTCACTTCCAGACAAACAAATCGAGGCGAAGTTTTGCCAACTGTCTGCGCGCCGGCTTTGATCCATTCCCGTAACAGACTCTGCTCCCAGCCACCGGGCGGCAGCCGCAATCCCCCTTCGTGCTCGTCCTCCGACGTCGGCTTATTTAAGATTAGACTCTGTTCCGGATGCGCTTTATCAATCCGCTTCAACAGGTTATCGTGATCGAGTTTGAAATCGTAACCAAACATCGACAGCTGAAAACCACCTCGCCCCTGAAACGAACCGTGACAGTTTCGGCTGTTACACCCCAGGCGGCCCAGCAACGGGATGACATGCTGCTGGAAATCAGGTGTAATCTTTTCACCAGCTGCAATTCGCTCCTGAATCGGTGGTAGAACTGGTTTTAATTGAATGGAATCTGACTCAGTAAATAATGCAGGAGTCGTCAATGCATCAGACTTCGCCTCTGAAAAGACGTTCGTTTTTTCCAGTTTGCTCTTTACCTGTTGAAGCGCGGACACAGACAGGTTCGTAAAGTTTAACTCCAGCCCTTTCAGTTGAGTCAGCCCTATTAATGCTTCCACCGCAGCGGGTTCTAATTTCGTCCGATTTAATGACAGGTACTCAAGGCTCTCTAAAGAGTTGAGTGATGACAGCTGAGATCCGGTAATTTTCGTCCGCGTCAGATAGAGCACTTTCAGATTTTTGAGTGACGCCAGCGTATTCAATCCGGCATCGCTGACATCTGTTCCGGACAGAAACAGAACTTCCAGATTTTCCAGATCAGCCAGCGCCTGTAGTCCCTGGTCGGTAATATTCAGATTCCGTAAGGAAAGCACTTTGAGTTGCTTCAGGGAAGACAGCTGCTGCAAGCCAGCATCAGTGACTTTTGTATCGTCCAGATAGAGTCGCTCCAGTTTGTTGAGCTTCTGCAGACAACTCATTCCTGCATCACCGACCGCTGACTCGGAGAGCATCAGGGTATCGAGATTGGTCAGTTCGCGAATATGCTGGAGTGCTTCATCGCCAATCTGAGGACAGACCAGCGCCAGATAGTCGAGTTGCGGGAACTGTTCCAGATGGACCAGCGCTTCGAGAGTCACATGTGGCTTGCTTAATCGAACGAGACGAACGCTGCCATCTTTATTCGTCTGCAGGTTGGTCCAGTACCGCCGCAATCCTTCCACAGCCAGCTGCTCGGGAGTTTTAGCTGCAATGGGCGCATCTCTCTCCGCTGCATCTACCTGCTGCGTGAAAAACAACAACAGCCAGGCCAGGATGAACCACCGTCGGACCTGCATCTCTCACCTCTTCGAAAATCAATTCCAACAGGTAAATGATCGAGCCAATCACATAAACACACCTTAATACGTCAAGACTGACTAAGCAATGTTAATTAAATGACTTGTTGGCTGATTTCAGAGATTTTGGCAAGTCTATGAGGGGATGCGGAACTGTTTATTGTGCTGTCCAACCCCCGTCTATGGTCCAGCAGGCCCCCGTAATGGACTTCGCCTGGTCAGAGCAGAGATAAGAGACCATCGCAGCGACTTCTGCAGGCTCAATCATCTTTCCGGTGGCAGACGCTTTCAGAAATACTTCACTTTCGACCTGTTCAATGCTGATCCCGAGCGTCTCCGACTGGGCAGCGATCTGCTGTTCGACCAGCGGCGTCCTCACATAAGCAGGACAGATCACATTCGCTGTGATCTGAAACGGCCCCCCTTCCAGAGCCGTCGATTTTGTCAGCCCGACCAGACCGTGTTTCGCTGCGATATAACCGGCTTTGTTGAGCGACGCCACCTGAGAATGTATCGACCCCAGATTAATGATGCGTCCCCATCCCTGCTGCTTCATCTTCGGAAGGACATATTTTGTTAACAGAAATGGCGCAGTCAGCATGACCTTGAGCATGTTATCCCATACGGTTTCTGGAAAGTCTTCCAACGGTGATACATGCTGGAACCCCGCATTATTGACCAGGATGTCAATCACACCGAATTCCTTCAGTGTCTGTTCAACCAGTAATTGACACTCAGCCTGTTGCGAGAGGTCTGTGGGAATGTATCGTGTCTGCTGATCGGCGGCACTCAGACGCTTGAGGTATTCCGGTTCCTTCCGGTCGGCTATCACCACATGACACCCCTCGCGGAACAGGGTCTGCGCAATTTCAGCTCCGATACCACTCGCGGCTCCAGTAATCAAGGCGGTTCGAGATGTCGCCATCAGTGTTCCTCACGTAAGATCTGTTGTATACGAGCCAGTTTCTCATCTCTCCAGGCAGCCCATTCACTGGGACTTTTCTGTTTCAGATACACTTGAGTTCCCGAGACGGCCTTCTCTTTCGCCGATTCTGGAATGCTCGTCCAGTGTTCCATATCTTGCCAGTATGCTTCAAAAGAAGCTCCGATGGTATCGATGAATTTCTGATAGCCGCCTGCACCGCCGCCTAGTTCATAGATCATATGCTGACCCATCAATGCCCAGCGCAGCCCCGGCCCCTGGCAGAGTGCCGCATCGATGTCTTCCACACTGGCGACTCCTGCATCCAGCAACGCCAGAGATTCCCTCCAGACCGCCGCCGCCAGTCGATTGGCAATGTGCCCGGGTACTTCCCTGTTTAACACGACGGGATGTTTTCCCAGTCCCAGAAAAAATGCTTTGACAGTTTCCATCGTTTCAGCTGCAGTCTGATCGCCGGGAACCAGTTCCACCAGCGGAATCAGATGCGGCGGATTGAAGGGATGCGCGATCAAAGCCCGACCGGGATGTTGCATAACGGCCTGCATTCGCGTCATCAGCAGCCCCGAAGAGCTGCTCCCCAGAATTGCTGTTTTCGGGGCATACTGTTCAAACTGACGGTAAACGTCTGCTTTGATATCATAATCTTCGATGACTGATTCCTGCACATATTCCACATCAGTCAGCAGGTCCGCCAGCGAATCGACGACGTTCAGTCTCTCCTCTGCCGTTGTGGCCTCTTCACGCGAAAGCAGTTCCAGATCTGCCAGACGTTTCAGATTTTGGATCGACTGTTCCCGCGCCTGTTCTTTGACCGATTCATTCACATCATAAATGCGGACGTTCAAACCCTGCGCTGCAAAAAAAGTCGCCCAGCTGGCTCCGATCAGCCCCGCTCCCAGAATTCCGATTTCCTGCATCTGTCGATTACTTTCTTTCAATGCCTGAATGACTCACGCCGCTTCGAACAGCATGGCAATCCCCATACCGCCTCCGATACACAGTGAAGCAATCCCCTGTTGTGTTTCCCGTTTTTGCATTTCGTGCAATAAGCTCACAGCGATGCGTGCCCCACTGGCTCCCAGGGGATGCCCCAGGGCAATGGCTCCTCCATTCACATTCACTCGCTCTTGATCCCAACTCAAGGTTTTACCAACGGCCAGTGTTTGTGCCGCAAATGCTTCGTTTACTTCCAGCAACCCAATATCATTCAGTTTCATTTTTTCTGCCTTCAACAAAGCCTCCACTGCGTGAGCAGGTCCCATGCCCATATACTGTGGATCCAGCCCCACATTGGAAAATGCACGAATCCACGCCAACGGTTTCAGCTTATTTTCTGTGACAAAACTCTCGTCAGCAATCAGCAGTGTTGCGGCGCCATCATTGATTCCAGAGGAATTTGCAGCAGTGACTGTACCTTCCGGTTTAAAAGCAGGTCGCAGGCAGGAGATCGTTTCATAACTGGTCTCTTTTCGCGGATATTCATCCTGGGAAATCACCATTGTTTCTTTTTTCCTGTTGGTCACAGAAACACTCACGATCTCCTTCTCAAATTTTCCGGCTTCAATCGCTGTCTGACATCGTTCCTGGCTCTGTACTGCGTAACGATCCTGGGCTTCACGGGAAATGTCATACTTCTCGGAAAGATTTTCAGCAGTGATCCCCATGTGACAGTCGTAAAAGGCATCCCACAACGCATCATGAATCATGGAATCCACCAGTTGCTGGTTTCCCATCTTGAAACCACTGCGTGCTCCCTGCAGCAGGTAGGGTGCATTGCTCATACTTTCCATACCCCCTGCGAGCACCACACGCGCATTGCCACACAGAATCGACTGGACTCCCAATGCGACTGACTTCAATCCCGAACCACACACCATATTCACGGTGGTAGCAGGCACACTAAACGGCATCCCCGAGTTGAGGGCCACCTGCCGGGCCGGGTTCATACCACAGCCTGCAGTAAAGACCTGCCCCAGAAATACCTCATCGACCTGAGAGGCACTGAGCTGCCCTCGTTTTAATGTTTCTTTGGCCGCAATCGTACCCAGTTTGACTGCGGAGAGATCTTTAAACACGCCATTAAACGAACCGATGGGAGTGCGGGTGGCACTAAGCACGGCAACTCTTGTCTGTTTCTGCTGACTCATATTTTCTCACTCTAATAGAGATCACGTAATGTTCGCCGCATCACTTTGTTGGACGCAGTACGCGGCAGTTGTTCAATTTCCCGAACGGCATGGATTTTGAAAAGTGGATTAAGCTGACTGCGAATAATCTGTTGCATCTGCTGTTGCAGCTCTGTTGCCACAAATGGAACTCCCTTTTGCATCACCACAAAGATAACTAACTGGCTAGGACCTCCTCCAGGAGGGGCGACCGCAATTGCAGCGACTTCCCTGACTCCTCCAGCCTGCGTCAACAGCTCTTCAATCTGTACGGAACTGACTTTGATCCCCCCCAGATTCATCGCATCATCGACTCGACCATGGGCGCGAAAATATCCCCCCGACAACGCTTCAATCTGATCACCATGCCGGCGGAGAACCTGTCCGTCTGGCCCAGGAGTGATATCCGCAAAATAAACCGCATGATGATCCCGGTTGATCAATCGCGTCGAGAGTCCAATTACGGGAGGGACAAAGAACACTTCGCCGTTTGTCGTATCTTCTCCCGATTCACTCAATAACAGCCATTCAAAACCGAGTGCCGGACAGGAAAACAGACCGGGCACGCCTGGCTTCAGAACAGTCCCGGTGATATAGCCGCCTCCGGTTTCCGTTCCGCCACAATATTCAATCACTGGGCGGTAGCCGGCGCGTGACATCAGCCACAACATGTCTTCAGGATTGGAACACTCACCGGTGGAGCTGAAGACCTTGATGTGTGACCAGTCCAGCCCAGCAGTTGCATCCTGACTTCGCCAGGCGGAAACGATACTCGGTACCAGTCCCAGCATGGTGACGCCTGCATTCTGGACGAACTCACAAAACCGGCGACTGGTGGGTACGGCATCCGACAGAGCAATCGTGGCATCATTGATCAACGAGGCATACACCAGCCAGGGTCCCATCATCCAGCCCAGATTAGTCGGCCAGCAGACGATATCCCCCACGTGAATATCATGATGCAGATATCCATCCCCTGCAGATTTGATCGGCGTTGTCTGGTCCCAGGAAATCCCTTTGGGACTGCCTGTTGTTCCCGAAGAAAAGAGAATCGTCGACTCATCATGAGGCAAACGAGGCACACAGCTCAGTTCTGAATTATCAGACAGAAATTCCGACCACCGCTGGTCATCTTTGCGGAGCGATATTGCCAGCGATTCTGATTCCGGAATCACAACAGCCGGTAAATCATCCAGCGATGCCAGTTTTTCAAATAGAGGAAGATGACGACCATTCCGCGTGATCACATCCTGAATGAAGATCAGCCGGGGTGCTGTTATTTTCAGACGGACCTGCATTTCTTCTGCAGAAAAACTGTCTGCAATCGTCACAACCACACAGCCGGCGGCAATGATTCCCAGAAAAATCGCCACCGATTCCGGCGTCATCGGCATCATCACGGCGACCCGTTCCCCTGGTTTGATACCTGCTTCTGTTAAACCGTTCGCAACCCGGGCCGTTAATACTCGCAGCTCCCGATAGCTGATTCGCTGTACTTCATCAGTACCACGCTGAAACAGGATCGCCGTTTCTTCGGACTTCTCCCGCAGACAGGACTCGACGATATTCAATGTCGCGCCCCTGAGCCATTCAACCTGCTCGACTCCAGCATTCAAATCCATGATTTGTTGCGGTGGTTCTCTAAATTGAATTTTCAGAGAGTCAATTAACTTTGTTGTAAATGAGTCCCGGTTCGTAATCGACCAGTGATAGAGCGAATCAAAATCGTCCAGATTCAAATCGGACGCCCATGTCGCGAGGTGAGAATCCTTCAGCTCCCGCTCCCCAGGAAACCAGGCCGGAGCTGGTTTTCCGTTGGCAAGTCGTTCCTGAAGTACCCGCTGGTACAATAACTGATGAACGCTGAACGGAATCTCCGGAGTTAAAACTTCAGCGATCAGAAAACGCCAGAGTTCCTCATCCGACCGGATGGGGGTCTGTCTCAGTAAATCAACCAGCTGGTTTGCTGCCTCGGCTGGTAGACCACAGTCGATGAGCGCTGCTGTGGGAATCTCCATGGATCGTTCCATTATCAATCGGGGGTCTCAGGTCTGCATGAAGATTTAAACTCTAACCGTTCCTGATTCAAATCGCCAGTTCAGGCTTGCCCTGCGTAAACCCAACAGCCAAAATGAGTTGGTCGCCATCTACGAATTTCCATTTAACCTCGTGTAATGACTTCCATTCCGTCTGGCAAATGCGAAAATACAATAGACACCGTAATTGAATGACAGGTGAAACTGGCTTGTCGTTCCAACATGCGCCCCACGGTTGACGTATTACGTAATGACCTGTTTTACAGACAAATCGAAAGAGAAAGAGGTTTTATGTCTGTCTGGAATATTAAATCCGCTGTTGTCACCGTTTGTTTCAAGTCCTGCATCTTCAGCCTGTTCAGTTTGAGTCTGCTTACATCGTCAGATCTCTCATCCGTATATGGGGAAACTCCTGCCAAACCCGAGACAGCAGCAGTCAAAACAAAATCAGAACCCGATTCTGCCAGCGGAAAACGCATGCTGGAGGCGATCAAATATCTCGCATCTGATGAACTGGAAGGGCGCGGTGTCGACACTCAGGGTATCAATCTGGCAGCCGATTATATCGCCAAAGAGTTTCAGCAGGCAGGTTTGAACGTCAAGGTCATCGAAGAGGGTGCTTTCCAGAAATTCACAATCAATACCGGCAGTAAACTGGGACCGGTCAACCAACTGGAACTGACAGGGCCTGACGGAAATACCATTCCCCTGAAATACGATCAGGAGTTTCGGGCTTGCTCTTTCGGAGGCTCCGGAAAATTCGATGCAGAACTGGTATTCTGCGGTTACGGCATTGATGCCGCCGATCTGAAATACAATGATTACGCTGATCTGGACGTCAAAGATAAAGTTGTAATCATCATGCGACGGACTCCTCAACAGGGAGATAAAAAAAGTCCGTTCGCCGGCGCGCATGGAATTTCCCGCTATGCTGCTTTGCGTTATAAGGTCAGCACGGCTTTTGGCAAAGGGGCCAAAGCGATTCTGTTCGTGAATGACCCCAATTCGATTGAAGAAAATAAAAAGGAAGCGAAAGAACTCGAACAGGATGCCATAGAAGAATTGATCACTGCGACAGATACATGGTCGAAAGCGAAGGATCAGAAACAGGAAGAAGCAGAACGCGAACTCAAAAAAGCGTTACATTATATCCAACAGGCACGACAGGTTCTGAAAGATGCGAAATTCGACAAACTGATGGAGTTTGGTTACGCCGGCAGTGGAGACGGTCGCTCCATACCAATTGCGCATATTTCAATTGATGCCTGTAACCAGTTGTTTAAAGCAGCTGGAAAGCCCACACTGCAGGAACTGGAGCAGAATATTGACAAAGACCTGAAGCCGGAAAGTTTCGCCCTGACAGAGTGGAAAGCAAAGGGTGAGATCTCTGTCGAACAGATTCGTACAGAAATCAAAAATGTGATTGGCGTCCTGGAGGGGAAAGGCCCCCACGCTGACGAAACTATTGTGATTGGTGCCCACTACGATCATGTGGGTTATGGCGGTGAAGGTTCGCTGGCTCCCGGTTCGACCGATGTCCATAACGGAGCCGATGATAATGCATCGGGAACCGTCGCCCTCATTGAACTGGCACGCAAACTGGCAGCCCGTAAAACACCGTTGCCGCGTCGAATTGTCTTTATCGCCTTCACAGGTGAAGAACGTGGTTTGATCGGTTCCGCGCATTATGTGAAGAACCCGGTTTTCGATATCAAGAATACGGTTGCCATGCTGAATATGGATATGGTAGGCCGACTTACCGATGATAAGCTTACCGTATTTGGGACGGGAACGGCGCCGCGCTGGGAAAAACTGGTCGAAGAAACTGCGAAAGCATACGATTTGAAACTGTCACTCAAACCAGAGGGTTTTGGCCCCAGTGATCACAGTTCCTTTTATGGGAAACAGATTCCCGTGCTCCATTTATTTACCGGAACACACAGCGACTATCATCGTCCTTCCGATGACTGGGACAAAATCAATATTCCCGGCATGCAGCGCGTGGTCGGCTTTCTCGAAGAAATTGCGGTTGCGACTGCTGAGAACCCGAAACGGCCTGAGTACGTGAAAATCGAACGCCCGGCTACAACCATGCGTTCCCGAAATCGGCCTTACTTCGGCAGTATCCCTGATTTTGGTGGCGAGGGCCCCGGCTATCATATTTCCGGTGCCTCTCCCGGCAGCCCTGCCGATAAAGCGGGACTGAAAGCTGGCGACTCCATCATCAAAATGGGGAAAACTAAAATTGACGGACTCGATGACTTTGATCTGGCACTCCGCATGTTCTCCCCCGGTGAAGAGGTTGAAGTGACCGTCATGCGTGAAGGAAAGCGGGTTAAACTGACCGTCAAGCTGGGCAAACCCAAATAAATCAGCAACTATTTGCGTGTATAAACCAGTGAAACGCTGCCTGTATAGTCGCTCTTCTTACGACCGGCGTTGGGGAACGAGTTATAAACCTGCAGCAGTCCCATGCGCAGATTCCAGCGGTCTTTATTATCAAGTTTGAATAACAGTCCGGTTTCGGTAGTCACACGCAGAATTTGTGCGACATCCAGACTGGGAGTCCAGGTCTGCTTGTGTTCCAGTTTGACATGATCGGAAAGCGGCCACTTGAATTCAAGCTCCGCAAACATATCGAACGTGGTTCGTTTTAATGTGGGGCTGTTATAAATTTCGCGCGTTCCACCAGGACCAATACGAATTATCAGTCGTTTATCATCTTCATTGATGAACCGATATCCCAAACCAGAGGAAATGGTTCCACGCCAGTCCAGATTTTCAAATTCATCATACGTATTTTTATTCGTGAAGAAGATGATCCAGTTAGAGGTACGTGCAATATCTAAAGTGGCATTTCCATACCAGCGATTGGCATCACGCACTCCATTCGCTTGCCCCCAGCGACCACCGATTTCAAACTCGAACAGGTTATCATTATCAGATTTTTCGAGATTCAAACCGGTTGTGACATAACTGCGATCAGTATTTCCCGCCAGATACGTCCCCCCCAGTTCGAACTGTTTCGTCCAGATTTCGACATATTCCCAACATTGTTCCGAATACTCTGTGATTTGTCCGAACGGCGATTCGTCATCAAACTCATCATTCAAATCAGGTGCCACTCCCAGTGGTTGTGGTACAGGAACCTGATTGATCATTGAAGGTAATGGGGGCAACTCTGCGTTATCATTACTGACCAGGAGTTGATCTCCCTCACCAGTAGAGGTATCGGCCCCTTGATACTCCAGACGATCTACGTTCTCCAGTAAAATGGACTGCACCTGTCCATCCGACTGTCGAAACAAAATGTTTCCATTCTCAAAGCCAATGCTTTCACCAGAGAAAAACTCGCCGCTCTTCAGATAAAGTGTTTCCACCTCACTGGCATCAGCTGAATACACAACGCCCGTAAGCCCCCACAGACACACAAGAGGTATCAAAAGGAACCTTAAGAGTTTTTCAGATTGAATAAAGCGGGTAGAACAACCCATTAACCTAACCATCCGTGGCTGTACAACTGAGTTGTGGGATTCAGGATATGATGTGGAGCGTATTGAGATAGAACGGGGAGAGGGGGACCGGATTCTAGTAAGGTTCTGGATTCACTGCAATGCGTTTTTATGACAATCCCGTGCATGAATGGGTGTAGTTTTCTTCACCCGAAACCAGACAGTCAAATCCTCTTAACCCACTATTAAGCAGACACTTATATAACTTTCGATTGAAATCAGCTTTGTATTTTTTTCTGATCCCGAACCATCGTAACGATCAGAGGGAATACAGCAATTCTGACTGTTTTGGTCGCCTGAATCAGAACTGGTAACTTCCCTGATCGGTATAACCGGATCTTTTCACTGTCTGGAACTCCTTCTGTATCTCATCTCTCCGGCTTCGCTGTCTCAAACTCAGCAAAAAAGCAGGCAACATCCTGAGTACTTCAGACCGCGCCTGATTTTGCGTGCTAAAGTTTTTTTGATTGCAGTTTGTTCCGGGCCAGCAGCAGCGGACTTACTGACCAGTCAACACAGCAAATCAAAACATTTAGCAATACATGGGCTGTTCCAGCCCGGTTGGTGACATGATTGTTGCCTGTCGTGAGGGGGAAAGATTGAATTATGGGATTCTTGAAACGATTTTTGAAGACGACTTATCGTGATAATGCCGCTGGCAAAGCGCGCAGCAGTTTCGAAAGTCTCTCAGAAGACCAGTTGGAAACACATTTGAGAATTGCCAAATATGGCAACTTCACTCTGACAGATGCAATCCGCCCTTCATACGATCTGGAAGTCGTACCACAGGCCGGATATCGTCACGATGTCTATACTGACAAAGAAACCGGAATTAAAATCCCTGTCCTGATGGCATCCGCTTCCCGGGAAATTCTGTTTGACCTCTTTATTGATCTGCTCGATCCACTGGGACACGAAGTCGATGTCGTTCTGGAAACCAGCCACGATGGTTCTAACAATCAGCACCAGGACCTGTATCGCGAACACATGGATCTGCCCGTTCTGAAAAGTACACTCTACGATTATGAAGATCTGCTTCTGAACGATGGCTGTGCCGGAATCGCTGTTCTGAACCCCCAGATTCCTCTGGAAGTTCAATTCGACGAACATAAACTGCTCATCATGTACGGTCAGGGAATCGAACAGTTCGAACAGACTCTGGACGAATATGGTATTCCGCATATCAATGACCTGAAATTCATCACGGAAGCAGAACATGTGCACTCATCCAGCGATGAATCCATTGAAGAGCTGGAACAGTTGAAGTATCGTCTGGGAATCGATTTCGAATAAGCTGATTCGATCTGGATCCCTGCTCACTTCTAAGATCTCATCATTTATAGATCCGTTTGATAACCGGTGTCGCCTGCCCTTCGATCAGTTGAACCTCCTGATCAATGGCAACCCCTTCAAATACCTGCTTCAGACCTGATGGCCAGTTGACTTCGAGCTGCACATCAGCTTTACTCTCCCCGGTTCCAAAAGTCAGAACCCGTTGATTCCGAGCCTGATAACCATCACCGGCTGTCAGTTGGCGTACGAGCGTCTCCCCTTTGATCTTCAGACGCACTGTCGTACCAATAGCATCGCGGCTGGATCTGGTCCCCGTCAGTATAACAACGAGCCGATGACCGTGTGGTTCGGTTGTATTTTTCAGCAGAGCCAGTGGTTGATCCAGACTGGTCAGGACTGCTTCTTCCCGGCCATCTCGATTCCAGTCAACACGAGCCAGTCCCCTTCCCAGCCTCTTCTTCTGAAAAAATGCACCTATCCCGGGTGTCTGTAGTTCCTGAAATACACCTTTTCCCCGATTCCACATCAACTGAGGCTGCATCTGCCAGGGTATCTCGTCGGCTGACAGATCTTCGACATGCCCGTTGACGATCAGCAGATCCAGCAGGCTATCCAGGTCAGCATCCAGAAACTGGGTTCCAAATCCGAGTTGATAGAGCGTCGAATCGGACAGATTCGCAGCCTGCGTATTATCGATGAATGAGTCCGGCGAGACCTGACGATACAGAGTATTCGTTTCCCGATAATAGTTGGTGACATAAATATCGAGCAGGCCATCTGCATCAGCGTCACCCGCTGCAACTCCCATACAGGCTTCGGTTCGCCCCTGTGCATTGAAAGCCAGTCCTGACAACAGAGCCTCTTCCTGAAACGTTGGCTTTCGCATCCCCTGATTGACCATAAAAAAATTGGCCACTGCATCATTGGCGATAAACAGATCGGGAAAGCCCTTCCCCTTCAGATCTGCTGCAATGATCCCCAGCCCCTTTCCTTCTGCAACCTGGATCCCGGAAGACGAAGTAATATTTTCGAACCGGCTGTCATTCATATTTTCGAATAACTGATCCTGTGCCGCGGGAAAGTTTAATGGCATACAGGACCGCTCTGAACCATCGGCCGTTCGACAGACGCGATCAAAAACATCCTCTCCTGTGAGATAGTTGACGGCGTAGATCTCCGGTGCGCCATCGCTGTTTAAATCAGCCATCAGACAACTGGTAGTCCAGTCTTTCTCTGAACCTTTTGCCTGATCTGATTCCGTATAAGTTCCATCTCCATTATTCAGATACAGTCGATTGAAACCGATGTTTCCCACATAGATATCATCGAAACCGTCATTATTCAGATCTCCAATCGTGACTCCCTGACTGAATCGGTTTTCAAGGATTCCCGTTGAACCGGTTACGTCACGAAATGTTCCATCTCCCTGATTTTCAAACAGCCGATCAAAAAATTGCTTCTGCCGATCATTTACAGGCCAGGGTGCTCCCTGTGTCAGATAGATATCAGGCCAGCCATCCGCGTTAAAATCCAGAATACCCACTCCCCCTCCAGTGAATTCATACATTTTATGAGCGGAAGCCGGCCAGTCATGACCGTTAAAATATTGAAAGGAAATTCCCGCGGCTGCTGCAACTTCCTCAAACGAGATGGAAGTGACTGCAGCCTCTTCATCGCGCTGACTTACCGGTCCTGTCATTTTCCCCTCTGAAACCGGATTCGGTACCGTGAGTTCTAATTGCGCGACAGGATTCCTGTCGGCAAGCATTCTGGTCAGTTCCAATTCGGACAGTTCGGGTTTAAACTCACGCGCCATCACCTGTGCCCACTCCAGTTGAGGATCAAGCAGCAGTGAAGCCCGGCTCCAGCCATAGGCTTCCCAGAGTAAACCCAGTTCTTTTGCCAGCGCGACTAACTGCGGCGCAACCTGAAGATCTTTATCGCTATACAGCACTTTGACGAGCCCTTCATAGCTCTGCAACTTCTGTGTGTAATCCAACAGTTTCTCAGCGTTCTGGTTGCCGGACTGTTTCAATAACTGTCCCAGTTGATAACTGGCTGTCGAATTCGTCGCATTCCGTTTGAGCGCTTCTGCAAAACAATGAATGGCGCGGTCTCCCTCCCCCCGTTTCTGATACCATTGCCCCTCGAGACTCCAGATATCGGGATGTTCTCGAACATGATCTGACAACGACTCCTGCCATTCTTTGAAACGGGGTTCGTCGTCATTCTGTAACAGAATCTGCCCCAGTAATACCTGTGCCTGACTCAGTTCTGGTTGTGTCGAAACCAGATTCGATAATCGTTTTTCCGCGGCTGCATATTCCTGGCGGTCCATTTCCAGCCGCGCTTCAACAAGTTGGACCAGCGGATCTTCCGGTGCCACAGCTGAATACTCTGTAATCAGTTGTGGGTTCTCCAGAGATCGATCACTCATTGCCAGCAGATACAGAATCAGGGGATCAATGCGTCCCTGCTTCAGCAGTTTGAGCCTGACTGGAACCGCCTCCCAGGAACGCGCGGTCAGCCCGTAAAGATAAGACAATCTTTCAAGAACGTCTGGATCATCGGGAAACGACTGCTGTGCCCGTAAGAATTCATCTTGTGCTTTTGACAGCTGTTTCAATTGAAACAGGTAGAGTTCTCCCGAACGGATTCTGGCTTTTAATGCCTCCCGGCTGCCATTATCGGGCACATGTTCATAATAGTGAATGGCTTCTACTGGATCACGTTCTTTAATCGCAATCTCAGCCCCCAGCATGGCTGCCGGAACTTGATGAGAAGGAGAATCGAGCAGTTGATTCAGATACTGTTTCGCTTCTTCGTTTTTCTCCATGCGAAATGCATGAGAGGCCCGTTGCAAAACCACGTCGGGATCCGTCTCCAGCACTCCAGAAAAATAAACCCCCAATCCCACAGTCAGCAGTATCACACTGATCCAGATCGCACGCACCACAGTATTGATACTTTCACTCGACAAAAGAAGAATTTTAGTCTGAGCAGGACGAAACGGAACGACTTAACAGAAAATGTATGACTTCCTGCTGGAGGGAACCTGAGCACAGAGATCACTCTAATGAGCGTCTGCCACACCATGGATTGTAAACGGACCGCTTGCCCGACACTACTGGGCAAGCGTGCTTCACACCGTTACATTTTCTTTCGATTCCACTTCAACCTCATGTGGCGCAGCAGTTTCTTGAGTCCGTTTAAATGTGCCGGGACGTAACAGATTCAGACTCCACTCTTTTGCGTCCATCGTCAGACTGAACAGGGTGGGAACCAGAATCAAAGTAAACAGAGTAGAAACGATCAAACCTCCCAGTACCACACTTCCCAGTCCACGATAGAGTTCACTACCTGCACCGGGGAACAGAACCAGAGGTAATAATCCAAGTACAGTAGTCGTAGTGGTCATGAAAATGGGACGAATACGCGTTCGGATACTTTCCAGGATTGCTTCGCGAGGGGTCATGCCATCCTCATTGATGTGGTTCAAAGACTGGTGAATGATCAGAATCGGGTTATTCACCACAGTCCCGATCAGGATCACGAAGCCCAGCATGGTGAGCACATCCAGGGTCTGCAGCATAAACAGATTCAGAATACTGAGCCCCAGAATTCCACCGACCGCGCCCAGAGGGACACTGAAAATAATAACCAGAGGATAGAGCCAGGATTCAAACAAGGCCGCCATCAACAGGTAAGTGATCATCAACGCCAGCAGCACATTAAACTGTAATGCCGCCCAGGTATCGCGCAATTTGTCTGCGGTACCCGACAGCATAATCCGGTAACCACCATCCAGTTTACCACTTTCGCGCATGGGCTGCACGATCTTGTCCTGGATCTGTTGCATTGCATCTTCGAGTGCCATCGCTTCGGGAGGTGATACTTCAATCGTAATCGCCCGCTGTCGTTCCCGGTGATTTACCTGTTCCGGTCCACTGGTGATCTCAACATTTGCCAGAGCTTCCAGAGGCACGAGTTGACCAATGGGTGTTGCCACGGAAATGGCTTTTACGTCCTGGGTATTCTGAATATGCCGCGATTCTCCGACGATTGACAAATCGATTTTATCGCCCCCCAGATAATAATCACCGGCAAAGGCACCATCGACCAGAGCATTTGCCATATAACCCAGGTCGGCACTGCTGACTCCCATTTCCGCTGCCTGCACCAGTTTGGGTTGAATATGCACTTCCGGGCTGGAAAGGTCCAGACTGGGAACAGGGCGTACCTGAGCATCAGGGATGATTCCTTCAAGGATTACTTTCTCGCCATCCCGAATCCCTTTGACTTTGACCAGAACTTCCCCTCCCATCTTGACCAGTTTTTCCAGGTCGGGACCAATGATTTCCACTTCCACGGTGCGTCCGCCCGTCAGTCCCTGTTCGAACAGACTCGACTGTTTCGCAACGGCAAAGGTTCCCTCAAGCTTCGCTCCCGCCTGTTGAACCAGCGGAATCAGTTCACCCACGCGCTGTGAATCATATGCGCGAATCCCCATGAAGACCATTCGCCCCCGCGCCACGAAGAAGAAGTCACCAATTACCGGATAATTCAGTTTTTTCGCTTCTTCACTTTCCGGGTCGACAATGTCCCAGTAAGGGCGCAGATCGGCTTCGACTTCTTCCCCAAGTTCCATCAACTGGTTCATGTTGTATCCCGGGGGAGGCAGCAGAATGCAGAAAATCAGGTTTCGGTTACCGGTGGGAAGATATTCCACTTTCGGCCAGAGTTGCCAGCTGATTCCAACAGCAGCCCCAACCAGGATCCCGGTCACCACCAGTCGTCGCAGCAGTCCCTGCTGGATCCAGTGATTCATCCCAACTACCGATTTCACAAACAAAGCACCAGTCGATTCGATCGGGCCGATGATCATTCGATGCAGCGCCCCTTTCTTCTGGTTCTCTTCCTGTTCCGGATGATGGACTACCGTCATATCCTCGATATCCTGACCATCCCGTTTGTGTAACAGTCGGGCAGAAGCAGTCGAGATCAAAGTCATGGAAACCAGCAAAGACAGCCCCACAGCAGCACTGATCGCCAGCGCGATATCCTGGAACAGTTGACCTGCTTCTTCCTGGATGAAGACCACCGGCAAGAAGACAGCGATCGTCGTCAGTGTGGAAGCCAGAACCGCCCCCCAGACCTCCTGGGTCCCTTTAATAGCGGCCCGGTAAGGAGATTCTCCCAGGGAATACCTGCGGAAAATGTTTTCCAGAACGACCACCGCGTTGTCCACCAGCATCCCGACAGCGAATGCCAGACCTGCCAGACTGATCACGTTCAACGAACGCCCCAGAAAACCCAGAATCAGGAAAGTCCCGATGATACTGGTGGGAATAGCCAGTCCCACCACCAGTGCCCCGCGGGCAAACCAGAAACCGGCTCCGATAATCAACGCCAGACAGACAACGAAAAACCAGGGGGAAATGTACGCAGCCGCAACCGCAGAGAGGATAATGAACGGCACAACGATCAGGGTACGAATTCCCAAATGCAGAAATGACATCAAAACGATCATCGTCAAGGCGCCGCCGATAAAGATATTGTTCTTTACCAGATCAACTGAGGAATAGATGTAATCGGTTTCATCATAGACCTGTACCAGCTGTAAGCCCCGCGGTTTGAGAATGTTTTCATCAATATCCTTCGCGGCTTCCCGTAATCCGTCCATAATCTCCAGAACGTTGGCGCCTGTTTCGCGAATGCAGTTGACGGCGATACTGGATTCCCCGAAACGTCGCACCAGACCATCCGGCTTTTTGTATCCCAGTTTGACTTCCGCCACATCTCTGACGTAAACCGGTGCACCATCGCGAACTGCCAGCAGCTGATTTTCAACTTCTTCAATATTTCGAAATTGTCCCAGCGTTCGCACGACCCAGCGACGTTTCCCTTCCCAGAAATCGCCGGCGGAAGTGTCTTCATTCTGTCCACGGAGAATGCGACGCACATCGGCAATGGTCAACTGACGCGCTGCCAGCTTTTCGGAATCGACTACGACCTGCAGCTCATCTTCCAGCCCCCCCAGTACGTTTGACTGGGAAACCCCGGCGACACGTTCAAACCGGGCTTCGATTTCATCTTCAGCAAAACGCCGTAGCTTGGTGACTTCAATATCTTCTTTAGGCAGAATCTCACCCCGGACATCGGGATACTCATCCGAGAGCAGCCGCAGCCGCAACATTGCCAGTCCGGGATTAGGAGTTTTGCGGATGATCTCCAGACGCTCTTTGAGTTCAGGATGTTTTTCTGCAAACGCGATAATCTTATCTTCAGGGGGGAGACGACTGCTGAGAATAAACCAGGCAATCGGTCGGTCGGCAGCATTGGCAGTACTGATAATCGGCTGATCAGCATCTTCGGGGTACTCAGGAACCTGCTGCAGTCGCGAATTCACCTTCAGCAGCGCCTCATCCATGTTGGTACCAACCAGAAACTCCAGTGTGATCGTCCCTTTGGAATCCGCACTTTCGGAACTCAGCTTGGTGATCCCTTCCACGCTCTTCAGCTGCTCTTCCTGCTCCAGAACGATTTCACGTTCCACTTCCTGGGGACTTGCACCAGGCCAGCGCGTTTCTACGGTAATAGTGGGTCGCTGAACCTCAGGAGTCAACTGCATCGGCATCCGCATCAATGCAACCAGACCGAACAGTACTGTTAACAACACCCCAACAGTCACCTTGACCGGATTATGAATAATGGCAGTAATCAAATTCATGATGGTTCCTCATTAACCCTTGGTGTTAACGGCTTTGGACTTAGGTTCCGCATCGGGAGAAAGAACTTCCGAAACAACAACATCCTGTCCGGGGCGCAGACGCTCATTCCCGCGGATAACAACCTGTTGTCCCGGCTTGAGATCTCCTTTCACCTGGATCAAACGCCCTTCGGCAACCCCCACCTGAACCGGTACAGCACGGGCTTTACCCTGCTTCTGTTCTCCTTTGTCATGATCCACCACATAAATCATGGGAGAAGGTCCTCCCAGCACCAGTGCATCCTTGGAAACCAGCAAGGCAGTCTGAGGCGATCCTGTAGGCAGGACTGCCCGGGCCAGCATTCCTGATTTCAACAGGGGACCATCCTTTGTAATCGTATTTTTGACGCGAACTTTCACAGGAAACGTCCGGGCGCGGACATCTGCCTGCGGAACAATCATTACTACTTCGCCCGTAAAGACCTGATCAGGAATCGCAGGAACTTCCACTCTGACTTCCCTCCCCAGGCGGACGTGAGGGATATGGTTTTCGAGTACCTGCACGCTGATATCCACCTGATCCAAAGCGATAACTTCAGCAACCAGCTCTCCGGAATTGACCCACTGACCGACTTCAGTGTGTTCGGCAACGACATAACCATTGAAGGGCGAGATGATCGTATGTTTGACCACCTTACTTTCGAGTTCGTCTACGAGTGCCTGCTGGATTGCAACACGGGCACGTGCCTGGTCAATTTTCTCTTTTCGGGGTCCTTCGACGGCCAGTTGATAAGCGGCCTGCGCTTCTTCATACAATTCATCAGCACGAATGGATTCAGAGACGACAGACTGAATGTCATCGTCGTTGACTGCTTTGCGGGCGTAGAGAGATTCCAGTCGCTTGCGGCGTTTGGTCTGGTACTCACTTTCCGCTCGGGCCGCCATCATCAGCGCTTTGGCACGTTTAATTTCATCTGGACGCGACCCGTTCTCCATCTCTTCCAACTCATGTTGGCGCAGTTTCAGCTCTGCTTTTTCTGCTTCCACCTCCAGATTGATTGTATTCGTCAACAGTTGAGCCAGCGGCTGTTTTGCTTTGACGTAATCTCCTTCATTGACAGGAAACTCCGCTACACGTCCGCCGACCGCACTGCCGATCACACTCCGTTTGATCGGATGGACCGTGCCAACAAAGGTCTGTCCTGCAGCGACATCCTTCTGAACAATCTCTGCCACAGCGACAGGAGCAGGCCCCCGTTGTGCCGGAAGTGGCTGGGCCGCCATGATCATTGCACATATCACTACAGCAAGACTGGTTGCTATTCTCATTTGATTCCTCAACGTCTTATCAAGTTTATTGAATCTGCCTGAAGCAAGAATGTTTTGGGGTTCAGGAACTTTCAAGTTCCGGTACATTGACTCCCAGGTTTTCCTGTACTTGTGCCAGTAGAGACTTCAGATTCTGTACCTGTTCGGGAGTCATACCTTCGGTTGCTTTTTTCCTGAGGCGTTTTAGACAGGCCACCATCTTTGACCAGACCGGCTTTGCTTCCGGTAATACATTGACGACCTTGCGACGACGATCAACGGGATCATTCTCACGTTTGATCCATTCATCTCGTTCCATTCGATCCAGTATGCGAACCAGTGTAGGAGGCTCGATCATCATCCGTTCTGCCAGTTCGACCTGGGAGAGAGGGCCTTCATAAACCAGCCAGCCAATGACTTGAAACTGACGAAAGGTAATCCCGTATGGGATTAATTCCTGATTCAGCGCATCATGATAGAAGTGAGAGGTCATGGTGATCCAGTAACCTATACTTTCTTCGAAGTCATATTGCAGCATCAGCTTCTCCTTTGATTTGAGAATCCGGGATCATTAGCCTGGCTAATCATTAGCCCTGTTATACTAATCAGGCCCCCCCTGTGACAAGACCTGATTTCGCGATCCATCCCGCTTTGATGCTTTTATTTAAGCAGTTTGGGGAGATCCAGCCATTTTCGAAGGCGTTTTCCGGATTCTTGCCGGTACTGGCAGCCCTGAATCAAAAATGATGCAAAAAAGCAACAGGGACCAGGGTTCAAAAAGCACCCTCTGGTTTTGCTTTTTCCGGATCTGCAGACTCGGATTTGAGATTGAGTACGCAGCGGAAACCGACATCTGCTGGGGGCGTTCTCATATTCTCACCAGTCCGTTTCCAGACTTCCCAGGATTTCTGATTTCCGCGTACGACACGCAGACTGGGTTCGACGGCTCGTCGCGGGCCCATCCAATCTCGCACGACGCCGGCGTCAGACAGAGCCAAAGCTGCCTGATATGCATTTTTTGAATACCAGTCATCACACCATTCACGGGCATTACCCGCCATGTCATAAACTCCATAGGGGCTCTTGTCGCCGGGAAACGTTTCTACCGGATCAATTTGACCGGGTTTACGGTTTACCTGCCAGAGAGGTCTGCCACTCCCCCACGGATACGAAAAGCCTGACTCTCCCCGGGCTGCTTTTTCCCACTGTGTCTCTCGTGGGAGCTGTTTACCCATCGCCCTTGAATAATTGAGTGCATCCGTGTAGGAAACTCCCATCGCCGGCAAATTTGCTGACTGAGAATCATTACCTGCAGGTTCGGGTACTTTTCCTTTTTTGGCGATCATTTCAGAACGCCAGCGACGGTACTGCTCCAGCGTCACTTCATGCACATCAATGTAGAAGGCATCCTGGTAAATAGAAAACTGAGGCTTCGCATTCGCGTCCCCGGCAGCAACTCCCTGTAAAGACACTCCCGCAGGAACGAGCACCATTTCACTGTAATCACCATCACAACGGATTCGATTGGGTAGCCCCTGTTGTGAATAGCCTGCCTCTTTCATTGCAGTAAAACCATCCGGCAGTTTGAACGAAGGGTCTGGTTGATTAGGCTCGGCCTGGGTAGCTGCTTTGACAATGGAAAAGCTGGAAGAATTCACTCCAGGCGACGTTGGTAACATCGCGACAAATTCATCTTTAGAGTGAGCTGCTGGTTCCGGTTTCTGAATCTCAAAGTTATGCACGTAATCCACGACTTCAAACTGATCATCCGGATTTCCCACCGGTGCCGTTTGAGTTTTGCCGATATTTTTTTTCGGCGTCGGTTTCACACTGGCTGGCTTCAAAGTTGGCGCCTGCATGTTCGAAGAAGATTTGGTAGCCTGGCGCAGCGGTTGCGACTGCTGCCTGACCGGTTCACTGCCTCCCCCGCATCCTGTGAGAAACAACAGGAATAATCCCACAGCACCAGCACAGACTTTTTTATTGCATTGATCAATTCGAACCATGTTGGAAACCAGCCATTTCGAATAAAGTGCCTGACGATACTTTTGACACCCCTAAGTCTATCACAGCAAGTTTACGAAAAACAGCGTTTTTTCTTCGCAATCGAATCATTCCGTGACTGACTCAATTAACATGCTTTGAAAATCATCCATCTCGATACAAAGACGGGCAATGTCAGGATGGGCAAAAACCCGAACCCGTTTCACAAAATCATCAAACTGTTTTCGGGCCAGAGTATCTACAACCGGAGACACCACATGCAGCGGTCGATATTTTGCCTCCCGTGAGGAATAAATTTCCACATTAAACTCGACTTCACGATGCGTGGGTGGCGCATCAATCAGAATATCCGTGGAGGCAACCGGTTGCTGAAATTTCTGAGAAAGTCGTTTTGCCAGACTCTCACTCCAGCGCACCAGTGATGAAACAGGCCGATGCGCGATCAGTTCGTAAACTTCGGATGATTCATAAAAACTGAATTCCGCGACTCGCTTATACAACAGTCGCTTCGTACTGAAGATTCCTTCCACCAGACGCTCGCATTCCGTACCGCGTGCCTGAGTACGTAACACGGAAACCGAGTCAGCTTCCGTCAGCTGAAAGTAAGTAGAAAGATCCAGATGCGGATACAAATGATAGAAGGCCCGCGCAAACATGGTACTGGCGGAACGAACGGCATGATGCCAGTAGACTTCGCTGAACATGACATAACGCGCAAACACCATCAGTTCTGCGGCCGTCTTTCCTTTAGAGCCAATCGCCAGACCATCGCCGGCTTCATTGACCATTAACGACTGAATCAATCGGTTTTTATCAAAATTACGACCATAGGGAACACCGGCATGCAGGCTGTCCCGATCGAGGTAATCCATCTTGTCGATATCAATGGGTCCGGACAGAATCGAGCGGACCAGTCGCATTTCCGGAGTGTCAGAACTGGGAACCAGAATATCCAGTACTTCGACTGGCTCTATACCCCACTCTGATCGGAGAATCTCTGCCAGTTCTCGACCGTCTGCAAGAAACTCTCTGGCGAATGCCTCATGCCGGGGAATCCCTTCCAGCGACATATCCTCAATCAAATGACAGAAAGGCCAGTGCCCCAGATCATGCAGCAGAGCCGACGCAATCAGGACCTCTGCAGTATGCACGTCAATGGTAGCAGTGAAACGCGGATCTTTCCCTAACTGCCAGAGATACTGCAACGCATTCTGATACACGCCCAACGCGTGTTCGAATCGCGTATGAGTGGCTCCCGGATAGACAAGTGAAGTAAAGCCCAACTGTGTGATATGCGACAGTCTGCGAAATTCAGCCGTATCGACCAGCGCCCGCACACGTTTTGTAAAGGGCACATCCTGCTGGTAGGGAATTCGCACCAGGCCACTACCTGACTGTAGACTCGATAACTCCGGGATCTCTACATAAGGATGGTTCATAAGGCTTTGACAGTTTTCCGCTCGTTTGAATTTACAGATCAGGCAAGAATTGTAGAAGGATCATTGGGAGCAAAGAGTTCTTCGACAACGGAGGCAATCAGCTCATTATTCTCCTGAGCACCTTCAGAACAGAGTGCCTCCCACAAAACCTGACCTGCTTTCACAGCCCGTTGAACTTTAGGCGGTAACTGATCTAGCGAGACCGATGAGGGAACCCCCTGAGATTTGATTGCTGCAGAAAGTGTATCTGGAATGAGTTCAATTTCGTCGACAGATTCAAAATCCACCATACCCACCAGCAGAGGGTTGACTCGACCTTGAATCAGCGAACGTACGTCATCCTGATACGCGATCAACGGCTTGCCCAGTACCCAGGCCATCGCTGCTTCGGAGACAGCTCCTTCATCCGGCGTGCGGCCATTCAGATTCCAGACCATCGCTTCACATTCAATGACCAGCTGGTAAACATCGAGAGCAAAAATCGCTTCATGCAGAAACTGGGCAGCCGTCGGTGCATCCCAGTTGCGTTCCACCAGCACATCCAGAATCAGGCGAAATTCCATGCCATCACGGTGAGGCAGATAAACAGTGTAACCAGACTCCATTAACTGGTTGGCAATTGCCGTCATTTCTTCACGTTCGCTGCGATTGAATAACGGACCTGCACAGTAAACGCGAATCGGCTCATCAGAATGTTTCATGGTCTAACCTGTAATGCTTCCCTGCTGAATGAAAACCATTTAGAATGTTGATTATGAGGGGTCGTGCAAAGTATTGTAGCAAGAGTCCGTTTTTTTTCACCTGAATCAGTTTTTTTTCAGCCTGCTTCTCCAAAAAACTGGTATTGGAATTGCCTGTCCTGTCAAAACTTCCTGATACATACCTGAATCCAGATCGAAATTAATGAACCAGCCCCCTGCCCCCAAGTCATCGATCGACAGCCGACAGCTTACGTTTGCGCTGCTCTGCATTCTCCTGGGCAGTGGATCTATCACTCTGGCATTACAGACGATTTTGGGAACTCAGGACATTGCAACTCTGTATGTGAGTGCTCCACTCTGGCAGTCGATGATTCAGGCCTGGTCCGGTATAATCGACCCCGTCAGTCAGACTGCCATCATCCCTTTTTTTCCTTTGCTGCTCTATCTATTGATCGCTGCCTGTGGTTTGTGGATCGCAGGTACATTCCTGATCTCTAAAATCCATGGTCAATCCTTCACAACAGTTTTAACAGACTGGGGCATCCGTGGATTTCGCTGGTGGCTGCTGCCTGCCGTGTGGGAAATATTGCGGATTACATTTTTCATTCTGAACTGGGACAGCGTCGAAGCACTCATGCTGGCGACATCCCAATTCTGGTTTGCGATCAGCATTGCTGGCTGGCTGGCAACGTTCGCGGGAATGCTCTTTCCTCTTCAGTCTATGGAACCGAAACCAGATCTGGTTACCACTCCCAGAACCCAAGTACCGCTCACCGCATGGCTGATGATGGGATGCTTCACATTAATCTTCACCTGGATGAACTGGCAATTATACAAAGGTCTGCTGATTCCACACGGCGACTCGGCCATGTACGAAGAACATCTCTGGAATCTTTCACATGGAAAGGGATTTCGCAGTTATCTGGATCAGGGACTGTTCTGGGGAGAACACATTCAGTTCATCCATCTGTTCCTGCTGCCAGTCTATTTAATCTGGCCTTCCCATTTGACGATGGAATTGTGTGAAACCGTAGCGCTGGCTGCTGGAGCGATCCCCCTGTATCGCATGACGGTCAGACACAGTGGTTCCACCACGGCAGGGAAAGCCATGGTTGCCGCCTACCTCTGCTATTTCCCCCTGCAGTTTCTGGATATCGCCATCGATCTGAAAACATTCCGACCGATTTCCTTCGGGGTTCCCGTGCTACTGTTTGCGCTGGAAGCCCTTGAGTTAAAACGCTGGAAGACAGCAGCGATCCTCCTTCTTTTGTCATTAACGGCGAAAGAAGATTTCGCCATCATCCTGGGACCACTGGGACTCTGGATTGCCTGGCAGCAGTGGTGTGAGAGAAAACAACTTCCGGAAGAGTCAAAACAGAGCTTTCTACGTACCGTTGGATCGGGAATTGGCGTGTCTGTCTTCGCGGTCCTGTATCTGCTGTTCGTTGTTAAATACGCAATCCCGTGGTTTCGCAGTGGTGAACAGGTCCACTATGTCGGCTATTTCAGCAAATTTGGCAGCACGCTGGGTGAAGTCATTAATAACATTCTGTTCAATCCGGGAATGCTGCTGGGGGAACTGTTTCGACCGGATACGTTAATTTATTTCCTGGCATTAGTTGTCCCCCTGGGATTACTGCCATTACTCTCACCCAGTCGAATCCTGGTTGCGTTGCCTCTTTTCAGTCTGCTCTGCCTGAATGAAATTGCGCATGATCCGCGTCACCACTTCCATGCCCCCATCGTTCCGGTTCTCTGCTGGGCGGCTGCCTGCGCAACGGGTAATATTCCAAAATTGCTGGAACGACGCGCGTCACGGTTCAAAATCTCCCCTGCCTCGGGACAGAATTTTGCCATACACTTTCTCTGGAGTTCATCGCTGGCAACCGCCTTGTTCTTCAGCTTGAGCCCGTTGGGACTGGTATTCTGGGATTCCGGTTCCACCTGGTACTGGAAGCGGCTCTACGTCCCCGGCGAGCGCGCAGCACAATTTCCCAAAGTACTGGCACAGATTCCACCGGACAGTCGCGTGGCTTCTACGGATTTTGTTCATCCCCGGTTTACGCATTTTGACCGTTCCTATGATTACAGTAACTACCTGCGAAAGGTGAATGAATACCAGGCAGGTGTCCCCGCTGACACCGATTATATTGTGATCGATACACAACACCCTTATAGCGAGATTAAAACCCCCGACCAGATTCCGGAATATCATGACCACCCCGAACACTGGGAACTGCTCCCTGATCAGACCAATGGTTATTTCATCATACTGATGCGAAAACCGGAATCGGCTCCCCCACCAGAGCAGCCCCCCGTTCGCCCTTGAATTCCTCTTCAGGATGACTAAAATCAGCGCCGTTTACCGGGTTTTTTGAGTATTTCCCAGAGTAGTCCCCCGTTTCGAGTGACTTGTCGTGACCGTACAGCTATGGTATGCGGCAAGTGGAACACAAGCGTTTCCAACAAATTCTTCACTCCAGAGTATCCGTCCCGCAGGACAAGAGAATAAGTCATGGCACAACAATACATTATGCAACTGGAAGGTGTTACCAAAGTCTTTGAACAGAAAGAGGTTCTGAAAGACATTTGGCTCTCCTTTTTCCCGGGAGCAAAAATCGGTGTTCTGGGTACCAACGGCGCGGGTAAAAGTACGCTGCTGAAAATTATGGCCGGTGAAGATACCAACTTCTCAGGGGATGCCCGTCCTGCCAAAGGGATCAAAATCGGTTACTTTAAACAGGAACCCGATTTAAACGCGGAACAAACGGTAGAAGAATGTATTGCTGAAGCGGTCGCAGAGTCACAGGCCATTCTGGATCGTTACAATGAAGTCAACATGAAGTTTGGCGAAGACCCCACTCCCGAAGAGATGGAAAAGCTGATCGAAGAACAGGCCAAACTGCAGGACCAGATCGATGCCGCCAATCTCTGGGAACTGGACCGGACTCTCGAAATCGCCATGGATGCGATGCGGGTTCCCCCCGGCGACGCTGTGATTGGCACTTTATCTGGTGGCGAACAACGCCGTGTCGCCATGTGTAAAATCCTGCTGCAGAACCCGGATCTGCTGCTGCTGGACGAACCGACCAACCATCTGGACGCGGAATCAGTCGCCTGGCTGGAACGCTACCTGCATACATTCCAGGGTACCGTCGTCGCAATCACCCACGATCGCTACTTCCTGGATAACGTTGCCGGCTGGATTCTGGAACTCGAACGCGGACGAGGCATCCCCTTTGAAGGCAATTATTCTTCGTGGCTCGAACAGAAACAGGCCCGTCTGGCTGTCGAAGAAAAGCAGGAATCCAAACGACAGAAATTCCTCAAACGGGAACTGGAATGGGTCCGCATGTCCCCCAAGGCCCAGGCCTCCAAGAACAAAGCCCGTGTGCAGCGTTATGAAGAACTCGCCGCAGAAGAATATGAAAAACGGGACGACGCTTCAGATATTCAAATCCCGATTTCCCGACCACTGGGCAGCCGGGTACTCGTCGCTGAAAATCTGACCAAAGGTTTTGGCGACAAACTGCTGTTTGAGAACTTCAGTTTTGAATTACCCCGCGGTGGAATCGTTGGAGTGATCGGTCCGAACGGAGCCGGTAAAACCACACTGTTTAAAATGATCATGGGTCTGGAAAAACCTGACAGCGGGACACTGGAGTTGGGGGAAACTGTTGAGCTGTCGTATGTCGACCAAAGCCGCGACGCATTGAATCCGAAGAAAACCGTCTACGAAGAAATTTCCCAAGGACACGAACATCTGGTAGTAGGAAAATCGAGCATTCATGCTCGTACCTATGTAGGTCGTTTTAACTTCAAAGGTCCTGACCAGCAGAAACTGGTAGGTGAGTTGTCCGGCGGGGAACGCAACCGGGTTCACATGGCCAAACTTCTGCGATCTGGCGGAAACCTGCTGTTACTGGACGAACCGACCAACGATCTTGATGTCGATACACTGCGGTCACTGGAAGAAGGCCTTGAACATTATACGGGTTGTGCCCTGGTCGTCAGCCACGACCGCTGGTTCCTGGATCGACTGGCGACACACATCATCGCTTTCGAAGGAGACAGCCAGGTTCGCTGGTTTGAAGGTAACTACAAAATGTACGAAGCGAAGCGACATGAAGAACTGGGCAAAGACGCAGACTCTCCACATCGACTGCAGTTCAAACCACTGTCTCGCTGAATCTAAAACTGACCAGAATTGAAATCAGACAGGGGACTTTCTAAAGTCCCCTGTTTTTTTATCGTCTTTCCTGACGAACCCGGCTCAATACAGGACGCGCTTCTGCATCCGCATTGGAATCCGAAAATGAATTCGTTTCCTGTGCTGCCAGTTTATGGGATTCAATCCTGGCAAGCTCTACTACTTTTTTCGCTGCAATCAACTGCGCGGGAGTGAAGTAGGAAACACCACCACCCACAGTCTGATGTTTCTTTTTGCTGGCGAGTTCCTGCCAGCTCAGATGACTGCTCAGATGCCAGGCAATTGCCTGTACCATTTCGAGATCGTCATGTTTCGGATTGTACTTCTGCAGTACCATCACGAGTGCTTTATCCTTCACCTGAGATTCAATGGGCCGCAGCTCGTAAGTTTTTAAACTGGAGGGGCAGGGTTTGCCATGTTCGAGACAAACAGAGCTGAGTTTTAATTTCACCGTTTTTTCGGGTGGAATTGTAAACAACCCATTGAAATCAAAGTTCTGATTGTTTCCGACAGGATTCAGATTACCTCCCACAGCCTGGCTGTCACCCACCTGTGTCTGCCCCCCCTGCAACGGCTGCAACAGACCTGGATTGGGTCCTGCCTGTGCCAGAATGTGTACCGAAGAAACGGCAGCAGGAACTTTCACCGTGAGAGGCTCCGTCGTCAGATTGGAAATAAAGACGGAGGAACTGTAAGCACTCATGGGATATACGCGGGCCCCCAGTTGCTGTTTTTCGATTCCCTCAAACAGTTCCACCTGAGGTGCATCCGGCTGAAGACTCAGTGTTGTCATGGGCCCTTTTTGGGGTGTGCCATTGACGGGTGCGATGGATGTGCTGCACAGCAACAACACGATTCCCAAAACGACTGGCAATTGTATTCGTTTGACCATTTTCAACTCCTGTCTACCAGATTACACAGCAGGTGTTCTGATAATAGTGTTCAATGCGAACGCATTTTTAGAACGCATATGTTCAAGGCATGCACACAAGAAAAGTGATTACCTCGACAAGCGCGATGAATTTGAATAGTGATGTGAGCGCGACTTAAAAACTGGCAGATGAACTGAACGACGATCACTTTACAGAACTTGAAAAGTCTGTGATATTGAGCAGATATTAGATGAAAATAAGAATTGAATAATCAAAAGACAGGCTGCTCGCTCTCTCAACAATAACGATTTGGTTTGAAGATTTCAAATTTTTTTTCATAAATCTTATTTCATACCGCTTTGGAACACATCTCATGAGAGACTCAAACCGAACTGTACGCTGGGGAATCCTGGGTACAGCTCGTATTGCAGAGAAAATCAGCGTTGCCATTCATCAAGCTGAAAATGCAGAATTAACCTGTGTCGCAAGCCGCGATCCTGATAAAGCATCCGCCTGGGCCAAAAAACATCAGGTAAAACGCAGTGTAGGCAGTTATGAAGTACTGCTGCATGATCCCGAAATTGACGCCGTCTATATTCCACTTCCCCCTTCACTTCATGGCGAATGGACAGTCCGTGCCGCAAAAGCCGGCAAACACGTGCTCTGTGAAAAACCACTGGCATTGAATGTGAACCAGGCACGTGAAATGCGACGTGTTTGTCTGGAGAATGAAGTACAACTCATGGATGGGGTCATGTGGTATCACCATCCGCGTGCGAAAAAAATGCTGGAACTGATCCGCAGTGATGCGCTCGGAGAACATCGTCGCCTGACTTCCTCGTTTACTTTCTGTTGGGACACTGTCCCGGAAAACGATCTTCGATTACAGCGAAACCTCGGGGGTGGCTCTCTTGGTGACCTGGGTTGGTATTGCATCGGAGCCAGCCTGTGGGCTTTCAATGAACTTCCACAAAAAGTTTTTGGAACAGCACGCCCCTATAACGATGTGGACTACAACTTTTCCGGAATCATGTGGTTCAGCAAAGATCGCATCGCTTCCTTTGACTGTGGATTTGATGTCAGTATGCGCAAATGGTTCGAACTGGCAGGAACGAAAGCATCTCTGGTCTGCAACGATTTCACGCGTCCCTGGGAAAATACCAAACCACAATTTCAAGTCGTTGACTCTCTGGGGAATTCCACGAAGTATGAAACAGAAAATCCATTGCAGGAAACCTGCATGATCAATCATTTCTGTAATATTATTCGCTCAGGCCACCTGGAACAGCAATGGCCTGATCTGGGAATCAACACACAACGTGTATTGAATGCCCTGGACTATTCTGCACGCACGGAAACCGTTGTAAACCTGGCCGATTTCTTTCCCAAATAAGCGCATAAAAAAAGCACTCTCACCGGTTCGATGAGAGTGCCTGAGGTGGAGACCTCCGCCTCGATGCAAGCCTGCTTCCGTCTCGGAAACTCTTATTACATCTTAATAGTAGTAGCCGTTACCTTCATTGCGTGGAGAACGGTCGCAGACGATATCGTTCTCGCCATCGCAGAAGTCCGCCTGGTCATGGAAACTGCTGCCGTCCACACAGGCTTTATGGCCATGAGCTCCCGCAACATAGAAGCTCTGGTTAATCCGTCCGAAGGCACTGCCCACGTCTTCCAGTTCCTGGTTGACGCCATGGGCGACTTCACTCAGCCCGACAATCATGGCCAGCACGGCGATGGTGGAAATCAGGACTAGCTCGGACGAGACAATAAAGCCAGCCTCG